>NZ_CH902587.1:0-7518 GCF_000152845.1 Roseovarius sp. 217
ATTAGTCTCTCCCGAGGCGTCGTGACGCCGGTCGCTGTCAGCGCGGCCTCGAGATTGTGATGAATCGTCCGAACGCACTGCATAGGCGTCGTAGATCTCGATCTGAGCCGGGGTCAGCGCGTGTTCCAGCACATCGTATTCAACACCGTCGAAGCTGAGGGCACGCGCTGTGTAAAGCCCGAGCGTCTTTAGATCGCGCGCGACCACCTCCATGGCGGCGACACCGCCAGCTTCCATCGCCGACACAAAGCTCTCGCGGCTCGGGAAGGGATATTCGGGGCCCTGCCCCCAGAGCCCCAGCCGCGCGGCATAGGCGAGGTTGTGCACGCTCGTGGCACCCGTGGCCGAGATGTAGAAGACGCGGGCGCGGGGTGCTGCCAGTTGCAGCCGTAGGCCAGCAAGGCCCTGCTGGGAGGGTTTGACCCCCCTGCCCTGCTCAGACCCTGCCGCGTTCTGCATGGCATGGGCCTCATCGAAGGCCAGAACGCCGTCAAAGTCTTCACCCATCCAGGCGAGGATCTGGCTGAGCCGCGTGGTGCCGCATTTGCCCGCGGACCGCAGCGTGGCGTAGGTGACAAAAAGGATACCGTCGCCCATCGGGATGGGCTGGTCCGGTTTCCATTTGGAGAGCGGCTGGATGTCGGCAGGCGAGCCGCCAAGATCGGTCCAGTCGCGGATTGCGTCCTCGATAAGCGTGGCGGATTTGGAGACCCAAATCGCCTTTCTGCGCCCGGCCAGCCAGTTGACAAGGATGAGCCCGGCGCATTCGCGCCCCTTGCCGCAACCGGTGCCGTCGCCGAGGAAATAGCCAAGGCGATAGGCACGTGCATCCGGGTCATCATCGGCGCGCGTCAGCTTGGTCTGGTCATCATCGATGGTAAACCGACCGGGCAGATCACGCCCATGGGCATCATGCGCCATGATGATGGTTTCCAGCTGCGCCTCTGAGAGATCTCCCTGCTCGATCAACCGTGCGGGCAGGCGCAAGTCATCACTACCCGTGTTTGAGGGCACCGGCGGCGCGACAGAAGCCATGGCGATGCTTTCGACGAGCGGGGTGGGATGTTCCTGCGCACCCGCGATCTCGATCCGCTGCGGACGGTAGCGCGCATAGATGTCCGAGATGGGCATGTTGTTGCGCGGGATATCAAGGCTCGTGAAAGTGAGCGGGACAACGGCATTGGCCCATGCTTTGGAGGCGGTGACAACACCGGCAGCGGTCTTGCGCGGGACAGATGCTGGACCGATCGGTCGCGCAGGAGTAACCGCTGCCGCCCGTTGGACGGGGCGTATCTCGGTCCGGGTTGCGGCCACGGCATCGACATATGCCAAGGCTTCACCCAGATCCCGGACATTGGCGCGGATCATCTCGCCACCCTCCTGCACCTTGTCGAAGACCATGAGCTGGGTTTCGACAGAGGTGCCGAGCTTGCGATAGACCTGTCCCGGCATCGTCAGCGCCAAGCGCGGCGTCAGGAGACTGCAGGCGCGTGACCAATGCGCGGCATCGCGTTCGGGCGTGAATCCCGGCGGCATGATCGCCACCAGCCGCCCACCGGGTGCCAGACGCTTGGCAGCCGCGACGAGATGTTTGGCGGCGATGTGTTTGTCCCGGGAGCGGTCGACCGAGGAGGCGAAGGGCGGATTCATCACCACGACGTCGGGTAGAAGCGGCGACTGCAGCAGATCGTCGATATGCTCGCCGTCATGGCCCGTCACCTCGCCGCCGAAAACCGCGCGCAGGAGGCGCTGGCGAAAGGGGTCGATCTCGTTGAGCAAAAGCGCGGCACCAGTCCGGGCGGCGAAAGCGGCCAGTGCACCGGTGCCCGCCGAGGGCTCCAGCACGGTCTCGCCCTTGCGGATCGCTGCGGCCCGCACCGCCATGGTCGCGAAAGTCAGCGGCGTGGAAAACTGCTGAAGCCGGATCTGCTGCTCTGACCGGCGCGTTTCCGTCAGCAGCCGCGAGGCAAGCAGCCTTGCAGCGGCGATGTCACCTGCCACGCCGTCCCCACGCAGCAGCACCTGGACAGCCGCGGCCTGCATCAGGTCATATGCCATGCGCCAGTCCCAGGCACCGCCGGCATCGCTGCCAAGAAACGTCTCGCGCATGACGCGCGCGAGCGCTGAGCTGCGCAGGGGTTGGTGGTGGATCTCTGTGCCGATAAGCGCTAGCGCAGAGGCGAGATCGGCTTCGGAGATTGCGAGAGCCGGGTTGGCCGTTCTGGGTTTGGACATGGGGATTTTCCTTTGGAACAGGGTCTGAGTTCCAAAGGACAAAAAGCCCGCTTTCGCTTTTCAGGGTGACGGGGGTCAGACCGCGCTGACCTCCAAGGCTTGGTCAGGACTTGGGTTCGACCTCCCGTTTCGCATCAATCAATGCCTGTGCGGCCTGCATCACCTGAACTTGAGATGTTCCCGTGCATTCCTCCTCCAGCGCGGCCTGCACCTTCGCGCGAAACCACGCGTCATACGAATTGACATCAGCCGCCACGGAAATGCTCCTCGAGCCCGATATCCAGCAGCTTGCCGAGGTCATCGGGCATGTCTGCAACGTGCACAGCAATTGGGAAACGGTGCCCCGTCAGGTCAGGCGCGCATTGCTCCTCTAGCCCGAGGTGCTGCCTATCCTTTTCCGTTTCGTCCATTGTGCTTTCTCCGACCGTATTATCAGCCGATGCTACATCTTCCAGCGGGGCGTCGTAAACGATAATGCCAAAGGGTCACAGCAAGCTGGCCCACTTACCGATCGGGCACCGCTTCAAGGGAAGTTTCGAACCGCTTGCCCGCCGCTGCAGCTTCTTTCAAGAGCGCGTCGAAATTGTCAGGTGGATTGCCATCTTCCAACATCCCTTTGAACGTCGCATAGGCATCCGTCTTGCTGCCATAGGCGCGCAGGGTCTTGTCGTCGTTCACCCAGGCCACCACGATGACCTTCGCATCGCTGTTGAACCGATAGAACAGCCGATACTGCTGGAAGAATTTCGCCCGGAACCAGTGCTTGCGGTGATCGCCGAGTGTGCCGCCTTGCCGGAAGGCGGCGGCACCCGGATCTGCCGGTATGGCCTCGGTGACCAGCTTGAAGATGGCGGCCAGCCGTTTCGTCGGGTTTTTCTTGCGCCAGGTCTTAGGATCGCGTGCCTTACGCGCCTCGACCTCTTCAATCAGCCCTTCGAGCTGATCCAGAAAGAGCGGATGCGCATAAATCGACCATCCGTTTACGACAAGGGGCGCTTGGGCGGGCACGCTATCGCCGCTCATTCATCCTCGAGCGATAGCGGCGCATCGAGATCGACGTCAACGTCTCCGACCAGTGCTGCAAGTCGGTCATGCAAAGCCCCATCGAACGCCCGAATGCGGTCCGGATGCGCCTTGATATCGGCCTCGACAAAATCGAGAAAGGCTCCGAGCACGGGATCTTCCTCGTCGCTGCGCACGGGCTCGATATAGACCCTGCCACTCGGCTCGGTGCAGTAACGAATCTGGTCGCCCTTGCCCAGCTTGAGCTGTTTGCGCACACCCGCCGGCACGGTCGTCTGATACCGATCCGTGAGTTTCGAGACATCTTGTGCGAGGGCTGTCATGGCAGTCTCCTGAAGAAAAGGGTCTTTGCTGGCCGCGATAGGTAATGCATTTGCATTGCCTTGTCAAGATTAGACGCAGGATCTGCTGTCACCGGGCAGGTCGATGAACCGTCCGGCGCTGACCTATTCTCGCCCCGCCAGAAACTCCGCCAGCACGGGACTGGCCTCGCCCTTTGCGGAGCTGAGCAGCTCCGAACCCGCAAGCGAGGCCTTCGACAGGCGTACGAGCCCGCCGGTTTCCTCGATGCGGTAGCAGCGGCGCTTTTGTTGCCCGCGCCAGTAGTGCGTCGCGGTGACAATCTGGCAGATGCTGCCATCGGTGAGCGTCACGGGTGCTGCGAGTTTGATCTTGTCTCCCTCCTCGTAGTCCGGGATCGCAGCCCAATCCCGGCAGCGCTGGCGCCAGGCATGAGCATAGCTGTCTGGGTCTTTCAGCTCGGACAGCAGGGCCAATAGGCTCAGTGGCGCGCGGGATTCGACCGGTCCCGCGCTTTCCTCCATGTCCTTGTAGCCCCAGCAGCCGTCATCATATCGGGTAAGGAATACGGCGGCGAAAGTGATGGAGCCATCCGCATCGGTGACATAGGTCGTGTCTTCGACAGGGGTGCCGTCGATATTTGTGACCTTTGCCGCCGCGTACCAAGTCGAACCCACCTTGCAGGCTTTGACCAGTTCCGTCTTGCGCCTTTCGCCCTCGAAGGTGCACAGCCGAGCAATCTCCGCTTTCTCATCCGCGTAGGTCTGGACGCGGCCGTCGGTGTAGAAGAGCCAACCCATCACGCCGCCCTCCGGTCATCGATTTCCATCAGCGCATCGAGCGGCACGCGGTAGGGCTGCATGGCGTCGAAATCCTCGCAATTGCCGCAGTTCTGCACGATCGCGAAGGTGTCGCAGGCATCCTTGAGGATGACCCGGAAGGTGCCGCCGAGGCCCGAGGGCACTTCGTAGGTCCCGCCGATGAGATAATCCGAGGCCCGGCGTTTGAGGACGCGGATGCTGTGGCCATCGGTGGCGAGCCGGATGGCCCCCCGCCCCCGGTCGATGAGAACCTGCACGTCATCCAGGATGTCGGTGTAGAACTGGCCGGTCAGATCGCGAAACGCCATGCGGCGCTGCGCCATCCAGTCGGTGTCCCGAAACGGGTTCATGCCGTCGGCGAAAGCAAAGGAGGGATCGGCCTGCTCGGTGGTAACGATGCGGGTGGTCGTGCCGTCGATGCCGTTGGAGCGCAAATGCACGCCATTGCCGACGATCAGGATCAGGGCAGGCCTGTCCACGGGCCCGTTCCAGTTGGGCAGGAAGGTTTTGCAGGCGCGTGCATGGGCGATCTGCGCCGCAACAGAGGACGCAGAGAACTTGAGTATAGCCATGGGGATGTCTTTCGGTTGGGTGTGGGAGGGTCGACCCGCGCGGGTGGTATGGTCCACGCGCGGGTCGCGTGAGGACTCAGGCCGCTTGCGCGACCTCGCTGTCAGGCTCCGGGGTTTCCGCAGTGGGCTCCGCCTCATCAAAGGCGACACCGGCGGTCTGCATCATAGGCGGGCACCAGGCGGCCACGGCAGCGCGCTGCGCGTCCGTGAGTGTGGCGAAGGGCTCGGCGAAGAGCTTGTCACAAAAAGCAACGATCTCTTTCTTGCTCGACGAGGCCCAGCGTCACCGCCTCTGAGCCAGACCCAGATCCTCGCCGAGGATCTTCAGGAGCCAGGCCTTTTTGAAGCGATTGAAGAGCGCCGCATTCGGCGTCCAGTGGGCGCGAATGTCGGGCATGATCTCGATCTCGAACGCATGCATCAGGCTGTCGCGCTGGCGGTCCCGCGCGAAGCAGGACTGCGTGGTGCTGGCGGTGGCATAGGCGACCAGCTTGGCCTTCTCCTCTGCCTGAAGGGCCCGAAACGCCGCGAACTGATCGGCGGGCGGGCGGGTGTCATCGAGCCACGAAAGGTCAAGCGCATCATGCGCCGCCGCCACCTGCTCGAGCGAGGTCTCGTCGATCTCGTCCATCTTGGCATGGCTGCGGTATTCCTTGCGGGCATCGATCTTGATCGCCTGCGTGACACTCATGCCGCTGGCCAGAACGTCGCTCACCAGCTTGAAGAGCGTCAGATCAAGCGTGGCTTCCGGATGCAGCGCCATCGCGGCCCCAAGCGCCATAGCTCGCTCGGTCTTGAGGTCCTCGGCCAGTGAGGCCGGGTAGGTGATTTCGCCGGCGTCCGGGGCCTCCTCCCCGGTCTGGTTGCCCGAAGAGCCGCGCGCGCCCTCCTCTTTGACGGTGTCTTCCGGGCGGACGAGACCAACATGGAGTGTGATCTGCCCACCCTGCCACGACGCGATCACCCCAGACCGCGCGAGGTCCTCGGTGCTGTAGGCCTCCTGCAGGTCGCGGGCTTCCTCTTCCAAGGCGTCCACGCGCTCGTAAAGGGCATTGTAGGCACCGTCCTCGAGCCCCTCATCCTCCATCTCGAGCTGCAATTTCTCGAGCTCGGCGGTGATCTCATCGATGCGTTTCTGGGCAGTCTCGTCGGGCTCGATCGGGCCGGGATAGACGCGGCCGTAGTCGGCCATGGTCGCGTAATCATAGCGCACCATCGCATCGGCCCAGGCAAAGCCCAGCTTTATGCGAGCCTCTTCGGCAGCGGCACCGAGCTTCTCGAGCAGGATGGTCTCGACCAGTGCTGCATCCTCGAGCACGGAATGCTCTTCCAGAAGGTCAGCCGTGACAGCGCCGCCGCGGGCCTCGTAGTCCGCGCGCACGAAAGCCCCGATATCATCGCTGACCTGCACGCCGCGGGATTTGAGGGCCTGACGGACGGTATAGGCCTGCAGATAGCCGCCGTCCTTCGTGAGCGCCTCGAAGACCTCGCGCTGCGCCTCCTGGCTCGGATGCTCGGCGAAGGCCTTCATCGTGTCGAGCGTGATCACCTTGCCCCGGGCCGCGGCGCGGATGTCGGGGTGGATCAGGCCATAGCGCAACCGGCCTTTCACGGCGGCCACCGTGGTGCCGAAAGTCTTTGCGATAGTCTCGGGCGTCTGGCCGTCGACCTCCATCATCCGCGCGAAAGCCTCGAACTCGTCGATGGCGTTCATCGGTGCCTGGGTGATGTTCTCGGCGAGCGACAAGGCCGTGGTGACGTCGCAGTCGTCAGGGACAAGGCGACAGTCGACCTTGGTTTTGGCGGTGAATCCCTTGGCGGCCTTGTCGGCAACCAGCTCCTTCAACGCTGCATGGCGCCGGCCGCCGGCGAGGACGGCGTACTTGCCGTCGAGCTTCTGGACCAGGAGCGGCTGGAGCAGACCCAGAACGGCGATGCTGGCCTTCAGATGCGCGATGTTCTCGGGATCATAGGTTTCTGGAGAGTTGCTGCGCACATTGGCGGGATGCGGGACCAGATCGCCGATGGCGACGGTGAGAGGGGCAAAGCTTGTGGTCATGGGATATCCTTCCAGGTGGGTGAGGTGTGGCCCGCGCCTTCACGCGCGTGACCAATCCCCGGCTTCAGGGATCACCACGACAAAAGGCCCGCTTTCCCTTTTGAGGGGCAGCGGGCCTTCATCGTCTCAGATGTCAGGGGGGAGGTGTCCCCTCCCCTACCAGTCGCGCGCCAGCATGATGGTCAGCACGCGCATGGTGGTGGCAGGATTGTCCGGGGTCTCAGCCCCGTAGCGGAAATCCGAGTCTGCCTCATAGAGATCGATCTTCCAGAACACGGTCTCGCCCCGGATCTCGATTGCCCCGAAATCGTGCCATCCTTCGGGATCATTCTCAGGCTCGAATGTATCGAACGCACCGGTGGCCTTCACCGCCTCGGCCATGAAGCCGTCACCGGCCTCCATGAGCGAGCGGGTGACATGCATTCGGCCCTGGATGGGCTGCACGGGCGGCACCCCGAGGCATGCGAGCTTGCGAAACGCGTCGTTCTGCGCCGCGATCACACTCGGA
>NZ_CH902587.1:7634-21172 GCF_000152845.1 Roseovarius sp. 217
GGCGCGCTGGTCGTCTCGCGCGAAGCGCTTGCCCTGCGCGATGCGGCCATGATGGAGTTGATGACGCTGTCCCCGATCCCTTCGGCGCTGGATCAGATCCTCTGGGCCTTTGGCGACGATGCTGTGGCCGAAGTGACCGGAAGGTCGATCCGACCTCTGAAGGCGGACGATGGCCACCTCTTCATCGAGAAACGCGCCGCCAGCAGCAATTCATCCGAGACACAAGCCTTCATGGACGGCGAGAAGGATATCCTTATCTTCTCCGATGCAGGCGGTACGGGCCGGTCCTATCACGCGGCGCAAACGGCGAAGAACCAGAAACGGCGCCGGCACTACCTGTTGGAGCCCGGCTGGCGCGCCGATGCGGCCATCCAGGGGCTGGGCCGCACCCATCGCTCGGCCCAGGTCAGCGCGCCCTTCTTCCGCGTCTGCACCTCGGATGTGCATGGCGAAAAGCGTTTCACCTCGACGATTGCCAAACGCCTCGACCAGCTGGGGGCCTTGACCAAGGGTCAGCGCGAAACCGGCTCGCAGGGCATGTTCCGCGAGGAGGACAATCTGGAAAGCCCGATCGCGCGGGCGGCGCTGCGTGGGTATTTCGCCGATCTTGCCGCCGGACGCGCTGAGGCGATGAGCTACGAGAGCTTCACCGACTGGACGGCCCTGCGGCTGATCGACAAGGACTGGGTGCTCCTTGAGGAGCTTCCCCCGATCCAGCGGTTTCTGAACCGGGTTCTGGCCCTTCCCATCCACATGCAGAACGCGCTCTTTGCCGAGTTCATGCGCCGGATCGCTGATCAGACCCAACGGGCGCGCGCGGCCGGCACGCTCGATCTCGGCGTGGAAACCCTGCGCGGCGAAAAGATCGAGCAGGTTTCCACGGAGGATCTCTGGACCTGCCCGAAATCCGGCGCCGTGACGCGGATCATCGGGCTCAAGGTGACGGACCCGGTCCATGTCCTGGGCGCCGAAGAGGCCATATCTCGCAATCCGGACAAGCTGCCGATGGTCAATCGCGCCTCCGGTCGCGCGGCGCTCATCTCGGCGCGGCCCATGCAGATGTATGACGAGGACATTGTCACGCTGATGCGCAAGGCGGTGCGGCCAAACGGGTCGAGCTATCTCGAAGAGGCACGGTTTGAGTCCTCGGCTTGGGAAGAGATCGACAGGCCCGAGTTCGCACGTCTTTGGGATGCAGAGGCTGCGTCCTTGCCAAAAACCACCACGACCAAGCTCTACCTGCTGACCGGGCTGCTGCTGCCGATCTGGAAGGACATTCCGACCACCAATGAGCGCATCTACCGGGTCACGCCCGATGGGGCGACCGCCATGATCGGGCGCACGCTGAGCGAGGAAGGAGCGGCCGCGCTGCGCGCCCGCTTCCTCGTCTCCAACCCGCAAACACCGCAGGAGATGCTGACCGCCGCCCTCGGCACCACCGCACCTGTCGATCTGGGCCGGGGTCTCACCCTGACCCGCCGCCGCGTCGCAGGCGAGATGCGTCTCGAGCTGGGCGGCGCGGACAAGGGCATGATCGACGGCCTCAAGGCCGCCGGCTGCTTCACTGAGATCATCGCCTTCCAGCTGCGGGTGTTCCTGCCGCATGGAGACGGGATCGACACGGGCCGCATTCTGGCTCGGATCGTCGGGCAGGGAACCACCAAAGCGGCAGAACAAGCCGCCTGAAAAGTCAAAGCGGGCTTCCGGTCGGGCGTCGCGGATCTGGGTTTCACCGGTCTGCGCTTTCCGGCCGCGCGCTGACCAATGCCACGCCCGGCCCCCCAATTACAGACAAGAGGACAGACCCATGACCAATCCCCAGATCGACTATGCCGCACTGGCGGCTCAGTGGCGCGCGGAGCGTGAAACCACCCTGAAGGCATCCCGAACGGAGCTGCTCGCACAACTACGTGCGCTTGGCATCAGCGAGGTCACTGCCGAATACGAAGGCTATGGCGACTCCGGCAATGTCGAGGATGTGACGGTGCAGCCTGCAGAGGTCAAACTGTCGGAGCCGCTTGCCACAGAGGTGGGCGATTTCGCCTGGTCGCTCGCCTATCACCATCACCCGGGGTTCGAAAACAACGAGGGCGGCTACGGCACGCTGACCTGGGACTTGCGCAACGACAGCATCACGCTCGATCACGCGGACCGCTATGTCGAATGCTCGCACAGCTATGACGAGGGGCTTTGAGATGGCCCATCCGCTTCATCATGCTGAAAGCTCTGCCCGGAAATTCGGCGGGGCACCGTCCGATTATCAGGCTGTGCACGATTGGTTTGACGCCTCGAAAGAGCACCTCGCGCTCTTCACGCACCGAGCCATGCGCCATCATGCCCAAGGCCTGTTTGAAGCCGAACGTGTCTTCGGCCTGACCCTGACCAATAGCGCAGGTCGGGACATTCCCGTGCGCTGGATCGGCGAGCAGCATGTCCGCGAAGACTGTCAGGGCCGTATCCCGAGCATGGCGGACTGGCTGCGACGGATACAGCCCGAGCCATGGATGGCCAATGGCCACATCGACCGGCATGCCGGCGATGAGCCCTGCGGCGACCCAAGGGTTGCCTGGGCCTCCGAGGTCGCCGCCGGACGAACGGTTCTTGGCCTGAAAGATTGGATGGCGGCGCGCGCGACGCAAGCCACGCAAAGCGCCTGACAGGTCTCGGCCGTTTGCCAAACAAATGCTGCATGGAAGCCCGGTTGGACGACCGGGCTTCTTGCGTCGTTTCCCCACCATTCTTCGTAAGGAGGATCGCATGACACTCGATGAAATCAAGGCCGCCGTCGATGCCGGGCAGACCGTGCACTGGGCCAATACCGGCTACGTTGTCCACAAGGACCGGCTCGGTCAGTACCTCATCACCTATGTGCCGAATGGTAGCTGCATCGGCCTGACAGACCGGAGCGGGCAACGGTTGAACGGAAAAGAGGCGGAGTTCTTCATCGCGCGATCGGAGGACAGCGTTGAAAATCCGGGCAGCCAATCAAGACCAGACGGGCAGGGGAGGGGCGTAGCACCCGGAGGCGCGGGGGCATTCCCGCTCGGACGGCAGCTCTGACCCGTGGGCGGGGCTGAAAGGAAAGCAGGCTTTCTGATTTGTGATCCCTCAAGGGGTCGAGAAAGCAATCCCGGATGCGTTGGCAAGAACGTCAGGCACCGGCCAATCCAAAAGGAACCATCCCATGTTCGCAGGAACCCTCACCCGCAATGTCGAGACCGCAGCCGCTCAGTACACCGGCATGATCCACTCGACACGCTTTGACATCGCCATCCAGCTTGAAACCCGCCCGAAGATGTCCGAGCGCAGCCCGGATTTTGACGTGACGGCAGTCAACAAATCAGGCCGCAAGGTGCGCATCGGTACGGCCTGGAACGAGACCGGCAATACCAGCGGCAACCCCTACATCTCGATGCAGATCGATGTCGGCTTGGGTCCGTTCCGGGTCAACGCGGTGCAGACGAAAGAGGCGCGTGCGGCCCAAAGCGGCGCGTTCGAGATCATCCCGCTGGTCTTGAACGGCCTGATGAAATCCGGCTCGATCTCGGGCGAGCTCACCGCCATGGACGCCGACAACGCCTTCACCGGCTACATCGCCAACATGATGTTCGATCTGGAGTTCATGCTTATCGAGAACAGCTACAAATCCGAGGAGACCCACCCCGATTACCGGATCGAGGTCAGCTCGCCGCGTGGCACACCGATCCGCGTCGGCTCGGCCTGGATGGCGAAAAGCAGCCGCACGGGCAATGACTACCTGTCGCTGCTGATCAACACGCCCGATGGCGACCTGCGCGTCAACGCTGTGCAGAACGAAGAGCAGCGTGGCGGCCAGACCTTCTCGATCATCCCGTTCATCGACAGCGGTGAGCAACCGCAGGACGCGGGCGCCGGGCTTTCGTTGGTCGCCTGATCCGGGTGAGAAAGCTCGATATCGAACTGGCAGAGGGGAACCGTGACGACACGGTTCCCCTCTTTTCGTGTCAGTTCGAGTCAAGGACCTACTCTAAGCCCTGCCAGATCTGCGCTTACTGCTCCAAACCGATTTGCTGACCATTGGACTGTTGCGGAGCCGCCCAATCATATTACGATAATATACCAATGAAGACTTGTTTGTGAGCCCGCTGATGGCTGGAATACCAAGAACAGAACGCGTCTGGTTCGAGAGGTTTGACCTATGACCGTGCAGGAACCACGCGATTCTGTATCGAAGATTGGGCATGACGGGATCGACGATATCGCCACAAAGTACTTGGAAGCTCTGAAGCGGCCCGAACGCGAGAACGTTCCACTTCGTCCAGGTCACATTGTCTAGGGTTGGCTGAGCTTCGCGCAGTCTTGTTTGATTGGACATAATCAGTTGGCCAACAGTTCTGTCGCGGTCCGCCTAATCCGAGCTTCGGTCGCAGAGTTGTCCTTGCTATATGCATTTGCGATCAAGCGAATAGCCCCACGTACGTCACCAGGAGAATTGCCCCCCTTCTCATCGGACTGGAACGGGGCGTCCGTTTCCGTCAAAACGCGCTCCAGCGGAACGGTCTCAAGCAACTTACGCCCCTTCGGAGCCTGCAACATCTGTTCGTTGACTGAAAAGTAGCAGCCAAGATCCAAAGCCCTTCTGATCTCCGATTCTGAGGCATTAAACCAGTGCAACACTGGAACACACGTGCGATGCGCACCAGTTTGTTCGACGACGTCAAGTACCTGTCTGGCGGTTCGAACACTGTGAATGCTGATGACTTTATCGCCGAGCCTTGCGCATAGCGCCATCACTCGTTCGAACACAATCTTTTGACGTTCGAAGGATGGATAGAACCGTCGCCCGGCGTCTAGTCCAACCTCGCCAATATACCTTGTCGAGGGCGCCAGCTCTTCAAAGAGTGACAATTCCGACGCTCTTTGAGCGACCAGCTGCGGGTGCATTCCAAGGGCGGCACGCACGAAGTGGCCATTACGCGCCATGCCCTCATTTCGAGAAAAGGCTTTAGGTGTCGTCGTGACCGCGAGTGTAAGGCACCGCGCGGATTCACACCGCGCATATTCCGCGCGCATGTTCTGACAGAGATCGAGATGGCAATGGAAATCGACGGGGCCGGACCAATTCAAATCAGCCATGCACTGTCCTTACGCCTTCGAGTAGCTGTGATACTTCATCCATGCCACGGCGATACACATCGATATATAAGTCTAGTTCATCGCGGCACAGCGGCCCCGGCTTTTGCACGAGAAATCTGGCCCGAATGGGATTTTGCCGCAAGTTTTCAGCAGCAAACATAAAGGACCTGATATTCTTCCCGTCTGCCGACTTCGAGTCCAGAACGTCTTTCTTCAAGTCATCAAGAAAATACTTCGTGGTATCCGCTTCATCGAGCCCGACAGCGAGCGATGCGCGACGGATCAGGCAGGGGACGCAGCGTCCGCAATGCTGGGGCGGCGCGCTCTCGAAACGGACCTGTGCAGGGTGGGAACAAGACATTGAGACCGGAGCGAGTTCCGCAAGCAGGTCGCGATCACCACATTCTCTGGCCATCTCTCCCTTCGTCTTGAAACGATATGGATTTTCCAGCGTCACGTCGACGCCCAAAGCAGTGACCAGCTGCGACATCGATCGGATGAAATGCGGATGGGCCGTCCGCGTGCTAAGTGATCCGAGCCGATGGGCATCCATGGGTACGTTGAGCGCGATTAACCCATTTTCGGGGATAAGCACCTTGTTCGTAGAGGCGACGGCATCGGCAGCAACCACAGCCAGGCTGTAAAAAAGGAAGGAGCGCGCCCGCTGGTTGTTGTCACTTCCAGCTTCGGCAAAGTCCGACTTTCGGAAACCGATATAGGCCCGGACAGATTCGAACGCGCCGTCATGTCGTTCCTTCAATACCTCGAGCAACTGCCGTTGTGCGCTGGATGCCTCTCCGTCCCAGTAATGGCTGACCAAGAGCGGTCGTTGTCCGGAGGCGAGGAGGTCGATCGCGCCGATGAGACTGTCCAACCCGCCCGAGAACAGGCTCACCTGTGTGAAATCTGTGAGATCCATCTCTTCGGGTTGTTTCGTGAATGACTGAAGATCGTCCGGTCGACCCCGAAACGTGAAGCTCCAATGATCGCCGGTCAAGAATTGCAGCATCCGGGACAGGTGGTCTTGTTGGTGTCGCCAGAGATCTGGGTCCGCGACGGGAACGCTAAGACTAATCATGCGCGTCCAACCGTCATCGGCGTATCGTTCCCGCGAGACACCGGTGTCGGCGGCGTACACCGCAGTCGCTACGATCATAAGATCGACCGCGGCCTCGCTCGGCCTCGCACCTAACTTGAAGAGCCGGTCCAGCAGCTGCCCTAAGCCCCTGTCGAGGTCACCAAAACTGTCGATCATATCGACGGTGATATCTGCCGCGCCCTGAGTAGATTCCTCGTCGTCGCAACCCAATCGTACAAAAACGTTCCGTCTCATTGCATGGTCTCCAGGACTGCGCCTAGCATGTCGAATGTATCGGCATAAACCTCGGAAATGCTTCTGTCGATTTCGGATTGTGTCGGACGCGATCCAACATCGAACCTGCTACCAAGAGCGTCTCTAACCCTTCCCTGCGTAAAATCTCGGGTGATCCGCTCGGCTTCCCGGAAATCGGCGTCGGACGCGGATCCGTGCAGCGCGTTCGTCCCGATTTCGTTCAAGACCTTTGTTACCACGCTCCGGGTGATCACGTCACATAGGAATTCATCGAGTTGATCTTTTGAAAGCTCATCGAATGCGCCGGGATCATCTTCCGCAACCTCTGCGATCGCTTCGAGCATCGCGTCACGGGCGATCGCTTCATCGATCGTCCCACCATCGGGGCAGATGATCTCCGCCACGGCTTCGAGGACCTCTGCGGCTGGACGGCCCGCAAGGCCCTGAAGGTCAAATCGGGCGAGCGCCGTCTCGGCACCTTCGTTCACAAAGGCGCTTGCGAGCCCGGCGACACCGGATGCAACCCGGGTAGAATGCGGCATTCGCCGTGCTGCCCCGGCACCGCCCCCCGCGGCGCGAACGTAACCCTTTAACGCCCGTCCGAGCGACTTGCTCCCGCCACCATTCGTAAATCGGGTGAACTGTCCGCGAGGATAGGTGAATGCGCCGCCGGGAGGGGCCACGGTGGGCGGCACCTGCGCTACGCCGCTCTCGTCCGAGGTCGAATTTTCGGTGTCAGAATGATCACTTCTGTCCTTACCGGACCCATCTTCACCACCGCCCATGCCCGGATCGACGCTGTCGACCCAATCCGGAACAAGGCCGGACGCGGGCCCGCCGTATGAACTCGACGTTCCCATTATCCTGTCCCGTTCTTACGGCCACTGCGGCTACCACCCGCAGCGAGCTGGAGTGGTTTGTTCTGATCAAGTTTGGCCCAGCCCTCCTTGAGTTTAGCAAACTCGCGCTTGGCCTCCGTCCTGGTGAAGATCTTGTCCCACCCCGCGGCCGCCCAAGGCCCTAGCTGACCGCTTGGTAGGTCGGCTAGAAGGCGAACAGTAGGGGTCTGGAGATTGGCGGATATTTTGCAAAGCTCCGCAAGGCCTTCGATGCCATCTGGTCGCTTCTTCAAGTCCGTTGCAGCCCTGACCCGTGCAGCCACCACGTCAAAGATCTGCTCGATCTCTCCTGGCGTGAGCTTTACGATTTCCACCGCAGCAGCGCGCGCGCCCAGGGTGCTGCCGCAAAGTTTCTCGATCCAGTCCTCTTTCAGCGCGAGATTAGAGCCAGCAGTGAAAAGCGCCTTGCGGTCTCGGGACACGAACAAATACGGGCGCAAATCCTCATCCATGAGGGCGGGAGCGACTAGAGCCCATCGTCTGACCCATTCACTAGAAAGGAGGTCATCCTCTGGGAGCTTGTCGGTTTGATCCTGATCCTTAGCGGCGGCCGGGTTTTTGGCTTTCTCGGACTCCTCATCATCCGTACGTAAAGCTTTTTCGAGTGCTGCAACGGTCCTGGATGAGCCACTGACAGCGGCCTCCGCCTCGAGACGTTCGAAGAAATCGGACTTGAAGCGTTCCGCGAGCATCAGTTTGGCGAGGACGGCGGGGTTCACTTCGTCTCCGATCCCGCGTGCGTCCGCGATCGCGAGACGGAGATTGAGAGTGTTTAGAAATCTCTTGATCTGCCTCGGATTTCCTTGAGCGCCCTCGGCCAGTGGCAACGCGAGTTGATCCGCTAGAATGAGCGCGTTCTCCAGTTCTGCCGAGACCGCGCCAAGACGCTCTTCAATCACGCCGCGGCTCAGACCGCTGCCGTCCCAAGGGCGTCTCAAGGCTTCACGACCCAGTTCGAGTAATGTCTTGAAGGGTGTCGAACCGGTGTCGAGCGAGCTTCCGGCCACGAGGAGCGTCAGATAAATCTTGGTCTCGACGTATCCCAGTGGAGGCAGACGGAACGGTACCTGAATGAGCTTTTCAAGGTAATTCCGGGCATAGGTCGACGGGCCGGATGATAGTGGCAAGTCCGGGAAATGAGACCTGACGGCGTATTCGATCATCCCCTCGTCGGCCGCGATAACAAAGGCCGCACCTGGCACGAACAGGAAAAGCCGTATCGCCTCAAGCGTCTCGATCGCGGTTGCGGGAAGACATCTGTCCAGATCGTCAACAACGACGACGAGCCGATCAATGTCCGCGGCCTCGAGGAGTTCCTCGAATTCCGCCCTGAAGGCATGGATGTGGGCGGGCAAGGTTTCGACTTCGGGGTTGTTGAGACAATCTGTGACATTCTTGACGTATCCCGTCATATCGCCAACTGTGAGATCTCCGCCACCGGCAAGGAGCTTCTTCCCCTGTTCCATCAGCCCGCTGAGCATGTCCGGGGACGGGATACCGGTGAGGCCGGTCAGGGCGAGACCGCCCGCCTTGGACGCGACCTTCATGAGATCGACGCGCTTAAGCAGCTTTTTTGACGTGTCTTTCAGCTTGGTTGTGGGCGTCCGATCCCGCAGCAATTGTTCGACGATCGTTTCGATTACGACGGTTTTCGCGTCTTCGAGGCCCTGGAACAGCCAGCCGTTGAACCGGATGACGGATGCGCGATCGTCATCCGAGAACGCGTCCTCCAGCATGAGCAATACGCTCGACTTTCCAGCACCCCAATCCCCATGGACGCCGACCGTGAGAGGTTCGGCACCGGAGTCTCTGATCACCTTCGCGACAGTCGCTGAGATGGCCTCCGAGTAAATCATGTCAACGGCGGTCTCGTTATCTGGAATAATCATGAAATTTCTTTTCCGTAGTGAATCATAATCCAAAAATTGTTGCTTTCGCGCGGCTCGTCTTTTTTTTGCCTGCTACCTGTTTAGTCGTGTACCTGCGCATCTTCGAGATCGTTGGTCGCACCTACTGTTTTGGATCTCATCATAGCAATTCTCGGACAGGAACGAACGCCTGATTGGTTTCGGCAGCTCGCCGCAGCTTTCCGTCAAGAACGTCGATCAATGAGAGACGGTTGTGAACGACCTGATGCAGATCGAAGCCATCGGCGCAGATTATGTTCGTGCGCCTACCCGTCCCAAAAGCTTTCAGGCCGTCTACTGAGAAACCAGAATTACTGATAAAGAGTCCACGCGTCCACGTCGCCTTGCCAGAGACTTTTCCAGAAAAGGTTAGCAGATCGGATTGCCCTGTGAGGCCAGCCTGCCATTTGGCTTCGACAAGGTAAGTCTCGCCGTGCAGCTTGAAACTTCCGTCAATCTGTTCTCCTGTTAGCTTAAAAGGTGCTCGCGGCGTTAGACCGTAGGCGGCAAAAAGTTCGGTTAGAAAGCCTTCATATTCGTAGCCGCGCCGCTGTGGAGGGTGGTCAAATAGGCCGATCAGTCGCGCCGATAGTGTTTTTGCCAGCTCATCCGACAGCGTGGTGGTCCTCGCTTCCGCCGGCGGCGTCTCCGGCTCGATTTGGTCACTCGGTAGGGAATCAAGAAATGCTGGATCGTTGAGCTCGGGCACCTTTAGCGATAGGCGCAAGAGGAGCACGTTTAATGCATTTACCTCCGCGCGGGTTAGCGGATCTCCTTTGCCTCTACGCCAGGTCATCGATTGCCGTACGATCGTCAACATCAATGAGCTAAACTTGTGTCGCCGCTGACCGAGGGTTGATGATAACATTTGGACGATTGCGGGGCGTTTGCTCCCGCCCGTCCACAGGTCTTGGCATTGGACTTGTGCAGCCGCCAATGGGAACGCGGTCCGGGAGTTTCCGCTCCCAGGCAAAAAGTTGTAGAGCAGGTCTGCTAGGTCCTCAACGCATTGTTCCTCGACGAGATTCATGAGCGGCTCCACAGGCATGAAAGCGGGGCCGCGAACATGTTCTCGCCGAACGGGACGACCTTATCGTGGTCGTAAAGAACCATTCCCTGGACGAATTTCTCTCCGCATGCGTCTGCGAGCTTGCGCATGCCTGAAAAATCTCCCGCCGAAACGGTGGCGGATGACTTTACTTCGATCCCGACGACCTCGCCGCGGCGGTTCTCCAACACGATATCGACCTCGTTCTTATCTTTATCCCTGAAATGCGAAAACGTGCACCTCTGTTCGCTCCACGTCGCGATCTTCCGCAATTCACTGAACACGAAGGTCTCCAGGATTGCACCGAAGCTCGTTTTGTCCTTACCGACCACTTCCGGTGATACATCGCGCATCGCCGCGAGGAGGCCCGCATCGAGAAAATGTAACTTGGGTGACTTGGTCAGGCGTTTCAGACGGTTTGTGAACCACGGCTTCAGGGTATGAACGAGGTAGAGGCTCTCGAAGACACTCACATACTTCTGCGTGGTGACATGATTGAGGTCGAGGCCGGCACCGATACCCGTGTAGTTGACTAACTGACCTGAGTGCTCGGCAAGCACTGACATGAGTTTTGGCATGATGGCGAGTTGTTCGATCTGTGCGACGTCACGGACGTCACGCTGGACGATCGCATCAAGATAGCTATGATACCAATCCTGCTTCCGCGACCATCGCGTTCGGCTGAGCGCTTCGGGATACCCTCCTGTAAGCACGTTGATAACGAGCTCGTCGCCTATGATCATGTGGTCGGCCGTCGGCTTTTCTCCGGTGAATGCTCGATCAATGAAGTCTGATTTAGTGCCCAGTATTTCTGCCTGTGAGAGAGGCAGTAACCGAACGACCTCCATGCGACCGGCAAGGGAATCCGCCGCTTTTGGAATGGTCATCAGGTTGGCCGAACCTGTTAGGAGGAACCGCCCTGGTGTCTTGTCGTCATCGACTAGGTTTTTAATGGCGAGTAGAAGGTCGGGCGCGCGTTGGATCTCATCGATCACCGCGCGGTCCAATCCGCGGACGAAACCGATCGGATCATTGATTGCTGACCGCAACACGTTGGCATCGTCCAATGTCAGAAAGGGTGTTTTGTCCGACGCGATGTCGGTTGCAAGCGTCGTTTTGCCGGACTGACGCGGCCCCGAGATGAGAACCACTCGGGTGTCGGACAGCGCCTCTTCCACTCTAGCCTTGGCAAATCTTGGGTACATCGTCGCACGGCTCCTTTCGACAGATTGAAAGTGCGCACCCGACCAATTGAAAGTCAAGCGCCGACTAATTGAAAGACAGGGCCCGACTAAACGAAAGCGTACAACCTCAAGCTCACAAGTTTATGATTCTGGCGACGATCCTGCCTACTTTGGAAACGCGAGTTTTTGGTCGTCTATCGTGAAGCTGGGCCTGTCGGCCTCCCCAGCTCGGCTTCGCGTGTCGCAGGGGAGAACGGCCCTACGGTCCGTCGCGCATTCGGCCATGCGGCCTCACCGCGGCGTCGCACCCGCCATCCCGGTTTGCCCGCCTCCCGAGCACGTCCCTCCCCGGCCGTTCCGCCGGATTGCGCTCTGGTCTGTTTTGGCCCGAGGCCAAAACGATCCCGCCACTTCATCCGTCTCCCGCGTCCGGTCGGGCCGTTTGCCTGCTCGGGTCGGGCAAACCTACCGTCAAAACACACACACATGAGTGCGGAAGCATATCCTCCGGATGGCCCCCAAATCAGCCCGCGTCAAGGATCGCAAAACTTTTCGGCGAGGGCGGGGCCAGTGGTGCGGGGCGGTCCCGTGCGTGAGGGCGTGAATGCGTCCGGTGCTGCGCGCGGAAAACTTTTGCGCCCGGCAAGCCGGCGGCTGCGCCGTCCCTGACCCGGGCAGATTCGGAAACCAGGCATTCGGCCATGCCCCCACACTCACGTGGTGGCCTTGGAAACGAACACTGGAGACCAGACATGGCTTACGATAACGCAAACACCTACGAGACCATCGAGCTTTTCGGACTGACCGAGAAGGACGCGCAGCTGCCGATCCCGGAGGATCACGTCCTGACCGACCGCATCATCCGCGAGAGCTTCGAGGCTTTGGTCGGTCAGCTGCGCGGGACCGGGCTTGAAGCCGAAATCGAACCGCTGGCCCATGGGCTCGCGACGATCCTGCAGCGCCGCAAGGTGGCGCTTGGCAAGGAGGTCGACCGCACCGCCGACAAGATCGGCGCGCTGGCAAAATCTCACGACGGATCGGAGATCGCCGAGACCGCGCTCGAAGAAGCGCAGGCGCGCTTTTTGCAGCTGAGGGAGATTGTCAGCGCCATCGAGGTGATGAGCGAGGCGGCGGCGGAATGCTACGAGGTCGAGACGGGCCACGCCTTCATCCCGGCAGCCGGGTCGCGCGCAAGCGTCCGGGCGCAGGAGACCGGGGCGGTATTCGAGGCGCGGCAGCTCCTGGAGCAGCACGACCGTGAAACCGCCGAGAAATCCAAAGTCGAGGGGGTTCCCCTGATCGTCTCAGGCGCCACCGACTGGACCGATGTCGATGTGATCTTCAACACGCTCGATAAGGTTCGCGAACGGATCAAGCAGAACCGCAATCAGGAGATCTTCCTCTGCCATAAGGGTGGCAAGCATGGGGCGGAGATGATCGCGGCTCGGTGGGCCCGGGCACGCGGGGTCGCACAGGCGCGCTTCGATCCGCGCTGGTCCGCGCACGGGCGGGCGGCACCGTTCAAGTGCAACGACGAAATGCTGGACGACAAGTTCGCGGCGACGGGAGTTGTACTCTTCGGCGGCAACGGGGTCGCGCTGAACCTCGGGCAGAAGGCGGAAGCGAAAGGCCTGACGGTCATGCGGGTTGCGGACCCGGCGAAGACGGCGTCGCAGGATTGAAGAGAGAGGGTCGCGCTTTGCGCGGCCCTTTCGTCATGTCTCATGGCGTGTGCGGTCGGTCACGCGTGACGGACGGGCTGCGGCGGCCAGCACCGTCACCCCTCTACCCGGTCCACCAGAGTGCGGCCCATCCGCATCGGTACGGGCTGGGGATGGTGCGCACCTCACGCACATCGTCAGCAGCGCAAGACGCGAGCGGTCGAGACGTCGCAAATGAGGCTGAAGACCTGCACGTCCCTCGGGGTGGGTGTTGCGGAACATTGCATCCACGCGGGCGGGCTCCGTCAGCACTCCGGCCAGGCTCGGCGGGACGCGGACGCGGATGGTGGCGGCTGCGTGATGGCAAGGGTCATCCGGTTCTCTCCTTTTT
>NZ_CH902587.1:21517-50133 GCF_000152845.1 Roseovarius sp. 217
TCCGCAACACCCGCAACGGGGACGGCTCGGAGTTCTTTAGCCTCAAGCTCGACTTCCCGGTCGCGGTCTCGGAGCTGGTGATGTTCCCGCCGAGCGCGAAAGATCCCCAGGACTGAATCCTCTGACGAAGATGGGCCGCCCCAGGACGATCTTGGGGCGGCCCTGTCCCTGTTCCAGGGATGCCGGTTCCGGCGCGGGTGATCGCCGACAGCGACGTCCCCTTGGTGCCGGTCCTTGCGCTCTCAAAGGACGATCGCCGCTCGCAATAGTCTGGCCGCGACAGACCGGCCAGTCAGCCTCAAGGGGGCCATCCACAAAAACCTATCGGCCAGGGCCTCCCGGTTTTTGCGGCAGAGATTTGGGGGCCCAAATCTGGCCCTCCTTGACCCTGCCTGTCCGCCCTGTCGGTGGGGTTTGCGCCCGCCCGCGGTTCCGTCCGAACACGTGGTGTTCGGGCAGACCTTCGGGCGGGGCTGGTGGACGGGACCCCTAGGACAGGTGGGTCGCCCGGTGGTGAGGGCGGCAGAGCCGCGTCCCTGCGGGCCGCGGCGTGAAGCGGACACCAAGGCTGCCTGAGACTGAATGCGACGTAAGTATATAATTGACAGATTGTTATATTATCGTAATGTAGGGGCAGCCTTGGTGGAAGGTGGCAGGAAATAGGGGGTCTTTCTTCGCATGTCGCGCTCAAAACGTCTCTCAGATGCGGAACGCATGGAGATCGTTCGCGAAGCTGCGGAAGGCGTTTCCACTTCAGTGCTAGCGGAACGGTTTGGCGTGTCGGTGCGGGCGATTCAGTACACGCTCAAAGCTGATGCCGAGCGCCAGACGGATGCCGCAATTCCGGTCTCAGCGGTCAGTGTAAAGGTCACGGCTGCGGAGCTCGCGGCGCTCGACGAGGTGCTGGCAGAGGCCGGGATCGAGAGCCGTGCCGAGGGGCTCAGGCGGCTCATTCAGGCGGCAGGCGGGGTGTTCGTTCCGGACGCGCAGATGGCGGCCGAAATGGCGCGCTACCGCGCCTCTCTGCACGAGGTCGGTAATGGGGTCGCGCAGATCGCCAAGCAGATGACGCAGGCCAACCGGCAGGGGCAGGGGGCTGGCCCGGAGTTCACCGAATTGCGCCTTGCGCAGATGCGCGGGCTGGCGCGGTTCATTCTGGATTCCGCTGACGAGATCGATCTGCTCCTGCGCCGCCGTCGGGACGCAATGCAGCTGCAGGCCACGGCAGCCTTGAGGGAGTTTGCCCATGCGGCTGAATGATGCCGTCCATGCCGTCACGGGCGAGGTCTTCCGGGATGGCTGGAGCCGCGTTCGGGGCTCGATGCAAGGGCTGCACGTGGCCAAGCAGAGCCAGCTTGTGCGCGCGGCTGCGGGGCATCGGCCAGCGGTCTTCAAGGCGATCCGGGGCGGGGGTACGCATACCAAATCGCAGCTCGCAAACCAGCTCGACTACCTCACAACCAAGTCCACCCATATCGTGGACAGTAGCGGGTTCCTGGATGGCAAGTCCAAGCTCGAGGCGGGTGACATCAAGGATCTGACCGAGCGCTTTGCCAAACGGTGGGATGCGGGCTTCAAGCCCAAGCTCGGACAGACCACCCATATGCTCATGTCCTTCCCCATCGGCACGCGGGGCGAGGATGTGCGCGACATCGCAACGGACGTGGCCGAGCGGTTCTTCCAGACCGATGCGGGGCATTTCGACTACATCATCGCGGTGCATGAGGACCGCGATCATCCCCATGCGCATCTGGTGCTGAACCGCCGCTCGCAGGAGGGCGAGTTCTTCTTCTTGGGGCGCAACCATCGCTTCAACTATGACGACTTCCGCCTCGCCATGGTCGAGGAGGCTGAGAAGTACGGCGTGCGCCTCGAGGCCACGCGCCGGGTGGATCGCGGCGTCGTGCATTACCCCGCCCGCACCAGCGAAGTTTATGCCGCGAAAGAAGAGGGTCGCGCGCCCCGCGAGCGCGAACGCGTGGGGCAGGACCTGACGCGGACGCTGGCGGAGATCGCCAACACCAGAACCGTCTACCATTCGCTGGCCGCGGAGGCTTCGCGCGAGGCCCGCGAGGATATTGCCGCGGCACTCTTCCGCGCGGGCGAGGTGCTGGCGCGCGGCGGGCAGGTGGACCGAACAGGAGATGTTTATATGGCCGAAGATCAAAGTTTCGAGGATCTGAGAAGCCTCTATGCGGAGAAGCTCGCGCGGGTGCAGGGCATGATCGCCGAGAAGCCCGATGCCGAGCGGCCCGCGCTCGAGAAAAGCCTCACCGCCATCCAGGCGCAGGTCCAGCACATGCAGCCCTTGGGGCTGCGCTCGGGCTCGCTCTCAGACGCGCCCTCGGAGGGTGGAATCTATTCTGAGGCCAATATCGACGCCAGCCAGCGCGAGCGTCTGGCAGAGCCCGACCTGAGATCGCGCATTGACGCGGCACTACGGGGCACCGGGATCAGCACATCGGAAGTGGTGGCCCGGATCGAGACCGGCGCCTCAAATGCAGCGCTCGAGCATCAATGGATCGCAGACGATCTCTCAAAGGTGGCCGAGGCGCGGGATCTGAATCTCGAGCGCCGCGCCGATCTGGAACAGGCCCGCGACATTCTCAACGATGTGCATGTCGCGCTCGGCACGCTGCTGGAACGCGAACAGGTGCTGCGCCGGGATGGCGTCATGGAAGCGGAACCGATCAGCGAGCGGTTCCATTATCACGGGGACGCGGTGCGGGCGATGGAAGGGACAATCCGTCAGGAGATGCGCGCAGACGGCCTGACAGCGCAGCAGGTGGAGGACCGGGACTGGGAGGTTGTCTCAAGGGCGGAGCGCCGGATCGAGACGGAGCAGCGCGCGTATCTCGAGGCACGCCCGGACCTGCTCGCACGTCCTGGCGATGTGATCGACCGGTCTGAACCCTACAGGGAGACCATCACCGATGCGGCCCGCGCCAGCGAGATCACCCGAGAAGTCGACCGGATCATGGAGGGACGCGACGTCCGCACGCCCGTTGCAGATGCTGTCACGGATGACTTGCGCGCGCGCTATCCGGACATGCCGTCCCACCTTGCCCGTGGGCTCGGTGCGACCTATGCGGCCGTCGTCGAGATACGGGACACGGAGGTCATCAATCAGGTCCGCCGCGAAAACGAGATGCGCGACGGGCTTGGGTCTGGCACGCGCGACGACATCCTCGCGACCCGCGATGAAACTGCGCCGCAGTCTGACCGTGCCGACCGCCTTGCAGACGAGATTACGCGTGTCCTGGAGCATGAGCGGGCGGGGGAGTTGTCCGCGCCCTTCGAGACCGAGGCGGAGCGGGACGCATTTCGCGACGAGATCGCGCGGGTGCTGGATGACCGCCAACTCGACCGGCTCACATCTGGCGATGCCGATGCGCTGGAGAAGGTTCTCGAGGACCGCCTCGACCGGCTCTATGTCGCCAAGGTCTATCTGCAATCCGATGCCGCGACGGCCAACACGGAGGGCTTGCGCCAGGTGGTCGATGATCTTGCCGACACCGAATACGAAAAACACCGCGCGACAGACGTGGATGGAGAGACCGAGCGGGGTCAGGTCCATTGAGCGCCTCCATGGGAAAGGCGCGGATCGCCACGGGCGTCCTGCTTGTGACGCTGGTGACCGGGGCCATGGGCTATACCATCGCCTCGGCGGTGCTGACCTACCAGGATCTCGGGTTTGGGGCCGAGATCGACTTTGCCTATATCGCGCAGAACTATCTGGCGATCCTGGACCGCCGCCCGGAGGACGCGCAACTTATTCACCTGATCATCGGCAGCTTCGCCGCCGCCGGCCTCATGCTGAGCCTCGCCCTCTCGGGGTCCGCCCTGACACGCTTTGGCCAGACCCATTGGCAGAGCGCGCGCGAGATGAAGGCCAATGGGTTCTTCGGGGCGCCCGGCACCGGGTTCATCCTCGGCAAGCTGGGGCCGCCGGGCTCCCGCGCCAGCTACATCTGCTCCAAGGTCTTCCCCCATGCGCTGATCGTGGCGCCCACGGGCCGCGGCAAGACCACGGGCTTCGTCATTCCGAACCTGTTGACCTGGAAAGGCTCCGCCGTGACGCTCGATGTGAAGGGCGAGTGTTTCGAGGCCACGGCCCGGCACCGCGCAGCTCAAGGCGACAAGGTCTATCGCTTTGCCCCCACCGATTGGGAGGGCAAGCGCACGCATCGCTACAACCCGCTCCTGCGTATCTTCGAGCTGAAAGATCCCGCGCGCCAACAGATGGAATTACAGCTTCTGGCGACGCTCTTCCTGCAAAGCGACAATGACCGGGTGCAGGGCCTGCTCAAAGGCGGGATCGATCTCTTCGTGGCGGCAGGTCTGCTGGCGTTCCAGCGCAAGCGCCCCACCTTGGGCGAGATCTATCGCATCGCGGCCTCCGGAGGGAACAAGCAGAAGGAATACTTCGCGCGGGGCCATGAGGTCGACAACAGGGCCGCCAAGCTGATCTTCACCCGGCTGGCCTCAACCAACAACGACACGCTGACCTCATACGTCTCGCTCCTGATGACCTCGGGGCTCGATCAATGGCAGAACCCGGCCATCGACGAGGCGACGGCGGTCTCGGACTTTGATTTCCGGACGATCCGCAAGAAGCCCTTTTCGGTCTATCTCGTGGTCCAGCCGCTGATGGTAAAGCCACTCGCACCGCTGATCCGGCTGTTTTTCTCCGATCTCCTCTCCGCCATGCAGGAAAAGGACCCGGGGCCGGATGAGCCCTGGCCCGTAATGATCATGCTCGACGAGTTCAATCGCCTCGGAAAAATGCCGATCGTGGTCGAGAGCATCGAGACGCTGCGGACCTATCGTGGTCACCTCGCTGTGGTCACCCAAACCATTCCCGCCCTCGATGAAATCTACGGCGAGAACACCCGGCGCGCCCTGCAGGGCAATGCCGGCGTGAAGCTCTACCTGACGCCCTCGGATGAGAAAACCGTCGAGGAGCTCAGCAAGGCTGTCGGAAAGACCACAAAGACCGTCATCACGCGGTCCCAGTCCATCGGCAAGAACCCCTTCGAGGGCCGCAGCCAATCCACGCGGACTGAAGAGAGCTCGTTGTTGCCTGAAGATGAAGCGCGCCGCCTACCGCTCGATGAGATCGTCATGGTGATCGACGCGCAAATGCCGGTCCGAGCCAAACGGATCCAGTATTTTGATGATCGGCTGTTCCGCGCGATCCACGCGGCACAGACGGGCGAGTTGCCGTTTCCGGAGCCGGGGGGAGGGGGGCCGCAGGGCAATCTCCCGTTGAGCGTGCGCGCCATGCCGATGACTCCGCCTTCGAACGGACCAGGTGGGTCTGACGCCGTTGTGGAGACCGCACACCAAGATGCTGGCAGCCAAACGTCAAAGCAAACCGACGTCGCTCCAAAAAAGACCGCGCCTGTCGTTCAAACCGTTATCGCCGAGGAACAGCGCCAGATGGAGATGGATTTTGGAAGCCAGGTCGCCGATGCAGAGGCAGCGAGCGTAGCTGATGAGGCGCAGATGCGCTCTGCAGTCGATGGCTTGGAGGACATGGAAGCGATGCTGCGAGAGGAGGATGGTGAAAGGCTGGTTGCGCGATAGGGTGGCGGGCATGGCGACCTGCGCGTAGCTTCCGTAACGCTGAATGTCACAAACGATACTTTTTGACGCCGAAAAAAGGGGCTGGTTTGCATGACCGTTCGATCTTTCGCTCGGAACGTCGTGGGCAGGGTCCAGCCATCTCCACCTTGTTCAGATTATGCCCCGAGACGGCGCAGCCGCTTGTCGATCTCGGCGGGGGGTAGGAAGACCGCCTCATCCGCCCGCCAGATTTGCAGGGCGGAGACAAGAAGCCCGACATCGCAGGCTTCGGCGGCGTGCAGCTCGTCGATGATCCAGAGGACGCCATGAACGCGCACCGCGCGAGCGGTGGCGACCTTGCGTAGAAGGTTGTCGCCGGTCAGGAGGATGCCGTTTTCCTGGCAGGTTGTCGTCACGAGGGCGAAGCAATCATTGGCCGACAGGCGGCTATGTTCCCGCTTTAGAGCGAAAACCCGCGCGACTTCTTCCCCCGGCAGATCGTAGGTGGCGAGGCCACCGTCTTCGAGCATCCGCCATTCCTGCGCCGTGAAATCGAGCAGCTCCTCCTCACGGATGGGCAGGGGCACGATGAAGCGATAGGGCAGCCGCAGCAGGACGTGCAGCAACTCTCCCTTCTTCAAGTCGATCAGACAGGACGCATCATTGACGACAACACAGGTCACTGGTCACGAGGCCCCCTGATGTCGCGTTCGACAACGCTCAAGGGGAGCCCGAGCATCTGCGCCGCCCGCACGGGGGAAATCATCTCCTCGCCGAGCGCGCGCCAGACGAGGCGCTCGAAGCGCTGCGGCTTCTCGAAGGCCGCAAAGCCCTCGCCTGGACCGATAGGCTCCGGCTCCTCGCGCCGCCAGCTTCGCGCATAGGTCTTGAACGCATATTCCACAGCGCTCTTCGACAGGATGCCCACCTGGCCGAGCCGCACGAGCATCGCGGCGGCGGAGACGCCATAGGTGCGCTTGAGCCGCATGATCTCTATCCAGGTCATGCCGTGACGGTTTCGGCCAGCTTCCTCTTCCAGATGCTCACGCGGAATGAGGAACGCCCCCGCGAAGCGGTGCATCGAGGGCTCCTTTTTCAGTGCGGCATTGCCGGTTTCGGTGATGATCCGGTGCGCGAGTTCGTGGGCGAGGTTGAAGCGCTTGCGTTCGACATTGGTGTGCCGCGAGACGACGATCACCTCAGTCGGTGCGCCCTCCGCCCGTTCGACATGACAGGCCAGCCCGTTGATGCGTTCCGGGAGATCGGCCTCGATGACCTTGAGTCCCTTGTCTTCGAGCAGGGCGGTCATACTCGGGATCGGGTCGATCCCAAGCTGCCACTCGCGCCGCACGTCCCGCGCCTTGGAGTCGATGGCCTCTTCATCGGCCACCATGTCCACGCGCAGCGCGGCGAAGGGGTCTTCAGCGGGGTGCATATCGAGGATGTCCTCGATGGCGAGATAGTCTTCGAGCTTCTCGATGACGATGGATTCCGCCATCGCGCGATCCTGCGCCGAGGCGGTCGAGTTCTTTCGCCACTCGACGCTTTCCAGAGCTTCGACCTGACCGCCGAGCAGGAAGTCCAGTGACACGCCGAGCGCCTTGCCGAGGCCGACCAGCACCGACGAGGACGGCATCATCTTGTCCGCCTCGTATTTGCTGATGGCCTGCGCTGACACGCTTGGGGTTACGCGCTCCGCGAGCGCTTGCATGGATAGACCCGCCCGCTTGCGGGCAAGCCTGAGTCTTTGTCCGAACATGATCCTCTCCCGGCGGTTATTGTTGTGGTTGATAAACGCCATTTCTTCCTGTATATTTAAACACAAGGTTGTCGCATCGTCAACCGAAATCGACACGTGAGGCTTGAAATGTCTAAGAAAAATCAGCATGTTGTGCCGCATGAAAGCGGTTGGGCAGTGAAGGGGGCGGGTAACTCCCGCGCGTCTTCCGTCCACGGCACGCAGCGCGAGGCCATCACGGCCGCGCGGGAATCCGCCATTCGTCAGGGCAGCGAGATGCTGATCCACGGCGAGAACGGTCGCATCCGCGAGCGCAACACCTATGGCAAGGACCCGTATCCGCCGAAAGGCTGAAGAGCATAAGCGGAATGGATGTCAGGATGAGCAACGGTGGGAACAACAGGCAGATACGTCGCATCCTCTCCATCGACGGGGGCGGGATTAAGGGCACGATGCCCGCTGCATTCCTCGCGGGGCTCGAGGAAGATCTGGGCCAGCCCATTGGGCGCTATTTCGATCTCATCGCGGGCACATCGACGGGTGGCATCATCGCACTCGGCCTTGGCCTCGGCCGCACGGCAAAGGAACTGCTCGAGCTTTACGAGCGTCGCGGGCCTGTCATCTTCGGTCAGGACAATGCGGATGATGAACCGCTGGGGAGGATACGGCAGGCATGGCGCACCCTCACCGCCACAGGTCGGCACGTAGTCGGTCCAAAGCACGATGCGGCAATTCTTGCCCGTGAACTCAAGGCCGTTCTCAACAACGATCTGATCGGGCAATCACAGACCCGGTTGGTGATCCCGGCGTGGGATGCCGATCTCCGCAGCCCTTATATCTACAAGACCGCGCATCACACACGCCTGCAAACCGATTATCGCAAGACTGCGCTTGATGCCGCCCTGGCTACGGCAGCGGCACCTACGTATTTCAAGCGACATCGCACTGCTGATGATATTGGCCTGACCGATGGCGGGACATGGGCCAACAATCCCACAGCCATTGCTGTCGTCGAAGCCATCACTCTTCTGGGGTGGCATCCGTCAGACCTGCGCATTCTGAGCCTGGGGTGTCTGGACGAAGTCTACATGCTGCCCGAAAGTCCAGGGTTTGCCGGACTCGGCCTCAAAGTCCTCAACCTTTACGCGGATGGGCAATCACATGGCGCCCTCGGCATGGCAAAACTTCTGACGGGACACCCTTACGATGGGGATCGCATCTACCGCATTTCGCCGTCTGTCCCGAGCGGGTTTTTTACCTTGGATGACACCACGAAGATCGGCCGCCTCAAGGGCCTCGGTATGTCAGAAGCCCGAAAAGCAAAGCCCCACCTGACCCCGATCTTTTTCACCCAGCCTGCCGATACCTTCGTGCCGGTCTATCAACTCAAGGAGAAAGCGGCATGAATCAGATGTTGCGACAGCCGCTGACCGACAGTGATATTCGGCGGCGCACGCAGATATTCACCATCCTGGACGAGATAGGCGAGGATCTGGACCTCACCGAAACCCAGTTTGATCGTGCGCGCCAGAGCTATGGTGCCGTCGGAGACTGGCTGTCCGGTTCAACTGATCCCCTACTCGTCAGTGTTCTGGTCTATCTCCAAGGGTCCAGTGCGCTTGGAACGGCCGTGAAGCCAATCGGGCGGCGGGAATTCGATGTCGATCTGATCTGCTTTTGTGCAGGTATCGCGTCCGGCATCTCACCAGCGACCCTGAAGGCGGCGGTTGGAAACCGGCTCAAGGAACACGCCACCTATGTGCGCCTTCTCGAAGAAAAAAAGCGTTGTTGGCGTCTCAACTATGCGGGGGACTTCCACCTCGACCTATCCCCGACGATAGCAAACCCGGTCTGCGGCAACCGGGGCGAATTGGTGCCCGACCGGGCTCTGAAGGAATGGCATCCGACAAACCCGCGGGCCTACAAGACCCTGTTCGATGAGCGCGCCGCACTCCGGCCTACCTTTGTGGGCAAGTTTATCGCCATGCAGCGGGACGAGGCGACGGTGGAGCCGTTCCCCGTCCGAGAAGCAGTGAAAGGCATCCTGCGCCGCATCGTGCAATTGCTCAAACGGCACCGCGACGTTTTTTATCAGAACAACACGCAAGACGTGGCCCCGATTTCCGTTATCATTACCACCCTTGCGATGCAGTCCTATGCCTATTGCGTGCGCAACCACGTCTTCCATGACGAAATGGATCTGTTGGTCGAAACGATCCGGATGATGCCGCACTTCATCGACCGCCCCATTCTGGACGGACGGCGGGGCTATGCCATCCTGAACGAGACAACCAACGGGGAAAACTTCGCCGACAATTGGAACAAGGATGAACGCCGGGCACCAGCATTCTATGCGTGGCACGCACAAGCTCTGTCCGACTTTGAAGTCCTTCGCGATGCTGTTGGTCAGGACCGTGTGTCATTGAACATGGAGCGTTCGTTCGGTTCCGGTGTCACCGGACGGGTTCTCGGCAACCGCGTCAATGCGGTGTCGGATGGTCGCAAATCGGGTCTGCTTTCTGTCGCACCTGTGGTCGGGCTGACGACATCGAAGGTCGCAGCATCAACGACCGTGCCCACAAATACGTTCTTCGGTGATTGATGATAGGACGAGGCGGGCAATACGACCTGACCCTGTCGCAGCAGCTGCTGTTCCTGAAGGCAAGCCCGGCTATCAGTGGTGTGGGGCAGGTCCGCGCAAACAAATTGACATGGCAAGAGCCTATACAACCGACCGCCTTGGCGCGCTCCTACCTTGCCACTATCACGCTTCAGCCGGGTCAAACGCCCGGTGTTCAGATAGACGACCCGGATCTGGAGTTGCTGGCGGCAGGGCGTCCTTTGCCTCACGTCTACAGAGATCCGCTGCGCCTTTGTCTTTATCTTCCAGGTGCCAGGGAATGGGACGCGCGGAAGCGGATCGACCAAACCATCATTCCGTGGACTTACCTTTGGCTCTATTATTTCGAAGATTGGCTTTGGTCAGACGACTGGAAAGGTGAAGGGCAACACCCCGGCGAAGAGCCTGAGCCAGTTGGCAATCGGGCGATGCGCAGGGCCGTGGCACGGTGCTAAAATTGTCGATTCCGCCTGTGGCAGAAACGGTCGTGTTTGGCCACGTGCCTTGTGTCGCGAGGGATCAACCGTTTAGCAATGACAAAAACCCGCGGCGAAACCTTTGCAGTTTTGGCAAGTTTTTGGCACCTGGCTGTCACCGCCTGCCCAACCTACCAAGTCTCGAAAGCTGTGCCAGCATTCGGGCGCCTGTTCCGGTTGCGTCACCCGGACGAGCCGCAGTTGGCCCTCCAGCAGTATTTGGCCGGCTCGGCAAGGCTTGCACGCCGAAGAATTGTCGCGCTCGAAGGGCTGCGTATTCAGCCCCAGTTGCGCCACCGATGGCATAGCGATTGTAAACTTGTTGGCTACCTGCAAGCCCTCTGGCGAAGGCATAGCTTCCCCCGAACCCGGCTGAGAGTGCTGGCATCATGATGTTTCCGGAAATCGCCCGAACCAAGAAAGGCGTTGCTATGATGAAACCCTTTGCCATCAGCACCATCATGAAAAATGGGATAAGGGCCCCTATGTTCGAGGCTCCCTCCGGGTCGCCAAGCTCGGCAAGAAGCGCCCGAGAGACCCCCGTGATCGTCGCGAACACTCCGGCGACGACGATCGGATACATCGCGAATGAAATGAGCGCGGATAACCAGCGCGCGAAATAATCCTTGGTCACCTCGAACAGGGTCAAGAAGATCATCACTGGCGCAATGCCAATTAGCAGAGCGATCATGAGCCGGGACGCCACAACAATGAACGCCGCCAACCCGCCAAGAATCGAGAGCAGCAGAACCCCAAGTGTGTCAAGCAAGGCACCCGCCATCCAGTTCAGCTCAGATCCCGCAGCATTCAGATAGTCCCCGAGCGCTGCAATCAGTTCGTCAAATTCCTCTGCAAAGGTACCGGACGGACCAGGTGATCCGCCGCCGACAGAAGCCACAAGTGCCCCGGCAATGCTGTCAATTCCGTTCAGTATTGCTGAGGCAAGCGCATTGAACTGGACCCAGTTGGCCGCGAAGACCCCTATAAGTCCGACCTTCACGGCCAGCCAAAAGGCAGTTCGGCCGTCCATGGCGCGATACTGGTAGATCATGTTGATGAAGACCAGAATGACAACTAGTGTTGTGCCCAGAACCAGCAACGTGCCGACCGTTGCTGCGACCGCACCAAACTGAGTTTCGGCAGCGGTATCTAGATACCCTTCGGACGTTTCCACGAAGTAGGTGACGACACTCATGGAGACCTACCAGTTGCCAGCTGCTACGCAGATTGGCATGGCGGCGCGGCGCAGTTCATTTGCCTGTCGTCGGTATTCGGACGTCGCTTCGACAACGTCCCAGTATTTAGATGAAGCATAGCGCTCTGTGTAGAAGCGTACGGCGTCCTCCCAAGTTGGATACCGTGTGGGACAGTCGCAGTTTTGCGAGTCTACGACGCGCTCCATGCTTTGAGCCCGATATATCTGTTGGATCAAAAGGCGCTTATAGGATTCGCGCACATTGATGTTCTGCATCCACTTCGGCTCAGGTGGCTGGTCTGGGCAAACATTTGGGTGGTTGTCGAGCGTCGGGATCAGGTTCCGCTCGGCTACGCCAGCAGTTGTGCCAAAGATCAAGAGCAGGCCAGCGACTGCAATAGCCCGTGTCATTCCGATGCCGCCTTCATTGTACCAGTCTCACGCTTCAAGAAAGTGGTGTAGCCGTAGTCGCCGGCTTCGGCGGTGATAACCTCCCACCCTTCCGCGCCGCGCTCATTCAAAGCACGTCGCACCTCGTCGTAGTCCTTTTGCTTCTTCACCGGAAAGAACAGGATGTCATATTCAAAGGTTTTCATGGGGAAGTTCCAATCTCAGTTGCGCCGGGGAGGTAGAATTCGGTGATGCCGCGTTTGCCGTCATGGCGACCGGCCTGGATGATCACGTCAATGGAATTTTCGATGTACTGGATCATGTCGGCATAGGTCATCGGGATTTCGGTCTTGAGTGCAGCGATCGCGAGCCGCTGCACGGCCAATTGCGGGGTTTCGGCATGCAGCGTGGTCATGGACCCGCCATGGCCGGTGTTGATGGCTTCCAGAAAGGTCATGGCCTCCTTGCCGCGCACCTCGCCCAGGATGATCCGATCGGGGCGCATGCGGAGCGTCGCAGTGAGAAGCACATCGGCGGTTTGGAACTCCGCGTCGCGATTGGCGATGAGGGTCACGGCATTGGGCTGGGTCGGCAGAAGCTCGGCGGCTTCTTCGATGGTGACGATGCGTTCCTCGGTCGGAACGTGCGAGAGGATCTTGCGCGCGGCCACGGTCTTGCCGGTGGAGGTGCCGCCCGAGACGATCATGTTGAGCTTGTTTTCGACGCAGAAGGCCAGCGCATCATCGATCACGCCCGCAGCCACCACCGAACGCAAGGCGCGTTTCTTTTCCACGCGCAGATCTTCGAGCTTGCGTTCCTTGCCGTAGAGAAAATCGAGCGCAATGCCCTCGAGTGGCAGGCTTGAGAAGAACCGGAGGCTGATCGACATGGCCGAGAGCACTGCGGGCGGGGTGATGACCTGTGCGCGGATCGGGCGACCCTTGTAGGTGATCGAGACCGAGACGATGGGCCGGTCCTTGCTCATGGTGGTGTTGGCGGAGGAGGCGATCTGGTTGCCGAGATCCTTCACTTCTGTCGCGGTCAGCGTTTGATCCAGCGCCCGCATGAAATGATCGCCCTGGAATTCGCCCCAGCAGGTGCCATCAGGGTTGATGCAGATCTCGATGACATCGTCGCGGGCGGCGGCGTCGATCCGGTCGAGCGAGGTTTCAAGATAGCTCAGCGACATGGGCTCAGAATATCTCCAGATCGCGGTCGACCATGACAGTGACGCGCGCGCCCTGGTCGACATAGATGACGGGGCCGATGGAGAGGTAATCGCCTATGACGCTGTCCGTGGCATCTGCCAGATCATCGCCAACGTCTTCGAGAGCGTCGGCGGCAGTCTCATCCTGGACCTCGGAGGCGGCGGCACTTGGTGTGGCGGAAATCAGCGAGATCAGGGCGGCCGACCCGAAACGCTCGGCGAAGCGTGTGTCCACGAAACCGGTGACGCCAGAACGGCCCAGTTCATCACCTCCGAAGGAGCTGATCTGGACGGTCTGGTTGTCGGGCAGGATGATCCGGTCCCAGGCGATCGTGACGCGGCGCTGCGCGATATCGACGCCAGCGCGGTAGCGCCCGACGAGACGGGATCCGCGCGGGATCAGGAGGCGCGCGCCATCGACGCTGTAGACATCTTCGGACACTACGGCACGGGTCTGGCCGGGCAGGGAGCTGTCGAGGGCAGTTTCCATGACGGCTTGGATCATGGTGCCCTGGATGATGGTGTTGGAGGGATTGGCGATCACCTCGGCCTGCGTCACGGTGGAGGGCAACGCCCCGTTCAGCACGAAATCCGTCACCTCGCCAAAAGTGCGTTCGGTCAGAGCCGTTTCATTCGCTCCGGAGGCACCGCCAAAGGCGATGGTCGGTGAGGCGATGCGCCGCTCCTGGAAGGCGCGTTCCTCCGCGGCGCGGCGCTCCAGCTCGGCCATGCGCCGGGCTTCTTCCTCGCGGCGCAGTCGCTCTTGCTCGCGTGCGCGCAGCTCGTCTTCCGAGGGCCCGGCTGGGGCGGGTTGCGGGCGATTGGCTTCGAGTTGGACCAGCTCCAGATCCATGCGCAATTGCTCGAGGCTGCGATCCCGCGCCGTCAGTTCATCTTGGAAGCGCTGCTGTGCGGCTTCCGATGCAGCTTGCAGCGCAGCGATCTGAGCGGTCAGCGCGTCGATCGCCTCTGCGGCGGCCGTGTCTTCCTCGACGACCGGTTCGGGAGCGTTGCGCAATTCTTCGATCTGGGCCTGCAGGGCGGTGATCTGCGCCAGAAGCTCGGCATTGGGCTCGACCGGATCGGGTGCGACGAACACCACCTCGGGCTCGGGCGGGGGCAAGGTCTCGATGGTGCCAAAGCCGTCCCCCTCGTTTTGGAAGACGTCCGGGGTGGCCGTCGGCAAGGCTTCCTCTTCGTCGGGCTGTGAGAGGAGATAAAGCAGGGCACCACCGGCGCCGATGACGAGGACCACGATCAGCGCGAGAATGGGCGACCGGCGCTGCGCCGCTATGGGGGCGCGGGCACTGCCTTTCTCAAGGGCGGCGAGGCGCTTTTCCAGCTCAGTGTTCTCCGTATCGCTCATGAGGCGGCCTCCGCGGGCGCGATCGCCTCGATGCAGACCACCTCTTCGCCAAGTCGCAGGACCCATTGGCGGTTCACGCCGCTGACTCGGATCACGCCGTCCTCAGGGGTTTGCGTGTTGACCGTGCGTTCACGGCCGCCCGCGTAGCGGAAGATCGCTGGCACAGGTGCGTTTCTTGGAAAGGCGAAATACGTGAACGTCCCGTCATCCCAGACCCGCGTTGGCGTGAACTCGGTCCGCGCGCTGGCGCCGTAATTGTAGTTCGGTGCTTGGGCGGCGATGGCCCGGGCCGGGCGCGCAGCGTCGTCAGGGTAGCGGAACTGCACCACGTAGAAGGTCGGGCTGCGGACCTCCTCGACGTTGAAATAGTAGCTGCGCCTGTTGGTATAGACCGTCACATTGGTATGGACACCACGCGCCACGGGCTTGATCGCGAAGGCCTGGCCGCCCGGCACGCCGTCGATCTCGAAACCCTCCGTGTCGCCTGCGATGATCGAGCGGATGCTTTCACCTTCGCCGAACTCGATGGTGGTCACATGGGTGAGCGAGACATTGAGACGATAGACCTGGCCGTCCTGGTAAGTGGCCAAGCGTACCCGGTTGTCATTGGGGCCGCCGCGCGGAATGGCCTCTGCTGCGACCAGAGCCGGGAGCGCTGCAGTAATGAGCAAAACGACTAATCGAGCGAGAGACAAATTCAATTCTCCAATCTGTCGGAGCGGATGGAATATTCGAGCACGGTGAACCCAAACGGGTTGGTCCAGACCTCATCGATGGACCGGCGGGTCTCGGGACGGAACTCGAAGAGAAGCGTGGCGGTGAAGAGCCCGGTCTGGGCACCGTTGATAGATGTCAGTCGCTTGCGCAGGCGCACGGTGGCGCGGTTGGTACCGATCCGGTTGATGCTGAGGATTTCCACGTCGAGCCGGGCATTGGGGCCATAGACGGTCGGCGGATAGTTCTCATTTGCGCTGTTCCAGATCTGGCGCAGCCCGCTCTCGGCGGCCCCGTCCGAGCGGCGCAGGACGCTGCGAATGCGCAGATCGTTGTCGAGCTGGTTATAGACCTCTCGATCGGTCACATAGCGGAAGACTTCTGCCTCGATGATCGCCTGGTTGGCGGTCACCGAGGTCGCGCCCACCGAGGCCTCGGGCAGGGCAAAACCAGTGGCGGGATCGTAGGGAACAACGACGGGGGGCGGGTCGACATCGAGGATCGAGACAGTCGCGGCGCTCAGACAGCCGATGATGCCGAAGACAAGGCCCATCAGGCCAAGGCGTTGCCAGAGCCGTTCGCGGCGCAGCGCGCCATAGACCAGTTCTTCTTCGATGATTTCTTGTTCAGTCGCCACCCGTCATGCCCCCACGATCAGTCTGCCCGCAGCTCGGGCAGCGTGAAATCCATGAACCGCTGCTCTTCGGCGATGGTGGCGGCATCGATCACGCCGCCGGTGCCATCGCCCACGGTCTGGATGGCTTCGAGCTGCCACATGGCGACCAGCGCAATTGCGAGCTCCGCGGTCACGCGCGTGTTGAGATCGATGCTTTCCTTGAGTTCGTCCATGTCGTCGATGAGCCCGACAAGGCGGTCTACCCGCTCGAGCGATTGGCCGGCATCCTCATAGCTGTTCTGGGCCGCCGCCGAGACAAGGGCACCGGTGGTGGCCTGCGTCGCCACGCGGTTGGCCCCGGGATTGCCGCTCGTGGCCATTTCCGAGAGGGTGTCGTCGTCAAATCCGAGATCGGCCAGCACCCGATCCATCTGGGTTTCGATTTCGCCTGCGCCGGAGCCCGAGAGGCCCGAGAAATCCCCAGTCTTGATCGCCTCAATCGTGGCGAGGATGTCCCCGAACTCCTGGTCGAGCAGGCCATTGAGTTCGTCTTCCATCTCGGTGCGGATGATTTCTGGAAGCTCGGCAAGGCGGGTCAGCGCTTCATAGGTTCTTTGCAGCTCCGCGAGTTGGTCCGTGAGAAGGCCGAGCTGTTCACGGAGCTGCGTCAGCTGCTCGTTCTGCAGGATCTCGTCTTCGATCATCTGCCGGAGCTGCTGGATGTTTTGCGCGATGTTCTGGGTGTCGACGACGGGCACGCCTTGCGCGAGGGCAGGGGATAGGGCGCCAAGATGCAGACCGATCCCAAGTGTCGTGGCCAAAGCTGTCCTCAAGAGCAGATGTCCCATCATTCAATCTCCCTAATCGTAAATTCCATGAACGCGCCCTCGGCCATGCGGGCGCTGGCCTGCGCCAATTCTTCTGCGCTCAGGACACGCGTCCGAGCCGCCTGAAGCCGGATGCGGGCGGCGACCAACCGCACGAGTTCGGCGCGGGCATAGGTGTTGAGTGCGATGCTTTCTTGCACGTCTTCAGTTTCGGAAATCCGTTCGACGATATCCGCAATACGCAGGGCGGCTTGCCTGATCGCGGCGGGCGAGTTGTTGCCATAGAAGGCGGCACCGTGCCCGGTGATTGAGAGGTTGGCATTGGCCAGAAGCGCGGGGTCGATCGTGCCAAGCGCTTCGATCCCGCCGATACGGCTCAGATAGAGATTGTAGCGTTCAGGGATGACCGACACGTAGTGCTGGGTCTCGCGGAAGGGTGGCACGCCGCCATACTCGAAAACCCGGCCGGGTCCGGCGTTATAGGCCGCGAGGGCGTTGATGATGTTGCCATCGAATGTGTTGAGCTGGGTCGCGAGATAGCGCGCGCCGCCATGCACCTGAAGGTAGGGGCTGTCGAAATATTCCGGGTTTATGCCCAGATCGCTGGCCGTGCCCGGCATGATCTGGGTGAGGCCATAGGCGCCGACGGGAGACCGTGCCCCAATCGTAAACCGGCTTTCCTGCCAGATCAGCGCTTGCAGCAGCGCGCGCCACTGGACGGGGGAGAGCCCTGCGCGGCCAACACCCGCAAAGCCGCTGGTCTCTTGAGCCACGCGGATGATGAGCTGCTCGATGGTCTCAGACGCGTCGCCGAACATCTGCGCACCGCCGGGATTGGGGTCGATGTCGGCATTGCCATAGACCGCCTCGACTGACCGGGCCGGATCCCCGCTGCCGCTTTCCAGCCCCGAGACCATAGCCGGCAGGCCCTGACCGCCGAAGCTGGTCTGGGCATCGAGGATGCGTTGCAGGGTTTCAAGCTGCTCCCGTTCGATCTCGGCGATGAGTTCGCGCACGGCAAGCTTGTCGGCCTGAACAGCCAAGTCTGCTTCGCGGTCGCCGGTCTCGACGATGTCGCGCGCGGTCAGCCCACTGTCATTGGTCGGCACGCCTTGGGCGATGCCGAGACCGGGCAGCAGGCAAAGTGCCAGGATATGAGGCAGGCTAGACTTCAATGTCGCCCTCCGGCGCATCTAGAGGCGTAAAGGTGCAATCAGGCGCGTCGGGTGCCGTGGACGCGAGGAATGTGAAGCAGTTCGCCTGCGGTTCCTGGTACTGGGCGCAGGAGGCCAGCGCGCCGAGCGCAGCCAAAGCCAACAATTTGGCGTTTCGAGATTGTCTTGAATCGTTTGTTCGCTGCCTCTCGCTTCGCTCGAACGCGAAAAACGATGCAGGATTTATTGGTGAAATCTCGAAACGCCATATACGGATCATGAAAGCCTCCAGAAGTCCGGGCGGTCGCGGTAATCGGCGCCGACAAGCGCTTCGCCCTTTTCCATGCCGCCAAGGATCGTGAGATTGGGCCCGAGAGCACTGAGATCGGCATCGACCACGATCGAGCCCTGATCGTCGCGGAACAGCGCCAAACGGCTGTTGCTGCCCGTGTTGAGAAGGACGTCGAGCTCCTTCTCCGTGAGGTTCAGCATGGCGTAGTCCGCAGGCTGCGCGCGGATATTGGGCAGCAGGATCTGCGTCGGAACGGCTTCGACGATGGTCTTGCCGGTCCGGGTGCGCTCGAGCTGGCTTGCGTATTGCGTCATCATCACGGCAACCGTGTTCTGCTTGCGCGCGGTCACCAGCCAGTTCGACAGTCGCTCGGCGAAATACGCGTTGTCGAGGGCCTTCCAGGCCTCGTCGATCACGATGATGGTGGGGCGGCGATCCTCGATCTCGCGTTCGACCCGGCGGAAAAGATAGGAGAGAACCGCCATCCGCTCCTTGTCGGCCTCGCTGTCGAGAATGCCGGTCAGATCGAAGCCCACGACATCGCCTTTGAGTGAAAAAGTGTCCTCAAGGCTCTGCCCGAAGATCCAGCCATAGCGGCCGTCTTCGGTCCACTCGAGCAGGCGCTGTTGCAGATCGCCGCCATCATCGGTGGAAACAAAAAGCGATGCGAAATCCCGCCAGTTCCGCAGGGCCGGATTGGAGGCCTGCGCGTTCTGGCGCACTACTTCTTGGATGCGATTGGTCTGTGCCGGTGTGAGCGGCTTGTCGGCGCGGTAAAGAAGCGTGGCAAGCCAGTCCGAGAGCCAGGCGGTGCCGCGCGCATCGGTCTCTGTCCAGAGCGGGTTGAGACCCGTGGGCTGGCCGGCGTTCAGGGAGGCATAGCGCCCGCCATTCGCGCGGACCGCCATCTCCATACCAAGACGGTAATCGAAGATGAAGACCCGGGCGCCCGCGCGACGGGCCTGGGTCATCAGGAAGGCCGAAAGCACAGACTTACCTGACCCGGGCCGCCCCATGATCAGGGTATGGCCGCTGGTGGGTTCTTTGTCGGGCGAGCCTTGCTCGTGATAGGAAAACCGGTAGGCGCTCTGCTCCGGCGTGGGCAAATATGTGACGACCCGGCCCCATGGGGTTTTCGCGGCGGGTTTGCCGAGCTGTGTCCGGTGAAAGGCCGCAAAATCCGCGAAGTTGCGATTGGTGACGGCGCTGGCACGCACGCGCTTGGGCTGGTTGCCGGGATGCTGGCTGAGGTAATGGGCCTTTGCGGCGACCCGCTCACCGATCATCTTCACGCCTTCGGTCGCGGCGGCGTTCACGATCTCGGCGCTGAGGGTTTGCAGTTCTTCGAGCGTGTCGCAAAAGAGCGTCACGACCATGTGATGCTCGCCGAAGCTTTGGCGCTTGGCCTCGAGATCATCGGCGGCGATGTCGAGGGCTTGCATCAGCGAGAGAGCCGCGTCCTGGCTGGCCTGCATCTGGCGCTTTTGCCGCTTGATCCGGCCTGCCATGAGGTTCGAATTGATCGGTGTGAAAGAGTGAGTCACGATCATGTCGACCGGCAGGTTCAGCATGTCGAACATGGTGCAGGAGGTGCCTTCCGAGTATTCTCCGATGGTGAAGCTCTTGCCGTAGCGTTGGCCCACGACGCCCTCGGAAAGCTCGAAATGGTCACCGTGGAACGTTACGCGGGTATTGGCGACGTTGAAGGACAAAAAGCCGTAGGTGTTGGCCGGGTAGAGCGGCAGCTCGGTGCCCGTGTTCAGCGCGCCCAAGAATCCCACCAACTCTCCCGATCCGGCTGAGAGCATGCGCGGCTTGAGCTCTGCGAGGCCGGACAGGAAGACGTTCACGGCCTCACCGAGGCGCTGCAGGCGTTTGCGGGTCTCCTCCTTCAGTCGGTCCGGCGCGCTGCGGCTCAGGAACGGCAGGAGGCTTTTCGGGGGCGGGCGGTGAATGACGGTGAGCGTCAGCGTCTTGTCGCGGAGCCCGCTGGTCTCGAGTTTCGCGCGCCATCGCCGGTCCACCTCGCCCGCGAAGCTGTCCTCACGAATGGGGTCCAGTTCCGGTTTGACGGCCTTGGAGACCTTGTGGACGTAATAGCTGAATTCCGGCCCGAGCTGCGCGACGATGCGGGCAAAAAGTGCCGTCACCTTGTCGAGATAGGCATCGTCGGTCGTGTAGCTGTTGATCCCCTCGAGCCGGATGCACCGGAAGAGTTCGTTCACCCGGGTCCGCACGGTCTGGTCGTCGACGAGGCTCACATAGGGCAGCATATGCGCGAGGCGGGTCTCGCGCGCATACCAATCCGGCGTCATCGTGCGGAGGTCCAGCGGCTCGGTGCGGGGTTCATCACGGAGCATAGCTGTCCCCGCCATGGATGCTGCGGTTTCGCGTGGGTGGCGTTTCCTGCAGCGCCGTCATCATCACGTCGATAAAACGCGGGTCCCAATCCGCGGCCTTCCAAAGCACAGGGTAGAGCAGGACGGCGACAGCCAGCACTGCGATGTGCTGGACCCACACGAACAAGAGCACCGAGCCAAAGAGCCAGACCATCGCATACATGATTGGCAGGCCCAGAAGCTTGGGCGGGCGCACAAGCCCGAGGAAGAGAGGCGCGCGCTCAGCCACCGGCAAAGACCGCGGCAACGATGGTGGGGGCGGCCGCAACACCGGCGATCCCGACGAGAACCCAAAGCGCCTGGCGCAGGTCGATGATGTTGAAGAACCAGCTCAAGAAAACGCCGAGGACCGCGAGTGTGGCGATGACCACACCAAGAGGGCCGGTCAGCGCATCGACAATGCCCTGCAACAAGCTCTGGATCGGGGAGAGATCGATGCTCTGTGCAAGGACGGGCTCGGCAATCAGCAGGAATAGCGCCAGCGAGGCGACAAAGAGGTTTGAAATCCAACTTGTTTGGAAAAAGCGGAATCGCCAATGCACTGCCGCGCTGCGCGCTCTCGTGACATTGCCGATAAGTGTTTTGAGGAATGATTTCCAAAAAGGTTGGGACATCATGAATTTGATCCTTCCAATCGGGCCACGACAGCCATGACGCGGGCCACGTGGTTCTGGGTTTCTCTGTAAGGGGGAATGCCACCGTACTGGCGTACGGCGTCCGGCCCGGCGTTGTAGGCTGCCAGCGCCAAATGCGGATCGCCGAAGCTTTCCAGCATCATTGTCAGGTAGCGGGCGGAGCCGTCGAGGTTCTGCAGCGCGTCATGAGGATCCACACCGAGATCTCGGGCAGTAGCAGGCATCAATTGGCCCAGACCAATGGCGCCCGCGCTCGAGACGGCATTCTGCCTGTAGGCGCTTTCCACCTCGATATTGGCCCGGTAGAGAGCCAGCCAATCCGTGACGGACAGTCCCGCGCGGCGCAGGCCGGGATGGCCGACATAGCGCAGGGCTGTTGCCTCGATGCCCAAGAGAACGTCTGCGCGGGGCAGGGGTGCTGGCTGGGCGAGTGCCGCAAGCCTCAGCGAGTCAAGTTCGGAAGCTGCTTCAGTCTCACCAAGAATGGCCAAACCATCGGACGCCGATCCCAGACCAACGCCGTCATTGTAGTTTCGAGCAAAACCGCTCTGAGACTGCGACGGGGTCAGAGAGCCGTCGCTCTCCATGATCAGGACCATTTGCGCTGAGGCAGGTGCTGCGACCAGCCAGAGACAGACGAGGTTAGTTGCCAGTGCCCAAGTCTGATGGGGCTTTGTCTGACGGGGCGAGTTTATGCGTGCGGCTTGTCCCCGCTTCAAGCGGCAGGTCGACATGCGTAAAGCCAAGGCCAATGAAGAAAGACACCACGCCGGAGATCGTCTTGAACTCGCGGATCTTGATATCGTTGTAGGTCGTCCGCGTGCGGGCGGTGACGAGGAGCTTTTCGACGCCGTCGTCAGAGATAACGCGCATGATCCAGACCCCATAATAGCTGGGGCCTTTCTTATGTGCCGACTCCTGGCACAGGATTTCTGCGCTATAGCCGCTTTCCACGAGCTCGCGGAACCTGGCTTCCGTAACCACATTTGGTGCTTCGATGTCCCAGTTCATGGCCCGGCTCACGCTTTCTCCAATGGCGCGACCCTAGGCATTCCCACTTGAAGCCCAGAGTTACGATAGTATAATAACAACCGCAAGATGTAATATCGTGCTTTAGCTGTAGTTTGGTCACGCAAACACTAGTCACGGCCAGTGTCTGCGATCAAGGAGATAACAGGTTTGAGAAACCCAAGGTTGAGAGGCCAACACCTATTGCGGGCTGTATCGATACTCCTGGTTGTCCCTGGCGCGGGTTTCGCAGAATCCTGCTTCGCCCCGGCCCGTCCTTTTCTGCCAAGCGATTCGCAGGCAGCGCGGGACTATGCAGACATCATCCGTGGCGATTTCGAAGATTACATCCAGGATATCCAGAGCTACTTCCGTTGCCTCGACGGTGAACGGGCCCGTGCTTTCGAGGAAGCGCGCGAAGTCAGTGAAGACTATGGCCGATTTCTGCAATTGGTAGGGGATTGATGGGCAACCTCGGGAGCATCAGACTTGCAGCCCATGGAAACCAGACGCCGATAACACCCTCAAATATCTACTTTTTAGATAACAGATTTCATCCGCTAGCGACGTCACAAAAGGTATGTGACGCGTGGCAAAAACAATCAGAAGCAAAGGGCAGGTGGCACTCTGCCAGGCGTTGGTCGACGCTCGGATCAAGGCAGGCCTTGGCCAAGATGAATTGGCGACCAAGCTCAGATGCCACCAATCCCTCATTGCCCGCCTTGAAAGCGGTCAGCGCCGGGTCGACGTTGTCGAGCTGGTCGTTCTGGCGCGCGCCATCGGCTTTGACCCGTTCGAGGTTCTGGCGATCGTTGAAGCCGCCACGGAGCCCGACCACAGGATTTAAAGCCAATGAATTGTTGAGAAAACCGGAACCCATTTTCCCGGTCTGATGATCATTCCCTCATCGAGGACCAGGTAGCCAAAATCAACGAAGGCTGGTGCATGGTCGTAGTGAACACTCTGCAACCACACGCCGCATTTCGCAGCGCCACAGTGCAGGAAGTCAGTAAACAGTGAACGATGATAAGGGTGAGGGCGTCGCGATCGCCAATCTGATCGGGACCGATGGGTGCAGTGTTGTTGGTTGGGTTTATCGCTGGAGTACAGGCTCACATGCGGTGATGTGGGACGTCCAAGGGCCCCAGCCGGTATCGGAAACCCGGCCGGATATAAGTGACGAACAGAAGCAAGAAATCGACTTCGATGCGCTGACGAGGATCGGAAGAAGCGACGACAGGTGAACAGAGCGAACCCGCAGTGTTTGCCGAAACGCCAAACAGCATGTGGACCGCGACGCGTATGCGGTGCGGTCGTACACGCCAAAGAAGCCGTCTTCCGAGACAAATCTACGTGGCGGCAGGTCAGTAGTTCACCTGCTCGAACCCGTAGTTGCCCTCATAGTCACGCCAATCGACGAAGACGGATCGGTGATAAATGCCAGGGCAATGCTCGCCCCAGCGTTCAAGACCTACGTGAGCCGAAGGAAGGGCAGTGACGGAAGACCTTTGCCACGCGAAGTCACCTTGGGTCCCATATGTGCCGAGGACCACGGTCGCACTTCGGTTGCAATCCCCATCTCGCCCGGATTCGTGCTGGCGGGCATAGCGAACGTCAAAGACGCGGATGGACCGCACAAAATTGAACTCCGGACCGCTGATATCGATATCAGCACGATCCTGAACAAGGCGAAGCACGAAGTCTGCTGGAATGCCGCCCGTTCCGGTTTCTGGAGAGCGCCAAACGGCATTTGTTGATTTTGTTTGGACGGCAACATCATTGCCTGGAAACGATTGGTGGGGCGAATAGTCCTTGGCGTGAAACAAGGTTTCGAAGATCCGGCCTACATTGCTCGGATGCCGTTCGGTCTCATAAGATGCGCCCATAGGACAGCGCCAAATCTGCAGTGGTGGTTCTACAGGCCATGGCGTGATGCGACGAATAAACTCGGCGCGGGCACGGCTGCAAGGCACGGAAGCGGGCCAACCCCCGGACAGACAGAGGAGGATTGCGCAGTCGATTGGGTAGGTTTGAGCCTTTGTGATGCTCGGCAGCCAACCAGCCGCTAAAGTGATTGCTGCGGTTAGGCATAGCGACAGTCTCTTGAGTTGAAAGCGCATGGTAGGGGCCCCTTTGTCGGACACCATCTTACCTTCAATAATATACTAACGCAACATTAAGTATATTTCACCCATAATCAAGGTTATGTAAAATACGACTGTAATTTACATTAAGTGCTCGAATAATCGCCATCGACCACGCGACAAGATGTAGAAGCCGAGCAATCAATCTGTGTCAGAAGAAACTCCTTGAAGCTCTAGTTGGTAGAGGTTCTATGGTACATTAAACGCCGGTTCTCGTGTCACGGCATTCGCCAGACAAAGCTGGAAGAGTATAGTATGCTGACTAGACGACATTTCGTGATGACCACCGCCGCCCTCTTTTCTGCTCCGGTTGCCAGCCCGGTGCTGGCAAATACCTGGCCGACCGAATCGCAGAAGGTTGCCTGGGACGCACAGGTGACGCCGCCCGGCTTTGACCCGGCAACCTCGAACCCCTGGGGCTTACATCCGCGGTTTCTCCCGACCCGGGTGGCCGCGAAAGACGGGCTGACACCGGGCGACATTCATGTCGATGCGGTTGCGCGCTACCTTTATCACATCGAGGAGGGCGGGACTGCCATGCGCTATGGCGTCGCCATTGCTCGTGGTGATCTGTACGAACCAGGTACATACACGATCAAGCGTAAAGTCAGATGGCCGCATTGGCAGCCGACGCAGAACATGATCGACCGCGACCCAGAACTCTACGCTGATATCGCCGACGGTATGGAGCCCGGACCTAAGAATGCGCTTGGGTCGCGAGCTCTCTATCTCTTTCTCGGCGACCGGGACACTTATCTCCGCATTCACGGTACGCCACAGCCGAGAAGCATTGGCGGTCGTGCAAGTTCCGGCTGCGTCAGAATGGTCATGGCGCACATAAACGAGCTTTATCCCAACGTCGATATTGGTTCGACGGCTTTCCTCTACTCGGCCGAGGACAGTGTCACTGCGGGAAGCTGAGGCCGTGTACCAAAGCACCATCGGTCAGGGAAAGTGACGGGAGTTTATCCTAGCCGGGGAGCACTTCGGATTACTGAACCCCGCTAGGCCGCCGGCGCGGTACAAATCGGATTTCCGCGAGGGGTTCGGAGCGGCACCAGGGTAACTTCCACGGGACCGTTGTGCAGATACCAGTAGCAGCCGTCTTCCGGCAAAAGGCGCGCGGACTGAAGATCCTGACCCGTTGCGGCCATAGCGACGACTGCCTCCGGCAGTGGTCTGTTTTGTGCAGTGTCGGGCCCGCCAGGAATAGAAGCGGAACACGCTCCCAACAAAAACGCTGCTGGGAGAAGTAAGCCAAGATGAATTCGCATATTTAAAATTTTCGCGCCTTAGAACAAACTATACCTGAGTGTACCAACTCTCGGCTATTCCAAACAAACTCTCGGATATGTTCGTTGTAGAGCCGGAGGCAGCCGTTGGACGGATTGTCGACGGATCTTGCGCGTGTCACTGTGCCGTGAACGCGGTAGTACTGCCATGACAGATAAAGGGCGTGTGTTCCAAGGGGATTGTCGGGGCCAGGGCCAACGAAATCCGGCCATTCGGGATTGCGCTCCTTCATCGACGGCGTAGGTCGCCAGCTCGGGCCATCCACCTTGCGAACGATTTCGGTGTAACCGCGCCGCGTCAACTCCTCCGTAAGAGGGACGCTGGAGGGGTAAAGCTTGTAGACGTTTTCGTCTTCCGACCAGAACTGCACCGCGCGGGAGTCAATGTCGCAGAGAATCGCGCCATTCCGCAGGTTGTCAAAATGATCTTGCCAGGACGCAACCCTAAACCCGGAAATATTGCTTCGCACCGCCGGTGTCGCCAGACCCTCGTTTGTCTGTGCCACTCCCCTGCCGGTTCCGAGAACCAAGCCGCTTGCGGCGGCCCCCAGGAGCGCAGCCCTGCGCGTGACTGACATGTCGTTCGCTCGTTTCATCATGAAAACCTCAAATTTTATCTGTTTGGACTATTCTCGGACCTCCACCCACTAGAGCTTCAACAGGCTGCCACTCACAAAGCCGTGAGATCAGCTGTCCTTATGCTGTCAGAGAAACCTGCGGGTTGTGCGGAGGTAGCCTCGGTAAGCTTCCCCGTAGCGATCAATCAACCAGCGCTCTTCAGCGAAGGGCGCGAGTGCCAATGCAGTAACGCCGGTGATAATCACTGGCCACGCGAGGATCGAGGCGGAGAGCAGTCCGATCCCGATGAGGATCGCCATGTCAGCCACATACTGAGGATTGCGGGAGAACCGGTAAAGGCCACGGGTCCGCAGAACGCCTTCATCACCACTCGTCGCCGCCATCCCAAGTTGCATCACACCGGACCAGACAACGGCATTGCCCAGAACGATCAGACAAAGCCCTAGACCCCAACGTATGATCCATGGGAAGTCGAGCTCACCCCATTCTAGCAGAGCCAAAACGATGGCAGATCCGAAGCCGACGCACGTAAGTCCCCAGACGACAATCTTGTGGGCTCCTGTAGAGTGAATCGGCGGCCAGACTCGTCGCTCCGGTTGGAACATGGACCAGAGTATACCCGCGACCAGCAACAGATTGGCCGCACAACCCAGCACGAGAACCACGGTTTTGAGGTCACCCATGACCATACCTGTGTGCGTCCCGATGTTTGGTCGCTGAGCGTTCAAACTCCAGCGTTGAGTGGTCGATCCCGAATTCCTCGTCGAGGCGGGTCTTGATTGCCGTCTTGATGTTTTCGAGGTCATCCCAGCGGTCCTCGGCGATTACGACGTGGGTATCGAGCGCCGCACGATGCTCCTGCATCTGCCAGAAATGTGCGTGATGAACTTCCTCGACTCCGTCCACGTCCTCCACGGCCGCGATAACCTTGTCCGTGTCGATATCGGGCGGGCTTCCCAACATCAGGGTGCGGATCGGGCCACCGATCTCGCTGAAGGCGAGCCAGAGGATATAGGCGGCAATCCCGATGGTGATCGCCGGATCAACCCAGCGGACATCGTAGAGAAGGATGAGAACGCCACCGACGATCACGGCCACAGACGCCAGCGCATCGCTGAGGTTGTGGAGGAACAGCGCCCGGATGTTCACGCTGCCTTTCTGCATCGAATAGGTCAGCCACGCGGTGAGGGTATCGATGAACAGCGCCACACTGCCCAGGATGACCACGGTCCAACCCGCGACTTCGGGCGGGTCGATCATGCGCATGCCACCCTCATAGATCAAGTAAAGGCCGATCAGGATCAGGGTCGTGTAGTTGATGAGGGCTGCAACGATTTCGACTCGCCCATAGCCGAAGGTCATCTGCTCGTCTGCGGGCCGTCGCGAGATTTTGCGGGCGGCAAAGGCGATCACCAGTGACGCCATGTCCGAGAAATTGTGCAGCGCATCCGCAATCAGCGCCAAGCTCCCTGACAGAATGCCGCCGACGATCTGCGCGACTGTCAGAAGGCCGTTGGCCCAGATGGCGATGGCGACCCGTTGATCACCAGATTCAGGATCGATGTGGGCGTGGCCGTGATCATGCGGCACGATTTGTCTCCTCGTGGCTATGATTGGGCCGACTGAGACCCGGGACCCGTGGCAAAACTCCCCGGCGAATCGCACGCACCCGTGCATTCATCCATTGCCGAAGGACATGGCGATAGAGCAGGTCACGCGCGAATCCGAAGCTCTGGCGATATTTCAAATAAAAGTCGTCGGGTGCATCGAAGGTTCCGAAATCATTAATGATACCTGTTTTCTGAATGTAAGTGCTGCCGCCGCTCCAACTGACTGGTGGCGCGCTCAGGCAATCCGTTCCGGCCCCGTAGCCGCAAAGGCTTTCTGTGTCGCTGAACTCCTTCTGAAGCGTCTGCAAGAAGTGCGCGTCCAGAATGAAGCCTTCCAGATTGATCCATCCCTCATCGGTTTCGACTTCGACCCATGAATGAAGGATTTCGGCCGGTGCGAGGGGGTAGACCAATTCGGGCACCACGCCGCGCTGAAGCGCCTTGTGGATGGTGAAACCGTGCAGTCGGCAGGGAATGCCCAAGCCGCGCAACAGTGCCATGAGAAGCGTACCTTTCGTGTTGCACTGCCCGTAACCATCCGCCAGTACCGCAGAGGCAGGAATGTCGTCGGCGCGGTTGTAGCCGAAGGCAATCTCGTTTCGGACGAAATCGTAGATGGCCCCAATTCGGTTGTAACGGTGAAGTTCTGCCCAGCCGCGCTCTTCGATCAGTTTTGCTATTGAAGCGCGTCAAATCCAGCAGCCGGGTTTGGCCAAATGACGGTCGGCGGGGTTCACGGATATCTCCTCGATCGTTCACAGACATGTAGTTGCTACAGTCACTGTA
>NZ_CH902587.1:50292-130866 GCF_000152845.1 Roseovarius sp. 217
TGGTCGTCATTGTGCTTTGCCTTGTGGTGTTCACCATGCGCGTCTTTCAGGATTCCGACGCCACCCCAGGCCGCGATACCGGCGACAATCACGCCCACCACAAGGTCCGGCCAGTTCGTACCGAGCCAGGCCACGAGCCCTCCTGCGGCGACGATTCCGAGATTGGCCGCGAAGTCGTTCCAACTGAACGTATTCGCCGCTCGGATGTTCACGTCTGGATCGCGAAGCCGCGCCAACAACCAAACGCAAAGTGCGTTGATCGCCGCCGCTACCAGCGCCATGATGATCATGATGATGCCAATAGGATCCGATCCGCCAACGTAGCGGCGCCAGGCGTCATAAAGGATGCCAAGGGCGAAGAGGATCAGCAGGCCGCCCGAAACATTAGCCGCTCCGCTCTTCCATGTGGCGGAACGAGACAGTGCAAAGAGGCTGATTGCATAGACGAAACTATCCGACAGATTGTCGAGCCCATTGGCGATAAGCGCGCTTGAATCGCCGAATGCGCCCGAGGCGAAGAAAGCGATTGCCAGCCCGATGTTGAGACCCAGCACGATCCAGAGTGTGCGTCTTTCCGATGCGTTTTTCTGCTCCGCCATGCCGGGTGTCCCATTTCAGTGAATTGCCAATGAGTAACTAACACCGGGCTTCTTGTGTTCCGATCAAAGGTGGTCAAAATAGCTCAGGCGCCAATGTCCTCATGCTCTGTCAGGCATTCGGAATGGTCGCGCAGCACCTCGAGCACACGGCAATCAGAAGTCTGTCCGCCGCTGCACTCATGCACCATCCGCTTCAACTCCGTGCGCAGCGCCTCTAGCCGAGCCAGTCGTTGCTCCACTTGCTTAAGCTGTCGACGGGCAATTGCATCCGCCTCTGCGCAGGACTTTCCTGGATGGTCGCTGAGATCAAGCAGTTCGCGGATCGCATCCAGCGAGAACCCCAGTTGCCGTGCGTGCCGCACGAACGAAAGACGGTCGAGTTCGGCATTGCCATAGCGGCGTTGGCCCCCCTCGGTCCTGCCGGGCTCAGGCATGAGCCCGATCTGCTCGTAATATCGGATGGTCTGCACTTTCGTTCCGGTCTTCTTCGCAAGCGTCCCAATCGTCAGCATTTCAGGCTCTCCACATTACCTACAGTGGGTGTAGCTTTATGCAGTGCGCATCACAAGCTTCACCTGAGTTTCACAGATCGGTGATTGTTGGCCGATCGATGACAATCGCGCTTGAACCTACAGTAGCTAGAGGATGTAGACCCACAGAAACATAGAATCAATTTCGGGCGGAGCGGTGTGAGGCTTTCAGGTCTTCAAAATGTATTGTGGGTGCTTGCGGGCGTGGCCGCGTTCGTTTCCATCTGGCTGTTCCTGTGGGCTGACTATTGTATCGCCCAGCTTCGACTCTCGACAGGCTCCCTATCGGAAGTACCGTGAACAGCTGGTTGATGACTGAACTTTAAGGGGCCCTAGCCTACAAATGCGACCACATGGAGAGCGGATCAAATTTGTTCTCAAAAGAACGGCTGTTGTACAGGAGGTTCAAACGAACAGCGCTGTTGCCCAGTTACTCGGACTCTTGGATGGGCTCACTGCACAAGGGGTTGACGGCGTCAAAAGGCATTAGGAAATAGCACGTTACAGGAACTTCCCGAGACCGAGCGCGAAGAAAAAAGAGGTCAGAATATGCGTATAGCCTTGTCAGGATTGCTTGTCAGTCTCGCACTCTTTCTTGTTTTAGTGGCAAGCCCTGTTCGCGCCTTGGAATCCAATGCATATCGTTCCGAAGCACTGACTGCGCGCTTGATCGTCGCGGAAGCGGGAATCGCCCCAGGGTCGCGGTTCCTTTCGGCGGGTTTGAAGATTGAACTGGAGGAAGGATGGAAAGCGTACTGGCGGTCGCCGGGCGAGGTTGGCCTGCCGCCGGAGATCGATTGGGAGGAGTCCACAAACCTGGAAGACGTCGAAATCCTTTGGCCTGCACCCACGCGGTTCCGAGCCTTCGGAATTGAAAACTTCGGCTACGCCAAGCAAGTGACATTTCCGTTACAACTGCAGCTTGTGAACTCTGATAGGTCAGCCGAGCTGAAGGCAATCGTCAATCTGCTGATCTGCTCCAATGTGTGCGTTCCGGAAAGGTTTGAACTGACTCTCCCTGTTCCATTGGGATCCGGCGTCGACGCTAAAGCCGCGACCGAAATCGCGATATGGGCCGCTCGCGTACCTGTCGCAGGAACAGAAAGTGCAATAGCGATCTCGGGCGCAGCGCTGAAGCAGGGTCAAGCTTTGGTTATTCAGATGACGCGGCCTTCTGGCTGGAACAATCCCGATGTTTTTCCAGAATTTGGTGCAGGCACTGTATTCGGCGCGCCCGATATCCGACTCACAGATGATCGAACAGGTCTTTGGGCAAGCTTCCCAATTCTTGCGTTGAGCGAGGAACAATCCTCCCTTCGAATTACCGTCGTAGACGAGGACGTCGCGGTGACATTCGATGATGTGAACACCACCGACTTGGCGCCTTCTCCACCCTACGTATCCGAAACCAGTCAGGATAACGTTAAGTTCTTCCTTATTATACTGCTGTCTTTCCTGGGAGGTTTGATCCTGAACATAATGCCGTGCGTCTTGCCGGTTCTATCGATTAAATTCGGATCGGCGCTCCGAAATGAGGATCGCTCCGTCTCACAATTGCGCGCCGGATTTCTCGCCACGGCTGGCGGAACTGTTGCTTTCATGTGGGTGCTGGCCTTTTCGATCATAACGCTTCAGACGCTCGGATATGCCGTTGGATGGGGTATGCAATTTCAGAATGCATATTTTCTGATCGCACTCATCCTCGTTGTTGGACTCTTCTCAGCAAACTTGTTCGGAATTTTTGAAGTGTCCTTGCCAAGTAGCTGGATGGCTCGGCTATCTGGCCGCTTTGGGCGGGGGTATGTCGAAGACTTCTCCACCGGCGCACTGACTGCGGTACTTGCAACGCCTTGTTCCGCCCCTTTGCTGGGAACAGCCATTGCCTTCGCCCTTTCCGGCACGGCAGGAGATATACTTGCGGTTTTCACGGCGATGGGGATTGGGCTTGCACTGCCATATATTCTGACTGCCGTTTGGCCTGGTTTCCTCTCCCGACTGCCCAAACCGGGACCCTGGATGATGAGCTTAAAGATTGTTCTCGGATTGTTGCTTGCCGGAACCGTTGTATGGCTATGCTGGGTCTTGATTGGTGTAACGTCGCCAACCCTCACAGGCTTGGTGCTGTTGGGCCTTGGGCTTATCGTACCGACTGCAAGAGCCTATCAGGTCCAGCCCCGTAGAGGTTTGCTGTGGGGGATGACCGCAATTTTAGGCATGACATTGGCGGCCCCTGCACTGCTGCCTAATAGGCCCGCTGACGCAACAAACTCAAGTGCTTCATACTGGGTCGAGTTCGATCGGTCCCGGATCGCGCGTGAAGTGTCGCAGGGCAAAACTGTATTCGTGGACGTTACTGCGGATTGGTGCATTACTTGCAAAGCAAACAAGACGCTGGTCCTGGATCGTGAACCAGTTTTTGGAGCACTTGGCGGGGAAGGCGTGATTGCGATGCGCGCGGATTGGACGCGACCGGACGCGACAGTCCAATCCTATCTCGAGGCGCACGGCCGATACGCAATTCCGTTCAACATCGTTTACGGTCCAGATGCGCCTGAAGGTATCATTTTATCCGAATTGCTATCCGTGGATGCCGTTCTCGAAGCGCTGTCGACTGCTAATCTCAGCGCTGTCCCAAAACGATGAAACGGCACCGTTGCATTGCTCAAGAGAGGCAGAAATTGCAACGGTTTGGTTTTAGGAGAGGAGAAAGTGCTCTTGTATCGGTGACCTCGTGGCCCAAATCTATTTTTTGATCCGATCCAATCGGGCCGTGATAGCGGCACGCGTAGGATCGGTTTCCGGAAGGCTTTCTGCCAAGTTGCGCGCTTTGTTGGCAGCGTTCTGAGCAGCATCAATGTTGCCCAATACACTGTACGCCTCCGCAAGCCGAAGCCATCCTTCAAGATTGTCTGGGTCATCCAACAATCGCGCCGCCAAGCGGTCAACCATGGAGCGGACAAAAGCCCTGCGCTCCTCGACTGGCATATTCTGGGCGGCCTCGATGTCGGCCGCGCTGGGACCACGCACATCCTGCGGTTCTGGCAGAAAGTCAGCGAGATTTACAGGATATTTCTCGACCTGTTCTCCCAACCGGTTGGCGAAAGAGACGAAAACCTCCATCCACGGATAGGCGCGATCCGCTCTCTTGAGACGATCGATCAAAAGCGCCCGAGCTTCATCTGGAACCCCATTCTGTTCGAGGGCTTGGGCCCTGAAGAAAATCGCGCCCGGATCGTCAGCGTCCATCTCTAGTGCCCGTTCGATCACTCTTTCCGCTTGCGGCGTCACCACTCCGTTCTCGGCTGCGATCAGAGACTCGGCAAACTGTAATAGAGCAGCAATACCCGCATTATCGCGAACGGCGACGTGTTCGAATGCATCCACGGCATCATTGTAGCGAGCCATGCGCATGTAGGTCTGACCGAGCAGAAGCCAACCATCGCTTGGTCCACCAGACTCGTCTGCTTCAAGACGAGTTTTTAATTTCTGGGTCAACTCTGCGAGGTTTGCGGCTTCCAGGATTTCAGATGCGCGAGACGCCAGAGGCTGGCTTTCGATGTGCGGAGAGCCGATTTGCGAATACAGAGCGAAGGCGACCAACGGTACGACAATGGCCGATGCGAGGATGGTGCTTCGCCCACTTGCGCACGACGACCTGCGTATCGCAAGCCGACCAGCGGCCAGAATGCGCCGTTTGATTTCAACCTTTGCCGCAGCGGCTTCGGTACCGGAAATCAGGTTCCGCTCTTGATCAGCATCAATTTCGGAAAGCTGATCCTTGAGGATTGCCAAAGCCCCATCCTTTCTGTTCAGGCCTTCGCCCGTTCGAAAGAGACCGGACAAGAACAGGAGGGCAGTGATGGATGCCATCGCGCTAAACACCAACCAAATCATGGATATTTCTGTCCTTCATCTTTATGAAAAATGGCCTCGAACTCACGCTCTTCATCTGGACTCAGTGGATCAGTAGCGCCATCAAGAACCGCAGTGCTTCGGCGCCGGAGTGTGACTAGAACAACACCAATCCCAATGGCAAAAAGAACTGCAGGTCCGAACCACAACAGATACGTAGCGGGTTTGAGCCTTGGTTGGAACAGGACGAAATCACCATAGCGATCTACGAAAAATGCGGTGATCTCGCCATCTGTATCACCTGCAATCAGGCGTTCGCGCAGCAACGTGCGCATTGTTCTGGCAACACCTGCATTTGAGCTGTCGATATCTTGATTTTGACAGACAACGCAGCGCAGTTGCTTTGAGAGCTCCCGGGCGCGCATTTCCAGCACCGGATCATCCAACAGCTCATCGGGTTCAACTGCCCACACAGATGATGTCGCGGAAAGCGCTAGCACCAGCACCAGTGAACCGAGCCAACCTTTCATGATTGACCACCTGCTGCGGCCAACGCAGCACGAATTTCAGCCTGTGCCTCTGGCGTCACGATGGGACCAACATAGCGATAGACAACGATCCCCATTCCATCGATCACAAAAGTCTCCGGCACGCCGGAGATACCCCACTCAATCCCGACGCGGCCTTCGCTGTCTGATCCGATCCTCTCATAGGGGTTGCCAAGTTCATCCAGCCAATTGGCTGCATCTGCTGGTTTGTCCATGTAGTTGATCCCCATCAGCCGGATACCGTCCTGTTCGACAAACCGGGAGAGCACCGCATGCTCAGCACGGCATGGCACGCACCATGAAGCGAATACATTGACCAAAAACGGCTCGCCAATGCTGCGAAGGGCTGCGGCTGAAAGGCCGGGTGTCTTCGTGCCATCTACTGGTGGCAGTTCAAAATTCGGTACTGGATCGGAGATTAAAGCAGAAGGAATTGCATTAGGATCTCGGTCAGGGTTGAGTCCCCAGAACAAAAAACCACCCAAGACTACTGCGACCAGCGCAGGGATCGCGAGAAGGATTTTCTTCATCATATCATTCCGCCGGCTGAAGCGCAGACGACTGGCTCTTTGGCGACGGCGCTCCCACCCGCAACCTGCGATCCGATAGCGAAAGGGACCCGCCAAGCACCAGCATCGTGGCTCCGATCCATATCCAGTTGACCAGTGGCTCGTAGAGAATGCGCAAATTCCATTCGCCCGACGCCGTATCGGCCGCGGGCTCACTGATGGTGACGTAGAGATCTCCGACGAGGGTTGATCGGATTGCAGATTCGGTTGTGGAAGTGCCCGCGACCGGATAACTTCTGCGCTCCGGATGCAGCTTCGCAATCTCACTCCCATCTTTCAAGACGCGAAGCTGGCCTTGTTGTGCGATGTAGTTTGGACCACGCAACTGTTCGACGCCGTCGAATATCACCTCAAAACCGGCAATTTCCACGGTCGTCCCCGGTTCTGCGAATAGCACACGTTCTTCCTTCCAGGCAGTTGAACCTACGAACCCAAGCACAAGCATTGCAACGCCAAGATGCGCGAGGGTCATACCGTGCGCAGCGCGCGGCAGGTTGCGCGCGCGACGCAGAGACTGAGAAAGCGGTAGATCAAAGAGCTTGATGCGCATTGCCCATTCGCGCAACGTCGCAACAAAAACCCAGGCGGCAATCCCTATTGAGACCACAGCAAGCAGTGGCCCGTCTGTTTGAAAGTACCAAACGATCCCTGCAACACCAATCGCGACACCAAAAACCCAACGCAGCCGCTGCCAGATTCCGGGCAGATCAGCGCGTTTCCAGGAAAGGAACGGGCCAACTCCCATGATGATGACGAGGGGCAGCATGAAGGGAATAAACGTCGCGTTGAAATATGGTGGACCAACTGATATTTTTTCTTCAGTCACCGCTTCCACAAACAATGGATAGAGTGTTCCAAAAAGAACCGTCGCTGTTGCGGTCGCAAGCAGAAGGTTGTTGAGCAAAAGCCCAGCCTCGCGGCTGATTGGCCGAAAGACGCCACCCGATCCAAGCTGAGGCGCGCGCCATGCGTAGAGCGTCAGAGATCCCACAATTGTCACACCAAGAAGGCCGAGAATGTACACGCCGCGCGCAGGGTCAACCGCAAACGCGTGAACAGATGTCAAAATGCCAGACCGGACGATAAATGTCCCCAGAAGTGACAGTGAAAAGGTCAGGATCGCCAGAAGTATAGTCCAACTTTTGAACGTATCCCGCTTTTCCGTGACAATAGCGGAGTGCAGAAGTGCAGTGCCCAGAAGCCATGGCATGAAGGATGCGTTTTCAACCGGATCCCAAAACCACCAGCCGCCCCAGCCAAGTTCGTAGTAAGCCCACCAAGAGCCGAGGGCGATCCCTGCAGTGAGGCTGATCCAGGCCGTCAATGTCCAGGGCCGCACCCAACGTGCCCACGCAGGATCCACCCGACCCTCTATCAGAGCCGCGACTGCGAAGGAAAATACGATAGAGAAGCCGACATACCCGAAATATAAGAGTGGGGGATGCATCGCCAACCCGATGTCCTGCAGAAGCGGGTTGAGATCCGTGCCATCTAGAGGCGGCGGGAAAACCCGATCAAACGGATTGGACGTGAAAAGCATGAAGCTCAGGAAGCCGATGCTGATCCAGGCTTGAACGGACAACGTTCGTGCCTTGAGACCCGCCGGAATGTTTCTGCCCAGCAGCGCGACTCCAGCCCCGAAAATAACGAGAATAAGAGTCCATAGAAGTAGAGACCCTTCGTGGCTGCCCCAGGTGCCCGCAACCTTGAAGAGCATCGGCTTCAGCGAGTGGGAATTCTCCACTACGTTGCGGACTGTGAAGTCACTGACAACAAAAGATCGCATGAGTGCGCCGAACGCTATGGCAACCAGCGTCACCTGAAGCGCGGCAGTCGTTTTGGCGCTTTCCATCCAAAGCACGCGCCCAGTGCTTGCCCCGACAATCGGCAGGATGCTTTGGACCATCGCGACAGCAAGCGCCAAGATCAGTGCGAATTGTCCGATTTCAGGCGTCATTTTTCTATCTCCCTGAGTAGCGCTTCTGCATCCTAGCCGGACAAAGTTCCCGCATCGGCTGAATTCAGCATGATCTTCGAGTATCCCATTGCGCTTCGGTGGATCGCAAATGGGGTGAAAGCGGGCGGAAAACCAAGCGGGTTGAAGTATTTCGTGCTTGCATGCCGTGAGCAGGACCCCATCAATGATTCGCAACGTTCATAGCTCCTACAGTAGCTGTAGGTTCAAGCATTATTTTGAACTGATAACTTTGAAAATGACCCATGCTTGCAGTGCATCTGATTGTCAGCTTAATGTGTGCGGGACCGTTTTCCTCAAGCATCTGACTCAGTGGAATCTGCTCGGATTTTCCCTTGATGGCCACCCTTAGAGTCAGACGAAATAGGGGAAAACTGAGTGTTGGCAGGTTTTGAAGCGCTGAATAGTGAACATTGACTTTCCACCTAATGGATCGAAGCCACCGGCTTCCAGCCGGTCCGCTTCCGCGAATCTGTTCTGATCTTCCTCCCCGGAATTTGAAGCCCCGAAGGAGTATGGCTTCAAATTCCGGGGAGGAAGATCATGCGCTACTCGTCATCCGCGCACACGCGATTTTATCACAGATACCATGTCGTGTGGGCTACGAAGTACCGGTACAAGGTTCTGCATGGCGCAATGCGCGAGCGGATCCGTATAATCATCATCCAGACTTGCGACGAACTGGGTGTCCATATCGTAAAAGGCGTTTTGGCACGCGATCATGTCCACATGTTCCTGTCTACTCCGCCGAAGTTGTCCCTGTCCGATGTCATGCAGCGCATCAAGGGCCGCTCATCCCGCCGAATCCAGATGGAGTTCCCAGATCTGCGCAAGCGGTACTGGGGCAGACGCTTTTGGGCGCGCGGCTATTTCTCCACCACATCGGGGAACGTGACTGACGACGTCATCAAGCAGTACCTGGAATTACATTCCTCCAAGTGATGCCTCCGGCGTCAGCCGGTGGTCCTTCACTTCACAGGTGCGTGACGCGCTGTCGCAGATGCAGAATCATGCTTGAACCTACAGTAGCTAGAGGATGTAAACACACACAAAACATAGAATCAATTTCGGGCGGAGCGGCGTGAGGCTTTCAGGTCTTCAAAAGGTATTGTGGGTGTTTGCGGGCGTGGCAGCGTTCGCTTTCATCTGGCTGTTGCTATGGTCCGACTATCGTGCCGACCTTGCCCGAGCCGAGGATGAACCACCGCTCTTCGCTGATTTCGAACTGACCGATCATCGCGGCATGATCCAAACGGAGGAAGATTTCAAAGGTCGCTGGATGTTGGTCTTCTTCGGCTTCACCAATTGCCCCGACGTATGTCCGACAACACTGTCCGAAGTCGCGGCCGTGATGGAGGGCTTGGGCGACGAGGCGGCAAAGGTCCAGCCGATTTTCATAACGATTGATCCGGAGCGGGATACGCTGATGGCACTTGCCGAGTATGTGCCCCTGTTCGACGCAGGGATCATCGGGCTGACCGGCACGCCGGAGCAAATCGCCGCAACATCCGAGACCTTCCCAATTTTCTTTGAGAGGATCGAGGAGGCCACCGCGCCGGGTGGATACACAATGGGGCACACATCGCACCTGTTTCTTTTTGATCCGCGGGCGGGCTTCGCCAATTCCTGGCCCTACGGCACACCCGCCGAAGAGATCCTTGCGGATCTGAGAAAGAGGATCTGATTGCCATGACCCGCCTTTCCGGAGAAGCGGCCCTTGTTCTTGCTTGGATCATTGCGCTTATCGCATCGCTTGCCGTGCTCTTTATTGGCGAGGTGCTTGGTCAAACGCCTTGCGTCCTTTGCTGGTTCCAGCGCGCCTTCATGTTCCCCCTGGCTATCGTTCTTGGGCTCGGGCTGTGGTGGCAGGATCCCCGCGTGGGGCGCTATGGCGTTGCGCTGGCGCTTGGGGGGGCGGCAGTGGCGTTGTATCACATCGGCCTCTATGTCGGGCTGATCCCCGAGGCGATCCAGCCCTGCACGGCGACCGGCCCCTCTTGTACCGACGACAACCAGGTGGTCTTCGGCATTCCGATTCCGCTGTTGGCGCTTGTCGCCTTCACGATGATCGGGATGCTGTCGGCCCTTTCACTGAAGGAAAAACAAACATGAATCGACGCGGCCTCGTTCTATCCGTTCTGGCTGTTGGCGCCGCAGGTTTTGGCGGCGCGGCCTGGTATGCCACCCGCCCCCAACCCATGGCAGAGGCAGTCCCTGTCGCGCCCGAAGTGAACGATGTGCTGATCCGGCCCTATTCCCCGATCCTCGGCCCCGAAACGGCACCTGTCACGATTGTCGAGTTTTTCGATCCAGCTTGCGAGGCATGCCGCGCATTCTATCCCGTGGTCAAAGAGATCATGGCTGAGCACGGTGATGCGATCCGTGTCGTAATTCGATACACCGCGTTTCACGGGGACGCTTCGGTGGAAGCGATCCGTGTTCTCGAAGCTGCGCGGATGCAGGATGTGTTCGAACCCGTGCTGGAAGCGGTCCTGCGCGAGCAGCCGCGATGGGCGTCCCATGGCACTCCGGCACCGGGTTTGATCCTTGAGATTGCCGCAAGCGGTGGTCTGGATGTCGAAGCTGCTCGGACACAGATGCTGGCCCCCGGTGTCGTGGCGGTGCTCAATCAGGACCGCGCTGATGTCGAAGCGGTAGGCGTGCGACAAACGCCCACGTTCTTTGTCAACGCCAAGCCATTAGACCCGTTCGGTGAGGCCGAACTGCGGCGACTGGTGGCTGCGGAAGTTGCGGCCAGCCAAAGTTGATGCTCGGCCAGATACAGGAGAATTCTTCATGACAAAACGATCTTACATCAATGGTTTGCCCCTTGTCTTGCTACTCTCGGGCATGTCGACTCCGGCATTTGCCGGTTCGGAGGATGTGGTCGTCGAAAACGCGTGGTCCCGTGCTTCAATCGGGGTCAACCGCCCTGGTGCGGCCTATATGACTGTGCGCAACACCGGTGAAGACACGGTCACGCTGACCGGGCTTACAACACCACTGGCCGTGATGCCCCAGATCCATGAGACGAAAACCAACGCCGACGGCGTCAGTTCTATGGCGCCTGCTGACGAAATCACGATTGAACCGGGCCAAAGCGTAGCATTGGAACCGGGAGGGCTGCACGCCATGCTCATGAAGCTGCAAAACCCGATGATCGAAGGCGAGACCTTCCCACTGACACTGACGTTCTCGGACGGTGGTGAAGTGACTGTTGAGGTCCCAATTCTGGGGATCGCCGCGCGCGGGCCGGAGAGCTGATGCAGCGTCGGCATGTGGTCCAATACGGTGCAGCCGGTGTAGGCGCTGTCGCTCTGATGCTCGGCGTCGGCTGGTGGCGCGTGGACGGTCCCGGTGCACCAAAACCGGCCGGCCAAAGGCCTCTCCCCCTGTCGGCGATGGATTTCCGACTGACCGATCACGAAGGCAATGAAGTGGGCCCGGAAACCCTGATCGGACGCCCGACCATGGTGTTTTTTGGGTTCACCTACTGCCCGGATGTCTGCCCCACGACGTTATCGGATATCTCAGGTTGGCTTGAAGATCTCGGGGACGAAGCCGCGCGGATGAACGTGGTCTTCATCACAGTCGATCCGGAGCGGGACACGGTCGAGGCCATGGCCGAATATGTCGGCTATTTTCATCCGGCTATTCGCGGCTGGACTGGGCCGGCAAACCAGGTTGCCCGCGCTGCAGAAGGATTTCGTGCCTCGTATGAGCGCGTCCCGACCGAAGGCGGCGACTATACAATGAACCATACGGCAAGTGTATTCCTGTTCGATGCCAAGGGTGAACTCGTCACCATGATTGACTATCACGAGCCAAGAGAATTCGCAGTGCCGAAGATCCGGCGTGCACTGACAGAAGTCGTAGAGGGGGCAACATGAAGATTAGAATTGTTTTGGCGAGCGCTGTGGTCGCAGGCGCTTTTTCGCTGACCGCCATCGCCATTTCTGGCGTTCTTTCTAAAGAGCCAGTGCCTCCTGCGATTGCTGAAGCGACCCTCTGGACTCCCGATCCGCTCTCGATGCCTCAGATCGCCGACTACGATGTGACACCGCCCGCTGCATTTCACGCCGACAATGCTAGCCCAATGCGACCTCTGCCGCTCTTGCAATCTGTCTTCGCAGAAACCGCCTTGCCCGAGATTGAACCGCCTTTGATCACCTGGTCGCGTGAGATCGCGTCGGGCGAGACGCTGGATGCGGTCCTGGCGAACGCGGGTATCGCTGCGCCTGCGCGTGCCGAAATCGCGCTCGCGCTTGGTGCAGAATATGACCTGCGCCGATTGCGCCCGGGCCATGAGATCACTGTGATCTCAAAGGTGGACGGAAATCCGAGCCGCGTGGAACTGGCAGTTGACGATGGGGTGCGGATCGAAACGGTCTTTGGTCAAGAACTTGTCACACGCGTGTTGGAGCCAGACCCTGAAATGGTGACGTTCGCGGGCGAGGCAGTGATCGAAAGCTCTGTCTTCGCGGCTTTGGACAAGGCGGGCATCCCTGCTCGTTTTGCGGTCGACATGGCGCAGATGCTGGGCGGCACAGTAGATTTTCGACGCGAACTTTCCGGTGGCGAGACGATGCGTATTCTTTGGCGCGAAGCCCGCGACGGAAACGAGAGGATCGGTCAGCCCGAACTTGCCTTTGCCACACTGGACCTTGGTGAAACGGTCTACGAGATCGTCTGGCCGGATGACGGCAGCGGTGAAGCAACGATCTATGTCGATGGAGAGGTCCTGCGTGTCTTTGCCCAACCGGTGGAAGGAGCGCGGCTGAGTTCCGTCTTTGGCCGTCGCAGACACCCGGTCTATGGGAATGTGCGCATGCACACCGGCGTCGACTTTGCTGCGGCCCGCGGTACGCCGGTGAAAGCGACAGCACCCGGACGCGTGAGCTTCATCGGACGTCGTGGTGGATATGGCCGGGTGGTGGAGATAGCGCATGGATCCGACACCCTGACACGATACGCACATCTCAGCGAGGTGCCGGACACACTCGAACAAGGGCAGCGCGTTTTGGCCGGAGACATGATCGGTCGCGTCGGTGCGACCGGCACCGCGACCGGCCCAAATCTCCATTATGAGGTTCTAGTCGATGGTCGCCCGACCGATCCTCTCTCAGACGACAGACTGGCAGAGGCGGCCGAGCGGGATGCGGATGACACGGCTGCACTTGAGCGATTGGCTGAGGCACGCTCGCTACTGGCCGAGAGGCTCACCAGCGAATTTGTGCAAACAACAACCGAAAGGCTTTAATCCATGAAACGACTGGCTCCCGCCCTTGCAGTCACGCTGGCCTTGTTTCCCGCAGCGCAAGCGGTCGCCGATGCGATCCAGATTGATGTCCGGAAGACAAACGGCTGCGGCTGTTGTCTGTCCTGGATGAAGCACCTCGAGGAAAGCGGATTCGCGCCGACAGGCGAGGACATGTTCGGGGGATCTCTTGTGCGCTTCAAACTCGACAATGGCGTGCCTCAGCGCATGGTCTCCTGCCATACGGCTTTGGTCGACGGCTACGTGATCGAAGGACATGTACCGGCATCAGACATTCAGCGTTTGTTGGATGAGCGTCCAGATGCAGTGGGGTTGGCGGTGCCCGGAATGCCCTATGGATCGCCGGGCATGGGACCGGAAGACGATCGAGAGGCTTATGAGGTCTTCCTGATCCGCGGCGATGGATCGACCGAGATCTTTAGCAGTTATTCGGCCGCTGACTGACGTATCGACGAGACCTCAACGCTTGGAACCCCTCTCCCCAATTACCCTTGGCTTTCTAGGAAGTCTGGCCGCCGGATCGCTGACAGCGGTCGGGGCGATCCCCGTTCTTTTCGGGCGCATCCCATCCCGGGCTACACGCGATCTGCTACTTGGCTTTGCAGCGGGTGTCATGCTCGCTGCATCGTTTTTCTCGCTGATCATCCCGGCTCTCGATGCAGCCGAAGGACAGTTCGACAACGGTGCTCTCCCGGCGGCCATCGTTTGTGTTGCTATCTTGCTTGGCATGGGCGCGGTCGCTCTGATGAACGAACGGCTGCCGCATGAGCATTTCAAGTCGGGGCGGGAAGGCCCTGACTCTGCTTCGCTGCGCCGCGTCTGGCTCTTCATCATCGCGATCACGATCCACAATTTCCCCGAAGGACTCGCCGTTGGTGTCGGGTTCGGGGCTGACGGTCTTTCTGGTGGCTTGCCGCTTGCGATTGGCATTGGGCTGCAAAACGCTCCCGAGGGTCTCGCCGTAGCGGTCTCATTGCTTGGTGAGGGATATTCCAGGCGCCGTGCGTGGGGCATTGCCGCCCTGACAGGTCTTGTCGAGCCGGTAGGCGGGCTTCTTGGGGCTGGGATCATCAGCATCTCGCAGCCGCTGTTGCCATGGGGCCTCGCCTTCGCCGCCGGGGCGATGCTCTACGTCATCAGCCACGAAATCATTCCCGAAACCCACCGTTCTGGCCATCAAAACAGGGCGACACTCGGTCTCGCGGTTGGCCTGGTGATCATGTTGTTCCTCGATGTATGGCTGGGAGGATGAGATGAAACAGTCCCATTTCCAAGGTTTCTTTGCGGCTGGAACTGCTTTTCTTGTCGATCAGGTGACAAAAGCAATTGTCGTCGCCAATGCGGCAGATTTGAGCGCCGGAGTTCCGGTCTTTCCCGGTTTCAATCTCATCTACCTGCGCAACGATGGCGTGACATTTGGATTACTTGGTGGAGCGCCATGGTGGAGCCTTACAGTGTTGGCCCTCGCGGTCTGCGGCTGGTTGACTGTCATGTTATTGCGCACTGACAACCGGGCCGAGGCTATCGCCTATGGTGCGATTATCGGTGGCGCGCTCGGCAACGTCCTCGACCGCATCCGGTTTCGGGGTGTGACGGACTTCCTCGATTTCTATGTCGGATCCACGCATTGGCCCGCCTTCAACATGGCGGATGTTTTCGTGGTCAGTGGCGTGGGCCTACTGCTCATAGCCCCTTGGTTGAGCGCCAAGTTGAAAACTGGCACATGATGGCGGGCTTGCGACCACTGACGGGTCGTGGCCGTTACATTCCCCTGCGATCAGGGATTAGCTTTGCAGCGGGCGGTTTAACGGTTTTAACCCTTCCACCATTCTCATGGCTGATCGTTGTTCCGGTCGCCTTCTCAGCATTCTTTCTCGTCCTCCGGCAGGTTTCGACAGCGCCCGCCTTCTTCATCGGCTGGGTCTTCGGAATGGGCCAGTTCGGGTTTGGAGTTTCCTGGATCGCCGAGAGCTTCTACGTCGATGCCGAACGTTTCGGTGCCCTTGCGATCCCGGCAGTCGCGGGACTGTCCGCCGGACTGGCCATATTCCCGGCGATTGCGGCGATGTTATTTGCCACCATCATGCAGCGCCGTGCTGTCGGCGGCATTACGGCAAGTCTTCTGCTTGCAACCTGCTGGGTTGCCGCAGAATGGCTGCGCGGTCATGTCCTGACGGGGTTTCCCTGGAACCTTGCCGCTTATGCTCTTGTCGAACATGCCGCCCTGCGCCAACCGGCCGCCTGGGTCGGAAGCTATGGGCTAAGCTTTCTCACGGTCTTTATCGGGCTGTTGCCCGGTGTGTTGATTGTGGCGGCACCAAACAGACGCGTGCCTGTTCTCGTGCTCTTCGCCGCTGCGGTGATGGGCCTCTGGGGTGGCGGCGCGCTGCGTTCAGGGACGGATGTGCCGCCGACGGACATCGCTTTGCGCATCGTCCAGGGCAATGTGCCGCAAGTCGAGAAGTGGGCACCGGGCAGCCGCGAGCGAACGCTGGAAAAATACCAGGGCCTGTCTGCGCAACCCGGACGCTTCGACCTGCTGCTGTGGCCGGAAACGGCCTTTCCCGGTTTTCTGGACGAGGACACCGTAGCGCGCACGCGGATATCTACAGCTTTGCCAGACGGCAGGATCCTTTTGACAGGTGTGCCTGACCGCGTAGAGGGCGATGGGGGAACTCGATATTTCAACACGGTTCAGGCCTATGACGGCAGCGGCGAAATTCTGACGGGATATGCAAAACATCATCTTGTTCCGTTCGGGGAGTATGTGCCCTTGAGAGGCTGGCTGCCGATCGAGCGGCTGACCGAAGGTTTGGGCGATTTCACGCCAGGACCAGGACCACGTACGCTGGCGATCCCGGGTGCGCCTCTGGTCGCGGTGGCGATCTGTTACGAGATCATTTTTCCGGGCCAGGTGGTCGATGACCTTTTTCGCCCCGACTGGATATTCAACGCCACAAATGATGCCTGGTTCGGTACCAGCATCGGCCCCGAGCAGCACCTCGCCTCCGCGCGCATGCGCGCGGTCGAAGAAGGGCTTCCTGTGGTCCGGGCGGCCAACACGGGGATTTCCGCGATAATCGACGCCAAGGGAGAGATCATCGCGCGCCTCGAGATCGGACAAACTGGAGTAATAGATGCCAGCCTGCCGACAGCGCTTGCGCCCACACCTTACGCACGTTTCGGTGATTGGACATCGCTGGCGCTCATCTGTGCGGTCTGGGCCTTAGCCTTTACCGTCGGATCGGCCAGACGACGTTTCAATTCAGAAAAATCAAAATCGGAGGAATCGTGATGCTGGTGCTCGCAGGCTTTGTCGGAGGGGCGCTCTGGGGTGGCTATCTGGCGCAACGGCGGAAAGGGAACCGCCTGGATATACTTCAATACGCGACAGGCTTCGGTATTGCTTTCGGCCTACTCGCTTTTTTCGCCTCGGTGATCCTCTTGCGCATCACGTCTTGAGATTGCTTTGGCACCGGCAACGAATTGAAACGACTGTTCAACATATTACTGTACTTGCTCCTGGCGATTTTTGCATCAGGACTGGCCGTATCCGGTGTCGTCTACTTTCTTTTGCGCGCCTCCGTCCCCGACTATGACGAGGATTTCAGTGTTGCGGGAATCGAAGGTCCAGTCGATATTCTGCGAGATGCTGCGGCCATACCGCACATTTCTGCAGACTCCGCTGCGGACGCCTATTTCGCGCTTGGTTTCGTTCACGCTCAGGACAGGCTTGGCCAGTTATTGAGGGCAAGGCGGGCAGCGCAAGCCTTGTTGCCACTTGACCAGACGATCGAAGTCGAGCCTTCGACAGCCCAAGCGCTCGACGCATATGCCGCTGGTGTCAACGCGTGGCTTGGTCTGGTATCCGAAGGCGGGCGCGGCAGAGGCTCACCCGATCTGTTGATCGCGGATGAGAGAATGATCGCTGCCTGGAGACCCGTCGATAGTCTCAGACTTGCCCAAGCGTTTCTGAACGATCTTCAACCCGAGAGACGCCAGAGTGACCTGTCCGGCTTGTCAGATCGACCTCTTTTGCCCGAGCTGTTTGTGACCTCGCCCAAGGTCAGCCTCGATGCTTGGGCGTTGCCTGGAGACAGAACAGCTTCGGGAGCACCAATTCTCGCCGCCGATATACGTGGCCCCTTATCGCTGCCTTCTGAATGGTACCTGGCGGATATTCAACTCCCGACCGGAGCCGCGATTGGGGCTACAATGCCGGGTGTGCCCTTCATTGTCGTCGGTCGCAGCGAACGCGTCGCTTGGGCGTTCCGATCTCTGTCACTGACTGCCCTTAAAGAGCCAGTGAGTCCCACCGCTGCCAAGGCCGGCAATTTTCTGATGATGCTTGACCGTCTGGCGCGGTCCGCCGATGTGAACGATGCTATGGACGCAAGCATGAACCTGGCACCAGCCGGATTGGAGATTCTTGCCATCGGCCGAGAAATCCTTGCTCGCTGGCCTGACAGGGAGGTCGAAACGCCTTTATCGTTTCGAGACGCCCGTCTGGCAGCTCTTGATGTGCGGCAACCGATATTCTCGGTCGAGGGCGCGATTGCGGCGCAGCGCGACACGGTCAGCACTGCCGCGCGGGCGCTTCTTCCTATAATGGCAAAAGAGCTCTGGTTCGTGGGTTCCGCAGGCGCTCTCGAAGAGAACCGCGCAGATGAGCTTCGCGGCGATATTCTGGGTCAACTTGCCCAATGGAATGGCGACATGGATCGCTTTTCACCGGAACCGCTCGTGTTCTGGGCCTGGGCGCGCGCGTTGCAAAAACGGATACTTCAGGATGAATTTCCATCCGCGACAACGGTCTGGGCCAGGCCAAATGCCGATATCCTATTTGCGGTGCTTTCAGATCGCGGAGGGAGCGCAATCTGGTGCGACATCCGCCCGTCCACCCGCATCGAGACCTGCCAGGATCAGGTTCGTGCGGCCCTGGATGATGCCATCGGCTGGCTTGTCGACCGCTACGGACCCGATCCGTCAGATTGGGTCTGGGGCGAAGCACACGCTTTGAATATGGGGTGGGCGCCAATCCGATCGAGTGGGATCATCAGCGATCTGCTGTCTCTCGAAGCCCCATCTTCGGGCGATCCATACACACTGATTGCAACGCTGTTCTCTTCTGACAATGACCGCCCCTTCGCGGCCAGCGCGGGCACCAATTTTCAGGCGGTCATGTCGTTTTCGGAAGAAGCCGGATCCTATTTCATCGCGCCAGCCGGTCAGTCCGGCCACCCGCTCTCACGTTTCTATGAAAACCTTTTTCTCATGTGGATGCAGGGCAAATATCTCACGATGTCCACTGATCTGTCCTTGGCCCGGGGTGGCGCTGTGGGAACATCCCGACTTTCACCGGTATCCGTCGATACGCCGACAATACAAAATGACAGGAGCCGATGATCACTTACTTCCTCCTTTTCGACCCGTTTGGGTATGCGATTTCGCCAGTGTCCCTTGTTTCCGTCAGCTTGGCCGCATGGGTCTACATGCGCGGCCTCGTGCGATCCGCTCGCATTCGCGGGACGGTGTCTATGTGGCGGCAAGCCCTGTTCCTCGCTGGCTTGACCTGCATTCTCGCGGCCACAAATGCGCCTCTGGCTTCGTTGGGGCATAGCCTCTTTTCGGTGCACCAAGTGGAGCACCTTCTCCTCCGCCTTGCAGGACCACTACTCTTCGCGGTCTCTCAGCCGTGGCGATTATTGCAAGCCGGTTTGAACAGACGGTGGCGTCGATACCTCGACGCTCTTGGAAAATCTTTTGCATTTCGGTTCTTGGCACATCCGGTAACCGCCACTGCCGCGCTCATCACGTCGCTCTTTATCTGGCAGATTCCAGTGCTTTACGGACTTGCTCAGCGCATCGCGGCGATCGAGGTGTTCGCCCATTTTGCGATGGTGCTGGCAGGGATCTGGTATTTCGGCATGCTCTTCGACCCGAGAGATCCCCCTGAGGGCGCGAGGCGCGGCGCAAGGCTGATCTCCGGTTTCGCGGTGATCGTTTCAAACATTTTTCTGGGTTCCTTGACGACACTCAAAGAGGTGAGCCTCTATGCTTCCTACCAAACGGCGGGAACCGGGTTTCTCGATCCCCTGTCCGACGAAACCATGGGTGGCTACACGATCTGGGTCCCGTCCTCGATGCTGATGATCGCCGCGATCATTCTGGTCATGAACGGGTGGAACGCGGCCGAGGTGCGTCGCTGGAATTCACGATACGAGTTGGTGCGAGGGTCAAACTCCGCGGCGCTCGAGTTTCCGGAAACGGCCGAAGAATTGCGTCTGAAAGTAGCAGAGCCAAACCGCGACATGGGCCGGACGCTCGCCATAGGTGCCTTGGTCATGTTCTTCATCGTCATGACGACGGTGGTGACAATTGTCTATGCGCTTTGAACAGAGGAGCAAATCAAAGGTTGTATCCACGTCTTTTCCCGCGATCGACATTTTCGCTGCACCGTCGTCGCAGTCAGGGATTTTGGGCACACTATTTCGGGCTGGCCAAGCTCAGAGGACACGAACGATTTTCTGCACTAAAGTTGACCATCAGAACAAATGCCAACCCACCAGCCTTTGACTGCTGACGCCGCCGCCTCCTGAGTCTTGCTTTGCTGAATTTCGCGAGAACTTGATGCTGCGCTACTTGCCGCTCTGAGATTGCAGGAGGGCGTGTTCGAAGGCCTCCAGCGTGGTCGTGCTGACGTGATGCTCGATCCCCTCCGCATCGCGTTCCGCAGTCTCTTCGTCGATTCCCAGGCTGAGGAGAAACGCGACGACGATCCTGTGTCGTCGGCGGCAGGCCTCGGCCAACTCCCGACCGGCATCCGTGAGGAATATGGCGCGATAAGGTTCCCGCCGCACCAGGCCAGCAGCTTTGAGCCGCGAGATGTTCTTGGTCACGGTCGGCGGCTTCACTCCAAACCGTTCGGCGATCTCCACCGGCCTCGCCTCACCGCGCGACTCGATCAATTCGGCGATCAGTTCAACGTAATCTTCCGCCATTTCGCTCTCATGTGCCTGACGCACGGTCGCGAACCCCTCAGCCTGTGCTTCGGGAGCCCTGTCGACAGTTTCGAACGGTTCATGTTCCTGTGATTGCAGCTTTGTCATACTTGGGACTTTGCAGGGAAACTGCAGGATTGACAACTTGTTTGCTTAGGGTAGATAAATTAGCCATGTCTAACTTTTGAATTCGGAGACTGCGGTGATTCAGAAATTCCTTGGAGCGTTCATTGCCGCACTCGCAAGCGCGCTCGTCCTGTCCGGACCTGTCGCTGCGACGCCTGCCAAGGAGGCTCCATGGCTTCCCGAGGCGGCGGCCTACCGGCTGACTCTCTTCCTCGGAAATCTCAAACCGCTGCCTTGGGATGACGTCGGGACCGCCTGGGCCGAACCCTACCGGGGTTCGGAATTCTCTGTCGGTGCACTAGCATGGCTGGACGGCAGCAGCGACATCGGACCCGCCCCCCTTCTGGACGCCATCACTCGCGAGGACCGCCAGGCGGTCTTCGCCGAGGCGACGCGGCTGATAGCGCGCCGGATCGACGAGGAACTGGACCGGGCAGTCATGGCCGACGACCCTGCACGTGCGCAGCAGGCCGTGCGGACAGCTCGAGAACTCTATCGCGCGTTCGCGGACGGTATCGCGACTGCTGATCCCGACGCTTCGAGACGCATCGGCCTCGCCTGGCTGGAACTCAACAGCAGCACAGGCTCCGCCGGTGTTCTTGGTGCTGGTGCCACACCCGCGAGTCGCAAAACCATGGAAGCCGCGCGCGAAGTCATCTCCCTCTATCTCGCCGAGAATTTCCTCGTTGACGATTTCGCGCCGCGCCGGACGCTGAGCGCGCTGCCGGAAACTGTTGTCCAGAGTGGCCGCACCATCGAGGTGCCGCCTAGCCTGCCGCCGGGGTCTGACATCTTCGATCAGGATCCGCTGCCGCGCCTCGTCCTCAATTTCGAGGAGCAGGGCATCGACGAGACCGACCTGCCTTTGGTGGCCTATGGCGACATGCTGTTCGACAGCGCGCAAATCTTTGGCAATCCGGCGCAGGACCTCGGGGTTGCTTGTTCGACCTGTCACAACCGCTCGGACGTTAACCAGCGGCTTTTCATTCCGGGTGCGAGCCATCAGCCAGGCGGGATCGATGTCGATGGCGCCTTCTTCAACCCGATCTTCAATGACCGGCGCGATGATCCGATTGACATCCCCAGCCTCCGTGGCCTGCGCTTCACCGGGCCCTACGGCCGCGATGGCCGCTTCGCCTCCTTGCGCGATTTCACCCGCAACGTCATCGTCAACGAGTTCGGCGGCGATGAACCGACGCCCTTCATGCTGGATGCTCTGCTCGCCTACATGCGCGAATTCGACTTCCTGCCCAACTCCATGCTGACACGGGATGGTCAGCTGACCGAAGCCGCTCCCGAGGCCGCGCAGCGCGGCGAAGCGATCTTCAATACGCCCTTCGCGGCGCTCGGCGACCGTTCCTGCGCCAGCTGCCACGTCCCGGACACGAACTTCCTGGACCGGCAGGCCCATGATATCGGCTCGGTTGCGTCGGCCTACGATGGCGCCCGCACCGGTGCGATGGATACACCCACGCTGCTCGGCACCGCCTACACCGCACCCTATTTCCATGACGGGTCTTTGCCGACGCTAGCCGCTGTCGTGGACTGGTTCGACGAATCGAAAGCGCTCCGGCTGACCGCTGCGGAAAGGGCTGACCTGACTGCCTATCTGGAGACCGTGGGCGCAGCGGACGAGCCCTATGAGGCGTTCGACGCCGAGAACACCGCCTTCCGGCTGGCATTCTCCGAACTTACGACATTCGCCTCGACGCTTGATACGCTGCTGCCGCAGCGGGATGCAGAACACATCCTGCTGCTGACCGACACCGTGGCCGTGGACCTTTCGGCGGACGCCAGCACAATGTCGAACCTGGCTGCGCGGCCTGAAGTTTACATGTTGGCCGAACGTCTGGCCGAGGTTGGTGACGCCGTTCGTGCTGATGACTGGGTGGCCGCCGAAACAAGCTGGACCGCGTTCAGGACCGAAGCCGACGCAATCGCAGAAAGGGCATTCTGATGGCGATCCATATGAACCGCAGAACGATGTTGGCGCTGGCCAGTGCGGGCGCAGTATCGCTCGCAACCCCGCTGGCTGCGCAGGACACTGCGTTGCGGCTGGCTTTCATCCCGCAGGAGAACCCCGAGAAGCTTCTGGGCGACATTGAAGCCATCACCGGCTGGCTGGCTAGTGAGATCGACGTCCCCGTCGAAGGGTTCGTTACCATCGACCATGCAGCGGCGGTCGAAGCGCTGCGCAATGGTGACGCGGATATCTCTTTCATGGGCGCCCTGCCCTTCGTTCTGGCCGAGGCCGAGATCGGCGCGGTGCCGCTTCTCTCCGAGGTCTACCGCGACGCGCCGAGTTATACGGGACGCATTTTCGTGCGTCGCGACAGTGGCATCGGCGCGCTTGCAGACCTGCGCGGACGCGACATCGCATTCGCCGATCCGATCTCGGAATCGGGCTATCTCTACCCGCTCGCCGAATTCGTCGAGGCTCGGCTGATCGACGGCCCAGGCGCGGCGGAGGCATTCTTCGGCCGCGTCTTCTTCGCAGGCGGCTATCAGCAGGCCATGCAGGCGATGGCCGAAGGTCTGGTCGACGCTGCGGGTGCCAGCCAGTATGCCGATCTGCTCCTGACGCCGCAGCAGCAAGCAGAGGTGACATGGATCGCGGAAAGCCCGCCAATCCCGAGCCATGTCGTGATCGCGCGACCCGGGTTGGATGCCGAGGTGCAAGACCGCTTCACCAACGCGATGCTGCGGCTCAACGAGCCCGAGAACCGCGACAAGCTGCGCTATCTCTACGGGCCGGACGGCTATGTCAGGGCCGACCCTGCCGCCTATGACGGCGTGCGCGACATGGCACGGCGATATGGGCTCCTGGAATGACCACCGCCATCCGGATCGACGACCTGAACTTTGCCCATCCGGGCGGGAGTGTTCCGGCGCTGGAGCGGGTCTCGCTTACGATTTCGACCGGCGAAAGCGTCGCTTTGCTTGGCCCGTCCGGGGCAGGAAAAACAACGCTGCTGGCATTGCTCGACGGCAGGCTTCAGGGCTGGCGCGGGCGCGTTTCAATCTTGGGTGCGCCGCTCGATCCCGACCAACCGCCGCCGCGCGCAAGCCGACCTGATACCGGTTTCGTGTTTCAGGAATTCGCCCTCGTCGAACGCTCCACGGTTCTGCGCAACGTGCTCAATGGCCGCCTAGGGCGGATGGCGCCCCTGCGCGCCCTGCTGGGGTCGCCAACGCCACATGATCTCGACATGGCGCGCACAGCCCTCACCGATTGCGGCATTGCCGATCTCGCCGAACGCCGGGTCGACAGTCTCAGCGGCGGCCAGCGGCAGCGCGTGGCCATTGCGCGGTGTCTCGCGCAGGAGCCACGGCTGATCCTCGCCGACGAGCCGGTGAGCAACCTCGACCCCACCCGCGCTGGGGAGGTCTTGGCGCTGCTGACCGGGGCGGCACAAGCGCGCGGCGCAACGGCGCTGTTTTCCTCGCACCAGCCCGACCTGGCGCGGCGTTTCGCGGAGCGCATCATCGGCATGCGGAACGGGCGGATCGTGTTCGATGTGCCGACATCCGAGTTGCAGGACGAGGCGACGGCGGCTCTCTACCGGGAGGCAGAGCCGCTGCCCGGTTCCGGCCTCCGGGCGGTGTCCTGATGGGCCACCGCAGGTTCGGCGGCTTCGCGACCAGCACCCTGATCGCAGGCGCAATCCTCTGGTCCTTCGCCACGACCGATGTCGAATTGTCGCGTCTCGTTTCGGCCGGTCCGCGGATCGCTGACTTTCTCGGGCGGATGTTCCCGCCCGATCCGACAGTGATGGCCGAGATCAGGAAGGGCAGCGCGGAAACGCTGAGAATAGCGATCCTCGGTTCCCTCGGCGCTGTGATCCTGTCGATCCCTCTGGCCATCCTCGCCTCCGAGACCATGGTCTCGCGCATGGTGTTCGGCCCTGTGCGCGCGCTGCTGGCCTTTATCCGGGCCGTGCCGCTGATCCTCGTGGCCATGCTTATGGTGGGCGCTGTCGGGCTCGGGCCGCTGCCCGGCATCATCGCGGTCGCCTTTCATGCAACGGGGATGCTCGCCAAGTTCTATGCCGAGGCGATCGACGGCGTGTCCCGCGCGCCGATCGCAGCACTGGAAAGCGCCGGCGCCGGACCGCTCGTGCGGCTCAGGCATGCGATCTGGCCGCAGATGGCCCCAGTCATTGCCCGCGACACGATTTTCCGGTTCGAGTTGAACCTGCGCGAGTCGCTGATCCTCGGCATCGTCGGCGCGGGTGGGATCGGCTTCTACATCCAGACCTACGTGAGATCCTTCCAGTATGATAAGGCCGCCAGCGTCACGATTGCGGTCGTCGTCATGGTCATGGCCATTGAGGCGATCAACGTCGCACTGCGGCGCCGCTTCACCTGATCCTTAGGCGTAAATGTCGATCGGTGTCCCGTCCCTGACCATGGCATAGATTTCCTCGATCTGGCGGTCAGTGACGGCGATGCAGCCTGCCGTCCAGTCGCGGACATTCATTGGGTCGATCCCCTTGCGCGGTCCGCCGTGGATGAAAATGTCGCCACCGGGCGACTTTCCTTGAGCCTGCGCAAAAGCGATGTCTGCCGCGTTGGGATATGAGATGCCAATCGACAGGTGAAAGAGGCTCTCCGGGTTGCGCCGATCAATCACGTAGGAGCCCTCCGGCGTACGGCCGTCCCCCTCGAACTGCTTGTGACCTTCGGGCGCGAAGCCTAATCCGATGGGATAGGTCCGCAAGACGTCATCCACCCCGTCCAGAACCAGGAACCGCTGTGCCTTATACATGCGTAGCCGGGTCACTTCGGGTCCGTTGTACGACCGGAACTTGCTGGCACAACCTGACAGGAAGGCGGCCAATCCGCCCATCAAAAAGGCGCGCCGTGGAAATCTGGTGTTTGTCACTGCTCGACGCCCCTTTTTGCGAGGTCTGTTGGTGCCAGAGGTTACTCTACCGAAGACGTCGGATCAATGACCGTGCGCCAGTGCTCCCTTCGCCATCTGCTCGCCCACCGGTTCACCGCCCGAAGGCCCGTCCTTGATCCGATGGCCGTTCAAAAGCCGCAGCGCATTGGCGACCACCAACAGGGAAACGCCTACATCCGCAGCGATGGCGCCCCACATCGAGGCCATCCCGAACGCGGTCAGCCCGACGAACAGCGCCTTTGTTGCCAGCGATATACCGATATTCTGGTGGATAATCGTCATTGTCCGCCGAGAGTGAGTAATCAGCCACGGCACTCGAGCCAGATCGTCGGTCATCAGTGCAATATCTGCCGTTTCGATCGCCGCATCCGATCCGACAGCCCCCATGGCAATGGCATAATGCGCGCGCGCCATTGCGGGCGCGTCGTTCACGCCGTCGCCGATCATCGCCACCATATCGTGGCATTCCACCAGTTCCTCGATGGCCTTCACCTTGTCTTCTGGCAAGAGTTCGGCGCGCACCTCGTCAATGCCGACCTCGGCCGCCACCGCACGTGCGGTGCGTTCGTTGTCGCCCGTCAACATCACGATTGTCTTCACACCCTGCGCGTGCAGACGCGCAACGATACCCTTTGCATCGGGGCGAATGCGGTCACGAAGCTCCAGCACGCCGGTCACGCCGGTCTCGTCACCCACGGCAACCAGGGTGCTGCCTGCCCCTTCGATCCGGTCCCGAAGATCCGCCGGAATGGCATTGCTGAAACCTTTCTCTTGGGCAAACCGATCTGATCCGAGCCAGATCGCGCGCCGGTCGGCGCGTCCTTCGAGCCCGCGCCCAGGCACGGTCCGCGTGTCCTCTGCGGCAGACACGGAAACACCATCGCTTTCTGCGCGCGCGAGGATGGCGCGTGCCAGCGGGTGCGAGGACCGCGCCTCCAGACTGGCTGCCAGCGTGATGATTTCGCGAGCGGAGGCTTCACCCAGCGGGTGAACCGCCGCCACCTCAGGCTCGCCCATGGTGATCGTTCCCGTCTTGTCCATCGCCAGCGCTGTGGTGCGCCCTGGCGCTTCGACATAAGCGCCGCCCTTGATGAGCACCCCTGCTCGCGCCGAAGCGGCCAGCGCTGCTACAATGGACACCGGCGTAGAAATGACCAGTGCGCAAGGACATGCGATGACAAGAAGGACCAGCGCATTGTAGAACCAATAGTCCCAGGCGCCGCCGAGCAAGAGTGGCGGCACCACCGCGATGGTGATCGCCACCGCCATCACGATGGGTGTATAAATGCGCGCGAATTTCGCCACCCATTGCTCGACCGGCGCGCGGCGGGCATGGGCATCACCGACCATACGGATGATCTTGGCCAACACTGTGTCGGAAGCTGCCTTGGTCGCTCGTACCGTCAGTGTGCCTTCGCCGTTGATCGTGCCGGCATAGACCTCATCGCCCGGCTCCTTTGGCACGAGCGCGCTTTCTCCGGTAATGGGAGCCTGATCGACGGCTCCCGCCCCCTCCACCACTTCACCGTCGAGGGGGATGCGGTCGCCGCCGCGCACAATGAAGCGATCGTTCACGGCGACCTCTGCCGCAGGCACATCGGTTTCGCTGCCATCTGATCGGATCACCCGAGCTGTCGGCGGCGCCAGATCCAGCAAGGCCGATACCGCGTTGCGGGCCCGCCCCACACTCCAGCTCTCAAGGTAAAGCGAAAGTGAGAAGAAAAACGCAACCGTCGCGGCCTCGAAGAATTCGCCCAGCCCGATGGCACCCGCCACTGCGACCACCATCAACAAGTTCATGTCAGGGGAAAACCGTCGCGCGGAAGACCAAGCCTTGGGCGCGACCAGCCAGACCCCGAAGAGAATTGCCACCGCGAATAACCCTGCTTCCGCGAGTGGCATCGGCATTTCTCCGTGCCCTGCGAATAGCCCGAGCGCACCACCCATGCCGGTTTCGACGATGTGGTAGAGAAAACCTGCCACCCAGAAGCCGCCGCTGAGCGCGGTAAACCGCTTTTGACGTGCCAGATGCGCGGCCTGATTCTCTGCTGCGTTGTCGGCGTCCCACGGTTTTGCGCTCATGCCGGTACTCGCGACCAGTTGCGAAATCTCGTTGTCCGAAATCCCGACTGCGGTATCCAGAATTGTCATCCGCCCATTGATGACATCGAACGCCAGATGCTCAGTCCCGCCGACTTTTGGACCGACCACCCTATTCAGGATTGCCACCTCTTCGGCACAATCCAGACCGGAAACTTGAAAACTTCGCCCATTCGACGGGATGGATTCTGCCGGTCCCGTGTTGGCTCCAGCACCGCAGCACGCAGCACCATCTCCATGAGAGTAGCGAGCTACGCTCGCATGTTTGTGATCATCAACATGATCGTGACTGCAGTCAGAGCTGTGCTTGTGGTCGTGGCGGTGGCCATTGGAAGACATGGGATTGACCTCGGGATTCGTTCATTCCACATTGAGATAGCCCCTACAGTAACTAGAGCTTCAAGAGCTAAAACAGAAACTTGGTCAAGTAAGGACACCGATCTGCGGAACCTTGAAACGCGTTGCCAAGTCTGTGGACGCGGCTGACCTGCCAAAGAGTGAGATAGATATGCTTCAAAAATATGCGGTGTTCATGGTTGCAACATTGGCCCTAGCTGGCTGTGCGGTGCCTCCGAAGGAAGACAACGATCCATTCAGGATCGGGAATATTCCAGAGTCTGTCGCAGCCCTTGCTGCACCCGACCAAGATCTCAACGCGGCACGGCTACGTCCCGAAGATAACTGCTATTGGTATAATCATAATGGGCCGGTGGAAACGACCTTGGTCCCGTTGCGATCGGCGGGCGGCAATCCCATCTGCGTCGCGCGCCAATCCTGATTGGCACGTTCGAGCTTCGGACTGACGACGCGCCTTGGGTCAGCTCTGCGGAGTCACGCTGTCCTCGGCCGAATATAGGAACGCCGTCGAGCCAATCTCCACGTTTGGATACAGATCGTTTATGTGCGCCATGACCATCCGGACGCAACCGGAACTTGCTCGTCCGCCGATGCTTCGCGGCTGTGGTGTACCGTGGATGCGCAGATAGGTGTCTCGGTCCCCGACATAGAGATAAAGCGCCCGTGACCCGAGCGCGTTCTCAGGTCCGGGTTCCATACCGTCAGCGATGTCGGCGTAGAGCTCCGGGTCGCGGTTAATCATGTTCTGTGTTGGCTGCCAATGCGGCCACCTGACCTTGCGCTTGATCGTGTAGACACCCGGCTCATAAAGTTTGCCGCGAGCGATCGCGACGCCATAGCGCATCGCAGTGCCGCCTTCCTCGATATGGTAAAGATAGCGCGCCACGGCGTCGACATGAATGTCACCGGCCACAAGACCATTTTTAGCTACAACCCGCTGCGGCAGAAAGCGCGGGTGTAGGCCCCACGGGTTTGATGTGGCTGGGTTATAGCCCGGCGGTGTTACCTGTGCATCCCAAGCACCCTTTTCCGCTTCAGTGGGCCAGGTGTCAGCGAGGAGCGGACTTGAGATAGACGCGGAGAAAAGTGCAGCGGTCGTCTGGATGAAATGTCGTCTTGTCAGCATCTTTCTTGTTCCTTTCACGCTATTGGCGGCGATCCAACCCACATCCCGAATTTTTTTACCTAGGAAGGAGTCAAGTTATTACAGACGACTATGCTCCATGGGGCCGACCGTTATCGATGCCTTAACTCTTAAAGTTACTAGAGGTTCAAGAAAAATATTGATCCCGCACGGGCATGTGTTTTCGCAACTTACGTATGGACAACCCTTGGTGCCTAGGTCAGTTCAAAAACCTCTGACCTCAACCGCCCTTCATTGTCACCGTCTCGAGTTCAGGCTGCCTCGTAGTTTGTGAACGGCTTCGTGGTCCCCTCTCGATTGACCAAATGTACAACATAGGCCTCACGTTCCGATTCTGGCCCATGCCCTGGCGATCCGTAAGGCACACCGGGGACTTCAAGGCCAACAGCGTTTGGGCGCTCATCCAACAGACGGCGAATGTCGGCGACCGGGACGTGGCCTTCGATCATATAGCCGCCGAAGGCTAATGACTTTTCGTTTTCCATAGTGAGACCTCTTGCTCCAGATAACTTCGGAGATAGGGGTTCCAGCGGGTGGAAGATCAAGGGCTATAAGGGCCGATCTCATAATCGTCCCCCCTTTCACTCGGGGACGAGTTCTGCTATCTTTTCAAGAAGTGTGCCGCGCTCGATCACACCGGGGATTATTTCGTCACCCAATACGAACGTCGGCGTTCCAGTTATACCCAAAGCTTCTGCGAAACGCAGAGAGGCCGCAATGTGATCACTCACTGAATCAGATTGCATATCTGTTTTCAAAACTTCGAGATCGAGCCCCACATCGCCTGCAATTTTCATAACGCTTGCTTCAACGGCTTGCCCGTTCAATGCCATCATTGCCTCGTGAAACTGCTGATATTTACCTTGGTTTCTCGCGGCAAGTGACGCGCGCGCCGCAACTTCGGAACCGGGCCCTAGGATCGGGAATTCACGATAAATAATGCGGACATCCTTGCTTGCCTCCAGTACCGCTTTGACCTCTGGTGCAGCGCGGCGACAATACCCGCAGTTATAGTCAAAGAACTCGACAAGTGTGACGCTGCCATCCAAGTTCCCGAAGATCGGAGCATTCTGTTCGAAATCATCGCGCAACTCAGACAGGGCGTCAGTCTGCGCTTCGGCGAGCGCTACATTTTCACGTTCCTGAAGGATTGAAAGCGCTTCGATCAGAATTTCGGGTTTTTCCAAGATCGCTTCAAGTGCGAGACGCTTGATATCTGCTTCATTGAGTTCTTGTGCGGCCACAGTAGTAACAGGAAATGCTGCTAATACTGTTGCAAGAACAATTTTCGACAGGCCGCGTCGCGCTAATAACATCTTGAATCCTTCCTAGGATTGAGAGAGATCCGGGGTGATTGAGTTATCTTCCCTAGGAAATCTTCTGCTGAAAAGCTACCAAAACACGCTGATCTCGCCAAGGCAGTGTTCTAAGTTGCGGGGTATAGGATCACACGGGTGTCCAGCGGGACTTTATCATAAAATTGGACAATCTGATCGTTCACCAATCTGGCGCACCCGTTCGAGACTGCACGGCCGATAGTGGTTGGGTCATTTGTGCCATGCACACGCAAAAAGGTATCGCCACGACCCGGTTGAAAGAGGTAGAGGGCCCGCGCACCTAGAGGATTGCTCAAACCGCCAGGCATTCCATTTCGTAAGGGACCATATTTCTGAGGCTCACGACGCAACATGCCCGGGGTCGGTGTCCAGCTGGGCCATTCCTTCTTTGCCCCAACATAGAATTCGCCTGCCTCATAAAGACTCGGGCGACCGATCCCGACGGTATAGCGAATTGCAGTGTTGTCAGGTTGGGTCCAGAAGAGGGCAAACTGGCTTGGGAAAACATGAATTTCGTAGGGATCAGCGCCTCCTGGGATGCTTACTACTTGAGGCAAATACTCCGGCGGCAAATCATACTTTGGCAGCACTACATGAGCTGAAACGGGCTGACTGCACAAAGCTCCGACAGCCCCGGTGGCAAAGAGAAATTTTCGTCGTTTCATGAAACTATGGCTTTCGAGTAGTGAACGTAGAATGAGCGCTGGTACACGAGATCAGACTTTAACAAGTCATGCGAAGTGCGGGATCAAAACAGCTTGACTTGTGTTCCTACTTCGGCCAAAGCAAACAATTCTTTGATATGTTCGTTATAAAGACCAATGCACCCATTTGATGATCGGCGGCCAATCTTCCGCGTGTCTCCTGTCCCGTGGACGCGATAATACTGCCATGACAGGTAGAGAGCGTGCGTGCCCAAAGGATTATCAGGACCAGGTGGAAAGTAGTCGGGCCATTCAGGATTGCGGATTTTCATTGAAGGAGTTGGGCGCCAGCTTGGACCTTCCACTTTCTTGATCACGCTAGTGTACCCGCGTTTGGTAAGATCTTCGGACTCAGGCACACTGGAAGGATAAAGCTTATAAACGCTTTGGTTTTCGGACCAATACTGCACCGCTCGGGAATCTATATCGCAGAGTATTACCCCATGTTTCAGGTTGTCGAAGTGATCCTCCCAATTCGCGACAGCAAAACCGGACGAGTTCCTACGTACAACCGGTGATGCTAGCGGAGGCGTGTTTTGGGCAAATGCGGTGCCCGCTTTCAGAGTGAGGCCGCTCGCCGCTGCTCCAAGCAGGATACTGCGCCGCGAGATAGCCGCATCTTTTACAAACTTCATTCCACTACCCTCAAACTAAACTTTTCCGGTTTCTACAACCTTCACCCACTGGAGGTTCAACCAATTTAATATCACAAAAATGTGAGGTCAGTAATTTTGAGATTTTCGACAGGCGAGTGATAGCGTCTGAGATTCTCCCCGAAATTCGGACACTGGCGTAAGCTGCGATTTGTAGTCTGCTGATCTTCAACACGAAGGAGATCTGACATGTCGAAACGGAAGCAGCATCGCCCAGAATTTAAGACCAAGGTCGCATTAGGTTCCAGACTCATTGATTCAGAGCCAGAACAAGACGGTCGCGGCGAGCGCGATTGCTGAGAGGGATACGGTTGGGGATCTGTCGTAGCGAGTGGCAACCCGCCGCCAGTCCTTCAGGCGTCCGAACATGATCTCGATCCGGTTGCGCCTCTTGTATCTCCGCTTGTCGTATTTGATAGGTTTGTCGCGCGACTTACGTCCCGGGATGCAGGGCTTGATCCCCTTTTCTATCAACGCCTCACGGAACCAGTCCGCATCATATCCTCGATCCCCCAGTAGCCAGTCAGCCGATGGCAGGCTGCTCACCAGCGCCCTGGCACCGGTGTAGTCGCTGACCTGCCCACCAGTGATGAAGAACCGGATCGGACGCCCTGCGGCGTCGGTGACAGCATGCAGCTTTGTGTTCATGCCACCTTTCGTGCGCCCGATCAGCCTTCCACGCCCCCTTTTTTTAAACGCAGGCTGGAGGCCGTGCGATGCGCCTTGAGGTAGGTCGCGTCGATCATGATCGTCTTCCGGTCCGTTCCCTCCGAAGCCAACCCAACCATGATCCGGGCAAACACGCCCATGTCGCTCCACCGCTTCCATCGGTTGTAGAGCGCCTTGGATGGATCATATTCCTTTGGCGCGTCGCTCCAACGCAAGCCATTGCGATTAATGAAAATAATGCCACTCAGAACACGCCTGTCATCGACGCGTGGCTTGCCATGGCTCTTCGGAAAGTACGGTCGAAGCCGTGCCATCTGCTCATCGTTCAGCCAGAAAAGATTGCTCATCACGCCCCCTAAAGTTTGGGAGCTTGAATCAAGATCGCGCGGAGACCGCAACCAAATCAATGGGTCCAGAGCCTAGAGGCGCTGAAGGGCGAAGAGACGGTCAGCGAGTTGATCAGTCGATTTGGGGTTCACTCAACGATGCCCCCTCAATGGAAATTATATGCCTGCCCGGGTCGCTTCTGAGTGGAAATCAACAGCCTCGGCAGGAAATGGATGCCGCCATGCAATTTCCCGGCGTATCGAACGCCTGGACGATGCCGATCCGGGCGCGCATCGACATGCTGTCCACCGGCATCCGCACGCCTGTGGGGATCAAGGTCTTCGGCACCAGCCTGACCGAGATGGAAAAGGTCGCCCGTGAGGTCGAAGCCGTGGTACGAACGGTGCCCGGAACGACCAGCGCCTATGCCGAACGGGTGATCGGCGGCTATTACTTCGACATCACCCCGGACCGTACAGCGCTTGGCCGCTACGGTCTGTCGGTGCAGGATGTGCAAGAGGTAATCGGCATGGCGTTGGGGGCCAAGGCCATCACGCAGACCGTCGAGGGGCGCGAGCGCTACGACGTCGCAATGCGCTATCCGGCGACACTGAGGTCTGATCCGGAGGCGATTGGGCGCGAGGTTCAGGTTGCACTGCCGGGCGGTGGCACCATTCCACTGGGGGACGTGGCCACCATTGAACGCACCCGCGGAGCTACGTCGATCCGCACCGAGAACGGACAGCTTGCCGTATATATCTTTGTCGATATCGTCGGACGCGATCTTGGCGGCTATGTGGCCGAAGCTCAGGCGGCGGTCGCGGCCTCCGTCACTCTGCCACCCGGCTATTCTTTGGGCTGGAGCGGTCAGTTCGAATACCTTGAACGCGCGAAACAGCGGCTGGCCACTGTTGTGCCGCTGACGCTGGCGCTGATCTTTCTGCTGCTTTACCTAAACTTCCGCCGCCTGACGGAAACCTTGATCGTGATGTTGTCGCTGCCTTTCGCTCTGGTCGGTGGCATTTGGCTCATGTGGTTCATGGGCTTCAACATGTCGGTTAAGGTGGCCGTCGGGTTTATCGCGCTGGCCGGGGTGGCGGCTGAAACCGGAGTGATCATGTTGATCTATCTCGATCAGGCGTTGAATGAAGCGCGTGCCCGCGCGGGCGACAGGGACCTGACCCGCGACGAGCTCCACGCCGCGATCATGGTGGGTGCAGTAGACCGCGTGCGCCCCAAGATGATGACAGTTGTCGCAATCATGGCCGGCCTGATGCCGATCCTTTGGGCGCATGGCACCGGGTCCGAGATCATGCAGCGCATCGCAGTGCCCATGATCGGGGGAATGGTGTCGTCAACCTTGCTGACCCTGATCGTCATTCCGGCGGTTTATGCCATCATCAAAGGGTGGGGCCTGAAGCAAGCCGGTACAGTGCCTGATTTGGCCCTCGGGCGGGCCGCAGAATAAGGGCAACGGCGTCAAGCAAGCAATAGGATATTGAGATGTATGCTCGAAACCTATGGAGTCACCGCGACTTCGACCATGCGGATTGTAGTGTCCCCATCCCCGCCGCCGGTCGGCTGCGTCCAGGCCACAAACGTACCGGCGTCTCCGCGCGCCATTCGGGGAAAACCGATCGATCCGCCGCCCCGATTGATATGGAGCGCCTGAGGCGCTGCGCATCCGGTACTTCGCGATATGTGGCACATGACGATCGCTTCACCGCCTCCCACATATTCAATCCAGAGCGCCAATGCGCTTCCATCCGGCATTTGCAGAACATCCACCCGTCCCGCGGCTGTGCCGAGGTCAATGCGGAGCGGTTCGTCAAACTGCGCGCCGCCATCGTCCGAAAACGCGATATAAACCTCCGGTTTATTCTCAGCTGCAGTGAACCAGATGACGGACACCTTGTCGTCCATCGTATCAACAGCTGGGCCATTTACGGGGCAGCCGGCACTTTCCCATCCGTCGTCGTGAACAGTGAGGGGTTGCGTCCAGTCCCCTCCGGTAGATCGAACAATCGAAATGTCGCGGATTTCATCGGCGGTTCGATCACGATAGACCGCCACGATATCGCCCGAAGCGGTCCGCGCTGCGGACGTCTGACAACAAGTACAAGCGCGCGCGTCCAACAGGCTTTCTGGCTTCATCGTTCCGTCAGAGTTGATCTGTCGTGCGCGCAGCTGCATCGCATTCTCGAAGTTTTCGCCTTCTGTTTGACTGTCATACTCCCGGCCATCCAGCCACAGCGCCGTCAACCCGCCAAACTGATCGGGAACCAACGAAACAAAACCGTGCTCGCGTTGTGATCTGTCATCATGGGGAACAAGCGGTTCCGTCCAGCTTCTGCCTTCATCTTTAGAAAAAGCGATATTGACGTCATATTGGTAATCACCCTCCCCATTCAGTTTAAGCCATTGTGCCGCCAGGCCGCCATCAGCCAGCACCGCTACCGATGGAAAATCGGCCCAGTTGATGTAAATCTTTGACGATTTATGAATTGTGCGAGCGTCCGACCACTCACTGCCATCGAGTATGGCCATGCGAACTTCCGCTTCGGCTCCGTTTTCTTCTGTCCAGCTCAATATGATCCGGCCATCCGGCAAGGTTGCAAGTGATGGTTCACGGGCACTGATGCCGACCGGTGCTGCACGGTCGGTCAATCTGAAGAGGGCGGTTTCCTCGGCATGAGTTGCAGGGAAAGAACTGAAAAATGCAGCAAGGATCAGGATCGATGCAGCGAGACACTTACTCATACAGAGAATTATCCCCACTAGTCGTGGCCATGTTGCGGCGAACCCATTGGTAGTTGATCGGGAACCAAATCCCACCCTTTTGTCCGTCGAAACGGCTCAGTTTATCCCGTTGGCACGCTGCAATACACGAATGTAAGCCACGATATCGAGAATATCTGATCGCGTCACGCCTTCAACCGCTGGCATGTTACCAAATTTCCAATGATGCGCCCGAACTCCATTTTGCGCCGCGAGGACAAACGCCATGTCGCCGTGGTGGCTCGGTTCATAGATTTTGTGAACAAGCGGTGGAGCGATGCCATCCTGGCCTTGCCCGTTCAGGCCGTGGCAGGCGGCACATACCGCATCATAAGCGCTTGCGCCGATTTGCTCCTGCTCTGTAAAACTGGAGGGCAAATTGACGGCTGCAAGTGCGCCTGCGGGAAGCGCCATGCTTTCGCCGGTTTGGGTGCCCGTTTGGGAGTCGGTCTGCTGCTTGAAATACCATCCCGCCGCAGCAACGGCGACCAGAGCAAAAAATATCGCTGCACATCTCATTCTATCAGACTCCTTCATGATGTTGCGATCGCCCCCTGTCTCTTCACAGACAAAGCCGGGTAACTCAGTGTAGCTTCCTCGAATTGGCTGACCTCTTCCAGCTTGGGGTTGTCTGCCTGAGCTTTCCCCGATCGCTGAATCGATCCAGTGAAAAAGGTCGTGATTTCCTGGTACCGGATCCGCGTGTCTTCCAGCGTCTGATAGTAACTGAAGAGCTCTTTCAGCGGTGCCGAGAAGTCCTTGTGTGCTGCCAGGACGGCCACCAACGCGCCGAGTGTAATGCGACCTTCGATGACAAAATATCCACCCAAAGAGTAGAACAGGAATGGCGTCAGCGCGGTCAGAAAATTGTTGAGGGCCTTGATGAAGAACTTCAGGCGGAAGATCTTCCTGCGCACGTGCTCAAGCTCTCTGAAGCTTGCACTCGCTGGGAGCAGCCCGGCAGGATTGACCTGACGTTCGCGCAATTGATCGCTCAGCTGCCTGCCAAGCTGTCGGACTTCCTTGATCCTGGTGCGCGAAAGCGCGTTGACCCGGCGCTGCAGCTTGGGCAGCAGCACGAGCTGAATTGGCAGTACGGTCAGTGCTGCGGCACCCAAGACAGGGTCCTGAACGAACATGAAAAACAGGATCGTCAAAAGCGTACCGCCTTGCAGGATTGGCAGCGTAAGGACATCTGCCGCAAAGCCACCTATGGGCTCGACTTCCTGCGCGAGAATAGGGACGATTTCGCTCTGGTTTTGGGAGTCTGGATCGCTGCGCCATTGCCGATAGACCAGCAGGCGGAAGCGCCGCAGAAAACGCTCCGCGACATACCCTTTGAAGACGTTTAGGCCATATTTGTTTAACCCATTCAGAATGATCGCCAGAAGATAGAGACCGCAAAGAAGTATGAGGAAACCGACCTGATCGAGGTCTTGTCCCAGAACGACAACCGGGAAACGGTCTGAATCCAGGGCGTTATTCACGATCTGTTTTGGCAGTTCCAGGGTTAGATAGAGAATAGGCATCGCGATGAGGCTAACCACGATCATCAATGCCTGCTGCCTTCTTGAATAGCGCAAGACGGTGCTGAAAAGACTTCTTTCGAGCCCTCGTATGGGCTCTTGGTGGAACGCAGGCGTGCGAAGGTGCCTCCAAAGCTTCAGAACGCCGCGAATAGCAAGATATGAGCCGACACTAATCAGCAGAGCGGGCGCCAAGACCAGTATGAGATGAATGAACGGATGCACCCAGTCTGGCGTGGCATCGTTGTAGTCGTATCCGAACGCGGCAGATACGTTATGTACAAACAAGTGATACCTTTCCAAGAGTGACATGGAAAAGTCTAACCCTTGGATTTCGGCGCGAGGTGATCGTGGACGATGATGACGCCCCACATGCCCGCCTCCCGGTGGCCGGGTATCAAGCATGCAAACTCCAGGTTGGTCACATCGGAGAACTCCCAGATCAAATCGGCATTTTGTCCACTTGGGATCGAAACCGAGTTGGCGCTGTCATGCTGCATATCGGGATGTTCGCGCATCCATTGCTGATGTTTTGCGACCTCGTCAAAGGAACCGAGAAAGAACTCGTGATCCAATGCGCCGGTATTTCTGATTGAAAACTGGACAACCGAGCCGCTTTCAATCTGGATCGCGTCCGGCTCGAAAAGCATGTAGCCGCTTTCCGTCTCCCGTATGGATATTTCAATCGTCCTGTCGATCGAGGAGCCATCACCGGGTTTCCCGATCGGATCATGGCCAGGCACTTCGAAGGCTCGCGCGTGAGGCTGCTGGCCCTTGCCACTGGAAGCGCCCACTGAAAAAGCCGGAAGGACAAGCGCAAGGGCGATGGTGCAGGTTCTCAGGAAATTCTTCATGCTCGGCTACCTCCGTAGCGCTTGATTTTATGGGATCTTCTTGCTTGCTTGGGCTAAGCGATCAAGGCGATGGGGCCGGAGTGTTTACCCCCGGCCCCATTGTTAGTAGTTACTTCATCTGCGTGACGGTCAGTTTACCCTTGACCCGGTCGGCAACGAACTCGATGTCCTGACCTTCCGCCATCTTGGCCACCATCGCCTCGTCGGCGCGGAACACCATGGTCATTGCCGGCATATCCAGGTTGACGAGAGGGCCGTGGATAATTGTGACCTTGCCGGCCTTTGCGTCGATTTTCTTGATGGTGCCGCTTGTGTATTCCACGTCAGCCTGAGCCATCTGGTCACCGACTGCGACCTCACGGTGCATTCCCGATTCGTAGTGGCCCGGGATCAGGCACGCTGCTTCGAATGTGCCAGAATTTGCGAAAGTCCAGACAACCTCGCCCGAGGCGCCCGCATCGAGACGGATACGGTTCGGATCGTCATGTTCCATGTCCATCTTGGCCATTTCGATCTTGTGCTCGGCATTACGCTCTACCGTGTCGAGGACGAATTCATGCTCCAGCTCACCCTTGTTGGTGATGTTGAAGCGGATGGTTTCGCCCTCCTTGATATCCATCGGCTCACTCTCGATCAGCATCTGGCCCTCATCGTTTTCGAGCAAAGTGACGTCGATTGTACGATCCACCTTGGCGGCGTCACCCGGCATGCCGACCATCATTGCGGCCGGCTTGTTCTCCCCATGCCCACCGTCGTGTGTACCTGCAGCAAAGGCCGGTGCTGATAACGCGATCGCAAAGCTTGTCGTCAAAAGAAGATTTCTCATTTTATTGTCCTGTAGGTTGGTTTGGTTGGAGTTGACGAAGGGCCGCTCAGCCCTTCGAGGTTGGTTTCGGTGTGAGAATGGTCTTGGGGCTGTTGTTGGAGGCAAATTCGGGTAATTCGCCGGTCCATTCGTAGGCCATCTCGCCCGGAGGATTTTCGTACCAGCCGGGATCGGAGTAATCGTCCGCGTCGATGCCGTCTCGCACCTTCACGACCGAAAACATGCCGCCCATCTCGATGGGTCCGTACGGGCCCCAACCCGTCATCATCGGGATGGTATTGTCGGGTAGCGGCATTTCCATTTTTGCCATGTCCCCCATGCCGGACATGCCCATCGGCATGTATTCCGGCTGGAATTGACGGATCTTCTGGGTCAGCGGCTTCTTGTTCACCCCGATGAACGTCGGCACGTCATGGCCCATGGCGTTCATCGTATGGTGCGATTTGTGGCAATGGATCGCCCAATCTCCCAGATGATCGGCGACGAATTCGTAGGCGCGCATCGCACCTACGGGAATGTCGATGCTGACCTCCGGCCACTGTGCTTCAGGCGGCACCCAGCCGCCATCCGTGCAGGTGACCTTGAAGTCATAGCCGTGCATATGGATCGGGTGGTTCGTCATCGTAAGGTTCCCAACCCGTACTCGCACCCGGTCGCCCTTGTTCACGACCAGCGGATCGATGTCGGGGAAGATCCGGCTGTTCCAGGTCCAAAGGTTGAAATCCGTCATCGTCATGATGCGGGGTACATAGGTACCCGGATCGATGTCGAAAGCATTCAGCATGATCAGGAAATCACGATCCACCGGCATGAATGTGGGATCCTTGGGGTGGACCACGAACATGCCCATCATCCCCATCGCCATCTGGGTCATTTCATCGCCGTGGGGGTGGTACATGAACGTTCCGGACTTCACCAAGTCGAATTCGTAGACGAAGGTTTTGCCCGGCGGGATGCTTGGATGGCTCAATCCGGAGACCCCATCCATGCCTGAAGGAAGAATGAGCCCGTGCCAGTGCACCGTTGTGCCTTCCGGCAGCTTATTGGTGACGTAGATGCGCACCCGGTCGCCTTCGACTGCTTCGATCGTCGGGCCGGTGGATTGGCCGTTGTAGCCCCACAAATGCGCGATCATGCCGTCGGCAAGCTCGCGTTCTACCGGTTCGGCCACGAGGTGAAATTCTTTCACCCCGTTGTTCATCCGGTGCGGCAGGGTCCACCCGTTCAATGTGACCACAGGTGTGTAGTCCGGCCCGGAATTGGGACGCGCCGTGATCGCCGTTGCTGCGCTATCCATTTGGGCAGCTTCGGGCAGGCCCATGTTCAGGGTTTGACCCCAGGCTTTCGAAGATACCAGCGTTGCACCTGCCGCGCCGGCTCCGAGTAATTGACGTCTATTTAGCATGTCAGTTCCTTTCAGTGTCCTGCGCCGCCACCGGCGGCAAGTGTCGCGCCTTCTCCACCAGCACCGCCACCGCCTTCGCCGCCGCCATAGATCGCAGCGGTCAGATCAGCCTGTGCCATGTAGAATTCGCGTTTTGCGTTTGCCGCTTCCAGTGATGCGCCCAGTTTCTCGCGCACGTCTGTCAGCAGCTCGAAAGTGTTGGTGATCATGCCGTTATAAGACAGCAGCCCCTCTTCTTCGACGGTCGTGCGTAGCGGCACCAGAACGTCGCGATAGTGGCGGGCGATCTTATACGCGGCGTGATAGGAGGCTTCAGCACCACGCGCTTCGGACCGGACGTTGACGGCTCTTTCTGCCAGCACGTTGGCTGCTTGCAGGTACGACAATTCCGCCTTGCGCATCCGTGCCTTCCCGGTGTCGTAGATAGGGATTGCGAACTCCACCTCCACCTGAGGGGTGGTCACGGTCTCCGTTTCTCCGTCCTCAATTTCCCGCTCCGCTTCGAACCCGGCAATGAATTCGAGATCGCTGATAATGCGAGTCTGATCAGTCAGACCAAACGCCTTGGCCTGTGCTTCCAGGCCAAGTTTGGCAACGCGCAGATCAACCCGATTTCGCAATGCTTTCGCTTCGATGTCAGTCACACGGCCGACGGAACGCGGCAGCGCAGGAAGGGCATCGGGCACATAATAGTCGACTTCGGTGCCCCACAGCCCCATGAGCCTGGTCAGCTGCTCTTTGGACCGGGTAGCATTCAAGCGTGCCTGGGCAAGTTGTCCGGCGAGTTCGGCATTGAATGCCTGTTCACGGGCCTGCCCGGCTGTGTTGAGCGCGCCGGTCTCACCCAGCCTCATAGCCAATTCCGATCCGGCGTCAGACGTCGCTTTCGCACGGCGGAGATAACTCACAGCCTCGAAGGCGGCTACGGCATCGACCCATGCCTTCCGCGTCTGATTGGCCAGTGCGAGTGTGTCGTTCACGGCGCTCAGTTGAGCCTGCCGGAAGTTTGCGTCTGCAATGGCCGTACGCTGCTTGCGAGTGGTGGCATCGAGCACGTTCGACCGGATCAGTCCCTCGATCGCCCTGTAGGCACCCAGTTCGGGCGCACCGATGCCCAGTATACCAATCGACACGATCGGGTTTTCCGGCGTCGATTGCTGCCAGGCCTCTGCGGCCGATAGGCCAACGTTCGCATAGGACGCCTGCAACCCTTTGTTGTTCAGAAGCGCGACCTGAACGGCGGTGTCCGCCGAAATGGTCTTGCGGTGCACCATTGCGTGCACCTGCTTCTTCAAGGCCTCGTTTTCGGCCTGGGTTTCGGCGAAGGCTGTCCGTTTGCCGATGGCTGGTGTGACCTGGCTGGAAATGTTGGCGAAGCCAGCTTTTGGTTCCGTGTAGATGCCCGGTACAGCTGCAGCACAGGCACCCAAGATTAGCGGAAAGCCGAAAACCAGCGGAAACTTCGATACTCGCATCAGTTGCCCTCCGTCTGTTCTTGATTGACGGAACGCCAGTCGCGGGGACCTGTAGGGCCGCGATAGGTGTAGCCCGCCAAGGGGTCCTGATAGCTGATCGGCGATGAAACTGCCGTGTTGACGACGGCCTGTTGGGTCGCGACGGACGGCAACGGGGTGGGCTCATAGGCGCATGCGCCAAGCCCGAGGGCCGAAGCCCCCATAAGTAGATGAATTTTCATGAAAGTAACCTGATTGGTGAACGTTGTCTCACGCAGAATCTGCGCAAGGCTCACACCCGATTTGGGCGCCGGTTCAGATCAGGAATCGAGGGGGCCGAAGAAACCCTGCTGTTTCTACCGAATACGTTTGACCGTCCAGAATGACATATTCACTTGTACCAACCGGCTCTGCTCTGATCTTGGTGTCTTCGATGAAGACGACAGAAATACAGATGCCGTTGCAACACTCTTGGGTTTGTTGCTCTTTGCCATCCTTGTCTGACGCTGCCATGCCGATGTCGCTTGCGACCTTAAGCGTCTCATGCGCGTGATGCGCACCGCTTCCAGTGTGATGGGCCTCTGCAGCACCAACGACACCAACAGACTTGGCTTGATGTCCGTCATGCATGCCGGACGCCGCGTGAGCGGCAGAAGGTGGTGACAATACCAATGCCAGCGCAAACGCAATGCACGTAAACGCCCTTGACCAGCTTGATATGAAAACTCGAAAGCTCATGCCGCCAACATCGGATACCTGTGCAGTATAGTCAATCCGTCCTGCGCAGGAAGGTTTGTCGCTTTTTTTGAAACAGGCGAGATACGGCCACTGCAGTCAGAAAATGTTGCATATCAGAAACATATGAACAGCCAATACCTCGCTCCCGCTCAGCGCAGCGTTGCTGACGCGTCTTGTGCTACCGAACTTCAGCCAGTTTCTCGGAGACATAGCCCGCGTCGCTGATCGCTACGGCCAATGCAGTTTCATCCAGAGTGCTGTCGACGCCGACGATAGGTGCAGTCAGATCGCACGAAACTTTTGCATCTGGGTCGGCAGCCATGATGGGCTTTTGCATGGAAGCGGCACGATGGCCGCGATCTCCGCGCAGATTGCAATAGACCCTGAAAGGAGTCCGCCCACTCGGATAGGAATATTCCGTTCTGAAAATTACCGCCAGCGTAAGACATGCAGAAAAGCTACTTTCCAATGCTATCAACATTTCCGCAACTAGGTCCGGCAGTAACCTACCATTTGTTATGTCGCTCGGCCTGCAGTTGAGACATGGACGCGGTTCAGGAGATTTCGAAACTTAAATTTCATTCGTCCCAAAGACCTGGAGCGAATGCTTGGTTCCCAAACGCAGGTTCAACATCCTCGATCTCAAGCCGTATATGTGCCAACGTTCTAACATGCAGAGGTTTTTCTCCGTCGACATGCCCGGTGTTCAGTTTGTGAGCATTGTCTTGGCATTCAGCCTCGCAGCGTTACTGCCGGTCCTCTGCCTTTATATCTTGCTTTCGCCGGGCTTTGCAGCGGCTCTTGCCGCCGGCGGGCCATCGCTGGCCCGCTTTCTGAGGCAAGTTACGACCAACGGTCTGCCCGTAGTTTTTGCCATAAACTATGTCAGTTTTTTTCTTTTCGCGGTGATACAGAAACCAAAGGTCGCCCGCCGAGATACGGCGTTTTTCGTGCTGGTGGATATCTTGCTCAGAGCCATTCTCTTTCCAAGCCTCCACGCACTGATCTACGTTTTGTCTGCCGACTGGTTCGAGTCATTCGGGGGCAGTCGTGCAACCGCGTTGTCGGTCGTTGCCCCAACCCTTGCGCGTTCGGCGTTTTTTGAGAACATCTCCGGAGTTTATCTTTATGCGACAATGATCAGCGCGCTGCCGCTATATGTTTCAGCTTTCGGGCAGTCGGAATTTCTTGGACCGACCGTTCGTCGCTTGCCAATAAAAGCGGGCTTGATGCTGCTCGCCTTGTTTGCGTTTGCCCTGTCGGTCGGATTGATCGCAATCGGTGCACAAGGCATCGCATTCCTTCAGGGCTAGATGATGGCTGGCTATTCACCGTGGGAATGCGCGGCCTGAGGTGCCAACCATCGCGACAAGTAAACGCGCTCGAAAGCGAAGACAGCGATCATTCCGACAGCCGCATACAGAACGATCATTGGATCACTTTGAAGCTTCATTACGGTGAAAGCTGCCAATACAATTGCATCGAGAGAGAGCGCAGACAAAAGCACGATACTGGAGGCGCCAACTTCGGTTCGACGATAGCGGAACACGCCCCAATGTATGATCATGTCCATGACGAGGTAAAAGAAGGCACCAAGGGATGCGATCCGTCCCAAATCAAAGAGCACGGCCAGCGTCGAGGCGATAACGACTGTATAGACCAGCATATGCCGCTGGACAGCCCCGGACATGCCAAAATGGCTGTGCGGGATCATTTTCATCTCCGTCAGCATGGTCAGCATCCGCGACACTGCGAAAACGCTGGCCAGCACGCCGGATGCCGTGGCCACGGCCGCCAACACGACCGTCAAGTAAAAGCCGACCTGCCCGAGTGCGGGCTCAGCCGCCTGGGCCAGCGAATAGTCGCGCGCGGCGATGATTTCGTCGATTGTCAGGCTCGCGCCCACGCCAAAGGCCACAAGCAGGTAGACCACCACGCAGATCGCGATGGACAGCATGATAGTGCGGCCCACATTGCGGTGGGGATCGGTGATTTCGCCGCCGCTGTTGGTGATCGTGGTAAAGCCCTTGAAGGCAAGGATCGCCAGCGCAACGGACGCGATGAAGCCTGTCACTCCAAAGGTCTCGGCCGTTTCTGACGCGGCTGCGAACTGAAACCCGCTTGACCAGAGTGCTGCGATACCGAACAGCGCGATGCCTCCGATCTTGATCGCCGCCATGATTAGAGAGAATAGCCCGACGGAGCGGTTTCCTGCGATGTTGACCAAGAATGCGAACACGATCACGGCAACCGCCAGAACGGGCACAAGTGGCCCGCCCGTGATATCGAGAGGCCGCAAGACATAAGTGGCGAATGTCCGTGCGACGAGGCTTTCCGCGATCACCATGCTGAGCGCCATCAAAAGCGCCGCTCCCGCCGCGACCGCCCCCGATCCATAGCATTTCTGAAGGATCATCGCGATGCCCCCTGCCGAGGGCCAGGCGTTCGACATCTTGATGTAGCTGTAAGCGCTGAAGCTGGTCACGATGGCACCAGCGATGAACGCGAGTGGAAATAGTGGTCCAGCCAGCTGGGCGATTTGTCCGGTCAGGGCAAAGATGCCCGCACCGATCATCACGCCCGTGCCCATGGCAACAGCTCCGCCAAGGCTGATCGAGCCTTCACGGTAGCCGTCGTTCCCATCGTGGTTTTTATTGTGTTTCTGCATTTCGATCTGCCTTGCTTGCTTTTTAGGTCGTTACGCCTCTGCGCATGCCCACCCGATAGGTTTCAGGCCGCCAGAAGTCCCGACCCTGGGCGTCTGATGAAATCGCGACTACTCCCGTTGCGAGGGTGCGCCGTAGATCCGCCGGGAAGTTTGCGAACGCCATGTGACTACAACGGCGGCCCCTTGCAGAGCGATAACTGACGCCACAAGGGCAACGAACGGCCATCGCGCCCAGTTCGGCTCAGGCATTTGGCGGTGAAAATCAAGAAAATGAAAGAACAAGAAATAGGCCGTGTGCAGCACTGCCAGCCACCACAGAACATAAGCGCCCTGCTGGATGTATTTCCACACGGACGTGCCAAGTACCCTTTGGCTGAAATTATTCGACGTACCGGCAAGCACAAAGCCGTAGAGCAGTGCCGCGATCCCAACCACATTGGCCAGCGCAAACCCGTGCTGAAGCATCACGTAGCGTTGCAGCTGGGGGTGATACTCAAAACCGAACAGCCGTGCAAAATCAAGCTCGACCCAGCCGATCAGTATGATGATGGTATGCACCGTCGCCGCCAGAACCGCATAAATACCGAGCTCGCGTCGGTACGGCATGAGCTTCCGTAAAAAGGGCGCAGACGACAAGCGTGCGAGCGGCCCAATCGCCATTGCAGCAACGATGAGCAGCAGTGAAAGATCCCCCAGCGCTCGGTTGTAGCGGTGCATCTCCGACCACTCGGCACGCGAAGCAAGCAGCAGGTATCCCGTCAGCACGGACGTTCCTATGATTAGTACGTGCCGCAGAAGGGCGGGTTTTTTCATCATGGTTTCAGATACCGTATGTTTGCAGTCTTCCAAAGATGTTTTAGGCAGGCAAATAACACATCAGATCGGCTTTCGCTTCCAATCAGCGTTCAACATTCTGCAGAGTGTTAACGTTTGGTATGAAAGCGGGAACCCGGCTGGCATACCTGTCCCAGCCAGCGCCGAACCGTTCTCGGCTGTCCTTCTCCTCGCCGCGGGCCAGCCGTGCGTACATCCAGACCAGTACCGGAAACATGGCCAGCGTCAGGAGGGTCGGCCATTGCACGAGAAAGCCCAGCATGATCAGCACGAACCCCACATACTGGGGATGACGAATGCGGGCATAGGGGCCTGTCGTCGCAAGCAACCCCTGACGCTGCGCATTCCACAGATGGTGCCATGCCACGGATATGAGCCAGAAGCCGCCGCCGATAAAGACGAAGCTCAGGAGGTGGAACGGCCCGAAATGCGGGTTCGATTGCCAGCCGAACATCATTTCGGGGAGATGTCCGCTGTCGTGGGCAAACCAGTCTACCTCCGGCCAGGTCGATTGCAGCCAGCCGGAAAGAAAGAAGATGGTCAACGGGAACCCGTACATCTCGGTGAAGAGAGCTACGACAAAAGCGCTGAACGCTCCAAAACTGCGCCAGTCGCGTTTTGTCTGCGGCTTGAAGAAACTGAAGGCGAAAATGATGAATACCGCCGAATTGATAAATACCAGCAGCCAAAGTCCATAGGAAGCACCTGCATCGGTCATTACTGGTCGTCTCCCTTGCCGTGCCCGCCGTGGCCTCCATGACCGCCATGCATGAAGAAGTGCATGCCGACGCAGAGCAGCAAGGGCAGCCAGATCAGCAATCCGCTGCTCAGGATGTGCACCCGGTGCTCGTAACCCAGAAGAAGGCCGCCAACTGCCAGCGCAACGATCAGATAGATGCCGGCGCGTGATCGCCAGAATGAGGGCGGGCGGTGGGCATGCTCCGATTGACTTTGATTAACATGTGATGGATCAGGTTGATGGGTCACGTTGTGGCTTCCTTTCTAGATCTTTGCGCCGCGAAGGCGCAGCGAATTGAGCACCACCGATATCGACGAGGCGCTCATGGCGAAGGCGGCAAACATCGGGCTGATGAGGATGCCGAAGAACGGAAACAGCACCCCCGCCGCGACAGGCACGCCAGAGGCGTTGTAGATCAGTGCGAAGAACAGGTTCTGCCGGATATTACGCATGGTGGCCCGTGCGAGCCGCCGTGCGCGCACGATACCGTCGAGGTTGCCCTTGACCAGCGTGATGCCCGCGCTTTCGATGGCCACATCGGCCCCGGTGCCCATGGCGATTCCGACATCGGCCTGGGCCAGGGCCGGCGCGTCGTTGACGCCATCGCCGGCCATCGCCACCTTGCGGCCCTGCTGCTGCAATTCCTTGATGATCCGCGCCTTGTCCTCGGGCAGCACGTCGGCCCGGATCTCGTCAATGCCGAGACGTGCGCCGATCGCCTTGGCCGTGCGCTCGTTGTCACCGGTGGCCATGATGACGCGGAATCCCAGTGCATGCAGGTCCTTGATGGCGGCGGGCGTGGTCTCCTTCACCGGATCGGCGACAGCGACGAGACCCGCGATCTCGCCATCCAGCACCACGAACATCACCGTCTCGCCCTCGTCGCGACGGGCATTTGCCTTGGCGGTCAGGTCGCCGGCCTCAAGGCCAAGGTCCCGGATCATCGCCAGGTTGCCTAATGCGACCGCCTTGCCGCCCACGACGCCCTTCACGCCCTTTCCTGTGACCGCCTCGAAGTCGTCCGCGTCCGCCATATTCACATCGCGCTCTTCGGCGCCGCGCACGATGGCCTCGGCGAGGGGGTGTTCCGACCCGCGCTCCAGCGATGCGGCGAGACGCAGGACCTCGGCCTCGTCGTGACCGGGTTGCGGCAGGACGGCGACAAGCTGCGGCTTGCCCATCGTCAACGTGCCGGTCTTGTCGACGATCAAGGTATCGACCTTCTCGAACCGCTCCAGCGCCTCGGCGTTCTTGATCAGCACCCCGGCCTGGGCCCCCCGCCCCGTTGCCGTCATGATCGACATCGGTGTCGCCAGGCCAAGCGCACAGGGACAGGCGATGATCAACACGGCGACAGCCGAGATCAATGCGTAGGACAGCGCCGGGGATGGCCCCCAGACCGCCCACGCGATGAAGGACAGGACCGCGATACCGATCACGGCCGGAACGAAATATCCCGCCACCTTGTCGGCATACTTCTGGATCGGTGCGCGCGAGCGTTGCGCGTTCGACACCATCTCGACGATCTGCGCGAGCATCGTGTCGGACCCGACACGCGTCGCCTCCATCACCAGAGAACCGGTGCCATTGATCGTCGCGCCGGTCAGCGGGTCGCCCTCGGTCTTCTCCACCGGCACAGGTTCACCTGAGATCATGCTTTCATCGACCGAGGACCGGCCGTCCAGCACAACGCCATCGACCGGCACCTTGTCACCGGGACGCACGCGCAGCCGGTCCCCGACCTGTACGTCCTCCAGCGGAATCTCCTCTTCGGACCCGTCGTCTCGGATGACCCTCGCGGTCTTGGCCGCCATGTCGAGAAGCGCGCGGATCGCCTTGCCGGTGCCTTCACGGGCGCGCAATTCCATCACCTGGCCAAGCAGCACGAGCGTCACGATCACCGCCGCCGCCTCGAAATAGACGCCGACATGACCTTCGGCGTCGCGAAATCCGTCCGGGAATATGCCGGGTGCCAGAACGGCGACGACGCTGAAGAGCCAGGCCGCGATTACCCCCATACCGATGAGGGAGAACATGTTGAGATTCATCGTCCGGAACGAATTCCAGCCCCGAACCAGAAACGGCCAGCCGCACCAAAGAACCACCGGGGTCCCGAAAACCAACTCGATCCAGAGGGTTGCGCGCTCGCCGAAAATCTCGCGCACTCCCGGAAAGCCGAGATAGGGACCCATGGTGAGGATCAGAAGCGGAATGGTCAGTACCGTGCCAACCCAGAAACGCCGGGTGAAATCCACCAGTTCGGGGTTCGGGCCGTCGTCCATCGGGACCCCGGACTCAAGCTCCAACCCCATTCCGCAGATCGGGCAGGAGCCGTGCTCGACCTGGCGAACCTGCGGGTGCATCGGACAGCTGTAGACAGCGCCGTCATAGCCCTCCGGGACGGTATCATATCTGCCGTCCGCCGGGGCGGCACCAGCGTGATGGTCATGACCGTGGTGATCATGCCCGGCATGGTTGTCGAGCTCCGCCTCGGGCACAAGATGCATCCCGCATTTCGGGCAATCGCCCGGACCGTTCTGCCGTACCTCAGGGTGCATCGGGCAGACGTAAATGTTGGATTCGGTTTCATGTGCAGCATGGCTTACTTGGTCGTTCATTCGGTTGTCCTCTCGGCGGGATTCGGGTCCAGCCTAATTGTTCCAGCAACTGGAAGGTCAAGGGCTGTCACGACCGAAAGGATCGGTTCGGCCAATAGACCGGCAATTCCGATCGCATTCGTTGGATGGGGTATGGTGTCGGTGGTGATGATTCTTGCCGCACCAGCCGACAGAATGGCGTCCTGAGCGCCGTGCGCAAAGACCGCATGGATAGCCAGGCAGACAGGCGCGGCGGTTCCAGCCGCAAGCAATCTTTCGACGGCGCGTGCCATCGTGACGCCGGAAGATGCGATGTCGTCGAGGATCACTGGCGTGCCTTCGCGCAGCGCCGCGCTTTCCGGCACACTGACATCGACACTGCGGTCACCGGATCTCACCTTGCGCAAGACCTCATAGGGCCGTCCGGCCAGCCGGGCCACCTCGGCGACCCATTGCTGGCTTTCGCTGTCAGGGCCCAGAAGAACGGCGTCTGGCAGGTTCGTGCTGATCCAGGTCGCAAGCAGCGGGGCGGATACGGCGCGAATGGCAGGCATCGGGAAGACATCCTGCAGCCGGGCGATGCGGTGCAGATGCGGATCGACACTCACCAGCCAATCGAAGCTTTCCCCCAGGAATTGCGCAAAGAGCGGCGCGCTGACCGCCTGCCCGCGCTCGAAGCGGCGGTCCTGCCGCATGTAGCCAAGATAAGGCGCGATCAATCCGACGCGACGCGCGCCCATCTCGCGCGCCGTCGCCGCGGCGAAGCGCAAGGGCAGGGCTAGGCGGTCGGGATCGCGCAAAGTCGCCAGAAATGCCACATCGGCCCCGTCCAGATCGCCGGGCAGCGAGATCAGGCTTTCGCCATCGGGGAAGTGGTGCCAGTCGAGAGTGAGCAGGTCCGCCCCAAGCGCGGGTGCCAGGTCTTCGGCAAGCGGCCTCATCTCGGGAAACGCGACAAGGATCATGACACTGCCTCGGACAGCGTGAGCACGCCGGTCTGGGACTCGGCATAGGCCAGGGCATAGGCCAGTTCGCCTGGTGTCTCGGCATGAAGCTCATAAAGCGGCTGGCCCTTGTCCACCCAATCCCCGATCCGCACCAGAAGGCGGATGCCTGCGCTCTTCTGACGCGGGGCACCGGCCAGTTTGGCGATGCGGGCAATCCGGCGGTTGTCCACGGCCGTCAGTTCGCCCGCATGCCGGGCAAGTATCTCGATGCGTTGCGCGGCGGTGCCGGGTTCGTGGAAACCGCCCTGTGCCGCGCAAATTGCCATGAACTTTGCCTCCGCTGCACCACTATCGAGAAGCGCCTGCGCGCGGTCCCGCCCCCGCCCAGCAACGGCGTGCGGTGCGAGGTCCAGAAGATGCCCGGCCAGATCCAGCGCCCGCGCACGCAGGTCGCCAGGTACATCCGGCGCGCGCCGCAAAACCGCGAGCACGTCGTGCGCCTCCAGCGCCGGGCCCATGCCACGTCCCACCGGGGCCACGCCATCGCTGATATGTAGCGCCAGGTTCAGACCCAACGCCTTGCCCACCGAAGACAGCCGTATCCCGAGAGCCTCCGCCGCTCCGGCAGACCGCACCTTGGCCGTTGGTCCGACCGGCATGTCGATCAGAACATGGGTGGCACCGGCGGCCGCCTTTTTCGACAGTACGCTCGCTACGAGTTGACCGGTGGAGTCGAAATCGAGGGGGCGTTCGACACGGATAAAATGATCGTCGGCAGGACTGAGGGCGAGCCCGCCACCCCAGACGAGGCAACCGCCCTCGGCTTCGACCACCCGGCGCAGCGCGGCGGCGTCAAGCGCGACGGGCGCCATTACCTCCATGGTGTCGGCGGTTCCGGCAGGCGATGTGATCGCACGGCTCGACGTCTTGGGGATCAGATGCCCCGCCGCCGCGACGATGGCGACGACGATGGGTGTCGTGCGGTTGCCCGGCAATCCGCCGACGCAATGCTTATCGAGGACAGTGTGCTGCCCCCAGTCGAGCGTCTGCCCTGCTTCCTTCATGGCGCGGGTCAGCGCCACGGTTTCGGCCTCGTTCAGCCTGTCGCCGGCGCAGGCGGTCACGAAGGCGGCAAGGTCGAGGTCCGATAACCGGCTGTCGAGCGTGTCGTGCACGATCGTCGCGAACCCGGCCCGGTCCAGCCTCTCGCCATAGGCTTTCGCCCGGATCATAGACGCCGAAGCGGGCGGTTCAGGGTGCGAGAAAGCGGCTTCGTCTCCAATCTCAGCGCCAAGCGCGGCCCACGCGGAAACGGACAATGCCGCCTGGTCCACGGCAAGCCATGCTCCGCGGCCGACGACATTCAGGGTCGCGATGATCCAGCGGTCCTTCAGGTCGATCCGTATGCGTGTCTGGGCAGCAAACCCCTCGGAACGGCAAACGTGACAGTCTTCATGCATGTAGACGACCGGCTGCCGGTAGGTGTCGATGCGGGAAGAGACCAGGGCAAGCGTTTCGGTCATCGCGGCCTGTCCAGGTAGACGGATTCGAGATGTTCGGGCACGCGCGCGGATCGCCCTAGCTCGTGTTCGACGCGGAATCGCAGGGTATCGGCGGCGACAGGTTCCCCATGGGTGAGATAGGTCATCTCGGGGGCGGGACCGGCGGACATCCAGCGCAGGATCTCATCGGCATCGGCATGTCCGGAAAAGGACTGGAGCTGAACCACTTCGGCCTCGATCGGGAACTCCCGTCCGAACATGCGCAATGTCCGCGCGCCTCCGGCCAGCGCCGCGCCGCGCGTGCCACCGGCCTGGAAACCGGAGAGCAAGATCGCGTTCCGCCGATCGCCGCCGAAGCTGGCCAGATGGTGCAGGATACGCCCGCCGGTCAGCATTCCGCTGGCGGAGACGATGATCATCGGGCCCTGGCGCGTGTTCAGCTCCTTGGATTGCTCGACCGTGTTTACCCTCTTGGCGATCTCGAACATCGCAATGCAGTCTTCGCGGCTGACGTGGTGCTCGGCGTGATGACGGTGATAGATCTCGGTCGCATTCACCGCCATCGGGCTGTTGAGGAACACCGGGACATAGGGAATATCGCAGCGCTCCATCAATCGCGCAATGTGCAGCATCAGCCCCTGCGCCCGTCCGACGGCAAAGGACGGGATCAGCACCGTGCCGCCGCGGGCAAAGGTGCGTTTGAGGATCGGAGCCAGTTCGGCTTCTGGGTCCACGTCGGAATGGGACCGGTTGCCATAGGTGGACTCGCAGACCAGAACATCTGCTCCGCCGAATGGCTGGGGCGGTCGCATCAGCGGATCGGGATCATGGCCCAGATCGCCGCTGAAATGGACAACCCTGCCGCCGACCTCAAGCCGGATCTGCGCCGCCCCGAGCAGATGCCCCGCCGGAATGAAACGGGCCGCGATGCCGTCGCCTAAATCTATTCGCCGGTCGAACGGTTGAAGATCAAAGCGGTCCAGCGCGGCCTTTGCATCCTTGAGCGTATAGAGCGGTTTTGGCTTCTTGTGTTTGGAATATCCCTTCCGCGCGGCAAAGCGCGCCTCTTCTTCCTGGATATGGCCGCTGTCGGGCAGAATAAGCCCGCACAGATCTGCCGTTGCCTCTGTGCAAAGAACCCGCCCGCGAAACCCCGCCCGGATTAGTGCCGGCAGATATCCCGAATGGTCCAGATGGGCATGGGTGAGCAGCACAGTGTCGATGGTGTTGACGCGCACAGGGAACGGTTTGCGATTGCGCGCACGCAACTGCTTGAAGCCCTGGAACAGGCCGCAATCGATCAGGATGCGCCGCCCCAGGGCTTCGATCAGATAGCGCGATCCTGTCACCGTCCCGGCGGCGCCGAGAAAGCGCAGTTTCGGACGTTCGGTCGGAATCATGTTGCTGCTCCTCTTGCCGCGATGGCGTTGTAAAGGCCGCCGAAGATCAGCGCGGCGTACCAACCGTAGAGGAAGCTCTCGACCAGCCCGATGATGAAGCCCACCGGGGTCAGCCAGACGAAACCGGGCAGCAGACCGGACCAGGTTTCATACATTGCATAGGCGGGAAAGATCAGATCGAATGCGATGCACACAAGGTAGGTCAGCGCCAGGAACAGGCTCAGCGCCCAACCAAGCGGCACAACCGGCAGACGCACACGCCCTGCCCCGGCAGGCCCGCCCATGACGCAGGCCCCGCACGTCATGCGCAGGGCCAGGAAAAGGATCACCGCGACTGCGGTGAAATAGAAAATGGGCATCATGGCTTTCTCCCTTCTTGTCGTGGATTCGGACGGAGCGCGAACACATCCGCTGGACGGCGCCGGTTCAGGATGGGCGCACCAAGCGCCAGACGCCCATCCTGCGGTGGCTTTGCCTCGGCCCTAGCCGCAGCAGCAGCCGGATTTGGCCGGTTTTGCCTTTGCGGGTTCCGCGACCTGCGGTTCGACATTTGCTTTCGGCTGCGCATCGGTCTTGCCACCGCAACATCCGCCCTGTTTTTGCTGTGCTGTGTCTTGCGTCTGAGAAGTTGATCGGTCGTCCATCTGGACCTCCTTTTGTTTGGTTTCGTTCTATAGACGCGCCCCGACCGGAAGCATTACAGAAATTGGCAACCTGTCGGTCTTCGTTAGTACAGGAGCAAGTGTATCGCTCTGCCGTAGGAAGGCGTCGATATTGCAGACAGAGTTACTGCATCCCGGCAGGCTGTCGGCTGACCGGTGCCATAGGTTACAGCAGCCGCCGCGCGGCCCATCCGATCACCTCGAAACCTCGCGCGCGCCAGCCGCGGGAATGCCAAGCCCGAAGAGTGACTTCGCGGGCATCCGAAAGATCTTGCAGATATTGGGCCTGCAACTGCCCTGCCAGCACGCGGTCATGTGCGACCAGAACCAGCTCCTGATTGACGAACAGGCTTCGGTAGTCGAGGTTAGCTGACCCGATGATCGACCAGCCTGTATCGACGACCGACGTCTTGGCATGCAATGGACGGGGCAGATACTCGTAGACCCTCACGCCCGCCGAGAGAAGCTGCGCATATGCCGCCCGCGTCGCCCAGCCAGCGACCATAGGATCGCTCGTGCGAGGCACCAGCAGACGGACGTCCACGCCGCGACGCGCGGCATCCTGCAGCGCCCGGTCGACCACGGTGCCCGGACCGAAATAGGGCGACGTCAGATAAACGCAGGTCTGTGCCATCCCGATCAGTCCCGCGTGCAGACAGGCAAGCCTCTTTTGACACTTGCGCGAATAGCTCGGCACCAGCAGTCCTTCGCTTGCGTCGGCCTCTTCGGGAATGGCGTTTGCCGGAAGCGGGCGGGCGTCCCGCCAGAGCCGGTCGAAGTGGCTTTCGGCAAGCGTCGCCAACGGCCCCGGGACACGCACATGTGTATCGCGCTGGCGAGTCTCGCCGTGAAGCCGGCGCGAGTTCAACCGTCGGATGTTGAAACCGCCAAGGAACGCTTCCCGGCCGTCCAATATGAGAAGCTTGCGGTGGTTGCGTTGAAAATATCGCAGCGGGTGTCGGAGATCAAAGGGACGAAACCAGCGAAACCGCACGCCGCTGCGTTCCAGTTCCCGCCGAAACTTGTCGAAATTCCGCTGGCCGGCACCGAAAGCGTCGAGATGCAACCGCACGTCAAGCCCGGTTCGCGCTTTGGCTGCGAGCAAGGCGACAAAACGCGCCCCGACTTCGTCGGCGGCAAAGATGTAGGATTCTATCCAGATCGTTTCGGTCGCGCCCTCTATCGCCGCGAGCATCGCATCGAAAAGAGCATCTCCCTCGACGAACAGCTGGAAAGCGCCCCGCCCTTCGCCCAGATTTGGCACACAGATCGCTTGCCGGGCCTGCGGCAACGTCACGGAATTTTGACGAGGTGCGTGCGAGCTGCTCATGATCGCGGCTTACCGCCCCACCGGTCCAGTCGCAACATCGGCGTCACGAAGCCGACGCTATGCTTGGAACGCGAATTCGCAGGGAGGCACATCCGTCAGGTGTCCGCTACTTCATGCGCGCCGTACTGGCACCAGACACAAATGCAGTTGTTGTGGCTGCAACTTCGATCCTGCAAAGGGTTGCGATAGCGAAATCGGGCGAGCGGCAGCAGCAGGCGCTTAGGCAATGACAGCCGGTAGGCCTGGCCCAAGGCGTCGTTCGTGTCGTTTGATCCCAGCTTTCCGACCAGGTAGTCGATCCCGCGAGGCCCGCGTGTTCGCCGATCACCGGGTTTCTGCCCTGCATCGCGGTGCGCGGCAATCGGACATTCCCGAAACCCCCGAAGCCTCTCGGTCTTTGCATTTGCAGCCCGGCGTGACGTTCGAAATATGCCACCGTCGCGGCAAGATATTTTGCCTGATCGCGAAAGCCCGAGAACATGCAACTGGCCACCGTGCCGCGCCCCTGACGCACGAGCAGATAGGCGTAGCCTTTCGGGGCAATCTCCGCCCCGAACGCCAGCCACGTGCCATCGGCCATGGTCGTGTCAAAGACGTAGCCCACGGCGATGATATCGGCCCGCCGCGGCCCGCCTGCCAGGATCATATTGCCGGCGGTTCTCTTCACGCGATCATTGAATCGCACCTCTACCCCCGCCGTACGCGCCTGATCCAGCAAGGCCCTGTCGAGCGTTCCCGCTGCATTGCCGCACCGCAACAGGTAGAACAGGGGTTTCGATCCATGCACCCGGTGCGCTGTGGCGCGGCTATCAAAGACGACGCCTTCCGTCACGCCAAGATGATCGAAATCCGCGGCGACCCCTGCCTCCGCCAACTCGCCCAGAACGTTCCCGGCGGCGGTCCAGTTTTCAAGGCCTTGAAAGTCGTCGTGGAACCGATGGCCGACATCTTCGTGCCACTCTCGCACCACGACCCGACGATTGGCCTTGGCCAAAACGATTGCACAGACCAGACCTGCGGGACCGGCCCCGACGATTTCAATCGTTTTGTCTTCAGGGTCGGCGGCACCTGGCGTTAGCGCCATCATACGAACCCTCCTCGATGCGATCGACGTCCTGACAGGCCGGGTTTATCTGCGCAATGTGAGTCAGATCCCGTAAGCCCAGGCCGGCAGTCGTCCCATATGGACCTCAACCATCCTGACACCGGGCACGTTTTCGACGGCAACCCGGATCGCATTCTCCTCGAAATCGCTGTCGGCGACACCCCAGACGGCGACATTCCCCTTGTCCACCGTGTAGTTGATGAGGTTGACCGCTGCACCGGGCACTTCTTTCAGAGCCTCTTCAATCTTCGCACGCAGCACGCGGTCGTCCTCCGACGGCTCCGGCAGCGCCCCATCCTGAAGCGCCGACAAGGCGTGGAGCAGGTTCGCACGGCTGACGATGCCGACCACTTTGTCGGATCTCACCACCGGCACGCGCTTGATCCGGTGCTTTTCCAGAAGACGCGCGATTTCCGCGACATTCGTATCCTCTTCTACCGAAACCACATCCCTTGTCATCACGTCTTCGACCCGGTGGCTTTTGAACTTCACGAAATCCTGTGCGGATTCGCTTGCCCCGCCAAGCACCTCGAGCCACCATGACCGGCGTGGTCCGTCTGTTTCGCGGACACGCCGCATGAGGTCGCCTTCGCTGACAAGTCCCTTGAGGTCGCCCTCGGCGTCAACGACGGGCAGCGCGCTGATATTGTGGTCGAGCATCAAGCGTACCGCGTCCTCGATTTGTCCCTCCAGCGGGACCGAGATCACCGATGTTGTCATGATATCCCTGGCTTGCATGTCATAGTCTCCTTCTTGAATTTTGGCTGGTTCAGCACGTCAGGTGCCGATAACGAGTTGCAGGTCGTCGCCCAGATCGTAAGGTGGGATGTCGAGGTTGCGTGGGGCCGGCCCCTTCCGGATCCGGCCCGAGGTATCGTAATGCGATCCGTGGCACGGGCAGAACCAACCGCCGAACTCGCCCACCGCCGACCCATCCTGCCCCAGCGGAATGCACCCCAGATGGGTGCAGACACCGATGACGATCAGCCATTCGCCATCCTCGCCCGCCGCGCGGTTTTCATCCAGCGCTGGCTCTTCACTACTTGCGTTCGGATTCTCGACTGCTTCGTCAACAGGATCGGGAAGCTGGTCGAGATCGACGGCTCGTGCAGCCTCAATTGCGGCTGGTGACCGGCGCCAGACGAAGACCGGGCGCCCCTGCCATTTCACGGTAATACGTTGACCCGGTTCGACGCCGGAAAGATCAACCCTGACCGTGCCGGACGCGGTCACGTCGGCCGAGGGGTTCATCGAATTGATCAACGGCCAGACCGCCGCGCCTGCGGCAACCGCGCCGGTTGAGGCCGTTGCATAATACAGGAAATCGCGGCGCTCTGTTGCGGGTAATTGATCGGTTTCGTCACTGGTCTGGCGCATCATGATTCCTCCGATTTAGAGTTCATCTCGGCTGCGGCGACAGGGCTTTCGACGTGAACACCCGCATCGACATGCAGCACCTCGCCCGTGATGCCGCCGGTATAGTCGCTGGCGAACAGCAGGGCGGCGCGGCCCACCTCGTCGGCCGTGACGTTGCGCCGCAATGGGGCAACTCGCGCGGTCGCGTCCAGAAGACCCGCAAAGCCGGTCAACCCGGACGCCGCGCGGGTCATCACGGGTCCCGCCGAAATGGCGTTGACGCGGATGTTCGATGGCCCGAGTTCGTGGGCCAGATAGCGCACCGTGGCCTCAAGCGCCGCCTTCACCGGCCCCATCACGTTGTAATTCTCCACCACACGTTCGCCGCCGAGATAACTGAGCGTGATGAGGCTGCCGCTGCCTCTCATCAGGGGCTCAGCCAGATGCGCCATGCGGATCAGCGAATGGACGGACACATGCATCGCTTGGGAAAATCCTGCAGCCGAACAGTCAGTCAGGCGGCCATGAAGGTCGCGGGGCGGCACGCTGCCCACGGCATGAAGGATGAAATCCAATTTTCCCCAGCGGTCCGTGATGGCGTCGAAGACAGCGTCGAGATCGTGCGGCGCATTCACGTCACAGGGCAGCAGGATCGGCGCTTCGAGACGTGCAGCTAATGGCACCACATGAGGTTTGGTGCGCTCATCGACATAGGTGATGGCGAGCTCGGCACCCGCTTGACGGAAATGCAGGGCAGCAGGCCACGCCAGACTGCGATCATTGGCGATGCCGACAACCAGACCTTTCCGGCCGGACAGATCAAGCAGTTCCGCAGGATCGCAGCATTCGGCGAAGTCAGGCATCTTTGGACGTTGCCTCGGTATCGGCGGAAGCTTCGGTCTTCTTGTCGTGCGCACCATGACGCTTGGTCGACTTGCCATGTTCGTGTCCGCCATGTCCGTGCCCGAAAAGGTGCATTGCGGCCATTCCGCCGAAGACGAGAACCAAAACCCAGTTTTCAAAAAGCCATTCCATAATTGTTCATTCCTTTTTTGATGAGGCCGACGGTTTTTCCGCCTGTGTGGTTGCTGCGGCGAACGGGAAATTGCCGAACATCGCGCCAAAGACATGGGTGATCCAGGCATCGCGTCCCTTGCGCCATGCGCCTATACCCTCGCCGGTGCGCGCCGACAGCGCACGCTCGGCCACGATCGCGGGGTGGTCGTCCGGCAATGGTGAGCGCGTCTCGCGCAGCGTTTCGGCGGTGGACTTGATCAGGGCCATCCACGGGTTCACCTGTTCGGAGAACATCGTTCTGGTCCAGCGCATGGGGTGCAGCGCACGGAGCGCCTCAGCGCTGGCCGGGGTCGTCGCGGCGCGGATCCAAGGACTGACGAAAGTCGAATAGACCGCCTCGTTGATCCGCGATATCTGCGCCACTTGTTTCAAGGCCGCATCGTCCGATGCAATGCCCAGATCATCGACCTCGCGCGGCTCGAATCGCACCTCAAAATCGCCGGTCTCGCAGTCCGGGTCACCCGACGGGTTGTCGATCACCATCTCGTAGAGACCCGGGGAAAGGGCCTCGACATCGTCCAGGCTTTCCAGAATCGCACGATGCTGGAGCCGCGCGACAGAGCCGGAGACGAAGATGCCCAGATGCCCGACACGCGGATGCGTCATATAGACGATGCGCTGCCCGGCTGCCTTGAGCGCATCGGTATCGGGATAAAGCTTGCCAATCCACCCCATTGCCTGTTCGGGCGGCGTGATGTTGTCACCGTCCGAGGCGAAGATGATCAGCGGATTGCTGATGCGCTTAAGATCGACGGTGCAATGCGCATCCAGCTGCATCTCGCCCTGTTCCAGCCGGTTGCCGATGAACAGGTTCTGCGTGATGCCGAGGATTTCCTCGCGGCTGAGCGTGTAGTAGCCATTCCACCAGCGTTCGAACTCAAGGAACCGCTCGCGTTCGGTGTCGGCATGGGCAAAGAGGTTCGCGTATTTGTCCCAGATCGCCTTTTCGGGTTGCAAGGTCTCAAAATTCTGTGCCAGCCAGGCACCGTCGAACCGCCCGTCCCCCAGATCGGAGATCATATGGGCGGCCCATGCCCCGCCCGACAGTGCGCCCATCATCCGCATCGGGCTGCTTGCCGCCTCGCCCGACCAGTAGCTGAGCGGCGAGCCGTTCAGTACAATCGGACCGGTCAGACCGTCGCAATCGGCGGCCAGCAGCGTGGCCGCCCAACCGGCCTGGCAATTGCCGTAGAGCACGGGGGCTGTGTCCGGGTGACGACGAGCGACCTCGGAGACGAAGTCGCGCAAGGCATAATGCACATCCGACAGCGTCTGACCTGGCATGGGCTCGGGGTAGAAGATCACGAAATAGACCGGATGGCCCTCGTGCATCGCCATGCCGACCTCGCTGTCGCGCTTGAAGCCGCCGATACCGGGCCCGTGCCCGGCGCGCGGATCAATGACGATCACGGGCGGCTTGGCCTCGTCCACGCAATCGTCCCAGCAATCGTCGCCGACCCGCGTGATCCTGAGCAGCGCGTAGTTGGCCGACCGCTCAAAGGTGCGTGCGTCCAGCAGCAGTTCGTAATCGAAATCCAGTAGCGGCGGCATGCCCTGCCGCTCATGCGCGATCATGTTGTCGGCGCGTTCACCCAGCGTGTCGAGAAACAGCATCCAGCGTTCAAAGGCGTCTTGAGCATAGGAAACGTGAGTGCCTATCTTCGCGTCATCGGAGGCAGCTGCGGGGGGGTGCTCCGGCGCCACAGTTGCAAGGCGCAAGCTCTTATTCATCGCTGATTTCCTTCTCATAGTTGGTCTTTGCGGGCGGTCTCTTCGCATCCAGCAGACGCACGCAATCCTTCGCCCCATCCTCGCGCAGACCGGGAAGGAGATAGGTCGCATCGCCAGGTGCAATGCCCAGTGCGATTGCCGCAAGTGTCCGGGGTTGTTTCATCACTTCCACACGGTTGAACAACGCGCGCGCCATCGGGGCATCTGCGTACGCGGAGGTCTCGGCACATGCGCAGGTCATCCGGGAAAAAAAGACGCGAAGATCGTCATCGGATGATGGTTGACGGGGTACTCCCGAGTTCCAATCCGACGTGATACGTGGCATGTTCAATTTCTCCTGCGGTTGTGCCTTCGGGCAGACTCACAGAAGAAGACGCTGGATCATGGAAATCGTTACAGACCCGACTTCGCTGCGATCAGGATAGTTGTCCCTCTTCTTCGCAATCAGTCTCGTGTTTGTCGTTCTCGCAGCCCTCCGGCGGACAGTAACAATCGTCCCGGTCCTCTTGGCAGCACTTGCCGCAATGCGTTGTAAGCGCCTCGCGCAAAGCAGTGCGTGCCCGGTGTAGCCGGACACCAAGTGCGTTGCGGTTAAGCCGCAGATCGGCTGCCACGCTTTCGCGATCTTCTTCGCCGAAATCGATGCGCCGGATCAGTTCGGCATCCGCCGGGCGCAGTTCGGAAATCAGCCCGCCATGGCAGGTGCACAGCCGCGCCATCTGTGAGGGCGCATCGGCAATCCATTCCTCTGGTTCACGCGCCGCCGCCGCCGCCAGCCGACTACGCCGGGTCCCTTTGCGGTAGTGATCGTTCAAAGTGGACCGCAGGATTGTGTAGAGCCACGGATCCATTCGTTCGACCTCTCGGAGCTGATCCTTGCGTGACAGCACGCGGATGCAGAAGTCTTGCAGGACATCCTCTGCATCTGCGCGGTTGCCAAGCCGTTTGACCAGAAATCCCATAAACGCTCCGCGCCCGTCCAACAGGGCGCGCTCCGGCGAAGCGTCGGGCACATCGGGCTTGCCACTGTCTTGCGATGCCATGATGTCTCTGCCCTTTCCAAGAGGTTTGCGAAGGTGCGATCAGCGCCGATACAGCGCTGATTCGAGCATTGTCTCTCTAACGTACAATGCGCGCAGTCATTCTAAGAACAATTTGCCCCTCCGCGCGTCACTCTGAATAAGCAACACACATTCGTATCGAAGCGAACAGGCTTTCGACGAAGACAATAGCCAAAACGACCGTTAGAAAACAGGTTAACAGGTTGTCCTGTATTATCGACCTTGAGACCGCCTTGCTCCCTTAAAGTTGACGAACACGATCCCCAAAATGACCAGCGCAATACCGGAAAATTGAATCCCGGACAGGCGTTCCCCGAAAAACAAGGCACCAATTGAAAGACCGAAGATTGGAACAAGAAAGCTGAACACAATCGCCCGGTTCAGCTCAACTGCCTCCAGCACGGAAAACCAGAGCCAATACACCAGCGCTGAGCCGAACAGGGCCAGCCCCAAAAGCGATGCCGTGAAGACCGCGTTCCATTGAATGGCGTTTTGATCTTCCACCGCGAGGGCTGCCAACCCAAGTGGCACGCTGCCGATGAGCAACTGTAACCCCATTGCGAAAAGCCCGTCCACTTTGCCGGCGACGGACTTGATGGCCACGTTGCTGATGGTCACCCCAACCGCGGCCAAAACGATATAGGCGAAACCGATGGCCGACCCCTCTTGACCTCCATCGAGCAAATGCGGCAGCGCGATCACGAGGATTCCCATGAATCCGATCGAAAGGCCGACCCTACCGACCTTGGGCAGCCTCTCGCCAAGCCATGCAACACCCAGTATCGTGGCCAGCAGCGGCTGCGCGTTTGCGATGACCGTGGCGAGGCCCGGAGACACGAATTCTGCTGCATGAAACATGCCCAGAAATCCCAAACTTGTCGCACCAATCCCGACGATCCCCAAGGTCAACCACGTGCGCCAACCGCGCGGGAATGGTCTGCGCAAAATCATGGCCAGACCCACCAAAGTTGCTCCGGCCAGAACTGCGCGCATTGTCGCAAAAGTCAGATGCGGCGCGTATTGCAGCCCTGCCGTGATCAATGGAAAGCACGCCGCCCACAGGAACATGGCCAAAACGATTTTGGTTATGACAGTCGGCGACATCGAGATTTCCTTTCCAAGTCAGAAGTGGCAGGAATTGCAGAAATTTTCCGATGTGCCAACTCAGGGGCGAAGTAAGAAGACGCTGCGGCAGCCGAAACCTTACGCATTCCTTGGCATACGCCCGTTGGCCCGGGTTCCAAAAGACCGCGCCTGTGCATACCCAACAGCAAAACCACCAACAATCAGGTCACCCGAAGCACCCGAAAAAGTGTAACGTTCTCGATAGTTCGGCGTCTTACTTTTCAGAGGTGTATCATGAATCACGACCCGAATGATCGGTTATCCACAGCAGATCAGCCCAACACAGCCGCCAAGGATGCGGACATCGCTGTCCGTCGCTCGCTGGTGGAAGGTCGGCAGCATATCCTGAATTTCCTGCGTCGGCGGCTGGGAGATCCGGAGGCAGCCGAGGATGTCCTGCAAACGTTCATGCTGCGCGCCATTGACCGCTCCGAGCAACTTCGCGATGTGCGCGCCGTTCGTGGCTGGCTCGGCCAGATTCTGGCGTCTTCCATCGCCGACTACGGTCGCAAGGTTTCGCGAAGGCGCCAGAGGGAGGTAGTCATGGCCCCAACCGACCTGGACAGCGTCCAAAACGGGTTCGACGAAGAACTCGACGAGGCGATATGCAATTGTCTGTACAAGCTGTTGCCGACGCTCAGACCGGAATATGCCGAAGTAATCTGGCGCGTCGATCTTCAGGAGCAGCCGCGCGATGCTGTCGCCAAGGACCTTGGCATCACCTTGAACAACCTCACGGTCCGCCTTCACCGGGGTCGGCAGGCGTTGAAGACAAGGTTGGAACAGATGTGCCTGACCTGCCCGGTTCATGGCTTTCTCGATTGCGATTGCGACGCAGCGGAAAAGGCCCGCGCTCGTTTTCAAGCGCTGAAGGACGACGCCGGAGCGAAAACGACGGACTGAGCCCCGATGCGCTGACCCTCGCTCACCGGCGTGTCTGCAATTCACGGATCGCGTTCTATGGTCCGCAAGCGAGGACACGCCGATCAGTTTTCCAAGGGTTCTGCCTACGGACGCCTGTGCACCGCGGGCACCGTGTCGGCAGGGCGCTGCGCTGTAATGAACCTTGTCGTCTTTCGTCTGTTTTATCAGAAAGCGGCGGTTGACGCCGCCTGCCGACAAAAAACAAGACGGAGCACGCGATCATGTCCAATAGCGAAACCTCTCCCGACGAACGCTTTGAACAAGAAGGTAGCCGGATTGAAACCGGACGTCTCGCACCGGGACGGGCGGCCATGTGGTTGCTCGCCAAATCGCTGCGACGCCTCGTTCAAAACGGACGCCTCACCATCTACGATCCCTGCAGCCAGACGTGGCATTTCGGCCCCGGCGGCGAACCCGCCGTTTCCGTCCGTTTGACCGAAAAGGTGCTGCCTGTGCAACTTCTGGTGAACCCCAGCATTGCACTTGGCGAGGCTTATATGGACGGGACGCTGCGCATTGAAACTGGCAGCCTGCGCGACCTCCTCTCGATCTGCATGACCGACATAGATACTATCGACGCATTGCCTGGCAGACGATTGACCCGCTGGCTGGACGCATTCCTGAGCCGCAGGCTGCATCATAATCCGATCAGCCGGTCTCACGCGAACGTGGCGCATCACTACGATATCTCGACCGAACTCTACGACCTTTTTCTGGATGCGGATCGACAATACTCCTGCGCCTACTTCCCGACCGGGACCGAAACGTTGGACGAGGCCCAGGCCTTTAAGAAAAAGCACATCGCGGCAAAGCTGTTGATGCGACCCGGTCTGGAGGTTCTCGACATCGGCTCGGGCTGGGGCGGGCTGGCGATGGAGCTTGCCCAGCAACACGAGGCGCGCGTGACCGGGCTCAGCCTCTCGGCCGAACAGATTGCCGCTGCCCGCGAACGTGCCCAGCAAACCGGCCTGTTTGATCGGGTGGCCTTTGAACGGCGCGATTACCGCGAAGAGCATGGGCTATACGATCGCGTCGTGTCCGTAGGTATGTTCGAGCATGTGGGCCGCAGCGGATTCGATGCGTTTTTTACCACCCTTCAGCGCGTTCTCAGGCCCGATGGGGTCGCTCTTGTTCATGCGATCGGCAGGATGGCGCCCAAAGGCGGGAGCGATCCCTGGCTCCGCAAATACATCTTCCCCGGGGGCTATCTGCCCACGCTGTCCGAAACCATCGCGGCAGCAGAGCGTGCGGGGATGTGGGTCACGGATGTTGAGGTCCTGCGGTTGCATTACGCCGAGACGCTGCGACACTGGTCCGAACGGTTCGCCGCCGAGCGCGAGACTGCGCGCATGATTTACGACGAGCGGTTCTGCCGTATGTGGGAATTCTATCTGGCTGTCTGCGAAATGGCGTTCCGGAACGGGCGGTTGATGGTCTTCCAGATCCAGCTTGCCAAGCGCCGTGATGCGGTCCCGCTGACCCGCGACTATATTGCCAAGGTCGAGGCAGGCGAAACCGCCTGGGATATTTCGACCGGCACAGAATTCACGAGAGCGGGATGACTGACATGAAACCTATCAGAGTTGCCGTAAACGGATACGGCGTGATCGGCAAACGTGTGGCAGACGCAGTGGTCGCACAAGAGGACATGGACCTCGTTGGCGTGGCGGACGTCACCTCCGACTGGCGCGCCCGCATGGCGCGCGCGAAGGGTTTCGCGCTTTATGCCGCCGACCCGGATCGCGCCCTGGCCATGCGAGAGGCCGGCCTGGACGTGGCCGGAGCGCTCAACGACATGCTTGCTACCGCCGACATCGTGGTGGACTGCACGCCAAAAAAAGTAGCCGCGCGCAATGTGGAAACCTACCGCGAAAGAGGCATCCGCTTCATCGTTCATGGCGGCGAAAAACACGAGGTGACCGGCCATTCCTTTGTTGCCGAAGCGAACTATGCAAGCGCGCTTGGCCGCGACAGCACCCGCGTGGTGTCCTGCAACACGACGTCGATCGTCCGCACCCTCACAGCGCTGAACGTTGCGGGGCTTCTTGGCTCAGCGCGCGGAACGCTCCTGCGGCGCGCCACCGACCCGTGGGAAAGCCATCTGGGTGGAATCATGAACACGCTTGTGCCCGAACCCGATATTCCCAGCCATCAGGGCCCGGATGCACAAAGCGTCGATCCCGATCTCGACGTGATCACGATGGCCGTGAAGGTGCCGCAGACCCTTGCCCATCTGCATTATTGGTCGGTCAGGATGCCGCGCAAGGCGTCCAAAGACGAGGTACTGGAAGCGTTCCGCGCCTCCTCCCGCATCGCGTTGATCCGGATGGCGGACGGGCTGGGCGCACTTAACGCGGTCAAGGAGATGATGGCCGATTTCGGGCGTCCCAACGACAGCCTCTATGAGGTGGCTCTGTGGGAGGACATGCTCAAGGTCGAGGGCGACGAATTGTTCTATGCCTACATGGTCGACAACCAGGCCATCGTGATCCCCGAAACCATCGACGCGATCCGTGCCCTGACGGAAGCCGAGCGAGACGGATCGGCGTCGATTGCGCGTACGAACGCGGCGCTTGGGGTCGGGACATTTACGGCGACCTGACAGCCCCCTAGCAACAGGTTCCAAACCCATACGGGCAGAGACCCGATCAGCCCGCCGACATGCCCCCGTCGATGGGATACTGCGCTCCCGTGATGAAGGCGGACTCGTCGGAGGCGAGGAACAGGACCAGATTGGCGATTTCTATGCTTTCACCATAGCGACCCAGCGGAATCGTGCCGGCAAGCTGTTGCTTCACTTCGTCGCCGTGGCCGGGATTGAACCCTTCCTCCAGCGACCGCATCATCCGCGTGTTGACCGGCGAGGGATGCACCGAGTTGACACGCACGTTGTGGCCTGCGACCTCTATCGCGGCGGCGCGCGTCAAACCGACAACGGCATGTTTCGACGTGATATAGGGCGCGACGTTCGGGCTGCCCTTGAGGCCCGCGATCGACGACATGTTGATCACGCTGCCCGATTGCTGCCCAGTCATCACGGGCAAGACATGCTGCAACCCAAGGAAAGCGCCGCGCACATTAACCGCCATCACGCGGTCGAAATCCTCGATCTTCTGATCGACCAGCGGAGCGACCATGCCTTCGACTCCGGCGTTGTTGAAGAACACGTCGATGCGCCCGAACTTCTCGACGGTCTGCGCGACGTATCTTTTGCAATCTTCGACCGATGAGACGTCGGCGGCGATTGTCAGCAGGTCATCCGGATTGCCCAGATCCCCCGCAGCATCCGACAGGTCGTCAACGTGGAGGTCCACAAGCGCGACCTTGGCCCCCTCACTCAAGAAAAGCCGGGCGGTTTCCAGACCGATGCCTGCCGCACCGCCGGTGATCAGGGCGACTTTATCTTCCAGACGTTTCATGGATCGTCCTCCTTGGTTTCATGTGTTTGCGATCATCGTCCCTGCGCGACCTTCCAGCATGGCCAGCGCATCTTCCAGCCGACCTACGCAGGCGAAACGGTCGCGATCGGATACGAAAGTCGCGGCGGCGGCCACCTTCGGCGCCATCGACCCGTCCGGCAGGTCCAGACGCACTGCGTCCTCCGGCGACACCTGCCTTATAGCCGATTGCGCGTCGGTGCCGAAGTCGCGGAACACGGCCTCGACGTCAGTCAGCAGCAACAGCGCGTCGGCGTTCAGCTTGTGTGCCAGAAGCGCCGTCGCGTGATCCTTGTCGATCACCGCCTCGACCCCGATCAGCGAACCGTCGGCACGCCGGACGACCGGAATGCCACCGCCGCCTGCGCAGATCAGCGTCACGTCCTGCTCGAGCAGCAGTTCCAGCACCTTCAGGTCGGGAATGCCACTCGGCATCGGCGACGGCACCACGCGGCGCCAATGCGCGCCATCCGCAGCAATGCTCCACCCCCGCGCCTGCGCGAGCCGTTCGGCTTCCGCCTTGTCATAGACCGGGCCGATGAACTTGGTGGGCTTGGCGAAGGCCGGGTCTTTGGGATCGACCTCGATCTGGGTCAGCAGGGTCGCGACCGGGCGGTCATGGCCCAGGGCGTTTTCAAGCGCCTGCTCGATCATGTAACCGATCATGCCATCGGTTTCCGCCCCCAGCACATCCAGCGGGAACACTGCATCGGGTTTGTAGGCCGCACCCTGCAATGCAAGCAGGCCGATTTGCGGCCCGTTGCCGTGGGTGACGACCAGCCGGTGTCCGGCCTTGATGATCTGCGCCAGCGAGGCAGCCGCGGTGGCGACGTTCTCGCGCTGCGCCTTGGCGGTCAGCGGCTCGCCACGGCGCAACAATGCATTGCCCCCCAATGCGGCGACAACCAGCACCGCTAGTTGCCCAGCGTGGCGACGAGCACCGCCTTAATCGTGTGCAGCCGGTTCTCGGCCTGATCGAACACGATGGAGGCCGGGCTTTCGAACACCTCTTCGGTGACTTCCATCGCCGTGATGCCGAATTCCTCTTCGATACCGGCGCCGACTTCGGTCTCGGCATTGTGGAAGGCGGGCAGGCAATGCATGAACTTGGCCCTCGGATTGCCGGTTTTGGCCATCACATCGGAATTCACCTGATAGGGCGTCAGCAGCTCGATCCGTTCCGCCCATTTTTCCTTGGGCTCACCCATCGACACCCAGACATCGGTATAGACGAAATCGACGTCTTTCACCGCGGCGTCCACATCCTCGGTGATCGTGATCCGCGCGCCGGTCTGCACGGCGACGTCATCGGCCTCGTCGCGGATCGCCTGGCCCGGCCACAGGCTTTCGGGCGCGCACAGGCGCACATCCATGCCCATCTTCGCCCCGCCGATCAGCAGGCTGTCACCCATGTTGTTGCCCGCATCGCCCATGAAGCAATAGGCGATCTCGCGCAGCGGCTTGTCGGAATGTTCCTGCATGGTCAGGAAGTCGGCAAGGATCTGCGTCGGGTGGAATTCGTCCGTCAGCCCGTTATAGACGGGCACGCCAGCGTATTGCGCCAGCGTCTCGACGATAGGGTGACCAAATCCGCGATATTCGATCGCGTCATAGACCCGGCCTAGCACGCGCGCGGTGTCCTTGACGGTTTCCTTCTTGCCCAGATGCGACCCCGAGGGGCCAAGATAGGTCACATGCGCGCCCTGATCGTGGGCCGCCACCTCAAAGCCGACGCGGGTGCGGGTGCTGTCCTTCTCGAAGATCAGGGCGATTTCCTTGCCGGTCAGGCGCGGAATTTCGGTGCCGGCGTATTTCGCCGCCTTCAGGTCGGCGGAGAGTTTCAGCAAGAAGCTGATTTCCTGCGGCGTGAAGTCGCGCAGGGCCAGGAAATGGCGGTTTCTCAGATTGTAGGACATGGGATTTCCTTATCGTCGGTGGTTCAGATTGCGTCGCGGATCGTCGGGCAACTCATGCAGTGGCTGCCGCCCCTGCCCCGGCCCAGTTCGGCACCGGGGATGGCCAGCACCTCGATCCCGGCCTCCTTCAGTGCGGCGTTGGTGTCGTCGTTGCGGTCATAGCCGATGACGACGCCGGGGCGCAGCGCCAGCACGTTGTTGCCATCATTCCACTGTTCGCGCGATTGCTCCGCGGCGTCGGCCCCGCCGGTGGGCACTAGATGCAGTTTCTTGTGGCCCAGAATTTCAGCGGTGATCTCGAATATGTGGCGCGCATCCCGGCGGATATCGAGCGCGGCCTTGCCCTGACCAGGGCGCAGGTCATAGCAGGTGATCGCATCCGCCACCTCCTTGAAAGTGGTCACCACATCGCCCCCGCAATGGGTGAAAACGGTGTCCAGATGCATCGCCGCGCGCGAACTGGGCATCTGGCAGGCGATCACCCGCGTCACGTCGCCACCCTCGAACAGCGCCTCGGCCAGTTGGCCCACCGCCTGCGGGGTCGATCGTTCGCCCATGCCGACCATGACGACACCGTGCCCGATGGGCATGATGTCGCCGCCTTCCACCGTAGCAGTCCCGAATTCCCGCGTCGGATCGCCGAACCAGACCCGCACTCGATCCGCGAATGTCGGATAAAACCGGTAGACTGCTGCCATCAGCAGCGTTTCGGGCCGCCGTGCCGCGAAATGCATCGGGTTCAGGCTCACGCCGCCATAGACCCAAGCTGAATTGTCGCGGGTAAAGATGAAATTTGGCAGCGGCGGCAGCACGAAACCGTGCGGGCCAAGGTAGCTGCCGAACATGCCGGAGGGCGTGAAGGGCAGATCGTCCACCCGGATGCCGCCGACCAGCAAACGGGCCAGTTCCGTGCCGGGCAGACCCTCCATCCAGGCACGCAAGTCGTCCCGCATCCCCACGCCGACGTCATTTCGGGTGATGCGGTGGTCGAGAACCCAGGCGCGCGCGTCGGAAATGTCCAGCGTCTCACCCAGCAGCGCCATCGCATCCAACACCTCGACCCCTTCGCCGCGCATGATATCGGCAAAGACGGCGTGATCCTTGATCGCCTGTTTGACCCAGAACACATCGTCGAACAGCAGGTCTTCGCGGTTGTCCGGTGTCAGACGGCGATGCGCCAGGCCGGGTGGCGATACGATCACCTGCCGCAATGTGCCGGCTTCGGAATGAACGCCCAATTTCGGTTCAGACATCTGGAATGCCTCCTTCTTTCTAATCAGAGAATGGCGGCCAGGCTGATCCCGGCCGAGATGAAGACGACGAGGATCAGCAGCAGGGGCCAGACGAAGACGACCCAGCGGTCGAACGACACGCGCCCGATGGCCAGACCGCCGATCACAACCGCAGAGGTGGGCGTGATCAGATTCACGAGCCCGCTCGCCGATTGATAGGCCGTCACCACGAGGTCACGGCCGACCCCCGCGAAATCCCCCAAAGGGGCAAGGATCGGCATCGACAGGACGGCCAGGCCGGACGACGACGGCACGAGAAAGCTCATCCCGATCTCGATCCAAAGCATCAGGTTGATGAACGCGACTTCCGGCAGGCCGCCGAGGGTATCGGCGGCACTATTCAGGATCGTGTCGGCAATCAGGCCCTGCTCCATGATCACCACGATGCCGCGCGCCAGACCGATCACCAGCGCAACTCCCAGAAGATCCTTCGCTCCGTCGACAAAGGACGACGTTAGCTTCTTCTCCCCCATGCGGGCGACCAGCCCGACGACGATGGCCATGCCGAAGAACAGCGCGCCCATCCGAGCCATCCACCATCCCTGGCTCGAGACACCCCAAATCATTACCGCAAAGGTCGCAAAAAACAGGATCAGGACCAGCTTCTGAGTTCCGCTCAGCTTCGGCTCCTCGAACGTTGCATCCGTCTCGTTCAGAAAAAACTGCCGGTCGCTGTCGCGTTGCGCAGCGACGACGGACCGGGCCGGGTCGGCCTTAACCTTCGAGGCATAGCGCATGACGTAGGCCACGCAGATCGCGAGGCCGCCCAACAGAAGGACCAGCCGCAGCGCAATACCATCCGTGAACGGGATGCCTGCCGCGTTAGACGCGATCACCGTGGCGAAGGGGTTGATTGTCGATCCCAGCGTGCCGATCCCGGCACCGATCAGGATGATCGCCACGCCGGTCACGGAATCGTAGCCCGCCGCGATCACCACCGGGATCAGAAGCGCGTAAAAGGCCAGCGTTTCCTCGGCCATGCCATAGGTCGTGCCGCCCAGGGCAAAGAGCGACATCAGGATCGGGATCATCCAGATCTCGCGCCCCTTCAGCCGCACCATCGCCGTCTGGATGCCGGTGTCGATGGCATTCGTGGCATTCACCACGCCCAGAAAGCCGCCCAAAAGCAGTACGAACAGCGCCACGTCGATGGCATTTGCGGCATAGCTGTCGGGATCATAAAACCCCGCCACCGGTGCCAGCATGACGTCGATGACCCCCTGTGGATTGGGCTCGACCGTTTGATACGTACCCGGCACGGCGATCTCGCGCCCGACCTCTTCGTTCATGGCGCGGTCATATTGGCCCGCAGGAATAATCCAGGTCAGCGCCGCGACAACAATGATGAGCCCGAACAGGATGGAATAGGCGGTGGGAAACCGCGCCGCCATGCCCTGCCCGTCCGGTGTCTTGGTCGATGATGTGTCAGACATCTCAAGTCCCCCTTCTTCAATGTGATTTCTGCGAGTTTCCGGCGTGAAGCGGCACCTGGCCTGCCTGCGCATCGCCCTGACCGCCGCCGCTGGCGGACCCACTCTTGCCCGCACCAATACCTTCCAGCCGCGTTCGTTTCAGCAGCAGCGCGTTGACCGCCACCAGCGCGGAGCTGCCCGACATGGCAAGTGCTGCCACGGCGGGGCTGATGATCAACGGATAGAACACCCCTGCCGCCATCGGAAAGGCGACCACGTTGTAAGCCACGGCCCAGAACAGGTTCTGGTGCATCTTGCGCAAGGTGGCGCGCGACAACTCGATGGCCCCCACGACATCGTAGGGATCGCTTTTCATCAGCACGACATCGGCGCTTTCCATCGCCACATCCGTACCCGCACCGATGGCAAATCCGACATCGGCCTGGGTCAGCGCGGGTGCGTCGTTGACGCCGTCGCCGACCATGCCGACCTTCTTGCCCTGGGCCTGAAGCTCTTTCACCTTCTCGGCCTTCTGGCCCGGCAGCACGTCGGCCAGCACCATGTCGATGCCCAGCTCGCCCGCGATGCGGCGCGCCGTGCCTTCGTTGTCGCCGGTCAGCATCGCCACCTCGACGCCGCGTTCGCGCAGCTTGGCCACGGCGGCCATCGCACTTGGACGCGGCGCATCAGCGATGGCGATCAGGCCCAGCATCCGTCCGCCCTGCGCCACATGCACAACCGTGCGGCCCTCGCCCTTCAGGCGCTCGGCCTCCGCCGTCAGGGTGCCGACGTCGATACCCTCCTCGTCCATCAGGCGCCGATTGCCTACCAGCACGGTCTTGCCTGCGACTTCGGCGCGCGCGCCGCGGCCTTCGAGGTTGAGAAACTCGGCCATCTGCGGGACGTCGAGGTCCGCAGCGCGTTCGACAATGGCGAGCGCCAGCGGGTGGTCCGAGCCGCGATCGACGGCCGCCGCAGCCCGCAGCGCGCCATCCTCCGCGCCGCCTTCGGCGGCAACGACCTCGACCACGCGCGGTTCGCCCATGGTCAACGTGCCGGTCTTGTCGAAGATGATCACGTCAAGCTTGGTCGCGTCTTCCAGCGCACCGGCATTCTTGAACAGGATACCGTGCTGCGCCCCTAACCCTGTGCCCACCATCACCGCCATCGGCGTAGCAAGCCCAAGCGCGTCCGGGCAGGCGATGACGAAGACGGTGATCGTCAGCGTCAGCGCGAACAAAAGTGGAGAGCCGATCCACCAGAACCAGACCGCGAAGGTTGCAAGCCCGATCACGATGGCGATCAGCACCAGCCATTGTGAGGCTTTGTCGGCCAGAAGCTGGGCGGGTGCCTTGGAGTTCTGCGCCTCCTGCACCAGCTTGACGATCTGCGCCAGCGCGGTGTCGGCCCCGACCTTGGTGGCGCGGTACCGGAAACTGCCGCTCTTGTTAATGGTGGCGCCGATCACGGTGTCGCCGACGGCCTTGTTGACCGGCATGGACTCGCCTGTCAGCATGGATTCGTCGACCAGCGACGCGCCTTCGACAACCTCGCCATCCACCGGGATCTTGTTGCCGGGCCGGATCAGCACGATCTCGCCCTCAAGGACTTCGGAGGTAGGCACCTCGACGTCTTGCCCATCGCGGATAACGGTCGCCATCGGCGGTGCAAGATCGAGCAGTGCGCGGATTGCAGCAGACGCCCCGGCCCGCGCGCGCATCTCCAGCCAGTGACCCAACAGGATGAACACCAGCAGCACCGCCACCGCCTCGTAGAATTGCACGCCCGGAAAGAAGAAGGTAGACCCGACACTGAACACATAACCGGTGCCAACCGACAGCACGACCAGCACCGCCATGTTCAGGATGCCGTTGCGCAAGGCGCGCCAGGCGGCGACGAAGAACGGCCAGCTCGGCCAGATTATCGCGGCACTACCCAAGAAGAACAGCCACAGATCCAGTTCCAGACCGAAGGGCGGCGCGGGTGGCGTGAACAGGCCACCCATTGGCGAATAAGTGAAGATCGGGATGGTGAACAGCAGCGCCACCCAGAAGCGATTGCGCATGTCGCGGACCATGCTGGCCATGTCCATGCCACCGCCGTGGCCCATCTCGTGCGCCATCGCGTCGTGGCCAGCCGGGGCCTCCGCGCCAGACATTTGATGGTCGGCGTGGCAGACATGGTTCGGAACCCGCTCCCCGGCGCAGTGGAATCCGCAGGCCTCAACCGTGTTGCGCAGCTCTTCCTCGCCCACTGCCGTCTCATCGTAGTGGACTGTCACGCTTGCCGATGCCGGGTTCGCTTCGGCGCTGTGCACGCCGCCGAGAGCTGACAAATGGCGTTCGACCGCGAGATGATCGAGTTCCTCGAACAGCCCGCGGACCTCAAGGGTCAATGATTTCATGTTGGCTCCTGTTCACTTTCCTTGCGATCGAGAACGACCGTTTGGTGAATAGACGTTGCCGGTCTCCAAACCTTACAGTTCCATCCGAAAGGCATTGATTTGCATGAAAGCCACTGGCGATTCCTCAACTCGGCAATTCGAATACTTTGCCGACGGGGCGCGCCAAGTCTCCGCAGAGGCCTCGTGCTCAGGGAGGTAATCGCGACTGAGCTGCGCCCGCGACCGTCCCATCGCAATGGGTGGTCAGCGGCGCCGATAGGACTCCCATAATGAGCCGGTTGCTTTTCAACGCCCAGTTTGTGCCTTAGGTTTGCACTTTGGGCCGTCCCAAAAAAAATTGTCGGAGAAAGAATTCCATGTGCTTGTCCGCGCAAGTCAGCTTTGCCGCCAGCGTTTTTCTTGTTGGCGGCGGCACGGCCATTTCAATTGTGGCGTGGCGGCGAAACAAACGGTATCTTCCGCTTGCCCTGATGCCGCTTTTTGCCGGACTGCAACAGCTTACCGAGGGTTTTGTCTGGGTCGGCATGAACGGAAACGATCCCCTGACGGTCTTATGGGGAGCTATGGGGTTCATTTTTTTCACCTGGTTCATGTGGCCGATCTGGGTGCCATACTCGGTCTACGTTCTGGAACCGGACGACAGCCCTCGGAAGCGGTTGTTCCGCCTCATGGCGTTGATCGGACTGGCCTTCGGTCTTTTGCTTTACATCCCGCACGGGCTGAACAGCAGCATGGTCGTGGTCGAGATCAACAACCAGTCGCTGGCCTATGAAAAATCAATGTGGCTTGATTACATGATGCCACGCTGGCTGACCAATACGATCTATGTGACCCTTATCACCCTGCCGCCAGCGCTGTCGCATTACAAACATATGCGCCATTTCGCCCTGACGCTGGTGGCGGTGATCGTGATCGATATCGCCTTTCTGCAGTTTGCCTACATTTCGTTTTTCTGCCTGCTGGCGGGGCTCGCAACGCTGCATCTGGTGTACATCATTTTGACCAACAAATGCGCCCGTGAATGCCCTGAATTGTTCGCCTGATTCCGTCGCCTAGCTTTGCTTGTCGCAGTAGGGGATCGCTTCGGCGCTAGACTGGGCAGTAGCAATCATCGGGATCCTCCAGGCAGCAGGCTCCACAATGGTATTGGATCGCCTCGCGCAGAGCAGCGCGCGCCCTGTGCAGCCGAACGCCAAGGGCATTGCGGTTCAACCCCATATCGGCGGCCACGATTTTCCGGTCCTCTTCACCGAAATCGATCCGCCGGATCAATTTGGCATCAACGGTACGAAGCTCGGTAAGCAGCCTGCTCGGACAAGTGCAGGGCCGCGCCATCTGCACCGGCGCATCGGCAACCAACTGATGTGGGTCTCGTGCGACAGCTACGGCCAAGCGGCTGCGCCGAGTGGCTTTGCGAAAATGATCGTTCATGGTGGACCGGAGGATCGCGTATAGCCATGCATCCATGCGTTCCACGTCGCGAAGCTGATCCTTGCGAGTCAGCACCCGAATGCAGAACTCTTGGAAAACGTCCTCGGAATCCGCGCGGTTGCCGAGCCGTTTCGCGAGGAAGCCGAGAAACGCTTTTCGGCCTTCGACCAGTGCGTTCTCGGTCGCTGTTCCACTGTATTGTTCTTCCACATTGCTGTTCATTCGAGTTCCTCCTTTTCTTGGCTCCACTTAATCACACGACGGTATTTGGCCTCTGGTCGGCTGCGCTTCCGAAGTGACTGAAGGAGTAAAAAATCAGAGCCAGTCCTGTCACGATCATCGGCGCGGAAAGCACTTGACCCATCGTCAGCCCCCATTCGCCGAAATGAAGCGCGTGACCGATCGGATTCTCGGCGGTCACGAACTGCATGTCCGGCTGCCGGAACAGTTCCACGAAGCTTCTGGCAAGGCCGTACCCAGTGAGGAAAACCCCGGTCAGAGCACCGGGAGCCTTCAGCCAGCTGCGGCGCCAGGCGAGATAGAGCAGGAGTGTTCCGAGCAGCAGCCCTTCCAGAAGCGCCTCGTATAGCTGCGAAGGGTGTCGGGCGCAGAGCCCGGTGATGCCGTCACAGACTTGCGCCGCCTCGCCCGGAAAGATTATCGCCCAAGGAACGTCCGTAGGCCGCCCCCAAAGCTCGTTGTTGGTGAAATTCGCCAGCCGTCCCAGAAACAGCCCCGGCGGAGTTGCCAGCGCAAGCAGGTCTGCGGTGCTGAGCAGGGATCTTTTCTGACGAAGACAGAATATCAGCGCCGCAATCCCTACACCCGCAAAACCGCCGTGGAACGACATGCCGCCCTGCCACACCTTGAGGATTTCCAGCGGGTTGGCCAGGTAATAGCCGGGCTGATAAAACAGCACGAAACCCAGGCGCCCACCCACGATCACGCCCAGTATGATCCATGTCAGAAGGTTCTCGATCTGCTCGCGATCAAGTGGCGGACCGGCCGGGGGCCAGAGTGCCGGGCGGTTGACGGCGGCCAAACAGATGCGCCATCCGATGAGGATTCCGATGATATAGGCCAGCGCGTACCAGCGCAGCGCGAATGTGAAACTGCCGATTTCGATCGAGAACAGATCGGTTCCGATGTCCGGAAATGGTATCGCTGCGGTCAACATTGAGGGAGTCCCTGTTCTTTGCTTTGGAACCGAAAACCGAAATTCCCCTGGCGCTCATTCCATGGTGCTAGTTTCAGAAGATGGTGTGCGTCATGATCAGTCATGGCGTAATCTACATCTTTGCCAGTCCCTGACGCCGATGAAGACGAGCGGGGTCAGGGTCAGAGCGCCCAGTCCGATTGCAGCCCAGGCAGCACGGGAGGTGTCTCCGCTGACGGCTTCGTTGCCGAAATGCGCGAGTACGAAACTGGCAGGAATAATTCCGGCTAACGTGGCCAGTCCGAAGCGCCAGAAATGCAGTCGGCTGAGCCCCGCTGCATAGCTGACGATATCGAACGAAACGAACGGTAACAGCCGACTGATAAAAACCGTGAATGTCAGCGCGTTCTGAGAGCCAAGCCAGCCAGCATCGACCTTATCGCCAAACCATTGCCGCAATACGTCCCGACCCAAAAACCGGGCGAGAACGAAGGCTGCAAGAGCGCCGAATTCGGCACCGAGAACGATGTAAACTGTTCCGACGGTGTGGCCGTAGGCCGCGCCTGCAGCCAGTGCGATGGGTGCACTTGGGATCGGCGTGGCCACGATCGCTATCGTCATCAGTCCGACGACTAAAATTGGCCCCCAGATACCTGCAGCCATGACCCAAGCAGAGATCCTGTCGCCGTTCAGGCGGGTCAGGGTGTCGGGCAGCGGTCCGAACGCAAGGACCAGCAAGGCCGCCGCGAATGCCAGCGCGATGGCGGTCTTGACGGTTGGTGTGAGCGTATTGTTACGGTTCATCTGCGCCTCATGTCAGGTCAAGGGCATCGAGAGAGACTTCAGGCCGCGTCCAAAGCGGCCCGGAGCAAATCGCGGACTTGACCGGCGACCGAGTGCAACTCGGCGTTCTCTACCGCTTGCATCGACGCCACCGGGTCAATGGCGCTGATTTCGGTGCCTCCGTTTACCTGGCGCAAAATGACGTTGCAGGGCAGCATCGCGCCGATGCGCGGCTCGATTTCGATGGCCTTGTGGGCCATGCCCGGATTGCAGGCACCAAGAATGCGATAGGGCGGCATCTCCACACCCAGTTTCTCGTGCATGGTCGCCTTCACGTCGATTTCGGTCAGCACACCGAAACCCTTTTCTGCCAATGCGTCGCGAACAAGCATTTCGGCGTCGTCCACCGCGACATCTTTCAAAACGCGATCATAGGTATAGGCCATTTGGATTTTCTCCCTTTCGGTTTTTCTGTGGTTGCTAGTCATTGCCTGGATTTGGCAAATCCGGCTGCGGTCTGACGTTGGCGTCAGGATGTCTTGCGGATCCGACGCTTGGGAAGGCGGCGCCAGTCAGAACTGGCGCCGAACCTCTCAATTGTTGTTCATCATGTCTCCGTCGCCCATGACCTGGCCATTGCCGGGCTGACCCTGCGACTGCGCCATGTTCGACCGCATCATCTGCATCCGTTCCATCATTTCGGCAGGCGCCACCATCTCTTCCGCCGTCACCGCGCCGTCACCGTCGGCATCGAGGTGCTGGAATCGGTCCACCATCATCTCGCGGATCATCGCGCTGTGAAGCGTTTCGAACTCTGCAATCGAGAGGGAGCCGTCGCCATCGCTGTCATGTTCGGCAAGCTTGGCCTGCAGCTGCGTGCGCATCTCTTCAGGAGTGACCTTGCCGTCGCCATCAGCGTCCAGCATCTTCATCATGCCTCCGCCCATCGGGCCCATACCGCCCATCATGCCGCCGCCCATCATGTTGCCATGCATGCGCTGCATCATATCCATCATTCCATCCATGCCCTCCATCATGCCCATCATGCCGGGGGCACCTCCTTGCGCGGCACCGGGTCCGGATTTTCCGCCTTGTCCGTGGTGGGACTCCGCGAATGCTGCACCGCCAAGGACGGTTGCAGTGAGGGTCATTGCAGCGAGTAGAGTATTGCGTTTCATTTAGGTCACCTCGTGTCAGTGTTGCGATACAGAACATATGGCAGATATCTCTCGCTACGGAATGCCGACAACCCAGTCGTTTTGTATCGGCAGGTCACAATCGCGGTGCCTGTTACAATTCGTGACAAATCTCTTGGGAAGAACACGCGGCATTCATCTAAAGGAAGGGTCATGAACGAACCGCCACACATTCTTGTCGTCGATGACCACCGCGAAATCCGCGATGCCGTGACGCGCTACCTGGAAAAGAACGGGATGCGCGCAACGTCCGCGCGCGACGCGGTCGACATGGATGCGAAGCTTGCGAACGGCAAGTACGACCTCATCGTCCTCGATGTCATGATGCCGGGGGAAGATGGTCTTTCCGTGTGCCGCCGACTTTCGGCAAGTGGATCCGTTCCGATCCTGATGTTGACCGCGCTCGGGGAGGAAACCGACCGGATTGTTGGCCTTGAAATCGGCGCGGATGACTACCTAGCGAAACCCTTCAACCCGCGTGAACTGGTCGCCCGGATCAAGGCCATCCTGCGCCGTTCGACTAAAGCTGAGCCCTATGCAGGTACACTTTCGGGCCGACGTATCGCATTTGCCCATTGGATAATTGACACCGACAGTCGGGTACTTTCGAACGAGGACGGTGAGCAAATCGATCTGACCAGCGCGGAATTCAAGCTTTTGACCGTCCTGCTGGAACGTCCTCGTTTTGTCCTCAGCCGCGATCAGTTGCTCGATCTGACGGCAGGCCGCGCAGCGTCAGTATTTGACCGGACCATAGACAATCAGATCAGCCGACTGCGCCGGAAGATCGAGCTTGATCCGTCGCGGCCGCGCATCGTCACGACTGTGCGCGGCGGCGGCTATTGCCTGGCTGCCGATGTCCACGAGTTGAGCTGATGCCGCGCCCCTTCGATAATCTTCGTGGGCAGTTGGTCCTGCTGATCGTCGCGGCGCTTGCTGTCGCACAGACGATCAGCCTGTGGCTGTTCGTCGACGAGCGTGGTCTCGCCGTGCGCGCCGCCTTGGGTTTCGAAGCGGCAGGCCGGGCCGCGAACGTCGCGCTCTTGCTCGAAGAGGCGCCGGAGTCTTTGCAGCAGGCGATCCTGAGAGCGGCGAATTCTCCGTTGGTGCGCTTCGATCTTTCGGACATTCCCGCCGTAGACCATGAGAGCCATGCCGATGGTGGAGCCGTGGAGGCGCGCGTTCGCGGACTTCTGGGTGGCGCGAACGATCGGGAAATCCGCGTGGAATTGCACGAGGTCGAACAAGGCATTCCGCCGATGCCACATCTCGCGCCAGAGATGGCCGAAATGCATCTCGCGATGATGCGGGGCGAGCTTTCCGCGATCGAAATGCAACTGTCGATCGCCCTCGCGGACGGGCAGTGGCTGAATGTCGGAACACGGTTCGAACGGCCGCCGTTGCAGTGGCCATGGGCTTCAATCGTCAGTTTCGGGATCACGGCGGCGATCATTCTGGTCTCGGCCTGCTGGTTCCTTCTAACCCGTCTGACCGGGCCGCTTCTGCGCGTCTCTCGCGCAGCCGACCAGCTTGGACGAGGCGAAGCCGTCGATCCGTTGCCACTGATCGGTCCGAGCGAGGTGCGCGGCCTCACGCAGGCCTTCAATCGGATGCAGGCGAGACTGACGCGTTTCGTCGCGGACAGGACAAGACTTCTTGCGGCATTGGGCCATGATCTGCGCTCTCCGCTGACCGCCATGCGGGTGCGGGCGGAGATGGTGGACGAGGACGAAACGCGTGACAGTCTTGTCGCCTCAATCGAGGAAATGCAGGAGATGGTCGATGCAACGCTTGCCTTTGCACGGGGCATGGCCAGCTCCGAAGTCTACGAGACGGTGGATCTGGGTGCCTACCTGAAGCAGTTGCAGGCCGACATGATCGACGGCTTCACCCTTGATACAGCCAACAGCATAAGCGTTCGCTTGCGCCCCCAATCGGTGCGCCGCGCCCTGCGCAACATCATCGAGAACGCGCAGCGCTATGGCGGGGGGGCCGAGGTCACCTTCGTACATGACGCCGAATACGTCCAGATACGGGTCTCCGACAACGGACCTGGGGTTCCCGAAGCCGAACTCGAGCAAGTGTTCGAGCCGTTTTTCCGGCTCGAAAAATCCCGCTCGCGCGAAACCGGTGGGACCGGTCTTGGCCTGTCGATCGCGCGAACGATTGTGCGGGCCCATGGCGGCGAAGTAGCGCTGACGAACCGCACCGAAGGCGGTCTTCTCGTGACCGT
>NZ_CH902587.1:131078-161488 GCF_000152845.1 Roseovarius sp. 217
CGCGCTCGCTGATCATGCGGACAGTTGGGGCGACAGTTTCGGTCACATGATGTGGGGAGGTGGATTCGGCATGGCTGGCGGTTTGATGATGCTGTTGTTCTGGGGGGCGATCATCGCACTGATCATGTTGGCCGTCCGTGGCTTCTCGGCCGGGTCTGGCTCTGGCGGCAAATCGGACGCGGCAGACATTCTTCGCGAACGCTATGCCCAAGGTGAAATTGACGAAGAGGAGTACGAGCGCCGCAAGGCGAAACTCGAATTGTGACGCCAAGGCTGATGCTTTTGATGCCCACCGAACTATGAATCATTAACTATCGACCTTCCCGCCATGGAACGCTGTGTCCACTTAGGGAACGGCCGAATGATTGGGAAATCGGACAGGTTGTTTTCGCCTTCGGATTCGACACCGCAGTGTTCCAAACCGTGCTGCCCATGAGGGTTTCAATGTTCCATGGATGCATATTGCGCGCCGTTCGTGTTCACAGGCCTCGCATTCAGGTCATTTTGGCACGGCAACAAATCGCATGATGTCAGTAACCCGAAGGTAGATATTTGAGGATCACCAGCTAGTGACAGCCGGGTTCGCGCGCACTTTTTTGCGATGCTACGAACTGATACAAAATTCACTGTTATGTCAGACGAACTCGCTTGACCCTCCAGTGCTGGAAGGCGGTTTATGCACACCTGATAGGCAAGAAATCAGGAGCAAGAATGCCATGGTAGAGCAGGCACCCTTTGTAATCCATAGACGTCGTTTCGTACTGGCTGCGGCGGGCGGCGTAATCGCGTTGGCTGCGCCGTCGTTACTCCGGGCGCAGGAAGCGGAAACGACGCGTCGGAACTTATCGTCTTTCCGCACGCACGAGTGGCGGGACCATTTCGAGACTCTGGACAAAGGTATCATCATTTCGGATACGATCACGAAAGTGTTGCAGCATTGGACCGCCGATGGCGAAATGCGAATCTATCCGACATCGGTTCCCCTGACCGATGAGTTGACAAAGCGGGGCTATACCGAGGTTGTCGAAAAAAGGGAGAACCCGAGCTGGGCGCCAACGCCGTCGATGCGTGAGCGCAACCCCGAATGGCCAGCACTTATTCCAGGCGGAGACCCCGCCAATCCGCTGGGCACCCGTGCGCTCTATCTGTCTTGGCAGTATTACCGGATCCACGGAACGCAGGATACTCGGAAGATCGGGCGCAAGTCGTCGAACGGATGTATTGGCCTCTACAATGAACATATCGAGGAAGTCTTTGACAGAACGGCGGTGGGAACACAGGTCAAATTGATCTGAAGTGGACAGATGGCTGCGAGGGACCGTAGATAATGAACAAGGCACTTCTGGCCGTTGTGGCCTTTCTGTTGGTCGGCGGCTTGGCGATTTATTGGAACACCTCCCCATCTGGTCAACAGGCGGCCGGTCACTCGATGGTGCCACCGGACACAAGCGGCGTGGCCCGAGGGGCCCCCATCGTGGAGGTTTCGGTGCCGACGGACCTGTCAGCGAATGCACAGATCGGAAAACGCCCATTCGAGGCGAAATGTGCCGAATGCCATGGCACCAACGCAGCAGGTCAGAATGGTGTTGCGCCGCCACTTGTGCACAAGATCTATGAGCCTTCACATCATTCGGACATGGCTTTCGTTCTAGCGGCCAGGAACGGTGTCCGGTCGCATCACTGGAATTTCGGGAATATGCCGCCGGTCAAGGGACTGACAGACGCTGACGTCAAGATGATCACGCAATTCGTCCGGGAACTCCAAGAAGCGAATGGCATTTTCTAACAGATTGAAGGGTGAAATTTTTTTACGGGGAAGTTGACCAATCGCCACCGACCGCGACTCTTCCAGAGCTTCTTGCCGTGCGCGGCTGGACCGTCGCAGACCTGAACTATGATTTGCTCGGCAGCTTGACTCGGCAGGGCGACGTGTTCGGTGGAATTCGGCGCGGTCGTGTAAACCGAAACTCGGTTCCTCCCTATTTGCGGCTTGCCTGCGGTGTCGGTCAATCTTCTGGCTATCAGGTTGCTGAAAGCAGCAGAGACGATCACCTTACGGGTGTTGCAGCCGAACTACGATCAATGCGACGGGGCGCGCCAGAGCTCCATACTATTTAAGGCTAGGAGAGAACATGATACGACGGGATTTCCTTTTGCGTAGCGCTTCGGCGGCCGCTGTCCTTCAATTGCCCAGAGCGGGGCGCGCCTTGACGCCTCAATTTGACGAATTCAAAGCTCAGGTGAGCGCGGTCCAGCTCGCGCCGCCGCCTTATCCAAAGACAGAAATATGGGGCTATGACGGCATGATGCCCGGCCCGGAGTTGCGGATCGCGCAGGGTGCCCGCGTTCAGCGAAAGTTACTGAACGCGCTGCCACAGGCAAGCTCGGTCCACTGGCACGGAATCCGGATCGACAACGCGATGGACGGCGTCGCCGGGCTGACCCAAGCCGCCGTCGAACCGGGCGAGAGTTTCGATTACGACTTCGTTGTACCTGATGCCGGAACCTATTGGTATCACGCCCATGCGAGGTCCATCGAACAGGTCGCCCGAGGGCTTTACGGCGCGCTGATTGTTGAGGAAGCGGAAGCTCCGGAAGTGGATCGCGAGGAGGTTCTGATCCTGGACGATTGGCTTCTCGATCCCGAAACCGCACAGATCAATCCCGACTTCACCTCTGCGCATTCCCGCAGCCACGCAGGCCGCATGGGAAATTTCGTTGCGACGAACGGACAGTACGGTCTTGCGATCGATGTGCGTCAGAATGAACGGCTTCGACTGCGTCTGATCAATGCGGCCAACGCGCGGATCTTCGTCGTTGATATCGCCAGGAATGGAAGGCTGGACCATCGCGTTGGACGGGATGCCACTGGCGCAACCCCAGAGGCTCGGCGAACCCCTCATTCTCGGCCCCGGCCAGCGCGCCGATCTGATCGTCGACGTGACTGCCGACTCCGGTGAAACGGCCCATCTGGTGCGCCTCGACAATGGGGAAGGTATGTCACAGGTTGCCCTTACCGTGACCGGTCGGGCGTCCGCCGTACGCCGGGATGACCCCCCTGCCCTGCCGAGGAATGCGAATATGGATGTTCCGGGCCTAGACAATGCGGTTCCCGTTCGCCTTAACATGGAGGGCGGTGCGATGGGCCGGATGCAATCGGCGGTCTTGAACGGTGAACGGAAATCCTTCCGCGATCTGGTCGACGAAAACGAATACTGGGCCTTAAACGGCACCGTCGGAATGCCCGATGCACCGCATGCCGGTCTCGCTCTCGGGCAGACCGTCAAGCTTGAGATTAGCAACGACACGTCCTTCCCGCACGCGATGCACTTGCACGGGATGCATTTCCGCGAAATCGGCGAGGATGGCACATTGGGGCCGCTCCGGGATACGATAACGATGTTCCGAGGGGAAACGCGGACCGTTGTCTTTGTCGCCGATAATCCAGGCGACTGGCTGTTTCACTGCCACATGCTCAGCCACGCGGCCGCCGGCATGATGACATGGATGCGAGTGACGTGATGCGAAGATACCTGATGCTGTCGGTGATTTTTCTGGGCGGTGGCGGAGCCGCAGCCTGGCTCATGAGCACGGCCGGTGTGCAGACCGAATCTACGCCGGAAGCCGCCGACATTGCACAGGGTGAAGATCTTTACAGAGAATATTGCGCGGCCTGCCATGGCGCCGATTTGGAAGGACAGCCGGATTGGCGGTCGGCCGGACCAGATGGCGTCCTGCCTGCACCGCCGCATGACGAAACCGGTCATACCTGGCATCATCCCGATGGCGTGCTGTTTGACTACACCAAGCTGGGCGGCAAGGCCGCTCTTGCCCTCCAAGGGGTCGAGTTCGAAAGCGGCATGCCCGGGTTCGGCGACCAGCTGTCGGACGCCGAAATCTGGAACATCATCGCTTACATCCAATCAACGTGGCCGGAGCGTCAGCGCGCTATTCAAGCCGAACGAAGTGCTGACCAGCGACAGCAGGAAGGCAACTGAACCGCGTCCGAGAAAGGCGCTGAATATCTTTGGGTCGAGGAAAAGTTGGACTGGTTGTCGAGCGAAGGTGTGGCGCAATCGAGTTACCGCCCATCCACGGACGCATCCATTTGGTCGAGTGCGCTTAATCGACTTGGCACGACAGGACGCTGGGTACGTGATCCGGCAAGTTTTGCACCAGTAATTGCAGTCCCAAGGGTTATTCAGGTCGCGGCTGGCGCCGACACATCGTATCCTGCGTTTTGGATCGCTTCCGACACCGCCCTGACGCTGAGAAAACTCTCGACCGAAACGGTATGCGTGCTCAAGTCGCACGAAACGGTCGCAGTTGGGTCAATAGACCTAATCGCCTTGTCAATTGTTGCGGTGCAATGCCCGCAACTCATTCCCGGAACTGTGAAGCTGCTCATATACGTCTCCTTCTCTCTTATCTTCAGGTGGGCGCTTCCAGCGGAGGAAGGTCAAGGGCAAAAAAATATTCTGAAAAGCTTGACCTTCCAGTTGGTGGAAGCCCTAGATATCTTACCCAGAGACGAAGGAGACGCTCATGCCAATCACACAAGACCTGCGGGTCTCTGTCCAGAACATGTCCTGCGCATCATGTGTCGGTCTGGTCGAGCGCGCGCTCTCGGCGCTGCCCGGGGTCGAAGAGGTCAATGTGAACCTTGCGGCCGAAACTGCGCAGGTCCGAATCGACTCGGAAACCCGGATACCGGAGCTGATCGACGCGCTGGATCGGGCCGGCTATCCCGTCCGGACGCAGACTATTCGCCTGAACGTCTCGTCCATGTCCTGCGCGTCCTGCGTCGGCCGTGTCGATAAGGCGCTGGCGGCAGTGCCTGGCGTTCTGGAGGTCAACGTCAATCTCGCCTCCGAGACCGCAACCGTGACCTATGTCGAGGGCGCGATGAAGATCTCCGATCTAATGAAAGCTGCCACAGACGCCGGCTACCCTGCTGAACCGGCGGACAGTGTCTTGCCCGAGGAGCACAGCGCCCGCAAGGCAGGCGAAGCGCGCGATCTGGCCCGTAAGACCGCATTCGCGGCGACATTGGCGCTGCCGGTTTTCCTGCTCGAGATGGGTGCACACCTAGTGCCGGGGATGCACGAGATGATCGGCCGCACCATCGGTCACCAGACAAGTTGGATGATCCAGTTCGTACTGACGACAGTTGTGCTGTTCTGGCCCGGACGCCACTTTTACGCCAAGGGCTTCCCCGCGCTTCTGAAGGGCGCGCCCGACATGAACAGCCTCGTCGCCGTTGGCACCGGCGCAGCCTATCTCTATTCTCTTACCGCGCTCTTTGCGCCTGCGCTGCTGCCCGTGGCGTCCCGTGCCGTTTACTTCGAGGCAGCGGCAGTCATCGTCGTGCTGATCCTTCTGGGCCGCTGGATGGAGGCGCGCGCCAAGGGCCGCACCGGTGCCGCGATCCAGAAGCTTCTTGGCCTTCAGGCCCGCACCGCGCGAGTTCTGGTGGACGGGGAGCCGCAGGACGTCGCCATCGAACGGATCGGCACCGGCGATATCCTCGTTGTGCGTCCCGGCGAACGCATTGCGGTGGATGGGGAGGTCACGCAAGGCAGCGCCCATGTCGACGAGAGCATGATCACCGGAGAGCCGGTTCCCGTCTCCAAGTCCGAGGGTGATCCGGTCACCGGCGGCACCGTCAACGGCACCGGCAGCTTCCAGTTCCGCGCCACACGTGTCGGCGCCGACACGACGCTCGCGCAAATCATTCGCATGGTGGAGCAGGCGCAGGGCGCCAAGTTGCCGATCCAGGGCCTGGTGGACCGGATCACGCTGTGGTTCGTGCCGGCGGTCATGGCACTGGCCGCGTTGACCGTTCTGATCTGGCTGCTGTTCGGCCCCTCGCCCACCCTGTCCTACGCGCTTGTGGCCGGGGTCTCGGTCCTCATCATAGCCTGCCCCTGCGCCATGGGACTGGCCACGCCGACCTCGATCATGGTCGGTACTGGGCGCGCAGCCGAGATGGGCGTGCTTTTCCGCAAGGGCGACGCGCTGCAACAACTGACGTCGGTGAATGTTATCGCGCTCGACAAAACCGGCACCGTCACCCAAGGGCGCCCCGAACTGACCGATATGGTCCTGGCCGACGGGGTCGACCGGGCCGACATCCTGGCACTGGTGGCGGCGGTCGAGACGCAGTCCGAGCATCCCATCGCCGAAGCCATCGTGCGCGCGGCCCAGGCCGAGAACGCGGCACGTCACGACGTCGAGAGCTTCGAATCCATCACGGGCTACGGCGTTCGGGCCAAGGTTGCCGGCCACGAGGTGCTTGTCGGTGCAGATCGCCTGATGGTCCGCGAAGGACTGAGCATCGGGTCGCTGGCCGAGGCGGAGGGCCGCTTGGCCGTGCTGGGCCGCACGGCATTGTTTGCCGCGGTGGATGGCAGGGTTGCAGCGGTCATCGGCGTGTCCGATCCGGTCAAACCCGCCAGCGCGGCCGCCATTGGCGCGCTGCACCGCCTCGGGCTGGAGGTCGCTATGATCACCGGCGACAAGCGCGAGACAGCCGATGCCATCGCACGCGAAACCGGCATCGACCACGTGATCGCCGGCGTTCTGCCCGATGGAAAGGTGGCCGCACTAAACGAGCTTCGCCAAGGGGGCCGACGGATCGCCTTCGTCGGCGACGGCATTAACGACGCCCCCGCGCTGGCACATGCGGATGTCGGTATCGCCATCGGCACGGGAACCGATGTGGCCATCGAATCCGCCGATGTGGTGCTGATGTCGGGCGATCTGCGCGGCGTGGTCAACGCCTTTGAAGTATCAGGCCGCACGATGCGCAACATCCGTCAGAACCTGTTCTGGGCGTTCGGCTACAACGTCGCGCTGATCCCGGTGGCTGCGGGTGTGCTCTACCCCACGTTCGGCTTGTTGCTCTCGCCAGTCCTGGCTGCCGGAGCCATGGCACTGAGTTCGGTCTTCGTGCTGACCAACGCCCTTCGGCTACGCAGGGTCCATCCCATCATGGAAGAAGCCAGAGCGCGCGGTGGTGAAGAGGCCACTTTGCTATCCCCTAACCCTGTCGCCGCTGAATAAGGAGAACCTGATCATGAATATTGGAGATGTCGCCGCCCTTTCTGGCCTCCCAGCCAAGACGATCCGATACTACGAGGATGTCGGGCTTGTGAAGCCTCTTCGCAGCACGAACGGCTATCGCACATTCCGTGAAAGCGATGCGCACAAGCTCGCGTTTCTCGGCCGTTCCCGGGCGCTCGGCTTCAGCATTGAAGACTGCCGCAACCTTATTGCTCTGTACGAGGACGAAAAACGCGCCAGCGCCGAAGTCAAGGATATCGCCGAGCAGCATCTTGAACGGATCGACGACAAGATTGCGGAGCTGAAGGAAATGCGCGCGACGCTAGCACATCTAGTGGACGCCTGTGCCGGGGATCACCGCCCGGATTGCCCAATCCTCGCCGATTTGGCAACGAAACACCGCGGCGAAGAGCAACTCAAGAATACTGCGTTGTAGGGTGCGAGCGTTTGGCTTGGGCGATCCTCTTTGCGATTGTGCTCTTCGGTTTGAGCGGACTTGTGCATGTCCGTGCGATGAGTTTCGTCATGACGGCCACCAAACGCACTCCATTCACACAATCAAGCCGCCTCTTATTTGCCCTCTATACACTCGCGACCGCCCACATAGGTGAAGCCGGGCTCTACGCACTGGGTTTCAGTTTCGGCGAGTTCTTAGGTATTGGCGGTTTCGCTCAAGATAACGTCGATTCATTCATGGATGTTTTCTACTTTTCCGTCGTCAATTACTCCTCTCTGGGGCTTGGCGATATTTATCCCACGGGTCATTTGCGCTTTCTTGCCGGCATCGAGGCCCTGAATGGCTTTCTCCTCATCAGCTGCTCGGCCTCTACAATCTTCCTCGTGGTCACGAGAAAGATGGATTAGGAGCGCCACAAAACCTCACCCGAAAAGAGTTGGAACCCTCCATCGCTGGAAGGTTGTTGATGTTCTGAACGGGGATGGAACAAGCGAAAGGAGCACGTCATGTCATATTGGAGATTTGCCGCCATGATCGCGACCTCGACGGTCGTGATGTTCGGGCTGATGTATCTCAACACCTATCTTCTGACCCATGTTTTCTGGTCCGAAACCCGAGCCTATATGGCGCTGTTGATGGGCGCGACGATGGCGATCATCATGTTGGCCTTCATGCTTTCAATGTATTCGAGCAAGACCGTAAATGCCGCTATTTTCAGCGGTGCCGTCGTCGTGTTCGCCGCCTCGCTCTGGCTCGTACGAAGCCAGGTCACGGTGGGCGACACCAGCTACATGCGCGCGATGATCCCACACCATTCGATCGCGATCATGACATCGAGCCGCGCCGATATCTCGGATCCGCGCGTGCGCAAGCTCGCGGACGAGATCATCTATGCGCAAGACAAGGAAATCGCGGAAATGCGCTATCTGATCAACGATATCGATGCATCCGGCGACACATCCGAGACTGCAAGTCTCGAGAGCCCCCGTATCGTGAGCTTGGATCAAGCCCTGTCAACAGCAAACGTCGCAGTGCTCGACCCCGGCTTCCTGACGAAAGAGGATATCGCGCAGCTTCTGCCGAATGGCGCGGTGTGCACATTCAACTATACAACCGGCAGTCCGGCCTCACTGGCATTGGGTGAGATCGATGGCGCAGCCGTCGGGCTCGTCAAGCTGAGCGGCGATCTCGTCCGGGTCGAACAGAATGCAGCCGGCGAATTGGGCACAGAAGGCCTGTCGATCCGCCTTGGCGTTCCCCAAGACGGTGCTGCGCTCGAAACCGCAGGTACCGAACCGGTCGATGCGACTCTGACGATCGAGCTCGATGCCGGTCTGACCGCCGGATTCCGGGGATTCTACAGTTGCGGGGCATGACATGAAGCACCAGTCAAGCACCCAAGCGCAGTCGGCGACGCTGTACCGCATGGTCATGCCGGGCCACCTTTGCCCCTACGGTCTGAAGTCCAAAGACTTGCTGGAGAGGCAAGGGTATGAGGTTGAGGACCACCATCTGACCACGCGTGAGGAAACCGACGCGTTCATGGAAGAGCACGGCGTCGAAACCAGCCCGCAAACCTGGATCGGGGACGAGCGGATCGGTGGATATGACGACCTTCGGGTCCATTTCGGCATCGATGCGCCGGAAGACGAACGCTCGGACACGTCCTACCAGCCCGTGATCACGATCTTTGCCGTCGCGTTCCTGATGGCGCTCGGTTTGTCGTGGTACAGCTTCGAGAACATTTTCACCCCCCGCGCCCTGGAATGGTTCATCTCGATCTCGATGTGCTTTCTGGCCGTACAAAAACTTCAGGATGTCGAAAGCTTTTCGACCATGTTCCTGAACTACGACCTGCTGGCGCGTCGGTGGGTACGATATGGCAAAATCTATCCGTTCGGAGAGGCTTTCGCAGGTATCCTCATGGTCGCTGGGGCGCTGACCTGGCTTTCGGCACCGGTGGCCTTGTTCATCGGCACTGTTGGCGCAGTATCGGTTTTCAAGGCGGTCTATATCGACAAGCGTGAATTGAAGTGCGCCTGCGTCGGCGGCGACAGCAACGTACCGCTCGGCTTTGTCTCGCTCACAGAGAACCTGATGATGATGGTCATGGGGATCTGGATGCCGATCAGGGTCTATCTGATCGGCTGAAAGGCGGGTGCCGTTTTCATATCCCTCGGACTCGTTCTCCCGATAGATGCGCAAGTCGGACAGCACTGCGAAAAAGGGTCAAGCTGAATGGACCAGATAATCGAAGCATTCACGACCGGGGCGGGCATGCTCTGGAAGGCGCTCTGGGCGCTCATCTTCGGGTATATCATCTCCGCAGGCATCCAGATTTTCGTGACACGGGATCAGATGGCGCGTGTTCTTGGCGACCGTGGTGCCAGGAAGGCAGGCATTGCCGGCTTCTTTGGGTTTGTGTCATCGTCCTGTTCCTTCGCGGCTCTTGCCGCGTCGCGTTCGATCCTCGTGAAGGGTGCGCATCCGGTCAATTCGATCGCCTTCCTGATTTCATCGACAAATCTGGTGATCGAGCTTGGAATCGTCCTTCTGGTCCTGCTGGGCTGGAAATTCATGGTGGCAAATTTCATGCTTGGCATCCTGATGACGATCTACGCCTATGCCCTCACCCTGATATGGCTTCCAAGGTCGTTTGTCGAAAGCGCAAAAGAGCATGCGGAGAAGGCCCAGTCCGACGAAGGTATGGACAGGGACCAGACCATGAAGGGTTCGTTCCGCGACAAACTGCTGTCCCGCGAAGGATGGGACCGGATCGCCCGCGCTTTCTTCATGGAATGGAAGATGGTCTGGAAGGAGATCCTCTTCGGCTTCACGGTCGCGGGTTTCATTTCCGTCTTTGTGCCGCAGAGCTTCTGGAACGCGATCTTTCTGGTCGGAGATGGCGGTGCGCAGGACGCGCCGGGCTTCCTGATCGTTCTTGAAAACGCGCTGGTGGCACCGGTCGTGGCCTTCTTCACCTTCATCGGGTCGATGGGCAATGTCCCCCTGGCTGCGATGCTCTGGTCGCGTGATGCGTCGTTCGGAGGCGTGATCGCCTTTCTCGGAGCCGATCTTGTTGCTGCCACGGTGATATGGGTGCACGCAAAATATTACGGCTGGCAGTATGCGCTCTATCTTTCAGGCTTGCTGTACCTGTGCATGGTCGCTGCGGGAATTACGGTGCATTACCTGTTCGCTCTCGTAGGGATGATCCCGACCGAGCGGCCTTCGCTTCAGGAAATGGTCCGGTTCAGCATCGATTACACGTTCTTCCTCAACCTGATCTTTCTTGTCATCGGGTCAGCACTGATCTGGCTTCACATCAGGAATGCCGAGGAAGACTAACCGATTGAGGCCAAAAATGGGAAGGTTCCCAGAAGCCAGTAGGCAAACCGGGACAATTGGCCGGTCATGATGGCAACGCCCATGATGATCATGGCGACGCCCGCGCCCTTGTAGAGCCAGCGACCGGCTTTGCCGATCTGTCTGACCCGTGCGGCGATGGCGTCGGTGAACAGCGCGGCCAGCAGGAACGGCACGCCCAGCCCTGCGGAATAGATCGACAACAGCCAGATGCCGTCCGACATACCGCCGGATGTCGAACTGAGCGTCAGGATTGCGCCGAGGATCGGCCCGATGCAGGGCGTCCATCCAAAGGCGAAGGCCAAGCCCAGGACGTAGGCTCCAAGCGGGCGACCCCCCGGAATGTCGAGTGTGAAGCGGGTGTCACGCGAGAACGCTTCCAGACGGAAGGCACCCAGCATGACCAGTCCGAACAGGATGATGATCGCCCCGCCCAGATAGTTGAGCTCAGTGCGCCAAGTCAGCAGCAACGACCCGAGCGCGCTGGCCCCGGCCCCCAACGCGACAAAGACCGTGGAGAACCCCAGAACGAAGCAGGTGCTTAGGCCAAGTGCCCCGGCGCGTGCCCGCAGGCCGACCGATCGCGTCGTGCGCAAATCCGGCTGGCCTGCGATGTAGGAAACATAGCCCGGAACCAGTGGCAGGACGCAGGGTGACAGGAAGGAAATGGCCCCCGCCAGAAAGGCCGCGAAGATGCCGATGCCGGAAATATCCATCATGCTTTATGCTCGGCGCTGAAGGGTCGCGCCGCCCACCAGAAGGCAATCAGCGGGATTACGATCCATTGCAGCACGGGCGACAGCCCTGCATCGAGGACCGGAATGATCGGCATCAGGTCCGAATAGGCCCAAGCCGCGCGGATCACGATGTTGAGCCATTCGCTGAACAGCGTATATCCCAACCCGAACACCACCGTCAGGACGGTTACCGAGCGTCGCGTCGGAGCCACGAAGGGCCAGCCACGGCCGGTCAGCATCAAGGCAAGCACCAGCGCGCTCATGGCAATCAGGATGTCGCCACCCGTGCAATGAACCGCGGCGAAGACGATCTCACCCCAGGTGCCCTCGTTCCAGATCGTGTAGAGCGGCATATGGGCGAACTCCCAGATCAGATTGGCCGGGATGATTACCGAAAAATACCGACGTAGCGCTGTCAGGGATATTCCATCCGCCGAAGATGGCATGACGCCAGTCGCGGTGACACTCATTGAAACACCCCTGTCACCCGGTCCCACCAACTGCGTTCCCGGCGTCGATGCTGGGCATTGTTGATCAACTCGCTGACATAGAGGATCAGGTTCACATTCTTGAAATCCATGCCATGGAACTTTGCGGCGAACCGCCCGCCGATATCCACGACATGGGTGACCGCACCGTGCATCATCATGTCGCTGTCGGCGGTCGTGGTGAACTCGAGCCCATAGTCCCGCGCCACAAGGCGCGTCGCGTCGTCGCTCTGATCGGGCCGTTTGGTCAGAATGACCCAGTTGCTCGGATCGAGCCCATGCCGGTCCGCGTAGTCGCGCAGAACGTCCGGCGTGTCATTCACGGGATCGGTTGTGATCGAGATGAATTGCACCAGATCCCTCATCGGCCCGTCGTTGATCGAAGCCTGGACCGCCACGATCTTTTCCGCATGGAGCGGGCAGATATCCGGGCAGTTGGCGTAGATGAAATGCAGGATGACGACCCTTTCGCTGAAATCCGCCAAGCGCACAGGATTGCCCTCCGCATTCTGCAACTCGAAATCCGGGGCCTGTGCCGCGTCGATGGCCTGGAAGTATGGCTCCATCTCGAACATCCGGGCATCCAGATTTTCACCCGGATGATCGGCGGAGGCCGGAAAGGCGATCGTGGCCGCAAATGTCGCCAAGGCGGCGCGCCGGGTCAGATAGACAATCAACTGCATCACCTTTCGGATTGATCGGGCTTGCCACCACCCGCATCGTCGCATTTCCCGCCGGACCCGCCCTTCATGCACAGACCAAGCCCGCACATCGCGGCACAGGGTGCCAGCGAAACCAAGACAGGCGCGAGACCGATCGCGGTGAGCCATCCCCAGTTCAGCGCCATGCCGCCGCCCATAACGGTTGCCGCACCGACGAACAGCAGTCGTCTGCGCGTCAACCACCGGGGCCAGTTGCCTGCGCTTTCGATGTCGGCGGCACCCGCATCGTTGGAAGATGATATGTCGGTCATCCGGAAAATCCTTCTGAAGTTTGAGTACTGGTCATTCTGATAACTGGGCGGTCAAGGGCGGGCGGCGCTCTTTCAGGGGCGCTTATTCGATAAAGCCTCGCAAGAAGGAGACCATCTCGGGATCATCCCATTCGGCCGGGCCGACCAGTCTCCCAAGCTCCCGCCCCTGCGCGTCGATCAGGATCGTTGTCGGCAGACCGACGGTGCGCAGCGCGGTCATCGACAGCATGGTCTTGTCGACATACATCTTGAGATTGTTGACACCGATCTCGTCGTAGAACCGCCGCACGACGGGCGACCCGGCCCTGTCGATGGACAGGGCGACAACCTCGAAACGGTCGCCGCCAAGTTCCGCCTGAAGTGCATCCAGCGTCGGCATCTCTTCCCGGCAGGGGACGCACCAGGTTGCCCAAACGTTCACGAGGATCACCTTGCCACGAAAATCCTCCATGTCCCCACGGCTGCCGTCCTCGGTCTCGTAGCGCACATTGATCACCGGCTGCGGCGTGTCGTGCAGTGCGAAGCCTTGCGGCCCGGCAAACGCCGTGCCGACGGACAATGCCCAGACGAGCAGCGCCGTTTTGAGATATTTCATGGCGTTGGCTCCTTGCCGGCTTGGGTTTTCAGATCACGGACGATCGGCAAAAGGGTTTCCTCCAGAATCGCTCGCGTGATGGGGCCGACATGGCGGTAGGCAATGGTGCCGTCGGAAGTGATGACATAGGTTTCAGGCACGCCGTAAACACCCCACTCGATGCCCGCACGTCCGTTTATGTCGGCCCCGATGCGGGTGTAGGGATCACCCAGTTCGTCTAGCCAGGCGCGCGCCTGTTCGGGCGGATCCTTGTAGTTGATCCCGTAGAGCGGCACTTCGCCCGTGGCGCTCAATTCCATGAATAGCGGATGTTCGGCGCGGCAGGGCACACACCACGAGGCAAAGACGTTCACCAGCGAAACATGGCCGATCAGGTCCTGCGTCGAAAGACCTTCCTCGCGGCCGAGCACCGGAGCGAGTGCAAACTCCGGTACAGGCTTGTCGATAAGCGCGGACGGCAGATCATCGCCCTCGCTGAAAAGCCCCCAGCCAAACAGGACCATAAGGGCCAAAGCCACGACGGGCACCAGCACAAAGCCGAGATTTCTCCGGCGGGGCGTGGGAACAGTCATATTGTCACGATAGCTGGTCATGGCTGTGCTTGCTGGTCCTCGCGGGTCCGCTCACTCTGAAAGGCACGTTCTTTGTCGGGCCAGGTGCTCTTGATGTAGTCGACGATCGACGTGATTTCGTCATCTGTCAGTACGCCCTCATATCCGGGCATGTCGCTTTCATAACCGGCCCCGACAATCGCCGCCGGTCCGCGTTTCACGATGTCGAACAATACGCGGTCCGTATGATGCCAGGTATGACCCGACGCATCATGCGGCGGGGCAGGCAATCTGCCGTTCGGCAATCGGGTGCGCCAATCAGGCTGCCCCTCCAGGTTTGCGCCATGGCAACTGGCACAATTCTCCTGATAGAGACGCTCGCCCATGCGCAAGTCGCTCTCCGCCGAAACGTGAGAGACCGTTGTGGCGAGCAAGACCGCGGCGAGCCTAATGGTGTTTTTCATGTCGCTTGTGCCTTCTTCTGGCTATCCAAATACAACGAGAGTGCGACTATCGATGCCACGACAAGCAGGACGCACGCCCCCAGACCAATCCCCATCGACAACAGGCCGTCGCCGTTGCTGTCGCCCTCATTCCGCATCTTGGCGCATTTCTATTTTCCGCTGTCCGAGCGGATGTATTTGACCAAGGCGATTGCCGCGAGCACCAGCACCGCCACGATGAGTAACCAAACCAGTCCCATCGCGATCATCATGCCGCCACCCATCATTCCACCATCCATCATCATGCACTTCATCCTTTGTTTTCCCTTGAAACCGGTCAGGCACGGGATCGCACCAGTCCGCGCAATTAATCATTCGACCGCATAGACGGTCGGGTTCACACCTTCTTCGACGGTGTAAATCTTGAACGGTTCCTGCTTCGCGCCCCCCATACCCGGCGATCCCAACGGCATGCCGGGAAGTGTCAGACCGGCAATGTCCGGGCGCTCATCAAGCAACTTGTTGACGACATCAATTGGCACATGACCGCTGACGACGTAGTCACCCAGAAAGGTCGTATGGCAGCCCTGGAAATCGTCCGGGATACCTGCATCACGGCTGATCTGAGCCAGATCATGGGTCGGCTTTACCTCGACCGTGAAGCCATTCTCGCGCAGGTAGTCCGCATAGCTCTCGCAGCATCCGCATTGCGGGTTCTTGTAGAGCGTGGCCTCTTGCGCTGCTGCAGGCGCGGCATTCAGGCTCATTGCAAGGACAGCGGCAGCACCTGCGGTGCCAAGACTGGCAAGTCCAATTAGTTTCTTCATCGGTTCTTTCCTTTCGTGGTGATCGTTACGTGAGATTGTTTCAGGTTTTGGTCGTGCCAGGATCGACACGTATGATGCCCATCATGCCGGCCGCCTGGTGTTCCAGGATGTGACAATGGAACATCCAGTCTCCCGGATTGTCCGCCACGAAGGCGATCTCGACCCGTTCCTCCGGTGCCATCAGGACGGTGTCCTGCCATTCGCGATGCCGTGTCGGTTGCCCGTTCCGTGTGATCACACGGAACGAATGTCCATGAAGATGCATCGGGTGATGCCACGCGGTGCGATTGTCCATCTGCAGCACATGCGACGTGCCCTGCGGCAGGACCAGCAATGGATCCATCATGTGCCCCGTTGCTGCTTTGCCGTTGATGAACCACATGTTGCCTTCGCGCATCTGCTCCATCATGGACCCCATGCCGCCGCCCATCATCATCTGCCCCATCATGCCGCCATTAAAGATGATCTGATGCCGCGTGGCAGCTTGCATATCGGGTTCGGCCAGCGGGTTGGGTGGCAGTTCCATCGACCAGTCCGGGACCGCGTCCCGTAACCGATCCGGCCCGTAGGCGAGATCGACCAGACGGTATTCCAGATCCCTGTAGAAGACATCGGTGATGGTCAGGCTCTCTCCGGGCTTGCCGGTCATATCAATCACCAGATCGACACGCATGGCCGGACCGACCACCACGATGTCATCGTCTGGTACATGAGGTGACACGGGTTGACCGTCCAGAGCGACCACGACCGGCGCAAGCCCCCCGAAATCCAGCCCGAATATCCGCGCGTTCGCTGCATTGACCAGCCGAAGGCGGATGCGTTCCCCGGATCGCACCGCGATACGGTCAGGGATCTGGCCGTTGATCGTCACGGAATTGCCGATACGACCGCCGTGCATCGCGTCGTGCCGGCTTCCGAAATCTGTCGCAATCTGTCCGTCGCCGGTCATCCGCCAGTCATCGAGCATCCAGGTCAAATCGCGATCCACGCGGATCGGGTTTGCTTCCTCGACGATCAGCGGCCCGTAAAGCCCGCGCCCGACCTGTTCCGAACTGCGCTGGTGCGGGTGATACCAGAATGTACCTGCGTCCAGCGCATCGAATTCGTAGAGAAACTCGCCACCGACCGGGATCGGGTCCTGTGTCAGGAACGGCACACCGTCCATCGCATTGGGTGTGCGAATGCCATGCCAGTGGACCGTCGTCCCTTCATTTAGCCCGTTCCGGGCCAGAACCCGAATTCGGTCTCCCTGCCGCACCCGGATCTCGGGGCCGGGGAGGGATCCGTTGTAGCTCCAGACGTCGGTAGGGCCGTAGGGTGCCGGTCGCAGGGCGGCTTGTCCGGCCGCAGCGCGTAGCAAGAATGGGTCCTCTGTCGGACCTGCCATCGCTACTCGTGCCGGTGACAGAGTGGATATGGCCGTGAAAGCGGCACCGGTGCGCAGCACGTGCCGTCGTGAAATCAGTCTGTTGAGGGTCATTACTTCTGCCTTGATCTGAAAGGGTCGCACTCAGCCAGCTTCGGCCAAGGCAACGGTCAGGCCCCGCAACAAGCGAGGCCGCTATCAGGTTCAGACAGGCAGCTTGGGAGGAAATGGATCAAGGGAGGGAACCGCGCCAATCGGGATCACAGGTCCCGCGACCGGGATGACAACACCGAAGGCCATCTCAAGCGTCATCGCTGACGTACGAGCTACGATACCGGCCGTAGTTCCCGCGCCACAAGGGACTGTACACCCACCCTCGCAGGTTATCCCGTCAGCAAATCCGATCGGATCGCATCCGCCGCAATGGTCGTCCCCGCTTTCAGCGCCCACCATCTGAGCCATTGCTGCCTCAGCCGCATTCGCTGCCGATACATCCGGCGCAACCACGGCACCGAAGCTCAATGCAAGAATCAAAATGAGGCGGAAAACGCAGATCATGCGATCCTTATGCAAGCTTCCAGTAGGGGGAGGTCAAGAAGTATCCCGTAACATAGGCGTGACATTGCCACGCGGGTACTCACTGATTGGCCAAAAGATGCCCGAGGTTGGTTTCGGGGGAAAATCTGAGGCGAGACTGCGGACTCATCCAAGGTCTGTTTCGGAGCCAGGCAACCACCCGCATCTTTTCATGCGGGTGGCTGCCCTTGTGTCAACTTGCGTCTTTGAATTCGGTGTATTCGCCGCGCACCTGGACAGTCACGGTTGCGGGCTGGCTGTCCCGATTCCGCCAGAACCATCCGTGTTCGCCGTCGAATGCCGCGATGATCTCGCCCTCGTCGCCCGTCGAACCGCGGCCCTTTTCATAGGTCACCGAATTGCCGCCGCCGTGGCCGTGCATGTCAAAATTCACCCGACCGCCATCGACCAGCATTCGGTATTCCACCGTCTGGCCCTCTTCCATGACCAGCTTCCACTCGGCACTGTCGCCGGGTGCAAGCGTAAAGGTGGTTTCGTCACGCCAGATTTCGGCCTCCTGTGCATATGCCGTGCCGACAAAAAGTCCAAAGATATCGTTCATAAGGCTCGACTGCTCTTCGGCTTCGATCTCCAACAGCCTGTCGGCTTCGGCCTCCTCCGCAAGCTGGGCTTTGATCTCACCCATCTCGCTCAGCCCGAGAACCCCGCCGATCCCGGTCGGGTCGATGTTGTATTCGGCAGGCAGCACGACGGTCACAAGGATCGCAACGGCGCTGGCCGCCGCAATGGCAGTGGAACGGATAAGCTGCGCGGAGCTGGGAAGCTCATCAAGGCTCGGTTTTTTTGCGTTAAACATTTTGGTCTCCTAAATTCTCAGGTGGCTACGAAGTAGCCGGTGATTTGCAGGCCCATGAGGATGAATCCCATGGACATCATGACGACGTTGGCGGTGTAGGCTTGGCGGAAGAAGCTTGGGGATTTCCGCCAGAAGCCCATGACGATGAGGATCACGGCAAGCGCCATGATCTGGCCAAGCTCGACGCCCACGTTGAACGCCAGAAGATTGGCCAGTAGGCCCTCTGACGCGATCTCGTAGTCTAGGATCTTCGTGGCCAGGCCCGTGCCGTGGAAGAAGCCGAAGATCAGCGTTGCGGCCTTGGTGTTCGGCTGGAACCCAAACCAGCGCTGATAAGCCCCGAGATTGTCGAGCGCCTTGTAGACGACCGAAAGGCCGATGATCGCGTCGATGATGTAGGCGTTGATGCCCCAGCCGAACCAGACACCGGCCAGCATCGTGGTCGAGTGCCCGAGGGCGAAGAGGCTGACATAGATGCCTACATCCTTCATCTTGTAGAGGAAGAAGACGACGCCGAGCAGGAACAGGATGTGATCGTATCCCGTGACCATGTGTTTGGCGCCGAGATACATGAAGGGGATGATGTTCACCCCCCAGATTTCCTGGATATAGCCTGCGTCACCTTCTGTGACGGCATGGGCAAGAGCGTTTTCCGCACCCAGGACGAGCGCCGAAAGGGCAATGAAGGACAGGATCACGATCCGGCGTATGCCGGGATCGGTCCAGCCCTGGTGGACTGTATTCATGGATTGAACTCCGCATATGTGTTGATGATCGAATGCATCGCGCTGTTGGCACGCAGTCGATCAGACGCGCGGAGGTCTTTCGATTTGGTATGTCTGCAAGGTGTTCGACGTGGCCGAACTCAACGGCCATGCGGCTCTATAAATATCGAGCGGGTGCGGCGATCGGTCGGGGCCAGGCACGACCGCCTGACTGTGATCGTGATCGATGCTGTCATGGCTATGTCCATGCATGGCCCAGGCGAGGTCTTCTTCCAGTCCATGCGAATGACCGTGCTCAGCAACCATTTCTGCGTGCTCTTGAAGGACGCCGATGACTGAGGGTGCGTGCGAGGTTGCGGGCACCACAGACCAGAGGAGTACGGCCAAACATAAGAGTGTCGCAAACGCGGCGTTTACAACTGTCCTCAAGGTATCCATAGGATCTGCCCGTCTGCCCGTCTCTAGCGTGGTGCGTCGTGGCACCATCTTGTTCTATCCTCCCGGGGGGGATAGAACTACTTTATGACAAAACATCCAGTCCATGCAACCCATCCCGCCCTTGTCGCCCGGCTGAAACGCGCTGACGGCCATTTGCGCGCCGTGATCGAAATGATCGAGGCGGGCAAACCCTGTCTGGAGATTGCTCAGCAGATGCAAGCGGTCGAAAAGGCCGTGACGAACGCCAAGCGTGCGCTGATCCATGATCACATGGACCATTGTATCGACGTTGAAAGTTCTGAAACTGATCGCGCCGAGTTGCGGGCGATCGCCCGATATCTCTGAGGCTGACCATGCTCGATATTCTCTCCGACCGCACTTATCGGCACCTGTTTCTGGCACAGGTCGTAGCCCTTCTGGGTACCGGACTCGCCACAGTCGCACTCGGCCTGCTCGCCTTTGATCTTTCGGGCGACGGGGCGGCGCTGGTCCTCGGCACAGTCTTCACCATCAAGATGGTTGCTTATGTGGGCATCGCGCCCATTGCAGGGGCTTTCGCAGACCGCGTGCCGCGCCGCGCGCTTCTGGTGACGCTCGATCTGGTGCGTGCCGGTGTCGCGCTCGCACTGCCCTTCGTGACCGAGGTCTGGCAGGTCTACGTCCTGATCTTCCTTCTTCAATCGGCTTCCGCCGCCTTCACGCCGACCTTTCAGGCGACGATCCCGGACGTTCTGCCCGAAGAGGCGCGCTATACCCGCGCGCTGTCGCTGTCGCGGCTGGCCTACGATCTGGAAAACATCGTCAGCCCGACGCTGGCGGCCCTTCTGCTCGCGGTGATGTCCTACAATTCGCTTTTCCTCGGCACGGTCCTCGGTTTCGCCGCATCGGCCCTTCTGGTTGTTTCGGTCGTGCTGCCCAGTCCCCGCCCATCCGAGCCGCGCGGTGTCTATGACCGCACTACGCGCGGCATCCGCATCTATCTGGCCACGCCCCGCTTGCGCGGGCTCTTGGCATTGAACCTCGCGGCGGCGGCGGCAGGTGCGATGGTGCTGGTCAACACCGTCGTTCTTGTGCGCGGCTCGCTCGGCCTTTCGGAAAGTGCTCTGGCCTGGACGATGTTCGCCTTCGGCGCAGGGTCGATGATCGCAGCGCTGGTCCTGCCGCGTGTTCTCGATGCGTTGCCAGACCGGCCCGTGATGTTCGGCGGAGCCGCGCTGATGGTGGCTACTCTGGTCGGTCTGGCGTTGACGGTCCTTGGAGCAGGCCTTGGCTGGTCCATCCTTCTAACAGCCTGGTTGCTGGTGGGGCTCGGATATTCCGCTGTCCTCACCCCTTCTGGCCGACTGCTGCGCCGTTCCGCACACGCCGGGGACCGCCCGGCACTCTTCGCGGCGCAATTCGCGCTGTCCCACGCCTGCTGGCTTGTGACCTATCCGCTGTCGGGATGGCTGCTGACGGTCTATGGTGTCGTTCCCGCACTGATCGGACTGGCCCTCATCGCCGCCTTCGGAATGCTCGCAGCGCTGAAACTCTGGCCGTCCGGCGATCCCGTTGAGCTTGAGCACACCCACGATAATTTGCCACTCGACCATCCCCACCTAAGGGGACATCGCAGGCACAGCCATGCCTTGATCATTGACGATAGCCATCCTCGCTGGGCCACGCATTTATAAGCCGCAGCAAGAGACGAAGACTGGACACGGGCGGTTCGTTTTCATCTGTGCGGACATTCGTGCTTCGAGCAACATTCGTCAAACTGGGCTAGATGCGCGAATTCTCTGCAAGTTTGGCGGACAGAAGCGTTGACTCTAACATAAACTGTCGGCCCCCCGACAAAGAGCACGGCTTAAGTTGCGACCCTCCACATCCGATACCGCCCCTGCCCCGTCATCTCGTGGATCAGACCACGCGCTTCCATCCAAGCAAGGTTGCGCTGGACGGCAGCCCGGCTGGCACCGATCATGGCCTCGGCCATCGGAGCGGACACGAGCGGCCATTCGGTAAGTACCGCGCACAAGGCCGGGGGCGTGCGGCCGGAAAGCGGGCTCATCTCGGCTTCCGTCCTCGCCGACCATGCCTCGATATCATCGAGGTGATGCATTGCGGTCAGGCATGCGGTCTCCATCCCGTCAAGCCAACGAGACAGACGGTCAGCGGGTGAGCCACCGGAGCGCAATCCCCCTGCCCCGCCCATGGCCAGAGGCGCGAAGAGCGCCCCCTTGCCCTCACTGGCCACAATCCGTGCGGCTGTGACCGCCGCTTCCATCCGGTCGCCGTGCTGCCCGAGGCCCGCGAGACTCCAGAGATGGAAGCCCATGCAAGCGCGCGTGATTGGGTGAAGATCGGCGGCTTGCGCCATGAGATCGAGCCAACCGCCCGCGCGATCCGCGAACGGTTCGGCTTCAACGCCGAGGTTCTCGGGGTCGCGGCGGTCGAGGAAGGCGGACAGGTCCACTTCCGGTCCAGGGCCGCCTGTAAGACGCCGCACTGCCCATCCGACACGCGCGAGCGCCGCGGTGTCGTCCTGCACGCCGGACAAGCGCATGGATTTCCAGAGCGCCAGCCGATCCGGGCCAATTCGGTCGCCTACAAACCAGCTGAGATCTGCCGCCTCCATCAGCGCGAGCCTGTGCCGCCAGCCTTCCGGGCCACGGCGCAGCCGGTCGTCCAGCGCGCCGATCCGGCCAGCCACGCGGGCAAGACGGGCGGCATTGCCCGCCTCAGCGCATCGCCAATCGTCGAGGACTGCAGTTTCACGCAACTCTGCCGTTGGTCCAGGCGGCAGAAAATCCGGCTCCACTTCCATCGGACCGGGCAGGAACCACAGGTCGTCCTCAGACGTCTCTTCAAGCCCCATCGCATCCACTAGAGGATCGTAAAAGCTATCATACTGCATAGATACTTGAGTCTTCATGTGTGCAAAATACGGCTTTTTTGCATTTTACCCAAGTGTTTTGTCAGGGTGCGCCTGCACATCTTATATAGTACGGGCGCGCGATGGTCTGCGAGAGCTCACTGATCGCGCTCAGCGTATGGAAACCAAGGGTTCTCTGTTGAGCAGCGCCACAGTGCACGCTCTTGCATTCGTTTACAAACGGTCGTTTAGTAGCGATACATAAAACTGCAAAAAGACTGTTTTGATGCCCCTGATAGGTTACGCTCGGGTCTCGACCGAGGATCAGACCCCCCTGCCCCAGACGCAGGCCCTGAAATCCGCGGGCTGCGCCGAGATCCATGAAGAACAGGCCTCGGGCGGCAATCGTGCGCGGCCGGTGCTGGCGCGGGTGTTGGAGCGCATCGGCAAGGGCGACACGCTGGTGGTCGTGCGGATCGACCGCCTTGCGCGATCCCTGTCGCATCTGCTGGAGGTGATCGAGCGGCTGGAGGCCAAGGGCGCGTTCTTTCGTTCCATTCAGGACCCCATCGACACCGGATCCCCGCAGGGCAAGTTCACGTTGCAAGTGCTGGGGGCCGCGGCCGAGTTCGAACGCGCCTTGATCCGGGAACGCACCAAGGCCGGCCTCGCCAGCGCGCGCACAAAGGGCCGCGTGGGCGGGAACCCTGGGCTGCGGGCCAAAGACCCTGCCGCTCTTCGTAAGGTACGGCTGGCAAGACAGGACGGCTACATGGAGCGCCTGAACGAGACGGCACAAGACTGGGTGCCCCATGTGCGCCGGTTGCGCCCCGACTTGGCCTGGGAAGACGTGTTGCGCATCATCAACGGCCCCTTGCCTGAGGCGCGTCGCTGGACCCAAAGCCGTCTCTTGCGCGCTGTGAAGGCTTATGTCCGCGACGGCTTCCTGCCTGCCGAGGTGCTGGCCCGCGCCGGGCGCCGCGAAACCGACGACCGCCTGCCCGCCATTATTGCTGGCATCAAGGGCGCAGATCGTGACATCACGCTTCAAGCGATCTGTGAACGGCTGGAATCTATGCGCGAACGCACGCCCCGTGGCCGAACGAAATGGCAGCCCTCATCGGTCAAGATGCTGTTGGAGCGAGCCGAGAGTCTGGGAATGATTTAAGAGACTCAGATTCGTTCTTTGGAAGCAAAACCGCCTATGTGAATCGGGTACATCTTGCGTTTAAGAGATGGAAGCGACACAAGCACTTGACGCGCTGGATCCGCGAAATAAGATAAGTCATTGTAAATAAATGATTTCACCGGATACCGGCCCACCATTTGAAAAAATCCTTGCCTGTCAAACGCTTTCCTGACATTTTTGCGGAAGAACGCTAACCATCAGTTTCCGGCGGTTTTGCGTTCCTTCTCAAGATAGACCCGGAAGACGGGCGGCGGGACGGGCATGAACGAGCAGCGGATCAGAATGGATCAAAAGATCCAAACGATGGCGACACGTCTAAGCAAATCGCTTGATGTGAATATGCGCAAGTCGTTTCTACCTGATGAACGAAAAGCTCTCAGACGCTTCTCATCCACGGAAGTTGCCCAGATCCTCGGGGTAAGCCAAGATTTTTTGCGGAAGATGTTTTTCGAGGACAAGCTCGATCTCGGTGATATCGAGACAGACGCCCGCGGCCGCAGGTTCTACACTGCAGAGCAAATCGATATAGCGCGCCACGAAATAGCCCGGTCAAGCACCAAGTTCCAGCATATCGTTCCTCGTCGTCGGGATGGGGAGCATATCCAGATCATTTCGATCGCCAACTTCAAAGGGGGCGCTGGGAAGACGACAACGGCGATCCATCTGGCCCAAAAGCTTGCCGTTGATGGTTATCGAGTTCTGGCAATCGATCTCGACCCACAAGCCTCAATGACCACCATGTTCGGTTTCCGGCCGGAAATCGACTTCCCTGAGGCCGGAACGGTGTACGATGCCCTTCGGTACGAGGACCCTATCCCATTTAGAGACGTTGTGCGCAAAACGTATTTCCACAACCTCGATCTAGCCGCGGCCGGCTTGTTGCTCTCTGAGTTCGAGACCGAAACCGCACACGCCCTTCGAAACAATATCAGGCCGCCGTTCTATCAGCGGCTTGCCCTTTGCATTAATGAAGTCGAGACAGACTACGACATTGTCGTCATCGACTGCCCACCGCAACTCGGGTTTACCACACTATCGGCTTTGGTAGCGTCGACATCCCTAGTCGTCACTGTCATTCCAAGCATGCTTGACGTCGCCTCGATGGCCCAATTCCTGCAGCTCACATCCAGCCTCATGGCAACAATTGCTGATGTGGGCGCATCGCCCGACTGGGACTTCATGAGATTTCTAATCACTCGTTTCGAGCCCAATGACGGCCCCCAAACCCAGATGGCGGCATTCCTGCGGACCATGTTCACGGATGACGTTCTTACTCAGCCTTTCCTGAAATCCTCCGCAGTCTCTGACGCTGGGCTCACGCAACAGACACTGTTCGAGATCGCCAGAACGGATTTTCATCGCCAGACGTACGATCGGGCTATCGAGTCCATCAACGGGGTTGTGGCGGAGGTCGAAGGGCTCATCAAAACGGCATGGGGGCGTAAGTAATGGCCCGCAAAGTCACATTCGACATTCCCGAGGATGAAGAAAAGCAGCAGGGCTCGTCGATTTCTCCGACTCGAACCCAGTCACGAGCCCCTGCCCTTTCGGGAATGGCCCGTTCTCTTCAGGATGCGGCACAATCTTCAATTCAAGAAATCAGTACCGACCTTATTGATGATTCCGAGTTCCAGGATCGTCTGGCCCTGGATAACGAAGATGACATCAGGGAACTGGCTGAAAGCATTGACAAGCAGGGACAGCTTATCCCGATACTTCTGAGCCCCGAAGGGGGGCGGTACAGGATCATCTATGGGCGCAGGCGATTAGCGGCCCTTCGACTTATTGGCAAGCCCGCAAAGGCTCTCATCAGAAGCTTGGATGAGGATCAAGCGATTCTTGCACAAGGCCAAGAGAACAGCTTCCGAAAAGACCTCAGCTGGATCGAGAAAGCCCTGTTTGCACGTTCTCTCATAGATTCCGGCAAGGATGAGGGACTGGTCTGTGACGCCCTCAACATCGATCAGAAAGCCAGGAAAGCCGGTGACAAGCTCACGGGACTTGCTCGCATGAAACAAGTCACTTCCTGTATTCCGACTGAACTCATCCAAAAGATCGGGGCGGCACCCGGGGTTGGACGCGATCGTTGGTATGCTGCCGCAAAGTCTTATGAGAGCCTTGGCTTCTCTGGAGATGAAGGGTTTCCGGCCGGAAACCGAGAATTCCATGATGCTCTCATGGAACCCCGAGGTTCAGGCAAGACCTCCGACGAACGCTTTGCGATCTTCGAAGGGCTCCTGAAACAGCACAAGCCCCCTGCCCCATCGGCAATCAAGACAAAACTCGGGATGGTGAAGGTCACCAAAAGAAACGTGATCATCACCGTCAAGAACGGAGATGACGGGCTTCATAAGTGGATCTCTGAGAATCCAGAGGCCGCTCTTCTCGCGTTGGCGAACGCGAAGGCCGCTGGTCCAGGGCAGATCATTACCCCAGAGAAAATGGAACCCATAGGTAACCCAGTCTCCGGCAGGGATCAGGATCTTGATGGTCCTGACATAGACGATAACGAAAACTGAGCAGAAAGGAGGACAGGCCAGAAAAGGAAAGACCCCCCGAAAGCAGTGCTTCCGAAGGGCCTCGATTAGCTTAGACACCTGATTGATACCCCGAAGCCGAATCGTTTTCAACACCGTTCGCGGTGAACGGGGAAGCTTTTTCAGCCGACATCATCATGAGACAGGTATTTTCTCACACACCCGCCTTGGCGGAACGATCTTCTGTACCCGGTACGAACCCGTACAGGGTCATCGAGCCGATCCGAGCGCTTCGCAAAGAACTCGGTCTGACACCAAATGACCTGGTAACACTGCAGGCCTTGATCAGCTTCATGCCGAAGAAGGCCGGACAAACAGCTCCAATGACTATCGTCTTTCCCTCAAACGCATCATTGTCTGAGAGAACGAACGGCCTGAACGAGCGAACGATTCGACGGTGTATCGGACACCTCGTGGATGCCGGGCTGATCCAGCGCAGGGATAGCGCAACCCGCAAACGGTTCCCTCTCCGCTACGGTGGATTGATCAGAGATGCCTTTGGCTTCGATCTGCAGCCAATGTATGATCGGGAAAGAGAGCTCACCGAACACGCAGAACAGCTTGTGGGCGATCAGGAAAAGCTACGGTCACTCAAGGCGGAGGCACTGGCTCTTCGTGTCGAGGCTTTGCGCCAAGCAAAGGATGTTGAGACTGTCTCATTTCTCCAGGACGTACGAAACATCCTACGCCGTGCAACTCTCAAAGCCGACGAAATCATAGAGCTTATCAAGAGGCTGGCAGAATTGGTCGGAGCGACCATCAGAGAGTTTCCGGCCGGAAACCAAGACGCTCAGGAAACAATGCCCGACCAAATGTCCGGCGACGACGGGCAAAATGTCCGGCACGTAGAACCCACAAGATTGAATATAAAAAAGGATAGAGCAGATGCTCACAGCACCTCTGGTTTTCAGGAACGCCGAGATCCAACAAATATGGCTTGGACGGACCTGAAAAACGTATCGGACTTCTTCCCGCATGAACCAAGAGATCATCAATCAGTTCTCGAAATATTAGCCGATGTCGGAAAATTGCTAAGAATAGAACAAGGCAGGATCATGAAACACCTTAGAGAACGAGGTCCAGGGCAGCTCCTTATTGCACTCGACGAATTAATTTTGAGAGCCAGCACAGGACAGGTGAAAAACAACAACGCCTACCTTGACGCTATGATGAGGCAAGGAAACTGATGCTCTTGCCACATAAACTCGACCGGCTAGTGATTCTGCATAGCCATCGAAGATCAAGAGACAATTGCGGCACACTTCAAACCATACGATCATCAAGAAGAAGAATGTTGGTTTGAAGGTGAACCCAGATCACCCGCGTCAGGTGCAGGTCTGGGATGTGATCAACTTATCATGGAACAAGAAGCCATTCCAAGTTTGCTAGATGTTCACAGACGCCTCGGCCCAGGTGGCCACCCTTACCGCCGTGTTTGTCTGTGTTAATGCTTATAACGCTGAGGATGGCACAATGCTGCTCGATTGGCTGGTGACGGATGAAGAAGCGACCCATACCAAACTACTCTCCGAGTATCAGGCCTTGGAAAAAGAGTACGCTAGACAAGATGAACTCCCCCGAGATCGATACGCAGCTTGGCGTGTTGGAAGCAGAGATCCAGAAGATCGAGATCCGGCCGTTAGCCTTCAATCCGACAGACATCGGGCGGGCAGGGGCCTTCGTCATGTTTGACCGCTACGGCGCGCTGGCAGTCTATCGCGGCTACGACCATCTGACCTCAGACGAGTCCATCGAGAACGGCATCACCGCCAATGTGTACACCTACACTGAGACCGTGCAGCGGTTCGGATGACACATGGGAGGGCTCAACCCATCTCTTGCAGAATATCCAGAATATATGTATATTCTGCACGAATGGAGACCAAGATCATGCAAGAGCTTCCCGAGTTCAAGGCGGCCGACCTGACGCGGCACACCAGTGACCTGTTCGACGCGGCCATACGGTCGCCGATTGCGATCACCAAGCATCGCAAACCCAAATTCGTGCTGATGAGCATGGACCAGTACCAGCAGCTCGCGCGGGGGGCTACGCAACAGGCTCATATGGTTGACGAGATGCCCGAGGATCTCAAGGCGCTGATGATAGAAGGGCTCGAGCGGGACTTGACGCAGTCTGATGACTAGGCCGAGTGCTGGAGAGGTTTTCCGCTATCCGTTCCTGTGGAAACGCGAGCAGATGGCGGGTGAGACCGAGGGCCGCAAGACACGGCCTGTCTGTATCGCCGTCACTGTCGCCAAGTCCGATAGCGAGACCGTGGTGTTCATCCTGCCGATCACGACGCAGCCGCCCTTGCCTTCGCGCAAGTTTATCGAGGTGCCACAAATCGAGTCGCAGCGCGTGGGGTTAGAGACCCATGTCCGCAAATGGGTCATGCTGGACGAGATCAACACCGATATTCTGGAGCGGTCATATGTCTGGGAGGACCGCACGCCCATCGGCACGTTCAGTTCCGTCTTCACATCCAAGATCCAGTCCAGCCTGATCGCGCTTGCCAGGTCGGGCGGGGCATCCGTTGTCGATCGGCTGAAGTAATCTCGATCAGCGCAGGGTCTACCCAGCTTCACTTGTTCCCATCGATCCACTTCGACATCAGCCCCTTGTCGCGGAAGCATTCGTCCGGCACGGCGCGGCGCTTGATGCGGGCGAGACGCTCGGCAAAGGCGACCTGCTTTGGCGTCGCGGGCAGGGCGTAAGTGGTGCTTTCCATCGGGGATCTCCCTTCATAGCGCGGCTTTCAGAATAGAACATAAAAGGAACAAAAACAAGTCGCCTGCAGAAATCTTGGGGTTTGAGAGGAAGAGGAGGGCCGGGGAAGGTCAGGCCTGAGGGTGCCCGAAAAAGGGTGTCAGGGCCTGATCCTGTTCTTCATTGGGATCTGATGCCGGAAAGTACAGGATCCTAGGTTCTCATGAGCTTCGCATTTAACATTCTCCGGCATCAGATCCCTAAAGAGTGAAAGTGTCCTTCGGGTTTTGTGACTAACGGATGAGGGCCTTTGGGGTCCCTCAGATGGGGCCGGGCCGGGTTCCGGTCTGCCGTTCCTGATGAAGGACATTCCCATGCAAACAGGTGTCTTGCGCGTGTTGCGCGCGACCGCTGCCTCGTGGTGGCGACACAAGGAACTACGCCAAACCGGTCAGCTGGGGCTGGCGAAGCGGCTCGAAAACGAGACCGTAATGCGTGATCTCGGTTATCTGAAACTGGCGGCGTTATTGCCGAATGCGCATGTGATCTGCGGAGAGGGCGGGACATTCATCCATCTTGGTTGGACCACCCTGTCGACCTTCGCGCCGATCGAGCGCTTTCCCCTGGCCACTCTTGCGGTCGCACGAGGGACCCCGTTCATCGATATCCGACCCGTCACCGATGTCATCGCCTTCGCGAACCTGCCGCGGGTGGCGCGGGACGGATCGATCGACCCTGAACCTTGCGGCCTTGGCAGGTCCGTCTCGCTGACCGCCTACATCGACATGGTCGAAGCCCTCGGTGGCAGGATCGCCAACGATCCACGCCCCCGTCAGTCAACCTGATCACCACTCCCTCTCATCAACACTCGAAAGGACGCCAGCCATGGCCAGATCCCGCACGCCCAAATTCGATGCCTCCGAGGTCATCACCAACGAAATCATCCGCATCATCGAGCGCGGCGTCCTGCCGTGGCGCAAGCCCTGGACCGCAGGGGGCAGCTCTCGTCCCCTGCGCGTGGGCGGAGAACCCTACCAGGGGGTGAACAACTTCCTGCTGACGATGCGGACCGTGATGGCGGGCCACAGCTCGCCCTTCTGGATGACGTTGCCGCAGGCCAATGCGTTAGACGCAAAGGTCCGCAAGGGCGAGAAATCCTCTGTCGTCGTCTATTACGGCCAAAGCCGGAAAGACGCGGGCGGCGAGGACGACCGCAGCGATGGCGATGATCGCTCCGAGGAAGCACGCATCTTCCGCTTCCAGAAATCCTACCGCGTGTTCAATGCCTGCCAGATCGAGGGCTTGCCCGAAAGCTTCTTCCCCGACCCGGAGCCCGCGCCCGAGCATCCGCCGTCCGAGCCCATCCCGCATATGCAGGCGTTTTTCGATGCCATCGACATCACGACCGTCTTCACAGGAACGGAAGCGTACTACCTGCCGCCCGTGGACAAGGTCTACATGCCGTCCATCACGCGGTTTCAGGACCCGCGCAATTTCTACGGGGTCTGGGCCCATGAGCTGGCCCATGCCACGAAAGCCCCGCATCGGCTGAACCGCGATTTTGGATTCTCGAAGTTCGGCAACACCTCGTACGCGCGCGAGGAGATCGTCGCGGAATTGACCTCGGTGTTTCTGGGTCAGACGCTCGGCTTCACGGCGCATACGCTCGAGATGAATGCGGCTTATCTGCATAACTGGT
>NZ_CH902586.1:0-11492 GCF_000152845.1 Roseovarius sp. 217
CGCGACGCAGCTCGGGCGGGATGACCGCCTCTACAGCCTCGAGCTTTTGGGCTGCATCAACGCGCAGATAGGTCTCGGTCGTTCGGATGTCCGCGTGTCCCAGCCAAAGCGCGACCTTTCGGATGTCGCGGGTCGCCTCCAGCATGATGACGGCGCAACTATGCCTGAGCTGGTGGGGCGACACTGAACGCCCCGCCAATGATGGACAGTGCTGAGACGCTTTCACGACGTGTTTGTCGAGCACATACTCGAACCCGGATCGCGTCATCGCTCTCCCTTCGGCATTGACGAAGATCTCCGGCGCAGGCGTAAGCCCCCGCACGGCAAGCCAAGCTCGCAGATCTGAGGCTGTCTGCTTCCAGAGTGGAAAGTGCCGATGCTTTCGCCCTTTTCCTCGAACAAGCAGGCTTGGAGCCTGGCCTAGAACCAGATCGGTCAAGGCAGCCCCTACGAGTTCCGACACGCGAAGCCCACCCGCAAAACAAAGGTGCATCATGGCGCGATCCCTGGCACCCAAGCGCGTCGTGACATCGGGAGCATTCAGAACGGCCTGCACCTCGTCCTTGGACAGGTGCTGGACCAGCTTGTTCTCGCAACGTTTTGTCGGGATCGCCCGGATTTGCGCGACTTGGGCCAGGAGGGCTGGATACTGGTATTCAACGAACCGCATGAACGACTTGATGGCCGCGAGCCGTGCATTTCGCGAAGTGGCGCCATTTCCCCGATCTGTCTCGAGATGATCCAGAAAGGCCAGGATCAATGGTGCGTCCAGCTGCTCGATACTGAGCTGCGACGGGCTGGATCCGACACGCCTCGCCGCGAACTGGAACAGCAGTTTGAAGGCATGCGCATAGGTTTCGCTGCTGTGGGCGCTGAACCCGCGCTGCCGAGGGAGGTAATCCTGCATGAACTGCGTAATGGCCGGCGCAAGAGCTGTCATGAGCCGCCCCCCGTCAAGAGTTCCTCGGCTGCGGCAGAGATTTCGGCCAACAGCTCGGGCGTCCGATGCAGATACCAGTACGTGTATCGGAGGTTGGAATGCCCCATGTACGTCATCAGCGCGACAGCATTGCGCGCAATCGCTTCGCGCCCGGCCCCAGACTTTTCGAGCACCCGTGTCGCAAAGGTGTGGCGCAGATCGTGGATCCGAGGGCGCCTGGGCCGACCGGGCGCAATCGCCGCGATGGCAAGGATTTCGTGGAACGCCCTATGCGGGACAGAGTAATAGATTTTCCTCTTTCCTTCGGAAAGGAAGAGATGGTCGTCCTCGGCCGCGACGTCCAGCCTCAGTTCCAGATACCGGTCGAGAACGCCCATCATACTCGGATGCAGTGGCACCATCCGGTTCTTGCCAAACTTGGTCTTTCGGATGTGCAAGATGCCATCCGGCAGAACATCACTCAGGGTCAGGTTCAAGGCCTCCGATATCCGTAAGCCGGTCGATGCGATCAGGCCAAACAGGACGGCATAGATTTCGCGCCGAACTGGAGAGCTTTCGTTCTGTTGCCTGACTCGAGCTGCAACGATGAACCTCGCCAATTCATCGTCCGTGAAGATGTAAGGAATGAACTTGGTCCGATGCGCCTTGAAGATGCCTCCCGGCGGAATCTCATGTGAAGCGTCTTCTGCGTGCAGAAAGGTTGCCAACCGGATGACATCCGTGATGCGGCGATACCGAGTGTCTGGCGTCGACGCACCTTCAGCCCAGGCCACCGCTGTTGCCGTCCTAACGTGTCGCTCACCTTTGGCTTCGACGAACTGGCCGAACGAAGCCAAGTTCTTGGCCGTCTCCTTGAGCTTGAAGCCAAGCGACCGTCGCAGTGCGATGTAGCGATTGATTTTCTCGATCAACATGCGGCCTCCCCCGCCCAGGGCTGAGCGATTTCGCGGAGCAAAGCGAAGTCAACCTTCGCATATTGCATGGTGGTGGACAGCGAGCGGTGCCGGAGGACCGCTCCGACCCCTGCAAGATTGACCCCATGCCGAAGCATCGCTGTCGCCGCCGAATGACGAAGCAGATGGGAACCACGTCGGCCACTCTGGATGCCCGCCCGGTCAAGAGCCGCCTGAACCAGACAGTTCACAGCAAACCTCGACATCGGACGCATCGGATTTTTTGCTGTGACGAACACGCGCGGCGTGGCAAATGACGGCCGTCCCCGATCCAGATAGGCCAGCAGCGCTTCGCCGACTTCTTGAGGAAGAGGCAGCCATTCTTCACGACGGGACTTGCCACCCCTGATGGCAATGCGACCATTCCGCCAGTCGATGTGATCGAACTCAAGGTTTGCGACTTCGCTTGCGCGCAAGCCGAGTCGGACAAGGAACAGAATGACCGCGCGATCGCGCAGGCGGGCCTCACCGCTGCAAGCAGCCACGATCCTCGTGATGTCAGTGTCGTTGAGAAAGTCCGGTACTGGCGCCAATTGCCAGCCCGCAAAATTCGGGATGGCCTGGTCACGGCCGGCCGGGCAACGCCCAGTTGCGATCAGGAAACGCAGGAATGCGCGAGTGGCGGTCACCGTTATCCTTGCATGGGCAACGCCGTGCATGCCCGCGCGTCCCAACACAAACTCCCTGATTGCATGGGCGCTATAAGCTTCAGGCGCGTCGCCAAGAACGAGGAACATGTGAACAAGGATGTTCTGATAGGTGTCGAGGGTGCTGTCCAACACCCCGCGATTCCGGAGCATCCAATCCCGGAACTCGCCAAGGATCGGCCACCGATCACTCGGGGACGGCGGCTTCGGCAGTGGGTCGACAATACCCAGTTCTTCAAGGAAGAGAACAAACAGGGCACCTGATCGCAATCGCATAGAGTAATTCGGCATGGCCCTGAAGGCCGGTACAGATGCTGCGTATCCGCTGTGGATGGTGCCGAGATCATAGCCGGCGTCGTGCATCCAATCCGTCCAATGCCCCAAGTAAATGGTCAGCATTGAAATCGTTGACTTGGTGTAATTCCGTGCGTGAAGCCAACGGACATAGCCCTCGAAGTGTGGGCGGGCGAAATGAAGCCTTGAAAGCGTGAGATACCGCGGAGTGTTCCGCCTTTTCTTGGGGGTGCTGGACATTCGATCTCCTGACATGGGTTCAATGCCGGAAAATGCCGGCGAACCACTTCTCGCCCAAAAGAACCCGCGAGGGCACAAGCTCGTCGTTATGCGGAGCGGATTGTCGAAAATCACTCGCGTTTACAGCGTGATGACCTGACCGCTCCGCATAATCCGTAGCGCGGCATAACAGGCGTTATGCAGAGCACCGCATAAGGCCTGCTTCGAGGGCTATTGGTCCCACGCCAAGGGCGCGGCCGCGCGCATCCGGAACTACGCCCCTACCGACGCGACCCTGCATGGTATCGCCGACCGGCTGCTGGCCATCCAGCGGCGGAACTTCTACCAGCTCGCCGCCGAGGTCAGCCATCGCGGCCGCTACCACCACGAATACACCATGTCGGTGGACGTCACGCGGGACAGCCCGACCTGGCAGCCGCCGACCGAAGACGCCGAGGAGATCGTGACCGAGGCGCTGCGTGATCTGGCCCGCTGGCTCTACCGCCAGCTTCAGGCTGAATACGACCACCTGACCTCGGACGAGGCCATAGAGGAGGGGATCATCGTCAACGAGTACACCTTCACCGAAGAAGGGCGCCGGTTCGGGTGAGAGCGCGGGCAGTTCATTTGATCTTTACAATGAGGCCATATGATCTATATTCAGGCCAATGGAGGACGCCATGTACGTCGCAGAGAAAATCCGAGAACCCGCACAGATCAACGCCGTCGCGTTGAAGGCCTATGCGCGCGTGGCCGATGCCTGGGGCCTCAACCTGAACGAAGCGGCTAGCCTTGCCGACATGACGGTGAGCACGTGGAAGCGGGCCAAGAAGCCGGATTTTGCGGGGGAACTGACCAAGGATCAACTGCTGCGGCTTAGTGCAGTGATCGGCATCTACAAATCGCTCGAACTCTACTTCTCCGAGCCGCTCGCGCGACGCTGGTTCACCCGACCGAACACAGGGCCGCTGTTCGGGGGTAGCCGTCCGGTTGACACCGCCATCGACGGGGGCTTGCCGCAGATCCTCGCGGTGCGGACCTATCTTGATGCGTTGCGTGGCGGGGCATGAAGCAAACCGAGGTTTCCGATCGCGGTCTCGTCCGCCTCCTGCCCGCCACCTACCACAAGCCACCAGCGCTGCGCGGTCTCGTCGATACCGATGACGAGATGGAGATTCTGGCGGAGATCGAGGGCATGACCAGCGGCCGTCTTTTGGCCGAGCGTGGCCGCAATCCCCATCTGGACCCGCGCGAGCTTGCCTGGCAGCGGCGCAGCCGCGATCTGCGCATTTACGGCGACAGTCATGTCAACGCCGCCTTCACCTACACCCGCATCGGCGGAAACCGATTCAACACCGAGGAGCGCGGCGCGTGGTATTGCGCATGGGATGTGATGGTGTCCGTCAGCGAAGTGGCCTGGCACCGCACGCGCGAACTCGGCTTTACCGGCAGCTTCCATGACAGCGCTCGCTATGTGGAACTGCTGGCGGATTTCATCGGCGTCTTCGACGACATGACCGACGAGCCGGGCCATCCCGCACTGCATCCGGATCCGGCGGTCGGATATCCCGAGGGCCAGAGCCTGGCCCAGCATCTCCGCCGGGCTGGATCGCGTGGCCTGATCTACCCCTCAGTTCGGGCTCCCGCGCCGGGCGGGAATTGCCTCGTCTGCTTCGAGCCGCACGCGATCCAGAACGTCCGACCGGGCGCATCCTGGGATCTTGTTTGGAATGGGACACCGCACTACTCGGTTACGGCTGTCGGCTGACGAGTTACAGCGCAAGCGCCCTTGGAGGTCCGAAGAAATGAAACCGGCTAATGACAATAGCGCGGAGGTCACGCACTTGAAGCCATGTGACCATCAGGTGTTCTTTGAGGCTTTGGACTGTCTGCCCTCACCTCCGGACGCACTACGAGCAGCATTTCGCCGGACGAAAGAGAGGTCATTCCGGCAAAACACATGGCTTCCAAAGATGGACTGAGTCCGCCGGTCTTCTGGGCTTCCCATAGACGCGCTGAGGGCGGCGACGCCTCTGCCCCAAGAGACCACTATAGTTGTCTTTGATCAGGATACTTTTCCAGCGTTATGGACGCTCCAATATTGAGATTTCCAAAGAACTGAGGGGCTAGCCCCAAGTGGTGGGAGATATGAAGACGCGGGTTTGAGAGACGGCGGCGACTTGCGGTGGTTGCCGAATCTCGATGCGATGTGCCTCCCGGCGCGCCGTCGGGACCAGACCTTGGTCCTTCGGACAGGAGTTTGACCGAGGCTGATGTCCCGAAGGGCTAATCTGCCAATCTACAGGTTGGCAACTACGCTCGATTTGCCAAGCCACGGTATGGCAAAAGCTCCGGAAGGCCGGAGCTAGCTGAGCCAGCCAGTGCCGTTCTCACTTGTTCCCGTCGATCCACTTCGACATCAGCCCCTTGTCGCGGAAGCATTCATCCGGAACGGCGCGGCGTTTGATCCGGGCAAGGCGCTCGGCGAAGGCGACTTGTTTTGATGACGGGCGGCTGTCCTGCGCGCCCAGGTTCAGCTTGGCCTGTGCGTCGATCCAGGCGCTCAAGGAGCGCCGATCTTGCTGAACGTCCCACGGCAGAAGCGTCTGGTTGCGCAGGGCCAGCGCGCGTGCGTAGGCGATCTGCTTGGGCGTCGCGGGCAGGGCGTAAGTGGTGCTTTCCATCGGGGATTTCCCTTCTTAGCGTGGCTCTTAAAATAGAACATAACAGGAACAAAAGCAAGCCACTGCGGAAATCATGGGGTTTGAGAGGAAGAGGATGGCCGGGGAAGGTCAGGCCTGAGGGTGCCCGAAAGAGGGTGTCCGGGGCTGATCCTGTCCCTCATTCCGGAGTTTCCCGATGACCCATCTCGCCCATTTTGCGACCGAGCGCGCCCTTGCGTCTGTTGTCCCCATCCCGTCCCTTGATACGGCCGCTGCGATCTTGAGCGTGGCCGAAGCGCTGCAGCCTGATCTGGCGCAAGGTTTCCAGATCGACGCGCTGCGGCTGCGCGTTGAGATGGAGCGCGCCTTTGGTGGCTCCGATGCGACCGGCGCCTGGGACTGGAAGCTGGCATATGAAGCAGGCGAAGCAGCGCTGGTCCTGTTTATGCAGAAATTTGGCCGCGCGCTCCTGGCACGTGCCGGTTCGCCTGCCGCCTTGCTGCCGATCCTTGCTAAGGTGTCCGGCCTTTTGCCGACCCATACGCGGCGGTCCGAGGAGATGGAGCGGTTCCAGCAGTTCTCGACGCCGCTGCCCATGGGCTTGGCGGCGCTGGCGGCAGCACAGATCACATCGCGCGATCTGGTGCTGGAGCCATCGGCTGGAACGGGCCTTCTGGCGGTCCTCGCGGAAATCGCGGGCGGCAGCCTCGCGCTGAACGAGCTTGCCGACACCCGCGCTGATCTCCTCCGTCGCTTGTTTCCGGGCCGGCCTGTCACGGGCTTTGACGCAGCCCAGATCGACGATCATCTGGACGCAGGGTTGCGCCCGAGCGTCATCCTGATGAACCCGCCGTTCTCGGCGGTGGCCAATGTCGACGCCCGCACCACCGAGGCGACAGCGCGGCATCTGCGCTCTGCGCTCGCGCGCCTGGTCCCCGGCGGACGGCTGGTCGCCATCACCGGTGCGTGCTTCGCGCCCGATTCCCCGGCTTGGGCCGAAACCTTTGGCTGCCTGACCGAGACCGCGCATCTGGTCTTTACAGGTGCCGTATCCGGTGCCGCGTTTGCCAAACATGGCACCAGCTTCGAGACGCGGATTTCGGTCTTCGACAAATGCCGCGGCGGCGAGGCGGGCGGCATCACAGCCGATCTGGCGCGCCCGATTTCGCCTGATGTCGCCAGCCTGCTGTCGCTGATTACTACCCATGTCCCCCCGCGCCTTGCGCTGGCGCAGGTCGCACCCGCCGGGCAGGGCCCTTCTTCCCCCTTTCCGGGAAATCCTGCCCGCGCCACGCGCGCTGCCATCGGTACATCGCGCGCGACCCCTGCGGCCAGTTCCCACCAGTCCAGCGCACAAATCGAGGCCGAAGATCTGGCCTATGCGCTGCGCGATGCGACTGAGGAGGCCAATACCGCGCGCCTTTCCGACGCGATCTACGAGACCTTCCGGCTTCAGGCCATCGACATTCCCGACGCGGCACCGCACCCGACGAAGCTGGTGCAGTCGGCGGCGATGGCGTCCGTCGCGCCCCCGAAACCTTCCTACCGCCCGAAACTGCCCGCCGCCGTTCTGCACGAGAGCCTGCTCTCTGACGCCCAGCTTGAAACGGTGATCTATGCGGGCGAGGCGCAATCTGCGCACCTCGCCGGCTCGTGGACTGTCGATGAAACCGGCGACATGGTCTCGGCCGCGCCCGACGATGCCACGGACGCTGTCCGTTTCCGCCGCGGCTTCTTCCTTGGCGACGGCACCGGGGCGGGCAAGGGCCGCCAGTCGGCCGGGATTGTGCTCGACAACTGGGCTCAGGGTCGGCGCAAGGCGCTCTGGATCTCGAAGAGCGACAAGCTTCTCGAGGACGCTCAGCGCGACTGGTCTGCCCTTGGCCAGGAGCGGCTGCTGGTCACGCCGCTGTCGCGTTTTGCACAAGGCCGCGACATCCCGCTCTCCGAGGGCATTCTGTTCACCACCTATGCCACGCTGCGCTCCGAGGAGCGGGGCGCAAAAAAGTCCCGCGTCGACCAGATCGTCGACTGGCTCGGGGCTGATTTCGACGGGGTGATCTTGTTTGACGAAAGCCATGCCATGGCCAACGCCGCCGGATCAAAGGGCGAGCGCGGCGATGTCACGGCCTCGCAGCAGGGCAGGGCGGGCCTGCGCCTGCAGCATAAGCTGCCCAATGCCCGCGTGGTCTATGTTTCGGCCACCGGCGCAACCTCGGTGCACAACCTCGCCTATGCGCAGCGCCTCGGGCTCTGGGGTGGCGAGGACTTTCCGTTTTCGACGCGGGCGGAATTTGTGCAAGCTATCGAAGCTGGCGGTGTTGCCGCGATGGAGGTCCTGGCCCGCGATCTGCGGTCGCTTGGCCTCTACACGGCGCGCTCGCTGTCCTATGACGGCGTCGAATACGAGATGCTGGAACATGCGCTGACGCCGGAGCAGCGCGGGATATATGATGCATATGCGCTCGCCTTCGGAGTCATACATCGGAACCTGTCCGCGGCGCTGGAAGCGGCCAACATTACTGGCGAATCCGGCGGTACGCTGAACCGCCAGGCCAAGTCCGCCGCCCGCTCGGCTTTCGAGTCCGCCAAGCAGCGCTTCTTCGGCCATCTGCTGACCTCGATGAAAACCCCCACCCTGATCGCCGCCATCGACGCTGATCTCACCGCAGGCCATGCGGCTGTCATCCAGATCGTCTCGACAGGTGAGGCGCTGATGGAGCGCCGCCTGTCGGAGATCCCCACGGACGAGTGGAACGATGTGCGGGTGGATATCACGCCAAGAGAGGCTTGCCTGGACTACCTCGCCCATTCCTTCCCGGTGCAGCTCTATGAGCCGTTCACCGATAGCGAAGGCAACCTCTCCTCGCGGCCCGTCACGCGCGACGGCCAGCCGGTGGAATGTCGCGAAGCTGCGCGCAGGCGCGACGCGCTGATCGAGCATCTGGCCTCGCTGCCGCCTGTGCCTGGGGCGCTCGACCAGATCGTCCAGCGATTCGGCACTGATCTGGTGGCGGAAGTGACGGGCCGCTCGCGCCGCATCGTGCGCAAGGGCGAGGGGCACGTCGCGCGCCTCGTCGTCGAAAGCCGGGCGGGGTCGGCCAATCTCGCGGAAACCGCCGCCTTCATGGATGACCAGAAGCGCATCCTGATCTTCTCGGATGCGGGCGGCACGGGGCGCAGCTACCACGCCGATCTTGGCGCGAAAAACCAGCGCCTGCGGGTCCACTATCTGCTGGAACCCGGCTGGAAGGCGGATGCGGCCATCCAGGGTCTTGGGCGTACCAACCGCACCAATCAGGCGCAGCCGCCGCTGTTCCGGCCCGTTGCTACCGATGTGAAAGCAGAGAAACGCTTCCTCAGCACCATCGCGCGCCGCCTCGACACGCTCGGGGCGATCACGCGCGGCCAGCGTCAAACCGGCGGGCAGGGGCTGTTCCGGCCCGAGGACAACCTCGAGAGCCCCTATGCCCGCGATGCCCTGCGCCAGCTTTACCGCCGCCTCTATCGCGGTGATGTTGCGGGCTGCTCGCTCGGGGCGTTTGAGGATGCGACCGGTCTCAGCCTGACCGATGACAACGGTCTGAAGGATGACCTGCCCCCGATCACGACTTTCCTCAATCGCCTGCTCGCGCTGACGATCGACATGCAGGCCGTGCTGTTCTCGGTCTTCGAGGAACTCCTCGACCAGCGAATCGAGGGCGCTATCGCTGCCGGGGTCTACGACCTCGGGCTCGAGACGCTGCGCGCCGAAAGCTTTCGCGTCACGGATGCGCGGGTGATCTACACCCATCCCGGCTCCGGCGCGGAAACCCAGCTGCTGACCATCGCCGAAAAGCGCCGCAACACGCCGACCGCGCTCGCGGATGCGCTCGACTGGCTCGACGACCCGAAGGCGCGGCTACTGGTCAACAGCCGCTCCGGCCGGGCAGCCGTGCAGGTGCCTGCCACCAGCCTTATGCTGGATGATGGCACCATCGAGCCGCGGCTACGTCTGATTCGGCCGACCGAGGCAAGCACGGTTCCGGCCAAGATCATGGACGACACCCATTGGCTCGAAGCCGACCGCGCGGCCTTCACTGAAGCCTGGACGGCAGAACTGGCTGAAGTGCCGGAGTTCTCGGAAACCACCCTGCATATCGTGGCGGGCCTCTTGCTGCCGATCTGGAAGCAGCTCCCCCAGGATGAAACCCGCGTCTACCGGCTGCAGACCGATGACGGTCAGCGCATCATCGGTCGCCGCGTTTCGCCGTCTTGGGTCGCGACCACACTGGCGAGCGACGCGCCGAAGCTCACGGCGGCGCAGGTCCATGCCCTTGTTCTGGAGGGCAAGACGGTCGTGCGCTTGGCCGAAGGGATGGAGCTGCACCGCTCGCGCGTCATGGGCGTCAACCGGATCGAGCTGTCGGGCTTTTTGGGTGCCGCCAAGGACCGGCTCAAGGCAGATGGGTTCTTCTCGGAAATTATCGCCTGGAAGCTGCGGCTCTTCTGCCCAGCAGACTCGAGCGGCATCGCAGTGCTTGATCGTCTGCTTGCACGTTGTCGCGTGACAGGACTACATGCGCATGGAGGGTGCTGAGCCATGTATTCCGAGACTGAAGATGTGATCCGCGCTCTGGCGGAGAACGCAGAGAGCGTGTGTCGCGCCTACCTTCCCGCCGGACGGCGGGAAGGGTCCTACTGGATCGTCGGCGATTTGCAGAACAACCCCGGCCGGTCGCTCTTCGTGCGGCTGACTGGACCCACATCAGGACCGGGAGCCCGTGGCAAATGGCAGGACGCGGCTGTCGGACAGCATGGCGATCTCCTCGACATCATCCGCGAGCGAACCGGGATCTCGCGCTTTCCCGATCTTCTGGCCGAGGCCCGAGCGCATCTTGGCCGTCCGCAGCCGGTCCTCCCGAATACGCCAGTGCCGAAGAAGGCCAAAGCCCCCGGTGGCACGCCAGCGGCGGCGGCGCGATTGTTTGCAGCCTCGGTGCCGGTCGCAGGCACGCTTGCCGACACCTACCTCCGCTCCCGAGGCATCACCCAAGGCGGCACGATGAGCGCGCTGCGCTTCCACCCGAAGTGCTGGCATCGGGATGAGGGCCAGACCCGGAGCATCCCCAGACCGGCGCTGATAGCTGCGGTCACCGATGGGGCAGGGGCCTTGCAGGGTGTGCATCGCACCTGGTTGGCACCTGACGGACAGGGGAAGGCGGAGGTCGAGACGCAGCGGCGGGCCATGGGTCACCTCCTGGGCAATGCCGTCAGGCTGACCCCGCAGCACAACATCCTCGTGGTCGGCGAAGGCATCGAGACCATGCTGTCCCTTTCCGAGGCGGCCTCCGGCCTTCCCGTCTGGGCGGCTCTCTCGTCGGGTCACCTCGGGGCGGTCCAGTTGCCGGAGGGGCTGCAGCGCCTTTACATCGCCATAGACCGCGATCCGGCCGGGCAGCGCGCGGCAGAGAGGTTGAGCGCCAGAGCCCTTGATGCCGGGATTGCCGTCCGGGTGCTGGAACCGCGGCTCGGAGATTTCAACGATGATCTCCGGGCGAGCGGCAAGGACGCGCTGCGCCAGCATCTGGCAGGGCAGATCGGGCCAGAGGATCGGCAGCGCCTGTTGGGCTGAGCTGCATCGCGCAAAGGGTGGCCCGGGAGTGCGGGGTAGGGTCCCTGCAGTCCAGTCGTGGCTGTAGATCGTCGCCCTCGCCTTGTTCCCGGGCCTTGCTCATCCACCCGACACCCGAGCGGCCTTCAAGAGATGGGCAGGCGGCCGTCAAAGGGGACGCCC
>NZ_CH902586.1:11600-190477 GCF_000152845.1 Roseovarius sp. 217
TTCCGGCCCCGAAGGCGGGGTGAAGGGGCGGCCCCCGTGACGGCTTTCGCAGCCCATGAAGGCCGCGCGGGTTGTCGCGCGGATGAGACAGGCCCGGAGGCAAGAAACAGATGACGATCCACACCCACGACGACGCGTATGAACCCGCCCACACCGCATCCCAGACCGCCCATGCGCTCGACGAGTTGCAGCTTTATGGCTTCCGTCCTTTTGATGAGCCCGATCCGCGCCCGATGCCCGATGGGCAGCGCCTTGCGGTCGCCGTCGCCGACATCTTCGATGCCCTCGTCGCGAGCCTTGAAGACACCCGCATGGAACCCGACCTCGAAGAGGTGCTCTGGGGCCAGGTCAACCTCTTTCACCGCGCCACGGCGAGGATTGAGCGGTCGCTCGACGAGAACGAACAGGCGCAGCGCCGCCTCCAGCGCGAGCAGGACGGCTCCGAGGTGAAATCCGTCGAGCTCGAGCGCCTGACGGCCGAAGGCCTGACGCTGATCGAACGACGCAACTGCATGGACATGATGCGCGATCACGCCGCCACCGAGTTTGTCCATCACACGGGATCGACCTGGCGCCCCCGCACCGGCTCGATGGTGAACCGCCAGCACATGACCGCGGCGCTGATCGACAGCCGCGATTTCCTGGCCGCCAAGCGCCGCGCGGAAACCGAGGTGATGCTCCCCGCAGGCCCCAAGGTTGCCCTCACCGGCGGGACCGACTTCAACGATCACCGCCTGATCTGGGGCAAGCTCGATCAGGTCCGGACCAAGTATCCCGACGTGGTCCTCCTCCACGGGGGCAGCCCAAAGGGCGCAGAACTCATTGCCGCCAAATGGGCCGAGTCCCGGGGCGTGACGCAGGTCGCCTTCAAGCCTGACTGGACCAAGCATGCCAAGGCCGCGCCCTTCAAGCGCAACGACGCCATGCTGGATGTGCTGCCCGTGGGTGTTCTGGTGTTCCCCGGCACGGGTATCCAGGAGAACCTTGCCGACAAGGCCAAGAAGCTCGGCATCCCGGTCATGAAGTTCGAGACGGGGGCGTGAGCCCCCTTTTCCCCTTGCGGGGAAATCAAGGTGGAAGCACGCGCTTGCACCTGATATCATGGCATAAACCCCGCAACCGGATTGCGACATGTTTGATAGCGTCAGCCAACTGGAGATCTTCCCCACCGAGCTGCAGATGCGGCGGGTCGATCCCGCATGCAACATGCGTCGCTTCTACTGCATGAGTATCCAGCCTGACCTGTTTGGTGGCGCAAGCCTTGTGCGTGAATGGGGGCGGATCGGTGCGCGCGGTCAGATGATGATCGAGCAGCATCCCGATGAAGGGCGCGCCGTCACCGCGCTGATGAAACTCGCGCGCGCGAAACAGCGGCGGGGATATGCGTGACGCGCCAGCCGATACGGTACGAAACCAGCGCAAGGGGAGGCGGATGACACTCGACACGGACAAGATCGATGACGCAGCCCTCGCGATCCTCAGCCTGACGCTACATGACGGTGATCGGGTCTGGAAGGGGGTCGATTGGCACATCACCAACCGGCTTTTCGAGAAAGGCCTGATCCATGATCCCAAAAACAAGGCGAAGTCGCTGAGCCTGACCCCAGAGGGGGTCGCGCATGCGCGGGAAATTCTCGCGCGGGAGTTCAGCAAGGCCGAGTGACGGGCGGCTTTGCGGGTGACCTTCCAGTCGTTCGCTGCATCTGCGCGCAATTTGCCCGCATCCGCAGCATTAGCAACGTGCACGGCGTATTTTGTTGAAAAACTCGTGCTTGATCGAAGCGTAAGTTGCTGATTCACTTCTTCTGACCAGCGGGAGAATTGAGCAATGTTGGGACCGAGACAGGAAGCGCAGGCAGCACTTTTCTACGAGTTCTCGCTTGAGGATCACGTTCCGCAAGACCACCTTCTTCGCTCCATCGACCGGTTTGTCGATCTGAACAGCATCCGCACCCATCTTGCCGGTTTCTACAGTCACACCGGCCGTCCGTCGGTCGATCCCGAACTGCTGATCCGGATGCTGCTGGTCGGGTATTGCTTCGGCATCCGGTCCGAACGGCGGCTGTGCGAAGAGGTGCATCTGAACCTCGCGTATCGCTGGTTCTGCCGGCTTGACCTGAGTGACCGGGTCCCGGATCATTCGACATTTTCCAAGAACCGACATGGGCGTTTCCGCGACAGCGAACTTCTGCGACACCTGTTCGAGACGACTGTCGCGCGCTGCATCGCGGAGGGTCTGGTCAGTGGCCAACGCATGGCCATCGACGCCAGCCTGATCGAGGCGGATGCCAACAAGCAGAACTCGACACCGAAGGACGACTGGGACGCGGCGCGGATTGATCCGGCGGATGCACCCCGTGCCGTGCGCGAGTATCTCGACACGCTGGATGAGGCGGCATTCGGCGCTGCCAGCGAGGTGCAGCCCAAGTTCACCTCGCATTCGGACCCGGCCAGCCAGTGGACCGCCGCGCGCAAGGGGCCCGCTTTCTTCAGCTATTCCGACAACTACCTGATCGACACGGATCATGGCGTGATTGTCGATGTAGAAGCCACAAGGTCGATCCGGCAGGCCGAGGTCGGATCGACCAAGACCATGCTGAAGCGGGTGAAGGCCAGGTTCGATCTGCACCCCGAACGCCTGATCGCGGATACGGCTTACGGCACCGGGCCGATGCTGGGCTGGCTGGTCGATCGCAAGATCGCGCCGCACATCCCGGTTATAGACAAGTCCGGACGCAACGACGGCACTTGGACGCGGGCAGAGTTCGAGTGGGACGCCGAGAACGACCAATATATCTGCCCCGAGGGCCATGAGCTGAAGCAGTTCCGCCGCAACTACTCGGACCCGAACCGGGGACCAACCGGCAAGGGCACAGCCCGTTACCGCGCATTGAAGGACGTCTGCCAGGCGTGCCCATCCAAAGCCAAATGCTGCCCCAACGCCGAGGCGCGCAAGATCACCCGCGAAGAGCATGAAGACGCCCGCCAAGTCGCCCGCGACATCGCCAAGACCCGCCAATACGACATCTCGATGAAGCTCCGAAAAAAGGTCGAGATGCTATTTGCCCACCTCAAACGCATCCTTGGCTTAGGCCGACTGCGATTACGTGGTCCATGCGGCGCAAATGACGAATTCCTCCTCGCCGCAACCGCCCAGAACCTCCGGAAACTGGCCAAGATCTTTCCCGCACCGCAGCAAACGCGAAAAGCCTGACAGGAAAGGCGCTCGCGCCGCATTTGGAACAGACATTTCTGCGCTCGCAAACGTTAGTTTTTCCACACAATCGGCGGAAAGTGTGAATTCGCTGCACCTGCGCAGATGTTACGGCAGTTTGATAAAAGCTGACGTTCGAAGGTCGAAAGAATTCGGCAAATTATCTGCAACCCGCGTCATGATCGGCTGTGTGCCTGGCGCAGAATCCTGGCTTTGCAAAGTCAGGGTTTCCTGGCGTGGGACACTGTCACGACGGTGCCTGACCTGTATCCAAAACAGCATCGACCTTCTGCGGCGCGCCTCGCTTCAAGAGGTATTCGCGGGAGTAAGAATGTTTGAGTCTGGCGCTGCGACCGAAGTCCGGGCGTGCCCGCAATTATTACGGCGCGTGCCCGATGTCAGGCTTTCCTCGGACGAGCAAACTCAACTTCCGCTGCCGACCACTGCGACTGCTTCAATTTCAACCAACAGTGCAGGCATGACGAGAGCCGGTGTCGCATAGGCAGCACTGGCGGGAACACCTGCGGGGAAAGCTTCAGTACGCGCCCTGCTGAATTCGCCATATTGAGATATGTCGGTCAGGAACGTGTTTATCTTTATGACGTCGGCCATGCTGGCCCCGGCGGATGCAAGCAACTCTTCGATATTCTTCAGGGTCTGTTTTGATTGCGTGTACATGTCCTCGCCTACAACATTCCCGTCACTGTCGAATGCGACCAATCCCGAGGTGTAGATGGTGTCGCCAATTTTCACTCCAGCGGAAAGATTGAACTTCTTGGTCCAGGCCCATCGAGGATCGAGGCGCTGCTGTTTCATGTCTTGCTCCCAAGCTGAAAGGCTACTGGTTCAGATCCGTGCTTATCAGAGTTCCGGGATCTCGCGCAGGAAAATCTGGCAGCCCGGCCTATTCAAGCGACTTCCCGTCCGGCCTGAACTACATGACAGCCCTGAAAATGATGCTGAAATGATCCACTCGGATTATCTACTTCAAATCACGCTTTTCGATCTCGCAAGACCTGAAGGTCTCTGGGCGGTACGGTGGGGCCCCAGCCTCGTTTATCATCAACAATCGCCTCAAGACAGCTGTCAGGCGTTACCGCAAAGACTTGCGCGGCCTCAAAGCAGTGCTGTGGCTTTTCGAGCGCACGGATGAGCACGCCACCTCCCGCCCACTATCGCAAGCCTGTCAGTCGTTTTCAGAGATGTCGTTGCGGCCATCGAGCATGCCAGAGAAGGCCTTTAACTGCCCCCGGCGGTAGGCGAGCACTACGACGTCTTCGGTGGAGATCTCGTTGCGTGCGAGCTCGGCCACGAGACCGCTTCGATCTTCGAGCGGCCTAACCTCTCCGACCGAGCTGTTGACCTCAGTTCGCCCAATTGGCGATGACGTCGTAGCCCTCGGCCGTAGGTGGGCCTTCCAGATGCTCTGCGAACTGGCCCCATAGTGCCTGCACCTGTTCCGCGTTCGCATCTGATGTCTCTTCGCTCTCAACCACCGAGATCACGTAGCCACTGCCGTCCTCGTTCATCACGTTGACGAAGTTGTGCAGGCCGTTCATGCCCATGATCGTGTCCTTCAACCGATTCAGCAACACTGTCGCGGCATCCCGTGATCCAGGCTTCATCTTGTACTTCGTCACGCGTGCAAACATCGTCTATCTCCTCAAGCTTCTCGTTGGGTATCAATCCGCCGCAAACAGCCCAGCATACGCACCTTAGCACACGGCGACCAACCGGCTCAGAGAATTTAGATCGAAATCAATAGAACGCTGCACGGGGTACGAAAGGCAGAATTGCGAAAGTTGCACCGCGGCGTCGATCTGTAGAGGTGGCGGTGGTTTTGGGCCGTTCGTGACGGTCCCGCAGTCATGGCGAAAAGTGTGAGTTCATTGCACCTGCAAGGGCTTCTGTCAAAGACATGAAAGCTGCCATTCACGGCTCAGGCTCAACGTCACCATGCTGCACCAAGCACCAAGGTCAGTACGCGGAGAGCGGACTTTGTAAAGTTTCCCACCGCGTGCATGATTGACGGACCATCCAATCCATAAGCGACATTCAACGGGCGCGTCACTCTACAGCTGTCGTCGAGCGCCGGAAGGCTGAAGGCGGCGCCCGACCGATTTTCTGAGGTTGCACCTTATGCCTTAGCGATCCTGACGGGTGGGTTCGGGGGCCGATGCGGGGCGCGTCATTGTCTGCGTCCGCGTCACCGTGTCCTGTGTCTTGCGCTTCGTTTCGAAAGCGCCCTCGGCGGGCCAGAGCGACGGGACATGGGGCATGCCGTTCATGGCATAGGCACCGGAGGCGAGCGTCAGGCCGAAGACGGTGGCGATCAAAGTAAGGCGGGTCATGATATCGTCCTTTCAATGGGGCGGGCCTTTTTGGCGCGCTGTGATCTTATGTCATTGAGGTTAGGCCGGGGCGGCGGGTGACGCATGGGCAACTTTACCCAAGGCGATCGGATTTTTTGCGGGTAAGATGGGTCTGCGGCCCGTGATTTCGCCGCGTGATTTTCCCGAGAGGTATTCGAGATGAAACCCGTCGAGATTTCGCATGCAGAGCTGAGCGGCCTGATCGGCCTGATCTACGAATCGGCCCTTGAGGACCCGCAGTGGAAACGGTTTCTGGACCGGATGGCGCAGCTTTTTCCGGCGACGAGTGCCATGGTTCTCGGTCATCAGGGCAACAGGTTGTTTCCCGCCTATACGGGAACCGGGGTGCGGCACGAGAGGTTCGAGCGCGCGGGCATCGAGGTCGATTTCGTGAACCGTCGGAATGAGAATGCGCTCACATCCAATGCGAAGATGCCAAACGGCTTTGTCGGGCGCACCCGGAAGCTGGCCGACCATGAGGTGTTCTTCAGCTCGAATTTTCATCGCACATTGATGGCCCCAATGGGGCAGGGCCATTTCATGACCCTCAAGCTTGATTCTCACAGTGATCGCGGGGCGTTTATCGTATTCTCGGTCTCTGCCGATCCCGAAGTGGAAGCGGCCACGCATGATCCGCTCTTCGAGACGCTGAAGCTGCTCGCGCCGCACGCGGTGCGCGCGTTGAAGATGGCGCGGGCGCTGAGCATGGCGCGCAACGCGCTGAGCGTGATGGGCGGGTTTCTCGACACTATCGTGCTGCCGATGGTGGTGGTGACGGGCCGGACCGAGTTTGTCTTTGCCAATGCCGCCGGGCGGCGGCTCTTGGCGCGCGAGGTGCCGATGCGGGTAGCCGGGGATGGCCGGCTGCAGATGCAGGACGCTCAGGACGCCCGCGCCTTTGCCGCCAAGCTGCGCGAGATGGAGGGGCAGCCGGTGGCGGCAGGGCTACGGGTCGAGGGCGAGGACGGCCCGCTCTCGCTCTGCCTCACGCCGTTCCGGCCCAGCCTGAGCGATGTGAGCCCGCTCGACCGCGATCTCTTGCAGGAGGAGCGGCTGTTTGCGGTCTTCATCGGGCAGCGCGGCGGGGACGCGATCAATCTGGGCCTGTTGCGCGATGTCTATGAGCTGACCGCGCGCGAGGCGGAGGTGTGTGGCGCGCTGCTGGCCGGTCAAAGCCCGGCACAGATCGCCGACGGCTCGGGGCGCGCGCTCAAGACGGTGCGCAACCAGATCCAGGCGGTGTATGAAAAGGTCGGCGTTACATCGGTGGCGGAACTGAGCGAGGCGCTGTCGGTGTTTCGCACGGTGGGGGCGGTGTTTGACGGGGGCGCGGGCCCACCGCAATTGACAGGGGGCGGGCGCCATGCAGGTTGAAATCAGTCTTGATACGTTGAGCGAGCTGATCGGCCTGGTCTACGATTCCGCGCTGGAGCCAAACCAGTGGCGGGTCCTCAATGCGCGTATCGTCGAGATGTTTCCGGGCCATGTCGCCACGGTGCTGACGCGCGATGGCAACAGGCTGCTTGGGGTCTATACCCCGGTTGGCTTCAATTCCCGTGTGCAGTCTCTCTATGAGACAATGACCGAAGAGGGCCAGTTGACTGATGCGGACTCGGCGGTGACGCCCGATCATCTCAGCCTGATCAGCCGGGAGGGCGAGCCGCAGGTCGGTGACGTGACCCAGACCAGAACGGCAATGAGTGAAGAGGAGTTTCGCAGCACGGCCGCCTACAGGACGTTCCTGAAGCCTGCCGGGCTGGGGCATTGGACCGCGCTGCGCTTTGCCCAAAATGGCACGCGCATTGCCATACTGACCTATTGCGAGAACGAGCGCGACCCGACGCCGAAAGACACTGACGGCTTGCGCCGCGTGCTGGAACTAATCTCGCCGCATATTGTGCGGGGCGCGCGCATCGCTCGGGCGCTTTACATGGCCAAAGAGGCCGCCGAGACCTACAAGGGCTTTCTCGACGGGATCGCCCTGCCGCTGCTGATCGCCGATGCCGAGGGCCAGTTGCAGGTCGCCAACCGGGCCGGACAACGGCTGCTCGACCGCGGCGCGGTGTTCGAGGCGCGCCGCAATCGGCTGCGCCTGCTGAACGACGAGGACGATCACGGGTTCCGAAGGGCGCTGCGCGGGATCGCGGCGGACAGCACGCCGCGAGGGCAGCGCATCGCGGCGGAGGGCGGCGCGCTCTCGCTCTGCATAGCGCCGTTTCACCCGTCGATGAGCACGCATCTGTCTTCGGAACTCGACGTCTATCGCCGTCAGCCGCTATACGCTGTCTTCGTCGGCACGCAGGGAAAACATGCGGTCAATACCGGGCTCTTGCGCGACGTGTTCGATCTGACCGCGCGCGAGGCAGAGGTTTGCGCCGCGCTTCTGGCCGGTCAGAACCCGGCGCAGATCGCCGAAGGCTCGGGGCGCGCGCTCAAGACCGTGCGCAACCAGATTCAGGCTGTGCATGAGAAGGTGGGCGTCACCTCGGTGGCGGAACTGAGCGAGGCGCTGTCGGTGTTTCGCGCGGTCGGGGCGATGTTCGACGGGCGCGCGGGGCCACCGCAATTGACAGGGGGCGGGCGCCATGCAGGTTGAAATCAGCCATAAAGAGCTGAGTGGCCTGATCGGGCTGATCTACGAGTCGGCCCTTGAGGACCCGCAATGGAAACGGTTTCTGGACCGGATGGGGCAGCTTTATCCGGGTATCGGCGCGCTGGTTTATGGGCACGAAGGGGAGCGGATGTTTCCGGCTTACGTGCAGACGCAAGACTTTTTGTCGGATGAAGCCGAGGTTGATGTTTTTACCCCCGACAAGCAGTCCGCTCTGACGGCGACGCTTCGTGCCCCCAACGCTGTTTGACACGAGGGGCGGACAACGGACCTTCGCTGTACGCCTTTCGAATGTCAGATTTGCGGCTTCGCAGCAAATCCCGCAGCACAAAGCCGGTCTCGAAACTCCTGCATCTTCGCTGGATCCCGCAGCGGAATGCGTTCGGCATCCGCGAGCGAGATGCCCGGCAGCACAGCCTGACAGGCTGCGACAGCGGCACGCGCCGGTTCGGGTCGCCCGAGTGCGACGTGACTTGCCACCAACAGGAAATGCGCGAGATACCAGCGCGGCATGCGGTGTATGGCACGTTCAGCCCAGAGGATCGCCGCGTCGAAATCGCCTGCGGTGTAATGGGCCAATGCCAGACCCGAAAAGCGAAAGAAGATGCTGGGATCGCGCGGATTCATCCGGATCGCGACTTCCTGGTTCGCGATAGCCTCCTCGGCCCGACCGGCAATTGCGAGCGCGGTGCCGAGGCTGCCATAGGCAACTGAGCAGTTGGGATTGAGCTCGACCGCACGCTCAAGGGCCGCGATCCCCTCATCGAGCCGGTGCAATCCCCAGCAACTGATGCCAAGCGCCCAATGCGCATATTCATTGCGGTCGTCGAGCCGCGTGGCGCGCCGGGCAAGGGCGTAGGCCGCTTCCATGGCAGGGCCCGGGTCCTCGGCAAAACCCATCAAGGCGATGTGGTGATTGATCAGCGACAGGACCATGTTGGACTCGGCGCTTTCCGGGTCGATCGCAAGAGCGCGCTCCAGCAAAGTCTTGGCCGAGGCATAGGCCTCGGGCGTGAAATCATAGAGCAGGTGCCAGGACCGCATGGTCAGCTCCCACACGGTCAGGTCCGGGCGGTTCAGGCGTTCGACAGGTGCCTCGACGGTGCTGCGATGCACGATGGTCTGGACCTGCGCGACAACCTGCCGGGTGATCTCGTCCTGCAGGTCGAACACGTCCTCGATGCGGCCGTCATAGCGCTCGGACCAGACATGCCCACCGGTCAGCCCGTCGATCAGCTGTGCCGTGACGCGCACCCGCTCGCCGGCACGACGGACGCTGCCCTCCAGCACAAAGCGCACGCCAAGTTCGGTGGAGACGCGCCGGATATCGACGCTTTCGCCCTTGTAGGTGAAGGTGGTGTTGCGCGCGATGATGAACAGCCAGGGCGACCGGGAAAGGGCGGTGATGATGTCGGCAGTAATCGCATCCGAGAAATATTCCTGCCCGGGATCGTCCGACATATTCTCAAAGGCGAGCACCGCAATCGAGGGCTTGTCGGGGCGCGGCGGCAGGTCCGGTGCCGGATCGGCGGGCGATACGTCCTCGATGCGCTTGCGCAGGTCGAGCTTGGTGGAGACCCCGAGTTTCCGGTAGATCGTCGCAAGATGCGTGCGCACGGTCGAGGGGGCAAGGTTCAGACGGTCGGCGATCTGCTGATACGTCTCACCGTCGGCGAAGGCTTTGGCAATCTGGCGTTCACGCGGGCTGAGCGGATTGGCGGCAAGGCTCATGTCCGCGTCGCCTTCTGACGCAAGGCGTCGATCATCCGCGCATTGTCGAGCGCGATGACGCTCTGATCGGCAAAGCTCTGTGCCAGCGTGGTGGACTGCGCGCTGAAGGGCCGGACGGTTTGGCGGTAGATCGTGAAGGCACCGACCAGCGTATCGCCCGACATCATCGGAATGGCGACAAAGGACCGCGCGCCGCCGAGGACCGCGGTGGCATGGCGCAGCGGATCGTCGGTCTGGAAGATTTCCTCGGCCCGGACATCGTAGATATTCACGACACTGCGGCTCTGCGCGAGACGCCCGAGACCGGTGCGCGGGCCCGCCTGAAAGAGGCCCTGCGCGTTGAACCAGTCGCGGAACGGGGTCGGGATGCCCCGCGTATGGCTGGCCGCAAACCGCCCTTGCCCGTGATGCTCGAAGAGGATGCCGAACTCCGCCTCGCAGAGGTCAAGTGCAAAACCGAGGATCGCCGACATCACGGCGTCGATGTCGCCGCGCGACCGGCTGATGATGTGCAGCACTTCGGCCAGGGTCTGTTCGCGGCGCAGGGCCTCCTCGAGGCTCAGTGCGAGTTCCGAGATGATCGCCGCATGATCGGTCTGCATGTCTGAGGCGGGCTGCGCACCGCCCAGCCGGGCATGCAGGTCCAGCTTGGATGACACTTCGAGCTTGCGGTAGATCGTGGCGAGATGGGTGCGCACGGTCGACGGCGCGATGCCCAGCCGCGCCGCAATGGCCTGATAGGTATCGCCCTGCGCATAGGCGCTGGCGATCTCGATCTCGCGCGGGCTGAGGATTTCGTCGGGCGACACGGGACAGGCACATCCTTCGGCAGGGTTTCTCCCCGATCCTCTGGCACCGGGGTCAATCAGGCAATCCTGCAAATGCTGTAGCAGAATACTGCACGCTCGGGGCGCAGAATACAGCAACTGGCCGATATTCAAGGCCCGGCCACAGGCGCATCCTGATCGCAGGATCAACAGGGAGGCGGACCAATGACACTTGAACGGACAGCACGGAATTTCTTCGAGGCCTGCGAAACCGGCGGCGGCTGGGCCGCCTGCAAGGCATTTTGTCATGATCGTGCGAGCTTTTCCTGTCAGGCCGACGCACTGGCGGACACGACCACGCTGGAAGATTACGCGGAATGGGCGAAAGGCCTCCTGGGTCCGATCCCGGACGGGCGCTATGACCTGACCGCCTTTGCGGTTGATGCGGATCGAAGCACGGTGGTCGCCTCGGCGGTGTTCCAAGGCACCCAGACCGGCGCAGGCGGGCCGGGCGCGCCGACAGGAAAGGCCGTCGCATCCGACTACGCCTATGTCATGCGCTTCGACGGGGATCGCATCGCGCATATGACCAAGATCTGGAACGACGCGCAGGCGCTGCGTCAGCTCGGCTGGGCGTGATGCGCTGGCGCATCCTGGCGCTGCTCTTTCTCGCCCGTGTCGGGGCCGGTTTCCAGTTTCAGACCATGGGGTCGGTCGGCACTGAGCTTTCGGGTGCCTTCGGCCTCGACAATGCCGAGATCGGGCTCATGATCGGTCTGTTCATGGCACCGGGCCTTCTGCTCGCCTTGCCGGCCGGGTTTTCCGGGCGCTTCGTCTCGGATCGCATGCTGGTCGGACTGGGGCTTGCGGCGCTGGCACTGGGCGGCGCGATTTCTGCTCTGGCGACAGCCCCTGTCGGTATCGGTGCCGGTCGGGTGCTCTCCGGTGCCGGGTTCGTGATTGCGGGGCTCTATTTCACCAAGATGGTGGCGGACTGGTTCGAGGGCCGCGAGATCGCCACGGCGATGAGTGTTCTCGTGATGAGCTGGCCCTTCGGCATCGCCATGGGGCAGGTCGGGCACACCTGGCTGACAGAGATCCATGGCTGGCGCGCGCCTTTTGCAGTCGCCTCGGTCTGGTGCGCCCTTGCGGCCCTTGCGGTCTTCACGCTCTATCGTCCACCGAACGGCCTACCCTCCGGTGCAGGCACCTGGATAAAGGGGCTCCTGCCGCATGAGTGGGGGCTGGTTGTCTGTGCAGGCACCGCCTGGGGCGTTTTCAACGCGGGGTATGTCGTCTACCTGAGCTTCGGCCCGAGCATGCTCGAGGCGCAGGGCATGGGCACCTTGGCCGCGGCTTCGGTGATCAGCGTCGGCAGCTGGCTGATGATCCTGTCGGGGGCTGTCTGTGGTCAGATCGCAGACCGCTTCGGGCGACGCGAGACAATTCTGGCTATCTGCACCGCCGCTGCGGTTCTTTCCCTGCTGTTGCTCAAGATGCCCGGCACTGGGCTGGCGGCAAGCCTGCTCTTCGGCCTGGTCGGGATGGCACCTGCCGGCGTCATCATGGCGCTGGCAGGTCAGGCGGTGGCGCCCGAACGACGCGCGTTCGGCATGGGGGTGTTTTTCACCACCTATTATGCCATCATGACCGCAAGCCCACCGATTGCGGGCTGGCTCTTCGACCAAAACGGGGTGCCAGACAGCGCCATCCTCTTCGGTGCCGCGATTTTTGCTCTCGTCTTACCCGTCGCCATTATATTCCGGATGCTCAAGACCGGAGCCGCCGCAGAACCACTGAAGGAAACGGCCTGATGCTGATCCGAAAGACAATGCTGATCCGGGACCGGACCGAGACCGACGAGATGGGCACCCCCTGCGCCCCTCTCACCCGCGTAGCGGCGTTGGCCGTGCTGCGCAATCCCTTTGCCGGGATCGATCAGGACGACCTCACAGAACTATTCGAATTCGGCGCAACGCTTGGCGCGCAACTGGCCGCAGAGGCCGTGGCCGCCCTCGATACGCCGCCCGTCAGCTACGGCAAGGCCGCCACCGTCGGCGCTCATGGCGCGGCAGAGCACGGCGCGGCACTCTTGCATCCGCGACTGGGAAAACCCGTGCGCGCGGCGATCGGCGGCGGTCAAGCACTCATGCCCTCGATTGTGAAACTGGGTGGTCTTGGCTGTTTCATCGATCTGCCGCTCGGGCACAAGGACGAGGCCTGGTCCTTCGATCACATCGATACCCTGAGCATTGCAGTGCCGGATGCACCGCTCCCAAACGAGATCGTCGTTTGTGTCGGCATGTCAGATGGCGCGCGCCCTCGGGCACGTGTAGGAAAAGGTCCAAGCCAATAAAGTTGCGGTCCATTTCTGCTGGACAGACGAACTCTTGATCGAAGCAGACATTCACTGTGACCCAAGCCGATGTCAGCAATGCCTCGGGGCCGTTTCACGTCGCTCAAGCAAGCGCGGCGGAATTCCCGACTTTCTCTGCAGGTGTGAATAGCTCGTGTCCGGGAGGGAAAAGCGGCCATTCACGGCAAGCATGATCATGACAGCGATGCCGCACCATGCATCGAGGTTGGCAATGCGCAGGAAGCGGAGTCTTCAAAGTCATGGCCGTTTCCCTACACCGGACCTGCGTGCTATGTGCAACGCATTCGGGCTCTGAGTCCATTCTTGCCTCCCGCCTTTTCCGCCAACTTGGCATAATCCTTTTACTTTGTCTTACAATTGGTTCAGCATCTCACCAAAGCGTTTGAGGGGCCGAGAGCACCAATGGCGACGACTGACGAAATGCGGGTGCTGCTTCAAAAGTATCTGGAGGCCTACCGTAAAAAAGATGCCGCAGGATGTGCGGCATGCTTCGCGTCGAACGCTGTGTTGTACTCTTCCTATGCAGCGCCTGCTGAGGGCCGCGACGCAATTGAAGATGTACATCGTGATTGGGTCTCTGAAGGTGGTGCTGACAAGACGCTGGATATTTTACGCGCAGGTTCTGACAGGGAAAGCTCTTGGTGCGTTGCGCGTTTTTCCGACGGAGATCCGCCAAACCAAGGGTTTTCATTGAATGTATTCGAACGCGATGAAAACGGAGCTTGGTTGATTTCCGTGAGCAGCCTCTCAGAGTACGAAGGCTAACCCAAAGGTGATGTTCAAGAGCAGGTCAATATGAAGGTAATAGAGGCGAATCCTGCTCAATTCGAAGCCGCTATCAAGCTGATGACGCATTGCTTTATTGACGATCCCGTGTGCCGATACCTCTACCCGAACACGTCCCAGTATCTCGAGTTTTTTCCTGAATATGTGCGCATTTACGGTGAGAAGGGCGTGGCGCGTGGCGGGGCCCATATTTGCGGTGACCGTGGTGCTGCGCTCTGGGTTCCACCGGATGTCCATCCTGACGAAAAGGCGCTCGATGCCCTTCTGACGCGTAGTGTTGCGCCTGAAGCTAAGGCTGAATTCTTCGATGTTTATTCTGAGTTTGATCGTGCACACCCATCAGAGCCTCATTGGTTTTTACCGTTGATGGGCGTTGATCCGTTTATGAAGAAACGGGGCATTGATGATGCATGGATTGAATATGTGCGATCAGGACGGAACGATCGCCTACCTCGAGTCAACAAAGCCAGAGAACGTCCCATTTTACGAGAGGTTTGGCTTCAGATCGCACTACACAATAGATGTGGGCGGTCACCCAAAGGTCGTCACGATGGTGAGACCAGCGAAGAAGGCAAATCCGTAGGAAGAAGGTCGACAAGCAGAGTGCGCGAAGGGTCGCTTCGTCCGGATACTGTTGAAAAAGTCCGTTGCTTGGCGTTCGAAGCTTTGATTCACTCTTTCTAAGAGTGGAGGGCATCGCGATGATGGGGCCAAGGCAAGTTGCGCAGGGCGCGCTGTTTTACGAGTTCTCGATCGAAGGGTTCGTGCCTCTGGATCACCCGGTGCGCGGTATCGACCGGTTCCTCGATCTATCGTATGTGCGGCCGCTGCTGGCACCTTACTATAGCTCTGGCGGCCGCCCGTCGATCGATCCTGAGCTGATGATCCGCATGTTGCTGCTGGGCTATTGCATGGGCATCCGGTCCGAGCGGCGGCTCTGCGAAGAGGTCCATGTCAATCTGGCGTATCGGTGGTTTTGCAGGCTCGATCTGACCGATGCGGTGCCCGATCATTCGACATTTTCCAAGAACCGCCACGGCCGCTTTCGCGAGAGCGGCCTGTTCAGGAATCTGTTCGAGACCGTCCTGCAACGCTGCATGGATGAAGGTTTGGTCGGCGGCCACAGCTTCGGCGTCGATGCCAGCCTGATACCGGCGAATGCCAATCAGACACGCGGCATCGACAGCAAGGAAGGCCTGCCGCCGGACCTCACGTCCCGCGCTGTGGACGAATATCTTGAAACACTCGACGATGCGGCCTTCGGCGCAGCAACCGACGCCATTCCCAAATACGTCTCGCCGGTGGACCCGGCCGCGCGCTGGACGGGTGCCGATGGCGGTGCCGCCTACTTTGCCTATTCCACCAACTATCTGGTGGATCTGGACAATGCCGTGATCGTGGATGTCGAACCCACAGCTCCGATCCGGCCAGCGGAGGCGCGTGCTGCGCGGGACATGATTGACCGGGTGCAGGCACGCTTCGGCATCAAACCTGGCAAGCTGGTCGGCGATACAGGCTACGGGTCGGCCGAGATGCTTGGCTGGCTGGTGGAGGACCGCAAGATCGCACCTCACATCCCGGTCTGGGACAAATCGAAACGCACCGACGGCACCTTCTCGCGTGAGGACTTTGCCTACGATACGACCGCCGACAGGTATACATGCCCTGCCGGAAATACGCTCGAGACGTCCCGCCGGAAATTCTCGAAGCCGCGCCCCACGAATGTCAGCAAGGACGGTTTGATCCGCTATAGGGCGCGCAAACAGGATTGCGAAACCTGTCATCTGAAAGCGCGATGCTGCCCGACCCAACCTGCCAGGAAAGTGCTCCGATCCGTTCACGAAGCAGCAAGAGATATCGCCCGCGACATCCGCAAAACCGACGCTTACATGACCTCGTTCATGCAAAGGCGAAAGGTCGAGATGCTTTTTGCCCATCTGAAGCGATACATCGGGCTGCGAACGATGCGACTGCGTGGACCCAAAGGCGCAACCGAGCAATTCCAGCTTGCAGCAACCGCCCAGAACCTCCGCAAACTGGCCAAATTGGTGCCCGTGCCAGCCCCCTCATGAGGGACTGGCAACCGGCTCACTTTGGATGCCGGTCAGAACGTTTCGATCGTCGACTTTTTCAACAGTATCTCCGCTCTACCGACCTTCACCCTCCGAAAATGCTGCACGATGCACGAATGGCCGGTCTGGTGAAGTTGCGCCGCAGCACCGGTCACCTTGGCGAGCGGCAGCAATGGGCCGAACACGATGCTGCACCTGCGAAAGAGGCTTCCATGCTGCGATGTGCGTGACTGTCTGCAATGGTGAAGGTTTCGACATGGGCAAGCCCCGCAAGCGGGGCCGGGCTGCTGAGGCTCCGCCCTGAATTCTGACCTTGCTGTCTTCCTGTGCCAATACGTCTTGGTCTGTCTCATCCTGAGCCATCCCAAAACGTTTGCCACATGGTCGGCTTCACGATCAGCTTTCAGCCCTGACGGGTCTGCATCCCTCTTGCAAGGCGGACGCTGCCGCCGGGCGAAGCCGAGGGGCTCTAGCAGGTTGCTGAATTAGTCGGCCCTCGACGCGCTTTGAGGAACATGATTCACTCTTTGCACGGTAAATGCGGGGGTGGTGATGCGCGGGACGGATGACAAGAGCGGTTCGCTTTTCAGCTATGTTGATCTTGAAGATCGGATTCCGACCAAACACCCTCTGCGCAATATCCGGCGGGTCGTGAATGATGCTCTGGCCAGTCTCGATGCGGAGTTCGAGGCGCTTTACACCGATTTTGGGCGCCCCTAGATCCCGCCGGAACGTCTCATTCGGGCGAGCCTGTTGCAAATCCTGTTCTCTGTCCGGTCCGAGCGGCAGTTGATGGAGCAGATGGACTACAACCTGATGTTCCGCTGGTTTGTTGGGTTGGGCATTGACGACCCGGTCTGGGTGCCGACGGTGTTCACCAAGAACCGCGACCGGCTGTTGAGCACGGAGATGTCGCGCAAGGTGATGGCGGCGATCCTTGCGCATCGCGAGGTCGCGCCGCTCTTGTCGGATGAGCATTTTTCGGTTGATGGCACGCTGGTCAAGGCGTGGGCGTCGATGAAGAGTTTCCAGCCCAAGGCCGATGCCGCCCCGCCTGACGATGAAGGGCCGGGCGATCCGCCCAATACGGACACCACTCCCGAGACCAAGACTTCCGAAACCCCAGTCGAGACCGACCCGATGCCCCGAAACACCAAGCCCCACCGCAACGCCGAGGTCGATTTCAAGGGCGAGAAGCGCTCGAATGCCACCCATGCTTCGACCACCGATCCTGATGCCCGGCTCTACAAGAAATCCCCCGGCACCGGGGCGATGCTGTGCTTCATCGGGCATGCGCTGATGGAAAACCGCAACGGTCTCATCGTGCAGGGCGACCTGACCCAGGCCGACGGCCATGCCGAACGCAAGGCCGCGCTGGACATGGTTCATCGCCATTCCCCCGGATCGACCCGGCGACTGACGCTTGGGGCCGACAAGGGCTACGACGCGGGTGGGTTCGTTTCCGACCTGCGCAAGGCCTGCGTCACGCCCCATGTCGCACAGAAGGCGAGATATTCAGCGATTGATGGTCGCACCATCCGGCATAAGGGCTACGGCTTGTCCCAGAAGCACCGAAAGAAGATCGAAGAGGCGTTCGGTTGGGCTAAAACTGTCGGTGGCATGGCGCAGACAATGTATCGCGGCGTCGAACGTGTCCGGTCGCGGTTCATCCTGACAATGGCCGCCAACAACCTCGCCAGACTGCCCCGGTTGCTTGCAGCATGAAGTAGAGAAACGCCTCTCAGGGCGCATGTCAAACCGCCGAAAGGCCTCACAATAACGCGGTACAACCCTGATGAGGGGACAGCGTTCTGCCTCGGCGACTAATTCAGCGACCTGCTAGTGTTCGCCACCTGGCATAAGATTCCGAAGGGCTATGCGTCTGGCTTCTGGTCGAACAGAATAACGTGCGCGCCTTCTTCACTGTCAGGGTTGCCTACCAGCACGAACGGCATATCCGACCCGTACTTCTCGTAGAGACAGCGGTATTTCATCTGGCCGCTGAGCGGATCGCGCACTTGGTCATAGCGAAAGCTGTGCTGAACGCCGTCTTCGATCCAGGCCTTGACGCCATCGGGGGTCACCAGTGCAAGCGGCGCGCCGTCCAGCAAGATTGTCTCGCCAACGTTGAAAATCTCTTTCATCTCATGGGTCTCCTATCGGTTCTCTTTGGTAGCGTTGCAAGCCGTCGTCGCCTTTGCAACAATCTCTGCCCCGCGTGTTCTCTCTCTCGGTGTCATTGCCCCCGGATCACAATCGTGTCCTGCTCAGCTCGCTCGCGAGCATTTTAGGGCTGGAGGCGGTCTATCCTGCGTCCTCATAGGGCTCGTACCTCAGGTTCGCACCGTCCGACGGCTCAAAGTCATCGGACCATCTTGTACGGCGCATGCCGCAGATCCACTGGAATACGACGCCAACCTCGACATCTTCACCGTTTACCGACGCCCAAATGACTTCGACGGGGTAACCCGCATAATTCTTCATGCTCAACTCCTGACCTCCATTTGGTCGGAGCCGCAGTAATCAGGTGGCAGGTATCTGCCTGTACCTATATATGCGTGGCCAACACAAAACGGAGTTTACAAACTTGCTTTACAGGCCTCTACATATTGCGCTCTTTCTGGGCGCGGCTTCATCGGCTGTCGCTGCCGAGTGGGAGATCGGCTTGTCGCGAGGTCTGGAGACCTATGCTGCGACTTCGAACGACGGAACTTTGCTCTTAGTTTGCGATCCTGACCGTGTCTACAACCCAAACGTGAGCCATGCGTACTTTTTGTCGCATTTTGACGATGACCAATTCCCGCAACAAGTTGTTCTTCTCGCGGCGACCGGAGAGCAGGCTGCCTTTTCTGTGCAGAACGGGATCGCAACGCAACGCGATGCTGATCCTGCCGAATGGGCACAGCTCATCGACATGATCGAGGCGGGTGGTCAAATCGCTGTCGTGACTGCACGCGATGCCTTTACGCTTGATCAGGACGCGCTGCCCGGGCTTCGATGCCGCTGATCTTTTGAGCGAGTTCTTCGATCTCGGATCTCAGCAGTGCCTTGCCGAAGGCGGACAACAGTTGCGTCACCCCATACACGTTGAGCGGGTCATCAATGCTTGTCTGCAACGCCGCCACATGGGCTGCGTCGAGCCTGATCATCGATTTCATGAAGGGGGCACCAGTGCCTTTGGACTCGGCCAGGCGTGGTCGTGCAGCGGAGGCAACCTCATGCCAGGTCGCGGCGTCGCGCAGTTTTTGCATGCGGGCGCGAACCGCTTTGATCAAGGCACGCCGAACGTAGTCCGGGTCAAGGCCAGATCGTTCTGCCAGCGCATCAATCCGTGCCTGATCTTCAGCCCCGATGCGCACGTAAAAGGTTCGAGACTGCGCTTCGGTGCGAGTGCTGCAAGCATCATCCGCCAACGGCTGGGTAGATACCCCCGAGTTGATGCGCGCCGTTTCAGCCGAGCCTGCCTTTTCCCCTTTCCGGGGTTCTTTCTTGTCCACCGAATTTGCCGCTGGGCCTTCTGTCGCGACCGCTGCCGCCGTACTCTGATTGAATGCGGCATATTTCGTGGCGCTCGTGGCGAACTGCCGCGACCGCGCCAGCCTGTCTTCGTTCGAGACAGCGGTCCCGGACCGGTTTGGAATCTTCCTAGCCATTGGCAGCGTCCACCATGGCCTCGATGTCGCAAAGGACATCGCCGCACAGTGTCAGGGCTGAGGAAAGATGCCCCGCCTGCAACCGATGACGAAGATCTTGTTCATAAATGTCCCGCACATATCCCAGTGGTCCGGTCAGCGGCATGCGCTGGATCGCAGTGAGATGGGGCACCGGCGTGGGCAGGAGCGGCAGGGTTGAAATCACCTCGAAGACCTCAAGGTCCTGCCGGTGAACCCTGCGTCTTGCCGCATCACGCTCAAAGTCATCGCCTGCGGTCACGAAATCGATCGCGCGTTTGTCCGCGTTCATCAATACCGCTGAAAACAGCGGGGCGGGGTCATCCGGCCCGAGGGTCTCGATCATGCGCATAACCCATGTCAGGGTTTTCAGGGCCGCCACGAAATCCGATTGTACCGGCACGGCCGGCACTAGGATCATGTCGCAGGCCAGCGCCAGTGTTTCGGTGTCGGGGTGTTCGCCGGGGCGGGTGTCGATCAGAACCAGATCCACACCTTCAGCTTCAAAGCCGTCCAGCGCGTGGTATAGGCCTTCAACGGTCTCGGGGGCATCGGCCACGGTCAAGCCTGTGGGCCATGGAAGGCGTGGCAGATCACCAAAGTCGGCGCGCGCGCTTTTTGATTCCCATTCGAGGATCTGCTTGTCAGCATCCGCATCCATGACATGCACACGGCGGCCGCGTGCGAGCATGGCGGACGCAAGCATCTGTATGAGAGTTGTCTTTCCCGATCCGCCCTTTGCGGAGATGGCTGTCACAACAAGCATTCAATGTCTCCATCACGTATATTTTGCGCCGTTATGGCGATGCCTCGGGATGGCGTCCAGACCTTGCGCGATACAGGCGTTCAACCTTTGGGTCAGACAGATGTGCAGCTGCTGAGGCGATGTGCTGTTTTGGCGATCATCTACGTACGCGTTCGGTCAATCGGTCAGCCGGTCACTCACGCCGACCGTCATTGCAGCGCCCATCCTTTTCGCCATCGCGTCGTTGTGGCAATTTCTCAATGCTGCCCTCAGCCTTCGAGGTTTCGGGTCACCTGACCATCGACTATCCGTATCAGCGCCGACGTAATACGCACGGTGCTGCGCAGGCGTTCCAATCCCACAAGGTCTTCTTCTCCTTCCAGGAGAACCCCTTTGAGCATTCAACGCCAATGAAGCGATATCGTGTCGGCTGCGCCGACGTCATTCCCGCGCCTGTTCAGGATCCGGGCCAAGGTCCCGGATCGCGGCGCGGGGGAGGCGGTGTCCCTTCGGTCTGTTCGTTGTCGCGTGGGGTTTAAAGCAGGCATGGCCAAGGCCCTGCCTGCTGATCACCGAAGGTGCGACAACGGACCGAAGGGACGTTGACAGGAACGGTATTGTGTATGACAAAACTTGTACGGTGACTCATTAGAGTTTTCGTGTTTGCAAAAACTATCTAATGATAAATCTTGCCGCCCATGTCCAAACGCCTCTCCACCATAGCCCGACAGGAGGTTCTCCGGCTTGCCGCGCAAGGACTTGGCGATGGGGAGATCGCCGTGCGTGTTGGCTGCTCCCGGCCCACTGTCGCCCGCGTGCGGGCGCGCGGTGTGGTGACGGATCGAACCACAAAGGGCCGCGTGCTGCAGGTTCGGGTGTCCGCCCGTGAGGCCGAAGCATTCGAGGCGCTTGTGGCTGAGACGGGCATGACCACGTCGGGTCTGCTCCGGCACATGATCCGTCTGTCATCCGGCATTGTCGCGTTTCGCCGGGACGAGGTCACGGCGCTCAAGGCGTCAGCCAATCAGCTCAATGCCTTGGCGCGCAATCTTGTGCAGATGCTGAAGCTTGCCAATGCGGGCAAGCTGCGGTGGAACGCGCGCGACGCGGCAATGGTCGGTCGGCTTGCGGATCGGGCCGAAGAGGTTGCCCGGGCTGTGCAGGCTTTGCGCGCGGCCTCGCTGCGCGGGTCCTTCGTCCGGGTGTCCGATCTTCGGGACGTTGGGGAGGGGCAGCGCGATGGCTGAAACACGCACCCTCCAGCAGGCGGTATTGGGCGAGATACTGCCTCATGTGGGGCGGCGGTCTGCAGCCATGGCAGGCGAGGCGCGCGTCTCGCCGGGCCGTCGGCGGGGCACGTCCGGCGGGGCAGTTGCGGTAATGTCCTGGAACGCGCTGCGGGTGCCGCAAAGCGTGGTGAAGCGGGTTGGCACGGGCGGGTGTCATTCACCCAAAGAGTTGCGCAGACAGATGAAGTACATCCTGCGCGACGAGGCGCGGGTCGCAGCCTGGTCGAACCAGATCGGCATCGATCGTGTCTTTGGCGAGCGTGGCATGGAGAATGTCATTGCCGATTGGAGTGCCTCCTGGTGCGGGGCCCCGAAACGGGGTCATACCGATCACATCATCCTGTCCTTTCCCAAGGGAACCGAGGCGGAGTTGGCGGAAGCCATCTCGCGCGAATGGGCGCAGGAGGTGTTCGGCGGGGATTACCGGGATCGATATCGGTATGTGGCGGCCCTTCATTGCAACACAGATCATGTGCATGCCCATGTTCTTGTCGACAAGGTTGGAATGGAGGACGGCAAGTTCCTCTCGATCAGCCGCCATTCCGAGATCAGCTATGACATGATGCGCGAGCTGCATGCGCAGATCGCGGGCGAGCACGGGCTGGTGCTGAACGCCTCTTCCCGTCTGTCGCGCGGCATCATGGAAAACGCTCCGCGGGACACCGATTTGCAAGCGGCCCGCAAGGAGGGACGGGAGCCAGTGGTTGCCCCGCTGGATCCTGAAAGCCGCGCTCTGCGCGAGGCCGAGATACGCAGGCACGCTGAGGGGTATCGGCAGCTGGCGCAACTTGCCGGGATGCGCCTGGAGGCCGACACCCCTCCGGATGGATGGATGGGGCGCATCGCGGAGGGCGCAGAGCTTGCCGCCACCAACTTGATGAAAGGAATGCCGGTGAAAGAAGGGTTTGCCGAAGGGGTTGATATCCCCGCTGCCGGAGCGGATGTGATCGGTCGTCTGATCGCCGCCCGCGAGACATTGCAGGCGGAAGCCGACACCGCCTGGAGCGCCATTCAGGACATGGCGCCCGGTGCCGAGAAGGTAGAACTGGAACAGCTCTTTGCCGGGCAGGCCCGCGAAATGGGCACGCTTCTGGGCCGCGACTTTCTTGCGGATCATTCTTCATCGGTGTCGCCCGAGCGCGATCCCTACAGAGTTCAGGGGATTGCGGGGCTGGTCGCACGGGCAGGAGACGAGGACAATCCGCTCGTCGTTGAGGCCGATGCTGCACTGGGTCGTTTCAGAGCGGAATTGGCGCGGGTTCTGGCACCGATGGAGTCACGGCTCGAGGAGGCGGGCAGCAGCGTCGAAGAAGTCGCTGCCCGTTTCACCGCACCCCATCGCAGCGAGGCGCAACTCGAAGCCTCACGCCCAGTGGACGCACAGGAGCGCTCGGACTGGCTTGGGCTCGAACGCGACCTGCAGGCGCGCGCGCGTGATGTTTTTGCGGGGCTGCACATGGATCGTGATCTTTTGGCGGATCTGGCGCGTCAGGACATTCTCGACGCGGGGCAGGGCAGCCGCCTTGCCGACATCGCCACGCTGGACAAGCTGATCTCCGACGTGCGGCAAGACCTGCGCGACGGGGATATGGATCAGCTGGCAGCGGGCCGGATCGATCCGCTCATGGACCGCATCGAAGACCCTGGTCTGCGACAAGCCGTGTTCTCGGAGCTAAAGGCCATCGCCGCGGTGGATGCGGGTGATGACATTGCCGGGCGCGACAGCGAACCCGCCGCCACCTATCGGACCCGGATCGAGGCTTTCGAGCGCGCCGAGGAGCGGGGTCGCGACCGGGACGATACCAGTGGCGATTACGGGCTCTAGAGGATTCAAAACATGCTGCATGCAATGGAAAGCCGTTGGCGGTATCCGATCGCCATCCTGCTCGGTCTCGGTGTTGGCACCTGGATCGGTGCCGCGATCGCCACGCTCTATCTGATGGCGCGGTTTGGCGAAGACCTGGGTGGGTTCGATATTTTCGAACTTTGGCTGCTCAATCTGTCTGATCCACGGATCAAGGCAAACCCTGCTGTGGAACATACTGCGTGGCTCATCACGGCACTTCCTGCCCTGCTTCTGGCGGCGACAGGAGCGACATCCGTTCATCGCGGGTCGCTCACCGATTATGATGATGCGCATTTCCAGTCGCGTCCCGAGCTCCGCCGCAACCGTATGTCGGCGTCTCTTTCCCAGAACGGCTTTCTGTTCGGCAAGCTCGGGTCACCTGCGTCCCGCGCGCCTTTCGTGTCGGCCACGCCAGATCGCTTCCCACACGCAATGATGATCGCGCCAACGGGCCGGGGCAAAGGGGTAGGCTTCGTTTTGCCGAACCTTTTGCACTTCCAGGGCAGTGCCGTGATCCTCGACGTCAAGGGCGAGAATTTCGAGAAGACATCCATCCACCGCCAAAAGGCGCTGAACAATCAGGTCTGGTACTTTTCGCCTTATGACTACGTTCAGCCCGAGGGCAAGAACGGGCCCGTCCTGACCCGCACGCACCGGTTCAATCCTCTCCAGCGCATTGCCGATCTGCCCAGCCCCGAGCAGCAATACACCGCCGTCAACACCATGGCGGATTTGTTCCTCATCGTCGAAAGCGTGAACGCGCAGAGCTTTTTCCAGGCCGGACGCAGCCTGTTCGTGGCGTCTTGCCTCTACGCCATCGAGACCGGCAAGCCGACGATCGGTGAGGCGCTGCGGATCATGACTGGCGGCGGCAATAAAAAGGAATTCTACAAACGGGCCGCGATGCAGACCGCAAACCCGGTGGTGGCAGAGATTTTCCTGAGCATGGCCGACGAAGTGGACAAGATTCTCGATTCCTATGTCAGTGTGATCCGCGGGGCCGGATTGGAGCTCTGGCTCGATCCGGCGGTGGACCGGGCAACACAGGCAAGCGATTTCGACTTCGGGACGTTCCGACGAGAGCCACAGTCGCTCTATATTGTTGTGCAGCCGGAACACCTGAAAACACTGGCCCCCCTGATCCGGCTCCTGTTCGCCGATGCCATCGCATGTCTGCAGCGCGCGCATCCCGGACCGGACGAGCCACATCCCGTCATGTTCCTGATGGATGAATTCGACCAACTGGGCAAACAACCCCTGGTCTTGCAGAGCATAAAGACGATCCGCTCCTATGGCGGGCGGCTCTTTATCATCTCGCAGTCGATCCCCGGTCTTGAGGGCATCTACGGCGAAACCGACCGCCGTGCGCTACAGGCCGGTGCGGGTGTACAGATTTACATGACCCCGCAGGATGATCGCACCGCCGACGTGCTGTCCGCAGCCCTGGGCAAGCGCACGATCGTGGGCAAGACCAGATCACAGGCAACCGTGCGCAAGCTCTCGGAAAGCGCAAATATCAGCCGTCGCTCGGAAGAACGGGCGCTGGTATCCCCCGCTGAATTGCTGCGTTTCCCGCTCGACAAGGTCCTTGTCCTGCCCGAGGGGCAATATCCCATCAAGGCGGATCACATCCGTTACTATGCGGACCGGCATTTTGAGGAGATCGACAAAGCACGGCAGGGGCATGCCTTGCCCTATCCTCCTGCTGCAGCGCCAGTCTCGAACAGGCCGAAGAAAATCACCCTCGAGAAACCAGAACCCGCGGCACCCGCGGCGATCTCCATGGGCGACAAGGAATTCGAGACTGCGATCCAGACCTATACAGGAGCGCTACAGGGATACGCAGAAGCCGCGAGGGCAAAGCCAAAGAAAACACGTTTCGGTGGTCGGGCGCGCTCTTCGGACGCAAAGGCGAGGGGATGATCTGGAAATCGAATGTGGCTGTGCTGTTCTGCCATGCGCCAGCTATGAGACAGATACCAATCGCGCCTGTTTCGGGTCATAGACATAGCCCGAAATCGTCCCGTCCTTGATCCGTTCAACTGCATCCTTTATCGCGAATATTGGCACAAGAAACCACTCCCTCGGAATCACGGGCCTACCAAAGCGATCCATGATTTCGATCTCGAGCCGCGCGGGCTCGAAGATGCGATGGATCAGGTTCTCCAGTTTTGTCCGGTTGATGTTGTAGAGTTCATAAGTCGCAACCACCTCGACGTTCGCCATCAGAAACGTTGGTTGCAGATGTGCGCCAGCGATCCGCTTTTCAACGCTCATATTGGTGACGCCGATCTTGTGTACGAGGTCGCGATTTTCGGCCACAAGTGGATGATCGGACTTGCTGCGAAGCACATAAATTGTCCCGCTCGCCTCGTCACCATCGATTGTCTGATCGGAAAAAAGTGGCCCTGCCGATTGGTCGGTGATCCGCCGTCCGGCGTCGTCCTTGTTCAACGCGCGCTGAAGCGAGCGCATCAGCATGTTGCTCTCGGTCCCGTTGTCGAAAATCACCCGCAGACGCGCATCCGTGCGACCTTGCTCGTTGGTGATGGTCTCGCCCTTGTCGGCGACATAGGCTTTTTGACCACTGACAATGAAGAAGCGTCCCTTCTCGATCTCGGCTTTCATCTCGAACGGGCGAGTTTCGCGCAAGCCGCTATCCAGTTCTTTCTGGACCTGCTCAAACAAGGGTTTGAACGTCGCGAAATCCTCGCATTTCTCGCGGTTTGCGACTTCATCGGCAGCCTTTTTCTCGGCTGTTGACCGGACATGCTTCAATTCCGTGAGGGGTGATTTAGCAACTTCCACGCCCAGTTCGGCGAGGAGGGCATCGTCATCGAGGTCATCGGAGTCTGATGCTGAGGGCGTAGGGGTGTTTGCTAGGAGACCCTGCTCGTCAAGTGGGGCAAGGAGGTCGCGGCATTCCTGCAAGTCGCGGATCCGATCAAGACGCACGGCGTAGAGGCGTTCAAAGATATCACGATCCTCCCCGTGCTGGGGAGGCCGGCCATGCTCATCTGCAAATCGCAAGATTTCCTCAAAACCTGCGATGATGCGTTCTTCGCGTGGTGTGCGGCTGAGCTGCTTCTTGACCTCGACCTCGACGCCAAGCTCAGCAAGGAGGGCATCATCTTCGTCGGTGAAACTCTTAGCCATTGGCAGCCTCCTGCTTCATGCGCGCGAGATAGGCCACGCCTTCGGCCATTTTCTTTTCCCACGGATCAGGCGATGTGATGGAAGGCAGACGGCCCCGCTCCTGCTTGAACTTGACGGCGCGTTTCGCCAGATCTCGCGCCTCGTCCGGTGACAGTTGCACCTTTTTCGCAGAGATGACGGCCTGGACCTGCCGAAGGCTTTCCTCGCTCATCGTCTTTGCCAGAATCGAGTAGGCTTCGCCGAACGGGTTGATGCGATCAATCAGATCGATGTCGAGTTCGCGCACGTCCATTGCGAATTTGCGCACCCCGTCGATCAAGGCGGTATTGCCGGTTGTTTCTGTGTCATCGCGGTTCGACAGCGCGATCTCTTTCGCCTTCTGGGTCAGGTTCAGCGCAGCAACTGCGTGTTGGCGCACCGCTTCCTGATCCTCTGCATCTAGCTCTGGGAACCTGGCACCGACAATCTTGCCCATGCGGACCTGCGTCAGTTCCTCCGGCACCAGCTCCTCATCGAAGAGCCCGCGCTCGATCGTGGTCTTGTCCTGAACGAAAGCTGTGATGACTTCGTTGAGGTCCTCCTGACAGATGCGTTTGGCTTCCTTGCTCTTGGGTTCGACCAGACCTTTGATTTCGATCTGGAACTGCCCGCTGGCCTCGCTGAAGCCAACGTTCTCTTTGTTGGGGTCATAGCCGCCCTCGCCGTAATCGAACCCTTCGACAGGGCCACTTTTCACGGTCTTGGGCGTGAAGTTGAAACGTGGGGCCAGCACCTGCTCCATCAGCAGGCTTGCAGCGATCGCCTTCAGTGTATCGTTGACTGCCTCGGTCACGGCTTCGGCCGCGGCGTCGGGCTCCGCGATAAGGTTGGTGAACCGCGCTCGGGTCTTGCCCTCGGCATCGCGGGTGGCGCGGCCGATGATCTGCACGATCTCCGTCAGGCTGGCGCGATAACCCACCGTCAGGGCGTGTTCGCACCAGATCCAATCGAACCCTTCTTTCGCCATACCCAGGGCGATGATGATGTCGACATGATCGCGGTTGTTCTTCTGCGTGGAGTCTTTCAGCGCGGCGGAAACCTTGTCACGCTTGGATGGCTCGTCGTCCACCAGATCGGCGATGCGTAAGACTCGCTCGTCGGGCGTCTTGACCAGCTGAAAGCCTGTGATGGGATCCGCTCCCTGCCAATCGCCCAGGGCGTCAATGATATGCTCGACCTCGCGATGCTTGTCCTTGGTGCTTTCGCGCGAGTTCACGTTCGGGATGTGAAGGATTGTCTTCTCGGTCGGATCCAAAACCTTGAGGATGTCGTCCGCATAGGACCCGGAATAGAAGAAATACCCGATGTCGAGCGTCTTGAGGTATTTGTAACCATTCAACTGCTGATAGTAGGTATAGGTGAAGGTATCGAACTTTGCCTCATCTTCGGGCGACAGAACGGCTTCGGCATCGCCGCGGAAATAGGACCCGGTCATCGCAACCAGATGCACCTTGTCGCGCGCGACCAGTGCGCCCAGATGCGTGCCCAGCTTGTTATCAGGGTTGGCAGAGACGTGGTGAAACTCGTCTACCGCGATGAGCCGATCATCAAACGCTTCAATCCCGAACTTGTCCACGGCGAACCGAAAGGTCGCGTGGGTGCAGACCAGAATCTTGTCGTCGCTCGCCAGAAACTTGCCGACAGCGCCGACCTTGCCGTCATCCCCGCCGGGAGCGTTGCATAGGTTCCATTGCGGTTGCACGGTCCAGTCTGCCCAGAAGCCGTACTTGCTCAGCGGCTCGTCGTTGAAGCTGGACCCGATGGACTTTTCCGGCACCACGACGATGGCCTGGCGCAGGCCCTGATTGTGCAGCTTGTCGAGCGCGATGAACATCAGCGCGCGGCTCTTGCCCGAGGCCGGGGGCGACTTGATCAGCAGGTATTGCTCGCCCCGCTTCTCATAGGCACCCTCTTGCATTTCGCGCATGCCAAGCTCGTTCGATTTGGTCGAGCTTCCATTGGCCGCGTAATTGACAGAGACGGAAGGAACCTGCTGTGTCATGATGTTTTCCTTCTGAGGGGCGCGGAATCATTCGCTTTGGGGCAGGCAATCAAAACCCGATCAAGTAGCGATACCGCACCCTGCCTATCGTAACAGTATGATTTATATGTATTTTCCAATTTACGCCCTCTAGCCTACATACGCACAATCAAAACCCGATCAAATGTTGTCCCTGTCACGCCCATGAGGGGACATATCCGGCCCGAGGGCGTTCAGCATCCGCAGGACGGATCAGACCAGTATCCAGCGTTGCGCGAATAACCCGCGACGCCTGCGCAGCGTTCTGGTCGTCGATGCCAAGCCGCTCCCGAAGTGTCGCGTTCGTCATCTTCTGTCCGCCCACGTATTTGAGCGCAGCATGTTGGTAACACGCTCGCACGGCTTCTTCCGGTGTCATGTCCGCAAAGCGGCGTGGTGCAAACAGAACTACGCGCACTGCGTCACCCTCCATGCGGAAATCCGGTGGCGGCAACTGGTGTAGCTCAACCGCCGAGATCACCTTGTCGATGCCGGTGCCTTGTTCTTCGCAAAGTTTCATCCGCCGCATCAACGACGCAAGGGCTTCATTTCGGGAACGCGGCGGCGAGTCCAAAAACCGGTCGGGGCTAACCAAGGGGGCGCCCGGATTAGTGATTTCCATTCGATCATTGAACAACTCGATGAGTGGTCCTGCACCGGTGATTGTCATGTCTTGGTGGATCAATGCGTTGGCGATCAATTCGCGGATCGCGATCGACGGGTAAAGCGGTCGCTCCTCGCGGAACGCTTTACCAATCAGTTCGTTGCGGGGCAGAAGACCGTCGATATAGTCCACCAAACCCTGAAAACCCGCTGCATAGCCGCGCTGGCCATCCTGGCGGTGACTCACGTCATCTGCACGTCCGGTGCCAGCATAGGCCACGAAACGGACGCCTTTGCGCTCTACAGAGGGGCCGAAATCGGCAAGTTTCTTGGCATACAGGATTGCACCCAGATTGGTGATGTTCCAACGGTCGCTTACATCTTTCTGGATCAGGCGATCTGCCAATAGCCTGTCGAAGATCCCCTGCCTGTTATCCGGCAAGGGCTGGCCCGTAAGATCGAAGTAGTTGGCGTAATTCAGCCGCTCAAGAACGTCGTCGCCGGTTAGGAACTGCGCTGCGACCCCTGTCTCCCAAGCGTAGGGTTGCAACTTGGCCCAGAGGGCGCGCAGGCGTTCTGGATGGTCGGACAGGCGCGGCGTGGCGCTGCCGATGCGCAAATAGGCTGTGCGGTCAAATTCTACCGGGGCGGTTGCGGCGGCGGGGATAGTTAGCAGGATCAGGCGCCCCCCATCGTGATCGACTTCTTCGAACCGAAACTCGATGCTTGGCGACAGGTGGTTCGCAATCCACAATTCGAGCGGCTGCCCCTTCTCCTTCTTCACGGTCGGCTCGAAACTCGTGCCGACAACCGCATGATCACCGTCTCTCACCCCCCAGACCACATAGGCAAAGTGCTGATCGGCCAGCCGTGCGGCATTGGACAAGGCCGAGATCAGCTTGCCGATCAACGGCCCGTCAGCATTGTTTTCCTTGAACTCGATCCAGGTGGTTTCCGCTGGTTTGGCGCGCAGATCATCCACCAGCCTGCGGGTGCGTTCGGCGCTCATGACAGGGTCAAGGGTCATCGCGTGTTCACTTTCTGAGCCACCACGCCCGGGCAGAGTTTGTCATAGGCGCGTTCCTGCATCGCGCGCATGCCTAGCTCGTTCGACCTGGTCGAGCTGCCATTGGCGGCGTATTTGACAGAGATGGAAGGAACCTGAGCCATGATCAAAACCCGTGAAACAACATGTCGAGCGCGGATGTGACCGCGTCGAAGTTTTCGGACAAATCCCCGACCGGGGCTTTCAAAATGCTGGCCGGGACAGCGGCGATGTATTGCGTCATCATCAGATGCGTTGCCCCCTCGATCTCGAACACCGGGTTCAGACGGCTGGCGGCGATGGGGGCATTGCCTTGCGGCAAGAGCGGCACCACCGTGCGCACGTTCAGCCCTTCCAGCAGGTCGTTCTGCACATCCAGCATATAGCCATCGCCCGTAGGGTTCGGGAACACGTCATATTGCGCCATCAGAACTGCCGGTAGCGTTCAAGCGGCAGCCCGTGCTTTTCCACCCAGTCATTCGAGCTTTGGATCGCGGCACGGTTTTCTTCCAGCCAAGCGGCGGCCTTGCGCGCACGCACGGCCTCGCGCAGGCTGGCCTCGAACGTGGCGGACAGGTTGATGTTCAGGCTGCGCGCCTCGTCCAGCAGGGCGGGGTCGATGGTCAGGTTTGTGGCGCGTTTGGTCATGGGTGCCTCCTGTGGGCCGATCATGCGCATTCATAGCACACATCCGGGCTATGGCAAAGGTCAGGCGCTCACCTTGGTCGTCATCCGCGTATACATCTCGAACAGTTTTTCCAGCCGCTCGGTGTCGTTTCGGAAGCGGCGGCCGATGTAGATGCGTTCCAGCACCTCGTCGTTGTGGTCATGCGCGGCGCGGAGGTTGGCGGGCATTTTCTCGGGGTTGTAGAGATCGGCGATGGTGGCGGGGAAATGCGCCTCGCGGGCCAGAAGGATGCCTTCCGCCGCCGCTGTCAGGTCGGCGCGGTTCTTTTCGGTCAGTTTGGGGACGGGGAAGGTGTTCCAGCCAAGGGTGTTGGAATAGCGGAAATCGGTTTTCATTTTCCCGCAGACCGTCGCGATCCAGACCAGATGCAAGCGCGAGGCGATCAGGGCCATATTCCAAAGCGGCGCGTCGTAGAGGGCGAAAGCGAGATTTGATACAATGCTACCGGGAGCTGAATAACCGCAAGGAAGATATGGGCGGCTCTCAGATGACACGCTCGGGACAATAATCACTGTTTCCGAACCTGTTTGCCGCACTTCCCCAAAGCGATGGGGCGTCGCTGCCAGCGCCTTGGTTGTTGCTCGATCCGATTTCTTGCGCTGTTGCTTCACTGCGGCAAAACGTTCTTTCAGCCACTCTACACAATTAGCCTCGTCGAGATCTTCATCTGTTACCCATACGCAACGTCGTTCGTTACCTCGAATAAACTCCTGCGATCCGACAAACGGACGAATGAATTTGCGCGGCACACCGTAGCGCTCAATCACTTCTTCTGCCTGTGATGCGTTCAACAGAAGGTGGCCGCCTTCGTTCGGCATGTTGCCAAAACTCATAGCATTTTGACCGCCTAGCGGTTTTGGGGCTGCGCTCACGGTGATGTTTGCCGCCGCCACCAAATAAGCGTTGATGTTATCAGCATCCTTGACCACTGCGCCACCATCATCGGCCAAGTTAAACAGCTTCCGCACCGGACCCGGGCGATTTGCAATGCCAACGATCACAACGGTCACACCTGCATTATGGCTGGCAAGGTTCGCCCATTTGAAACTGGTATGGGCAAAGGCGATCTCGTGTTCTGTCTCGAAAATTAGTGGCCATAGGGTTGCGACCTGTCGCCCCTGACAGACCGAGTTGGTGGACACGAAGGCCGAGACGGTGGGCGTGTGCAGCCCGTAATCGGCGGCCTTCATGAACCAGCCTGCGACATAGTCGAGCGATTTCCAGCTTTTCGTGCGCCCGTCGAAAATGCGCTGCAAATCCTCTTTCTGCTCTGTGCTTTGCCACTGGCTCCCCAGATAAGGCGGGTTCCCGCAGATATAGGTCTCGCCCCCCTCGTTCGCGAAGTCGATCTGCGCCTGATCCAGCGGCGACATGAACAGGTCATCGGCCTGAAACTTCACCCCCGTCCCCGTGGGCGGGCAGACCGACAGCCAGTCCAGCCGCAGCGCGTTGCCGCAGGTGATCCAGTTCTGCGCGTCCAGCGGCAGGAACTCGGCCAGCGCCTCTTTCTGGCCGCGATAGCGCACGTCGCATTGGTATTCCGCGATGATCAGCGCCAGCCGCGCGATCTCGGCCGAGAAGTCGCGCAGCTCGATCCCGCGATAGTTGGTCAGGGGAATGTCGGTGCGGCGCAGCGGCTCGCCCCGGCGCTTGTTGATCTCATACTCAAGGCTGCGCATTTCCTTGTAGGCGATGACAAGGAAGTTGCCCGACCCGCAGGCGGGATCGAAGACGCGGATCTTGGCCATGCGCGCGCGCAGATTGGCCAGCTTGCGCGCGTTGTCGCCCGCCGACTCCAGCTCTGCGCGCAGGTCATCGAGCAAGAGCGGGTTCAGCACCTTCAGGATGTTCGGCACGGAGGTGTAGTGCATGCCGAGGACCGAGCGCTCCTCCTCATCCGCGACGGCCTGGATCATGGACCCGAATATGTCGGGGTTGATCTGCGTCCAGTCGAGGCTGCCGATATGGGACAGGTAACGCTGCGCGATCTTGGAAAAGCGCGGCACATCGGTGCTGCCCGAGAAGAGACCGCCGTTCACGTAAGGAAAGGCGTCAGCCCAACGGGGCAGCTTGGCCTCGGCGCGTTTGGGTATGGCGGTGTTCATCGCGCGGAAAATCTCGCCGATGACTTCGTGCGTGTTGGACCCGTCGCGGTTGGCCATCTGGTCGATGGTGGCGGTGAACAGGTTGTCGCTGACGAAGATGTCGGTGTCTTCGGCGAAGAAACAGAAGATCAGCCGCGCCATGAAGTGGTTCATGTCGTGGCGTTTGTCAGCGCTGCCCCAGTCGGGATTGTCCTTGATCAGCTCGACATAGAGCCGGTTGAGGCGGCTGGTCGCGCGGATGTCAAAGGCGCTTTCGCGGATTTGCTTGACGGTGGAGATACCGGCGAGCGGCAGGAAGAAGCCGAAATGGTCGGGGAAATCGGTGTAGCGGCAGGCGATGGTTTCGCCGGTGGTGATATCCTCGGCCTCGAGGTCGATACCATCGGTGGCGAGGATGAACTTCGCCTTGGCGCGGGTGGTCGCGGGGCTGTCGCGAAGGGCGGTCAGGGTCGCCGCGATGTTGCCCGGCGCGCAGGTGGCAAGGTGGATGTTGTTGGTTTGCAGGACGCCGCCCCAAGGGCCATCAAAGTCGGACTTGTTCGACGCGCCGGTGCGCAGCCGCTTGATCGTCGTGTCCTTGTTGCCGAAGGCCAAGAGGAAGGCATAAGGGAATTCGGCCGCGTCAAAGGGCTGCTCGGCGAGTTCGGAAACGGCTTGTTCGATTTCAACGGCGTTCATGCGGCTGTCCAGGGGTTGATCAGGTCGATCTCGCAGCCCTCGAAGTCAGGCGTATTGCGCGTGGCGACGGTGGCGCCGCAGGCGTGGGCAATGGAGGCGATCTGGCAATCGGCCTGGGCAATTGGCCGCCCGGCGGCGCGACGTGCGGCGGCGATGGTGGCGTAGGCCTGCGCGGCGTCGCTGTCGAAGGGCAGAATGCGACCGGCAAGGTCTTCCCGCAGGATACGGTCCACGGCGTCAACCAGCGCGGCGCGGCGCTTGCCGTTCCCCATGATCGCGAGGCCATAGCGCAGCTCCGCCTCCGATATCGAGGTCAGGTAGACGTTGAGCCCGTCCTGGGCCGACAACCAGTGTTCGACCTTGGGCTCCGGGGCCGGGCGCAAAAGCTCGGAGATGACATTCGTGTCGAGGATGATCATGCTTCAGGCCCGATCAAATGCGGGCGGTTCACGCATGGCCTCACGCTGCGGAAGGTCGAGATCGACGCCACCCAGAGGTGCGACCCGTGCGCGGATGGCCGCGGCAAGATCGTGGGAGGGCTTCGCTTCGCCGACGACATGGCGCAAGATTTCTCGTGCCTCCTCTTCCATTGAACGGCCATGTTCGGCCGCGCGGATGCGAAGGCGGCGCTTCACGTCATCGTCAAGGTTCCGGATGGTAATGCTTGCCATGATATCCTCCTGAGAGGAGTGTAATCATCGCAATCAATGCGATCAAGTGCAAACGCGCTTATGTTGTAGCAAGACGGGAGAGATTACCGTCCGAAAGTACTCAATGCGCACGCTTCCAAACATCCTTCAGCTGGTCACTTCTGATTTTTCGATACCAGGCACCCACACCTGTTCGACCCCGCGCCGTCCGTCCTTGCGCCCAAGCTGCACCACGACATCGATGCTGGAGGCGGCATAGCGCCTTACCTCCTCAAAACTCATATTGATGCCCACAGACATGACCATGAGGGCAAGGCGGTCGAGCGCCTTTTGCGCCGTATCTGCGTGAATTGTGGTGAAAGAGCCGGAATGGCCGGTGTTGATCGCGTCGAGGAAGGTCTTGCACTCATCGCCGCGCAATTCGCCAAGAATGATCCGGTCAGGACGCATGCGCAAAGAGGTCTCCAGCAATTTGGCCGCGGTGCGTTCACTTGAGGGGATACGGTCAGCCTTGAGCATCGCGCGATTGGGCTGTGGAGGAAAGAGCTCGAATGCGTCCTCGATGGTCACGATACGTTCCGCCTCGGTCACCAGCGCGAGAAGTGCCCGGGCAAAAGTCGTTTTGCCCGTGGACGTCCCGCCGCTGATCATGATGTTCAACCGCTCATCGATGCAGAGTTTCATGGCGGCTCGAATATCCCCCGCTTGGGTCAGCGCGATCACCCGTTCGGCTTTTTCCTGTCGTTCGGCGTCCAGGTCCACCAGTGCACCGTGCAACAGACCGATGTCGCCCAAGGTGAGTTGGTCTTCACTGTAGCGGCGCAAGGTGATCGACGGCCCGCCATCCACGACCGGTGGATAGACGACCTGTGCCCGGATCGGCTTGCCGTTCATCTCGATCTTGCCGGAGACGAGCGGCTTTTTCTCGCTGATCTGTCCGTGGGTGGCGCTGGCAATGGATGTTGCAAGGTCCCGAGCTTGGGAAGGGGAGAAAAACACACCTTCGAGGCCGACCATATGCTCAGCCCCCCGGGTTTCCACCCAGACCTTTCCATCGGGATTGACCGCTATTTCGACCACGCAGGGATCGGAGAGCGGTGCAGCCAGAGGTTTTAGATAGGTCGAAAGAAAACTGGTTTTTTCTGCCGACGGGTTCATGGCTGGCCGCCTGTGCGTTTCAGGTTTGTGTTGTTTTGAGACACGCGGCCTCTCCCTTCGGTCGAACGCGTGTTTCGGCACATGATTATTTTGTCGAACCTGAAACGCACTCAATAGAACTCGAGATCACGGTCGACGATCACACTGATCGCAGCACCTGGCTGGACCGAGATAACCGGAGGCAGGGTGGCATATTCGCCGATCACCGCATCGGTGGTTTGCGTAAAACTGCCCGCGACATCCTCGGCAATTTCTGATCCGGTCTCGGAGCTGGCCTCGGATGCGGCGATTGCCGGTCCTGCGCCGATGATCGAGAGCAATGCGGCTGTGCCAAAGCGCAGCCCAAAGCGGGAGTTCACGGAGCCCGTCACGCCCGAGCGGCCCTGATCGTCCGCGCCAAATGCGGCGAGCTGAACCGATTGCCCCTCGGGTGTGACGATGCGTGACCAGCCAACCAGAATGCGGGCCTGGCCCAAAGAGACATTCGAATTATAGGTCCCGAAGAGGCGGGAGCCTTCGGGAATGAGAACGCGGGACTGATCGAAACTCCAGACCGGGTAGTTAACGATGGCGGTAATCTGTCCGGGCAATGTGGATTCGATGGCGGTTTCCAGTGACGCTTGAATGAGCGTGCCCTGCAGCACCGTATTGGAAGGATTGGCGATAACCTCCGCTGTCGCGACTTGAACGGGCAGGGCACCGTCCAACACGAAGGCGCGCGCCGCTGCATCTCCGACCGCAGGTCCCCTCTCAGGGTCAGATGCCGGACTGCCCGTCTGGCCGCCCGCATCAAAGATCACCCCTTCGGACCGGATTTGTGTGTTGCGCAGCGCCGCCGCCTCGGCACGCCGACGGTCCAGTTCAGCCCGTCGCGCGGCTTCCTCGGCAGCGAGCTGATCCCGCTCGGTTTGCGCGCGTAGAGCGTCACTCATACCGTCATCGATCTGCTGTTGCAGGGCGTCGTTCTGGCGCTGCAGTCCGAGCATTTGCTCCATCAACTGCTCCATCCGGCCATCGGCAACACGCGCGCGTGCGGCAACCTCATCAGCGAGACGTTTTTGCGCTTCAAGATCGGCTTCTGCCAACCGGGTGTCCATCTCGCTTTGCATCTGGGCGATGAGCGCCGTGTTCTGTTCCTGGACCGAGCGCAGCGCTTCGGCCAGCTCGGCGGAATTGTCGGGGGCAGGGGCCTCGGCCAGTCTTGACAACTGGGCTTGTAGGGCGACCACGTCGCTCGCAAGCTTGGCGTTCTGTTCCTCGAGGGCTTGGCGCTGCGCCGCGAGTTCATCCTCGATTGGTCCGGGATCGAACCTCGGCTCCGATCTTTGTCCGGTCGGTTCAGCGTCGGCTGTCATGCGGCCAAACCCGTCGCCGTCGACCTGATCCTGAAAGTCGTCGGCTTTCGATGTTTCAACGGCAGAAGTGATGCCGCTGCCTTGCACAAGCGGGTAGGCAATTATGGCCGTTCCCGCCAATAGGAGCGCACCCAGACCCAAGTCTCAGCCCGAGAGATGCACGCCGCCTGGGCGCGAAACTGTATTCCTTTTCCCCGGCTTTCCCGTCGCTCATGATCAGAACTCCCGTCCACGCAGGGCGGCCACGGCAGCAGCCTCGGTCGTGAATCCACCTGTCTCGCGGATAATGCAGATATGATCGTCGCCCATACGGATCGTGTAGGCGTCCCGCACGCCGGTGACCCTCACGACCGCACCTTGGGTCTGGCTGTTCTGGGTGATCTCGTAGCCTTGGGCGTTCAAGCCGAAGATCGAGGGCCGCACGCCGGGCCGGAATTCAAAGAAGGTCGAGCGCCCATCATTCCAGACCCGCACCGGGCGGATCGCACCGCTGCCCGCGAACTGATAGCCGGTATCTCGGCCTCCAGCCGCAAGCTGGCGCCCGGCGGGTCGCTCGTCGGGAAAGTTTACGACGACCCGGAAAGACTGTGTCCGCGAGCGTCCCTCTGTCAGATAGAAGGCGACAGCGCGGCGGTTGGTAAAGATCGTCAGGTTTGTCGCAGCCCGTGCCTCGACAGGCTTGATCGAGATCGTATTGCGGTTTGACAGAACCTCCACTTCATAGGACGCGGAGTCACCGATCAGGACTTGATTGATCCGTTCGCCGGGACCGAGTTCGATTGACGTGTTTACCCGAAGGTGGGTGTCGATCCGGATCACATCCGTAGGGTTGAAGGTCACGTGGCGAACGCGGGCGTCCTGACCCATGGTGACCGGTGCACGCTCGGCCCATGCGGGCGTTGCGAGCAATCCCCAGACCGTTGCGATGGCAAGAAGAAAGGATTTCATGAATTATTCTCGTGTCAGTGTTTCGGCATCGACCCGGTAAGCGGTCACCGAGAAGCCAAGGGGATTTTCCCAAACGCGTGTCAGGGAGCGTTCGCGGCGGGGGGCAAATTCAAACCCTACGGTGGCGATGAATGTTTGCGTGACGGGGGTCTGGTTGGGTCGGGTGAGGCGTTTGTCGAACCGGATCTGGGCCACTTCGTCTTGCAGGAAGGTGATCGCCCGCACGCGGACATCGACCTGCGCATTCGCGCCATAGCTGCGTGGTGGATAATTCTCGGACCCCGTGGTCCAGAGTTCTATCAGCGAGGCGCGCGCTGGCCCGCTGGAGCGCCGCTGGACACTTTCGAGCCGTTCTTGAATGCCGTTTCTAAAATAGCTTTCGCGGTCGCTGATATAGCTGACAAGCAGGGATTCCTTGATCGCTTCCTCATCGGTGATACCGGTCGGCTGAACCTGGTAGATGCGTTCTGCTGCACCCGACGTGCTGTCGACGAGGACCGTAAACACTTCGGTTTCGCGCAGGGGCAACATAACCGTAATGGTCAGAGCCAACAGCACGGATACGGCGCAGGAACAGCCCGCAACGATCCATGCGGCGCGCGCTGCCCGGCGCGGACCCATCACCAAATCGATATCGAAACCACTCATGACTATCCCTTCTTCATCTTTCCGGCGAGCTTGACCGCACCGCCCGCATAGCTCCCGGCACGGGCCGCGCTGGATGATCGGTCGGAGACGCCCTGTCCCTGAACTCCTGCGTTGAAGCCCCGTCGCATGTCATCGCCGCCCCGGATCGTGGCACCGGTATTGCGCCACGCGTTCCCCGGCATCCGCGCGGCATTTGCACCGATCGAGGCGAGGCCGATGTTCGTGGCGGCAAGCCCTTGCGCGAAAGTTGGCACGAGCAACATCAGGCCGGCGCCGATCATCATCACCACGACGAACGAAATCGCGTCCCCGAGTGTTTCGACGCTGTCGAGGCTCCCCGGCGCGACGGCGTTGCCAGTGGCAATGGTAAATCCTGCCATGGCAGCCACGAAAAGCGGCACAAAGGAAAAACCGATGGCGAGTTTGACCCAGGCCTCGAACAGCGGCGCGGATTGTTTGAACAATGTGCAGGCCACGGCCACTGGTGCGATGGCGATCAATACCGCCAACATGATCTTGGCAGCCGACAGAACGATGATGGTGATCGTCGCCATGGCGGCGGCCACAAGAAACATGACCACGCTGGTCATGGCACCGGCCAGCCAGCCTCCATTCTGGCTGATCACCTGTCCGACATTCAGGGCTTGGGAGTAGAGATCGTCGATTCCATCATAAAGGTTCCCAACTGTGCCGCCTGACAGTGAGTTCAGTATCCCAGCGCCGAGCTCCGCCGGGGCGTTTGTCAAAGCGTCATAGGGGACAGAGAGGTTCGCGAAGGTCAGGAACACGTTCACCAACGCCAAACGCAGACCAAGGGCGACGATCGTTGCACGCGTAAGTTCAACGCTTTGGATCAGCAAATTGGCACCAACGAGGATCGTTACTAATACGGACGCTGCTCGCACCACGGGGCGCACAGCTGCAACGGTGTTGTCATAGGTATCAGCTGCGACACCTGCCACAGTCGCGTCGACCATAGTCAATACGTCCGCGATGATCGCCATTACGAGCCACAGCTTTCTTTGCGAAAGGTTGCATACCGTTGATCAATGGTATTCCACTCAGCATTTCGATACCGGCGCATGGTATTGAAATCCGCCGCTGTGAGCGCATGCGCAGGCTTGTCGACCCGTTCAGTTGTGAACGCATCGAGCGACCCGAGATCATAGATGCAGCCGCAGAAGCCCTGCGACATTGCTAGCTCTCTCAGGTCAGTGCCAAAGCCCCATCGAACCGCTCCACGGAAAATCTCGTTGCCGAAAAAATCAGTGTCCGGATAGCTGAATGTGCAGGTTTGCGGCTTCGGGAACATCAAGAGCCCTCTTGCCTGTACCTCGCGCATCAGATCGAGGAGGCGTTCTTCCTCCCCATTTTCGGTGGCAGTGACGACCTCCCCGAGCAACGTATCGTCGGGCAGGTCTTGCAAGTCTTCCGCCCAGGCACTGCCTGCTAGGGCGATGAAAACTGCAACTGCTTTGAGTGATGTATTCAAGGGTCAGTCCTCAGCGCCGGAAAAATCAAAAAAGGAGCGTGTGCGGGCCTGCTCGGCCGCGAAATCGATGCCATTTTGACCTTGCGCCAAGCCTTGGGCGGCATTCAGGCGCCACATCTGGCCCAGCATGTAATTCGTCTCCGCGGCCATACGCGTGTTGAGATCGATCGATTCCTTGAGCGTTTCCTGATCGCCAATCGCTTCCACCAGCCCATCGATACGCTCGATGCTCTGGGCGGCTTCCTCGTAGGAAATTTGGGCTTGCCCGATAACCATGGCATTGGCAGCCGCCAGATCGGCTATGGCAGCGCCTTGCGGGTTCCCGGCGTCGTTCAGCTCGGTGAGCTTTTCCGAGTTGAACCCCGCACTGGCCATGGTCTCGCGCATGGCATCTGCGGCGCGGCGCTCACCCATGGTGACGTCGCCATCGAGCAGATCGTCCAGCAGGCTGTCAAAATCCCCGAGCGACAGACTGTCCATGAAACCCGATAGATCGGTGATCTTCTGGGCACGGGCACGCAGGTCCTCCACATCGTTGTAGAGGGCTGCGATTTCATTCAGGCCGGTAATTGAACCCAGGACGTCATCAAGAAGGCCCTGAATATCAGTGAGGCGCTCGATCTGGGTGCGCAATTCCTCGATTTGCTGGAGCTGGTTTTCCGCATCGCGCAGCGCGGCCTGCAGCTGCTCGATGTTCTGCGCGAGGTTCGATCCATCGATCACAGGCACACCCTGAGCGAGGGCAGGGGGCGGGTGTGCCGCCATGAGAGTGCCCGCGACAATAATTGCGGCAATGCGGGTGTCAGCCCTCATCGGAATACCTCCAGAAAGTGGATTGCTCTAGGTGATCGGCGGCCTCGGTCAAACCTTGTGCCGCTTCGACTTTCACGTGGGTCGCGCGCAGACGCAGCGTCAGCGCCATGAGCCGCGCCCGTTCAGCAAGCATATAGGTGGAGCGGTCCAGCGCCTCTTTTGCGTTACGGGGCGGATCTTCACGCAAAAGCGCCGCGATCCTCGTCATGGCCTGATCGATCTGGGTGCCCATGTAGGCGCCATAGCCGACCGAGGCATCCGCCCAGTAGCCCCAGGCGGCCGAGGCACCATCGAAGCCCGCCAGTGACCCCGTCATGTCGACGCCGGTGATGGTGCCAAGATAGTCGTTGTAATAGCCGTTGATGCGCCGGATGTAGGTCTGGGTTTCCTCGAAAGGAGGCACACCACCATATTCGAGAACACGGCCGGGGCCTGCATTATAGGCCGCCAGAGCGTGATCGATCCGACCGAAGCGGTTCAGTTGCGTGAGAATGTAGCGTGCGCCACCGTCCAGGTTTTCCCAAGGATCATACGGGTTCACACCGAGATCCGATGCTGTGCCCGGCATCAGCTGGCAAAAACCGCGCGCACCCACGTGGGAGACGGCTGCATTGTTGAAACGACTTTCCTGCTTGATCAGTGACTGAAACAGGATACGCCATGTCAGTGGCGTCAGACCGGCGGCCGCAACACCGGGATGACCCTCATAGCGCCGCGCCACCGTGATGATCATGCGCTCCACGTCGCTTGGCTCACCGAAGAGGCGATCGGCATCAGGATGATCTTCCTGGGCTGGGTAAGTCTCTGCAGCGCTCGCCCAGCCGGGCCCACCAGCCTCGAACCCACTCAGGTCGGTGACACCGGTGGTCTCCGCAAGGAAACGCTCATAGGCTTCAAGCTGCTCTTGATAGATATCCGCTTGTTCCTGGCGGGTGTCGCGCTTCTGGCCCTGTCGCAAGGCGTCGCGTGCGAGCTCTTCGACGCGAGACACAGCGCGGGCAAGGTTGGAGCCATCGATCACTGGCACGCCCTGCGCGGAGGCAAGCGACCCAAGACCCAAGGCCAACGGAATCGCCATTCTAGAAGCTCTGGAAATCACAATGCGCATTCCGTGAAACAAGGTCGGGAGCAGGGGCCGAGAACGCCATAACGGGCCGCTCAAAACAGGGCGATCGCACGCCTGTTGATGCACCTTCGCAAGCGCTCAGGACCGTCGTGGCGACCAACAGAAAAAATCGTGCTTTCACATCATGTCCTTCCAGAATTCTTCTTTCTTGCGCCAATCAGCAGGCGCCTTTTCCTCGCCGGTCTTGCCGCCACCAAGAACAGTAACCAGGCCGCCCAAGCCTGCGAGATCGGTATTGACGAACACGCTGTCGGCGCCGGAACGGATCAATGCCAGCCGCAACCCGGCTGTCGGGCTGGAAAGAAAATCCGCCTCGCGCGCGTTCAGGCGCAGGATGCTGTAATCCTCCGGATTTGCCCGTGGATTGGGAAACAGGATCTGGGTTGCCACACTTTCCGCGATGATCTGGCCGACCGAACTTTGGTCCAGATGGCCCGGTGTCTGGGTCAACATCATCACCACGCAGTTGCGCTTGCGCATGGTAACCAGCCAGTCATGGAGGCGCTTGACGAAGATATCGTCAGCCAACATCTTCCACGCCTCGTCGATCACAATGATTGTTGGTCTGCGATCCTCGATCACGCGCTCGATACGGCGGAAGAGATAGGCGAGCAGGGCGGAGCGTTCTGCGTCCTGGTCCAGAAGTTCGGTCATGTCGAGACCAAGGACATCCTCGCCAATGGCAATCGACTGGGCACTGGGCCTTGAGAAAAGCCAACCGTACCGGCCGACTTCTGTCCATTCCCGTACGCGGGACACCAGGTCGCCATCATCATCGGTAGAGGCCACGAGACTTGCCAAACCGTCGAAGGTTCTGAGGCCTGGCTCCGCGGCGGCGATCTGACGAACCGCCTCGTTCAGTGCTGCGGTCTGGACCGTCTCAAATGGACGGTGACGGGCCAGAATGTCGCCGAGCCAATCTGTCAGCCAGGCGGCCCCCCGCGCATCGGTCTCCGTGGTCATCGGGTTAAAGCCGGTGGGCTGGCCCACCTTGATTTCGCTGTAGCTGCCACCCAAAGCGCGGATCGCCATCTCCAACCCCTGATCCTTGTCGAAAACGATGACTCGCGCACCCACTCTTCGGGCCTGTGCCATGAGAAAAGCCGTGCCGAGTGTCTTGCCGGACCCGGTGCGGCCCAGAACAAGCGTGTGCCCGACGCTTGGTTCATCGGTCCGGCGCCCCGCTTCGTGAAAGTTGAACCGGTAGAGGCTGGAGGTCACGGTCGGGAAGGCCGTGATCGTCTTGCCCCATGGGCTGGCCTCAGGTCCGCGCCCTGGCCTTGTCTTATGAAACGCCGCAAGTTCCGCGAAATTGTGCGACGAAACGATCCCGTCACGGATCCGGTAGGCCCAGTTTCCCGGCGCTTGTGCGAAATAGAGTGCCTTTGCGGCCCAAGATTCCCTTACCAGAACGGCACCGGTCTCTTGCCCCGCCCGCCAGATCTCGGAAGCTGCCTGTTCCAGTTCCTCGGCGCTATCACAGAAGACCTGCACGGATGCATGGTGTGTCCCAAAGGTCGACCGGCCGGATGCCACGGCGTCGGCGGCTTCGATCAATTGCTCTGTCAGGCTGACACCAGCATCTTCGGAGGCACCCCGCTGACGAAAGGTGCGTTGAATGCGCTCAACCATCTCATTGGCGCGCCGCGGCGTGAAAGAGTTGGTGATCGTGATGTCATAGGGCAGTTCCAACGCATCAAGCATGGTTGGCCAGGTGCGACTGGGATAGGATTTTATCCCGAAAATCGCGCCGTATCGTGCGCTGTCGCCGCTTTCCAGCCGCATGGTTTTGCCTTGAAAGCTGACGTCGAAATTGCTCATCGTGTCAGCCAACAGTTGCCCGGGGGCCGCGATGATCTTGCCGTAGCTCTGTCCGTGAACCGCGGCCAACACTGCAAGCCAGTCCCCGCTCGAGACTGTCAGGCGCGCTGCACCTGCATCGGAATACATCGCCATGAGCAGGGTCATGGCCTCTTCCAGGGCAACAATTCTCGTATCGATGTCTTTCTGGAAATCGCGGCCGCCGCCAAGGGCGCCCAGAACCTTCGAGAATGCCTGCGGCATCGACGGACGCATCAACACTGTCAGCATCAAGGTGCGGGCTTTCAGCTCACGTGCGCGCAGGCTTCTCTGCCACGCCGCGTCTACCGCACTTGCAAAGGGCATGCCGTCAGGCGCAGCAAGGTCCGCGGCGTCCGGGCGTGATACCTTGTTGATGTGGAAACCGAAACGCTCGCCCAACTGACTGACGATCCGGGCAAAGCCTTCACTGATCTCACCGATCCAGGCGTCATCGCTGGTGAAGCTGTCGATCCCGCCAAGCGTGACCGACGCCATCAGATCACCCTGCCGCGTCAGGATGACATTGTCTCGCACCGCAGCAATGTAAGGTAGGTGCCGCCCGAGACGCTCGGCTTTCAAAACCTTGTCCCCAAGTGCATCCCGAACAGCGCTGCTGGCAATCAACCCCCGAAACTCACGCGACATAGAGATCGCCCCCATCACCGGATCGCACACTCGTTCGCGGTGTACGCGACATCACCACGTTCAAAATCTGAAACAGATGTGGATTGCGGTCTGCGACCAGCCAAAGCGGTGGGTAGCCCGCGAGGAAAACCAGCAGGAACCGCATGTCGTCAACCAGAATGAAAGGGATCACGGATGCGAAGACCAGCGCCACGAAATATCCAATCGGGAGACCGAATATCCGTGGCGGCTTGGTCAGCCCCAGAAAGAGTGGTGTGTCGCGCATGGAGGTCTCTGCGGCCTGTCAGATCAAGGAGCCGCAAAGCCGTCGATGATGGTCTCGGCCGAAAAGATCAGCACCACGCCTACAAACACGGCGACGAAGATCGGCCAGTTGAGGCGCCCGAAAAACATCATGACACCCGATCCCACGAGAGCGAGCACACCGAGGCCACGACCGATCGGCCCCGTCACCGCGTCGATGATGTTGTCGATCATGTCAGAGACCGGGCTAAGGTCTTGTGCGAGCGCCGGGGCCGCAGCCAACATCAGCAACGCGGCCAATGCCGCCCGGGTATAGTCGATGCGTTTCATATCTGGTCTCCGATGGATTGGGCATAGACGGCCATGACCTTGCGAACATGGCCTTGGGTTTCGCGGTAGGGGGGAATCCCGCCATGGCGCGCCACGGCTTCGGGGCCGGCGTTATAGGCCGCGAGCGCAAGTTGCGGCGTGCCAAAACGATCAAGTTGTGTCAGCAAGTAGCGGGCGGATCCATGCAGGTTTTGCTCAGGATCATGCGGATCGACGCCAAGCACGCGTGCAGTGTCCGGCATCAACTGCCCAAGCCCGATTGCGCCGACATGCGACCGCGCGCCTGGATCAAATGCGCTTTCAATAGCGATGTTGGCGCGAAACAATGCGAGCCACTCGCGAGTGGACATCCCGGCCCTGCGCAGGGCCGGGTGCTCCGCGTAGACCGACCCCACATCAAGGATCATGGTCTCGATCGCAGGGCGGCCCGATGGGGCCCGCGGCGGAGACAGGCGTGGTGAATCAAGAGGGACGACCTCAGAGCGTGCGACACCGTCGCTTTGCTCGGGTTGGGGTCTTGCAAAGTCGAGAACGCTACTGGTCAGTCGACCAATACGGTCTGGAGCATCGAGATCGATAACGGATTGTGCATGAGTGGAAGGGCCTGAAAGCCCCCAGAGAACGAGGCTAGCCGCTGGTAGGATACCTTGTCGTCTCAAACTCCCACGTGCCTCTCTCACCTTCTCGGAGAGGGCAGCTGAATACCTTTGCGTCGAGCTCCAGGCAGAAGCTCATGAGCCCTGCTGCGGTCTTGAAGACGCGTGGTTTCAGATCCCGGTTGGTCACATAGACCGACCGGTGCACACCGCCTTGACCGTCATTGGAGCAGACGAAAACCGTCCAGCCACCCCTATGCGTATTGCCGCCCTTTTCCGGGGCTTCAACGCATTCCACCTCGATCCATGCCCCACCCTCGATCGCCTCTTGCATGTGCGATGTTAGGATCACGGGGTATTTTGTTCCTGCCATTTTGCCTCCGAAGGAAAGAAGTTCCTACGGAAGTAACCTGCTTTTGCACCGCTTCAAACAGTGCATGTCACAAGATATGCGGCGACGTAGCGGAAAACACTTTACGAGGTCAATAGATATCTTTTGATTGATTACGATATTTTTTCGGTGATAGGTCCGACACACGATTCGCCCACAGATTGTCGGGAGACCACCAGATGTCGCGGTTGCTGGCATGTAGCACATTCATCGCCGTAGCGATCCCAGCAACCGCCGAGACGCTGGCGATGGACTGCGTGTTGCCGTTGCGGCCGGAGCTGGCGGCCTCGCCTGCGCTCCTGAACGAGTACGGCGATGACATCAGAGCCGAGTTCAACACCTACTTCGATGAGGCACAAACCTATCTGAATTGCCTCGCCGCAGCATCAGCTTCCGCGCAGGCCGAAGTCCGTCTTGTGCTTGACGCTTACCAGGAGATGTTCCAATGAAACGACGCACAAAATATGTCAGTAATTATGACTTGCGTAACATAAATCCAACTATACGCCAACAGGTTAGCGGCTGCGCTCTGTCATGAGGCGGCTTTTGTCAACTGCCGCGATCTTCGCGATCGGGTTCACACCGCTTGCTGTCAAACCCGCTGCCGCACAAGGCTACCAGATCGACTGTGCGATCCTGTTGTGCCTCGCAGGCGGTTGGCCTGCGTCGGTTCCCTGTGCGCGGGCGCGTGCGGAGTTCATCCGCCGCATAACACCCTGGCCGGTCGAGCCACCACTGCAGATCTGGCGCTGCCCGATGCGCGCGGCGCTTCGAGCGCCAGACCCGGTCGCGCGCCTTTACAGGCTGGCGGGGGTCAATCCCGGGCCAGCAGTTTCCCCGGCCCCCCAGATGGAAGGGCTCCATCTCGCGCAGGCTGTCGGACATGGTGCTGATATCGATGTCAGCGGGTCCGCCTTCGCGTTTATCCGCTCCATTGATGTGTTTGACGCTTATTTGTCCCAGGGGGTGGTCGGCGAAGGCGAGCATTGTCGTCGCACGGCCCGGATCCGGCATGGTTCATACGACAGCACCGGACAGTTTCGATGGCGGATCGCGTCTCCGGGGGAGCTACCACCGGCATTTCAGGGTGACGAGGGTTTTGGAGCCACCTGCCCGAGCATCCGGGTCCGTGCCGTCTTTGTCGACTGGGAAGATCACGAGGGCACTTACGGCTCTGAGCAGGTCAATTACTGATCCCCAACCCCGATAGAAGGACTCGACACCCCAGAAAAGAGAAACCCCCGCAAGGCGGCAACCATGCGAGGGGCTCAAAGAACAACGGAATTGGCGTTCCGACAGGTCAACTCAAACAGTGGCCTTGTTTTAGCAGTCCCGACAGTCAAGGCAACGAAAAAACGTATCTCTTGCCGGGATGCGGATGCCCAGTTGCTGCCTTGTCCCATACTGACAAGGACAAGATATTGACCTCCATTCGAAACCACCCGGCCTTGCCGGAAGGCTGGACCAAAGGCGCAGTCATGGCGCTTCTGTCAGAGGTTGCCCCTCATATCGGCTTGCGCCCGGCGCGCCTTGCGGTGCTGAACTACATTATCGGACGGACCCGCGCCTCTGACTGGACCTCTCCACACCGGGAACCGGTGTTCTTTGGGGCGCAAGACCTGGCGGCTATCGAGCTGGGCAAGACAGCGCGGCAGTTGCGCACGGATGAGGCTGCGCTGGCGAGGCTCGGCCTGATCGTGAAGCGCGTCGCCGCCAACGGAGCCCGCTTTGGTCGCGCCGGTCTCGGCTTGATCCTCACGCCGCTGATCGCGCGCCTGGAGGAGTTCATAGCCCTTCGCGATCGGCTCCGCGCGGAACGGAAGCATTTGCGCTCTTTGATGGATCTTCGGTCCCTGCGATTGCGGCACATGAAACGGGCCATCTCCGCCCTGCCCTCCTGGGCCACCGAGGATACGGAGGTCGCAGATATTCTTGGCAGTTTCGCAAGCTGGCCACGCAGCGATGCGTTGAGCCGTCTTGGTTTGGGCCGGCTTACCGCCCACCTGCAGGCGAGTTCCGATCTGTGCAACCGGATCGATGACTGGCTTGAAAAACACGGGCTTTCTTCCGGCGAACCAGCGCAAAACTTCCGGCCCTTTACACAGAGCACCAAGGAAGAATTTCAAAATGTAGAGGAGCCCTCTGCTGTGGATAACTCCGCAAGATGCGAAGAAGTCGCAGACAGTAAATTGTCGCCAGTACCTCCTTGCCACGCGTCACCGACTCTGACGCCTGAGAATCTTTATGACATTGCTGGCGACGGCCTACGCATGCTGCTTGACGCGCGCCAACAAAACAATGGGCCGCTCAGGGAACGCGACATAATCGAGGCCGCCTGGCGGCTATTGCCGATGCTCGATATCCATCCGTCAGTCTGGTTTGAGGGCCAGAGCACCTTGGGTGATCATGGATTGGCGCTCTGCCTTCTCCTAGTCGATGCTGGAAGAGATCACCCCACATACCATGTGCGCAATCCGGGCGGATTGATGCGCGAGATGATCCGTCGAGCCAAGGCTGGAAGGCTCGACATCAATGCAGGGCTTGTAGCTCTGAAACGGCGCCGTACCGATGTGTTCTTGGCAAAATAAACTTAGGGGCTCTATGTCCTCGACGACATCGGTCTGTTACAACTGTTCGGAAGGAACCAACGCGTGAGAGTTGCGATTTGAAACTGATAACATTCGGGGGTTCACAAATCGGCTGCTCGACGGGCGGCTTAACTTTCATCCGAGGGTGGCCAGAACAGCGTCTGGATTCGCAGAGGCACAGAGTGTCTTGCATTTTGCCATTTGAGAGATCGCATTTCTTTCAAAAGACGAGATCGTCGCGCAACTCAATGCGGCTTGATATGACTGGGCTATCCACAATCTTGACAGCCCAGAATTCTGGATAGTGTTCCGTAACATGGTGTAACTGGCGCTGATCGTCACGGTGATGTTCGGCGCGGGCCTGCTTGATCAGGATGCCACTGTGGGTAGGCTGATGACGGCATCATCGCCCATCGGCGCGATGGTTTCCAGTGTCATGTAGCGGGCACGCGGAACGACCCATTCGTCGTTTTGCTCCAATAGCAAAGCTCAAACAAAGCGGACGATGGCGTCATCGTTTGGAAAGATGCCGACGACATCGGTGCGCCGCTTGATCTCATCCGTAACCGGTATGAGGATCTCGGTGCCAATGTTTGGCTCTGATTCTCGGATCAGGGTGTATGCTGCGAGCATCCGGGACAGAGGCACCGGGAGCACGAAGGTGTGGGCAGGCCGATCCATACGATGAGCCGAGAGCTCGTGTTAGTAGCTGGCCGCCTCTGCGACTCGCCCGGTTGTGCCGAGAGCACGAATCCGTAGTTGTCGTGTTGCCCGCCGCTCCCGCTGTTTTCAACTGGCAAGGGAGGCGCGCATGCGACGCGTGATCGGAATAGATATCCACCGGACTTTCGGGGAGGTGGTGATCTGGGAGAACGGTCTGACCCGACATGAAGGTCGGGTCGAGATGACCCGCACGGCCCTCGAGGGGTTCGGCAGGCAATTGAAGAAGACGGACGAGGTGGTGATCGAGGCGACGGGAAACTGCATGGCGGTGTCCCGGGTTTTGTCGCCCCATGTGAAACGGGTGGTGATTGCCAATCCCCTTCAGGTGAAAGCGATCGCCCATGCCCATGTGAAGACCGACAAGGTCGACGCAGCGACGCTGGCCAGCCTGCATGCGGCCGGCTATCTGCCGGAAATCTGGACACCGGATGCGGCGACGGAACGGATGCGCAGGCTCGTGGCGCGTCGCTATCAGGTTGTCCGGCACCGGACCCGGATCAAGAACGAGGTGCATGCCATCCTGCATGCGCATCTGATCCCGAAATGTCCGCATGCTGATCTCTTCAACAAGCGTGGCCGCGACTGGCTGCACCGCCAGCCGGTGCCGGAAGACGAGCGCGCCGCAATAGCGCGCCATATCCGCGAGTTGGACCGGCTCGGTGAGGACCTCGCCGTGCTCGACCGTGACATCGCCCAGGACGCGATTGATGACGAGGCAATCCAGCGGCTGCTGACCATCACGGGCGTAAATCTGACGGTGGCGGCCGGGCTGATGGCGGCGATCGGGAGCATCGACCGGTTCAACTCACCCCAGAAACTGGTGAGCTATTTCGGGTTGAACCCGCGGGTGCGCCAATCCGGACTCGGCCCCGCCCATCATGGTCGGATCAGCAAGGCCGGGCGCAGCCACGCCCGCGCGATGCTGGTCGAGGCGGCCTGGGCTGCGGCGAAAGCACCCGGACCGCTGCGGGCTTTCTTCATCCGCATCCGAGCGCGCCGCGGACATCAGATCGCCGCAGTCGCTGTCGCACGAAAGCTCGCGACCCTGTGCTGGCACATGCTGACGAAGGGCGAGGACTATCATTGGGCCCGGCCAAGCCTGGTCGCCCATAAGCGCCGCGCCATGGAACTGGCCGCCGGCCAGCCACAGAAGAAGGGTAGCAAGCGCGGCGCGAGCTATGCCTACAACGTAAAGGATCTGCGCCAGCAGGAGGCACGGATCGCGGAGCACGCGGAAAAGAGCTATGAACAGTTCGTTGCCGCCTGGCAGACGCGCCCTCCGAAAAATAGCGGGGGGTGTGCGATCGCCTCAAACCGGCAGGGACTGAGTAGGCTGCCCGGTGACGCTTCCAGCCGACACGCCACGCTTCGCCACGAGGTCGACCGCACAGAGAAAAAATAGCAAAAACCAACAGAAAAGTCTTTTCGATCTCATCCGTTCGATCTCATCCGTCCGTTCGATCTCATCCGTGCTGTGCAAGTTCGCGCGGTGTTCTTTGGGAAGTTCGCGCCGGTCCGCCGCAGGCGGCAAACTGACCGGTGGACGGTTTGAGGCAAGAACGGGCGCAGCCCAATGTAGGCCAGCACGTCGTGCTCGGCGTCATCCATCAGCGTGGCCAGCCTAGGCACCTTGGGACGGATTTGATCAGCGACACTGCGCCCTTGGGCGCTGGCGGTCTCGGCCGTGTCCTGCGCAAAGGCGGTGGCGATGAAGGCGGAGACCACTCTGCGGCCGCTCTTGCCGACATGAGCGGCGATATTCCTTTGAAAATGGACGCGGCAGCGCTGCCACGTGGCGCACAGCACCTTCGACACTGCGGCCTTGATGCGCCCGTGGGCGTCCGGTTGCGTGGTCGCAAAGTGGACCCGCTTCCTGCCCGGAGCGACGACGCGATCGAAACTGACTTTGCACTCATCATACGGCTCGCCCGCACCTTGAATAGGGCATTGATGAGGTCAGGAATGCGACCGAAATGCAGTGGAGCAATGGTCAAGCCGAAGGTCAGATCAACCGACTGAACACCTTGAAGAGAGGGATGTATGGTCGAGCCGGGTCGAACTTGCTTCGGGCGCGAATGCTTCCGTTCCACAACACAAATGGAGGGTGACCCGATTTAAGGGCTGCGCGACAAAAAGTTAACCACAAAAACTTGGCAATACCCGGCGATCTGTTCAAGGCCCTCACCGGGGGGATCGGCGAGGGCGGTCAGCCCCCCGCCATTCGCCGGTTGGATATCCAGCGCAAGCGGTCTGAGGCGGAAGGCATGAGTACAGTTGCTAAGAATTGTCGCGTTTGGCTATCGCCACTGTTTCTCCTCCAAGGTCCATTTCTGTCCCGGAAGTGGTCCGTCCTTGATGAAGGCGTCCACAACATTGCCCAGCATTCTTGCCGCGCTGTTGTCGAAATTATTCGCAGGCAGTGCTTGCCCGTATCCGATCGAGCCGGTGCTGAAAACCGCCCCGTCATTGGGCGCGGTAAAGAAGGTCACGTCGCCGCGGATGCGATAATCCAGCGATCCGACCAGCCCTGCGTAGGCATACAGCAGTTCTTCGGTAACCAGCACGTAATTGTCCGAATGACCGCCCGAGGCCGCGATGATCTTGGTATGCGGCGGAGTTCCCAAGCTCAGGTCGTAGCGGTCCAGTTCGATACCCGCCGCCCCACCATAGGCAAGGCCCGCGTCACCGATGATCTCACCCTCGATGCCGTCGGTGATCCATGACACGGTGCGGTGCCAGGCATCGGGCATCTTGCGATAGGGCGAGGCCGTCTCGAATCCTTCGGCAATGAAGCCCACGCCAAGCAATTTCTGAGGTGCCCGGCCCCGGTTGCGCCAGAGGCCGCTTTTTTCGCCCGTGGTCTGAAGATAGTGCTCGCCCGGTCTGGCGGCCCAGGCGCGCATGCCGGAATCAAGCTTGCGGACCTCCATGCAACTGGGCTGCGCCGCATCAAAACCGATGGCCCAGTAATATCCGTTGCCGCCCATATAGATCAGGCGACCGCCCTGAATTACGAAATCCTCCTGCGCGTCCAGCATCCGCTCCGAGACATATTCTGGATGGGTGCCGGAAATCACACAGTTGAAGTTTTTCAGGAGGTCCAGCCCCTCGCGATGCAGGTCTTCGTCGGTGATGAATTCACAGTCATAGCCCTGATGCTCGATCCAGGCGACGATCGACAGATCGGCCGGGAACTGCCAGGTGATGTTCATGCTGGACATCCGGTATTTGGGCCGCATGTTAATGACCGGCCTCAGATAGGACGAAAAGCACACGCCGCCGCCATCCTCGAACGTGTCGTAGGTCGACAGACCGTACTCGCCGTGCTCGTAGGTTTCGACGTCGATGTCGGTTACAACAGGCGGCTGGCCTGTCATTGGCTGAATGATATGGGCATTAAAGCTGAGGCTTTCATTGCCATAGGCCAGATAGCTGGCAGTCGGCACCAGAAAGCACAGCTTTGCCTTGGGGCGCAGCGACCGGACGACGAACACGATGTATTCCTCGGCAATACCCTCGCCGGGACCGACCCGCAGACGGATGGCGTAGATGCCGCTTGGAAGGTCCTTGGGGATCGTCATGCGGTTGGTTTCCGGCCAGCGACAATCGGTGACGGCATCGGGGTGAAATTCGATCCCGCCGTATTGTGTAGGATCAAGCCGGAAACTGTCGTCCTTGCCGTTCCAGTTCCAGCCGGTCATGCCGCGCACAGGATGATTATACCCTGTCGCTGTCAAACCATGCGGGCCGGTATCCATCACATCGTGGCCGATGCCGTCCTTCGTGTATCCCGCCGCCGTGTCCCAATAGGCAAGGATCGTGTCTTCGGGCGGGCGGGTCCCATTTCGGCAGGCGTCCATTTCGGCGCGTGTCAGAACCCGGTTGCAGATCAAGGGCCGGTCAATCTTGCCGGCGTAGAGGTCATTGAAGAAAAAGCCGCGTTGCGAATGAAAGTCGCGCGCGCCGCCCACAAGGAACGGAACGTCCGGCTTGTTCACCTGGCGAAAGCGGAACGTCTGGCTGACGTGACTGCGGAAATCATACGGCACTACCGGGCCGATCAGCGAGTTATAGCGGTTCAACGCGCCCTCCTGGTGCAGTGTTGCCTTGCCGCTGGCAGGGTCCCAGGACACACCGACAAAATACCAGACCTTGGCCATCAGGGGCAGCTCGGAGGTGACGTAATCAACTTCCTTGCCGTCGCCCACCCAGAATTCCAGATACCCATCGGGATTGACGCCCAGACCATAGCCGGTCTTGTTCAACGTATCCCATCGCCCCATGATGACTTGCCGCATGCCGCGGCGCGGCATGGTGGGCCAGATGTGGCAAGACATCGACAACGCCCCGTTTACGGCCAGACGGTTTTCGGGATCGGCCACTTTCAGATAATTGCCAAGTTGCGTGAATTGTTTGCCGACGGTCCAGGTCCCGTTGATCGGATTGGCGATCTCGGCTTCGACATGGCCGGGCCCTGCTTCGTGCGCGTCGCCGTGGATCAGACGGACAAGCTGTGCCTCAGCTGTGGTCGCGCCATCGGCGTTGGCGTGAAATGCGATCTCTTCACCCTGCTTGACCGAAATGCGATTGGCATAGCCGAATATTTTCTGTTGAGCCATTGTCAGCCTCCTGTCAAATCTCTGATATGTTTTAGGAAAACGCCGTGTCTGGCGTCGTCAATTGTCGCGAAAACCGTTTCACCGACGTAGGCGGGAGGTATGCCGCGCCGCCCCGACATGCGGATGATCCGATAGCCGCCATCTGCCCCGAGGCGGAGCGAATATTGCTGATCTATCGGCCTGCGATGACACCACGCCAACAACCGCGCCAAAGGTTCGCTATGGTGCCCCATCTGTTTGTGGCGATGCTCCTTGATGATGTCATCGTTCAGCACCATCAGCAGATACTTGCGCGTCATGGCGTCAAAATTTTCCCGCACATGATCATCGGCATCCAGCAACGTGGGGAATGTGTCCTTATCTGTCATCATGGTGGCCCTCAGGTTTCCATCAGGTCGTGGACGCGGCGCATAAACACGCCGTGGTAACCCTCGTCCAGGGTTGCGTATTCGCGATCATCCACCAGACGGGGCGACACTCCGCGCACACCGGAAAACGCGATGATCTTGTAAGGCCCCTGTGCCCCCGCTCGGTGCAGCGCGTATTTGTCTTCCATTTTCGCGCGGCGGAAATAGAGCAGCACACGTTCCAGCGCCTCGCTGTGCTGGCCCAGTGGCTGTTTGCGGTGCTCTTCGATGATCTGTGGCGTGACCAGGCCCTTGAGATAATCGCGCTGCAGCTTGTCGAACCGGCGGAAATAAAGGTCGTCCTTGTCCTCGATCTCGGTCGCCTCTTCGGGCAGGGCCTCGCCACCCTTTTCAGATCTTGACGACCTCCATTCACCGCGCTTCTTGTCGCGCCACGCGTTGAACTGCTGCTTTATGCCGAAATAGCCATTGTTCAGAAACAGCACGACGCCTAGCATCAGTGCCCCGATCATGAAATGACGGATCGGGCCCAGTTCCAGCAACACCTTGTCCAGAAATACCACGACAAGCGTGCCCAGAATCGCGCCCTCGGCCTTGCCGATCCCGCCGATGGCCAACATGGCAAGGCCTAGCAAGACGGTATCGAACCCGAAGATCGAAAACGCGATTCCCCGGTATTGCGCCGAATAGAACCCGCCGATGAACCCCAGGGCAATCGATGTGACGACAAAGATAGTGATCCGCGCGCGCTTGTAGTCGACACCGCACGCCGCCGCGAAGGCCTCGCGCTTCTCAGGGGCCATGCGCAGGATGCGGCCTAACCGTTTGCCGTGGATCAGCCTAAACAGAAACAGGGCGCCAATCAGCAACGCGAAGGATGAATAGTAAGTCACCATCGACTGTGTAATCGGCTCCCAGGTGTCATTGACGAAGGTCGATGCCCCGTAAAGCCCGCCCGATGCCGACCCGAATTCATTGGAAGTGGTGAAAAACACGCGGCACAGCTCGTTCAGGCCAAGCGTCAGAAGCGCATAGTAAAATCCGTCCAGACGCAAAGCGGGAATGGCGATGGCCGCGCCAAAGATCAGGCCAACACCGCTTCCGATGAAGGGCAGAAAATACCACGGGATGCCGTATTTGATTGACACCCATGAGCTGATGAACCCCGCCGTGCCCACCACCGCGTATGTCGCGAGTGAAAAGATACTGGCCGTGCCTATAATCAGCGTCCAGCACACATTGATTGCAGCAAAGACACCAAAGATCGCGCCAGCAGTCATCAACGTGTTCATCATGTCGGCGGGAAAGAAAAGCGGTCCCAGTGCGATGATCAAAAGGCAGAGCGCCCAGTAGATCGGCCGACGGTCGATGATCTTCTTTTCGGCGGCCAGCGTCTTGCGGTTGTACTGTCCCTTGATGTGAAGCAGGTTGCGCCGCGTTGGCCACCAGCGCATCCTGTTCCACAGCCTGTCGCCATGTGTGGGCCAGATGATATAGTGTTTCAGGCGGCCAACCTTGTAGGTCGGAACCTTGAAGGCGCGGTTTTCATCCCAAACATCACGAGGGTCGGGCACCTCGATCGAGTCCGCCTTTTCATTGCCGGTGGCCGTTCCCCAAACCGCGAGCGGATTGTGCCAGACATAGTCTTTTCGGTTCGCGTCGCTCATTGTTCCCGTGCCTTGTCCAAAAGTCCCGAAATCCCTCTTGGCCGCACGATCAGCACCATGATGATGACCAGAAACTGCGTCATCAGCACATATTGGCCTCCAAGAAACTGATTGGTCAGGGCCTCGACCAGGCCCAAAAGGATCGCCGCGATGACGGCCCCCTGAACCGAGCCAAGCCCACCGCAAAGCGCAATACTGACCCCCTTGATCAAAGGCGTCAGGCCGCTGAACGGAGAGATGTAGTAGGTCTGTGACAGCAGGATCGCCGCCAGCCCTGCCATCGCGCCGGTCATAGCCATGACGTACACGCCCGTGCTGCGAATACCGATGCCGACAATCGCCGCCGCGTGAGGGTTCATCATCATCGCGCGTATTTCCAAGCCGCGCCGACTACCGCGCATCCAGAACACCACGACAGCCAGCATCGCGATGGAGCAGACCACGATGCCGATCTTGTCCGAGGTCAGGGTGATGCCCAGAAAATCAACCTTCCAGAACCCGAATATTTCGGGCAGCGCCTTGGGGCGTGGGCCGAAATACATCAGGAACGCCTGGCTTCCAATCAGGCTGATCGCCAGGGTGGCGATCATGCCGCGCGTCGTGAAATTCGGCTTGTCATGCAGGGGTATGAACACCGTAAGACATACGATAACTCCGCCCAACGCGCCCACCGCAATGCCCGTGGCGGCCACCAAGGCTGGGTTTTCGGTGACATATTCGGCCATCATCCATGCGCCATATCCGGCAAAGGAAAAGATGAACCCGTAGGCCAGATTGATCAGTCCCAGACTGGACCAGGTGATGGACACCGCGATTGCGATCAACCCGTATATACATGCCACAATAATGGCATTCGTCAGGACGAATGTGATGTCCATTCCGCTACCTTCCCGTATTCAAATCATGTTGAAATTGCATCAGCCGCCGCTGCCCAGCTGAACGCCGGACGATGCCTCGCCCTTCAGTTTGCCGGCGTGCATACCTATGATTCGGTCGACGCGCCCTTCCAGAAGGGCAACGTTCTGTTCGGCGATGAACATCGCGCTGTCCTTCAGATCGATCGCCAGCAGTGCATCCATCACGGCCAAACCGATCTTGGGTGCCAGGCCCAGAGAGGGCTCGTCCGACAGGTACAGCTTGGCGTCGGTCATCAGGCCGCGCCCGATCGACACCATCCGCCGTTCGCCGCCTGAAAGACGCCCGACTGGGGTTTTCATCAGCTTGCGCAGTGGGTCGAAAAGATTGAGCACCCGTTCCTTGCGCTCCTTGCGGGTGCGCCAGGCCTCGGGGGTGAAGGCCCCGCTGTCCAGATGCTCTTCGACGGTCAGCCCGTTAAAGATCTCGTCGCCCTGCGGCATGATCGCCAGACCCTGCCGCACGATCTTATGGGTGTACCGCCCCGCCCCCTGACTGCGCGACCGGCCGATCTGCTGACCGTTCAACAGGATCGAACCGCGCTGCCAGCCGGTCAGCCCGGCAATGGCATAGAACAGTGTTGTTTTTCCGTGCCCGTTCAGGCCGACGATACCGATCCTTTCGCCCGGATGGATGACAAGATCGAGGTCATGCAGAACGCGCAAAGGGCCATAGCCCGCCGAAAGACCTTCGACTTTCAAGACTTCTTTCATGGTGTTCCCCGCACTGTTTCAGGCCGTTTCGAAATAGGCGGCGCGCACGGCGGGGCTGTTTATGATGTCAGCCAGCTCGCCCTGGGCGATGACTTCGCCTGCGTCCATCACAATCACCCGGTCCGCTATCGATTCAAGCAGCTCGATCCGGTGCTCGACGATCAGGACGCCGACGTTCATCTCCTTGGACAACATCCGTAGAATCTGATCGATTTCGTCGATTTCGGCGTTGATCAACCCTGCCGCAGGTTCATCCATTAGCAATACCTTGGGCTGGCGCATCAGTAGGTTTGCCATCAGCAGCTTGCGACGCTCAAACGTCTTGAGACGGGCGCAGTGCGTGTCGTGGGTCGTGATGAAATTCACCAGTTGCGCGCCATATTCTGCATCAAACCGGGTAAGCCAGGGGCGAAACGCCTGACGGGCGGCCTTGAACGCTTCGCCGACTGTCAGATCTTCGGGGACGATCGGTGTCTGATATGTCCGACCTATTCCGCGCCGCGCCCTTTCAAACAAAGGCAGTTTGGTGATGTCTTTGCCTTCATAAATCACCTTGCCGGTCTTTGGCTGATACCTGCCGGAGAGAATCTCCAGCAGGCTGGTTTTTCCGGCACCGTTGGGTCCGATGATGCCCAGAACTTCACCCGGCTTCAGGTCAAATCCGATGTTCGTCAGAACCTCGCGTCCGCCAAGGTCCAGTGACAAGCTTTTGGCGGAAAACACCGCTTCGATATGGGGAGAAGCTTTGGTCACTGGCACCAACCTCACGTCCACCAAGGTGCCGGGCGCAGCGTGGATTCGGCAATCTCGTTCGGCCAGATGACCTTGTGTTCGCGGTCCTGCACCTGAACGAACAGCTGACCCATGCCGTCTTCCAGATTGGCGGCCTGATTGCCAAAACCGTTATCGGGAAAATGCAACGCCTCCTGAAGGTCGTTGTTCATGTTCATCATCCCGTTCACGCCGCGGTAGGGATTGTTGCGGATCCAGGCGACGTTGGCGGCAAAATCGTCCGGATCGCCTGTCGCTTCCCAGGCCAGCTTGAGGTAGTTCATGATGTCATAGCCGTTGCCGGTATAGACTAGGCCCATGTTGCCTTCAAATTCAGGATAGCGCGTGAGGTATTTCTTGCGGAAATCCTGGCCGTTCTGGTCGCCATAGACGCCCAGAACGGTGCTCCAGCAAAAGCCCTCGGTCGCGCTGCGGCCTAGTTCCAGAAATTCGGGCTGAGACGGACCGTATTGCAGATAGACCAGCGAATTCTCGACCGGATCAGCCGAGAACTGCTTGCAGAACGCTGCATATTCGGCGGCAACCCAATGGTTGATCATGATTGCGCCAGCGTCGACTTCTTTCAGCTTTTGGATGACGGGGCCCCAGTCGTTGACAGGATACTGGATGTCGGTCACTTCAACGAGCTCGAAGGTCGAGTTCGGTATTGCCTCGCGGGCGGCCTTGAGGATGGTCTGGCAATAGCCGACCTGTTCGGCCACGATGTGGATCTTGCGGTTCTTGGGGGTCCAGACGCCGGACTCTTCCATCTTTTCCAGCCACTTCGGATAGGTCCAGCCGTAGTTCACTTCGGACGGGTCCGTTTGCAGAATGTGGCTGTATTTCTCAGGGTCGGACCGATACATTTCTGTAGCAGCCCTTTGGGTGTTGCCGTTCAGATAGGGGCATTTGTATTTTGCTGACTCGTCCATCGCCGGGATTGGCGCGAACAGGAATGAATTCGATATTGCGTGCACTTTCTTGTCGATACAGGCCGCGATGGCCTGACGGCAGCTTTCGGGTGACAGCTTGTCAACGTCGGGCACGAACAGTTCGATTTCCCGACCCAGAATACCGCCGGAAGAGTTGATTTCTTCCAGCGCCAGATTGGTGCCGTTCAGATGATCGGTGTCGTCGGCAACGCCGTAAGGCGTGGACAGCGACGATGGAACGCCGATCAGTAGCTTGTCGCTCAACCCTTGGGACAGCGCCGGTGCAGCCAGGCCCATCGCCGCGCCACCCGCGGTCAGTTTGAGCGCGGTGCGACGCGATATCATACGCCCCTGAGAGCGGGAGTGCGTTTTATTGGTCATATTCATCTTACCTCCGGTTGGTGCAGCGCATTATCGCCCACCTTTACAGGGAGCAGTGCTGTCATTGTGAGAATCACGAGTTATATACCTAAATATCTAGACGTTATGATATATACTAGGAGGAGAAGAAATGGCCTGTCAACGCTGTTTGTTGCATCATGGCGGCCGAAATACCTCAAAATATTTGGAAACTCCTAATTCTTCATCGATATGCTTATCGAAAAGCACTTTGTATGCTAGGCTAATTATCTAGTTGAATATACGTGTAACGTATAGATTCTTCATCGTAATGTTAGATTATAGCTCTAGTTGAGCCGTCTGGTTAACAGCGCCCTGACGCAACGACAGAACAGTGACAAAGGTTGGCAATCTTGATGAATGCAATTAGATACTGGCGTATCCAAATGACCTGACGTCGGATCAGTCCTGCATGCGAAAGCCGCTTAGACATGACACCACAGCAATCTAGGAAGATTCCGATGGAAAGACCCGTCGTTTCGCCGCCCTCTTTTAGCATATTGATAGCGGACGATCATTGGGTCGTGCGACAATCGCTCAAGCAGGTGGCACGCGGGATCGACAAGGATGTCACGGTTCTAGAGGCATCCAGCTTTAACGAGGCGCTGTTGGTGCTGGCGCAGAATTCGGGCATCGGCCTGCTGTTGGTCGATCTGATAATGCCCGGATTCAGCGAATTCGAGGGCCTGCGCCTGATCCGCAGCAAGTTTCCGGAAATTCCTGTCGTGATCATCTCGGTTCACGAGGATTCGGAATATGTCCTGCGGGCGATCCAGCATGGCGTCATCGGGTATATTCCGAAATCTGCCAATGCTCAGGAAATCAAGCACGCCCTTTCGCGCGTCATCTCGGGCGAGGTGGCCTTCCCCCGGGATATTCTGGCCCGGACACTGGCCGAACCTGCTGCCTCGGCGGTGGTGACTGCGACCGACAGAGACAGCGATTTTGGCTTGACCCGACGCGAGGCGGAAATAATGACGATGCTGGGAGGCGGTGCCCCGGTGTCAGATATTGCGGATGCGTTGGACATAACGCGGCAGACCGTCCGGGTTCATCTGGCCAATGCCATTAAGAAGACCGGCCTGAAATCACGTGAGGCCGCTGTTCGCTTTGCCATGGAAAACGCCGCCATGCTTCGTTCAATCGCGGACAGGCCATGACGGATCCGCTGGCTGGAACTAGTGCCGACTCAGACGCCCTGCGCAGCATTGGTCACGCCCTTGCGATCTGGTCAGTAGAGTCCCGGTTGGTCTCATGTAATCCGGCCTACGCCGCGCTCTTTGAACTTGGGCCGGATCTGCGCCAGATCGGCTTTGAGAACAGCGCGTTTTTTGAGGACGCCAAAGAGCGGGGAGTTCTGATTGGCTTCTCACAGTCGAGCGATGATATCTGCGCCCCTTGCCCCCCGAATGGCCCCTGCACACGGTTGCTGTTTTCGGACGGAACTGTCTGTCTTCTGGAACAATGGCCGCTGCCGCAGGCCGGTGTCGTGACGATGCTGCGCGATGTGACCAATGCCGAACGCACGCAAAAGGCCCTTGCAAAGGCCCGCGATGCAGCGGCCGAGGCCGATCAAAGCAAATCACGGTTTCTGCGCGCGGCAAATCACGACCTGCGCCAACCTTTGGCTGCGCTCAAGATCCTTATCTACAGTTGTTATGATGCCGAAGACGCGCGGGAGCGCGAAGAAGCCCTGCATGCGATGGACGTGTCCGTGTCGATCATGGAGGACCTGTTGGGGGCCCTTCTAAACATCGGCCAACTGGATGCAGGTAAGATCAGGCCGAACGTCCAGACGTTCCAGATTTCGACCGTTCTGGAACGCTTGCGGGTTCAGTTCGCGCATCAAGCCCACGAAGCGGGTTTAGACCTGCACATTCTGCCCAGCAACGTCGCTGTGATCAGTGACCGTGTCCTGCTAGAACGAATCGTCAGCAATTTTGTTAGCAACGCCCTGCGCTATACTCCCAAAGGCAGAGTGGTCGTTGGGTGCAAACGCTATGGCAGCCGCCTGCGCGTGATGGTGATCGACACGGGTGTGGGGATCGAGGAAGAATATCAGGAAGCAATATTTCAGGAATTTTTCCGCATTGATGACAGCCAGATATCGAGTCGTCACAGTCTTGGGCTGGGCCTGAATATATCCAGACGGCTTGCCCAGATCTTGAACCACCCGATCCATGTCACAAGCACCCTTGGAAAGGGCACGAATTTTTCGATTGACCTTCCGATCGGCAACGTCCTGCATAGCTCCATTGGAGAACCGGAAATAAATGAAAGCATCGGTGGCCAGTTCGCCGGGCTGATCTGCCTCCTGCTGGAAGACGATGCCAACCTGCGTGAGGCATTGACCACCCTTCTGGTACGCTGGGGCATTGTGGTGATGCAGATGGACGTATTCGATGACGTGGCATCCAGCGTGGCTGCTTTGGAACATGCGCCCGACATCATCCTGACCGATTACCGGTTGCAGGGAAAAATTCAGGGCACGGATGTCACGCGCGACATCAACGCATTGCTGCATACCTCATGCCCCACGATTGTAATGACGGCAGATACCAGTCCCGAACTGATCCAGTCGATCCGCGATCAGGGGTTCCCCGTCATGATCAAACCGATCAGCCCGCCGGGCCTGCGCGTCCTTATGCACAACCTGTTGTTTGAAAACTAAGAAGGAACCGGGCACCGTCGAAGCGTGGGCGCGCCCAACCCAGAGGAATATCGCCTTGTCACACGATACGATCCCAATCGGAAGCATGGTTCCTTTGACCGGGACATCGGCAGAAGATGGTCACGAATTCCGCAACGGGTTGATCATGGCGATTGATGAGGTTAACGCGCGCGGCGGCGTCAACGGGCGCAGATTGGCCCCGATTTTCGTGGATACGGGCGATCAAAGCGCTGAAAAGGTTGTTCGCGCAGCGCGCATCTTGATCGCCGAGCACGGCGTTCATGCGATCATCAATGGCTATAATATCGGCTCGCAGAATTCGGAATATGAGGTGATCGCTGACGCCGGTATCATCTATATTCACCACAATACGCTTTTGCAGCATCATGACACTGTGGCCAGCGATCCACAGCGCTATTTTGGCTGTTTCATGGGCGATCCGGCGGAATACTGGTACGGTCAGGGGTTTATAAAATTCCTGTCATGCCTGCGCGACACCAAGCAATGGAAGCCACGCAATCGCCGCATTGCCATCCTGTCAGGGCCAAAACCCTACAGCATCGTCATCGCCAATGCGATGGCATCGGTTTCGGCGCAGTTCGGATGGGAGGCAGCACCCCCGCGCGTGTCGCGCAGCATTGTCGGAAACTGGCGCGCGATACTGGACGACATCCGCAAAGAGGACCCAGCCGTCTTGGCCTTTACCCATTTTCACGCAACGGACATCGCAAAATTCCATTTGCAATTCATGGAAAACCCTTTGCCCGCATTGCTTTACCTTCAATATGGAGCGTTGCACCGCAAATTTTCGGAGATTGTCGGTGAAAAGGGGCGTGGTGCGATTGTAGGCACGGTCATCGGGTTGCCACGGGATGAACTGGGCTGTCGGTTTGCCGAGAAATACATCGAAAGGTTCGGGCCACTTTCCACCCCCGAGGTCGGATGCCAGCCCTATACATCGCTGCACCACTATGCCATTGCGGCCGCGATCGCTGGCGGCACTGGCGGGCCGGGGCAAGACACGCAAAACCGGCGCATTGCGTCCGCTCTGTTGAATTTACCCTACCGCAGCGTCGCGGGGATGATCCGCTATCATCATAAATGGCAGGCTGCCGTGCCTTACCCCAACGCCACGAACGACCCTTCACTAGGGTTGCCCCATCTTTTCTACCAATTGCGCACTCCAGGCGAGCGGGCAAATCTGGTGGCCCCTGAGCCTTTTTCAGACTCGGCCTTCGAATTGCCGCCTTGGCTGTAAAATGGCTCGCTTCGGTCGGCGGTGCCGAGTGCATTGAAGCGATTGATAAGTACGATGCGGATGTGGACTTCGCGGTTTGGCGGTCGGGGATCTCGTGCGGCGTTGAGCTCACCGAAGGACTTGATGCAGCGCGTCTTGGCCTCGATACGGCTTGGGGCGTGGAGTCCGGTCCACCGTTTCCAGAGTGTCCTGCCATGGTGACGCTTAGTGCGCAGGGTTCCGTTGCGCGCTCGGGCGGCCGGACAATTCTCTTTCCAAGATCGGCCATTCTTGCGGATCGGAATAGATCGAGACCGCATCGCCTGCGAGGATAGCGTTGTGGCATCGGCGTGTGTCTTAGGCACCGTCCGCGGTCACACTGCCAACTTCTTCGTTGTCGGGAATCTTGTCCAGAAGGCCCGGCAGGATAGGGCTGTCACCGTCCCGTCTGGGAGCAAACTCGACGGCGCGGATGTCGGAGGTGGCCATATCCATGGCCAGATGGACCTTTTGCCATTGGCGCCGTCCCTTAACACTATGCTTGCGGGCTTGCCTTTCCCCCTCGCCAAGGAATTTGATGCCGGTGCTATCCACCAGCAGGTTGAGTTGCCCGTCGGTACGGCGATACGGTATCCGCATTTGGAGGGTCTTCTGCCTTCGCACAAGGTCGAATAGTCCGGCGCGGGCCAGTCTAGCCCCGCCAGCTGCAACAGGCTGGCGACCATCCCCGATGCTTGCCTGACGGCAGTTTCGAAAGTACCATGATCGACCGACAGAACTGGATCGCCACAATCGAGAACACTGGCGGGCGCCCTGGACGCCGCTCATGCGGCGCGTGCCAGGCCATCTTCTTGTCAAGCCAGAACAACAGCGACCCGCGCTTGCAAAGCGCTGCGCTATATCTGGACCAGTTTGTTGTGCGATAGCGGGCGGGTTCGGGCTTGCTCATGCCATCCGTCTAACCGCATGAATTCGCGAAATGAATCCTCGACGGCCAGAGTCTTACAGCAATGCCATTTCTCAATGCGGAAGCGGTATAAAAGCGCTTCCTGAACCTCTTTCCAACCCATCATGACCAGAGCCTATAACCCTTCTGATTCAATTAAATCAGTCAGTTAGCCCCTAGACTGATCGAAGAGTGATTCACCACCATCTACCCAAGTCGTCCCTTAACCCGGATAATTCACGAGAAGGCGGCGGAGGTATCGTAACCATCTGAAATGCTGTATGTTTTGGGTGCTACCGCCAAACATGCAGCTTTTGAGAGGACGACCCCCGCCATGGTCCAATCTACGTGCTCCACGCCCCGCCTGTCACCCCTCAATGGCAAGCCGATCCTGCTTGGATTTGACGGCGCAGACATGAGCTCCGACGCAGGGCTGACGCTGCTGCGCGAGATCGAGCGCAAGGCGGGTCTGGCGCAGCGGCTTGCAGATTGCCTGTGCGATCCGCGCGATCCGGCAAAAGTTCAGCATAGCCTGTGCGACATCATCCGTTTCCGGATCATGATGATCGCAGCTGGGTATGAAGACGGCAATGACGCGAACGCCTTGCGGCACGATCCCAGCTTCAGGATTGCACTGGAGCGCGGCCCGGAAACCGGGGCGGCATTATGTTCGCAGCCGACGATTCCACGCATGGAAAACCTGCCCGATACTCGCGCGCTGATCCACATGGGTCGCGAGATGGTCCGGTTCTACTGTGAGTCCTTTGCGCGCGCTCCAGGCCGGATCGTGCTCGATATAGATGATACCTTTGATGCGGTGCATGGCCACCAGCACCTGCGCCTGTTCAATGCGTTCTACGACGAGTTCGGCTTCCAGCCGATCGTCGTGTTCGACGGTGAAGGCCGGCTCGTGGGGATACTGTTGCGCCCGGCCCGCCGGCCCAAGGGAGCCGAGAGCGCGGCCCATATCCGCTGGTTGATCCGGCAGATTGCCAGGCATTGGCCCGAGACGGAAATCCTGCTGCGGGCGGACGGCCATTACTGCACCCCGGAGGTTCTGGACCTGTGTGACAGGCTCGGGCTGAGCTATGTCTTCGGTCTGTCAAAGAACGGCCGTCTGGCGCAAAACATCTCGGCTATGGAGGCATCGACGGCAGCGCGCTACACACGCACCCTTGGTCAGAAACTGCGCCGGTTCAAGACCTTTTCCTACGCGGCCCGGTCGTGGTCGAAACCGCGCCGCGTGATAGCCCGCGTCGAGGTTGGCCCAATGGGGCGCGATACCCGCTACATCGTCACCAATCTCGAGGGCGGCCGCGGCAAGCAGTAACCGCGCCATTGGCCTTGCAGTTACCCATAAGTTGTGTGGCAAATTGATTCACCCACTAGAGTTGGCCTTGCTCAAATTGACTCAACCATGATTCGTCATGTGGCACCGAATGATTGAGGTGGAAACATGGAGCAGAGTTGGGTGGAAACAGAGACCGCTGAGTGCGATCTTGGGGATGCGCGGCTAAACCGGCGTCTCGGGAGAATGCTCGAGGCTCTCGGAGAACATCCCGGGAAATCGCTGCCGACAGCGTTTCAGGATTGGTCGAACACCAAGGCTGCTTACCGCTTCTTTTCGAACGCAAATGTCAGTGAAGACAAAATCCTCGAAGGCCATTTCGCCGCCTCTGATTTGCGCACACGCGCGACCGATGGTCCAATTTTGATCCTGCAGGACATAACGGAATTCTCTTTCAAGCGCGCTGAGCCGGAGAAAGTCGGGTTTACCGGAACATCATGCGGCCGCAAGATGAAGGACGGGCGTCATCAGAGCCACGCCATCTGCGGCATACGGATGCATGTGAGCCTTGCCGTCACGCCGGAAGGCCTTCCACTCGGAATAACTGCGGCAAAATTCTGGTCGCGTGACAAATTCAAAGGCACGAGGGCCCTTAAGCGCAAAATCAATCCAACTCGCGTCCCCATTGAGCAGAAGGAAAGTATGCGCTGGCTGGACAACATACGCCTTTCAACCGAGTTGATCGGTGCGCCAGAACGCTGCGTTCATATAGGCGATCGCGAGAGCGATATCTACGAGCTCTACTGCCTGGCGGAAGATTTGGGGACCAGCTTCCTCGTCCGAAGCTGCGTTGATCGCTTGGCCGAAGACGGGGATACGACCGTCTCAAAGGTGGTGGCTACGATCCAAGCCAGTGGTACGCATGAAATTCGGTTCCGCGATGCGCAGGGCAAGACGCAGCAGGCCGTGCTTTCGATCAGGCGCGCTACGATGACAGTTCGCCCGCCGATCGGGAAGCAGAAGAAATACCGGCATCAACAGCTCCAGATCATCCATGCTGAAGAGCTCAACCCGCCAGAAGGCCGGGCGCCCGTGTTCTGGAAACTGATCACGAACCTGCCGGTTGCGACCCATGCGGACGCCATTCACAAGCTCGAGTGATATGCGCTGAGATGGAAGATCGAGACCTTCTTCCGGACCCTGAAAACCGGGTGCCGGATCGAAGGGCTGCGCTTGGCAACGGCTGGTGACTGGCAAACTGCATTGCACTGTGCTGCGTCGTGGCCTGGCGCGTGTCCTGGCTGACGATGCTCAGGCGCGAGACACCAAACATCACCCGCTGCCGTCTTCACCAAAGCCGAGCGCACCCTGCTCGAGCGCCTGACGACAGAAAACAAACAGAAGGTTACGCGCGATCTCGATTTCTATGTCAGGATTGTTGCGCGGCTTGGGGGCTATCTTGATCGCACATCGGATGCGCCACCAGGCACGACAGTCATATGGCGCGGCCTCTCCCGCCTCGCCGACCTTGTCGAAGGCGCTCGTATCGCAGAAAGACAGGAAACTTATGGGTAACTGCAAGATCAACGGGGCGCTTACGGCAAGCATCTTTACGAGAAGCTTTATTCCGCACGCGGTCAGGCGGAAAACCACATCAAGGCATGGAAGACCCATCTCCCATCAGACCGAACATCATGCTCGAAGGCGAACGCCAACCAGATGCGTCTGATGCTGCACAGTTGCGCCTACTGGCTCTGGTGGAAATTGCGCGCCGCCTGTCCAAGGAGATCCCCATGGCGCCGCGCCCAATTCGACACCCTGCGGCTGCATCTCGTCAAGCTGGCTGCAACCATCGTCGAGAAGAAGACCCGGATCAGCATCACACTGCCGACATCATGTCCGCGACAGGGTCTCCTCCATCTTCTCTTCGACGCGCTCGCCCCACCGAAAGCAGCCTGACGCGAGCGGCCCGACAACCCCGAAACATCAATCCATATTCAAAAACAACCACGTCAACGACCGGCCAGCAAACCGGACGCAAACATCGGATGCGCGCGACAGACCCGAGATCCGTGAAACCGGCCCCAGGAACACATGAAGGCAGCTTCATGAATTATCCGGGTTAAGTGCTGCCGGAAGAAAAGTATTTGACTGGTGAGTCACCATTCATGTAACCTCAATGAAAGCGAACATTACTTATTGATCTGGGAATCTATGAACGAACATCCGGCGGACTTTCTTAAGCGCAATATCGAAGCTGGGGACATGCGTACCCTGCTAATGGTTCTCGTGCAGATGACGGGTGATCTTTCCTGGCTTGACCCGCCTTACCGGCCAAAGCGGGATATTCGTTTGTTACCTGCGCGAGATGCGGGTCTACCGAAAGAAGTGCAACGTGCGATTCAAAATGCTCTGCTGAACTTCATTGGGTCCGGAAAAGAGCTGAAGTTACCTGATCCCGACGAAGAAACCTTACATAAAATGATGTCGGTATGCTTGGGGGAGGATGTACCTTTCGAATACGCGTCCTTGGTTCGCGAAGAGCTTGGCTTTGAGAAAAGGCAAGTCGAATGGAGCAATTCTGAACATAGATCCGCAAATGATAGTTCAGTGCTAATAGTTGGAGGCGGGGTAAGCGGAATCAGTCTGGCCGTTGCACTGAAAAATTTGGGCATCTCATTTACGATCGTCGAAGCCCAGGACGATGTCGGCGGTGTCTGGAATATGAATCGGTATCCTGGCTGTGGTGTGGACACTCCGAACTACGCATATGCCTATTCGTTCGAAAAGAACTTTTGGTCGAAGTATTTCTCATCGCGCGAGGAGATTCTGGAATATCTTCAGCGTGTGGCGACGAAGTATGATCTACGCAAGTCTATCCAGTTTTCGACTAGTCTGACTGGGGCTGTGTGGGACCCACGGCGAAAGGAATGGATTGCTACGCTGGAAAATGACGGCGAGACTACGACCGCACGAACGCGGTTTCTTGTCAGCTCGATTGGACAACTCAGCGATCCGTCGATCCCGAAGATAAAAGGGCATTCAGATTTTTCTGGCCCCATTTTCCATTCGGCACACTGGCCTGAAGATCTGTCGGTTGATGGTAAACATGTTGCCATAATCGGTACCGGCGCAACGGCCATGCAGCTTGTTCCTGCGATTTCCGACCGTGTCGAAAAAGTAAGCGTCTATCAACGGACACCGCAGTGGTCCCGTCCAATCGAAGGATATCTTGACGAAATCCGCGAGGAGGAGAAATGGCTGCTCAAGACGCTACCGTTTTATGCGGAGTGGTTCCGGTTCAACATGTTCTGGCGGTATGGCGATGGGCTCCTACAAACGCTTCGCCGGGATCCCGAATGGGTACATCCTGAAAGGTCGATCAATCGTACAAACGACCGGCATCGCGAGGAACTGATAAACTTTATAAACTCCGAAATCGGGGATCTTCCGGAGTTGGTGGAGAAATGTATTCCAACATATCCACCGTTCGGAAAACGTATACTGCTTGACAATAACTGGTATAAAACGCTGCGAAAACCCAATGTAGAACTTGTCGATACGCGGATAGAACACATCGGAAAGGATTATGTAAAATCCATTGACGGCGTGTGTCGGGCTGCCGACATCATAGTTTACTGCACAGGTTTCAAGATTAATGAGATGGCTTCCCGTCTGGGCATCCACGGCCGTGATGGCCTGTCGCTTGCCGATGCTTGGGCAGACGAGAACCCAACCGCTTATCTAGGCATGACTGTTGAGTGCTTCCCAAACTTCTTTACAATGATCGGGCCGAACTCGGGACCAGCACACGGGGGAAGTGTAGTATTTCAGGCTGAATGCCAGACCCGATACATAACCTCGCTGATAGTGCAGATGGTAGAAAAAGGTTTTAACGCCTTTGAAGTTAAGTCCGATGTACTTCGTCAATTTGTCGAAGAGGTAGATGCCGAGCACGAAAAGTTAATTTGGACGCATCCGGGCGTAGATACCTACTACAAGAACCGCCACGGTCGGGTGACTTCCGTAATCCCATGGCGTTTTGTGGATTACTGGAAGATGACGCATGATGCGCAATTGTCTGACTACGAATTCGAACAGGAGGGAAATCGATCACAGACCAATGATAATTCCTCTGTTGCGTGATGCTACTTTGCCTTGGAGGAGGCGCGGAAGTTGTATCAAGTAGCTTCGAAACGAAATAAACCATATGGGAGGATCACAATGAAACGCCGTAATTTTCTGAAATCTGCCGTGGGCGGAGCAACAGCAATGGGCATCGCAGCCCCTGCCATCGCGCAAACTTCAAAAGTTGGCTGGGACATGCCAACATCTTGGCCATCCGGACTCATGCTCCATGACTCTGCCACAATTTTTGCTGAACGCGTCACGGATCTGACCGACGGCCAGTTCCAGATTAGGGCCGAACATGTTACCCACTGCCAGAATCTTGATCGTATCACCATCGCGGAGCTTCAAAGTGGCGATGAAGACGTCGAGTTCCGCGCTCTGCCCGACGATATCCTCAATGCGCTTAAAGCTTCTGCGGAAAAGCATCTGAAAATTTTCAGCGATGAAAGTGAAGATTTCGCTCGCATTTACGACAACTATAATAAGTTCTCTACCGAGATAAGGGCGCTTCAGAACATGACCGTTTATCCGCTTGAGCGTCAACGCAATAGCTGAAAGCGGCGGTGAAGATGCTCGCCTAGATGTTGTCTGACGAAGCTATTTCTCAAACAGCATCTAGGCTGCAATAATCGGAATATAGTCCGGAATTGGTGGGTGAACGTGTCGTATTTATTGACGATCAGCTACTGGATTGATGCACTTAACGTCAGGATAGCAAGAGTTGTTGTCTGGTGTACGCTGGTAATGATTTTGCTGTCGTTCCTGAATGCCCTTCTCAGGCGCGTTGGTCGCACCATTGGCGAAAATCTCACGTGGGGAACGGCGACAGACCTTCAGTGGGTTCTGTTCGGTTTTATGTTTATGATGGCTGGCGGCTATACGATACTCACCAACTCGAATGTGCGGGTCGATATTTTCTACAGCAGCTTTTCGCCACGCAAGAAGAGTTGCATAGAAGCTGCAGCTGCAATTTTTTGCATAATCCCGTTTTCGGCACTGGTGATATGGATGTCTTGGCCAATGGTCTTCAACTCAATCTTCATATGGGAGCGGTCGACCGTTCCGGGGGGCATAAGCCCGTGGCTGGTCAAACTGATTATCCCGTTAGGCTTTTTCCTGATCCTAATCCAAGGCGTTTCGGTTGCCATCAAGCATATCGCTTTCCTGACCGACAAGGCACCCGATCCTAATGTACCTTTTGAACACTGACCATCCCTCTCCCATGACTTGAGATTTAGGAATTTAGCATGGCTTTATTGATGTTTCTGCTGCTGCTAGTGTTTCTTTTCACTGGAATTCCGGTCGTCTTCGTCTTGTTCGGTGTAACGCTTATTTCAATCGTCTTCGGCGTACTCACTGGCGAGTTTAATCCGCTGCTTTTGCAGGCTTTGCCGCAACGTATCTACGGAACCATGCAGAATTTCACTCTGCTGGCTATTCCATTTTTCATCTTCATGGGGCTGGTTCTTGAACGCTCCAAGATCGCGGAACAGCTTCTCAAGACCACGGGCTTGCTTTTTGGACGGTTGAACGGCGGCGTTGCCATTTCTGTCGTTGTGATCGGTGCGCTGCTGGCGACTAGCACGGGAGTGATCGGGGCCTCGGTGATCGCTATGGGGCTCATCTCCATGCCGATCATGCTTCAATACAAGTACAGCCCGCAACTGGCTTGCGGCGTGATAGTGGCCGCCGGCTCCCTAGGACAGATCCTACCCCCGAGCATCGTTCTGATCGTACTGGGCGATCAAATGGGGGTGTCGGTTGTCGACCTTTTCGTAGCCGCGATCATTCCCGGAATGATGTTGGTGCTGGGCTACATCGTTTTTATCGCAGTTCTCGCCATCGCGCGGCCTGCAACCATGCCGGCAATTCCGCTTGAAGAACGCCAGAAAACATCAGGGCGCGCATTGGCCAAAGAGGTGACCGTGGCAGTTGTGCCGCCGCTCGCCCTTATCTTGACCGTTCTGGGAAGCATCATCACGGGGTTTGCCACGCCAACCGAGGCGGGAGCGATCGGCGCGATCGGGGCCATTCTGTTGTGCTGGCTGAGGGGGCAGTTGGGAATAAAACTTTTGCGCCAGGCGCTGGATGCCACGGCGCGCTACACGTCGATGGTGCTTCTTATTCTCATCGGCGCAACGGCCTTTGCGCTAGTGTTCCGGGCAATGGGGGGAGACTATGTTCTTCAGGATATGCTGACAGGCTTGCCTGGCGGGAAGAATGGCTTTGTGCTGATGTCGCTTCTTACGATCTTTATACTCGGGTTCTTTATCGACTTTTTTGAGATCGTCTTTATCTCCATTCCAGTTATTCTGCCCGTTGCGGTTGCATTCGACGTTGATCTTCTTTGGTATGGTATTCTTTTTGCGCTTGTCATCCAGACGTCTTTCTTGACCCCACCTTTTGGCTTTGCCCTCTTCTACCTCCGCGGTGTGGCGCCACCGTCAGTGTCAACGTTGCATATTTACCAAGGGGCAGTGCCTTTTATTTTGGTTCAGCTTTTGGTCGTGGCCGGAGTCTATTTCTTTCCAGAGATCGCAAGGTGGCTGCCATCTCTAAGGTAGGCACACCGCTCGTTCGGCGCGAAGGAGAGTAGAGTCCCTAGTACTTGACTGTCCCGAAGTTGTAGTCTTGTCACTTGCAAGGGGTTACAGTTTCATATGGTGTAGGGCAATTTCACCCTCGCAAAAAACTGCTTATCACACACCACAGATTGACCTGACAGTGTATCACCAAACTTGAAAAATAATCTTAGGAGTTGCCTGTTGCGGAAAAATGACTTGGATTCTTCAGTCGGCGCCATCTCAAAAACGGGAAAACGCCGAAAGAGTTCGCGAGACGAGAAAAGTCAGGCTTTGCGTAAAGCCCTGTTCGATGCGGCTGTGAAAGTTGTTGGCACGTTTGGCTATGCAAAGTCAAAAATTTCGGCTGTGGCCGACGAGGCAAATGTCGCTCAAGGGACTTTCTACAACTATTTCGAGTCTCGTGAGGCGCTGTTTGACGAATTACTTCCGGCGCTCGGGGAAGAGCTGTTGAATTACATCAGCGCGCAGACAGCAGACGCGGAAAACTTCGCTGACAGGGAAATAAAGAGCTTTCGCGCCTTTTTCAGTTTCCTGAAAATCCGCCCCGAGTTCTACCGCATCCTGTACGAGGCTGAAGTTTTCGCGCCAGAGGCCTATCAACGCCATATGGACCGAGTAGCAAACGGGTATGTACGAACCCTAAAAAGGGCTGCGGCGCATGGTGAACTGCGCGAGGCGGACACCGAGTCGCTTGAGGCGCTGTCATATATTCTCATGGGGGCGCGGCATTACCTATGCATGCGCTATGCCCGGGCGGAAAACGAAATGCTGGACCTGCCGGATTGGGTGCTGAACGTCTATGTGGATCGTGTAGTCAATGGCATCTACATCAGGCCAAGGGCTGACGGCGAAAAGCCCGCTTCCTGAGCCCCGAGATGGGTGAGGAAAGCAGTTGAAACGCGGTCGGGGTATATCCATGCATAATTGTATGCTTCGGAAAGTTTATCATTTTATATTAATCAGTTATGGATAGAATATCAACAATATGAATCGTGACTCGAAGTTCATTTTTCTTGACTGACATTGAGGGCTCGCTTACAATTCAAGATGTAGTCAGCCGCAGACCTCGCATGGGCACTCAGGCTTTCAATGGTTTCCAAGGGGAACACGGGCGGAAGCCTTGGATCTACCCGCGATTGAAAACAACCTTTCAATTGCCACGTGTTAGAAGAAAACCACACTAAGAGTCAGAAATATGGATTGGACGACAGTGACTATCGGCAGAACACTTCGGATCGCGGCGGGCAATTCTCCGAACAAGACCGCTGTTGTCGATCCTTACGAACGCATCAGCTTTGCAGAACTGGACCGGCGGGTGGACAAGTTGGCCACAAGCCTGAAGCGGCTTGGAACGAACCGCGGCGATCACGTGGCCCTTTGGATGACCAACTGTACGACTTGGATCGTCACGTGGTACGCTTGCGCACGTATCGGTGCGGTCTTGGTTCCCATCAACACGCGATACAAGACCGAAGAAGCGCGCTATATTCTGAAACAGTCTGAATCCTCTGTTTTGGTCATGATGGACCGTTTCTGGGGCATCGACTACACGGATATGGTCGAGCAAATGATGCCGAGAATCAAGGATATGGATCCTCGGCGCCTATCCTCTGAAGAGTTGCCCGATCTTTCCGCCGTAATTCGTTGGGGGAGCGAAGAAAAAGACGGTTTTTTATCTCTTGACGGGCTTATGAACGAGGCTGGGGACGTGCTCTCCATAGACCATGCTGTCGATACGGATGATCCCACGATCGTGGTCTATACATCAGGCACTACGGGCGCCCCGAAAGGTGCAGTTCACAGTCACATTGTTCTGAGGAATTCCAATAACATTGCAAACGCCCTTCACATTGAGAATGACGACATCGTGCTCGGTCATATGCCATTTTATCACGTCGCCGGAGCTTTTGCCGCAGCTTTGACCGCATTGTCGCGGGAATGTACGTTGGTCGCCGTACCACATTGGAAACCCAAAGAGGTACTTGAACTGATAGACAAAGAGGCCGTGACCATCATGGCAGGAATTCCAACCCACTACATAGATTTGGTAGAGGCGGTCAAACAAGGCGGGCCACGCCCAAGCACGCTCAAGACTGGCTGGATCGGCGGCGCGGCCGTGACGCCTGACGTTGCCGCCACAGCGATTAACGAACTCAACATGCAAACGCTGCAAGTAGTCTACGGGATGACTGAAACGACATCGTCTACGACTCTCAGTCGTTTTGAAGACCATATAGATATAGTCTGTGACAATCGCGGCGTCCCCATAGGGGATTTTGAAGTCGCCGTTTTTTCGGAGGACGATGTAAAACTGCCCGTGGGCCAAGTTGGCGAGGTGCGCGTGCGGGGGCATTTGGTTATGCAGGGATATTACAAAAACCCCGAAGCAACGGCGAAGGTCATTACCCCCGACGGCTGGTTTAAGACCGGGGATCTGGGCGTGCTCGACGAGGTTGGGTATCTCAAGATCACCGGACGCAAGGCCGAAATGTTCATCGTGGGCGGGTCCAACACTTATCCCGCTGAGATCGAGAAAATGCTTCAGGCACATGATGCTATTAAGCAGGCTGTCGTTGTGGGCGTGCCGGACCGCAGGCTTGGTGAAGTCGGATATGCATTTATTCAGCGAGAGGCCGGAATGACACTGACCGAGCCTGAGTTGCTGGAATATTGCCGCAGCGCGATGGCGGACTACAAAGTCCCGCGCTTTTTCGAATTCGTGGATGAATTTTCCAAGACCACGACAGGAAAGCTGCAGCGCAGCGAATTGGTGGCGCGCGCCGTGTCCATGTCTCAACAAAACGCAGCGGACGGTCCGGCGTAAGTCGCTGCGGATAATTCGGAAAAGTCTCATGCCCATAATCGTTTCAACGCTTAACGGCGGAATAGCATCCGTCAAGATTTCAAACATTGCGCGTCGGAACGCGCTTGATCAGGACATGTTTGAGTGCCTGGCGGCTCTCTGGCCCCAGTTGGCCGCAGATGCATCTGTCAAGGTTGTCCTTTTGCAAGGAGACGGGTCTGAATTCTTCTGCTCGGGAGCCGATCTTTCTGCGGATCTCGAGAGCTTGGACAGTATAGACGAGCTGGTAGGCCGTGCGCTTTTGAAGACGCAATTCTTTCCCAAACCGATCGTGGCGGCGATCCAGGGAGGATGCGTTGCAGGGGGACTTGAACTGGCAATGGCGGCGGACATACGAATCGCCGCCAACGATGCAAAGATAGGTTTTCCCGAAGTGTGCTGGGGAATCGTACCTTCCGGTGGTGCCGCGATGAAGCTTGCCGACCAGATCGGGCAGACGTTTGCACTGGACCTGCTTTTGACGGGGCGGATCATCTCTGGCGCCGAAGCAGAGAAAATTGCGCTGGTTACATGTGCATGCCCTCACGATAGGGTTCTGGCGCTGGCGCTTGAGCGCGCGCAGAAAATAGCCACCAACAGCTCCATGGCCGTTCAGGCTACAAAGGAATGTGCACTGGGTCACCGGATGCGGCAGTACAGCTTCCTTGAGGTACAAGAGCGCTCCGTTGTCGCAAGAGTCAGAGCAAGCGGCGATTTCAAAGAGGGAAAAGCCGCTTTTCTGGAGAAACGCCTTCCGGATTTTGATAACAGCCGAAAACTCCAGGGCCTGAACCAAAAATGACCAAAGAAATCGAGAATGTCACGTTTCTGAATAAAATCGCGGTAGTCACTGGCGGTGCCAGCGGTATCGGTAAGTCCTGCGCCCGGCGACTTGTGGAGCGCGGCGCTACCGTGGTCATATGCGATCGCGACGCAGAGTCCAGCATGGAAGTGGCAACAAAGCATTGCTGTATATCAATTCCACTTGATGTTGGTGATCCAGCCGCGATCGAAGCGGTGAGCGACAGGATCGAAACCGAGATCGGTCCGGTGGACTTTCTCATTACAAGTGCCGGGATAATCCAATCGACTCCCGAATCTCCAGAAAACATTGGCATTGAAGAATGGGATGCGATTGTCGATATCAATTTGCGCGGCACTTACCTTTGCTGCACGAATTTCGCGAAACACATGTGCAAGCGCGGTTCGGGGTCAATCATCACAATCGCCTCGGTGATGGGCATGAGATCGGGTCCGTTTCACGCTTATGGGCCCGCTAAGGCCGGTGTCGTGCATATGGCGAAGACATTGTCCGCCGAATGGGGGCGCAGCGGTGTGCGTGTCAATACCATCTCGCCCGGTTACGTTTTAACACCTGTCCTGCAGAGCGCCATCGACGCCGGATTGCGCGATATTTCTGTCATGGAGGAAAGCTCAGCCCTTGGACGCATGGTTGACCCCGATGAAATCGCTGAGGCGGCCTGTTTTCTTTTGTCGGATGCGGCGTCCGCCATTACTGGGATCAATCTGCCTGTCGACAACGGGTGGCTGAGCGCTGTGAACTGGCATACTTATGGGGGTGTGCGCCAAACTGGCCGCTGAAATGGTCGACCTTCGAAGCAGTTGAGAAACCTGGTACACTCTCGGCAGGACATCGGCGGTAGTGTTGGTCCTGAATGCTTCCGTCGGTGTGCGCCAACCAAGACACTTTCTTGGGGTGCCGTTGAGGCGGTCGCAAATCGCCTTCATATTGCGATTTGAGAGCGCCGCGAGTTGGGTGTCACGGGGCAGGTATCGTCTTGCGCGTTTGTTAAGGTTCTCGACCGAGCCCTTTTGCCAGGGTGCTTGTGGGTCACAGAACCAGCTGTCAGTGCCGATGCCCGACTTGAGCTTCCGCCACTCCCTGAACTCGAAACCACGGTCGAAGGTGATCGATTTGCGGGCCGGCTGGGGTAGGGGTTCCATCACATCCATTAGCTTGCGCATGAAGTGGGTGGAGCTGCGATCATTGTTGCGGAACAATACGGCGAACCTCGTCTTGCGCTCGACAATGGAAGCAACATTCATGTTGCCTTGGGCGCGCTCAAAAATCATCAGATCGCCTTCCCAGTCGCCAAATATCTCGCGCGCGTCCACGTGCTCGGGGCGCTGATGAATGGACCGATCTGGCGGAAATACCTGTCCCCTAGGGCGTCTAGCATACCGGGGCCGCCGTTTCTTGCGGCGACTTGGAAGGTATCTGGCGAGTTGTTCCGATTGCCCTTCAGCGCTGTAAACATGGGTGTAGATAGTTTCATGGCTTACGCGAATGGTATGTCCTTCAAATGCAAGCCGACCGGCAATCTGCTCGGGTGACCAGCCTTCTTTCAACTGAGTGATGACGGCCTTCCGAAGCTTGGGGAGACGGATCAGTTTCCGCCGCCGCGCACGCCGGGCTTCTGCTTTCCGCTGTGCAATTACACCATAGTAGCCACTGAGATTCGACAGTTCACCATCGGTGCAAAAGTTCCTCTTGATGTCGCGATAGATTGTTGAGCGGTGTCTCCCAAGCTCAGCGGCAATTTTTCTGATCGAAAATTTTGCATTGAGCATGTCCTCGATTACACGTCTCTCACGCAAATCCAGCTCTGTGTGGGCCATCTTCATTCTCCTTGCTTTCCAACAAGATAGAGGATTTGTCGCAACCCAGTTTAGAATGTGCCCGTTGTACAACCTGTTGTCGTATAATGATAGTTATGTTAAGTGGCTTTCCAAATCCCTTCGTCCTGAATCACCCGCGATTCTGAAAGAAGCTTCTCCAGATGCGCCGCAACGTTCCGTTCGGCGGCCAATGCAATATGCGGGTCGGACTTCCTGTAGACCGAAGTGGCAATATTCTGGAGCGAATCGGAGGTATTCGAGAGGTGCGCGAGAATTTCTGCCTCCCGACGCATTCGATTGGCGAGCAACCGTTGGGCGTAAGGTCTCAGGTCGCGGAGTTCGGGTCCGTGCCCCGGCAGGCAGATCTTATCGTCGCGCTCAATGAGCCGCTGAAGCTGGGCGCAGTAATCGCGCATGTTGCCGTCAGGGGGGCTGACGATCGAACTGTTCCAACTCATCACGTGGTCGCCCGTGAAAAGCACTCCATCCGGCCTCGCGAAGCAGAGGTGATCGCTCGCATGACCAGGTGTGTGCAGGACAGTGAGACCAGCGACCACCTGTCCGTCTTCCAAGAACCCGTCAGGTTCAAACGCATCGTCAGGAAATGCCCGCGAAACATAAACCGGCAAACCTGTGCGTTCGCGCAATGCCGGCACGGCCCCGAAATGATCGGAATGGTGATGTGTCAGGAGAATTCCGGCTGGGTTGGCTCCCAAATTCTCGACGATTGCTTCGAAATGTGCACTGTCTTCTGCTGGACCGGGGTCGATAATGAACCGACCGTCAGGAGTATCAATGATATAGCTATTCGTCCCGTGATAGGTCATCTTCCCGGGATTGTTCGCAACGATCCTTAGGATTCCCTCGGCCACCTCTACGCCATGCGCACGAGGAGGGTCAGGCTCAGAGTAAAACATGTTGTTTCTTGTCATTCTTTACGACCATGTATTGACTGCGAACAATCCGGATCATGCAGCTCCGCCTCTTGCTCTTGCATAGATTCGGAATCCTCAGGCTGGTTTCCAGCGTCGGTCAAACCCGGCACTGGAACAAAGCAACGAAGCCCAGCGTTCAAACACGGCCCCGATTGTGGAACCCTGTATACAGCACCACAGCAATTGCCGCCTTGGCCAGATCTCCAAGCAGGAACGGGTAAAGCCCGACGTTCAGCAATTTTTCTCCATAGCCGACAAAGCCGCCCAACCATAACAGCCCTGCGCAATACATAAGTGCAGAACCGAAAAGTACAGCGACAGTTGCTCTGAATGCAGGCTGAAACCCTCTCAACTTTTGAACCATCCATCCGGCGGCAGCCGCTGCGAATGCGAACCCAATCAAGTATCCGCCTGTGGGGCCGGCAATATAGACCAATCCGGCCGGCGCGGGAGGCGTGCCAGCGAAAACCGGAAGGCCAAGCGCGCCTTCCAGAAGGTAGATTACTACAACAAGACCACCGCGAACCGGACCCAGAAAAAGTCCAAGGCCCAGGACTGCTAGGGATTGGGTCGACATCGGAACCGGGTAGAAAGGCACCAAGATTTTCGCGGAGAGTGTCAGAAGAATGGTGCCGATGAGTATAGTTGCGAACTCTCGGGACAGACTTGCGATCGGTTGGCGTTGAGTGGATTCCAAATTCATGTCGTTAGTCCTTGTGTCAGCTGGTCGTTGATATGGTTTTTGTAATGGTGAGGTCACATCCGCTTGGCGACCTCTTCGAGCATGACCTCGGTGGCACCGCCGCCGATGGCCTGGACACGGGCATCGCGCGACATGCGTTCCACGGGTGTTTCCCGCATATAGCCCATACCGCCATGGAACTGGACACAGTCGTAAAGCACGCTGTTCACCAGCTCGCCGCAATAGGCCTTGACCATCGATACTTCCTTGACGCAATCGCGGCCCGCGGCATCCAGTGACGCGGCGTGATAGATAAGCTGGCGTCCCGCCTCGATCCGGGTCTGGCAATCGGCCAGCCGCTGGCGCACCGTTTGCTTGTCCCACAGCACACCACCGAAAGCCTTGCGCTGCTTGACATAATCCACAGTCATTTCCAGTGCGGACTGCGCCTCGGCGCAGGCCATGGCGCCCAGCACGATCCGTTCGTTCTGGAAGTTCTTCATCACCGAATAAAAGCCCCGGTTGACCTCACCCAGCACGTTCTCTGCCGGGATGCGCACATCCTCGAAAATCAACTCGGCGGTGTCCGAGCACAGCCAGCCGGTCTTGTTCAAGGCCCGGCCGACCGAGAATCCGGGCGTGCCCTTTTCAACCGCGAACATGGTGATCCCGCGCGATCCCTTGGCGTCCGGGTCGGTCTTGGCGCCAACGAAATAGATGTCGCCATGCACGCCGTTGGTGATGAACATCTTGGTGCCGTTGATCACCCAGTCCGATCCGTCCTGCACCGCGCGCGTGCGCATCCCCGCCACGTCAGACCCGGCGCCGGGTTCGGTCACGGCCACCGCAGCGATCTTTTCGCCCGAGGTGATCGACGGCATCCAGCGCGCCTTCTGTTCGGGTGAGCCGGCGTTTTCAAGATGCGGCGAGGCCATGTCGGTATGCACCAGAACCGTGGCCGAAAACCCGCCGAAGGTGGAACGCCCCACTTCCTCGGCCAGCACGACGCTGGACATCACATTCAGCCCTGAGCCGCCATATTGCTCGTCATAGCGCATGCCCAGCACGCCCAGATCGCCCATCCGGCGCAGCACGTCGCGCGGCACCATGCCGTCTTTTTCCCAAGGCTCGGCCTTGGCCGTCACTTCGGTTTCGATGAACCGGCGCAGCTGCGCGCGGATCATGTTCAGGTCTTCACTGAACGGGCCTGTGGCCGCATCAGTCATGCCATGCTTGGTCATTGGATTTCCTCCGGATCGAGTTTTACAAGGGGCGCTTGCGCGGCGACGGTATCGCCGGCGGCGCAGTAGATTTCAGCTACGATGCCCGAAACGGGGGCGGTCAGGCTCTGCAGCAGTTTCATCGCCTCAAGCACCACCAGCGTGTCGCCGGCCGCCACCCGGTCGCCGGGCGCGACGCGCAGTTCGACCACGGCACCGGGCATCGGCGCACGCAGGGTGTCTGCCCCCCCGGCCTGTTCCGAGGCGCGTTGCAGGTGGCGGTCTGCCAGCGTTTCAAACCCGAAGGTGGCCATGCCGTCGGGCGCGGACAGATGCACCTGCCAGTGATCTTTGGCGCGGCGCAGATGCGCGGTGCGGGCAAAGGGGGTACTGTCGATGCGCCCGGTTAGGCGATTGGCGGCCAGGTCGGGCGCTGCAATCGCCAAATGGGCGCCGTCGGGCAATATCACTGCCAGCTTCGTTGCATCGCCCGCCACGCGGGTCGGATCGTCATCGCCCAAGGCCCAATAATATGCCGCACCCGGTCGACCCGCAGGCGCGGTCAGGCGCCATGCGCCCAGCGTTTGCCACGGGGAGTTGCCGGTCTTTGGCGCCAGATTCAGATGCAGGGCCAGTGCTGCCAGCGCGCGGCTTTGCGCATCTGGTTTGGGGGGTGTCCATCCGTCTGGAAACAGCTCGGCTAGCCCGGCGGTATGATGCCGGAGCGCGGCAAAATCGGGATGCATCAGCAAGGCGCGCTGAAACGCGAGGTTCACCCCCACCCCGCCCACGGCGAAGCGATTGATCGCGGCCACGCTCTCGCGGATCGCCGTTGCCCGGTCGGGGGCATGGACGATCAGCTTGGCCAGCATGGAATCGTAATGGTGGCCGACAACTGAGCCCTCACTGACGCCGGTATCGAGCCGAACGCCCGAAGGCGGCGCCCAAAGCGTGATCGTGCCGGTTTCGGGGCGGTAGTTTTCAGCCGGGTTTTCGGCGGCGATGCGCACCTCGATGGCGTGGCCGTCGAAGCGCAGATCGGATTGCGCAAAGCCAAGCGCCTCGTCCCGCGCGATGCGCAATTGCCACTCCACCAGATCAATCCCGGTGATCGCCTCGGTCACGGGATGTTCGACCTGAAGGCGGGTGTTCATCTCAAGAAAGTAATACTCGGCGTGCTCGGGGTCATAAAGATATTCCACCGTCCCGGCAGAGCGGTACCCGATCGCCTGCGCAAGCCGCACGGCGGCGGCGCGCATGTCCTCGCGCAGATCGTCCGGCAGATCGGGGGCCGGGGCCTCTTCGATCAGCTTCTGGTGGTTGCGCTGAAGCGAACAGTCGCGGTCGCCCAGGTGCAGCACGGTGCCGTTTGTGTCGCCCAGCACCTGCACCTCGACATGGCGGGCGCGGGGGGCATAGCGTTCCAGGAATACCGCCGGATCGCCGAATGCGCCCTGCGCCTCGGCCCTGGCAGAGGCGATCGCCTCGGGCGCGTCGGCCATATCGGTGACAAGGCGCATGCCGCGCCCGCCGCCGCCGGCGCTGGCCTTGACCAGGAACGGCGTGCCGAGCGCCTTGGCCTCTTGCAGCAGTCGCGCGTCGGACTGATCGGCACCGCGGTAGCCGGGCAGGACGGGCACGCCAGCGGCCTCGGCGGCGGCCTTCGCCGCGATCTTGGACCCCATTTTCGCGATGGCGTCGGGTTCCGGCCCGATAAAGACCAGCCCCGCAGCTTCGACCGCCGCCGCAAAATCGGCGTTTTCGGACAGAAATCCATAGCCGGGATGCACCGCACCCGCGCCCGTGGCGTGCGCGGCCCCGAGGATGGCCTCGATGTTCAGATAACTGTCAGATGGCGCGGCCCCGCCAATACAGATGGCGTGATCCGCCTCTGCCACAAACGGCGCGTCGCGGTCGGCTACGGAGAACACCGCCACGCTTTCCAGCCCCAGCTTGCGGCACGCGCGTTGGATGCGCCGGGCGATCTCGCCCCGGTTGGCGATGAGGACGCGAGTAAAGCTCATTTCACGCGCCATGACGGGCTGCCTTTGGCAAGAAAGCTGTTGATGCCCTCGATCCCTTCGCTGGTTTCCCAGGCATCGGCCAGCCGGTCGGCGGTGTAGATCATGTTGGTTTTCAGGTCATGCGCCGCGACATGGGCGATCAGCGCCTTGGTATCGGCCACGGCACCGGGTGCAGCCTGAAGGTGATCATGCACCACCCGTTCAACGGCAGCGTCCAGCGCGTCGGGGGCCACGACCTCGGTCAGAAGCCCGATCCGTTCGGCGCGCGCGCTGTCAAACAGGGCGCCCGAAAGCATGGTCTCGCGCGAATGAACCTTGCCGATGCGGGCGACCACATAGGGCGAGATATTCGCGGGCAGCAGGCCCAGTTTCACCTCGGTCAGGCCGAACCGCGCCTCTTCGGTGCTGATCGTATAGTCGCAAACCGATATCATGCCGACCCCGCCGCCATAGGCCGGGCCGTTGATCCGCCCGATCAGCGGTTTGGGCAATGTGTCGAGCCGGTGCAAAAGCTGCGCAAGCGTCGCACTTTGCGCGACCCGCTCGGCGCGGGTCTTTTCTATATTCGAGGCGAACCAGTTGAAATCCCCTCCGGCGCAGAAGCTTTTGCCGACGCCAGTCAAAACCACGATGCGCACATTGTCGGCGAATGCCAGCCGCCCCGCCGCATCATGCAGTTCCGCAATCAGCGTGCCGTTCAGGGCGTTGTGTTTCTCGGGTCGGTTCAGGGTTACGGTGGCGACACCGCGCGCATCGGTCCCGATCAGGAGGGTTTCATACGTCGTCGTCATGTCATTGCCTCACATTCTGAATACGGGTGTATGGCGCCCTGCCCCTGGCACCGATGTTACGATGGCCAGGCACAGGCCAAGGATGTCGCGGGTCTGGCCAGGTTCGATCAGCCCGTCATCCCAAAGCCGCGACGTGGCATAATATGGATCGGACTGTTCGCCATATTGGGCGCGCACCTGCGCCTCGATCCGGGCCATGTCGGCCTGCATCCGGTCAGGGTCGCCGCCTTTCTGGCGGCGCAGTTCCAGCATCACGTTGGTGGCGATATCGGCCGACATAGTGGCCAGTTCTGCCGTGGGCCATGCGAACAGGAAATCCGGCCCGAAGCCGCGCCCGCACATGCCGTAATTGCCCGCGCCGTAAGAGCCACCCAGCAGGACCGACAGTCGCGGCACCTTGGCCACAGACATGGCATAGACCAGCTTGGCGCTGTCCTTGGCGATGCCGCCGCGCTCGGCCTCTGTCCCGACCATGAAGCCCGAGATGTTGTGCAGGAACAAAAGCGGGATATTGCGCTGGTCGCACATCGAAACAAACTGCGCCCCCTTGAGTGAACTGTCCGACAGAAGCGCGCCGTTATTGGCCAGGATGCCGACGCGATAGCCATGGATGCGCGCCGTGCCGCAGACCAGCGTCTCGCCCCAGCCGGGCTTGAATTCCCGGAACTCGCCCGCGTCGATCATGCGCAGCAGAACTTCGCGCATGTCGTAGGGCTCCTTGCGGTCGGCGCTGATGATGCCGGGCAATTCGGAGGGATCATGTGCGGGCGGCGCGGGGGCTGCGTCGGGCTGCATCGGGCGCGATTGGCCGAGCTCGGCCACGATGTCGCGCATCAGCGCCAGCGCATGGTATTCATCCTCGGCAAGATGGTCGGACACGCCCGAGACGCGCGTGTGCATTTCGGCACCGCCAAGCGTTTCGCCATCGACCTCTTCGTTGATCGCCACCTTGACGATCGAGGGTCCGCCCAGATGGATGCGGGCGTTGCCGCGCACCATGATGACCTCGTCCGACAGGGCGGGGATATAGGCACCGCCCGCCGTGCAGCCCCCGAACACCGCCGAGATCTGCGGCAGCCCGCTGGCCGACATGTTGGTCTGGCGATAGAAGGAATTGCCGAAATGGCGGGCGTCGGGAAACACCCGATCCTGTTCCGGCAGATAGGCCCCGCCGCAATCCACCAGATACAGGCAGGGCATCCGGTTGTCCGCCGCGATTTCCTGGGCGCGGATGTGTTTCTGCACGGTCTCGTGGTAAAAAGAGCCACCCTTCACCGTCGCGTCATTGGCGATCACCATGCAGGGCAGCCCATGAACGATGCCGATGCCGGTCACGATCCCCGCACCAGGCACCTCGCCGCCGTATTGCCCGTAGGCCGCGAGCGACGACAGTTCCAGAAACGCCGTGCCCGGATCCACCAGCAGGTCGATCCTCTCGCGCACAAGGAGCTTGCCGCGTTTGCGGTGACGTTCCACCATATCGGGGCGTCCGCCCGAGGTGGCCTCGGCAATCCGCGCGCGCAGCGTCTCGACCCGCGCGCTTTGCGCCTGGTGATTGCGTGCGTAGATCTCTGATGCGGTCAGCACGGCTGTTTCAAGGCGCGCCATGGGTCAGGTCTCCTGTTCTTCGAGTATTCCGTGGAGGAACACATCGGCATAGGTTTGCGACAACGCATCTGCACTGCCGCGATCTGGGTCGAACCATTCAAGCGTGGCGTTCAACGCGCCAATCAGCATCAGGCGCAGGCGGCGAATGTCGAGGCCAGCTTTCAGCGCGCCGGTATTCTGAAGCCAGGACAACAGGTTGTCCCATTCGGCCTCATAGGCGCGGCGGGTGGGCAGATTGGCATCCCGGACGGATTGCGGCACCTGCCCGAAAATGCGCACATTGGCCGAAGAATAATCGCTTGCATCGAGAAGCGCGCGCAGATGCGCTCCGATTGCGGTTCTCAGGATCGCTTCGGCACCGGTGCCCTCGGGCAACGCGGAAACGGCTTGGCGCATGCTCTCGTGAACGACTTGAATACCTGCATCCAGAACGGCCGCGACGATCTCATCCTTGGAGCCGAAATGGTAGTAGATGCTGCCCGCCTTGATCCCTGCGGCCTCGGCGATCTTTCTGAGCGACACCGCTCCATAGCCCTGTTCGCGGAAGAGTCGCGCGGCAACATTCAGCACGCCCTCGCGGCCCACCACGTTGCGCGGGGTCTTGCTGGTCTCGCTCATCGTGGTATCCGGCAAGGCTTTTCTTTCGCAAATTACATAACTAACATACGTTAGGCATTCCAGCACTACCCTGTCAACCTTCTCGACACGTTTACCGGCGGTCTCTGAAATAGCCGTGGCCGTGTCGATGTCCTGATGAGTCGTCAAGACATATGCGGCCATCGTAGCCTCCCTGCTGCCGAAACAGTGCAACCAAGTTTTTCGCGGTGATTTGGTTTGCCCTGGGTAGTGCCCCACCGGGTGGTGTAAGAGGCCGCACGCGGAGCCTTTTGGCGTAGCGTAGCGTGCGGCCGGGCTGGCGGCCACCGCGCTTCTTCGTAGTCTGAGGTTGTTCAAAGACCGATGACAACGAAGGAGAGCACGATGACCGAGACCATGATTGACCTTCCGAGCGTGATCGCCAAGAGCGATGATGCCGATTTTCTGCGCGAGCTGATCCAGGATGCTGCACAGCGTCTGATGGACATCGAAGTGGCTGCTGTCTGCGGTGCCGGACACGGCGAGCGCAGCCCGGACCGGGAGAACCATCGCAACGGCTACCGACCGCGGCAATGGGACACCCGGGCAGGCACCATCGGCCTGAACATCCCCAAGCTGCGCAAGGGCAGCTATTTCCCCACGTTCCTGGAGCCGCGCCGGACAGCCGAGAAGGCGCTGATGGCCGTGATACAGGAAGCCTATATCCACGGGATCTCCACGCGGGCTGTCGACGATCTGGTGCGCGCCATGGGACTGACGGGCACCTCCAAGAGCCAGGTCTCACGGCTGTGCGAGGTGATCGACGAGAGGGTACAGGCATTCTTGAACCGGCCCCTCGAGGGCGACTGGCCCTTCCTCTGGCTCGACGCCACTTATGTGAAGCTGCGCGAGGGCGGACGCATCATCTCGATGGCGGTGATAGTGGCCGTCGCGGTCAACACTGACGGGCGGCGCGAGATCCTGGGGATCACTGTCATGCCCTCCGAAGCCGAGACCTTCTGGGTCGACTTGCCTCACGGTCTCTCACGCGTCGTGGGTTGCGTGGCGTGCAGTTGGTCATCAGCGATGCGCACGAGGGCCTCAAAGCGTTCGTCGGGCAAACGGTCCCCCGGACCGTTTGCTGATCCTCCTTACCACGCAAGGTCCTGGGCACCGGCTGGCAGCGCTGTCGCGTGCATTTCCAGCGCAACCTCCTCACCCGTGTGGGAAAGACCAACAAGCCGGTGATCAGCGCCGTGGTGAAGACCGTCTTCGCCGAGAAGGACCGCGACCAGGCCCATGCCCGCTGGCGCGAGGTCGTCGACAGCGTGCGCGAGCGGTTCCGGGATGTCGCTGAGCTCATGGACGAGGCAGAGCATGACGTGCTGGCCTACATGGCTTTCGATGAGAGCCTGCGCTCGAAGCTGCACAGCACCAACCCGCTGGAGCGCGTCAACAAGGAGATCAAGCGACGGACCAACGTTGTCGGGATCTTCCCCAACCGTGAAGCCGTGATCCGGCTCGTCGGCGCGCTGATGCTGGAGCAGAACGACGAATGGGCCGTCTCCCGCCGCTACATGCCGGTGGAAAAGCTGACCGCCATGTGCCACGATGAAAGTGAGACGGCGATGATCGCCGCTCAGTGAACGAGCAGCACCAGCTATGAAGAAGCAGGTGGACGCCAGTTCCTACACCACTCCTCGGGGCACTACCTTGCCCTGACCGCAGGTGTCATAACATCCTAGCCCTATAGCCTCGGATTTTTCCGGCCTTTGACATGGAACAATCCTGACATGGCCAACTTAAGCCTTGTCGCGCTTTTCTTTCTTTCATTTCTGATTCGGCGTACTATCAACGATGCGCCGGTTTGCCTCGCTGCCTGATCCGCCGCGCTTTCTGCTGATTTCGATCGTCTTTTGATCAAAGCAGATACGTACCCAGTTCTTGTCTCAGTTCGAGGGCCAGCGGCCGGGCAGTTGACGTGTTGCCAAAGCCTCCCCGCATCTTTCTTTCGCTTTGGGTGCAACGTCCCGTCGCAAAAAAGCTTGGCTTGATCTAATTTCTAACATGTGTTTGATTTCAGTCGACGCGATTGACACTCTGTTCGGCGGGTAAATACATGAGCGAAGAAAAAGCGCGGCGCTTTGCGCCAGACCTTATGGCCGGCCAGGTCGCGCTGGTTACCGGCTCCGGCTCGGGCATGGGTCGTGCCACGGCGCTGGAAATGGCTTCTTGCGGGGCTAGGCTGGCGCTGTTTGCGCGCCGTCAGGAGCCGCTGGAAGGGACCGCCCGGATGATCCGCGCGGCGGGTCGCGAGGCCTTTGTCGTGCCCGGCGACACCCGCGACGAAGACAGCATCGAAGCTGCGATGGGGCGCATCAAGGACCACTACGGGCAGCTTGACGTGCTGGTGAACAATGCGGGCGGCCAGTATATCGCTGCCGCGCGCGACATCACCAACAAGGGATTCGAGGCCGTGATCCGCAACAACCTGATCGGATCCTGGCAGATGACCCGCGCCGTGGCCGATCATTTCATGTATGACAGCGGCGGCTCCATCGTCTTTGTCACCGCCATTTCAGCGCGCACCGCGCTCACCGGTTTCACCCATACCGTCGCCGCCCGCGCCGGTGTGACGGGTATGATGAAGACGCTGGCCGCTGAATGGGGCGAATACGGTATCCGCCTTAACTGTGTGGCGCCGGGCACGATCAAGACCGAGGCGCTTGGCCGCTACCCCATTCCGCCGGAACGCTGGCAGGAACTCAACCGCTCGGTCCTGAACCGGATGGGCGCGGCCGAGGACATCGCCGGCACGATCATCTTCCTCGCGTCCCGACTGGGGAATTTCATTACCGGTGAAGACATCTATATAGACGGCGGGGAAACCCTGCACATGGCTCACGATGCCCGTGACATGATAAATCCCGAAATGTTCGAGAAACGCGAACGAGGAGATGGCAAGAATGAGTAAACCCCCCGTTCTTCTGGATATCTCCGACAGGATCGCCACAATCACGTTGAACGATCCCGAACGTCGCAACCCGGTTACCGGCAACGACATGATTGCTGTCCTTCTCGAGACATTCGAGAAGGTACAGGCAGACCCGCAAGTAAGCGTCATGATCCTGACCGGGGCCGACCCGGCCTTCTGTGCAGGCGGCGACATCAAGGAGATGAACGACCCCGAAAGTGTCTTTCGCAAGGAACCGTTTGCGGCGGCGCAGAGCTATGTCGACGGGGTGCAGCGCCTGCCTCTGGCGCTTTACAATCTGGATATTCCGACCATCGCCGCGGTCAACGGCCCGGCGGTTGGCGCGGGATGCGACCTGACCATGATGTGTGACATGCGCGTCGCCTCGGAAAAGGCGCGGTTCGGCGAGGTGTTCCTGAACCTCGGCATCATTCCAGGCGACGCGGGCAGCTGGTTCATGCTGCGCCGTCTGGGCCACCAGAAAGCCGCCGATCTGACCTTTTCGGGACGCATGGTCGATGCCGCCGAGGCGCTGGAGCTGGGTATGGTTCTGGAGGTCGTGGCCCATGACCGGCTCATGGACCGCGCCCGCGCCCGCGCGGCCGTCATCGCATCGAAGCCGCCGCGCGCAGTGCGTGTCGCCAAGCGCCTGATGCGCAATGCCGAACGGATGGATCTGCCCGATTTCCTGAATTCCGCGGCGGCCTATCAAGCGTTGATGCATCAGACCGAAGACCACCATGAGGCGGTCGCGGCGTTTCTTGAAAAACGAAAACCGAACTTCACAGGGCGCTAGGGGAAACAACGCATGCGTGACATTACACGGGAGAAAATTGACCAGATCGCACAGATGTGGAATGCGCGCGGTAAGGGTCTGATTGACCATATGGCGCTTGAGATCGAAGAAGTATCGACCGAAGGCGTTCGGGTGAGGATGCCGTTCAATCCGGATTTCTGCGTTGACAGAGATCAGACCCTTCTTCACGGCGGCATCCTGACGGCCCTTCTCGACAGTGTATTCGGACTCGCAAACTTTATTGCCATCCAGGGTGTCAGCACGATGGCAACGCTTGACCTAAGGGTCGATTACCTGCGGCCTGCACATTCCCGAGCAGATATCTTCGTGCGTGCCCATTGCTATCGTCAGACTCGTCATATCGCCTTCAATTCTGGCAATATCTGGTTCGATGGCCATGAGGATGCGGAGATTGCCCGCGGATCCGCCTCGTTTGCCTTGACGCGCGGTGAAACCAGCCTGTTTGACGCCATGACAAGGGAAAAATGAACATGATGACCTTGCAAATCGTCAATGCAAATGTCTCCCGGGTGCCGTTCTTCCGATTTCTCAACTTCGAGGTCCAGAGCATGGACAGTCTCCATGCCGAAGCTGAGATGACCTTTTTAGAACGCCATATCGGCAACCCGGTCATGGAGCATTACCACGGCGGCATAATCGCAAGCTTCATGGAAGCCACTTCTGCAATCGCTGTTCAGCCGGATTTTGCGGACGTCCCTGCCAAGCCGATCAATCTTACCGTCGATTATCTCAGGCCGGGCGTGAGAGGCCCGCTCTATGCCCGCGCTACGGTGACGCGCAAAGGCAAGCGCATCGCGAGCGTGAGGGTGATGGCATGGCAGACGGACCAAGAAAAACCAGTCGCGGAAGGGCTTTACCACTTCCTTTTGGTCTGATCGCAATAGTTGCGATCATTAAATTCCTGTTTGCGTGGCGCAACTGGCGTTATCCCTGTCGCAGATCCCTTCAAGAAGAAGCCTAATGAGCATGTCAGAAAACTCGGGCAGTGAAAGATACCCCTGCTTTTCTGCCTTGTTGGGATCGAACCACTCCACCGTCCAATTCAGGGCACCCAACATAACCTGACGCAGGGGTACAATTTTGATATCGGACCTGATAGCATCGTCTTGCTGCGCTTCGCGAAGAACCCTGTCCCAGAGTCGTCCGTATTCATGTCGAATCTTCCTGTGTCGCTCCCTGAAATGTTTGGGTAGCATACCGTAGCTTCTGATGTTGGCAGACGTGAATTCGCTTGCCTTGAAGAGAAAATGAAGATGTGTCCAGATTGCGGTCGCGATCCTTGCATGATGGTCATATGGCTTATGAAATTCTTCGACTGCGGCGCTGACACCAGATAGCAAATCGCTCAATCCGGCGTTCAGAACCTCGTTTACGATCTCTTCTTTGGATTTGAAATGGTAGTATACGCTGCCTGCCTTCATATCGGCTTCTGTCGCGATCTGTCTTAGCGTTGTCGCTTTGTAGCCATTGTCCCTTAGCACGCATGCTGCCGCCCTCAGGATTTCCGCGCGGGTATTTGCGGCCTTGGTGATCGATTTAGCTGCTTGGACGGGAATGGCGGCGCTTGTCTTCTGCCCCTCTGTGTTAGCTTTGTGGCGCGTACACATTCCGTCGAGTATCAGTTTGCTCATACGGTCCGAGAGGACACTCACGGGATATCGATCCACATCATACCATTCAACAGTCCAGTTCATTGCGCTCAAAACGAACTGGCGGATCGCGGTTATGGAAATGTCGCTTCTCAGGTGGCCGGCACGCTCCGCGTCTTTCAGAAAACTGCTCCATACCTCTGCATACGCGGCACGCAACTCACGGTGTGGGGCGCGGGCCTCATCCGACAGCATCGGATAGTTCCGGATATTGGCCGAGGTGAAGTCGCTGTCAGCCAAGAGAAAGGTGAGGTGCGTTTCGATGAGAATGGCGAAGGTCTTGCGAAAGTCCGGTATCTTTGCCAATCGGACGATGGCGCTGACCTTTTCGTAGAGTTCCCGAACCCCGATATCCAGCACTTCACTCAGAATTTTATCTTTTGATTCAAAATGATAATAGATGCTTCCGGCCTCTATTCTAGATTTCTGCGCGATGTCGCGCATCGTTGTCGCATAGAAACCTTCGTGCCGGAAAAGGTGAGCCGCCGCAGAAAGAATCTCCCCGCGAGTCCTCTCTGATTTGCTCAGATCGTCTTCCGTATTCTTGATTGCATCAAACGATCGTACCATTGGCTGTCGATACTTGTCTGCCACAAGAGTGTCCATTGCAATAAATCTAACAATTGTTAGAATGAACGATGAGACGCTTCGAATCAAGATCTTTACCAAGATGATACCGGAAAAGGAGGACCTCCATATGAGAGGGTTAAGGGGAAAACGCGTGATCATAACCGGCGGCGGCAGCGGCATCGGACGCGCGGTTTGCGAACGTTTCGGTGAAGAAGGTGCCGAGGTTGCGATTTTTGACCTGAACGACGAGGGAGCGCATGAAACGACCCGTTTGATCCAGCAAGCGGGGGGAACGGCGCAAGCATTCAACGTGGACATCACCGACCGCACCCAGGTCGACAAGGCCGTAGCCGCAGTCGAGGCCGGAGGCCCGATCGATGTGCTGGTGAACAATGCGGGATGGGACGAGATCAAACCGTTCCTCGACACGGACGAGGCCCTTTGGAAGAAGGTTATCGACATCAACCTTTACGGCCCGCTCAATATGCACCACGCGGTGTTGCCGGGCATGGTCAAGAACGGTGGCGGCCGCGTGATCAACATCGCCTCGGACGCCGGCCGCGTCGGCTCGTCGGGAGAGGCCGTTTACTCGGCCTGCAAGGGCGGGATCATCTCGTTCACCAAAACGGTCGCGCGGGAACTGGCGCGCAAAGGCGTCCAGTTGAACGCTGTCGCGCCAGGCCCGACCGACACGCCGCTCTTTGCCCAGATTGCTCAGGGTGAGGGCGGTGAAAAGATCGCAGAAGGTCTCAAGCGGGCCATTCCGATGAAGCGGCTGGCAAAGCCGACAGACTATCCGGGAATCATCTGTTTTCTGGCATCCGACGACGCCGGGTTCATCACAGGCCAGGTCATTTCGGTTTCAGGTGGCTTGTCGATGCACGGGTGATCGCGTCGCGATGCGATGTGATACGGCACAGCCGTAAGGCCGTGCCACAGGCGCGGCCTTGTCTGGCTTAGAGAAAGGTCAAGGATGTTCCAGCCATCTCCCGACATTCAGCGTTCAAGTACGCTTGCCGCTTTTCTGGCTGACTGTGCCGCGGACAGCTATGAAGATCTCGTCCGCCGCGCCAACGCCGCGCCGGACTGGTTCTGGCGCCGGATCATCGACCATGCCGGCATCCGGTTCAGCCGCCCCTACTTACAGCTTCGCGATATTTTCAAGGGACCCGAATCGATCCGATGGGCCGTTGGCGCCGCTCTGAACCTGACAGAGACATGCCTTGATGCGCGCATCGAGGAGGGGTTGGCGGACAAGATGGTGATCGACTGGGTCGGCGAGGATGCAAGCCGCCGCTGTTGGACCTATGCCGAGCTTGCCGCCGAGACCGCGCGCGTGGCATCGGCGCTTGCCGCGCGCGGGGTGAAACCGGGCGAAAGGGTGGGCATCTACATGCCGATGATCCCTGAAATCGCGGCGGCGCTTCTGGGTATCGCCCGGCTGGGGGCCGTGGCGGTGCCGCTGTTCTCGGGCTTCGCGCCGCCTGCCATCGTCAGCCGCCTCCAGGATGCCGGGGCGGTGGCGGTTCTGACGGCGGATGCCACGCCCCGGCGCGGCAAGCCCGTCTGGATGGAGGCCGCGCTGGCCGAGGCGCTGACCGAGGTGCCCGCGGTCCACACCGTCATCAGCCTGCGGCGATTCGGGGGCGTAGTGGCCGATCTGGCGCGCGATCTGGACTGGCAGGAGAGTGTCGGCAAGGCCGATCCGACACGCCCCGCCCATCCGGTCGAGGCCGACGCGCCGCTGCTAATCGCCTATACCTCGGGCACGACCGGCAAGCCCAAGGGCGTGGTGCATACCCATCTTGGTGTGCCGGCCAAGGCCACGGCGGATTTCCTGCTGTGCCTCGACATGAAGCGCGACGACCGGCATCTGTGGATGACCGATATGGGCTGGGTGATGGGGCCGCTCACCCTTCTGTCGGTGCTGCTTTCGGGGGCTACGCTGGTTCTGGCCGAGGGCGCGCCCTCGATGCCCGGCGACCCCTTCCGGCTGTTGCGGATCACCGCGGACATGAAGGTGACGCACCTGGGCATTGCACCGACGCTGGTGCGCCAGTTCATGACGCACGATCCCGCGCCGCTTTCCGGCTATGACCTTTCTCCCCTGCGTATCGTCGCCGCGACGGGGGAACCCTGGACCGACGATGCCTGGCTCTGGCATCTCGACCATATCTGCCGCCGCCACGCCGTGCCGCTGAACATCTCCGGCGGGACCGAGTTGTTCGGGGCCATCCTGACCTCGACCGTCCTGCACGAGATCAAGCCCGGCGGGTTTTCGGCCGAGGCCCTCGGTGTGGGCGCGAAAGTGCTGCGCGAGGATGGCAGCGAAGCCGCGCCGGGCGAGGTGGGCGAACTGGTCGTAAGCCAGCCGCCCATGGGCCTGACCCCGGCGATCTGGGGCGACCGGGAAAGATATCTTGAAACCTACTGGTCCACCTTCCCCGGTGTCTGGCGGCACGGCGACTGGGTGCGCCGCGATCCGGACGGCACATGGTATATCCTCGGCCGCTCGGACGATACGCTCAACATCGCCGGCAAGCGCATCGGCCCGCCCGAGATCGAGGCAGCCCTGACCGAAACCGGAGAGGTGGTGGACGCCGCCGCCATCGCCGCGCCCGATGATATCAAGGGCGTGGCCGTGGTCTGCATCTGTGTCGCGGCACCAGGTGTGACGCCCGATGCCGCCCTCGTGGACCGGCTCAAGGACCGGGTGGGCGAGGTCGTCTCCAAGCCCTTCCGCCCGCGCGAGATCCATTTCGTCGAGGCGCTGCCCAAGACCCGCAGCATGAAGACGATGCGCCGGATCGTCCGCGCGGCCTATCTGGGCGAGGATCCGGGCGATCTGTCATCGGTCAGCAATCCCGAAACCATGCAGCCCATTGCAGACCTGCGAAAGGAAACGCCATGATCACTGTCTTCGGAGCCACCGGAAACACCGGCGCGCCGCTTGTCGATACCCTTCTGGCCAAGGGGGCGGCAGTGCGCGCCGTCACCAGCGATCCCGCCAAGATCGAAAATCTCAAGGCCAAAGGGTGCGAGGCGGTCACCGCCAATTTCACTGACCCCGCCGCCCTGGAACGGGCCTGTGCCGGGGCCGAGAGGATCTACCTGGTGACGCCTGCGCATCTGGACATGCGCCGCTGGAAGGCGAATGCGATCGCGGCCGCCAAGGCCGCGGGCGTGCGCCATGTCGTTCTGGCCACCGGGCTGGGTGCGTCGCCCAAGGCCAAGGTGACCTTTGGCAAGTGGCACTCCGAGACGCAGGAACTGCTGAAGGAAAGCGGGCTTGACTGGACCTTCGTGCAGCCGACCTATTTCATGCAGAACCTGCTCTGGCAGGCCGACACCATCGCCAAAGACGGTGTCTATTACGACGATCTGGGCGGTCCTGTGGCCTGGATTGACGCCCGCGACATCGCCGATGTCGCCGCCGAGGCGCTGACCGGCCCGGGCCATGAGGGCAAGACCTATGGCCTGACCGGCCCCGAGGCCCTGACCGGCGAAGATATCGCGGCCATGCTGTCAGAGGTGACCGGACGCACCATCACCTGCGCGCCCCTGTCGGTCGAGGACTCCAAGGCGGCCATGATCGCCGCCGGGATGCAGGAAGAGGTCGCCGCAGCCATGGTCGAACTCGCCTCCATCGCCCCAAAGGGCTATCTCGCGGGGATCGAGACCACGGTCAGCGACGTGCTTGGGCGCCCGGCCCGCCGCCTGCGCGATTTTATCGCCGAGAATCGGGATGCCTTCGTCCAGTGACCTGACGGCGGCGCCGTTTTATCTCGAGTTCGCGCCGCCTGCGGGCGCGGAAGCACAGGTCGAGACTCTGTACGTTTTCCGCGACGCTGGCGTGCTGAGCCGTCGCGGAAGGGGGCTGTTCGCAACCGATCTGTTCGACCTGTCGGTGAGCGTTCTCAACGCCTGCGATACCGGCCCGCATGTGTCGCTCGCGCCACCCCGCCCCGGCTTCGTTCCCCGCCGGGCGTCTTTTTGCGGCATCGTGGCCGGGCTGCGGCTGTCGTCGCGACCGCAGCATATGCCCCCGGCCGAGACTTTCGACTCTTTGGCTTCGATCCTGCGACGGGTCAGAGTCGGCGATGACGCGATGCCTGAACTTGTCACCGCACTCGATGGATTGGCCGAAGACCTGTCATTCGCGGCGATCCCGCAGGCGTTCAGCGACCGGACCGGACGCCGCAGAATCCGGGCAGAGACCGGCATGTCACGAAGACGGCTCGCCGCGATCCGGCGTTTTCGCCGTCTGGTTGATGAACTTGCCTGCCAGACCCTTCCGTTGAGCGATCTGGCCCTAGACGCCGGGTTTTACGACCAACCGCATATGTCATCCGCTTGCCGGGCCTTTGCCGGCATGTCCCCCGGCGCGCTTCGCGGTCAGGCGGCGCGGCAACCGCTTGGCCATTTCTTACAAGATGAGCGGCTGAAGACCCGTGTAAAACATATCATCAACGGATAACGAGAGGAGCGAAACCAGATCATGCCGAATTTCGAGCCGCGAGACCCCGATTTTGATACGCGTGTGCGCGACAGTTTCAACCGCCAGAACGTGATGCGCACGATGGGGATCACCATCGCCGAGCTTGCGCCCGGTCACATCGTTCTGGAAATGCCGCATGATAACGCGCTGACCCAGCAGCACGGGTTCCTGCACGCTGGGGTCGTTGCGACCGCGCTTGACAGTGCGTGTGGCTATGCCGGGTTTTCGCTGATGCCCGCCGAGGCTGCGGTGCTGACGGCGGAATTCAAGATCAACTTGGTCAACCCGGCGGATGGCGCGCGGTTTCGCTTTGTCGCCGACGTGCTGAAACCGGGGAAAACCCTGACCATCTGCGAGGCGCGCGCCTATGCCGTGAAGGGCGGGGAGGAAAAGCTCATCGCCACGATGACCGCGACGCTGATGGCGATGGTGGGGCGGACCGGCGTGGCCGGGTGAGGACGCGGCGCTTGCCCTCGTGATTTCCCGCGCCGATCGGCTTCCCATGCAGGCGGTATCACCAACCGCCTGCTGACCTTGCCTGTCCCCGGCCGCTGTCGGGTCAGAGACCTTGCGCCAGACGTACCCCTTCATCGATGGCGCGCAAGGCATCAAGTTCGGCGGCCTCCTTTGCCCCGCCGATCATCGTGACCGGGACGCCACGCGCGGCGAGGGCCTCGGCCAGGGCGCGTTCGGGTTCCTGCCCGGTACAGAGCACGATCGTGTCGGCGGCGATGACCTCTGGCTTTCCGTCCACGAGGATATGCAGCCCCGCGTCGTCGATGCGGTCATAAACCACCCCGCCGATGGCCTCGACCCCATGCTTGCGCAGCGCGTTGCGCAGGATCCAACCCGTCGAAACGCCAAGCCCGGCACCCGGTTTCGAGGTTTTTCGCTGAAGCATGACCACCTTGCGCCGCGATGGTGTCGATGCCAGCGGATCGCCCACCAGCGCGCCCGACGCGGCGAATTCCGGGTCTACGCCCCATGTCTCGCAGAATGTGTCAGCGCTGCGGACCTCTGCCGATCCGGTCACGAGGAACTCGGCCACGTCATGGCCGATGCCCCCTGCCCCCATCACCACTACCGTATCGCCCGCCATGCTTTCGCCGGACAGGATTTCGGCATAGGTCGCGACCTTGGGATGGTCGATGCCCGGCAGGTCGGGAATGCGCGGCGTCACCCCGGTGGCGATAACCACATGGTCAAAGCCGGTCAGATCACCGGCGTCAGCCCGCTGCCCCAAACGCAGCTTGACCCCGTGTTTTATCATCTGACCGGTATAATACCGCAGGGTTTCGTCGAACTCATCCTTGCCCGGCGCGGCGCGCGCCAGGTTCAATTGCCCGCCCAGCTTGTCCTGAGCCTCGAACAGGGTAACGTCGTGGCCCAGCCGCGCCGCCTCGGTGGCCGTGGCCATTCCTGCGGCACCGCCGCCGACAACGGCCAGCTTGCGCGGCTGCGCGGCGGGGGTATCGCGGAATTCGGTTTCGTGGCCCGCCCGGGGATTGACCAGGCAACTCACTGGCCGGTCGGAGAAGATGAAATCCAGGCAGGCCTGATTGCAGGCAATACAGGTATTGATCTCGTCCGCGCGGCCCTCGCGCGCCTTTTTCACGAAATGCGGATCGGCTAGAAAGGGGCGCGCCATCGAGATCATGTCTGCATCCCCTGAGGACAGTATGTCCTCTGCCATTGCGGGCGTGTTGATCCGGTTGGAGGCGACCACCGGGATCGACACCGCCGCCTTGATATTGGCCGCCGCCTTGCGCCAGGCCCCGCGCGGCACCGGATAGGCAATCGTCGGCACGCGTGCCTCGTGCCAGCCGATGCCGGTGTTGAGAATGTCGGCCCCCGCCGCCTCGATCTTGCGCGCGAGCGCGGCAATTTCATCTGCGGGCGCGCCGCCCTCGATCAGGTCGGCCGCCGAAATCCGATAGATGATCAGGAAATCCGGCCCGCACCGCTCGCGCACCGCGCGCACAATCTCGACCGGAAAGCGATGGCGGTTCTCGGCGCTTCCGCCCCAGTCGTCTTCACGCTTGTTGGTATGCGTGACGGTGAATTCGTTGATAAGATAGCCCTCGGACCCCATGATTTCCACGCCATCGAACCCCGCTGCCTGCGCATTGGCGGCGGCTTTGGCGAAATCCTCGATAGTGCGGCGGATATCGGCATCGGTCATTTCACGCGGAACGAAACGGTTGATCGGTGCCCGGATCGGAGTTGGGGCAACGCAGCCTTCGATCTTTGCATAGCGCCCGGCATGAAGCAGTTGCGCGCAGATCAGGCTGCCTTCGGCCTGGACCGCCTCGCAGATCGGGCGCAGGTGCCGCGCCTGATCCGGGTCATCGATGCGCGGGCCTTCGGGATCGAATATCCCCTCGGCATTGGGCGAAAACCCGCCCGTGACCAGAATCGCCGCCTCGCCACGCGCTCTTTCGGCGTAAAAGGCGATCTGTTTGGCGAGACTGTCCGGCTCGGTTTCCAGCCTGGTGTGCATCGACCCCATGATAACACGGTTTCGCAACATGTGCCCGCCTGCGCGGATGGGCGAAAGCATGGTCCCGAAGCTTTCCCTCTGCGTATTTTCCACTGTGAACGCTCTCCTCAAAACTTCGCTTGATCTATATTCTAACATTCGTTAGATTTTTGGAAAGAAGAATTTTCGGTCACGGGGAGCAGCACCGATGCAATTCCAGCCAACAGAAGATCAAAAGGCGTTTCGCGAAACCGCGAAGCGATTCGCCACCGAAAAGCTAGCGCCCGGCTACCAGCAGCGCGCAAGCGGCCACACCTTTGATCGCGCGCTGATCAGGAAAATGGGCGCACTGGGTCTAATCGGTGCCGATCTGCCCGAGGCATTCGGCGGGCTTGGCGAAAGCTCCGTCACTGCGGGACTCATAGTTGAAGAGATCGCCTATGCCGATTTCAACGCAAGCTATGTCCAGCTTCTCGGCTCTCTCATGGGGGGAATGGTGGCCAAGCACGCCTCCAAGGATATCGCGTCGGAATGGGTGCCCAAGGTTGTCTCGGGGGATGCCGTCATCGGTCTGGGCCTGACGGAGCCGCGCGGCGGATCGGATGCGGCGAACCTGGTTCTCAAGGCCACCAAATCCGGCAACGGCTGGCGGCTGAACGGCGAGAAGACCTCGATGAGCTTTGCATCCCAAGCCGACGCGGCGGTCGTCTTTGCGCGCACCGGCGATCCGGACGGCGGCTCACGCGGGGTCAGCGCGTTTTTTGTCGATCTGAACCAGGAGGGCATCAAGCGCACCCATTTCGACGACATCGGCACCAAGCCAGTCGGACGCGGATCGGTGTTTTTCGACGATGTGTTTGTGCCGGCCGAAAGCATGATGGCCGAACAGGACCGCGCTTTCGGCACGATCATGGCGGGGTTCGACTATTCCCGTGCGTTGATCGGGCTGGAATGCCTGGGCGCGGCACAGGCATCGGTGGATGAAACCTGGGCCTATGTCCGGGAACGCGAGGCGTTCGGCGCCCCCATCGTGCAGTATCAGGGCGTCAGCTTCCCGCTGGCAGAGGCCGAGACGCAACTTACCATGATGCGGCAGCTTTGCTTTTACACGCTGGACCTGCGCGACCGCGGCTTGCCGCACACCTCCGAGGCGGCGATGTGCAAGTGGTACCTGCCCAAGACCGCCTGCGAGATCCTGCATCAGTGCCTGATCCTGCATGGGCATTACGGATACACCACCGACCTGCCCCATCATCAGCGCTACAACGACGTGCTGGGCCTACAGATCGGTGACGGCACTGCGCAGATCCAGAAACTTGTGATCGCGCGCGAAAAGGTCGGCCGCGTGGCGCTGCAATACGACAAGAAGGCGAAGGGAGTATCGAAATGAGTGATCCCGTCGCCGTAAGCATCGAAGGTAGCGTAGGCATCATCGAGTTGGCGCGCCCCGAGAAATTCAATTGCCTCTCACTCGAGGTGCATGAATGCATTTCGAACGCGCGTGCCAGCTTCGAGGCCGCCCGGAATATCCGGTCGATCCTGATCCGGGCGCAGGGCAAACATTTTTGCACGGGCGCCGATCTGACTGAGGTGAAGGGCAAACTGACCGACCCCGCCGCGCTGGACCATTTCATCTCCTTCGGCATGAAAAACCTGCGCGCGCTCGAGTCGAGCCCGCTTCCTGTCGTGGTAGCGGTGCAGGGCTTGTGTTTGGCCGGCGGGATCGAACTGATGCTGGCATGCGACGTATGCTTTGCCGCCGAAACCGCCCAGTTTGGCGATCAACACGCACAATTCGGCCTGATCCCCGGCTGGGGCGGGTCGCAGCGGCTGACACGTCTGATGGGGCTGCGCCGGGCGCTCGACCTGATGTTCTCGGCCCGCTGGCTCAAGGCGGACGGGGCCAGAGAGGCTGGTCTGGTCAATTACATCGTGCCGGATGCCGAGTTGCACAAGGCCGCGCTGAACTATTGCCAGACCATCGCTACCCGCTCGCGCCCCGGTATCGCCGAAATGAAACGGCTGGCGCGGGAAGGTGCGGACCTTGGCATCGACCAGCAGATGCGGCTTGAGCGCGATGCAGCCGTGCGCGCGCTGCCCGGCGATGACGTCGCCGAAGGGCTAGATGCTTTTGAGGGCCGGCGCAAACCGGCTTTTCAGTGTTGAGGAAGAACCATGGATTTCACCCTGAATGACGAACAACGCCAGATCTACGAATACGGCGGCCAGTTGGCGCAAAAATTCGACAATGATTACTGGCTGCGGCACGCGCGCAAGCACGAGTTTCCGCACGAGATGTTCCGGCAGATCGCCGATGACGGCTTTCTGGGCATCATGGTTCCCGAAGAATACGGCGGTGCCGGGCTTGGCATGACAGAGATGGCCCTGTTCATGGAGGGCACGGCCAATCACGGCATTCCGTTGCTGATGATGGTGGTCGGCCCAACCATGTCACTGGCCCATATCGCCAGCCACGGGACCGACTTCCACAAGAAAGAGCTGCTTCCGGCCGCCTGCCGGGGCGAAATCCAGTTCTGTTTCGCGATCACTGAACCGGGGGCCGGGTCCAACACGATGAAGACCACGACGCTGGCCAAACGCCGGGGCAACCGGTTCAGCCTGTCGGGGGAAAAGACCTTCATCACCGGGGCCGACGTGTCTGACTATTGCTTGGTGGTGGCGCGAACCAAGCCGCACACCGAGGTCAGCCGCAAGACCGACGGGTTCACCCTTTTTGCCGTGGACCTGAAAAAGAAGGGCGTCGCGCAACAACGGGTGAAGATCTCGATCCCCCTACCCGAAGAACAGTGGACCCTGTTTTTCGACGAGGTGGATCTGGGTCCCGAGGACGTGGTCGGCGAGGTGGACGAAGGGTTTTCCATCCTGTTCGACAGCCTCAACCCCGAACGCATCATCCTGGCCGCGCTGTGCTGCGGCATCGGCCGCTTCGCCCTGAACAAGGGGGTGGCCTATGCCTCCGAGCGCAATGTTTTTGGCCAGCCTATCGGCGCGCATCAGGGGGTGCAACACCCGATGGCCAGGGCGCATACGGCGGTCGAGATGGCCAGCCTGATGACCCGCCGCGCGGCATGGGAGTTCGACAACAAGCTGCCGGCGGGAGCCTCGTCGAACATGGCGAAATATGCCGCCGCCGAAGCCGGGATCGAGGCTGTGGACGCAGCACTTCAGGCGCATGGCGGATCCGGCTTTACCGAGGATACGGGGCTTTACGAAATGTATCCATTGGTGCGGCTGCTGCGCACCGCGCCGGTGAACCGCGAACTGTGCCTCAGCTTTATCGGCGAAAAGGTCATGGGCCTGCCAAGATCTTATTGATCTCACCGTCTGTCAGGGAGAACGACATGCAATTCGGAATGCGCTTCCGGCGGCAAGACGCCGCCGACAAGGTGAACGATCGCTTCTGGCACGAAATCGAGGGCACCCCCCTCAACGACGTGCGCCGCATCCAGGAAGAGCGGCTGCGCGAGCAGATGGCCTATCTCAAGGCGAACTCGACATTCTATCAGGAGAAGTTCGCCAAGTCGGGTGTGGATTTCGACGATATCCGAACCATCGAAGATATTCAAAAATTGCCTTATACCTACAAGACCGAGATCCGCGAAAGCCTGGCCACCGAGCCGCCCTTTGGCAAGCACCGCGCCGCGCCCATGGCCGATATCATCCAGATGCAGGCCTCGTCGGGCACCACCGGCAGCCCCTCATATGTTGCCCTTACCGAATCCGACGCCGAGATGTGGCACGAGATGACTGCGCGCTGCTTCTTCGCCAACGGGGTGCGTCCGGGCGATTTGGTGCTGCACGCGTTTTCGCTGGCCAAGGGTTTTGTCGGCGGTATCCCGATAATGCAGGGGCTGCAATACATGGGCGCGATCGATGTGCCGGTGGGGGCGGATGGCGGTGCCGAACGGCTGCTGCGCGCCTGTGACGACATCCACCCACGCTGTATCGTCGGGGCACCGAATTTCGTGTTGCACCTGGCCGAAAAGGCTCCTGAAGTGCTTGGTTGCAAGGCCAGTGAACTGGGTGTCGAACGGGTGGTTGTGGGCGGCGAACCGGGTGGCGGTATACCGGCGATCCGCGCCAGGATCGAAGAGGCCTGGGGCGCCAAGTGCACCGAAATGCTGGGTGGCACCGATCTGGGCGTGACCTATTGGGCCGAATGCGACGCGCAGTCGGGGATGCATATGGTCAACATGGACTATGTGCTCACCGAACTGCTCGACCCCGAAAGCGGCGAGATCATTCCATGGCAAAAAGGCGCTCAGGGCGAGATGATCTATACCGCGCTTGGCCGACAGGCGTGCCCGCTGGTCCGGTTCCGGTCGGGCGATTATATCGAGGTCATCGACACCGAATGCTCCTGCGGGCGCACCGGCCCCAAGATCCGCTGCACCGGGCGGACCGATGATATGCTGATCGTGCGCGGGGCCAATGTGTTCCCTTCCGCGATCAACAGTGTGATCACTGAAATGGCGCCGGAAACCAATGGCGTCATGCGGATCGTGGCGGATTTCGAAGGCCACACCACCCAGGACGCGCTGAAGGTGATCGTTGAACGCGGTCCCGGTCGCGATCCGGCGGATGACAACGCCCTCAAGAAGAAGATCGAGCAGCGCTTGCGCGATGCCCTCGTCTTCAAGGCCGACGTTCACCTGGTGGCGCCTGACACGTTCGAAAAACCCGGCGCCGCCAAGGTTGCCTTTGTTCTCAGAAAGTATCCTGACCTGCCATGACCAGAATGAAATCCCTGCTCGACACCAGGTCCGACGACTTCCGGGCAAATGACGCGGTTTACCGCGAAAAGGTCGGCGAGTTGCACGCTCTGCGGTTGCAGCAACGCGTCGGTGGCCCGGAAAAGGCGCGGGAACGGCATGTGAGCAAAGGCAAGATCCTGCCGCGCGAACGGATCGAGCGGCTGATCGACCCGGGCACGCCGTTTCTTGAGATCGGCGAGCTTGCCGGGCTGGACAAATATGACGGCGTGCCGCCGGGCGCGGGCATCATCACTGGCATTGGCGTGATCGAGGGCCGTCACTGCATGATCATTGCCAACGACGCCACCGTGAAGGGCGGCACCTATTTCGGCATGACCTGCCGCAAACACGTCCGCGCACAACGCATCGCCTGGAACAACCGCCTCCCGGTGATTACCCTGGTCGATTCCGGCGGGGCGTTCCTGCCCGAACAGGCGAACATCTTTCCCGATGATGGGCAGTTCGGTTCGATCTTTCATCAGCAGATCGGCATGTCGGGCGACGGTGTGCCGCAGATCGCCGTGGTCATGGGGCCCTGCACCGCGGGCGGGGCCTATATCCCGGCACTTTGCGACGAGGTGGTGATCGTGCGCGGGCAGGGTTTCATGTATCTGGGCGGGCCGGAGCTGACCTTTGCGGCGACCGGCGAAACGGTCGATGCCGAGACGCTGGGCGGTGGCAAGATGCATTCGTCCGTCTCTGGCGTGACCGACCACCTGGCCGAGGATGACGCGCACGCGCTGGCGATCACCCGCGAGATCGTCAGCCATCTGGGCGAAAAGGCTCTGCCCCGCAAGACGCCCATCACCCCGCGCCCGCCCGCCTACCCGGTCGAAGAAATCTATGGGCTGGTCAGCCGCGACCCGAAGGTGCCCACCGACAACCGAGAGATCGTCGCGCGCCTGGTGGACGACAGCGATTTTCACGAGTTCAAGCCGCTTTACGGCGACACGATCATGACCGGCTGGGGGCGCATCCATGGCCACGAGGTGGGCATTCTGGCCAATACCGGCGTGCTTTTCGTCGAGGCGGCGCTGAAGGCCACGCATTTCATCAATCTCTGCGTGCAGCGCGATATCCCGCTGCTGTTTCTCGCGGATGTGAACGGTTTCATGGTCGGCCGCGAGGTCGAGCAGATGGGCATCGCCAAGGCGGGTGCCAAGATGATCACCGCCATGTCCTCGGCGCGGGTGCCGAAATTCACCATCATCACCGGCGGTTCCTACGGGGCGGGGTATCTGGCCATGCTTGGCCGACCGTTCCAGCCGGACGCGATGTTCGCCTGGCCCACGGGCCGGTCCGCGATCATGGGGCCGGAACAGGCCGCCAGCGTGCTAGCGCAGGTGCGCGCCCAGATCAACGAACGCGAAGGCAAGAAATGGACACCCGAGGAGGAAGAGGCCTTCAAGGCCCCTATCCGCAAGGAATACGAGGATTTCCAGGGCGCCTACAACTTCGCCTCGAACCTCTGGATCGACAGCGTGATCGAGCCGTGTGAAACGCGCGATGTCATGGCGCTGATCCTCGATCTGGCGTCGCGCAGGCCCAGGGTCGAAACCCATTTCGGCGTGTTCAGGATGTGAGGCGGATCCCATGAAAATCAAGACGCTTCTCATCGCCAATCGCGGCGAAATCGCCTGCCGGATCGCGCGCACCGCGCGGGTCAGCGGCATCACTCCGGTCGGCGTGCATTCGCAGGCCGACGCCAACGCGCTGCATGTCCGCGAGATCGGCAAATCCGTCTGCATCGGTGCCGGTCCCGCCTCCGAGAGCTACCTGAAGATCGACGCAGTCATCGCCGCCGCGAAATCCGTCGGCGCGGATGCGATCCATCCCGGCTATGGCTTTCTTGCCGAGAACCCCGATTTTGCCCGCGCGGTCGAGGCCGCGGGCATGATCTTCATGGGGCCGACGCCCGAGACGCTGGAACGTTTCGGCGACAAGGCCAGCGCCAAGGCGGCCGCCGTGGCCGCCAGCGTTCCGGTGATCTCGGGCGCGCAGGGCGCGCGCTCGGACCCTCGGGAAATCGCCGAGGAAGTGCGCAAGATGGGCCTTCCGGTGCTGCTCAAGGCGGTGGGCGGCGGCGGCGGGCGCGGGCAGCGGCTCGTGACCGACGAGACCACGCTGGAGGAGGACATCGAGGGCGCGCTGCGCGAGGCAAAATCCACCTTCGGGTCCGAGGGCCTGCTGCTCGAACGCTTCCTGCCCGAGGCGCGCCATGTCGAAGTGCAGATCGCGGGTGACGGCAAGGGCCATGTGGTGCATCTGTTCGAACGCGACTGCACGCTTCAGCGCCGCCACCAGAAGGTCATCGAAGAGGCCCCGGCCTGGGGCCTGCCGCGCGCGCTTCTGGATGAGATTGCGCATGATGCGGTGCGACTGGGCGAGACGCTCCACTATCGCGGCCTGGGCACGGTGGAGTTTCTGGTTGCAGGGGACAAGTATTACTTTCTCGAAGTGAACCCCCGCATTCAGGTGGAACACCCTGTCACCGAGGCAATCACCGGGCTCGATCTGGTCGCGCTGCATCTGCGTATCGCCGAAGGTGCGGGCCTTGGCCTTGTGCAGGGTGATCTGAAGATCAACGGTCACGCCGTCGAGGCCCGGCTTTATGCCGAAGACCCGGCGATGCACTTCGCCCCTTCGACGGGGACATTGACCACGCTCAGCCTGCCTGACGGGTTGCGCATCGACAGCGGCGTTGAGCAGGGCGACGCGGTCACGCCCTATTACGATCCCATGATCGCCAAGCTGATCGTGCATGCGCCCGACCGGGAAACCGCGCTGGCGCGGCTGGCGACAGCACTCGATCATGTCGCGGTGGAGGGGGTTGAGACCAACCGCGCCTTCCTCAGGGCGCTGGCGGGCAACGCTGAATTCGGGCAGATGCAGGTTCATACCCGGTGGATCGACGGGCGCCTCGACGCACTGACGCAGCCACGCGCCCTGTCCCGTCCGGAACTTTGGAAAGCCGCCGCCGCCATTCTCTTTGTGGCAGCGTTGCGCCGCGATGCAGAGGCAGATCCCTGGACCAACCGTGACATTTTCACCGGTTGGCGGCTTGGCTTGGGCGGCGATGCGATCGAGGCGGGACAGCGTGTGACCCTCACGGATTCCGTCGGCATATCAGAGGAATTGCGCGTCGGACCCGTCAAACCCAAAGACAGATACACGGTCCTTTCGGAAAACGGCGATGCGGTGACCCTGACAGCGCGTGAAATCACGCCGGGCCGCTGGCGCCTGAACGAGGGCGATGCCGTCCTTCTGATCGACGCGCGGCAGCACGCCGGGGTGATCGAACTGGACACGCCCGAAGGCCGCCTGATCTTCCGTCCGGCGGCCCCGCTTGACTTCGTTGGCGGAGATGCGACGGCGGATCGCTCCGTGACCTCGCCGCTGACCGGCCTGATCGTCGAGATCAAGGTGGCAGAGGGCCAGACTGTGGCCGAAGGCGACGTGATCGCCGTCCTGGAATCCATGAAGCTCGAAATCTCGATTCGCAGCAACGCCGCTGGCACGGCCAGCAACATATCCGTCTCGAATGGTGATATGGTCGATCGCGGTCAGGTCATCGCCGAAATCCTAGCACCCGAGGAGTGAACACATGAGCGATTTTCCAAAATTCGTCGAATTTCGCGAAGAGGGCCCGCGGGAGGGCTTTCAGATCGAGAAGAAGATCTATCCGATCGAGCAGCGAATCGAATTGATCGACATGCTCAGCGAGACCGGGCTGAAACGCATTCAGGTGGGCAGTTTCGTCAGCCCGAAATATGTGCCGCAAATGGCCGATACCGGCGAGTTGTTCCAGCGTATCAAGCGCAGGCCCGGCGTGAACTACACCGGGCTCTGGTTGAACGACAAGGGCTTTCGGAAGGCGCTGACCGCGCATGAGGTCGATATCGACGCTCGCCTGCTGTTCTACCCGTCCGAGGCTTTTGCGCAGGCCAACAACAACTGCTCCGCCGCCGAAATGCGCGAGAAACAGCGCGAGTGGGTCCGAATCTATAAGCAGGAGGGCTACACGGTCGATGCTGCCTATGTGATGACGGCCTTTGGCTGCAACTATGAAGGCCCGATCCCGCAAGAGCGCATCCTTGATGATTTCCGCTTTATCCTGCAGATTTGCGAGGAAGAGGACATTCCGGTCCCGATCCTTGTCATCGCCGACACCATGGGCTGGGGCAACCCCGAGGCGGTCAAACGCATGATTGGCGCGCTGCGGGATCTGGCGCCGGATGCGCGGATCGGGATGCATATCCATGACACGCGCGGCCTTGGCATTGCCAATCTCTATGCGGCCCTGTCGATGGGGGTGGACATGTTCGAAAGCTCGATCGCCGGGCTGGGCGGTTGTCCGTTCGCTGGCCACGGCCACGCGCGCGCCGCAGGCAATGTCTGCACGGAGGATGCCGTGTTCCTGTGCCACGAGCTTGGTATCGAGACGGGAATTGATCTCGACAAGCTGATCGCGGCGGCGCTCAAGGCAGAAGAAATCATCGGCGCGCCGCTCATGGGTCGGGCCATGCATAGCGGCGGTCTGGACAAATATCGCAAGGCAAGTTGAGGAGGGAAAAACATGGCAAGGGCACTTGAGGGAAAGGTGATCCTGGTCACCGGGGCAGGTGGCGGGATCGGTCGCGATATTGCCTTGATGGCAGCGTCCGAAGGGGCCGCGGTGGTGGTCAACGATCTGGGCGCGTCGCTGAAAGGCACCGGCCAGACCGAAACCGCGGCGCAGAAGGTCGTCGGGGAAATCAAGGCCGCGGGGGGCGATGCGATCGCCGATGGCGGGTCGGTCGCCGATCTCGACGCCGCGCGCGCGATGGTTGAGGCCGCCGTCAAGGAGTTCGGCCGCATCGATGCGGTGGTGAACAATGCCGGCATCCTGCGCGACGGGTTCTTCCACAAGATGACCTATGAGGATTTCGACGCGGTGGTGAAGGTCCACCTTTACGGTGCCTTCAACACATCCCGCGCCGCCGCCGATTACTTCCGCGAACAGGAAAGCGGGGCGCTGGTGCATATGACCTCGACCTCGGGGCTGATCGGCAATTTCGCGCAGGCGAACTATTCCGCCGCCAAACTGGGGATCGCGGCGTTTTCCAAATCGGTGGCGCTTGACCTCAAGCGCTGGAACGTGCGCTCGAACTGCATCGCCCCCTTCGCCTGGAGCCGCATGATCTCGTCGATCAAGACCGATACGCCCGAGCAGCAGGCGCGGGTCGAGAAGATCAAGCAGATGACCCCTGCGAAGGTCGCGCCGATGGCCTGTTTCCTGATGAGCGACCGCGCGGAAGGCGTATCGGGCCAGATCTTCGGGGTTCGCATGAACGAGATATTCCTGTTCAATCAGCCCCGCCCGGTGCGATCCGTCCATTCGAGCGATGGCTGGACAGCAGATGAAATCGCCGAGCGCGCCATTCCCGCACTCAAATCGCAATTCACACCGCTTGAGGTTTCGGCGGATGTCTTTTTGTGGGATCCGGTCTGATGGGAAAACGCAAGGAAAGGATCAGCTCGAACATCGGCTGGAGCACCCCCGACAAGATCTGCGTGCGCGGCCTTGACCTGCCGAACGAGATTCTGGGCCACATGAACCTGGGCGATCTCGCCTTTCTGCAACTGACGGGCCGCAAGGCGACGCCCGAGGAAAGCCGGGTCTTCAACGCCATCGTGATCACCTTGGTGGAACATGGCATCACGCCTTCGGCGCTGGTCGCGCGCATGACCTATATGGGCGCGCCGGAATCGCTTCAGGCGGCGGTGGCGGCCGGGCTGTGCGGGCTGGGCACGGTCTTTGTCGGCTCGATGGAGGGCGCATCGAAGATGCTCTATGAGGCGCTGCCGCAGGACAGGCTCGGCACCGGCGCCGATCTGGATGCCATCGCTGCGGATACGGTGGAAAAACTTCGCGCCCGCAAGGACATCGTGCCCGGGCTGGGCCATCCGGTGCACAAGCCGGTTGACCCGCGCACCCCACGCCTGTTCCAGATTGCGGCCGAGAACGGAAAATCCGGCGAATATGTCGAACTGATCCAGAAGATTCAGGGCGTGGCCGAGGCGAAATCGGGCAAGATGCTGCCGATCAACGCGACCGGCGCCATTGGTGCGATCTGCTGCGAATTCGGCTTTCCGTGGAAGATCGTGCGCGGCTTCGGTGTGATGGCGCGGGCCATCGGGCTGGTCGGCCATATCCTTGAAGAAAGCGAGAACCCGATTTCCTTCGAACTGTGGCAACGCGCCGAAGAGGAGATCCTCGAAACCTCCGGCCCCGGAGCGAAATAGGCGATGCGGACATCGGCCCCTGAAAAGCATAATGACCTGCGCGACGCCCTGCGCGCGCTTTGTGCGCAGTTCCCGCCGGAATACCATCGCGAAGCCGCCGCCGCCGAGACCTACACCGAGGCGTTTGTCCATGCGCTGACCCGCGAGGGCTGGCTTGCCGCGATGATCCCCGAGGAATATGGCGGCTCGGGCCTTGGCTTGACCGAGGCCTCGATCATCATGGAAGAGGTCAACCGCTGCGGCGGCAATGCGGGCCATTGCCACGGGCAGATGTACAATATGGGCACGCTTCTGCGGCACGGCTCGGACGCGCAGAAGCAGAAATACCTGCCCGGCATCGCCAGCGGCGCGCTGCGCCTGCAATCCATGGCCGTGACCGAGCCGACCACCGGAACCGACACCACCAAGCTCAAGACCACGGCGGTCAGAAAGGGCGACCGCTACGTGATCAACGGCCAGAAGGTCTGGATCAGCCGCATCCAGCATTCGGACCTAATGATCCTGCTCGCCCGCACCACGCCGCTGAGCGAGGTGAAGCGGAAATCCGAGGGGCTGTCGATCTTCATGGTCGATCTGAAAGAGGCTATCGGAAGCGGCATGGAGGTCCGCCCCATCGCCAACATGCCCGGCCACGAGACCAACGAGGTGTTCTTCGACAATCTCGAAATCCCCGCCGAGAACCTGATCGGCACCGAAGGCAGGGGCTTCTACCACATCCTCGACGGGCTGAACGCCGAACGAACCCTGATTGCCGCGGAATGCATCGGTGACGGCTACTGGTTCGTGGACAAGGCGCGCGCTTATGCTGGCGAACGGATTGTGTTCGATCGCCCCATCGGTCAGAATCAGGGTGTGCAGTTTCCCATCGCCCGCGCCTATGTGAATGTCGAGGCTGCCAACCTGATGCGCTTTGAGGCGTGCCGGCGTTTTGACGCCGGGCTTGATTGCGGGGCGCAGGCGAACATGGCCAAGCTGCTGGCGGCCGATGCCAGCTGGGAGGCGGCCAATGCCTGCATCCAGACGCATGGCGGTTTTGGCTTTGCGCGCGAATACGATGTCGAGCGCAAGTTCCGCGAGGCCCGGCTGTATCAGGTGGCGCCGATCTCGACCAACCTGATCCTGTCCTATGTGGCCGAGCATATCTTGGGTATGCCGCGGTCCTTTTGAACTAAGGAAGTTTCAGCAGATCAATCCTGGCGTGCAGGGGCCTTGCCGTACGCGCCAGATTCAGGGACGACCGGAACGGGCGGCGCGCTTTCATGACCGGTCGTTCCAGCACTTGACGACCATCCCGGACTGGATCGTGAGGGATCAGACGTCTTTCGCGTTCACGATCAGATCTGCCCCTTCCGGTAGTTCAGCCAACACATTAACTGCATCGGCGCGGATTCTTGCGTGCTGCTTGAATGCCTCGGCAGCTGCAGCCACGGCGGTAGCGGAATCGGCACCGCTTTCCAGGACGAGCGATAGGCGGATGATGTCGCGGTCGTTCTCGCGCGTCACCACGGCTTGCGCGGCCCTGGCGCCCGGCGTTGCGATGACGACCTCCTCGATGACGCGCGGATAGACGAAGATCTCGCGCACCTTCACGGCCGCGCCGACCCGGCCCTGCAAGGCGGAAAGGCGGCGGACGCCGCCATCCTTGTTGCTTTCAAGGGCGAATGCACTGTCGCCGGTGCCGAAGCGGATCATCGGCCAGGTGGCGTCGCGCGCGGTCACCACAACCTCGCCCGGCTCGCCATGGGCCACCTGCGCGCCGCTGACCGGATCGCAGATCTGCACCACCCGATCAGGATGGACCACATAGCCCTCGCCGCCATCCTCATAACCGACAAGGCCCAGATCGGCGGTGGCATAGGCGGCCCAGGTGGAGACGCCATACTCGGCCTCGATCCGGCGGCGCTTGGCCATCCAGTCGCCCATCTCACCGCCCAGAAACGCGGTTTTCACCTTCCAGGCGTCGCGCCCATAGGTTTCGATCACCTTGTCCGCCAGCGTCAGGAAGAAAGCGGTCGATGCGCAGATTGAGGTAACGCCGACCTCGACAATGATCTGCGCCTGAAGTTCGGTATTGCCGACGCCGCCGGGGATCACCGTCGCCCCCGCAGCCTGCGCCGCTTCGTCGAACAAAAGCCCCGCCGGCACGAGGTGATACATCCAGGTGTTCAGGATGATGTCTCCTGCGCCCACGGCGGCCGTCTTGAACAGCAGATCCAGACCATGCCCCCCCGCTCCGGGAAGTGTGGGTTCGAAGATCGGGCCGGGCGAGACGTAGATCCGCCCGATATCCTTGAGATCAGCGGCGAGGAACCCGCCGAAGGGCGGGGTGTCACGCTGGAGCTTGAGAAGCTCTTCCTTCTTCATCATCGGCAGGTGCGACAGATCCGCCAGGGATGTGACGGCGGCCGGATCGAACCCGACCGCCGCGAATCGCGCTTTCAGGCCCGGGGCCTTTTCGGCCGCGGCGGCATAGGCTTGTGCGATGTCCCGGTAGATATCGTCAGACATGACCATGCCTCCCTGACCGTGTGTGGATCAAAGCGGGCAGTCCTTGCGGAAATTCGGCGCGCGTTTTTCGCGGTGCGACAGAACCCCTTCCTTAACATCCTCGCCCATAAAGCCGAGCATTTCCAGCGCCGTCGAGGCATCGAAGATCGGCCCGGCCTGGCGCAGCCAGTTGTTGAGCGAATACTTAGTCCAGCGAATGGCGCTTTGCGAGCCGTTCGATAGTTCCACAGCCGTGTCCAGCGCGATCTGTTGCAACTCGTCATCCTCGACGCACATCGACACAAGACCGATGCGCTCTGCCTCTTCGCCGGAAACCGGCTTGCAGGTCATCAGATAGTATTTCGCCTTGGCCATCGAGGTCAGCAGCGGCCAGATGATCGCCGCGACGTCGCCAGCGGCAACGCCCAGGCGCGGGTGACCATCGACGATCTTGGCCTTTTTCCCGGCGATCGAGATGTCGGCCAGGATGGCAACAACAAGGCCGGCACCAGCGGCAGGGCCATTGATGGCGGAAATGATCGGCTTGTTGCAGTTGATGATGTTGTAGACGAGGTCCTTGGCCTCTTTCCACGTCTTCATGATCTCGTAGGAATTGCCGATCATGTTCTCGATCAGGCTGAAATCGCCGCCGGCCGAGAATGCCTTGCCCGCGCCGGTGACGATCACTGCATTGATGTCGGGGTCGCGGTCGATATCGATCCACATATCCGTCATTTGAGTGTGGGTTTCCGCGTCCACGGAATTGAATGACTCGGGACGGTCGAATGTGATGCGCAGGACGCGATCAGCCGGGTAGTCGAATTTCATCTTGTGATATTTTGCGTAACGGTCCGACATGATTCTGTTCCTTCGTTTGATGTCAGTGTGGGTTCAACCAGGCAGTCCAAGGACGGCCTTGGACACGATGTTGCGTTGAATCTCGTTCGATCCGCCGTAAATCGTTGTCGGGCGGGCCTTGTAGAAGTTCGACAAGACATCCACGCTTACGTTGCCAACCTGAAGCGGGCCAACAGTGCCGCCATCGGGTCCGGCCGCCTCGATCATCAGTTCGCTGATGCGCTGAAAGCACTCGGTCACCCAGATCTTGAGCATAGAGACATCCGCGCCCAACGTTTCGCCTCGCTTGAGTTGGTCGGCAAAACGGGCGTAAAGCGCGGCGTGATCTTCAACATCTAGCGCGGCTTGGGCAAAACGGTCGCGGAATACCGGATCGTCGAAAGCGCCACGGCTCCGGGCGAAGCTTTCAAGCTGACCCAGGGCGTTCTGGGCCAGGCTTGGCGAACCGATGAAGATACGCTCGAAACTCAAGAGCGCCTTGGCCATCGTCCAGCCCTCGTTCAGCTCGCCCACAAGGTTCTCGCGCGGGGTGCGGGCATTGTCCAAAAAGACCTCGCAAAACTCGGGTTCCCCCGAAAGCGTCGTGATCGTACGCACATCGACGCCGGGCTGATACATCGGCGCCAGAAGAAAGCTGATGCCTTGCTGTTTCTTTGGCGCATCCGGATCGGTCCGCACCAGCATGAAGATATGCGTGGCATCATGCGCCATTGTGGTCCAGATCTTCTGGCCGTTGATGACAAAATCGTCGCCGTCGATCTCTGCGCGGGTGCGCAGGTTGGCCAGATCCGACCCGGCTCCGGGTTCGGAATAGCCCTGACACCAGATGTCTTCGCAGCTCAGAATGCGCGGCAGCCAATAGTCTTTCTGCTTCTGGGTGCCGAACTTGATGATCAGCGGACCGACCATCTGGACACCCATGTCACGCCCACGGTTCACGCCCCAGAGCTGCTGTTCCTCGTAGAAGATCAGAAGCTTGGACGCGCTCAGCCCCATGCCGCCATATTCCGTGGGCCAGGCCGGGGCAACCCACCCCTTGGCGTGAAGCTTGCGGTGCCAATGCTCGATTTCGGAAAATTTCGGACGGTACGGCAGATGTCGCAGATCATCGGGGTATTCCGCCTCAAAGAACTGCCGGATCTCCTTTCGAAATTCCGCGTCGCTCATTGCGTTCCAGTCGGTCATTATGCTGCCCCCTCTTCTTCGCGCGTCTCGAACCAGATCCTTCGGTGATGGGCGTCGTCGCCCAGCCAAGCCGACAGGACGAGCGCGCGGTTCAGGTAAAGCCCGATATCATACTCGTCTGTATAGCCGACCGCCCCGTGCATCTGGATCGCATCTCGCGTGATCCTCCTGGCGGCGGTGACCGCACGCGCCTTGGCACGGCTGGCAAGCCGCGTGCGGATCTTTTGGTCGGTTTCGCAGTCCATCTGCGCGAGAACTTCGCGCACGGTCGCCTGTGCAACCTCACGCATGATGTGCAGGTCCACGGCGCGGTGCTGAAGAACCTGAAACGTCCCGATGGGCTTGCCGAATTGCTCGCGGGTCTTGATGTAGTCCAGAGTAATTTCGAATGCGCGATCACTCAGGCCCACAAGCTCGGCGGCGGCCAGCGCCGTTGTATCGCTGATCGCCTCGGCGAGCGCATCCTGGACCGCGGAACCCTCAGCCAGTTGCTCTGCCGGAGTTCCGGAAAACGAAAGCTCGCCCAGCGAACTGCCGTCGGCCTGCACGCGCTTGTCGAAGGAAAGTCCGGCCGCGGTGGCCTCGGTCAGGACCAGAACCGGACCATTGTGCCCCCTAGCCACGACAAGGAAACCATGCGGCCCGGCCGCGCCGACAACCCAGGCCTTGCTGCCGGTCAGTTTTCCGTCTGCGTAGCGGCATGTCGCATCAGCGGGCGCTCCGCCCGGGCCGCGTTCCTGCCAGGCCACCGCCAAGGTAGTTTCGCCGTTGATGAGCTGCTCCATCTTCGGATGATCCGGGCGAAGGCGACGCAGAAGGCCGAGGCTCAGCCCGATCGTCAACACCACCGGTTCCGGGGCGATCACGCGGCCGACTTCCTCGGCGATGACGCCCCCGGCGGCGAGGCCCATGCCAAGCCCGCCATTTGCTTCGGGCACCGTCACGCCGAAAACGCCGGCCCCAGCCAGTTCACCGATCATGTCCGAATCCCAGCCGCCACTGGCGTCACGCAGTTTTCTGGCCCTTCCACTTCCGCCAGCCCGTTCAAACAGGGTGCGTGCGCTCTCGCGCAGCAGGCGAAGGTCTTCCTGGTCGCTGGAAAGCATATCAGTCTGTGTCATTTCGTTTTCGCTTCATCATCAATGGGGCGTCAGCTGAAAGAACGACCTCGCCCTTGGGGTTCCTGGCGCTGAGCGTATAGTGCATAACACCTCGGTCGGGCTTGCTTTTGGACGGCGTGACCGAGTTGATCGTCATTTCGATATCGAGGGGTTCATCCGGGCGGACAGGCAGCAGCCAGCGCAGATTGTCAAAGCCCATGCCGCCTATGTTCGCCATGCCGGTCATCAAATCCGTCACGACAGGTTTGAACACCTCAAGCACGGTCTGAAATCCCGAGGCGATCAGGCTGCCATGTATCGCGGTCGCATAGTCTTCGTCGGTGTGCAGCCGTTGCGGGTCCCACTCCTGGGCAAAGGCCTTTATGGACTGTGCGCTCATCGGGGCGCTGCGAAAGTGAAACACCTGGCCAGGTGCGAAATCTTCCAAATACTTCACGTCGCCGGCTCCGCTGCAAAAGCGGAATCATACCCGCTCGAATCTCTGGAAATCCGAACGCGGGTGAACTCCTCCAGTTTCGGATAGGTTTCCTTGAAGGCCTTCAGGAACTCACCTATCGGCGCATCGACATAAAGACCCCGGTCGTTCACATACTCCATGTGGCGCTGGTCCTGTTCGTCGAACTCGTGGAAAAGAGCGTCATGATAGCCGTCAAAGACCAGAGGCTTGACCCCGAATCTTTCACACATCTCTATGTTGAAAGCGGGTGTTACCTTGTAAGGTTCACCACCCAGCCACAGTTGAACGTAGCCGTGATAGATAAAGAGATCGGTCCCCATCAGCTCCTGCAGCTTGGGTGTATTCAGGTGGTTGCGCACATCTGCGAACCCCAAAGCGGCGGGGATACCGACGGCGCGCAGACAGGCTGCAAGCAGGATTGCCTTGGGGACGCAGTACGCTGCCTTCACCCCAGCGATCCGGCTGGCACGGTAGGAATCTTCATCCAGCGCAAAACAATACGGGTCGTAACGGATGTCGTCGCGAACCGCCTCGAACAGGCGGATCGCCTTGTCTCGTTTGGTCGCGCCCACAGGAAGATTGCGCAAAGCCGATGTGACGAAACCCTGCACTTCGAGGCTGTCGCTTTCAACAAAGTGCGACGGCATGACATAGCGCTCGGCCTCCGCCGGCAGGTCGTCGTGGGGCTGGGCCAATGGACCTCTCCATCTTTTTCTAACAATTGTTAGATTACAATCCGGAAACCTGCGGGTCAATGAGATTTATTCTGTCTTTCGCAAGTTCTGGCCAAAGCGGGTATTATCTTCCCCCAAGGCCGCAGCACGTCCGGCCGAACCTGCCGCAGATCGGAATTCCGGAGCAATTGGCAGCGGCAGCGCCGGTACCTCCCGACCAGAAATGTTCAGCTTTCGCGCGAATACGCCGCGTGCGATAAAATGCGGATCCGCCGCAGCTTCGGCGGGCGTTTTCACGACGGAACAACAACAGTCCGCCGCGGCCAGCAAAGACTCCCAATGGGTCGAGGGCTGGTCGCCCAGACGGCGCGTCACTTCCGCAACACTGGCATTGGGGTCGGACCAGTCATCACGAAGCTCCTGCGGCAGGCCGATGACATCGCAGAACGACTGCCAGAACTTTTCTTCCAACGCGCCAACGGCAATCTGACGTCCATCCGCAGCCGTATACAGCCGATACCGGGCCAGACCGCCTGTCAGGCGGTTGTGGCCGCTCTCGATGTTCTGCCCGGCGATCACAGCTTCGGCATGGGCCCAGTAGGCAAAGGCAAACGCCCCCTCGGACATGGCGATATCCAGATGCGTCCCCTGACCGCTTGCCTGCCGCGCAATCAGGGCCAGCAGGATATTCACCACCGCCGGATAGGTTCCGCCCCCGATATCAGCGACCAGCCCGAAGGGTATGGTTGGCTGGGCATCCGGGCCCCGGCTCAACGACAGAATCCCCGAATCGCCCACATAATTGAGATCGTGCCCGGCAGTCGAAGCCTTCGGGCCGGTCTGTCCATAGCCGGTGATCGAACAATAGATGAGACCGGGATTGATCTCGCGCACGGCCTCGTATCCCAGACCGAGCCGGTCCATCACTCCGGGGCGAAATTGCTCTACCAGAACATCGGCCTTTTCAAGCAAAGGGCGTAGAACATTCATTGCGCCCTTTAACTTGAGGTCGATTGCCACCGACCGCTTACCGTGATTCAAAACAGCGAAGCCAATGCTCTCCCCGTCTATTTTCGGCGCGGTCAGGCGCGCATCCTCGCCCGTGCCCGGACGCTCGAACTTGATAACCTCGGCCCCGGCTTCGGATAACATGAGCGTGGCCATCGGGCCGGGAAGAAGGGTACTGAAATCCAGCACCAGGATATCCTTGAGCGGCTGTGTCATCGTCCCTCCCTCACGCGAAACGCGCAGCCCCGTTGTTTAGAACCACCACGTCGCGGGCCGGGATCGAAGCGCGGAACCGGGCCTCGCCACCCTCTTCCCAGATCTCAAACCGCACGGTCTCGCCGGGATAGACCGGGGCGGAAAACCGCACGTCCAGCCCGACAAGCCGGGCGGCGTCATAATCGAGCAGCGATTTGAGGATCGCCCGCGCCGCCAGACCATAGGTCGCAAGGCCGTGCAGGATCGGGCGGTCGAACCCGACCGAACGCGCCACATCCGGGTCGGCATGAAGCGGGTTCATGTCACCGCTAAGGCGGTAAACCAGCGCCTGGCGCGGCAGTGTTTCGATATCGCAGACATGATCGGGCGCGCGGTCGGGCAAGGCCGCCGGGGCCGGGCCGGGCCTGTTTTCGCCACCGAACCCGCCATCGCCGCGGCAGAAGGCCGACATCGCCACGCGAGCCAGCTTGTCGCCGGTGTCGGCGTCAATGATGTCGCGGCTTTGATAGATGACGGCGCCCCTGCCCTCGCCCTTGTCGGAAATAAAGTCGATCCGGGGACGGCCGATGATGTTGCCCTTGACCGGCAACGGTTTGTAGATATCCAGCCATTGTTCGCCGTGCAAAACCTTCTGCCAGTTCACCCCGGTTTTCGGATTGCGCAGCCAGAAGCCCGGATACCCCATCGTGACCGCCATCGAGGGAACGGCCCTCAGCCCATCTTCATAGACGAAGGCCAACTCTTTCCTGTCGGTCGGATCCTCGCCGAACCCGAGGCCGAGCGCATAAAGGATCGTATCCCGCTCGGTCAGCGTCTGCTCGATCTCTTCGAAGTCCCAGTTCGATAGCGCGTCGAAATCCAATGGCATGATATTTCCTCCCTCGATCGCTGTCAGAGCGTGTTTTGCGAACCCAAGATTGCCGTGACCTGACTGGACAGTACACCGCCGTTCCCATGCGCCAGCGCCAGGTCGACATCCTTCAACTGAATGCCGGGTGCATCACCACGGATCTGCCGCGCCGCCTCGATCACGGTGAAAATGCCATACATGCCGGGATGCACACAGGACAAACCCCCGCCATTGGTATTCACCGGCAAGACCCCGCCCGGCGCGATGCGCCCGCCCTCGACAAAGGCACCGCCCTCGCCCTTGGCACAAAAGCCGAGATCTTCCAGAAATAGGATCGTATTGATAGTGAACGCATCGTAAAGCTCGACCGCTTGAATGTCCGAAGGCGACACGCCCGCCGCGGCAAAGGCGCGTGCGCCCGACTCGCGGGCGGCGGTCACGGTGAAATCCTTCATCTGCGATATTTGCCGGTGCGAGCTTTCCGCCGCGCTGCCCAAAACGTAAACCGGGGCCTTAGGGAAGTCCCTGGCACGGTCGGCGCGAACCATCACGATCGCCCCGCCGCCATCGGTGACAAGACAACAATCGCGCACAGTCAACGGATCGCCCACCATACGCGCGCCCAAAACATCCTCGCGGCTGAGCGGGCCGCGCTCGAATGCCTCGGGGTTGTGCTGCGCCCAGGCCCGCGCGGCCACGGCCACATCGGCCAGTTGCTCGCGGGTGGTGCCGTATAGGTGCATGTGCCGGGCCGCTGCCATCGCATAGGCGGAAATCGGATAGCGCGGATTATAGGGCGCCTCATAGGCGGGCGGGCGCGAGGCCGTCACCAGCTTGCCCGACGCGGTGCGCTGGTTGGAGCCATAAACGATCAGCGCCACATCACACAGGCCAGCCTCCAGCGCCATTGTGGCGGAGGTCAGGTAATTCACGAAGGACGACCCGCCCGTCATGGTGCCGTCGATGAACCTGGGCTGAATGCCCAGATATTCGGCCGCCATAAGGGCAGGCATGCTGTCTTCCATCATGGTGCAGAACAGACCGTCCACATCGGACAGCTTCAGCCCCGCATCGCCAAGTGCCGCAAGTGCGGATTGCGCCATGACATCATAGGCCGTCAGCCCATTTGCCTCGCCGAAACCCGCGTGCCCGGTTCCCACAATGGCGGATTTTCCCCGAAGTTTAGCGGTCATGAGTTATACCTCCACTGGCTTGAAAAGCACAGCCGGTTGGCCCTCGGCCTCGCCCACGAAGGCTGTCACGGCCATGTCGATGACAATGTCACCGGGGGCAATGCCTTCGACCCGGCTCATCATCCGAACGCCTTCCTCCAGTTCCACCACGCACACGTTATAGTCGCCGCCGCGCTCGGGCTTCTGACGCACGACAGTGGTGGTGTGGACCCGGCCCTTGCCGCTGGCGGGATGCCAAGAGATCGCGGTCCCATGGCAGTGCGGACACAGGACCCTTGGAAAGAAATGATAGGCTCCGCAATCATCGCACCTGGGCAGCATGATCTCCCCGTTTGTCAGCGCGCGTTGGAATATCTGGTCTGGTCCTGTGGCGTCCGGCACCGGCATTCTCCTCAAATGGTCCATTCCTGGTTAATCGTATTGATAATATTTCTAACAGCTGTTAGATTTTGTCAATCCCATAGGTTCACTTGAAAGAACGCCATGTCAGATTCAAGTTCAGCCCCCCTTTCCGGCAAGCTCGTCATCGCGCTCGAACAGGCGGTGGCGGCGCCCTTTTGCTCTTCGCGGCTTGCCGATGCCGGTGCGCGGGTGATCAAGGTCGAACGCAAGGGCGTGGGCGATTTCGCGCGCGCCTATGATACTGCCGCCAACGGCGAAAGCGCCTATTTTACATGGCTAAACCGGGGCAAGGAATCGGTCGCACTGGATATCAAAGCAGCAGAAGATCGCGATATCCTGCTGAAAATGCTGGAAAACGCGGATGTGTTCATTCAAAATCTTTTGCCGGGCGCCCTGGCAAAGCTGGGTCTGGATTCCGCGAGTCTGCGAGAGAGGTTCCCGCGTCTCGTGACTTGCGACATCACCGGATACGGCGAAGACGGCCCGATGCGCAACGCCAAGGCCTATGACCTTCTGGTGCAATGCGAAAGCGGCCTGGCATCGGTGACCGGCACGCCGGACGGGCCGGGGCGGGTTGGCGTGTCGGTCTGCGACATCGCCACGGGCATGACAGCCCATGCCGGGATCTGCGAAGCGCTGATCGGGCGTGAGCGCACCGGCAAAGGTAGCGGCGTTTCGGTGGCCATGTTCGACGTGATGGCCGACTGGATGTCGGTTCCGCTGCTCTATCACGACTATCTTGGCAAACCGACGCCCCGCGTCGGTCTGAACCATACGGTGATCTGCCCCTACGGCGCCTATGAGTGCAAGGACGGTCAGCTTGTCGTCATTACCGTGCAGCACAGCGGCGAATGGCAACGGTTCTGTGAACACATACTGGGCGATGCAACTCTGGCAGCCGACCCCCGGTTTCATGACAACACGGCGCGAATTGACAACAAGCCCGCGCTCGAAGCGCTCATCAAGACCGTGTTCGCCTCGCATGACCGCGCCGAGATGCTGAAGCTGCTCGACGCTGCGGGCATAGCATCCGGGGCGGTGAACGACGTGGCGTCCCTTTCCGGCCATCCGCAGCTTGACCGATCCACCATCGGCACGCCGTCTGGCGAAATCAAAGTTCCTGCGCCCCCGATTCGGCGCAGCCTCGGAGAGACGACCCTTGGCGCCTGCCCGGCTTTCGACGCGGACGGTAAAGCCATCCGCGCCGAGTTTGACCCTCGTGCATAAAACAGGATGCTCACATAGATGACTGCCGCGCAGAAGCCCGCCATCCTTGATAGCGTGAAGATTATTGATCTGACTTCGGTGGTTTTCGGCCCCCTAGCCACGCAAATGCTGGGCGATCTGGGGGCGGATGTGATCAAGGTGGAAAGCCCCGAGGGAGATCTCTTGCGCCAGGTCCAGCCGTCACGCAACAAGTTGATGGGGGCCGCCTTTCTGGGGGCCAACCGCAACAAGCGTAGTGTTATACTCGACCTCAAGACGCCAGCCGATCGCAACCGTCTCCGCAAGCTGTTGGCAGATGCTGACGTGATGATTTCAAGCATCCGACCGGCAGCGCTTGCCCGACTGTCGCTCGATCCCGACACATTGCGCCGCGAGAACCCGAATCTGATTACGGTATCCGCCACCGGCTTCGGGCAGGACGGGCCCTATGCCGCCAAACCAGCCTTCGACGACATCGTCCAGTCGGTCTCGGGGTTGGCCAGCCTGGCATCAATGCGCGACCCTGAGGCCGCGCCCGCCTATGCTCCGACGATCCTTGCCGACAAGCTTGGCGGCGTCACGGCGGCCTATGCCGTCATGGCGGCCCTGTTCCACCGCGAGCGCACGGGCGAGGCCCAGCATGTCGAGGTGCCGATGTTCGAGACGCTTTCGGCGTTCCTGCTGGTTGAGCACATGGATGGCGCCACTTTCGAGGACACACCACAGGATTTCGGCTATAATCGCATGCTGGTCCCCCACCGCCGCCCGGTTCAGACATCGGACGGGTTCATCACGATCCTGCCCTACACCAACGTGCAATGGGCGCGGTTCTTCAAGGCGGTCGGGCGCGATGACATGCTCGCCCACCCATGGGTTACCGATATGGATACCCGCAGCCGAAACATTGGCGCACTTTACGATCTGGTGGCGCAGATCGCGCTGACACGGACAACTGAAGAATGGCTTGTCCTGATGAAACAGGCCGACATTCCCGCTATGCCGGTCCGAAACCTGTCGGACCTGCCCAGCGATCCTCATCTTGCCGCGACCGGTTTCTTTCAGCAGATCAATCATCCAACGGAAGGCGCCATCTGGACGACACGCCCACCAGTTCGGTTTTCGGCTACCCCTGCAAGGCACGACTACCTCCCGGCCCCTTTGCTTGGAGAACATAACAAGAGCATACTGGGCAAAGGCGAGTAATTCCGCGCCCACGGGAAAGACCCGCCGGGTGGTGGGCCTTCCAGTATCGGTTACAGCTTTTCGGTGAGTTTTGGCAGGGCGGTGAAGAGATCCGCCACGAGGCCATAATCGGCCACCTGGAAAATCGGCGCTTCTTCATCTTTGTTGATGGCGACGATGATCTTGCTGTCTTTCATGCCGGCCAGATGCTGGATCGCGCCCGAGATGCCCACGGCGACATAGAGGTTGGGGGCCACGACCTTGCCGGTCTGCCCGACCTGCCAGTCGTTCGGCGCATAGCCCGAGTCGACCGCCGCGCGGGACGCGCCGACAGCGGCCCCAAGTTTGTCCGCGAGTTTTTCGATCAGCGCGAAATCGTCCTTGGAGCCGACACCGCGCCCACCCGAGACAACGATCCCGGCTGAGGTGAGTTCGGGACGGTCCGAGGCTGCAACCTTGTCCTCGATCCATTCAGAGAGGCCGGGGTTGGCCGCCGCTGAAATGGTCTCGACGGGGGCTGCCGCCTGTTCGCCCGCCGCGTCAAAGGTCGAGGTGCGGAAGCTGATGACCTTCTTCGCGTCGCGCGATTTCACGGTCTGAATCGCATTGCCAGCATAGATCGGGCGCTCGAATGTGTCGGCATCGACCACGCCAGAGGCGTCGGAAATCACCATCACATCCAAGAGCGCCGCCACGCGTGGCAGCACGTTCTTGGCGTCGGTGGTGGCGGGGGCCACGATATGGCTGTAGTCCCCGGCGAGCGACACGATCAGGGCAGCCGTGGGCTCTGCCAGACGATGACCAAGGGAGGCATCTTCGGCCACCAGCACCTTTTTCACACCGGCGATCTTGGCCGCAGCGGCCCCTGCCGCAGCAGCCGAGGCCCCACAGCAGAGCGCGGTCACATCGCCCAGTTTGGCCGCGGCGGTGACGGCCTTGGCTGTGGCGTCGAGCGCCAGTTCCCCATCGGTGACTTCGGCGAGAAGAAGAACGGACATCATACGGCTCCCAATTCTTTGAGTTTCGCAACCAGCTCGTCGACCGAGCCGAGGATCACACCGGCTGCGCGCGAGGCGGGCTCTGATGTGCTGGTGATTTCAAGCCGAGGCGTGACATCGACGCCGTAATCGGCGGCGGTTTTCTCGTCCAGCGGCTTTTTCTTGGCCTTCATGATATTGGGCAGCGACGCATAGCGCGGCTCGTTCAGGCGCAGATCGACGGTGACGATGGTGGGTGTCTTGACCTTGATGGTCTGCAAACCGCCATCGACCTCGCGGGTGACAAGTGCTGTGTCGCCGTCCAGATCGAGCTTCGAGGCGAAGGTCGCCTGTGACCAGCCCAGAAGCGCCGAGAGCATCTGACCCGTCGCGTTCATGTCATTGTCGATCGCCTGCTTGCCGCAGAGCACGAGGCCGGGCTGCTCTTCTTCGACAATTTTCGCCAGGATCTTGGCCACGCTCAGCGGCTCGATATCCTGATGCACATCGTCGGCTGCAATCACAAGAATGGCCCGGTCCGCACCCATGGCCAGCGCCGTGCGCAGCGTTTCTTGCGCCTGTTTTACGCCGATGGAAACCGCGATTATCTCATCGGCTTTACCCGCTTCCTTGAGGCGGATCGCCTCTTCAACGGCAATCTCGTCAAACGGATTCATCGACATCTTCACATTCGCAAGATCGACACCGCTCCCGTCCGCCTTGACACGAACCTTCACGTTATAGTCGATCACACGCTTGACAGGCACAAGCACCTTCATTGGCATGGTCTCCTTGAGTTTGCGATTTGGCTTCAATAGATCTAGCGATCTTGGAAGCAGGGTTTTCGTTTTTCGGAGAACGCTTTCATGGCTTCGGGAAAGTCATGCGCGCACAGCAGAACGCTTTGGGCATCACGCTCGATTTCCAGTGCTTCAAAATAGCTACATTCCGCCGAAGCGCGCATCACGCGCTTGGCGGTCTGCACGCCGAACATCGGATGTGGGGCAATCTCGTGAGCGATCTCAAGCGCGCGCTGCTCAACCTGTTTGGCCGGAACGCACTCTTCCACAACGCGGAGGTCCTTCGCGGTCTGCCCATCAATCTCGCGGCCCGTGAGCACAAGCATCCGCGCCACCCCCGCGCCGGCGCGTTGCTGAAGAAGCCAGCTCGATCCGGTATCGGGACACCCGCCCACACGGGCAAAAACCTCGCATATCCGGGCATCTTCGGCGGCCACTATGATATCCGCCGACAGGGCCAAGCTCAGACCGGCACCGAACGCGACGCCGCAGACTGCGGAAATCAACGGTTTGCGAAAGAGATAGGCGGCGCGCCCACCATCATGAACCTTGTCGACCATTTCGGATGTGGCCCTCGCGCCCTTGGCGATCTCAGCCTGGAAGCCGACCAGGTCACCCCCGCTGCTGAAGTGTTCGCCACCGGTCATGACCATGGCCCGGATCGTATCGTCCAGTTCGGCCTCGCGCAGATACGTGACCAATTCCTCGACGAACGCGATGCTGTAGGGGTTCCGTTTCTCGGGCTGAAGGAAGCGCAGGATGCCCACTGGGCCATCCCTGTCCAAGCGAATAAGATTGGTCATTAAGGTCTCCATCAGGTTCCTGTCCAGACCGGGGATCGCTTTTCGGCAAAAGCCTTCGGTCCTTCGATCGCGTCATTGCTGACGTAAACGGCCTCGTGCTGCCGTTTGCCCGCTTCCAGACCGCCAGCGCAGCCCAGATCCATCGTGGCGCGAACGCTGCCTTTGGCCGCCGCCACAGAGAGCGGTGCGGCGCTGGCGATCCGTTTGGCAAGATCGAACGCCCGCGCGCGCACGGCGTCCGGCGTATTCTCGAGATAGTTGGTAAACCCATACGCATGCAGCCGTTCGATGGGCATCAGATCTCCGGTTATAACCAATTCCATCAAGATAGGTTGCGGCAGCATCCACAGCGCCGGGGCCGCCCAAGGTGAGCCACGACCAATCTTGACCTCGGTGACGCCGACACTGGTGCCCTTGAGACCGACGCGAAGATCGCAATTCAGCGTCAGCATCATGCCCCCCGCCATCAGCGATCCGGTCATGGCCGCAATGATGGGCTTCTTGCAGGCGCGCATCGTTTCATGAAAAGGGTCGCGCATTTTCATCAGGATATCGACGCCTTCATCGCGCGCGATCTGCCCAGCTTCCTTGAGGTCCAGCCCGGCGCAGAACACGCCGCAATCGGTCGAGGTAAGAATGGCCACGCGGACACTGTCATCGGCTTCGATTGTCTCCCAGGCATCGGTCAGCCCGTTCGTTGCTGCGACCGACAACGCGTTCTTGCGCTCGGGCCGGTCTATGCAAACCGTTGCAATCCCGTCTTCAATCGTCACATCGATGGGGTTCATCAGCCACGCCTCTTCTAGTCGTAAATTTTTCGGGTTTGATTCCGTGAGGGGTCCCCCGCAGCTGTTGCGCTGCGGGGAAGTTGATACTCATTCAACCGTGAACTTCGCCGAACTTTCCTTGATCACTTCCCAGACCACATCGAGATAGTCGGCGCTCCAGTCGGTCATCGGAACCCAGGTGTCGCCATCCCACTGTTCGACGCGCGTCTTGCCGCCGCCGCCGTGATCCGAGGGCGTGACGGTCAGGGGGGCCATCAAGCCATTCGCATCGAAGTTTTCGATAGACTCAAAGGCCGCCTTCATGGTCTCGGGCGTCAGCGGCCATCCGTTTGCCTTGATCGCCAGCCGCGCAGCTTCGAACCCGGTCGAATAGATCGCCATTCCAGTGTTGTAATACACGTCGCGAACCAAGCTTTCAGGGCCTGAGCCCTTGCCATTGGCATAGTAAGTCTCGAGCATTGTCTTGACGATTGGCACGTCCTGGCCACCGGCAACATTGGTCCCGCGCAGGATGCCCTTGGCCTCTTTCGCTCCAATATTGCTAATATCGACCTCGTTCATCCAGTTCACCGACAGGTAGCGGTCGATCGGGAAGCGGTTGCGGCGCATTTCCTTGGACGCAACCACGTGTCCACCAGCCAGAAGCCAGCTGATCACATAGTCAGGCTTGTCGCGTCGGATATTGCTCCAAGCGCCGGATTGGTCGGACCCCGGCAACGGAACCGGATAGAGGTCCAGCTCGAAACCTTCTTTCTCGGAGATGGCCTTCAGAATCTCGATCGGTTCCTGACCGAACGGATAATCCAGATAGATGAAGCCGATTTTTGCGTTTTCGAGATTGCCACCCAGTTGCTCCTTGATGAAGGCAACATCGTTTGCCGCTTGCTGCCAGTAAGTCGGCCCAACCGGAAAGACCCATTCGAACACCTCACCGTCCACTGCGTCACCGCGACCGACGAAAGTTTGCATCAGGATATTTCCGTCTTTCATGGCACGCGGCAGCACCGCGTTGGTCACCGGCGTAGACAGGAAGTAGAAGTTGAAGACACCTTCACGCTTGAGTTGCTCATAACATTCCACGCCGCGCTGGGGTTCGTTGCCATGGTCGCGGACGATAATTTCAACGGGATGGCCTTCGATGCCGCCGTTGTCGTTGGTGTACATCGCGAGATCCTGAGCGGCCTGCGCCACCTGTGGCGAGACGAAGGAATAGGACTTGCTGAGGTCAAAGCAGAGGCCAAACCGAATTGGCTCTTCGGCTTGGGCGGATGCGACCGCAGCGCTTGATGCTAAGGCAGTGGCAAGTGCCACTGCCTTGACGTGCTGTTTGAGTTCCATTTCTCTCTCCCTTTGGACTGAGTGCAGGGTATCTTTACTTCTTCCGACGCATCCCCCGCGTGACACTGCGTCTTCTGCCGCCATACCGTCATTAAACGTATTTCGAGGACCTTCCGGGACCACGTTTCAACCGATAACGGCATGTTCGGCAATCCCATCTATTCGCGAGTCCCATACCTGGCGGCCCCATATCTCGATGCGCGCCTGGCCGCCGTCATGGGGGTCGACCGCCACTGCTATCGAGGGCATCAGACCTCTTGCATGGAAGTCTTCCAGCGCACCAACGTCTGCGCCGCAGGAAGGCGTCGTAATCGGCAGTCTGCGGAGATACACAACCTTGCGCGCGACCCCCAAGATGATCGGATCCACCGCCGCCTGCGAAATTTTCGCTGAGCCAGTGGTATTGGGCTTGCGGAGATCGTACGAAACGCCAACTTTGACAGGCGCGGCCAAAGCCTTGGCACCGGACATAAGGCCTGCAGTCACCGAAAGAACCGCTAACGCCTTCGCAAGTGCTTGCATATTATTCCCCTTTAACGTTCACTCTTTCGGATATCAGCTCAGCCAACGCTTGCGTCGACTGTAGTGCTTGACATTATGAAAATCGGTGCCTTCCCCACCGCCGAGATAAAATTCCTGAATGTCGGAATTGGCCTTCAGGGCTTCAGCGGTGCCGTGCATAACCACTCGACCATTTTCAATCAGATATCCTTCAGAAACGATCTCCAGAGCGGCGAGAGCGTTCTGCTCCACAAGAAGAACTGACATGCCCTCCTCCCGATTGATCTTTTGAAGGATGCCAAAGATCTCGGCCACCAAGAACGGCGCAAGCCCAAGACTCGGCTCGTCCAGCATCAGCAAGCTCGGCTGGGTCACCAGCGCCCTACCGATGGCAAGCATTTGCTGTTCGCCGCCCGATAGATAGCCTGACTGCGAATTTCGGCGCTCGGCAAGCCGGGGAAAATAGCTGTATATCTTGTCTTTTTCCACATTCAGCTTTGATCGGGACATTCCCATCGGTGCGGCCGCGGTAAGGTTCTCGTCTGGTGTCAGATGTTCAAAGACACGCCGCCCTTCAATAACGTGACAGATACCCATTTCCACACGATCTTGCGCGAGCATTTCGGTAATGTTGGTCCCTTCGAACGTGATCTCACCCCGGCTGATATGTCCGCGTTCGGATTTTAAAAGACCGCTGATCGCTTTCAAAGTTGTGCTTTTCCCCGCGCCGTTCGAACCCAGAAGCGCGATCATCTCGCCCTTTGGCACCTGAACCGAAACACCTTTGATCGCCAGCATCACGTTGTCGTACAGCACTTCGACACTGTTCATCACCAGAATGGACGGGGCTTCGACTTTTTCCTGCATCGGGTTCTCTCTTTACTTTCTGAGTTGATCGAAGGGCCAGACCATCAGATAGTCCCTGATGTTGCCGTAGAGCTTTCCCAGCCCAAGCGGTTCGATCAGAAGAATTATGACGATCAGCGCGCCATAGACCGCGTTCGGGATATGGGCGAGCGTTTCAACGTTGATCTGCATTCCAAGCGATTGGCTTGTCACGACGACAAACCCGTTCACCAAGCCCGGCACTAGCAGGATCAGGGCAACCCCGAAGTAGGAGCCGATTATGCTCGACAATCCGCCGACGATCACCATCGCCAGCACCTGAATTGATACGTTTACCGAAAACTGCTCCGGTGCCGCCAGAAAGAAGAAGGTCGCGACCAGCAAGGCCCCGCTGACCCCCGCGATGAAGGACGATGTCGCGAAGGCCAGGATCTTGTAGTAGAAACTGTTCACGCCTAGGATCGCGGCGGCAAAGTCCTTTTCCCGCACGGCGACCAGCGCCCGCCCCAGCCCGGTGCGCTTGAGGTTCAGCATGAAGATTGTCACCAGCACACACCAACCAAACGCGACATAATAAAAGCCGGTATCGGAGGTGATCTCCTGTCCGAGCAGCGCCAGCGTCGGCGATTGGAGCGAGGCGTGCGAGCCCCCGGAAATCGCTGGTGAGTGGTTCAGAACCCAGTCCATCACGAACTGCATCGCCAGCGTCGTAAGCGCGAGATAGAGACCTTTCACCCGCAAGGCGGCAAAGGCGAACAGGCTACCTATCACCGACGACGCCAGCCCGCCGATGATCAGAGCGAATTCCCAAGGCACCCCGAACCGCGCAGCGTGAATCGCCGAATATGCGCCGACGGCCATGACGGCGGCATAGCCCAGATGAAGCTGCCCGGCCCATCCCGTCACCAGGTTCAGTCCCAGGGCGGCCGCCGTCCAAATCAACCAAGGCAGCATGTAACTGTTCAGGTAAAGCGACGGTATGATGAACGGTGCCCCAAGTCCGAACAAAAGGAAGAACACCGCCAAATTCCGGTCTGCTGGAACCTTGAACATGCGGCTGTCCGATATGAAGTTGGCGTGATGGACACCGGAAAGTCGATAAAACATCACTACACCCTTTCGATGTCGTGGCGGCCAAACAGTCCGTGCGGACGGATCATGACCGTGAGAATCAGGACTGCGGCGACGATGAGTTCACGACTCCCGCCGCCGACAAGCGGATCGAGAAAATCTGCGCCGACGTTTTCGATGATGCCAAGGATGATCCCCGCAATCACCGCACCCAGAATGCTGTCGAGACCACCCAGAACAGCGACCGTCAGACCTTTTAGGAGCAAGAGCGAAAGCGCCTGATCGACGCCCTGAATTTCGCCCCATATGACACCTGTCGCCAAGGCCACCACCGACGCCAGTGCCCAAGAAAGCCCCACCCCGCGCTCTACCGAAATCCCGACCGACCACGACGCCATGTAATCGTCCGCAATCGCCCGTAATTTAATCCCGGTCCGGGTCCGAAAGAACAGCATGAAGGCAACAAACAGCGCGAGCGCAACTCCGGCACCAACGAGATGGATGCGGCTGATGAAGATATCGCCCAGAAACAGCGGCTCATAGCTGACGCCCAGCTCAATCGGACGCGACGTCCCACCCCAGATGGCAAGCGTCGTGCCCCGCAGGAAAATGTCGAGGCCAAGTGTCAGCATCAGGATCATGACAACAGGACGTCCAGCGAGGCGCCTGAGAGCAACACGCTCGATACCGAAGCCAAGGCCGAACATGAGAACTGCCGCCAACGGAATGGCTAGCCACATCGGCAGACCCGCGTCGCGCGCGAGCGCGAGAACCACGTATGCCCCGAGCATCGTCAGTCCCCCCTGTGCCAGATTGGGCACCGAGGATGCTTTGTAAATCAGCACGAGGCCAATGGCAAAAAGCGAATAGAGCAGACCCGTAAGGGCACCGTTGATCGCAAGCTCTGTCAGAAAGACCCAGTCCATTCATACCTCCCTTATGGGAAGAGTTCGGTCGACCTTCCCCGTTTCACCGGTTTCGTAAGTCACCTGCGCACTTACATGGACCTCGTTAGATCCGTCATAGAGTGCCGCGATAACGTCTGCATAGCGTTCCTGAACGACCTTCCGACGCAGTTTCCTTGTTCGGGTTATTTCTCCATCGTCCGGATCGAACTCCTTCGGCAGACTTACGAAGCGCTTCAGGTGTAGCGGCTCGGGGATGACCTTGTTCACCCGCTCGAAAGCCTCGCGCAGAAGCAGGGCTACCTCGTCGCGTTGCGACAAATCCGAATAGGACACGTAAGGTACACCGTTCACCTCGGCCCAATGTCCTACCGATTCGAAGTCCACACAGATCATTGCCGTCAATTCGTCCAGACCGGCGCCGATCACGGCAGCATCCTTTATATACGGGCTGAATTTCAGCCTGTTCTCGATATAGTTGGGCACATACCGTTCACCGCCTGCCGTGTGCATGACTTCGGACACGCGTCCCAGAACCACAAGATGGCCGTCCTCCTCCAGATAGCCGGCGTCGCCGGAATGCAGCCACCCGCCCTCCAGGGCCTCTGCGCTTGCTTCGGGCTTGTTGAAATATCCCTCGAACACGCTGTCAGAGCGCAACAGGATTTCCCCATCCTCCGCGATCTTCACTTCGACGCCTGGCACGGGTTTGCCAACCGTATGAAGGCGCACCTCCTCTGGTGACTGAATTGCATTGATCGCGCTGTTCTCGGTCTGACCGTAAAACTGGCGCAGCTTGATCCCTAAGGCGCGATAAAATACGAACGTGTCTTCGCCGATCGCCTCGCCGCCCGTGAACGCATTCCTCAAGCGGCTCATGCCGAATTGGTCCTTGATCGGGCCGAAGATGATCGCCTCGCCCAATAGTCGGCCCAATGGTTCCAAGATCCCGCCGCCCTGGCCGTTCAGCTTTCGTGTCTCGGCGGCAATAGCCCGGTCCATGAAGAAATGGTACAACCATTTCTTCAATGGGGTTGAGTCCTCCATTCCGACCTGGATTGTTGTCAACATCTGGTCCCAGCTTCTGGGGGCTGCCAGATAGAAGGTCGGCGCAATTTCGCGCATGTCACGAAGGACTGTTTCTTGTCGCTCCGGCACATTCACAGTGAAACGCAGAAGCAACGCGGCTGCGACCGTTATGGCGTAGTCGCCGACCCAGGCCATGGGCAGATAGGCAAGGATTTCCTCGTTTTCGTCGAATGTACCGCCAGCGTGCCCGTTGCGCGCTGCGGCCAGAACGTTCTTTTGGCTCAAAACTATGCCCTTCGGTTTGCCCGTTGTGCCCGACGAGTGCAGAAAAATTGCCGGATCTTCTGGCTTGGTCCGATGCAGGAGGTTTTCGCGCCTATGCGGATCTTCGTTGAGGACGTGCCGACCCACCGCGGTTAGATGGTCCCAGGACATCAGGCCATCAATCTCGTAAAAGCTAAGCCCGCGCGCTTCGTCATAGATAATGTGAGCAATGCCGCGAGCCCCTGCGTCTCGCACCTCAAGGATCTTGTCCACCTGCTCTTGGTCTTCGGCGACGGCCGCGACGATTTCGACCTCGCCAAGGAAATGCTGAAGCTCTTCGAGCGTCGCGCCTGGATAAGCTGGCATCGCATAGCCCCCGAGCAGCGCGACCGCGATCATGCTCATATAGAGCCGGGCACGATTGTCGCCCAGGATGAGCACGGCCTTGCCGGGCGCGACACCGAGCGTTTCAAGACCAGTCGCGCATTCAAGAACCTCTTCAGTATATTCGGCCCAGGTGGTTTCCTTCCAGATGCCGCGTTCCTTTTCGCGAAGCGCGATATCCGTTCCGTGGCGCGACGCGTTCCGCGCCAGCAATGCGCCGAGCGTATTGTCCCCCGAAGACTGCATTTTTGCCCCCTCAACCATGAGACCCTCCGATATAAGCCTCGATGACCCGGGGGTCGTTCACAACCTCCCTCGGAATGCCGCTGGCGATCATTTCGCCATAGTTCAACGCAAGCATCCGGTCACAAATGCCGATGATGACATCCATATGGTGCTCGATCAGCAACACGCTGACGCCGCGTTCCGCCCGCGCATCCAGAATGAAGCGGGACATATACCCCTTTTCTTCCTGGTTCATGCCCGCCATCGGCTCGTCGAGGATCAGCATCTGCGGCTCTGCCACCAGCGCCCGGGCCAGTTCGACCCGCTTTTTTAGCCCGATCGGAAGGCCATCGACCAGCTCGTGCCGGATGCTCTCAAGTTGCAGAAACTCGATCACCTCCTCGACGATTTTACGGTTCTCGATTTCTTCACGCTGAGCCGCCCACCAATAAAGTGCGGTGCGCAAAACGCCCGGATTCATGTGGATATGCCGCCCGAGCAGGATGTTGTCGAGAACGCTCATCCCGTTGAACAGGGCGAGGTTCTGGAATGTCCGGGCGACCCCGAGCTTTGCAACCTTGTGAGGCGTCGTGCCGGTGATGTCCTTGTCGGCCAGTCGGACTGTCCCCACATTCGGCGGGAAAAACCCGGTGATCGCGTTGACAAGCGTTGTCTTGCCACTACCATTCGGACCGACGAGGCCAAAAATTTCGCCCGCCCGAATGCAGATATCCACACCCGTGACAGCGACAATACCGCCAAACCGGCGCTCGATCCCGCTGCACTCCAGTATCGCACGATCACCGATGCCGATTGCTGATTTGCTTTTTGCTGTCATCTAATCCTGTTGTCCCCACTAGGTTCGTAGCTTGCGTCAGGAAATCCGGAAATAATCCGGTCTGCCTGTTGGCCAGGGATCTCCCCACAACTGCTGACCGCCGTCTATGTTCAAAACTTCACCGGTCACAAATTTCCCTGAATTGGCCGCCATATAAACAACGCCTTCGGCAACATCCCATTCGTCGCCTGCATGCCGCATCGGATTCGAGTCCTGAAAGGTTGCCGCACCATCCTCGGGATAGCGACTGAAACCAGTACTCTCGCAACAGCCCGGTGCCACACAATTCACACGGATGCCGTGCGGTGCCCATTCGACCGCGACCGACTTGGACAGGTAGATCACCCCTGCCCGCGCCGCACAGGTATGCGCGATGCCCGGCATCCCGCGCCAAATATCGGCCACGATATTCACGATAGAGCCGGGACGCTTTTGCTCGACCCAGCGGCGCGCGGTGGATTGCATCATCCACCAGGTTCCGTTGAGGTTGGTGTCGATGACCGCGTTCCAGCCTTTTGGGGAAAAATCCAGCGCCGCCTGGGGAAACTGTCCTCCGGCATTGTTCACCAGAACGTCAATCGAACCGAATTCCCGATTGACCTCACCGACAAAACCCTCGACCCGTTCTGGGTCGCGGATGGTCATGGGCATGGCAAACACATTGCCGCCAAAAGTTTCGAGAAATTCCTTGGCCGAGGTCAGCTTTTCCGCGTCACGTCCATTGATCGCAAGACTGGCACCCAACCTGGCGAACAGGACCGCAATGGCCAGACCCAGACCACCGCCAGCGCCGGTCACGACAACGGTTTTGCCCGCGAACAAGTCGCTGGCATATACGGTTGCGCGTGCCGCTAGGGCTCCTCGCGAAGACCCGTATTGCGTCTTATACATGACGCCTCCTCCCTGTGTCCCATTCGGGTTAGTTGGAGATAATCTAACGGGCGTTAGAAAAATAATCAAGACAAGAATGAGCCATCGTCCAGCCCATTACTTTTAGTCAGTAAGACTTTGGAAGCCCGAGTGCTTTTTCAGCGATGAAAGATAAAAGCATCTGTGGTGTCACGGGCACGAGGCGAAACAGAAGCGCCTCCCTTACCAGACGCTCCACATGATATTCCTTGGCGTATCCAAACCCGCCAAATGTAATCTGCGCTGCTTCGGTCGCTTCAACTGCGGCATCTGCGGCCAATAGCTTGGCGGCGTTGGCCTCCACTCCGCACGCCTCTCCCGAATCGTAGAGGGCGGCGGCATGCATCACCATGAGATTGGCCGCTTCCACCCGTGCCCAGGCCTGCGCCAGTGGATGCTGAACACCCTGATTCTGGCCGACCGGCCTCCCAAAAACCACACGCTCCCTGGCATATTTCGCTGCCCGCACCAAAGCATTGCGCGCAATACCAATGCATTCGCCGGCCACAAGAATGCGTTCGGGGTTAAGCCCGTGCAGGATCTGCCGGAACCCCTTGCCCTCTTCGCCGATCAGGTCTTCGGCCGGAATTGGCAACCCATCGATGAACACCTCGTTCGAGTCGACCGCTTTGCGCCCCATCTTCTCAATTTCGCGCACATCCACGAAATTGCGGTTGAGATCGGTATAGAAGAGACTCAGCCCTTCAGTCGGATCAGTCAGATCCTCAATCCGTGTCGTCCGGGCCAGAAGCAGCATCTTGTGGGCCACCTGCGCGGTGGAAATCCAGACCTTCTGCCCGTGCACGACATACCTGCCGCCCTGTCGCATCGCCATGGTTTTCAACTTCGTGGTATCTAGGCCCGTCGTCGGTTCTGTCACAGCGAAACAGGCCTTTTCATCACCGGCGATCAGGGGGGGCAGCATACGCGCGCGCTGTTCTTCTGTCCCGAACTTCACCACCGGATTGAGGCCGAATATGTTCATGTGGATAGCCGAGGCTCCGCTCGCGCCAGCCCCCGACTCCGCGATCGCCTGCATCATGATGGTCGCTTCGGTAATCCCCAGACCGGCACCACCGACCGCTTCGGGCATGGCAATGCCAAGCCACCCGCCATCGGCCATCGCCCTGTGCAGCTCATAGGGAAAACCACCGTTGCGATCCCGCTCCAACCAGTAGTCATCATCGAACCGCGCGCAAATCCGCAGGATCTGTTCGCGGATTTCTTTCTGTTCATCTGTCATTCGAAAGGTCACGGTGTGGTTCTCTTCCCGTCCAAATCCACAATACCCGCCTCGCAAAGGGCCGTGATCCTTGCATCTTCAAAACCCATATCGCGCAGTATGTTGCGGGTGTCCGCCCCCGGCGGGCGTCCCAACCATCGAACCTCACCTGGTGTGGCGCTCAAATGCGGAATAGGCCCGACGACCTGCGTCTGCTCTCCGTCGACCGATACGATGTCTCCGCGATGGCGTATCTGCTCATGCGTCGTGATCTCTTCGACGCTTAGAACCCGCGAGGCGACCGCATCATGGCGGGCGAATTCCGCCTCGACCTCGGCAAGCGTGCGCTGTGTGACGTAATCATTGATGGCATCAAAAACCACAACCATATGCCGTGACATCAGGTCTAGGGTCGCGAACCGTGGATCATCGGCCAGAGCGTCTCCGCCGACCGCCCGCAGCAGCCGCTGCGCCGTTTCTGCGCTGCCTGCGGAAACGGTCAGCCACACCCCATCGCACGTGCGGAACATGCCCCCCGGCGCAAAGTCCATCGGTTGGCGCAAGCCATTGCGTCCTGGTGAGAGCTTCGCACCCGTCAAGGCGGGAACAGGATAGTCCATCAACCGAAGCAATGCCTCGAACACCGCAAGATCGACGACCTGACCGCGCGCAATCCCCTTTTCGCGGGCAAACAGCGCGATCATGATACCCAAAGCGCCCATCAGCCCTGTCGTGCTGTCGGCTGCCGGAAATCCGGGGTGCATCGGCGGCCCATCCGCAAAACCAGTCAGATGGGCGAGACCACTCATCGCCTCTGCCGCGCGCCCGAAAGCGGGCACGTCCCGCATCGGGCCGTCCTGTCCGTAACCAGACACACGCAGGATTATCAGATTCGGGTTCCACTCGTGCAGGGTCTCCGGCCCGACACTCGCACGTTCAAGCACACCGGGCCGGAAATTTTCGACAAGTACATCCGCACCTTCAACCAGCCTGCGCAAGATGTCCCGGCCTTCGTCCGATTTCCAGTTCAGGCTCAGGGTTTTCTTGTTGCGGCCCAGCGTCTTCCACCAAACGCCCACCCCATCCTCTGCCTTGGGTCCGAGGTCGCGCATCATATCGGTCCGGTTGACTGCCTCGATCTTTGTTACATCTGCCCCGAAATCGGAGAGCAGAGCTGATGAAAGAGGCCCGGCTATGACGTGACCAAGCTCGATGATTTTCAATTGATGAAGTGGGGTTGTCATTCGATCAGCGACCTCCAGTTCTAACAATTGTTAGTTTTTGGTCTCTTCGAACGCAAGACCGTTCTTTCATCCCTGTGCCGGAGTAATACTACAGATGGAGTGGTTGCCGCCCTCCCGAGACGGCATCGCAATGTGCCAAGCTCGTGGTGTTTAAAGCCACGCAAAGAGGAGGACAGCGAGATGGAGGATATGATGATTGGTGTCGATCTGACAAAGAATGTTTTCCAGATTCATGGTGCCGTCCGGACGGAAGAGATCAATTTCGGAAGAAGCTGACGCGACCGCAGTTATCTCCATTCATGTCTCAGCAAAAGACCGGCTTGCTCTATTTTTGAAGCTTGCGGCAGCGCGCACTACTGGGGCACGGGAAAAGGAAGCTCGTGGCCAAAAGGTAAAATTGATTGCATCTGATTATAAGTCAAGCCAGACGAGTGCCGCTCACCGGCTGAACAAACCGTGAGTAGTTACCGTGTCTTTCTGCAATCCTAACCCGGATAATTCATGAAGCTGCATTAATGTGTTCCCGGGGCCGGTTTCACGGATCTCGGGTCTGTCGCGCGCATCCGATGTTTGCGTCCGGTTTGCTGGCCGGTCGTTGACGTGGTTGTTGGGTAATATGGATTGATGTTTCGGGGTTGTCGGGCCGCTCGCGTCAGGCTGCTTTCGGTGGGGCGAGCGCGTCGAAGAGAAGATGGAGGAGACCCTGTCGCGGACATGATGTCGGCAGTGTGATGCTGATCCGGGTCTTCTTCTCGACGATGGTTGCAGCCAGCTTGACGAGATGCAGCCGCAGGGTGTCGAATTGGGCGCGGCGCCATGGGGATCTCCTTGGACAGGCGGCGCGCAATTTCCACCAGAGCCAGTAGGCGCAACTGTGCAGCATCAGACGCATCTGGTTGGCGTTCGCCTTCGAGCATGATGTTCGGTCTGATGGGAGATGGGTCTTCCATGCCTTGATGTGGTTTTCCGCCTGACCGCGTGCGGAATAGAACTTCTCGTAGAGATGCTTGCCGCGACCGCCCTCGAGATTGGTGACGATGTAGCGGGTATCGCGCCCCATTGGGCCAACCTCGACGCGGGCTATCACGCGGCGCGGTTTCGACCACGACCGGGCCGCGTAGGAAAAGGTCTTGAACCGGCGCAGTTTCTGACCAGGGGTGCGTGTGTAGCGCGCTGCCGTCGATGCCTCCATAGCCGAGATGTTTTGCGCCAGACGGCCGTTCTTTGACAGACCGAAGACATAGCTCAGCCCGAGCCTGTCACACAGGTCCAGAACCTCCGGGGTGCAGTAATGGCCGTCCGCCCGCAGCAGGATTTCCGTCTCGGGCCAATGCCTGGCAATCTGCCGGATCAACCGGCGGATATGGGCCGCGCTCTCGGCTCCCTTGGGCCGGCGGGCCGGGCGCAACAGTATCCCCACGAGCCGGCCTTCACCGTCGAACACGACGATCGGCTGGAAGCCGAACTCGTCGTAGAACGCATTGAACAGGCGCAGGTGCTGGTGGCCATTCACCGCATCAAAGGTATCATCTATATCGAGCACGATCCGGCCTGGAGCGCGCGCAAAGGACTGACAGTAGAACCGGACCATCTCGCGACCCATGTGGATCAGCGCGCGAGTATCGGGCAGGTTTTCCATGCGTGGAATCGTCGGCTGCGAACATAATGCCGCCCCGGTTTCCGGGCCGCGCTCCAGTGCAATCCTGAAGCTGGGATCGTGCCGCAAGGCGTTCGCGTCATTGCCGTCTTCATACCCAGCTGCGATCATCATGATCCGGAAACGGATGATGTCGCACAGGCTATGCTGAACTTTTGCCGGATCGCGCGGATCGCACAGGCAATCTGCAAGCCGCTGCGCCAGACCCGCCTCGCGCTCGATCTCGCGCAGCAGCGTCAGCCCTGCGTCGGAGCTCATGTCTGCGCCGTCAAATCCAAGCAGGATCGGCTTGCCATTGAGGGGTGACAGGCGGGGCGTGGAGCACGTAGATTGGACCATGGCGGGGGTCGTCCTCTCAAAAGCTGCATGTTTGGCGGTAGCACCCAAAACATACAGCATTTCAGATGGTTACGATACCTCCGCCGCCTTCTCGTGAATTATCCGGGCTAAAATAGTTCTTCTTCTCAATTCCTCGCCTTGTATCCTGCCCGTGTCGGGATAGTATGCCGACGCATACTGGCGGAGGAAATCATGATCATTCGCGCCATTGACGGGCTTAACGAAACCATCGGCAGAATCGTCTCTGTGGTGGCGATCGTGTTCGCGGCATTCATCATCTATGACGTATTCATGCGTTACGTGCTCAACGATCCGACTCGCTGGGCGTTTGATGTCACAAAGCAGATGTTCGGCTTCTACTTTGTGCTGCTCGGCGGCTATGCGCTGCGGCATCAGGCGCATGTGCGGGTGGATCTGCTGACCGCCAATCTGTCCGAGACCCCGGCCCGTATTGTCGATGCTCTGGGCTATCTGATCTTCTTCTTTCCCTTCGCCTGGGTGTTCACGACCCGCTCCTATGAATTTGCGATGCGGTCCTATGCGCAGGGTGAAACCACCTATGGCTCGGTGCAATTGCCCGTCTATCCGCTCAAGATGGCGATGGCTGCGGCGGCGGCCCTGCTCTTGTTGCAGGGGATCGCAGAGGTTCTGAAACTCGTATTAAATCGTCAGGAGGTGCGCAGTGACGCCTGAAGTCATCGCCCTGTGCATGTTCGGCCTGCTGCTGCTTGGCCTCTTCATGGGCCATCCGCTGGCCTTTGTGCTGGGCGGCACCGCCGTTCTGGGCGCGCTGATCGCGGGCAAGCCGATGGTGCTGGGCATCGTCATCAATCGCATCTTCGGCGATGTGCTGGATAATTTCACGCTGATTGCCATTCCACTGTTCGTGCTGATGGCCCGGTTTCTCTCGGACAGCGGCGTCACCGACCGAATGTTCGAATCCCTCCGGCTGATGATGTCCAATGTGCGCGGCGGTCTAGCACTGGCGGTCGTGTTCATCTCGATCCTCTTGGCGGCGACCACCGGCATCATCGGCGCCTCAATCACCGTGATGGGCGTCATGGCCCTGCGCCCGATGCTGCAATATGGTTATAGCCCGACGCTTACCACCGGCGTCATCGCGGCCTCGGGCTGCCTCGGCATTCTCATTCCGCCCTCTATCATGCTCATCCTGATGGCCAGCTACTCACCGCTCTCGGTAGGCGAACTGTTTGCCGGTGCAATGATCCCCGGCATGTTGCTCGGACTGCTCTACGCCGTCTGGGTTGTGATCGTGGCCTTCGTGCGCCCCGATATGGCCCCCGCCGTTGAGCCGGACGAAAAGGTCAGCCGCAGCGCCCTGCTCAAGATGCTGGCGATTGAGGCCGTACCGCCCCTGGTGCTGATCCTCGGCATCCTCGGCTCGCTCCTGGCGGGCATTGCCACGGCAACAGAGGCCTCTGCCATCGGGGCCGCGCTGGCGCTGCTGATCGTGATCTTTCGCGGCAAGTTCAGATTGACCAGCTTCTACGGCGCAATGCTGGAGACCGGGCGCACCTCAGCGATGATCCTCTTCATCGTGATCGGGGCGACCGCCTTTACCGGCGTGTTCAACATCACCGGCGGGTTGCGTGCCACTCAGGAAATCATCCGGGGCATGGATATGGAGCCGTGGATGCTCATTACGATGATGCTGTTCATCGTGTTCATTTTGGGCGCTTTCCTCGATTGGACGGGGATTGTCTTGCTTTCCTTCCCGATCTTTCTGCCCATCGTGCAAGAGATGGATGTCAGCCTCTTGTGGTTTGTTGTTCTCATGTCGGTGGTGTTGCAGACCTCGTTTCTGACGCCGCCTTTTGGCTATGCCTTGTTCTATCTGCGCGCCATCGCGCCCAAGTCGGTCAAAACCTCACAGATCATCATCGGGGTGTTACCCTTCATTGGTCTCATCCTGATCATGTGCCTCGGCGTAGCCATCTTTCCGCAACTGGTCACTTGGCTGCCAGAGACGCTCTACACCAAGTAAAACAAGGAGACTACCCATGCTGAAGAAGACTTCTCTCGTGACCGGCCTCGCCCTGGCAGCAGGGATTGCGACGCAATCTGCCGCGCAGGAAAGCTGGACCATGACAACCACATGGCCCAGCTCTCTGGAGCTGATCGAGATCGACAAGCATTTCGTCGACCTCGCCAACAAGCTGACCGGCGATGCCCTGACCATCGAATTTTTCGAGGGCGGTGCGCTCGTGCCCGCAGGCGAAGTGTTTGGTGCGGTGGAATCCGGCACCATTCAGGCAGGCGGGGATTGGCCGGGCTATTGGGCAGGCCGCGATTCGGCGTTCTCCCCCTTGGCAACCACTGCCAGCCTCTTCAACGCCATCGACTACGTCAACTGGATCGAACAATGGGGCGGTGCCGATCTCTATAACGAGATCTACGGCAAATTCGGCATGGTCTACCTGCCCTACGGCGTGACCAACAACGAATCCGGTTTCCGTACCAATGAGGCCATCGTGACCCTTGAAGATCTGCAAGGCAAACGCCTGCGCCTGTCCGGTCTGGAACAGGGTCGCCTGCTCGAAAAACTCGGCGGCAATCAGGTCTCCATGGCCGGTGGCGAAATCTATCAGTCGCTGGAACGCGGCGTGATTGACGGCGCAGAATTCTCGACCCCCAATGTCGATTTTTCCGGCGGCTTCCATCAGGTGACCAAGTTCTGGGCCACTCCGGGCTGGCATCAGTCGGCTTCGGTCTTTGGCGTGATGATCAACAAGGCCTCGTGGGATGCGCTCTCGCCTGAAACGCAGGAGGATCTGAAAATCGCGGCTCAGGCCAATCTGATCTGGTCGCTTTCCTTTACCGAAAAGCGCGCCACCGAGGCCTATCAGCAGTTCAAGGACGCTGGCATCGAGATTACCCGCTACGACGACGAGACTTTGGCGCGTGTGCAGGAACTCGCCAATGAGGTGATCATCGAGACCGCCTGCGAAAACCCCGCCTCGGCCAAGGTCTATCTCAGCCAGCTCGAATATCTGGCCGATTACGCCAAATGGCGCGATGCGTCCGCCCCCTTCAATCTGGGTCGGTCGCCTAATGGGCCGGACATCGAAGCCATCCGCGCCTGCGCCAACTGATACACCGAGATCAACCGGAAGGCCCGCCATCCCTGGTGGGCCTTTTGCGTATACTGCGAACGGACCGCTTTGCGGCGACATTCTCTTTTCCGAGCGCAGCTGACCTTCGAACAAGCACGAAATGTTGATGGTCTAAGGAAAAGATCGCCCGCCTTCGCCACGATTTAGAAGCTGGCGTTAAGCTACAAGCGCATTTTGTTCAAGGGGCGGTTCTACCCACTTGAAGCGTGAATCACTTCAGCCAGAGGCTGTCCCGGTTTTCGAGTCGGCGCTTTCGTCTTTTGGTGGACGGATACGGAAAAGGAGTGCGTACAGCACCGGCACGGCGACAAGGGTCAGTACCGAGGCAAAGGCGAGGCCACCCATGATCGTGACCGCCATCGACGCAAAGAAGGCGTCCGGCAGGAGCGGGATCATGCCAAAGATCGTTGTGCCGGCGGCCAGCACGACAGGGCGCAGACGGCTGACAGAGCCGTCGATTACCGCCTTGTAATCCGGCACACCGTCCGCGCGCTGCACGTCGATCTCTTCGACCAGAACGATCGCGTTCTTCATCAGCATCCCCGAAAGCGACAAAAAGCCGAGCAGGGCCGTGAAAGTGAAAGGCAGGCCTGTGAAGAGCAGCCCGAGCACCATGCCTGTCACTGACATCGGCACGACAAGCCACAGGATGAGCGGCTGGCGAACCTTGTTGAACATCAGGATCGAGATCGTCAGCATGACAAGAAAGCTGAGGGGAAGCTGCTTGCCAAGGCTGGTCTGGGCGTCGGTGGAGCTTTCATACTGCCCGCCCCATTCCATGCTGTAGCCCTCGGGAAGCGGGAGGGCCTCGATCTCGGTGCGCACGCTTTTGAAGGCCTCATCCGCCGTGAGATCCCCCCGTGCGCCGCCAAGGGCGGTGATGGTGCGTTCACGGTTGCGCCGGTGAATGAGCGCCTCCACGAGGCGCGGCTCGAACCGTTCCACAAGGTTGGCCATGGGAACGTAGGCGCCAGCTCCATCGGACCAGGCCGACAGGTCACGAACGCGGTCGATTCCGTCGCGTTCGTTCGCAGGCAGCCGCAGGTGGATCGGGATGACCGCGTCGCCTTCGCGCAATTCACCGACTCGCAAGCCCGAGGTTCCGTAGCGGACGGTATCGGAGATCGCGCTGCGCGAGGTCCCGGCCAGCCGCATCCGCGACTCGTCAACGATCGGCTCGATCAGGATCTCGCGCTGCCGCCAATTGGTGCGTGAATTGGTGATTGTGCCTGCGGCCGCGTATATCCGGGTTGCATCATCGGCGAGTTGGCGCAGAATGACCGGATCGGCACCGGAGAAGCGGACCGCCACATCGGCACCGGAGGGCGGGCCGAAAACGAGTTCTTCGACCCGGACAAGCGCGTTGGGAAATGCGGCGGGCAGATCGCGGTTCAACCGATTGGCCATGGCCGGGATCGCCTCGGCGTCGGCCACCCGGACGATCAGCTGGCCATAGCTGGCATCCGCCTGCTCCGGGCTGTAGGTCAGCATGAAGCGGCTTGCGCCACGTCCCACCAGGGTCGTCACATCCGTCACGCCCTCCTCGGCCAGGAACATCTGTTCAAGTCGCCGCATTTCACGGTCGGTGACGTTGATGTCAGTGCCTTGCGGCATCTGGAATTCGACATAGAAGAGCGGGGTATTTGACGCCGGGAAAAAGGCCTGCTTGACCTGCCCGAAGGCCATCACCGACACAACTGTGATTCCCACGATTATAAGCACAACCAGCACACGGGCGCGCAGCACGAGCCAGAGCATCCCGCGATAGATCCCGTAGAACGCGCCCTTGTAGGGATCGTCCGAGGTGTTTTTTGGGGCCTTGAGCAGCAGCTTGCCGAGATAGGGCGTGACCGTGACGGCCAGAATCCAGCTCATCAGCAGCGAGATGGTGATCACCGCGAAAAGCGAGAACAGGAACTCGCCCGTGGCATCCGGCGACAGGCCGATCCCGGAAAATGCCATGATCCCGATCACGGTGGCCCCAAGCAGCGGAATGGACGTGGAACTTTCGGTCTCGGCGGCGGCTTTTTCCGCACTCTTTCCGCGCGCCATGCCGATTACCATCCCTTCGGTGATCACGATGGCGTTGTCCACCAGCATCCCCATCGCAATGATCAGGGCGCCAAGGCTGATCCGCTCCATTGCGATCCCGAACACCGACATGAAGAACAGTGTCACGAAAACCGTAAGCCCGAGGGTCGCGCCCACCACGAGACCCGCGCGCCAGCCCATTGTCAGAATAAGCGCCCCGACAACGATGGCAACCGACATCGCAAGGCTCAGAAGAAAGCTGGAGACGGCCTGATCAACGACGACGTGCTGTTCGTAGATCGGCGTGATCTCGACACCTTCGGGCAACTCAGCCTTCAACGTCTCAAGTCGAGCGGCAGCCGCCGCGCCAACCTCGACCACGTTTCGGTTTGTCAGCGCCGACACCCCGAGGGTGAAGGCCGCGGTGCCGTTCTGCCGGATGATCTGACTGGGCTGTTCCGCCTCGTCGCGGGCGACGCGGGCAATATCATGGATCGCGACCTGCCCGACCTCTCCGGCCGCGCCAAGCCGCAACTCCTCGATCCCTTCGGGGGTCACATAACCTGGCGGAACGGACAGTCCTATCCGGGCCGGCCCCTCGGTGATCTCGCCATTATCAAAGACGAGGTTCTCGTCGTTCAGCACACTCAGAACCTGGTTGGGCGGAAGGCCCAGCTCTGTCAGGCGCGCGGATGGAATCGAGATCGTGATCACCTCTTCGGTGAGGCCCTGAACCTCGACCTTGGCGACACCGTCGACGGTCACCAGCCCCAGCCGCAATCGCGTGGCCAGATCCCGCTCTTCGCGCGGGGTCAGACCTTCGGTTTTCACAGCGTAGAACATGCCGTAAACATCGCCAAAATCATCGTTGACGATGGGCGCGCGCGCGCCTTCGGGAAGCTCCCCCTCTACGTCGCGGATGCGCAGGCGCATCTCGTCCCAGACTTGCGGAATCTCATCCGGGCCATATGTGCCCTCGATCTCCACGGTGATTTGCGCCATGCCCGGCATCGACTTGGATTCGACCCGGTCAAGCTGCTTCATCTGCTGCAGCGCGTTTTCGATGACGTCAGAGACCTCTTCCTCGACCTCGACTGCTGTCGCGCCGGGATATGGCACGAAGACAAGCGCGGTCTTGAGCGTGAAACTCGGGTCTTCAAGGCGGCCCACCGTGTTCAGCCCCCAATATCCGCCAAGAAGGCAAAAGAGGATGAGGAGCCAGACCGCGACGGGCCGCTGGATGCTTGCGCCTGAAATGCTGAATGCCATGGATCTGTTCGTGTCCTGTCAAGGGGGCGGGATCAGAGCCCCGAAACCGTCACGGTCTGATTGTCCCGAAGTCGCCACCACCCGCCGGAAACGATCAATTCATCGCCCTCCAGACCTTCGAGAACCACGATCTCGTTATCGACGGGCAGCCCCAAGCGGATCGTCTGGCGTGTGACCTGTCCCGACTGTTCGTCGTAGATCCAGACTGAAGGCTCGGTTCGGCTTGAGGTATCGATCGCCGAAACCGGGACCATGACGGACTGTGCACTGGCTTCGGCGGCTGCGTTTGAAAGACGCACCCTGGCCGTCATCCCGGGCAGAAGACGCGAATCGACATCGCCCGTGATTGCGAATTCCACATCATAGGTCTGCGCCGTGCTGTTCGCATCGGTTGCAAAGGACCGAAGCACGAGCGGTGCCGTGTAGCCAGGCACCGCCGGAAAACTCGCCACGAGATCGAAAGCGTCGGGCGCGCTTCGTGCGACGGCCGCCAGTTCTTCCGGCAGAGAAATCAGGATCCTTAACTCGCTGACGTCCTGAAGACGTGCCACCGATGCCGCCGAGGTGACGTTGACATAATCTTCTATGAATGTGCGTGCCACGATCGCGTCGAAAGGCGCGACGATCTGCGTCTGGGAGAGGCGTCGCTCGGCCTCGCGCAGCGCAACTTCCGCCTGCGCGTATTCGGCGCGGGCGGTTTCAAGCCGGGATTCCGCAGCAACGCCCCGTTCGGCAAGACTCGCTGCGCGGTTGATCTCGGACTCAGCAAGGACGAAGGCCGCCCGCGCCCGATCCACGGCGAGTTCGAAATCGACCGGATCGAGCGCCGCGATCAGATCGCCCTTGCTGATCTTGTCACCCGGTTCCACCTCAAGGCGCAGGACCTGTCCGGACACCTGAAACGCGATGTCCACGGTGCGGGCCGGCACGACTCGTCCGGCAACGGTGCGACCGCGCGTAACGGTCCGGCGCGTTGCTCGGGTCACCTCGACCACGACCTCCTTGTCGGACGCGCCCGCCTGGCTTATTTCGGCACCAGGTTCAGTCGACTCCTGGCCTGTCTGGGCCAGCACTTCGCCCAAGGACACAGGAAGAAAGGACACCATCAGGAGTGCCGCCCCCGCCACAGCAATAACCGCAGCGATCCCCTTCCAGCTTTTGTCTTTTTTACTTGAGATCATCGATCAGGGCCCTCAATCGTTCGATGACGCGTTCTCTGGTGTCCGCACCGCCATCCGGTAGCTTCAACAGCTTCTGGAAACGCAGCCCCTGGATTGCCCAAAAGGCCACCATGGCACCCGGCGCGTCTTGTGTATCGGACAGGATACGCCCGAGGTCGTCGGTCAATTCCGCCCGCAGCGGATCGAGCAGTTGCGGATCTGATGCAGCGGTCGCGAGAATCGCCATCGACAGGTCACCATCCACCTCTTCCGACTGTAGAACCGTTTCGAGATGGCCCCGGAGCGTGCGTGCGGGGTGCCGCTCGGGCACGCTCTCGAGCAATTCGCGGTGCTCGGCCAGCATCGCATCCAGCAGCCCCGAGAGCAGGGCCTTCTTTGTCGGGTAATTGTAAAGCACGCCGCCCTTGCTGAGACCTGCCTCCTTTGCAACCGCCTCGATCGTTATCTTTCCCGCACCTGCACGCGCGGCGATCGCGCGCGCCGCAGACAGTATCCTGCGAGACGCGCTTCCGGTTTCCGCTGGGGTTATGTGCTCACTCAAAACTGTACCGTCCGGTCGGTGCACCTCCACAGGTAGCTAGTGTCTGGCACCATCCGGGTCAAGTGTTCAACCGGACCCGTCACCGCGAGGCGCGGCATGGCGCCTGTCGAAGCACCAGAAGGCAGGCTGTTGGACGTCCCACGCTATAAGCCATTGCGCCAGCCATATACCCCCAGAAAAGCGTCAACCGCCCTCTTTGAATGCTCAGGTGCATCGACGGGTTGGTCGACGGCCAACAATCGCGGCATGATGACGCCGGAGATGGATAGGTGAATAAACTGACTGGCGGCGTTTTGAATGTTTTCAACGCTCAGTGATCTCGTTTCGTGCAAGTCTCTGAGTATTTGCGCAACGTGTTTGATGGCGCGCGTCGGGCCTGCGTCCATGTATATTTCACCTGCCTCCGGCAGAACCGAAACCGCGCCGATGCAAACACGCAGGAGGCGAATATAGTCATCATCCATGACCAACCCGATCATCCGCCGAGAGAGTTCTTCAAGGACACCTCGTGCATCGCCCGCGTTTGAAAGAGGACGGCAGATTTCTTCTGAAAGTCTGTCGCATTCAGCTTGTAAAACGCTCAAGAAAAGCCTGTCCTTGCTTGGGAAATGCGCATAAAGGGTCGCCTTCGACACCTTGGCTTTTTCGGCAATCGCGTCGACGCTGGCACCTTCAAAACCGCACTTCAGAAAGACCTCCCTCGCCCCTCTAAGCACATCGGCAACTTTACTTTCCCTCATGGCGATCACCTGATTCCAGAACGTGATATCGAATGCACGGCGCAACGTGTCTGACCGCGCTCACAGGCAAAAGCCGGGTGGCGCAGCCTAACTCACACACGCGAGTTTGGTGAAGCGGCCCCGCCCAAGTCATCATCTTCAAATACCCCCTCGGTCTTCCATCGTTCCGCGATCTCGCCCATTGCGTCGAGAACGCCGCGCAGGTCGTTGCCGCGCGGCGTCAGGCCATAGGTGACTGCGGGCGGGATCGTCTCGGCCTGTTCGCGCCAGACGACCCCGGCGCGCTGTAGCATCCGCAAACGCTCGGTCAGCATTCGGGTCGATATTCCCGGCACGGCGCGTTTCAGCACCCCAAATCTTTGTGGCCCCTGATCGCTCAGCACCCAGATGATGTGGGTTGTCCACGGTCCCATGAGCAGACGCAGGATCGAATCCATCGGGCATTGTGGCGGCGTTCTGGGCATGGGATCGGCTCGATTTTATAGTTACTTTTTCGTCCCTACTTTAAATAACGACATTACTCAACTACTCCTTATCCATACAACGAAAGGCAAGGTCTCGAATGGCCTGACCGGTGAGGATGATGCGATATGCCCCGTATGCCCACGATGTTCATTCCCCATGGCGGCGGCCCGTGCTTCTTCATGGACTGGAGCCCGCTCGATGAATGGGACCGGCACCGGAAATTCCTGGAGGATCTGCCTTCCACATTGCCCGAACGTCCCCGCGCGCTTCTGGTGATCTCTGGCCACTGGGAGGAACCCGCCTTTACCGTCCAGACCAACCCCGCCCCGCCGCTTCTGTTCGATTATGGCGGTTTTCCACCCCATACCTATGAATTGACCTGGCCCGCCCCCGGCGATCCGGCGCTGGCCGAGCGCGTGCATGAGCTGATCCGCGCCGCCGGGCTTGCCGCTGCGAAGGATGCCACGCGCGGGTTTGACCACGGCGTTTTCGTGCCGCTCAAGGTCGCCTTTCCCGATGCCGACATTCGCTGTGTCCAGCTTTCGGTTGCCAGCGATCTCGACCCCGCGCGCCACATTGCGCTTGGCCGTGCCCTGGCCCCCCTGCGCGACGAGGGCGTGCTGATCCTCGGCAGCGGCAACACCTATCACAACATGTCCGTGCTGATGCAGAGCCTGCGTGGCGGGGCGCGAGACGACATCGTTGGCGGCGCGTTCGATGCCTGGCTGACCGAGGCCGTGACCTGCCCCGATCCCGAGGAACGCAACCGCAGGCTTGCGCGCTGGTCCGATGCCCCGGGCGGCCGCGAGGCCCATCCGCGCGAAGAGCACCTGATCCCGCTGCACGTTGTGGCGGGCGCAGCAGCGCGGACATTGGGCGCAAGACGCTAGAAGACCCCGTTATGGGCGCTGTCGAAAGCGCCTTTCGGTTCGGTTGAGTTGAAAAGACACGAAAGGAGCACCACGAAAAATGCCCGACATCACCGGACCCAAGCCGGTCAGCCCTGCCAAGATCGCCGGCAGGGAAATTCCCCATGTCCCGACCATGCGCGCCGCCCTGGTAAAGGCGATGAAGGAACACGACCTGCCGGAGGCGATACCGTGCTGAAGATACCGCCGCGCGAGGGGCCTAGGCCTGCGACCACGCCTTGTGCCCCGCATACCCAGATTTCCCAGAACCCGGATGCCGCAACGGTTCGGGCGTTCAGGGAACGGGCCTTTGATTTTCCCTTTGTCATCCGCCAGCCCTCGATGATCTCGGTGCCGGGCGCAGAGGCGCTCTGCCTCGAACACGGGCGCGGATGCGGTTGCCGTGAGGCGTTCATGGTCGGCAGGGAATTCGCCCATGTCCATCCACCGCAGGACGGCAGCCTGCACATGATGCTGCCCGAGGACGCAGTGCCGAAAATCATTGATCTGGGCTGGGCAGAACCGCATCCGATGGCCGCGGCGGGCATGATCCCGCCAACCGCTGTCATGGTCTATGCGCCCAGAAACGCAGCAGAAATCGAAACCGTTCTCGGCCTTCTGGGCCTGTCCTATGACTTTGCCAGTGGTCGGCTCGGACGGGTGGACAACGTCGTTCTGTGACGGGATGCGCCGTTCAATCCGGTTGTGAAGCCCTATGCGGATGATCTAGGGTTTAAGCGCGTCGCAAGAACAATAAGGACGCCCGAATCATCACAGCAAGCGAGTATACAGTGGCAAAACCCAGCCCCGTTATCATAGCCGCGATCGTCATCGCTGTCGCCGTATCCGGCTTTTTGCTCTGGCAAAGCACCCGCTCCGATATGGACGCGGAAGGATTCGCGCGCGGCAACGGGCGGATCGAAGCGGTCGAAATCGACGTTGCGGCCAAGCTGCCCGGGCGGATTGACACCGTGCTTGTGAACGAAGGGGAACTCGTCGCGGCGGGCGCGCTGCTGGCCGAGCTCGACACGCGGCAATTGCAGGCCAATCGCAACCAGATGGTGGCAGAACTGCGCCGCGCCGAAATCTCCGTGGAAAACGCTACGCTGCTTGTCGAACAGCGCGCGGCCGAAGTGCGCGCGGCCGAGGCCGTTCTGGAACAGCGCCGCGCGGAGGAGGATGTCGCGCGGCGCCAGTATGAGCGCTCCGAGTCTCTGACGCAGAACAGCATCACATCCGAACGGCAGTTCGAGATCGATCGGGCCAATGCCTTTGGCGCCGCGGCGGCGGTTGCCTCGGCAGAGGCGTCGCTTGCGGCGGCGCGGGCCGGGGTCTCTTCGGCGAAAGCCTCGGTCATTGGGGCCGAAGCTTCGGTGACCGCGGCCCGGGCGACGATCGAGGCAATCGACGTGCAGATTGAGGACAGCACATTGAAAGCGCCGCGTGCCGGACGGGTGCAATATATCGTCGCGCGTGCGGGCGAAGTCGTGGGTGCCGGCGGGCGCGTTGTCAACATGGTGGACCTCAACGACGTTTACATGACGTTTTTCCTTCCGACGGCGGATGCGGGGCGTATCGGGCTGGGAACCGAGGTGCGTCTGCTGCTGGATGCGGCACCCGGCATCGTCATCCCCGCGCACGTTTCCTTCGTGTCGGACGTGGCGCAGTTCACGCCCAAGACGGTCGAGACGGAAATCGAGCGCGAGAAGCTGATGTTCAGGGTGCGGGCCAGGATCGCGCCGGAGCTGCTGGAAAAGCACCTCGATCAGGTCAAGACCGGGCTTCCCGGCGTCGCCTGGGTGCGGCTTGACCCGACCGCGCCCTGGCCGGCTGAGGCGCAGGGGCAGGTGCTGGAATGACCGATTCCATGCCTGCGGTGCGTGCCGAGGGGCTCTCGCTCCGCTATGGCAAGACCCGGGCCGTGGACGATGTTTCGATCGACCTGCCGTCAGGCCGTTCCGTCGGCGTCATCGGGCCGGACGGCGTGGGAAAGTCGAGCCTTCTGGCGCTGATCGTCGGGGCGCGGCGGATGCAGAAAGGGCGGCTCGAGGTGCTGGGGGGCGACATGGCCCGCGCCGGGCATCGCGCGCGCATCGCCCCGCGCATCGCCTATATGCCGCAGGGGCTGGGGCGGAACCTTTACCCGACGCTTTCGGTCCGCGAAAATGTCGATTTTTTCGGGCGCCTTTTTGGCGAGGGCGCGCAGGAACGCGCGCAGCGGATCGACGAACTGCTCAAGGCGACCGGTCTCGCCCCGTTTGCCGACCGCGCGGCGGCCAAGCTTTCGGGCGGGATGAAGCAGAAGCTGGGCCTGTGCTGCGCGCTGATCCACGACCCCGACCTTCTGGTTCTTGATGAGCCGACCACCGGCGTCGATCCGCTGTCGCGGCGCGAATTCTGGGCCCTGATCGACCGAATCCGCGCTGATCGCCCACATATGAGCCTGCTGGTGTCGAGCGCCTATATGGAAGAGGCCGCGCGCTTCGATCACCTGGTGGCGATGGACGCGGGCAAGGTTCTGGCGACCGGCAGCACGGCCGAAATCCTGGAACGCACCGGTGCCGCTGATCTGGATGCGGCCTTCATCGCACTTCTGCCCGAGGAAAACCGCAGCCGCCACAAAGACCTGAGCATCCCGCCGCGCGATCCGGCGTCCGACGGGGAAAACGTCATCGAGGCCGAGAACCTTACCGTGCGGTTTGGCGATTTCACAGCTGTGGACCAGGTGAGCTTTCGCATCAAGCGGGGCGAGATCTTCGGCTTTCTGGGCTCCAACGGGTGCGGCAAGACCACCACCATGAAGGCGCTGACCGGGCTGCTGGATCCGAGTGACGGCACCACGAAGATTTACGGTCGCAAGGTCGATGCCCATGACATGGCCACCCGCAAGCGCATCGGCTACATGACGCAATCCTTCTCGCTTTATTCCGAGCTGACGGTGCGGCAGAACCTTGATCTGCACGGGCAGCTTTTCGACATGACATCCGCAGAGATCGTGCCGCGGATCGCGGAACTCGCTGAGCGGTTCGATCTTGAAGACGTGCTCGACAGCCTGCCGATGCGCCTGCCGCTGGGTATTCGTCAGCGCCTGTCGCTGGCGGTCGCGCTGATCCATCGCCCCGAAATCCTGATCCTAGACGAGCCGACATCGGGGGTGGACCCTGTGGCGCGCGATATCTTCTGGCAATCGCTGATAGATCTGTCCCGAAACGATGGCGTGACGATCTTCATCTCCACCCATTACATGGCCGAGGCCACGCGCTGCGACAGGATTTCGCTGATGCACCAGGGCCGCGTGCTTGTCAGCGACACGCCCGAGGCGATCCGCGAGGAGGCGGGCACAGAGACGCTGGATGATGCCTTTGTCCACCATCTGAAACGCGCGCAGGATCAGGACAGCCCGCCCGCGCCCGAGACGAAAGAAGGGCTTTCCGCCGGGCCTGCCACTTCCGGCCGGCGGCGGCGCGGGGGATTCAGCCTGGCGCGGCTGCTGAGCTTTTCATGGCGCGAGTCGCTGGAGTTGCGCCGCGATCCGATCCGCCTGACGCTTGCCAGCCTCGGCAGCGTGATTCTGATGATCGTGCTGGGCTATGGTGTGTCCATGGATGTCGAAAACCTCAAATTTGCGGTGCTCGATTTCGATCAGAGCATCCTTAGCCAATCCTATGTCAACGACCTGGCCGGGTCGCGTTACTTTGACGAGGAACCGCCGCTTGTCGATCATGCCGATCTGGACTACCGGATGCGGGCGGGTGAAATCAGCCTGGCGCTGGAATTTCCGCCGGGGTTCGCCGCCGATCTTGAACGCGGCCGCCCCGTCGCCATTGGCGCGTGGTTCGACGGGGCCATGCCGATGCGCGCCGATACGGTGCGCGGGTATATCCAGGGGATGCACGCCCACTGGCTGACCGAGCAGATCCGCCAGGCCTTTGGCGATCAAGCGGGGGCGGGAAACTTCACGCTTGAGGTGCGCTACCGCTACAACCCCGATGTCGAGAGTCTGGCGGCCATGGTGCCCGCGATGATCCCGCTGTTGCTGATGTTGATCCCCGCCACGCTGGCTGTCCTGTCCGTGGCACGCGAAAAGGAGACCGGCTCGATCGTCAATCTTTATGTCACCCCGGCGCGGCGGCTGGAATTCCTGCTGGGCAAACAGGTGCCCTATGTCGTTCTGGGTTTCATGAATTACCTTTTGCTGCTGGCGCTGGCGGTGGTGGTCTTCGGGGTGCCGGTCAAGGGCAGCCTGCTCGCGCTTTCGCTCGGGGCGCTGATCTATGTCGTGCTGGCCACCGGGCTGGGCCTGCTTATTTCCGCCTTCACCCAAAGCCAGGTCACGGCCCTGTTCTTCACCTTCATGGCGACGCTTATCCCGGCGATGCAATATGGCGGCATCATCGATCCGGTTGCGTCAATGGACGGCCTGGGTCGGATGATCGGTGAAATCTATCCCACCAGTCATTTCGTCACCATCTCGCGCGGAGCCTTTTCTAAGGCACTGGGGTTCGATGATCTGGGCGGGTCTTTCCTGCCGATGCTGGCGCTTGTGCCGGTGGTGGTGGTGCTGGGTGCCATCTTCGTGCGCAAACAGGAGAAATAACCGATGCGGCTTTCGCATGTTCTGCAACTGTCGCTGAAGGAAATTCGCGGGCTGTTGCGCGATCCGCTTCTGATGGTGCTGGTCGCCTATGCCTTCACGCTCGACGTCTATGTCAGCGCGACCGCCATCCCCGAATCGCTCAACCGCGCCACGATCGGGATCGTGGACGAAGACGCCTCGCCGCTGTCGCGGCGCGTGGCCGATGCCTTCCTGCCGCCGTATTTCATGACGCCCGCCCAGATCGACATCGCGCAAATGGATGCGCGGATGGATGCCGGGATCGACACCTTTTCGCTGGTGATCCCGCCCGAGTTCCAGCGCGACCTGCTGGTCGGGCACCGGCCCGAGTTGCAGCTCAATGTCGATGCGACGCGGGTCAGCCAGGCCTTTACCGGGGCGGGCAGTATCAGCGCCATTGTCAATCAGGAGATTGCCGGATGGCTGGCGCGCGATGCCGCCCCGGCCGGGATGCCGGTTGATCTGGCCGTTCGAGCCCGTTTCAACCCCTCGCTCGACCCGGCCTGGTTCGGGGCGGTGACCTCGGTCATCAGTACGGTGACCATGCTGTCCATCATCCTTTCGGGTGCCGCCTTGATCCGCGAGCGCGACCACGGCACGCTGGAGCATCTGCTGGTCATGCCCGTGACCACCGCCGAGATCATGACGAGCAAGGTGCTCAGCATGGGCAGCGTGGTGCTGGTGGCGACGGCGCTTTCGCTCACTCTGGTGGTTCAGGCGGGGATGGGTATCCCGATCGGGGGATCGGTTGCGCTCTATCTTGTGGGCGCGGCGTTGCACCTCTTCGCGACGACCTCGATGGGGATCCTGCTGGCCACCATCGCAGGCTCTATGCCGCAGTTTGCCATGCTGCTTTTGCTGGTGCTGTTGCCGCTCGATATCCTGTCGGGCGGCGTCACCCCGCGCGAGTCGATGCCCCAAGCCGTGCAATACATCATGCTCGCGGCCCCCAACACGCATTTCATCGCGCTGGCACAGGGGGTGTTGTTCCGTGGGGCCGGGCTGTCGGTGGTCTGGCCGCAGCTTGTGGCACTGATGCTGATCGGGTCGGTGATGTTCACTTTGGCGTTGCGGCGTTTCCGCAAATTCCTGGGATAATCCGATGCGGGCTGTCATATTTTCTCTGATGTGGATCATGCTGCTCTCGGCCTGTTCAGCGCGGCCCGCGCCCGACCTGTTGCGACCGCAGATCGTGGCGGAACCTGCGGGTGCGCGCGTCGTGCGGGTTCACAGCGTGACGACCCGCGCGACCTATCCGGACGCCCCCTGGGCGTATGGGGCCAATCGCTCGGGCACGGTGCAATACGGCGCCTTCGACATCTCGATCCCGCCCGCGCATAAAACAGGGCAGATCGAATGGCCAAGCAGTTTCGGCAAGTCAGACCCGGCAACCGATTTCATCACCCGCCAGCAGCAACGGATGGGGCGCGCCAGCTTCCTTTCGCAGGTGGGGCGCGGCCAGATTGGCCTTTATGTTCACGGGTACAACACCAGCTACCAGGAGGCGCTTTATCGGCTGGCCCAACTGGCGACGGATGCCCAACTGGACGGAACTCCGGTCCTGTTCTCATGGCCGTCCGAAGGGCAGGTCGCCGCCTATCTGGCAGACCGCGACGGGGCGGATTATTCACGCGATGCCTTTGTCGCGCTGTTGTCCGACCTGACTGCCGGACGCAGTCGGAACGACCCGGTGATAGTGCTTAGCCACTCCATGGGCGGGCGGCTTACGATGGAGGCGCTGCGGCAGTTGAAACTGACCGGACGCGGCGATGTTCTTGATCGGGTCGAGGTCATCCTTGCCGCGCCGGATATAGATATCGACCTGTTCCGCAACCAGATCGCGACGGTTGGAAAACTGCGCCACCCGATAACGGTGCTGACCGCGTCTGATGATCGGGCGTTGAGGCTTTCGGCGCGGTTGGCTGCCGGCCGCACACGGCTTGGGCAGTTGGACGTGCGCGATCCCAACGTGCAGAAACTGGCCGTTGACACCGGGATTCGGATCGTGGACATCACCGCCTTGCCTGCCGGGGAAGACACACACACCCGTTATGTTGATCTGATTTCCTCGCAGAAGAGTATTTCGACCCACAATCCCTTCGCAGGTTTTCGGCGCGCGGGTGTCTTCGTTTTCAACCAGGCTGGCAATGCGCTCCGAGGCATCGGAACCGTCCTGGCCAACTGATCCTGGCCGACTGAATCGTCATTGCCGGTTGCTGCGTTCCGGCATGAACGGCGATCGGTAATACCGTGCCGCCGTTCATTTTGGCGTTGCGGCGTTTGCGCAAATTCATGGGATAATGCAAGGCGGGCGCGGCGTACCCGCCTTTGGCTACTTCTTCTCAGCCTTTGCGGAAAGCTCAGACTCCTTGACGACCTTTTGCGCCAGAAGCAGGCTGCATCCCAGTGCGTCGCTCAGTCCGGCAGCCACTGACCGGCTCATCCAGCGGGTCCAGAGGCTTTGCTGGTGATGCCCGACGACGACCAGATCTGCCCCGGATTCGACCGCGACATCTGTGATTTTCGTGACGGGATCGCCGACATCCATGCGGATCTCGGGTGCCAGCCCCATGGCGGCAAGTCTTTGATGGCCCTCGTCAAGGATCGTCTTGAAATCGGCCTGCTGGTGGGCAAGCACGCTGGTATCCGCGCCCTGCGCCAGCGCATTGCCCGCGACTGTCTCGACCACAGCCAGCAGGACCACCCCTGCTCCCGTGATCTGCGCAAGCCGCGCCCCCTCGCGCAGCGCCAGCCGGCCCTCGCGTGAGCCATCGTAGCACAGCAGGATCTTGTCATACATCTCTATATCTCCGGTGTCGGAATGGCGCTTGAAATATCGCTGTATCCATATTAATTAGCTATGCAACTATTTGCAAGCTGATGAAAGAAAAGAACGATGCAGGTCGACCCTGACAAGACCGAGATCCAGGAGCTTTTCGCACTCTCCCTGGCGTCGTCGTCGCGCATATGGAGGAGGTATCTTGACCTCCAGTTTCGAGAACTCGACCTGTCCCAGGCAAGATGGAGCGTATTGTTGGAGCTGTCGCGGAATGAAGAGGTGACGCAGGTCGAACTGGCGCGCACCCTGGGGATCGAGGCGGCGACGCTGGTCCGCCTGCTGGACGGACTTGAGAAGGCGGGGCTGATCCAACGTCGGCCCTCCGCTGAAGACAGGCGAGCCAAGACGCTGCACCTGACAAAGGCTGCGTGTCCTCTCATCATCAGGATGAAAGAGATTTCGGCGGCCAGCCGAGCAGCAATTCTTGAAGGAATTTCCCATCAGGACTTGCGTATTGCAACTCAAGTCCTGAGCCGCATCACGGCCAGATTGGAGGTCTTGAGCGATGGTCAGAATGGATGAAATAAAGACGGGCGCGGCCATTTCAGACGAGGCTTCGGTGAACGAACCGTTGCGGCATTCCCCGCCCAGGCGCAGCCGCATAAGATGGGCCAGACTGACCGTGATCGGCGCCGTGATAGCCGTTGCCGTCTGGCTGGCCGCACCTTGGGCGATCGCACGATTCACGACGGTGCACATCAACGATGCCAGGATCGCGGCCAGGGTCGTCACCGTATCAAGCGAGGTTGCCGGAAGGGTCACGGCGATTCCGGTGCTGCTGGGGGACTTTGTCAAGAAAGACGATCTGATCGCCGCAATTAACCGCGAATCCTCGCAGACGCAGCTTGATGCCGTCCTTTCGAAACTTGCCGCAACCGACGCGCAGCTTTCCGAGCTTCAGGCGCGCAAGGTGTTGCTCGACAAGCAGCTTTCGGCGCGGCGGGACGCGGCACTGGCGGGTATCGCCGCCGCAGAGGCAAACCATGAGGCATCGCTTGCCGTGCTGACGAACGCCCGGACCCGTCATCAGAGGGCGATCAAGCTTGCCGAGCAGAATATCACGTCGCAGCAAGCCCTCGACGAGGCCCGGGCGGCGCTGGACACCGCTGCCCAACAGGAGCGCGCGGCTTTCGCGGCGATCGAAAGCGCACGGGCCAGTCTGGCTATCGTCGAGGCCGATGCAGAGCAGTTGAATGTGCTGGAGTCCCAGATTGCATCCCTTCTCGCCGAACGATCCGGCACCGAGGCCGACCGCAGAATAAAGGAGATCGACCTCTCGCATCGCCAGGTAACTGCGCGGTTCGACGGCATCGTTGACGCGACCTTTGTCGATGTTGGTGAATATGTGACACCGGGGACACGCATAGCGATGTATCACGCGCCCGATGATGTCTGGATCGACGCCAATGTCAAGGAGACCGAGTTCGGCAGGATTCATGTCGGGTCGCGGGCAAGCATAACCGTCGACGCCTTTCCCGGCCGGACCTTTGAAGGCAAGGTGATCGGAATGGGCGGGGCCGCGACCAGCGAGCTTGCGCTTCTGCCCAGCCCCAACCCTTCGGGCAATTTCACCAAGGTGACCCAACGCCTGCCGATCCGGGTGGTGATCGACACCGACGGCAGCATGCTCAGGCCCGGCATGATGGTCGAGGTTTATGTCGATGTCGCAGATTGACCGGTATTTCGAACGTTACGGTCCCGCCTACAAGTGGTTGGCGACGGGCAGCATCATGGTCGCCACCATCTCGGTCGTGTTGTCCACGACGATCGTGAACGTCGCCATCCCGGCGGTCATGGGCGCCTTCGGCATCAGCGCGGTGCAGGCGCAATGGATCTCGACCGGCTTTCTGGCAGCCATGACCGCGACGATGCTGCTGGCCGATTGGGCCAACCGCGCCTTCGGGATGCGGCTGACCATGATCACCGCGATGGGCGTATTCCTTGCCGGTTCTGTCCTGGGCGGCCTCGCACCGAACGAAACCGTCCTGACACTGGCGCGCGTGGTACAGGGGGCTGCCGCGGGCATCGTCCAGCCGCTGGCCATGATCATGCTGTTCAAGGTGTTTCCGCCAGACAAGCGCGGCGCCGCCATGGGGATCTATGGCGTCGGCGTCGTGCTGGCCCCGGCACTGGGCCCCTGGATCGGCGGCGTGCTGATGGATGCCTTCGACTGGCGGTTCGTCTTCTATCTGGGCCTGCCCTTCGCCGGCCTGGCGATCCTGCTCGCGAACCTGTTCCTGCCGACCCGCGAAGAAAGCGGTCCGATCCCGGCCTTCGACTTTGTCGGGGTGGCGATCCTGTCAATCTTTCTCGCCGTCCTGCTCAGCACGCTATCCAACGCGCAGCGGCTTGGATGGGATACGAACATCATCCTGTCGGGTTTCACGATTTCCGGTGCTTCGGCCATCGCCTTCATTACTTGGGAGATGCATACCGACAGGCCGATGCTCGACATGCGGCTTTTCGCGAATTTTGCCTTTTCCTCGGCGTCGGTTGTTGCCTTCATCATGGGGGCGGGACTGTTCGGCTCGACCTACCTGCTTCCGGTCTTCGTGCAGCAAATTCAGGGTATGACGCCCACCCAGGCCGGCCTGCTTCTCATGCCATCTGGCTTTGCCATGCTGGTGGTCTTTCCCATCGCGGGGAGATTGTCCGACAAGGTGCCCCCACCGGTCCTGATCGGCAGCGGCATGTTGGTCTTTGCCTGGTCCTCGTGGCTGATGGCTGAAGCAAATGTCCATACGGCCTTCTGGGCCCTGGCCTGGTGGACGGTCCTCTCGCGTGTGGGGCTGGGTCTGGTGTTTCCCGCTATCTCGTCAGGAGCGCTCAAGGTGCTGCCGCCGCACCTTATCGGCCAAGGTTCGGGGGCTTCGAATTTCATCCGTCAACTTGGCGGCGCCTTCGGGGTGAACCTTCTGACCGTGTTCATCGAGCGGCGCACGATCATGCACGCGGATGCTTTTGCCGCAACCCAGACCAGCGACAACGCCGCGACAATGGAATTCTTGCGCGAGGTCGCCGGCCTCATGCACAGCTCGGGGCTGCCGGACACTCAGATCATGCCCGCCGCGGCATCGTTCCTGGGCCAGGTCGTGGTGATCCAGTCCTCGAACGCGGCCTTCCACGACAGTTTCCTTGTCGTATGCGGTATATTCCTGCTCGCGCTGGTCCCGACCTGGTTTATGTGGCATGCCCCTTCGCCGGCCGCATGACAGGGGGCTGAAGCAGCCCCCAAAACGCAGGTTTTTGCTCCTGATGTCACGCGCGCCATCGGGTGGTGGCGCGCGCTTTTGCCGGGACGGGCCGCCGATCAGACCCCGGTCAGGCCAGCCCGTGCCGCGAGAAGGGCAGCTCGCGCACCGCAATGCCGGTGGCGCGGCGTGCGGCATTGGCGACGGCAGGGCCGATCGGCGGGGTGCCGGGCTCGCCGATGCCTGTCGGCGCCTCGGTGGAGCGGACGATATGCACCTCCACCTGCGGCATGTCGCTGATGCGCAGCGGGGTGTAGTCGTAGAAATTCGATTGATCCACCTCGCCATCGGTCAGGGTGATCTCTTCGCGCAGGATCGCCGACAGGCCGTAGCCAAGCCCGCCCTCGATCTGGGCCACGATGTTGGAGGGGTTGATCGGCACGCCGCAATCAACGCCGCAGGTCACGCGTTCGACCTTGACGGTGCCATCCTCGCGCATCCGCACATCCGCCACCTCGGCCACATAAGAGCCAAAGCTCTTGTGAACCGCTATGCCCCGCGTCAGCCCCTCGGGCACCGCGCCGGCCTTTTCGACCGCCAGTTCCAGCACGCCGCGCGCGCGCGGATCGGCTAGGTGGCGCAGGCGGAATTCCACCGGATCGGCCCCGGCGGCCTCGGCCAGCTCGTCCATCATCGTCTCGACGACATAGGCGGTGTGGGTATGCCCGACCGAGCGCCACCACAACACCGGCACGCCGACGCGCGGATGATGCACATCGACCGTCCAGCCGGGAATGGCGTAGGGAGAGCTTTCGCCCAGCCCCTCGACAGAGGAGGCATCGACACCGCCATGCACCATGTATTGCTCGAACGCGGTGCCCATGACGATGCTCTGTCCGACAAGGCGCTGCTGCCAGAAGGCGATCTTGCCCTCGGCATCCAGCCCGGCGCGCACCCAGTGCATGTGCATCGGGCGATAATAACCGCCGCGCACATCGTCCTCGCGCGTCCAGACCAGCTTGATCGGGCGGGCCTGCCCGTGGGCCGCAAGCCAGGCCTTTGCCACCATCGCGGCCTCGGCCACGTAATGGCTGTCATAGATCGCCCGCCGCCCAAAGGAGCCGCCGCCCCAAACGGTATTGACCTTGACCGAGGCCGGGTCGAGCCCCAGCACCTGCGCGCCGATCATATGATCCAGCGTCTGAAGCTGCGAGCCGGTCCAGAAATTCGCTGTCTCGCCATCAAACAGCACGGTCACGTCGAGCGGCTCCATCGGAGCATGGGCGAGATAGGGAAAGAAGTAATCCGCCTCGATCACCTGCGCGGCCTCGGCGGCCGGGGCCTCGGCGCTGTAATGCTCAATGCCTTTTTGATCCAGAAGCGCGGTGTATTCCCTACGCAGCGCCTCGGTGCTGCGGTTCTCGGCCTTGGAGAAATTCCACTCCGCCGAGAGCGCATCGCGCGCCTGAATCGCCTGCCAGGTCGAGGTGGCGATCACGGTGGCACGGTCGGGCAGGCGGATGATGTCGATCACGCCGGGCATCTCGCGGGCCTTGGCGTCATCCAGACCGGCCAGCGTGCCGCCGAAGCGCGGGCTGCGCAGGCTGACGGCATAGGCCATGTTTTCAAGCTTCACGTCCATGCCAAACATGCCGACCGCGCCTTCTGTCTTGCGCGCCACATCGACGCGCGGGAAGGACTTGCCAATATAAACCCACTGATCGGGTGTCTTGAGCGTCACGCTTTCGGGCACCGCCTGTGTGGCGGCAACCTCGGCCATCTCGCCAAAGCTGGCGCTGCGATCCCCGGCGCTGATCCGGCCGCCCGAGATGCTGACATTGGCGGGATCGACGCCCCAGGTTTTGGCTGCGGCGGCGACCAGCATCGCACGCGCGGTGGCCCCGGCCTCGCGGTATTGCTGCCACGAATTGGCCATCGCGGTGGACCCGCCAGTGCCCTGCACGCCCAGAAGCGTGTTGACGTAAAGTTCGGCATTGGCGGGCGCGAATTCGGTCGTGACCTGGGCGGCATCGGCGTCCAGCTCGTCTGCCACCAGCGTGGCAAGGCCGGTGGCAGACCCCTGCCCCATGTCGAGGTGCTTGACGATCACCACCACGGTGTTGTCGGGGCGGATATGGACGAAGGGCATGGCAAGCACGCCATCAGCGCCGCCCTGTGCGTGGGCCAGTTTGGGCTGCAATGCAGCGCCCAGCATCAGGCCGCCCGTGGCCCCGGCAGAGAGTTTCAGAAAGCCCCGGCGCGACAGGGGCGCGGACGGGGCAGCGTTAGCAAACAATCGGTCCAGCATCTCAGCCCTCCATGATTTCGGATGCGCGGTGAATCGCCTTGCGGATGCGCACATAGGTGGCGCAGCGGCACAGGTTGCCATCCATCGCCGCGTCGATGTCGTCATCGGTTGGTTTCGGCGTCTCGCGCAGCAACGAGGCCGCTGAGATGATTTGCCCCGACTGGCAATAACCGCATTGCGGCACCTCGAGCTCGCCCCAAGCCTTGCGGATCGCCTGCGCGGCGGCATCCTGCGCGCCCTCGATCGTCGTCACCTCGGCCCCGTCAAGATCGCCTACAAAGGTCTGGCAGGAACGCACTGGCACCCCGTCCAGAAGCACCGTGCAGGCCCCGCAGGACGCGACCCCGCAGCCAAACTTGGTGCCGGTCAGGCCCAGCTCGTCGCGCAGCGCCCACAAAAGCGGCGTGCCCGCATCCGCCGCGATCTCGCGCGGGGTTCCGTTCACTGTCAATTTGATCATCGCTCTGGTCTCCTTTTCCGTCAGCCCAGATCCGGCGCGGTCGCCGCGAAGGTCTCATCCGCGCTCAGCCGGTCCCACCAGGACTGCATCCCGTCCACCGACAACAGCGCCGGGCCATCCTCGGTCATGGTCGCGTAGGCCATAAGCGGCCCCAACAGGTAATCCGCATAACCGGGAGCATCGCCGCCACCAATGAAGGGGGCATCGCCCTTGTTCTCGATCACGAGCTTCGCCAGGGTCCGGGCAGAGCCGAGGTTGGCTTTCCGGGCCTCATCATCCTTGCCGCCGACAAGATCGGGGAACAGGTGATAGGCAACAAAGCCGATGATCGCGCCATAGCCGTAACTGTTGATGAGCGCGACGTTCTCGTCGGCCTTGGCGCGCGCCCTAGCATCAGCGGGGAACATCGCCGGTTCGGGATTGCGCGCATCAAGGTAACGCACGATCGCGTCCGTCTCGCGCAGGCGCATTCCGTCGATGTCCAGCACCGGCACCTTTCCGAAGGGATGGCGCGCCAGATGCTCGGGCTCGCGCGGCTCGCCCGTCAAGACATTGACCGGCACCTGGTCATAGGCAACGCCCTTGCGCGTCAAGACGCAGCGCACCGTCCGCACATAGGTCGATCCATCAAAGCCGTAGAGTGTCGTATCGCTCATGATTACCTCTTTTCTCATGGGGTTGAAGGGAAACTTGACCCAGTTCCGGACCCGCCCGTTGCAGATCCGTCAAGGCTGTCAGACAGGATGCTGACAAGGCGCAATGTCTCGTCGCGCAGCGTTCGCGCTGCGTCGATGCCAAAGTGTTCCAGAATATTATCCGCAAGAGTCGCCGGCACTTGCGCCGCGCGCCCATGCAGGGCCGCACCATCGGACGTCAGTCGCACGACAACGCGCCGCTCGTCCCGCGTGTCGCGGGTGCGGTTCAGCAGGCCGAGTTTCTCCATGCGTTGGAGTAAGGGGGTTATGGTGCCACTATCCAGGTAAAGCCGCCGAGCAAGATCGCCGACATAAACCTGCTCAGACTGCCACAGTACCAGCATCACCAAATACTGGGAATAAGTCAGCCCAAGCGGCTCGAGAAGCGGGCGATAGGCGCGCCCCAGCAGGTTGGTCGCTGCATAAAGCGGAAAGCAAAGCTGAGTGTCGAGACACAGCATATCCCCTTCGGCGATCCGGGTCGAACCGCTCATTGCGACACAGCCCGATCGGATATCAAGAGGGCATAGGGATCATCCCGCGCACCGCACAAGAGCGCGCCGTCCCGCTGCCTCCCGTTACGCGGGATGTGCCTGGGCCTGCCGAGGCCCGTGATCCTGGTATCACAATGAGTAACGAGCATATGGGACCTTTGGCTGATTTTTTGACCGTTGATGAAGTATGTAAGTCTCAAAGTTTATCTGGCAAGCCAGTTTATGGTATTCCAGATATATGCTCGCATTAGGGACCGACCTTGAGCGAAACGCCAGGCGCGGGTTTATGATTTCGTGTATTGCGCCACCAACGCCTATCTACTAGAAGGTAGTCCATTATGCAAGGCCTCGGAGCATCTCGTTCGACCGGGTCATCACAAGCAAAAGGAGACGACAGGATGGAGCTCAACGCGGATTTTTCCCGGCGCGTCATCGTGCATTCGGACCGGATCGACTGGCAGCCCTCGCCGATGAAGGGCGTGGATCGGCGTATGCTCGACCGGATCGGTGACGAGGTGGCACGCGCCACGACGATCGTGCGCTATGCGCCGGGCAGCAATTTCTCGGCGCATACCCATACCGGCGGCGAAGAATTTATCGTCCTGGAGGGCGTGTTTCAGGATGAACATGGCGACTATCCCGCAGGCACCTATGTGCGCAACCCGCCGACCACATCTCACACGCCGCGCTCCGACGAAGGCTGCATCATTTTCGTCAAACTGTGGCAATTCGATCTCTCGGACCGGACCCAGTTCCGCAAGGATATGGCGGCAGAGCTTGGCGCGATGGTCGATGGTGTGGCCACGGCGACTCTCCATGCGGATGACCGCGAGGTGGTGACCTTCCACAGGCTCGATGCCGGCGCGACGCTGACATACAAGGCACCCGGCGGGACAGAGATGCTGGTCATCGACGGCAGCGTCACAGGAGGGGGCGAAGTTCTGGAAAAAAATGCTTGGCTGCGCCTGCCCGACGGCGACGAACTCGCTGCGACGGCGGGCACCACAGGCGCGTCGCTCTGGATCAAGACCGGACACCTGCGCCATGCCACGGTGGCGGGCCAATGATCCGTTATCCGAAGACGGTCTGACACATGCAGACCGAAACCCTCATCATCGGCGGCGGGCTGTCAGGCCTGGGCGTTGCCGCGCGCCTCACGGCCGATGGCCGGGATTTCCTGCTGGTGGAGGCCAGGGATCGGTTGGGCGGGCGCATTCTGACCGAACGGTTGAATACCGCGTATTTCGATCTTGGCCCGACTTGGTTCTGGCCCGGACAACCGCGAATCGCAGCGCTGGTCAACCGGCTGGGACTGTCCCGGTTCGACCAACTCGCGCATGGAGATATAATCTATCAGGATGAGCAGGGTCAGGTCTTGCGCGGGCACGGTCGTGCCGCGATGCAAGGCTCGTTTCGGCTGCGCGGCGGTCTGGCCGCGTTGACCAACGCGCTCGCGCGAGAGATCCCGAGCGCGCGGATTCGCATGGCGACCCCGATTCAGGCCCTCGCGCGAACCGACGGACTCATCGTCGCAAGCGCGCAAGGCGGCACCGAGATTCGCGCACGCAACGTGGTGCTGGCCTTGCCACCGCGCATAGAAGCACAGCTGTCGTTTTCGCCAGGCCTGCCCGACGACGCGCTGGTCACGATGAAGGGTATTGCCACCTGGATGGCCGGCCAGGCCAAGGTCGTTGCGGTCTATGATCGCCCCTTCTGGCGCGAGGCGGGCCTGTCGGGCGACGCGATGAGCCGGGTAGGTCCTATGGTGGAACTCCACGACGCCAGCCCTGCCGAGGGTGGGCCCTATGCCCTGTTCGGCTTAATCAGTGTACCAACCGATGCGCAATTGCTGCGTCAGCAGGTGCAGGCGCAACTCGGCCGCCTGTTTGGGCCTTCCGCGGCCGAACCAAGGCAACTTCACCTCAAGGACTGGGCCTTTGACCCCTTCACCGCCACCGGGCGGGACCATCAACCGCTTTTTGCGCATCCGAGTTATGGCCTGCCCCGATCCCTTGCGCGGCTTTGGGGAGGAGACCTGATCCTTGCCGGCACCGAGGTCGCCCCGCAATTTGGCGGCTTTCTGGAAGGAGCACTGGAAGCGGCAGAGCTTGCGCATCTGCATCTCAACGCAGTAGAGAGTTGAGCCCGATGGTCAGTGACACCAAAACCGCCCTGATGGATATCGCCGAGCACGCGGCCCGGTCGCGGGGAGTCGACGGGTTCAGCTATGCCGACCTCGCCGGGGCCATCGGTATTCGAAAGGCTTCGGTTCATTACCATTTTCCCACCAAGGACGATCTGGCCAAGGCTCTCGTTGAACGATACCAGGCCAAGCTTCGCGCTGAATGCAACGCCATCGATGCCGTCCACGCAACCGGCGGCGCGCGCCTTCGGGCAGTGATCGCGTTTTACCGCTCGGCCCTGGCGGACGGCAAAGAAGTCTGCCTGTGTGTTGCCCTTTCCACCAGCCGCGAAAGCCTGTCCAAGCAAGTGACCGAAAGGATCGGTGACATAAGGGCCATGATGGTCAGCTGGCTCAAGACCGTTTATCTGCGCGGGGCAGACGATCATACGATCGAGTGTGTGCAGGACCCGCTGGCTGAGGCGTACGCGACGCTTGCGCTGCTTGAAGGGGCGCATCTCGCCGCGCGAACGAACGGAAATATCCTCACATTTGATGCCGTAACCGAACTGATAAGTGACCGTTGCCGATAGAACACATTTCGCCTTTGCGGCGAATTCGACCCCGAGGTTGATCTGATCCCCAGAATGTGGACCTTATTAATCGGGCATTTTCCGCTACGATTTTCTGGTCGGAGGAAGAGCGGTCTCAACATCACGTGCGTAAGGTCTGGCCAACGGAATCGCCAACATAAGCAAAGGAAAGAAATGGCGGATGCGTGGTCATCAGACGGCGCACAGCTCGTGGCATCCGTGCCCGCGGGCGGTAAGGATGGCGGGTGCCATTTGGAAGGCTCAGAGTCTCCCGCTGTCCCTAATATTTTCCCACCTAAACGCGAAGAAAGCAAGTCTCGTGAGGCAGATCAATGATGCATGTCAATGACCCGAAACCACGCTTCGTACAAGCGTCACGTGTCAATGAGCGTTCAAAACTGACCCCGTGTTTAATTTTGACCCACCTATGCGGTGCAAACCCCCCAGGCGCACCGTCCTCATGTAGCGAGTCCGTCTGGGCGCTTTGGCAGTGTCCCAACGATTGCTGTAAGAGGCCGCGCGCGGAGTCCCCGGCGTAGCTTGTTTTGTGCGAACCGGTATGACGTGTTGCCGGTTTCGATAATGGTGCAATGATGGGTTACGCGATCCTAAAGCGCGGTTGTCATCTTGGCATCGCCGAAGACTGAGACCCACTCGCCGAACTCCAGATCGGTGGTGATGATGACGCTGGTCTTCTCACAGAGCTTGCTAATCAGATGGATGGAGGAGGATTAAGAAACCGGTTTGGTAGACTGTTTTCCTGACGACCCAATGCGCCGCCGGACTTGGGGAACGGGATGTAGCCCAACTCGTCGATTATGACGCAGCCCAGGGCCGAGAGCTGTTGCTTCACATTCTGAATGTCGATTGACGCGATATAGCCGAATTCATAGAGATGTGCCAAAGACCTTTTAACGGCATGCGAAGGCACGGCGGATCGTGTGCGCCGGAAGTAACGGGTATAGTTGATATACTTGCGCGAAAACGACTTCTGGCTCAACCTTGAAGCTGAGGCGGCACAAGGCTTTCGGTACGCCTCTTGCAGTCTGCGGCATGGATTTTGGCGTCGTTTTCGTCTTTACTTCGGAAGACGACTGACACGGCGGATGGAATATTGTCGAAGACTGTTATCGATGCACGGGTTTCCGGCCTGATCGGGCGCTTCTATGAGGCGATTGTGGATGATGTGCTTTGGACGGGGATCGCCGCCGATATTTCGGAGACGCTGAACTCCACGAGCGCCGTGCTGAAATGGCACGGGGCGGATGACGATATCCGGTTGCTTGAGCACACCGATAATTTGCGCATTGCCGATGATAAGCAATCCTGGGCAATGCACTGGCACCGGCAGGATTTGTGGGTGGAACGCTCGTCTCGTTTCGGCGTGTCGCGCATCGTCACCGACCATGATCTTGTGACGCCGGCGGAACAGCAACAAAGCGGCTTTTATCAAGAATGGCTGCGCGCCCTTGATATATTCCACATGGTCGGCGGGGTATTTCTCGGCGGCGACGGCGCACTTGGCGTGCTCGGCATTCACCGCCCGGAACGCGCGGGCGCGTATACCGATGCAGATCGGCACAAAGTGTCGATCTTATTGCCTCATCTGCAACGCGCCTTCTGGCTGGGCCGGCAATTCTCGAAGGCGGCGGCGCAAAGGGCGCTGGCCGATGAAGCCCTTTCGCGCATTGATGCGGCGGTCTTCGCCGTGGATGCGCGCTGCAACATCGTCACGGCGAATGCGCGCGCGGACGCGCTGCTGCATGCGGGAATCCATATTTCAGGCGGGCGCGGGCGATTGAGACTGGCAGATGCAGGGCTGGATCAGCGCATGGCACGGCAAGTGCGATCCTGTATCCGGACCGCGCTAGGTCGCGCGGCCCCTCTCGGGGCGGCTTTGACGATCCCGCGCACGGAGCGTCTGCCGCTCACGATGATCATCGCACCCCTGCCACCGTCCGGTTTCTTTTTGTCCGGTAACGCAGCCGATGCCCGGCCTTTGGCGCTGGTCATTGTGCGCGATCCGGAAGCGCCCGTGCTTGCGATTTCCTGCTTGCGCGATCTCTTCGGATTCACCCGCATGGAAGCTGTGATAGCGGCCGATCTTGCAAGCGGTCTGTCGCTCGATGCCGTCGCCGAGCGGCGCGGAATCGGCGGCGCGACCGTGCGCTCCCACCTCAAACGCATTCTCGCCAAAACCGGCACGCACCGGCAGGGGCAAGCCGTGGCGCTAATCGCCCGCTGCGTAGCGGGGTTACAGACGGAACATGCATTTCTCCCCTGAAAAGGGGACGAAACCCGCCACACACAAGCTTATCGTAGAGCGAGCGGGACCGCCTTGCGACAGTCGGAGCGCACGTCACAGCGCCCCCCGGTCAAGTTGTCTTGTATTTGTAAGCGGAGAGCGCCTTGGACTCGAACACCGCCGCGCGGCAGCACGCAAACCCTGCTCATCAGCGCCCCGCTTGGTTGCGCGTATTACTGTGGGTCGGTGTGGCCTTCATCTTGTTCAATACGCTGGGCGCGGCGCTGTTCTTTGTCTCGAGGCCAAGCATCAACATCGGTACACTGGTGCGGCTGGCGCTGGTTGGCGCGGTGGTGGCGCTGCCTTTGTGGAAGTGGCACGGCATGCAAGTGCTACGCACGTGGAACAATCCGAAGGTCGCCAGCTTCACGCGCCGCGACGATCCCGCAACAGGCGGCATTCTGTTCGACGTGGAACCCGCCCGCGCGGCGCGTGTGCCTGCGCTGCCGCTGTTCGCGTTCGCCGTGTTCCTCCTGCTGAATGCGTTGTTGGTGGGCACGCGCTCCACCGGAGCCTTCGTGGGTCTATATGTCGTAGCGCTCGTCTGCATCGGCGTTGGCTGCACCTTCGTGCTGCCCGGCGCGCGCGACCGCAAACCCGTCAAGGTCTCGGTCGCGCGGCACGGCTTGCAGAGCGGCGACATCGGCATGCCGCTCAACGTCGTCACCGATTTGCGCGTGACGCTCGGCGGACTGGTCGTTGACCGCGACTCGCTCATGCCGGGGCGTAACGGCGTTTCCACCGCTGCCATGGCCGGACGCCACATGGGGCGACGGCAAGCCGCGCGCGGCTATGCGGTCACAATCCGCGCCGATGGGGAAAGCCAATCCATCCTGCTTTCGGGCGGTCTCACGGAAGATTGCGCGCACGCCTTGACTGCCGATCTTGGCAAGGCGATTGAGATTGAGCGGGGGAAGCTGGCCGCCGTACCTGCGGCGGCCAGCGTTGCCAGATAGACGGGCAAACATATGATGAAGCAAAGCATGATCGTGGCCGCACTCGGCCTCTTGATCGCCGGGTGCAACGCAGCGGCGGCTGATCCCGCGCCCATCGAAGATGAAGCGGGTTTTCTTGCCCGCTGCAAGGCCGAAGGCGGCTATGACTGCGGCGTTAAATGGCGCTGGGCAGGCAATGCCGCGCAGATGGCCGACGCCCTGCTCGCGCTTGCGCCCGAGACGGACGGCGCGGCGGCGACCGATCTGCGCGCGGGTCTTTCTGCCGTGCAATGGTCATCCGCAACGGAAGGTATGCTGGGTGATCTGAACGTAACGCTGCCCGCCAACGGCAAGCTCGCGTTTCGCTGGATGAAGCAAGGCGCGGAAGGTCATTACGATCTGATCGAGGCGCTGCGCATGCGTGGGGTTGCGTTCGACTCCCTCGGTTGCCCGCAATATCCGGGCGCGTCCATGGGGCAGGAAAAGGTGATGATCGCCCGCGCCGATGGGCGCGCACCTTTCGTATTGACGGTGTATCACCGCGCTGCGCCCTTGAGCATGGAATACGGCGTTTATGAGGTGGATGCGGATTTCAGCGGGACGGTGCCGGATCGCGTAGCGCTCGTGGCGGGACGCTATCCCGGCGGCGGGGGCCGCGCCTTCACCGTCGATCCGACAGGATGGGCGCAGACCTGTCCCGATCCGGGCCTGTAACCAGACGCGCCCTAGAGCGTTTCAGGTTTAGACGGAAGCATAGCCTGCGTTCTTAAGGTAGTTGGCACACTCGTCGGGGGTGAAGCGGTTGAGGATCGTTCCGACGGAGCGCCAGAGCGTGTCCCGCGATCGGGGTGCTGCGGTGCGCATCCAGTGTTTGAGCTTTGCGAACGCCTGTTCGATCGGATTCAGATCCGGGCTGTAGGGCGGCAAGAACAGAAGGTGGGCACCGGCCGAGCGGATTGCCTGCCGCACCGCTTGGCTCTTGTGGCTGCCGAGGTTGCCCATCACCATAACATCGCCGGGTCTGAGGGTGGGACCAGAACCCGTTCGACATAGGTTCGGAAGATGTTGCCATTCACGGGACCGTCGAACACCCAGGGCGCATCGATGCGGTCATGGCGCAGGGCGGCGATGAAGGTAGAGGTCTTCCAATGCCCGAAGGGCGCCGCGCCGGGCAAGCGTTCGCCTTTGGGTGCCCAGCCCCGCAGCGGGGCCATGTTCGTCTTCACCCAGGTTTCATCAATGAAGACCAGCCGCGTCGGATCAATGCGCCCCTGATGGCGCTGCCACCTGTCGCGACGACGCTTCACATCGGGGCGCTCACGCTCATCGGCGACCATTGTCTTTTTTTGAAACTGAACCCACAGCCGCGCAGAAACCGCCAGACGGTGTCGTGGCTCACCGCGATCCCGCGCCCGGCCAACATCTCTTGCAGCATCCCCAGCGTGATGTGCGGACGGGACTGCACCTGATCCAGAAGCCAATCCCGGTGCGGTTCAAGAATGGGGCGGCGATAGTCGCCCATCCGCGCGGGGCTCACCGACCCGGTCTGCGCCGCGCGTTGCATCCATTTCACCACGCTCGACGGCGCGACCCCGAACCGCGCGGCAACGCAACGGCAGCTCGCCCCAGACTGCATCGCTGCGACAACACGCTCCCGAAGGTCGTCTGAATACGGTTTCGTCATCCATGCTGTCCTCCTTCACCAGTATGGAGTCTGAATCACAAATCAGCCATCAAGGGAATCTGGAGGGTTCTGTGAGGTCGCGGGAGACAACGGTGGGATCACACATGCACTGTCCGCGACCTCATTGAAGCCGGATTGAACGAACCCGCGGGTTGGTTTTGCGCTATGGGGATTGTGGTTCTGGCGCGGGCCCGGGGTGGAGGGCGCGAGGGCGGATATGCAGTTCGATGGGGCCGGCTGGGCGGCCGCCGGGGTCGGTCTCAGCCTCTGGGGATCGGTGTAGCGATCCGGTTGGTGTTTTATTGCCTCGTGGAACGGTCGGAGCCACCATGATCGCGGTGCCAGCCTGCAAAGCACATAGCCGGTCCTCGGGGGAGCCGGTTTGCGATCATGTACCAGTAATCTGCCGTAGACGTTCATGTGCTGTCGTTCCAGAATGGCCCGCCGGGTGGCGCCTGGCCGTGATACCAGATGGCGATCGTGACCATCGGGCGACCGCAGCAGGGGCATGGACGCGGAGTGGGCGCGACCTTCGCCATGGGTTCGGCGCGTCCCTCTGCTTTCGGCACCTGAGCAGCCAGCATTACCCTGCAGGCCGCGAGACGGGCGGCGCGCTGGCCGTTGGCGAGGAAGCCGTAATGGCGGATGCGGTGAAAGCCATCCGGCACGGTATGAAGAAGAAAGCGTCGGATGAACTCTCCGACTTCGAGCGTCATCGCCCTGGGCCGGCGGCCATGGCGATAGTCGCGCCAGCGGAACGTCACCTTGCCATCTGCAATGCTGACCAGACGTGAATTGGCGATGGCGACCCGATGGGTATACCGGCTCAGATAGGCCAGCACCTGTTCCGGCCCGCCAAAGGGTGGTTTGGCATAGACCACCCAGTCTTGACGACCGGCTGACGTCAGAAGCCGGGCGAAGGCCTGCGGGTCGGCGCGTTCAGCAATATCACCGAAGAACTGCAGCTGTCCGGCCTCGAAGGCAGTGCGCAGCGCCTGCAGAAACAGCCGACGAAACAGGCGCGACAGCACCCGGAACGGGAGAAAGAAGTTGGGACGGCAGGCGATCCAGCGCGTGCCATCGGATGACGGGCCGCCGCCCGGAACGATGCAATGGAGATGGGGATGATAACTCAGGGTCTGACCCCAGCTGTGCAGCACCGCGATGAGACCGATCCCGGCACCGAGATGTTTGGGGTCGGCGGCAACGAGGCGCAGCGTCTCGGCGGCTGTCCTAAACAGGATGGCGTAGACGATCGTCTTGTTCTGGAAAGCTATGGATGCAATCTCGGCGGGCAGCGTGAAGACCACGTGGAAATAAGGCACCGGCAGAAGGTCGCCCGCCCGCGCTTCGAGCCAGTCGCGCGCGGCCGCACCCTGACACTTGGGGCAATGCCGGTTGCGGCAGGAATTATAGGCGACACGGACTGTGCCACAGGCCTGGCAGCCCTCGATATGGCCGCCAAGCGCGGCCGTCCGGCACAGTTCGATCGCCGACATGACGCGGCGCTCCACGCGTCCGAGGTGGCCGTCGTGAGCATGGACGTAGGCAGGGCCATGGCGGCGGAAAATATCCCCCACCTCCAAGGCGGATGACATGGCGCGATCCTCAGCCGGGCGGCACCACCTCAAGGCTCAGGCGATCAAACGGACTCTGCGTCTTCGCGATCGTCGTCGTGGCAACTTGCGTGTAACGCGCAGTCGTCGACAGGTTGCTGTGCCCGAGCAGCACCTGGATAACGCGGATATCGACGCCGCTTTCAAGTAGATGCGTCGCAGAACTATGCCGCAAAGTGTGGACGCTGACCTTTTTGGTTAATCCCGCCGCCTTGGTCGCGGACCGACAGGTGGAATGCAGCACCTGCACATCGATGGGCTTGTCGCCACGCCCGGGAAACAGCCAATCCTTTGGTCTTGCCAGGCGCCAGTAGGTTCGCAAGATGCCGAGAAGCTGTGGTGAAAGCATGACCGTGCGGTCCTTGGCGCCTTTGCCATGACGGACCTGCAGAACCATACGATCACTGTCGATATCCGTGACCTTCAGACTGACCGCTTCCGAGGCGCGCAGCCCTGCGGCGTAGGCTGTCGTCAGGGCCGCGCGCGCCTTCAGCGACGGCACTGCCTCAAGGAACCGCACGACTTCATCGGCACTTAAGGAACATCTGAAAACCTCGTACTCTGAGCGGGTTGGGATAGGCTGGGCGGGACGAAGAAGGATGCCCCGTGATGCCCAAGCAGCCCGCCTTTCCCGGCCTCCGCCACGCGACGAAGACGAAGCAGACGCGGCGGGAGAAGTTCCTCGCCGAGATGGAGGTGGTGGTGCCATGGACCCGGCTGCTGGCGCTGATCGTGCCGCATTACCCGAGGGTGGGGCCGAAAGGCGGGCGCCCGCCGATGCCGCTGGAGACGATGCTTCGGGTGTATTTCCTCCAGCAATGGTATGCGCTCAAAGATCCCATGGCCGAGGAGATGCTGTACGACAGCGACGCCATGCGCCGGTTCGCGGGCATCAAACTGGGTGACGACCGGATCCCGGACGAGACCACGATCCTCAACTTCCGCCATCTGCTGGAGAAGCACCAGCTGACCGAGAAGCTGTTTTCCGAGGTGAATGGCCATCTCGCCGACCAGGGCATCACGCTGTGCTCGGGCACGTTGGTGGACGCCACGATCATCGACGCGCCGTCTTCGACCAAGAACGAGGCGAAGGCGCGCGACCCCGAGATGTCGTCGACAAAGAAGGGCAACGACTGGTTCTTCGGCATGAAGGCGCATGTCGGCGTCGATGCTCAGAGCGGGATCGTGCATAGCCTGGACACCACCACGGCCAAGACACACGACAGCCAGGTCTGGGACGAACTGCTGCACGGTGATGAAACGTCGATCTGGGAGGACAAGGGCTATGTCAGCGCCGCGCGCGAGGCCGCGTTCTCTGGCCCCGAAAAGTTCTGGGGCGTCATGCGCAAGGCGCCGAAAGGCGGCACGCTTCATCCCGTCGACGACGACATCAACCGGATCATCGCCAAGGTGCGCGCACGGGTCGAGCATCCCTTCCGCGTGCTCAAGCGCCAGTTCGGCTACATCAAGACCCGTTATCGGGGGCTGCCCCAGCAGAGCAGTCGTGCTCATCAACTGCGCGATCTCGTCGGCGGTCCAGATGTGCGGCAGGACGCGGGCGTGCCGATCCGTTCCGAATACATCGGTCGCCGGCAGCTCGTGCCGTGTGTCCTCGGCATGCATGGCGAGTGCGAAGCGGCGCACGGTCAGCAGGCGGTTGCGTCGTTGCGCCGGCGAGGGTGCCTCGCTGGCCCATGCGATCGTGCGGGCGGCCAATACGACACTGTCGCCATACGTCTCGGCAAATGCGACGAAGCCGCGCAAAAGTCCTGCCTGGACGCGGAACTTGAAGCCGAGAGCGCGATGGAGCGCAACATACCGTTTGAGATCATCAGCCAGCATCACGCGTCCCCCGGCCAGGGTTGCGCGATCAAGCACAGCGTCGCGAGATCGACCTTGGCATAGTGGGCAGTGGTGTCAGGCGATTGGTGGCGCAATACCGCGCCGATTGCATCGAGCGTCGCGCCCGCCCGAAGCATGGCCGTCGCCGCCGAGTGACGCAGAAGGTGGGCTCCCTGCGATGGCGCGTCGCTGATCCCGGCTCGCCGGAGGGCGGAGCGGACGATGGTCGAGACCACGTTGGAGCTTGCGAAGGGGACATACGGTGCCGCCGAGCGCAGAAAGATCCTCCGCTCATCCACCAGCGGGCGGGCATCCTCGAGGTAGGCGAGCAGCGCGTCGCCAGCTTCCTGAGGCAGAGGCAACCGCACCTCACGCCGCCGCTTGCCGCGAACGCGGACCGTGCCCGCTGCCCAATCGACATGGTTGATCTCCATCGCCCAGATATCGTGCGCGCGCAGACCAAGCCGAGAGAGCAAAAGAAGGATCGCCCTGTCCCTGATCCCATGAGAAAGGGAGAGATCGCACCCCTCGATCAAGCGGGTGACATCCTCGGGCAACAGATAACGCGGCAACGCCGACAACCTCCAGTCTGGCGTCGGCGGCACGGCATGATCGAGACCGGGGCGGCACTCGCCGCGCGTGGCCAGGAACCGAAGATAACCACGCAGCGCCATCGCCATCGTCTTGACGTAGGCAGCGGAGCAGCGCGTCCCTTCATCGAGGATGACCGCGCGGACCCGCGACGCATCATATGCGTCGGGATCGACGCCCAAAGCCGGCAAAAGCCGAGAGACCATGCGGACATGCCGGGCAATGGTCCGCTCCGAGAGGCCACGATGGCGCCGCAGCCATTCACCGAAGCGTGCGACGGAAGGATCGACAACCAACGCTGCAGGCGCGACCTTCGGGATGATGCCGCAGTCGCCAAGGTAGTATGTGAATCGGTGAACTCGCCTCACATACTTGGAAGAGAGCCGATCAGATGACCGATTGCCGCCGCACCGGCACTTATGCCGCGCGAAGCGTTCCAGCGCATGCTCGTCGAGCGCCGAGATGGTCAAGCCCGAGAGCGCGAGCCATGCCCCAAGATGACGGGCTGAGTCGGTATATCCCTTGATCGTCAGCGCGGTGTAGCCGAGGCCAGACAGGTGAGCCGCATAAGCGACAATCGGCTCGGCAAGCTCGCCTGCCTCCATATGCCCCGGCCGAACTGGCAGGCGTTCATCAATATTGGTCATTGGCATTCTCCTCATTGGGCGCAAAGACGCGCCGGAGGAGTAAGCCTAATTATGCGGAGTCTTACGACATTGGCAGATATGCAGACCTGTTGAATGGGAGAAGAAAAATTAGCCTGCAGATCTGCAGCTTTGCATAATCATGGACTCGGCATAATTCCTGAAGTCCACTGGCCGCGTCGAGACCAGAACCCGCACGCGGTTTGACGGGAACATCATGGCCGCGCCCCGATTGCCCGCACGATCTCGGCAATCCGGTCAGAACTGGTGGTGCCATCGACCCGGATTGTCACACGACCTATCGCAATCTCGATGGGTTTACAGGACAACCCGTCAGGCTTTGTGGGCTGCCCGGCGACAGCCAGCACATCCGCACCGCCGCCACCATCCGACACGACGATCGGTGCAAAACAGAAGCTGTCATCTTCAACCGCAGGTAAAACCAACCGGCCATCACGTGCCCGACTACGCCATTCCGATAAATGGTTCGCCCGCAGCCCATACCGCGCCGCAACTGCATTCACGCTCACACCTGGCTGCAAGCTCTCAGCAACGATCCGCGCCTTTATCTCATCCGGCCAGCGTCGCTGTCCGTTGGTCCTTATGTCCACCCCGTAATCCCGGAGAAACTCCAACGTAGTCGCCATCGCGAAACTCCTGCACCGATCTCCATCGGACATGGCATCGCAGGTCAGACTATCGGGCAAAAGGTGAGGGCCAGCGACCGCTTACCTTGGGGCGGGAAGTGAGGCGCGGCATGATCGAGCCTGATCACCCCCAGCTGTCCATCGGGCAGCAGTGCAAGTTGTTGTCGATTTCGCGCTCGTCCTTCTACTACACACCCAAAGGCGAGACCGATCAGAACCTCAGCCTGATGCGTCAGATCGACGAGCAGTTCTTGGAGACCCCGTTCTTTGGTGTCCGCCAGATGACCTGGCACCTGCGCAACGAGCACCATCTGGTGAACGAGAAGCGGATACGTCGGCTGATGCGCCTCATGGGGCTGATGCCGATCTACCAGAAGCCCAACAACACCAGCAGGCCGGGACGCGGGCATAAGACCTACCCCTACTTGCTAAGAGGTCTGCGCGTGGATCGTCCGAACCAAGTCTGGTGCTCGGACATCACCTACCTGCCGATGCGGCGCGGGTTCCTGTATCTGGTCGCCATCATGGATTGGCACACCCGCAAGGTCCTAGCCTGGCGCATCTCGAACACGCTGGAGGCCGACTTCTGCGTCGAGGCGCTCAACGAGGCTATCCACAAGTTCGGCCCGCCGGAGATCATGAATACGGATCAGGGATCTCAGTTCACGTCCTTTGCCTGGACAGACAGACTGCGTCGATCCGGTGTTCGCATCTCGATGGATGGAAAAGGCCGGTTCCTCGACAATATCTTCATCGAGCGGCTATGGCGGACCCTGAAATACGAGTGCGTTTACCTTCACGCCTGGGAGACCGGATCAGAAGCGAAGGCGGGCATCCGCAAATGGATGACCTTCTACAACTCTGCTTCATTACGCCCATCTTTCTATGTTGTTGAAGGGAATAGGTTTTGTTGATCTGGATGTGATACTGCGGGGTGTTTTGGGTTTTGTCGCGCCGGTTTGTTGAGTTGTTGTGCCGCCGGTTTTGACAATTCCGTTCGCTCGAATATCCACGGTCCGTCAGTGAGCGGGTGTTCAGCTTTGGTTTCACCTGCTTCTGCTGCCAACCGCAACGTTCTGGGTGCCACCTCGAGAAGCTTGGCCGCGTTGGAGAGGTTTAGCCAAGGATCGAGATCATTGGGTTCAACCTTGAATACGGGAATCTTGCGGTAGGACCGTAATGCTGTGACCCGTTCCTTGGTCCAGCGGTTGCCGTTTCCGGTGGCAAGACCGTTCCGGTTCAGGACTCCAGCGATGACATCGTCGCTGGCGATCCGTGCAAGCTGGCGGACTGCTTCAACAATATCAGGTGGTGTTGCATTGCGCTGTCCTCGCTGACGCTTTGGCAGGCGGATTTCTGTATGGGCACCGCCGGCCCAATGAATCAACAAAACGATCTCGGATGCATCGTCGTCAAGATCTGCCACTACTTCACGGATTACCGTGCGGACAATCCGCTTCTTGAGCTTGGCATCTGTGCCCGGCGCAAACCAGACGCGCTCAAGATTGGTCCCTAGGGCTGCCAGGTCTTCCACCGGTAGCGTTGTCGCGTTCGAACTGGTCGTATCGTGGTGCGCGAGCTTCTGCTCGATCTCCTGGACCCGTTGAAGCATCCGGTTCCAACGGGCTTCCAGTTCTGCAGTCACCAAGCGGTTCTCAGGGTCCGATGCATCATACTGTCGGAATGCACGGTCAGTCGCATATTGCGCCGCCTCCAGATCACGGCTGAGCGCATCGCGAACCTGATCCCGTTGACGCACCGCTTGCCGGGCGGCCGCTTCAGCGGCGGCGATCGCGCCGGGGCTGACCACCTGCAAGAGCGCATGTTCAATGGCATCATCGACCCGCAATCCGCCAAAAGCGATGCAGCGCGCTTCGCCATTGTCCAAGAGGCCACGCCAACAGGAGTAACGCGGGACATCATGCTTCTTGCCGGTGTAGCGAACCGTCAACTTACGCCCGCAGCGACGGCAGCGCAGAAGTCCGGCCAAAAGGGCGGAACCATGCTTGGCCGCGCCGTGATGTCGGCTCTGAGGGACGTTGTCGCTGACCATTTTGCGGATCGCCTCTGCCCTATCC
>NZ_CH902586.1:190605-225935 GCF_000152845.1 Roseovarius sp. 217
ATGCCAGCCACTCATCACGATCCTTCGTGCGTGTAGCGGACGCCCCGAACCCTACCGATGTCCGGGTCTTGCAGTAGGCATAAGCCCCGCCATAGGCCGGGTTGACGATCATGCGATGGATGGTGGCGTATGTTGGCCGCCGCCAGACCACCTCACCTTGCTTGCGAAGGCAGGGCAGTTCAAGACCATGTTCAATGAACCACATGAGAGCCTGCCGCGCGCTCCCCAGCTCGGCGACCTTGTCGAATACCAGACTTATGGCATCTTGCACGCGACGATCCGGATCCTTCTCCAGCCGGCCGCCAGCCTTCACGAAACCGACAGGAGCAGCGACGATAAGTTCGCCGCGCCGTGCCTTCTCATAGCGTGCCGCAAGGGAACGTTGTCTGAGGAGATCGAGTTCGTATTCGTTCAGGCTGCCCTTCAGGCCCAGCAACAGGCGGTCATTGCCATCGCGCGGCGCATATACCGTCTCCTGATCGATCAACACCGTATCGACGACGCGGCACATCTCTACGAGATGCTGCCAGTCTCTGCTGTTGCGCGCGAAGCGGGATACTTCGCGCGCGGCAACGGCACCGACCTTTCCCAGACAGACATCTGCAATCATCCGGTCGAAGCCTGCCCGCTCGACGCCGCCGGCGGCAGACCGGCCAAGATCGTCATCTACGGTCTCGATCTGGCTCCAACCCAGATTGGAGAGCCGTTCCCGCATCGCATATTGCAGGGTGCTGCTTTCCCGGTTGTGCAGGACCTGATGGGCTGATGACTGCCGGACGTAGAGGATCGCCTTGCGCTCCAGGTGCTGCGGACCGATCTTCTCATGCTTCATGATAGCTCTCCCCCTCCGTTGCGCCCGCATGTTCCACCATCAAGCGCGCCATCAACCGCGTTACCGCATGCCGCGTGTCGTCGGGCAGGCTCTGCAAATGCGGGATTAGTGTCGCAGCTGTGGAGTGGGTCTCCGGAAACAGCTCGAGTTGCGTCGTCATCGTTTTGCGCGGCATTGGCCGACCTCCGAATCGTGGGTTCAGAGTCCAATGCTGCGCTAGCGCGTGATGAGGAGTCGGAATTATCGAATGAGTTACGGCCAGTCTCGCGGACCAGCTCCGCAAGCACCGTCAGGGTATCCAGACCAACATGTGCCGTATCGACACCGCGACAGCCGGCACATGCAGCCCGGTCAAACATCCAGACAGGGACTTCCAGAGACCGGTCCGACCGACCACCAGTGAGATTGCATCGAAATACCGCCACACCAGGTTTGTCGATCACCTCATGGACATAAACCGATCGGCCAAACCAAGGGTGCCATCGATAAAGAACCTCGCGCCGATCGATAACGTGGGTGTTCTGGCGTTCAGTTGTACAACCACCAACGCCCACACTCGGCCCTTGGCGGCAGACCACCCGCCGTGCTCTATTGGCTGAGAAAAGACAAAACCCAACCCGATCAGCAGGTGCAAAGAGTAGCTTAATTTACGCCAGATCCTGTCCAACCGATGGGGAGTAGCTCACTGCTCGGTTTTCCAGTTCCATGGGAGCAACTCGGGCAAGCGTGACACAGTGATGTCCGGCAGGCGCGCAAGGACATCTGCCATCCAGGCCTGTGGGTTCGTTCAATCCGGCTTCAATGAGGTCGCGGACAGCGCCTGTGTGACCCCAGCGTCGTAGCCCGCGACCTCACAGAACCCTCCAGATTTCCCGGCTGCGAAAGGAGTGATTCACAATAACGGCCGCAGACAATGCCAATCCGTCAGAGACTGAAACGCAATCCCCACTTCAAGCAGCCGCGCCTCTGAAAACGGGCGTCCGATCAATTGAAAACCCTGTGGCAACTGCGCACCGGAGGCACCTTGGTGCATTCCGCAAGGCAGGCTCAGACATGGAAGGCCAAGGTAGTTGAAAGGGCGTAGCATTATAGTCAGTTCCTTAGCGACGACTGACCCCGAAGGTGCATCCGGCGATGCCTCAGCAATTGTCGGCGTCGCAATGGCCATCACCGGTAGGTGCAACATGTCCACATTCGCCATGACACGTGTCACAAAATCACTCAGCAAAGCGCCCCGCACTCGTTGCGCATGGTCATGGGCGGCATATGGAATCCCAATACCTTGTAGTAGCATGCTGCGCATTGCGGGAGAGAACTCATCGGGTTGGTGCCTTAGCGCGGGCAGATGAAGCGCTGAAATCTCTGCCATGATCATCAAAGAGGACAGGGCATTGATCATGTTGTAGTCAAAATCAGGCACCTCGATGAGGCTTGCTCCTGCGTCACGCATTAAACCCAAGCTCTCGTCTATATTGTGACGCAGGTGACCTTCTAGCAAATCATGGAAAAAATGCCGCGAAATTCCGATCCTTATACCTTTGAGGCTGCTGGTGCCAATGCAGTCAACGCGACGTGTACTGGTAGTTGCATCGGCGGCATCTCGGCCCGCTATTACTTGGAACAGAGCCGCGCAATCTGCCGCGCTACGGGCCAAGGGACCGATATGATCATGTGAATAGCTTACGGGGAAGGCTCCGTACCGGCTGACCCTACCGTAGGTGGGCTTGAGTCCTGTTACCCCACATATGGCTGCTGGAATGCGGATCGAGCCACCCGTATCACTTCCTAGGGCACCAAAAACGGATGCCGTAGCGCAGGCGACGGCCGACCCGCTGGAAGAGCCGCCGGTTATTGACTGCACATCCCATGGATTTAGACAATCGCCTAGCAAAGCGTTTAACCCCGTGGGATCGAAGCTTGCTTCTGTCAAGTGCAGCCTTCCAATCGAAACAGCGCCCGCCGCCTCAAGACGATTAATGACCGTCGCGGTTTTTTGGGTGGCAGGGATCGAAGTGTCAGGCCCCCCGGCACAGATGCCAAGCCATGCGTGGTAGAAAAGCCCCTTATGCGCCAAGGGAATTCCATCTAGATCACCTAGTGTCGTACCTGCCCTGCGCCTGGCGTCACTACGGTCCGCTGCTGCCAATGCACTGCACTCATCAATACTAAGCGCAGCATTCGTTAAGCTGGAAATATATGAAAGACGTGTCAGAGCTGCCTCGGTCAAATCCCTCGACGTTGCCTCGCCAGCGGCAAGCATGGCAGCTGCAGATCCTATGTCGCGATCCAACAGCGCGCTTTTGCCTTTCAGCGTTGGCGGGTAGGTATGCGTTGTCTGCTCTTTTTGGGTACCAGTGCTCCAACACGCGGAGTCAACGGCAAGGTTTTCAAGAGTAGTCAGAAAAGATAACGGGTCCTCAATGGGTGAGATGTTCGAATCAAGCGCTGCAGTATTTTTGGCAAAAACGTAGTGGCCTCGCCCAAATACTTCATCGGGAAAATTTTGAAGTGCAACATCATGCCAAACCGTTGCTACTTCTGTGGCGAGGTCCTTAAAAGTCTTTATGTGTTGATGCACGTCTGTACCCACCAATTATTTGCATGCGGATGCTGCTCCGAAAAATATTTAGCCGGAGTAGAGTGGTCCGCCCCCACCGAGTGGTCCAGTTTGAATGTTAGTGCATGGTTGGCCTTTGGTCTATCGGAACGATGCTTTCGGGCACACTTCGGAAGCGAGAGGAGTGTCCAGATGCCGAAGAAACGATTCACCGACGAGCAGATCGCGTTCGCGCTGAGGCAGGCGGAGGCCGGCACGACCGTCGGTGTCACTGTACCCTAATTGATCAGAATCTGCGGGTTCAGAGTGATTAGGGGCAAAATTGTACCCTTAATTACAATATTTCCACAGGTCATGTTGCAGGACGACGCTCAACGTTTTGCCTACCTTGGAAGGCCAATATCCGTTTGCCCGCCACAAGAGGCGGCTACGTTTTCCACAATTTCGACCGTCTGGCAATTAAGGGTGCAGTATTGCAATAAACGGCACAATACGGAAATTAAAGGTACAGATCGCCATTGAAATTGTTGGGAAATTTCAATCCAGATTCTGATTAATTAGGGTACAGTGACAACTGCGGATGAAACGATAAGCAGAACGACCGAGTTTGCATCAGGCATCGGTAACGGAGAGCGGCAAGATATGAGGCTACGGGCGACAAAATAGAGTTTTCTCAGATCCTTATCGCTCACCAAGATCGGCAACTCGTTACCCGAAATCGACTTGTGGCGCTTCGCCCACAACCCCCGCGTCTTCCAACTGCTCGCGATCGGGAAGGTCGCGCAAGCTCTCCAGGCCGAAGGCCACGAGGAACTGCTCGGTGGTGACGAAGGTGTAGGGCGCGCCGCGTCGAGGGGACCGCGGCCCGGTCCCGATCAGGTCTCGCGCATGCAACCGCCCGATCAGATCACGGCTGATCTCCTTGCCGAAGATGCCCTTCAGCCCATCGCGGGCGATCGGTTGGTGGTAGGCGATAGCCGCCAGCACCGCGACGTCGAACTCGCTCAGGTCCAGCAGCTGGTCGCCGACATCCGCCGCGGCGCGGATCGCGGGCGCGTAAGCGGCCCGCGTCCGGAACATCCAACCACCAGCGACTTGCGCGATCTCGAACGCCCGCCCGTCCAGATCGGCACTGAGGTCCTCGATCAGCAGATCAACCGAGGTCCCCTGCCCAACAACCCGCGCCAGGTCTTCGCGTGCCACGGGCGAGGCGGAAGCAAAGAGCACCGCCTCGATCCGGCGCATCCATTCCCGCCAGCGCAGTTCCGGCGGCAAGTCGGGCAACTCGCGGTCCAGGTCGGGCTCATTGCGGTCCTTTGCCATCGCTACACTCCATAGAGCCGGAAGGTGTCGCGGCCGGTCAGCTCGCGCACCGCGCCCAGCTCGACCAACCGGTCACAGAGCCGCCGCGCAGCGCGATCCGGCAAAGGCAAGGCCGAAGGCGCCATGGCGTCGCGGGTCAGAAACATCTCGACCGCCTCGCCCGACCCCTTGGCCCGCAGCTTTGGCGCGACCGCGTTCAGATGCGCGGCGCGGCGCGCGAGATCGGCGGCCTGCCGCACGGCCTCGACCACCGAGGAGAGGAGCGCGTGATGACAGGCCAGCCGAAGGTCATCGCCCCGTTTGCGCAGGTCGGCGCGTTTCAGCCCGGCCGCCAGAAGGGGCACGACGTGATCCCAGCCGAGCGCCTGTGCGAGTGCCCCGTCGGCGAGGATCAGCGCCGGCACGTCTGCACGCGGCCTCTCCTTCAGTACCAACTCTAGCACCATCGCGGCCCTGGTGACGGGCGCCCCCTGCCCCGCATCAATCCACGCAGCGATCTGGCCCGGCTCAAGGGTCGGCAAAGCCCGGGCGAGAGCCTTGACTGACATCGGTCGTTCCACCGCGCGCCTCCACAAAAGACAGGTTTCCCCCGCCGGTCCGGGCAGGTCGCCGGGACGCAGAAGGTGAACCGCATCGCGCAACGCCCCTGCCCGTTCCGGTCTCCCGGAAAACCCCACGCATGCCTCCGCTGCCCGCAGCGCGAGCCTGTCCCGCAACAAGGTTTGGGGGACACAGTCCCGCCCCAACACCAGATGCAGGTGGGCCAGCGCGGCGCCTGACAAAAACGCCACATCTTCAAGGGTTTCACCACGGACCGAGGTGACCCAGGCGGGCATCCGGGGTAGCGTGTCTAGGTCGCTGATGTGATCGGGCCGGGTAAATGTCATACCGGAAGCCTACATCGTCGCGGCGCTTTCTACCAGAAAATATCGCGTAAACCGCCCCGCCTTTCTATTCTACGTTATGTCCAATAAGTTTGCATTATCGGACGTAAAAAGATATGCTCCCCGACATGTCAGAAAACAACGAGAAATCGAGCTCAGCGCAGCCAAACGGGTCCTGCGTCAACGAGGACGACGGGAGAGATCCGACGTCCAGCGAGGCTCTGACTCTCCCCACCTTTGTGGCTGGCTCCGGCACGCTCGACCGGCTGGTGGACACTGCCCGGGACTATGCCCGCGCGGCGGCCTCGGACAACACGTTGAAGGCCTATGCCAAGGATTGGGCGCACTTCGCGCGCTGGTGCCGAATGAAGGGCATCGAGCCGCTGCCTCCTTCACCAGAGATGACCGGGCTTTACCTTGCCGATCTGGCCAGCGGCTTGGGCCCCTCCCCTGCCCTATCGGTATCGACAATCGACCGCCGACTTTCCGGCCTCACTTGGAATTACGCACAACGCGGATTCACGCTCGATCGAAAAAACCGCCATATCGCAACGGTGTTGGCGGGTATCAAGCGCAAACATGCGCGTCCGCCCGTGCAGAAAGAGGCGATCCTGGCCGAGGACATCCTCGCGATGGTCGCCACCCTGCCCTACGATCTGCGCGGGCTGCGGGACCGCGCGATCTTGCTTCTGGGGTACGCCGGTGGCCTGCGCCGCTCCGAAATCGTCAGTCTCGACAGGCATAAGAATGACACGCCCGACAGCGGCGGCTGGATCGAGATCATGGACCAAGGTGCGCTGCTCACCCTCAATGCCAAGACCGGTTGGCGCGAAGTCGAGATCGGGCGCGGCTCATCAGATCAGACCTGCCCCATTCATGCGCTGGCACAATGGCTGCATTTTGCGAAGATCGACTTCGGCCCTGTCTTCGTCGGCACCTCGCGGGACGGCAAACGCGCGCTGGAGGCACGGCTGAACGACAAGCATGTCGCTCGATTGATCAAACGCACCGTTCTGAATGCCGGGATCAGATCGGAGCTGCCTGAAAAGGAACGACTGGCCCTGTTTTCCGGGCACTCTCTGCGCGCCGGTCTGGCCAGTTCCGCCGAGGTCGACGAACGCTATGTCCAGAAGCACCTTGGCCACGCCACCGCGGAGATGACCCGCCGCTACCAGCGCCGCCGCGATCGGTTCCGGGTGAATCTGACCAAGGCAGCCGGATTGTGACGTGGATCAGGAGTCTTCGGACTTTAAAGCCGAAAGGGAGGCAACATGGCGAGGAAGATCGCTGCGGGAATGGAGGATATCCACGATGATGACCTCGTCGGGCTGGTCCAGAAAGACCAGGAAATGCTCCCCTGCCCTTATGAACCGCAGGTCTTCGACATCATCAACGAGAACTGCGCAACTCCGGCTATAGGCCTGGCCACTCAGAATACTTTCACAGCGGCTGAGCAATTCGGCCTCGTAAAGCTCTGCTTGGCGCAGCCCGAAACTTTCGATCGTCCATCTTGCGATTTCCGTGAGGCTGGCTTCCGCACGACGGGTCAGCCGGAAGGATCGGCTCATGAACGCGCGCGCGCAGTCGCAAAGGCCCTACGGATCGCATCTTTGCCGCTGCCCTCCGCAAGATCACCCGCTTTAGCCTGCGCCAGACCTTCAAGTAGACCCTTTCGAATGTCGGCCAGCTGTGCTTCTTCCTGCTCGAGCAGCCTCAGGCCAGCGCGCATCGCTTCGCTTACATTCTGGTAGCGCCCAGACGCCACCAGTGCTTGAACCAGATGGTCTTGGGTCTCGGTCAGGACAACGTTGCGTGTCACCATGGGTCGGGTCTCCTTTGTTGGCAATATATGCCAATTCTCACTTTTGGTCAATGGACGCTGACCTTGGCCGACGAACAGCCATCACGCGACCTCTCCTCTCGTCGCGGTCAATCGGTCGTTTAATAGCGATGTATGAAACTGCAAAAAGACTGTTTTGATGCCCCTGATTGGTTATGCGCGCGTATCTACCGAGGATCAGACCCCCCTGCCCCAGTCGCAGGCCCTGAAATCCGATGGCTGCGCCGAAATCCATGAAGAACAGGCCTCGGGCGGTAACCGTGCGCGGCCGGTGCTTGCGCGGGTGTTGGAGCGCATCGGCAAGGGCGACACGCTGGTGGTCGTGCGGATTGACCGCCTCGCGCGATCCCTGTCGCATCTGCTGGAGGTGATCGAGCGGCTCGAGGCCAAGGGCGCGTTTTTTCGCTCGATCCAGGACCCGATCGACACTGGATCCCCGCAGGGCAAGTTCACGCTGCAGGTCTTGGGCGCTGCGGCCGAGTTCGAGCGCGCCTTAATTAGGGAACGCACCAAGGCCGGCCTTGCCAGCGCACGCACAAAGGGCCGCGTGGGCGGCAACCCTGGGCTGCGGGCCAAAGACCCTGCCGCTCTTCGCAAGGTGCGGCTGGCACGACAAGACGGCTACATGGAGCGTCTGAACGAAACGGCACAAGATTGGGTTCCTCATGTGCGCCGGTTGCGCCCCGACTTGGCCTGGGAAGACGTGTTACGCATCATCAACGGCCCCCTGCCCGAGGCGCGTCGCTGGACCCAAAGTCGTCTCTTGCGCGCCGTGAAGGCCTATGTCCGCGACGGCTTTCTGCCCGAGGCAGTTTTGGCCCGCGCCGGGCGCCGCGAAACCGACGACCGCCTGCCCGCCATCGTCGCCGCCATCAAGGGCGCGGACCCCGACATCACGCTTCAGGCGATCTGTGAACGCCTGGAATCAATGCGGGAACGCACACCACGTGGCCGAACAAGATGGCAGCCGTCTTCGGTGAAAATGCTGTTGGAGCGGGCCGAGAAGCTAGAGTTGCTCGACTGAATTAAGCGACGCTTGCCCTTGTGCCTGTGTGGCTGAACCACACCAAATCTAGAAAGAGCTTGCACGAATCTGATAGCTCGGGCAATAGTCTCGATAAATAACGCGCGATCACATAAAAAACGCGCCCACGAATCGAGGCAGAGATGAGCGAAGCTGAGCAGGACCTGGACATTGCCATCGGGCACTACGCAGAGCTTCTTGCGTCCAATCTTCATGCGCAACGTGCTGCCCACTTCCCTCCCGACGCCAAAAAAGTCATGCGCAGCCTGACCAGCGGCGAGGCGGCCGAGTTGCTTGGCGTCGATCATACCTACCTTCGCAAGCTTCATCGAGAAGGAAAGATCGCTGACGTCGAAACCACTGCGGGCAGCCACCGGCGATATACCCTCGATGATATCTGGGAGATTCGCCATGCCCTTGAGGCAAACGCGAAGAAGCCTGGGACCTACGTTCCGGGGCGTCGTGCCGGTGACGAGCTTCAGATTGTTTCTGTTGTGAACTTCAAAGGCGGGTCCGGGAAAACGACAACATCCGCTCACCTTGCACAGCGCTTGGCTCTCAAGGGATATCGTGTCCTTGCGATCGATCTGGACCCCCAGGCATCCCTTTCCGCGCTGCATGGCATCCAGCCTGAGCTGGACCTGATGGAGGGTGGCACGCTGTATGATGCGGTTCGCTACGATGAACCGGTCCCGATCTCAGACGTGATCCGCAAGACCTACATCCGTGGTCTTGACCTGATTCCCGGGAACCTTGAGCTCATGGAATTCGAACATGAGACGCCGGCAGCCATCCAGCGTGGCGGCGCCCGCGCATTCTTTGCCCGTGTGCGTGACGCGCTCGACAGTGTCGAAGCGGACTATGACGTCGTCGTCATCGACTGTCCGCCGCAGCTTGGCTTCTTAACCATGTCCGCCCTTTCAGCATCTTCAGGGGTGCTTGTCACCGTTCACCCGCAAATGCTCGATCTGATGTCCATGTCGCAGTTTCTGCGAATGACCGCTGATCTGCTTGGCGTCATCCGGGATGCTGGCGCAAACCTTCGCTTCGACTGGCTGCGCTTTCTGCCGACCCGCTACAAGGTGGGTGATGCCCCGCAGACCGAGGTCATTGCTTTCATCCGGGGTCTGTTCGGCAGGTCAGTCCTGACCAACCACATGGTTGAGTCGACAGCGATCTCTGATGCTGGGCTGACGAAGCAGACGCTCTATGAAGCCGACAAGAAGGACTTCACGCGTCAGACTTTTGATCGTGCAATCGAATCCATGAACGCCGTCAACGACGAGATCGCGGCGATCATCCAGAACACGTGGGGACGCAATGGCAAGAAAGCCTAAACTGGGACTGCCACTGCAGACCCTGCGCAACGCGCCTGACGCTCTCGAGGGGCGCAGGCTGCGCGGCGGCGTTTTCGAAATCGAGCCTGACCAAATCGAAACCACAGGTCGGCTCGATGACCGGCTGCAGATCGAGACTGAGGGCCTCAAGGCATCAATTTCCAAGAACGGACAGCGAGTACCAATCCTCGTCCGGCCGCTTGAGGGTGATCGCTACAGCCTGATCTATGGCCGTCGTCGGCTGGAAGCTTGCAGAGAACTTGGGATCAAGGTCCGCGCCATTGTCACAGAGATGGAGGGAGATCAGGCGCTTCGTGATCAGCTGTTGGAGAACCAGGAGCGGCGGGATCTAAGCTTCATCGAACGTGCGCTTGTTGCCGCCGCCTTGCTCGACGGTGACCATTTGAGCGCATCCGAACGCACCAACAAGGGTGTCGCCGAGGTTCTCAATCTGACCGAGGCAGGAGTGTCGCAGCTGTTAAGCGTAGTCCGCACCGTTGGGGAGGACCTGGTCCTCGCCATCGGTGCCGCTCCGGGCATTGGTCGGCCCAGGTGGGAAGAGCTCAAGAAGTTGCTGGGGGCTACGGATGCCGATCGCGAACTGCTTGCAGCTTTGGCGGGTGAGTCCAAGACATCCTACCAAGGCGGTATTGACGAGAAATCCGATTATGCATTTTTGGCCGTCCTCTCTGCTGCAGGGAAGCCCGAACAGACCACATCCTCGTCTCGCCCTCGCGGGCGGCCCGGCACGGTGATTCCGGGGGTCGGTGCCGCCACTGTCACGACCGGACGTCGTGGAAAGCAACTCAAGCTCGAGTTGAAGGCCGAGGAGAGCGATTTTGTCAGCTGGCTTGAGGGCAACGCCCCGCAGCTGATCGCCGAGCTTCACGAGCGCTGGAAGCGTTCGGAAGACTGAGGAAGAGCAACAATCAAAAAGGAGGCACGAGACAGGCAGAAAAGAAAAAGGCCCCGAGAAGCAAGCTTCACGAGACCTTTCTTAGGTTTCGCACGGGACCAGCCCGCTACAAAACTTCAGTTTTCGCACCTCTGAATGTAGCGATCTGGCCCCTTTCCCGCAAGCGCAAAGCGATTCGCGGGCCAGGGAAATTTTGCCTTCGTGAATGACGATATGGAGTACACACCGATTTCGCCGTTTATGCGGCCAATTTCGCACGCCCATCTGCGCGTGGTCGAGCGTCCTGAGGCGTCTGTTCCCGGCAAGCCCGTCAACAAGTGGGAGCTTCTCCGCGAGCTGTCCAAGGCACAGGCCGCCTTTGGGGTTTCCGAGCGCGATCTGACCGTTCTTCAGGGGCTTCTCAGCTTCTTTCCGGACGATGCGCTTGGCGGGAACACCGAAATGGTCGTCTTCCCATCCAACAAGGCGATCTGCGAGCGGCTGAACGGCATGCCTTGCTCGACGATGCGCCGTCACCTCGCACGGTTGGTAGAGGCAGGCTTGCTCATGCGGCGCGATAGCCCCAACGGGAAGCGCTATGTACGCAAGCGTGGCGAAGACCGAGTGGCCTTCGGCTTCGACCTCTCCCCGCTCTATTGCCGGGCAGAGGAGATTGCACGGGCCGCAGAGGCTGTGCGTGAGGCTGAGGACCGTGTGCGGCGACTGAGGGAGGTGGTGAGCCTCATGCGTCGCGACCTGGCCGCTCTGGCGGAGTTCGGCGAGGAGATCCAGCCCGGGCTTGGCCTATGGGACCTGCTCAGCGATACGGCCGCCTTCATAGCCCGCGCTCTTCGCCGCAAGCTTTCGCTTGAGGATCTGTCGGCATTTCGGACTGAACTGGAGACCCTTCTTGACCAGGCGCGTAATGTTATTGACGGCCCTGAAACAGAAAAAATGAACACCAATGATGCCCATTTTGAGCGTCACCATCATAATTCAAATAAAGAATCTATAGATCTTGAACCTGCCTTAGAAAAAGGCGGGGCGGCGGGCCGCGCGCCTGATGATGACACGGGTGAGCCTGTGGCTGACGTTGAAGAGCCTGACACGAGGCGGGTGCCGAAAATCCCACTGCACCTGGTGATCGCCGGCTGTCCCTCGCTCAAGACTTTCTATCAGGGCGACGTTCGACACTGGCACCAGCTTTTCGACGCGGCTTGTCATGTACGGCCTGCCATGGGGATCAGTGTTTCCGCTTGGGAAGAAGCGCAACGCTGCATGGGACCAGAGCAAGCCTCGATCGTCGTCGTGGCCATGCTGGAACGTTTTTCCGACATCAGGTCACCGGGTGGATACTTGCGGGCGCTGACGTCCAAGGCCGCGGCGGGCGAATTCTCTTGCGGTCCGATGGTCATGGCTTTGATCGGTCGGCGAAGTGCGGCTTAACAGCTGTTAAGTTTCGACGTCTTCGTTGCTCGGTTGGCCTGACTTAACAGCTGTTAAGTCGCCTCTTGGCAACCATACGATCATCGAGAGGGAAAGGAGTGTTGGTTTGAGGGTGACGGGAAGTGAGATCGGGAGAGTGGCTTCCGACGCCCGTCGAGGAGAAGATCTGATGACGAAAGCTGTCCAGAAAATCACTCTGTCCCCTTCGCGGGATATCCCTTTCGACAAGCTGGTGCTAAGTCAGTCCAACGTGCGGCGCATCAAGGCTGGCGTGTCCGTCGAGGAACTCGCCGAAGATATCGCTCGCCGCAGTCTGTTGCAGAGCCTGAGCGTGCGGCCCGTCTTGGCTGACGATGGCACCGAGACCGGCAAGTTCGAGATCCCGGCCGGTGGTCGCCGGTTCCAAGCGTTGTCCCTGCTGGTGAAGCAGAAGCGTTTGGCAAAGACCACGCCCATTCCCTGCATCGTGCGCGATGCAGCGTCCGACATCCTGGCCGAGGACGATTCCCTTGCGGAAAACATGCAGCGTGTCGCCCTGCACCCGCTCGACCAGTTCCGCGCGTTTGTGGCGCTGCGGGACAAGGGCCAGAGCGATGCAGAGATTGCTGCGGCCTTCTTCGTGACGCCGCAGGTCGTGAAGCAGCGCCTCAAACTCGCCGCCGTCGCCCCTGCCCTGCTTGAGGTCTACGCCGAGGATGGCATGACACTGGAGCAGCTCATGGCCTTCACCGTGAACCCCGATCACGAGCGTCAGGTTCAGGTCTGGGATGTGATCCATTCATCCTGGAACAAGGAGCCATTCCAGATCCGGCGCATGCTGACCGAGACCTCGGTCCGGGCGTCCGACCGGCGCGCGATCTTTGTGGGTGTTGAGGCCTACGAAGCGGCGGGCGGCACGATGCTGCATGACCTCTTTCAGGGCGATGACGGTGGCTGGCTCGAGAACCCTGCCCTGCTCGATCGGCTGGTGACGGAAAAACTCCAGGCCGAGGCTGAGACGGTTGCGGTTGAGGGCTGGAAGTGGATCGAGGTCGCGCTTGACCTGCCCTACGGCTACAGCCACGGGCTGCGGTCTCTGTCTGGTGTTCCGGCACCGATGACGGATGACGAAGGTGCCGCTCATGCCAAGCTGCTCGCCGAGTACCGAGCGCTCGAGGAGGAATACGCGGATCAGGATGACATCCCCGACGAGATCGACACGCGGCTTGGCGTATTGGAAACGGAGATGGAAAAGATCGAAACCCGGCCTCTGATCTTCGATCAAGCAGAGATCGGGCGGGCAGGGGCGTTCGTCACGCTCGACCGCTACGGCGCGCTGGCAGTCTATCGCGGGTATGTGCGTCCAGAGGATGAGCCCGTTGAGGAGACCGCGGTCCAGGATGGTGTTGATCCTGCGGTGGCGGGGCAGGGGGATTATCGTGATCTCACCGATGGCCATGGCAGTGCCGCTCATGGCGGAACCGTCATCATGTCGGGTGGCCAGCCGATCGGAGCTGACTTGCCGGAGGATGAGGATGACGGGGCGTTGAAGCCGCTGCCCGAGCGGTTGGTCATGGAGTTGACGGCCCACCGGACGCTGGCGCTGCGTGAAGCGATCGGGCGCTCGCCGGATGTCGCGCTGACGCTGCTGCTTCTGAAGCTGGTGACAGACACCTTCCGCACCTCCTCTGCTTCGGGCAGCTGTCTCGAGGCATCCGTGCGTCCGGTCTACATGTCGGCGCAGGCGCCCGATCTGAAGGACAGCGTGGTGGCCAAGCTGGTCGACGAGCGTCACGCGGAATGGGAAGCCGATCTGCCGCTTGGCGATGATGCAGCGCTCTGGGACTATCTGACGATCCTCGACCAGGGCAGTCGGCTGGCCTTGCTGGCGCATTGCCTCAGCTTCGGCGTCAACGCGCTGCATGAGAAGGTGAACCCTTACGGGGCAGGCATTTCTGCTGGGGGTCTGACCCGGCGGATGGCGCATGCCGATCTCGTGGCACGCGCGACAGGTCTCGATATGGTCGAGGCGGGATGGGAGCCGACGGTCGACACCTATCTCAACCGCGTGCCCAAGGCCCGGATCCTCGAGGCCGTGCGCGAGGCGAAAGGGGAGGGGACTGCCCAACTCCTCGATCACCTGAAGAAAGGCGAGATGGCCAGTGAGGCCGAGCGCCTGCTGAAGGGCAGCGGCTGGTTGCCCGAAGTCCTGCGCCGGAACGATCTCGTGGCGCTGGACGGTGAGGACTGTGCCGAAGGGCAGGGGGCGGATGTCGAAGTGGCTGACAGCGTCAGTGAAGCTGACCTTCCTGCATTCCTGACGGATGACTTGCCTGCTGAAAGCGCGTCGATGCTGGCCGCGGAATAACGTGTTCCAGCAGGGGGCGGGCATTCCGCCCCCAATCACCCTATAACGTAACAATATCAATAGGATGAATGCAATTACTCGCATTCAGAATGAGGAATCATGTCTGCAACAACCATCATCGACACAGCCCCCCTCGGGGCGCTCATTCGCTACACTGACGGCAGCCCCAAGCCACCGGCACGCTTCACGAAGAAGCTCGCAGCTTGGGAGCGCTCGAACGGTGTCGGCCGCCTTGTGAAAAAGGAACCACCCCGGCCTTACGCGACCTGGACGGCTCCCGCGTCGTTCACGCTGCATGAGGGCAACTTCTCCTCGGACGGAGTAATCCTCGTCACCATCATGCGCAGCCATTCCGCTGACAGCGCCCTCGTCTTCGAGGTGGCCGAAGAACCGAAGCCAGGGCAGGTGCGCGTGCTTCTCGACTTCGGCGGCAACACGGAGCTGCTGCATTTGGCGGAATCCATCACCGCGGCCGAGCTCTGGATCGCCAAGGAAGGATACCGCAATGCGCGGCTCGAAATCGTCGGCGATGAAGAGGGCGAAAGGGCAGGGGGAGCGGACCTGGCCGCCTGAGCCCAACTGAAACCGAGGGGCCCGCCCAAGCGTGGGCCTCTCATCCATCACAACCTTGTCCTTTGAGTTCGCGGGGCACCAAAGGATCCATCCCCAAAGAAGGAGTCTTCAACCAAGAGCGTGGCCGGGAGGCTGGCGGCGTTAGAAGCATCAGCGGGACAATCGGCTCCTGACGTTGGGCGACCATCCCCCGCTCGCCATTCCCTTCCTTGCCCCGAATTCTGTCTTCGAGATCAACCCGCGAGGGGTCGGACTACGGGCAAGCCCGTGCCGCCGGGTGGATTCGGACGAGCCGAACGCACCCGGTGATGTCAGCCAGTATTCGGGCCTTCGAGGTCCTGTCGCGCGGGGGATGGTCCCCCGCCTCCAAGACAGGAGCCAAACAGATGTCCCGCAAAGATGCTCACGCCTTCGCCGCCTCTCTCGCCGCCACGCTCATGGTCTCGATCGTCGTCTTCCAGGCAGGAGATGGAACCTTTGGCGCCGTCCCCGCCGATGAAATCGACGGAGACGAGGTCGTGATCGTTTCGGAGTACGATCCCTTCGGGTGAGGCTTCGGCCTCACTTCTCGAGGGCCGGGGCGCGGCGCAGTCGCGCCGCCAGGTCTATCTCCGGCCGCGTGATCGGCGGTGCCGATCTGAGAAACGCCTGTAGGACATCAGGGCAGATCGTACTGCCCACAGGATGGTTTCCGGACTTTCGCTGCGCATCGCACGAGTGACCGCGATGCGCTAAGGCGACCGACAGGGTGGAGGGCGAAAAAAGGCCGTCTGACGCGACGCATTCAGAATAGTTCCTTTAGTACAGGAAGTCAGCCAATGGACCTGTAACCTGACCGACGCTTGGAAAGCCGCGGTCAAGTAGAGGAAAGAAGGCCTCGACGGCCCAAACAATCACTGAATTAAATTTATCTTAGCACATCATCTAAAATCTAATACCGAAGAGACCGCCGCCTGCATCGTCCGACAGTCGTGTCGACATAATAAATTCAGTAGGATCAAAAATCTCTTCTCCGCTAATCTCTTCTTCGTGCTTGATCTTCTGCAAGTCATCCGAGTTCATGGCAACGATATATTGAACGCCAAGTTGTTCGGACTTCGACTGAGCTAACTTGAGAGCAAGACCAATCTGTCGACCGTCGACACCATCGAAAATATGACTGTCATGGATCAAGAAACCCGGAAACCGGTCATTCTTCTTCGCGGCCTCGACAAGCAACCAATCAAAGCAGAATACCTACATATGATTCTTGCCTCCACTCTTTTTTCCAACAATGTCAGTCTCGATCGAGAGGCCAGCAACTCCTCGTGATTTACCTAAGATAAGCTGGCCCGGTTTGTCATAGAGGAACTTTGATGTTTCGCCAAAAGCCTGAACCGCAAACTTCCTAGCCGCCTCTCTTTCAATGACATCCTGACCGATCAAATCTACAAGGTCGGTGATTTCCCGACCCAACCGCTTACGATCTTCTTCCACGTCCCTAAACCGTGGGATTTGTTTTCGAAGATCAGCTTGTTCAGCTTCTAGCCGATTTAAGTCAGACTGCAAAAGCGTCAGTCGCTCAATCGCGATCCCTGAACGAAGCAATGTAAGCTTGTCCTTTAGGCTGTCCTGCAACCTGTTGATTTCCGTCTTGCGAGAAGCCAAACGCTGCTGCGCATTCCTCTTTTCACGGCGGAGGTGCAATTCGCGGTTCTTTGCTACCTGCGCATGAAACGCTTCAACTTGTTCAAACCGTTTTTTAACCTGATCGGAGAAAAATATTCCCGCTTGTTCATAGACGCTCCTTAAATCGGATGCAGAGGCGTCTTCTACCTCTTTAAGCGCCTGATCGATACTCTCCACAAGGTCCAAGTCTTCAAGATTGGCCTCGTTCAAGTCACGAATGCGGCCTGTGAGTTCATTCGCTGTGACCTCGTGCTGGCGATAACCGTCAACTACCGACGCGGATGTAACTTCTTGCCGCTTTGTTTCAATTTCTGTATCAAGCAAGTCCAATCGCGCCTGCATTTTATTAACGTCCAAAGCGCCATCAGTTAGGTAGCCATTCTTAATCATTTTCGCCAATGTATCAGCGTCTTTCTTCTGATCTTTCTTAATCTGCAGTTTCTGAGGCAGCCGCCAGTCAAATCCTAGGAGGTATGAAAGACTGACTTGGCTATCCCAGTCCTGTTGCGATGAACTGTTCATTTTGGGGCTAGCAAAGCCGCCGTTGCGCTCTTTGCGCACAAAATATGAAAACAGCGCCCCGAACTTGGGTCCGTAAGTTTGAGCGGTGTCTTCCTCTGAGAGTGAAAACCACCTCAACGATAACTCCTTGCGAAGGTTCTTTGGCGTAATAGCAGTTCCATCTTTTGTTAGGTCGTCGGATTTAGGATTGCTCTTCTTGCAAATCACAAATTCAGAGCCGCCATCAGAAAACTTGCCACAGAATTCAGCTCCAATTATTTCAGGTTTGTGGAAGTCATCCTCCGCATTTCTCTTTTCAGCCAAAAGGTAATGGACTAGCTCGATAAAGCTTGTTTTGCCAGTTCCGTTTCGAGTTTCTTTCGCACCAGATGTCTCATGGCGCTCAGCTACAAGTATGTTGAGTCCGCTCTTGAAGTGGAGTGGCTTGAAAGTGGCGAGTGTGCTGGTGATTTCTGAAATCATTGATTCATCTTCTTTATCAAACCAGACTCGAATCTGATCGCCCCAATAGAAAACAAGAAATCCATAGCCAACAGAAACCAGTCGAAGTGAATCGTTGACAGTTCATTCTCTCGCCTACCTTCTTGAAGGTCGCTAAACAGGCGTGAAACGGTCTTGTCTCGATCCAGTAACGCAAGAACCTCTGCTCCTACGCCTATGAGAGCATTTTCGGTCTTAATGTGTTTGGTGGGCATCAACATGGAGCAACCTGCGGCACATTTTCGAAAATATCACAGGCGTCCAAGTAATATGCCACGATCACATATGCAGCGGCTGATGCTGTGGCAGTCTCACCGCCACCACAGAAAACAAGTAGCTTGCCCAATATTTCGTCGGGGTCGTATCCAAACTCTTTAAGTTCGATGTATTTAGCACGCATTTCGGCTTGAACGATCGAGGCGTTCTGAGGGTTCGACATCCCCGCAATATATCTATCCACTACATCAATGTGGGGTCGCGCGCGTCGAATGTCATACTTCGAATCTGGGCTCAGCCTGTTGAAGTCAAGCTTTGACTCGTCTGGTATGTCGCCAAAATTCATTGGATCAGGGTCAACGCGACGGGCTTCCACAATTTTTTTGAGAAGTGGCCGTATATGAGCCATCTGAATTTCACTAAAGTTTAGGCTTGCTGATGGATATACATCAATCATCTGCTGCATGGACAATCTGTCGTGCAGCTCGTCTTTCAAGAAACTGCGGCCGGCAGTTGAAATTTTTAGCGCAGGGTATTCCTTCCTGAGTTCCTCCAGTTTGTCACTGGCTGACGTCGGCAGTCCTTCAACATTGTTGTGAACCAAGACCCATTCACTCAGATTTGGCCAGTAATTTAGAACTTCTGGAAAGCTATCGGCGATTTTGGCCTTTGCTTTTTCGGCGAATGTCTTAGGGGATTCTGGTGCGTAGCACTGGAAAATCGTTTCTGTTGATATTCTCCTGCCATCGCTCTTCTTGTCGCCGTGTCGTCCCCCTGCTTTGATCAATTCAAAGTCGGTCCCGTAGACCCTAGAAGCCATACGAGCAAACCAGTCTTCAAACCTCGTCTGACTCAACGTTGCAAAAGCGTTGTCGAAGTGAATATCAAAGTCGATCTTCTTCATGAGACACTTCTACCCTCCGCACTCGTGTGATTTTGCACACTGCATGATCGATCGCAATGGACTAGGACCGGTCATCGGCTGCGTTGGGCACGAATTTCGGCAATGGGTCGATCGCGTAGGTCAAGCCTTCAACTGATGGCCATATCGCTCGCGGTCTTTCCCGCCTCCAACGCCTCCACGAACCACTGTGGTTTGCGCCCTCGGCCCGACCAGGTGAGTGTCGGGTTCTCGGGGTGCCGGTATTTCGCCGCGGCAGGCGCACGGGAGGATTTCGTTTCGGTGCCGACAAGTTCGGACAGGGAGTAGCCCAGATCCCGGGCGAGAGCTTCCACCTTGGCGCGGGCTTCCGCCTTCTGCCGATCCTCGAATGTGGAAATCGCCTTGGCGACGTCCTTCTGCATTTTCTTCAGCTCGCCGAGCGACAGTGCCTCGAGATCGTAATCAGCCATTGATGCAGTCCGTGTCCTGAATGTCCCTGTATCGATAGCCTGTCGCGGGAGGGTGCCGCAACTCCCGGAAGGCTGGGGCAGGGGTGGCGGGGGCTGTTGATCGCCGGTGTCGTCGCCAGTGAGGTGCGGAACTGGGGGTCAGGCTGTTCCGATGGGCAGGGTGACAGGATCTGGCATGGGCTCCCCGCGCTTCTCTGTCTCCTGGGCCATCCCTTCGACTGACAATCCCCTAATCCCGTTCGGTTGCCTGCGCGCAACCCCGCTTCAGACCGGGCCGTGTTGCCCCTTTGGGGCTGCCCGCTCCACCCCGGTCCTCTGGGGGTTTCCGGCGTCCGTTCCGTCCACCGTGCACGCGTCACCCGACGGGCTTTTTCCGGGTCTTGTCGAAGGGACGGTCCCGAAGACAGGACACACAGGAGCTTATCATGCAGAACATCGTCATCCTCGCCGGCAACATCGGTCAGACCCCCGAAGTCCGCACCACCCAGGGCGGCACCAAGATCACCAACTTCAGCCTCGCCACCTCCCGCCCCCGCCTCTCGGAAGGTCGCGTCCTACGCGACGAGAACGGCTACCGGGTCATGGACACGGAATGGCACCGCATCACCTGCTTCAACGGCCTCGGCAAGACGGTCGCGGAGCACTGTGAAAAGGGCATGAAGGTCCTCGTCCACGGCCGCATCCACTACACCAAGTGGATCGACAGCATGGGGAACGACCGCTACGGCTGCGAGATCATCGCCGAGAAGGTCGACTTCCTGAGCCGCCCGAAGTCGGCCGAGACCGAAAACCCCGAGCTGGTCGACCGCGACGACGAGATCCCGTTCTGAAAGGAACGGGGTCTCCCCCTCGGGCCCGGCGGGGCAACCCGCCGGGTTCGGGTTGATCTCGGCCCTAAGCCCACTGTCGGTGCTAAGCAAATGCTCAGTGGCAGCGCTCCCCAAAGCCACCGTCCAGCTTGCAGTAGATGCGCCAATAGGCGACCAAAGCCAAGCTCGAAGCTGTTAAACTGAGCAGCCTCACAATCTATGCCAGTGCTTTTGCTGTCCCGTTCCTAGAACTCGCCGGAGCTAATGGCCCTCGAACTAGCAACCATTTCCATTGATATTTTGGATTGAGGCCCAACAGCGTCTGGCGCTGTTCAAGCACTAGGTCGAGCAACTCCTGCGTCAATTTACTATTGCTAGTGTAAATTACAGCGAAAAAGGTCGAGTAGTCAGTTGAACCGTAAGTGCTCATATCGGCCAATAGACCGTCGACAACATTCGAGAGGTCCGAGGGGGATCGCGCCACCTTGGTTTCGACGCACGCCTTGATCATGGGCACTGAAAGGTCCGGCACGTGTCCCTTCAGGGCTGAAGGAAATGCCACCTTGCCGTCAGGAAGCGCATCTTGAAATGCAGCTTTGATGCACGCGAATAAGATATGCTTGACGTGATGCTCGCTCTTGGGAATTTCGATCATCTTTTTCTGCATTAGAAAGAGAAGCGAATCACCAATGTTTTGGCAGATCATCCGGAGCCGAACCTGCGGTGAAGTTAGTCCATGGTCTTGTTCTTGAACATCGAGCCCGTAGATTGCGGCGAGCCGTGCCGCCAATGACTGCAATACGAGCACATGGACATAGGCTTCCTCTTCATGTTCCTCAATATCATCAACGGGAACTGACACAACGGCAGTTGGATCACGCAGCGCATCCCTAATAGCCTCATCGACCAACCCAACCAGTGCCTGAGCCACGGCATCAACGCGCGCAAGCGCGCTCATCGTGTCTGTTGCGCTATTGAGGATGACCTGCATTTCACGCCGCTCATCGGCCTCAATGAGGCCTAGTTGGTCGGCCTCTTCGACCGCAAAGAGCCGCAGATTGAGACGAGAAATTAGGTCAAGCGCGCGTAGATATAAGCGGCGAGCTTCGTTTCGATTTACGGTCATTGTGAACAGCTTTCAAATTTATCGCGACGAACGGGTCTTGTGATTGCGCTCTGGCAGATAACGCGCCGACTTCCAGCGCGTCCAGCGTTCAGTTTAGCGGCTAAGCATGCACCTAGGCGATGTGCAGTGCCGCCGGTCGCGTCCCTCAGAGTGAGAGGAGTGCCGGTTTCCCGGTGACGGGTTTAGGGCTGGGAGAGTGGCTCCCGGCGCCTGTCACGGGAGATAGCCGATGGGCGTTGTAGAAGTTCTGGATCCGGTGCAGCCGACGCGGGCTGGTGGCTGGAAAGTGGATGTAAGCCGGGGTGAGCGGAACGGGCGGGTGTCGTCCGAATGGTTCAACCGGCCCGATGACGAGCGGTATCTGTCGCTCGATGATCTCTGGGCCAATGTGAAAGGTCGGTCGGAACGCAGCCGTAGCCGCGTGGTGCAGACGGCGGATATTCGGGTCGAGGCCGCGCGCGACAACCCCGAGCGGTTTCACCTGATGTTGCCGAAGGCGCAAGAACCGGTCGCGCCCACGCATTGGGCGTTTGGCCAGCTTGCCAGTATCGTTGGCGCGCCTGCCTCCTACCTGCGGCAGTTGCCTGCGCCGCTGGCGGGGATCAATCTGCAATATGGTCTGACCAACCACCGCGCCGAGCAGGTGAAGACCTTCGAGACCGAAGATGGCCGCACGGAGTTGCGCGCCGTGACCGGCCCCGATTATGGCCGCATCCACGATTTCGAACTGGTCGAGGCGGTGCAGCGCATCGCGGGCAATGGAACGGGCGACACGCGCTGGAAGGTGCCGGGCGTGCTCGACTGGTCGACCGGGGTTTACAACCCCGATGTCGAGATCAGCCGCGACACGACCACGCTTTATGCCTCGGACCGCGATGTCTTCCTGTTCTTGGTCGATGATCGCAACCCGATTGAGGCGGGCAAGCTGCCGGATGGCTCCCCTGATCTCTACTTCCGGGGTTTTTACTGCTGGAACTCGGAGGTCGGAGCCAAGACGCTCGGCATGGCGAGCTTTTACCTGCGGGCGGTGTGTCAAAACAGGAATCTGTGGGGCGTCGAGGATTTCCAGGAGATCCGCATCCGGCATTCGAAATACGCCGCCTCCCGCTTTGCCCATGAGGCGGCCCCGGCGCTGACGCGTTTCGCCAATTCCTCGCCGCAGGGGTTTGTGAACGGCATCAAGGCCGCGCGGCAGCAGATCGTGGCGCGCAGCGATGATGATCGCGCGGATTTCCTGCGCAAGCGGGGCTTCTCGAAGGCGGAGTCCGGCAAGATCATCGAGAAAGTGCTGATGGAAGAAGGCCGCCCGCCCGAGAGTATCTTCGACTTCGTGCAGGGCATCACGCGGCTTGCGCGCGACAAGACCCAGCAGGATGCGCGCCTCGACATGGAAGGGCGCGCCAAGAAGCTCCTCGACCGGGTCGGCTGACAGAGCCCCCACGCAGCGATCGCCCGACACCGGGGCGGTCGCTGTAGCTTTTTTCTCAACATGCACGCCGTTGGCTTTGCCCCGAAAGGGCAGGGGGCTTCGGTGTGCGGATTTCAGCGAGACGCCCATGACCCCCCAGGAAGAAACCGTCATTCTCGAGGCCCGCGATATCCTCGGCCGTTACCTTAGCCAGAACCCGGTCATCGGCAGCTGGCAGGCGCTGCTAGACTACTGCGCGCTGACCGTCCGAGGTCCCGTCGAGCGCTTCCATGTCCTCTATCTCGACCGCAAGAACCGCATCATCGCCGATGAGCTTTTGTCGACCGGCACAGTTGATCATGTCCCGGTCTATCCGCGCGAGGTGATCAAGCGCGCCCTGATGCTGAACGCCAGCGCCCTGATCCTGATCCACAACCACCCGTCGGGTGATCCGACGCCGTCCGAGGCTGATCTCAGCATGACCAAGGAGATCCAGAAGGGCTGCAAGTATCTCGGCCTGACGCTGCATGACCACATCATCGTCGGCGCCGGGACGGAGCTGAGCCTGCGGGCCCTCGGCAAGCTCTGAGGGTGCCAGCAGACCAGCCGCCGCCCCTTCGAGGAAGAGGGCGGCGGTTTGGTCTTTGACGGATGAGGCGGGGAGAGTGGCTTCCCGTGCCGTTGGAGACATTGCCATGTTTGACCTTCCCCTGCCGATCCAACCGAGCCCGCGCCCGATGGGGCTCGTTTCAAGTGGCGCAACTGTCGCTCCTGATCCCAGCCTGCCTTTCGCGCTGACGCGGATGCGCCGGACGCCGGCAGCCCTGATGTCGGGCACCGCTGCCCCCGTGGTCGTTGAGCGTTTTGCGACCTTGGCGGATGCCATGCAGGGGGCGTTTGAACTTGCCGAGGACAACGGCCCCGATGCAGCGCCGCAGTTTCTGGCCATCCTTGATTGCGACCAGCGCCTGGTTCTTGCCGGGGCCGCCAGTCATGGCGCTGTGGCTTGGTGCCACCCTGTCGCCAATGCTCTTGAGGCGCGGGCCGTCGTGACCGAGGCGGTTCAGCTGCGCGCCCAGGCTGGCCGTGCCACTGACTGGCACGAGCCTGAATTGGCGCAGCGGCTTCGTCACCGTGCCGATCTGCTGGATGCGCGTCTGGTCGATCCGCTGTGGCGCGCTTTTGCCGCCCGCGCGCTGCAGATCGCGGCGTGACGCCCGAGAGACAGAGGAGGGATGGGAGGGGTTTGAGCCTTCGGGGGGCAGAGGAGTGCGCCACCCGGGGATCTGACCTGTCCTCACCGAACGGAGATATCCATGACCCAGACTGAACCCACCCTCACGCCGCCAATGGCACCCTCGTCCGTCGACATGGGCCAGATCTTCGCGGCGCATGCCGCGCGCGCGGCCCGCATCGAAGCGCTACGCCCTGGCAACAAGGATCGCCTCTTCGACGGCCTCATGGCCGCCGGCATCACCCATGTCACCGTGACGTTCGACGGTGCCGGGGATAGCGGCCAGATCGAAAGCATCGGCGCCTGGGCGGGTGAGACGGCTGTCGACTTCCCCGCGACTGAAATCCCCTATGCCGCGCTGACCTGGGATGACCCCGAGGTCGAGATGCGGAAGCTCTCGCTGGAGGATGTCGTCGAGCAGCTCACCTACGACTTCCTCTCCGACACCCATGGCGGTTGGGAAAACAACGATGGCGCCTACGGCGAGTTCTGCTTCGACGCTTCCGCCCGCTGCATCCATCTCGAGTTCAACGAGCGCTTCACCTCGTCCGAACTCTTCACCCATGATTTTTGAGGGGGCGGCGATGGCACATCCCTATCACCACGCCCTGTCCTCGGTGAAGAAATGGGGCGGTACGGTCGACTGCTACATGGCCGTGCATACTTGGTTCGACCAGAGCAAGGAGATTACTGCGGACTTTCGGCACCGGGCCTTGCGCCACCATGCCTTATCCTGACTCTATGGAAGCGTCTTATTCCTGTGCATGGTGCGGGTTATGCGGAACCTTAGGATTGAGAGATAAGCCAGCCCCGGCCCGCTCTCCATCAAAAGGGCCGTAGGGACGGGGCTGGCGGCGCTTCGGTTTTAGCGCGACTGGAGTCGCGGGCGTCGTTTGCTGGACGCGAACGCCTTTGGAGGATGGATGACGCAGCTTTATTTCACCGACGGATCGGCGCTGCGCACGCCCGTTTCGGTCGAAGGCGTTCCGGCCGATCTTTCCGTGTCCCTGACTGAGGCCGCTGGCAGGATCGGCCTGATGGATGGCATGCCGTTCTTTTTGGATCGGGACGGAAGCTACTTGCATGAGGTGAATCGGTTCTTTCGTGCCTGTCCGACCATCGGGGTGCGTTCGCGGTACAGTTTGCGCGCTTACGCCCATGACATCTTCGTCTGGATGCGGTTTCTGGAAGAACGGCGTGGTGGAAAGCAGCTTTGGCGTGCCGATTACAACGATGTCATCGCGTTTCATCATGCACGGCGTTTGTCGGATGCACCGTTCCGGATTTCGGCATCCAGCTGGAACAGGGCGATCGCGGCGCTCGACAAACTGTATCGGTGGGCGCTCGAAGAGGGCCTGATCGCATCCTCGCCGTTTCGATACGACCTGTCCTTTCGTCATGGGCAAGGGCGGGCAGCGCCCAAGGTCGTCGAGGGTAACAGGGCCCGGGAACGTGCCGCACGCCCGCATGACATGCAATTCGTCGATATCGGCCGCTACCTCGCGTTCCGGGATATCGGCCTGAGAGGAAGATTGCCGGACGGGTCCGAGGACCCAGTCTGGCGCGGCCGCAATTGCGAGCGGAATGCCGTCTTCGCGGAACTGCTCGTCACCACGGGGGTGCGCCTCGGTGAGGCTGGTAGCCTGATTATCGACGAACTGCCTCGGTTGACCTCGGACAGCCCGCGGATACTTCTTTTCGATCTTCCGGGCGCGATCACCAAGGGCGAACGCCCGCGCCGCATCCGGTTGCCGCGCCGTGTGCTCAAGCTGATCGGGGATTACGTCGATATCGAGCGCCGGATTGCCGCCGCCAAGGCGCCGCCTCGTCCGGCCGTCCCCTTTGTATTGTCACCCGATGGCCGCAACGCCATTGATGACAGTGGTCGGCGCATCGCGCTGACCAGGCTCCGTGCGCAAGACCGCCAACGGCTGCTGCGATCACCTGATGGGATGCCTGAACACGCATCGCTCTGGCTCACGGAACGCGGCCAGCCCGTGTCGTCGGGTACTTGGGAGGTAGCGTTTCGTAGGGCAAGCCAGCGGTGCCAGGCCTTCGGCCTCAATATCATCGTCACACCGCACATGTTGCGGCACACCTTTGCGGTCAACATGTTGTCGATGCTGATCCGCGAACAGGTGGGCAGAATCTTCAAACCCACCGATGCGCACGGTGCTGCCTATCGGCAGATGCTTGGCGATCCGCTCCGCCATCTCCAGCACCTCCTCGGCCACGCGAACATCGCTAGCACCTACATCTATCTCGACAGCCTTGCCGAGGCGCAGGAACTCGTCGATGCGGCGGCGGATCGCTGGACCGACGAACTCATGGCGGACGATCGATGACCGGCAGAGCCCGCGTCTCACAGCCCCGCCCAGGGCGACGCGCGAGTTTTCCTGACAATCTTTCCGATCCCGGTCCCGCGGCCGCCATTGCCATCACCGCCCGCCGTTTCGAGATTACCTTGGCCGGACGGACTGCGACGATGGACCTGACGCGTTTGCCAGGTCGCAATTCGCTTGCGCGGGCCTTCACGCTGGCACTCTGGCAGGCATGTCAGGTCGGTGGCCCCGCCGGCACCGTCCGCACCGCCATGTCATTGGCCGAAGCCATCCATCGGTTCTGGCGCTATCTCGATGCGACAGGTTCATCCGTACAGGCGCTAGCCGAGATTGATGTTGCTACCATCGAAGGCTTCGACGCGTGGATGGATGAGCGCGGACAGCATCCCAATCATCGCCGTCACCAGATGGGAGATGTGGTGATGCTGCTGCGGTTGGCGGATGCGGGAGAACCAGGCTGCCTTTCCGAAGAGGCCTCCCGCCGATTGTTCTATGTCAGCACGCGCCCGGGTGTTCCACCGCGCCCGCGCGATGCCTACAGCGACAGTGTCCGGGTGGCCTTGAAGGCGGCCGCGCGTGCCGATGTTGCAGCGATCGTGCAGCGATTCCGTCCGGCGCTTGAACGGGAGTGCGAGACACGCATCGACCGGTTGGAGATGGACGCCTTCGCGGAGATCGACCGTGTCGGTTTCATTATCGTCAAGAACGACCTTTTTCGTCAACTCTACGGGGCCCGGAACTATGCGGGGATTTCGAATGAGGGGCTGAGCGACAGGATGCATGGCACGCGGCATCTGCTCCTCGGCGATCTGATTGCTCTGTTCGTCCTGCTGTCGCTGGAGACCGGTCTCGAGATCGAGGCGATCAAGACCCTGCGCGCCGATTGTCTCAAAAACCCTTCCAGCGGCTATGTCGAGATCGAGTATTGCAAGCGCCGCGCCCGTCATGCCGAGTGGAAGCGGCTGCGGGTTCGGGACGGAGGGTCAGGCACCCCGGGCGGCCTGCTGCGCCTCGCAATTCAGTGGACCGCGACGGCACGCGGTCATCTCGGGAGCGAACAGCTTTTCACGTATTACTGCCGTGGCCGCCTGACCGATGTCGTACGGCCGATGCAGTCGGCCAGACAGGTCTGGGTAAAACGCCACGGGTTGCAGGATGATGATGGGAAGCCATTGAAGCTCTGCCTCTCGCGTTTGCGCAAGACCCACAAGGCTGCGTGGTATCGCAAGACCGGCGGTCAGCTGCGCCGGTTTGCGGTCGGGCATACCGTCGAAGTCGCCGCGAACCACTATGGGGACATTCCGGCATTGCGGCCGATCCACGAAGCCACCGTCGCCGAGGCGCTGATGAACGCTGTCGAAGATGCGTTGCGGCCCACCGTGTTGACCCCGGAGGCCGAGGCCAATGTCTCGGCAGCTCCGTCTTCGGCACAGCTCGGCTTTCCGGGGGGCATGGCGACCGATGTTCCGGCATTGCTGGCAGGCGAACAGGATGTGTGGCTGGCAAGCTGTTCCGGCTTCTACAGCAGCCCGTTCGCCAACTCGGGCGAGGCCTGCCCGGTGCCGTTCTGGGGCTGTCTCGAATGCCGCAATGGCGTCATCACCATCCGCAAGCTTCCTGCGCTGCTGGCGTTTCTGGATTTTGTCGTGAGCCAGCGCAAGGCTCTGTCGGAAGCTGATTGGCAGGCGAAGTTTGGGCGGGCCCACCACAGGATTGCCGCGCAGATATTGCCGCAGTTTTCCGAGACCGATCTCGACGCCGCGCGGGCACTCGTCGCCCACCAGCCGGCACAGATCTACCTTCCTCCGGAGGCGGGTCTGGCATGAGAGCAAAACCGGCCATAACGACGGCAAAGCCATCGCTGCCATCGGCAATCCATGCCGACGACACCGACGTCCTCGCAGGTAGACCGCTCAGACCGGGATCGGAGCGGTCGACGCTGTCCCGTTTCGGGGACGATGTCTGGGATCTCAGCCCTGCGATGTTTCGCGCCAACGCGCGTCCGGCCGCGTTTCGTGTGGATTTCGGTGCCATTGCGGACCCCGCGCTTCGTCGGCTCGCGAAGGAGTATATGCTCGCCCGACTTCAGGCGCCGCTGCGCAGCTACCGGGGCCCTTGCGGCCCCTCGACCGCCAAAGGCACATTGCTTTTCGTGCGCCATTTCGGAGAGTTCCTGCTTGATCGCACAGGCTCCGTCGCACTGGATCGCGTCGATCAGCGGGTGCTGGACGCGTATCTGGCGCATCTGCAGGTAGGTGGCGCGCGTTCATCGCAACAGATCCGCCTCTATGTTGATGTCCCCATCGACCTCCATCACTTCGGGCCATGGGTCACTGGCGGCGGCATTCCCTTCCTGCCCTGGGGCGGGCGCACCGCAAGCAACGTCAGCGGCCGCAGCCGGACGAGCGCGGAGAACGCCACGCCGCGGATCCCCGAGCCGGTCATCGGCGCGCTGCTTCACTGGGCGATGCGTTACGTCGATATCTTTGCCCCGGATATCCTCGCGGCGCGCGAAGAGCTGGATCGCCTTGAAGCCCGCTCTGCCCAGATTATTGCCGAGGATGCGCGCCAGACCCGCCACGAACGGTATCGCTACCGCTGTCGCCTTCGAACCTGGCTCGAGGCCCGTCGGGCAGAAGGGCGGGGCGTGCCACTTTGGGAGCGCCGTCCAAACACGACCCGCGGTGTTCTCGATGCCAGGGAAGGCAACGCGTATAATTTTAGGCTGATGTGTCTTCAGATCGGCTGTTCCCAAACGCGGAATCTTAGCAATTCCACCGCGACCGTGAGGATGCTGGACCAGATGGCGGGAGAGATGGGCACCGAGGTCGGCGGCAAGGATACCCCGATCAGCCTCGACCCCGATACTGGCTTGCCCTGGCGAGAGCGTTTCGACACGGACAGCTTACCGCATGAAGAACAAATGCTGCAGGCGGCCTGCTACATCGTCTGTGCATATTTGACGGGCATGCGTGACAGCGAGTTGCAGGACATGGAACCGGGCTGCGTTTCGGTTGAACGCAGCGCCGATAACCTGATCGAGCGATATCGCGTGCGCAGCACCGTCTACAAGCATCGCGAGGCGGCGGGCGTTTCCGCCGACTGGGTCACCATCGCTCCGGTCGCCCGTGCAGTCGAGGCCATGGAAGCTCTGTCGCGCCGTGCGCGGGGTGACCGTGATCTTCGATCTCTCTGGGTGTCCTTGAAGCCTTGGGACTGGACGGCGGATTACCTGGCCGCGCAGGCGTCGCCGATCATCAAGATGTTTCGCGACGGTCTGGATGCGAAGGTCGCAAACCCGCCCGCCATTCCACATGTCGACGGACGCCCATGGCATTTCACCACCCGGCAGTTCCGACGCACCATCGCTTGGTACATCGCGAACCGCCCTTTCGGTGTCATCGCCGGAAAGATCCAGTACAAACATGCCTCCGTGGCGATGTTCGAGGGCTACGCAGGCGCGCCGCACGGAGATTTTCGCCGGGCCGTCGAGCAGGAACGAGCGCTTGGCCAATTGGACGATGTGGTCGCCTATTATGAGGCCTACCTGCAGGGTGACGAGCCCGGCGGCCCGGCATCGTCCCGTCTCAAGCGGGAGTTCGACCACGTCCGGGACACCTTTGGTGATCTGCCCGGTCGTATCGTCGATCAGAAACGTTTGCGAACGATGCTGTCGCATCTTGGAAAGACGCTGCATGTCGGATTTCTGAACGATTGCTTCTTCGATCCCGCCAGCGCCCTCTGCCTGCGACCGGACGACAAGCCGGAGGCCCCGGTGATTTCGCGTTGCAGCCCGGACCGCTGCCCCAATTCCTGTCTGACCTCGCGTCATGTTGCGCCCTGGCAGGCTTCGATCGAAGAGGGTGAGCGCCTCCTGCGGGGCAACACCCTGTCAGCGGTTCAGAAGGTCGCAATCACACAGGACAATGATCGAAAGCGCCGGCTGATCGCTCATCTGGAGAACCCAAAGGTATGACACGGCCCGTCAGTCAGAAGACCGAAGACGCCTTGCGCGCCGCCATGATGCGACTGCTCGAAGGAACCTCCGTCCATACCGACGGGCGCCTCACCGTCGCCAATCTCGCGCGCGAGGCCGGTTTCAGCCGCGCAACGGCCAACCGGGCCGCCGCCGTTCTCGCGGAATTTCGTGCGGCTGAGGCGCGGTTCCGGTCAGGTTCTGTCGCCGGCTTGAAGGAGCGTATCCGCGAACTCGAAGCCGAACTCCGGGCTGCACGCGGTGGCGAATTGGCCGAGTTGCGCGCGACAGTCAAAACACTGGCGCAACACATCCAGATCCTCGCACTCGAGGGTGAAGAACAACGCCGCCTGATCGCGGTTCTGGAAGAGCAGATCTCGGGGGCTGACCCGAAAGTCCTGCCGTTCAGGCTGCCGTCCCAGGACGGCACCTGAGGTCACGATCAGAAAGAGAAAGAGGTGAGCTGGGTTGGGGTGAAACAGGGATGAGAAGAGAGGGAGCCCCCATGAACTGTCTCACCGATGCCACTCGGGAAAACCCCAATGATGGCAAAGAGTTTTCAAAAAAAGACAACTTGACTGTCCGGATAACACGCCGAGGGCATATTCATGGCCGAGACGATTTTCGGGCAGACCCTCACGCTCTCGACCGGGCGGATCATCCCGACCCGCTGGGTCGGTGAGCAGCATGTGAAGGAAGATCTCGGTTTCATCCCGAGTTTCGCCGACTGGGTGAAGGCCATCCGGCCCGAACCCTGGATGGGCCGGACCGCGCGGATCGAGGCCCTGGTCGATCCGCATCTCGCCTCGCCCGTGGTCGAGGTCGAGGTCGCCTGACATGACCGATCCGGCCTTTCAGCGCCTCGGTCTGCCGCCGACGGCATCGCCCCAGACAGTTCTGCGCGCGGCGGTCCGGGCGCTGCACCCCGACACGCGCGCCGTGCGCAGCTTCCGGACGGCGCGCAAGCGCTTCTACCGGCAGATGCTCTGTGCGCATTCCGCGCGGCAGGCATCGGGTGACAATCCGACCGGCTGATCGCTTCCAACCAACCCTTCATCCCAATCCAGCGCCCGGCCCCAAGGCCCGGGTTTCTCAATCTCAGGAGGTCCCCATGGCGGATTACTTCACCCATTTCTCATGCCTGATCGACGTCGGCAGCCCCGAAAAAGCCGCCCGCGCACTCGCGCTGTTTCATGACCTGCGTGCCGCGGATCAGGACGCCGATGATCCGGAGGTCTCGGGTTTCACCCTCGTGCATCAGGACGCCTCCAAGGGCAGCACCCTCTGGATCCATGACGACGAGCACGGCGATGTCGAGGCGGTTATCCGCTTCGTGCTGCGCCTGGCAGAAGACCTCGACCTCACCGGCCTCTGGGGGTTCCAGTATGCTCTGACCTGCTCCCGGCCGCGGCTCGACGCCTTCGGCGGCGGCGCGCATGTCATCGATCTTGGTGCCCGCAAGTCCATCGGCTGGACCAGCACGCATGAATGGCTGGCCGCCGCGCTGAACGGGGAGGACGTCGATGCCTGAGGTGATCTGCACAACAGTCTACCAGTTCCCTGAACTCTCCGACGTCGCCAAGGAAAAGGCGCGCAGCTGGTATCGCGAACTCGGCCCGCACGACGACTGGTGGGACGCGGTCTATGAGGATTTCCAGCGGGTCTGCGAGATCCTCGGCGTCCGCCTGAAAACCACGCCCGTCCGCCTGATGGGCGGTGGGACGCGGGCCAAGCCCTGTATCTGGTTCTCCGGCTTCTGGAGCCAGGGCGACGGCGCCTGTTATGCCGCGCTACGGATTATGCGGAGCGGTCAGGTCATCACGCTGTAAACGCGAGTGATTTTCGACAATCCGCTCCGCATAATTCCGGACGGGTTCAGGTCAGCGTGTTTTTCCTTCCGGTCATCAGCATCGCAATCAACGCATCCGGGGCCTTGAACTTTCCGCGACGCAGCTCGGGCGGGATGACCGCCTCTACAGCCTCGAGCTTTTGGGCTGCATCAACGCGCAGATAGGTCTCGGTCGTTCGGATGTCCGCGTGTCCCAGCCAAAGCGCGACCTTTCGGATGTCGCGGGTCGCCTCCAGCATGATGACGGCGCAACTATGCCTGAGCTGGTGGGGCGACACTGAACGCCCCGCCAATGATGGACAGTGCTGAGACGCTTTCACGACGTGTTTGTCGAGCACATACTCGAACCCGGATCGCGTCATCGCTCTCCCTTCGGCATTGACGAAGATCTCCGGCGCAGGCGTAAGCCCCCGCACGGCAAGCCAAGCTCGCAGATCTGAGGCTGTCTGCTTCCAGAGTGGAAAGTGCCGATGCTTTCGCCCTTTTCCTCGAACAAGCAGGCTTGGAGCCTGGCCTAGAACCAGATCGGTCAAGGCAGCCCCTACGAGTTCCGACACGCGAAGCCCACCCGCAAAACAAAGGTGCATCATGGCGCGATCCCTGGCACCCAAGCGCGTCGTGACATCGGGAGCATTCAGAACGGCCTGCACCTCGTCCTTGGACAGGTGCTGGACCAGCTTGTTCTCGCAACGTTTTGTCGGGATCGCCCGGATTTGCGCGACTTGGGCCAGGAGGGCTGGATACTGGTATTCAACGAACCGCATGAACGACTTGATGGCCGCGAGCCGTGCATTTCGCGAAGTGGCGCCATTTCCCCGATCTGTCTCGAGATGATCCAGAAAGGCCAGGATCAATGGTGCGTCCAGCTGCTCGATACTGAGCTGCGACGGGCTGGATCCGACACGCCTCGCCGCGAACTGGAACAGCAGTTTGAAGGCATGCGCATAGGTTTCGCTGCTGTGGGCGCTGAACCCGCGCTGCCGAGGGAGGTAATCCTGCATGAACTGCGTAATGGCCGGCGCAAGAGCTGTCATGAGCCGCCCCCCGTCAAGAGTTCCTCGGCTGCGGCAGAGATTTCGGCCAACAGCTCGGGCGTCCGATGCAGATACCAGTACGTGTATCGGAGGTTGGAATGCCCCATGTACGTCATCAGCGCGACAGCATTGCGCGCAATCGCTTCGCGCCCGGCCCCAGACTTTTCGAGCACCCGTGTCGCAAAGGTGTGGCGCAGATCGTGGATCCGAGGGCGCCTGGGCCGACCGGGCGCAATCGCCGCGATGGCAAGGATTTCGTGGAACGCCCTATGCGGGACAGAGTAATAGATTTTCCTCTTTCCTTCGGAAAGGAAGAGATGGTCGTCCTCGGCCGCGACGTCCAGCCTCAGTTCCAGATACCGGTCGAGAACGCCCATCATACTCGGATGCAGTGGCACCATCCGGTTCTTGCCAAACTTGGTCTTTCGGATGTGCAAGATGCCATCCGGCAGAACATCACTCAGGGTCAGGTTCAAGGCCTCCGATATCCGTAAGCCGGTCGATGCGATCAGGCCAAACAGGACGGCATAGATTTCGCGCCGAACTGGAGAGCTTTCGTTCTGTTGCCTGACTCGAGCTGCAACGATGAACCTCGCCAATTCATCGTCCGTGAAGATGTAAGGAATGAACTTGGTCCGATGCGCCTTGAAGATGCCTCCCGGCGGAATCTCATGTGAAGCGTCTTCTGCGTGCAGAAAGGTTGCCAACCGGATGACATCCGTGATGCGGCGATACCGAGTGTCTGGCGTCGACGCACCTTCAGCCCAGGCCACCGCTGTTGCCGTCCTAACGTGTCGCTCACCTTTGGCTTCGACGAACTGGCCGAACGAAGCCAAGTTCTTGGCCGTCTCCTTGAGCTTGAAGCCAAGCGACCGTCGCAGTGCGATGTAGCGATTGATTTTCTCGATCAACATGCGGCCTCCCCCGCCCAGGGCTGAGCGATTTCGCGGAGCAAAGCGAAGTCAACCTTCGCATATTGCATGGTGGTGGACAGCGAGCGGTGCCGGAGGACCGCTCCGACCCCTGCAAGATTGACCCCATGCCGAAGCATCGCTGTCGCCGCCGAATGACGAAGCAGATGGGAACCACGTCGGCCACTCTGGATGCCCGCCCGGTCAAGAGCCGCCTGAACCAGACAGTTCACAGCAAACCTCGACATCGGACGCATCGGATTTTTTGCTGTGACGAACACGCGCGGCGTGGCAAATGACGGCCGTCCCCGATCCAGATAGGCCAGCAGCGCTTCGCCGACTTCTTGAGGAAGAGGCAGCCATTCTTCACGACGGGACTTGCCACCCCTGATGGCAATGCGACCATTCCGCCAGTCGATGTGATCGAACTCAAGGTTTGCGACTTCGCTTGCGCGCAAGCCGAGTCGGACAAGGAACAGAATGACCGCGCGATCGCGCAGGCGGGCCTCACCGCTGCAAGCAGCCACGATCCTCGTGATGTCAGTGTCGTTGAGAAAGTCCGGTACTGGCGCCAATTGCCAGCCCGCAAAATTCGGGATGGCCTGGTCACGGCCGGCCGGGCAACGCCCAGTTGCGATCAGGAAACGCAGGAATGCGCGAGTGGCGGTCACCGTTATCCTTGCATGGGCAACGCCGTGCATGCCCGCGCGTCCCAACACAAACTCCCTGATTGCATGGGCGCTATAAGCTTCAGGCGCGTCGCCAAGAACGAGGAACATGTGAACAAGGATGTTCTGATAGGTGTCGAGGGTGCTGTCCAACACCCCGCGATTCCGGAGCATCCAATCCCGGAACTCGCCAAGGATCGGCCACCGATCACTCGGGGACGGCGGCTTCGGCAGTGGGTCGACAATACCCAGTTCTTCAAGGAAGAGAACAAACAGGGCACCTGATCGCAATCGCATAGAGTAATTCGGCATGGCCCTGAAGGCCGGTACAGATGCTGCGTATCCGCTGTGGATGGTGCCGAGATCATAGCCGGCGTCGTGCATCCAATCCGTCCAATGCCCCAAGTAAATGGTCAGCATTGAAATCGTTGACTTGGTGTAATTCCGTGCGTGAAGCCAACGGACATAGCCCTCGAAGTGTGGGCGGGCGAAATGAAGCCTTGAAAGCGTGAGATACCGCGGAGTGTTCCGCCTTTTCTTGGGGGTGCTGGACATTCGATCTCCTGACATGGGTTCAATGCCGGAAAATGCCGGCGAACCACTTCTCGCCCAAAAGAACCCGCGAGGGCACAAGCTCGTCGTTATGCGGAGCGGATTGTCGAAAATCACTCGCGTT
>NZ_CH902585.1:0-13691 GCF_000152845.1 Roseovarius sp. 217
GTGCCGATCTCACATCAAGCGACATTGGCCGCGATTTTCCATGCCTCGAGTGCTTCGAGCCGGTGGTAGCGGATGGTGATGGCGGAGCGGCGGCGGGCTGGCACGGAGAAGCAATTGCGGGTGGCGGACTGTATAGACACGAAGCGTTGTAGTGCGCCCGGCGATCGAAAGCCCTGCATCAGCCGCTCGCGTTTTCGAAAGGGCAGATGGTTGTTCTCGGCTCGGTTATTGAGTCCTTTGTGGGACCAATGATCCAGGCCAGGTGCGACCTCGCGCTTGGCGGCACCGTAGGATCGTAATTTGTCCGTAATGATCCGTTTGGGCACGAAGCCCCAGCGTTTCATCAGTTTGACCAGAAGCCGCTTTGCCGCGCGCTTGTCCCGCTTGGGCTGTAGGATCTCCTCAAGGACGACGCCGTGTTGATCAACGGCTCGCCAAAGCCAGAAGGACCGGCCCGCGATCTTCACAACGACTTCATCCAGGTGCCAGACATGGCCGGGGCGCGGTTGTCGTCGCCGAAGAGTACGGGCAATCAGCGGGCCAAACTTTACCGTCCAGCGCCGGATTGTCTCGTACGAAACGTCGATGCCGCGCTCCAACATCAACTCTTCGACTTCACGAAGGCTCAGGTTGAACCGGGCGTAGAGCCAGACGACATGAGCGATGATCTGGGGTGGAAACCGGTGGCGCTTGTAGCGGATGTCTTGATTTCGCATCGCCACCAACTACGCTGACAACCCTCGGCCAGCAATGTGCAGGGCGTTAACGTGACAACACCTGCTGGTGTTCACCGTCACGCCGTAGACGATGAGCGTGAGCGAGGGCGGGATCATGAGGCCGAGCGTCGCCGCCCCGGCCAGCGTGCCCACCACCACCGGCTCAGGATAGTTGCGCCGGCGCAACTCGGGAATGGTCATCTTGCCGACGGTCGAGAGCGTGGCCGCCGAGGAGCCCGAGGCCGCCCCGAAGAGCGTGCAGCCCACGATATTGGTATGCACGAGCCCGCCGGGCAGCCCCGCCATCCACGGCGAGAGCCCCTTGAACATGTCTTCCGACAGCCGCGTGCGGTAGAGGATTTCGCCCATCCAGATGAACATCGGCAGGGCGGTCAACGTCCAGCTCGAGCTCGAGGCCCAGATCGTGGTGAGCATTGCATCGCCCACCGGACGGGAGGTGAAGAGCTCCATGCCCACCCAGGCCACGCCCATCAGCGCGAGGCCCACCCAGACGCCCGTGCCGAGCAGAGTGAAGAGCACGAAGAGAAACAGGATGATGATCGAGATGTTTTCGAGGGCATCCCCGCCCTGCTTTGCTGGTGAGTTTCAGAGCCGACAACCACCAGTCTCTTTGAAAAAGAGAAAATTTGTCCATCTTTGACGGACTATTTTGTGGGTCTCCACAGAAACAAGTGGCGGCCTCTTTAAAAACATATCATTGTGTCGCCTATGAGCGGACAAGAACACGAAAAACTAAAGAACCTTCTTGAGGCTGTTCCCACGGGGTTCCTCGTGGACTCCGCCTGGCTTGAGCACCACGGGATAGGCCGGCGTTCGTCCTACGCCTATGTCCAACGCGGCTGGCTGGAACGCCTTGGCCGCGGCGTCTTTCGCCGTCCCGCACCAAGCAGCGCCACCACGAATACGCTCGACTGGAAGACCTGCCTGCTCTCGCTCCAGCACATCATGCACTACCCTGTCCATATCGGGGGCGCGACGGCATTGGGCCTGCAAGGCTATGCGCACTATCTCTCACTCGGCGACAAGAGCACAGTCTGGCTCTACGGCTCAAAAATTCCCACTTGGCTCGAAAAACTGCCGCTGAACACCGAACTCCGCACACGCAGCGTATCGCTGTTCTCCGACCCGGAGTTGGGTGTCGATGACGCGCGAAATAATCAGGGAGAGACAGCATCGTCCCTGCCCTGGGACTGGAAACTGGTGATGTCCTCACCGGAACGCGCGATCTTTGAGGCGCTGGACGAGTTGCCGGATGAGGAGAGCTTTCACACCCTCGACATGGCGTTCGAAAGCCTGACGACATTGCGCCCGAGAACCCTCTCGGCACTGCTCAGAAGCTGCAAGAAGATCAAGGTCAAACGCCTGTTCTTCGTCTTTGCCGACCGCCACGACCATGCCTGGCGCAAGCGTCTCGATCCGGAAGAGTTCGACCTCGGCAGCGGGGATCGCGCATTGGTCAAAGGCGGCAAGATACATCCGCGCTACAGGATCATGGTGCCCGAAGAGTTTGTAAGAAAGGAACGTGGTGATGGCGCGTGAAGACTATGCCGCCCAAGTGGCCCTGCTCGTGCGGGTACTTCCATATGTCGCGAAGGAGGAGATATTTGCGCTCAAGGGCGGGACGGCCATCAACCTCTTCTATCGCGACCTTCCGCGGCTCTCAGTCGATATCGATCTGACCTATCTGCCTGTCAAGGACCGCGCCGAAAGCCTCGTCGAGATCAACGACGCGATGGACCGGATTGCCGCCGCCATCGAAGGCGGCATCACCGGCGCCAAAGCGCAGCGCATTGCCGGCGGTGGCGGTGGCGCCACGCGCGCGCTTGCACGCCTGGGCACAGCCGAAATCAAGATCGAAACCTCCCCCGTTACCCGGGGCGTCGTGCATGATCCGGAACAACGTGAAGTCTCCGAAGCCGTCGAGGAGGAGTTCGGATATGCGACGATGAACATCGTCTCCTTCGAGGATTTGTTCGGCGGTAAGCTACATGCGGCCCTCGATCGCCAGCACCCGCGAGACCTCTACGACGTCAAGCTCCTCTACGAGAATGAAGGGTTTACCGACGAGTTATTCCGCACCTTTCTAATCTACGTCGCGAGTTCACCACGCCCGCCGCACGAACTGCTGAATCCAAACCTGATCGATCTGGATCAGCCCTATGCGCGAGAATTCGAGGGCATGACGAAGGAGGCGGTCGACCTTGCGGAACTGATCGCGACACGCGACCGCCTGATCGGGGATATTCAATCCCGCCTCAACGATGACGCGAAGAGATTCCTGAGAACCCTGCATGAAGGCGACCCCGACTTCGACGCGATCGACCGCCCTCAAGGGGCCGGGTTACCAGCCGTCAGATGGAAGCTGATCAACGTGAACAATCCCAACAAGAATGCTCAGGCCGCATTTACCGGGGCGGTGGTTGAACTGCTGCCGTTCTGTGGTAGGCAGGTCGAGGTTGATGGCCTGCTGATCGAGGATCCCGATCTGGGGGCGACGAAGATATATCTGGTGCAGAAAATCCGCGCCGAAGGTGATGTCGAATGGATCGCCGCGAACCGCTGGACGAAGGAATGGGCCGGGGTCCATCCCGGTGCCGAGGGCAAGGGACCGTGGTTTCGGCGTGACCCGCGCGTCAACGCGGAAATTGCCGCGCACGGCTATACCGGCATTGGCGTTGAAGAGGAGAAGCCATTTCTCAAGGAGTTGTTCGAATGAAGCTACGTGATCTGTTGCTGGCCGTGGCATGTGGCTGTTTGGGGTCTGGCGCGCTGGCGCATGGCACCGAGAAACACGCAACGCCGCCTGTCATCGACCTAGCGAATGAAGTGATGCCACTGCCATGGAAACTCGGCGGCGGGTTCGAGCTGATCGACCATACCGGAACAACCCGTACCCAGATTGATCCCGAAGGCCGGATGCAACTTGTGTTCTTCGGCTATGCCAATTGCCCGGGCATCTGCAGTGCGGCGCTGCCGATGATGGCGGATGCGGCGGAGGTTCTGGAACGGCGCGGTATTTCAGTCAGCCCAGTTCTGATCACCATAGATCCGGTGCTGGATACGGTCGAGACGATGGGTCCGGCACTAACAAAGATTTCGGCGGATCTTGTCGGTTTGACCGGCAATCGCGAGGCGCTAAGCGAAGCCTACGATGCATTTCAGATCAACTTTGAAAAGATCGTGGGCGATCCGGAGTATGGCCCGATCTACGCCCATAGCAGTCATATCTTTTTGCTCGACGCGAGCGGCAGGGTGTTGACCTTGATTCCGCCGATTCTGCCAGTGGAGCATGTGATGGAGATCGTGACGAAATACTCTGACAGCTTAGCTCGGTTTGATGTTGAGCTTGGAGAGGACGGCAAATAATGTGCGGTCATTGAAGCATGTTGCAACTCCAGCCAGTGCAATCACAGCCTTGTTCGGAGGCGCTATGCGTGTCTCGGGTACTGTCAGAGCAAAAGCTCTTGAGACGGGCAGGACGGAATTATAGCGTCTCGAGATGACCAAACCAGATCCGTTTCGTTATTTTAAGACGAGCCGCGAAATCATCCGCCTGGCGGTGATGCTGCATGTCCGGTTCCCACTATCGCTTCGCAACGTCGAGGATTTGCTGCACGAGCGCGGCATCGACGTCAGCCATGAGGCGGTCCGGTTCTGGTGGCACAGGTTCGGCCCCATGTTCGCTGCCGAGATCCGCAAACGCCGCATCCACGGCATGAAATCCAGTCGATGGTGCTGGCATCTGGATGAGATGTTCGTGAAAATCAATGGTGAGCGGCACTACCTCTGGCGTGCCGTGGATCACGAAGGCGAGCAGGTTCTGTCGCAAAGTTTTCGCCTGACTGAAGGACGGTCTTCGCCGGTCACACTTATGCTGCGAGGGCCGCGAACGGCTTGAAAGCGGAGATGCCGGTTTGATCTAATTGGCCCTTGCGCATCATATGCGCGGTTTCGATCCCAGCCAACGTTGCTGCCGTAGAGTGGAAATCCTTGAAGCCCAACATCGGCCGCGTGATTCGTTTGATGAGCCGATGGTCCTGCTCAACGATATTGTTGAGGTATTTTGATTGAACGATACCGATGATCCGGCCAACTCCCGCGAATTTGAGGATGACGTTTAGACTTTGCAGGCCAGCGAAATTGGCGCCGCTCTTGTCGATGGCAATTCGGTCTGGGACACCGTTGGTGCCAATGGCACGCATGAAGAACCTTCGCGCGGCAGCGGTATCGCGGCGCTTTGACAGCATGAAATCAAGAGTTTGACCGTCCTGATCGACGGCGCGGTACAGATAAGGGTTCTGTCGCAAACTTTAGCAAGGCTTTGAAAAGGTTGCCCTGCGGACATGATTATGCCGCAAGCGCAGCAAATTTCTGGAAGGGGGTTGTTCCATTTGCTGCAAACTGATCCTTTCGGATCATGTGAGCGACTTCGATACCTGCGATGGTTGCGGCGGCGGAATGAATAGCTTTGAAGCCCGTAATCGGAGCGGTGATCCGCTTTATGAAACGGTGGTCTTGTTCCAGAATGTTGTTGAGATACTTGACCTGCCGGATCGTGACAAGACGGCCCATCCCGGTAAATTTCAGGATCACGTTGACTGCCATCAGGCCGGCCAGATTGGCACCACTTTTGTCGATGACCACTCGATCCGGTACGCCATTTGCGGCAATGGCCTGATTGAAAAACCTGCGGGCTGCAGCCAGATTACGGCGCTCAGACAGCATGAAATCAAGGGTTTGGCCATCTCGGTCTACGGCGCGATAGAGATAGGTCCACTTGCCCCGGACTTTGATGGAAGTTTCATCCATCTTCCAAGAATTTGCCGTAGCCCGCTTCCGGGCTTGAGCATTAGCGGCGATTAAGGGTGAGAATTTTACCACCCATCGGTTTAAGGTGGCGTGATCAACGGTGACACCTCGCTCAGTCATGATCTCCTCAATATCTCGGTAGAACACAGCGTAGCGGACGTAGAAAAAAACAGCAAACACGATCACCGGTTTGGGATAGTGTACGCCTTTGAAATCAATTGTCATTCCGCTCAACCCGCGCACTTGTTTCTCTCGACTAATCAGTACCATCAGCTGACGGTCTGGATACTCAAAAGTTTGCGACAGAGCCCATCACAGCGTAGTGGCCAATGGGCAAGTTGCGCAATACGCCGGGCCCCGCCAGAGCGGAGGTAAAGAGCCTTAAAGGTTCGGAAGCTGGGTCATTGGAACAGGAAACTCAAACTTTCAGCCCTTTTCGTTCAGGCTTGATGCTGCAAGACAGCAGGGCCAAAATAGTCTGCGTGATATGTTCCCTGCGCTCGGAAAGGAACACCTCCGAAGACATATCGACGCCAAAAGTCGTCGTGAGAGTGAACCTGTTGGTGATGTGAATAAAACTGAGGCCCAGAATTGTGAGGTAGAGATTAAGTGCATCCGGCCGGTTGGCAAAGTCGCCTGATGCATGGCCCTGTGAAATCAACTTATCTATCTTTGCGATGAATGGTGCAGATGCTGTTCTAATCGAGTCAGCAATATTCACCGCTGCGCGCCCCTTGTTGAGGTTTTCATTGATTATCATTCGCGGAAAACTTTGGTTTTTTAGCATGTAGTCAAACGTGAAATGCGTCAGAGCAATGATTGCTTGTCTAGGGGGCAGATTCCAGAAATCCGCAGAGGCTTCGCTGCTACGCAGATGCTGGTAGACCCGCGTCAGAGCGGCAAGGTAGAGGCCATCTTTGCTCTCGAAGTAATGGTAGAGCATCCGAATATTGCAGCCTGCCGCGCGTACGATATTCGTTGTGCTGGCACCAGCGTATCCGTGCTCGCAAAACTCTTCGATCGCTGCGAGCAATATCTTCTCCTTCGTTTGCGATGCGCTTCGACCTTCACTCCTAGACACGACCTCTGGGATTGCTGAAATTTTATTGCTCATCAGTATTCCTCGATGTTTTACCCAGTCCATCATAAACAGATTTTGTTTGAAAGGAATGGTAAGTAATAGTTGACTTACATTTTTAACCAATGCCTCATGTTTCCATGATCTCTCGTAGGGGTGAAGAAATTGCTACTTTCAGCATTAGGATATAACGGCGCGTTCAGTGCGCCCCACAGAACGGCGGCCTTGGCAGGCAGGGACGTGCTGAACGCGGGCGGCTCCGCGATTGAGGCAATGGTTGCCGCCGCTGCGAGTATTGCTGTCACATACCCGCATATGAACGGGATTGGAGGTGACGGGTTCTGGCTCATCCATCGGCCGGGAATGGCGCCTGTTGGAATATCGGCCTGCGGTCGGGCTGCATCTCTGGCCACGCCCGGGTGGTATGCTGGGCAGGGTGTAACAGCTGCGATTCCTACGCGTGGAGCCTTGGCGGCGCTGACGGTGCCGGGCACGATTGATGGCTGGGTCAAAGCGTTGGCGCTGGTTCCGGAACGTCGCCGTATGCCGCTCAAGGATCTCCTTGGCACCGCGATTTCGCAGGCACGGAACGGGATCGCCGTCACCGGCAATCAATCTCGCACCACGACGGAAAAACTGGATGGGCTCAGGGACGTGCCGGGCTTTGCCCAAACCTATCTTGTCGGAGGAAAGCCACCTGCGCCGGGGCACAGGCTGCGACAGTCTGCGCTTGGCGATACGCTCGCAAGTCTGGCTGAGACCGGGCTGGATGATTTTTACCGTGGTGACATCGCAAAGACCCATGCCGCCTTTCTGGAAGGGGAGGGAAGCCCGCTGCGATTTGAGGATTTAAACGCATTCTCAGCAGATCTGGTGACGCCGCTCACAACGCAGATTGGCGCGGGGCACCTCTGGAACATGACGCCACCGACGCAGGGGATTTCATCTTTGATGATCCTCGCGATTTTTGACCACCTTGGCGTGACCAACGCAGAAGGCTTTGCGCATCTGCATGGATTGGTTGAGGCGACAAAGCAGGCCTTCATTCAGCGCAACGCGGAACTTGGCGATCCTGATTTCATGGAACGCCCAGCCCAAGACTGGCTGCACACTGATCATATCGACACCCTCGCGAGCCGAATTGACCCTGCGCGGGCCTTGCCTTGGCCGCACCCGGCAAAGACGGGCGACACAATCTGGATGGGGGCGGCGGATGCAGAGGGAACTGTTGTCAGCTTCATTCAATCCGTGTTCTGGGAATTCGGGTCCGGATTGACTTGTACCGATACGGGCGTCTTTTTTCAGAACCGGGGTGCGGGGTTTTCGCTGGACCCCGGCCCAAATCAGTTACGCCCGCGCGCGCGCCCGTTTCATACCCTCAATCCCGCACTGGCCGCGTTGAACGATGGTCGCATCATGGCCTATGGCACTATGGGGGGCGAAGGGCAGCCGCAAACGCAAGCGGCAGTCTTCACGCGATATGCGCTTTTCGGTCAGGATCTACAGGAGGCGGTCAGCGCGCCACGCTGGCTGTTGGGCAAGACCTGGGGTGAAATAACCACGACGCTCAAACTTGAGGATCGCTTTGATCCCTCTCTCGTTGCGGGGCTGCGCGCGGTCGGCCACGACATCGAAATGATCGCACCGTGGTCGGATCTTGCTGGGCACGCGGGCGCCGTGGTGCAGCATCGCTCAGGACTGATGGAAGCCGCGAGCGATCCGCGTGCTGATGGTGCGGCCCTTGCGTTCTGAAGATTTACTGATCGCCCATAAAGCACTCATCCTGCCGTTTCGACGGGCAACAATCTTGTAGCGCCCGGTCAAAAAGACACCAGAATTGCAAAGTAATTGTGCCCTTACCTCGTGTCGCTCACACATTCACGCGTCAAACAGAAACTTGTCCTACAGGAGAACGAGAATGAATAAGAGAAAGATTACAATTGGTTGCCTTACAGCGCTTGCGCTGAGTATGACATCGACTGTCGCTCTTGCGGAGGTCATCAAGTTTCACCACGACCTGCCAGACACGTCCGCACAGCACAAAGGTGCCGTGAAGTTCAAAGAGCTTGTCGAGGCCGCGTCGAACGGGGCCTATGAGGTCGAAATCTACGCCAACAATGCACTTGGGGACGATGTTGAGGTCGCGCAGCAAATGCAATTTGGCGCGGTGCAGGCTGCGCCCATTCCGACTGCCAAGCTCGCAAACTTTAGCCCGTCGTTACAGTTAATTGACCTGCCTTTCCTGTTTCCTTCGGTCGAGGCGACCTACGCTCTGCTCGATTCAGAAGAGGTCGGCGGCACGATGCTCAAGTCGCTCGAAGCGTCCGGTTTCGTTGGGGCAAAGTTCTGGGAGTCGGGATTTAAACAACTGACCTGCAACCATCTGATCAGCAAACCCGAGGACTATGTCGGGCGCAATGTCCGCGTGATGGAGAGCCCGCTCTTGATTGCTCAGTTTGAGGCACTGGGGGCGACCGCTATTCCAGTGGCATTTTCCGAAACTTACACCGCGCTGCAGCAAGGCGTCGTGGAATGTCAGGAGAATCCGATCGTATCAATCAACTCGATGAAGTTCTACGAAGTGCAGGACTACATGATGTTGTCCAATCACGGCTACATCGGCACAGCTTTCATTTTTTCGAAGGTGTGGTTCGATGCTCAGGCCCCTGAAATGCAGGACATGCTGATGACTGCGGCGCAAGAGGCGGGCGATTACCAGCGCGACGTTTCTGCCGAGGATAATGGTCGGCTGCTTCAGGAAATCCGTGATGCCGGGACAACCGAAGTGGTCGAAATGACGGCTGAACAACTGTCTCTGTTCGCCGAGGCCATGCAACCGGTCCATGAGAAATTCGCAGATCGTATCGGCAGTGACTTGCTTGAGGCGGCTTATGCCGAAATCGAAGCCTTCTCGAAGTGATCGGACACGGTAGAGTTTGTCGTTGCCAGCTCCTTAGGATCGGCCCCATGGGCGTCATGCTCAGCGGGCTGATCCTCTCTATCGGGATTGCACTCGACCGATCTTTGCCTCTTCAACAAGGACTTTGCCGATGCTGAAATGGCTAAAATGGATAGACACGACCCTGACATTTCTGGAACGGACGACAGTCGCACTCCTCTTGCTGGTCGCGGTTCTCATTCTAGTAGCTGATGTGGCGTTGCGGGCGTTCTTTGGTGTGGCTCTCGCTTGGGCTGCCGAGTTGACGCGCTATTCCATTGTGTGGCTCGTGTTCATCGGAGGGGCCATCGGGGCCCGCTCGGGGGCTCATATCTCGATTGATGTTCTGGGAGCCATCTTACCTCCTAGAATGGCGCACCGTTTGGCACAGTTTGCGGCCCTGATTGCCGCGGGCACCACGGCGATGCTGGCATGGTACGGCTGGACCCTTGTCAGCCAGATGAAGCAGTTCGGCCAGACATCCGCCTCGCTCGAATGGCCCATGTGGGTTGTCTACCTTGCCATCCCGACGGGGTGCACGCTCATGTCGGTGCGGTTCATCCAGAACGCCTTGTTTCTGTCAAAAGATGCACGCCGTCTGACCGCCGCTCAAAGCACAGCCTGAGGACACTAGATGCACGTTGCTTTCTTTGGATCATTGGTCGCTCTGCTACTTGTGGGAGTGCCGGTTTTCATCGTGTTATTGCTGCCCGTGATGGTGGTGCTGGAAACCACGACCGCGACGCCGCCCGTGCTGGTCATCCAGAGATTGTTTTCCGGCATTGACAAATTTCCGCTGATGGCGATCCCGTTCTTTATCTTTGCGGGCAATATCATGGCACAGGGAGGGATTTCCAAGAGACTGATAAGATTGGCAAATGCGCTGGTACGCCCCATGCTTGGCGGGTTGGGTATCACAACTGTCACAAGCTCGATGTTCTTTTCCGCGATATCGGGTTCCAGCCCGGCAACCGTGATCGCTGTTGGCAAGATCATGCTGCCTGCGATGGAAAAGGAAGGATACAAACGCTGGTTTTCGATCGGCCTGCTGATGAGTTCGGGATCCATGGGCATCATCATCCCACCGTCGATTTTCATGATCGTTTATGGCGCGGTCACTGGTGTGTCGATCGGGGCGCTGTTCTTGGCGGGTGTCGGTGCTGGGTTGGTCTATGGTCTGGCCTTCATCGCCGTCTGTGTTGTCTATGCACGGGTCACAGGCATGGCCCGCGAGGCGCGGTGGGATTGGACAGAAATCATGAACGCGGCGCGCGGATGTTTCTGGGGGTTGGCCACGCCGTTTATAATTCTCGGGGGTATATATGGCGGCATTTTCACCCCAACCGAGGCGGCTGCCGTTGCGGTGATTTATGCCATCTTCGTTTCGGCACTCATCTATCAAGAGATGACTCTGTCCGATATTTTTGTTTCTGCCGTCGACAGTGCGATTACGACATCTCAGGTGATGATCATCATTGCTGCGGCTTCATCCTTTGCGTGGTATCTCACGACGTCGGGTATGGCGAACGGTCTGACAGGACTGTTGGCCGGAATTGGCAATGATCCGATTTACGTCCTTTTGGCGATAAACTGCATCATTCTCTTGGCTGGCATGGTCCTTGACCCGAATTCCATCATCATCATCCTTGTGCCGTTTATCGCTCCTGTCGCGGTTGCGGCGGGCATAGATCCCATCCATCTCGGCATTGTTCTTGCGGTGAATGCTGCGATTGGCATGTTCACCCCGCCATTCGGCCTGAACCTCTTTGTCTCCGGTGCATTGGGCGTCACCTTCAATGAAGCCATAAAGGGTGCGCTGCCCTTTATTCTGGTCGGTTTGATCGCGCTGGCGGTAATCACTTATGTTCCGATTACGTCGCTTTGGCTGCCCGCACAGTTCTATCCGAATATTTCAACATCTTTCTGAGGAGACGCCGGATGCTGGCAACATGTGATCCGTTCATAGCTAGGTTTGACAGGCCCCTTTTGGGTGAAAATCCTACCGGCGCGCTTGCGGGCATGCGCGTTGGTGTCAAAGACGGGTTTGACATCGCGGGTCAGGTGACCGGAGCCGGGTGCCCTGAGTGGGCCAAATTTCACGGGGTGGCGACCAAGACGTCTCCCGTCGTGCGTGCTTTGTTGGACGCAGGCGCTGAGATCATCGGCAAGACGCAGATGGATGAACTTGCCTACAGCCTCATGGGGGTTAACGCGCGCTATGGCACTCCCGTGAACCCCGCGGCTCCGGATCGAGTTCCTGGGGGATCGTCCTCTGGCTCTGCGGCAGGTGTGGCTGCCGGGTTAGTGGAGATCGGTCTTGGTAGTGACACAGGCGGCTCAATCCGCTTGCCCGCGTCCTTTTGCGGTCTTTTTGGCTGGCGTCCGACACATGGGCTCATTTCAGGGGACAAACTTGTTCCACTGGCACCCAGCTACGACACCCCCGGTTTTTTTACACGCGATTTGGGGACCATGGCGGCCGTCGCCTCTGTCTTCCAGAGTGCGCAGACTTCTGCGGAGCAAGTCAATTTCTGGCTGCCGTCTGACCTTTGGTCATTGGCTGAGGAGGGCGTTTCAGCGGCTCTGCGCGCGGCACTTCCTGTGGTTGAACATCGCTCGGATCCCATCTCGAGAGGCGATGATCTGGCAGGCTGGTTGGAGGTGTTTCGTATCCATCAAGGCTATGAAATCTGGCAAACCCTTGGCCCTTGGATCATACAAAACCAACCTAACTTTGGTCCCGGTATCCGAGAGCGGTTTGAAACGGCGAGCAGAATTACACGGCAAGACTTCGACCTTGCAGTTGAAAGGCGTTACAACATCCGTGCGCATCTTGAAAAAGCGATTGACTCCAAAACGGTCATTGTTTTCCCAACCTCGCCTGGTGCCGCTCCGCTGCGATCAACGCAACAGGGTGATTTGGAAGTCCTTCGCAATGCCGCTTTGACCATGCTCTGCGTAGCGGGGCATGCGGGGTTACCACAAATCACCATCCCGCTTACAACCTACGCCAGCGCACCTGTTGGGCTCTCTCTTGCGGGAGCGCGAGGGACGGATCATCTCCTCCTTGAGACTGCTCAGATTTTTGCACCAGTGCCACGGGATCGCGAATGAGCGTGCTGCTGGATATAAACCGTCCCGAGACGCATGCCGAAGTGACTGAGGTTTTCTATCGCTACGAAACCGCTCTTGTCACGAATGATGTTGAGACCCTTGATGCCCTATTTTGGGCGAGTGATCAGACGATCAGGCTGGGCGCCTCCGAGAACCTGTTTGGCCAGGATGAAATTCTTGCGTTCCGCAAGGCGCGTCCGGGTGTGGGTCTGGCCAGGCGTCTTGAACGCGTTGTCATAACCACGTTTGGCGATAATTTTGCCACGACGAATGCGGTATTCACCCGCGCCGGTTGGCCTGCTTCCCGAACTGGACGACAGAGTCAGAGTCTCGTCAAGGTTCCAGCCACGGGTTGGCAAATTGTCTCGGCCCACGTTTCTATTGTCGACCTCGAAAAATAGCCTTTGGAACCCCTTAATCCCCAGCTGAGTCAGGCCTGTGTAAGGTTGCATGTGGGTCAGTTCTCGGTGACAATTTCACGAGAGGTGGTCGCGGAAATTTCGACCAGTTGTTAACCGGGACCGAGGGCATCACCTTGGCGATGTGGGGCTGTTGCGGTGACCATAGACGTCGCGGACAATGTCACGGAGCACGCTGCTTCACAAACCCCACCTGACGGTCGCCATCTGTTCAGCCTGAACATCGATCACCGTCACGCACGGCGGCAAGTGACCGTTCACCGCGCGATAGCTGAAAGGCAGCTAGGTGCAGAAAGGGTGCGGATGAGGCCTGCACTATCACTTTACTTGGGCGTTGTCGGTCAAAGATCGCCACGGCCAGCAGCCCAGCTTTTTCGCCCTTTGGTCGCGATACTCACAATCTGGTTGTCCGGCACCGGCACTGTCGGAAGGGGCGTCAGCCCGTCATCGTGGAACAAGTAGAGCCGAGCGGCAAAATCCTCGAAGGGTAGCGAACCTTCCCCGAACCGTTCTCCGCTGCCCTGTGTCGAGACAACGATACCGTGGCCCCAATCTTGTCCGCTGTCATTGTTGGGATTGAAGAAGTAAACGCGCAT
>NZ_CH902585.1:13791-228374 GCF_000152845.1 Roseovarius sp. 217
CGCAGGAAACTTTCATAGTGCTTCAATGCGCCTGTCGCGACATCGACGGCTATGTGAAAATCCCGCCCAACCCACCAGCCGTGAAGTTCGGGATTGACCCAGCGATGTGGGTCCTCGGGGCGGCCTACACATCGGCGGCCCATTTCGGCATAGGCGCGATCCAGATGCGGCACCAGCAGGACGGAGATGGGATCGGCATCCAGCAGCGCCGATGTGGCGAGGCCGGGCGGTAGGGTCGCGGTGTCGAGTGGTTCGCCTTCGAAATGAAGCACCAGCCTGTCCCTGCGTGCCACCTGTGCGATCAACCAGAGCAGGTAATCAGGATCGTTCAACGCCCACATCGATAAGGCCCGGGCAGATTGGCAGGTCGGATTGTTGCCCTGACCGACGCCAAGGGGTTGGCCCAGGAACATGATGAGCCCTGCAATCAGATGCGTTCGAGCAGGCAGCGCCGTACCGCAGGTTGCCTCTAAAGCGCAGATGCACTCCTCGGTTAGTGACGTTTCCAACAGGCGCCACAGGGACGGCGCAACCGGAGGGGAATACAGAATGCCGCGTTCCAACATGAGCGCCAGCCCATAGACCGCCTGCGCTGTGCCGGGCTGTATGGCGACATCGACCAAGGCTCGCACCAGCGCTTCATAGCAGCGCAGGGCATCAAGCCCGGTGCTCGACAGGCCCAAGGCATCGGGTAGCACCTTGGTCTGATCGGCATCAATCGCCCAACGGAGGAAGCTGGCGTGATAATCTGATACCAATCCTGTGTCGTGCATGGCGCGGGCCAAAGCATAGGCCTCTTCCTGAACGGTGCGCTCGTCCGCTCGTGACAGTCTGTCGACATAAGCTGGAATGCCTGGGTCCTCCCGGCTCAGGGCGGTCGGACCAAATAATGCACTGATCAACCTGTCGGCCCCCCGATGGGCGTCGGCGGCGAGGGCGGTTCCAGTCTGTAATGCGCTTGCGATCTGCAGGATCATCTCCTTTACGTGATCAACCTGCAAAGGTCGCTGCGCCATGATGCGCCAGATCTCGTCTGTCAGTCGATCCAAGACGCCGTCAGTCCCAACCTCTTGCAGCAGATAACGCATCAGTTGGTCGATGGCAGGTATCAGCGCATTTTGCGCGTGGCGCTGCGCCTCATCCAGACCCTGTCCCAACAGCCGGTCGAGATTGAAAGACAGAACTTGTGTTAGAAACTGTTCGGCCTGCGCGGGTGATAGCTCGGGCGTCGCATGTTCGCCTTTCGCAACCACAAGAAAGCGCAGCAGGCTCATCGCTTCCAGTGTGATCGTCTGCGGACTGGCATGTGTCAGGGTATGTTTGACAAGGTTCGGCAGCAGTTGGGCCGGACGTCCCCAATCCGTGCCAGAAAACAGCCCAGCCTCTTCCATGAGTCCGGCCCTCTGGCGCAATGCTGGCAATCCGTCCTTATGCTGCAGCACCCGGCGCGCCGCATCCAACACGCGCAGTGCGTGGTCATTCTTGCCGATACGCGACGCGCTTTGCAGACCACGAACCTGTCGGTCGAGCCGGTCGAGAAGCGTTGGAAGCTGTCCAGCGGCGTTCATGTGGGCTGTCATTTCGGCTTCGGCCATGGCGTTGCCCTTATTCAATTGGCTGGAGCACTGTTAATGCTGCCAACCGTCGCTTCAAGGATGCGGCAACCCCAAGGGGTCAACAACGAAGATGTGCCACATCATGTGGTGCCACAGCAGCCGGTGTGGCCCGCATGGGTCGTCACAGATAGTAGTCCAGTTCTTCCTGCGCCTTTAGCAAGTCACGCATTTCGACAGCATCCTCGCCATAAAAGTAGACAAGGCCCCAATGTGTGCCGAACGCCGTTCGCTTGGTCACCTTCTGCGCATGCGGCGGGTTGAGTTCGTGAAAGTCAAAATAGGGGTGGCTCTCTGTCTGTGGGGGAATTTCAAGATTGCTGACCACGCGGCGACGTGGATAGACACCAAAGCAACCGGCATGGCCTTTCGCATCCTTGACTGGGGTCGGGAAGAAGGCATCAAGTTCGTCCTGCGTTGTCTTGGGGTCGAACACCAGAACCAGCGCCTGATATGCGTTGAACCCGTAGGCGCGTTCGAGCAGTTCAAATACGTTGAAGCCCGGCGGGCGATAGGCCACTTCGCCGAAATACATCGTGCCATCAGAGGTGACAAAATACTCCGGGTGGATGAAACCGAAATCGATATCGAACACTTCAATTAGTTTTTCGATTTCCTGCGCAATTCGACCGCGCCACTGCTCCAATTCAGGGGTTGCCGGGACGAAAACGGAATAACCCAAGGTGACATACTCTGAAATATTCAAAAACTGAATCTTACCATCCTTGATCCAAGCCTCGACCGCGAATTCCCAACCATCTAGATGGCTTTCCAGAAGCGCCGGAAATTCATCATCCGAGATTGAGGCCACATCGTCCGCAGTGCGGATCACGCGGTGTCCCAGACACCCCGCCTTATCGAACGCCTTGAAATGGATCGGATCATTCGGGTCGCCATCCAGCTTCAGCAGTGTCTGGTTTACACGTCTTAGAAAGCGGATCACATCTGTCTGATCCATTGCTTCCTCAAAGATGCCAACGCGGATGCCACCCAATTGCGCGCGGCGTTTCATGAGTGATTTATCGCGGAACAACATGGATTGGCCTAACAAGCGTGGATTGTTCATCAACGCGGAGTTAACGGCACCCGCCCACTCGACCGTTTCCTCGAAAAGGGGAATCGCGACGTCGACCCCCATGTCTTTCAGTGTCGTGGCAAGCTCGAAGGAACGGTCGTTGAGTCGTTCAAAGTCCCATGAAATAAACGGTATGTCGTGCTCGACTGCATAGGATTCAGCCCAAGCGGGAGCGACGATTACATACCTACGATCAAATTTCTCAAGCGCGTCAATACAACGCAAGCTCCAACCTAAAATTGCAACAAACCCTTTGTCCGAATTCTTATCGGTCATCCTAACTCCTTGCTGATGTGAAGGGTACTTACCTACACCAAAACTCGAAAAAATCAACCCGTGCGGGTATTTGCAAAGCACATCAGACAAATCCTTGCCGATTTTCTAGGTTACGTGAATTATGCGATTTTAGGACAAGAGCCCCAATTTACAGCAGTTCTGGAAGCATCAGGATAAGTGGGATTACCAAGTGTTGTGAGACGCAGTCTCTTGCAGGCGCGGCAACCCTGGCCCGCACGAAACGCTTTCAGGCCCGGTGGAAGATGCGCCCCGCTGGCCTTGCATGTGCCGAGTAAGGGTTTCCGCAGCAGGTCGAGGATTGTGCGCTAAGTCTGGCTGTTCTCGCGCTGGTGAAGTTCTCACCGTCCTTGCAGATTGTCGGCTTCCGTCGTGACTTGTCATTTATTGTCATTATTACAATGCATTACCCACTCTGATATACTGCGCGTGGAGCCACGAATTTGGCGCAGCTAATCCGAGGCGGGGGCATGGCAGAGTGCAAGACAGCAGATGCGGATGCAAGGGCTGGAGCAGGGGCCCCTAGTTTCCTAGACACCTGCTTCGTTCAGTTTCTGCTGTCTTCCTTCACATTTGGCTCCGGCGATCACCTGTCCAGCCAAAAAAGGGCTGCATAGATCACTTGGACTTTGTGTTTGTTGCGCGTCACATCCACTGAGTCGGCGTGTGAAGAGTCCAAGGGTACCAAGGACCGCAAGTAGCATCCGCAGCCCGACTGGCGGCGTCATTACCGGCAGTGTTGTCGCGCGCGATTTCTAGAAAGATCGTTCAACACCAGCGCTCTGGATCAGTTCGAAATTCCGGAAGTACAAGTAGTGATCCGTTTGCGCCCCAATAACGCCTGCTTTTATTGATACGCATGTCAAGCCTTTGAACAACGCTACGGCAAGAATCTATGTCAAAACATAATGTATTGAACCTTATGCTTTACGAATCCTCCCTCGAAGCTCGGAACTGGCGGCTCACGAGCCAGGACCGAGAAGCGGTACATTGGCGTTTAACAAGTTCTGATGAGGATGCGGTAGTTTGGCGGCGAGACACCAAAAATGGTGTGTTGTTGGAAAGCGAAGTTAGCGACCAACAGTACAAGACTATATACTGGGGATTTTTCCTACTTTGGACTGCATCCTTCATCTGCTTGCTGGTTGCCTTTCCGGTGGCGATAGCGATTGCAGGGGTAACACTTAATCTTCAACTCATTGAGTTGACATAGACGTTACCCAAGAAATGCTCGGTAAAGAAAATTCGGGACATCGTCGAAGTTTGCCAAGATCACGGTAATATGCGGAACCTCGAACTGATCCCCAAAGGGGTGGCATACCATGGCGGTTTTTTGAACAGTCATTTCTCTGGAGAGAGGGGTATGCCACACACTCAAGATAACTATAGAAGCATTATAAAATCAATCGGTAAAGTTGCCCGATGAAGTGCCCATGTAGCGGTCATCCTAATAGGCTTCGCTGTAGATTTAGGTTGCCTAGAATCAGGAGGAGCACCCGGGGTAGAAACGGGCAGATCAGCGCCGCAATGCCCCCAATCAGGATGACGTTGCCGCAGCTTTTCGAGCAACCCGTCCAAACACTACGTTGGTATCTGTGGCACGGCAATGCGATGACCGCCGCGACAACCCTCAAAGTTCTCCAAATCGATTGTGACTGTTTGCCCACCAAAACCAAGAACCTGCGGGAAACGGTCAGGCGCGTCAAAGCCCAGGGTTGGGAGCTCGCTTCTTACCTCTCCAACAACTTCGACACACTTGTGAATTATGGCCACCTATACCGGAACAGCCTCCCTATCTCGTCATCCCGCACCGATGGTTGCGTCGATGAGATCGGCAACGCTCGCATCGGTAAACGCGCCACATGAGATGGTCTCGCAGGGCGCACGTCAAGTAGCTGCCATACGAGCCGCAGCACTTGACGGGAAGCTATGTATTGCAAAGCTGGTCGCTGAACCACTACGTTTTGTACATTCCCAAGTCGTTTGCGTCCAAGAAAGAATGGCACAGCGCCAATGGTCTTCGTATACCTGCAATCTCAGTTAAGGTTGCGCAGGTTTCTTTCGGCGTCGATGCCACCTGCCGCTATCGGACAGGTGGCATCTGATCGCATGCGCTCTAAAGGAGCCCCTATTGCTTGGGAAGCAGCACCCGATCTATGACGTGGATCACACCGTTCGACTGCTCGACGTCTGCAGTCGTCACGGTGGCGACACGGCCATTTTCGTCGGTCAGCGTGATCTTGTCGCCATCCATCTTTGCTTGAAGAGTACAACCTCCGACCGTCGGAACAGCGTGATTGCCATTGTCATCGGCGATCATCCCTGCAATGGCAGACGACATGGCGTCTGCGGCAACCACATGGCAAGTCAGGATTTTGGCAAGCTGATCCTTGGCGCCGGGCTGCATCAACGCGTCGAGCGATTTCTTCTTGATCATGCCGAACGCCTCATCAGTCGGTGCGAATACTGTGAAGGGGCCCGGCCCGGACAGGGTTTCGACCAGACCAGCCTGCTTGACTGCCGCAACCAGCGTCGTGTGGATCGGCGAGTTCACGGCGTTCTCGATGATGTTCTTTTCAGCAAACATCTCTGCGCCGCCTACGGTCGGGTTCTGTGCCATCGCAGTGGTCGACATGAATGCAAGGGCTGTGCCTACGAGAAGTGTACGAACCATGTGTTATTCCTCCAATCTTCAGAATAGGCGTCGATGCGCCTCGTAAGAAGCCACGGAGTGACGCCGCCAGAAGTTTCACCCGGGACAGCGTGACATGGCGGCCTCTCATCGAAGACGCTGACGAGACCGTGACCAACACGCTTCGCGATCTCACGCTTTAGGTATACAGCCAGTTTCAGGCCGAGTACGACCTCCTCACTTCGAACGCGTCCATCTAGGACGCGATCATCTTGAACGAATAGCGGTGCCGATCTCGCCAACGTTAGGATGTCGATGAACCCGTTCAACGAGGTCGCCGTTGAAGAGGCTATTCGGTTGAAAGAAAAAGGGCGTCACGTCGGAGATCTTGTTTGTTTCGATCGGCGTCAAGCAAATGCAAGAAATGCTACGCACGGCGCTGACAATGTGGGCGGATCGTGCGATCTTGGTTGTGATCGCCGGTGACGCGCACCAGGATATCGAGCCGCTGGCGGTAGCGCAGATCCTCACGGGCAAGCGGGCGATCGACAACGGCATGAACGCGACCGGACAGATGCTGGTGACGCTTCTGAGCTGGGGATATGCGAACGGCCCTTCACCGAGGCCCAGAGATCATCGAGCGAAAGACGCCGCTCATCATCGGGCCGGTTGAACCATTCGAACGATACACGCCCGTTCCGCTCACCCCGGCTCACATCCACTTTCAAGCTACCAGCCCGCGCCGGCTCCAGAGGATCTATTTCTTCCAAAAGTCCATCAGCATTCCTCCGTGACAGGCGCCGGAAGCCACTCTCCCAGCCTTCAACCCGTCGCCGGGAAACCGGCACGCCTCTCACTCTCGGCAAACTTGTGGTCGAGGAGATCGTTCGAAGAATACGTATTTTATCGCCCCGACACTTCGAGGCAGCTTCAGCCAAAAACTAGTCTGACCCAAGAGAGCTCGCCGAGCGCGCCTACGCGCTTATCAGTGAAGAAAGAGCTCATGCGATTGACATCGTGAGTGTTTTCATGAAATTGAAACCATGGGGATTGCGAGCTCCCCACGAGGCGCCAGGCGAAGATCGCGTTCCTATTCAACCCCGGCGACGGAGGAACGCACATGGCTGCGCCCAATGCCATTCGTTCGACAAGCTTGCCCGCATCATCGGGACCCCGCGCGCACCGCTCCTGCTCGACATGCGGTTCGAGGAAGATTTCGCCGCCGATCACCGTCTGCCAGGCCGGGCACCGGCGCAGCCGGGGCACGGCCGCTTGGCTCCGCGCCGAAGGTTACCCTTCGGAGTATCTCGACGGTGGATTCGAGGTCTGGTGCGCGGCTGGACTGCCGCTGATCGATCCGGCGAAGCTTCCAGCGCGCGACGCGCAGGGCCGCACCATCTGGGTCACGCGGTCGCGACCCAAGATCTACCGGATCGCGTGCCCATGGCTCATCCGCCGCTTACTCGATCCTCGCGCGATCATCCTTTTCGTCGCGCCCACCGAAGTGATCGGCGCTTCCGAACGCCAAAATGCGTCGCCTTTCGATATCGATGACGTGTTCTGGAGCCTCCGGGAAGACCTGTGCACCTTTGACGTGATGCTGGCTGAGTTCGGCCTGAACATTCCCGCATCGTGCGTTTAGCGATGCCGCCATACGACGCATTCATCCCAGACGCGCTTCATGAAGGATTTTAGCCATTTATTCATCGGTAGATACTAAGGCTTGCCGAGTTTAGGTGAAGCATTTCTCTTTGACTCAATTCACTAACAATCAGGTGCTGCAATCCGAAGTTGTTCGACATAAAAATGCCACCTTCTTTTGGTTGTCGTTTTCTGTAGGTAGCGGAACTAGCAACCTAGCGACCAATTCAAGGTGCCAAAGCAATGCTTCGCGTTTACGATCAGACAGATGAAAACTCTGAAACAGTAATCGTGGAAGACATGTTTGGTGCCAACCTGACGATTACGACAGATTTGTCGTTAATGCAGGAATTGGGTGCGCGTTTTCAGGGGCTGGGGCTTCACGCAATACGGTTCCCTGGCGGGTCAGTTACCGAATGGTATTTTGACATATCGGACATCGCAGGCGGAAGTCATGACCGGACAATAAGCTCATTTGAAGATGCGGTTGTTGAGTTGATACCTTTCTTTAAGTTCTTGAATTTTGCAGCGACCTTGGAAAAGAGCGTGACCCTTGTAATTCCAACGATCAAAGGGTTTTCGCAGACGGCTTCCGAGGCGCTTCTGTCAGGTGATTTTGGCAACCGGCTTGTCACTGAAACCTATCTGGAAAATGTGGCTGATTTCGTCGCAATGGCGGTTCTTACCTCGCAACAACAAGGCGTCACTATTGATGCCTTCGAGATTGGCAATGAGTTCATGGCCTCGGGTCGAATGACTGCGAGCGAGTATGGCCAATTGGCCGCAGCTGTGGCAGCGGTGGTCGAGAGAACGCTCGACTCGTTGGCTATCGCGCGGCCTGCGCAAGCGGACATTGTTGTCCAGACACTCAGTGCAGCCGGAACCTACTCCCCAAATGGCACGACCATTCTATACGTCGATGAGGCAACAGGTTTCATCTACGAACTGCATGAGATGGGTGGGGCCAACGTCCCGGAAGTCAGCGATCTGACAGAGGTCGTTGTGCCATCGCAGGGCACTGCACGTCAGCAGAATATCGCGATCATTTCCGCTTTTGAACAGGACCGCGTGACAATTCAGAGCGCAAATGGCAAGCAGATCACGTTTGATACGTCGAATGCGGTGGGTGCGATCGACGGCGTGACCGAACACTATTTTCTTGATGGCGGCTTTGACGCGGTCGATGCTGACGAGCAATTTGGATTCAATCAGCTTGAACTATGGCGTCAAAGCCTGCTGATGCGCGACGCCAGCCTGCCAGAACTGGATTTCTACATCACAGAATGGAATGTCCGCAGAAATGGGGATGTGGATGAAGCCAACAATCGGGGCCTGCAGCAGGCTGCAACAAATGTCGCAATGTTCTATGAGATGGTCACCCACGACGTGACAACAGCATATTTTTGGCCCTCGATTTTCGACCAAAGTTCTTCCGTGACTCTAATCCACCAGAATCGCGAACATCTGACGATCGCGGGAGAGGCCTTCGCCCAGTTGACCAACACAATAGGCATGATCCCATTCCTTGATTTTCTCGATCAAGGCAATGTTGATATCCACGGATTCGAGAACGAAACAGACGCTTTCGTTATTCTGTCAGAGCGTAGCGGCACGGAGAATCGAATGCAGCTGAACCTGACTGAAGTGCTCGACAGCGTTCGTTATAGTGTCTCTTGGATTGAATTATGGGATGGCGGTTCCGGTGGGCAAGATGAAACGGCAGACCCTGTCATTCAAACAACGGAGATTGTAGATCTCGTCACTCCAAAAGAGCTGGAGTCCTTCCTTGTGACCATGCAGTCTTGGTCCATTCTTTACATGAAGATTGAGGTGGTCAGCACTGGGGAACCCCAGAGAGCTGAGGCCCCATCGGGCGATGCGGCCCGGCGGATCGTTACGGGCAGCGAAGCGCATGACAACCTTCATGGCGGATTGGGGAATGATACCCTGCGCGGTCTCGACGGTGATGACCAGCTAGATGGAGGAGAGGGAAATGACAGTATCGGAGGCGGTCTGGGAAATGACACGATCGACGGTGGTGACGGCGATGACATCATCGGTGGCGGTTTTGGCGCAGATTCCATCACGGGCAGCATCGGTAATGACGTCGTCGCAGGCGGTGCCGGGAATGACACGCTAGAGGGTGGCGATGGCAATGACAGCATGTCGGGCAGCTTTGGCAATGAGCTGATCAACGCGGGTGGCGGGACCGATGATGTCGGTGGTGGCACAGGGCGTGACACGATCGACGCGGGGGCGGGTAACGACCGGGTCGGTGGCGGGGAGGGCGACGATTTAATCTCTGGCGGTGCGGGCAGTGACTTCCTTGCAGGCGGTGGCCGCAACGACACCATCGACGGTGGCACGGGCAATGACACTCTCAATGGTGGCGCTGGCAATGATGTAATGACCGGTGGAGCGGGAGCGGATCAGTTCGTGTTCTCTGCATTTTTCGATGGCGAAGCGGATGTGATCGCCGATTTCGAGGATGGCATCGACCGCTTCTTCATCCGGATTGTGAACCCTGACACGGGTGAGACTAACATCAGCAACGGTAACAACGGGCTCCAGGGCTTTGTGGCGGCTTTGGGGATCGTCGATACGGCTGCAGGGGCGCAGTTGAACGTGAACGGCAATACCATTCTGGTCGAAGGCACCGCGGCTGCGAGCCTCACTGTGGATGACTTCAGTTTCTTGTGATGAGCAAGAAAGCCCGCCAGTCTCGGCTGGCGGGCGCGATAAACCAGAAGCTCATATGTGCTCGCGTGCTTCCCGATGCCCTGACACGAGAGAGGTAAATCGCCTCTCTCATCGGCTGTGTAGCAACCTATTTTGCTTCCAGCTGGACAGGCGATATTGCAGAGCACGGTCGGAAGAAACGATTGCGCGGGTTGGACAGAATGGCGATAGATTTCAAAGGCGTGCACGACCCGAAGGCCGTGGTCCTGTACGCGGTATTTTTCTATGTTCGCTATGCGGTGTCGTATCGCGACCTTGAAGAGATTATGGCGGAACGTGGTGTCGTCGTTGACCATGCGACGCTTAACCGCTGGGTGGTGAAATTCTCGCCACTGATTGCGGCAAATGCCCAATCCGGGAAACGAGCTACGGCGAGTTCCTGGCGGATGGACGAGACATACATACGGGTCCGGGGCAAATGGACTTACCTCTACCGCGCGGTCGATCGGGACGGCCAAACTCTTAGTTTCATGCTGTCAGAGCGCCGCGATCTGGTAGCAGCTCGCAGGTTTTTCAAGCAGGCTATCGGCACAAACGGAGGGCCGGACCGGGTGGTCATCGACAAGAGCGGCGCAAACCTGGCTGGCTTGATGGCCTTGAATTTGATCTTGAACTTCACTGGGACGGGGCAGATAGTCACGATCCGGCAGGTCAAATATCTCAACAATATTCTTGAACAGGATCACCGGTTCATCAAGCGGATCCCTGGGCCCATGATGGGCTTCAAAGCCTTCCACTCTGCTGCCGCGACCATCGCTGGCATCCAGGTTGACCACATGATCCGAAAGCGCCAATTTGAGGCAACTGACCGTTTACAGTGTTCGCGCCGGTGAACGATGCGTTTGCAGCCCTGCCCGAAGGCACGGTCGAGACGCTGTTGATGCCAGAGAACAAAGCCATGCTGCAAAAGGTTCTCACGGCCCATGTGGTCGCCGGTGACTGGTCCGCAGCCGATATCATTGCCGCTGCTCGTGCCAGCAAAGATGGCTTTTATCACTTTAACGCCGTGTCGGGAGACGCTCTGTCGGCTCAGGTCAAAGGCAATAGCGTCTACATCCTCGATGAAAGCGGAAATGCGGCCCGAGTGACGGTGGCTGACGTGGACCAGTCCAACGGCGTGATCCATGTCATCAACGCTGTTCTAGTGCCAAAATAACGCCCCACATCGGCCCCACACTTCCCCCTCCACCGCAATGGTGGAGGGGGCTTAAATGCACACGAGAAAGCCCATCTGATGAAACTCCGTAAGCGCCTCGGCGATCCCCTACGCGGCGCGGCTTGACGCGACCGCGAAGTTCCAGGGCATGAGTTCTTCGATGCGGCTTCTGGGATGACCACAAACATGTCCACTGTGAGTTGCACATAACGCCCCACCTCGAATCAAACGCCACGCTGCACAGGCAGCGTGGCGTCCAGTCGTCTTGACTAACGCTCGAAAGACGAAGCCGCAGTCGGGTCAGATATTGTCGTCAACCACGAGGGTGACTTCACCCGAGGTGGTGGAGTTCACGGCAACGACCTGGTCCACCGAATATCCTTCAGCTTCCAGCTTTTCTTTCAACGTTGCATTGGCCTCAATGTTCGCGCGCAGGTCCGAGATGTTGTCTTCCTGCTCGCTCAGCGCATTCTGAAGGGCGCTGGCATTCTCAGCCGCCTCACCTTGCAGGTCAGATATCAGAACGATTGTGGTGTCTGTATCCGCGTCAACGTCGGACAACATCTCTGCAGAAACTTCGCCGGTCTGCAGCCCAGAGATCAGCTGTCCATAGTTGGGACTCTTAGCATTTGCATTGGCACCAACACCAACACTGCTATTGTTCTGCGCAGAGTCTGAAGCGTTGCCGGATACATTTGCGGAAACATCTGCACCCACGCTGGCACCTAAGTTGCCGCCAACACTGACTCCTGCGTCACCGCCGACATTCGCTGTCTGGGCAATCGCGGCTGTGGAAAATGTCGTCGCCATAAGAATGGCAATCCAGAACTTCATGGTCGTGTCCATAGTAGCGTCTCCTTAACTCAGCCCAGTGACCCTGGGCGGGGTGAAGAAGAAACCCTCAACGCGAGACCGGGTTCCTTGAGCGGAGCGCAGGTGGCAGAATGTTGCTGAATGGCGCTGTTCCGGCTGACGGCACCTGCGACCACCCGCGCAATTCAGTGAGCACGGCGCGGCGCTACATATCGGGAAGACCAAGATCAAGGATAAAGGCTCCGCGTTGTGTGGTCCAGTGCCTGGAGCGGCTCGTCCATCAGAATTGCATTCGGGTTCAGACGCCTCAGGTAGAATAAGTACTACATCTAACAGTCGATCCGAACCCGTCACCGAAGCACCCGTATCTGGCCGGACAGGGCCACCAGCACGCCCACATCCAAGTCATCGACGACCTGTACCGCGATTGGCCGAGGCCTGTCTGACGCCTCAGACCAGTCCGATCAGATGCAAAACAAGGCCAACCGTTGCCGCACCCCCCAGCACAGTCACCATACCCAGTTGCAACCGGAACACGGCCACTAGTGTCAGTAGCGACATTGCTGCTGCCGCCCAGTCGATGGAGGCCAGCACCGGAAGTTCCAGAGACAGCGGCCAAGTCTCGATCCTCGCAACCTGACGCCAGATGACATGTACTGCGAACCAGATCGCGAGATTGAGGATCACACCGACCACAGCCGCCGTCACTGCCGTCAGAGCCGCGGACAGTGCCCGGTTGGACCGCAGCCCTTCCATGAAAGGTGCGCCCAGAAAAATCCATGCAAAGCAGGGCGCAAAGGTCACCCATGTCGCCAGTAACCCACCCGCACTGCCCGCCAGCAGTGGCATCGTTCCGCCCGCTTCGCGCAGGGCCCCCATGAAGCCCACGAATTGCAACACCATGATCAATGGTCCCGGCGTAGTCTCGGCCATCCCAAGACCGTCGAGCATTTCGCCCGGTTGTAGCCAGCCGTGGGTGCCGACGGCCTCCTGCGCGACCCAAGCCAGCACGGCATAAGCACCGCCGAACGTCAGCACGGCCAGCTTGGAAAAGAACGTGGCGATGTCCGCAAATACGCTGTCAGGTGACAACAACACCAATGCCATGACTGGTGTGAGCCATAGGGCCAGTGCTGCCGCCCCGGCACGGAACGCACCCGCCCGTTTGGCGCCGGTCAGGTCTCCGTGCTCCTCACCCAAAAGGGTCGCCTTATCATCAAAATGGCTCTTGCCAACCGATCCGTGCCCACCGGCACCCTGAAATGCTGCCAGACCTACCTTGGCCCCGGTCCAGCCAACGAGGGCGGCAGCCGCGACGATGAGCGGGAAAGACGCGCCAAAGGCGAAGATCGCCACAAATGAGGCCGCGGCAATGGCCTGCATCGCACTGTTCTTCAAAGCACGCTTGCCCACTCGGACGACCGCCTGCAACACGATCGCCAGCACCGCCGCCTTCAGCCCGAAGAAAAGCGCCGACACGAAGCCCACATTGCCCCAGATCGCATAGATCCATGACAGCGCCATGATCGCCACCACACCCGGCAGGATGAACAACAGCCCCGCGATCAGCGCGCCGCGAACGCCGTGCATCAGCCAACCGATGTAGGTCGCCAATTGCTGCGCCTCTGGACCCGGCAACAGCATGCAGAAGTTTAATGCATGCAGGAACCGCGCGTCGCCCAGCCAGCGTTTTTCCTCGACCAAGATGCGGTGCATCACCGCGATCTGCCCTGCCGGTCCACCGAAAGACAGGGCCGCGATACGCGCCCAGACCCGCGCCGCCTCGCCCAGTGTGGGGTAGTCTTGCGGGTTCATTTCGCTTTTCCAGAGTTTGTCGGCCAATTGTGCTGCTCATCGGTTGCATCGCGCGCCCATCGATAGAAGGCGTCATAGAGCGCCATCCCGGCCTCAAGCTGTGCCAGATCGTCGGAATACATGCGTGACAATCCCAGTGAGGCCGCCAGCAACCCCGCGCATTCCGGCGCCAGGTCAAGCTGAGCCGTGTCGGCCCCCCGCACGATCAACGCCAACCGGTCGAGGGCCGGAGTGGTCAGACCGAACTCAGATATGAGAACATCGAAGGTGCAAAGCCCGTCCCTGTGACTCCAGAACACACCCTCGATATCAAAGGGCATGGCCCCGAACCGCGCGGCGACATCCTCCACCTCGGCAGGAGCCACGAACAGGAACACTGCACGCGGGTCGATGAAACGACGGATCAGCCAAGGGCAGGCGATGCGGTCAATCTTGGGTCGCGACCGCGTCACCCAGAGTGAGCGGCCCTGCCGGTCGCGAACGGTGACCTTTCCCGGATCTATCAGCGGCAAACCCGCCGCAACCCATACGGCCTGTCCGCCCAGGAGGTATTCCGCATGCACGCCTTCGGTTCGCAGAAAGGCCGCTGTTCCCTGACTGAGCTGGTGACCCTCGGCGCAGACTACAACGACAGGTTCGGCGATCTCGGATGCGATCTTTCTGATATGCTCAGCGGTCAAGTCAGATTCGCTCAGGGTCCGCGCGCCCGGCAATAGCCGCGGATCTTTGGCCCGGACAGTCTCACGGCGCACGTCAAGAATGACCGGAGCTTTCGGAGTGCCCAGAAGTCGGGCCAGTTGTTCACAGGATATGGCATCAGGCGCAGGCATGTGCGTTCCTCCTTGGAAACATCTCGACAGGATCGGAACACGATTTTCAGCTGGCGCCTCGTGGGGAGATCGCGCATCCCCATGGAATCTTTGTCATCGCTTCGCGGTTGCTTGTCAAGAAAAGCCCCAAAACTGCATTCCGCGGGGCAGTTCACTATTCCTGCCGGAAGTGTCCGGACTACGGTTTGACAGTCAGGGCGTCCATGTTCTGCGCCGCGCGCCGGGGAAGAGCCCTGCTGGACGTTCTGGTCCAGACCCTTCCGAGATCATAGTTTAGCTACCCTCAAACAAATCTGTGAAGCCAAACTAGAGCGCAACCAGGCAGATTTCACAAAAAAACCATAAAGTCGGGTTCTACTAAGGGTTGTAAGCTATAACGAAAAAGGCGCAAAAATGCGGACGAAAATGATACGTGCAATGACAATCCTGGCGTCGCTACTCGTGTTCCCGACATTTGTATATGGCCAGGACATCTTGACCGTTGTAGGCCCTGATCGGTCTGAGAGCTTCTCGCTCGCAGAGTTGCTCTCCATGCAACAGACAACCCTGGTGACCACGAACGATTATGTCGACGAAGCCACCGAGTTTCGTGGGCCAAGCCTGCGTTCAGTCCTCGAAGACATGGCTGTCGAGCGAAATGTGACACTCAAATTGGTTGCTTTGAACGACTTCTCGTCTGAGGTGCCGGCTGCAGATGCCTTTGATTACAACGTCATTCTGGCGGTTCTTCGCGACGGCGAGCCTATGTCCGTTCGAGAAAAAGGACCTATTTGGGTCATCTACCCCATGGATGAACACCCAGAATTGCAGGACGAGATCTACAACGACAGGTTGGTATGGCAGCTCAAGACTATTTTCGTCGAATAGCTCTTAGAGGACGGTTTGTTCGAGCAACTTTCCTGTCGCTCTTCATGATAGCGATCCTTTTCGTGTTCACCGTGATCTACCAACTGGATGAACGTATTCAAAACATCCAAGTGGCAGAGCAGAGCGACCCGGTCTGGGTCGCATCTCAGTTGCAGTTCGAACTGCTGCGACTAAAGAATGAACTGGGCAAGTTTGCTCTGGGATACGGGGTGGAAACAGACATTGGTTTCCGGCTTGATATCGCTTGGAGTCGGGTTTCTGTGCTCAAACAAGGCAGTTTACCGCAGGTAATCGAAACTTTCGATGTTAACGCAGATGTCGTGAGGGACCTTGAAGCCACCTTTAGACGCATTGAGCCAGCGATTGCGGGTCTTGTTTCAGACAGTTTGAGCATTGAGCAGCGCCGGGCTTCGGTCGAAGAAATTCTACGCCAACTGGATGGATATGACTTGTCCATACGCGACTTTTTAGTGGAACTCGCACAGGCAAAATCAGCTGTTATGGCTGATGTCAGAACTGGCCTACTCTCCCTCTCTCATGCGATCGCCTATCTTGGCGCAACAGTCTTGATCCTTTTGGCCATCTTCGTCTTTATTCTGCTCCTTGACCTCAGTGCTGCCAAACAAGCGGAAAACAAAATGCGCAAGCTCGCCGATGAAGCGTCATCTGCGGCGCGAATGAAAACGAATTTCATGAGCGTGATCAGCCATGAACTGCGCACGCCGCTCACCTCCATTCTTGGAGGACTGGCATTGCTTAAGTTCAAGCTGAACAACACTCTCGTCGATGAGACGACGATCAAGCTACTCGACGTTGCGTCTCGAAACGGGGATCGACTTCTTGAGCTGATCAACAATATTCTGGACGCTCAAGCCTTGAGTGAGAGCAGAGTTACAGTGGTGCAAAAACCCGTCGATCTGAACGAAGTTGCGGCCTCAGCTGTTGAAGATTGTGAGGCCTATGCCAATCGGTTTGGCGTCACCTACCGTCTAACAACTGCAACTGAAACCGTTGAGGTGCTCACGGACAGGGGACGCGTTAGCCAGATATTGATCAACCTAATCTCCAATGCTGCAAAATTCACGCCTTCAGGAGGAAGCGTTGACATTCGGGTGCTGAAGGTTGGTAAACAAGCCCGGGTTGAAGTCATAGATGAGGGGATCGGAATCCCGCATCATCTACAAGGCTCCATTTTCTCACCGTTCTACCAGGTCAATCCAGGCACCACTGGCGCGACCAAGAGCAGTGGCCTCGGATTGAGTATTTCCAAACAGCTGATCGACTTGCTGGATGGAGAAATCGGGTTCAACTCGACACAAGGCCAAGGCTCAATTTTTTGGATCGAACTGCCTTGGATTTCTCAAGACTAATCTTGATCATGTAACAGATAGGATGCCGAGGAACCGGACCGTTTACTTTGTCGGACTCGTGGTGATTGTCATGTTCATTCTGGGCAACTTCGGCCTGCGCTGAACCACAGGTATCCCTTCCCGTTTCCTGCCTCCTATGGCCGTGCTACGCTGCCTCGCACGCCACCAGCGTCTCGCGCGTGCCTGGCATGCGTTTCAGCGTCCGTTCAATCCTATCACGCCACTTGGGGCCGCGCGCCATTGCGTCAGCATAAGCGTCCCAGATATCGGACGGGCGATCCTCGGACATGGTTTCGATAATGAACGCGGCCTGCAGGCGGTCCTTTTCGGCCTTGAAAGACTCGGGCCCGTCTTGGCGACGATCCGCGACGATCAGCTTGTGTATGGCGAATTTTTCGGGGCGTGGAATCTGCACAAGGATTCCATCCCGATAGAGTGCAACGGCGTGGATCGGATCCGAGATCAGGTAGTTCAAATGATGCAGGGCCCGCGCCTTGACACCCAGAGCGGGAAGATCTCGAATGCCTTCGTCCGCGTCAAAAGACGGTGTCAGGAATTCGATCATCGTGCCTGTCTGTCCGCTTTGCCGCCAGCGCCAGACACTATTGCGGTCAAGACCTTGAACGGGATCAAATTTGAGCGCCGAAAATGTCTGGGCCAAGGAGGGTTCGACAGTGTCTTGCAAAGCAACCGACAGGCGCTCGAATTGCGCGATGTCCACATCTCCCGTGTTGGCGACGCTGCCAAGGGGGAGGGTGGTGCCCAGGTCTCCTTCCATCAAACGAAAGGCATTCGTGCCGATCAGAGTGCCGCCCAACCTGAAAGTTCCGACTTTGGCCATAGCAAGCAGCAACCCGCCTGTGCCGCGATCCACCGGGGTCATGCCCTCGGCGCGCAGCAGACGCGCGAGGCGGCCGCGTTCATGCTTGCGATCCGCCGCCTGTTCGCGCAGTTTATTCATGCGGTCCACGCGATTGCGCGTCTCAGTGCAGTCGGGACCAATATACCAGAACTTCACATCGCTGCCGATCTTCTCGGCTGCGTATCAGTAGACCTTGCCGCCGCGTTCCTTGGTCACGAGCGAGCCGCGAACATTGGCGACCATGTCGTCTTTCAACAGGCGCAAGAGATCACCATAGGCGGAGCGTGCCACTGAGCTTAGGTTCGCCATGTCAGCCTCCAAGTTACTATTCCGGTAAACCAATTCATATTCGTTTACCGAGTGACCACTTTGTCATGCAACATCACTGCATGAACGTCCCATCTGAAGCGCACCAGCAGATCACATAAAGTATTTGAGCTGTTCGGCAGACATACCTGCATGACCCCACGCTGTTCGTCCAGCCTCCTGTGCGACCCAGACTGGTTAACGCTGTCGCCACGCGAGCCGCTTATCCTGCAGGGGCGATCAGGATCGAGAAATCCAAATCACATGAGACGGCGTACAAAACCAAGCGTAAAATATACTTGAAAGTGAGTCGTCATGACCATGCTCCAGTATCGTTCAATCAGAAAAGATGCAGAGTTTGCATTCCGCGCTTGTATAACAGGAGTGATATACTTCGCAGCGCTGGCATCAGGCACCGTGGCTCAAGATGTGGGAGCGTCCAATTCACAAAGCACCTTGAGCTACGAACAGGCAAATATGCTCACGTCTGGTCGCGGCTTAACCTTTCCAGGATTGGAGGACCCGGCCTTTGTCAAAGGTGCGACCTTTACACTCAAACACAAAGATCGGCCCCAGACAGTTTTAGAATTTTTTGAGGTTCGCCAGGATGGCAAAGTCTGCGTTGATTTTGGGAACATTTCCAATCGTTGCGGCATCTTCCTGAAAGATGACAGTCTGTTTTTTATGCTGACCAAAGAGAGAGACCGGTTTCCGCTGCACTTAGAATTGAACTTCGATTAGCCTCGCAACTTCTCAGCTAGGTCTCAGAGTTGACGCCTCGACGGCTTTGTCAGGTTATTAACGCGCCCAGGCTGCACGCATAGCCATCTTTCATGATCAGCAAAGTTTCACAGCCTCGCCTGAAAGCCTTCCGGTTCCCTCGGTCCATCATCTCCTATGCCGTTTGGGCGTACCATCGGTTTGCCCTGAGCCTGCGCGATCTCGAGGATTTGTTGGTCGAACGGGGCGTAAGCGTTTCGTATGAAAGCATCCGAGTGTGGTGCCAACGGTTCAGAACGCTGATAGCGGCCAAGATCCGTCACAACCGCCCAGTTCCTGCCGACAAATGGCACCTCGATGAGGTCGTGATTTCAGTTCGAGGGCGAAAACATTGGCTTTGGCGAGCGGTCGACGCCAACGGAGACGTGCTGGAGATCCTGATGCAAAGCCGCAGAAATGCCCATGCTGCCAAGCGTTTCCTGATGAAGTTGATGAAGCGATGGGGTGTGCCACGCGCGCTCGTGACAGACAAACTGCGCAGTTATGGCGTGGCCGTCCGTGACCTTTGCCCAAGCGTCGATCATCGTTCCCACAAGGGGTTGAACAACCGATCCGAGGCGTCGCATCGACCCACACGACGAAGAGAAAAGATCATGGGTCGTTTCAAATCCCCACACCATGCACAGCGTTTTCTATCCGTCGACGATCAGACTGCCACCATCTTTCGTCCAAAACGCCACCGCCTTTCCGCAGCATCCTACCGCCAATCCCGGGCTGACGCGTTCAGCCTGTGGAACAACTATGCGGCCGAAATTGCTGCCTGATCGGGACGCGGATCTTGGTCACGTCGCGACATAACAACCTGACAAAGCCAGTTAGACCTCGAGCCCGGCCAGAAATCCCTCGTAAACTGCTTCTTCTGCGGTGCGTGGTGAGAGGCAGTCTCCAGCGCGCGATATGCGTATGTTGAGGCCGCTCAATGCGTCCTCGAGGCGGGTGTCAGGCAGATAGGGCCCGGAAACCACTAGATCATCCACGCCATCAAAGAGAATGGGCACACCAGTCACGGTGTGGGTGAAATAGGCGGTATCTGCATCCATCCCGAAAGCCCTCGCGTAGGGAATAACCTCGACACCGAGCGCATGCAGCCGGCCCGCCCAGTAATCGCGCACATAAGTCGGCAGGTTTTGCCCGGCGCAAACCCCATCAACCGCCAAGCGCACGTGGTGCCCTTTGGCCGCCAAATGTGCAGCGGTGCCTATGCCCACCCAATCGCAGCGCCAATCCGCAATCACCACTCTCCCGCCAATCTGCGCGTTGCCTTGCAATACCTCTACGGCAAGGACTGGGGACCGATCGTCCTCGATTTCGATTTCAAACGGGGCAGGGCGGGCTCCCGTGGCGAGAATGAGCGCGTCCGGTGCTTCGGCCTCGATCATTGCACGATCAACAAACTGGTGCATGCGAATATCTACGTTTGCCAAGTTGAGTTCCATTTCAAGATTGGTTAGCAGCCCACCGAACTCGGCTCGCTCTGGTAACCGCTGGGCCAACAGCGCTTGTCCCCCTAGCTTCGGCGCGGCCTCCATCAAGAGCACACTGTGACCACGCAGTGCTGCGGTGACGGCGGCGCGCATGCCCGCCGGGCCGCCCCCGACCACCATTATTCGACCTGGCGTTCGGCTTGGTTCAGCTAAGGCCGGGGCGAAGCGGGCCTCGCGGCCTGAAAGTGGACTCTGAATGCAGGAAATGCCAACGCCCTTATGGAGATGTCCAATGCAGGCCTGATTACAGCCGATGCAGGCCCTAATCTTCTCGCTTCTCCCAGTTCGGGCCTTGGCAGCCAGTTCCGGGTCGGTGATCATCGCACGGGTCATACCGCAGATATCAGCATGGTTGGCGGCCAGAACCTGTTCGGCTTCCTGGGGTTGATTGATGCGTCCGGCCACTAGCACTGGCAAGCTGGTGGCTGTGCGCAGACGTCCGGCGTGAGAGGCTAGGTAGGCCGAAGCGATCTCCATCGGTGGGACCACGTGGATCGAGCCGCCGAGTCCAGCCATGGACCCGGCGGTAACGTTGAGATAATTGATCGCTCCGGTTTTAGCCAAGTAAGAGCAAGCGGACTCAATCTCGTCAGGCTCAGCGCCATCCACTTCAAAGTCCTCGGCCGAAATGCGCAGTCCGATGACCATGCCAATCCGTATTTTGCGGCGCACTTCCGCCAAGCTTTCGCACAAAAAGCGCATCCGGTTATCAAGCGTGCCACCATAGTCATCGGTGCGCCGATTGACAGCAGGATTTAGAAACTGGGCGAAGAGCAACCCGTGGCTCGCCATCAATTCGACCCCATCATAGCCGGCGTCGGCATAGCGCCGAGCACCGGCGCCGATGGCGCTGACCAGTTCTTCTATCAGTTCAGTAGACATCTGCCTTGGTACGGTCTGATAGCGCCGATCGGGCACGGAGGAGGGAGCATAGGCTACGCCGCGATGGCCCTCGCGCATCCGATGGGAAACCCGTCCAGAATGCGAGAGCTGGCCGATGATGCGCGCGCCATGGCCCTGAACCACTTTTGCTAGTCTTGCATAGGCCGGTATGGCGGAGTCTTCCACAAGATGCAGTTCACGCGGTGCGGCAAAGGCGCTCTCGTGAAAGCGCGCTGCTTCAGTGATAATAAGCCCGGCACCGCCACGCGCACGGGCCTCATGATAGGCCACCAAAGCGTCACCAGGCAGATTGTTTTCCGCCAGAAAGGTTTGGTGCCCTGTCGATGCAATGCGGTTCCGGATTTCGAAATCCCCTAGCGTCAGCGGGGCGAATAGCCTTGGATAGAAAGGGGCATTGGGCATTGGGGTCTCAGAATCTGAATGACTGAAAAGCAACATGTCGGAACGCAAGTCTTCGGATGGGTTACAGCGGCTTAAACGGTCTGAGCAGAGCGCCTCTCGCGCCAAGCGATCGCTGCTTTCAAGCCTTCCTCCCTGCGGATCCGGTTGAATGCCTCTCGTTCCGGACCACCGTTCGCCTCTATGTAGATATCCAGCTCGAGGGCCTGCCGAAGGGCGGTACGCATGCCCATCACTTCGTAGCTGCGATTTATCGCCTGCTTAGACATCCTCACAGAAGCGCCAGAAGCGCTTGACATCGCAGCGGCGAGGTTGCGGGCCGTATCGTCAAGCGCGGCTTGCGCGACTAAGCGGTTAACCAGGCCGATCTCGTAGGCACGTTGGCTGGTGAGCTTGTCGAGGCCGGTGAGCACAATCTCCTTCGCCATCTTCGGCCCAGTGAGCCAAGGTAAAAGCAGCGCTACGACACCAGAGCCAAACTTCACTTCTGGTTCACCGAGCATCGCTGTATCGCTCGCAACGGTCAGATCGCAGGCCATGGCCAACTCGAAGCCGCCGCCCAGGCAATGGCCGTGCACCGACGCTACAGTGGGCTTGGGGCAATCCCAGAACCTCATGATAAGATCGAAATCCACCTGAAGGAACTGCCGCCACTGTGCGAGCGTCACATCACCTCGTGCGGCTGATTCCTTGAGGTCGAACCCAGCAGAAAAGGCGCGTCCGCGTCCTGACAGGAGAATTACGTTTACCTCTGGGTCGGTCTCAGCGAGGTCCAAAGCTAGGTTCAGCTCCGCTAGCATAGTGCTGTTGATTGCGTTCAAAACTTCGGGGCGGTTAAGACTGATCTCCGCTATATGGTCTCGAACTTCATAAGTAATTGCGTCAAATTTGGTGGCGTCGGTCAACTGATATTCCTTCTGTTAGCGGCCCGAGGCCCACTATGCAGGCCCCGGGACATTTGTTGTTAACCGAGCAGGAACTTCTGCCAGCGCTCTTCCCAGTCCGTCCAGTAGCGCGCTACTTCCTTGTCGTTGAACAAGATGGTGTCCTTGGCATTATCTGGGTGGGTCACCATAAACTTGGCCTGCTGTTCATCCGCAGTTGCAGCTGCTGAGGCGAGTGACGGACCATAGGTGCCCAACGGCACCAGTCGCTCTTGGGCTTCCTGAGTGATGCAGTAGTTGATGAGTTCCATCGCCACGTCTCGATAAGGCGTCCCTTTAGGAACAACGTAGGCGTTGCCCCATGCGATTGCGTCCTTGAATGTCATTGATACGGGGCTGCCTTCTGCCATCGCATCGAATATCCGGCCGCTCCAGGCTAAAGCCATAGTTACCTCCCCGGTCGAGAGCAACTGTGGCGGCTGCGCGCCAGAGTTCCACCACACGGCTATGTGCGGACGGATCTCCTCGAGTTTGGCCAAAGCCATCTCAATCTTCTCGTCTGTAGCTGGGTATATTTCGTCGCGTGGGACACCAGCTGCTGAAAGTGCAGCCTCGTAGTTATAGTACAATCTGGTATACAGGCTGCGCGGGCCGGGGAAATCCTTGACGTTCCAGAAGTCTTCCCACGATTGGGGCTCTTGGCCTGCGGGGAAGGCATTGGTGTTGAAAGCCAGCACAGATGCGCCAGTGCTGGTGTAGACACCGTATTCAGTGCGCCAGCTCGGATCGAGATGATCAGCCTTCACGATCGAGTAATCGATAGGCTCGAGGACCCCTGCCTCGGAGCCTTGGTAAATGAATTGACCACCCACATTAACCAAGTCCCATTCGACTGCGTTGGCCTCCACCATCGCCTTGATCTTGGCGTAGTTGGTAGGAGATACGTTCATTATTTCTTGGCCAGTCATCTCGCTGAACGGGGTCATGAAGGCCTTCTCCTCCGTTTCCGACAGCGCGCCGCCGAAAGAGCAGAAGATGAATGGTCGGTTTTGAGCCATGGCGCGTTGCGCCTGACCGAGTGAAGTTGCGCTCAGCAGACTCATGGCCGTAGCGGACTTGAGTAATTCTCTTCGATTGAACATAAGTTTTCCTCCTCTGTTCTAATTGACCGCCTAGTCCTTTGCCGGAAGCAGGCGGGTGTCCTCCGGTGCCCAAGTGACCCGGATGACAGCCCCAGGCTGGTGCGCTGGGGATTTCATTGCGCGCAGCCAGCCTTCTTGGCCGTCTGCAAACCGCAATTTCGTGGCGGTAAGCTCGCCCAGATAAACGACCTCTTCCACCACCACGCGAAGGCTGTTGCCGTCTGTTTGCGAGACGCGCAGCGCTTCGGGCCGTATCAGAAGCTGCGCCTCGCCCGGCGTGTTTTCCGCTTGGCCTTTCGCCGGGGTGGAGAATGTGCCTTCGTAGCCGCGTATACTGTAGGCGATCCTGTCCTTCTCGACGCCCAGCACTTTCACCGGCAGAAGGTTGGATTCGCCAAGAAACCGTGCGATGTAGGCGCTGTCAGGTTTCTCGTAGAGCTCGCCAGGCGTGCCAATCTGGACGATCCGACCATTGCGCATAATCGCCACACGGTCGGACATCACGAGCGCCTCCTCTTGATCGTGCGTCACGTATATAGTTGTGCGCGGCGATTTCGTGTGGAGACGGCGAATTTCGAGCTGAACATGCTTGCGCAATTGCCGGTCGAGCGCCCCGAGCGGTTCGTCCATCAGCAACAGATCCGGCTCGATGACCATGGCACGCGCCAATGCAACACGCTGTTGCTGACCGCCGGAAAGCTGATCTATGGCGCGCTCGCCGTAGCCGCCGAGTTGGACCATCTCGAGCGCTTCGTTGACTTGCCGCTGGAGTGCCATGCCCTTCACACCGCGGACTTTTAGGCCGTAGGCTACGTTTTCCGCCACACTCATGTGCGGGAAGAGTGCGTAGTTCTGGAACACCATGCCGATGTTGCGCGCGCGCGGGGGAAGGGCCGTGACATCCTGTCCGCCCAAAATCAGGCGACCGTCGTCTGGATCAAGGAAGCCGGCGACGATATTGAGCAGCGTCGTCTTGCCAGAGCCGCTCGGTCCAAGAAGGGTAAGGAACTCCCCTGGTTTGATCTCTAGATTGAGCGGGCGAAGGGCCTTTACCTCTCCGAAAGATTTGCAGATTTGCTCGAACCTGACCCCATGTGTCTCTTTGACGGCCATCTTACTGGCTCCCTTCTGCGGCGGAGTTGCGTTTGCGGGCGCTCAGACGAGTAAGGATGAACAGCACGACTGTGAATGTGAGAATGAGGGTTGAGCCGACGGCCGCGACTGGGGTGAACTCCACCCGGATCTGCTCCCAAAGTTTGACTGGCAGCGTCTTGGCACCGTAGCCGGCGATGAACAGCGAGATTACCACCTCGTCGAACGAGAGCACAAAAGCGAAAGCCCCGCCGCTCGCCACGCCTGGCCAGATTGCCGGTAGGGTTACCGTGCGAAACACATAACCCGGCCGCGCACCGAGACCCGAGGCGGCCCGCGCAAGATTAGGATCAAGCCTCTGGAGGGAAACGCTCACGTTGAGGAGCACGAACGGAACGCAGATCAGGGCATGGCTGAGCGCAAGCCCCGTTACCGTGCCGTAGAGGCCGATACTGCGGGTTACGTAGTAGAGCGCGATACTGATCATGATTACGGGCACGATCAGCGGCGAGAGCACCGCCCCGATGACGAAGGGGCGCATGCGCTTGGGCAGGCGTTCCACACCCAGCGCTGCCAGTGTACCGATCACCAGGGCGATTGCCGTCGTAAGCAGTGCCACCCGGATGCTGTTGAAGAGCGAGCTCATCCAGCCCCGATCTTCAATAAAGGCGCTGTACCACTGGAGACTCAATTCCTCAGGCGGGATTTTGATAAAGGAGGCCTGGTTGAACGAAGCCGGGACCACTGCGAAGATCGGCATTACCAGAAAGGCGAGAACTACGGCGCCTGCAATCTGGGTAAGAGCCTGTGAAGAAGGTTTGAACCGTCTCATTTAACCACCACCGAAGAGCCGAGAGAAACAAAGCGTGAGGTTACCGCTAATACGACGAGCACAATTACCAGTAGGATCACTGAGGCCGCCGCCGCCAGCGGCCAGACCAGCCGTTCATTAACAAAACTGTCGATCAGCATTGCCGCCGTGAGGTTGTGTGGTCCTCCAAGTAGGGCCGGAGTGATGTAGAAACCCAGCGCCAGCAGAAAAACAAACGTCGCCCCAGCGGTGACGCCGGGCAGGGTAAGAGGCAAAAAAATCTTGAAAAAGGTTGTGCGCCCTGAGGCCCCAAGGCTGTCGCTTGCCAAAAGCAGCCGCTGGTCGATCTTGAGCATCGAAGAATAGATCGGAAGCACCGCGTAAGGCAGCAGGACGTGTACCATTCCGATGTAGACGCCGAGATCATTGAAAAGCAACTTAAGTGGCTGGTCGGTGACGCCGAGGGTAATCAGAAAATTGTTGACCGGTCCGCTGCGTTCTAGCAGCAGCATCCAGCTAAAAGTTCGCACTAGTATGCTGATCCAAAAAGGCACGAGGATGCAGTAGAGTGCTATGCTGAACCAAAACCCTTTGACTCGCGTAAGTAGCCAGGCGGCAGGATAAGCGAGTATGGTGCAGATGATCGTGACGAGGACTGCCAACTTGAGAGTGTTGAAGAAGACAATGCGGAACACTTCGCTTGTCAAAATTTCTTGGTAAGCGGCAAAAGCACCGTCCTCGCCCTGAAAACTCAGAAGAATAAGTTGGCCTAACGGCCAGACGAACCAAACCGCAAGAAAGATCAATGCTGGTAGAAAAAGCAAGAATGTCATCGCAGCCCGGCCGAGTCTTTGGTCGTGTCCCCGCCAGGCATGCGTGGTTTCAACCCGGGTCATGTTTCAAATGCCTCCGAGTAAATACGCATGCCGTGCTTGCGGATGCGGCCACCCACTACGCTTCTTTGTATCTCCGAGGTGCCCTCCCAGATCCGGTCCACCCTGATATCCCGATAGAGGCGTTCCGCAGGGTTCTCGCGCATATAGCCGCGCCCGCCGAGTATCTGCACCGCCTTGTCAATTACGCGCCCAGAAGCCTCTGAGCAGAACAGTTTGAGCGCGCTGGCATGGGCGTGCACGCGTGAGCGGTCCGCACCCGCGTCAATTTCTGCGGCAACTCGATACAGCATTGACTTGGCGGCGAAGATATCTACCGCCATGTCCGCCAGCATAAATTCGATCCCTTGGAAATCACGAATTGCGCGGTCGAATTGGTGGCGTGAGGTCGCGAACTCATTAGCGATTTCTGCCGCGCGGGTGGCCGCGCCGATGGAATGCGCCGCGATCTGAAGTCGGGCTTCTACAAACCAGTCCTTCGTCAGTTCGAACCCTTGTCCGATCTCCCCAAGTTGGCGATCAGCCGCTACCGGCGTTTCATCGAAAATAAGCTCTGCATGGTCAAATGCGAAATTGTGCATGAACTTGGGAGACCGCACATGGGTCATGTTGAGCACCGGCTTGTCCACGAGGAAGAGGGTCGGCTTGTCCGGATCATCATCCACGTGAGCGTGCACGATAATAAAATCGCTGGCATTGTAGGAGGTGACGAACCATTTCTCGCCACTCAAATACCATTGCCCGTCGCGCATCACGGCTTTGGTTTTGACCCGACGGGGGTCGGAGCCGGCATCCGCCTCAGTGATGGCAAAGCAGCCGCGCCGCTCGCCGCAGGCAGAGGGGATGAGATAGTCATCGATTTGTGCCTGTGTGCCGAACTTGAGACTCACGGGTGGGCGCCAGACGCAGCTCCATAAACCGTTTGTTGCTCTGCCGAGCTGTTCCTCGACCAAGGTTTGCTCAACCATCGTAAGTCCCAGCCCGCCATGCTCGTGGCCAAGATTGATGCCAGCCAGTCCCCAGTCGCGCACTGCTTGACGGACGTCGGCACGCTTGTTCTCGGGCAACTCACCATGCTCATCCGTCACCTGCTCAAGCGGCTGTAAGACTTGCTCCACGAAATCCCGACCCAATTTCGAAAGTGCCTTTTGGCGGGGGTTAAACTCGAAATCCATGAGTGGTTGTCCTTGTCAAATATTGGGCGTGCGCGTGGCGCAAACGCTCAGCAGGGCATCAACGGCACGTATCCCGTCCGCCCTTGCAAAAAGAGGGTTCACATCCATCTCGAAAATCAAGTCGCCCAAGTCGGCGGCAAGCTGGGAAAAGCGCGAGAATGCTTGAGCGATGGCGTCCAAGTCGGCAGGGGGCACGCCACGGCCGCCACCTAGCTGTCGGCGGATTCGCAATTCGTCGATCATGCCACGCGCCTCGGCTTGGTCAAATGGTGGCAACGCAACGACCCGGTCCTCGAGCGCCTCGATCCAGATGCCGCCAGCGGCCATGATCACGAACGGACCAAATGTCTCGTCCTGAACCAACCCAAATGCGAGCTCAATGCCACTTGGCAACATTTCTTCGAGAATTGCTTGCGGTCCCAAACGCACGGCGATTTCACGATAGGCTAGTTCGATGCTGGCCATGTCTGTTAATCCGAGAAACACCCCGGCGACATCACTTTTGTGCTTGATGCCGGGTGCCGCCGTCTTGAGTACGAGGGGCAAGCCGACTTCGGGTACGGCGTTGCGCAGCGCCTCAAGCGTGTCCACTTCGACAACGCGGGGCGTGGCAATGCCGTAATCTGCAATAAGCGCCAGTGCTTCCGCTTCGCTCAAATCATTGGGTTCCGACAACCGGGTGCGCCAGCGGCTGACGATTTCTGGTGAGGTGGCTGGGAGAGACCCCCGGGATACCTTTTGACGGTCGCGGAAGGCGAACAATTCGCGGATCGCCTTCAGGCCCTCTTGCGAGCCCTCAATTACTGGCAGCCCTGCCTCAACGGCTTCGAGTGCAATGGTTCCATGCCGCACCCCGGCATAGTTAGAGACAATAATTGCGGGCTTATTGCTGCTCTTACTGACCCGGCGCAGTGCAGACAGAAAGCCGGTGGCTACGTAAGAGCCGTCGCGAATGTCTTGGAACAGCGCAAGTGCCCCAGTGGCTGGGTCGTCAATCAGCGCCTTCATGCAGTTCTCGACTTTACGCTCGAACTCATGCCCCGAACCCCACACGTCGAGCGGGTTTTCAGGCTTCAGGCCGCTGTCCAGATTGGCGCTTAGCTTGGCTTTGGTGGCCTTTGAAATGTCGGCGTAGAATACACCCTCACGCTCGGCCAGGTCCACGACCATCTCACGTTCGCCGCCGGAATCGTGCACACCCGCCAACAGGCCGTCAGGCAAGCGCGCCGCGTCGACCTTGGAGAAAATCTGCAGACAAGCCCCGAATTCGTCGAGGGTTGAGGTCGCCACCACGCCGTAGCTGCGGAAGACCGCCTCGTAGGCCGCCGCGTCGCCTGCGATTGCTCCGCTATGACTTGAGGCAAAATGTGCGCTTAGCTCCGTTTTGCCAACCTTGAGCACCACTACCGGTATGGATCGTTGTCGTGCACGCTCCAGCGCGGTGATGAAACGCGCCGGATCGCGCGCAGTTTCCTGGAATAGGCCGATCACTTTCGTTTCGGGCTGCTCAAGCGCCCAGAGCATGTAATCTTCGCTGCGCGTGGCAAGCTCGCGTCCTGTTGACACGCAGAACGAAAAGCGCAGCCTAGGGTGGTTATAAGCCAGCGCACTGAAGGCGGAGCCCGATTGCAGGATCAGCGCGATATTACCCGGCTTCAGAGGGATCGGTGAGGCATAACCATTGAGCCGCAACCCAATTGTAGGGTTTAAGAGCCCCATGCTGTTGGGACCGCATATGTGCAATCCTGCTTCTCGGGCCATGTCCGAGAGGCGATATAACAACTTGTCATCGCCCTGGTCTGACATGTCGCAACCGGTGAAAATGGTAGCGGCGCGCACGCCTTTTTCGATGGCCTCATGCAGGGCCTGCTCTATGCGCTGATCGGCCAACCCGATCACCACATGTTCCACCTGTCCGGGAATGCTGGCGATATCTGGGAAGCAAGGAAGTCCTGAAATCATAGATTCTTTGGGGTTTACCGGGTATAAAGCACCGGGATAGCCATCTACAGCCGCAGTGCTCACCATGATGTTGCCAAGAGTTTGCGGACGGTTTGAGGCGCCGATGAAGGCAACAGAGGTTGGCCGCAAAAGCGGGTCGAGCAGGTGCGGATGAACCACATGCGGCGCCGTTTCTGAAACGACTGCATTTACATTGTAGAGATTTGAAGACTCTTGCATCAATGGGCCTTTCCGGGTCCAATTGTCGTCTGTCCTAGGATTGAGGTTACGGGGGAGATTCTAATCTGTAACGTCACGAATACTCATTGCCCTATTACTCTGAGTTATGGGGTCAACTGGTCAAACCGAGGTTTTCATGTCGTTAAGATCGAAAGTGCCGAGCGCTGGTGCGCTATTTGTCTTCGAGGCGGCAGCCCGAAAGCTGAGCTTTTCGGAAGCCAGTCGGGAGTTCAACGTAACCCAACCTGCAGTGAGTAAAACGATCCGCCAACTTGAAGATCGGCTCGGTGTACCATTGTTCAATCGTACGTCGGGCGGGGTAGAGTTGACACGTCATGGCCAGATCCTAGCCGACGCGGTGGCTGGTGGCTTCCGTCAAGTGGAAGCGGCACTGGACGAGATCGAGCGAATGCGTGAAAGTCCGGCTTCTGTAACCGTTTCAGTAACTTCCGCGTTTGCGTTACATTGGTTCATGCCGCGATTGGATTGTTACCGTCAGGCACTGCCTGATATCCCAATTCGATTTCAGATCATACATGGGGAGCCGATTGGCCCATTGAACGGGGCCGACCTCGGGGTGCGCCACGATGAGGAAAAGAAACAGGCGTTCGACCGATGGTTCCTCCAGGAAGAGGTCGTGATTCCTGTGGCAAGTCCAGGGTACGTTGCAGCACATGGGGTGCTGGATGGCTGCAATACTCTAAAGGGCCACACGCTTGGACATCTCAACGAGCCACTGCGACTACCTTGGCGTAAGTACCTCGCGGAGATGGGATATGCTCCACCCGGCGACGCCTCTGAAATGCTATTTTCCGATTACGCGCTCCTGTTGCAGGCTGTGATCAAGGGGCAGTGCATTGGTCTCGGTTGGCGCTATGTGATCGCCCATGAGCTGGAGCAAAAAGGCTTAGTTCGCGCGGCTTCCCGGGAATACGTGACCGGGCTGAACTATTACATCGTGACCTCTTCGGACCGACCTTTGCGACCCGAAGTCGCCGCGGTGCGGGATTGGTTGCTGACGGAGGTCGGCGCCGACTTGCAGTAGCGAGGTGCCGGCTTTCAGCGGCCCTTAGCGACCAGTGCAAAAAAATCGGCACATTTCGTTTGATTTTTCAGTGAGACGTATGAAAGCTTCATCTCATCGCTCTCTTCAACACTGTGGGCCATCAGGTAATTCCATCTCGCGTGCCTTCCCGATGATACTATGGCCGCACGCTACTTCGGGGATTCGGCGGCACCGCCCCCATCGGCTGAAAAGCAGATCTACGGCGGACCTGCTTGCCCAACAGGGAAGTGTGACACTTCTACTTTGCAGATGTGGGACATTCTAACTTTGCTGTGAACTCACGCTGAAGCGCAATTTCTGTGGGGTCATTTTATCTGGATCATGGCCCTCCTTCCATCAGTTTTGCCCGGAATACCTCAGCCGGTGTTTGATACCCCAGACACTTGCGTGGGGTCGCGTTGAGGCGGTCACAGATTGACCTCAAATATCGATCTGTGAACGCCGTGGGATCAGCCTTGCGGGACAGGTAGCGGCGCAGGCGATTGTTGGTGTTCTCGACCGTTCCTTTTTGCCACGGCGACTGAGGATCGCAGAACCATGGTTCGACGCCCAGACCATCCTTTAGATGCTGCCATGCGCTGAACTCAGTGCCGCGATCAAAGGTGATGCTGCGACGCGCTTCAGCTGGCAGGGGAGACAGGTTGGCGATCAGGCTCTCCATCACCGGTTTTGACTGGCGATCCGGGTTCTTCAAAACGAGAGCAAACCGGCTGACACGCTCGACCAGAGACGTCACATTGGCTTTGCCAAACTCCTTGCGGAACATCACCAGGTCGCACTCCCAGTGACCGAACTGGTCACGTTCGGCTATCGCTTCAGGGCGGTGCGCGATGGCCAATTCATCAAGGATATGACGCCCATGATGCCTCCGAGTTCCACGTGGCCTGCGGCGATGGCGATGCATGGGTAAGTGGCGGTAGAACTTCTCAGCACGGCCGGCTTTTGAATAGGCATATCGATAGATCGTCTCGTGGCTCACACGCATCGGATGGCGTTCCAGGCGCATACGTCCTGCAATTTGTTCAGGGGACCATCCGGCGTCAAAACCACACCGCACGGCAGCCATGATCTCGGGATATAAGATCAGCTTGCGATGCACCGCACGGCGATCTTCGCTCCGATCCTGCGCGGCCAACGCATGATAGCCGTTCAACTCAGGTTGATCGTCGAAACGGCACGAGTTGCGCTTGATCTCGCGGTAGATTGTCGATGCATCTCTGCACAACCGATCAGCGATCTCTTTGATTGATATCTTCGCTTCAAGCCATTTGGCCAGATTACGCCGTTCGTCGAGGTTCAGGTGAGGGTAGCAGCGTCCCATAAATTAACTCCATGCAATTCAATACCTTGTTAAAGAAATTGCACTTCATTTGTGAATTCACCGGCGTACATCCATGTATCGCATAATGTTGATTATGTTAACTAAGTCATAAATACTGACATATGTGTTTGAAGTGCGGGTAGAACTATCCGCGAGCCACTCCTCATTATGCAACGACGCTCTGGAAACAGCAACACGCACCTGTCGGGCCGCGTTCTTCCGTATTTACTCGACTAATCTATGAGCTTCGCCCGCAGTGCAGCAGCGACGGCCCAACTGTTCGTCTTTCTGCCGCTCCGATCCCGTGCAGCTTTCAGTCGGACCTTTGCCGCTGAACTGGATATCCCGATTCTCTCGGCCGCCTGATCAATCGTCATATCATTGGCCAAACATTGCAGGACTTCCAGTTCCTTCGGGGAGAACATTTGCATGGCGTTGCAGGCGTCGATGAACTGGTCGAACCAGGTGGCCAGGCGCACCAGCTCATCATCGGTCAGTTCGCGATCGTCTCTTGCAACACTCAGGACCGACTTTCTGGTAGGGTATCCACGGCTAAACATCGCCCCGTATATCAGCCCATGGCGGCGTGATTTTCTGAACACGCCTGCAACATCCGGGAGGCGCACTTCCGACCACCGCTTGTTCCCGTTCTTCGCGAGGCCCCAAAGGAAAGCAGGATCCTTCAGGTGGTAGGAATTGCTATCATACTCCGTCCTCCAGGCCTCCGGATAGGTACTGTCGATAAACTCCGGGCCCTTTCTGGTGTGATTGACCATGATGAAAAACCCTTCGGTCCCGATAGAAAGGACCGGCTCTGCGTCCACCTTGAACAGCTGATCTGCTGCAAGAACGGGCAAAAGCTCATCTGACATCGTTTTTCTACCCGCACAACTTTAGCGTGTCTGGAGACAACAATATATTAGCCAGCAATGTCAATGTCCGCGTTCAGGCACCTGACCTGTGGTCAGGTACGTGGGTATCGGGGCGCAAAACCTGACCTGAGGCCAATTTTTGGGTCGTTGTATCGCCAAACCTGACCCCAGGTTTGATCTTTTAACATTCCTGCTCAAACCTTTGGACGACTGGCTCGGTCTTGTGCAGCTAAAGGACCATCGCGATCAGAAAGCAGGTTCCAATGTTGACAGATCAAATACCCCCCAGACCCAAACTAAGGGTGAATACCATCATGCAAGCCGTGCGAGCACGGGTGAGCAATTGTCAGGTCTCCGTGCTGAGCGCCGCTGAGGATCGGACAGGATTGATACCTGCCTTTCTTAAACTGCGTAAACAGATCTTTGTCGATCACCTGGGCTGGAACATTCCCCATAGCGCCGTTTTTGAGGCCGAGCAGTATGACCGCCCGGACAGTGTCTATGTCGTTGTCCATGACGGCTCAAACGTCCTCGCTGGGGCACGACTACTGAACACCACCAGCACTGATCCAGACGGCAGGTTCTCATATATGATACGGGACGCCTACCTTCACCGACTGCCCGGGTTGCCCCACGAGATCTGCGACACTGACCCATCTGTCGATCCGAAGGTCTGGGAACTGACCCGGCTAGTCACCTACCCCGGCATCCAACTCAGCGAACGCATCCTGCAGGCGACCGATCAGTTTCTGGCAAGTGTCGGCGCCGAGCAATGTCTCTTTCTGGGCTCCCCTGCGTTCATGCGGATGGCCAGTCGCATGGGTTATGCGACCCGTAAGCTTGGTGCCATTCAGCATAATCAGGATGGCTGCTTTCTTGCATTCTCAACGAATGTTCTGACCCCTCCCTCACGAACAGGAACACAGTGATGTATATATCCAATGCTTACCCCTCGGCGTCTCAATCCATCACTGCGTCTGAGGCGCTGCTGGCAACAATCGGTCTGGAACCTTGCGATCTGCTGAGGTTTGCATCGGGCAATGATGCCTCTGTTCCCGGGCATGTCGGATTTGGAACCGAGCTTTCACTAGAAGTCGAGCAAAAGATCATCATGTCGGTTAAACTCTGGTCGAAATTTTGCGCCAACATGGCGGAGCGATACGTGAAAGATTTTGCGGACATGCCGATTATCTTGATCAGCAATCCGTGCCCCGAAATGTGCCGGAGACATAGCATCCCTGACAGCCGCGATTTCCTATCCAGAACGCTTGGCCGGATCATCGAGAATATAGGACCTGACTATGTGGTGGATGTCGTGGATTGTCGCCTTGATCCGTTGACAGACCCGCTTCTGGCGGCACAGGCCGGACATTGGATTGAGTCTTTCTCCAAGCTGTCCCAAGAGGTCGCCATTCACTGTGGCCACCAGATCGCCGGGCCGCCTCCGAACAACTGATGCGTCGCAAGGCGGCCTGACACCGGTTGCGGCTTCCACACGACCCATCACATGAGCGTGTGGATTGGCTGTGGTTCTTCCGCACAACGCCAGAACAGAAGTTTTGCCGCTCATCAATGCCGTCCCGGCACCTGAGCGCTCGATCCCTTGCGCCCGGATGTGCGCGCTGCGGTCCGCAACACACCGTAACGAACACTGTCTCGCAGGATGCTCGATATGTGCATGAAACAACTATTCGCAGAGCCTGTCCGGGAAGGTCTCATCGAGATTTCCGGCGACACACATGTTGTCTGGCGCGATTATCGGTGGAACACGGGTCAGGTTGTCAGGTGGTGGTTCATGGACGCCGAAGAGGTCATCGCCTCCGAGATCCTGATCCGACCGGTCAGAATGGAACCCAAAGGCCGTCAGGATCAGTAAGAGATCCATTCTGAATGCTCGATGTCGCCCTCATAATTACCGAACTCGATCATGACCGCGCGATGAGCAGAGTTGCCCGGTTTGTGAGGGTCCGGATAGGGCACAACCTGATCATTGTCCGAGACAAACGCATTTGGCCAAGGTGTCGCTGACCGGTTCTCGAAGATTATGTTTCGGCAGCCACTGTTCTCATGATCACAGGAGCGAAATGACCAACTCCAGCGTCGGTCTCCATTGCGATCCTCAAAAGCGCGGCCCTCAAACCAATGGATCCGTATCCGGTGGAGCCAGGCATACTCAGGCAAGGAAATATCCAGCTCCGATTCCAGTCCCGGCGTGCCGAGACTGGTCGGGGCAGCAGCGAAAGTACACACCCCGAACGGCGGCGAGACCGGGATCGGTGTGATGCGCTGGATCATCGTCTGATAGGCATGGCCACACACAGGACTTGGCGGAAATCCCCCCGCCATACAGAGAATAATCGCGCAGTCGATGTCATAAGCCAATGCCTCTCCTGTGGAGCCAAATGCCGCCACAGATCCGATTGCCACTGTCATCATGAGTTTCTTCACAGCACGCTCCCTGTCCGTTTCGGCGATTATTATTCAATATGTTATTTTCTGCAATATGTCGTATTGACTCATTGTGTCTTTATGCCATTAATGACTCGCACTAGAAGGGCTTTCACTGGGAGAGTCCAAATGCCGATAGCGCGCAATCAGATCCTGATCACCATTGATGGTGTCAAAGACCTTCAGGAGAGGGGCGTTGCATTCCGCTGCCGGTATGAGCTCGTGGGGTTCACGGACGATGGCAAGCCGCGCTATCAATGCATATATCTGCGCGCGGGCGAGCCTGAGGCTATCCTTGTGTCCACCCGCATCACACCGCTTGGACCTGAGCCGCGGTATTTCAACATCTGGCCGGGGCTGTTCAAACATCATCTCGAGTTCGGTGACGGGCGCGATCTGCGCTTTGGCCCTGAGTACAGCATCGCCTTCGAGGGCGACGGCTGACGTCATTGTCTTTGGCGCGGACGGCTCGGCGCGCATATCCGGCTGGGTATTCCACGGTGAACGCCCAACCTGGGCCGGCTTTGATCGCTCGACCGGGACGGCGCACGCTCCGCGCACGCCGAAGAAGACACCGCAACCGGAAAATGTCACAAGCCCTTCCTTGCGCGTGGGGATTCTGAAGCTCATTCGCGAAACCTCCGCACGCCACCAGCACGACGATGCACTGGCCCGGGCAGGTCTGAACGCCAAGGGCTGGCACATCCTCTTTCAAGCCATGATCGAGGCCGAAAGCAGCTACAATCCGACAGCCGTGAGCCCGAAGGGGGCCTATGGTCTCGGCCAACTCATGCCGCAAACCGCACGCTCCCTCGGCGTCGACCCGCGTGATGTCGCGCAAAACCTTGATGGCGCGGCGCGCTACCTGCTCGCGCAACTGTCCACCTTCCAGAACATTGACCTTGCACTGGCAGCTTATAACGCCGGCCCTCATCGGGTGGTCGAATATTCCGGCGTCCCGCCGTTTGCGGAAACCCGCGACTATATCGCGCGTATTCACCGTATTCGCAATCGACTGACAGGCCAGCCTGTTTCGCAGCCCTCCGTCCATCTCGCAAACCGGAGACCCGAGCGCCCTCCGGTCCACATCGACCTAAACTGATCAAGAGAGGCCCTATGCCGAGATATCGACTACGTCGTCTTTTGTCCTTTGTTGCGGCCCTTGCTGCCGTGGCAACACCTGCCGTCGCGCAGGACCTGTCTCCTATACAGACCATGTTGGAAACCGTTGAGGCGGCGCTGACCGGGCCGATCGGCATCGCCGTCTCCACCCTCGCCGTTATCGGCACCGGCTTCATGTGCATGATGGGACGGCTCAACTGGGGCTGGTTCGCCTCAGTGATTATCGGGATTGTGTTAATCTTCTCCGCTGGTACCATTGTCGACGGGTTCACCTGAGCCCATGGCAGAGCGATCCTCCCTCTTCCAGGGTCTCGCAAGGCCACCGAAGTACCTCGGCCTCCCCGTCGGATACCTGCTGGCTCTTGCGATGGGGGTTGTTCTGCCCTTCATCTGGACAGGATCCCTGATCTTTTTGCCTCTGGGGATCATCGCCTATCCGATCCTATGGTTCGTCGCCGACAAGGAGCCACATTTCTTCGAAGTGCTGCGCGTGTCCTACGGCATAGTGCGCCCGACGAAGAACCGCCGTCTACACGGGGGCGACAGCTTTGGCGCTTGATGCGAGCTTCCTCTCCAATCCCGGTAGCGCTCTTTTGGGAGCAGGCGGCCGTGACTTCACGCGCGAGAGCTATCTCGCCGAACATCTGCCGTATTTTGCACTGGCAGGCGACGATGTGATGGTGCTGCGCGAGGGCGACCTGATGGCCACCCTGCGCCTCGACGGGCTGAACCCGATGACGACGGAGGACGCGCACCTCGATGCGCTCAAAAGAGCCGTCGCGGCCATCGTCGCCCAGACCGGCAATGCCTTCGGCTTCTACATTCACCGGATCTCCGTGCCGCAAGACCTCGCAATGCGGACCATCGAGAGCGGCAGCTTCGCCGCCGCGATAGACGCTCGCTGGCAGGCTCATGTCAGAGACCTCCGACCGGCCAAGCGCCACCTTTATCTCAGTGTCATCCGGCGACCCGACATCTCGGCGCGCATTCCACTTCTCCGCAATCTCGCCCGCAAGGCCTGGGTCAAAGATCGCGCGTCGCGCATGCAGGAGTTGAACGAGGTCATCGGCTTCTTCGAAGTGACGCTCGCCTCCGCCAACCCTGTCCGGTTGACCAGACAGGGCGGCGAGTGGCTGGGTTTTCTCAATACGCTGAATGCGGGCAGCTTCTCGCCCGTAGCCGTCTGCCAGAGCGCCCTGCCCCTGTCGCATACCCTGAGCACTTGCCGGGCCACGTTTGGCGGCAACGTGGTCACCCTGAGCGATGTCATCACGGGCGCGGTCAAATACGGCGCGCTCTTCTCATTAAAGAGCTATCCGGCTCTCACGGACGTCACGCTCCTGGACGCGCTCGACTTGCCCCTCGACATCGTGCTCACCAACTCCTTCAGCCCGATCCCGAACAACATCATGGCCGAACGTATCCAGCGGATCATCCGCCAGATGCAGGCCTCCGAGGATGCTGCCGTGTCCTTGCGCGATCAACTCGGCCAAGCGGCCGATGATCAGGAGGCAGGACGCATCGCCTTTGGTGATCATCACCTCTCGATCGCGGTCTACGCGTCGGAGCGCGACACGGTTGAGCGCGCCGCGGCGCAAATCAAGCGCGTCGGCCAGGAGATGATGGCGGTGATCGTGCGCGAGAGCATGGCGCTGAAGGCGACGTACTTCGCGCAAAGCCCCGGCAATTTCGGCTACCGGGCCCGCAAGACCCCGATCTCCTCCATCAACTTCGCCGATTTCGCCGCCCTGCACGGCAGCGTCGAGGGGCGGGGTCCAGATCAATCGCCCTGGGGCCAGGCCATCTCGGTCCTGCCCACGGTCGGCACTTCCGGGTATCGCTTCAATTTCCACGAGGCAGGAAGTCCAGACAAAGAACCCACTGTCGGCCACACGCTCGTGCTGGGGCGCACCGGCAGCGGCAAAACGCTGACGGCGGCCTTTCTTGCGGCCCAATCCCAACGGGTCGGCGCGCGGCTCTTTTTCTTCGACAAGGATCGTGGCCATGAGATGGCAGTCCGTGCACTCGGCGGCCGCTACAACGAGATCCGCGCGGGCGTGGCGACGGGCTTGAACCCGCTGATGACCGAGATCGACGAGCGGGGCCGCGCCTGGCTCTCGGACTGGCTCGCGACGCTCCTCTCCCGTGGCGGCACTCTCACCGGCGAGCAGTCGCGCCACATCCAGAGCGCGGTGTCCCAGAATGCCTATGCCGGCGGCGCGCTCCAGCGCTTCGCCAGCTTCGAGACGCTGTTTCAATCCCTCGATGACGAGGGCGAGTTGCAAGCCCGCGTTGCCGAATGGGCTCCGGGCGGGCGCTACGGCTGGGTCTTCGACGAGCCCGTGCATGGGCGCGGCCTCAAGATGTCGGGCGACATCATCGGGTTCGACATGACCGAGATCCTGGACATGACCACCGAGCGCATGGTGGTGCTCTCCTACATCTTCCGCCAGATCGAGCGGCTGGTGGAAGACCGCCGCCCCACCATCATCGTTTTAGACGAGGCCTGGAAGCTGCTCGACGATCCCTACTTCGGGGCGCGGCTGGAAAACTGGCTGGTGACTCTCAGGAAGATGAACTGCGTCGTGATCATGATGACGCAGTATCCGAGCCAGTTGCGCGACAGCCGCGTCGGCAAGACCATCGTCGAGACGGTGCCGACCCAGATCCTCTTCCCCAACGATCGGGCCACCGTCTCGGATTACGACTTCCTGCGCGTGAACGCCAAGGAGGCCGCCCTGCTCGTCCAGCCCACCTTAGGCCAGCGCATCGCGCTGGTCCGCTCGGCGGGCGACAGCGTCTTCATTGATGCGGACCTTTCCGCGCTTGGAGACCTCCTTCCCATCCTAGGTGGCGGCGCCACCGGCGAGGCGCGCGTGCCGGCCGATTGGCGCGCCAACCCCGATTTCTGGAGAAATGTGAAATGAGTTTGAAACCCCTCCTCGCGCTTTGCGTCACCGCAGGCCTTCTGTCCGCCTGCGAGACATATACCGAGAAAACCTCACCATGCCTCAAGCGGAGCGGCGACACACAGGTCAGCCGCACGTCTCTCTCGTTTTCGACCAAGGGCGGCGTGGACCTGTCCAGAACCAAGTCAGATTGCACCTTCACGCCCCTGCCGCGCCCAAAATGACACGCGGCACGATCATATCCGCCGGGCTCTGCCTTGGCCTCGGCACCTTGCCTGCGCATGCCCAGGGCGTACCGACGCAGGACAACTCCGCGATTGGCCGCGCCATCGCCCGGGTGACGGCACTTGCCGAGGATCTTGGCGTACAGCAAGACAAGGACAGGACCAAGACTTCGCTGGCGGACGTGCAGGCCGACCAGCTGCGCGTCCTCAAGAAGATGACCGCTGCGATCACAGGTCCCGGCTTAGATATCCGCGCGCTCGAGGGCAATGCCGATTTCGGGGCAGCGGCGGTCTATCCCAACGCCGATCCGAGTCCGATGAACAGCCGGCTTTTCGGCGAGGGCCGCGAGACGGTCGAGATGATGATCGTCGAGGTCGCAGGCGAGTTCGCAGGTGCCCCCGGCGTGGCCCGCGCCGGGCTGTCGACCACACAGTGGCGGTGCCTCTTCCAGGCCCTGATCAAGCAGGAGAGCCGCTTCAACCTCACCGCCGAAAGCCCCGTCGGCGCCTATGGGCTCACCCAACTCATGCCCGGCACGGCTACCGACATGGGCGTCGATCGCTTTCAGCCGATGGACAATCTCCGCGGTGGTGCGCGCTACATCACCACCCAGCTCAATCAGTTCGGCAACATCCCGCATGCGCTCGCGGCCTACAATGCAGGGCCGGGCCGGGTCATGGACTATGGCGGCGTGCCGCCCTTTGCTGAGACCCAGGGCTATGTCCGCAACATCTCGAAGTTCTACAATGAATACCTCGCCGTGGTGGGCGGCGCCGACGCGCTCGGCACGCTTTCTCCTTCCGACTTTGCGCTGGCCGAGTATGCGAGCATCTCGGAGGCAGGTGTCTATTATGCCGCGAGCAGCCATGCCACCACGGAACAGGTCATCAACCGACTGCGCGCGATCATCCTGCAGATCGACGCGCAGCAGGGTGCCAAGGCGGCCTGGGAGCTCAACACCTACGCCAAGGCCGAGATCGGCCGCATCCTCAACCTTCGCGTCCGGCTGATGGCCGCAGGTCAGCAGCGCGCGGCGACCTATGCGCAGCACCTCGTGGCCGACCGGCTGGCCGAGCGCGACTTCATGCAGATGGGAGTTCCCGAATGAGACGATTTTTTCTGGTGACCGCCGCTGTCCTCTCGCTCGGATGCGGCGGCCCCGCCACCGCTCAGGGCGTGCCGACCTTCGATGCCTCGCAACTTGGCCAACTCGTCGCCCAGCTTGAACACATGGCCGAGGATCTGAACGTCCAGATGCAACAGCTCGCCACAATGAAACTCGAACTCGAAACCCAGCTGTCGCAGTTGACCAATCTCGACGCGCAACTGACGTCGCTGATTGACGGCAGCGGGCTGGGCGAGCTCTTCGCCACGGTCGAAGAGTTCCGTGCCCTACGCGGCACGCTGGTGGCCCCTCTCAATACGGCGGAGTCGCTCGCGAGCGGTGATTTCCTGAGCGGGTTCAATCCCGGCGCTGAACTGTCTGCTTCCGTCGAGCGGGTGCTGTCTGGCAGCGGCTTCACCTCGGACCGCCTGGGCGCGCTCTCGGGCTCAGACCAGCCAGCCGACAACCGCATTGCCACTTCCGCTGGCGCAAGCGCCATGCTGTCCGTCGCGGCACAGGAAAGCCATGAGAAAGCAGGGCAAAGCTTTGAACGGCTCGAAACCATGGTCGGGCTCATCGACGATCAGGACGGCTTGAAAGCCGCGGTCGATCTCAACACCCGCGTCACCGCGGAGCTCGGCATCATCCTGACCCAAATCTGGCGACTGGAAGCGGCGCAGGGCGTCAGTGCTGGTCAACTTGGCGTCGTCGATGCCGCGACCCTCGCTGATGAGCGCAAGTTTCGGTCGATGGCGGTGGATCAATAAGAAGGAGAATAGCAATGACCATAATGTCCGCGAAGATGCTCTGTATCTTGACGGCTTCCCTGTTGGTTGGACCACTCCCAACATTCGCCGATTCATCGACACCAGATCCTACTGCACAAAGGTCCTTCTCTTCCATGACGGTTGCACCGGACGAGGTTGGGGCTTGTCGCGCCCCAAAACCTCCCATGGACCTCGCTGAGACGGCCTATATTCGGAATGGCTACCGCGCAATCATGAGACTGATGGCTGCTGAGAAATGGCACGAAACAAAGTCGTGTGAATGCTTTATGAACACTATTTCGTGGGAGGAAGTTGTCGAGAAGTCAGACGCATTCAGAGTTTCCGACGACGTCCGCCGACCTTTTGATGTGTCCGACCTGAGGCTACGAGCGGATGCGATGCTGGCTCGGCGTGATGAGGCCTGCGCAAACTAATGGGCATCATACGTGACATCCTGGATCAGGTAGATGTTGCGGTGAACACCGTGGCGCAGGACGGATTTATCTCTTCGGCAGCCTCGGTCGGCAACATCATCTCGGCGGGCGCGACACTCCTCCTTGTGCTTCTGGGGATCAACGCGGTGATGCAGCTTCGCCCCCTGCCCCTTGGCGTCGGCTTTGCCTTTGGCATGAAGGTAGCCTTGGTGGGAGTATTCGCGCAGAGCTGGGACAATTTCAGCGTGATCTATGACATCGTCACGGACGTTCCAGAGAACATTGGCGCAGCCATCCTCGATTTGACCGCAACCGGCGACGAGGCTGGTATCTATGAAAGTCTCGACAGCATGGTCGCCCGCATCACCGCCTATGGCGATACAATCGGCGACCGCGCGGGCTGGGTCTTTGGCGCGGTTCTGGGCGCCATCTTCTTCGTCCTCTCGGCGGTCTTTGCCGCCGTCACCGCCGGGATCATCGCCTTCGCCCGCATCGTCTTCGCGCTGATGATCGTCATCGCCCCTTTCATGATCGTGACTTCGCTCTTCAAGCCAACCCAATCTCTCTTCGAGGCCTGGACCCGCGCCACCATCGGCTATGCGCTCATGCCCGTCGCCGCCGCAGGTGCCGCCGGTATAATCGTCGCCATTGCGGAAGCCATCGGGGACGCCTCTGCCGACCCAAACGATGTGGAGACCGTCAGCCTCATCCTGCCCTTCCTTGTCATCCTGATCCTCAGCGCCGGGATCATGGCCTCGGTTCCCTACATCGCCTCCAACCTCACAGGCGTCGTCGGCATCGCCTCAAACGCCGTGGGCCTGACGGGCCTCGCGCGCCAGGGACTCATAGACACGCGCCAGTACGGCACCGGCGCGGCCTCCCGCCTCGTTACCGGCAAATCCCCCCACGAGCTGAACCAGATGGCCAACGCTGGCGTGGTGAACACCGGCGAGATCATCCGCCACAGCCCCGGCGCGCTTCTGTCGGTCGCCAAAGCCTTCCGGAAACCCTGATTTGAAAGACGTCTGACATGACGAAAACCGCAACCCATTCCGCGAGCCACGAACGCGACGCCTTCGAGGCGGATTTCATCTACGGGCCGAGGCGGCGCGAGCGCTTTGCGTGGTTTGTCGCCGCCGCGGGCATACTGGTTGGCGTGGCTGGCATGGTCGCGGGCGCGAGCCTCTTTCCGCTCAAATCCACCGAGACCTTCGTCGTCGTGGTCGACAAGAAAACTGGCGAGATGGACCGGGTGGCCGCGGTTCAGGCGCTGACGCTGTCGGAGAGCGATGCCATTATTCAGGCCAATCTCGTGGCCTATGTCGATGACCGCGAAACCTATGACCTGATCGATGGCGAGCAACGCATCAACTCGGTCCTCGACCGCTCAGATGGTGACGCCGCCCGCTCGCTGCGCGATCTCTGGTCCTCAACCAACGAGGATTATCCGATCTCCGTCTATGGCCGTGACGCCACGATCGATGTGGTGATCAAGTCGGTAAACCAGATCGAACGCGGCGTGGCCCAGGTCCGCTTCACCCGCACGCTCCGCCGTCCTCGCGACACCCGCACCGTGACCCGGTCTTACGTCGCCACCGTCGGCTACGACTTCCAACCCGAAACCCGCCAGCGCCTTCAGGATGTCTGGGCCAACCCCTTGGGCTTCGTGGTGACCTCCTACCGCGTCGACGCCGAGACCCTGGAGAACTGAACAATATGAAATCCCTGCCCGCGCTCCTCCTGGCGCTTGCCCTTCCCGTTGCCGCCTTTGCCGAGGCCACGCCGCAAGGCGGCCCGCTCGACATCCGCATCCGCACCGCCGTCTATAATGAAAACCAGGTCTACCGGATCGAAACGGATCTCAGGCATTCGACGACGATTCATTTCGGGGCGTGGGAACGACTCATAGCGGTGATTGTCGGCGACACCGAGAGCTTCCAGGTCGATCCGATCCCCGAGCTTGGCAATGTGCTGACTATCAAGCCGCATGTGGCGCAGGCCTCGACCAACATGACGGTGATCACCAACCGCCGCACCTATTCCTTCCATTTGCGCGAAGGCTCGATCCCGAACCGGTCGGCCAAGTTCTTCGAGGTGCGCTTCCGCTACCCCGATGAGGAACGCCGCGCGTCGGCGGCTACCCAGCCGAAAGGCCTCATAGCCCCCCGCAATTACAACTACCGCGTCTCGGGGATCGGCGATTTCCGCCCCAGCCACATCTACGACGACCGGCGCTATACCTACTTCGTCTTCCCTTCGAGCGGCCGCCAGCCCGCCCTCTTCAAGGCCGATGACCAGGGCCGAGAGCGCACGGTCAACTGGACCCAACAAGGCAACACCGTCCGGGTACTCGGGGTGAACACCTATTGGACGTTGCGCATCGGCGACGAGGCGATCTGCGCCTGGCGCGACGAGAGCGCGATCTACGTGAGCAACTGACCATGGCCGATCAAACCCCTCCCGAGCTGCAGGACCGCCTCGACCAGTTTGGGGCACGTGGCAAATCCAAACGCCGCGGCAACAGCCTCGGGATTGGTGCCCTCGCCGCCGCCCTCGCCCTCGGCGGGGCCGGGGTTGCGTATTTTCTGGCCACTGGACTGCAGGAGGGCGACAGCGCGCTTGAGACCTCCGATGTCGAAACCTTCCAGGACCGCCGCCCCGGCACCGGCGGGCGGCTGGAGTTTCCGCCCGACGAGACCTCCAACCAAGTCAATGACGCGCTGATCGCTGTCGAGGAAGCGCTCGACGTGCCCGCAGCCCCTGCTCCGGAACCGAGCGCCGAAGTGCTGGCCGAGATCGCCAAGGTGCGCGAGGCCCTCGCCGCCAGCCAGGCCGCGCGGAACTCGGAAATCCAATCCGCCGTTGGCGACCTGCGCGAGGCCTTCGACGAACAGAAGGCAGCGCTTGAAGCGACGCTCGCCGCAAAGGAGGCCGAGCTTGCCAACCTGCAGCGCCAGACCGAGACCCGCATCGAAGGGCTGCAGGCCATGCTCGATGCCGAACGGGCGCAGCGCGAGGGGCTCGAGGCTGAGCTTGACCGCGAGGGGCTGATCGCCGATCAGCGCCTTCTCGAAGAACGCCGTCGCCAGGAGGAAGAACAGCGCCAGCGCGAGGCCGCGCGGATCGCCGAAGAGCTCCTCGCCGCGCAAATCAAATCGCCAGCGGTGGTTTATGCCGACGGTCCGCGTGGCGGCCAAAGTGGCGCGGCGGTGGTCGATCCGGCGACCGCTGGCACCGGGGGGCCGGTCCTCTCGGGCAATGAGCAGTTCCTACAGAGCGCGCGTTCGCTCGAAATCCAGGAAGCCGCCCGCCTAACCAACCCCGAGCGCACACTGACCCAAGGATCCGTCATCCAAGCGGCGCTCCAGACCGCCATCAACAGCGATCTGCCGGGCTCCGTTGTCGCGGTGGTCTCCGAGCCGGTTCCGGCGTTTTCCGGGGACCAGATCCTGATCCCCCGTGGCTCCCGCCTTTTTGGCCAATACCGCTCCGGCATCGAGATGCACCAAAAGCGCATCTTGATCCTCTGGACCCGCGTGCTGACTCCGGACGGTACCTCGATGGAAATCGCAGCCGTGGGCGGCGACCAGCTCGGCCGCTCGGGCCTCACCGGCCTTGTCGACACCAAGTTCGCCGAGCGCTTTGGCGGAGCGGCGCTGATTTCCGTGATCGGGGCGGCACCGGCGGTCGCAGCAGAGAGCGCCAACAACGAAACCACAAGCATCGTTCTGGGCGACGTCGGCCGCGATCTTCAGGATGCGGTCGGGTCGGTCATCGCCGATCAGGTCTCCATCGCGCCGACGATCTATGTCGATCATGGCGCGTCCGTCACCGTGCTCGTGGACCGGGATGTGGTGATCTATTGATGGATCAGGCATCACCAGCGTCGTATCTCGAGCGCTATCTCGATCCGTTCCGCGACCTTCTGCGACGCGACGACGTGGTCGAGATCGCAATCAATCCGGACGGCAAGGTCTGGCTCGAGGTCGCGGGCGACGCCACCATGCGCCACGAAGGCCAGACCGTGGACCGGACAACCGCCCTCATCATGGCCCAGACCATCGTCGGCGATGCCAAGGCTCGTGTCTCTGAAAAGAACCCGCTCGTCTCCGGCAAAGTGGAGTACGCGGGTCGCCCGCTTCGGGTCCAGGTCGCCGTGCCACCCGCCATCGACCGCGGTGCCTCGATCACCATCCGCCTCTTTGGTTCTGGCAGCGCTCGGGACTACGCCCCCGCCTATCTCTTCGGCAAGGCTGTCTCGCTCGAGGCCCTCCGCGCCGAGAAAATGAAAAACATCGCCCAACTTGCCGAAGAAAACCTTGAGACCGCGCTGCAGACCCTGGTCGAGGCACGGCTCAACGTCTTGATCAGTGGCGGCACCTCCACCGGCAAGACCACCTTCGCTCGCCACCTCCTGACCCACGTCAATGAGCACGAACGGCTGATCACAATCGAGGACGCTTTCGAGCTGTTCCCCAGCCAGCCGAACACCGTCGCCCTTTTGGCCGACCGCGGTTCCGGATCGCAACGCAGCGCCAATGCCCTCCTTCAGGCCTCCCTTCGCATGCGCCCCGACCGCATCATCGTCGGCGAACTGCGCGGGGCCGAGGCCCTGACCTATCTCGAAGCCATCAACACAGGGCATGGCGGGTCAGTCTCTACGATCCACGCCGAAACTGCGGAACTCGCCATCGACCGGCTGGCGATCATGGTGCTGCAGGCTGGCACACCCCTGACCTTCGCCGAGGTGCGCGAGTACATCCGAAAATCCATCGATGTGATCGTGCAGCTCGGGCGAGTCGACGGGAAGCGGGGGATTACGGAATTTTATCTGCCAGATTAATGGCGACTTTCAACAGCATCGGCGAAAAGCCGACTTTCGCTGCGCTTCGCGCCGTGGCCGGCAAAGCGCGGGAGCTGCCTAAAAGATTTCTCGTTTCCTGGCACGAGGTTACATCGCAATCATGTTAACGGATCGTATAGCATATACTGGCGCTTAGACGCGCATTTCGCTGAACACATCCGAGACGACCTTGCGCAACCACTTCTGGCCCGGCTCGCGCTCCGTTCTGAGATCCCAGCAAAGATCGAAGGAAAATACCACTTCCTGCAACGGCAGGGGGACAGACCGCAGGTTATTCAATCGAGGGTCCAGCGAGAATAGGCGTTGTGGGGCGATGGCGATGAGGTCTGAATTGGCCACGATATCGGGTATTTCAAACCAGCTTGCGACCGTCATCGCCATGTGCCGCGTCAATCCGCGTGCCGCCAGCACGTCGTCGATAACGGTCGTGCCCGTAGCCGATTGCGACAATTTCACGTGGGGCAATTCAGCGTATAGTTCGGCGGTCATCGGCTCGTGCGCGCGCGGGTGATCGCGCCGCATCAGGACGACAATCTCGTCAGCTAGCAGCCGCTGGGACCGGACCATTTCCGGTTGCAGACGCCCCGGTGTCAGACGCACCTGCATGTCGACGCGGTCCCAGACGCTTTCCGGCGAAATGGTAAAGGGCAGGATGTCGATGGACACGCCCGGGGCTTCGACCTGCAGCCGTTCGGCAAGCCGCGGCAGCAGAAAAGCTGAGACATAGTCAGCCACCTGCATGGTAAAAACTCGCTCGGCCTTGGCGGGAAGAAACTGGTGCTGCAAGGAAATAGCTGTCGAGATAAAGCCGAGACCGCGCTCAATATCGGCATAGAGGTCTCGGGCGCGATCGGTGGGCCTTACACCGTCTGCCGTCCGAAAGAAAAGCTCGTCGTTCAACATCACGCGCAGCCGTGCCAGCGCGTGGCTGACGGCGGAGGGCGACAGACCGATCTCTTCCGCCGCACCCGCAATCGAACCACGATTCATGATTGCCCGAAAGATGACCAGCAGGTTCAGGTCAAAATTGCGCAAATTCACCATGGCGTCACCGCAGTAACTCGACGATTGTCAGGGTCACTGGCGGCACGAAAGCCACCAGAAGCAAGACCCCGATCATCACCCCCAGCATGGGCATCAAGGGTCGGGCGATCTGTCCGATCCTAAGCCCACTTATCGCCGCCCCCACAAAAATCGTGTAGCCGAAAGGTGGCGTGGCCATCCCGATGGTGAAATTGATCGCTACCATTGCCCCGAACTGGACAGGGTCCATGCCAAGCTGCTCTCCGATGGGTACGAGAAACGACGCCAGAATGATCATCGCGGCGAGATTGTCCATGACGCAGCCGATCACCAACAAAAGCAAATTTACCATCAGTAGGTACAGCATGGGTGTGTCGGCAAATACGTCTAGGGTGTGCGTGACTTTCCCGGGCAGTTGTTCAAATGCCATGACCCAGCCAAATCCGTTCGCCAAAGCAATGATGAACATGACGATGGTCATGGTCTTGAGTGATCCGCGCGTGACAGGGACGATGGTCTGCAACGTCAGTTCCCGGTAGACACCGAAGCCCAGAACGATCGCGAATGCGGCGGCGACGATGGCCGCTTCGGTCGGTGTGACGATGCCGCCATAGATTCCGCCCAAAACGATGATCGGCCCGCACAAAGCCCACTTCGCCGCATTGAAGGCGGCCCAGACTTCGGCGCGGGTGGCCTTGGGTTGAGCTGCGATCTCGTGCTTGCGCGCGTGGTTCCAGCACAGCACCATGAGGCCGAGGGCCAGCAGTATCCCTGGAGCAATGCCCGCCAGGAAGAGATCGCTGATCGATGTTTCGGACATGACGCCCCAGACTACCATCGGGATCGACGGGGGCAGCATTGGTCCGATGATGCCACCGGCGACCGCAAGGGCCGTAGCGAATGCACGCGAATATCCACGCTTTTCCATTTCGGGGATCATGATGGCGCCGATGGCCGCCGTGGTGGCGGGGGCGGAGCCCGAGAGCGCGGCAAAGAAAGCAGCCGCCAGAACCGCAACCATGCCGAGGCCCCCAGTGCGATGGCGAACCAGCACGTCCGCGAACCCGACAAGACGGCGCGAAATGCCACCCGCTGTCATCAGGTCCCCGGCTAGGATAAAGAACGGAATGGCCAGTAGGCTGAAGGATTGCGTGCCCGACACCATGCGCTGCGCAAAGATCATCATGTCGATGTCGGCGGTCCAAAGCGCGCCAATCGTGGCAAGCCCGACCGCAAAGGCCAAAGGCACGCGCAGCAATAACATCAAGGGCAGGCCAAGCGTCAGTACGAGTATGGTGTTGCTCATGCGGTCGCCTCGGCGGGGTCCGGTTCCGGAAAGAGTCGGGCGACCCCGTGCAGGATGAAAAGCGCGCCGCATACCGGCACACAAAGATAAAGCGTCTCTATGGGAATTTGCAGCGCGGCACTCTTTTGCCCCGCCGTGCGCAACACATAGTCGATGCCTGCGGTAAGCGTGATCCAACCAAAGATAACAGCCAAAGCGGCGACCCAGCGATTGGCCCACCCTTGCAGCCGCACGTACCGCGAAGGGATGGTTTCAATGGCGACATGAAACCCCTCGCGAAGACCCACGGTCGCATATAGTAGCACCAGCCAGGCAAAGAGAATGATCGCCAGTTCCTCGGTCCAGCTGGGTGGTGACCCATGGAAATACCGCATCAGGACTTGTGTCAGCAAAAGGCCAAGTATCACGAAGATCAGTCCAACACATAAATTGGCCACAAGCCGCGAGATCACGCGGCTTATGGTATCGATCCAAGATGCAATTTTCCTCACCGGACTAATCCAATTGCGTCAGTTCGAGGACACGGCTTGAAGCGCGTTCTCAAGCAGTTCGGTGCCGATCGTTGGCTCGAAGCGCTCGTATACCGGCCCAACCTTGGCTCGGAACGCCGCGACATCATCAATATCGTTGATTTCCATACCCTTCTCCTGAAGAGCTGCGACCATGTCCGCCTCGGCTGCGGCCACGGCCTTACGCTGTGCAGCAATCGCGGCGCGGCCCGCATCCATCACCGCCAGCTGCACATCCTCTGGCAGACGCGCGAGGCTGCGTTCGGATATCAGCAGATGGATCGCGGAATAGGTGTGCCGCGTAAAGCTGAGAAACTTAGTGACGTCAGCGTAATTGTTGGAATTGACCACAGAAGTGGGAATCTCCAGACCATCGACCGTACCTTGTTGCATGGCGGTGAACACTTCACCCCAGGCCATCGGAACGGGGCTACCACCAAGTGACGAAAACATCTCGATGAACACGGGGTTCTGCATGGTGCGGTATTTGACGCCTTCGACATCCTCGGGCTTGCGCACGGGCCGGGTGTTGTTGATCATATTGCGAAACCCACCTTCCGCGGCACCGAGAGAGACGACACCGTCTTCGCGCAGGTTGGCGGCAAGCTGTGCGCCGACTTTGCCATCAAGAACCATATGCGCCTGCTCGGCACTGCCAAACAGGAACGGCAGATCGACAAGCTGGTAGGTCGGCTCAAGGTTGGCGACCACGGCATTGGTGATCACCCCCATGTCGATGGTGCCAAATTGCAGACCTTCAAGGATCTCCTTGTCGTCGCCCAATTGCCGGTTGGGAAAAAGCTGCACCTCGACCCGGCCGGGCATCGCGGCTTCAAGCTCTTTCTTGAAGGCATGCGCAGTAATCGCATAGGGATCCGTGGGGCTGTCCGCCGTCAGCCATGCAAGCTTCAGCTCGTATTCCGCAGCGTGCGCGGTTCCCGTCAGGGCCGCTGTTGTCAGTAATGCGCCAAAAAGTCTGCGCGTCAAAGTCATGGTCATCAGGTATCCTCCCTTAGATGAATTCCGGGCCGAATTAACACGGCATCCGAAACGTCTGTGAAAAGACTAAGCAGGTGATGGCCAATGCAAACAGTTCATAATTTACACAGTAAGCTGCACGTTCTGCATGTGATAAATGCATATCATGCAGCAAGACGTGAAAGAAATGAAGTTTTCGCAGGTCTTGTTTGATCCTATGCTGTTGAAAATGTAGCTATCGGCACCGGCATGACCGGAAGAATGAGGACCATCATGTCAGGAGCTGTATGCGAAAGGGGCCTTGTAAAGCGGGATCTATGCTGGCCGGGGAGACGCCAGATCGCAGTTGTCTTCAACCTTGCCTATGAGATGTGGGCGTCCGGCGCTACTTCCGGTGTCGGTCCAATGGGCAACTTGCTGGCAGATGGTCTGTTCGATCCCAATGCCGACAGCTACGGGCGCTACAACGCCACTCACGGCATCCCACGACTGGTTTCCATCCTTGAGCGCCACGGCATATCAGCGACGTTGATGACCTCGGGTTTAGTGGCGGAATCCTTTCCAGACCAACTGCGCACCTACGCCGAACGAGGACACGATATCGTTGGGCACGGGCTGGCTCAGAACATGATATTCCCAACCCTGTCCACGCAAGACGCGCTGCATTCCATCACCCGAACGACCAAACTGATCGAAGCGGCGACTGGCCGACGTCCTGACGGATGGATCAGCCCTAGGGTGACGTCGTCGTCCGATATACAAGAAATGTTGTCGGCGCAGGGCTATGCGTGGCACGCGGATGTGCTGGACGGCGATCATCCTTACATCCAGCAATTCAGACATGGCAGTATCCTCGCTATCCCCATGTCTGTCGAGTTCAACGACCTGCCGCACGCAATGCGCTTTGGCCGGACACCCGGACAATTTGTTGAACTCTTCAAAGAAGCCCTCGCCGGGATTCGGGCGCAACCTTCAGAAACAATTATCCTTGATATACTTGCCCACGGTCACTGCTATGGTCGCCCCGCCGCGGCATGGGCGATCGACGAGATTGCAAGGATATGCCGAAACCATGAATCGGTCTGGCTAACAACCCGTTCCGAAATCTCTACACATTGCGCACGGCTGGGCGAACGCGCTGTTTGAATACCACAGTCCAGTTTTACAGCTCGCTTAATATACTACTTACGCGCAGCGTCTAACGCCCTCAGTTTGGACCAATGCGCGTAGCAAAACTTGCAGCGATAATTGCAGGCTTCTGTTACGTGCCAGCTCGCGACGAGTTGAGGTTGAAGTTCCATTGCGCTCTCCTTGCAAAAGTGTTGCTTGAAGAAAGTGGCCGATGCGGGCAGCGCAAAGACGTGGGATTCTCGGAACATTTCGATTATTCTTGGGCTCGATAATATCTGCAATATCTGCCTGTGTTATAAGTGCTACCTATCCTGGTCACTCATTTGAACTCGCCCCAGGAACGGCGGGTAAGTTTCGCTATGCCGTCACTCGCCATCTCAAAATGCTACACAAAGCATGAATGGCCGGTTCGGTGACGCTGCAACGCAGCGGCAGCTTTCCGGGTCAATGGCAGCAAAGGGCCGTTCACGTAATGGCCACATTTACCCACCCAACAACTCATCGATGAAATCCTCCTGCCGGTCGAGCGTGTTCTCCCACTCTTTCGGCACCATCGCGTCGCGCTTAAGCGTCTCGAGTTGAGGCTCCCCGCGCCCACCCTCCATCGCCATCACGCTCATCGACCGTGCTTCGCGGCGCTGCGAGCGGTCCCGAATAGGCGCACGTTCCGTTGGTTTCATCGGCTCATCAGCGCCAGCGTCGTCACCACCGTCGCCGCCCCAAGGCCCCACTCCCTGGACACTCGGCGGATATGGGAAAGGTTTTCCTTCCTGGCGGGCCAACATCTCCTTGAAGAACGGGTCGTCGTAATACTTGATGCGGCTCGCCTTGATCGGGTGCTGGGGCGAGGCAAGGATGATCACCTCGTCGGGGTCCATCAGGCGCGCCTCGGTCTCGGAAAGCAGCGGCCGCTCTTCCAGCCGCGCCGAAGTCGAGGTCGCGCCAAGGAAACCCTTGTTGCGGCCATACATGCGCGTGACCGCCTCGCGGGTCGTGCTGCCCACGGCGGCCGAGACCTCCTTCACGGTCCGCTGGTCGCGCGGGGTGATATAGAGCTTGAGCCCTGCCCCGTTCTCGAGACTTTCGCGGCCTTCGGGCCCGTAGATCCGGTCGAGCGAGGCCAGCGACTGCGCGATCATCGCGACGCGACCGCCATAGCTCGCCAACGAATGGATCGCGCGCTCCATATAGGGCATCGCCCCCATTTGCTGGAATTCGTCGATCATCATCATGACAGGCCAAGGTTCGTCCGGGCCCGGTTCATTTAGCCGGATCGAGGCGATGAGATCGGCGAACATCAGGCGCAGGAGTGGTGCCAGTGTTGCGATGTGATCCTCGGAGACGGCGATATAGAGCGACTGCGGTGTCTTCCTGAACGTCGAGAAATCAAAGTCACTCGCCTCGGTGGCCGAGCGCACCGCAGGGTTGTCCCACTGCTTGAGACCGGCAGTCATCAGCGCCTGGATGTTCGATGTCAGCAGGCGCGACGAGGCCGAAGCTGCATTTGTCCAAAGCTCGCGCAGGATATCTTTCTCCGCCTCGTCGGCATAGGTCTTGTACTGGGCGTTCTTGTATTCGCCACCGGTGACGATCTTGTTCACCTCGCCAAGGTTCGGCGTGCCACGTTGGATCGCCAGCAGACAGGCGGCCACAAAGATCGACTTGCCGGCCTCGGAGAAGGTGTCGAGGGTCTTGTTGTCCTTGTCGAGAAAGAGGTCGGCGAGGATCGAGACCTCGGTGAAGCGCTGCGCGAAGCTCGGGGCCTTGGCGATCCGCGCGAGCGGGTTGTAGCGGTGCGTGGCATTGGCCCAGTCGAACGGGCTGAACCGATAGACCTCGTCTCCGTTCAGCGTCCGGAGCCGCGCGGTCTTCTCGAAGTTCTCACCCTTCACGTCGAGCACCACGACCGAGCCCGCGAAGCTCAGGAGGTTCGGGATCACGAAACCCACACCCTTACCGGCACGGGTCGGTGCCACCATCATCACATGCGGGATGGTGGTCGAGGAGATGAACTCGGCCTTGGAGTGCGGCGCGCCGAGCTTGCCGCAGACAAAACCCTTTCCGGGAGCCTGCAGCATGTCGTTCTTCTTCAGTTCGGCCTTGGTCTGCCAATGGGCCGAGCCGTAATCGTCGCGCTCTTTCTTCCAGGTCCAGGCAAGCGCCAAGCCGCCGAGCCCAATGGCCCCAAAGCAGACGGCACCGAACCCCACCTTGAAGGCTTCGGGATGTGCCGCGCGTGTGGCTGCGCTGGCCTTCCAGAGCGCCAGCATGTCGAAACTGCCGAACCCGATTTTCAGGGCCAGGGTCAGGTAGAAGGCGGCAACGATGGTGCCGATGACGGCACCACAGACCACACCAAAGAGAAGCGCGGTCCACAGGGGAAGTGTCTTGGTCATGGTGGGCATCTCCCCCTTCAGAATTCCATCTCGTCATCGAGGCCACGATCCAGTGTCTTGGCGCGACCGAGATCACCTCCCAATTCTTGGGCCTCCTGCTGGCCGCGCAGCCGCGCGACCTCCGTCACCTTGTCCTGCTGCAACCCGGCGGCGCGGTCAGTGAAGACCTGGTCGCCCGTCTCCTCAAACGTCACCTCGAGGAACTCCTGCGTGACGGTGATTTGATCAAGCTTGCTCGGTAACGCGGCATCCAGCACCTCGTAGTTGCCACGCCGGAGTTCGGCCAAACCTTCCTCGCCCAACTCCTTGAACAGCTCGGATTGCAGCGTCCGTTCGACAGTCTCCTCCTGCGCCTCGGTGAGCTTGCCGTCCCGCAACATGTCGGCGAGGTCCTGCAGGTAGGAATTGGGCGTCCGGTCATCCTCGGCGATGAGCGGCAATGTCGCCTCCTCTTCGTCCTTAAGGGTGCGGCCGATCTCGACGCCCATTTCCTTCGCCCGCTCCATCAGTGCGTCCATCACCCCATCGACCTTCTCCAGCGCTGCATCGAGCTGGTCGTCATTAGCGGTCTCGACGCTGAGGCCGTCCTTGGCGAGGACTGTATTCATGTCACGCTCGACCCAGTCCTGAGCCATGCCGTAATTGCGCGTACCGCCGACGGTGATCCGTGCCACCAGCTCCTCGCTATCCATCCCGGCATCTTCGGCGCGTTCGAGGACGTCGCGCAGCCCAACATCGGTGCCGGACTGCAGAGCTGCGATAAGCACCTCGCTGCCCGCTCCCGGCGGATAGGGTTCTTCAAGTTGCTTGCCGAAGCGCGTACGCAACTCCGGGTTCGGCACCATCTGCGAGAGATCCGCGATGACCGGTGCCGCCTTGGCCTCGAAGGCGGCGCGTTCGGCCGGGTCCAGTTCCTCGGCTTTGAGCCGCAGCGCCTCGATCGTGCGCTCGGAATAGTCGATCGCGTCACCGACGGTCGTGATGTCCTTCATGTCTATCTCTCCTTGCGCAAAATTCCACGGCGCGCCCGAGCCGAGACCGTCCGCCATACCGCGCACGGCGCGCGCCATGTGGCGTCGGTCCATCCGGTCCAGCAGATCGGCGAGGTTTTTGTAGTCCTTGGCGAAGCCCACCACCTGCGCCTGCGCGATGGCGGCTTCCTGGGCCGTCATGACGATTTCGCGCGGCAGGCGGGCCTCTTCCTTGGCGCGGTAGATCTCCTCGATGCCGGCGGGCTTTTCGAAGATGCCGCGCTCGAGCCGGGTGGTGGCGTCGAGCATGACGCCGTAGCGTTCCGCAATCTCGGCCTGCTTCTCGCGCATGAGCTGCGGCGACATCACACCCTCGGCCCAGCAGGAAAACCAGGTGCCGTTTTCGACGCCGCGATTGTTCAGGATGATATGCGCGTGCTTGTGCGCCCGGTCGTCATGGATCGCGAGGACGTAGTGCCACTGGTCGCCATATTCACCGCTCTCGAAGAAATGCTCCGTCCAGTCCATGGCGATGTCACGGACCTGCTCGACGGTCACGTCGGTCGGGAAGGACAAAAGCATGTGCGAGGTGAAACCGAGCTTGGTGGAGCCGCGCCAGGTCCCGGCCCAATCCTCGATGATGTCCTCTTTCTGCTCGTCGGTCAGGACCGCCGCATCGGTCAGCGCGTTGGTCATTGTCGAGTAGGTATAAACCGCCTTGTCGTTGATGTAAGAGATCTGCGCCCCGAGCGAGGCACGCGTCTTGCAGCCCCCCGCCCGAATACGTTTGAACACCGCCGCCCGGCTCTGACCCGAGGCTGCCTTCAGCGCATTGCGCGCGGACATGGACCCGACGTGCGCGAAACTCCGCCCCTGCCGACGGCCCGCCAGCCGCGCGTCGATCCGCGCCGCGGCCTGGCCCCGGATACGCTCGTCCTCCCAGAGCCGGCCCATGACCGAGGTATAGAGGGCGAGCGGATCAGCCATTGCGCACCAGCCTCAGACCTCCGCCGGTGGCCGGTGAGCTTTCCTCCAGAACCTCGCTCTCCGCCCCCTGCCCGTCTTCCTTTTGCGACCACTCCTGATGACGCAGTGCCTGCGCCGCATCCTTCATTCGGCCCAACTCACGGCTCATGGACTGCGCCAGATCGAGCAGTTCGATCAGCACCACGCGGTCCGTCTCCGAGACCTCCAGCCGACCTCGATGGACCGCTTTGGCGAGGACCAGTCCAGCATCACTCACATCCTTCGCCTGACGCCATGCAGCGCAAAACTCCGAGACCAGATCGCGCGGTACATCGAGAAATCCACACCGTCTGCGCAGCACCGCATTGAGCGCCTGCGACCGGTTGGCGAATCCCCGCTTGCACCACTCCGCATCAAAGGCTTCAACCTCGGAACGGCTCGCGCGGAACGCCACCGTCTCACTCGGATCACGCACCGCGACGCCCTCGCCCACCTCCTCTTTCGCGAGCCGGTTCACATGGCGTGAAGTGATGCCAAACGCAGCGGCCAGCTCCTTGGCGCTCTCGCCCGCAGCAAAGCGCCGCGCGACTTCTATGCGCTGCTCAAGCTTCAGGTTTTTCGCTGGCCTCGGCACGGGTCAGACCCCTCGGACAAAATGTGCAAACATTGGCCATATCCTGCCAACGTCTTCCTTCTCTCTTTCGCTTATACATCAATACATCACATTGCGCAATATTACGTTTTGATTGTTGTGTCTTTTTGCTGGCATTGGGACGCATTCAAAACCACGGCGCAGCGCGGCATGGAACGTGCGCAGTGGTCACCGATGGTGAAAATCGGCTGGAGAAAGGCTGCTGGAATCAGTGTCCGCGCACCGCGTGAAAGCGCTCATATTGAGCGCCCGAGCCGGTCTCCGATCAGGGGCCAGGAACACGAAAACGTCCCGCGCGAAATGGCGCGAGTCACGCCCTTTGAGGGTGTCACGAAGTTTCTGAGAGACGGCCTCAAAGCCCTGCGGATCCGAGGACCCGCAGGGGTGTCTGGGTCGGTGACCCAGTCCCGGAGAGCGCAAGTCGTCGTAACGGCTGCGGGCGATCAGCGCCTCGGTCACGAGGCTATCGAGGGTCTCGGGATGGGTATCTTCATCGAAGGCGGCGAGGTAGGCCTCGAAGGCCATGTCGGCTTGCAGTTCGGCGAGGTCGATGGATTGCTCATATGTCATGATGTGATCCGGCCCAACGATCGTCGTTGGACGGATCGTGGAAAAGACCGGGGGCATGAGAGCGGGCTGCACCCGACACGGGGCGGAATGAAATGGAGCACGCCGGGGGGCAGGTTTGTTGTGAGCGATACTCCGCAGCGCTCAAGGCGCCAGCCGTCCAGAAACCTGCCCCCTGCGTTGCCGCCCGCTCGACCCCGGGCTAGCGATCTCTAAGGCCAACAGGTCGACGGAAAGGCACGCGGCGGTGACCCTGACGTGAGACGTTACCCTCAGATGCATGACGTTAATCTGCAGCTTCGTGGCCTTCAGCACACGATGGGTTCGTCGGCCCGAGGACTTCACCGGGCAGGACATACGCAGGCGGTGGCCTGAAAAGAATATGAGCGCTTCGCTCGCTGGACAGGCTTCAACGACCTTACGCGGACCCGGCAGCGATCAGACCGCCGTCGCGCCGGGACGGGCGTCAAGCGTAGTCGCGATCAGCGGCCTTGTCCGCCAGCGGCGGCAGTGTCCATCGGGCAGGGAAGAGGGCCGCCCGGGGGCGACCCATCCTCGCGAGAGGATTTACTCCTGAGGTTCCCTCGAGCTGGGCGGGAACATCACCAGCTCCGAGACCGCGACGGGGAAGTCGAGCTTGAGGCTGAAGAACTCCGAGCCATCCCCGTTGCGCGTGTTGCGGAACATGGCGCCCACGCGTTGGAAGCGGGTGCGTTCCTGGCCGTCATTGTCGGTGAACTTGACGGGGACGGTGGCGACGTAGTGGTTGGTCATTTGGGTTACTCCTTGTTGCGATGGGGATCACCCGGCACGGGGGCAAGAGGCCCGGTCGCAAGCGCAAATGCGGAGGGTCCGCGGCCCGCCGTGGAAGCCGTTTTTGTGCTTGCCGAAGCGTGAGCTGAGGGCACGGACGGGCCGACCCCGTGCGATCCACATGCATAGCAAAAAGGAGAGACCCGGATGACCTCTGCCATCACGCAGTCGCCATTGGCCTCGTTCTAGTAGAGATGACGCGCCCAGTCGCCGCAAACCGCCACATAAGGGGACCGTGTTCCGGAGCGGCATCGATCGGGAGAAGTCGTTCTTCTGCCTCAAGCTGGGCTTTTGGAGCAGGACCGCTGGCTGGAGATGATCTGTCATTGCGATGCCCCCAGGTCAACCCGACGGGGATGGGTCGCAGCTAGGGGACCTAGGCTTCAGAGACAGTGCGGGTGGCAGTCAGTTCAAGCGTGCTGTGAGCCGTCTCTTTGGGACACCCATGACAAATCTCGCCGCCTGGGCGATTACGCGCCTAGGCGCTCGAGGATGGTCTTGGTCTCGGGCATGCGCTTCAGCGAATTGCCAATGCGCTCGCGCCAGCGCGAGCCAACCTCCAATGCTGTGGCATAGGCTCGGGCCAGATCATCGGGGCGGTCCTCGGCCATCGCCTCGATCAGGAAGGCCGCCTGCTCGCGATCCTTCGCCGATTTGAGGCTCCCCGCCCCGTCGCGCCGCCGATCAGCAATGATCAGTTTATGGACTGCATATCTCTCGGGGCGTGGCACCTGGACCAGAACGCCGGATCGATAGAGCGCCGCCGCATGGATCGGCTCAGAAATCAGGAAGTTGAGATAGTTCAATCCTTGGGCGTTCACGCCCAATGCTGGCAGATCACGGATCGTTTCATCCCCGAAGGCTGGCGTCAGGAACTCGACCAACTGACCACTGCCGCCCTGCGCCCATCGCCAGGTTCGACCCTTGTCGAGCCCGGGGACCGGGGCGAACTTCAGCGCCGAAAAGGTCTCGGCCAGACCCGGGTCAACCTGATCCTGCAGGGCCACGCTGAGCTTTTCGAACTGGGCGATGTCGATGTCGCCGGTGTTGGCCATACCGCCAATGGGCAGGCGGATACCAAGCTCGCCTTCATAGAGGCGGAATGCATTCGTTCCGACGATGGTGCCACCCAACCGGAATGTCCCGGCGGCGGCCATGGCCGACAGGATAGAACCGGTCGCCCGGTCGGTGGGCGTCATGCCTTCGGCGCGCAAGAGCCGGACAAGCCGCGACCGCTCTGCCCGTCGGTCCTTGGCTGTCGCACGCAGCTCCTCGATACGGTCAATGCGCGCGCGCGTCTCGTCGCTGTCTTCGCCGATATAGATGAAGCGCATCTCGGTGCCGACACGGCGGGCCGCGTACCAATACGCCTTGTCGCCGCGCTCCTTGAGCGTCGGCTTGCCGTCCACGCCGGACAAGGCGTCATCCTTCAGGAGCCGCACCAGATCGGTATAGGCGCTCATCGCGATGCTGCTGAGTGGGGTCATGCCAATCATTTCCATGTTTTGCTTGGCACATGTATACCTATCAAAACATGAAATTGCTAGGCATAAGGTTTTTGGCACACCATCACCCCGATCAGAAACGGATAAAGGGCCGCCCAAAGGCGACCCTCTCAATTCATGTCTCCGCGGTCTTCTTCGCCGGGTCCGCAACCCGCATGACCGTCAGACCTTTCGCCTCGGCCTTCTGGCCGAGGTTCAGCGCCACGCCGTTACCTCCGAAGAGAACAACCCCGGTCGCCGCGAACTTGTCGTCCAGCATCTCGTCGTTGCACTTGAACGGTGCCGCCCGCCCGTGTGCGGACCAGCGCGGATCGAAGCGCGCCTGCGCGACCCCGCGCGCCCGCGCCCACCGGGCAGCGATCATCTCCGCCCCATGCTTGCCACCCTTGTGGCAGAGGAAGATCTCCTGATTGCGGTTCTGCTTGATCCGCTCCCGAACCTTGTCGAGCGTATTGAAGATGACGTCGATATCGGTCCAGTCAGTGGCGCCTGAGACGATCAGAGGCACGCCTTCGACCTTCGACTTCGCAGCCGTCTCGCGGTCATGTTGTTCCAGGAGTTGCCGGGCCTCGAAGATGGCGCCCGTCTCCTGCGCCCGGACGCTGGCGCGCGATCCTGCCGCCGGGATGAAGGCATGGCCCGTCTCGACCTCGTAGCATTCCGCTGCTGCCTCGCTCATCACCTCGATGGCGCCGACGATCTCCCGCAACTGCAGGAACCGGGCCTGCGCCTCCTCAATGGCGGTCTCGGCGATCTCCGATCCGTCATGAGACTTGGCCAGAGCGCCAATCTTGTCGGCTGTTCGGTCGACCTCCTTGCCGAGCGCCACCTTGCGCCGCTGCAGGATCGTCGCTAGCCCATGGGCCAGAGGTTCGATTTCTGCCTCTAGCCCGGTCCGGCGCAACTGCCCGAGCAGGGTCTCAAAGCTCTCGCGGATGATGCTGTCCTTCAGGACGTGATCCTCCGGGATCGGCAGCTGTGCGTCCTTCTCGGTCAGCCCGAAAAGCTCGATGGTCTCGTAGGTGTTCGCGGTGTCGTAAGCCATGTCTGGTCTCCAGTCTTCGGTTCCAAGGCCACCACGTGAGTGTGGGGGCATGGCCGAATGCCTGGTTTCCGAATCTGCCCGGGTCAGGGACGGCGCAGCCGCCGGCTTGCCGGGCGCAAAAGTTTTCAGTCTGCAACACCCGACAAAGGCGCGCGCTCACGCACGGGACCGCGCCGCGCCACAGGCCCCGCCCTCGCCGAAAAGTTTTGCGATCCTTGACGCGGGCTGATTTGGGGGCCATCCGGAGGATATGCTTCCACACTCATGTGTGTGTGTTTTGATGGTAGGTTTGCCCGACCCGAGCAGGCAAACGACGCGACCGGGTGCGGGAGACGGATGGAGCGGCGGGATCGTTTTGCCCCGCAAAACAGACCAGAGCGCAATCCGGCGGAGCGGCCGGGGAGCGACGTGCTCGCGAGGCGGGCAAACCGGGATGCCAGGCGCGACGCCGCGGTGAGGCCGCATGGCCGAATGCGCGACGGACCGAAGGGCCGTTCTCCCCTGCGACACGCGAAGCCGAGCTGGGGAGATGGAATGGTTGCCGCCCTCCCGGAACGGCATCGCAATGTGCCAAGATGTGGATCGTAGAGCCATAAACGGAGAGGACGGCAAATTATGAATACTATGATCGGTGTCGACTTGGCAAAGTCAGTTTTTCAGCTTCACGGCGCGACAATGACCGGTGAAGTTCTGTTTCGCAAGAAACTGACGCTGGCGCAGTTTCTAAGATTCATGTCTGAGCATAGCCCGGCAACGGTGGTACTTGAATGTTGCGGGAGCGCTCATTTTTGGGCGAGAGAGATGCGGAAACTGGGTCACCAAGTTAAGCTGATCCCCCCGCAATATGTTCGTCCATTTGTGAAGCGACAAAAGAATGACGCAGCAGATGCCGAAGCGATTGTCGGCGCAGCACAACGGCCTGAAATGCGGTTTGTTGAGCCCAAATCTGCAACGCAGCAGGCACGGGCGGTTCTGTTTCGGGCACGCGACCGCCTCGTCCACCACCGCACCGAGCTGATGAACGTCCTACGAGGTGTACTTTATGAACAAGGGTTCGTCTTCCCACAGGGGACACATCATTTTACTCGCGTTCATGTTATGCTCGACGACCCCGAGTCAGACCTTGACCCGTTGGTTCTGGAGGAATGTCGGGATTTGACTGAACTGATCGCTGAGACAACGGACCGGATCAATGCCAAGACCCGAAAGATCGCGGCCCTTTCAACAAAGTCGGACATGACACGGCGGCTCCAGTCGATGCCCGGTCTTGGGCCAATGACAGCGCTGGCGATTGAAGCATTTGCGCCACAGATGGACAACTTCAGAAAGGGACGCGACTTCGCAGCCTGGCTGGGACTTGTGCCGCGGCAGAATTCGACGGGCGGAAAGACCCGACTTGGGCGCATGTCCAAAGCAGGGCAAAAGGACATAAGACGCTTGCTGATTATTGGCGCCATGGCACGGCTCACCCCGCGCGGCCGCCTGGGAATAAAACCAGGATCATGGCTGGCTAGGATGCTGGACCGGAAACCGAAGATGCTGGTAGCGGTGGCTTTGGCGAACAAGATGGCTCGAATGATCTGGGCGATGCTGACAAAAAAAGAGGACTATCGGGAACCGGCCCAGGGTGTTCTGGTCTGAGCATATAAACTCAATCAGATAACCTGACGCCGGGAAACGGGAGGTGTGAGAAATCGAGAAATTGAATGGGAAACGGATCGAAAAGATCGGGAGTGGGAAAACCAGTTTACGGCCTAGGGCGCACGAGCCCGCAGGGGAGATTGAGGCCTGCTCCGCTGATCACCATACCGGCCAGCGGCATATCAGACGCCGCACACTAAGGCCAGATAGAAGACCGCACTCGATCCCACCTCGCGACGTCAGATACTTCTTGCATAACGGGCGGCAACCATAGAAGGCCAACAGGCTCAAGTCAAAGTTGATGGGGCAGTGCTCCCGCATCCAAAACGACACGGATCCGCAAAAGCGCTCATATGCGCAACATCATGCGGGATGGACGGCGAACCGTTAGTAGCCTTGCGGCATTGCATACGCAGCATTCTTCATAAGCGGCCACTCGTCGCGTTGAAGTCGAAAGGTAGCAGTGCGCAGAGAACAGACGGTGCAAAGTTGCACACACCTGCCCGGCCTTTGGAAGATGAAGGGCGCGAAGCTGCCTTCCACCAGCCGATCTGCTGTTGCTTTGCTGCCATTTAAGCACTGCACTTCTCATGCGGGGCTCATAGTGCGAACTTGATGCAAAAATCTAAACAGACCGGCGGCCACGGGCTGGTATTCAAATGACTGTCTGCGGCAAGCAGCGCTACACGGGCGGTGGCGTGAGTGCGCACCGTCACGCAACGACTGGGAGACGTATGCAGTTATAGCCCAACGAAATCGTGCGTCCGGTCATGGGATCATGCAGACGCGCCCTGAACCGGTCTGCGGCGCGGACTCCGCCAATGGCGGTCAGCGTGCCGCACATCATCGCCGCGTTGTCAGGCATGGCGGTTGCGTCGATCAACTCAGCCAGCGGCCTGATTGCGGCCAGCGTGCCAAATTGATAGGTGACCCAGCCGCCATCCTCGAAAATTTCAGACACCAGCGTCAGGTCATCCAGCCGATCCTCGACGTCGCTCCACCGCCACAAATCCGCTGCTACAGGTTTTGGGCAGGCCTGCTTTGAGGCCGCGACCGACACAGCTTCGAGCCCACGGTCGGTATGATCGGACCCGAGGCCAAGCCAGATTTGATCGTTGGAGATAATGATCAGCGGCTCTGCCTCGCCAGACGTTTCATTTCCGAGTACTTCGATCCGGTCAGACTGACATAGCAGATTCGTCCCAATGCGGTAGAAAAGCGGTGTTGTCGTCGGAGGGGGGACGCCAATTTCCACAAGTTCTTCTATATGGTGCCGGACAGCGGCAGTATCGCGTCCAGTCCATCCTGCGACAATTAATGCGTTGATACGAAAGCTTTGCGGGCCGGTGGGTGTCTCGAACTGCATCACGGATCCTTTCGGGGCTGGCTTGCCGCCTACAAACCGCTAACCTGACCGACATGCAAGCTTTGGACACCCTTCCATGACGCTGGATCAAATCACCGCTTTCCTGTGGGTTGCCCGGCTTGGCGGGTTCCGAAAGGCTGCCGAACAACTTCATCTGACGCAGCCGGCCATCTCGACCCGCATCGCCAAACTGGAGGAGGAGCTTGCGACGCCGCTCTTTGAGCGGGACGGGAGCGGCTTGACGTTGACACGGCAGGGCACGTTGTTGTTGTCCTATGCTAGGCAGATGCTGTTCGTGCAGGACGAGATCCGCAAGCATGTGGCCGATACGGCGGGATTGACTGGGTTGTTCCGGATAGGCGCGTCGGAGACCATCGCGCAAAGCTGGCTACCTGACTTTCTGAAGGCGTTCAGCGCCGTTTATCCGCGGATCAACATCGACCTGACGGTCGACATCTCGACTGACCTGCGCGAATCGCTTCTGACGCGCCGGCTTGATCTGGCGCTACTAATGGGGCCAGTATCGGAATTTTCCGTCGAAAACATAGCGCTGCCGCCGTTCGATCTGCACTGGTATTGTGCGGCGGACAGCGCGCCTGTCGATCTGGCGACGACGCCCGTGATCTCGTTCTCAGCCAAGACGCGCCCTTACCGTGAACTGATGACGTTGCTGGCCCGCCATGTCAGTCCCAGCGTGCGTGTCTTTACCTCCACCTCGTTGTCAGCCAGCCTGCAGATTATTGCTGCGGGTTCAGCGGTCGGGCCATTTCCCCGCGCGCTGGCTGGCAAGCTGATCGCCGAAGGGCGGATCATCGAATTCGACCCCGGTTTATCTGTCAGTCCACTGGCGTTTACTGCCTCCTACCTAGGAGAGCCGCGCAATTTTCTAGCCGAGGATGGGGCGGTTATTGCCTTGCAAGCCGCGAAGGAATGGCAGGCAATGAATTAAAACTATTTATAGAAACTGATCGAAATTGATAATTTGAATTGCTCATTTGCCTGTGCAACCCTTTCCTTGCGTCACGGGGAGTGTGAATGGCCTTGGATCAGATCACCTATGAAATACTGCGGACCCAGCCGGCCTCAGACGTCCGTCAGGCAATCCGAGGCGGGACTTGGACCCGGCATACCGCAGGGCTGGCGCAGGGTAAGTTGCAATGCAATCTGGCAATCCTGCCTGCACAATACGCATTGGACTTTCTGACCTTCTGTCAGAGAAACCCCAAGCCATGCCCTGTCGTGGGCATAACCAACAGGGGCGATCCGATGATGCCGACGTTGGGGCACGACATCGACATTCGTACAGATGTGCCACAGTATCGCACCTTTCGTGACGGCGTGTTGACCGGCGAGCAATCCGACATCATCGATCTATGGCGCGACGATCTTGTTGGTGTAGCGATTGGGTGTTCCTTCACCTTTGAAAACGCCCTCGTGGCGGCGGGAATACCTGTGAAGCATATCGAACGCGACACGACCGTGCCAATGTATAATTCCAACATCCAGTTGACGCCTGCGGGGCCGTTTTCAGGAACCATGGTCATTACCATGCGCCCGATTCCGCGGACCCGCGTCGATGACGCGATCCGGATCAGCGCCCAGTTTCCGCAGGCTCACGGTGCACCGGTTGCGGTAGGCGATCCAGCAGACGTCGGCATCGCTGATCTGCAGCGACCCGATTGGGGCGAGCCCGTGCCCGTCACTCAAGACGAGGTGCCGGTATACTGGGCCTGCGGCGTGACCCCTCAGAACGTCTTGCGCGCGGCAAACCTGCCGCTGTGCATCACTCACAAGCCCGGCTGCATGCTGATCGCAGACGCGGGCGAACGCGACGACACAAACATTCTGTCGGGACTAAGACCCGTCGAACCTACCAACAAGGAGAACCAAACATGAAAAAGACACTGACTTTGCTTGCGATGACCACGACCTTGGCGTCACCCGCTCTGGCTGAAACACTAGCCGTTGTTGGTAGCTGGTCGAGCCTTCCGCTAAACAATGAATACGAAGTGCCATTCTGGACCGAAACCCTGCCAGCGGCTTCCGATGGCGAGATCGTTATCGAAATGACAACGCACGATCAGATGAATTTAGGCGTCGGCGATATTTATGCGCTTCTCGGACAGGGCGTCTATGATGTCGGCATGACTGTGGCGGATTACGCTGTTGCCGACGCACCCGAGCTTGAAGGCCTCGATGTGCCAATGTTGAGCGGTAATGCGGAAGAAGCCCGCGCCATGGTCGAAGCGGCGCGTCCGATGATTGATGACATCTTTGCGACACGTTTCAACAGCAAAGTGCTGGCGATTGCGCCCTACCCGCCACAAGTTGTGTTTTGCAACGCCGAAATCAGCAATCTTGATGATCTGGCAGGCATGAAGATCAGGGCTTCCGGGCGCATGACGGCGAAGTTTCTTGAAGCCCTCGGGGCCGAAGGCATCAACGTGTCCTTCGCCGAGGTTCCCGGCGCTCTGCAAAAGGGCGTTGTCGATTGCGCGGTGACCGGCGCAGGGTCCGGCTATTCAGCTGGCTGGTGGGAAGTCTCCACGCACCTGATGCCGATTGCACTGGGTGGCTGGGACCCGGTCGTCACGGCCATCAACATGGACAAGTGGAACAGCCTGACACCAGAGATGCAGACCCTTATCCAGACCGAAATCAAGGCAAACTTCGAAGACCCAGCATGGGCCTCCGCCCAGAACGCACTGACCAACGACATCGCTTGCCTGACCGGCGAAGGCGAATGTACTGGCGGTGACGTGCGCGGCATGACGCTCGTGGCTGTGACGCCGGAGGATGAAGCGAAGGCGCGGGAAATTCTGACAACCGAAGTATTGCCTGAATGGGCGGAACGCGCTGGTGACAAATGGAAGGCTCGGTGGAACGACAGCGTGGGTGCCACCGTAGGCGTCACCATTCCCTGACCTGATGCTCCCTAAGCCGGTCGGGCGGCTGCAACTGCTGCCCGACTGCCATGTCATCCTCCCACGTAAAAGGAGAAGCGGCCATGGCCGACAGTGTCTTGCACCTCATGCGCACCCTCAACCGGGGTGTGGCTTATCTGATCGGTATCATGCTGCTGGCCTGTGCAGCATTCGTTCTTGCCGATATTGTGTTGCGCCAGTTCGGCACCTCGTTCGGCGGCACAGACGATATAAGTGGCTATGTCATGGCCATCGCGACAGCCTGGGGTATGGGCTTTGCCTTGCTCGAACTAAGTCATGTGCGCATCGACCTGCTGCGCCAAAAGGCGAATCCGCTTGGACGTTCGTTGTTCGATATCTTTTCCATGATCGTGATGACCGCTGTCGTGCTGGTCATCGCCTATCATTGCTGGCCGGTGCTTGAAAGGTCGATCACCAATTCATCCACTGCGAATACCCCGCTAGAAACGCCGCTGATCTGGGTGCAGGGTCCGTGGTTCGCAGGGTGGGTCTGGTTCGGCATCGTGTCGACGCTGACCACACTGTCGGCGCTTGCGTTGATACTGCAGGGCCGTTTCGCGGAGTCGGAACAGGCTATCGGGGCCTTTGGCGAGGCGGACATGCGATGATAACATATACCGCCGTTGGGCTTCTGGGTCTGCTGGCCCTGTCCATTCCCGTCGGGGTCGTCCTGTTCCTGCTTGGCATGGGGATCGACCAATTCTTTAGCTCTTTTCCGTTGCTGCGCGGTCTTGGAGCGCTGGTGTGGTCGTCATCGAACTCGGCCACGCTGATCGCCATTCCCTTCTTTGTGCTGTTGGGCGAAATCCTCGTACGCAGCGGTGTAGCTGCCCGCACCTATGCCGCCCTCGACAAATGGGTGTCGTGGTTGCCCGGTGGTCTGATCCATGCCAACGTCGCGACGGCGACCATGTTTTCGGCAATCTCGGGTTCGTCCGTGGCAACTGCGGCGACCGTGGCCACCGTGGCAATGCCGCAGGCCGAAAAGCTCGGCTACGATCCCAAGCTGTTTTCCGGGGCCATCGCGGCTGGAGGCACGCTGGGCATTATGATCCCGCCCTCGATCAACCTCATCGTTTACGGCTTTCTGACGCAAACCTCGATCCCGCAACTATTCCTAGCCGGCCTGATCCCCGGTCTTGGGCTTGCGCTGGCATTCGTTGTGATAACCGCGATCATCTGCGCCCTGCGCCCGTCTTTGGGAGGGGAACGCCGCAGTTTCCCGCTGTCAATCATGATGCGCGCGCTTGTCCAACTGGTGCCGATCCTGTTGCTGTTCGCCGCAATCGTCGGGTCGATCTACAAAGGATGGGCCACGCCTACCGAAGCCGCTGCCGTGGGCGTGGCCGGGGCCTTCATCATCGCCTTCTTTTTTGGACGCGTAGACTTGGCGATGGTGGGTCAGGCGACGTTGGGCACGGTCAAGATCACATCGATGATCATGCTGATCGTGATTGGTGCGTCTTTCTTGAACTTCACCCTCGCCTCGGCCGGATTGGGCCGTGAATTGCAGGACTTCCTGAATGGCTTGGGTCTGTCGGCTGTCTCGACAATGCTGGTAATCGTCTTGATTTACATCGTGCTGGGCTTCTTCATCGAAACACTGTCGCTGATGGTGGTGACAATCCCGATCATGGTGCCCTTGGTCATCCAGCTCGGGTATGATCCGGTCTGGTTTGGCATCCTGATGATCGTGCTTGTGGAAATGGCGCTGATCACACCGCCCGTGGGCCTCAATCTGTATGTGGTCCAAGCCGCGCGCACCTCGGGCAACCTATCCGATGTCATGCTGGGGGTCATTCCCTATGCTTTTGTTTTGCTGCTCATGGCCGCGGCCTTGCTCATTTTTCCACAGATCGCATTGTTTCTGCCCGCCCTTTTGAACTGATAGAGGAGATGTTCCATGTGGCAATTCTGGGTCGACCGTGGGGGCACCTTCACCGACATCGTTGCACGCACTCCTGAGGGCGACGTCAGGACGCACAAGCTTCTCTCAGAAAACCCCGAGGCCTATGAGGACGCTGCCGTCCATGGCATCCGCAGCCTGCTGGGCCTAGGCCCTAGCGACCCCATTCCTGCGGGGCTGATCGGGGCGGTCAAAATGGGCACAACCGTGGCGACCAACGCGCTACTCGAGCGCAAGGGGGAAGCGGTCGTCCTGGTCACCAACAGCGGCTTAGGTGACATCCTGCGGATCGGCTATCAGAACCGGCCGCGCCTGTTCGATCTGCACATCGTGCTGCCAGAACTGCTACATACCGAAGTCATCGAGGTGACAGAACGTCTGGCCGCAAGCGGCGAAGTGGTCCGCCCACTGGACGAAACTGTTGTCCGCGCAGCACTGCAATCCGCACACGACTCTGGAACCCGTGCCGTCGCCGTGGCCCTCATGCACAGCTACCGCTTTCCGGCGCACGAACAGCAGATCGGTAAAATTGCACAAGAAATCGGTTTCACCCAAGTATCGCTGTCCCATGCCGCCAGCCCGCTGATCAAACTGGTGGGCAGGGGCGACACTGCGGTGGTCGATGCCTACTTATCCCCCATCCTTCGGCGTTACGTCAATCAGGTGCGCGATGCGCTCAAGACGGTGGATGGCAAGTCCGCACCTTTGATGTTCATGCAGTCCAACGGCGGGTTGACCGATGCAAATCTGTTTCAGGGTAAGGATGCAATCCTTTCTGGCCCCGCTGGTGGCGTCGTAGGCATGGTGCAGACCGCCGCCGCTCATCAGATCGACAAGCTGATCGGGTTCGACATGGGGGGCACCTCGACCGATGTGTGCCACTACGCGGGGTCCTTTGAACGCAGCTTTGAAACCGAAGTCGCGGGCGTACGGATGCGCGCGCCGATGATGTCGATCCATACAGTCGCCGCAGGTGGCGGTTCGATCCTGTCGTTTTCCCAAGGCCGTCTGCAGGTTGGGCCCGATAGTGCGGGCGCCAACCCTGGTCCCGCAAGCTATCGGCGGGGCGGGCCGCTGACCGTGACTGATTGCAACGTCCTACTTGGCAAGGTCCAGCCAGACCGGTTTCCCCATGTCTTTGGTCCAGGCAGCGACCAACCCCTTGACGTCGAGGCCGCCCGTACGAAGTTCGCCACCATGGCGCAGCAGATCGCCGACGAAACAGGCGAACCACCCCGCCCGGTCGAGGATCTGGCCACAGGCTTCCTGCGCATTGCGGTCGAAAATATGGCCAACGCGATTAAGAAAATCAGCGTGCAGCGGGGCTATGACGTGACCAAATATACCATGAACTGCTTTGGTGGTGCTGGCGGGCAACACGCCTGCCTTGTCGCCGATGTGCTGGGAATGGAAAAGATCTTTATCCACCCCTTTGCCGGTGTTCTGTCCGCCTTTGGGATGGGTCTGGCTGACGTGCGCGCGATCCGAGAACACCAGTTCAGCGGACCGCTATCGGACCACAATCTGGCAGAAGCAGCACTGGACAAGCTGTCCCAAGAGGGCATCGCCGAGGTTGCCGATCAAGGCATTGCTTCAGACAACATCACCGTCGAGCGCCAAGCCCATCTGCGAACGGAAGGCGCGCATCAAACATTGGCCGTGCCGTTCGGATCTGCCGACCAAATGGCCCGCGATTTCGAAGCGACCCACCGGGCGCAATTCGGTTTTGTGCCCGACTACAAGGATCTGATCATCGATTTGCTGACCGCAGAGGCGATCGGCACAACCGGCGAGCAGGTCAGCATGGCGGCCCCCGACCTGCCGGATGCCACGCCCGGGGACATGGCCCGAATGTTTAGCGAAGGCGCCTGGGGCGATGTGCCCGTGCACGACCGCACCAAGCTGCGCCTTGGCGACAAAGTCGACGGCCCGGCCATCCTGACTGAACCCACTGGCACCAACATTGTCGAGCCGGGCTGGCGTGCCGAGTGCATTGCGGGTGGAGATCTGATGCTGACCCGCGTCACAAAGCTCGACCGCGCCGAAGCAGTCGGCACTCAGGTTGATCCCGTCTTGCTGGAGGTGTTCAACAACAAGTTCATGTCGATTGCCGACCAGATGGGGGCCACCCTAGCCAACACCGCCTATTCGGTCAACATCAAGGAACGGTACGATTTTTCCTGCGCGATCTTCGATGTGAATGGCGATCTGGTGGCCAACGCCCCCCATGTCCCGGTCCACCTCGGATCGATGTCGGAATCCGTGCGCGTCGTGCTGGCGCAAAACAAGGGTACCATTGCCCCCGGTGATGTGTTCATGATGAACAACCCCTACAACGGTGGCACCCACCTGCCGGATGTGACAGTGATCACGCCCGTCTTTGACGAGGTCGGGCAGAAAATCCTCTACACCGTCGCATCCCGCGGCCACCATGCAGATATCGGTGGTAAGACCCCGGGTTCGGCCCCGCCCGACAGCCGCCACATCGATGAAGAAGGCGTGCTGATCGAGAATTTCCGGCTGGTCAAGGCGGGCACATTGCAAGGTGCATTGACGCGGGAGCTGCTGGCCTCGGGCAAATACCCCTGTCGCAACATCGACCAGAACATGGCCGACCTGTCCGCCCAGATCGCCGCAAATGCCACCGGCCAGACCGAATTGATAAAGCTTACGGGGCAGTTTGGGGCCGAGGTAGTCGCTGCCTACATGCGCCACGTCCAGGACAACGCCGAAGAATCGGTGCGATGTGTGCTAGACGTTTTGAAGGATTGCAGCAACGTCTACACTCTGGACTCCGGCAAACAGATCAAGGTTGCCATCACCGTCGACCATGCGGCGCGATCGGCGATCATTGATTTCTCGGGGACATCCGGACAGGATGAATTCAACTATAACGCTCCATTGGCGATCTGCCGGGCCGTTGTGCTGTATGTCTTCCGCACACTTGTGGGTTCCGACATTCCAATGAACGAAGGCTGCCTGAAACCACTGAAGCTTCGGGTTCCGGAAGGGTCGATGATCAACCCGGCCTATCCCGCCGCCGTGATCTCCGGCAACACCGAGGTGTCTCAGGCCATTGCCGACACGTTGTATGGTGCGCTTGGGGTAATTGCTGGAAGTCAGGGAACGATGAACAACTTTGTTTACGGCAACGAAGTCTATCAGAATTATGAAACGATCTGTGGCGGAACAGGTGCAGGCGATAGTTTTGCCGGCACCTGCGCCGTGCATAGCCACATGACCAACACGCGCATGACCGATCCCGAGGTGTTGGAAACCCGGTTCCCCGTGCGCCTTGATGAATTTTCAATCCGTCATGGATCGGGCGGTGCGGGAAAGTGGGCAGGCGGGGCCGGTATCGTCCGGCGCCTGCGGTTTCTGGAACCCGCATCAGTCACGGTTCTTTCATCACACCGAAAGAGGGGCGCTGCGGGGGCTGCAGGTGGCGCCGATGGGCAGCCCGGCTTGAACAGCGTGGAACGTGCCACTGGCCAGATCGAGGCCTTGCAAGGCAACGACCAAACCCAGATGGCTGCGGATGACGTGTTCGTAATGGAAACACCCGGTGGTGGGGGATTCGGCAAATGAAAGGATGCATGTGAAATCAGGATATCTTTTCCCGTCATCCGTGACGGTCAAACTTCTGTACATGTGGCGCGAACTGACAGTCAGCAAAGGTGCTGACTGCGGTCGTACGTTGCGCCATGTTTGAGCTACTACCGTCCAGAATGCCACACGGGCGACTGTCGGTTGTCAGCAGGGGTTTGCAGGTGCGAATTTGCAAATCGAAGTCACGCAACTCGATCAACAGGTGCAAAGAGTAGCTTAATTTACGCCAGATCCTGTCCAACAATTGGGGAGTATGTATGAACTGCCTTCCCCTGCAAGTGATTTGTCGATGCGCCGCTGACCCTGCTTCTATGTATTCGGTTTTTCTTAGGGCGGTTCGATTTGCCCCTGACCAAGATGGGAAGTCGTGCGTCCTGTGTCTCGTTAGCTCATCGGCACTCTGGGGCCATACTCGCCGTCAGACTGACAAGACGCCAATCGGTCGTTGGTCCATCTCCTCCTCGCTCGCAGATTTCTTTGCCCTCAGTTGTGCTTCCGCCCGACTACAGGCCGCTCAGTGCATTGGGCCGATACCGCTCACCCTTCGTCAACACAGCCCAGGCGATACGCGCCATCTTGTTGGCCATGGCAACCGCCGCGACATTCACATGCGCTCGCTCCTTCAAGCCGCCTGCCCAGGCCGTTATTGGCGACGCCCTGTCGCGCAGGAGATGCAGCACCGTTCGGGCTCCGTGAATGAACAGTTTGCGCAAGTATCGATTGCCATGCTTCGAGATGCCGATAAGCTTGGCCTTGCCACCCGTCGTGATATGCCGCGGCACGAGACCGAGCCATGCGGCGAGATCACGCCCTTTGCCAAAACTGCTTCCAGTGCCGACAGCGGCCACGAGCGCAGTCGCAATTGTCGGGCCGACGCCAGGGATCTCCATCAACGGCTGCATAGCTGCTGCATAGCTGCATCCGCCTTGGCCAGAGCCTTGATCTCGGCATCAATGGCCGCGATCCGGTTATTGATCACGTCCAGCTCTGACGCCATATCAGACAGAAGCATGAGCATTCGGCGTCAAAGATCGTCACTGCCCTCCGCGGTCAATCTGGTCAGTTCCATTTGGAAGACGTGTCGTCCCACTCCAACCCGGATACCGCGTTCCATCAGGAAGCCGCGGCCTTGATTGATCGGCCGCGTCCTGTCCGACACCAAACGCTCCCGCGCACGGTGCAGAGCTTGAAGATCAAGCTGCTCCTCCGATTTGATACCAACGAATGACATCGTCGGGCGCGTCGCCGCTTCGGCAATGGCCTCCGCGTCACGATCATCGTTCTTGTGAACCTTCACATAGGGACGGACGTAGAGCGGCGACATCAGTCGGGGCTCATGCCCCTTCTGAAGACAAAAGCGCCCAATGTGATGTGCGCCGCCACAGGCTTCCATCGCAACAACACAGGGTGCAAGTCGATCCAGAAAATCCAGCAGTCGATGCCGCTGGAGGCGCTTGCGAAACACCACCGCTCCTGCTGCGTCCAGCCCGGCAAGACTACAAACGGTCTTGCCCAAATCAATGCCCAATACTTCGATATCCATCAGAATGATCCTCTCTCTCCACCTACGCTCGCCACAGTAGCAGCGGTTTGGTGGGAAGGTAGTTCATCCCATTAGCTCACTGACAGCGCTTGGTGTCGAATGGTCCTTCACGCAAACGCACATGGAAAAAGGGAACCGTGGACCCACGGCTCCCCTTTCGGTTCAGGTCTTTTGTCCTCATGCCAAGGTCACGCGACCAGCGACAGCCCAGCACCCACGTCCTGCGGCTGCTCACCGCTGTCGATGAACGGGATGATCGAGAAGGTCTGCCCGCCGCGCTGTTCTTCGTTCTGCACGGCGTTGACGCGCAGGTCACCATCGGGCGTGTTGATCAGCAGCGACAGGTAGTCATTGCCCGTGCGGCTGCTCTTGGCCATCCAGGCCGAGCCGACCCGGATCGGCGTGCCCCGGGGCGAGCTGACCTCGATGCGATAATCGGGGTGGGTCTCCTCGGATTTGTAGCTGTTCTCGATCAGCATGAACTCCAGATCGAACATCATGTTGGCGATGTAGCCGGTGAAGGCGTTGTCCGCGTCCATTGCGGTGAGCTCACCCGAGATCGACCCGGATTTCATCAGGCCGTTTGAGACCAGCGGGATGATCTCGAATTCGCCGCTCTGGACCGCGCGCGCCTCTTTGGTCTGCACCGCGTTGACCCGGAAGGGGCCGAGGCCGACATCGATCTGCATCGAGATGTAGGGGTTGCCGCTGGTGTTGCCGGTCTCATTCCAGGCCGTGCCGATGCGCACCTTGCGGCCCGACTTGTTGATCGCCGTCACGTCGTAATCGGGGCTGCGCGCGGACATCTTCGGGCGGGTTTCGAGCTGGATGGCGATGTCAAAGCGCGTGGAGTGGATCATGCCGGTGTACTGAGCGGCTGCGGTCTCGACATTGCGGGTGAGGGTTCCTGCGAACATAGGATGGTTCCTTTTCGGTTGGCCGGTGCCTGACGTCCTTGCCAGCACATCCGGGATTGCTTTCTCGACCCCTCGTGGGATCACAAATCAGAAAGCCTGCTTGTATCTTTAATGGTGCGACGGTTCCCCAAGCGGAACGTCGTAATCTGGGAACGGCATTGCTAACCATCCCGGGGGAAGTCGGACCGAAAGCCTGCGGGTAATAACGTACCGAAGGAAAGAATGGTCGGCTTCCAAAGATGGAATTGTTCTGAACAGATGGAGGGGAGTCACCGATGTCCCGGATACAAGAAAAGAAGACCATCACAACGGCGACGTCCCCATTCATCGTCATTGGGGTCGACGTTAGCAAAGATCACCTGGATGCGTATGTTTCCCCAGCTGGCAATCATCACAGCTTCAAGAATGACGCTGGAGGCGTAGCTGAACTGGTCAAAGTCTGCCGAGATCACGACGCAGATCTTGTGATCCTTGAGGCGACAGGACGCTATCACAGATTGGCGCATGAAACGCTTCATAAAGCTGGCGTTAAGACTGCTGTCGCGAACCCAGCTCGGAGCAGGAACTTCGCGAGATCGGTCGGCCGCCTGGCCAAGACCGACAGGATCGATGCGCAAATCCTGGCTGAATATGGTGACAGAGTTCGACCTCCGGCGAGCACGCGCCTTCCAAGCTGCAAGCAAAAATTGCAGAGATTACAGTCGCTCGCAGGCAAATCGTCGATGAAATGAAGATCCTGAAACAACAAGAAACACAGACACTGGACGAACTGGTGACCGCGCAGATCGAGGCGCGCATTTCTTTGTGCCAGCGTCATTGCAAAGATCTCGAAAAGCTATTGGCCGAATTGATTGAGGAAGACGATGGCATCAAACGAAAGCACGAAATTCTTACATCGATCCCGGGCATTGACCTGACCACAGCAGCAACTCTGATCTCCGAGCTGAACGAACTGGGCGGCGCCAATGCCAAGCAGTTGCATCTCTCTCCGGTGTCGCGCCCATGAACCGTGATTCAGGCAGCTTCCGCGGAAAACGCAGGATAGGCGGCGGACGCAAACCAGTGAGGGACGTCATGTATATGGCTGCAGTCGTCGCGATCCGCTGGAACAAGGACATGGCCGCGTTCTATCAGCGTCTCAAGAAAGCCGGCAAACCTTTCAAAGTTGCAATCACCGCTGTGATGAGAAAGCTCCTCATACTCGCGAACACGCTTCTCAGCGAAAATCGGCTTTGGTCAGAAACGCAGCCTTGAATTTCAAGACAGATGCTTTCCTTTCAGCCCCGCCCACGGGTCAGAGCTGCCGTCCGAGTGGGAATGTCCCCGCGCCTCCGGGTGCTACGTCCCTGCCCTGCCCGTCTGGTCTTGATTGGCTGCCCGGATTTTCCGCGCCGTCCTTCGATCGCGCGATGAAAAACTCCGCCTCTTTGCCGTTCAACCGTTGCCCTTCCCGGTCGGTCAGGCCGATGCAGCTGCCGTTCGGCACATAGGTGATGAGGTACTGATCGAGCCGGTCCTTGTGGACAACGTAACTGGTATTGGCCCAATGCACGGTCTGGCCGGCATCGACAGCGGCTTTGATTTCATCGAGTGTCATGCGATCCTCCTCGCTATTCTGCTGCCACTGGAGCCACGTCTTCTGTAGCGTCTGATGACTGACCCGCAATCCGGGCCAGAATGCCCGCTGTGTCGATCCCGTCCCCATGCGGCAGGAACACCCGAAGCTGGAAGGCGATGATCTCGGTGAAGCAGCCCAGAGCCTTCAGGCCGTCGATCATTCCCCTATCCGCACCGCCAAGCTCAAGGCGCATCTCGCCTGCGACACGGCGACGGGTCAGGGTCATCCCTCGGCCCAGATCGACAGGCGCGGTGGTGCCGAGGGCGGCGGTCAACATCTCCTCTGGCGTTTGCGGATTGGAGACGAGGAAGCGCGCGCGCAGCGCGGCCGCCCCGTTCTCGCTCAGCGTGCGCCCGATCATGGCGGTCGCACCGTCGGGTGTAACCCTGTAGATTCGCTCATTGGTGGTCGGAATGTCCTTCCAGATTGGCAACAGCAGCCCGGTCAGCAGGTAGAGCTTGGTCGTGGTGGTTTTGGGAAGGGCGGCAGCCTCGGCATCCCAAAGCCGTGCAAACTCGGGTTGCCCGATCTCTTCCCAGGCGGAGGACTCGAACCGCGTCTCTTCGAGATAGCTCGACCCGTTTGGTCGCACCGCTTTGCGCATCAGCGCGACAATGTCCTCGTCATACATCTGCATAGGGCGCGCCGAGATGAGCGCCGCGCGACCGGAGGCGCGATTGACCATCGGCAGCTTGTCGGGATTGCGCGACATGGCCTCTTTGGCGTCCAGAACATGGACCGGGTCCGTCACCTCGAGCCCGATGATCCGCGTCACCGCGCCGGATTTCGGGCAGGTCCAGAGATCCTCGGTGGAGACCTGCTCGATCTTCTCGCCGCGCAGGGTTTCGACGCCGAGATCGAGCGTGCCCGCCGCCCGCGCCCGTTCGGTCTGATCGGCGATCCGGTTCATGAATTCGGCAAAGAGCGCGTTCTGCATGTGGATGGGCAGCGCAAGCACCCGGTTGAGAAACCGCTGGATCGGGGGAAGCTCTTCAAGCAGCACCCCGTCCTTGTCGATCAGCCGCAGGGCCGTCCAGTCGGTGAAGCACTCATAGCTCATCGCCTCGGCCCGTCCGGCAGCAAGATCGGCGTAATACCCGCGCAGCGCCGCCCGCGCGATCGGGCTTTCGAGATTGTCCTCCTCGCGGAACATGCCTTGCGAGCCGGTTTCCCGCTGGCCCTTCGTCAAGGCCCCGAGCTGGTCGAGACGCTTAGCAATCGTCGAGGTGAAGCGTTTCTCGCCATGCACATCCGAGGTGCAGACCCGAAAGAAGGGCGCGCTGACCTGCGCCGAGCGATGCGTGCGGCCGAGCCCCTGGATGGCCGCATCGGCACGCCAGCCGGGCTCCAGCAGGTAGTGCCGCCGCCGCTTCTGGTTCTTCGCCGTTTGCGCCGCGTGATAGGAGCGGCCCGTGCCGCCCGCATCCGAGAAGATCAGGACATCCTTCTCGCCGTCCATGTAGGCCTGGGTCTCGGAGGAATTGCTGCTGGCGGCGCGCTTTTCGATGAAGAGGTGGCCGTCCTCTGCCTTCAAAGGACGGACGGCGCGCCCCGTGACCTCGGCAACAGCCTCGTCTCCCAACGCCCAGAGGATCTGATCCAGCGCCGAAGGGATTGGCGCCAGCGTCATCAACTCCATCATGGCCGCGTCACGCAAAGCGAGCGCCTCACGCGAGACAACCAGCGCGCCAGTCTCATCGCGGAGCGGCTCGGCCACCATATTGCCGTCGATCTCGACCAGCTTTTGCGCATGGATCGGGAAGGCCTGTTCGAGGTAGCCCAAGACGTAGTCGCGCGGCGTCAAGGCACCCTCGACGAGTTCATCCTCCGGATCCATCGTCTCGAGCCGGCGTTTCAGCAGGCTTTCACCCGTCGAGACCACCTGGATGACGCAAGCCTTGCCCGCCGCCAGATCTTCCTCGATGGCGCGGATGATGCTCGGGGCTTTCATGCCCATCAGGAGGTGGTTGAAGAAACGCTGCTTGGTGCTTTCAAACCGGGACTTGGCCGAGGCGCGTGCGGCCGACGCATTGGTCTCGCCCGAGGCGTCATTGACGCCGGTGGCTGTCAGCGCCGCTTCGAAATTGTGGTGGATCGTGCGGAAGGCGCCCGCATAGGCGTCGTAGATCTCGATCTGGGCCGGGGTCAGCGCGTGTTCGAGAACGTCATACTCCACGCCATCGAAGCTGAGCGCGCGGGCCGTGTAGAGGCCAAGCGTCTTGAGATCGCGCGCGACCACCTCCATGGCGGCCACGCCGCCGGCTTCCATGGCCGAGACGAAACTCTCGCGGCTTGGGAAGGGGTATTCCGGCCCCTGCCCCCAGAGACCGAGACGCGCTGCATAGGCGAGGTTGTGGACGCTGGTGGCGCCCGTTGCCGAGATGTAGAAGACGCGGGCGCGCGGTGCCGCGAGTTGCAGCCGCAGGCCTGCAAGACCCTGCTGCGAGGGTTTGACCCCCCTGCCCTGCTCGGACCCTGCCGCGTTCTGCATGGCATGGGCCTCGTCAAAGGCCAGCACGCCCTCGAAGCCCTCGCCCATCCACTCAAAGATCTGGCTCAGCCGCGTGGTGCCGCATTTGCCCGCCGAGCGCAGCGTGGCGTAGGTCACAAAAAGGATACCGTCACCCATCTGGATCGGTTGGTCCGGTTTCCATTTCGAGAGCGGCTGGATGTCGGCGGGCGAGCCGCCGAGATCGGTCCAGTCGCGGATCGCGTCCTCGATGAGCGTGGCGGATTTGGAGACCCAGATCGCCTTCCTGCGCCCGGCAAGCCAGTTCACGAGGATGAGCCCTGCGCATTCGCGGCCCTTGCCACAACCGGTGCCGTCGCCGAGGAAATACCCAAGGCGATAGGCGCGTGCCTCCGGGTCATCATCGGAGCGCGTCAGCTTGGTCTGGTCATCATCGATCGTAAACCGCCCCGGCAGGTCACGTCCATGGGCATCATGCGCCATGATGATGGTCTCGAGCTGTGCCTCGGAGAGATGTCCCTCCTCGATCAATCGTGCGGGCAGGCGCAAGCCATCACTGCACGCGCCTGAGGGCACCGGCGGCGCGACAGAGGCCATGGCGATGCTCTCGACCAGCGGCGTGGGATGTTCTTGCGCACCTGCGATTTCGATCCGCTGCGGGCGGTAGCGCGCATAGATGTCCCAGACAGGCGTGTTGTCGCGCGGGACATCGAAGCTCGTGAAGGTGAGCGGGCGGACGGCATTCGCCTGGGGTTTGGTGACGGCGACGGGTGAAGCGGCGGTCTTGCGCGGGGCCGATGATGGACCGACCGGCCGCACGTGAAGGATCTGCGCCGCCCGTTGTGCGGGGCGCGCCTCGGGCCGGGTTGCGGCCACGGCGTCGACAAAAGGAAGGGCTTCCTCCAGATTCTGGACTGTGGCGCGGATGAGCTCGCCGTCCTCTTGGACCTTGTCGAAGACCATGAGCTGGGTCTCCACCGAGGTGCCGAGCTTGCGGTAAACCTGTCCGGGCATCGTCAGCGCTAGGCGCGGCGTGAGCAGGCCGCAGGCGCGCGACCAATGCGCGGCATCACGCTCCGGGCTGAACCCCGCCGGCATGATCGCCACCAGCCGGCCACCAGTTGCCAGGCGTTTGGCAGCCGCAATGAGGTGTTTCGCGGCGATGTGTTTATCCCGGAAACGATCGACCGAGGAGGCAAAGGGCGGGTTCATCACCACGACGTCGGGCAGAACCGGCGTCCGCAGCAGATCGTCGATATGTTCGCCGTCGTGACCCGTCACATCGCCGCCAAAGACGGCCCGCAGGAGGCGCTGACGAAATGGATCGATCTCATTGAGCAAAAGCGTGGCACCAGCCCGGGCGGCGAAACCAGCCAGGGCACCCGTGCCGGCGGAGGGCTCGAGCACTGTCTCGCCCTTGCGGATCGCCGCGGCCCGCTCCGCCAGGGCGGCAAACGGCAGCGGCGTGGAAAACTGCTGCAGCCGGATCTGCTGCTCCGACCGGCGCGTCTCTGTCAGGAGCCGTGAGGCGAGCAGCTTTGCAGCGGCGATGTCGCCTGCCGCGCCGTCTCGACCCAGCAGCATCTGAACAGCCGCAGCCTGCATCAGGTCATAGGCCATGCGCCAGTCCCAGGCACCGCCAGCATCGCTGCCATGAAACGTCTCGCGCATGATGCGCGCGAGCGCTGAGCTACGCAGGGGTTGGTGGTCGATCTCCGCGCCGATTTGCGCGAGGGCAGAGGCGAGATCAGCGTCGGAGATTGAGAGAGCCGTGTTTGCCGGATTGGGCCTGGACATGGAGGGTTTCCTTTGGATCAGGGTCTGAGTTCCAAAGGACAAAAAGCCCACTTTTGCTTTTCAGGGTGACGCGATCAGACCGCGCTGACCTCCAAGGCTTGGTCAGGACTTGGGTTCGACCTGCCGCTTCGCATCAATCAATGCCTGTGCGGCCTGCATCACCTGAACCTGAGATGTTCCCGAGCGTGCATCCTCCAGCGCGGCCTGCACCTGCGCGCAAAACCACGCGTCATAAGAATTCGCTTCAGCGGCCACGGAAATGCTCCTCGAGCCCGATATCCAGCAGCTTGCCGAGGTCATCGGGCATGTCTGCAACGCGCACAGCAATTGGGAAACGGTGCCCCGTCAGGTCAGGCGCGCATTGCTCCTCTAGCCCGAGGTGCTGCCTATCCTTTTCCGTCTCATTCATTGTGCTTTCTCCGACCGTATTATCAGCCGATGCTACATTTTCCAGCGTGGCGTCGTAAACGATAGTGCCATAGGGTCACAGCAAGCCTTCTACTGGCCACTTACCGATCGGGCACCGCTTCAAGGGATTTCTCGAACCGCTTGTCCGCCGCTGCAGCTTCTTTCAAGAGCGCGTCGAAATTGTCAGGTGGATTGCCATCTTCCAGCATCGCTTTGAACGTCGCATATGCATCCGTCTTGCTGCCGTAGGCGCGCAGGGTCTTGTCGTCATTCACCCATGCCACCACGATGACCTTCGCATCGCTGTTGAAGCGGTAGAATAACCGATACTGCTGGAAGAATTTCGCCCGGAACCAGTGCTTGCGGTGATCGCCGAGTGTGCCGCCTTGCCGGAAGGCTGCGGTACCCGGGTCCGCCGGTATGGCCTCTGTGACCAGCTTGAAGATGGCGGCCAGCCGTTTCGTGGAATTTTTCTTGCGCCAGGTCTTGGGATCGCGTGCCTTATGCGCCTCGACCTCCAGGGTCAGCCCTTCGAGCTGGTCCAGAAAGAGCGGATGCGCATAAATCGACCATCCGTTTACGACGAGTGACGCTTGGTCGGGCACGCTATCGCCGCTCATTCATCCTCGAGCGACAGCGGCGCATCGAGATCGACGTCAACGTTTCCGACCAGTGCTGCAAGACGGTCATGCAACGCCCCATCGAACGCTCGAACACGTTCCGGATGCGCCTTGATATCGGCCTCGACAAAATCGAGAAAGGCGCCGAGCGCGGGATCTTCTTCTTCGGTGCGCACGGGCTCGATATAGACCCTGCCACTCGGCTCGGTGCAGTAGCGAATCTGGTCGCCCTTGCCCAGCTTGAGCTGCTTGCGCACACCCGCTGGCACGGTCGTCTGATACCGATCGGTGAGCTTCGAGACATCTTGGGCGAGCGCTGTCATGGCAGTCTCCTGAAAGAATGGGGTCTTTGCTTCATGTGATAGGTAATGCACTTGCATTGCCCTGTCAAGATAAGCCGCAGGATCTGCTGTCGCCGGGCAGGTCGATGAACCGTTCGACGCAGAACCTAATTTCGCCCCGCGAGATACTCCGCCAGCACGGGACTGGCCGCACCCTTCGCGGAGCTGAGCAGTTCCGAGCCCGCAAGTGAGGCCCTTGATAGCCGTACGAGCCCGCCGGTTTCCTCGATGCGGTAGCAGCGGCGTTTTTGCCGCCCCCGCCTGTAGTGCGTCGCGGTGACGATCTGGCAGGTGCTGCCATCGGTGAGCGTCACAGGGGTGGCGAGCCTGATCTTGTCACCCTCCTCGTAGTCCGGGATCGCAGCCCAATCCCGGCAGCGCTGACGCCAGTCCTGGGCGTAGCTGTCCGGGTCTTTCAGGTCGGAGAGGAGCTCGATCAACCCAAGGGGAGCACGAGACTCGTTCGGGCCAGCGCTTTCCTCCATGTCCTTGAAGCCCCAGCAGCCGTCATCATATCGGGTGAGGAAGACAGCCCCGAAAGTGATGGAGCCATCCGCATCGGTCACATAGGTCGCGTCTTCGACAGCGGTGCCGTCGAGATTGGTGACCCTTGCCGCCGCATACCAGGTGGAGCCGACCTTGCAGGCCTTGACCAGTTCGGTTTTGCGCGTGTCGCCATGACAGGTGCAGAGCCGGGCGATCTCCGCTTTCTCATCCGCGTAGGTCTGGACGCGGCGATCGGTATAGAAGAGCCATCCCATCACGCCGCCCTCCGATCATCAATCTCCATCAGGGCATCGAGCGGCACGCGGTAGGGCTGCATGGCGTCGAAATCCTCGCAATTGCCGCAGTTCTGCACGATCGCAAAGATATCGCAGGCATCCTTGAGGATGACCCGGAAGGTGCCGCCAAGGCCCGAGGGCACCTCGTAGGTCCCGCCGATGAGATAGTCCGAGGCCCGACGCAGGAAGACGCGGATGCTGTGGCCATCGGTGGCGAGCCGGATCGTCCCCTGCCCCCGATCGATCAGCACCTGCACATCGTCGAGGATGTCGGTGTAGAACTGGCCGGTCAGATCGCGAAACGCCATGCGGCGCTGCGCCATCCAGTCTCTGTCGCGAAACGGGTTCATGCCGTCGGCGAAGGCAAAGGAGGGATCGGCCTGCTCGGTGGTGACGATGCGGGTGGTCGTGCCATCGATGCCGTTCGAGCGCAGATGCACGCCATTGCCGACGATGAGGATCAGAGCGGGCCTGTCCACGGGCCCGTTCCAGTTGGGCAGGAAGGTCTTGCAGGCACGCGCATGGGCGATCTGCGCCGCAACGGCGGAGGCAGAAAACTTGAGAATAGCCATGGGGATGTCTTTCTGTTCGGTTTGGAAGGGTCGACCCGCGCGGGGAATGCCTCGCGCGGGTCACTTGATGCGTCAGGCCGCCTGCGCGACCTCGCTGTCAGGCTCCGGGGTTTCCGCAGTGGGCACCGTCTCATCACAGGCGAGACCGGCGGTCTGCATCATCGGCGGGCACCAGGCGGCCACGGCGGCGCGCTGCGCATCCGTGAGCGTGGCGAAGGGCTCGGCGAAGAGCTTGTCGCAGAAGGCGACGATCTCCTTCTTGCTCGAAGAGGCCAGCGTCACCGCCTCCTGGGCGAGGCCCAGATCTTCGCCGAGGATCTTCAGGAGCCAAGCCTTCTTGAAGCGATTGAACAGCGCCGCGTTCGGCGTCCAATACGCGCGAATGTCGGGCATGATCTCGATCTCGAAGTCATGCATCAGGCTGTCACGCTGCCGGTCCCGCGCAAAACAGGACTGCGTGGTGCTGGCCGTGGCATAGGCGACGAGTTTGGCCTTCTCACCCGCATCGAGCGCGCGAAACGCCGCGAACTGATCGGCGGGCGCGCGGGTGTCATCGAGCCAAGACAGATCAAGCGCATCATGCGCCACCGCCACCTGCTCGAGCGAGGTCTCATTGATCTCGTCCATCTTGGCGTGGCTGCGATGTTCCTTACGAGCCTCTACCTTGATCGCCTGCGTGACGCTCATGCCGCGACCCAGAACGTCGCTCACCAGCTTGAAGAGTGTCAGATCGAGCGTGGCCTCCGGATGCAGCGCCATTGCGGCGCCAAGGGCCATGGCTCGCTCGGTCTTGAGGTCCTCAGCCAGCGAGGCCGGGTAGGTGATTTCACCGGCGTCCGGGGCTTCCTCCGCAGTCGTGTTGGCCGAGGAGCCGCCCGCGCGCGCCTCCTTCGGGTTGTCCTCCGGGCGCACAAGGCCCACATGGAGCGCGACATTGCCACCCGACCACGACGCAATCACACCAGCGCCGGCAAGGTCCTCGGCGCTGTAGGCCTCCTGCAGGTCGCGGGCTTCCTCTTCGAAGGCGTCCACGCGCTCATAAAGGGCGTTGTAGGCATCGTCCTCGAGCCCCTCGTTCTCCATCTCGAGCTGCAACCTCTCAAGCTCGGCGGTGATCTCATCCACGCGCTTCTGGGCAGGTTCATCAGGTTCGATCGGGCCGGGATAGACGCGGCCATAGTTGGCCATGGCCGCGTAATCGTAGCGGACCATCGCATCGGCCCAGGCAAAGCCCAGCCTTATTCGGGCATCCTCGGCGGCGGCCATGAGTTTCTCGAGCAGGATGGTCTCGACCAGTGCGGCATCCTCGAGCACGGAATGCTCCTCCAAAAGGTCGGACGCGATCGCCCCGCCGCGCGCCTCATAGTCCTCGCGCACGAAGGCCCCGATATCGTCGCTGACCTGCACACCGCGTGATTTGAGCGCCTGACGGACGGTGTAGGCCTGCAGATAACCGCCGTCTTTTGTGAGCGCCTCATAGACCTCGCGCTGCACCTCCTGGCTCGGGTGCTCGGCAAAGGCCTTCATCGTATCGAGCGTGATCGTCTTGGCCCGGGCTGCGGCGCGGATATCAGGCTGGATCAGCCCGTAGCGCAACCGGCCTTTGACGGCGGCAAGGGTCGTGCCGAATGTCTTGGCGATCGTCTCGAGCGTCTGGCCGTCGACCTCCATCATCCGGGCGAAGGCCTCGAACTCGTCGATTGCGTTCATCGGCGCCTGGGTGATGTTCTCGGCGAGCGACAGCGCCGTGGTGACATCGCAATCCTCCGGCACAAGGCGGCAGTCCACCTTGGTCTTCGCGGTGAACCCCTTGGCAGCTTTGTCAGCGACCAGCTCCCTCAGCGCGGCGTGACGTCGGCCGCCGGCGAGCACGGCGTATTTGCCGCCCGTCTTCTGGACGAGAAGCGGCTGGAGCAGGCCCAGAACGGCGATGCTGGCTTTGAGATGCGCGATGTTCTCGGGATCATAGGTCTCAGGAGAGGTGCTGCGCACATTGGCGGGGTGTGCTGTCAGATCGCCAATCGCGACGGTGAGAGGGGCGAAACTTGTGGTCATGGGATATCCTTCCAGATGGGTGAGCTGTGGCCCGCGCGTTCTCGCGCATGACCAATCCCCGGCTTCAGGGATCACCACGACAAAAGGCCCACTTTCCCTCTGAGGGGTCAGTGGTCCTTCATCGCTTGAGGTCTAAGTTCTGGGGGGAGTCCCCTCCCCTACCAGTCGCGCGCCAGCATGATGGTCAGCACGCGCATGGTCGTGGCGGGATTGTCCGGGGCCTCGGCACCGTAGCGGAAATCCGAATCCGCCTCATAGAGATCGATTTTCCAAAACACGGTCTCGCCCCGGATCTCGACCGCCCCGAAATCGTGCCAGCCCTCCGGGTCATTCTCGGGCTCGAAGGTATCGAACGCACCGGTGGTCTTCACCGCCTCGGCCATGAAGCCGTCACCGGCCTCCATGAGCGAGCGGGTCACATGCATGCGGCCCTGGATGGGCTGCGCGGGCGGGATCCCGAGACAGGCGAGCTTGCGAAACGCGTCGTTTTGCGCGGCGATCTCGGTCGGATCCCGACCGTCTGTCCGGGATTGAGCGGTACTGGTCATGGGGCTCTCCTTTGAGAAGTTGAAACACCCTTCTCAAAGCCCGCTTTTTCTTTTCCGCTTGGTCGAAGACTCCCGACAAAAGCTGCCCGGCCCAAACAGTTGCGAAAGTCCGCTTGGCGGGACAAAGTTTGCTTTCGCTGCGGCTGCGCCAATGGCAGGTTTCGGAAAGCTCTCGCGTCTGAGCGTTTCTTCGACGTTGGAATTTGGCCATCTACCTCAAGCGTATACGTGATCTGTTGCTGAACCGGATTTTCAAACCGGAGTTGAGTGTCCTTAGGTGCTGGAGATGTCGTACGTGCGCTTAAAGGGCACGGTCTTCAAGTAATTCCGAAAGGATCGGATTGGGAAAGCGGCGCGATAATGTCACTGCAAAGAAAATCTCGCCGATGCCCGGCAAACGCTCTGCCTGGATCAGCCTGCCGTTGGTCAGTTCGTCCTGAACGACAATGGGCGGCAGCACTGCAAGGCCCACGCCTTCGCGTGCCAGAAGGCGCATCATTGCCATGTCCTCGACTTCGGCCGCGATCTGCGGACGGATACCAAGCCGGTCGGCGAGCGCATCGAAGCCGGTCCGCACGCTGGTATCCACTGTCGGAAGAATGACCGGTAAATGCGTCAATAGCGCGTTGAGGCCAGACATGTCGCCCAGCAAGGCAGGCGTGCCCACAAGACTAACAGGTTGCTCTGATAAGCGGTGCGATACAAAGGGGGTTACCGCGTCCCGCGCAGGGGATCGGTTGATCAGCACAACGTCAAGGCTGAGCGCCTCAAGCGCTTGCAACAAATCCGCGCTCGTACCAGAGCGCAGGACGATCTCTACATCTTGCCGACCAAGGACCGGACGCAAGAATTCCATATGAAAATTACGCGAAAGGGTGGCCAGTGCCCCGATACGGATCGCCTGACGGCTGCGGCCTTTGTCCTGCAAGGTTCCAACAAGCTCTCGCCCCGCAGCAAAGATGGAATCCGCATGATCCAGCGCGATACGGCCCGCTTCGGTCAGGAGCAGTTGGCGTCCGCGTCGCTCGAACAACGGATGGCCAAGAGACGCCTCAAGCTGCTTGATCTGAACCGACACCGCAGATTGCGACAGGTTAAGCCGCTCTGCCGTGCGCGTAAGGTTGCCATCATGGGCCACGGCCCAAAAGTAGCGCAGGTGGTGATAGTTGATTTCTGCCATTTGCATATATTAAACAGAACGGTTTTGATCAAACAATGTATTTTCTTGCCCGACTGAGGGCTGTTATCCGAACAGGACGCTCCGCCACTCTCAGAAGGATACCAAGCTTTGTTCACCGCGTTCTTCCCCCTTATCGCCACTATCGTCTTTATTGTGCTGGCATTCGTTGCTTTTCGCGGGCCGCAGATGCGGCCTTTCCCCGTCTTGCGACAAGTCGAGATCGGCACGCTTGGTACCTTGGCTATTGCCGTTCTTTCGGCGTTGATGCTGATACTGACCGGACCCGGGACCAGTCCACTGATCGGTGCATATGGCCTTGGCGTCTCATTCCGACTGGATGCCATCAGTGTGGTGATGCTGCTGCTGGTCACATTTGTCGGCTGGGTCGTGGTTCGCTATGCGGCGACCTATATGGACGGTGACCCTCGGCAGGGGCCGTTCACGGGTTGGCTATGCCTGACACTGGCGGCTGTCGTGGTGCTGGTGACATCCGGCAATATCCTGCAATTAGCCTTGGCATGGATCGTAACAAGTCTGTCATTGCACAAACTCTTGCTCCACTATCCCGAGCGTATCGCCGCTCAGCGTGCGGCGCGTAAAAAGTGGGTCTCGGCCCGGCTCGGGGACGCCGCGATACTGACAGCGATGGTCCTTATTTTCATCGCATACGGAACGGGTGATCTGGCGGCCATTCTGGAGGCGGCACGCACCGGACAGGGCGGCGAGCATGCCACATGGATTGCAGCGGCTCTTGCCATTGCCGTAATCCTTAAATCTGCGCAATTCCCAATGCACGGCTGGCTGACCGAAGTCATGGAGACGCCCACGCCGGTCTCTGCACTGCTGCACGCGGGCGTGGTCAACGCCGGTGGATTCCTATTGATCCGCTTTGCGGATGTGATGCTGCTGTCTCCGGGCGTGTTGGCGGTGCTTGTCATCATTGGCGGGTTCACCGCGCTCTTTGGGGGTATGGTCATGCTGACACAATCGGCGGTCAAGACCTCTCTGGCGTGGTCGACGGTGGCGCAGATGGGATTCATGATCCTGCAGTGTGGCCTTGCCCTGTTTCCGCTGGCGTTGCTGCATATCGTGGCCCATTCGCTTTACAAGGCGCATGCGTTCCTCGCCTCTGGCGGTGCTGTGAACGGGGTGGCAGAGACCCGCAGGCCTGGCCCCGTGGCGATCCCAAATGGTGTCGCAGTCGGTCGTGCGTTTCTGATTGCACTGGTGATTTACGGCGCGGTGGGCTTCGTCTTTGGCCTAATGGGTAAATCCCCACAAGCCATCGCACTGGGCGCTATTTTAATCTTTGGCGTCGCATACCTGCTGGCACAAGGCCTTGCCGATGCCGCCCCGCGTATGCTGACAAAGCGCACGGCCGCCTTTTCGGTCGCCGCTGCCGTGGGATATTTTGCCCTGCAAACGGGGGCTGACTGGCTGATGGCAGGCACCTTGCCCGCCACACCCGCCCCCGGTCCGCTGGAATGGGGGCTGATCGTGCTGGCCCTGTTGAGCTTCGGATTGGTCGCAATGGCGCAGGCGATGTTCCCGCTCTGGGCCTACCATCCTGCGGCTGCCGGGCTGCGGGTCCACTTGTCCAACGGTCTTTATGCCAATGCCATCTTTGACAAACTGCTGCGCGGTTGGTCGACAAAACACACCTCCTGATACTGGGAAAGGATTGATCCAATGACTTCGACATCCAAACTGTCGCCCGCCGCAATGACCACAGCCAGCGATGCCGCCGCGCGCGCCATTCCGCCGGTCTGGCCTTTGGCCTCTTCTGTCGCTGTGAACCCCTTTCTGGGCCAAACGGACGAAACGCTTGCACAGGTCGGCGCTCGGTTGGGCCGCGTCGGCGGCGTGCCCGTCACGATGCCGCGGGCACATTACGCAGCCCTGATCGCGGATGGTACGATCACCGACGCCGATATCGCGGCCGCACTTGAGACGCTGGAGGACGGCCACGCACCAGATCTGGCGCACATCAAACAGGGGGCCGCGACCCCGACACGCGCGCTTGCACCGCAACCCACCCTTGCGGATCTGGCTGCCAAAGTGTCGGGCATAGATTGGCCCGGCATTCTGGCGGACCGGATCGGCCAATGGGCAGCGGGCTATTTTGATCAGGGGCAGGCGCTTTGGGCGGCACCACGCAGGCGTAGTGCGTATGATGCATGGCGGCAGAATGCGACCCATGACCTGACACCCGAAATTGTTGGACTGACCGGCTTTGCCCAATTCGTGAGCGAAACCCCCGACACAGCGGAAGAAGCCCGCGCCCGCGCTGCCAGCCATTTGGGCCTGACCGAAGACATGCTGGACACCTATCTGCATCAGCTCTTGTTCACGCTGGGCGGTTGGGCGCAGGTCGCACGCTACCATCTGTGGCAGGCGGAACTGGCAGGCGGGACGGACCAGACCATCACCGACCTGCTGACGATCCGGTTGCTGTGGGAAGAAGCGCTGTTCGCGCAGTACAAAGACCAGCTTGGCGATACGTGGGAGCGTGTCAAAACTGCGCACGCCGAACCTGTCATTGCTGACCGTGATCTGACGATCAACGCTATTTTGCAAGAAGCATGGGAACATGCGGTGCAGCGTGAACTGGCCGCAACCTTCGCCGCTCCAACAACTGCATCCGTACAGGACCGGCCCGCACTGCAGGCCGCCTTTTGCATCGACGTGCGCTCCGAAGTGTTCCGCCGTGCGCTAGAGGCGGTGAACCCGGAGATCCGGACGCTGGGCTTTGCGGGCTTTTTCGGGCTGACCGCATCGCACAAGGGCTTTGCCTCGGATGTGGATGAATTGCGGCTCCCGGTTCTGTTGAACCCCGGCGTTACCTCAACCTCCGAAGGCGAGAACGTCAACGCCGCGCAGACCGCACGCTTTAAATCCCGCGCACACCGTGCCTGGGGCCGCTTCAAACTGGCCGCCGTGTCATCCTTTGCTTTCGTCGAGGCGACAGGGCCGATCTATGCGGGCAAACTGGTCATGGACGCGTTGAACATCGCACCCAAATCTGCTGCCAATGCACCCGCACCGCGCTTTGATCCGCCCCTGCCACTGGCAGCACAAATCGACGCCGCCGAAACCATCCTGCGCGCCATGTCGCTGACGACGGATTTCGCGCGTCTGGTTGTTCTGGCGGGGCACGGGGCCAATGTGGTCAACAACCCCTTTGCCAGCGGACTGCACTGCGGTGCCTGCGGCGGTTACGCGGGCGATGTGAATGCGCGGCTTCTGGCGGGGTTACTCAACAGCGCTGATGTGCGGTCGGGGCTGGCTGATCGCGGCATCGCCATCCCATCAGATACGCACTTTCTGGGCGCATTACATGACACGACAACCGATGCGATCACGCTGTTCTCAGCCGATCAGCTCTGCGCTGCCCATGCCGCCGACATCGCCCGTGCCAAGGACTGGTTCGCACAGGCTGGCATCGTGACCCGCTCAGAGCGTGCATTGCGCTTGCCGCGTGCAGATAGCGACGCCGACATCGACCTCCGCAGCCGCGACTGGGCCGAAACCCGGCCGGAATGGGCGCTTGCCGGATGCAAGGCCTTCATCGCAGCCCCGCGCCAGCGGACGGCAGGCAAAAGCCTCTCGGGGCGGGCGTTCCTGCATGATTATGACTGGCACAAAGACAAGGATTTCGGTGTGCTGGAACTGATCATGACGGCCCCTGTGGTCGTGGCCAGCTGGATCAGTTTGCAATATTACGGCTCGACCGTGGCCCCCGATTCATTTGGATCCGGCAACAAGCTCTTGCACAATGTCACCGGCGGAATTGGCGTGGTCGAAGGCAATGGCGGCACCCTGCGTGCAGGCCTTCCTTGGCAATCGGTGCATGAGGGCGAGAGTTACGCCCATGATCCTTTGCGTCTGTCCGTCTGCATTGAGGCCCCCCATGAGGCGATGACAGACATCCTGCGTCGGCACGACGGTGTGCGTGCCTTGTTTGATAATCGCTGGCTGTACCTTTTTGCGCTCGATGAGAATGGGCACATTGCCAAGCGTTATACCGGTAATCTGGAGTGGTCAGAGATGGTTGGGCCAGTGGGTTGTTCCGGAAAGAACCGGGCCACCGGCTAAGTGGACAGTGTTGTTTGATGGCAGGCGTTGGCCGAAAAACCTGTCATCGAACAACAGCCATTGGATCAAACCCGAAGCGAAGGGTTTGATCCAATGCAGTCACACCATTGGGGGGCCTTCGATCCACCCATGACGTGTGCGCTTTTCGGATAGCAGCCCTTCGCGCCTTTTGCAGCATCTTGCACAATGGGCTGATTTTGTTGAAAAACTATTCCTTGATCGGAGGGCAAGTCGCTGATTCAATTCCTGTAGTGAACGGGAGGATTAGCAATGCTGGGACCAAAGCAGGAAGCGCAGGCGGCGCTGTTTTACGAGTTCTCGCTGGAAGACCACGTCCCTCAAGATCACCTGCTGCGCTCCATTGATCGGTTTGTCGATTTGAGCACTATCCGTGCACATCTGGCGGGCTTCTACAGCCATACTGGTCGCCCTTCTATTGATCCCGAGCTGCTCATCCGGATGTTGTTGGTGGGGTATTGCTTCGGCATTCGATCTGAACGCCGCCTTTGCGAAGAGGTCCATTTGAACCTGGCATATAGGTGGTTCTGTCGCCTTGATCTGAATGATCGCATCCCGGATCACTCTACCTTTTCAAAGAACCGGCACGGCCGGTTCCGCGAGAGTGGTCTTTTGCGCCATGTGTTCGTGATGACCGTTGCACGCTGTATGCAGGAAGGGCTTGTCGGCGGTCAGGGCTTTGCAGTGGATGCCAGCTTGATCAGCGCTGATGTTCAGAAGCAGAATTCTAGGCAGCACACTCATTAATTCTTGTTTAGAAGCATAAGTTTGTGATTCACTCTCGCACAAAACTGGGCGGGAGAATGCAAATGGCGCGATCAGATATGAGCGATCTGGAATGGGAGTTCATCAAAGCTGTCTTGCCCAACAAAACACGTGGCAAGAAGCGGGTTGATGACCGCCGCGTGATCAACGGCATTTTCTACGTCCTGCGCACCGGCATCCCTTGGGCTGATCTACCAGAGCAATACGGCCCACCGACCACGGTCTACAACCGCTTCAACCGGTGGAGCTATGCAGGCCACTGGGACCGGATCATGGAGGCCATCGCCGACGCGCATAACGTTGACATGGTGATGGTCGACGGGACCAGCGTGCGTGCGCATCATTCCGCCACCACGCTCAAAAAAAGACCCACGCCGCTGTTTAGGTCGTTCACGGGGCGGATTAGGGACGAAAATACATGCACTTACCAATCAGGATGGGCTGCCGATCCGATATGAATTGACACCCGGTCAAGCCCATGACGCGCCGCCGTGCAAGACGCTACTGGACAACTTGCAACCTGGACAACATGTGCTCGCGGATAAAGCATATGACGCAGACTGGATCAGGGATATGATCTGGGAACAGGGGGCTATCGACGTGATCCCTCCCAAGGCCAACCGTAAACTACCCGCCGAATTTGATGCTGAAATCTACCGGGAACGCAACAAAATCGAGCGCTTCTTTGGCAGGCTGAAAGCCTCGTTCCGCCGTATCGCAACCCGATACGAGAAGACCTCACGCAATTTCCTGTCGATGATCAAACTGGCATCGATCAGGCTGTGGATCGAGTTTTATGAGTCGGCTGCCTAGCAACCCCGAAGACTGGGCGGCCCGCGAGGCTGCTCCCAATGACGCGCCACGCGCGGTGCGCGAATATCTCGACGTTCTGGACGATGAGGCCTTCGGCGCAGCCAGCGAAGTGAAGCCCAAGTTCACTGCACACGCCGATCCTGCCAGCCAATGGACGGCAGCGCGCAAAGGTCCCGCTTTCTTTGCCTATTCCGATAATTACCTGATCGATACGGATCACGGGATCATTATGGATGTAGATGCCAGCCGTTCGATCCGGCAGGCCGAAGTGGGTGCAATGCGCAAGATGATCGACCGGACTGAAGAACGCTTTGGGCTGAAGCCCGATTGGGTCGCTGCGGACACTGCATATGGCTCATCCGACAATCTGGTCTGGTTGACTCTCAAGCGGAAGATCCTCCCGTTCATCCCTGTCGTTGACCATTCAAAGCGCAAGGATGGCACTTGGTCACGATCCGACTTCACCTGGGACGAAGATAATGACCAGTACATCTGCCCGGAAGGCAAAGAGCTTCGTCATACCCGGCGGAACTACTCGGACCCCGCCCGAAATGCTCCAGGCTTGAAAGCGAAAAACTACGGCGCTCTCAAATCCGATTGCCAGAACTGCCCGTCAAAAGCCAAATGCTGCCCCAACACAGACACCCGTCGTATCCGCCGCGAGGAATACGAAATTGTTCGGGACTTCGCGCGGTACTGCGTTGCTTCCGAATACAACCCGACGGCCCAGAAGCGCCGAAAGAAGGTCGAGATGCTGTTCGCACATCTCAAACGCATCCTCGGCTTGGGCAGGCTACGATTGCGAGGCCCATGCGGCGTCCAAGATGAATTTACACTCGCAGCAACCGCCCAAAACCTCCGGAAACTGGCAAAACTCAAGCCACTGATGCCCGCCACCGGCTAAGAACAGGACCAGACACCGGTCGTTCAACAAAATCAGCACAGTAGCTCAACGCGGAACATCAAATCCAACGACTTTTTCAACAAAATCAGCTCTCACCTTCCGTTCTCCGCTTCGCGGCAATGGGATAGTCAGGCGGCCTTGGCGCTACCCCCTGCCCTGCCCGCCTCAGATCCTGCGATCAGGTAGTCGCAGGCGCGCTGCGCATCCGCGGCGTGCTTGAAAATCGCGCCCTTGTCCGACCGCAGCACGCGCAACCAGTTATGCAGATAAGCCGCATTCATCTCGAGCGTATGCGCCGTGAAGCCGAGCGTCTGACCCAGAAACACCGAGGTCAATTCCGCGACGATCTCCTCGCGCGCGTACGAGGTGTTGCCGAACTTCGAGAATCCAAAATCGCGGTTCAGCCGATGCGGGGCTTTCGTGGCATGAGCAAGCTCATGTGCCCAGACCCCGTAGAAATTGCGCGGGTCCTGAAACCGTTTGATGGATGGCATGTAAACCTTGTCCACGGGGGGCAGGTAGTAGGCTTCTGTCCCCGTGAAGACGGTCGTGATGTCGATCGCGTCAAAAAACACCTGCATATGCGGGATGGGCTCGGACGGCGGATGTTCAGGCGCTGGCTCAGGGTCGGGGTAGAAGCTGTCGCGCAGGCCTTCGATCTGGCAGGCATTGAACACGCGGTAGGATTTCTGGAAGCGGAAGATCCGGGCATCCTCTGAGCGATCATCGCCATCGCTACGGTCGTCTTCCCTATCGGCGTCTTTCCGACTTTGGCCATAATACACCACGACGGAGGACTTCTCGCCCTTGCGCACCTTGGCGCCCAGGGCATTGGCCTGTGGAATGGTCATCCAGAAGGGCGAGCTGTGGCCCGCCATCACCGTCCGCATGGTCAGCAAGAAGTTGTTGACCCCCTGGTACGCGTCGCCGTTGTGCCTAAGGGGACGAGAGCTGCCACCTGCGGTCCATGGCTTGCGCCACGGCAGGACGCCGCGCTCGATGATGCGGATGATTTCGTTGGTGATGACCTCGGAGGCATCGAATTTGGGCGTGCGGGATCTGGCCATGGCTGGCGTCCTTTAGTGTGGTGGTGAGAGAGAATGGGGATCAGGTTGACTGACGGGGCCTTGGATCGTTTGCGATCCTCGCGCCGAGCCCTTCAACCATGTCGATGTAGGTGGTCAGTGAGACGGAACTGCCGGGACCAAAAGGTTCAGGATCGACTGTTCCGTCTCGTGTCACCCGTGGAAGATTCGCGAAGGCGATGACATCGGTGACGGGTCGGATATCGATGAACGGGGTCCCTCGTGCGAGCGCAAGAGTGGCCAGAGCGAACTGTTCGATCGATGCTAAACTTGACACGGTTGTCCAACCGCGATGGATGAACGTCCCACCCTCTCCGCAGATCACATGCGCGCTCGGCAATGTCGCCGCCTGCCTTAGATAGCCGAGATCGCGCAGGACAGTCTCCCGCTCGAGCCGCTGTGCCTGCCCCGTCTGGCCGGATCGGCGTAGTTCCTTATGTCGCCACCACGAGGCAGCGGTTGGGCGCAGCACGCGCAAGACACCTATTTGCATCGGAATGCCTTTCATCAGGAAAGACAGACCGGAATCCGGCCCGGACCCATCTGAGGGACCCCAAAGGCCCTCATCCGTCAGTCACAAAACCCGAAGGACACTTTCACTTTCTGTTGGACAAACTAGGCCAAGGTAACAGCCAAGGGCCCGATAAAATCGGCCGACTCTTATGATCTCATGCTATACGTTCCAGTCGCGATCCAAGATCGGCAACCCCTGCCCGAAAGTCGCAAACCTTGCAATGTTATCAAATACTTATCTTGTTTTTTATCGGCAAAGAGCCGCGCATTGGCCACATTAAAGGCTCAAAAATCAGGATTTCCGACGCTCAAAGCAACGCAGGGTCACGAGTACAAATGGGAAACGGAGGCGTAGAGCCTCATGCCAACTTGCATTTCAGCAATATTGCCGCTATATGACGTCAGTATCACTGTAGGAGTGCAAAACATGCACATCACTAACTTCGCTGAAGCTGGGCAGTTCGAACCCCGCAAGATCGCCGCAACCTTGCGCACTTCGGCTGAGGAAATCGCATTGACCGTGGGCTTGGGCAAAGACGCGTTACAGAGGCGAGCCCGCATCAGTTCGGACAAGACACAGCGCCGCCTGCGCGAACTGGTAGAGGTGCTGAACAAAGTCGAACCACGCTTTGGATCGGAACTGATGGCCTATGCGTGGTACCGGTCAGAGCCCCTACCCGGGTTTGACGGCCGGACTGCCATGCAGCTCGTTCAGGAAGGCAAAGCACAGCAGGTTCTGGAATACATCGACGCAGTCGACGCAGGCGTCTTCGCCTGATGCCTCTGAAGGATGGCCGCTACACAGGACCACTCTATCGGGCCCTAAACCCGGTCTATGCGCGAGAGCCTCTCTCAGGACGTGGCGCTGAACTCTATGGAGGTCGCTTCAACGCCAAGGGCACCCCTGCCCTCTACACGGCGCTTGATCCCACGACGGCGCTCAGAGAGGCCAACCAGGTCGGTAGCCTGCAACCCACGATCCTCGTGTCCTACACCGCCGATCTCGGCCCAATTTTCGACACCCGCGATCAGGACGGACTAAAGCGATCCGGAATGACAGAGGCCATGCTGACTGACTCAGCATGGCGCAGTAAGATGCTCGACAGCCGATCGGTGCCGACGCAGCATTTCGCCGGCAGCCTCATCGCTGATGGGTTCGCAGGACTTCTGATCCGGAGTTTTGCCAAGGGCGCGTCGGCGTTGGACTTCAACATCGTGTTGTGGAACTGGACCAGCGGAAGTGGCGTCCTTAGTGTCGTGGACGACGAAGACCGTCCGTCATGGATGTAATCCGCTAGGCCAGAGCTTTCAAATGATGTATCGGGTTGTAGTGCCCGCCTGGAATATAATACCGGCGCAGCAAACATTCTCAGGCCACTTTGTATACGCTCAACGGAAGGCTTTTTTGTAAGCGACCCTTGAGAAGATCGCGTACTCGGGGGGCTTAGCGAGTTTTATCACCGCTGTATAGCGGGTTGCATTGATGACAAACGCGCTTCGGATTTGGTCTCTACGGCGTGTCGGCACGGTGCTTTAGAACAATCTGCGCAGGCAGCTTGCTTTTGTTCCCGTTATGTTCTACGGTGAAAACCAAGCAAGCAAGGGGGATTCCCCATGGAAAGCACCACTTACGCCCTGCCCGCGACGCCAAAGCAGATCGCCTATGCGCGCGCGCTGGCCCTGCGCAACCAGACGCTTTTGCCGTGGAAGGTTCAGCAGGACCGCCGGTCGCTCAGCGCCTGGATCGACGCACAGGCCAAGATGAACCCGGGCATGCAGGACAGCCGTCCGACATCAAAGCAGGTTGCCTTTGCCGAGCGCCTCGCCCGCATCAAACGCCGCGCCGTGCCGGATGAGTGTTTCCGCGACAAGGGGCTGATGTCGAAGTGGATCGACGGGAACAAGTGACTCTGGGCAGACCCTGCGGTGATCGAGACTACTTCAGCCGATCGACAACGGATGCCCCACCCGACCTGGCAAGCGCGATCAGGTTGGACTGGATCTTGGATGTGAAGACGGCACTGAACGTGCCGATGGGTGCGCGGTCCTCCCAGACGTAGGACCGCTCCAGAATATCGGTGTTGATCTCGTCCAGCATGACCCATTTACGGACATGGGTTTCCAACCCCACGCGCTGCGACTCGATCTGGGGCACCTCGATGAACTTGCGCGAGGCCAAGGGAGGCTGCGTCGTGATCGGCAGGATGAACACCACGGTCTCGCCATCGGACTTGGCAACAGTGACGGCGATACAGACAAGCCGAGTCTTGCGGCCCTCGGTCTCGCCGGCCAAATGCTCGCGTTTCCACAAGAACGGATAGCGGAAAACCTCTCCAGCCGCAGGCTTAGTCATCCGCCCGCGTCAAGTCCCGCTCAAGCCCTTCTATCATCAGCTCCTTGAGATCCTCTGGCATCTCGTAGATCATGTGAGCGTGTTGCGTGGCCCCCCGCGCGAGCTGCTGGTACTGGTCCATGCTCATCAGCACGAATTTCGGCTTGCGGTGCTTGGTGATCGCAATCGGAGACCGAATGGCCGCGTCAAACAGGTCACTTGTGTGCCGCGTCAGGTCGGCCGCCTTGAACTCGGGAAGCTCATGCATGATCGTGGTCTCCATTCGTGCAGAATATACATACATTCTGGATATTCTGCAAGAGATGGGTTGATGGGAGCAGGTTATACGTGCTGGTTTGGACACGATCCGGCTCGCCCGATCAGATGGGCAGCGTGATCTCACTTTCTATAAATGGTCTTCGGTTTCCTCAGAGATCAGCTTCCGAACGACGTTGACTGGCAAGAACATTCTCAGAGGGTTTGATGCAAGCGACTGGAAGCCGTAGCTTTCGTAAAGAGCTTTGCGGCGAGCGACGCGGTCGGGTTTACCGCAATCGAGAACGTCAAGCATGACTACAGCAACTCCGATGGCATCGGCTGCACCTTCAATTCGGCGGAGAGCATCGACAAGCAGATCGCTGCCATAGCCGCCCCCGCGGAACTTCTGATCACGCCCAATCATCGAGATGTATGCGGCAGGGATATTCCCATGCGAGGGCCGGGTCCGCGCGAATTTTGCAGGTAAATCCGTATAGAGAACGGCGTGCGCATTCAGGGCATAGAACCCGATGACCGTGCCAGAAGGGTCGACCATCACGTAGAGACGGACATTATCCGCCTTGGCGAGCTTGTTGGCCGTCTGCTGGAAGTAGTTGTCGACCTGTTCGACGCCGCAAGAAAAAGCCGCTCGATCATGTCTCTCTGGATCGAACGGCTCAATAGTGGAGGTCGTCGGTTGTGATGCCGCCATTTACTGCGATACAACCGTTTTGCCATACCGACGGAAGGCTGAACGCAGGGCGTCTGTCGGCGCCGTCGGGGAATCGAGCGCCGCGAAAAATACCTCATGATCGACCGGCTGCAGCTCTGTGCGTTCATGCGCTGCGATCGTTGCCAGCGCTGCCTGATAGGCGGCATTCATCGTGAAGACGGAATCGTCCACGCCAGAAAGCGCCGCCGCCTGTTGAATCGCAGTCTTGATGCGCGGCTTGGTCCGGAAATTCATCCGGGCCTCGTTACGCTCATCGATTGCGCGCGTGGTGTCATGGAAACCAAGCATGGTCGCCTCCTGTTTTGCTATCCATCATGTACGCCACTTTGACGTACATTTCAAGAGATCGGTTTGGAAAGTTCTTCGAAAGCTTCGTTCTCACCAAAGCGCCTCCCCCTTCAGTGAACGTGTAGTAGTTGACGATGATCCCCTCCTCGATGGACTCGTCCGAGGTCAGGTGGTCGTATTCGCTCTGAAGCTGAAGATGGAGCCAGCGGGCGAGATCACGCAGCGCCTCGGTCACGATCTCCTCTGCGTCCTCGCTGGGCGGCTGCCAAGTCGGGCTGTCGCCGGTGACGTCAACCGACATGGTGTATTCGTGTTAGTAGCGACCGCGATGGCAGATCTCTGCAGCGAGCTGGTAGAAGTTCCGCCGCTGGATGGCTTGCAGTCAGTCGGCAATGCCGTGCTGCGTCGCGTCCCGGGGCGCATAGTCCCGGATACGTTTTCTTTGAAATCAAAAACTACCCCCATTTTTTGACTTGCACAAAATTTCCATGATGCCGATTGCTCCATTCGGCGTACTGTTAAAGTACAGTGAATGTCATCAGTCTCTGTCGACGCTTACGGTTTAAAGCAGATCAGCCTTACTCGGAAGGCTGTCTTTGGAACGAAACAATATCACCCATTCGACCGTCCCCTCTGCCTTTAATCGCCCTGAGTCGGCGGTCCCAAAGCGCTGAATGAAGAACGCCTTCACAATCTCGGCGGCGCGGGGGGTGCCCGCCGGTTTGCCCAGATAGATGAAATCCTCAACGTCAAAGCCCATCCGGGACAGCGTCTCGGCTGGGGGCACAGGCGACGTCACCACCTCCCACTGCGTACCGTTAGAGTCGAACTCTTTGATCGCATAGAGGAAATCGTATTTGATCTGCTGAACGCTGAACCGCAAAACCGAATCCTTTCAGATTAATTGGTGCTCACCCGGAACCGAACGTCACCTGCGCCGCCTCGGTGGTCCTGCATCCATTTCTCGACCATCTGATGCCCACGGTGCAGCTCATCTGGCGTCATCTCGGACACGAGACCTTCGAGCATGCTGATCGCGCTGCCCGCGCCGTGCTGAGAGGCCAGCGTCAGCCACAAAAACGCCTGCTGGCAATCCTTGGCCACGCCAAACCCATTCCTGTAGCTGAACCCAAGCCGCGCCTGCGCCGGGAAATACCCACTTTCGGCAGCCATCCGGTAATACTTGGCCGCGGTTTCAAGATCTTTGTCCACAACCTTGCCTGCAGACAGCAGCGTGGCCGCATTGAACTGCGCACCGGTGTCACCGGCATCGGCGGCGCGGCACAGCCACATCAGACCAGTGCGCGCATCTTCGGTCACGCCGTCGCCCTGTATATACATCACGCCAAGATTTGTCTGCGCCTGAACACTGCCCATCTCGGCGGCCTTGAGACAGCATTTGAACCCCATCTGCTTGTCAACCGCGACCCCGTCGCCATTCATGTGCATGACTGACAGCCAGAACCAAGCGGTCGCATCGCCCGCTTTGGCACAGCCATAAAAGAGGTCATACGCAGCCTTGAACTTGCCAGCCTCGTAAAGGGCCACCCCCTCCACAAGGGTGTCGCCAAGTTTGCCCGAAGGCTCTTGCAGGGAAAGATCGGTCATATCAGATAATGCTCCACGTTGCGGAAAATCGGGATGTCGCTGTCGACCTGCGGCATCTTCACAAAACGCGAGCTGAGCGCGTTATGCGCCCACCACGCGGCGATCTGATCCTGCGTCTGATCAACGGCACAGTCTGGACCCCGGTCGCGTGACGCGCTTGACGGGATGCTATCCTGAAGCGCCTCTGCTCCGGTTCCGGCATGCAGCAATTCTTTGTGCCAGAACGCCAGACGTTCCGCATCGAGCGGACAGTCCGACAGGATTTCTATCCGAAACAGGGTTTTCGTGATCGCCGTATGCTGGAGCGTGATCGCGCAGGTCTCGGCCCCTTGCGTGAGCAGAATGAGGTTGGGAAAAATCCATTGGACCTCGATCTGCGAACCGTCAGACGCGGCTCTGCGGCCCTGCATGGCACGATCCGAAGACGTCAGCATCTCGTCCACGCGGGCCAACATCTGGCCCGAAAACTTCCAATTGGCGTCAAATTCAAGCCATTGACGATGCGCCCGCACAGCATTGGGCCGCATTACCGGCGCGGGCAGGGTCAGATCACCTGCCAGATCACTGTCGGCGCCGCCCGGGTCGATGTTGAGGAACAGCAAATTGCCAAGCTGTGCCACGTGAACCGGATGCAGCCGCTCAGGGCGCAGGCCCAGATATTGGTATTTGATGCGGGTATTGTCCGGCCCCTCTGCTTTGGTAATCGGGCCCCGGTCGCGGCTATAACCGCAAGAGGTGAACGAACAACTGGTGCGCTCACCCTGCTGGCATTGCGTTGGTACCATGCGGCACCCGCCATGTTGCGCCATATTGAACCGTGCCTCTAGGCTGCCATCCTCCATCCGTTGAACGTGGACACCGTGATAGCCAAGGGTAAAGGGCAGGATATCGCCCTCTGCAGGAATTTCATGGACCGTACCGACAGATACCCAGTCTCGGGTCCAGATGGCCTCGTCTTCAAGGTAGAGAAACTGAAGCGAGCGGTAGGCAACCCGGGGCAGACCGATTGCCTCGCCAAAGGGTCGGCGCACCCTGTCGAACACGCTCGGATCGCTTAGGTTCACGCCCTCGTCGCGATAGCCAAGGTCAGGTCTGCGTACCATTGGGGCCTCCGGTTTTTGGGTGCGCTGTCTAGAGGTGGGGCCGGCGCACGCAGCGCCGACCCCCAATTGCGTTACTCTGCCGGGACCAGATCGGGGTTTCCGGCATCGCCATCCGCACGGCCCCGCGCCCGGATCTCGGACTTGGGTGCTGCGGGCAACGGACCATCGACCATGAAGTGATCCAGCACATTCTTGGTCAACTTAGAGATATTGTTGTCGCAGTTGTTCCAAGGCAGTGAGCCGCAATAGGCGATTGACGAGAACGAGAAACATGCGCCCCCATTCGGCGTTTCGTGAAAGGCGATATCGCCGCGAACGCGCGGGTGCGTCGTGCCGTCAAGCCCCTGCTGGTTGAAGCCGAAATCCTCGGTCACTAGAAGATACGCCTCGGTATGACGGCCCGCCGATGTTGCCACCGTCAGCGTATGGGGGGGCGAGCCAAGGGTGAAATCGACGATGTCGAGTTCAAGACCGGCAGCACCACCGCCCACAAGCCCGAAATTGCCCAGCATTTCGTCATAGTCGATCCCCTCGAACGCCCAGGATACACGGGGGTTGTTGCTTTCCGGGGTTCTTGAGAAATAGCTCGAAACGTCGAACCCTTCTGACGACATGCCCACACCCGCCACCGAATGCAGGTAGCGGCCACGGAAACGCCACATCCCGCCCAGCTCGCCCGTGCCCGCGTGATAGTATTCACCGGGATCGGCGCGCCATGTGCGGATGCCGGATTCGCAGCGCCGCATCTCTGTGATGACGCCACGCCCTTTGTCCTCATAGGCGGGATGGAAGGAATGGACCCAATACCAAGCATCCGCGCCCATATACATTAGCCGTCCACCGCGCTGCGTGTAGTTGTGCAGCGCATCAAGCTGGGTTCCCGAGTTGTGCTCGGGATGCGATCCGGTGATGATGACATTGTAGTTCTCCAGACGCGCGAGCCCGTCATAGGTGATGTCTTCATCGGTGATGCAGTCATACTCATACCCCATGGTTTCCAGCCAGTAGATCAGATGTAGATCTGCCGGGTATTGCCAGGGGGCCTGGGCCAGGAAATGGTCATACTTGGGCCGGTTGCTGAGGATCGGACGCAGGCGGGACGAGAAACAGATCCCGGTGCCGTCGGTATGCGTGTCATAGATCGAGCCACCGTATTCGCGGTGCTCGGCCAGAAACATGTTTTGATGCTGCATGATGGGCACGCGGTAGATGAACAGCTCCGCCGCGCCCGCGTTACAGGCGACATGCTCGTTGGCATAGGCCATATAGCTGATCGTGGGCACCATGAAGGCGATCTTGGACTGCTCCTTGCCGATTTCCGGGACGACCCAGAACGGCACGTAGTCCTCATCGCCGTCAGCCGTCGTCAGCTTGGCCGCGTAAGAGCGGCTCTTGCAATCGGCGGGCACCTGCCACTCGAAATCGACCTCCCAGCGCGCATCGTCGATATCGTCGTCGTGAAAGCTGATTGCCGCGTATTCTTTTGGGGCTTCCTTCCAATCGAAGACGGTGCCGCTCCAGTTGTGGCCGGTCATGCCTCGGGTCGGCAGGTTCACGAAATCGAGGTCCAGACGATAGGGGCCGAAATCCTTGCCTTTGATCGTGTCAATCCCGTGGGAGAAATCCCACGCCGCAACGATCACCTCTGACAAGGCACCGGTCGGGCCAGAGTTGCGGCGTTCTGTCAGGCCCGATTGCGCGCCCAGTTTCATCGTCTCGATGTCCTGACGCGACAAGGCCTTGGAGCAGATGCGCGGCGCTTCGATTTTACCGTTGTACTTTCCGGCCAGAACCACACCAGCAGGCACCGAAGACTGCGCGGTCGGATCGTCCGATAGGCATTCGGCATAGGCCGCAACAGCGGCAGGGATCGGCAGATGCTCGATTTTTTCCGAAATCGTCTTGGAGACGGGCGGGATCACCGGATCAAGCGCGTAATGCACCTGCGGCTCGTGATACAGGATCAGCTCGCCGCTTGCCGCGTCATAGGTGGCGGCCACGAAATGCCAGGCGTGATCGCGGACAGGCTCTGGGCTTTCGAGAGTGACGCCGTTCACGCGCACCTCGGCATGCCCCTTTGCATTGAGAAACAGGCCGTACCCCTTGCCGCCGCTCCACTTGGTGACCAAGGCCTGTTCGCCATGCTTCCAGTATTTCGGATGCGTCTTGGGCGCGGTCGGCCAGATCCAGCACTGAAGTGTGAAGCTCTCGACGCGCAATTGCTTGCAATCGGCGACATAGCCGTAAGATCCGCTGTGGATCACCTGCTTGCGGCCGGGCACCGTGATGTTCAGCCCCCCCGGCACGGCTTTTTCGATAAAGCCGGGACCGCGTGGGTTGGTGTCGCCGTTGATCATCTGGACGATTTCGGCCTTGAATTCCTTGGGGCCGTCGCAATTGATCATGAATTTGATGGTGCCTCCGGGATGCACCCCGAAAGTGTCGGCATAGCCGGCAAGTCGCATAGCTGCAGACATGTTCTTTTCCTCTTATGGCTGTCTCACAGGTGGCCTGACGTCTTGTCAGCCCCCTGCCGTTACGATGGTTTTTTCCTTTGGCCCCTGTCCGGGTGGGATCAGGTGACAGGCCAGTTGTCGTCGCGGTGCTTCCAGCCCTCGCGGTAGTGCTCGGGCATGCCCGCAGTTTCCGGCAGCTCGTCGAGGCGCATCAGAAAGATGGCGTGCTGCGCGTCCTGCTCATCGGTGAAAACACGGTCATCAACAAACTCTGGCGGCACGCCGCGCACACCCGACAGGCGACCGATGCGCCATTCCTTTTCGACCTCTGTGCAGATGATGATCAGCTTGCCCGCCGTGGATTCCCCGCGCATGCGCAGCAAAACCCGCTTTAGCAACGGATCGTCATGGACCCCGCCCGAGACAACCGTCGTATCTCCGGGGGTTTCACATTTCAGGATCGAGAATCCGGCAACGCCTTTCATCGACTCCGTACATTCCAGATGCGCTTTGATCAGCGCCTCTCGCTCCGGTGTTCCCTTCTTTGGAATGGATTCCATTTTTTTCTCCCTTGGTTATGTGTGGCTTTGGTTTTCAAACGGTCATGTGGCGGTCGACCATCTCGTTGGTGAGGTCGGAAATGACGCCGGATTCAACGATGCGCCCGTTGTCCATCATCACGAATTGATCCCCCAGATCGCGGGCCACTTTGATATGCTGTTCGGACAGGATCATGCTGATGCCCATCTTCTTGTTGAGCATGCGCAGCGTCTCTCCGATTTCGGCCACGATATTGGGTTGGATGCCTTCGGTGGGCTCATCAAGCAGCAGGATTTGCGGATCGACCGCCAGCGCGCGCGAGATCGCAAGTTGCTGCTGCTGGCCACCAGATAACTCACCGGCGCGACGGTTGAGGTTTTCAGCAAGATAGGGAAAGAGATCCAGACAGATCTCCGGCACCTTGCCACTCCGATCAGCCTTGGCAAAAGTGCCAAGCAGGATGTTTTCGCGTACTGTGAAGTTGCCAAGGATCTGGCGGCCCTGTGGCACATAGCCCAGCCCGTATTTCGCCCGCTCATCCGTGCGCGCCTTTGTCAGGTTGTTGTCCGAGACGGTTAACGTGCCCGTCATTTTGTCGACAAGACCCATGATCGTGCGCAAAAGGGTGGTCTTGCCCACGCCATTGCGCCCCAAGACACACATACACGTGCCCTTAGTCACGCCAAAATCAATATCGCGCAAAATCTGTGTTCGCCCGTAGAACGACGACACCTTTTCCAGTTGCAACAGCATCAGTGTGCATCCTCCGTACCAAGATAAACAGCGCGCACGCGGTCGTCCTTTTCGATCTCTTCAATGTTGCCCTGCGCCAGAAGCGCCCCCATGTGGAGAACGGTGACCACGTCCGCGATCTTGCGCACAAAACCCATGTCATGCTCGACAAGGATGATCGTATGGGTGCGCTTGAGCTTGTTGAGGATGTCGACTGTCAGCCCGATCTCGTTCTCGGTCATGCCGGCCACGGGTTCGTCGAGTAACAGGATCGCCGGATCCTGCATCAGCACCATGCCGATCTCGAGCCACTGGGTTTCGCCATGTGACAACAGCCCCGCCTCCACCTCGAGACGTTTGGTCAAACGCACCTGCTGGGAAATCTCGTCGAGTTTCTCCGCGCATCCCTTTGCCCTCATCGAGAACATGTTGCGCAGCGCGTTCACTTCGCGGCTATAGGCAACCTCAAGGTTTTCACGCACGGACAACCCCTTGAGCACGGCAGGAATCTGGAACTTGCGCCCGATACCTTTGCGCGAAATCTCGTGCTCTCCCTTGCCGGTGATGTCATCGCCATTGAGATAGACCTTGCCTGCGTCGGGTTTTTGGCGGCCACTGATCAGGTCGATCATGGTCGTTTTGCCCGCCCCATTCGGACCGACGAGACATTGCAGCGTGTTTTCCGCCACATCGAGGCTGAAGCCGTTGATAACCTTGTTACCGCCAAAACTTTTCTCGATGTTCACGACTTTGAAAAATCCGCCGATCATTTCAACACCTCTTTCCCGTCGCTGAATTCAAGGTTGGCGTGCTCGGCCTCCATCTTCAGCTTGGTGGTCCGCCCAAGAAGCGTTTCGACCAAGCCCGCAAGGCCGCCAGGCAGGAACCGCACCACAAGGATGAACGAGAACCCGAGGATCAGTATCCATGTGCTGAGAAACTGGTCGCCCACATAGCTTTGCGCGCCTTGAACCGTGAAAGCTCCAAACATCGCCCATATCAGCGAGTTGCGGCCCCCAAGCGCGACCCAGATCACAATCGAGATCGAGAACCCAACTTCGAATTGCGCGGGCGAAACATATTGCGTGAGCACCGCAAAGCAGCTGCCGGCGATTGCCGCGATCAAACCCGACAGGGTGTAGACCAGCGTTTCGTAGATCGCGACATTGTAGCCAAGGAACCGAACACGTTCCGGATCGTCCTTGAGGGCGCGCACGATCAGGCCAAACCTGCTTTGATTGATCAGTTTGGCCGCCACAGTGCATGCCGCCAACAAGGCGAAGACGAACCAATACGCACCGCTTGAATAGGGGTCGATCTCGGTTTGGCCCAGCTTGAGCGAACTGGGCGGCGAAATGCCGTTCACGCCATTGGTGTAGGGTTGCAGATCAACGAAGATCGTCGCAAAGGCACTGAGCGTTGCCAATGTCATGATCGCAAAGAACGGCCCCGACACGCGCGCCGTGAACATGATCCCACCAAAGATCAGGTAGAACACCGTTGGCACAAAAAGCGCGAGGAAGATGCCTGTCGAGGTGTTCTGGAAAGGCTGCCAGAGCAGCGGCAGGCTATCCAGACCGTTGTTGAGCATGAAAGGCGGGATGGTGCCATCGGCCTGGGTCTGCATCTGCATGGTCATCGCCATGCAATAGGCACCCAACCCGAACGCTATGCCCTGACCCATGTTCAGGATGCCACCACTGCCCCAACACAGGCTGATCGACACGGCGAGCATTCCATAGACACCGTAAATCGCAAGCTGATTCAGGAGGAACGCGTCGTTTGATATCAAGGGCACCGCGCCCAGAACCGCGAGAACGGCGATGTAGAAGAGCCATTGCAGCGTCTTGTTGTGATATGCGTTATGGGTCATTTTTATCAGTGCCTGTCATAAGATTGTGGTTTCTCTCAGCGACGCTTGCCGCTTGCCGAGATCAGTCCTTGCGGGCGGAATCTCAGGAAAACGACGATCAGCACAAAGATCAGGAACTTGGCGAAGGTGCTGTTGGTGATGAGCGCGAAGAAGGATTGCAGCTCGCCAATCGCAAGGCTTGCAATGGCGCTTCCCAAAAGCGCGCCGCCGCCGGTCACAACCGTAAGGAAGGCCTCGACAACATATCCCATGCCCATCGTCGGCAGAACAATGTTCAACGCGCCGAACAGGGCCCCGGCAACACCGGCAAGCCCGGCCCCCAAGGCAAAGGTAAAGGAATAGACCTGCCCCGAGTTGATACCGAAAGACGCGGCGATTTCGCGATTTTGCGTCACAGCTCGGATCTTGATCCCGAAATCCGTCTTGTAAAAAATAAGCCAGACACCCGCCGCAAGCACCAGCGCCATGAAGATGATAAAGACGCGGAACACCCCAAGGCTCAGCCCGCCGACTTCGATATTCGACGACAGAAACTGTGGGATTTGGACATATTTCGGATCACTGCCAAAGATCAGGCGCGTTCCCTGAATAAGCACAAGAGACACCCCCCAGGTCGCGAGCAGCGTGTCGAGAGGACGATTGTACAGATACCTTATGAGGGACTTCTCAATCGCAAAGCCGATTGCGCCCACCACGACAAAGGCGACCGGGATACATAGAAAATACGGCACGCCCATAAAGGTTTGCAGCGCATAGACCGTGTAGGCGCCCAGCATGATGAACTCGCCATGCGCCATGTTGATCACACCGGCGGTTCCGTAGATGATCGTCAGCCCAAGCGCCGCAACAAAGAAAATTCCGGCAATGCTCAGCCCGAGAATGAGCGAATTGGCGAAAGCAATAGACGAGATGTCCATTTCGTGCCCCCTGACATGAAGTAAGGATCGGTATGGAAGGCGTGGTAGCGGGTGCGTCCCGCCACCACGGGTCCGCATCAGATAACGTCGGTCCGAACAGTTCCGTCCGGTGCAACAAGACCATTCGCCTTGCACGTTCCGATATCGGGATAGATCGAGTACGGATCAGGAGCGACATGCGCATCCGCCTGCTTGACTATCTTGAAGCTGCCGTCAGACTGACAGATGCCAATCTTGGGAACCAACCAAGTGTTGAAGTTGTCTTCATCCACCCAGGTTTCGCCTTCTGGCGAGATATCCGCGCTCAGTTTTACGCCAGCGCAGGCATCGCGAACGCGGGCCGGTGTAACCTCTTCAAACCCGTGTTCGGCGATGGCCTTTTCCATGGCCGCTTTGAACACATATGCAGAGTTATAGGTCTCGGACATGTTGTAATGGGTGACACCGTTCTTGCCGTAGGGGCTTGAGAGGAAGCCATCGACGAATTTCTCGTTCGTCGGATTGTCCAGCGCCATGAAATACGGGGCAGACAGGAAGTGACCAGCACCGTATTCCGCGCCCATCGCCTTGGTTTCGATTTCACCTGTTGTCAGCGAGGCAATCGGCATCTTTTCCGCATCGAACCCAGCCTGCTTGAACTGGCGGTGGAAGGCGATGTCAGACGCGCCCACCACGGTCGAGAAAATGAAATCAGGCTGCGCTTCGCGGATCTTGTTAAGAACCGGCCCGAACTCTGAATCCCCAAGCGGGATGTATTCCTCACCCAGCAATTCGCCGCCCGCGTTTTCCAGCCATATTTTCGCGTTCTTGTTCGACTCTTTCGGCCAGACATAGTTGGAGCCGACAAAAAAGACCCGCTTGCCGAAGTTTTCGACCATGTAGGGGATCAAGTCTTTGGAGTGCTGGTTGGCCAGCGGACCCGTGCAGACGGTATTCTGCGTGCATTCCGCCCCTTCGTAACAGGTTGGGTAGAACAGCAGGTTGTCACGCTGCATCACGATGGGAAGGATCGCCTTGCGGCTGGCAGAAGTATAGCAGCCGAAAATCGAAATAACCTGATCACGCAGGATAAGTTCGCGCGCCTTTTCAGAGTAGACACTGAAATCGGACTTGGCGTCGATGATCACTGGCTCGATCGGAGACCCGGCGATGCCGCCCGCAGCGTTGATTTCGTCGATCGCATATTGCATGACAAGCGTCGAGTCTTCCTCTGGCACCGCCAGACCGCCCGTAAGCGAGAACAGAACGCCGACCTTTATCGGCTTACCCTCGGTCAGCGTGGCACCCCAAGCGCCACGCGACTTGGGAATCCAAATTCCCGGTGCCGCAAGTGCGCCCGCCATTGCCGAAGTCTTCAGAAATTTCCGTCTGCTGAATTTCATCTTCTTGTTCCTCTCTGTGGGTTTTTCTAGCTTGCCGGCTGGTTGTTTTTTGCCGTGCAATTACAGAAATTTGGCAACCATCCCGGAGCATCGTCAAGTAATAAAAATTAATAAGGGGAATATTTTATTCCTATAGCGAAAATTTTAGACACAAGTATTACTGCCCCAAGGGACTGCCTAAATTTGTGAAAAACTGTCTAATTTTAATGCGTTACGTGAACTACATCGGACTGAACTTTAGCGCGAAATACCGAGCCTGCTTGATGCTGATCGGGTGATTCTCTTGCTGCGGCGACGGGCCGCTTCCCAGGTTGCGAAGCTTGCGCGTGGAATGGCCTGCAAACCCTACCGACAGGCAGGTCATTACAGGTGCGAACGGCATTGAAAGGCGGTGCATCCGGGTCATCGTGTCATCCGCAGGTAAAACGTCGAAAGGGTGCTTGGCAGAGTTGCGATGTCGGTGATCTGAACACAGGATTTGCGCCCAAAAATCTCTGACTGGCGCTGACCTGCATCCGGGCCTAGGGCCACGCATACAGCGTCGATCCCTTGACTACGCATACTTTGAACAGCGCGTCTTGCATCCGCGACCAGATACTCTGGGTCTGCCACATCAATGTCAGACGGTGCGCCATCAGTGACCAAGAGAACAAGTTTGCGATACCGCGACACGTCTTGCATGCGTTGAGACGCAAAGCGCAGCGCAGCGCCGATGCGCGTTGAAAACCCCGGACGCAGCCCGGCCAGTGCCCGCCCCGTTGCCTCATCCAAAGGCGAGCCAAATGTCTTGATCGGGATCACACGGACATCATGCCGTCCCGCCGAGCTGAATGCCGTGATGGCAAGATCGTCGCCCAGTTGCAGCATCGTGCCAGCAAGGATCGCTGCGGCATCGCGTTCCATATCCAGAATGCTTATGCCCGGCGCGGCAAGGTCCGCTGTTGATTGTGAAATATCCAGAACAAGATGCACCGCAATCGACCGCTCTGGCGGCAAGATGCAGGCGTAGACCCGATCATCCGGTTGCCGCGCGGCCCGGATGGCGATCACCGCATCAACGGCGGCGTCAAGATCAAGGGTCTCTCCCTCGGCCTGTTGCTTCAGCCTGCGTCTTTTGCCCGCCTCGTTCTTCACGATCACGTGGTTGATGCGCGCAATCGTGGTCCCATGCCGCTGTCGCAGCGCATCCCAGAATCCATGATCCCCGGCGACCGGTTCATAGCTGTTCACGGTCACCCAGTCGTCGCGCTCGACACCCGTGCAATGATCGTATTCTGGCAGGCAAGACACCTTGCGCCCCGCCTCAAGGGGCGCGCCGATGATCTTGACGGTGTCCAACCGGGCCTGCGCATCTGGCGCAGTCTGCTCTTGTTTGCGGTCCTGCGGTCGGTTGTCGCATTCGCTGTTCTGTGCGGTCTGCAGATCGGCTTCGATCTCGTCCGAGGGGGGCGGCGTATCCGGGTCATCCGGCACGTCCCAAAGACCGAGGTTATCGTCGCGATAGGCTGGCTGAACCACATAGCTCAGGGCATCGAACTGAACCCGGATCTGACCGAGATCATTGCCCAGAATATTGCCGATTTCTCGCGATATGGCCGGATCGTCCAGACGTCTGGACGCGACATCGAACATCGCAACACCTTTGCGGGTCCATCCATGGGTGGGGCAGGACGCCGGATCAATCAAGGCACGCGCAAGACCGGCAAAAAGGTTTGGCGCCGTCGCAAGACCGTCAAACCGCGCAGTATGAAACGGCAACCACAAGCGAATGAGGCCCGGCATATCGCGCAAAGCGAGCGCTTCCACCCGCGCATCCTCGATCAAAGAGATAACGGCAAGCTGCAGCGGTTTGAGCTGCCCCAACGGAAAGCGCGGCCCGCCATAGGCGGCATGTGCGCCGACATGCGCAAGCGAGGCGCGGTAAAGCTGCTGTTCCTGTCCTTTGAAGCCCGGAAACGACGCGGGCATCCAGATGATACCGTCCGAAAAGCCCGTCCGCCGCGCCCGGCGGTTCGACGCATCTGCAACCGCTTCGCGCAGAACAGGCGCGTGACGCCAAAGAGCGGTGTGAAAATAGGTAAGCCCCGCCTCAAGGCTTGGAAAATTCGCCTCTCCTGCATAGCGTTCGAGCAGGCGCTGCGCCTCGGGTGTCTCTAGCCGGAAAAAGCCCAAGGCCTGATCGGTGTCGAGCCCGCCCACCTGCAGCCCGGTTTCGGTCCATGCGCAAAACCCTTCAAGGCCAAGACGGTCCAGCAGCAGTTCCGCGCGGTCCAACACGGCGCCGACAGCCTTGGGGCTGCGGCCAAGAACCGAAGCGATCATTCCGCGCCACTCCTGAAAATCGGCCGCATTGCGCAGCTTCACGGCAATCGCGGGACACAGGTCGAGATAGGTCGCTGCAAGGCGGGGCCGCGCCTTGATCGCGATCCGCGAGGCATCCGCAGCAATGGCGATGGCCTGTGCAGATCCCGCATGTTCGGCCACACGCGGTGCCGCGGATGCAAAGGCGCGCGCGACCCCTGCGCCATATCCTGCGCCATTCAGCCGATCATGGGCGCGCAGATACACGTCACGGTCCGGGCCAGCGAAGGCCTGACAAATGGCCGGCGTCAGCGCCTCGGCCTTTATCCCGTCAGATACAAGCATCAACAGCCGCCGACAGGGTTGAACGCATCTCGGGATCGTCCGTTATTGGGGTGATCACCGCAAATTTGCAGGCTTGGGCGATGGAAAGCCCCGCAACCATCAAGCGGCCCGCGTGAATGAGCATCCGGGTGGATGCGCCTTCGTTCAGTCCCTTGCCGCGCAGGTTGCGGCTCTTGCCCGCAATTCGCGTCAATCGCTCCGCATCCTGCGGGTTGAGCCCGGATTCAGAGGCGATTATATTTGCCTCGATCGTGGCCGCCGGATAATCGAAATCCAAGGCGCAAAAGCGTTGCTTGGTCGACTCCTTTAGGTCCTTGAGAACGCTCTGGTAGCCGGGGTTATAGGAAATCACCAACTGGAAATCCGGATGCGCGCGGACCAGTTCACCCTTCTTTTCCAAGGGGAGGATGCGGCGATCATCGGTCAAGGCGTGGATGATGACGGTCGTGTCCTGACGCGCCTCGACGATTTCATCCAGATAACAGATACCGCCTTCGCGAACCGCCCTTGTCAGGGGCCCATCCTGCCAATACGTGCCCTCAGCCCCCAAGAGATAGCGCCCGACGAAATCAGAGGCCGTCATGTCTTCGTGGCATGCCACCGTGACAAGTGGCTTGCCCAGTTTCCACGCCATATGTTCGACAAACCGGGTCTTGCCGCACCCGGTCGGTCCCTTGAGCATCACGGGCAAGCGCATTTCATACGCCGCCTCATAAAGCGCAATCTCATCCGCACTTGGGTGGTACCGGGGCTCTTCGGTCAGGCGGTACGTTTCGAGTGACATGCTGTTTCCATCAAAAAGGGGGGTCGGCGGACGTTCCGCCGACCAGACTGTCGATTACCGATGCGTTTCCTTGGTTTTCTCGTTCGGGATGCCGTCGATCGGGCATTCCTCTGAGCCGACGGTGGAACGGGTCATGGCCTCGACCATCTCGCGCGTGCCTTCGGGGTCTTCGACCCATTTGCGATAGAAATCATAGGGCATTTCTGCGGTGCCCTTGTCCCCGTCGCCCGAGTTGATCATCCCCGTGTAGCCACGATGCACGAGTTTGAAGAGGTGGTTGTTGGATTGCAGCGTGCGCCGCGCTTCGCGGATCGCCGTGACCGAGAGGGGCGCAAATTGAATGCCCATTTCCTCGGTCCCGCACTCTCCCAACGTGCGCCCGTCAAAGCCGCAGATCGTCGAATGACCAAAGAAGCTGAACACACCATCAAAGCCGGTTGCATTGGCCACGGCGACATAGGTGTTGTTGGCCCAGGCCATCGCCTTGGCCATGGTGATCTGCTGTTCCTTGGCTGGATACATGTAGCCCTGACAGCGCACGATCAGTTCGGCACCCTTCATCGCGCAATCGCGCCAGATTTCGGGATAATTGCCGTCATCACAGATGATCAGGGAAATCTTGAGCCCCTTGGGGCCTTCGCTGACATAGGTGCAATTGCCCGGATACCAGCCCTCGATGGGCACCCAAGGCATGATCTTGCGGTATTTCTGAACGATTTCACCCTTGTTGTTCATCAGGATGAGCGTGTTGTAGGGGGCTTTGTTCGGGTGCTCTTCATGCCGCTCGCCGGTCAGCGAAAACACCCCCCAGACATCCGCCGCAATGCAGGCTTGGGCAAAAATCGCCGTCTCCTCGCCCGGGATTGACGCGGCGGTCTCGTACATTTCCGTCTCGTCATACATGACGCCATGAGAGGAATATTCAGGGAAGATCACCAAATCCATGCCCGGCAGGCCGCGCTTCATGCCCTTCAGCATCTCCGCGATCTTGTGGCAGTTCTCGATCACCTCGGCCCGCGTGTGCAGCCGGGGCATTTTATAGTTCACCACCGCGACTCCGACGGAGTCGTGGCTGCTTGCGATATCACCGTGATGCATGGTCTTTGATCCTTCTGATTTCAGGAGTGGCAAATGTGGTGGATTGGGTCATTTCCGGCGCTCCGCAGGTGGCTGACCGTCCAGCACGGTCGCGGCGGCCCGCCACAAGGCGGCCATCACTTTGGACAGCGCAGCCCCGTCCGGGGCTAGAAAACGGATGAGGGCGATATCCCGGTCACTGAACACAGACAGGCCGGCATAAACGCCGGGCACGGTGTCTGCCGCACGTTGCATCTGCGCGCCCGCATCTGCACACCCGACGACAATCATCATTCCCGAACACGCGAACCCACCCGTGCGGGCGGGCCAGTCGGAACCGCATAGATCAAAGCGATCAAGCAGCACCGTCCCCTCGGGGCTGATAAGTTCAACCTCGTTCTCAAGCCGTGAAAACGGTCGTGCATGCCCCTCGGGATCGTGGCTGAGTTGCGCGTCCCCCAGGATCACGCGAGCCTCCCGTCCAAACCTCGCCGTCACACGGTTGCAGAAATTGGCACCGGTCATCAGGATCGCGGGATCGGGCAGGTAATCCAGCCGGGCACCCTCCGCAACATCGAGACAGACCGTTTGCCGGGCCCCCTCTCGTCCGCGCGCGTCATGCACGATGGTCGAGGCCTGTGTCGTGACATGCACCTGCGCCCCCGCATCAAGCCCGATTTCAAGCGACAGGTCATCGCCCGAATAGACCCCACCCGACGACGATTGCAGATAGAGCGTTGCCATTCCCTGCGGGTCACCCGCATGGTAAAAGGGCCGCGTGATGTGAAACGGATGCGGCGTGAACTGCCGCGCAAGAAATGTGCGCCCACCAAGAGCACGAAACCGAAGCTCCGCCGCAACCGGGCGCGCGCCGAGACCTATCGCGCCAAGGGCGTTCAAGACGCGACCCCCCGAAACAGCAGCTCACGCGCCAGCATGTCGACGATTTCGTCCACGCCTGTGATGCGGGCCCCTTTGCAGCAACAGCCGATCACGGGCGCCTTTGCCCTGATCTCGCGCGCCTCAATCAGGATTTTATCCGCATCAACAAAGACATGTGGCGCAAGGTCCAGCTTGTTGATGACCAAAAGATCGCATTGCAGGATGCCGGGGCCGCGTTTGCGGGGGATATCGTCGCCCTGCCCCACGTCGATTACGAACATCCACCAATCAACCAGATCAAGCGAGAAGGTCGAGGCAAGATTGTCGCCTCCTGACTCGATCAGGATCAGGTCAAGCCCGGGAAATCGGGCCTCTAGATCATCGGCGGCAGCGATGTTGAGCGTCGGGTCCTCGCGGATCACGGTGTGCGGGCAGGCCCCGGCCTCGACGGCAGATACGCGGTCTGGATCTATCAGACCGCTGGCCTGCAAGCGCCGGGCATCCTCTTTGGTGACGAGGTCATTGGTCACCACGGCCACCTCGATCGCACGCGCCTTAAAGACCGGCATCATCGCCTCGATAAGCGCCGTCTTGCCCGAGCCGACAGGCCCGCCGATCCCGATCCGGGCAGGACCGGGATTGTTGCTTTTGCTCAGGGGAATAAACTGGTTCATCGCAGCATATACCTTTGCGTAAGCGGCAGGCTTTCCGCTGGCTCGCAGGTGGCAAGAACGCCATCCACGAACACCTCGAAGGTCGCGGGATCCACGGTGATGTCAGGACAGGCATCGTTGAGGAACATGTCCGATTTGCGCAGCGTCCGCGTGCCCTGCGCGGGCAACAACCCCTTGGTCAGGCCCAGCCGCTGTGCCAGACCGCTATCAATGGCGCGGGGATTCACGAAACAGGCCCCACAGGCTGGCGCGGCCTTGCCGAAAGACCCCCATTGCGGTCGCATCATCAGCGGCTCGCAGGTCATCAGCGAGGCGGCGCTATCCCCCATCGCACCCCATGCGATAAAGCCGCCCTTGACCACCAACTCGGGCTTGATGCCGAAATATCCCGGCTTCCACAGCACGACATCCGCCATCTTGCCCGGTTCAAGAGACCCGATGTGATCGGCAATGCCAAAGGATCGCGCGGCGTTGATCGTGTATTTCGCAATGAACCGTTTGATCCGGTGATTGTCGCCTTTTGCCACGGTTTCCTCGGGCAGACGCCCGCGTTGAACCCGCATTTTCGAGGCAAGCTGCCATGTTCGGGTGATAACCTCGTGAATGCGGCCCATCCCCTGACTGTCCGAGCCAAGCATCGAGATTGCACCGATATCGTGCAGCACGTCCTCAGCGGCGATAGTCTGCGCGCGGATGCGGCTCTCGGCAAAGGCCACATCCTCAGGAATCGACGGATTCAGGTGATGGCACACCATCGTCATATCGAGATGTTCGTCGAAGGTGTTGATGGTGAAGGGGTTTGTCGGATTGGTTGACGACGGCAAGCAGTTCGCCCGCCCCGCCACCGTAATGATATCAGGCGCATGGCCGCCGCCCGCGCCCTCGGTGTGATACATATGTATCGTGCGATCCCCGATGGCCCGCAGCGTATCCTCGACAAATCCGCTTTCATTGAGTGTGTCGGTGTGAATCTGCACCTGAAAATCAAGCGCGTCGGCGACTGTCAGGCAGGCATCAATCGCTGCCGGCATTGATCCCCAGTCCTCGTGGATCTTGAGACCCAGACAGCCGTTCTCGATCTGCTCGACCATCGCGTCGGGCTGATGGGCGTTGCCGCGCCCCAAGAAACCGAAATTCATCGGCCAATGCTCGGCGGCCTGCAGCATTTTACCGGTGTTGAAGACGCCGCCACAATCAATGCCGACTGTGATCGGCCCCAAGGAGCCGCCCAGCATCGTCGTGATACCTGACGAAAGAGCATGCTCTACCAGTTGGGCACTGTCGAAATGCACGTGGACGTCAATTGCACCCGCCGTCGCGATCATGCCTTCGGCGTCACGCACGGTGGTGCCAGCCCCCACGATCAGGCGCGGATCGACCCCGTCCATCGTCGCCGGATTGCCTGCCTTGCCAATGGCGACGATCTTGCCGTTCTTGATGCCGATATCGCCTTTGACGATCCCGACCACCGCGTCGATCACCACAACATTGCAAATCAGCATATCGAGCGATCCGCCCGCACTTGTCACGCCCACGGCCATGCCGAGCCCGTCGCGCAGGGTCTTGCCGCCCCCATGCAGGCATTCGTCCCCGTAGACCGTGAAATCATGCTCGATCTCGGCCCATAGCTCGGTATCGCCAAGCCGGATCATGTCGCCCGTAGTCGGGCCGAACATCGCCGCATATTCCGCTCGCGTCATCTTTACCATGATCAGGCCCCCTTGAATCCCGCGGCGCGCGCGCGCTCTAGCGCAGCGATCTTGTTGGCCTCGTTGACTTCGCCATTTGTCAGATTGTTCAGCCCGCTCAACCGCTTCTCACCGCCAAAGGTGCAAAGGCTGACCTCTTTTTCCTGCCCCGGTTCGAACCGCACGGCTGTGCCCGCCGGAATGTTCAGCCGAAAGCCGAAGGCGGCGGCGCGGTCCATGTCCAGCGCCTTGTTGGCTTCGAAAAAATGATAGTGACTGCCGACCTGCACCGGGCGATCCCCGGTGTTGCGCACGGTCAGGGTGATCGTTTCACGCCCGGCATTGAGCTCTATCTCACCCTCAGCGACACGGAATTCGCCGGGTCTGATCTCGGCGTCCGCCACGGGGTTTGCACCGGGGCGGATCGGATCATGAACCGTGACCAGCTTGGTGCCATCTGGAAAGACACCCTCGACCTGTATCATGGGAACAAGGTCGGCAACGCCGGGCATCACATCGTCCCGCGTCAGGATTGTCGATCCATAACTGACAAGCTCGGCCACGCTGCGCCCGTCGCGGGCGCCCTCTAGGATTTCGTCGCAAATGATGGCAATTGCCTCAGGCGCGTTCAGAGCCAGGCCACGGTCGCGACGCCGCCGCGCCAGTTGCGCCGCGGTGAAGATCGTCAAGCGTTCAAGTTCGGTCGGTGTTAAAAGCATTCCGTATCCTTGATCCTCATCATGGTCTTTCAGGTCGCAAAAAGGCTGGCATGCGCAGTGGAGCGGCGGACTGCGGCAATCTCGGACAGGGGCGAAAAACTCCCCGGTTTCTCATGGCATGGCGTGCTCAATTCTTTGGCCATCGTCGGCGCGATCTGAGCCAGCAGCGACTGCGCCTCTATGGCTCCCAGCGTGCCAAGGCGCACCGCAGCCGAGGTGAACGCCGTGACCACCCCGTTCAGCGCACCAGCCTGGCCCTGCAAGGGCGACAGCCCCAAACCAGCGGCCACGACACCTTGCACCACCGGTTCATAGCCCCCCGCATGGCCGCGCATGGCCTGAGCGATGGCCGCGTTGAAGCTGGCAACGAATGGCGTGCCGATACGGCTATGAACGGACAACAAAGAGCGTCCAATCCTGCGCGAGGCGTCAGCCAACCGGTCCGAGGTGTTCTGCACGTGGCACCGCGCATCAATTTCCAAAAGCTGCTGCGGATCATTGGCCGCGTCCATCGCGCAGAGCAGGAAGGGGCGATCAAAGCTGAACCATCGTGGGATGATCTGATGCGTGAGTATCCCGTGAACACCTGTGGCATCGCGCACCTTGCCCTCGTTCGTCAGGCTCTCAAGCCCGGAAGAAAACGCGAAGGCGCCTGAAGGAAAGGCGCTATCGGTCGTCTGCAACATCCTGAGCAGAGATAACGCATCCGTCATGGCAAAGCGGCCTCAGCGCTTCGCAGGGGGCGGATTTCACCCGACTGAATCATCGGCTCCAGCCGGTCGAGATAGACGCGCCGCTCAGTCTCGACAGCGATCAAGAGCACATCGCCCTCAAAACGCACCCGCCAATGCAGGTTGCCCGCGAAATACCCCAATCTGAGCGCTGTGGCCGCATCCCGCGCCACAAACCGCAGCCAGTCCTCGGTCTCGACGCGCACCACGAGTGCCGCAGAGGCCTTCAATTCCAGAATTGCACCATCAAACAGCTGTTGGCTTCGGGGCAGCGCAATCGCAATCTCGCGCCCCGCATCCGTTAGGCCCCGAAATCGGCGACGCGCCAGATCGGACCGGGACAGGCGCAGGTGGTCAACCGCATGGGCGTGGTCCAACCGGTGCAGATCCTCGCGGAAACCGGGTTGATCGGCCGCACCGATGATGTCGGAGAATATGTTCATAGCATGCGCCCACGACTAGAGACGCACCTGCAATGCAAGCGGTGAAGCATAGCCTTACTCCTGGAAGGTCGGCGTGTTGAAACTCCGTCAAAACCGAGCACGCCGATGCGAAAAGTGAATTTGCCGGTGAAAGCCAGAACAGGATTTTAATGCTCACGCGCAGGCGTTCAGCACATCAAGTTATGGCTCAGATCAGACATAAGACGGCGACCCTGCATTTCATGATGCAGCCTTTCGGAGGTCAGATCCCCTAAGGGGCGGTCAGGCTTGGATACGACACTGCATCCACCGTCATCAACGCGCAGGGTCATAGTAAGATTGCGCGTTCAGCCTTCTTCCGTGTTGGCAAGCACCTATGGTTGCCAACGATTTAACTATACATCGCTTCGCTTCATTGACAATAGCTCACTCGCGCTGATGATCGCTTGGGCCATGTCATCTATGGAAATACGCTTGGACATTGCCTGTTCTCTAAGCACTCGATGCGCATCACACTCGCTAAGATTGTGCATTTCCATCAAAATCAGCTTGGCCTTGGCCAAAGCCTTCTGACCTCTGATCTTTTGTTCCAGCCGCTCGATCTGTTCTTGATAGGCAAGCTGCTGCTGCCAAATCGCACGCGCGAGGGCAAGATTGGTCAGCACGCCAAAGCTCTTGACCGGCTTGGAGGTGGCAGCCGTCGCATTCAAATCCAGCAGCAGTTGCAGCATGGCCGGGTTTTCGTAATTCACCAAACCGATGATGGTCGGCCCCGGCTTCCCGGTTCGCTTCAACATCGCTTTGATTTCTTCATGGTGGTCACAGAACAGACCGATGAACGCCACGTCGATCTGCTCAGCCAGCGTGTTGGGTGGCGGCCATGCCAGGGATTTGCGGCAACCGATCCGGCCAAGTTGGTCAAGGATCATCATGCCATCCTCATCGGGGGGATGCACCACGACGACTTCAATCTCACGAAGGTTTTTTAATCGAAAGATGCTCATGATAGGCTGCTCTTGGCAAAAGCGGCATGTGAAAGGGCAACTGGATCTTCCAGCTGGATAAGATAAGGCGAGGGGATCACCGGCGAAGACGCTTCCCGCACGATCCGGAACTTGCCATCCGCATCGACAATGGCGACCCTAGGCCACAACACCGTGTGATTTGTTGCCGCGTCCACCCGCACCAAGCCCTGCGGGGCCTCTAGTGAGAAGGTCGGCAGAACACGCAACAGATCGTCGCGATCGGTTCCCCCGGCCTGCCTTACGGCCTCTGCGAATAGCTTGACCTGAAAATATGCAGCCTCCGCCTCGGCGCAAAGCGATGCCTCTTCCCCGAAACGCTCCCGGAAGCTCGAGACGAAGCGGCGGTTCACGTCACTGTCGATCACGCTGAAATACGGAGCCGCCTTGATATTGCCCTCCGCCGCACTTCGGCCCATCGCGGCCATCTCAGGTTCGCCCGCAGTAACCGAACAAATCGGCATGACCGTCCTGTCGAAGCCCGCGTTGTCATAAGCCCTGTAGAAATCAACAGCATCTGTTCCGACCAACGTGGAAAACACGATAGCAGGCTGGCTTTGCTTGATCCGGTTGATGACGCAGTCGATCTCGTCGCCGGTCGAGCCCAATGGAATATAAACTTCATCCACGACATCCGCGCCGCGATTAGAGAGAAGATCGCGCATCAGGCGGTTTATTTCGTATGGAAAAATGTAGTTTGAGCCAACAAAGAAAAAGCGGCCACCATAGGTCTGCGTCATGAAATCGGCAAGCCATTTCGCGCTCTGATTGGGGGTCGCACCAGAATAGATACATCCCTTCGCGTATTCGAATCCCTCGTAATGTGTCGGGTAGAACAGTGTCGACTTGTGATCGTTCACGGTCGGCAGCACAGCCTTGCGGCAAGAGGACATGTAGCAACCAAACAAGGCATCTACCCGCTCCTCAGACAGCAACCGCGCACTTTCCGTACGAAACGCGGCAGGATTGGATCGCGTGTCACAGCCGGAAAACAAAAGCTTTTCGCCGAGAAGCCCACCATTCTGATTTATCTCTTCAACAGCCAATATGGCAGCTTTTCGCTGCTGGCCTTCAACCACGGACGTCACGCCGGCTCTGGAATAGAGAAAACCGATCTTGACCGGCGTTTTGTCGAGATTCATTGTCCTTCCCCGTGCAGGGGAACACATCAGCCATCACTGACCGAGTGTCCCATCGCGAAAGTTCGTATCCGAACCTGTTGCTCTTACCCGACGAGCTAAGCACAGTGATTTTGCAAATGACGCAAGCATTTGGGCCTTGAATGGAGCTAAACATGCAATGACTAGTGCGCCGCGCCGAAAAATTAAGCAGCCCACATGAGATTTGCCCGCTTTTCTGTTGCACCTTATAGTTGGGACACAGGCGGATGGGATGGGCCTGGCGTCGAAACTTCTTGTGTGGGTACCACTCGGTTTGCAAAGATTCTTGGAACTTCTGCAAATGAGATCGGGTGTTGTCTTTTGTCAGGCCGGAGAGGTGGTCGCGGAGATCTTGACTCGATTTCCGTCGCATCCAAGGCCTCGCGGACCAGTTGGAGTGGAACCCGCGGGCGGTAAGGAACCGGCCGCAAGCCAACCCTTCGATCAGCGCTGCCGTGCCGCGCAGATCGCGGGCCTGCTCGGGCAGCAGACGGAAGTCGATCAGGTTGCTGAGCGTGTCGGTCAACCATTCAAGCACTGAGAGCTGTGAGGACGAGGACGAGATTTAGGCCCAATCACGGTTGTCCCGCTGATGCTTTTGCCTCCAGCCTCCCGGCCAAGATCTTGGTTGAAGACGTCCATCCTTAGGAATGGTTCCTTTGGCACCCTGCGACTTCGCGGGGCAAGGTTGTGATGGATGAGAGGCCCGCACTTGGGCGGGTTCCTCGGTTTCAGTTGGGCTCAGGCGGCCAGGTCCGCGTCCCCTGCCCTTTAGCCCTCTTCATCGGCAACGATTTCAAGTCGCGCATTGCGGTATCCTTCCTTGGCGATCCAAAGCTCGGCCGCAGTGATGGATTCCGCCAAATGCAGCGGCTCCGTGTTGCCTCCGAAGTCGAGGAACACACGCACCTGCCCGGGCGTCGGCTCCTCGGCCACCTCGAAGACGAGGGCGCTGTCAGCGGAATGGCCGCGCATGATGGTCACGAGGATCATCCCTTCAGAGGCGAAATTGCCCTCATGCAACGTGAACGACGCGGGAGCCGTCCATGTAGGATAATGCCGGGGTGGTTCCTTTTTCACAAGGCGGCCGACGCCGTTCGAACGCTCCCAGGCTGCCAGCTTCGCGGGTCGAAGCGTGCCGGTGGCTTGGGGCTGCCGTCGGTGTAGCGAATGAGCGCCCCGAGGGGGGCAGTGTCGATGATGGCTATTGCAGACATGATTCCTCATTCCGAATGCGAGTATTCGTACTCATCTCATTGATATTATTACGTTATAGGGTGATTGGGGGCGGAATTTCCGCCCCCCCGCTGGATCACATTATTCCGCGGCCAGCATCGACGCGCCTTCAGCAGGCAGGTCATCCGTCAGGAACGCAGGAAGGTCAGCTTCACTGACGCTGTCAGCCGCTTCCGCATCCGCCCCCTGCCCTTCGGCACAGTCCTCACCGTCCAGCGCCACGAGATCGTTCCGGCGCAGGACCTCGGGCAACCAGCCGCTGCCCTTCAGCAAGCGCTCGGCCTCACTGGCCATCTCGCCCTTCTTCAGGTGATCGAGGAGTTGGGCAGTCCCCTCCCCTTTCGCCTCGCGCACGGCCTCGAGGATGCGGGCCTTGGGCACGCGGTTGAGATAGGTGTCGACCGTGGGCTCCCAGCCCGCCTCGACCATGTCGAGATCTGTCGCGCGCGCCACGAGATCGGCATGCGCCATCCGCCGGGTCAGACCGCCTGCAGAGATGCCTGCCCCGTACGGGTTCACCTTCTCATGCAGCGCGTTGACGCCGAAGCTGAGGCAATGCGCCAGTAAGGCCAGACGGCTGCCCTGGTCCAGGAGTGTCAGATAGTCCCAGAGCGCTGCATCGTCGCCAAGCGGCAGATCGGCTTCCCATTCCGCATGACGCTCATCGACCAGCTTTGCCACCACGCTGTCCTTCAGATCACTTGCCTGCGCCGACATGTAGACGTGACGCACGGAGGCTTCGAGACAGCTGCCCGAAGCTGAGGAGGTACGGAAGGTGTCCGTCACCAGCTTCAGAAGCAGAAGCGTCAACGCTACGTCGGGCGAGCGCCCGATCGCTTCACGCAGCGCCAGCGTCCGGTGGGCCGTCAACTCCATGACCAAGCGCTCGGGCAGTGGCTTCAACGCTCCGTCATCCTCATCCTCCGGCAAGTCAGTTCCGATCGGCTGGCCACCCGACATGATGACGGTTCCGCCATGAGCGGCACTGCCATGTCCATCGGTGAGATCATGACAATCCCCCTGCCCCGCCACCGCAGGATCAGTACCATCCTGGACCTCGGTCTCCTCAACGGGCTCATCCTCTGGACGCACATAGCCACGATAGACTGCCAGCGCGCCGTAGCGATCGAGCGTGACGAACGCCCCTGCCCGCCCGTTCTCTTCCGCGTCGAAGATCAATGGCCTGGCCTCGAGTTTTTCCATGGCGACCTCCAACACACCAAGACGTGCATCGATCTCTTCAGGGAATTCATCCTGCCCCTCGTATTCCTCTTCCAGCGCTCGATATTCGGCGAGCAGCTTGGCATGAGCCACGACTTCGTCATCCGTCATCGGGGCCGGATCACCGGACAAGGACCGCAGCCCGTGGCTGTAGCCGTAGGGCAGGTCAAGCGCGACCTCGATCCACTTCCAGCCCTCAACCGCAACCGTCTCAGCCTCGGCCTGCAGTTTTTCCGTTACCAGCCGATCGAGCAAGGCAGGGTCCTCGAGCCAACCACCGTCATCGCCCTGGAACAGGTCATGCAGCATCGTGCCGCCCGCCGCTTCATAGGCATCAAGACCCACGAAGATCGCGCGCCGGTCCGACACCCGGACCGAGGTTTCTGTCAGCATGCGCCGGATCTGGAATGGTTCCTTGTTCCAGGATGAGTTGATCACATCCCAGACCTGAACCTGACGCGAATGATCGGGGTTCACGGTGAAGGCCATGAGCTGCTCCAGCGTCATGCCATCCTCGGCGTAGACCTCAAGCAGGGCAGGGGCGACAGCTGCGAGTTTCAGGCGCTGCTTCACGATCTGCGGCGTTACGAAGAAGGCGGCAGCAATCTCTGCATCGGTCTGACCCTTATCGCGCAGGGACACAAACGCGCGGAACTGGTCGAGCGGGTGCAGGGCGACGCGCTGCATATTCTCGGCCAAGGAATCGTCCTCGGCTAGGATGTCAGACGCAGGATCGCGCACGATGCAGGGAATTGGCGTCGTTTTCGCCAAACGCTTCTGCTTCACCAGCAACGACAATGCTTGGAACCGGCGGCCACCGGCGGGGATCTCGAACTTGCCGGTCTCTGTGCCATCAGCATCCAACACTGGCCGCACGCTCAGGCTTTGCAAGAGGCCTCGGCGGGCGATGTCTTCAGCCAGTTCCTCAACGGACACGCCAGCCTTGATGCGCCGCACGTTGGATTGGCTCAGCACAAGCCTGTCGAAAGGGATATCTCGGGACGGGGACAGGGTGATTTTCTGGACAGCTTTGGTCATCAGATCTTCTCCACGACGGGCGTCGGAAGCCACTCTACCGATCTCACTTCCCGTCACCCTCAAACCAACACTCCTTTCCCTCTCGATGCCGTTTGGTCATGCGCCAATGGAAATAGTTCACAGCTGTGAACTTTGCCGAATGGGTGGTTGAGGCCGTGGGTGTTCACAGCTGTGAACATCACGCCGCGCTCCTTCGGCCGATCAGCGCCATGACCATCGGCCCGCAGGAGAATTCACCCGCCGCCGCCTTCGATGTCAGCGCGCGGAGATATCCACCCGGCGATCTGATGTCGGCAAAGCGTTCCAGCATGGCAACAACAACGATCGACGCCTGCTCGGGCCCCATGAACCGCTGCGCTTCTTGCCAGGCGGACGCGCTGATGCCCATTGCTGGCCGCACATGGCAGGCAGCGTCGAAAAGCTGGTGCCAGTGCCGAACATCCCCTTGGTAGAAAGTTTTGAGCGAAGGACAGGCCGCAATCACCAGATGAAGTGGGATCTTGGGCACCCGCTGTGTGTCCGGCTCTTCAACGTCAGCCAAAGGCGCATCGTTATCCTTCTCTGGCACATCGGCCGCCGCCCCGCCTTTTTCTAAGGCAGGTTCAAGATCTATAGATTCTTTATTTGAATTATGATCGTGACGCTCGAACCGGGCATCATTGGTGTTCATTTCTTCTGTTTCAGGGCCATCAATGACGTTACGCGCCTGATCGAGAAGGGTCTCGAGGTCAGCCCGATACGCCGTGAGCTCCTCAAGCAAGAGCTTGCGTCGAAGCGCGCGGGCCGTAAGGACGGCCTTGTCGCGAAGCTTATCCCAGATGCCTAGGCCTGGTTGTATTTCGTCTCCGAACTCCGCGAGGGCCGCGAGATCACGCCGCATGAGGCTTACGACCTCCCTCAAACGCCTGACACGCTCCTCAGCCTCACGCACGGCCTCAGCGGCCCGAGCGATCTCCTCGGATTGGCAGTAGAGAGGGGATAGATCAAAACCAAAGGCTACGCGCTCTTCGCCGTGCTTACGCACGTAGCGCTTCCCGTTGGGACTATCGCGCCGCATGAGCAAGCCAGCTTCTACCAGGCGGGCAAGATGGCGACGCATCGTGGAGCAGGGCATGCCATTCAGCCGCTCGCAGATCGCTTTGTTGGAGGGAAAGACAAGCATTTCAGCGTTCCCGCCAAGCGCATCATCCGGAAAGAAGCTGAGAAGCCCCTGCAGGACGGTCAGATCGCGCTCAGAGACACCAAAGGCGGCCTGCGCCTTGGACAATTCGCGCAAGAGCTCCCACTTGTTGACGGGCTTGCCGGCAACAGACGTCTCAGGCCGCTCGATCACGCGCAGATGGGCGTGCGAGATCGGCCGCATAAACGGCGAAATCGGTGTGTAGTCCATGATGTCATTCACGAAGGCATAGAAAAGCTGTTCCGCGAATCAGATATGACTTGCGGTTTGCGCGTCGGCCCACTACCTTGAAAGTGCTAAGATCAAAGTTGGGGTCTCGTGGAGCGAAAGCTTTGCGGGACCTTTTCTTTAGCCTGTACCGTGCCTCCTTTTTGTTGCTGCTCTGCCTCTCTTCATGTCTCGCGTTTCCAGCGATCGTGAAGCTCTTCGAGGACGTCCTGTGCGCGGGCGTCAAGCCACTCCGCAAAGGCATCATCCACATCCGTCAGGTCTAGGCGAAGCGCCCGGCCAGATCTCTTGCTCGCGCCCACGGGCGTACCATCAATCACAAGGGCAGTGGTCTTCGATCTCGGCTTCTTGCCGGGCGTCGGGCCAACATTCTTTTTTACCTGCCGTGCAACGGCCTCAAAAGCCGCCACCGAAGGATCAACCTGAGTCTCCTCGTCGGCGTGCTCGCTCGCGGCTACTGTTGCATGAACATCAAGAGCAACTCGGCAAAGGACGTCGATACCGATCTGGTTATCGGCAAGTTCCTTCGCCATAGCCTCCCACCTGGGACGCCCGACACCATGAGCCGGTCCGATTGCGTGGGCCAAGGCCGTGCCGATCGCCTTGGCAACTGAGATCGACATCGATACTGCAGAACGGGTCACGTTCAACACTTCGGCAATCTGCGCTTGGGAGCCAAAGCCACTATCGAGCAGTTCTTGGGCGAAAAGTGCGCGTTCGATGTAGCTTAGGTCACGTCTGCCGGTGTTTTCCGAAACTTGGGCGCGAAGCGCCGCCGTATCATCCATATTCGCAATGAGGGCGCGGACCTTGCTCACCTTGTCAGAGGCACGGATTGCCTCAAGACGTCGACGGCCATAGACGAGCAGATAGCGGTTGCTTTCGGTGGGGTGGCGCCGAACGAGGATGGGGACCGTCTGCCCGTTTTGCTCTATCGACACGCGCAGATCGTGGACATCCTTGGGATCAAGGCGATCGGAATACCGCTCGTCTTCGATCTCGGCCGGATCGAGATCCCAAACATGGTGCGCGTCCACAGCATCACGTGCAGAGCGCAGCGCTCGATTGCTCGACATCATGCTTCCAGCCACAGGCGGCGTCCCCGCTGTTGCGAGACTGTCGAGCATGGACATGCGCTTCTTTTTGCTGTCGGTCATCAGCGGCCCCAAGTCTTTTGTATGAGCTGGGCGATCTCGTCATTGACCGCGTTCAAGCTTTCAATGGCCCGGTCATAGGTCGTCCGGGTGAAGGCGCTGCGTTCGACCTCATAAAGGGTCTGCTTGGTCAAGCCGGCATCCGAGATGGCCGTCGACTTGAGCATCGGCGCGTTCAAGACTTTGTCGCCATACATCGTCCGCAAGAAGGCGACGATCCGGTTCTGCGGTGCGTCTGTCGGCTCATATCGGGTCAAGAGATACCGCATCCAGTCATGCGACATGTCAGCCCCACTGTCGGCAATGACGTCCATCAGGTCGGCCGTCATTCTGAGGAACTGGCTCATCGACATCACGTCGAGCATCTCGGGATGAATCGTCACGAGGACGCCCGTCGCGGCCGACAGAGCGGACATGGTCAGGAACCCAAGCTGCGGCGGGCAGTCAATCACGACCACGTCGTACTGCTCATCGACCTGTGCCAATGCTTCCTTCACCCTGAAAAAAAACAAGCCGGCATTGCCCTTGGCAAGTGCCCGCGGTGTTTCGTGCTCGAACTCCATGAGTTCGAGATTCCCGGGAATCAAATCGAGGTTTGGGATGTATGTCTTGCGGATAACCTCTGCGATCGGAACCCGGTCTTCATAACGGATCGCATCATAGAGCGTGCCGCCATCCAGCAGGTCAAATTCAGGCTGAACCCCATGCAAGGCTGTCAGTGAGGCCTGCGGATCAAGGTCGATCGCCAGCACCCGGTAACCCTTGAGGGCAAGCCGCTGTGCAAGATGTGCGGACGAAGTCGTTTTCCCGGAGCCGCCCTTGAAATTCATCACGCCGATGATCTGAAGATGGTCACCAGCGCGGCGACCAGGCAAATAGTCGCCGGGCTTCCGAGCTGTTTTTTCCAACAAAACCCGCAGGTTCTGAATGTCTTCAGCCGAATAGTGCCTGCGGTTCCCCGAAGTGATCTCAGGCGAAGGTCCCTTGCCATCAAGATGCAGCTTTCTGAGGTATGAATCGTTGACACCCAGCAGAGCAGCGGCTTCCCCGGAGGTGAATTTTCGCATAGACTTAGACGCGTCGGGTGGGAAGAGGCTCTCGCGCTGCGAATGCAGCTGCGCCGCCAGCAAAGCAGAGTGCTGACGGATCACGGCGTTCAGGTCTTCCTGGGTATCTGCTCTGCTCATCTGCCCTCACTCGTCCGCATCGTGTTCACGGATTACGGCGTTTAGTCGCCCTTTTTCGTGACTATTGCCCGAGGGATCAGATTCGTGCAACACCTTTCTAGATTTGGTGTGCAAAGGCCTGACATGCACAATAGTGTCCAGGTCTCGACGTCAAGCTTGCCCTTACGCTCAGTATGATATACTTTTCCCAGCGTATATCCAAGCTAGGAGGTCACGATGCATGTCGCGAAATGGGGGAACTCGCTTGCCGTCCGCCTGCCTGCGGAGCTCGTCCGTGAGCTTGGCCTCAAGGAAGGTGACCAGATCGACCTTGTGAAGGATAACGGCCAAGTAAGAGTGCGCCGCTTGGCCCGCGCAGAGGAGGTGCTGACGGGTCTGCGCCGCTTCCGGGGCAAGCTGCCCGCTGCGGAACGCCTTAGCCGCGAAGACGCTCATGAGCGCTGAATTCGCGGACACGAATGTCATTCTTTACCTGCTCGACGACAGCCCGAAGGCCTATCGAGCCGAGGTCATCCTGGGGCAAGGACCGCGGATCAGCGTTCAGGTCCTGAACGAGACGCTGGTGAACTGCCGCCGCAAGGCTGGCCTCAGTTGGGAGGAAGCAGGGGCGTTTCTCGAGGGCGTGCGTGCCTTGTGCCCCGTCGAAGACCTGAACCTTCAGACCCATGACGTCGGCCGCGCATTGGCGGAACGCTACGGCTTCTCGATCTACGACGCGATGATCGTCGCTAGCGCTTTGGTTGCGGGTTGTACCACGCTGTGGAGCGAGGACATGCAGGATGGCCTGCTGGTGGAAGACCAGCTTCGCATCGTTAACCCCTTTGCGTGAGCGGACGGCTTCTGAGCATCGCGCCTGCCACAGCCTTGTAAACCTTCCATGTCGTGGAGGATTTGGAAGGTTGTTTGGCTACTCAAGCAGTCCCATCTTCTCGGTCCGTTCCAGCAGCATCTTCACCGATGACGGCTGCCAACTTGTCCGCCCGCGGGGAGTACGCTCGCGCATCGCTTCGAGCCGGGTGCAGATCGCCTGGAGCCTAATGCCGGATCCGCGCCCTTGATGGCTGCGACGATGGCGGGCGGTCGTCGGTTTTGCGGCGCCCGGCACGGGCCAGCACCGTTTCGGGCAGAAAGCCATCGCGAACATAAGCGTTGACCGCGCGCAGGAGTCGGCTTTGCGTCCATTGACGCTCGCGGGGCAGGGGGCCGTTAACAACGCTCAGCACGTCTTCCCATGCCGTGTCGGGACGCAGGCGGCGTACATGCGGCACCCAGTCCTGTGCCGTCTCGTTTAGCCGCTCCGTGTAGCCGTCCTGTCGTGCCAGCCGCACTTTGTGCAGAGCGGCTGGGTCCTTGGCCCGCAGACCCGGGTTCCCACCAACGCGACCTCTAGTTCTCGCGCTTGCCAAGCCCGCCTTGGTGCGTTCCCGGATTAGGGCGCGCTCGAACTCGGCCGCAGCACCCAAGACCTGAAGCGTGAACTTGCCCTGCGGGGATGCAGTGTCGATTGGGTCTTGAATGGAACGGAAGAACGCGCCCGTCGCCTCAAGTCGTTCGATCACTTCCAGCAGATGCGACAGCGATCGCGCAAGACGATCAATGCGCACAACAACCAGCGTGTCGCCCTTGGTCACGCGCTCCAAAATGCGCGCAAGGACCGGCCGCGCACGATTTCCGGCAGAGGCCTGTTCTTTATGGATCTCGGCACAACCCGCGGATTTCAGGGCCTGCAACTGGGGCAGGGGGGGGTTGATTCTCGGTTGAAACGCGCGCGTAACCTATCAATGGCATCAAAACAGGCCTTTTGCCGTTTCATATAGCGTCACTAAACGACGGTTTGGCTTGGAATGCATGAACAATTCTTGCGATTTGGCAAACTTTGTCATACTCTTTGCTAGGAAGGAGATCATCATGGGCACCATGAATATTTCGTTGCCGGACCCGATGAAGAGTTGGGTCGAAGACCAGGCAAAAGCCGGACGCTACGCCAATTCCAGCGACTACGTTCGCGATCTGATCCGGCGCGATCGCGCACGGACTGAGGCCATTGCGGAAATCCAGGCTGCGGTTGACGCTGGCCTCGCCAGCGGGCCGGCGGCCCCGCTCGATCGCAGCACGTTCAAGTCCCGGATGCGCGCGGAATATGCCGGAGAATAGCCGTTGGGTCATTCGATCCGCCGCTGAAACCGACTTGTCCGACATCTGGCACCACGGCGCAGGCATCTGGGGCATCGAACAGGCGGATCGCTATGCCGATGGTCTGTTCGCGCTCTTCGACCTGCTCGCTGACTTTCCAGAGATGGCCCGGGAACACGGCGAGTTCATACCCCCGGTACGCATCCATCCCAGTGGTATGCATCTGGTGATCTACCGGGCGGACGGGCAGGGGGTTGAGATTATCCGCATAATACATGCTCACCAGAACCTGACGGCCTATCTCTTGGAGGGGTGAGCGTCACAACCCTGCGGCCTTTGTCAGGTTTACCCGGAATCGGTCGCGGCGGCGCTGGTAGCGGCGGGTCATTTCGGCCGAGGCATGCCCCAGCTGTTTCTGAACGTGGCGCTCGTCGACCTCGGCAGAGCTGGCGAGACCGGCGCGCAGCGAGTGGCCGGAAAACAGCGCCAGTCGTTCCTTTTCGGGCAGATCTGACCGGATGCCGGCGTCCAAGACCGTGCGCTTGATCAGGCGCGCAACATGCTTGTCATTGAGCCGAGCTTCCAGCGCGCGTTTGCCGTCTCGCCCGGTGCGCACGAAGACCGGGCCGAAGTCGATCTTCGCGAAGTGTAGCCATTGCTCAAGTGCATGCACGGGGCAGGTCTGATCCTTGGAACCTCGCCCGACCTCGACCTCGCGCCAGCCGGTCTTGGCGTTCAGCGTCAACAGTGCGCCCTTGTCGAAGACCTCAACCCAGCCACCCGAGTCCGGCGTGTCGTCCTTGTTGACGTCGAGGCTGACAATCTCGGAACGCCGCAATCCGCCCGCATAGCCCAAGAGCAAGATTGCCCGATCCCGCAGCCCACGGAGGTCGAAGGGCAGGGAGGCAACCATCGCGAGGATGTCCTCGGCCAGGATTGCCTCCTTCTGGACCGGCGGACGCGCATGCCTGCGTTTGATCCCGGCCAGCACAGTCGCGATGTGACGGTTCTTGCGATCAAGGGTGACCCCGCGCTGCGCATAGGTCCACCCAAGCCCCGACAGGCGCCGTTCAATCGTTGAAACCGAGAGGGCAGGGGAGGGCCCCGACCCGGACGCCAGATCCGCAAGGTAGAGCCCGATCATCTCCGGAGAAGGGGGCAGGGGGTCTGCGCCCTTCATCCGGCACCAGCGCGCAAAATGCGCCCAGTCCTTCGTATAAGCCTTCAATGTATTTTCGGAAGCTGCGGCGCGCGCATAATCCCGCGCCGTATCGACCAAGCGATCTAGATTGCCGGAGCCAGCCACATGGGAGGGTAGAGCAATAGAAGTTTCTTCGTCGTTCATGGCTGGGCCTCTCTCTCGACGTTTGTGTTCTCTAGGCAAGCGCGATCACACTCAGATCGGTGATAACGCGCGCCGGCGGACCGAAGCCGCCGGTTATTGCTTACAGTCTCATGAATTCCGACTCGTCCAGTCTCATAAACACTGTTCAAGAATCTCACGAACCCCTGTCTCTCTCGCGGCGCAAGTGCTTGTGTCGGAATGCCGGAATTCATGAGACTGCGATTCCTTTAATTTCAATGGCCTAGCCGAAGCGCCCCGGTTCTCCCGAGTCAGTATTTGTGAGACTGGTGACAAAACATGCCGGGGTTCATGAGACCAGATCGCATCCGAACGGATGGCTATTTTCGCGGGTTTTGGTGCCATCGGAGGCAGTCTGGTCGTAGGAAAGCCCTTATTTTGTGGGGCGTGGCAGCATCTAGTCTCACGAATTCCGACTCGTCCAGTCTCATCAATACCGCTCCAGAATCTCATGAACCCCGGTTCGTTTTTCGGGGAAGTGCTTGAATCTCGTGAATTCCGGTCATCCGACAACAGATTTCTCGGTGTTTTCTGACATGACGCTGAGCATATTCTTTTATGTCCGATAAGGCAAACTTATTGGACATAATATAGAGCGGCAAGGCGGGGCGGTTTATACGCTATTTACTGGCAAAAACAGCCGCACGAGTGTAGGCTCTGGGCATGACATTTGCCCGGCCGGATCACATCAGCGACCTCGACACGATACCCCGGATGCCCGCTTGGATCACCTCTGCACGCGCTGAAACCCTTGAAGATGTGGCGTTTTTGTCGGGCGCGGCGCTGAACCACCTGCATCTTGTGTTGGGACGCGAGGAAGTGCCCCAAGCCTTGTTGCGGGACCGCTTGGCGCTGCGCGCGGCAGAGGCTTGCGTTGTGTTTTCTGGGCGTCCAGAGCGGGCAGGGGAACTGCGCGACGCGGTACACCTGCTGCGCCCCGGCGACCTGCCCGGACCGGCGGGGGAAACCTACCTGGCCTGGCGGCGTGCGGTGGAGCTGCCGGTCTCGATCAAGGCTTTGGGGCGCGCCTTGCCGAGCCTCGGGCCCCGCCAGGTTGCCGTGTGGCTTGATGCAGGGAAAGGGGCGCCAGTGACCCGGGCCGCGATGGTCCTGGAGACGGTGCTGACGGAGGCGCCGCGTGCAGAGGCTGCGGCGCTGATCCTCGCGGACGCGGCTTTGTCCCAAGCGCTCGGTTGGGATCATGTCGTGCCGCTGCTGGCGGCTGGCCTGAAACGCGCAGACCTGCGCAAGCAAGGCGACGACTTGAGGCTCGCCTGTCATCGGGCGCTCGTCTCATCGGCGGTCGAGACCGTGCGTCTCTCCACCGACCTCGCGCGTCGGGTGGCGCATCTGAGGGCGGTCGCACCCAAGCTGCGGGCCAAGGGGGCGGGCGACGCGGTCGATATGTTCCTGGCTCGTGACGCGGTGGCGCCGTCGGCCTTGCCTTTGCCGGATCGGGCAGCGCGGCGGCTGTGTGACCGGTTGGTCGATCTCGGCGCGGTACGCGAGCTGACGGGCCGAGATACGTTCCGGCTCTATGGGGTATGACGATGGCTAAGGATCGCTCTGACCCCGAACTGGATCGCGAGCTGACCGACTTGCCGCCCGAGCTGCGCTGGCGGGAATGGATGCGCCGGATCGAGGCGGTGCTCTTTGCCTCAGCTTCGCCGGTGCCGCGCGACGACCTGGCACGCGTGGTGGGGCAGGGGGCTTCGGTCGACCTTCTGGTCGAGGACCTCGCCGCCGATCTGGAGGGGCGGGCTTTTGAAGTTGCGCAGGTCGCTGGCGGCTGGATATTCCGCACGCGACCCGCCTACGCCCCCGCGATCCGGGCCGCCGCGGATGTCGGCGACCAACTGATAGACCTGAGCGAATTCGACGTCGCGGTGTTGGCCGCTGTCGCCTACCACCAGCCTATCACCCGCGACGGGCTGAAGGACATCTTCGGCAAGGAGATCAGCCGCGATCTGATCGGACGGCTGCATGCGCGGGGGCTGATTGGAACAGGGCCGCGGTCGCCGCAGCGCGGGGCACCCTATACCTTTGTGACCACGGAGACGTTCCTGATCGCCTTCGACCTGGAAACCCTGCACGATTTGCCGGACCGAGAACAGATGGAAGATGCGGGGTTGAGTTGATGGGGAAGCTCGCGCTCGGCACTTGGCTGTGCCCGACGCAGTATCACGGTTCTGAATCCAATCGGGGCGATTGATTCCGAATTGTCGTTGGACGGATTACGGCTGCTGCCCGATAATCCCGCCATGTTTGATATGGCACATTCCACGACCGATCTGGTCCGCATTGTTCCCGACCTGAATATGGCGCGGTTCTATGTCACCGCGATACAGCCCACGCTATTCGGCGAGGTCTCGGTTGTCCGATACTGGGGCCGCATCGGTACTCGCGGGCGGTCGATGACGGTGACTTACGAGGATGCGAGGCAGGCGGGCGAGGCGGGCGACAAGCTGGAACGCCAAAAGCGCCACCGGGGGTATGTGGGGGCGTAGTGTTGGTTGAGGGGTGTATTTTCGGATCGTTCAATCAGCCGTACAGTCGCAAATCCAGATTTGCCGAAAATGCTCGCTTGTTTTGGCTTCAGCTGTCGGGCCAGTAGTGGACATGTGAGAGTGCCCGCAAAAACATTCTTGCGCTTGTTGAGGTATAGGATTGACTTCTATGGCTCTAAATTGATCTATTTTTGAGTTATAGAAAGGACATCTATAACTCATGGCATGGAACTGGCAATTACCTAACTGGCCGGATTTTCGGTATGACGCGACAGCATTGGCCCCGCTTGAACAACGTTTTCTGCTGTCGTCAGGCGAAATCCTGGGTGCGGTTCACCATGTCAGCCCGTCAGAACGTGATCAGCTCCGCATTGATCTGCTGAGCGATGAAGCCATGAAAACCAGCGCCATCGAAGGTGAGATGCTCGATCGGCTCAGCGTGCAATCCTCGCTTCGCCGACAACTCGGATTGGCACCGGACAGCTATCCGAACAGGCCTCGAGAACAGGGCGTAGCCGAGATGATGGTCGATGTTTACTCAACTTATGCCGAGCCTCTTACACATAACACGCTCTTTCGGTGGCATGAGATGCTCTTGTCTTTCGACAAACCGTTGGAGGCAATCGGGTCCTATCGCAAGCACGAAGAAGCCATGCAGATCGTCTCTGGCCGTCTTGATCGTCCGGTCGTACATTTTGAGGCGCCGCCTTCGGCGCAGGTTGCAGACAAGATGGACGGTTATGTCGACTGGTTCAGCAGGACGGCGCCGGGTACCAGTGACCCATTGCCGGCACTGACGCGTGCTGGGCTGAGCCACCTCTATTTCGAAAGCATCCATCCATTCGAAGACGGGAATGGTCGCTTGGGTCGGGCCCTGGCCGAAAAGTCCTTGGCTCAGAATATCGGACAGCCAAGCCTGATCGCGCTTGCCTTCACAATCGAACGGCAACGGAAGGCATACTATGACCAGCTTGAACGGCACCAGAAGATATTGGATGTCACACCTTGGCTCGTGTGGTTTGCCGAAACGGTGCTTGCAGCGCAGCAAGTCACTTTGGATCGCGTCGGCTTCTTCATTGCGAAAGCACATTTCTATGACAGGCACCGGGACAACCTGAACGAGCGGCAGACCAAGGCGATCAAGCGGATGTTCCGAGAAGGACCAGAAGGGTTCAAAGGTGGCCTAAGCGCCGGGAACTACATTTCGATTACCGGTACTTCGCGTGCAACGGCGACAAGGGATCTACAAGACCTTGTTGAGATGGAGGCATTCGGGCGCACAGGTGAGCGTAGGTACACGCGCTACTGGCTCAATCTTGAGGAGGCGCCTCAGTAGGGTCCGTTGCATTAATTTGGGAATGCCTGGCAAAGGCTGTGTCGCAAACTATTTTGCTTCCAGCTGGACAGGCGATATTGCAGAGCACGGTCGGAAGAAACGATTGCGCGGGTTGGGCAGAATGGCGATAGATTTCAAAGGCGTGCACTACCCGAAGGGGTGTTGTCAAATTAACTCAACCAGTCTTCAGGTTGGCGTGCCGATCTCACATCAAGCGACATTGGTCGCGATTTTCCATGCCTCGAGTGCTTCGAGCCGGTGGTAGCGGATGGTGATGGCGGAGCGGCGGCGGGCTGGCACGGAGAAGCAATTGCGGGTGGCGGACTGTATGGACACGAAGCGTTGTAGTGCGCCCGGCGATCGAAAGCCCTGCATCACCCGCTCGCGTTTTCGAAAGGGCAGATGGTTGTTCTCGGCTCGGTTATTGAGTCCTTTGTGGGACCAATGATCCAGGCCAGGTGCGACCTCGCGCTTGGCGGCACCGTAGGATCGTAATTTGTCCGTAATGATCCGTTTGGGCACGAAGCCCCAGCGTTTCATCAGTTTGACCAGAAGCCGCTTTGCCGCGCGCTTGTCCCGCTTGGGCTGTAGGATTTCCTCAAGGACGACGCCGTGTTGATCAACGGCTCGCCAAAGCCAGAAGGACCGGCCCGCGATCTTCACAACGACTTCATCCAGGTGCCAGACATCGCCGGGGCGCGGTTGTCGTCGCCGAAGAGTACGGGCAATCAGCGGGCCAAACTTTACCGTCCAGCGCCGGATCGTCTCGTACGAAACGTCGATGCCGCGCTCCAACATCGAACTCTTCGACTTCACGGAGGCTCAGGTTGAACCGGGCGTAGAGCCAGACGACATGCGTGATGATCTGGAGTGGAAACCGGTGGCGCTTGTAGCGGATGTCTTGATTTCGCATCGCCACCAACTACGCTGACAACCCTAGGCCAGCAATGTGCAGGGCGTTAACGTGACAACACCCGTTTAGACTTTGCAGGCCAGCGAAATTGGCGCCGCTCTTGTCGTTGGCAATTCGGTCTGGGACACCGTTGGTGCCAATGGCACGCATGAAGAACCTTCGCGCGGCAGCGGTATCGCGGCGCTTTGACAGCATGAAATCAAGAGTTTGGCCGTCCTGATCGACGGCGCGGTAAAGATAAGTCCATTTGCCGCGGACCCGGCAATCGGAAGTAGATATGTGACAACGCCCCCTGTCGGCATGATTCACAGGAATTAGGCGACACTTAGGCCAAGGCCATAGTTTCGCTGGAGTGCCCCCGTTGAAGTAGGTTCTCTTCGGACAGTCGTCGGCGCGCGCCTGAAAAGGGAAAACGCCCTACAGGGACAAGGCGTCGTTGAGATTCGCAATTGCATTACTCGCCACTAGGTTGTCCGGTTGGATGAGCGTTCGGTAGGAGATACCCATATGGTAGTTGGATACGTCCTGGTCGGTGCCCTTGCGGGTCTGATTGCATCCGTCGTTGCCCTTCTTCTCGGTGCATCGTTCTGGCTCGCATTCGGTCTCTACCCGCTGGTTGGCTCCGCCATTCTGGTTCTGCTTCCGGCTGCCAGAATGCTGGTGGGCCATCTCGCCGATCAAGGCAAGGCAGCGATCGCCGGAGATAGCGGGAACCCGCAGGGATATGCGCCACTAATCGAACCCGCTCCCGACCGACCAGTTGCGGTGACTGAAGCTCCAATGAGAATCCTTGCGGTCGATGACGATGCGTTCATTCTGGAACTCATACCGATGATCTCGGCGAAGGCGGGGTTTTCCGAGGTGACGCCCGCCGCGTCAGGCGAAGAAGCCTTGAAGTTGCTAACCGGCAGCGACACGCCCTTCGACTGCCTCCTGCTCGATATCAGCATGCCTGGCATGAACGGTATCGAATTCTGTCGCCGGGTTCGCCAAATTCCCCGATACCGCCAGACGCCGATCGTCATGCTGACCGCAATGCGGGACGTGGCAAACATTGGTGATGCCTATCGTGCCGGTGCGACTGAATATGCGACCAAACCGTTCGATATCGAAGAACTGGGTATGCGCTTGCGGCGGGCGCAGGAAACAGTCCACGCACAGCGCGGGACGGGTCCTGCAAGGCAGGAAAACTCGGAATGTCGCCGACGGATTCGGATACAGAACCAAGACTTCGAATTGCCCGAAGAACTGCGGCTTCAAGCCGGGGGAAGCCTTGTCGATCCCACGGCCCTGTCGAGTTATCTGACCCAGTTGCCAGGGAAAGAGGTGGCCGGTGTTCAGATGCTCGCCGTCAGCATTGATGAGGTCGAAGCGGTTTATATGCGATCATCCTCCCAACAGTTCGTCGCGCTTCTCGAAGATCTTGCGGCGACTGCAGTCGGATGTTTCGGAGCCGATCAAACCGTTATGGCCTACACTGACGACGCGACCCTTCTGGTTGCGACCAATTATGCAAACCCTCTGCATGCGATCAATATCGAGACCGACATCGAGAGACGGCTTCATGGCAACGTTTCCAGCAAGGACGCGGGGATAGGCATATCTGTCGGAGGACCGGTACAGCTACAAGGTGCAAAGGCAGAGCGCGCCGGGATGGCGACGGACCGCGTGATCGCCCTTGCGGAGAACAGAGCGATGGACAAACAGGGCAGATCAGTTGCAGGTCTGCTCAGGCGCTAGCGCGGCGATTTCTCCACCTGTGAGACGAATGCCTGCTGCCCCGCCGCTCCTTAACAGCGCCCTGTCCCCGATATCGCGGGTATCTAGCCATGCCTAAGCTATCGCCAGGCGGGATGGCTCTACGGGAACTGCTCTGTACGCCAGACTGGCAATCGGATTATCGCAGTTGTGCAGTTGGGATCGGACCGGACTTCAAAGTCACCACCGTGAAGTTCGACCAACTTGCGCGTTAATGGAAGGCCAAGACCCAGTCCGCCTCGCGTGTCCCGATGTTTGATATCACCACCAACCACGAAGGGTTCGTAGAGCTTGGCCAGTTCTACATGCTCACCTAGATTGCCGCTATCAGCGACCCAGAGCTCGATATTACCCTGTGCGTCCTGACTGGCACCGACGGTGATGTCTTGACCGCCATGATTAATCGCGTTGAGGGCGAGAGCGTTCAGTGCAACCTTGATCTGGTTCGGATCAAGAAAGACCTGCTGTGTCAATGAACCCTTCTCAAGGGTGATCGACTTCAGGACACCGTCGGCACCCGGTAGTTGCAGGTAAGAGATTTCCGCAAAAAGGTCTCCCAATTCGCAACGGTTTTCGTTCAGCCGCAGCTCACCTGTCGAGGCATCACTGAACGCTATGACCGCTTCCACGAGGTTCATCAGGTGTTCGACTGCTTTCCCCGCCGCCCTCATCAATTTCGGATTGACGCCGCTTTCAGCGGTAGCTTCGAGAAGTTGCAGACTGCCGCGCAGGATCGTGAGCGGCGTCCGTAACTCATGGCCTATCAAGGTGATGAAAGTGGTCTTCGCGGATTCATCTTCTGTCTTTACCACCGGTTTCGGCGGAACGCCTTCGAGGGCCGCGACCACGGCCCTGCCCAAGTCCGCAAGGATAGCCATCTGTTGGTCCGCGGGGGCGTCGTGCGGGACGAGATCGAGACCACAGAGACTTCCGAAACGATGTCCCGATGAAAGTACCAAGGGTACTCCGGCATAGTACCGGGCTTCTGGGCCTCCCTTGACGACCATCGGGTGTCGTTTGAAGCGCGGGTCTTTGCTCAGGTCCGGAACCACGAGTGGTTCGTTTGACATAATCGTATGCGCGCAAAAACTGTTGTCTTTAGGCATACGGTCCAGCTCTATCCCGACGACAGCCTTGTACCACTGCGTGTCGTCCTCAACGACGCTGATGTGGGCGATGGGACAATCAAGAAGTTTCCTTGCGGCCTCGCAAATAGCTTCGAAAACGGCGTCATTCTCTTCCGTAAGGCCCGGAACGGCAAAAAGAGATCGGAGGCGTGCTTCCTCATTGAACGGAATGGGATAGGTCCTCACAAGCGGCGCCTCTTAGGAAATTAACTTTCACGTCAATAAGTAGGCTATTTCCGGTTTAGTCAACGATTGCGTTTGCGTGGGTGTTGTCACGTTAACTTCCGCGGCTTGCAAGACCGGCCGGTTTCTGCTGATCCAGGCGATGTCGGCTGCGGTTGCCCAAGCTTCGAATGCTTCCCTTCGGTGATATCGGATAGTCAAGGCGGCGCGGCGTCTGGATGGAACGGTAAAACAATTTCGGTGGCGGAATGAATTGAACCGAACCGCTGTAATCCGCCTGGTGACCGGAAGCTTTGCATCGCTCGTTCCCGCTTTCGAAATGGCAGGTGGCTGTTCTCGGCGCGATTGTTGAGGTCCTTGTGAGACCAATGATCAAGGCCTGGCGCCACTTCCCGTTTGGCCGCCCCATATGCGCGGAGTTTGTCGGTAACGATCCGCTTGGGGAGCCCGTAACATTTGATCAGGCGTCGCAGTACCCGTTTCGCGGCTCGCTTGTCGCGCTTGGATTGCACGATCTCCTCGAGAACGACGCCATGCTGATCAACCGCGCGCCAGAGCCAGAACTTCCGCCCCGAGATTTTCACAACGACCTCGTCCAGATGCCATACATCACCAGGGCGCGCCTGTCGGCGCCGCAGGTTCCGTGCAATCTGGGGGCCGAATTTGGCGGTCCAGCGCCGGATAGTTTCATAGGACACGTCAATGCCACGTTCGAGCAGCATCTCCTCAACCTCACGCAAGCTCAGATTGAACCGGACGTACAGCCATACCGCATGGGCAATGATCTCAGGCGGAAAGCTGTGGCACTTATAGCTGATTTACGGTGTCTGCGTCGGCACCGGCTACCTCCAAATCGCGGACCCGGCAATCGGAAGTAGATAATGTGACAACGCCGCTTGTGGTGCTAAGCTTAAGTCTGTTTTTCTAACGACGTTGTCAAAATCAGACACCCGCCCGCCACTGCCCAGTTCTTGATCATGATCGACATCTGCCATGGGTCGGATGGAATGAAATGAAAGACGCTGGTCAGCAAGCAATATGCCGCCAGCAAACGTCCGAGAGGCTTCAAGAACTTGCCCGCGATAAGAAGCCCGGCAGCCAACGCGTTGAACGCTAGGGCGGGCCAGACCAGCCACACGGGCAATCCAGAGCCCGCCAGAAGCGCCTGCGCGGCACCTGGGTCAATTGTCTTCTGCACGGCCCCGGCAAGAAAAAGTATCGCCAAGAGATACCGCCCGGCGACCCATTCAAATCTATTGGTCATTCGCCCGGAACGAAGGTCAGGCTGAGACCATTCAGGCAATGACGTTTGCCCGTCGGCTCCGGTCCGTCAACGAAGATATGGCCCAGGTGGCCGCCACATCGGCGGCAATGCACCTCGGTCCGGACCTGAAAGAAAAGCTTCCTGTCTTCTTTAGTCCTAACAGCATCCTGCAGGCTTTCATAAAAGCTCGGCCAGCCGGTTCCACTGTCGTATTTCGCGTCCGAAACATAAACCGGGAGGTCGCACCCACGACAATGGTATGTCCCAGTGCGCGTTTCTTCATTGAGCGGGCTAGTGTAGGGCCGCTCGGTTTCTTCCTCGCGCAGCACCAGGTATTCGTTCTCGCTCAGGCGGTCGCGCCACTCCGCTTCGGTGCGGCAAATCTCGAAACCGCATGTTGAGGCGTGGAGAGGCCGTGCCATCAAGGCGGCTCCCGTCATCAAGAGAAATGCTCTGCGCTTCATGGTTTCACCTCTTCGAAAAATGCCCGGACGGACCAGCGGGGGGCGTCGGCCCGCCCAGGCGGTTCTGCTCGCCTTATTTCGGAACGAGGACCGTATCGACGACGTGGATCACGCCGTTTGACTGATCGACATCCGCGATGGTCACACGACCCGCGTTGCCGCTTTCGTCGTAGATGAAGACGTTGTTTCCCCTGACCTGGGCCGACAGGGCGTCGCCCGATACCGCATTGAAGTGATAAAAGCCATCGGACGAGGCGCGAGCCTGACGTGCGATCTCGGCGGCGGACCAGTCACCAGCAACCACGTGCGCGGTCAGCACCTTAGTGAGCATGTCCTTGTTTTCGGGCTTCAAGAGCGTGTCGACGGTGCCGTCCGGCAGGGCCGCGAACGCGTCGTTGACCGGCGCGAAGACGGTGAATGGTCCGGGGCCTTGCAGGGTTTCGACAAGGTCTGCGGCCTTGACCGCGGCAACGAGCGTCGTGTGGTCGGCCGAGTTCACAGCGTTTTCCACGATGTTCTTCGTCTCGAACATCGGCGCGCCACCAACCATCGGGTTTTCTGCGTAGGCTGCGGTCGCGATGGTCAATGCTGCAACTGCGGTGGCCAGTTTGGACACGATTTTCATGTTTTTCTCCTCCTGATAATGTTCGCAACTTTCTTGCGGTAACGAGAGAAGATACGGGCGCGCCCGCGAAAGAGTTTCAGCCCGCCTAGAATAAACGTGCGCCGAAGAATTATTTGGTTGCCAGAATGGCCCCGGTGGGTGAGCCGCCTTCCCCACACACGAGGCCGCAAGGCAAATGTAGGAATGCCGTTACTTGCGGAACATTCTCATTAAGCTCGGAGCTCCGAGCGAAAGAGATGTTCATGACTCAGGACAACGCGATATTCAGCGCAAGCTGCGGATACTTCGATATGCTGAGGCCATTGGGCACGTCGCCAAGACATGTCGCTACTTTGGCATCGGCAGGACAAGCTTTTATCGATGGCGCAAAGACTATGCCGAGCATGGCGAAGCAGGGCTGGTAAACGCACCACCTATCCCGAAGCGCCATGCCAATAGGACGTCGCCAGAGCGCGAGGAAAAGGTGCTACACCTTCGCCGCACGTATCATCTCGGACCGATGCGGATCGTTTGGTATCTGGAGCGCTATGATGGCATTCGGATGTCTGATGCCACCGTGTCGCGGATATTGCGGCGCAATGGATTAAATCGGCTTCCGCGCGGAACACGCATGCGCAAAGTGCATACTAAGCGATACAACAAACAGGTCCCCGGCACACCGCCTTCGGCCTGGCGCAGGATCGCAATGATCTGCGCTTCACTGTATCTGCTTGTCTTAATTCGAAATCTCCTCGTTCATCTTGCCGAGAAAATTCTACTTATCCAGCCCCTTACTTTCGGGGGGATTACCCCCGTCTTCAAGTGGTGATCCAGATCGTCTTGGTTTGCATGTACTGCGCCAAAGCCTCTGTACCATTGTCGCGAGCAAGCGAACCGGACATTTTGTAACCGCCAAATGGGGTTTTGATGTCTCCTTCAGAAAAACCGTTTACTGACACGGTGCCGCAAGGAAGAGACCGCGCCATGTGAAGCGCGCGGTCGATATCGCGCGTAAAGACGGTCGCATGGAGGCCGTATTCGGTATCGCTAGCGATCGCGAGCGCCTCTGCATCTGATCCCACCGGCATGATGCCAAGGACCGGGCCAAATATCTCTTCCCGCGCGATCTGCATATCGGGAGTGACACCTTGAAACACGGTCGGCTCAATAAAGAATCCTGGTAAGTCGCTGCTACCGCCCATGATTTTGCGGGCACCCTGATCCACGCCGCTTTGGATATAACACATCACCATTTCCTTGTGGTCCTTGGAGATCATCGAGCCGATATCCGTCGACGGATCCAGCGGATCACCAAGCCGAAAGGCCTTTACCCGTTCGCAGACGCGGGCCGTGAACTCTTCGACCAAAGGCGCCGCGATAAGCTGACGCATATTGGCTGAGCAGTTCTGCCCTCCATTCCAGAAGGCCGACATGGTGGCGTGTTCGATCAGATCGTCAGTGATAGGGGCGTCATCCAGCACGATGAAGGGGCTCTTACCGCCCATTTCCAGACCAACTCCTTTGAGGTTGCTGTCGCCGGAATAGTGCAGGAACATCCGTCCGACTTCGGTCGAGCCGGTGAAAGATAGCGTGTCGATGTCATTGTGCAGACCGATCGCTTGCCCCGCCGTGTGCCCATAGCCGGGAATGACGTTGATGACACCTGGCGGAACGCCGGCCTCTTCCATCAACTGGGCCAGACGAATGGCGGTGAGTGGCGTTTGCTCGGCCGGTTTGATGACAGCAGAACACCCGACCGCGAGGGCAGGAGCAATCTTCCAGGCCGCCATGAGAAGTGGGAAATTCCAGGGCAGGACGCCGGCCGCGATACCGGCAGGCTCATAGGTGATCAGGGCGAGCGCACCTAGGCCGGTGGGTGCAATCTTTCCAAAGGTCTTGTCCGCGAGTTCCGCGTACCACTGAAAGAAACGCGGTACTTCAGTTCCGATCTCGTGCAGGCAATCAGTGATGGTCTTGCCAGTATCAAGGCTTTCTAGAACTGCCAGCTCAGTTGTGTGTTCGCGAACGAGGGTCGCGACCTTCAGCAGTACCTCCTTGCGGTGCTCTGGCTCTGCCCGCGACCAGGTGCCGTCGTTGAACACCCGACGGGCGGCGGCGACAGCGCGGTCGACATCTGCCGATTTGCAATGTGAGACCTCTGCCAGAACCTGCCCGGTGGCCGGATTGATCGTTTCGAATTTGTCGCCGTCAACTGCGTCACAGGATGAGCCGTCGATATAGGCCCGACCGTTCGGGATCAGCTTGGCAGCTATGGCTTGGAAGTTGGCATGTGTCAGGGTCATCGGGTGGCTCCATTGTCTTTTTGGCGCAGGCTGCATGCGAATTTGCGAATGTCGTTGATGAGCATTTCTGGTTCTTCCATCGCAGCGAAGTGGCCACCGCGTGGCATTTCAGTCCAATGCTGGATGTTGTAGATGCGTTCGGCATAACTGCGTGGCGGCCAGCGCAGCATTTCCTTCGGGAAAACGGCGCAACCCGTCGGTACTTCGACGCGAGCCCCTTCCGGCGATAGAATGCGCCCGCCTTCCTCACGCCGTCCGTAGTAGATCCACGAGGCGGAATTGAAGGTCCGCGTGGTGATATAGATCATGATATTGGTCAGCAGCTCATCCTTGGAATGAGCGGTTTCGATGCCACCGACTGGCACATCCGACCAATCGTGGAACTTTTCCACTAGCCAGGCCGCAATGCCGACCGGGCTGTCCATCATCGCATAGCTGAGCGTCTGCGGTCGCGTCGCCTGCTGGGTGCGATACCCGTTCTGCATGATCTGATCGCGTTCGAATTGTGCTTCCCACGCCGCTTCAGTCGGTGTCTGTGGTCCGTCGGGATGGCGCATGGTTAAGACGTTGAGGTGAACGGCCGAGCAGGCGGGCGCATGATCAAAGCCGAGCCAAGAACAGATTGCGCCCCCCCAATCTCCGCCCTGTGCCAGATAGCTTTCGATGCCCAGAGTTTTGGTCATCAAGGAATTGATGACGCCTGCCATTTTGCGTGGGCCAAAAGGGCGCGGAGGGCGTCCAGAAAAACCAAAGCCAGGCAGAGAAGGGGCGATGACGGTGAAGGCGTCACTGACATCGCCGCCAAAACGTTCAGGATGGGCCAGTGGCTCAATCAACTTGAAAAACTCGGCTACGGATCCAGGCCAGCCATGGCTGATCATTAGTGGCATAGGATTTGGGCCGCTGCCGGGCTCATGGATGAAATGCATATCTATGCCGTCGACCGACGTCTTGAAATGCGAAAAGCTGTTGATCCGCGCTTCTTGCGCGCGCCAGTCAAAGCCATCCGTCCAATAGGCACAAAGCTCTTTGAGGTAGTCGATATTGGTGCCGTAATCCCAGCCTCCGTCGTCCGGCATTTCGTGCCAAGGGTAAGTTGCAACCCTGGAAAGAACGGTCTCAAGCACATCGTCGGGGACGTGGAACTTAAACGGTGACAAATTGGGATTGGTGTTGATGCGATCCAACAAAAGGCTGACTCCTCAATCTGATCAATTATGCTCAAAGGCCCATGGACCTAGCATCTCGAAACTCAGATAACTGGAAAGTCGGACTTGCCACGAGAGACAGGTTGAGCCTTTCGAAGGGACAGATGGATGGTCGCAGATACGGAATCTAAAGCGCGGCCTGAACTTCTTCGGCAATGATTTGGACGCCTGCCTTTAATTTCGTGACTGGGACATAAGCAAATCCAAGGCGGAAGCTTCGGTTATTATCGTAGTGGAGAAAGTAGTCCCGCCCCCTGTCCACCAAGACGCCACGTGCGCGCAAGCGCAAAGCCAGTTTTGCCGCGTCAAACCCCTCTGGCCCGGTTAGCCAGAATGACGTCCCACCCTTGGATGCCGTGCGCTCCAAACTGCCAAGATGGTCGCTTAGTGCCGAATTCATCGCATGCCAGCGTTTTTCATAGCGTCGCTCGATATTGCGCAGATGGGCATCGTAGTGCCCCAGCCGGAAGAACAGGGCTAGGATTTCCTGAACGATAGTCGGCGGGTGTCGCATCATTACGCCGCGCGCGACGCGTGCTTCCCGAATTATGTCCCTATGCGCGACGATGAAGCCAATCCTGATACCTGGAGATACAGTTTTTGAAAGGCTACCGACATAAATAACACGGTCTGATTGGTCCATCGAACGCAGCGACGGCGAGGACTTTGTAACATAATTCATCTCGGCTTCGTAATCATCCTCAATGATCATGAAATCCTTCTCGGAAGCCGCTTCGATCAATTCTTCGCGCCTTGATTGGCTCATGGTGACCATGGTCGGGAACTGGTGGCTGGGTGTTGTGAAAACCATTTGGCAGCCCTTGGGAATGGCGGACGGAATCAGCCCATCCGTGTCGATCGGAACGCCGATCAACTCGTTGCCAGAAAGTCGGAAAGCATTGCGTGCGCCAAAGAAGCCGGGATCTTCCAAAGCTATCGGTTTGCGGTTCGGTGCAAAGATCGTGCCAAGTATGAAGAGCGCGTTCTGTGAGCCGAGCGTGATTAGTATCTCATCCTCGTCGGCATAGATGCCTCGCGTGTTCAGCAGCCTTTGCCGAAGTTGCTGGATAAGTTGGGAGCTGTCGCTTTCCACAGAATCGTTGGCCCAAGCTGGCATTTGCTTGCGGCCTAGGGCCTGTCTAGTGCATTCGCGCCAGCTGTCGACAGGAAACAGGTCTGGGTCGATTTGGTTGTAGATGAATGGGTAGGGATAGCTGCTCCAATCCAGCGGATTGACTACTGGCATCAGATTACTTGGCTGGAAGCTCACGGGGCAGGGCGCGCCCCCATTTTCGTCGGCCTTAACCTTTGCTGCCTTTTTCAAAGTCACCATCTTTGGGTTCACGAAATAGCCCGAACGGTCGCGTGATATCAAAAATTCTAAATCTATCAGCCTGTTATAGGCGGAAAAAACCGTATTACGTGACACCCCAAACTGTTGTGCTAGCTCACGGCAAGAGGGGAGCGGGCGGCTACAAGCCAAGGCCTCGGACGCAATCGCGGCGGTCACAACCTCACATATCTGGTCGCGCAAGCTTAGTGTCGAGTTTCTGGGGAGCCTCAGGAACTTTGGCGTCGTGGAACTCAATGAATCTCTCCCTCGGGCGGATCGCTTTCTTTCGACTGTAAGGGCCTTCTGACAGTTTCCCAAGTTGCGCGGTGCCTGTCCCCTTCAATCATTACATCTGTCCCTTCCAAAGAAAACGTCCTCGGTAAACAGTGCCTCTAAGAAATCCGAGCCAAAGGGAGTTAATTCTATGAGAACGAAATCCGTAGCGACGCTACTGTCGTTTGCAACGGCATTGGTGATATCTGCGCAGTCGGCCAACGCTGAAACCGTCTTGAAGCTTGGCACCGTTGGCCAGTTGGGCATGCCGATTGGCGACGCCATCGAGCAGGCGCTGATCCCGACGCTTGAGGAAGTGTCAGGCGGCCAAATGCGGATCGAGCCGCATTATCGCGGGTCACTGTGCGGTGAACAGACCTGCGGCGAGCAGGCAAATCAGGGACTATTGCAGCTTTGGACCAGTTCAACCGCTAATTTCCAAAGTTTTGGTGTCTCCCTTTCTATCTTTGATCTGCCTTACATCTTCAAGACCGCAGAAGATGCCGATCGCATCTCTTCGGAATGGCTGGCCAAGAAGCAATGCGAGATCGCCGCCGAAGAGTCGGGGCATGTCTGTCTGACCGTCTATTCGAGTGGCGGTTTCCGTCAGCTCGGCAACGCGTTGCGCCCCGTGCATGTCCCCTCGGACATGGAAGGCATAAAGTGGCGCGTCACCAAAAGCCCGATCGAATACACGCTCATCAGCAATTGGGGTGCTGTTCCGGTCCCTTACGACTGGACGCAGCTTTACCAGGGACTTCAGACCGGTGTTGTTTCCGGACAGTATGTTGCCACTCCGTGGCAGGAAATTGCGAAACTGCACGAGGTCGCAAAATACTTCACTGAGATCAATGGTTCGTGGTCGGGCAACCAATTGTCGATGGATAAAGGTCAGTATGACGCGCTGAGCGATCAACAACGCGAATGGCTTCACACCGCCGCTGAAGCCTTTGGTCAGAAGGTGCAGGAACTCGACCGGCAGTGGGTCGCCGACGGCGAGGCGATAATCAAGGCAGCGATCGAGGAATGGTATGTTCCGACCGATGAGGAAATCGCCCTGTGGCGTACTGGAGCAATCGATGCCTGGGTCAACGCCAAAGGCACATTTGATCCGGAAACGGCAACCCGCGTTCTTCAAGAGCAGGGGATGGAAGACTTCATCGCTCAACTGAAGGAAGCTGGGGCGCTTTGATAAGACCACACTGCCAACAGCGGCGCGGAGCTTCGGCTTTGCGTCGTAACAACTGCTCAACCGCAGCGAAATTACCCAACCGCACAGGATCAAGGCTGACATGGATAGTATAATGCTAATGATCGTTCTGGTGCTGCTGATCTTACTCGGCGCGCCAGTTGGCTTTACGCTGATCATGATCCCGGTGGTCTATATCCTGATCACCGACGCGGCACCGATGATCCTGATCCCCAGTCAGATGTTCAGCGCTATCGACTCGGTTCCGCTTACAGCTATTCCCTTGTTCATGCTAACCGGCGAGTTGATGACCAGTGCGACGATCACCGATAGATTGGTCGAGCTGAGCCGTCGCCTAATCGGGCGGGCGCGAGGAAGTCTTGCACAGGTCAATGTTCTAGTCAGCATGTTCTTTGCAGGCATGAATGGATCGGTCGTGGCGGACACAGCTACTGTCGGTTCCCTGCTGGTGCCCGCGATGAAAAAGGCGGGCTACCCACCAGCCTTTGCGGCAGCAATCACGGCTGTCAGTTCCACCATTGGCGGGATCATACCGCCTTCGATCATGATGATTGTCCTCGCGAATGCGGGAGGGATATCGGTGGGCGCGCTCTTCGCTGCAGGTATTATTCCGGGCCTTTTGATTGGCGGACTACTGATGGTAATTAATTACATTATTGCGCGCCGCAACAATTTCGAACGGAGCGAAGAGCCGTTCAACCTTAAGGCCGTTATGGTCGTGGGCTACAAATCATCTTTTGCGCTGCTGATCCCAATTGTTTTGGTCGGATCGGTGGTGTTTGGCATCGCGGGTGTGGTCGAAGCGGGTGCGCTAACGGCAACCATTGCTCTAGCCGTTGGGTTGTTTGTCTATCGTACGATAACCTGGACGAACTGCAAAAGCGCCTTTGTTCGCGCTTTTCGAAACTCGGCAATGGTGTTTATCATCATCGCCGCTTCGGGGCCTTTCAGCTGGTTGCTGACGTCAATGGGGGCGATAAACGATCTGGAAGAGTGGTTGTTGGGATATACTCACAATCCATTATTGTTTGCTTTGGTACTGGTGCTGTTTATCTGCCTTTTGGGTATGGTCATGGATTCAGCAGCGAACATCATTGTTGTGGGGCCGGTGCTGGTCGATGTTATGGTGAAGGCAGGGTATCCGGATGTGCAGGCGGCACTCGTCGTTGTCGTGGGATTTCTGATAGGTTCGGTGACACCACCCGTAGGAGTCGCGTTCTTTACTGCCGGTGCAATCGCGAATGTTAGGCTGGAGAAGGTCGCAGTAGCCATGCTGCCCTACCTAGTGGCGCTTTTTGCGCTGTTGTTCGTGCTAATTGTTGTGCCGGATATCACCATGTTCCTGCCGCAAGCATTGGGGTTCGTGAGATGACGTTGTTCGAGACCGCCACTCGCATCAATCCGAGCACCTCCATCGTCATCGCATCCTCAATGGTGAGGCCATCCCAATGCTAGCAGCCTTTAAGTTCATCGACCGCGCTGTCAAGAAAACGCTCACCGCATTCTGCGCTGTTCTCTTGTCGCTGATGGTTGCATTCACGGTCTATTCCGTCGTCATGCGCTATGTATTTGAGAATCCGCCCGTTTGGGGGGATCTTCTGACGGTTCTCAGCAACATCTGGCTAGTTTTCTTTGCTCTTGCGCTGACGGTTCGCGACAGGGACCACATCGCGCTGGACCTGATCTATTCTTGGCTACCAATCAAGGTTGCGTTCGTCATTCAACAGTTCTGGTCTGTCGTGATCTTCGGGATCGGTATCGTGATGATCATCTATGGGCTCGAAGCCGTTGCCAAGATGGGCGGCAAGTATTGGGAAATGTGGTATTTCGCATGGGAAGACGGAGGCTTTGTCTTCAAGCCCAATTACATGCCTAAGAAATATGCCATCAGCATCGTGCCAATCTCTGGGTTCCTTGTCAGCGTAGCAGCCTTGGCATCCATTCTGGAGGATAGTCTTCGATTGAAAGCAGGTAAGTATGAGCATTCCAGCGACTTTGATGGCGATGAAGGTATCGACCACCTCTAGTTGATTCTGGCCGGTTGTCAGGAAGCGGACCGCTATCGGAGATAGATACTTGAGGATGAAGATGGCATTCATCACTAAAGAGGGCCCGGTTAGGCAAACTTGGATTGAGGCAGGGCAGGGCACCGACTAGCGTTTTGTCATGTCAGTACCCAGTCCCGTCAATTGCTTTAAGACGAACCCCTAGATCAAACGCCTAGCCAATTCGAAAATCCAACTTGCGCGAGCCGACAGTTTTTCAATCACCTCATAGTGAGATGATGTTATTTTGCCTCAGCTCGGATTGGTGAGACCCTACGATATGCCGGTAGTGTCGCAAATTTTGTAAAGGGTTGAGAATGTCCCGTGGACTGGACACAATTATCCAGCGAGCTCAGCGAACTGCTCGAAGCCGAACTTCCCTGATCGGGAGAATTGCCCTTTACGGATCATGTGAGCGACTTCGATGCCAGCCAGAGTGGCTGCGGCCGAATTGAACGATTTGAAGGTCTGCATGGGGCGGGTGATCTTCTTTATGAAACGGTGATCCTGTTCGATAATATTGTTGAGATATTTCACCTGCAGGACCTCGATCAACCAACACCAGTTGTGCATCATCAGCAGGCAATTCATGTTGAACAGACCGGCTGCGTTCGATCCGCTCTTGTCGATGACGACCCTGTCGGGAAAGCCGTTGTTTCCGATTGCGCGGATGAAGAATTCGGTGGCCGCTGCTTCGTCCCGCCGCTCTGACAGCATGAAATCAAGCGTTTTGCCCTGGTTGTCGATAGCTCGATACAGATACATCCACCGCCCTTTGACTTTCACGTAGGTCTCATCCATCCGCCAAGATCGACCGGTCGGCGTCTTCCGGCGAAGGGCTTGCTCAGCGATGATTTTCGCATATTTCTCGACCCATCGGTTCAGCGTAGCGTGATCAACATCGACGCCGCGCTCAGACATGATTTCTTCGAGATCCCGATACGATACCGCAAACCGAACATAGAAATATACCGCGTACAGGATGACATCTTTCGGGTGGTGCGCGCCTTTGAAATTGACCAATCTCTTAAACCTTGAATGGGATGTCGAAGGGTTGCTCCATTAACGCCACTGTCGAGAAGTGCAACTGGGCGTCAAAACTTTGCGACACTACCCCGTGGCCTTGATGAGGGTCGAGGCGACGAAAAGGATCACTGCGGCGGCTGCAAATACCATAAAAGGAAAGCCGGGGACAAACCCAAAGAGCAAGAGCACGATCGCAGCCGCTGCGGGCACCCGGGCATCAGACATGAGTTCCTTGGCGATGTCGGTCCCAAGGTCCTGTGGCTTTTCATTGGCGACACGTGTGACTATCACACCCGCACAGATCGACATCAGAAGCGCCGGGATCTGCGCGACCAACCCATCGCCGATCGTCAACAGCGAATAGACCGACGCGGCCTCGCCAAGGCTGAGACCGTGGACGCCGGTGCCCACCGCAATTCCGCCCACCAGGTTGATGAAGATGATGATCAATCCAGCCGTTGCGTCGCCCTTGACGAATTTCATGGCCCCGTCCATCGCGCCAAAGAACTGGCTGTCCTTGTCCAGAGCCTTGCGTTGGAGGGCACCTTCATCTTGTGGCAGCGTACCGGCGCGAATGTCAGCCTCGATGCTCATTTGTTTGCCAGGCATCGCGTCTAGCGTGAAGCGCGCCGCAACCTCCGCAACGCGTTCTGCCCCCTTGGTGACGACGACGAACTGCACGACCGTGATGATCAGAAACATCACAAGGCCAATGACCACGCTGCCACGCACGACAAATTCGCCAAAGGTTGCGATGATCTGTCCGGCATCGGCCTCTGACAGGATCAAGCGGGTGGTTGCGATCGACAAGGCCAGACGAAAGGCTGTGGCGATCAGAATGACGGATGGGAAGGTCGAGAAATCAGAAGGTCGTTTCAGATAGACGGCCACCATCAAGAGAACCACCGACAGGCTGATGCTGATCACCAGCAGGGCGTCGATCAGCCCGGTCGGCAACGGGATGACCATAAGGGCAAGAATGGAAATCAGGAGCGCGACAAGGGCAAGATCTTTTCTCATTGGACACGCTTCTTGAAAAGAAAAACCTCCAGCCAGATTTGGCTGGAGGTGCTGTCAGAGCGACGATTACGCCGAATTCGCCTTACGGCCCAGGGCTTCGGACGTGCCGACGGCCTCTTTCATCTTGCGGGCAGACTGGAGGCTGATCAGCTGGATCTTCTCGAATTCGCTCACGAGATCAGCGTTGGGTGCCTGAGGTCCGGAAGTTTCCATTTTCTTCTCCATATGTTGGTCCGTATTACACGGATGGTTTACCCAAAAGGGCGTTTGATTGAGCAGCCTAACGCACCAAACCCTGTTACGGCTGCAACCTGTTATCGAAACCGCACTGGATCGAGATCCGCGTCACCGTTACCGACGCCCCCATTTTTTGCCATTCGGGCGAAAATGAACACTCAGCGAGACTACGTTAAAGCCTACGTAGCGGCACGTGTCGGGGCAGAGTTTGCTGCAATTGGTCATTACGGGGTAGTACGCACCCAAGGCGAACAGGCAAAGCTGACAGGGGTTGCCAAAGAGGTGGTGCACGCCGCCGTGTCTAGGATTGCGACCCGCGATACTGGCGTATCGCATGAAAGATCTGCTGCGCCTGGTCCTTGGACATCTCGGCGGTGGCCAGGTCATAGGCCTCGGACTCGCGTCCAACGAGATAGTAGGCGATGGCAAGGTTGTGCCGCAGGTTCAGATCTGTAAGCTGCGATCGCGTGAGATCCTGCAGGATCGCAACGGCCTCGTGGCCGGAGCCCCCGAGCACGTGGCTCAGTGCGAGGTTGTTCAACGCATCGAGATTGGTCGGATTGATCGCCAGAAGCGCCTGGTAGGCGCTGATCGCGCGAATATGATCACCGCTCAGGTCAAAGGCCACGGCACGGCCGTTCAAAGCCGTTTCGTTTTTCGGATCATCCGCCAGAACAAGATCAAAGTTGCTAAAGGCTTCGGACATATTGTTTTGCGCCAATGCGACGCGCCCAAGGCCAAGGTGCCCCCGCTTGTCCGCGCCCAACTTGATAGCAGTCCTGTAGGCATTTCTGGCCTTGAAGAGCGCGCCACCCTGCAGATAGGCATTGCCAACCGACAAAAGCGCTTCGGCGTGCGAGCCGTGATCTCGGGATACTTCGTCCAACAGACGATAGGCGCTGTCGTATTGCCCGCCCACCAACATCCGTTGCGCCACGTCAACACGCGCCTGATATCCCACGGGTTGGGAACCGGACAGCTCACAACCGCCGAGAAAGAGCGCCGCGGCAACAAACAGCGCCGTCTTGCGTGTTGCCAGAGCGGTTCTGGGCGGGAAATCTTCCGTTTGGAACATCGACAGGGTATCCTCGGCTGGTGGCGGAATTCTAGGAAAGTATCCGATCCGATACCCTGCACCTGCGCCGGATTGTATGCGTAGTGACGGCGAGAGCACTACGTATACGTAGGTTTCGGCCCACACGGACGTGCTTGATTGCGTGACAGCGGCTCTCTACCCCGGTCGGGAATGAAAGCTGCGAAAAGGACGACGAGATGAAGCCGTTTGATGCGTCGAAATGGCGTCATGCCCTGGCACTGGTATCTTTCATTCTGATGTTGCCATCTGTGCTGAGCAGCCCGGCATCCGCACAGGAACGCCTGACCGTTGAGCAAGGCAAAAGCATCCTTCTGCCCGTAGGGGACAATGTCGACACCGTCTTTGTGAGCGATACGACGGTTGCGGATGCGAGCATCTCTTCGAACAACCGCGTTTTTGTGTTCGGCAAGGAGGTCGGGGAAACATCGCTCATTGCAACGTCCACGTACGCGGATTCGGATATGACATTCACGGTTGTTGTCACACACAAACTGTCCGAGATCAGATCGGTCATCCAGAGCCGGTTTCCCGGGGAACAGATCGCGGTCGAATCCTCGCGTGGCAGTCTGATGATCACGGGCATCGTTTCCAGCGACCGCGTCCGCGAAACTCTGGTCACGACGCTCGAGAGTGCAGCCCCGGAAACGACCATCATCGACCGCCTTCGCGTTGCAAGCTCGAATATCATCCGCCTCGAGGTCAAACTTCTCGAAGTCAGCCGAACTCAGGTGGAAAACTTTGGCATCGATTGGAACGCCACAGTCACCGCTAACGGTTTCTTTCTGGGAACATCCAACCGCGGTGTGCTGAGCGTGGGCAAAAGCGACACGGCAGAGTCATCGCTGAACGCCGCATTGGATGTGCTGATCTCAAACGGAATCGCGACGATCGCGCAAGAGACCGTGTTGTCGACTGTGAATGGAGAAGAGGCCCTGTTCTCGGTCGGTGGCGAAATCCCGATCCCGACATTCATCCCCGTCGATAGTGGCTCGTCAGATGGCAATTTCCAACTTGATTTCAAGTTCATCGGTACATCCCTGTCCTTTACGCCCAGCATAGCACCGGGTAACAAGCTACGTCTCCTGATTGACAGTACGATCTCATCACAAGGTCAAACCTCATCAACCGTGAATGGAAACGTCTTTCCGAACCTGAACACCCGCTCCTTTCGGACCAATGTCGAACTCAGCGACCGCCAACCGTTTGTGATTGCCGGGGTGACGCGCAATGACACCTCAAACGACCTGCGTCAGGATCGCGGCACCGGCTTGTCCCGTATCGTCGATAGCTTGCTTGGTCAGGATCGGGTGACCGCAAATTCGCAAGAATTGGTGGTTATTGTTACGCCCCTTCTAACAGAACTCGAACCTCAGAGCATTCAGGAACGGCTGCCCGCGCCGCTTTCCAATTTGGGGTTCATCCTGTCGAACCGCGATTCGCGCACGGCAATCACACATGAACCTCGATATAATGCTTTCGGCGCAGCAGGTTTTCGCTATTGAGCACAGAAACTAACTTGGTCGGTCGAGTTCTGTTGCGAGGAAGGTCTATTGCATGGTATTGTCGCAAACTTTTCGCTTCCAGCTGGACGGCCGATGTTGCAGAGCACGTTTGGAAGCAACGGGTGTGCGGGGTGTGCAGAAGCGCGATAGAATTCAAAGGGGTGCACTACCCTAAGGCCGTGGTCCTACATGCTGTCTTTTTCTATGTCCGTTATGCGGTGTCATATCGAGACCTCGAGGAAATCCTGGCCGAGCGAGGGGTCACCGTTGATCACGCCACCTTGAACCGCTGGGTAGTGAAATTCTCGCCCTTAATTGCCACAAATGCCCAATCTCGGAAACGTGCAACGGCACATTCTTGGAGGATGGATGAAACTTATATCAAAGTCCGGGGCAAATGGACCTTCCTCTACCGAGCGGTAGATCGATATGACCGCGCCCGGCGTTGGAATTATCACCGCGCTATCAGTTGTGTCGGCATTTGATGACGCATCGCGCTTCAAAAAGTCGTCAAGTGCGGGCGCATATCTCTGCCTGACGCCAAGACGATACGAGGCCGGCGAAACCAGTAGAAACGGACGTATCTCGAAGCAAGGCGACAAGATGGTGCGAAAGCATCTCTATGAGGCAGCGACAACCTTGCTGACGCGCAACCTGCGATCATCTCATCTGAAGACCTGGGGCTTGAAATTGGCCAAAGTGTCGGGCTTCAAAAAGGCACGCATTGCGGTCGCCCGAAAGCTTGCCGTCATTCTTCACACAATGTGGAAAACCAACACGTCATTCCGCTGGGACCAGTCGGCAGCATAGAAAGAGGTAAGCTGCTCAACTAAACCAGTATGGCGCGGATAAGGCCGTCCCTCTGAATGCACTGATCAGCGAAACAAGTGCGAGGACCACTTAGGCCGATCCGACCATCCGACGCCAACATGCGGCGACCCATGGAAGTCGACCGCGGAGAGAACCATGAACCCGGCGCGCGCGAAGGCATCAATCATAAAACTTGACCAATGCGATTAGAGAACTCCAGTGGGGGCACTCCACATAGCATCCACCATCCATTCCGGAGTGAATACTTCGCCATGATCGGCTACGCGTTTTTCCGACTTGATTAGGCTCATGGTTTATTCATGTCAGCAGGCAAAGCTTTATCCAATGGCGTATTGATTTATTTGGCGGATTGCCCGGTCGCTACCGCGTCAGCGTGTCGCTCACTCTAGCCGCTCAGCAATCCACATCTTGATCAGTGCCTGACGGGTGATGCCGAGCTTCTGGGCCTGCCGGTCCAGACCGGCGACGACCCAGGTCGGGAAATCCACGTTCACCCGCTTTGCCTCGACATTGAGGCGGCGCGCCTTTGTCCATCGACATGGGCGGACATGTCCTCGCCCGCGTCGAAGCGTTCGTCGAATTCAGTCGCCTTCATAGTGCTCAATCTCCTGCTTGCGAGCGCGGCGCACGGAGATGATCCGCACCCGGTCGCTCCCGGTATGTGTAGACAGCCCGTTCCAGGGTCTGGCCCCGATCATGCAAACCGCCATAAAGCGTGGCTCATCCGTGACGTTGGCAGGGGCCTCGATCAGATAAGGATCATCCCAGAGGGCCTGGGCTTCATCAAAGTCGATCCCGTGCTTTTCACGGTTCGCGGCGCTTTTGTCGGGGTCATACTCGAACTTCATAAGAGGCAATATATGTTGAAAATGGTATAATTACTATACTTCTCAGCCGCCCTACAGTTACTAGATTTACTCAGCTAAAAAGCGGCAACGCCGCCCGCATATCGTAAGGACATGCGGGCGGCGTTGCTGGCCAGTCAAGAGGCCTGTGCGAGTCCGTCACGCTATCACCTGAACATCGCCAGTTGCTGGGGCTCCACCCAATACCCGCGCTGACCCTTGGACGTTTCCAGTGTGACCAGAGCCGTGACGGCCTAGTCTCGTCCTCGAACCAATCCATCCAAGGGAGTGGAAAAGTTCTGGGGGTTCAGAGCGCGAGCAACCTATTCTCTTGCTGTCATGACTGACCCTTTCTGGTGACAGGGAGGGCGGGGGTATTTTCACCGTGGATTTGTATCGTAAGGTTCGTCTGGCGTGTCGGGGCGGCATGAGCAGGCGCGAGGCGGCACGTCATTTTGGGATTTCACCCAACGTCTATTCCGAACGAAAAAGGGGGCGGTGCGGCGCTCAGAAGCCCTTCACGGGCTGCTTTACGAGAAAAACCGGGCCGACGCGGGAGAGTTGAAAACTGGACAGGGCTGTAAAGCTAATAATACGATCCTGTCCCCGACCGGAATTTACACCCATTTCATCAATGGAATAACTGCGCCGACAAACTGACCATTTCGAGTGACGCATGGTTGGCATGCAATCAGCTCAGAAAAATCACTTGACAATGTTCTTGCCTAAGAAGCCGCAGAGCGAGGCAGTTCGATGTTGATCTCCAAGCTCGACATCTGATCGCCACGTTCCATGCTAACTTCAACGTCATCCTCTCCGATTGGGACATGTTTGCGGATCGCTGCCACGATGTCGCGCTGCAGCAGCGACAGATAATCGTTTTCTGCGGTGCCGCCCCCGCTGCGCTCATGCGCAAGCAGGATCTGCAACCGATCCTTCGCTGTCTCAGCACTTCTGGAGTGGCGCTGTTTGCGGCCAAAATTGAAAAAGCTCATGAGGCACGTCCAAACAACCGGTTCAACAGGGTGAGGCGGCGTTCCCCTTCGATCCGCATCTCGACCTCGTTTCCGATAAGGCGGCTTACAGCGTCCTCATAGGCTCGCCCGGCGGCGGATGGTTGATCAAGAACGACGGGCGTACCCATGTTGGAAGCGCGCAAGATTGCCTGGCTTTCGGGGATCACACCCAGAAGCGGAACCGCTAGGATTTCCAGCACGTCCTCAACAGTCATCATCTCACCGCTTTCTACCCGCGCCTTGTCGTGACGCGTCAGCAGAACCTGCGCCTTCACAGGCGCAACATCCTTACTTTCAGCCCGCCAAGTCTGGCTGCTCAGGAGACCTAGAACGCGGTCACTATCGCGCACGGAAGACACCTCGGGGTTGGTCACGACGACCGCTTCGTCGGCAAAGTACATTGCCATCTGGGCACCGTGCTCGATCCCCGCCGGGCTGTCGCAAACAATATAGTCGAACTCTTGCTTTAGTTCGTTCAGAACCTTTTCCACCCCCTCTTTCGTCAGCGCGTTTTTATCCCGTGTCTGCGAGGTTGGTAGGATGTACAGGTTGTCCAGCCGCTTGTCTCGGATCAGGGCCTGCTTTAGCCGGGCATCGCCTTGAATGACGTTTATAAAGTCGAAAACGACCCGGCGCTCGCAACCCATAGTCATGTCCAGATTGCGCAGCCCGACATCAAAGTCGATCACAACCGTCCGAAACCCCTGATTGGCCAGCCCTGCCGAGAGCGCGGCCGAGGAGGTGGTCTTGCCCACGCCGCCCTTGCCCGACGTGATTACGATGACCCGCCCAAGTGGCGGTTTTTCCTTCAATTCGATCGTCATCAAATTATCTCCATACGCAATTTTTCTTCTTCCAGATAGATGTGCACGCAGCCCAAGCGGGCTGCAGCCTCAAGCGTTTCGCTTGTTTGGTAGAGTCCGGCGATGGCCACCAGTTCTGCATCTAAGACCTGACAGAAAATTTTTGCGCTTTCGTCGCCCTGTACCCCGGCCATAGCACGCCCGCGCAAAGGACCGTAAACATGAATGGACCCACTCGCGATCAGTTCGGCACCTGAGGCGACAGAGCCAATTACTGTCAGGTCACCATGCTCGCTGACAACCGTCTGGCCGGATCGGACCGAAGCATGGTGAACCTTGTTCTTGCTGTTCAGACGTTCGGCGCGGGACTGACGCCGCCCCAGCTTATCCTCTGGCAGCGGCGCATTCTTGCCCGCCGGAACCTCAATTAACCCAAGTTCCTGCAATACGTCCGCCGGAACGCTGTCGCTGCTATGAACGCCAAAGACCCGCAGGTTGCGACGCCTCAGGTTAGCCAGAAGCGGGCTCAGACGGTTGGTCTTGGCGGTTCCGAGCGCGTTCGCGAGGTCGAGAACAATCGGCGCGTCGTCATAGAACTGCGGTGTTTTCTTCAATTGCACATCAAGATGTGCGTAGAAGGCATCCATATCCTCATCCGAGTCGATCCGAAGCGCGAGCGCCGTCAGGAACCGCCCACGGAACTGGAAAGGGGCTATGCTGGCCAACACGTCTCCGTGCCGGTCATTGGCGTATCGATATGACACTGATGCTCCTTCTCGCTGGCGGTTCACGAATCAAGACGGACCGCTCTTGTTAGGCGGTTATTCTTCACGAAACGGATACTGTGCGAAAGTCGTGTGAGGATCGTCAGCAAAAAGCCGCCACGACTTACACACCGTTGTCATAGTCACCAACAGATCTGCCGGAATGGCCAACTTGTTTGCGAAGCGGGGCTTGGCTAGGCGTCAAGTGCGAATAGGCGCGTTGCGCCCCTCCTTGAAGAACAGGCATACTACAACTTGAGTTGAAACTCTGCAACGCGACGGCAACTGCGGTTCATCGAGGTTCTTTAGGCACACGCGCCTCTCTCGGCTGATTTCCTCAACCTGATCGCAGAGAATTGCCCGCTGTATCTGTTCGACAATCCGCTTCCCATCCTCAAGGCGCAGCCCAAATCCTTCTGGGCAGGTCACCCGGTACGGTCGTGAAATGCCGTCAAGCTGGTGAATGCGCTTCTCACCATTATCAAAGGTTGTTTCGATTATAATCCGAACGTCCATGGCGACCCTCCTCGCAAAGACCTCACCTTAGCATGGACTGGAGAGACCCGAGGACCCCCATGTTTCGTACACTCCCCTAACGGGGTGCCGGACCGGGTTGTCATTGACAAGAGCGGTGCCAATTTGGCCGGCTTGATGGCCGTGAATGTGATCTTGAAATTCACTGGGAAGGGGCGCATCGTCACGATCCGGCAGGTCAAGTATCTCAACAATATTTTGGAACAGGATCACCGTTTCATCAAGCGAATTACCGGGCCGATGCTAGGCTTCAAGGCCTTCCACTCCGCCACCGCAACCATAGCTGGGATCGAGGTCGCTCACATGATCCGTAAAAACAATTCGCGGCGAACGGCACAGCTGCCTTTCAGCAATTTGCAGCGCTGGCGGCATAGTCACGTCCGCAGGATAGCCTTCTCAAATACTTGCAAAATTTGCGACGGAACCGGACACTGACACTTCATTCACAGTGCCAAGCACCACACCCTCTGAGCTCATTGCAATGATCGTTTCGCCCCGGGCCATGGCCTGCGTTACTGTGTTGACTGTCAGCCTGGCTCGTTTATCGGGACCGTAAACCAGAAAGTCGTACTGCCGCACTGATCGCTGTCGAATCCGATGGTGCCCCCTGTCTGCTCTACGATCTGTTTAGTGATGCTCAGCCCAAGACCGGTCCCACCCCTGGCCCGTGTCGCTGAAGACGTGGCCTGTGAGAAGGGCTTGAAGATTTGCTCGCGGAAGGTGACGGGAATGCCATCCCCTTCATTGGTAACTGAAACCTGGATGGCCTTCACCTGACCTTCGACGATCACGTTAATTGTGCTGCCCTTGTCAGCAAACTTTGCCGCATTCGTCAGAAGGTTCGCCATCACCTGCTGGAAGCGTTTCGGATCAATAAATCCGCGCAGCGACCTGTTCAGGCAAACAATATCAAACCGCACATCATACTTGTCCGCAGCGGTCATGTTGGTCAACACCGCCTCTTCAACCAATCCGACGATCTGGTGCAGGGATAGCGTAAACCGCATTTGCTTGGCAGAAAATTTCTCGAAATCCAGAATGTCGTTGACAAGAGCATGAAGACGTTTGCCGTTCTTTTGGGCGATGAACAGCAATCGTTACGCCTCGTCGGAAAATGGTTCCTCATTCATCGCCGACAAGAGTGTCAGCGACCCAAGTACCGATGTAAGCGGCGTCCGCAGTTCATGGCTGACATTGGCCACAAAATCGTTTCTAAGTTCACTTAGCCGCCTCTGCTCAGTCACATCGACGATTTGCGATATGAAGTGGTCCGGCTGGCCTTCGGCATCTCGCACGATGCCAACGCTGAGCAACCCCCACATTATCGCTCCGTTAGCCCGGATGTAGCGTTTCTCGGTTTGGTAGACCGGAATACTGCCTGACTTGAGGAGATCGAGATTAAACAGATCCCTATTCAGATCGTCAGGGTGTGTAAGTGTCTGGAAGTTGGTTCTTAAGAGCTCATCGGCAGAGTATCCAAAAAGTTTACAGAGAGCCGGATTTACAGCTAGCCAATCGCCATTTAGGTCAACGATTGCCTCGCCGACAGTCGCATTATTGAACGCCGATCTGAACTGTTCGACACTTCTGCGAAGAGCGTTCTCCGTTGTCTTGCGCTCAGTGATGTCTGTCAGTGCGCCAATGACACTCACTACTTTACCGACCCCATCCCGGCTGGCGATAGCTGCATCCGTTTTCATCCAACGCCACTGCGATCCATCCCTGGACCGCAACCGATATTCGCTACTTGCAAGCTCACTGATGCCTTCCAGACATAACCGGATGGGTTCCAGCGCCGTTTCGAGGTCGTCCGGATGCAGGCGCCCGTCCTTGGTCATCTTGCGGGCTCGAACTTCGGGAACAGCACGTCATTCTCCAGTCGGATGTGTTCGGTCAGATCGCCCACGAATTCCTCGAGGCCGTCATAGAGCGTGGCCCAGCTGGTGCACGCCCCGGCGGGCGTGGTCATGTCATGGGTAAGCCGCCGTATCTGGTCGATCTCATGCCCATGACTGTCGTGATCGGCACGCATCACCGCGATCGGATGTTCGAGGCCGGGGCCGCCACCTTTTCGGATCGCCGGAAAGAGGATCAGCTCTTCCTTCTTCATGTGCACCTCCATTTCGCCCACCATTCCAGCAAGGAGATCAGAGAGCCCCTTCGGAACGCCAGTGTCGTCGCAATGGAGGTCTTCGACCATTTCGGCCAATTTGACCAAGGCTGGCAGTTGCGCGCGATGTCGGGCGTGATAGCGCACCTCTATGTAGCGGGTCAGCGCGGCGGTGTCGTGAATGGGGGCTGCTTCGGTCATCGTACTCTTCTCCCTTCAGCACAGGTTGGGAACATCGTCCGGGGCGGCTTTCGCATCCTCAACCGCTATATGCAGCGAGCGGGCGATGCGTTCGGCACGCTCGATCACGTGCGAAGCACCCGAAGGCGTGCAGGTTTCCCGCGCCGTCGCGCGGAACAGACCAAGCCAGCGCTCGAAATGCGCCGCATCGACCGGCAGCCGGGCATGAGCCGGCACTGGCCGGCCGTGATAGCGCCCCGTCATCAGCGCGACGGATGACCAGAAGGCCACCATGCGGTCCAGGTGCGGCGTCCAGTCGGAGATCCGGGCCTCGAAGATCGGACCGAGGTCCGCGTCCCGGCGCACCTTGTCGTAGAAGCGCTCGACGAGTGAGCGCAGCACCTGCTCGTCGAGGCCTGTTTCGGCCATGATCGCCGCGGTCATTTCGGGTCTGGCCGATGCGATTTGTGGCCTATTGTCTTGGGGTGTCATCGATTGCTCCGGCATTTCGCTCTTGCAAAACATTCTATGTCTGGTAATCGGTATTGTAAATACCTATTCAAAGTGGAGATCAACGCAGATGCGCCTCACCTCCTTCACCGACTACGGTCTGCGCATGCTGATGCGCATGGCCAGCGAGCCCGAGCGCGCCTACTCCTCCGCCGAACTGGCCGATGAGTTTGGCCTGTCGCGCAATCACCTCGCGAAAATCATGCAGCGGCTGTCCCGCGGCGGATTGATCGAGACGCGGCGCGGTGGCGGCGGTGGCGCCGTGCTCGCAAAGCCCGCGAGCGAGCTCCGCCTCGGCGCAATCGTGCGGTTGCTGGAGGAGGGTCAGCCGCTCGTCGAGTGCTTCGCGGCCGACTCAGGCGATTGTTCGATTGATGGACAGTGCCGCCTGAAGGCACGGCTTCGCTCCGCCGAGGCTGCGTTTCTCGCGGATCTCGAAGGATCCACGCTTGCCGCCATCGCCCTGAATCCCGCCCGCGCGGCCTGAACCTACGAGACGAGAGACCGACATGATTGAAACCCTCACACTCCGAGAAAGACGCATCGGGCTCTGCCTGTCGGTCGCGCTGGCCATGCTCGGCCTGGCGATGGCGGCGGCCGCCAGAACGGGCCCAATGGCCGTGCATGGCGCCATGGCACTGATCCTGGGCTTGGTGCTTGTCTTCGCCATCGGCGGGGCGCTTTACGATCACCCCGAACAGGGAGAGGGGCGGCTGACCCGCTACTACGACGCGCCGACCCGTTTCGGGATCGTCATGACGCTGATCTGGGCTGTGATCGGCATGGGCGTCGGCGTCTGGCTGGCCGCGCTGATGTATTGGCCCGAGGCGACGCCGCCCTGGCCCGCGACAAGTTTCGGCCGGCTGCGTCCGGTGCACACTTCCGGTGTGATCTTTGGTTTTGGCGGCAACGCCCTGATCGCAACCTCGTTCTGGGTCCTGCAACGTACCTCTCGGGCGCGTCTCGCAGATGCGGTCAGCCCGTGGTTCGTGCTGATCGGCTACAACCTGTTCTGTCTCTGGGCCGCGAGCGGCTATCTGATGGGGTCCACGCAATCCAAGGAATATGCCGAGCCCGAATGGTACGCCGACATTTGGCTGACGATCGTCTGGGTGACGTATTTCCTGCTCTACATTCGGACCCTCGCGCGTCGGGCAGAGCCACATATCTACGTCGCCAATTGGTACTACATGGCCTTCATCCTGGTTGTCGCGATGCTGCACATCGTCAACAATCTCGCCTTGCCGGTCAGCTGGACCGCGGCCGAGAGTTTCCCGGTTTGGGCCGGCGTGCAGGACGCGATGATCCAGTGGTGGTATGGCCACAACGCCGTGGCGTTCTTCCTGACGGCCGGGTTCCTCGGAATGCTCTACTATTTCCTGCCGGTACGCGCGGGGCGGCCGATCTGGTCCTACCGGCTGTCCATTCTCAGCTTCTGGGGCATCGTGTTCTTCTACATGTGGGCGGGCTCGCACCACCTGCACTACACCGCCCTGCCCTATTGGGTGCAGACGCTGGGGATGACCTTCTCGGTCATGCTGCTGGTGCCAAGCTGGGCCTCGGCGGGTAACGCGATCGCCACGCTGAACGGCGCCTGGCACAAGGTGCGCGACGACGCGACACTGCGTTTCATGTTCGTGGCCGCCGTGTTCTACGGCCTGTCCACGTTCGAGGGCTCGTTCCTCGCCATCCGGCCGGTCAATTCGCTGTCGCACTACACGGACTGGACGGTCGGACACGTCCATTCCGGCACGCTGGGCTGGGTGGCGATGATCGTCTTCGGCGCGATCTACACGCTGGTACCGAAACTGTCCAACCGCGAACACATGGCTTGGCCCGCTGCGGTGGAGTGGCACTTCTGGCTCGCCGTCGTAGGGACGCTCGTTTACGTCGTTGCGCTCTGGAACGCGGGGATAACGCAAGGCCTGATGTGGCGAGCTTACGACGAGAACGGTGCGCTGTCCTACAGCTTCATCGAATCCGTCGAGGCGATGCTGCCCTATTACGCCGCGCGCACTCTCGGAGGGGCGCTGTTTCTCGCCGGTGCCATTCTCTGCGCGCTCAATTGCCGGGCCACCATGCGGGCGGCCGGGAACACGGTGGACGCCACTGACCGGCCACTCTTGGCCCAACCGGCGGAGTGATCACATGCTGAAGCTGCACTACAACCTCGAAAAGATCTCCTTGGGCCTCGTCGGCGCGATCATCGCCGTAGCCTCGGTCGGCGGCATCGTGGAGATCGTGCCACTCTTTACGATCGAGCAGACGGTGGACATCCCCGACGACCTGCGCCCGCACACGCCGCTGGAGCTTGCCGGGCGCGAGATCTATATCCGCGAAGGCTGCTACGCCTGCCACAGCCAGATGGTGCGTAGCCTCGCCGACGAGATCGACCGATACGGCCCCTATTCGCTTGCGGCGGAAAGCGCGTACGACCACCCGATGCTCTGGGGGTCTAAGCGCACCGGGCCGGACCTGGCCCGCCTCGGCGAGAAATATTCCGACGCCTGGCATGTCGCGCATCTGATCGACCCGCGCAGCGTGATCCCGGTATCGATCATGCCCGCCTATCCCTGGCTGATGCGGCCGCTAGACACCGATCTTCTCGAAGGGAATCTCGCGACACTAGCCCGCCTCGGCGTACCCTACGACGAGGCGATGATCGAGAATGCGCTCGCCGATACACGGGCGCAGGCCCGGCCAGACGGAGACGGGGTCGGCGACCTGCAGGAGCGATACGGCGAGGACATCGCCGTGCGGTCCTTCGACGGGGATCCCTCGCGCCTGACCGAAATGGATGCGCTCGTCGCCTATCTGCAATCGCTCGGCACGCTGACCGATGCCGCCGCCGACCTGCTCGCGGAGGACGCGCAATGAGCCCCGAATCCCTGGTGCTCTTCGCCAAGATATTCGGGCCGATCTGGATGGGCGGGTTCCTCCTGATCGTGTTCATCCGCGCCTACAATCCCCGGCGGCGAGCGGAACAGCAGCGCATCGCGCGGTCGATTCTGACCTCCGATAGCGCGAAGGAGCGGCGATGACGACAGATCCGAAGGCTTTGCCGGGCGCCGATCCGCATACCGGCAACCGCGAGGTTGATCCGGTCACCGGCTACGACACGACCGGCCACGACTGGGGCGGGATACGGGAATTGAATACACCCTTCCCGAAAGTGGCATTGATCGCTCTCGCGATTACGGTCGTCTATTCGGTTATCGCCTGGGTGCTGCTGCCCGCCTGGCCGCTCGGGCGCGACTACACGCGCGGGCTCCTCGGGCTCGATCAGGGCGAGATGGCGGTGGAGCGCCTGGACCTGATCGATTCCCGCCGAGGCGAGTGGCTTGCACAATTCGAAGATCCGGACTTCGGCCAGATCACGGCGGACGAGGCCCTGATGGCGCGCGTACGTCCCGCCGCCGACCGGCTCTACCAGGACAATTGCGCCGCCTGCCATGGTGCCGCGGGCCTGGGCGGCCCCGGCTTTCCGGTTTTGGCGGACGATCACTGGCTCTGGGGCGGAGACCCCGAAACGATCGTCGAGACGCTTCAGGTCGGCATCAATGCCACCCATCCGGATACAAGGTGGGCCCAGATGCCAGCCTTCGACTGGATGGAGCGACCCGATCGCCGCGCGCTGGCCGAGTATGTCGCGGAGCTCCCTGGTGGGGAGGCCGACCACGAGAGTCCGGCCGCCGTGCTTTTCGATGAAAACTGCGTCGCATGCCATGGAGACGGCGGTGGCGGCGGGTTGATGAACGGTGCACCTTCTCTGACCGACAATGCGGTGATCTACGGCCAGAACGCAGCAAGCGTGATGGACACGCTTCGGAACGGGCGCCAGGGCGTCATGCCACACTGGTCCGATCGACTGACCGACGCCCAGATCAACCTTCTGGCAGTCTATGTCTCAGGGTTTGGCAACGACGCGGAGGACGGCGATCCATGACCGCGACTGCGCAGAAACGGCTTGCCGTGCTCGCCGTCCTGTTGGCCGTGACGATCGTCGTCGGCGCCAACGGCCATCTGCTAGCGGTCGCCTTTCGCTCGCAGCCGGCCTGCGTCGCGGATGATCGCGCCGCCACACCCGCGAAACGCGCCTGCTAGGAGGCCCGCCAATGCTCGAACCGCTTCCAACACTCCGTCCGCCGCAGCGTCCCGCTTCCACTATGACACGAGGCCTGCCGGCCCGCGCGGCCCTCGACTGGCTGGCCGCCGGATGGCGAGATCTGCGCGCAGCACCGGGGCCGGGGTTGGTCTACGGCGCGCTCCTCGTCATGATCTCCTACGGCGTGCTGGGGGCGCTCTGGAGCACCGGACTGCTGTACTTGGCGCTGCCCGCGACCTCGGGGTTCCTGATCGTCGGGCCTTTCCTGGCCATCGGCCTCTACGAACAGAGCCGGCTGCGAGAAGAGGGCGGCCGCGCGACGCTGTTGCAGATGCTGCTGGCGCGCCCGGCGGCCGGAGCGCAGCTGGCCTATTCAGGCCTTCTTCTGGGGCTTCTCGTCCTTTTCTGGCTGCGCGCGGCGGATCTGCTCTACGCGCTGTTCTTCGGCCTTGCACCCCTTCCGCTCGCCGGCGACGCGCTCGCAAATGTTCTGACGACAGCCCCTGGCTGGGGGCTTCTCGTCGTTGGCAGCTTGGTCGGCGGGCTGTTCGCTTCCTTCGCTTTTGCGCTCAGCCTGTTCTCGGTTCCGATGCTGATGATTGAACGCCGCGATGCCCTGACGGCCATGGGTCTTAGTCTCGCGATGACCACGCGCAACCTCGCGCCCTGCCTTGCGTGGGGCGCGATCATCACTGCAGGTATGGCGCTGGCGGCCGCCACGGGACTGCTGGCGCTCGTCCTCGTCTTCCCCGTGCTCGGCCATGGAACGTGGCACGCCTGGCGCGCGATCGGCGGAGAGCCGGAATGACGGCCCTGCTGGTGCTGATACCCGTTTCAATCGGCATGGGATTGATCGGCCTTGGAGCATTCATCTGGGCCATGCGCCACCAACAGTTCGACGATCTCGAAGGCAACGCATGGCGGGTCATTGGCCAAATGGAAACCGAAGATGAGAAAGGAAAGCGCGATGACTGACTGGCTCCCCACGCTGAAGACAGCAACCCCTCAGGAAGGCTATGACCTTGCGGTCAAGATGGCGCGCGTCGCGGTGAAGATGACGCAGCCCGATGCCGATGTGCGCGACAAGCTACGCCCGATCTATGCCGAGGACGCCAATGCCCTGATCGCATCGAGCCAGGTCGTGGCCACGCATTTTGCTACGGTCGCGGCGGCCAACGACTACTGGAGGGCGCCAGATGACGACGATTGAACGGAACGGAAGCGACTTCGTCGTGCCTGCCGACTTGCTGGCGAGTACCTTCGGTCTGAGCGAAGCCGCAGTTCGGCAGGGCATGCGAACGAACAGGATCACATCCCAGTCCGAGACCGGCGTGGGCGAGGACGAGGGCCGCTGGAGATTGACGTTTTTCTATCAGGACCGGGCCGTCCGGTTCATTATTGATGAGCATGGCGAGGTGTTGAAACGTGCCGGTTTCCCGGTCCGCCGGAGAACGGTGCAGGAAACGCCGGCCACGACAGAACCTCGAAGAGAGTGACATGCGTGCCGATGTCCCGCCCTTCGAGGTGATGGCCCACACCTTCTGGCTTGGCGACGAGCCGATGGAAACGAGCCAGAGGATGTGAAGGTGTTGTCACCCCGACGACCGATCACGCGCGCATCAGCGCATAGGACGGATCGTAGGGCGACGGCGCGATTACTTCTGTGCCGACAATCTCGCCATAGGAGTCGAGGTCGATTTTCGTGCCAGGGACAGCCAGAGCCGGTTCGACGAAGGCATAGGCGAGGTTCATGCCGACCCTGTGGCCCCAGTCGCCCGAGGTGATGGTGCCGACGACTTTGCCGTCCTGCATCAGCGAGGCACCGCCGTGGGCCGGGGCGTTGGTGGCGTCGACCTTGAGCGTGACCAGCTTCTTGCGCGGGCCTTCCTCGATACGCTTGAGCAGCGCCTCCTTGCCGATGAAATCGCCCTTCTCGGGCTTTACGAAGCGATCGAGTGCGGTCTCGAAGGGGTCGAACTCGGTGATCAGGTCGGCCTTCCAGTGCATGAAGCCCTTTTCCATCCGCATCGAGTCGACGGCGCGTGCCCCGAAGAGCTTCAGACCAAAGGCTTCACCAGCCTTTCTGAGCGCGAGGTAGGCAGCATAAAGCGAGGCGTTGGGTACGTGGATCTCGTAGGCCAATTCGCCAGAAAAGCTGACGCCGAGAACCGTCGCCGGGGCGAAGCCGATGAAGCATTCCCGCACGCTGAGCCAGGGGAAGGCCTCTTTTGACCAGTCGCCGCGGGCTGCTGCTGAAAGCACGTCGCGCGCCTTGGGTCCGGCAAGAACGAGGATGGTCTGATCGTTGGTCAGACTGCGGATCTGCACGTCTTCATCAGGGTTCAGATGGGCGGTCAGCCAATCCATGTCGTGGTATTCGCTGGCTGCGGCGGACCCGTACCAGACCCGCGCCGGGCCACGGTCGGAGGCCGGAATATTGGCCACCGTGGCCTCGCCCTTTATATGTCCGTGATGGTTCAGCAGGTAGCCGAGGCCGACGCGACCGTCGCGTTTCGTCACTGCGCCGCAGAACATCCGGTCGAGGAAGGCGTGGCGGTCGGCGCCGGTGATCTCGAACCGGTTGAAGCCGTTGACCTCGCAGAGGCCGACGTTTTCTTGCACGTTCTTCACCTCGGCGGCGATGACGTCGAACGCCTCGTCGAAGTCGAAGCTGAGCGTGGGGTGAAAGTCGGGCGACGGTTTGATGTAGTCGACCCGCTCCCAGCCGTTCACAACGGTGAACTCGGCGCCCTCGGACGCGAAGATCGGCGTCAGGGGAGTGGTTTTGGCCGGGCGGCCTGCCGGGCGATGCTCATGCGGGAAGTGGAATCGGAATTCGTTCTGATAATCCTCGATCGCCTTGAGGGCGGTCAGTTCCACGTTTGTGTGACCGGTGAAGCGGCGCGGGTCGATGACCCAGGTGTCGTAGCAGGCTTCGCCGTGGACGATCTGTTGCGCGAGCAGCCAGCCGTGACCGCCGCCTTCGCCGAGGCCGGCGCGGAGACCGATGATGCAGAAGGCGTTGCGCTTGCCGGGGATCGGGCCGACCAGCGGCGCGCCGTCGATGGTATATGTGATCGGGCCGTTGACGATGGACCGGATGCCGGTTTCGGCCAGCGCGGGCATGCGTTCAAAGGCGCCTTCCATGACGTCCATCACGCGGTCGAGGTCGTCCGGGCACAGCGCGTTGACAAAGTTCGGGTCAATCCCGTCCATGCCCCAGGTCTTGCAGTCCTGTTCATAGAACCCCACGAGCAGGCCGTTCTTTTCCTGGCGGCTGTAGTAGTCCGAGATCGGACAGCGCAGCAGCGGCATGCGGTGGCCTGCCTCGACAATCGCGGGGATATCCTCGGTAAGGAAATACTGATGCTCCATCGACGCGACGGGGTGATGCACGCCCATCATCGCGCCCACCTCGTTCACGCGGTAGCCACAGGCGTTGACCACGATATCGCAATCGATATCACCCTTTTCCGTATGTACGGTCCAAGTATCGTCCTTGTGCTGGGTCAGCGCGGTCACAGGCGTTTCGCGGTAGACCTCCGCCCCGGCCTTGCGGGCGTGGTAGGCCAGCGCCTGACATAGCTGCGCCGGGTCGATATCGCCGTCCAGCGGATCCCAGAGCCCGCCCAGCAGATTGGTGGTCGAGATCAGAGGGTGACGGCGGGCACATTCCTCGGCATCAATCACCTCGAACTCGACGCCCATACCGCGCGCCATCGAGGTGAAATGGCGATAGCCCTGCATTTGTGCGGGCGTGTTGGCCAGCCGGATGCCGCCGTCAGCATGGTGATAGTTGATCGGATATTCGGGATCTTCAGACAGTTTCTTGTACAAGTTGATCGAATGCGTCTTCAGCCCCACCATCGTCTGGGTGCCGCCGAAATTCGTAACCTGCGCCGCGGAATGCCATGTCGTGCCCGAGGTTAACTCGTTGCGCTCGACCAGGACCACATCGGTCCAGCCTTCCTGTGTGAGGTGGTAAAGCGTCGAGCAACCGGCGATGCCGCCACCGATAACAACAACTTTGGTCCGAGATTTCATGGGGTGCGCCTCCGATACATGCTGCCGGGATAAGGGGGGGAACCTGACGGCCCCGCAATCTGGACACCGTCGGTTTCAAAAAATCTAAGTCAGCATTTGATTAAGTGAGATTAAGCGCGAAAGATTTGCCCCCCACTCACAGAACGCGCCACATGCGGGACACGCGGGAAGGATCGCCATGTCGGGCACACACGGGAAACGCACAGGACGCAGCGAGCGCATGGCGCTGCGCGCGGCAAAGCCGGTGATCGATCCCTGCCCGCCGGGGCAGATCGGCGGCAGCTACAAACCGCTCACTGACGAAGACATCCGCCGCATCTACTCCACCGCGCTCGACCTGCTGGAACGGCTTGGCATGGGCGAGGTGCCGCAGCGCCTTCAGGCCGATCTGATCGCCGCGGGTGCTGTGGACAACGGCGCCGGCCGGGTGCTGTTTCCGCCTGCGCTGGTGGAACGGGCCGTCGATCAGTCGGCATGCACATTTGTGCTGCATGGCCGCGATCCCGCGCGCTCCATCGAAGTGGGCGGCAACAGGGTCTACTTCGGCACAGGCGGTGCCGCGGTGCAGACGCTCGACCTGGACAGCGGGCTGTACCGACCCTCAACGCTCGCAGATCTGCATGATTTCACTCGACTGCAGGACGCGCTGGCCAATGTCAGCTGGTTCACCCGCTGTTGTGTCGCAACCGATGTTCCGGACAATCTGGATCTGGATATCAACACCGCCTATGCTTTGGTCAAGAACACCACCAAACCCGTTGCCACCTCTTTCACGCTGGCCGAACACGTGGCTCCGATTGTCGAAATGCTCGATATCGTTGCGGGCGGCCCGGGCGAATTTTCCAGACGTCCGTTTCTCAAGGCGCATATCAGCCCGGTGATTTCGCCGATGCGTTATGGCGAAGATGCGGTTGATGTGGTCTATGAATGCATCCGCCATAATATTCCGATGTCCTGCATTACCGCCGCGCAGGCGGGGGCGACCGCACCGGCCACCCTGGCGGGGTTTCTGGCGCAATCGCTGGCGGAAACCCTGGCCAGCCTTGTCATGGTGCATGCGATACAGCCCGGCTTTCCGATGGTGTTTTCCAACTGGCCGCTTGTGGTCGACCTGCGCACCGGGTCCTTTTCGGGTGGAAGCGGCGAAACCGCCGTGCTCAATGCTGCCTCGGCGCAGGTGTCGAACTGGCTGGGCCTGCCGTCGGGCGTGGCCTGCTCGATGACCGACGCCAAGGCTATCGATGCGCAATACGGGATGGAAAAAGGCATAACATCCATGGCTGCCGCACTGGCCGGGGCGAACCTGATCTACGAAAGCTCGGGCATGACCGCATCATTGCTGGGGGCCAGTTTCGAGGCATTTGTGCTGGACGACGAAATGCACTCGAATACCTATCGTACGTTGCGCGGGATCGAAGTGACCGACGACAACCTGGGCTTTGACGTGATCCGCGACGCGGTGCTTGGCCCGGGGCACTTTCTGGGCAGCCAGCACACGTTTTCCGCTATGGAGCGAGATTACTTTTACCCCAGGATCGCCGACCGCGAGGCGCCGCGCACCTGGGCCGAAAAGGGTGCGCAGGATGCCTGGGGCAAGGCGCGGGCGCGCGCGAAGGAAATCCTGCAAGATCATCGGCCGGTCTATCTGACCGAAGAGCAGGACCAAAAAATCCGCGCCCTGTTCAACATTCTTTGACGATGGGCTTCAGTCGAGCAGCTTGAAACTATCGGCAAGCCAGGGGTCACTGCGGTGAAACGGGGTTAGCGCGTGATCCCGGATCAGTTGGCGCATTTTGCTGTCTACCAGTTCGATCACTGACCGTGAGCAATCCGGCGTCGAGACCAGCGCCAAGGTGCGCGCGAAGTTCTTACCCGGCAAAAACCGGTGCATCCGCAACCTCGCTTGAAACCGCTTTGCGCGCGAGAACAAAAGCGGGGTGGTGATTGTCCAGCCGGCCCCGGCGGCGACCATGGCCATCAGGGTCTGGTTGTTGCTGCATTCGAACCGATGCGGCGACGTGACCCCGATCCTTCGCAATTGCGATTCGATCTGCCGGGCTATCATCAAGTTATTGGAAAAGCGCAGGAACGGAAGCTTGGTACGTCCTTCAACGATATCGCTCAGCGATTGCTCCGTGATCAGCGGCAGCACCGCCACAAAGGGATCGCGCAGCAGTGGCCTGTCGCGAAGATCGCTGAACCTTTCGTCGGGTGCTGTAGTGATGCCGATATCAAGCTGCCGGTTGCGCAGCATGTCGATAATCTCGTGGCTCGAATCCGTATGATACATGAAATCGCATGTCGGCATGCTGGTCGACAGGAACACCGCCAGTTCGGGGATGATGTCGCTGTCAAAATCCTCGATCGTTCCAAGCCGAAGATAGCTTGCCTCGGTCACGCTGCCGGCGGAAGCCTCGGCCTTGGCCTTGCGGATCGCGAGCAGCGCCTCTTCTATGTTGCGCAAGAAGGTCTGGCCCTTGGGTGTCAATACCATCGGCCTGCGGGAGTGATTGAACAACTCAACTCCCAAATGCTCTTCAAGCGCGCGCAGATGATGCGACACGGTGCTAACCGTCAGCCCGGCCTCCTGCGCGGCGGCTTGTAGAGACCCATCCCTCGCGCAGGTCTGAAACAGTTCCAGCGACTTGAGGCTGAGATCTTTGGAGGTGTTCAAGCGGGGCATGGGGCCTTTCGAGCGGAGCACGGTTTGGCGAAGCTTACGCGCAATTTTTGCGAATATAAATCTCAATAATTCTTACCAGGGAGGAAGTGTTCTGACCCTGTCCGGAAACGTGGAAGCGTCGATTTTTATAGATCCACTCGCACACCAAACCCGATAGGAGAGAATATGAAACAGATTATTCTGGCGTCCGCATGCACGCTCGGCCTTGCCGCGCCGGCCCTCGCGCAGAACTGCGGTGAAGTGACCATCACCCAGATGGACTGGGCTTCGGCCAATGTCGTCACCTCGGTCGCGAAGTTCCTGATGGAGCAAGGCTATGGCTGTGACGTCACGACCGTGCCGTCCTCGACCCCAACGGCGCTGACCGCGGTCGCCGAAACCGGCACCCCCGATATTCTGACCGAGCTTTGGGTCAACACCGCGCCCGCCTATGCCAAATTGGTGGAAGAGAGCAAGCTGGTCGAACTGGCCGACGTGTTGTCCGACGGTGGCATCGAGGGCCTGTTCGTACCTCAATACGTGGTCGATGCGCACCCCGAGGCGGCGACCCTCGAAGGTATTCTCGCCAATCCCGATCTGGTCGGACGCCGCTTTGACAATTGCCCCGACGGCTGGGCCTGCCGGACCGTGAACGACAACATGAACAAGGTCATCGATTTCCAAGGCGCCGGTATCGAGGTGTTCAACCACGGCTCCGGCGAAACCCTCGCCACCGCCATCGCGTCGGCCTATGCCGACAAGGAGCCCTGGTTCGGGTTCTACTGGTCGCCCACAGCCATTCTGGGCAAATATCCGATGGTGTTGGTCGACATGGGTGCCGATGACGCCGCCGTTCATGCCTGTAACAGCGATCCCGAATGCACTGAACCGGGAATTTCGGCCTATCCGCGCGCAGCGGTCAAGACCGCCGCCACCGCCACCTTCCAGGCACGCGAGCCCGAGGTGGCTGAACTGATGTCGCACATCTCATTCACGGGAGTGGAAAGGATCTGGGGTTCAAGCGGCGTTGAGGTGTCGGGTTGACAGTCTTCCGTCCAGAACGGCCGCTCTAACCGTAGCGACTATGTGGGCGCCCCTTGGTGACCACCGCATCCGCTGCTTCTTTCCCATTCGGACATTGGCGATTTCGTTGACCAGGCCTTCGGCCCGCGATGTCGAGACAGCTTTTCCTTGCCTCCGCCGGTGCCCGTAGTTGACGAGAGCGGACAGGTTATGGGTCAGGTAGGTCTGGAGGTCCATCGTTCGACCAGCTGCCGACATTGCCGCTTCCTTTGTGTCACCTGCAGCGCAATCGCGCGCCTGCATGGCAAACCGGAACAGGATTCCGAGTGCTTCCAGCGCACGGTGAGCCTGGCCATGCCAGATGCGCCATCGTAGCCGTTCCACAAGCGCCTCGACATCGGAGGTCTCGCTGTTTTCAAGCTGCGACAGCAGGGTTTGGAACGTTGTCTCTACGTGCCTGATGCGGGCGGATATATGCCACCAATCGAGGATGTGTTCGGCGTTTCCATTGATTGCGTTTCGCACAAGACGCGGAAGGGCGGGATCACCGTCGGACAACACTGTTATGGCTGAACCAGGGATCCAGCCTGCGGCTTTGAGATTGGACTTCAGGCACTCCAAGGGATGGTCAGCCCCTGCAAGACTCAATCCGAAACGGCGTTTGTTGCCTGTTTTGGTCTCGATCGATCCGACAATGACTTCAAAGTTCCGCCGTTGATATTCGGGTCTTGAGCGGACATAGGCGCTATCCAGAAATACTGTCATCTCGGATCTATCAGGTTGAACTTCCAAGGCTTTTTGAATTTCGGCACACTGGGTTTCCAAGCCATCCGCGACAGAGGCAAGACGGTTGCGAATTGTCGTGTGGTTTTGTCTGGCGCATGGTGTCATCGCATTTAGAATCCGCGCGGCCTCACGAAAACTGTGTCGCGCGGCCAAATCGGCCTGCAGCTTGCAAAGTTCAGGTGTCGCATTTCCGGGGAGCATGCGCGTGAGTGGCGAGAAGGCTGCTGTGCAGTTTGGAAAACCCGGGAAACGGCACATGCAGATGCGGATCCGTGGTGCCTCGACGGTTACACGGCCGAACAGAGTGTCTATCCGACGTGACCGGCGATCATGTATGGGCAAGTAGGTTTGGCAGGTCTGGCAAACCCGCTCAATCTCACTGATTTCCTCTACTTGATCTTGCAGAACTGCCCTTTGGATCTCTTTCAGGATTGCCTTCCCTTCGGCAAGGCTTAGCCCGAAATCCTCCGCGCATGCCTCTGTCGAACGCCGTTCCAGAACACCGACATCATGAACCCGACGCTCGCCCCAGCCAAATTCCGTTTCGATCCTAATTCGTACTTTCATCGTCAACCCTCCTGTCGTGACAGCAGGAGACTAGGTCGCCCTCGATCTGAAACCCCAGAACTTTTCCACTCCCGTTTCCTTTCGTCTACTTGCGCAGGTATTTTACCAGCGCCGCAATCGCGAGACCGACCAGCACAAGGATAACGATCATCCAGAGCCAGCCAAAGCCCATCCCGAAACCCATACCATAACCGTTCATCATCATAGCTCCCTGATCTGTGTTGGGGTTATCCCCGCCAACCGGCTTCGAACCGGCTGGCGGGGCGAAGTACCTGTCAGTTGTTGCCCATCATGCCATGCCCCATGCCCTGCATGCCACCTTGGTGCCCGCCCATGTGGTTTTGCATCATTTCCGCCATCGCCGCCATTTCTCCCTCCGTGACCTGCGCGTCGCCGTCGCCGTCGTGCATCTGGAAGGCGCGCACCGTCATCGGCCGGGTGTGGGCTGCATGCATCACCGCAAACTCCTCCAGCGACAAGGTGCCGTTGGCGTCGGCGTCATAGGTCTTGAGTTCGGCCTGAATACCGGCCGTCAATTCCTCGGGGCTGAGTGTGCCGTCCTTGTCGGTATCGAACGTCGCCATGGCATAGCTTTGGCCGCCGCCCATCATGACCATGGCACCACCCTTCATGCCGCCATGCTGGCCCATGCCCATGCCCATGCCACCTTGCATCATGCCACCTTGCTGCATCTGGCCCTGTTGGGCGACGACCGGCACGGCAACAGCGGCCACACCAAAGATTGCAACGGTTGCGAGGGCAAATTTTGTCGAACGTTTCATTCTGTCTCTCCTGGATCAGATTGCGATGGATCCAATCTGGGGGTTAAGTATCCCACAGGTTTGTCAGGGGGACGCCTGTTTTGTATCAAACTGTCGCAAGCAATTGGGCTGAGAGAGGTTTGCGAAAATCTTTTGTCTGCAAAGCCAACAGGTTCAGCTAGGGTCAACCTCAGGAGAGAAGATGATGACCCAGCCGCCCCATATTCTGATCGTCGATGACCACCGTGAGATTCGCGATGCATTGGTGAAGTATCTTGAAAAAAACGGCATACGCGCGACGTCTGCAGCAAATGCCGTGGCCATGGATGTGGCGATGAAGGAGGGCCAGTTCGATCTGATCGTGCTGGATGTGATGATGCCCGGCGAAGATGGCCTGTCGGTCTGCCGACGTTTGCGCGCACAGGGGGGTATCCCGATCCTGATGCTGACAGCATTGGGGGATGAAACCGACCGCATCGTCGGGCTGGAGGTCGGTGCGGATGACTACCTGCCCAAACCCTTCAACCCACGCGAGTTGTTGGCCCGGATCAAGGCGATCCTGCGCCGGTCAAACCGGGCCGAAGTGGTTGGCGGCAACCTTACCGGGCACAGGTTGGCCTTCGACCGCTGGGTGCTTGATACCGACCGCCGGACACTAACCAGCGCCGATGGTGCCGATGTCGCACTGACCACTGCCGAGTTCCGCCTGCTGACGGTATTTCTGGAACGGCCACGTTTCGTGCTCAGCCGTGAACAACTGCTTGATCTGACTTCGGGCCGCGCCGCACAGGTCTTCGACCGCACCGTCGACAACCAGATCAGCCGCCTGCGACGCAAGATCGAGGCCGATCCCGCCAAGCCCGCGCTGATCGCCACCGTCTGGGGCGGTGGCTACAGCCTTGCGGCCGATGTGAGGGCGGTGTCGTGAAGTCGCGCTTTCCCCTCCTTAAAAGGCTGTTTCCGCAATCCCTGGGCGGTCAGCTTCTAATCATGTTGCTCTTGGCACTGGCCATCACGCAGGGTCTAGGCCTTGTGCTTTTGACCGACGAACGGAACCGCGCGGTCCGTGCGGCCCTAGGGCTGGAGGCGGCCGGGCGCGCGGCAAATGTGGTTTTGCTGCTCGACAGCGCGCCGGCAGATCTGCGCCCCTCCATCCTGCGGGCGGCGGACTCGCCGCTTGTCAGGTTTGAAGTCGACCCGGAGCCGGAAGCGCCCCACACCAGCGCAGAAGGCGACACGGTCCTGCGCCAGATCCGCCAGATCCTCGGCGAACCGCAACGCGATGTCCGCGCCGATGTTCATGCGCTGCCCGTCACCTCCTTACCAATGCCCGACGGCATGCCCGCCACCATGCGACCCATGCACGAGGCAATGATGGCCGGACGGACCGACCCCATCGAGTTGACGCTGTCGATCCGGCTGGCGGGGGGCGATTGGCTGAACGTGCGCACGATGTTCCACCGCCCCAGCCTGCAACTTACGCCGCAAGCCCTGGTGCCGGTGCTGTTGATGGCGGTGGCTGTCGCCCTAGTGGCATGGTGGACCGCGCGGCGTGTTGTTGGTCCGATGCGCGCCCTTGCCATAGGGGCCGACCGGCTGGGTCGCGGTCTTGAGGCAGATCCGCTACCATTGGCTGGCCCATCCGAGGTGCAGGAAACCACGCAGGCCTTCAACCGGATGAAAGACCGACTGACCCGTTTTGTGAATGAGCGCACGCATATGCTCGCAGCCCTCAGCCATGACCTGCGCTCGCCCCTGACCGCGATGCGTCTGCGGATCGAGATGCTGGACGAAACTGAAGACAGTGTCCGACTGAAGGCACTTGTCGAGGAAATGCAGGCCATGGTCGAGGCCACGCTGGAATTTGCGCGCGGCGTCGCGAAGGCGGAACCGGCTTCTGTGGTCGATCTTGCCGCGCTGCTGGGCGATCTGGTGTGCGACGTTGGAGGGGACCGGGCCACGCTTGCCCAGTCACCCCCTCTGCCCGTGGCAGTCCGCGCTCATGCGCTGAACCGCGCGCTGCGCAACCTGATCGACAATGCGGTTCGATATGGCGGCGAGGCCACGGTGACGTTGACGCAAGCACCGGGAATGGCCGTCATCAACATCGCAGACAAGGGGCCAGGACTGCCCGCCGATCAGCTTGAAGCAGTCTTTGAACCCTTCGTCCGCCTTGAAGTATCACGCAGCCGCGATACGGGCGGTGTCGGCCTGGGCCTCGCCATCGCCCGGACCATCATTCAGGCCCATGGCGGAACGGTGACGCTGCGTAATCGTCCTGAAGGTGGAGTTGAGGCGGTAGTGACATTGCCAACGGGAGAGGCCTGATGGGCCTGCCGCTGGAACTGTGGATAGAAGGCCATCCATCACATCGCACGCTTCACCCGTAAGTACCTATCAGTGTTTCTATTGGTGTTGTCACGTTAACGCCCTGCACATTGCTGGCCGAGGGTTGTCAGCATAGTTGGTGGCGATGCGAAATCAAGACATCCGCTACAAGCGCCACCGGTTTCCACCCCAGATCATCGCTCATGTCGTCTGGCTCTACGCCCGGTTCAACCTGAGCTTCCGTGAAGTCGAAGAGTTGATGTTGGAGCGCGGCATCGACGTTTCGTACGAGACGATCCGGCGCTGGACGGTAAAGTTTGGCCCGCTGATTGCCCGTACTCTTCGGCGACGACAACCGCGCCCCGGCGATGTCTGGCGCCTGGATGAAGTCGTTGTGAAGATCGCGGGCCGGTCCTTCTGGCTTTGGCGAGCCGTTGATCAACACGGCGTCGTCCTTGAGGAGATCCTACAGCCCAAACGGATCATTACGGACAAATTACGATCCTACGGTGCCGCCAAGCGCGAGGTCGCACCTGGCCTGGATCATTGGTCCCACAAAGGACTCAATAACCGAGCCGAGAACAACCATCTGCCCTTTCGAAAACGCGAGCGGGTGATGCAGGGCTTTCGATCGCCGGGCGCACTACAACGCTTCGTGTCCATACAGTCCGCCACCCGCAATTGCTTCTCCGTGCCAGCCCGCCGCCGCTCCGCCATCGCCATCCGCTACCACCGGCTCGAAGCACTCGAGGCATGGAAAATCGCGGCCAATGTCGCTTAATGTGAGATCGGCACGCCAACCTGAAGACTGGTTGAGTTAATGTGACAACACTCCTGACCCTGCTCAACGATCCGCCATATGCAATTTATCGGGCAACATTACCGATTGATTCTATAATGTTTCTATAGTTGTATCGATTGTGTGGCATATCCCTCTCTCCAGAGAAATGACTGTTTAAAAAAACAGTCATGGTATGCCACCCCTTTGGGGATCATTTCGAGGTTCCGCATATTACCGTGATCTTGGCAAAAGTTCGACGATGTTCCGAATTTTCTTTACCGAGCATTTCTTGGGTAACGCCTATGTCAACTGGTCTGCCCCCATCGAGTGGTCCGATATGAATGTTAGTGCATGGTCGGCCTTTGGTCTATTGGGACGATGCTTTTGGGCGCTGGTGGACGGTATCCCAGAGGGTTCTGTCGCAAATTTTCAACATGGTTGAGATCAGGCTTGCGCCGGACATAATTATGCTGCGAGCCGGGCGAACTGCTGGAATGCGGTCATGCAATTGTTGTCGAATTGCCCTTTGCGGATCATGTGCGCGATCTCGATGCCCTCAAGGGTTGCGGACGCGGAATGAAAGGCTTTGAAACCGAGCATTCGACCCGTGATGCGCTTGATGAACCGATGATCCTGCTCGAGGATATTGTTCAGGTATTTGACCTGTAGGATTTTTATGGTCTCTCCTGTACCGGTGAATTTGAGGATTACATCCACAGCTTCCAACCCCGCAAGATTGGCGCCGCTTTTGTCGATAACGATGCGGTCGGGGACACCGTTGGTGCCAATGGCGCGCCGGAAGAAGCGCCGCGCCGCCGGCTTGTCGCGGCGCTCAGACAGCATAAAATCAAGGGTTTGGCCGTTCCGGTCCACCGCGCGGTAGTGATACATCCACTTGCCCTTAACCTTGATATACGTCTCATCCATACGCCACGACTTCGCTGTCGGTCGCTTTTTCGTTTGTGCCTGAGCCGCGATTAAAGGGGAGTACCTGACCACCCAGCGGTTCATCGTTGCGTGGTCAACATCGACACCGCGCTCGTGCATTATCTCCTCAAGATCACGATAAGAAACCGGATATCGCAGATAGAAAAACACTGCAAACAAGATCACCAATTTCGGATAATGCGCGCCCTTGAAGTCAACCATCGTCACCGTCCAATCCTCCCTGCGAAGTCTCCTTATAAAGCGCTGCAGCATACCAGGCGACCAGAATGCCAGAAATATTTGCGACAGAATCGGTTTGATCGACGGCGTTTCTCTTGGGGTCTTTCTGGGCTTGTTTCTGGGCAAGCAAATCGGAGTGCTTGGAGCGACTTGGATTGCCGTGAAACTGAACCTTGGTGAGTTGCCGCCAGGAGTGACCTACCGGCATATCTACGGAGCGGCCCTGCTGGCGGGCGTCGGCTTCACGATGGGCTTGTTTGTCACAGCACTCGCGTTCGACGCGCCAGCCTTGGCCGCCAGCGCGCGGCTGTCAATTCTGGCCGGGTCCAGCCTCTCGGCTATTGCGGGACTCACCGTTTTGGCGCGTGCAAGGCAAGGACAGTAATTGCACACCTTGTTCCAGAGCAGCCTAATTTTGACGGTCGCTACAGTTCCGGCAACCATTTTTCGCTGATCGTGTAACGCATGCGCACTGACAACGTCTTTATAACAAACCCGTGGAAACGCGGGGCCTGTCGTGCTTGCGCGACGTCGCGATTTCAGGAGTAATCCCTATGTCAGACACAAAACCACTTCGCATCTATCCTGTTGGCATGGCGCTTGGCGTCTTGCTGGCGGTGAGCTTCGTGCTCTGCGTTCTGTTCGGCCTGCTGTTTCCCGGGGCCACGATGTATCAGGCGTGGCTGCCTTTGCTGCCCGGCGTAAGCTGGATCAGCTGGCCAAGCGCTCTTCTGGGCCTCGTCGAAAGCTTTGCCTACGGCTGGTACGTCGCCATAAGGTGTTGTCACATTAACTCAACCAGTCTTCAGGTTGGCGTGCCTATCTCACATTAAGCGACATTGGCCGCGATTTTCCATGCCTCGAGTGCTTCGAGCCGGTGGTAGCGGATGGCGATGGCGGAGCGGCGGCGGGCTGGCACGGAGAAGCAATTGCGGGTGGCGGACTGTATGGACACGAAGCGTTGTAGTGCGCCCGGCGATCGAAAGCCCTGCATCACCCGCTCGCGTTTTCGAAAGGGCAGATGGTTGTTCTCGGCTCGGTTATTGAGTCCTTTGTGGGACCAATGATCCAGGCCAGGTGCGACCTCGCGCTTGGCGGCACCGTAGGATCGTAATTTGTCCGTAATGATCCGTTTGGGCACGAAACCCCAGCGTTTTATTAGTTTGACCAGAAGCCGCTTTGCCGCGCGCTTGTCCCGCTTGGGCTGTAGGATCTCCTCAAGGACGACGCCGTGTTGATCAACGGCTCGCCAAAGCCAGAAGGACCGGCCCGCGATCTTCACAACGACTTCATCCAGGCACCAGACATCGCCGGGGCGCGGTTGTCGTCGCCGAAGAGTACGGGCAATCAGCGGGCCAAACTTTACCGTCCAGCGCCGGATCGTCTCGTACGAAACGTCGATGCCGCGCTCCAACATCAACTCTTCGACTTCACGGAGGCTCAGGTTGAACCGGGCGTAGAGCCAGACGACATGAGCGATGATCTGGGGTGGAAACCGGTGGCGCTTGTAGCGGATGTCTTGATTTCGCATCGCCACCAACTATGCTGACAACCCTCGGCCAGCAATGTGCAGGGCGTTAACGTGACAACACCGCTTTAGGAGTTAAGGCTTGCAATATCAGGTTAACCCGGAGCGCATGGCTAATATGCATCGCCATATCTTGGTGGTCGAACAACGACAAATTCCAGGCGCGATACGGGCGACCAACAAATTCATGGAAGGATAGTGGAAGATGCTGACAAGACGACACTTCATCCAGACGAGCACCGCGCTGTTTTCGGCGTCCATCTCCAGCCCGCTCTTGGCCGACACGTGGCCTACCGAAGCGCAAAAGGCCGCTTGGGACGCACAGGTTACACCGACTGGATACGATCCGGCCACGTCCAACCCTTGGGGCCTGCACCCTCGCTTCCTGCCACAGCGGGTCGTGGCAAAAGAGGGGCTCGTACCCGGTGACATACATGTCGATGCAGTTGCGCGCTATCTGTACCACATCGAAGAAAGCGGCACGGCGATGCGCTATGGCGTAGCCATCGCGCGCGGCAAGCTCTACGAACCAGGCACCTATACAATTAAGCGCAAGGTCAGATGGCCGCATTGGCAGCCGACGCAGAACATGATCGACCGCGATCCGGAAATCTACGCCGAGGTCGCAGACGGAATGGAGCCGGGACCCAAAAATGCACTCGGGTCGCGCGCTCTCTATCTCTATGTCGGTGACCGGGATACGTATTTGCGTATTCATGGCACACCTCACCCGAAAAGCATTGGAGGTCGTGCGAGTTCCGGTTGCGTCCGGATGGTCATGGCGCATATCAACGGCCTTCACCCGAACGTCGAGATCGGCTCGACGGCGTTCCTCTACTCGGCCGAAGACAGCGTAACGCCTCGCCAACCGGGATCTGTGTGACTCTGCTGCGCTCGCCGACGCGTCACTAGAATGGGTCGGTCTGACGAAAGGGCTGATTGATCACGATGTCTGGCGCGAGATGCAGATGGGACTGCCACCAACAGCACGTAGCGGCACCAGGGTTGTTTCTACTGGGCCGCTATGAGCATACCAATAGCAGTCGTCTTCTTTGAGCAGCCTTGCGGACGCGAGATCCTGCCCGGGCGCGGTAAGTGCCCTGACTGTATCGGGAATATTTCCGATTTTATAAAGATTGTCGTCGTCGTTTGGCTTCGGGACGGTACAGCCTGAGACAACCAAGATTGCCAGTATGATTGGCGTGTTTCGGTTCGGCATATCTGTTTCACTCTTGTTGATTACGTTGTCCGCTACAAACACAGTTTGGATTGCGACGCCTAAATGGGGCAGCAAGCTTATAGGCTCACAATACTGTTTCCGTGCCGGGCGAAAAACCATTCTAAGCCCTTGAAGCTCTAGTTACTGTAGGAGCTAAACAATTGTGGAATCAATGAACCCTGAGGTCAATCCATGGTGTTGTCACGTTAACGCCCTGCACATTGCTGGCCGAGGGTTGTCAGCATAGTTGGTGGTGATGCGAAATCAAGACATCCGCTACAAGCGCCACCGGTTTCCACCCCTGATCATCGCTCATGTCGTCTGGCTCTACGCCGGGAGTGGGCAAAACCTGGTGGTCAAGCGGCCCGCTTTGAGACGCCTAGCCTTCCGTCAAGGACAGCGGCCCGAGTGACGGCAACCCGATGCGCGCCCCGCGGTGACCATCTCATGCGCCGCTGCTTGCCCATGCGGGTGTTGCCGATGTCATCAACGCAGCCTTCTGCCCGGGACGACGAAACTGCGAGGCCATTCCGGTGTCGATGGCCGTAGTCTACGAGCGCGTCGAAGTTGTTCGCAAGGTATGAATAGAGGTCCTGGCACCGGGCTTTGACGCGCTTGGCCGCTTCTCGTAATTCTCGGGTTTCGGTGTGCAGACGATCGCAATCGATCTGAAGAACGTTGAGGATTGTCGCGGCGGTCATCACTTTGCCGTGCCAAAGGTACCAACGCAGTGTATCGGCAGGTTGATCGAAGAGGAGCGGCAACCCTGAAAAGCCCTTCGATTGCAGAAGTCCCAGCACCGCATTTTCAATGTGTTTGACCCGCATCGAGATATGCCACCAGTCCAGTATGTGGGTGACAGGACCTCGAACGGCACGCCTCACCAAATTCGGCAGTGCAGCTTCGCCGTCCGAAATCACGGTCACTTTGCTCTGACCGTCCCAGCCCTGCGCGATCAGGTGATGTCGGAGCTGCTTTGCGGGAGAACTGGCGGCTTGCTGCACGAGGCCAAACCGCCGGCTCATATTGGGGCTTTCGACCTTGCCGACCACGACATCCAGGTGGCGCTTCTGGTATTCAGACCGACATCGTATGTGCGCACCATCCAGGAAAACGGTCAGTGGGGAGGGCGGCGCGATTGTATCCGCGTCTCCTTGGCTTGCGTCGTCGTGGCCTAGCTCGTCGGCGATGCGACCCAAGCGATTTCGAACGGTCGTGTTCAACTGAGCCGAACAGGGCAGGAACATTTCGATCAACGTGGCGGCTTCCCGAAACGAGTGCCTGGCCCCCAATTCAGCCTGCAGGCGCCGAAGTTCGGAAGTCGCACGGTCAGAGAACAACCCGGCAAGTGGTGATTGCGGCCCAGATTTCGCGATCCCGGCCGGTTGGCACAAACAGCGTCGAAGCCTTGGCCACTTCACCCGAATTCGCCCGAAAAGAGTGTCGAGAATACGGCCTCGATCATCATGGATCGCGCGTTGTTTGCCACAGCCATCGCATTTCCGGCGAGCCTCTATTGCTTCACCGACCTGATCTTGCACAATCGCTTCCTGCAAGCGCCTCAACAAGGTCTTTGCGTCGTCGAGGAGAAGGCCCAAATTCTCGGAACCGAACTCGTCCGGCGCACGGCGAAGTCGACCGATATCGCGCCTCTTGGTTTCTCCATCGTCAAACGTCGTCTCGACAAAAATGCTTACATCCATGGTGGGTCCCGCCTTGTTCCGAAACCTTAACCTACCACGTCGACCACCAAGTTTTGCCCACTCCCGGACGGACCACTGTCAACACGCGCGGGCGCGGCTCACGCCGGGTTGATCGCGGCAGGGCTTGTAAGCGCGGCGGATTGCCCGCAGCATCCGCGCGGGGCATGATCCGGAGAACATGTGAAAAGGTGTATTCATGACGGACAAGACATCGCGGCGCTGGCTGGCCCCGCTTGGCGCGGCGCTGTCGCTGATCGCCTGTTACGGCACGCTGGCGGCGGTGGCGCTTTTGGGTGCGCTCGGGGTGGGGGTCGCGCTCAATAAGGCGGTATGGGCCGGGGCCATCGTGCTCTTTGCCGCGCTGGCGGTGGTCGCACTGGCGCTGCGGTGGCGGCGTCACGGGCGGGCGCTGCCGGGTCTGCTGGGCGGTGCCGGGTTGGCGCTGATCGTCTTCGTGATGTATGTCAGCTATTCGCTGCCCGCTGAGTTGGGGGGCTTTGCGCTTTTGTGCCTTGGGACCTATGCCGATTGGCGCGGCGGGCGGGCATGAGCGACGAAGGTCTGCCGCCGCTCCTGCGCGACAAGGACCACGGCGCGCCCTCGGCGTTTACGCCCGAGAGCCTTTTGCGCGAGGCGCGGCGGCAGAAGGGGGCAGAGCGGGTGACGGTGCCCGGGATTTGCCTGCTCGATCCCGATGGCGATATCGTCCGCGCGCTCTGCGCCGAGGGCCGCGCGCGGCGGCATGCGGGATGGGTCTGCTATCACACCGAGATGTGGGTGTTCGAGCTTGAGGGACGCGAGATCGGCGTGGTGGGCTGCGCCGTGGGCGCGTCTTTCGCGGTTCTGGTGGCTGAGGAGATGTTCGCCTCGGGCTGTCACCTGCTGATCAGCGTCACCTCGTCCGGGCAGATCACGCCGCAGGGCGCGCCGCCCTATTTCATCGTGATCGACCGGGCGTGGCGGGACGAGGGCACGAGTTACCACTACCTGCCACCCTCGGATTGGAGCGCCGCGCCGGAGCACCTCCTGTCACGGCTGGAGGGCATGTCCAACGACAGCCCTCGCGTGCTGACCGGCCCGACATGGACCACTGACGCACCGTTCCGCGAGACTGAGGCCGCCATTTCTGCGGCGCGATCGCGCGGCATCCTCGCGGTCGAGATGGAAGCCGCAGCGCTCTACGCTTTCGCAAAGGCACGAGATCGGGCCGTGATCTGCTTTGCCCATGTAACGAACCAGATGGGCACGATCGAGGGCGACTTCGAGAAGGGCGAGGCAAACGGGACGGCGGACGCGCTCGTGGTGGTGGCGAAGGTCGTGACACGGCTCGGCTGATCCGGTTAGCGTTCCATGGTCCTGAACGGATTGGGGAGCGGGAGTGTCGCTGCGCCATGGAGGGGAGCGCTACAGGGCAAGTCCACCGATCGTGTCGAGCACCGGACAATCCGGGACTTCGGCGCCGGAGCACCGGGCAGCAGTTTCCGCGAGAACTGTTTCGATACGCCTGAGATCCGCGATCCTCGCGCGGACATCGGAAAGATGGCGCTCGGTGCGTTCCTTGACCTCCGCGCAGGTGGGCGCCGCGCCGTCCTCCAGTCCAAGAAGCCCGCGGACGTCTTCCGTCGAGAAGCCGAGTTCGCGGGCGCGCAGGATGAAGCGCAGGCGCGTGACGTGCACGGCAGAATATATGCGGTAGCCTGCACCCGTGCGCGGCGGGTCGGGCATCAGACCGGACTTCTCGTAATAGCGGATTGTTTCAATGTTGCTGCCGGTCGCGCGGGCCAGTCCGCCGCGCGTGAGGCCACTCTCGCTTTCGTGATCGGTCATGGGCAAGTCACCTCTTGAGCCTGTAGTAGCTACAGAGCTTATGCAATGTCTGGATCTTAGACGAGAGGTGCGCGACATGACACTGGCAGACTACCGACCCGATACTCGCTTAGGCCAATGCCGACCACCCCGCGCGCGTCTCGGGCTGACGAAATGACCGAACGTACCGACCGCAAGCTGCTCGCGACCGGCCTCATTGGCACCGTCCTCGCGGCGCTTTGCTGCTTCACGCCAGTGCTGTTGGTGCTGTTGGGTGCAGTGGGCCTGTCTGCCGCACTCGGCTGGATCGACTACGTGCTGCTTCCCGCGCTCGCCTTCTTTGTCGCGCTCACCGTCTATGCCCTCTGGCGGAGGCAGCGCCGGACAAACACCGAAACGAATGGATGACCTGATGAAAGACGAATGCTGCACACCCGAGGGTGACTATGACCTCGTCGTCATCGGCGCGGGGTCGGCCGGCTTTTCCGCTGCGATTACGGCGGCCGAGGGCGGCAAGCGCGTCGCGCTGATCGGTCATGGCACCATCGGCGGTACCTGCGTGAACGTTGGCTGCGTTCCGTCCAAAACGATGATCCGCGCCGCCGAGGCCGTGTATGGCGCGTGGGCGGCGTGCCGCTTTCCGGGCCTCAACGGCGAGGCGCAGGTCGCCGACTGGGCGGCGTTGGTCGCGGCAAAGGACGATCTGGTCGCGAGGTTGCGCCAGAAGAAATACGCCGACCTGCTGCCGGGCTACGATAGCGTGACATATATCGACGAGGGTCCGGCGCGGCTCGTTCCCGGTGGTGTCGAGATCGACGGGCGCATGATCACGGCGTCCAAGGTCATCGTCGCCACCGGCGGGCGGCCTGCCGTGCCCGACATTCCCGGCCTCGCGAGTGTGCCCACGCTCGACAGCACCTCGCTGCTGGAACTGGAGAGGTTGCCCGAGAGCCTGATCTTTCTCGGCGGCGGCTACATCGGCGTGGAACTGGCGCAAATGATGGCGCGGATGGGTGTCGGCGTGACCATCGTCTGCCGCTCGCGCCTCTTGTCGCAGGCAGAGCCGGAAGTCTCCAAAACCCTTACCGAGATATTGCGCGCCGAAGGTTTGACGATCCTCGATGGCGCGGTCTATCACACCGCGCAGTGCGACGGGGACCGCGCGGTCCTGACCGTGACGGTAGACGGCACCACCCGCGATCTTGCGGCCGATCATCTCGTGTTGACGACGGGACGCGTGTCCAATACCGAGGGACTGGGTCTGGCCGATATCGGTGTCGAGGCAGACGCACGCGGCGCGATCCGCGTCGGCGACGACATGCAGACCACGAAGCCTGGCGTTTTCGCAGCGGGCGATGTGACCGAACGCGATCAGTTCGTCTACATGGCCGCCTATGGGGCCAAGTTGGCGGCCCGAAACGCGGTACTGGGCGGCTCGGAACGCTACGACAATGCGGAAATGCCCTGGGTGGTGTTCACCGATCCGCAGATCGCAGGCGTCGGGCTGACTGAGGCGCAGGCGCATTTGGCGGGCCATGAGGTCAAGACCAGCGTACTCTCCCTCGACAACGTGCCCCGCGCGCTGGCCGCCCGCGACACGCGAGGGCTGATCAAGCTGGTCGCGGATGCGCAAACCGACCGTCTGCTGGGCGGCGTGATCATGGCGCCGGAGGGAGCCGACAGTGTCCAGACGCTCGTCCTGGCGTTGAAGTTCGGTATGACGACCAAGGCGCTCGGCGAGACGGTCTTTCCTTACCTCACGACGGTCGAAGGCCTGAAACTCGCCGCACAGACCTTCGATATGGATGTTGCGAAGCTGTCGTGCTGTGCAGGTTGAAGTAGTAATACACGAGTGTTCACCAAGACAGGCATAGAAAACAGGGAAAAGCATTCGGCGACAAGCGCCTCCCGAGCCTCGGCTCCCGTGCGCCCAAGTTTCTTCCAATACTATCTTGACCTTCCAGTTACAGGAACCTCTATGTGAGAGACAACCTCGCAGGATGGAAGGTCAGGATCATGGATACGCAGCATATCAAGATAGCCATTGAGGGCATGACCTGCGCGTCTTGCGTGGGGCGGGTCGAAAGAACATTGACGGATGTGAACGGGGTCAGTGACGTCTCGGTCAACCTTGCCAATGAGTCCGCGCAGTTCGACATCACAGAAGGTGCCGATTTCAGTCAGGTCGCTACGGCGCTTGAGAGCATTGGCTACCCACTGCGGACACGGACCGTGAAGCTGACCCTGACGTCGATGTCCTGTGCTTCTTGCGTGGGCCGGGTGGATCGCGCGCTTGGCGCGCTGCCCGGCGTTCTGGACGTCAACGTGAACCTCGCCTCCGAGAGCGCGGTGGTGACGATTGCCGACGGGGCAGTGACCCCGCAGGATCTTTTGGCCGCGACGCGCGCGGCTGGCTATCCGGCGGAGCTTGCAGAGACGGGCGAGGGCCACTCGGCGGTGGCCCGCAAGGAGGAAGACGCTCGCCTGATCGCCCGCAAGACCATGATCGCCGCCCTGCTGGCGCTGCCTGTCTTTCTGATCGAAATGGGCAGTCACTTGATTCCTGGTGTCCATGACCTGATCGCAGGGACGATCGGGCAACAGGCAAGCTGGTACATACAGTTTGCGCTGACGACGATCATCCTCGCGGGGCCGGGGCGGGTGTTCTTTGCCAAGGGCATTCCCGCGCTGCTGCGCGGGGCACCGGACATGAACAGCCTTGTCGCGGTCGGCACCGGCGCGGCCTGGGCCTATTCGGTGGTGGCGACCTTCCTGCCGGGCCTTTTGCCCGAGGCCGTGCGCGCGGTCTATTTCGAGGCGGCGGCCGTGATCGTCGTGCTGATCCTTCTGGGTCGCTGGCTGGAGGCGCGCGCCAAGGGCCGGACCGGGGCGGCGATCGAGCGCCTGTTGGGGCTTCAGGCCCGCACGGCCCGCGTGATCCGCGATGGCGACGCGAAGGATATCGATATTGACGATATTCGTGTCGGCGACACCCTGCTGGTGCGTCCCGGCGAACGCATCGCGCTGGACGGCGAAGTCACAAAAGGCGAGGCCTATGTCGACGAGAGCATGATCACCGGTGAACCCGTGCCAGTGGCCAAGACCGAAGGCGATGCGGTGACCGGCGGCACGGTCAACGGGTCGGGGAGCCTGCACATTCGCGCGACGCGGGTCGGCGCGGATACGACGCTGGCGCAGATCATCCGCATGGTCGAAGAGGCGCAGGGTGCCAAATTGCCGATCCAGGGGTTGGTTGACCGGATCACCTTGTGGTTCGTGCCGGTCGTCATGGCCGTGGCCGCGCTCACCGTGGCGATCTGGTTGGCGATAGGGCCGGACCCTGCCGTAACTCTGGCGCTCGTCGCAGGAGTTTCGGTGCTGATCATTGCCTGCCCCTGTGCCATGGGGCTTGCGACGCCGACCTCGATCATGGTGGGCACCGGACGCGCGGCGGAAATGGGTGTGCTGTTTCGCAAGGGGGACGCGCTGCAGGCGCTGGCCTCCGTCGGCGTGGTGGCACTCGACAAGACGGGCACGGTGACAGAGGGACGCCCTGAAATGACCGATCTGGTGCTGGCTGACGAGTTCGCGCGCGATGAAGTCCTGTCGCTGATCGCCGCGGTCGAGAGCCAGTCCGAGCATCCCGTAGCCGAGGCGATTGTCCGTGCGGCGCAGGCCGAAGGGGCCGCGCGCGCTGATGCGGAGGGTTTCGAATCGATCACCGGCTACGGTGTGCGTGCCCGCGTGTCGGGACATGACGTGCTGGTCGGGGCGGATCGCTTGATGGCACGTGAGGGGCTGGACACGGGCGACCTTGCCAAGGCAGAGGCGGACCTCGCCGCAAAGGGACGTACCGCGCTCTATGCCGCGATCGATGGTCAGGTCGTCGCCGTCATTGCCGTGGCCGATCCGGTCAAATCCGCCAGCGCCGAAGCGATCCGGTCCCTGCAGGGCATGGGCCTGCGCGTGGCAATGATCACCGGCGACAAGCGCGAGACGGCGGAGGTTATCGCGCGCGAGGTCGGGATCGACACGGTCATCGCGGGTGTACTGCCGGATGGCAAGGTGGCCGCGCTGGACGAATTGCGCGAAGGCGGGGCCCGCATAGCCTTTGTCGGTGACGGGATCAACGATGCGCCCGCGCTGGCCCATGCGGATGTCGGTATCGCGATTGGCACCGGGACCGACGTGGCCATCGAATCCGCCGATGTGGTGCTGATGTCGGGCGACCTGCGCGGCGTGGTCAACGCCGTTCAGGTGTCCCGCCACACGATGCGCAACATCCGGCAAAACCTGTTCTGGGCCTTCGGCTATAATACCGCGCTCATTCCGGCGGCGGCGGGGGTGCTTTATCCGGCCTTCGGGCTGCTGCTCTCGCCGGTTCTGGCGGCGGGGGCAATGGCCCTCAGTTCGGTTTTTGTTCTGACAAACGCGCTGCGCCTGCGTCGATTGCGCCCAGTGATGGATGAAGGCAAGCGCTCCAGCACCTCAATTAACCCGCACGCAGCCCAACCCGCCCCGGCACAATAGGAGACACGCTATGAATATCGGAGATATCGCGCGGATTACGAACCTGCCCGCCAAGACGATACGCTATTACGAGGATATTGGCCTCGTAAATCCGGCACGCGATGACAACGCGTATCGCCGTTTCAACGATAACGATGTGCATAAGCTGGGATTTATCGGACGCGCCAGATCACTGGGTTTCACGATTGAAGATTGTCGTGCTCTGTTGGCTTTATACGAGGATAAGGACCGCGCAAGCGCTGATGTCAAACAGATCGCCCAACACCATCTGGACCTTATCGATGCGAAGATCGCCGAGTTGAAGGCGATGCGCACCACGCTTGGCCACCTCATCGAAAGCTGTGCGGGTGATCACCGGCCAGATTGTCCGATCCTCGAGGATCTGGCTGTGATTTCACAGAAAGAGCCATGCTGATGCACTTCGTTCGCCCCAAAGGACAGATCGTCGCGGCGCGACAGGTCACAGGGTCGTGGCTGGACACGCTTTCCCGCTCAATCTATTGTTCGCTCATGCGTCGTGTTTCATCCATATTCCTATTGGCCTTTCTCGCGATATTCGCTGCGGGTAATATTGCGCATGCGGTAAGTGCTAATAAGATGGCGCTGGACATGGCCGTAATGGATGGCAGCACGATGGCCATGGAAGACTGCCAAGGCTGCCCGACAGATGGCGAAGGCGCCGCAGATTCGACTTCGTGCCAAATTGACTGCACTGCCCCCGGTGTGGTGACATTGACGGCTTCTACGTCTCTTGATTTTGTGATGCCGATCCTTCGTCAGGACCGCCCCCTCAGCGTGACCTTGACGAATGGTCTGCGAGCTCCGCCGGACCCGTTCCCACCCCGACACCTCATCTGATCCGACGCCACGGGCGCTGACCACAGCGTGTCCGTGACCGTCGGACTGCGTATTCTGGAACCTGAGCGGTTCCGGGACGCCCTTGATCGCGCGACCTCTGCGCGAGCCCCGATGGTAGAGATCAGATGAGACAGACACATGAAATCGACATTCACACCGGCGCTGTCGCGCCGCGGCTTTCTGGCCGGTAGCGCTGCGGCAGGTGCCGCGTTTTCCCTCCAGCCCGCGTGGGCTGATACCCAACGCGTCTTCACCCTGCGCGCTGCACCGGGGCGGGCGAGGCTGGTTCCCGAGCCGTGGGGCGAAAGTGATGTCTGGTGCTATGGCGGCACCGTGCCCGGCCCCGAGATCCGGGTGCGGCAGGGCGACCGGCTGCGCATCGCGGTCGAGAATGCTCTGGAAGAGGACACGACCGTGCACTGGCACGGGCTGCGGGTGTCCAACGCCATGGACGGTGTACCGCATCTGACGCAGGCCCCGATCGCACCGGGGGAAACCTTCACCTACGAATTCGACGCGGTCGATGCCGGCACATTCTGGTATCACCCGCACCAGCGCAGCTTTGAGCAGGTGGGCCGCGGCCTCTATGGTCCCCTGATCATCGAGGAAGCAAACCCGCCGCGCGTTGACCGCGAGCTGGTCTGGGTGCTCGACGACTGGCGGCTGACGCAAGAGGCCGAAATCGACGACAGCTTCGGCGGATTTCATGACATGAGCCACGGCGGACGGCTGGGAAATACAGTGACGATCAACGGCCGGGTGCCGGGCGCCGAGCCGGTGCGGGCGGGCGAGCGGGTCCGGCTGCGCCTGATCAATGCCGCAAATGCCCGCATCTTCGCACTGGATTTCGGTGAACTAGCACCGCAGGTCATCGCGCTCGACGGCCAGCCGGTCACACCGCATGCGCCGCAGGATGCGCGCGGATGGGTGGTGATCGGCCCGGCGATGCGGGTCGATCTGATGCTCGACATGACGGGTGCACCGGGCGAGACGGTGACGGTCATCGACCGGTTCTTTTCAGACCGGAATTACGAGTTGGTCGATCTGACCTATTCCGAGACGCCCCTACGCGATGCGCCGCCCAACTGGGAAATGGCGCTGGCCCCGAACCCACTGCCCGAACCCGATATCGGCCAAGCCCGCCGTCACGAAGTGATCTTCACCGGCGGCATGATGGGCGGGATGGTCGAGCGCCAGATGGGCCTTTCCGGAAGGGGTGGCATGATGGGCGGTGGGATGATGAACCGGATGCATGACGGCGGCATCTGGTTCGTCAACGGGGTCGCGGCCGAGGGCCATATCCTCGACCCGATGCTGGTGCTGGCGCGCGATGCCAGCCACGTCATCGCCATGACCAACGCCACGGCGTTTCATCACCCGATCCACCTGCACGGCCATTCCTTCCGCGTGATCAATCGCAACGGCGTGCCCACGGCGCATCATGAGTGGCAGGACACGGTGCTGATGGCCCCGCGGGAACGCGTCGAGATCGCCTTCGTCGCAGACAATCCGGGCGACTGGATGTTCCACTGCCATATCCTCGAGCACCAGGCGGGCGGAATGATGGGTGTGATCCGTGTGGCGTGAGGGGCGCAAGATGATAAACATGAATGACCCTATCACAAAACCACTCGGACGGCGCGGCGTGCTGGCCCTGCTGGGCGGTGTGGTCGCCGCCGGGCTGTTATCAACGCAGCCGGCGCGGGCCTTAGGCACGTCACACTCTGCTCTGGCGTTCGACGGTGATGCGCTTGTCGTTGCGGGCTCGCAGGTGTGGCGGTTTGATCCGTCCGGCGTTGCAAGCCTCCTGCCTGAGCCGCGCACCCCGATCCGGGCTTTGGCCTGTCACCCAGACCGGCGGGGGAGGCTTTTCGCGGCGCTGGAGGGCGGCGGTCTGGACCGGTTCGACGATGGGGGCCGAACATGGGCTGCGGCCTCGGACGGCTTGCCGCTTGCGCAGGTCACCGCGCTCGCCATTGCGGCGGGGGCACCTGACACGGTCTATGCGGCGCTTGCGGGCGACGGGCTTTGGCGCAGCGAGGATGCGGGGACCAGCTGGTCTTTCGTCATGGACCGCCCCTGGCTTGCCGAGGCCGAGCGCGAGGTGCTCACGCTTGCTTCGGTCAATCTCGCCAGCGGTATGGGCGGTATCTGGATATACGCCGGGACCGATCAGGGCGTGACCCGAGTGCCCGACTGTTTCTGCCGCTGGCAGGACGTGGTGGCGGGTGACGCGATGGATGCGCTGGTGGCCGGAACGCCGCCCGCGCCTGAGGCACCGTTGCCAAAGGGCGAACCCGTCAGCGCGCTGGTCGCAGCCCATAGTGCGCCGGAACGGCTCTACGCGGCCTTGCCTTCGGGGATTTGGGTATCCGCAGATGGCGGCGTGGTCTGGGAAAACAAGTCCAGCCTGCACGCACAGGCGCTCGCCGTTGATCAGGTAGACCCCAACCACATTGCCGCCGACACCAATACCGAACTGAAACACAGCCGGGACGGGGGCACCACCTGGGCCACCCTTGCCGCGCTCTGAGAAAGGAATGCCGATCATGAAAAAGATAATTGCCATCACCCTGGGGATCGCCGGTGCCGCTACAGCCGCCTATGTCGCGACCGACAGCGATACCCGCCCGACCCTTGTCGCATCCGCCGCCGCACAAAGTGCCGAGCCGGTGACGATCTGGCGCGATCCCGGCTGCGGTTGCTGCGACGCCTATGCCGAATATCTGCGTGCCGAGGGCTTTGCGGTCAATGTGATCGACGACCGCGATTTCGACCAAAGGTCGATCGAGATGGGCGTGCCCGAGCGGGGCATCGGCTGCCACCTCGCCATGATCGATGGCTATGTGGTCAGCGGCCTCGTGCCGTCCGAGATCATCGAGCGGTTGCTGGACGAACGTCCCGACATCACTGGCATCACCCTGCCGGGCATGCCCGGTAACGCGCCGGGGATGGCACCCGCGAAAACCGGAACCCTGCGCACCTATTCTTTCTGGCCTGACGGCGTCGCCGTTTATTCCGATGAATGAGCGCGCGGACATGTTCGTCGATACGTTGGAGGCCGCCGTCGCGAACCTCGCGGTGATCCTCGGCCCCATACTGGCTGCGGGCGCAATCTGCCTCGTGGTCCGTGAAATTCTCAAACACATATGGAGTTCGACATGAACGGAACTTTAGACGGCCCCGGAACGGGCTTTGCGGACGATTGCATGGGCCAGATGATGGGCATGATGATGGGCGGAAGCCTGATCATGCTGCTGTTTGTCGCGGTGCTGGTCTTCGCGGCGGCGGCGCTGGTCAAATATCTTCGGCAGCCTGCATGACCCGCCTCGGTCATTACGCGGCGGGTCTCGTTGTGGCGCTCGGCTCGGCGGCCTGGGTGATCGCCGACGATGCGACGACCGTTCCCGAGGGGCTAACCTTTCTCGGCGCGCCGGTGACGGCCGAACAGGTCGCGCTTGGGCAGGAGGTGTATGCCGCCAATTGCGCCGTCTGCCATGGGGCCAAGCTGGAGGGTGAACCCGACTGGAAGCGGCGCAAGGACACCGGACGAATGCCCGCCCCGCCGCATGATGCGAACGGCCATACCTGGCACCACGCCGACCGCCAGCTGTTCACCATCACCAGGCTGGGTGTCAGCGCGATCGTACCCGGCTACGAAAGCGACATGCCGGGCTTCGAGGGGACCCTGTCCGACGACGAGATCAAAGCCGTTCTGGCCTTCATAAAGAGCACCTGGCCCGAGCGAGAACGTGGGTTTCAGGCCGAGGTGACCGCCAATGACGAGGGCGGATCATGACTGTCGCAACAGAGCAAAAGAGGCGCCGGGTTTCCCTGCTGATGGTGTTGCCCGTAGCGATTTTCATCGGGCTTGGCACCGCCTTTTCCTGGGGGCTCTGGAACAAGGACGATCGGCCGCCCTCGACGCTGATCGGCAAGCCGGTGCCGGAATTCGACCTGCCACCAATCGAGGGGCGCGCCGACGGGTTGGCCACCACCAACTTGGCGGGTGAGGTGTCCATCGTCAGTGTCTGGGCGTCATGGCGCGTGCCTTGCAGGGTCGAGATGCCCCTTCTGGTCGAACTGGCGGCCACTGGTTCGGTTCCCATCTACGGCATCAATCACGGCGATCCACCCGGTGCTGCGCTAGCCTTTCTGGATGAGCTTGGCGATCCCTATACCCGGATCGGGGCCGACCGGAACGGACGTGCCTCCATCGATTGGGGCGTCTACGGCCTGCCGGAAACCTTCGTGATCGATGGAGAAGGACGGATCGCCTACAAGCATGTCGGCGCATTCGACCGCCGCGCGCTGGAGAAAGACATCCTGCCCGTTGTCCGCCGGTTGCAGGGAATTGGTGGAACATGAGACGCCGCGACCTGCTGACCGGTGCGCTGGCTTTTGCTGCGACACCCGCTGCCGCACGCCCCGTGATGCCGCTGCACAAGACCCCGCGCGAGATGCTCTCGCCGCCCTTCGTGGATGGCATCGGGCGTGACCTCACCTTGGCTGATTTCCAAGGCCGCGTTGTGTTGCTCAATATCTGGGCCACCTGGTGCGCGCCTTGCCGGGAGGAAATGCCGACACTCGATGCACTTCAGGCGCGGCTTGGTGGTGACGATTTCCATGTCCTGCCGCTGTCGATCGATCGGGCGGGCCTGGGGTCAGTGCGCCGCTTCTACGACGAAATCGGTATCCGGCATCTGGATATGTACCTTGCAGAGGACATCCGCGCGATGCTGGCCTTTGCCGTCATCGGCCTGCCGACAACGATCCTGATCGACCGGCAAGGGTACGAGTTAGGCCGCCTTTCCGGCCCGGCTGACTGGGACAGTCCAGGCAACATCACGTTCTTCGAGACAACCATAGCAAAAGGATAAGACCCATCATGACTAATATACCTCTTGTTCGTCGCCGTCAGGCCGCGCCCGCCCGCTGGCCTCTGAGCCGCCGCCAGACCGTGATCGCGGCGATGATCGCCGTCGGCGCGGGCCTCTGGCTCAACTGGGGCTGGCTTGCCGCGATCGGTGTGGCCCCCCTGATCCTGAGCGTCGCCCCCTGCGCTGTGATATGCGCCACCGGATACTGCGTCATGTGCAAAAGCAAGGGCTGTGACGCAGCGAAAACCCCGGCCGATATGCCGGACACGACGAGGGACTGATCTTTCAACACAACCCAAGGAGATGACCATGAAAACGACCACGACACTGAGCTTCGCTGCCACGTTCGTAGCTCTTATCGCCGCCCCGATGGCCTTTGCGCAGGACGACACGGCGCCCGCGCCGATGGGCGGGCAGATGATGCAAGGCGGCGGCATGATGAGCGGGGATATGTCCGGCATGCAGAACATGATGGGCATGATGCAGACGATGCAGCAGATGGGCCCGATGATGGAGGCCTGCACCGAGATGATGCAACAAATGGCCCATCACAGCCCCGAGCATGACCTGCCACCCAGTGGGACCGGCGCAGACCCCGCGCCGCAGGGCGGTTGACCGAACGCTGCCCGGGCCGCAATCGCGACCCGGGCAACTCCACCTAATTAAAGGGCCCGATCACATGGACCAGACTTCTAATGCCGATGGCTTGCGACGTATCCGTCGCGGTCTTTGGGCGCTGACCGGCGTTGCCGCCGTCGCCCTCGGGGCAGCCGTCCTCTGGCAAGCACGGACGACCCCAGCGGCTCTGCCCGGCACCCGCGTCACCGGCGAGGCAGCGATCAGCAATGCCTATACCCTGATCGATCATACCGGACGGTCGGTGACGGCCGACAGCTTCGACGGTCAGTGGCAGCTGGTGTTCTTCGGCTTCACCCATTGCCCGGATATCTGCCCGACGACGCTGGCGTATATGGCGCAGGTGATGGATGAGTTAGGACCTAAGGCCGCACAGGTGACACCGATCTTCATCACCGTGGACCCGGCCCGCGACACGAGGGACGTCATGGCCGCCTATGTCGAGGCGCTCCATCCACGCATGGTCGGTCTGATCGGAACTGAGGGGCAGGTCGCCGAAGCCGCGCGCAATTTCCGCGTCTGGTACGAGCGCACCGAAGACGAAGCTGCGCCCGACGGTTACACCATGGCCCATTCCGGATACATCTACGTTTTGGCCCCCGACGGGCGCTTCGTCGATGTCTGGCTGGAGGGCGATGCGCCCGCCGAGAGCTTCGCCAATAATCTATCGACTCTCCTTCAAACGACAGGATCATCCTCGTGAAAACCATTGCTCTCGCCGTTGTCTGCGCGGCCCTCCCGACTCTCGCTGCCGCCGATGTGAGTGTCACAGACCCGTGGGCCCGCGCCAGCATCCTGGCCAGCCGCCCCGGCGCCGCCTACCTGACGCTTGAAAGCGATATCGCGGACCGGCTCACGGCGCTCGAAACGCCGGCGGCGGGCCATGTGATGCTGCATGACACTGTAACGGATGCCAATGGTGTCTCCCGCATGAACCATATTGAGGCGCTCGATCTAGTCTCCGGCACCCCCGTCACCTTCGCCCCCGGCGGGATGCACCTGATGCTGATGGGGCTGACCGGCAAGCTGGAGGAGGGCAGCACCTTTCCGCTGACGCTGAGTTTCGAGAACGCAGGGGATATCACGGTCAAGGTGCCGGTTCTGAGCGTGACCGCAACCGGGCCGGAGAATGCAGAATGAAACATATCCCTGTCTGTCTCGGGCTTGCCCTGTCGCCGGTTCCGGCTGGCGCGCATCATCCAGGCGAGCGGGTCGACGAGGTGATGGCCGCGCAGGAACCCGCGTTCGAGGCCACTGACCTGCGGCGCACGCCGCACCTGCGGGGGACCGATGCCGATGGCGGAGCCTTTCGGTTGGACGCCCTTCAGGACCGGATCATCGTGGTCAGTTTCGCGCCTGAGGTTTGTGGCGCTCCCTGCGAGAGCCAACAGGTGCTGTTGCGTGAGGTGCAGACAGGGGTGAATGTCACACCGATGCGCGAGATGGTCACCTTCCTCACGGTGGGCCCCGCGGCAGAGGGCTGGGACAGCACGAACTGGCACCCGATTTCTATCGAGGGCGGTATCCTTGAAGCAGCAGATGATTTTGCCGCCTTGTCGGAACGCGACACTGACGCCCCGATGATCCATGTCATCGATCGTGGCGGGCGTCCCGCCGCGATTTTCCACGGCGCGGATTTTTCTCATGTGAACCTGATCCTGTATATCAACGAACTGACCAACACGCCGCCGCCCGAACCGGGCCGCTTCGAGCGTATCTTCGGAGCCTTCCAATGAGAGCTGTCCCGTTTACACATGTCGCGGATTCGCGCGATTGGCTGGGCGCGCTGCGCCGGTATTTCGTCTTCTCGGCTATCGCGCACCTTATCTGGGAATTCGCGCATATGCCGCTCTACACGATCTGGTTAACCGGAACGCCGGGGGAAATCGTCTTTGCGGCGGTTCACTGCACCGGTGGCGATATCCTGATCACGCTCAGCGCCTTTTTTCTGCCGCTCCTGCTGTTCGGTCGACCCACGTGGCCGAAGACGCATGCGCCCCGTGTTCTGCTTGCTGCGCTGATCTTCGGTGTTGGCTACACGATCTTCAGCGAATGGCTGAACATCGAGATCCGTGAGGCCTGGGCTTACCGCGACCTCATGCCGGTCATTCCCGTGATCGACGCAGGACTGAGTCCAATTCTGCAATGGGTGGTCATTCCGACTGCGGCCTATTCCTATGCTCTTGGTTGGTGGCCATGGCGACAGAGAGCGCTGGAGACTTCGCATGGCTGACCTCTCACTCATCGGCATGACTGCGGCCCTTCTGGCCGGGGCTATATCCATTGTCTCACCATGCGTGCTCCCACTTGTGCCAGGCTATGTCTCCTACATCGCCGGGGGCTCGGTGGGCGGCGCGGTGGCCCCGGGCCGCGGGCAGGTCGTCTGGCTCAGTCTTTGGTTCGTGCTGGGGTTTTCCACGATCTTCATGATCCTCGGGGCCTCGGCAACCGCCGTCGGGCAATCGCTGCTGCGCTGGCGGTATGAGCTCAACATTCTGGGCGGCGGCATCATCATCCTGTTTGTCCTGTTCATGCTGGGGGCGGCACGTATTCAGGCGATGGAGCGGGATGTCCGTTTTCACCTCGACCTGCCGGGAGGACGCCCCACGGGCTCTTACGTGCTTGGGCTCGCCTTCGGCTTTGGCTGGACCCTCTGCATCGGTCCGATCCTTGGCGCGATCCTGACGGCGAGCGCGACACGTGCAACGATTGGACAGGGCGTGACACAGCTCGCGATCTACTCCGCCGGGCTTGGCATCCCGTTCCTGATCGTCGCCGCCTTCACCGATCGTCTGACGGGCCGTTTAAGAGGGGCCGGACGTCTGGGCCGCCGTCTGCATCAGATTGCGGGCGTGGTGATGGTCCTGATGGGTTTGGCTATAATCACTGGACAGTTGGGCGCGCTCTCTTACTGGTTGCTAGATGCATTCCCGGTGCTGGGGAAGATCGGGTGACGTTATCTCGACGGTTGAGAAAATGAAATAATCCTGAAGGTTCAGGTGCGAAAAACGGAGCACTCAAACCTGTAAAAGTGTTACTTGCGTCAGTGCTTTGGACACAGGTAACGGACAAAAGGCCATGTTACGACATTGTGACTTGCATCTAATCCACAGCCCCTTAGTTACCGATTGTGATGAGAAAAAGTCGAAACACGCGTTACAGCAATCTGAAGGTCTCTGGGCTTCTGCTCATGACCATTGCGTGGCTGTTGCTAAACACCATGTACCCGGTCATGGCAAGTTCTTATCCTGCCGGTTCTGCAACGATGCAAACGATGGAAGAGTTTGATCCATTTAATCACTTCGGCCACAGTGCGCAGGTAACGCACAAACAACACGCCGAACCAACCGACATTCCATCGGCGCCCAGTGATTCAATGAAAGACTGCGTGTCGTTTTCCTGTTGTCTGATCACGCGTGAGGAGCCGGTGCTCCTGCAAGCATGGCGGCATCTCTCAACATTGAATTTCGACAAGAGCGGCCAAGCAATCTTTGTCGACTTCAAGCCGGGCTCTAAAGACAGACCTCCAAAACATCTCTGATCCCAAATTGAACCCGGGCAGGGCGTTTGCACGCATGTCCGATTCTTCAGATCGAGGATGCGGGCGATGACACGCCCGAACGGAGAATGTGATGCGAGGACGCTTTACCGCGTTGGGCATACTGGTCATAGGTGCAAGCACTTTGGCCGGAATTGCTGGCGAACGATATTTGCTGAACCCTGCAGTGGGGACAAAGACCACCGGGCCGGACGTCTTGTACTGGGTCGCGCCGATGGACGCGAACTATCGCCGGGACGGGCCGGGCAAATCTCCCATGGGCATGGATCTTGTCCCCGTCTACGCGGGTCAGGAGCCGTCCGGTGATCCTGCCGAGGTGCAGCTATCTGCATCCGAGATCAACGCGATCGGTGTCCGCACGGCGATTGCTAGGATGGAGGCTGTCTCAGAACGGATTGATACCGTGGGTTACGTTAGTTACGACGACCACCTGACAAGCCATGTCCATACGCGCGTCGAGGGCTGGGTCGAGACACTCAATGTGCGCGCCGTGGGCGATCAGGTCGCTGAGGGCGACGTTCTTTTCGAGATGTTTTCACCTGCGATCGGGTCTTCCAGTGCGGATTTGATCCGGGCCATCGAAGCGGGCGATAAGAGAATTGTCGAACTGGCGCGCAGCAGCCTGCGCAGTCAAGGCATGTCGGATCGGCAGATTGACGAAATCGCCAGCTCTGGCAGGTCAGCTCGCAACCTGCGTGTCTACGCACCGCAAAACGGCGTTGTGATTTCGCTGGAGGCGGCGGACGGGATGTTCCTGCAACCCAACACGCGAGCGATGTCGCTCACCGATCTGTCGCAGGTCTGGCTGATCGCCGATGTCTTCGAGCGTGATATCGGGAGGCTGTCCGAAAACATGACAGCCGTTGCCGAATTCGCACACCTGCCGGGCCGGCGTTTCGAGGGGCGGATTGACTATATTTTTCCGGAGCTTGATGCCCGCACACGAACGCTGCCGGTGCGGTTGCGATTCGACAATCGCGAAGGGCTGCTCAGGCCGAATATGTTCGGCACTCTCGCCCTCGTCCCGGAGCAGACGCGCGAGGCAGTGACGATTCCAAGTGAGGCGATCATTCAAACGGGGCGGGCGGAGAGGGTCATTCTCAGGACCGGAGAGGGCACGTTCAAACCAAGGCTCATCACAACAGGCCTGCGCGATGCCTTCGGCGAAGGTGGACGGACAGAAGTCTTGCAGGGATTATCCCCCGGCGAAGAAGTTGTGGCGTCTGCCCAATTTCTGATCGACAGCGAAAGTTCACTTTCCGCAGGGCTGACGCGCATGGCCCCAACCGACGCAGCCCCTGCGCAGGGACAGGGCACGCTGGTTGCGCTTGAACCGGACACACGCATGGCGACCATTCGCCACGATGCGTTGGAAAGCGTTGATTGGCCGGCGATGACCTCACAATTCCCGGTTAGGGCGGATATTGCGATTGATCGCGTCAATATCGGGCAGCAGGTGGCGTTTCGCATTGCGCGTGGGGCGGATGGTCGGCTTGGCCTGATTGATCTTGGGGCGGATGACGGGATTGCGGCTACCGCGACGGGTTTGGTCGAGGCTGTAACACCCGATGGCAAGCTCGTCATGCGTCATGACGCAATCCCTGATATTGGCTGGCCCGCCATGCAGATGGATATACCGCTCGTCGGGCCTGACCCGGCAACGGTGCCCTTGGGTGAAAGGATCGAGTTCGATCTTGCGAAGGATGAAGATGGCAACTTTGTCATCGTCGATGTTCGCGCAACGGGCGCCGAAACGGGCACAAAGGAGCAGGGCGCGACCGCGCCGACGGCTTCCGCATCCGAGCCGACACCGCCGATTACTGTCCCTGGTCGCATAGAAGAGATCAGCGCAGGGGAACGGACAGCTACCGTTTCGCATGGGCCGATACCGGAGACGGGCATGCCGACCATGACAATGGCGTTTGACCTTGCCGATACGCTTGATCCGGCAACGCTTGTCCTCAACACCGACCTTTTACTGACATTCGTTCGTACCGACGGAATGACCATGGTCTTGACCGCTGCCGAACCTGCACAACCACCTGTACAGGTGTTGGGGACGATCAATAGAATAGATGCATATGCCGATCGTGCCAATATCACCCACGGCCCGATCCACGATATCGGTATGCCGGGGATGACGATGGACTTTGCCATCGCGCCAAACCTCGAAACTGACAGTTTGCCGGTTGGCAGGGAAACTGGGCTGCTTTTTGCGCGCAATCCCAACCTGTCGCTGACCCTTGTCGGGGTCACACCCGCGCCGGAGTTGTTGCAATGATTCCGTCGATCATCAGGGCATCGATCACCAATCGGCTTTTGGTGCTCGTGCTCGCCGGAATGTTGGCGGTGGTCGGAGTCTGGTCCATCCGTTCCACCCCGGTTGATGCGATACCCGATCTGTCCGATGTACAGGTCATCATCAAGACCCCTTTTCCGGGGCAGGCCCCGCAGGTGGTTGAGGACCAGGTAACCTTTCCCATCACCACGGCTATGCTCGCCGTACCGGGGGCAACCGATGTGCGTGGCTTTTCCTTCTTTGGCGACAGTTTCGTCTATATCGTGTTCGAGGACGGCACCGACCTCTATTGGGCGCGAAGCCGTGTTCTCGAATATTTGGCCCAGATCACATCCGACCTGCCCGAAGGTGTTGCCCCCGAATTGGGGCCGGATGCAACGGGCGTCGGCTGGATTTATCAATATGCGCTGATCGACCGGACCGGGGGCCATGATCTCGCACAGTTGAGAACGCTACAGGACTGGTTTCTGAAATTCGAGTTGCAAACGGTTCCGGGTGTATCCGAAGTGGCCACCATCGGTGGCATGGTCAAACAATATCAGGTCGTCGTCGATCCCAACAAGCTGCGCGCCTACGATCTCTCGCTGTCACGCATTCGCGCAGCAATCGAAGCCGCAAACCGGGAAACCGGGGGCAGTGTCATCGAGATGGGTGAAGCGGAGTACATGGTGCGCTCTACCGGCTATGTGGATGAGTTGGCTGATCTGGCTGCCGCGCCGCTGATGGTCAACGCGCGCGGCGCGGCAGTCACTCTGGGCGATGTCGCCGAAATCCGGCTCGGGCCAGAAATGCGCCGCGGGGTTGGCGAGTTCGGCGGCGAGGGCGATGCTGTTGGCGGCGTGGTCATCCTGCGATGGGGCGGGAATGCGCTGGCAACGATCAATGCTGTAGAGGCACGGATCGAAGAATTGCGCGGCAGCCTGCCCGAGGGCGTGGAAATTGTCACGACCTACAATCGTGCCGGGGTTATTGAGCGGGCGATTGAAACCCTGAAGGATAAGCTGACCGAGGAATTCATCGTCGTGATTCTCGTCTGCGGCGTCTTTCTGCTGCATCTGCGATCCTCACTGGTAATCGTTCTCTCGCTGCCCCTGGGCATCTTCGCGGCTTTCGTCATCATGAAGCTGCAAGGTGTCAACGCCAACATCATGTCGCTCGGCGGCATTGCGATTGCCATCGGGGCGATGGTCGACGCGGCCATCGTGATGATCGAAGCAATGCATCGACGGATCGAAAAAGAGGCTCTGACCAAGGAAAACCGTTGGCGAATCGTAGCCGAATGCTCATCCGAGGTGGGTCCGGCGCTTTTCTTTTCCCTGGCCATCATCGCGGTCAGTTTCCTGCCTGTCTTCGTCCTTGAGAGCCAGGAAGGGCGTTTGTTCAAGCCATTGGCTTTCACCAAGACCTATGCCATGGCGGCCGCTGCGATCCTTTCGATCACATTGGTGCCGGTGCTGATGGGGTATTTCGTGCGCGGGCGGATTCTGCCGGAACAAAAGAATCCATTGAACAGGTTGGTGATCTGGATCTACCGGCCTTTTCTGGATGCGGCCGTGGCCTGGCCCTGGGCGACATCGGTGCTTGCGATCGCGCTGGTTCTGTCCATGGCCTGGCCTCTGCAACGGCTGGGGACCGAATTCATGCCAGAGCTAAATGAAGGCGATCTTCTATACATGCCGTCGCTCTATCCTGGTGTGTCCATCGGCAAGGCGCGCGAAGTCTTGCAGCAAACGGATCGGCTGATTGCCTCCCTTCCTGAAGTACAAACAGTGCATGGCAAACTGGGGCGCGCCGATACGGCTACGGACCCGGCCCCCCTGACGATGGTCGAGACCACAATTCAGCTCAAACCCGAAGCCGAGTGGCGAGAGGGCATGACAATGGAGCGTATTCGCGACGAGCTGGATCGCATCGTTCAAGTTCCAGGAGTGACCAATGTCTGGATCCAACCGATCAAGAACCGCATCGACATGCTGGCCACCGGCATCAAGACCCCGGTCGGGGTCAAGATTTCTGGTGCTGACCTTTCGGTGATTGAACAGATTGGCGTCGAAGTCGAAAAGGCCGTTGCCGGTATCGATGGCACGGCATCCGCCTTTGCCGAGCGTCCTATCGGCGGGCGTTTTGTCGAGATTAACGTCAATCGAGATGTCGCTGCCCGTTACATGATGAGCGTGCGTGAGATTCAGGATGTGGTGCAATCCGCAATCGGAGGTCTGAACGTTTCCGAAAGCGTCGAGGGATTGGAACGGTTCCCGATCAACCTGCGTTATCCGCAGGACTGGCGCGACAGCCCGGAAAAGCTGCGTGATCTGCCGGTTGTGACGCCTTCGGGCGCGCATGTGCCACTTGGGGCGATGGCCGATATCTCCGTGGTGGATGGACCCGGAATGATCCGGTCGGAAAATGCACGGCGCACGGGATTTGTCTTCATCGACATCGTCGGACGTGATCTGGGCGGCTATGTCGACGAGGCCCGCCAAGTTGTGGCTGAAACCGTCACCCTGCCACCGGGATATTCCATTACTTGGGCTGGGCAGTACGAGTTTATCCAGCGGATGCAGGATCGACTAACCCTCGTGGCGCCTGCGACGCTATTGATCATCACGCTGATGTTGTTCATGGCGTTCTCGCGCGTGACAGAGGTTGCAATCATACTCGCGGCCTTGCCGGTGGCTTTGGCCGGAGGTGTCTGGTTGATCTGGTATCTGGCCTTTGATATTTCCGTTGCGGTTCTGGTGGGCTTTATTGCTTTGGCCGGTGTCGCAGTCGAGACGGCCATCGTGATGCTGCTCTACCTTAATCTGGCATGGGAGAAACGCCGTGCACTCGCTCGGGATCAGGGGCGTCCTCTGACATCGCAGGATGTCGAGGAAGTTGTTTTTGAAGGAGCCTTGTTGAGGGTGCGACCCAAGGTGATGACCGTGGCCACGATCTTCGCCGGGCTTGTGCCGATCATGTATGGCCACGGGACCGGCTCCGAGATCATGCAGCGCATTGCCGCCCCGATGATCGGAGGCATGGCGACGGCAACCCTGCTGACACTCTTGGTAATCCCCGCAATCTATGTGATCTGGAAACGTCTCGCGTTGGTGCGCGTTAACCGCGAATTGGTTAACGAACGCCAAGAACCCACTGATTTCGCAACTTCCGCAGTGCCTGGCGAATGATCGTCCGACACCGATTGGCGTAACAAGAAGGAGAACCCAATGCGCAAGATTCTACTGACTATCGTGACCGTGATCCTGAGCACACCAATGGCCATAGCCCAAATGAGCAAAATGGAAGGGATGAATCATGGTACAATGACCATGGACAAGGCTTCTGCCGAAGAAGCCATGCTCGTTGACGCGACGGTAAACAGCATCAACGAGGATAGCGTGAACGTCAGCCATGCTCCAATCTCCGAGATCGACTGACCTCAAATGACAATGGAAATGCCATTTGCGAAAGAAGCCGAGGTGATGCTTGGAATTTCCGTTGGCGACAAAGTTGTCATGACCCTTGTGATGGGTGACGATGGCATGCCGCGCGTCACCACGTTGACAGTCAAGCAATAACAGCACTGCGCCGCAGCAAGCTTGTTGCGGCGCAGTTTCTTCTAGATGGTCCTATGCCTGCAAGAGGTTGAGGATACGTTCATTCATCCAAGGGCACGTAGAGATCGCCGGCCTCGCGGAATTTTTCCGCCATCGCCGCCATACCCTCTTTCTGCGCCTCCGCGCGGATATCGTGGCTGATCCGCATGGAACAGAACTTTGGCCCGCACATCGAACAGAAATGCGCCACCTTATGCGCCTCTTTGGGCAAGGTCTGATCATGGAAATCGCGCGCGGTTTCAGGATCAAGCGACAGGTTGAACTGATCTTCCCACCGAAATTCAAACCGCGCCCGACTAAGCGCATCGTCACGGCGTTGGGCACCGGGCAACCCTTTGGCGAGGTCGGCGGCATGGGCCGCGATCTTGTAGGTGATGACGCCGGTTTTCACGTCGTCGCGGTCGGGCAGGCCGAGATGTTCCTTGGGCGTGACATAGCAGAGCATCGCACAGCCGAACCAGCCGATCATCGCCGCCCCAATGCCGCTGGTGATGTGGTCATAGCCGGGCGCAATATCAGTGGTGAGCGGCCCGAGCGTGTAGAACGGGGCCTCGTGGCAACACTCAAGCTGCTTGTCCATGTTCTCCTTGATCTTGTGCATGGCGACATGGCCCGGCCCCTCGATCATCACTTGGCAACCCTTGGCCCATGCAATCTGGGTCAGTTCCCCCAGTGTCTCCAACTCTGCGAATTGCGCGGCGTCATTGGCATCGGCGATAGAGCCGGGCCGCAGCCCGTCGCCCAGTGAAAAGCTCACGTCATACTGGCGGCAGATGTCGCAGATGTCCTCGAAATGCTCATAAAGGAACGACTCACGGTGATGATGCAGGCACCATTTGGCCATGATCGAGCCGCCGCGCGATACGATCCCCGTCACCCGATCCACGGTCATCGGCACCATGTGTAAACGCACGCCTGCGTGGATGGTAAAGTAATCCACGCCCTGCTCGGCCTGTTCGATCAGCGTGTCGCGGAACACCTCCCATGTCAGGTCTTCGGCAATGCCATTCACCTTTTCCAAGGCCTGATAGATCGGCACGGTGCCGATGGGCACGGGGGAATTGCGGATGATCCAGTCTCGGGTGTTGTGGATATTGCGCCCTGTCGAGAGGTCCATCACCGTATCCGCGCCCCAGCGGATTGCCCAGACCAGCTTGTCCACCTCTTCTTCCATCGAAGAGGTGACGGCGGAGGTGCCCATATTGGCGTTGATCTTGACCAGAAAATTGCGGCCGATGATCATCGGTTCCAATTCCGGGTGGTTGATATTGGCCGGGATGATGGCGCGACCCGCCGCGATCTCTTGGCGGACGAATTCGGGGGTCACGTAATCGGGGATATTGGCCCCCCAATCGTTGCCGTCGCGGTGGCAGGGTGTCAATTCGCGCAGCTGGTTTTCGCGGAGGGCCACGAATTCCATCTCGGGCGTGATGAGGCCTGCGCGGGCATAGGCCAGTTGGGTGGGGGCCGCCCCCGGTTTGCCGCGCAGCGGGCGGGATTTCACCGGGAATTCCGGCACCAGCCTCTCGCCCGTGACAAAGCCATTGTCCTCGGGCTTGACGTGACGGCCCTCGTACTCCTCCACATCCCCGCGCGCCATGATCCACGAGCGGCGGAGCGGCGGCAGGCCTTGGCGAATGTCGGTGGTGAGGTCCGGATCGGTATAGGCACCAGAGCTGTCATAGACCGCAAGCGGGGCCTCGCCTGCGGTTGGATGGGTCGAGATTTCGCGCATGGGCACCGCGATTTCGGGGTGCAACTGGCCATTCACATAGATTTTCCGTGAGGCAGGCAGAGGGCCGGTGGTCACGCTTGGGGTGATGTCTTGGGTGGGGACGTTCATGTTGGTGCTCCTCGAGTCACGTTCTGCAAAGAGACCAGATGAGCGTGGCTAAGAGGCATGAGGGCATGGGTGTGCCCCCCGGTTCAGACCACAGGATACGCCCCATTTCGGCGAAACCACGTGTCCTAGCTTCCTACGCCAGTATCAACTGGGTCAGGTTCAAAGGGTCGCGACACTGAGCAATCGCTCTCAGCCGCCTCTCAGTCCCTTGGTCGGGACTCCCCTGCGTCCCTCTTGGGTATCGTCAAAAACCCAGGCTGACAAGTCTCTGGATCGCCCAGTCATATCAAGCCACATCATCCAGCGCGATGATCTCGTCTTCAGGAAGACTTAAGATGTAGCAAATAGCAAAGTGCAGGAATCTCGGCGGCTCTGCGAAACCAAATCCGGACGCTGCTCTTGTCTCGCTTGGATGAACGTTAAGTCGCAGGTCGAGCAACCGATTTGTGAACCCCCGAAGGTTAGAAGTTTCCAATGCAGACTCTTGCGAGTTGGTCCTTCGGAGCAGGAATAACATACCGATGTCCTTCGGGAGGACGCCGAGCCAGTCAGTTTATTTTGCCAAGAACACATCCATGCGGCGCTGTTTCAGAGATAAAAGACCGGCATTGATGTTTAACCTTCCGGCCTTGCCCCGCCGGATCATCTCTCGCATCAATCCGCCCGGATTGCGCACGGGGTATGTGGGATGATCGCGCCCAGCATTGACGAGAAGCACACAGAGCGCCAATCCGTGATCTCCAAGGGCATTCTGGCCCTCGAACCAGACTGAAAGATGGATATCGAGCATTGGCAATAACTGCCAGGCAGCTTCGATGATGTGGCGCTCCCTGATGGGCCGGTTCTGCTCCCGGCTGGCGTCAAGCATCATGCGAAGTCCGTCACCTGCAATCTCGTAGAGGTTCTCGGGCGTCAGAGTGGATGGTTGGGAACAGGAAGGCGATGGCTGCGTTTCAAACTTTTCATTTTCCTCGTATTTTGCGGAATTATCCACAGCAGACGGCTCTTCTACATTTTGAGAGTCTTCTTTGGTGCTCTGTATAAAGGGCCGGAAGTTTTCCGCTGGTTCGCCGGAAGAAAGCCCATGTTTTTCAAACCAATCATCGATGCTGTTGCATAGATCGGAACTCGCCTGCAGGTGGGCGGTAAGCCGGTCCAGACCAAGACGGCTTAACGCATCGCTGCGTGGCCATTCCTCGAAACTGACGAGGATCTCTGCAACCTCGGGATCTTTGATAGCCGAGGAGGGCAGGGCAGCGATGCACCGTTTCATGTGCCGCAAACGAAGGGACCGAAGGTCCTTCAAAGCGCGCAAATACCTGCGTTCCGCGCGGAGCCGATCGCGAAGGCCGATGAACTCATCCAGTCGCGCGATCAGCGGAGTCAGTATCAAGCCTAGGCCAGCGCGCCCATAGCGGGCCCCATTCGCCGCGACGCGTTTCACGATCAGGCCGAGCCTGGCCAGCGCGGCCTCATCCGTTCGCAACTGGCGCGGTGTCTTGCCGAGCTCGACCGCTGCGAGGTCTTGCGCGCCAAAGAACACCGGCTCTCGATGCGGGGACGTCCAATCGGATGCGCAGGTGCGTCCGATAAAATAATTCAACACCGCGAGGCGCGCCGGGCGCAGACCGATATGCGGGGCAACTTCTGAAAGTAGCGCCATGACAGCGCCTTTGGTCCAGCCGTCCGGCAGGGCGGGGTGGGTTTGGATCAGGGTCAGGGTCAATATCTTGTCCTTGTCAGGGTGGGACAAGGCCGCAACAGGGCAATCGCATCCCAGCAAGAGATACGTTTTTTTGTTGCCTTGGCTGTCGGGGCTGCTAGAGCGGGGTCACAGTTTGTTTTGACCTATCGGAACGTCAATTCCGTTGTTCTTTGAGCCCCTCGCATGGTTGCCGCCTTGCGGGGGTTTCTCTTTTTCGGGTGTCGAGTCCTTCTGTCAGGGGTAAGGGTCAGTAATTGACCTGCTCAGATCCGTAGGTGCCCTCGTGATCTTCCCAATCGACAAAGACGGCACGGGCCCGGATGCTCGGACAGGTGGCCCCAAAACCCTCGTCGCCCTGGAAAGCTGGCGGCAACTCGTCCGGGGACGCAATACGCCATCGAAACTGCCCCGTGCTGTCGTATGATCCATGCCGGATCAGGGCCGTGCGACGACAATGCTCGCCTTCGCCGACCACGCCTTGGGACAGTTGGGTATCAAAAACATCAATCGAGCGGATGAAGGCAAAGGCGGACCCGCTGACATCGATATCAGCCCCGCGCCCGACGGCTTGCGCGAGATGGAGGGTTTCCGTCCGGGGTACCGGAGAGGCTTCTGGTCCCGGATCGAACCCCGCCAGCCTGTAAAGGCGCTCGACTGCGTCCGGCGTTTCAAGCACCGCATGCATCGGGCAGCGCCAGATTTGCAAAGGTGGCTCGACCGGCCAGGGTGTGATCCGGCGGATGAACTCCGCGCGCGCCCGGGCACATGGAACCGACGCAGGCCAGCCGCCTGCGAGGCACAAGAGAATCGCGCAATCGATCTGGTAACCCTGTGCGGCCGCGGGGTCGGGCTCGAGCGGCGCGAGGCCCATCGCGATCATCGCGGCGGTTGAGAGGAGCCACCTCATGACAGGCCGCCGCTGTGAACTCACGCTGAAGCGCAATTTCTGTGGGGTCATTTTATCTGGATCATGGCCCTCCTTCCATCAGTTTTGCCCGGAATACCTCAGCCGGTGTTTGATACCCCAGACACTTGCGTGGGGTCGCGTTGAGGCGGTCACAGATTGACCTCAAATATCGATCTGTGAACGCCGTGGGATCAGCCTTGCGGGACAGGTAGCGGCGCAGGCGATTGTTGGTGTTCTCGACCGTTCCTTTTTGCCACGGCGACTGAGGATCGCAGAACCATGGTTCGACGCCCAGACCATCCTTTAGATGCTGCCATGCGCTGAACTCAGTGCCGCGATCAAAGGTGATGCTGCGACGCGCTTCAGCTGGCAGGGGAGACAGGTTGGCGATCAGGCTCTCCATCACCGGTTTTGACTGGCGATCCGGGTTCTTCAAAACGAGAGCAAACCGGCTGACACGCTCGACCAGAGACGTCACATTGGCTTTGCCAAACTCCTTGCGGAACATCACCAGGTCGCACTCCCAGTGACCGAACTGGTCACGTTCGGCTATCGCTTCAGGGCGGTGCGCGATGGCCAATTCATCAAGGATATGACGCCCATGATGCCTCCGAGTTCCACGTGGCCTGCGGCGATGGCGATGCATGGGTAAGTGGCGGTAGAACTTCTCAGCACGGCCGGCTTTTGAATAGGCATATCGATAGATCGTCTCGTGGCTCACACGCATCGGATGGCGTTCCAGGCGCATACGTCCTGCAATTTGTTCAGGGGACCATCCGGCGTCAAAACCACACCGCACGGCAGCCATGATCTCGGGATATAAGATCAGCTTGCGATGCACCGCACGGCGATCTTCGCTCCGATCCTGCGCGGCCAACGCATGATAGCCGTTCAACTCAGGTTGATCGTCGAAACGGCACGAGTTGCGCTTGATCTCGCGGTAGATTGTCGATGCATCTCTGCACAACCGATCAGCGATCTCTTTGATTGATATCTTCGCTTCAAGCCATTTGGCCAGATTACGCCGTTCGTCGAGGTTCAGGTGAGGGTAGCAGCGTCCCATAAATTAACTCCATGCAATTCAATACCTTGTTAAAGAAATTGCACTTCATTTGTGAATTCACCCGCTGCTAAGCCATTGTCGCATAATAAGACTTATGTTAATTGTGTCATAATTACTGACATATTTTGCGCGTCGTTTCATTGGAACATCTCCTGGTAAGCGTCAAGCACAAGACGGACTTCGGCCTGCGCGGAAGCTGATGCCGCCGCAAGGCAATTCAGATAGGTTTGTGCCTCATCGAAGTAGGCGTTGAACTCGGCTCTGATGTCGTCGCCGTACTCGTTCAGGAGCGCAGGCGTGGTCGCCAGCTCCGGCCGCAACGGCAACATGCAGTCCATCGCCAGCGTCTCGGCACGTGCCGAGATGGCAAGTAGGCTCAGTATGGTAAATACCGATAACCGCGACATCTGGTGGTCTCCCGACAATCTGGGGGCGAATCGTGTGCTCGACCTATCACCGAAAAAATATCGTAATCAATCAAAAGATATCTATTGACCTCGTAAAGTGTTTTCCGCTACGTCGCCGCATATCTTGTGACATGCACTGTTTGAAGCGGTGCAAAAGCAGGTTACTTCCGTAGGAACTTCTTTCCTTCGGAGGCAAAATGGCAGGAACAAAATACCCCGTGATCCTAACATCGCACATGCAAGAGGCGATCGAGGGTGGGGCATGGATCGAGGTGGAATGCGTTGAAGCCCCGGAAAAGGGCGGCAATACGCATAGGGGTGGCTGGACGGTTTTCGTCTGCTCCAATGACGGTCAAGGCGGTGTGCACCGGTCGGTCTATGTGACCAACCGGGATCTGAAACCACGCGTCTTCAAGACCGCAGCAGGGCTCATGAGCTTCTGCCTGGAGCTCGACGCAAAGGTATTCAGCTGCCCTCTCCGAGAAGGTGAGAGAGGCACGTGGGAGTTTGAGACGACAAGGTATCCTACCAGCGGCTAGCCTCGTTCTCTGGGGGCTTTCAGGCCCTTCCACTCATGCACAATCCGTTATCGATCTCGATGCTCCAGACCGTATTGGTCGACTGACCAGTAGCGTTCTCGACTTTGCAAGACCCCAACCCGAGCAAAGCGACGGTGTCGCACGCTCTGAGGTCGTCCCTCTTGATTCACCACGCCTGTCTCCGCCGCGGGCCCCATCGGGCCGCCCTGCGATCGAGACCATGATCCTTGATGTGGGGTCGGTCTA
>NZ_CH902585.1:229080-265759 GCF_000152845.1 Roseovarius sp. 217
TGCGCGACACACCACTCTTTCTGGGGCTGACCAAGCCGCCACGGATATTCGGTCTCCCGATTGGATATTTCGTGGCGCTGGTCTTCGCATCCGTGATCCCTTTCATTCTGGTTGACGACATGCGGTTCCTGCTGGTTTTCCTCGCGGGCTACCCACCGCTTTGGCTGGTCGCAGACCGCAATCCACATCTGTTTCAGATTTTGAACGTGGTGATGTCGCGTACACCGCGAACGAGTGTGCGATCCGGTGATGGGGGCGATCTCTATGTCGCGTGAGTTTCGGGGGTTGATTGCCAGCAGCGCTGTTCGGGATGCACTTGGGGACAAGGTTTTGAAAGCCGAGCGTCTCGGGCGGCACCTACCTTACATTGCTGCGGTGCGAGACAATGTCATCCTGACGCGGCAGGGTGATCTGATGGCGTCGGTCACGCTTGGCGGGATCGACAGCTTCACCAGCGATGACGCCTGGATCGGTGAGATCAGTGAAGGCTTTGCCCGGATCGTCAGTCAGTTGGGCGAGCGTTTCGGTTTCCACATCAACAAGGTATCACGCCCGGACGCCGCGGACCTTGCTGCGCCTGACGGCATGCCCTTTGCAAGTGCGGTAGACGCGGCGTGGCAGAGAAGCCTGCGCGCACGTGAGCTGAAAGCCCGCACCTTGATGCTGACAGTGTTGATGCGTCCGTCGATGCCGCAGGCATTCTCGAAGGTTCTGGGCGCCCTTGGCGGCGGCCGCGATTTCCAGAAAGACATCGATACGAGAATTGTTGCCCTGGAAGAGGCCATGACCCTGCTCATGGCGATGTATTCCGATGCAGGTGCAGCGCGCCTGACAGTCTCGAGCGGGGACTGGCTTGCAGTGTTGGCCGCGGTTCACGGACACACTTTTCCATTTTGCTCTCCTGTCATTGTTGCGACGCAAGTATGCACCGACATAGAGATCAGTCGCTCAATTACTCAGAGTTTCATCCATCCTCCAAGAATTTGCAGTAGCCCGCTTCCGGGCTTGAGCATTAGCGGCGATTAACGGTGAGAATTTTACCACCCATCGGTTTAAGGTCGCGTGATCAACGGTGACGCCTCGCTCAGCCATGATCTCCTCAAGCTCTCGGTAGGACACAGCGTAGCGGACGTAGAAAAAACAGCAAAACACGATCACCGGTTTGGGATAGTGTACGCCTTTGAAATCAATTATCATTCCGCTCAACCAGCGCACTTGTTTCTCTCGACTAATCAGTACCATCAGCTGACGGTCTGGATACTCAAAAGTTTGCGACAGAGCCGATCGGGTGCAATGCGGATGCAACGGTAAGCGCAGCGAGGTTGGTAGAGAATTGCCTGCGTGTTAAATCTGTCATGCTGATCCCTTCAAGACATTGGTTTTTAGACTGGCAGCCCACGGGAGCATAGTTTTTGTAGTAGTCGCTGCGATTGTGCGCTCCGGCGCGCTGACAGTGCTGAGCGCTGCCGTGATGAGGAGAATGGCGACGAGTAGGATCGACTCAAGCTTTAAGGAGCGGCTCATCCGCGTTGCGGCATCCGGCGCGTCCTGTTCTAGGGCGGGGGTCAAACGCAGCTTGTTCCATGCAGCCAATCCCACAACGCCAGCAAAGAGCGCGAGTTTGATCGCAAAGAATTGACTGTAGGCGGAGGTGAGCAGGGCCAGCTGTCCGCCTGTGACGATCAGCAGAGTTGCAAGCCCCGCAATAACCAATCCCCCGACCACCCAAAGCGCCTTGCGTCCAAACTCTTCCGCCAATTTGCCCGTGATCTGCGGTTCGGACTGCTTTGAGAGGCGCAGCAGCGGCAAGAACGCCCCGATCCAAAACGCCAGCCCGAGGATATGTGCGGTGATAAGCAGCCCCAGAACCAGGCGTGGTTCTTCCAGCGCATGGCCCCGCATGGCGAAGGAGGCTGCAACCAGCACCGTTCCAAGTGCGGCGGCACCTTGCCCGATCTTGCTTGACGACATGATCGCTAGAAGCAGGGCAAGACCGATGAGACGCAGCGCAATCGCGGTGCCGAGGGGGCTGTTCATGACCATGTTCAGCATCATCGGTTCCGTCGCACCGGCCCAGGTCCCGCCCATCAGGAAGCTGGCACGGATCGGCAGGCGTAGAAGCGATAGAATGGCCGCTGCGATTGCCATCAGGACAGCCATTTGTCTGAGACGGTGCTGTTCGGCTTCTGGCAGGCTTCGCAAGAACAGCACGGCCAAAACCGAGCCCGCAGCGAGAAGCGTGCTCGCATAGACCATCACCTTGACGCAGATCGACAGCCACGTCACGCCGTCTGCCGATGAGAGTGCGTACAGCATGATGGCCTATTCGGTGACTTGAAATGAGAATGTGCCCTGCATCGGGTGGCCGTCCTCTGCCAACCCTCGCCACTCCACGGTGTAGCTCCCGATTGGCAAAATTGGTGGTGTTGCGTCGAACACCTTGACGGGCTGCATGTTGTCTTGCCGTGTCAGTGCATGATCTTTGCCATCCTGATCGGTGAGCGAGACCAGCGTCACCCTCATAAGCATATCGAAGGTCATGCCAACCTTTTCGGGGGATGTGGTCAGCACTGCGCCATCATTCGGCCGGGTGCCTTCCTTTGATGAATGCGCAATTGCTGCCTGTGACGCCAGTCCAAGGGCCAGAATGGCACCGATAAACGTGCAGGAAAAATGGTTCATGACGCTGTCCTTGAGGTTTTCATTAATTGATGCCATTGGCACGTTGCAGCGCCCGGACATAGGCGACAATTGCGTCTACGTCGCTGGTTGTCAGCCCTTCGACCGCGGGCATATTGCGAAAGGGCCAGTGATGGCTGCGCACCCCGTTCATTACCGCCAAGTGAAAGGCCTGATCGCCGTGATGATTCGGCTCGTAGATGACATGCACAAGCGGCGGCCCCATGCCATCGCGCCCGGCCGCGTTCACACCATGACATGCGGCGCATTTTGCTTCGAAGGCCTGCGCGCCAATCTGTTCGGTGTCGGTGAAGTTGGCAGGAAGCGTGACAGCGACCAACGCTTCACCGATTTCCTCAGGGGCCGTGGCGATCTGTGCGGGTTCCCTGATGAAAACCGCCCAACCTGCAACCAAAAGGGCTGAAAGTCCGGCGACGCCGCTCATTAAGCGTCTATTCATGGGGTTCTCCTTCTTATGGTTGGCCGCAGGCAAGTGCCTCGGAGACTTGCCTGCGGCGGAGTTCTCAATGGCTCAGGTCATTCGGGCATCATGGCGCCGATCATATACATGCCGTCATCACCCTTGATCAGCATCAGGGTCACACTGTCGCCAGCCGCGACTTCGCCCATCATCTGCGCGTCGGGTGCCAAGGAAAGATCCATGGTCATGGCGGGCCAGCCGATTTCCGGGATCGGTTCATGGCTTACGTTGGCGGTGCCGTCGGCGATAGAGTTGACGACTGCCTTTGTATGAACTGCGCCTTCCATCTGTGTGTCAGTCATGGGCATGTTGGAATGATCCATGTTGCCGTGGTTCATCTGGGCAAAAGCCGCAGGGGCGACGAGCAGAGCGGCGATGAAGGTCAAGGTAAGGTATTTCATTGGGTATAGCCTTTCAGGTTGAGGTTGATAGTTTCAGGATCATTCCGCCGGGACGGAACCAGCAATCGAGGCTGGCTTTGCCACGGCAGTCTGTTGCAATTCGCAATTGACGCGGCCTAGGGCCAGCCGTTTCCAGATCACGAATAGCGAAGGGATTACGAAAAGGGTCAGGAGCGTGGCTGTGACCATGCCACCGACCATCGGGGCGGCGATCCGTTGCATTATCTCGGAGCCGGTGCCTGTTCCGTACATGATCGGGATCAGAGCAGCAAAAATCGTGGCGACGGTCATAACCTTGGGTCGCACCCGTAGCAGCGCGCCCTCAAAAACGACCTCCTCCACATCGGTGGACGTCATCTTGCGCGCGTCGGCAATGGCCAGATGCTTGCGCTTCTCCCAGGCGAGGTTGAGATAGAGAAGCATCACGATGGCCGTCTCGACTGCCACGCCTGCCAGGGCGATAAAACCCACCAGCACAGCGATCGAGATGTCGAAGCTGAGATACCACAGGAACCAGACGCCACCCGCCAGTGCCACCGGCAGAGCGGCCAGGATTATGCCGACCTCGATCACGCGGTTAAAGGCCATGAAGAGCATCAATGTGATGATCAGCAGTGTAGCGGGGGCGACAAGCTTCAGCCGTTCCTGCATCCGCTCAATGTATTCGTACTGCCCCGACCAGGCAATAGAATAGCCAGGCGGCAAGGTCACTTCGTTGGCCACGACCTGCCGCGCCTCGGTGACGTAGCTACCCAAGTCGCGTCCGGCGATGTCGATGAAGACGAAGCCGGTGCGGCGCGCGTCTTCCGATCGGATCATGCCCGGACCGTCCACGACCTTGATCTCTGCCAAGGCACCCAGCGGAATATGAGCGCCCGAAGGCGTGACCACCGGAAGGTCACGCAGCCGTTCCGGGCTGTTGCGCCATTCCTGAGGATAGCGCAGGTTGATCGGAAAGCGTTCCAGTCCCTCCACGGATTCTGACACCTGCATGCCACCGATGGCAGTCTGAACCACGTCCTGCACGTCGCGCACACTCATCATGTAGCGGGCGGCCGCGTCGCGGTTCACGTCAATCTCGACAAAGCGACCTCCGATGGGCCGTTCGGCGTAGGCCGAGGCGGTGCCCTCGATGCCCGCCACAACGCGCTCGACGTCGATCCCGATCTGCTCGATCACGCTTAGGTCTGCGCCAGAAATCTTGACGCCGACGGGCGTCTTGATCCCCGTCGCCAGCATGTCGATTCGGTTCTTGATCGGCTGAATCCAGACATTGGTCACGCCGGGGATCTGCACGACACGGTCCAACTCGTTGCGGATCATCTCCATCGTCATGCCCTCGCGCCATTCCTCTTCGGGGCGCAGCTGGATCGTCGTCTCGATCATGGTCAGGGGGGCGGGGTCGGTCGCGGTGTCCGCGCGCCCCAGTTTGCCATGCACCGTCAGCACCTCCGGCACCGACGCAATCAGCCGGTCGGATTGCTGCAAGACTTCACGCGCCTTGCCGATGGACACGCCGGGATAGAGCGACGGCATATAGAGTAAATCGCCCTCGTTCAGTTCGGGCATGAATTCGGTGCCGATGCGTTGCAGGGGCCACCACATTGATGCCACCAGCAGACCCGCCAGCAGTGTCGTCGCCCAGGGCCAGGCCACGGCGGCATCCAGAAACGGGCGGTAAATCCAGATCACGATCCGGTTCAGCGGGTTCTTCCGCTCGGGAATGATCCGGCCCCGCACGAAATAGCCCATCAGCACCGGCACCAGCGTGATCGACAGGATCGCAGCCGCCGCCATGGCATAGGTCTTGGTGAAGGCCAGCGGTTTGAAAAGCCGTCCCTCCTGACTTTCGAGCACGAAGACCGGCAGGAAGCTGACGGTGATGATCGCCAGCGAAAAGAACAGCGCAGGCCCCACTTCGGTCGCGCATTCGGTGACGATGCGCCATCGGTTCTCGTTCGTCAGTTTTTCCTTTTCCAGCCGTCGGTGCATCGCCTCGATCATCACAATCGCCGCATCCACCATTGCGCCGATGGCGATGGCGATGCCGCCGAGACTCATGATATTTGCGTTCACGCCTTGGAACTTCATGATGATGAACGCCGCGAAGATTCCTAAGGGCAGCGACAGCAGGATCACGAGTGACGAGCGAATGTGCAAAAGGAAGGCCGCACAGACCAGAACAACGACGATGAACTCTTCCGTCAGTTTCTTTTGCAGGTTGTCGATGGCGCGTTCGATCACACCGGCGCGGTTATAGGTGGGGACGATTTCGACGCCTTCCGGCAGCGAGGCGCGTAATTCCTCGATCCGCGTCTCAACCGCCTTGATCGTGGCCAGGGCATTGCCGCCCCAGCGCAGGATCACCACGCCGCCCACCGCATCGCCCTCGCCATTGAATTCGCCAACGCCGCGCCGCATCTCGGGGCCAAGCCGGATGTCAGCCACGTCGCCAAGGGTCAGCGCCGCGCCGCGTTGGTTCACCATCAGGGGGGCGGATGCCAGATCGGCCAGATCGTCGACATAGCCGGTGGAGCGGACCATGAATTCGGCCTCGCCCATCTCGATCACCGATCCGCCCGTTTCGCGGTTGGCGTTTTGAATGGCACTTCTGATTTCCGCCAGCGTCACGTCAAAAGCGCGCAGCTTGTTGGGATCGACGACAACCTGATACTGCTTGACCATGCCACCGATGGTGGCGACCTCGGACACGCCATCGACGGTCTGCAATTCGTACTTCAGGAACCAGTCCTGAAGCGTGCGCAATTGCGCCAGATCGTGCCCGCCGGTGCGGTCGATCAGGGCGTATTGGTAAATCCAGCCGACCCCGGTCGCATCCGGCCCAAGCTGGGGCGACACGCCTTCGGGCAGGTTCGCGGTGATCTGGCCGAGGTATTCCAGCACCCGCGTGCGTGCCCAGTAAAGGTCCGTTCCGTCCTCGAACACGACATAGACATAGCTGTCACCGAAAAACGAAAACCCGCGCACATCGCTGGCCCGCGGCACGGCCAGCATGGCGCTGGCGATGGGATAGGTGACCTGATCCTCGACCACCTGTGGCGCTTGACCCGGATAGGGCGTTTTGACGATGACCTGCACGTCCGACAGGTCGGGGATCGCGTCCACAGGGGTTTCGCGGATTGCCCAGACGCCGACAACGCCCATCATGACTGCCAGCGCGAGGATTATCACCCTGTTGGCGATGGAGGCGCGGATGATGGAAGCAATCATTGTAGCACCTCCTGAGCGCGGGTGCCGACCAGCGTCATGGAGAAGTCCGGATTGCGGTGAAGCAAGAGCGTGACCTCCGTGTCCAAAGGCAGGGATGCAGGATCGACTGTCGCATCGAGCGCGAAGTCCATCGTCATCCCCGGCATGCCGATCTCGGTCATCGGCCCGTGGCTGATGTTGACCATGCGTGCGGCGGTGTCGACCGAGTTGATGGTGCCACTGACTTCCATCGGAGGCATGACTGGTTCCACCTGCCTGAGGATCATGGTCATCCCGTCCAGTCGCGCAAAAGTCAGGTCTGCCTCGACGCCGATGGGCAATCCCGTAGCGTCGAGCGTTTCTTCGATGGCAAATCCCATTGTCATGCCGGGCATTCCAATCTCAGTGATCGGGCCATGTGTGATCGTTGCAGTGCGGGTTGCCTCGTCGAGCGCGTCAATAGTGCCCGAAACGACAATCGGCGGCGCTTCATCAGCCATCTGCATCGCCTCCGCCATTTCCATGGCAGGCGCAGCCCCCATCCCGTCGGCGCGGACTGCGACAATCGTGAAGAGGCCATCGTCGCCCTTGCTAAGATCGAATTCTACCGGGGCATCCAGCGGCACCGTGGCCGGGTCAAAGCCTGCAACCGGCATGTCCATCTGCATCGCGGGCCAGCCAAGTTCCGGTATCGGCTCGTGGGACAGGGACAGCTTGCCATCGGCAGTCACAGCCGTCACCGTCCCATTCCCAGTCGCGGCGATCCCATCATCGCTGCCCATTTCCAGCAGACCCAGTAGACCATCGGCCCCGCGCGCTGCGAGGAACGCGACCTGCGTTCCAGGCGCGAAGCGATCCAGCGCTACATCCGCACGCACCGAAAAGCGCGAGGTCATGGCGGGCCAGTCAAGGCTTTCCAGCGTGCTGTGTTGGATCGTGGCGATGCGGGCCTCAACGTCCAGTGCGACCAACTCACCTGTGCCGCGCGCGGGAGCTTCATCGGTCGGCGCCAAGCGCATCAACCCGGCGCTGAGCGCGCTTTCGCTGTCGATCAGGAACTGGGCCGACGCGACCACTTCCTCGCCCGGGGCGAGGCCCTGAACCACTTCCGTGCGCCCGCCTCCGCCAAAATTGTCGCGCAAACCGGTGGTAATCAGACGTGGCATGAAGGTGCCTTCACCGGTTTTCAGGATCACCCGTTCAGCGGATCCTGTGCGGATGATCGCCTCGGACGGCACAGTCAGGGCGGTTCGGGACTGGGCAGGAATAAGGCTGACCGTACCGAACATGTTGGGCCGCAAAAGGCCTTCGGAATTGTCGAACCGCAGGCGGACGGGCAGTGTGCGGGTCTGGGGATCCAATTCGGGATAGACGTAGTCGATTTCACCCTCGAAGGTCCGCCCCGGCAGATGTTCAAACCGTGCAATTGCGCGCATTTCGTCTGTCATGCGGGCGATGTCGCGCTCAAACACGTCAACGATCAGCCAGACCTCACTCAGATCAGTGATTGACACCGCTTGCGTGCTTGGTTGCAGGAACATCCCATCGGCGGCAGCAAGTCCGATTACGACGCCATCGCGGGGGGCTTCGACACTGATGCGCGCGCACTTCACGGTTTCCTCGATCTCTGCGATCTGGCGGTCCGTCGCGCCGTGACTACGCAGCTTGTTGCGCGCAGCTTCAAGGGAAATTCCTCCCCCGCCCTCCTTGACACGAATGAAGTCAAAAGTCGCGATGCCGAATTCGGGAGAGAACAATTCAAACAGCACATCGCCTTTGCGCACCTGATCGCCTACTGCGCGTACATTGAGAACTTCGATCCAGCCGTCGACACGTGTGTGAACATGGCTGGTCAGATGCTCGTCATAGCCCACGAACCCTACTGTTTCTATGCGGTGCGAAATCTCCGCGACCTGCGCGAGGGCGGTTCGGACACCGATGGCGTTGATCTCGGTAGCAGACAGCCTCACCTCGGCCGGATCGCCGGAGGGTTCCTGTCCTGCATAGACCGGGATCAGGTCCATCCCCATGGGCGACTTGCCCGGCCCCGGCTGGCGGAAATTCGGGTCCATGGGTGCCACCCAATAAAGAACCTCTGGCCCACTATCGGCGGCCATGCCCGCCGGATTGAAATACAGTCTTTCCAAATAAATGCCCCCGGCAACGCCTGCGGCGAGCGCCAGAATGCTCAGGGCTGAATATCGTCCACGCATGGAGTACCTCGGTTTGGACCCACACGAGGGGCAGGTCACTTCAAATCGGTCAAAGTGGAGCGGACGCTTTGACCAGCGCCCACCGCTCAGAAGAACGATCAGACGAGGCGGGGAGGACGGTCTTGAGGGGATGGGGCGCGCGAGAAGGCGGCACTGTCATTATTGAACCGATGACTTTGTGCCGTCAAAACTGCATGGAACTCAGCTTTTGCCAAGCCGTCAGCGTTGTGAAAACAGCATGGTGCAACCGAACAATGTGCCATGGCAGCATGGTCCGGGCACGGATCGCTTGGTGCTGCGGACAAGTCGGGTGCCGCCATCGGGCAGTCACCATCATGAGCCGCATGCGCTTGATATTGGTCATGCGCGCCGCTGTCAGGCGAAGCTTCTGCATACATGACGGATTGGGACACGAACAAAGACAGGAGGAGCAGTAGCCCCACCATCCGTTTGGCCGCCTCAAAGACGAATCGTGCCCAACGCGTTATCATACCAGAAGCATTACCCGAGAAATTCGTGGAAGGAAATCAGATGCCTGTGAGCGTTTATCCATCTGCGCGTTATTGCCGATTTGAGCATTCATTGCGGCACCTCCGCCCCGGCCAAACCGTCGAGGATCGGGCAGTCTGGATGATCATCGCCCTGACAGCGCGAGACGAGGTCCTCAAGTGTGTCGCGCATGGCTTCCAACTCAGTGATCTTCTTTGCGATCCCTGTGAGGTGTTCGCGCGCAATTCTTTTGACATCCGCGCTTGCCCTGTCCCTGTCTGCGTAGAGCGACAGCAGGCTGCGGCAATCGTCGATGCTAAAGCCCAAAGACCGCGCACGGCTCACAAACGACAGCATGCGCACGTCCCGATCATCGAAATGTCGATACCCGTTCGCGCCTCTGGCTGCGCGCAAAAGCCCGATGTCTTCGTAGTATCTGATTGTCTTTGCAGGCAGCCCGCTGGCTGTCGCAACTTCTCCGATGTTCATGGCTCTAACTCCTTGAGTAGACACATAATCCTTCCAGTAGATGGAAGGTCAAGAACATTCCTGTTTTGGGAACCATCCAGTGCTGGAAGGTTGTTAGTTTCAAAAGCCATCAGAAAGGAGACCAAAATGAATTACTTCCGCTTTGTCGCAATGATCGCGACCTCAACCGTGTTGATGTTCGGACTTATGTATCTGAACACCCATGCTTTTTCCCATATTCAGTTCAGTGAAACGCGCACTTACATGGCGCTCTACATGGGCGCGGCCATGGCGCTGGTCATGTTGGCGTTCATGTGGGGGATGTACCAAAATCGAGCCGCAAACTACGGCATTATCGGCGTCAGCATTGTTGTTTTTTCAGGGGCACTGTTTCTGGTACGCTCGCAAACCACCGTCGATGACGTCTCCTGGATGCGGGCAATGATCCCTCACCATTCGATTGCGATCCTGACGAGCGAGAGGGCGGGCATCTCGGATCCCCGTGTGCAAAATCTTGCCGAAGAGATCATCAAGGCGCAACGTCTAGAGATCGCAGAAATGGAGGCCTTGATCGCAGATCTTGAGGGCGGGCCACCTGCGACGCCAGAGATTGACGGCAAGTGAAGTGGGGGACTTGACCCTCCAGTTACTGGAAACCTTATGTCCGGGACAAAGGAGAAATTTCCGATGTCAAATACAGCGAGAGACACTGCCGAAGCGGACACCGTCACGCGGGACCCGGTATGTGGGAAGATCGTCGACCCAGACGCCGGAAAACCAAAAGCTGAGCATGAGGGGCATGTCTATCATTTCTGCCACTACGGATGTCGGCAGAAATTTGAGGCGGACCCCGACGCTTACGTTGAAGCCACAGATCCTGTTTGCGGCATGACCGTGACCCGTGCCACAGCGCGGTTCATGGTGAAACACGATGGGGCGCAGTTTTACTTTTGTTCGTCGCGGTGCGAGAGCAAGTTTGAGGCTGCCCCAACGGATTATCTTAGCGACCGTCCCGCTCCGGAGCCGATGCCAGAAGGGACGCTTTATACCTGCCCGATGGATCCCGAGATTGTGCAGGAAGGCCCGGGCGACTGTCCGATTTGCGGCATGGCACTGGAACCGATGATGCCCTCTGCCGATGCGGGCCCCAATCCGGAATTAGTCGATTTTCGCAGACGGCTTTGGATCGGGGCGCCGCTCGCACTCGCGGTTCTGCTGCTGGAGATGGGCGGGATGCTGGGCTTGCCCTGGGCGGACTGGTTCGGGCATGAAACCGTGCGATGGTTGCAATTCTTGCTGGCCACACCGGTCGTCGTCTGGATCGCGCAACCCTTTTTCAAACGCGGCTGGTCGTCCATCGTGACCGGCAACCTCAATATGTGGACGCTGATCGCGATCGGCACTGGGGCGGCGTATGTCTTCAGCCTCGTGTCGCTCCTCTTACCGGGCATTTTTCCACCCAGTCTGCAAGGCGCCCATGGTCCACCGCTCTATTTCGAAGCAGCGGCGGTGATCCTGATCCTTGTGCTCGTCGGCCAGGTTATGGAACTGACAGCGCGCGACCGGACCGGAGATGCGATCCGGGCCTTGATGGACCTTGCCCCGAAAACCGCGCGGCGCGTGACGGACGCTGGTGAGGAAGATGTGCCGCTTGATGCGGTCACGACCGGTGACCATTTGCGCGTCCGCCCGGGGGAGGCGGTGCCGGTGGATGGTACGGTGCTCGACGGGCGATCATCGGTCGATGAGAGCATGCTGACCGGTGAGCCTGTCCCGGTGGAAAAAACGCAAGGTGACGGTGTGACGGGCGGCACGCTCAACAAGACTGGCTCTTTCGTGATGGAGGCGCGCGCTGTCGGAGGCGACACCGTTTTGAGCCAGATCGTCAATCTGGTGGCGCAGGCACAACGGTCTCGTGCGCCCATTCAGGCGATGGCTGACCGTGTGGCGGGGTATTTCGTGCCCGCTGTGATCGGCATCGCCCTGCTTGCCTTTGGTGCTTGGCTTGTCTTTGGTCCAATGCCTGCCCTTGGGTATGCTGTCGTCGCTGCGGTCAGCGTCCTGATCATCGCATGCCCCTGCGCCCTTGGACTTGCGACGCCAATGTCGATCATGGTGGCCACAGGGCGCGGCGCACAGGCGGGTGTTCTCATCCGCGATGCCGAGGCGCTCGAACGTTTCGCGAAGGTCGATGTCCTGGTTCTGGACAAGACCGGAACCCTGACCGAAGGCCGCCCCAGCCTGACCGATGTTGTTGCATTTGGCGATCATGACGAGGATCAAGTGCTTGCTTTGGCGGCGGCACTGGAGCGCGGGTCCGAACATCCCCTGGCAGAGGCGATCCTGAACGGCGCTGAGGCGCGCGGGATTGCCCGTCTGGATGCCAGCGATTTTGACGCTATCACAGGCAAAGGCGTACAGGGAAGCGTCGAGGGGCAGCAGATTGCACTCGGAAATGCGGCGCTGATGCGCGACTTCGGTCTTGATCTCACTGAGGCGGAGCCGCAGGTGGCAGCCCTCCAGAAGGCCGGAAAGACGGCCATGCTGCTCGCCGTTGATGGCCAGCTCGCAGGCATCGTCGCAGTAGCGGACCGGATCAAGGAGACCACCGCCGGGGCGATCAAAGATCTGCACAAGGCTGGGCTGCGGATCGTTATGGCGACGGGCGACAGTCTCGCCACCGCTGAAGCCGTCGCGCGAGAGCTTGGTATCGACGACATCCGCGCAGATGTCTCGCCCGAGGACAAGGCTGATCTGATCGCGGAATTCAAGGCCAAGGGCCTGTCGGTCGCTATGGCAGGGGACGGCGTCAACGACGCGCCAGCGCTTGCGGCGGCTGATGTCGGCATCGCCATGGGCACCGGCGCAGACGTCGCGGTAGAAAGCGCGGGCGTCACGCTGGTCAAGGGCGATCTGCGCGGTATCGTGCGGGCCCGTGTTCTGGCGCAGGCCACCATGAGTAACATTCGGCAGAACCTGTTCTTTGCCTTCGCATACAACAGTGCCGGTGTTCCGATCGCGGCGGGAATTCTCTTCCCGTTCTTCGGTGTTCTTTTGTCGCCGATGGTAGCAGCGGCGGCGATGAGTCTGTCATCGGTTTCTGTCATCGGGAATTCGCTTCGCCTGCGGAGGATAAAGCTTTGAACCGCGCGATAGTTCTTGGGGTGCTGCTTCTGGTCGCAGCGGTTGTCGTGTTCGGTGTGCTTTTGATTGGGGCAAGGACTGGCTCGGATGGCGATCTGTACGTTTCGGGGTGTTGTCACGTTAACGCCCTGCACATTGCTGGCCGAGGGTTGTCAGCGTAGTTGGTGGCGATGCGAAATCAAGACATCCGCTACAAGCGCCACCGGTTTCCACCCCAGATCATCGCTCATGTCGTCTGGCTCTACGCCCGGTTCAACCTGAGCCTTCGTGAAGTCGAAGAGTTGATGTTGGAGCGCGGCATCGACGTTTCGTACGAGACAATCCGGCGCTGGACGGTAAAGTTTGGCCCGCTGATTGCCCGTACTCTTCGGCGACGACAACCGCGCCCCGGCGATGTCTGGCACCTGGATGAAGTCGTTGTGAAGATCGCGGGCCGGTCCTTCTGGCTTTGGCGAGCCGTTGATCAACACGGCGTCGTCCTTGAGGAGATCCTACAGCCCAAGCGGGACAAGCGCGCGGCAAAGCGGCTTCTGGTCAAACTGATGAAACGCTGGGGCTTCGTGCCCAAACGGATCATTACGGACAAATTACGATCCTACGGTGCCGCCAAGCGCGAGGTCGCACCTGGCCTGGATCATTGGTCCCACAAAGGACTCAATAACCGAGCCGAGAACAACCATCTGCCCTTTCGAAAACGCGAGCGGCTGATGCAGGGCTTTCGATCGCCGGGCGCACTACAACGCTTCGTGTCCATACAGTCCGCCACCCGCAATTGCTTCTCCGTGCCAGCCCGCCGCCGCTCCGCCATCACCATCCGCTACCACCGGCTCGAAGCACTCGAGGCATGGAAAATCGCGGCCAATGTCGCTTGATGTGAGATCGGCACGCCAACCTGAAGACTGGTTGAGTTAATGTGACAACACCCGCCGAACTCTTCTCGGTGTCACGGCCGACGATCTACAGAACCCTACAGCGTGCAGGACCCAAAATCAGCCCTTAGCGTACTATTCTGCCCCCTCCGGCATCAGACCCCAAGGGGGTTGTTCCATTTGCTGCAAACTGATCCTTTCGGATCATGTGAGCGACTTCGATACCTGCGATGGTTGCGGCGGCGGAATGAATAGCTTTGAAGCCCGTAATCGGAGCGGTGATCCGCTTTATGAAACGGTGGTCTTGTTCCAGAATGTTGTTGAGATACTTGACCTGCCGGATCGTGACAAGACGGCCCATCCCGGTAAATTTCAGGATCACGTTCACTGCCATCAGGCCGGCCAGATTGGCACCACTTTTGTCGATGGCCACTCGATCCGGTACGCCATTTGCGGCAATGGCCTGCTTGAAAACCTGCCGGCTGCAGCCAGATTACGGCGCTCAGACAGCATGAAATCAAGGGTTTGGCCATCTCGGTCTACGGCGCGATAGAGATAGGTCCACTTGCCCCGGACTTTGATGGAAGTTTCATCCATCCTCCAAGAATTTGCCGTAGCCCGCTTCCGGGCTTGAGCATTAGCGGCGATTAACGGTGAGAATTTTACCACCCATCGGTTTAAGGTCGCGTGATCAACGGTGACGCCTCGCTCAGCCATGATCTCCTCAAGATCTCGGTAGGACACAGCGTAGCGGACGTAGAAAAAAACAGCAAACACGATCACCGGTTTGGGATAGTGTACGCCTTTGAAATCAATTGTCATTCCGCTCAACCCGCGCACTTGTTTCTCTCGACTAATCAGTACCATCAGCTGACGGTCTGGATACTCAAAAGTTTGCGACAGAGCCCGCTCTTGGCTCACTGCAGCGGCATCAAGTCGGTCTCGGCCGAACCTGTCGGCAAACTGGATTACGCCGAGATAGGTGCGATATCCCCGTTCAGGGTGTCAGCGGTCGCGCACCACGTCCTCGGACACTACCCCCGGAATACCCAGCCTCCATAGTGCAGGCCTCCATCGGACCTTGTCCCGAAGGCACCTACCGGCTCGCTCCGCAACATATAGCAACGCAACACCAACGGATCTGTGGTAGACTACTCATCAGCGTCAGGGCGAACCTCCCGGATTGGCTGGAAGGTTCTTTCACGGAGGTCTGCATTGACTGATGAACCCAACGCAGCGCAGCGGCAGTTCTGGAACTCTGACTTTGGTGACAAGTGGGTGACGTTCCAGACAGACCTCGAAACTCTGCACGCGCCGATGAATACGCCCCTTCTCGCGCGAGCTGCGATCAGGCCAGGGATGCAGGTGCTCGATGTCGGCTGCGGCAGTGGATCGGTTGCGCGCAGAGCGGCTGTTTTGGCAGGTGGCGGTGGCGGCGTGACCGCCGTGGACATTTCTGAAAAGTTGCTCGACTCGGCACGGGCCACCGCAGTTTCTGAGCAGAGCGCCCATGTCGAGTACTTGCTTGCGGACGCACAGACACATCCTTTTATGCCCGCCTCATTTGACAGAATTGTATCGCGGATGGGGGTGATGTTCTTTGGCAATCCTGTTGCGGCCTTTGAGAACCTGCTTCACGCAGCACGGCCCGGCGCCCAACTTTCGGCTGTTGTCTGGCGACGAGGGGACGAGAATCCATGGTTTGGCATACCGACCGGGGCCGCGATCCGGCACCTGGGACCAATCGCCTCAGATCCGGATGCGCCGGGGCCCTTGGCATTCGCGAACGCAGACCGAACCGTGGCTCTCCTCACGTCAGCGGGCTGGGTCGACGTGCGCGCCGATCCGATGCAAGTGATCCTCGAAACGCGCGGCACTGCGGCCGAAGCGGCATCCAGCGTCGGCTCGCTGGGACCTGCGGCCCGCATCATGAAAGCCAAAGGGGCCACTGCGGCGCAAGCGTCTGCAATCGTTGCCGATATTGATGCGGGCTTCAGACGTTTCGAGACGGATCTTGGCTTGCGGGTGCCCGTAACGATGACGTTGCTTTCGGCGATGGCACCCGCCTGAGCAGTGATGCGGGACTTGCCCGTATTCAAGCGGTCTAAAGCATTTTTTTTAATCTGAGGCATATCCTGCAGTCCTTATGAAGTTCCAGCATTCCTGTGGCTCGAAGAGGTCGCAGATGTCGCCAAGAGCTTCAAACAGGGCGTCAAAAGTTCTGGCCCCGATCCGTCGCAAGTGGGCTTTGAGCTTGGAGAAGGCCATCTCGATGGGATTGAGGTCGGGGCTGTATGGCGGCAGGAACAGGAACCAGCATCCTTGTCGTTGCAGAGCTTCGGCGGCGCGCGGGCTCTTGTGGGTGGACAGGTTGTCAAGGATGACGACGGTGCCCGGATCGAGCGCCGGGGCGAGCTGCGTTTCGATATAAGTGTCAAATGCCGGGCCGTTCATGGCCCCGGTGATGACCCAAGGCGCGATCAGCGCGTTTTGCGTCAGCCCGGCGATGAACGTCTGCGTCCCCCATTTTCCGAAAGGTGCGGCACCGTAAAGCCGCTCACCAACCGGCGCACGTCCCCGCAGGCGGGTCAGGTTGGTTTTCACGGCTGTCTCGTCGATAAAGACCAGCCTGTGCGGTTCCTGACGCAGTCTCGGCTGACGGCGCGTGATCCACTCCCGACGTGCTTGGCGCAGCGCAGGCCGATCACGCTCAGTTGCGATCAGTCCTTTTTATATGACAACCCGGCGCGCTCCAGGGCGCGGTGCAGCGATGACAGGTGTACCTGAACCCCTTCGGTATCGGACAGCGCAGCGGCCAACTCCTTGAGCGTGATGTCCGGCTCCGCACGCACGATGTCGAGAAGAAAGTCGAGATGCGGGGCCAGCTTGCCGAACCGGCCCGGTGGCCTGCCTTGCCGTTTCGCAACGACAGTGCCCCGCGTCCGATGCTCTGCCACAAACCGCACCGCCGTCGCGGCACTGACACCAAAGACCCGTCCCGCAGCACGAGCCGAATGCCCCCGGGACACATACGCACAAATCCGTTCCCGAAGGTCCAAAGAGTAAGGCTTGCCCATGATCCACCTCCCGAAGCAAGTGAATCAGACAAAAGCCCGCTTGGGAATCCCCAACCGATTCAAATCAAACACAATGTGCTTTAAGTCAAGCAGAGCGCTTCAATTGGCGGCGTTGGCAGGCAATTGCCCCTTGCGGGGGACAGCATGCCTGCATCGGCGACTTTCTAGGTGGACCCTGTCAAAGGCTCTACCCTATTGATCGTCGCGGGATCGACGGTACGCGGCAGCTTTTTTGGACCTGCAGTAGCAAGACGACCGGATCGGGACCTCGGCCCTTGCCATGGCCTGGTCCAACTGGAGCCCGATATGCCGCCGTTCGACGGTTTCATCCCGTCTGCGCAGGCATTCGTCCAGGCCGTGCAGACTCCACACGTTGCGGGGATGCTGGCAGGGGCGCGGCAGGGTCTGGTCCAGACCCAAATCAGCCCGATACACCACCTCGGCCTCGGCATACTGCCCGGCATCCATAAGCAACGCACCCAGGGCGTGACGGGCGGGCTGCATCCAGCCCCAGGGTTCGTCATACAGCATCCCATCGTCCAACCGGACCGCCGCGCGAAGGTGCTCAAGGCCCGCTTCGGTTTGCCCCGACTTATAGGCCAGTTCGCCCAGCATCATCTGTTCGGCCACCAACAGGACGGCTGAACAGGGGTTGTTGAACATCATCCAGTCATCTGGCACGGCGCGCTGCGCGGTTGCAAAGGCGTCACGTTCAGCGCGGGCTTCGTCAAGACGGCCAAGATTGGCCAAGGCAACCGCTCTGGCATAGTGCAGCAATGCCATGGTGTTAAGGTAGAGCGCGGGGTCGGTCGGAAGCCGCTCGTCCAGAATCTCCTGCCAGCGACCAAAGCGGACCAGCACATGAAACTTCATACCGATGAACGCCTCAAAAAATTCTGGCATAAAGCGAACCACTTGCTCGGGGAGGGTTTCGCGCAGGGCGGCTGCCGCTGCCAGCGCGGTGGTCGGGCGGGCCAGAAACATTGCGCCGTAGATCACGAAATGCAAGTTGTGGATGCGATAGATCGTGTAGAAATTCTCACCCCCCGCATGGTGGAAATACTTTCTGTCAACGGCCACTGCGCGCACGTTGCGCCAGATGACATTTTGGTAATCGCCACACAGCACGTCGATATGGGTTGCCATATGCCCCAGATGGCCAGAATCCGGAACGAGATCTACCAGTCGATCCCCGTGGCGCAGCGCCTTTTCGGGTGTGGGCGACATTTCCATCAGGTGGATATACATGTGCAATAGGCCGGGATGGTCCCATGCTGCGGGATCGTAGGCAAAGGCCCGTTCCAGCGCGGCCTGTGCCTCCACCGTCGAGGCTCCTTCGGCAGGGCCGCGCGCCCGCAGGTCCCAGAGCTTCCATGGCGTGCGGTTCATTAGTGCCTCAGCAAAGAGCGCGGTCACGTCCAGATCGGTCGGAAAGGCGGCATGAATCTTGCGCATTTCGTCCGCAAAGGCGTCATGCCACGGACCATAATCTTCTATCGCAGGATCGGTTGGAAACCTGGCGGCAAGGGCCATCAGGATGGCATGCTCTGCAGGCGTCGCGCGGTCAGCAACGGCTGCTGCCTGCTTCAGCGAAAGGTGCGCCCGGTCCAGCGCCGCAACCTTTTCTTCGGGACTGAAGAACTCCCACAGCTTGTTATAATTAGGTCCGATGCAGTGGGCGATGCCCCAGTGTGCCATCAGGCAATCGACGTCAAACTGCAGAGCCTTTTCGAAGCAGATGATCGCCTCTTCGTGGTTGAACCCGTAAAGCCAGTTCAGCCCGCGGTCGAACCAAAGCTGCGCCTCGGGGTTGTCCGTTGTGACCTTGCGTGACCAGGTTCCCAGATCGAAGTAGCCCATGTTGGTCCTCCTGCTTCCAAGATGACTGTAAATTGCATTTGTGACCGACCTGCTCTTGAAAAGCCTCTGTCAACCAATTGCCGCCCGTTGGTTCGATGTTACCACCAGATTGCCGCCGATCAGCAAGGTTTCTCGCACCAGAAGGTCGAGATCCGTCCGCCGCGTGCGGTGATTGCAGATGGCTGCACGCAGACAGTGGTGACCGTGAATGGTCGTGTCGGATACTGCCGCGATGCCGGCTTCCTGCAGACACAACATGATCTCGATGTTCAGATCGCGCAGCGTGGCTTCGTCAAGTCCGCCCGGATTGTAGCGAAAACAAACGACGTCGGTCACAGTCGGTGCCATCAGTTCCAGCATCGGTTCAAGCGTGATCCGTTCTGTCAGATAGTGCGCCTGCGCAATGCCCTGATCGATGAGCCGCCCGAACTTTTCAACCCCGTGTTCCTTGAGCATCATCCAGATCTTCAGCGCTCGGAACCCGCGTGAAGTGTCCAGATTGTAGTCGTGCAGGAATTCTGCAGCCGCAATGCCGCGCGACATCTTTTGCAGATATTCGGCATCTTCGGCAAAGGTCAACCTGTGCTGTCGGCGGTCACGTACCAGGGCACATCCTACATCGAAGGGAGCCTGAAGCCCCTTGTGCAGATCTAGTGCCAGCGAGTCTGCCCGTTCGATCCCTGCGACCAGATGGCGGTTGTCCGGTGCGATGGAGATCAAAGCACCAATGCAGCCATCGACGTGCATCCACAGCCCCTCTGCGGCACAAAGATCAGCGATGGCGGACAGATCGTCGATAGACCCAGTGTTGGTGGTCCCCGCCGTTGCAATTACACAGGCTGGCTTGATGCCCTGACCACGATCGGTTCTGATCTCTTCTTTCAGTGCATCAATGCCCATGCGGAACTGGTCACCCGAAAGCACCTTGCGCAATGAACCCTTGCCCAACCCTAGCAGGTTCATCGCCTTGAAATGACAGCTGTGAACCTGATCCGAGGCATAGAACCGCAAGGGCTGCGCCATGGCGTCCACCCCGTATTGCCGCAGATCGACTCCGGCCATGGCATTGCGCGCCGCCATCAGCCCGATGATGTTGGCCATGGATCCGCCTGTGACCAAAGTGCCGCTGGCCGTTTCGGGAAAGCCCATCATGTCCCTGATCCAGTCCGTCACCTGCAGGTCGATCTGGCTGGCCGCCATGTTCCCGCCGCCGAGGTTCGACCCGTCGATGGCCGCCAGAAAATCGCCCAAAGCGCCGGTGAAATTTCCGGCCCCCATATACCACATCCAGAACCGTGGATGGGTGTTGCCCATCGGATGCGGCATCAGACTGGCGGTGATGTCAGAATAAACGTCTTCAAGAGGCTGCGGTCCCTGTGGCAGCGGTTCGGCAAAACCGGCCTGCACCGAGGCAGGCATCGCTTGCCAAAGCGGCCGTTCGCGAACCCCGTCCAGATGGTCTATGGCGTCATCGACCATCCGGTGAGCTAGCGCCCGCGTGGTAGCCCAATCGGTGGGATCAAGCGTCTCTTCGGCGAAGTTGGTTTCCTGAGTAGTCATGTCTAGCTCCTTCCCTATGGCGGCTTCAGCCCATCTGATTTCCGGGCGTCGATTGCGACAGCGCCACCTCTTCCGCGTCCATGTCTTCGGGAATGTCGGCAAAAAGTGGTGTCGTCAGATAGCGTTCGCCGGTGTCGGGCAGCATCGCCAGGATCACCGAGCCCGGCTCCGCTCGCTCGGCAACCTTCATCGCGATGGCAAAGGTAGCGCCGCCCGAAATACCGGTTAGAATTCCCTCGCGCTGCGCCAGTTTCTTCGCCCAAGCCACACCGTCGGCCCCTTTAACCGGGATCAGTTCATCATAGCCGCTGCTGTCGAGACATTCCTGCAAGACGTTGGGGATGAAATCCGGCGTCCAGCCCTGAATGGGATGCGGCTCAAAACTGGGATGACTGGCGGTCGGCGCGCCACCGACGCCGCGCTCCTGCGCCATTCCACTGCCAATCAGTTGCGCGTTGGCAGGTTCGGTCAGGATGATCCGCGTTTCGGGACGCTCGCGGCGCAAGACGCGAGAAAGACCAGTCACCGTACCGCCGGTGCCATAACCGGTCACCACATAGTCCAACCGGTCCCCGGCAAAGTCGCCGATAAGCTCGCGCGCGGTGGTCGCCTCGTGGATGTCGGCATTCGCGGCGGTTTCGAACTGGCGGGCCAGAAACCAACCGTGCTTTTCCGCCAGTTCTGCGGCTTTCATGTACATGCCGGTGCCTTTCTGCGCGCGCGGCGTCAGCACGACCTTTGCCCCCAGCATTCGCATCAGCTGACGCCGCTCGACCGAAAAGCTATCGGCCATGGTTACTACCAGAGGATAGCCTTTCTGCGCGCAAACCATAGCCAAACCGATTCCGGTGTTTCCGCTTGTGGCCTCGATGACGGTCTGGCCAGGCTTTAGCGCCCCCGTCCGTTCTGCCGCCTCGATGATGTTCAGCGCAAGTCGGTCCTTGATCGAGGCTGCCGGATTGAACGCCTCAACCTTGACGTAAAGCCGCACACCCTGCGGGCCGAGGTTGTTGATACGCACCACAGGCGTGTCACCTACGGTTTCAAGAATGCTGTCATAAAGCATCCCACGCCCTTTGGTCGTCCGAATTGTCATGGCGTCCATATCCCAGGCCCTTTCACTTCGGTGTGCGCGGCCCAATGCCCCGCTCTCTCATCAAGGTTACGCTCTTGGTCAGGGCATGCTTGACCGGTTCCTGAAGAATTCGTGTAGAAACGCATGATTCTGCGGTATTCTGACGCATGACATGGATTTTTGGCGCCTTCCGGCTTGATTCCGAACGGTTCGAATTGTCGCGCGGGTCCGAGTCCGTGCGCCTCGAACCGCAGGTGCTTGCCCTGCTGGTCCATCTGGTGCGCAACCGCGACCGCATGGTGACCAAGGACGAAATCGTGGCAGAGGTCTGGCAGGGACGGGCAGTTTCGGATGCCAGCATTTCCAGCCGCATCCGTTCGGCGCGCCGCGCAGTTGACGATAATGGCGAAGGCCAGACGATCATCCGCACCGTTCACGGCCGGGGATTCCGTTTCGTGGCAGAGGTTGTGGAAACACAACCCGCGCAACCCGCGGCACGGGAGATCGCCCAACCGAAGGGTCCGCTAGCCGGTAGGCCGTCGATTGCTATCCTTCCGTTTCGCGCGCTCGCCCTAGCCCCCGAACTTGCCATTCTGGCCGAGGCGATCCCGTGTGAGATCATCCAGGCGCTATCGTGCATGCGCTGGCTGGCGGTGATCGCGCGCGGCTCGTCTTTCCGGTTCCGTGACCCCGAGCCGAACCTTGATCTTGTCGCCACTGCCTTGGGCGCACGCTATGTCCTGACCGGCATCATAGAGGCCCACAATCGCAGCCTTGCCGTGACGCTTGAACTCTCGGACAGCAGCAAGAACGAAGTTATCTGGGGGGATCGTCTGGTAGCGCAGATCGACAACATCGACGATCTGCGTTTTCAGATCGTCACGCATCTTGTCACAGCGCTTGAGGTCTACATTCCGCTGAATGAAGCGCGGGTTGCACAGATGGCCGGGATCGAGACACTGGATGCTTGGGCGAACTACCATCTTGGTCTGCAACATCTGTATCGGTTTACGGGTGAGGACAACCTGCGAGCAAAGGGCTGCTTTGAGCGGGCCGTAACGCTGGAACCGCAATTTGCTCGTGCTCATGCCGGGCTGTCATTCACCAGTTTTCTTGAGGCATTTCTGCAGTTAGGCCCAGATGTACAAGCGGCTACACGGGCTGCTCGATGCCATGCCGAACGTGGGCTGGAGCTGGACTCACTGGATCCGTTCACGAATTTCACCATGGGGCGTTCCTACTGGTTGACCAATGAGCTGGATTCGGCCGCAGGGTGGCTTGACCGGGCCACCACGCTGAACCCGAACTATGCGCAGGGCTTCTATTCCTCAGCCTTGACCTCGATGCTGGCAGGTGATGCTGCGGCGACCGGGGCCGGGTTGGACATCGCCCTTCAACTCAGTCCGCTTGATCCGCTGCTGTACGGGTTTCACGGGGTCCGGGCGCAGATGCTGATGCAGACCGGCGACTACCTCGGCGCCGCCCGCTTGGGCGACAAGGCCGCAAGCACGCCCGGCGCTCATTACCTGATTGCGATGATAGCGGTTGCTGCCAATGGTCTGGCCGGGCGCCACGATCAGGCTGCCCGCTGGCGGCAAGAGGTGCGTCGGCGCAAGGCAGATGCGACGGCCGCACACTATCTTGCCGCCTTCCCCACGCAGGATACGGCCTCCAGATCTCTGATCGTCGCCGAACTGCGCCGCCACGGGTTCTGAAAGCTTCCGACAGGTGTATCAGTGCCCACAGGCAAGAAGAGGAAACCGGAGTTGGTCCGCTGCGGTTCTTGATCAGGCCATTTTGTAAGGCCCACTCGAACACGGCAGAATGCGCAAACCAGTGTAATGGGACTATCCGAGGCAGGGTCAGTGGGGCTTGATCCACGGACGATTCAGCTCTCTTCCGTAGCGCGAAGAATACTATGGCGGGTCAACCTTGCCTCACCACGCAGCCAGTCGATGAATCGCTGCAACTGCGGGCGCAGGGCACCATGTGCGGTCACCGTCAGAACATAGGGCAAAGGTGCTGCAAGGCTCTGCTGCGCCGCATAGGGCAGGACGATGCGCCCCTGTGCCAGGTCGTCCTCCACCAGCGAAAGACCGCAGATCAGAAAGCCTACATTCTGGCGAACTGCCTCCAGCGCCAACCGGGCGTGGCGGTAGTGCACTCCGCGCGCGGGACCATCGCGACGATTGCCGAACTTTTCCACCCATTGCGGCCAGCCAGGCCGCCGCAGGTCGTCGCGCTGTGCCTCAAGATGCAAGAAGGGCATCCCCTCCAGCGGCATCTGCGAGTCCCAATCCGCCATCCTTCGCAGATTGTCAGGACCAGTCACCGGCAACAGACGGTCGCGGAACAACTCCTCACCGCGACCGGGATCGGTGTATTCGATCCGGCAATCTGGCGCTCCAAGGCGTAGCGGAACGTCCCCAGCCCCGTTGATGCAGAAAAGAATATTCGGGTTTTCCGCTCGGAATGCGGCCAACCGCGGCAGCAGCCAGAGTTCTGACCAATCCGGGTCTGCCACGATATGGATCTCTGAGACCCGTTGGAAATCAAGGTTTTCTGTCACCCGGTCCAGGGCCGCGAAAGCGACCTTCAGATCGGCCAGAGCGTGCTGCAGGTCGGCAGTCGGGGACAGCCCTGACCGGCCCCGCAACAGCAAATCCCTGCCCAGATACTCCTCCAGCGCGCGGACGCGCTGGCCCACCGCAGCAGGCGTAATGCCCAGACGGTCGGCTGCGCCGGTCAGTGAACCGACCCGGATTGCCATTTCCAAGGCTTGAAGGGATTTCAGATGCGAGGCGGCGGTCATTGATAAAGTTTATCTTTACCCCGATAAATTCACAAGGCTGCTGCTAAAGCCTGCCTTCATCATACTAAAGAACATTTGGTTATGAGTTCCCGCGGCGCAGGCCTAACCTGTCGCCACGGCATCCCAAGGAGGACACCAACATGGCCATTCTCAAACGTTTCATGATCGAACGCGACATCCCCGGCATCGGGAATTTTTCAGTGACCGAACTCTGCGGCGCCGCGCGAGCCTCCAATCAGGCGCTCAGCAACATCGGGTCTGCAATCCAGTGGCAGCACAGTTATGTGGCTGGCAACAAGACCTTTTGTGTCTATCTTGCGGATGGCGAGGACTCGATCCGCAAACATGCCGAACTGAGCGGCATCCCGATTTCGCGGATCACTGAAGTGCCACAAATCATTGACCCGCTGACCGCCAACAACTGAGACGCTCGGCAGGCGGGGCGACCCGCCTGCCGGTCCGACAATGTGACCAAACTCACATTCAGAGAAGCGAGGCTGCGAGATCAGTCCGGCAACCCTGCCGACCTGAGTGCGGCGATGACTTTGCCGCGGAAGGCAGGATCAACGAATGGCAGGGCATTGAGGAAATGCGACGTCCGCGCATCGGGACGATGGTCGCGCAAAACAGCCATCCAGTGGGCGGCGCGGGACCTGTGCCCCGCCAACTCACAGGCGATCACGGCACCCATGACCACGATGAAGTGGGCGTTGTTGGTTTGTGTCATTGTTCCCTAATTGATCAGAATCTTGCCTGAAATTTTCGTTTGTTTTCAGTCACGAGTTGTACCTTTATTTCTCATACTGTACCCCTGTTTCCAATATTGCACCCTTAACTGCCATACCGTTCGACCTGTGGATAACATCGACTGGCCGTTGAAAAAGGCGGACCTAGTTGGCCTCGGTTTGTGGGCAGATCGTCTATAGCTGCCGCCCGTCTTAGGCTGTGGAATTATTGCTATTAAGGGTACAGCAAATGCAAAAACGGGCCTGAATCCGTAGAATCCGGTTTATTAGGGTACAGTGGCACCTGCCGCCGGAACTACGCTGGCGGGAATGGATGCGCCGGATCGAAGCGGTGCTCTTTGCCTCGGCCTTGCCCGTGTCGCGCGAGGATTTGGCGCGGGTTGTGGGGCAGGGGGCCTCGGTCGATCTTCTGGTGGAAGACCTCGTCGCGGATCTGGACGGCCGGGCGTTCGAGATCGCCCAAGTGGCGGGTGGCTGGATGTTTCGGACCCGACCCGCCTACGCGCCCGCGATCCGCGCTGCGGCGGATGTCGGCGACCAGCTGCTCGACCTGAGCGAATTCGACGTCGCAGTGTTGGCCGCTGTCGCCTATCACCAACCGATGACCCGCGACGGGCTCAAGGATATCTTCGGCAAAGAGATCAGCCGCGACCTGATCGGGCGGCTGCATGCGCGCAGCCTGATCGGGACAGGGCCACGGTTCCCTCGACGTGGTGCGCCCTACACCTTCGTGACCACGGAGCAGTTTCTCGTCGCCGTAGATCTGGAAAACGTGCGCGAACTTCCGGACCGGGAACAGTTGGAGGATGCGGCGTTGTAGGCGAGCCGCAACAAGTAAGCATCGGATGACGAAGTACCGATGTCGGTAGACCTTAAAGCTTTGCAAAGGAGTCGTTTTTTGACCCTTAGTTCCGGTCTTGCCGATCTTCGCTGCCGATGTTGCATGTGATGTCAGACGCTGTCTTTAGGAGCTATCGTTCCACTTGTCATGCAACAGTCCCAATCAGCCATAGTGAGACTCAGATCCGAAAGTTAATACCCAGCTTTCTCTTCTTCATGCTATTGTCAGACGACAGTGAGGTCTTCTTTGCCATCGAAGCAATTTAAGGACATCTTGATGCCGTCGTTCCGGATTACACTTCTGGCCACGTTAATCCTTGCAGGCTCACTTTCGGCAAAAACGGCAACGGGTCAGGAAAAAACGCTGAACTGGCGAATGAATAGTCTGCTTCACCCGAAGCTATTCGGTGAATCCGGCACTTATTTCGCGGAGAAGGTCAAGCAGTTGTCTGGCGGAAGCCTCGTCATTGAAGTGCATGATCGGATGGTGCTCGATCAGAACACGTTCGGCGCCCTCGAGTCCGGTCTCGTTGATGCGGTTTGGGGGACTGCTGGGCATCACCATCGCGAGGACCCTGCGCTAACAATCTTTGGCGGTTTCCCTTTCGGCCCCGATCCAGCGGGATTCACCGCATGGATGAAGGAAGGCGGCGGCGCGGCAGCGCTGGATGCAATTTATGCCCGTCACGGTCTCAAGAGCCTGTATTGCGGCTCCCTGCCTGCCGAAGGCGGTGGGTGGTTCACAACGCCGATGGCTGGGCCCGACGATCTCAACGGGCTGGCTATGCGGAGCTTCGGCTACGGTGCGCGCGTCTTGCGTAAGTTGGGCGCAATTGCTTACGAACTGCCAGCAGGGGAAATCCGTCCGGCGTTCGAGGCAGGTCTTATCTTCGCGGCCGAGTTCTCGCTACCCTCAATCGATTCAGAGCTAGGGATCGCTGATGTAACAGGGCACCTTTACTTTCCCGGATGGCAGCAGCCTGCTACCCCGCTTGAGATTCTCATGGTCGAGCGCTCTTGGGCTGCGCTCTCGGATCGGCACAGGACAGCTATCACTGCGGCGTGCAATGAGACGATTGCGTGGACAGCCTCTGTTGCAGTCATGGAGCAGATCAATGCATTGGCGCGGTTCCGCGCTGCGGGCGTTGAGCTGCATTCATGGCCAAAGGCTACCCTTGTCGCGCTACGTCAAGCCTGGGAGGAGGTGATTGCCGAAGACACGTCGCGCGATCACCTTCTTGCTATTGCATGGCAGGAGTATCTTGGGTTTCAAGAGGGCTACAGCGACTGGCAAAAGCGCGCCTATGTCGACTGACAGATTCAGTCTGGAACCCCGGCCATCCTGAGCCCGTCCAAAACAACATTAAGACCCGCTGTGTCAGCAAAGCCGGTCAGGGAATGGCTGATGTCCGCTAAATCCTGTATAGGCCGGCCCCTCTGCGCAATGCGAACGACCATGGTCGCGTCTTCGACGCGCCCCGCATGAGCCAGACTTGCCGCCAGCAGCCAGCCCGGCCACCATCGCGCGCTGACAAAGGTTCCCGCACCATGCAGCGGTCCGAATTCCTCAACCGCACGCGAAGGTTCGCCGACAAGCAGATAGCTTAGTCCCGCAATCTCTCGGTACCAATCGGGCTCTGTCAGGTCGCCCTGTCGCGCCTGCTCGATGGTGTGAACCGCTTCTTTGGCGCGACCAGTCAGCACAAGAACTCGCGCCAATACGGCCAGGTTGTCGGCGTCCTTGGGGTCCAATGCCACCGCCGCCCGCGCATTTGCAAGTGCATCCACCGGTGAGCGCATCTCTGGAAACGGGGCCAAAAGGCGCATTTCCGCGAGCAATCGGTGCGAACGAGCGCTGCCGCCGATGGCAATGGCACGCCCCACTATATCAACCGCTTGCTTCATTTCGCGCCTTCCGCCGCCCCAAGCCACATGTCGGACCTCAAGCCAATACGTCAGACCAAGGTTCGCCCATGCGTCCGCATTACCTGGGTTCTCCCTAAGTACCGCCTCCAGTAGCACGCGCGCCTCGTCATTGTTCTCGCGTTTGCGCCAGTCGCGCGCGTCAAGCAATGCTTCGGCCCGCCCCTCGGCCGGTATCGACACGTCTTCCGTGAGGGCCGTAGTTACCTCTACGGGCTTAGGCGCCAGCGACCAGAGTCCGGTAGAAACCACGAGGATGGCTGCGACCCGGCCTCCGGCCAGAAATTGCCAAGGTCTGCCCCGCATCTTAAGCGGACAGTCGGGGATTGCATCCTCGTCCAGCAGTACATAGCCGCGCCGCGGCACAGTGCGCAGCAAACCTGCACCCTCTGCCCCAAGCGCCCGTCGGACGTCGCTGACACATTGCGCGAGAGAATCGTCTGACACGAAGACATTCGGCCACACTTCGCGAACCAGATCATCCTTGCTGACCAGCTTGCCGCGTCGGTCCAGCAAGACCTCAAGCAGGCGGTATGACTTCGGGCGCAGGAACCGCTCGTCTCCCCGAGAGTCCTCCAAGCACCCGCGCGCCCGGTTTAGGACGAACCCTCCAAAGCGAATGGTCGTTGACGTGTTCATGTGGAGGCTCCAGAGCGCTCAATTATGAATTATAGCACAATTTCAGGGTTCTTTCAGCGCAGTTTCATGACTCACGTCCTTTTTTGCAGGAGCTGTGGCCCTAGTCAGTCCACGGCCATATATGGAGGACCACCATGAAAATTCTATGCAAAGGCCCCGCCGTCCTCGCTCTGTGCGTCGCCGTTGCAGGGTCAGCAACTGTCGCCTCGCCGCGCGATGCACCGTCCGTGCTTGACACTTTGATGCTGTGGCTTGCCACCAATTTCGATCTCGCGGTCTCGACGAAACCACCCGTCCTTATTACCGTGCCTGACGCTGAATTGGTCGAGATGCGTTACGGTGTTGAAACAGTCTTACGCCCTGGTGACGTTGTCGCCCTCTATGACCACCCTGCCCGCACGATCTACCTTTCCGATAGCTGGACTGGTAACACCCCTGCCGATCTTTCCGTCCTCGTGCATGAAATGGTGCACCACCTCCAGGCGGTCGGCGATATGCGCTTTGCCTGCCCGGCTGAACGCGAAGTTGTTGCCTACCGCGCCCAAGAGGCGTGGCTCGGCCTCTTCGGCGAGAGCCTGGAAACCTCATTCGGCATAAGCGCAGCCACTATTTTGGTCGGAACCGTGTGTACCCATTGATTGATCTGAGGAAGTCGACCAGACTTTTGAAGTCATTGAAGAACCGAAGGCCGACGGCTTGCCGTACTTCTGGTCGAACAGAGCGCGGCACTCGCGCTCGATGGTGCCGATCTTGCAGCGGTGCTGACCAATGGCGCGGTTGCGGCAGCGGGCAAGCCCGATTCCTTGCAAATGATACGGTCTACGAGACGCATACCTGATGGATTGAGCGATGGATATACTCTTGCAGCAGCTGATCAGTTCTCTCAGCCACGGGGGCATCAACCCTATCTAAAGTTCTGCGCGATGTATTGAATGGCCGCTTCGTTGCTGCAAGTCCGCGACTCCTAGAGACTTTGCCCCATGTTCACCTGAATTTAACGTCTTATTGCCCTGATTTCACCGAATATTGTGGTCAATATGTTGCGAAGGCAGAGCAATGATCCAGAACGGGCAAGCACCATGACAACCCTAAGCTTCTACGCGCGCGGCGATGGTTCGAGCGCAAACAACGCGGCGCTGAATGTCGAAAATACGTCACAGCAGCCTACCACGCTCATCACGTTCGATAGCGGACTCACGGGTGATGTTGTGCTTGAGGCAAATGGCGGGGGCATCGATCCTGACACCACTGTGATCATCAACGGCACGTCCTACAATTTCATTGTGGAACAGACGGGCACGTTGCCCTTTGATAATGGCAAGGTACCGAACCCTTTGGAAGGAAGACAGATCACTGTGATTTCTGTCATCATAAACGGCAGTAACGAACGGTTTTTCTTTGTCACCGATGGCTCGGGCACGATGGCCCTGATGAACCAGTTCGGAAATGGTGCGATTGCATTGACCACTGTGGACACATCGCCGACAGAGGTGTTCATCTGCTACGCCGAGGGCACTGATATCCTGACCCTGACAGGCCACAAGAAGGTTGAAAGCCTGCAGCCCGGCGACTACGTGATGACCTTGGACAATGGCTCGCAGGAAATTCTCTGGACACGCGTGAATGAACAACCGCTGGAAGAGGTCGAGCCAGATGCCAAACCAGTGCTGATCAAGGCAGGTTCACTTGGCCCCGGCCGTCCCGCGTATGACCTGATCGTGTCGCCACAGCACCGTATACTGGTCGGCGGACAGGGCCAGATCGACGGCCCATTCGCACACGAGATTTTTGTCCCCGCCAAGGCGCTGACTGGCCTGCCCGGCATTCGGTTCATGGCAGGCAAACGCACCATCACCTGGGTGCATTTCGCCTGTGCGCGCCACGAAGTTGTAATGGCCAACGGCTGCATGTCGGAATCGTTGCTGCTGGGGCCGATGGTGGTGCAGGGTCTAAACGCCATGGAAAAAGCGCAGTTAGCTACCCTGTTCGGAACAGACCATCCATCCGACGCCGCCCTGAACGGTCCAGCAGCGCGCGACTGCCTGACCCGGCGCGATGTGTGCGATTCCCTGCACGCTGTCCAGCGTGCGTTGACCCTCGCCCTGGCGGCCCGGCGCCGCAGGCCGGCGACACGCAGCAGCACCGCATTCTAGTCGTTAGTAGTGGCCAGTTTATGGACTATTTTGACGCCGAGGCTTTTGTTTCTCGAGCGCTGTGCTGCCGCAAGGCAGTTTGGAGCCCAAACTGACTTTGGCGCGCCCGCGAGCATTCGTCTACTCGGCGAAGAGCATCGTTTGCGAACGACCCGGTGTTGGAATTTGTGATCGCCTCAAGCGCTTTAAACGTGCGTCGCAAAGAGAACTCATGTGCAAGTTTAGTTTGGGATCAGATCATGGCGACCCGGAATGCGCGCGACTTTTGGAGCGGAAAACAATGGCCGAGACTGCTTGGCCCGAAATTCCCCATCCTTGCATTAGAGCGCGACGCAGGTCCTTCTCTGCGCCATCCGGCCGTTCATTCTGGATGGAAGTCCCGCGGAGTGCATCCGGCGTCGAGAACTACGGCCACCCAGTTCACATCAAGGGAATGGCCATGGTCCGAAAGCCACTGCTCTTGCAGCCGGTAGGCCGGCAACTCCTGTGCGGCCGGGCAATACCAGTGATGCGGCGCCTGCCGGTGATGAGTGAGTTCGTGCAGCAAGACGGCAACATCCACTGCCTTGCGCGGGTCCCAGGGGCGCACCAACAGGATCTCGGAGCGGTCCGGGTCATAGAGACCCCGAAGACTACCATGCTGAAAACTTCCCGTTGCGCCCTGCCTTGCCGCCGCCTGCCACTTGTTAACGAGGCGAACGCGTGGGACTATATCGCGCCGCGGCCAGGGGGACTGCTCATCGAGCCATGCATCGAGCGAGTAGACGAGTGTGGTCATGCTGTCCGCGTGTAGCAACCAGGTAACCGACGAACCCGGTTCATTCTCGGCGCGCGGCTGCGTCGGGCAAAGGGCTATCAGGGCCGTGGCGAAAATGGAGCGGAGCATCATTCCCTCCTTTGCTTGATTTTGAGAATCTGTAGTCTCATGCTACCCTGTGTGTGTTACGAGACCGAACGATCACTTTTCAGCCACGCGTTAGCTCAGTTCAGGCAGAGAGATGGGACGCAAGCTTCCTCCCTTCGCAGCCGTCCGCGCCTTCGAGGCCACCGCACGGCATATGTCGGTCAAGGCCGCCGCGGTCGAGTTGTGCCTGACGCCCTCGGCCGTCAGCCACCAGATAAAGGCTCTGGAGGGTTTCCTCGACACGCAGCTTTTCGAGCGTTGGGGCAACCGTATCGCGTTCACCCTCACGGGCGAGGCCTATGCCGGAAAGCTCACCAACCTGCTGGACGCGCTCATAGAAGAGACAGAGGCCGTGCGTGCGGCGCCACAACCCGTGCGCGTTCTCTCGACGCCGGGCTTTGCGGCGCGCTGGCTGGTGCCTCGCCTGCCCAAGCTTGAATTTGCCAGTGACATCCGGCTACGGGTCTCGAACGGCGCGCCGTCGCTCGACTTCGCGACCAACGACGCGGACGTCGTGATCCAGTGGTCTGACCGCCCGACGCCCGGCTTGCGCGTCGCGCCGCTAATGGCCTCGTCCCGGTATCCGGTCATCTCTCCGGCATTGCGGGAGCGTGAGGACGTGCAGCACCCACAGGATCTGCTGCGCCTCACGCTCTTCTACGACCAGACGGACGATGCCTGGCACGAATGGTTTGCCGCAGCGGGCCTTGCAGGCGCTGACCTGCCGCCCGGGCCAACGTACCCAAATTGCGAGCTTGCGACGACCATGGTCGAGCAGCATCAGGGCGTGTCACTTGCCTACGATGCCATGGTCCGCCGCACAATCGTTTCAGGGCGTTTACAGCGACTCTTCGACGTGACAACGTCTCCTATGGCGATCTACGCGATCGCCTGTCCCGAAGCACGCGCGGATGACGCGAGGATCGCCGCATTTCGAAACTGGTTGCGCGCGGAAGCCGCGGCAGAGGGGGTCATGCCTGAGCAGCTGCACTCAGCCGCCGAGTGACTGCGCCAGAAGCGGTCCCCCTACAAGCGCAACCTCGACCGAGCAGTCGCAGCAAGAGGCAGGAAAGTCCCGCACTGCGGTCATCTACCCCGTGAAAATGCCGTGCAGTGCACGAACGGCCAGTTTGGTGAAGCCGCACTGCAGCGCAGACCTCTGCCTCCAACGGCGGCTCTGGTGAAGGTGTTCTGGTGCGGGTCGCAGCGGAACGCTGCGCATTGTTGCGACCACGACCCTCCTTGGAAAACCTCCCAAGGAGTAAGCCGCGGGGGTCTTGGATCGACCTATGGGGAAAGTGTGCAGACGTTGGGGCACCGCCTGTATCAGTGGCACGGCTGACGGTGTGCGTGGTGCCTGAGACGGGCGCGAACGAGTTCGATGCTCCAAACATGGCTGATTGTTCTGAAGTGACTGCTGCCGTGCGTTGCGCCGAAGGCACATGGGCACAGCCTGTCGTCACCGGGTCTGCGGGGCGCAGCCGCTGGTGTTGTCTGGCATCTGACAGGCGGTGTGTCATGCGGCCTGCTCCTGTGGCGGCGCGCGCGACATTGGTTTTTGCCCGCGGCGGAAGATCTCGATGACGCGCATGGGGCCACCGCAACAGGGGCATGGTTCGCGCAGGGTGAATGGGATGATGTCGGCTTCGGGTTCCGACGCGGTGACCCTTGCCCGGGCACTGGACGCAGAGCAAGGCGCAGATCTTTGTGATGTTGGCCCTGCGGGTCGCGCTTGCCAGCAGACCATCGTGCCGGATGCGGTGGAAGCCGTCAGGCAGGACTTGGATCAGGAAGCGGCGAATAAACTCCGGCGTGGCCAGCCGCATCACCTTTTGCCGGTCGCCAGATTTGATGCGGTAATCCTTCCAGCGGAAAGCGACGGTCTGGGCATCGGCGCTGACCAAGCGCGCATTCGAGATCGCGGCCCGGTGGGTGTATCGGCTCAGGTAAGCCAGCACCGCCTCCGGGCCGCCGTACGGTGGCTTGGCGTAGACTACCCATTCGGATTTGCAGAATGGGGCGAGCCAGGTAGCGAACGCCTTTGCTTCTGACAAACTGGCGAGATCGCCGAAGAAGGTGAGCTGGCCTGCGCGGTGCAAATCCATCAGCCCTTCCAGAAACAAGCGTCGGAACAGCCGCGACAGCACCCGCACATGCAGGAAGAACCCCGGGCGGCAGGCGACCCACCTGGTGCCGCCTGGCGACAGGCCGCCGCCGGGGACGATCATGTGGACATGCGGATGATAGGTCAGCGCGGATCCCCAAGTATGAAGGACACTGGTCATGCCCACCTGTGCGCCCATGCTCTTGGGGTCGGCCGCGATGGTCGTTGCCTTCTTGAAGCGTTTTTCTTTTAATCTGAGGCATATCCTGCAGCCTTTATGAAGTTCCAGCATTCCTGTGGCTCGAAGAGGTCGCAGATGTCGCCAAGAGCTTCAAACAGGGCGTCAAAAGTTCTGGCCCCGATCCGTCGCAAGTGGGCTTTGAGCTTGGAGAAGGCCATCTCGATGGGATTGAGGTCGGGGCTGTATGGCGGCAGGAACAGGAACCAGCATCCTTGTCGTTGCAGAGCTTCGGCGGCGCGCGGGCTCTTGTGGGTGGACAGGTTGTCAAGGATGACGACGGTGCCCGGATCGAGCACCGCCTCGCGCTGGCTTGATTGAAGGGAAGGTCTTTTGGTGCTGTTCGACTGACTGCAAAGAAGGCATTTCAGGCGCCCGGCCAACTGCCTTTTTCTGCCAGGAGGCCAAGGGCGGCGTAGGGATTTGGCGCTTTCAACAAAGAGCTGCCAAGCTTGGCCCGTTCGTCGCGAGTTGGGGGGCCAAGCTTGCTCATGGGTGTCTGCCAGACCAGTTCGTAAAGTTCCTCGCGAGAAATTCCCTCTGCGGGGCGGGTAACAATGTCATCCATGTGAGCCCTTTCTCTCTCGTAAATTCTCCATGAAATTGACTGCCGCCTTCGTACCCGCCCTTTACTTGTACTTAATATTGTACATATATGGAGAAGCAAAGGAGAGTCGATATGGATGTTATGACCTACTCAGACGCACGAGCTCAACTGAAGGGCGTCATGGATCGAGCGATCCACGACAAGCAAGAAGTTATCGTGACGCGCAAGAAAGGTGAGTCTGTCGTGGTGGTATCCTTGGAGACCTGGAACGCCGTCAACGAGACGCTGCACCTCTTGTCCACACCGAAAAACGCATCCCGCTTGCGCGCGTCGATCGCGCAACTCGATGCTGGAACTGGCGAAGAGCGTGAGCTGACCGAGTGAAGCTGGTTTTTTCCGATCATGCCTGGGAAGACTATCAGTACTGGGTCAGCACCAACGACAAGGTACGTGCCCGGATCAACGAGCTGATCAAGCAATGCAAGCGGACCCCCTTCAAAGGAACCGGCAAGCCGGAGCCTTTGAAGGGGGATCTGACCGGCTGGTGGTCACGGCGGATTTCTCAGGAAGATCGCATGGTTTACCGGGTCAGCGGGACTGGCGACAGCCAAAGCCTAGAGATTGCACAACTGCGGTTTCATTACTGAATTTCCTGTGTGTTGCTCCATTGAGAGGGCTGTGAACAGAGCGGGGGCGTAGCCATAGCTCGATAGCTTCTCTCCAGATTTGCTTTCGTGCCGTTCGCGTATGCGCATGCATAGAAGGTCAACCAACGGCGCTTCGAATAAGGAAATAATCTCATCACTTGGCGTAAACGAAGGGGCTGTGTCGCAACCTATTTCGCTTCCAGCTGGACAGGCGATATTGCAGAGCACGGTCGGAAGAAACGATTGCGCGGGTTGGACAGAATGGCGATAGATTTCAAAGGCGTGCACGACCCTAAGGCCGTGGTCCTGTACGCGGTATTTTTCTATGTTCGCTATGCGGTGTCGTATCGCGACCTTGAAGAGATTATGGCGGACCGTGGTGTCGTCGTTGACCATGCGACGCTTAACCGCTGGGTGGTGAAATTCTCGCCACTGATTGCGGCGGTGTTGTCACATTAACTCAACCAGTCTTCAGGTTGGCGTGCCGATCTCACATCAAGCGACATTGGCCGCGATTTTCCATGCCTCGAGTGCTTCGAGCCGGTGGTAGCGGATGGTGATGGCGGAGCGGCGGCGGGCTGGCACGGAGAAGCAATTGCGGGTGGCGGACTGTATAGACACGAAGCGTTGTAGTGCGCCCGGCGATCGAAAGCCCTGCATCAGCCGCTCGCGTTTTCGAAAGGGCAGATGGTTGTTCTCGGCTCGGTTATTGAGTCCTTTGTGGGACCAATGATCCAGGCCAGGTGCGACCTCGCGCTTGGCGGCACCGTAGGATCGTAATTTGTCCGTAATGATCCGTTTGGGCACGAAGCCCCAGCGTTTCATCAGTTTGACCAGAAGCCGCTTTGCCGCGCGCTTGTCCCGCTTGGGCTGTAGGATCTCCTCAAGGACGACGCCGTGTTGATCAACGGCTCGCCAAAGCCAGAAGGACCGGCCCGCGATCTTCACAACGACTTCATCCAGGTGCCAGACATGGCCGGGGCGCGGTTGTCGTCGCCGAAGAGTACGGGCAATCAGCGGGCCAAACTTTACCGTCCAGCGCCGGATTGTCTCGTACGAAACGTCGATGCCGCGCTCCAACATCAACTCTTCGACTTCACGAAGGCTCAGGTTGAACCGGGCGTAGAGCCAGACGACATGAGCGATGATCTGGGGTGGAAACCGGTGGCGCTTGTAGCGGATGTCTTGATTTCGCATCGCCACCAACTACGCTGACAACCCTCGGCCAGCAATGTGCAGGGCGTTAACGTGACAACACCCCATCGACTGGATTTCATGCCGTGGATGCGGCGTTTGCGGATCTCGGCAGCGAACATGGGGCCGAACCTGTGCCACCAGAACCGGACCGCCTCATGGCTGACGTCGATGCCGCGCTCGTGCAGCAAATCCTCGACGTTGCGAAGCGATAGTGGGAACCGGACATGCAGCATCACCGCCAGGCGGATGATTTCGCGGCTCGTCTTAAAATAACGAAACGGATCTGGTTTGGTCATCTCGAGACGCTATAATTCCGTCCTGCCCGTCTCAAGAGCTTTTGCTCTGACAGTACCCGAGACACGCATAGCGCCTCCGAACAAGGCTGTGATTGCACTGGCTGGAG
>NZ_CH902584.1:0-1755 GCF_000152845.1 Roseovarius sp. 217
TTCAGGTCTTCCTCGCAGGGCTGCCAGCTCAGACGCGCAAAAACATATGCCAAGGGCCATATTGGTCCACGGAATATGTAACTCTGTCGCAGAGTAATCCACCCCCGGGCAGCAACGCGGGTGAATGGATATCAGGCTATCTCTTCATTTGTCATGAAACTGTATCACAAAAAACCGCTCAATGAAAGGGCGGTGTTCTGGCAGAGGGCACTCACGCCCTCAAATCAACGCCTTACGGCGTTCACGATTTCGCGCGTGGCCCAGTCTGCCGCACCCTGTCCGCGAATCAGTCTCAGCCGCCTTCGCCGGGAGCCTCGGAGAAATATTTATCCAGCTTGCCGGCCTCACCGTCGCGCTCTTCAGCCTCGGGCAGCGGGTCTTTCTTGGTGATGATCACCGGCCACATTTCGGCATATTTGCGGTTGAACTCGACCCATTTTTCCATATCCGGCTCGGTGTCCGGGCGGATCGCGTCGGCGGGGCATTCCGGCTCGCAGACGCCACAGTCGATGCATTCATCCGGATGAATGACCAACATGTTCTCGCCCTCATAAAAACAATCGACCGGGCAGACCTCGACACAGTCGGTGTATTTGCAGGCGATGCAGGCGTCGTTCACGATATAGGTCATGGCCGTCTCTCATTCTTGCCGAATTGCGCCTCACCTAATCCAGTGGGGCGGATCAATCAAGCGGTCCCGGTCCATTGAGATCGAGTTTGCGGCGGTCACGCTTGGTCGGGCGTCCTTTTCCCTCATATTTGGGCGCGGGCGGAACGCTGTCCTGCGTCACCGGGTCGCTCAGGTCGTCATAGAGCGCCTGCGCCTCGGGTGCCGGGCCACGCCGGGTGCCGATCTCGACGATCCGCACCACCCGCACCCGTGTGGCCTGTGAAAATGTGAGCACATCCTGTGGCCCGACGGCCTGCGCGGGTTTGCTCACCCGCGCGCCATTCACCCGCACATGCCCGGCCGATACTTCCTTGGCCGCCAGCGTGCGCGTCTTGAAGAACCGCGCCTGCCAGAGCCATTTGTCGAGCCTGATTTTTACGCCCGGGCCGTCCAAACGCTCAGCCCTTGGTCCTCAGCCCCATAAGCGCGGCGGCAAAGGGATTGTCCGGGTCGATCCGGTCATTCTTTTTCTCGGGCTTGGCGGCATAGGTCTTGGGCTGTTCTTCACGCGCCTCGCGCGGTTTGCCCTTGCCGGGTTTGCCGCGGGGTTTGCCACCTTGACGCTGCGGTCTGCCTTCCCGCTTTTGCGCCTCGCCACCGTCGCTCGGGGCACCCTGTGCTCCCTGCGCGCCCTGTGCGCCACGCGGCCCGCGTCCTGCTTGCGCCGGACGTTCGCCACGAGGCCGACTCGCACGCGGAGCCCAGGTGAACGTATAGAAGACCTCGATCTCGGGGGCGGCCACGTCCGGCGTCTCGCCGGGGACCAGTTCCTCGGCGGGGACCGCGTCCAGAGCGGCGGGCACTTCGGCCTCGGTCACGGGCTCTGCCGCGATGGGAGCGACGCCCTCATCGGGGATATCCGCAACCACATCGCCTACCGTTTCAGCCTCTGCGGCTTGGGCAGCATCGGCGGGCGCATCCGCAATAGCCTGATCCACCGGTTTGACTTTTTCGCGCTCGCCGCGCTCGGCCTTGTAGCCCAGCCCCTGCATCAAGACGGCGAATTGCTCCAGCGTCATGCCGGTGATCGAGAGCATGTCCGGCTGGCCTCGAACCCAGCCCGCGTATCCTCACGCGCAGCATGT
>NZ_CH902584.1:1855-232633 GCF_000152845.1 Roseovarius sp. 217
CCCGATCCCCGGCGGCGCGATAGCCAGCCATGGTGAAATAGCCCTTGGGCGCGTCACTGCGCGCGGGAACCGTGACCAGACCCGGCGGCGGGGCCTCGGGGAATTCATCCATCCCTTGGCTTAGCGACCACAGCACCAGCCGCAGGCGCGTCGGCGCGGGCTTGAGCAGGAGTGGCAGGAATACCGTGAACTGACCAAAGCGGATGCCATGTTTGCGCAGCGCGCCACGGGCGTCCTGATCCAGCGCCTTGACTTCATCCGCCACTTCACCGCGCGGGATGAGACCCATCGCCTCGACCATGCGAAAGCCGAATCCGCGCGCCAGACCGTTCAGCGTCTCGTCGCGCTGGATGTTCAGGAGCGGCTCGAACAGGGTGGCGATCTTGCGGTCGATGTAATGCTGCAAGCGGCGTTGCACCTTGGCGGCCACATCCGGCCCCGCCTCGTCATCGACAAAGGCCACGATCTGCGGCTTGAGCGGGTCGGCACCGGGCGTCAGTTTGCCCACCGCCTCCTTGCCCCACAAGAGGCCGCCTTGCTCGGTAAAGTCGATCTCGGTGTCGGGCGCGTTGTAGAACCGGTCCGCCTTGAGATGAAAATGCGGGGCCAGTGCCGCCGTGCTCGCCTGTTGCAGCGTGCGCGCTTCGTTGCCCACCGCAGACCTGTCCTGCATAAAGCGGAACCCTTCGAGCCGTCCGACGAATTCGCCTTCGACGGTCACGTCACCTTGATCGTTCACTTCGGCCACCATGGCTTCCTTCTGCTTGAGCCGGCGCAAGAGCACGGATGTGCGCCGGTCCACAAATCTCTGGGTCAGACGTTCGTGCAGCGCGTCCGACAGGCGGTCTTCTACAGCGCGTGTCGCGCCGCGCCAATGTTTTTCGTCATCCACCCAGCCTTTTCGCTGCGCGACATAGGTCCATGTGCGGATATACGCCAACCGTTTCGACAGTGTGTCGATATCGCCATCGGTCCGGTCGATGCGGCTCACCTGCTGTGCCAGCCAGTCATCGGGCACCCGACCATACTCAACCAGATCACAAAAGATTCGTTCCAGAAGGCTCGCGTGTTCTGCCGCGCTGATGCCCCGGAAATCGGGAATTCGGCAGACATCCCAGAGCAGTTTCACGGCAGGCCCGCCGATGGCCCGCCGCGCCACGTCTGGAAGGTCAGACAAGGTCTTGAGCGCGGTGAGATCATCCGCCTCGCGGGCGCGGGCCAGCAACTCGTGCTCCGGTCGCGCCTCAAGACTGCCGATCAGTGCGGCCGTGGTGCCGAATTGCAGACGCGCATTGCGCCATTCGAGTTTGCGGATCGGCGCAAAGCGATGCTCCATGATCGCCTCGGCCAGTTCGGGATCAAGATCGGGGGCCTCGCCGGTCACCCCAAAGGTGCCGTTGCTCATCCCCCGCCCGGCGCGCCCGGCGATTTGCCCCAACTCGTTCGGCTGCAGATAGCGCATTCTGCGCCCGTCGAATTTGCTGAGAGAGGAAAACGCCACATGGTTGATATCGAGATTCAGCCCCATGCCGATGGCATCCGTCGCGACGAGATAATCGACATCGCCATTCTGATAGAGCTCTACCTGTGCATTGCGGGTGCGCGGGCTGAGCGCGCCCATGACCACTGCGGCCCCGCCTTTTTGACGGCGCAGCAATTCAGCGATGGCATAGACATTCTCAACTGAGAACCCGACAATCGCGCTGCGGGCGGGCATCTTGGCGATCTTCTTGGGGCCGGTGTATGTCAGTTGTGACATGCGCGCGCGGCTCAGGAATTCCACCCCCGGCACCAGCGCGGCAATGGTTTGGCGCATGGTGTGACTGCCGAGAAATTGCGTCTCGCGTAATCCGCGCATGCGCAACAGCCGGTCGGTGAAGACATGGCCGCGCTCAGGGTCGGCGCAGAGCTGGATCTCATCCACCGCGACGAAATCCGTGCCCATCCCCTCGGGCATCGCCTCGACGGTGCAGACCCAGTACTGCGCACGCTCGGGTACAATGCGTTCTTCGCCCGTGACCAGCGCCACGACAGAGGGGCCGCGCACGGCTACGATCTTGTCATAGACCTCGCGTGCCAAGAGGCGCAACGGCAGGCCGATGATTCCGGTGCGATAGCCCAGCATCCGCTCAATGGCGTAATGCGTCTTGCCGGTATTGGTCGGGCCCAGAACCGCAAAGGTTCTTGACTGCTCGGGCATCCGCCGTGCTCCTTGAAGGTGTCAGAGTTCCGCGCCGCCCAAGTCCCGGGTCACGCTCTCCCGGGCCTTGGTTACGTCCTCGTGATGGGGATGTATAGCCAAGGCGCGCGAAAACGCATCCTCTGCCAGATCGGGCTGGCCGAGTTCGTCCAAAAGGACACCCAGGCCATAGATCACGTTGAAATGCCGCGGCTCGAGCGCCAAGGCCTGCTCGATGTCATACAGCGCAAGACCGTATCTTTCCTGCTTGAAGAACGCGACGGAGCGCAGATGCCACGCCTCGGCAAAGTCCGGCGCATGGTCGATGGCGGCACTCAAATGCTCGATTGCCGCCCCAAGGTCCCCCGCTTCGAGCGCATCCTGCCCGCGCCTCAGCAAGAGGTCCATCGCGGGCGACCCAGAGCGCGACAACGCCAGCTCTATCTCTGCGGCAATCTTGCGCGCCTCGGGCGCCTCGGCCTGCGAGAGTTGGGCAAAGAGCACATCCAATCGCGTCTCCTCCGCCAGCACGGGTAGGGAAAACGTGACTATCGCGACACCTGCCGCGACGATACGGTTGAGATTGATGATTACTGCACCCATAACATGTGTGAGTTTAGCGCAGATTGTCCGGTTGCACAGCCCCGGCATCGCAAATGTGAAAGGAAGCGCAAATGAGCGACGTTATGACCGCAGCGGTGGCTGCCCTGAATGAAAAACTCGGCGGCGAAGGGTTTGACGGCACCGCGAAATTCGTCATCGAGGACGAGGGTGCGATCGTGATCGACGCCGATGGCGCGCGCGAAGGTGACGACGAGACCGATGTCACGATGACGGCCAGCCGCGACACGTTCGAATCGATTCTCGCCGGCGATCTCGATCCGACCGCCGCCTTCATGTCTGGCCGCCTCAGCGTCGACGGCGACATGGGCATGGCGATGAAGCTGGGCAGCGTGCTGGCCTGATGCACGAGGCACCGCTCTTTGACGATGTGGCCTACGGGCCTGAGGGCGGTGCTGCGTGGTGGCTGACCGCAGCCGACGGGGTGCGCCTACGCGTTGGCTTGTGGAACCGGCAGGGGTCGAAGGGCACCATTCTGCTGTTTCCCGGACGGACGGAATACATCGAAAAATACGGTCGTGCCGCCACGCATTTTGCCGGATGTGGCTATGCGACTTTGGCGATCGACTGGCGCGGTCAGGGTCTCTCTGACCGGCTGACCGAGGATGCCATGGCGGGCCATGTGCATCACTTCATAGACTACCAGCAGGATGTCATCGCCATGAGCGAGGCCGCCAAGCGCCTCGATCTGCCGCGCCCTTGGTATCTCCTGGCGCATTCCATGGGCGGCTGCATCGGGCTGCGTGCGGTGATCCAGGGGATGGACGTTCAAAGCTGTGCCTTTTCCAGCCCGATGTGGGGCATCCACATGGCCCAAGCGCTGCGCCCGGTCGCGTGGTCGCTGTCTTGGGGCAGTCGGCAACTCGGCATGAGCCATCGCTACGCCCCCGGCACGGCGGGCGAACATTACGTGCTGGCCGAACCGTTCGAGACCAACAAGCTGACCAATGACCGCGAGATGTATGACGACATGGCGCGGCAGTTGCGGGCGCATCCCGAACTTGGGCTGGGTGGCCCCAGTCTGCACTGGCTGCACGAGGCCCTGCGCGAGACCCGCGATCTCGCACGCCTGCCCTCACCCGCCCTGCCCTGCCTGACCATTCTGGGCAGCGACGAGCAGATCGTCGATGTGCCCCGTGTGCACGAACGCATGGCGCAGTGGCCGGGCGGACACCTGGACGTGGTGCCCGGCGGGCGGCATGAGACGCTGATGGACACGCAAGACATGCGCAAACGCCTGCTGCAACAGCTTTGCGATTTCTACGGCAGCGCCGCGCGCCTTGGCTCTAGCGGTCCCGCACCACGGGCGAGCGCTGCTCCCCAAGCCCACTGATCCGCAACACCATTTCATCGCCCTCGGCCAGATAGCGCGGCGGCCTTTGGCCCATGCCCACACCGGGAGGCGTGCCGGTTGCGATCACGTCGCCGGGTTCAAGCGTCATCAATTCGCTTAGATAGGCCACGATATGCGCCACCGGAAAGATCATCCGCGCCGTGCTGCCGGTCTGCATCCGCGTGCCATTGAGGTCGAGCGAAAGGTCGAGCGCCTCTAGATCGCCCACCTCGTCAGGCGTGACCAGCCAGGGACCAATCGGCGCGAAACTGTCACAGCTCTTGCCCTTGGTCCATTGGCCGGCCCGCTCCATCTGATAGGCGCGCTCTGACACGTCGTTGACGATGGTGTAGCCCGCGACATGGCACAACGCTTCTGCCTCGGTCACGTATTTTGCGCGACGACCGATTACCACGCCCAACTCGATCTCCCAATCGCCCTTGCGCGCGCCACGCGGCAGGCTGACCGGGTCATAGGGGCCCGTGATGGCCGATGTCGCCTTGAGGAACACCACCGGCTCTGGTGGCGCGTCAACGCCCAACTCCTCGGCATGATCGGTATAGTTCAGCCCAATGCAGATGAGCTTGCCCACCTGGCCCACCGGCGCGCCGATCCGGGGCGTTCCCTTGACCAACGGCAGGCTCTCGGGGTCGATGCGCGGCAGGTCCGCCAACAGCGGCCCCGCCAGATCAGGCAAAACGCCTGACAGATCGCGCAACCGCCCCTGATCGTCCAGAACCGCAGGCTTTTCCTGCCCGGCCGTACCATATCGTGCGAATTTCATGTCTCACCTCCCCGGTTCATGGTGCGCGCCACCCTAGCCAGCAGGTCGCGAATGGCAAGCACCAGTGGTGCCTGTCCTCTTGTAGCCCCGGCACCTCCGGCCTATGTCTGGGCCATATCAACACGAGGTGCCCTATGCTCAATCTGCCGTTTCCCGTCCGCGACGCCAATGCAACATCTGGTAACAGGAACCTGGGAAACCTGCCGGAATGGGATCTGAGCGATCTCTACACCTCGGAGACGGCCCCGGAACTCAAACGCGATCTTGAGTGGCTACAGAGCGCCTGCGCCGAGTTTGCCGCCGATTACGAGGGGAAACTGGCCACGCTCGACGCCAAGGGCCTTGTGGACTGTATCCAACGCGATGAGGCGATCAGCAATATCGCGGGACGCATCATGTCCTACGCGGGCCTGCGCTATTACCAGTTGACCACCGATGGCGGACGGGCGAAATTCATGTCTGATTGTCAGGAAAAGGTGACCAATTCGACCACGCCGCTGGTGTTCTTTTCGCTGGAGTTGAACCGGCTCGACGAGACTGCGCTGACGGCGATGTATTCCGAAAACAACGATCTCGCCCGCTACAAGCCGGTTCTTGACCGCATCCGCGCGATGAAGCCCTACCAACTCTCGGATGAGTTGGAGAAATTCCTGCACGATCTGGGCGTTGTGGGCGACGCATGGGAGCGGCTCTTTGACGAGACCATCGCCGGGCTGACCTTTACCGTCGATGGCGATGACCTCAGCATCGAGGGCACGCTGAATCTGCTCACCGAACAGGACCGCAGCAAACGCGAAGCGGCGGCTCGCGAACTGGCGCGGGTCTTTGGCGAGAACATCCGCACCTTTGCCCGTGTCCACAACACGCAAGCCAAGGAGAAGGAGGTCATCGACCGCTGGCGCAAGATGCCATCGGCGCAGACAGGACGCCACCTCTCGAATGATGTGGAACCCGAGGTCGTCGAGGCGCTGCGCAATGCGGTGGTGGCGGCCTATCCGAAACTCTCGCATCGCTATTACGAGCTCAAGCGCAAGTGGCTGGGGCTGGACCGCATGCAGGTCTGGGACCGCAACGCCCCCCTGCCGATGGACGCCACGCGCATCGTTGATTGGGACGAGGCGCGCGAGACGGTGATGACGGCCTATGGTGCCTTTGATCCGCGGATGGCCGATCTGGCGCAGCCGTTTTTTGAGCAGGGCTGGATCGACGCAGGCGTCAAACCGGGCAAGGCACCGGGTGCCTTTGCCCATCCCACCGTGACCAATGTCCACCCCTACGTGATGCTGAACTACCTTGGCAAACCGCGCGACGTGATGACATTGGCGCATGAGCTGGGCCACGGCGTGCATCAGCGGCTGGCGGCGGATCAGGGCGAATTGCTCTCCTCCACCCCACTCACACTGGCCGAGACCGCAAGCGTGTTTGGCGAGATGCTCACCTTCCAACGCATGCTCGACGGGGCCAAAACGCAAGCCGAACGCAAGGTTCTGCTGGCGGGCAAGGTCGAGGACATGATCAACACGGTCGTGCGCCAGATCGCGTTTTACGATTTCGAATGCAAACTCCACGCCGCGCGGCGCGACGGCGAACTGACCCCTGACGATATCAACCTGCTCTGGATGTCAGTGCAGGCCCAAAGTCTCGGTGAAGCGTTTGATTTCATGGACGGGTATGAGACTTTTTGGGCCTATATCCCACACTTCATCCACTCGCCCTTCTACGTCTACGCCTACGCCTTTGGTGACGGGCTGGTGAACGCTCTTTATGCGGTCTACGAGGAAAATCCCGAGGGATTTCAGGACAAGTATTTCGAGATGCTCAAGGCGGGTGGGTCCAAACATCACAAGGACCTGCTTGCCCCGTTCGGCCTTGATGCCTCTGACCCGGCGTTCTGGGACAAGGGGCTGTCGATGATCTCTGGTATGATCGACGAGTTGGAGGCGATGGAGGGCTGAGGCTCGGTCGGGCTTTCATCTTGCCCAAAATACTTCGGGGGAATTGGCCGTAGGCCAAGGGGGCAGAGCCCCCGCTTTCCCCCCGTCACTTCAACTGGCTGTCCTTTGATCCGCGCCGGTTGATGCCGCCGCGCGGGGATTGGGCCGCGTCGCGCTCTTGCTGGCAGTCGATGCAGAGCTTGACCCCCGGAATCGCCACGCGCCGCGCCTCGGGGATCGGTTCCTCGCATTCGGCGCAATGCGTCAGGCTCTCGCCCTGCGGGCCGCGCCGCGCCTTCAACCGCGCCAATTCATCAGAAATCGACGCCTCGATCTGTTCACTTACCGCGCCGTCGCGCGCCCATCCGCCAGCCATGGCATCCTCCTTTCGCAGAGTTTCAGTCTACGCGCCCTGCACTTTGCGTCAATTCCCACTTCCTCAGGGCTGCAACACTTTGGGTTTGGGAAGGCGCAGCGCCATGCTCTTGACGAAGTCACTGCTCTGTGGCCCTGACTCGGCCAATATCTCGCGCAGAAGACCGATGGCGGCAGGCGATGTAACGGGCACAAAGTGATTGAGCCCGGAGCCATCCGCCAAAGTGCTGAAGTCGAAGACCTGAACATCCGGCCGCTGCACCTTGTCAACGGTGTCGATCATGCCCAAACGCGGTTTGCGCCCGGTAATGAACCCCGAGACAGTCAGCGCCCGGTCCGCCTTGGTGATGAAGATCAGGAACGGTTGCGGCAGTTTGCCGATCACCTCGGCCTGACGGTCAAACACATCCGGGTCGATATCAGGCGACATCAGCACCACACCGCTGATCCGGTTCAGCAAATGGCGGTCCCCACTGAGGGCGATTTCGCGCAGTGATTCCATCACCAGGCTCGACCCCATGGAATGCGCCAGCAAGAACACCTTGTCACCCGGCGCGCGGGTCAGCTGGCGCAGCATATCGGTCAGATCATCGCGCGCATAAAGCACCGAATCGCGGTCATAGATATAGCCACGCGGATCGCCCGCCGAGGGCCACGAGAACAACAGTCCCGGCATGCCCGTGTCGAAATCGGTCTGGATCTGTGCCAGCCGATACATCGCTTCGGACAGCGTGTTGTTGTAGCCATGCACAAAGAGCAGGGTCTCGCGCCCTGCGTGCTCTTGCCTGACCTCATTGACCATCGCGCCGGGACTGGGGAAGACCTCGGTTCCGGTGACGACAAAATCCGTGGCCGCGTCCGGAGGGCCGTCCGGCCATTCGATCTGCCCCGGTTGGTGGGTTGGTGGAACGGACACATCGGTCCGGAAATAGCGCAGACCCTCTGTCCGCTCCAACCCAAAGATCGGCCCGGTCTGATCGAGCCTGCGCCCCGTCGCAACATAGATCGGCACGACCGTGGCTGCGGGATTGGGGGCCGCGCGCTCGGCGGTTGCGCGCGGCGCACAGGCGGCGATGAGAAGAACCATGCCAAAGCACAAAAGCCTGACACCACGGTTTGCCCCTGTCACCGCCTGCCCTGCTGCTTGCGTCACTGTATCCCTCGCACACTGGTTGTCGGTCGAGAGATACGCGTTTTGTTCGGTCGCGCCAAGCGTTGCTTCAGACCGATGCAAGCATGCCTTTTTCCTGCGCCAGCGCCCGCATCCGCTTTTGCAGTTTCTCAAAGGCCCGCACCTCGATCTGACGGATACGTTCACGACTCACGTCATATTCCGCGCTCAGATCTTCGAGGGTCACGGTTTCATCGCTCAGGCGGCGCTGTGTCAGGATATCGCGCTCACGCTCGTTGAGCACGTCCATCGCCATGGTCAGCAATTCGCGTCGCGCATCCATTTCATCGCGTCGCTCGTAATCACCAGCCTGATCGGCATCCTCATCCTCGAGCCAGTCCTGCCACTGCATCGACCCTTCGCCCTCAGAGCCAACCGTGGCATTGAGCGATGCGTCAGCCCCGGCCATCCGCTGATTCATGCTGATGACTTCGGCCTCGGTCACGCCCAGATCAGTCGCGATCTTCTTGACGACTTCGGGCCGCATATCGCCATCTTCCAGCGCGCCGATCTTGGCTTTGGCCTTGCGCAGATTGAAAAACAGCTTTTTCTGCGCCGAGGTGGTGCCCAGTTTCACAAGGCTCCAAGAGCGCAGGATATATTCCTGAATGCTGGCGCGAATCCACCACATCGCATAGGTCGCAAGCCGAAAGCCGCGCTCGGGGTCAAACCGCTTGACCGCCTGCATCAGACCCACGTTGGCCTCTGAAATCACCTCGGCCTGCGGCAACCCATAGCCGCGATAGCCCATGGCAATTTTGGCAGCGAGACGCAGATGGCTCGTGACCATCTTATGCGCGGCCTCGGTGTCCTGTTCCTCGACCCAACGTTTCGCCAGCATGTATTCCTCTTCCGGCTCTAGCAGCGGGAATTTGCGGATTTCCTGCATGTAGCGGTTCAAACCGCCTTCCGGCGTTGGGGCCGGCAGATTCTTGTAATTTCCCACTCGGTTGTCCCTCCTGATGTTTACATCGTTAACATTGAACTAGGTACAGGCTGACACCCTTTCTAGGTGCTGTCGTACTCTAGATCAACTAACGCTGATCTAGGATAGTTCCGTCGCTACGCCCGCATTATGACAAAAAGTCACGCGATCTTGCGCCTCTGTCACGATCCACGCAGCGCAGCGATCAGGGTTGTCATGTCCTCGGGCAGCGCCGCCTCGAACCGCAGGGCCATGCCGCTCACCGGATGCACAAACCCCAGCACAGCCGCATGCAGCGCCTGCCGGGGAAAGTCGCGCGCGGCCGCCACGGCCGTGGCTGAAAGTGCCTTCTCCGACAGTTTTCGGCGTCCGCCATAGACCGGATCACCAATCAGCCCGTGCCCGGCATGCGCCATATGCACCCGAATCTGGTGGGTGCGCCCGGTCTCCAGCCAGCACTCCATGAGCGAAACAACGCCCGGCGTCCCAAAGGACTCGATCACCCGTGCCCGCGTCACCGCATGCCGCCCGCCCTCAAACAACACGGCCTGTTTTTGACGGTCGGTCTTGTGTCGGGCCAGACGGGTGGCGATGCGCAGGATATTGCCGGCCTCGAAACTGATGCCGGGCAGGCCCCGCAGACGCGGGTCGCCAGCATCGGGCACACCATTGACCACGGCGCGGTATGAGCGCTCGACGCTATGCGCCTCGAATTGCGCGGCCAACCCCTGATGCGCGGCATCCGATTTGGCAACCACCAAGAGACCACTGGTGTCCTTGTCGATGCGGTGGACAATGCCGGGTCGTTTGGACCCGCCCACCCCTGACAGGCTGTCGCCGCAATGATGCAACAGCGCATTGACCAGCGTCCCCTCCGGACTGCCGGGTGCCGGATGCACAACCATTCCGGCCGGTTTGTTGATGACGATCAGATCGTCATCCTCATAGACGACGGTCAGCGCTATCGCCTCGGCGCTGATATGGCTCTCGCGCGCCTCTGGCACGAGGATTTCTATCAGGTCGCCCGCAGTCACCCGCGCCTTGGCGTCGCGCATCACCGCGCCATTGACCTGCACAGCCCCCTCTTCGAGCAGCCGCGCCAGACGGGTGCGCGACAGGGTCGCCTCCTCTGGCACATCGCGCGAAAGCGCCTTATCAAGGCGTTGAGGCGGATCATCCCCGATCCGAAAGACAAGTGGTTCTAGCCCCATGGATGACAACTCCGCGCCGATCAGTCCGGCGACACTGAAATTTCTGGCGCGGCTGGTCACTGTCCTGACCGCGACCATGATTGTCGGCGTTCTAGTGATCGTGGGGCTGCTTGTCACCCGCTTCTGGGGGTATGACACCGTGGCGCGGCCTGTTGTGCCTGACAGCATCGCCCTGCCAGATGGCACCAACGCCACAGCCTTTACCCAAGGCCGCGACTGGTATGCGATCGTGACCGACGACAACCGCATCTTGATTTATGACCGCCAGAGCGGAACCCTGCGGCAAACTGTGACCCTTGAGCGGCAAGAGTGACCCCGAAAGACGGGGACATCGAACCACATCGCGCAGCCTCTCGGGCCCGCGTGGCCGATCACACAACGCACAGGGTCGCGCAGGGTCAGGGCCTATGAATTTTCCGGAAACTGCGCGTTGCACTGCTTTACACCATTTGCGGCCCTGGCGGCGTAATCGGGCAACAAACGTTTGTATTGCGCAAGTTTTTCCTTCTCATGGCTGACATCAATCGCCACCGGCGTTGTCTGGGTCCGGTATTGGGTTGACGGGCAGGGATAGGGCAATGTCCGGTATGTATAGGGATCGCTCCAGTGGCAGATGCCTTGGACGGTATAGGGCACGCTTTGCGAATGGACCGCGTAGCCCCGAATGATATTTTGCTGCGTTTCGACCATCAGACTTTCAAGCGCCCTGTAGTCACGCGTCACAGAGGCGATGCAGCTTTCGCGCGGCGTGCTGCAGCCAGCGGCAAATGATGCCAGCACAAGGGCTGCAAAGATTCTTGAAACTCTGGTCAAAGCGTTGATCTCCGGATGTCGCGTGGCAGAGGCGGCGCCAGCATGGCGCGTCACTGAAAGTAATACCCGGTCGGGCCACCGGGTAAACGGAAAAGGCACATGCGATGGTTGCTCGTGGCCAGTCCCGCACCCCATTCCCGCACCCCAGTCCCGCACCGCCGAACGGGGCGTCGTTCGCGCATTATGCCTGATGCTGACGACTTTCACGACTCCAGAGTTTCCGAGAGTTGAGTGGAGCCCCGGAACCTCTCATCGCCTGACCTCAGCCACACGCGTGCGACGGGTGCCATACGCCAGCAAAGGCAAGGCAATGCGCCTGTTCCGCTCTGCTTTGCCTGTTCATTCCAGATGTCGGACCGTCTGTCAGCGATCATGACCCCTGCCCTTGGGCTCGACGTCAATCAGGCGGCGCGCGTCGAGATGGTCTTTCGAGATGTCCGCGCCGATGGTATCCTTCACCATCTTCGTTGTCCTTTGCGTGTCGTGCAAGACGTCTTGCTGCGGCGTATCCGTTCAGGTCTCAGGCGAAGACGGGCCCACCACCGCACGACCGGACAGACTAAGGGAGAACACGAATGACAACTGGAACACTCCGAACCACAAATGGACGAGGACGCCTCTACGACTCGATCCTTGATACCGTTGGCGACACACCGGTCGTTCGTATCAACAATATCGCGCCGCCGGATGTGCGCGTTTACGTCAAGGCCGAGTTTTTCAATCCGGCAGCATCGGTCAAGGACCGGCTTGCCCTCAACATCATAGAGGCTGCGGAACGCGCAGGTACTCTGAAGCCGGGTCAGACCGTGGTCGAGGCCACCAGCGGGAATACCGGCATCGGGCTCGCGATGGTCTGTGCGCAGAAAGGCTATCCGCTGGTTGTCACCATGGCCGACAGCTTTTCGGTCGAACGTCGGCGGATGATGCGGATGCTGGGCGCCAAGGTCGTGCTGACGCCGCGCGCGGAAAAGGGCACGGGAATGTATATGAAAGCCGTGGAATTGGCCGAAAAGAACGGCTGGTTCCTCGCGCATCAATTTGAGACATCGGCAAATGCGGATATCCACGAATCAACAACCGCGCGCGAGATCATCAATGATTTTTCCGGTGACAGGCTGGATTATCTCGTCACAGGATACGGAACCGGCGGCACGGTCACGGGACTCGCGCGGGTTCTGCGCAAGGAGCGTCCGGAGACAAAGATCATTCTCAGCGAACCCGCGAATGCCGCGCTGATCGCAAGTGGGATCGCTCAGGAGCGTAGCAGCAACGGTGCCCCCGCGGGCAGTCATCCCGCCTTTGAGCCACATCCCATCCAAGGTTGGACGCCGGATTTCATTCCGCTGGTGCTCCAAGAAGCCTTGGACACGGGCGGCTATGACGACTTGATCCCGGTCACTGGTGCAGACGGCATCGCTTGGGCCAAGAAACTCGCCGCACGCGAGGGAATCCTGACCGGTGTCTCGGGCGGCGCGAGCTTTGCTGTCGCCATGCAGATTGCCGAACGGGCGCCCAAAGGATCGGTGATCCTCGCCATGTTGCCCGACACAGGAGAGCGTTACCTGTCCACGCCGCTGTTCGAAGACATTGTCGAGTTCATGGATGACGAGGAACTGGCCATGTCAAACTCGACGCCGGGATACCGAATGGCAGCCGAATAACCCGTCACTGACCCAAGGTGGTGACGGGCACACGCCCTGACATGATCCGCAGAGGCCCAACCCTGCATATTGGTCGGGCTTGGAGCAAAGACACGCAGTGTAAGACCTAAACCGGGTACACTTCAGACGACCGTAAACCCGTCCGAACCGGAGGGGCAACGCCAGTGCGTTGCGGTCGCATGTCGAGAGGTTTGCGAAGCATGCAGAAATCACGCGGATCTCTGAACTCAGTCAGACCCGCTTGGCATGTTCTATCGGGTTTTGATGGTACCGCCTCCCTGGCTTGAACAGGGGACCTCTGGATCCACAATCCAGCGCTCTAACCAACTGAGCTAAGGCGGCACTGGAGGGCGATGTAACTTTACCGTTCTCCGAATGCAAGCCTAATGAAAGCGGATTTCCCAGGTTTGTTCCACAAGATCACAGCCATACGACCGCACCGGGTGCGAAGTGGCGATCCGCCAGCCGTTGCGCGCATAAAGCGCGCAAGCGGCGCGGTGGCTTTCATGGGTCGCAAGCTGCATGCCGCGGTAGCCCGCCGTTCGGGCAAAGGCCATGCAATGGCTCAACATCCGCTGGCCAAGGCCCCTGCCCCGCGCGCCGGGGTCGAGCAGAAAGAGCCGCAATTTGGCGATATCCTCGCTCAACGCGACGCAAAAGATTGACCCAAGCGGCTGCCCGCCTGCCTCCGCGACCCAGCCCGCTTCGCGCTCTGGATCATGCATCGCTATGAAGTCATTGACGATTTCGGCCACGAGCGGGGCGAACGTAGCATCGAACCCCGCCTCCTGTGCATAGTGGGTCCCGTGACGCTCAATGAGCCAAGGGGCATCGTCCGGATGAAAGAGGCGCAGAGTGATTTCGTCCATACCCCTCACCAAAGCGCCAAGGCGCTTGTCAAGCAAGTGGGAAAAGAGTAGCAAACCGGCTCTTTCAAGGAGAGCGCAATGGGTATCAATTCAGAGAGCGACGTCGAAGCCAACCTGCAAATCGGGCCCACCGATCAGGGCATGGTGCGCCTCTACATTGAGGCGCAAGGCCTTGAAATTCCTATGGACTTCACCCCAGATGAGGCCGAGGAAATCGCTCAAGAGCTCATCGCTTCGGCCACGGCTGCGCGGGCCAAGTGATCACAGGCGCGGGTCCAGCACCGATTGCAGACGCCGCGCCGCATGACGGGCGAATTTACGGGTGAGCGCGGCACGGCGCGCCCCGGCCAGCCGGGTTTCCGGCGCCATGCGAATGATCTCTGCATTATAGGCATCGGCGAGAATCAGCCCGGTGCCATCTGGCAGCAGGTCGATGGGAAACTCCGCGTCTACGGCCCAGAAATAGCGGTCACACCATTGCAGATATCCTTGCCATTTGGCGTCCCCCATGAAATCGGCGCGGCTTGATTTGCACTCGATCACCCAAATTTCACCCTTGGGACCAATCGCCATGACATCCACGCGCCGCCCCCGCTCCGGCACAAACTCTACAATAGAATCAAAATCATAGCCGCGTAAATGGCGGCACACACCGCGTGCCAGAAGTTGCCCCGGTTGCAGGATTTGATCGGCGGTCCATTCCATGCGGCGATTATGAACAAACCACGAACGCGCGCAACCCCTTGTCGTGGCCCGAGCAAAGGCTTAACTGTGAGGCGTGGCGGGTTCTGTTCTTCTCGATAACGGTTGCATTCCAGTGGCCTTAAGCAAATCCGAGGGAATTGGCTCTGTCTGTGCCCTGGTCCAGTTATCCGATGCCCACCTGTACATACAGGTCCTCGGGAATCATACCACCGAACGGTTGCTACGGGCCCGTCACACCCAGATCCAACCTTTCACCTGCGGACACCGTGTCCTGTGTGGACACACAGTCTGTACGCAATGAAAACGCCCCGCGAGGGGGCGCTTCAGGCTTCGGTTCGAACGCGGTGAACGGTCCTAGCGCTTGCGCCATGCCTCGCGGGCGCGGCCATCATCGACCCGGACCGGGATAGCCATATAGTCGCGCTGCATCATATGCTGACGGTGCCCACCGCGCGGCTCGTCATCATCGTCATCTTTCATCCGCATCACGGCAATGGCGAATTGCACGCCTGCGAACACGATGCCGTTCGCAAACCACAGGATCACAACGGCCAGCAGCCCCTTGTCGGAATGGCTGACCAGATGCCAGAGATTTGCGACATTGAACCACAGCAGCAGGGCGACAAAGACCCCCGCGATGCCAAAGCCGATGGCAACCTGCGTGATGTAGAGGCGTATAAGCTTGGGCATGAAACGACTCCTTTGCTTTGGCTCAAGTTTACGCTTTTGACACAGAATTACAAGTCGGCGCCCCGCGACCCTTTTACCTGTCGCTTTCATCTGGCCGCAAATACCTCGGGGTTTGGGGCTGGCCCTCACGCTGGCGGGGCCTCGTTCAGAACGCCTCGGGTCGCGCCTCGCGCGCCATGTGATCGAGCACGGCATTGACGAATTTCGATTCCTTGCCCGCCGGGTAAAAGGCCTTGGCAACATCGACATATTCCATGATCACCACCTTGGGCGGCGTGTCGGACTCGACCAGTTCGGCCCCCGCTGCGCGAAAGAGTGCGCGCAGGGTCGGATCAATCCGCGCAATCGGCCATTTCGCCACCAAGGCGCGGTCAGTCATCTGGTCAATCTTGGCCTGCCAGTTCACCGCATCGTCGAGCAGTTTGCGAAACAGATCGACATCGCCCTCGGCCATGTCGACGCCCTCGTCCACTTCGGCTCCGAACCGGAAATCCAGAAACTCCTCGCGCACCACGTCAGAGGTCTGGCCGGAATGTTCCATCTGAAACAGCGCCTGCACCGCATAGAGGCGGGCTGCGGATTTCATCTGGCGTTTGCGGTTGCCAGAGAGGGCGGGATCGGTGGTCATGCGGTGGGCTTGCCTTTTGTCTGACCCGCGATCTGGATCTCTTCGGTCGCGGGTTTAAAGCCGACGCCTTTGCGCGGGCCGCCCCATTTACGGGCCAAGGCCACCAGATGCAAGGCCGCTGCCGCCGCCCCTGCGCCTTTGTTCATGGCTTTGGGATCGGCGCGCACCTCGGCTTGCGGGCGGTTCTCGACGGTGAGAATGCCATTGCCGATGCACAGCCCCTGCAAGCCCAAGAGCGCAATCCCGCGCGAGCTGTCATTGCAGACGGTCTCGTAATGCGTGGTCTCGCCCCGGATCACACAGCCCAGCCCGACATAGCCGTCAAAGTTGGACATGCGTTCCGCGATGCCGATAGCGGTGGGGATTTCCAGCGCGCCGGGCACTTCGGCAATCTCATAGGTGCCGCCCGTGGCCTCGATCTCGGCGGTGGCCCCGGCAATCAGATTGTCGGCGATGTCGCGGTAGAACGGCGCCACGACGATCAAGAGCTTCACTGGCTTGTCAAACTCGGCACGCGGCAGGGTGTATTCATGCTCGGCCATGCTCTCACTCCTCGGTCAGCGGCTGGGTGCCGATGATCGAAATGCCATAGGCATCCAGACCCAGATAGCGGGTTTTCGGGCTATCGGTCAGCAGAACCAACTCGTGAATGCCCATGGTCGACATGATCTGCGCCCCAAGCCCGGTGTGCTTGATGGTGCGCGGCGCATCCTCATCCTCCATCTCGCCCGCCAGCTTGGGCCGGGGTTGGCGGAACAGGAACACGGCACCGCGCCCCTCGCGGGCAATGATTTCCATCGCACGCGGCAGCTTGCCGGTGGGGCCTTCGGCGCGTTTGCTCAGGCCTATGCCCAGCACATCCTCCAGCGCATTGAGCGCATGGGTGCGCGCCAGCACGGGGCGTCCATCGGTGATGTCCCCCTTGCTCAGCACGACATGTTCGGTCTGCGTGATCTGGTCGGCGAAAATCCGCATGTCCCAGGCGCCACCGTGACTCGATGTCACGGTTTCGCGCCGGATTTCGGTGATCAGGTTATCGTGCTTGTGCCGGTAGGCAATGAGGTCTGAAATCGTGCCGATTTTCAGGTCATGCTTGGCCGCAAATTCGATGAGGTCGGGCAGCCGCGCCATCCCGCCGTCTTCCTTCATGATCTCACAGATCACGCCCGAGGGGTTCAGCCCGGCAAGGCGCGCGATATCAACCGCCGCCTCGGTATGACCGGCGCGCACCAGCACGCCGCCGCGCCGCGCGCGCAGCGGAAACACATGCCCCGGCGTGGCAATCGCCGCCATGGTATTTTGCTCGTTGATCGCCGTGGCAATGGTCAGGGCGCGATCATGGGCGGAAATCCCGGTGCTCACCCCTTCGCGCGCCTCGATCGAGACGGTAAAGGCGGTTTCATGCCGCGAGGAATTGTTGACCGCCATCATCGGCAGGCCCAGCCCGTCGATCCGCTCGGCTGTCATCGGCAGACAAATCAGGCCACGCCCGTGGGTCGCCATGAAATTCACCGCCTCGGGCGTGGCGAATTCGGCGGCGATCACCAGATCACCCTCGTTCTCGCGGTCCTCATGGTCCACGAGGATGAACATCCGGCCCTTGCGCGCCTCGGCGATGATCTCTTCGGTCGGCGCGATGGCGTGACGCAGATCGGCCTCGACGGGGCCGGGTTTCTCGAATGGAACGGTGTCGGACATGAGCGCGCCCTCCGGGGTGTTGCAACCCGGCCCGGATACCGCAGCCGCGCGGCAATGGCCAGAGGGGATCAGCCCGTGACCTGTCCGCCGAACAGTGCCAACACCCGCGCCAGATCGGCGCGGGGCGGATCAAAGGCCGGATGCTCCAGCACCAGCGCCTTGCCCGTCGGCACAGCCAGATCAAAGGGCGCGACAAGGGTGCCATCGTCTAACGCGCTCTGCACAAGGCTCTGATGCCCCATCATTACCCCCGCCCCATGTCGCGCCTCCTCCAACGCGATGGCATAGAGTGAATAGCGCGGCCCGTTGGTGGGCAGGCTGATACCCGGCAGCCTCGCCCGTGCCCATTGCGCCCAATCCTCGGACCAGAGCGCATCATGCAACAGGGTTTCCCCGACAAGATCGTCAGAGCTGCGCAAACCTGCGGCAATCTCGGGCGCACAGACCGGCAGGATCATATCCCGCGCCAGCACCCGTTCGCCCCGGACGCCGGTCGGCGGACGGATAAAGAGGCTGAGGTCAAAGAGATCGCGCGCCAGATTGGGCGGGCTCTCGATGGCCGAGACGGAAATGCGCAGGTCCGGCAGCGCCGCGCGCACCGCCGGCAGGCGCGGCGAGAGCCAGAGTTGCGCCACCGATGGCAGCGCCGCGATATGCAGCGTGCCATGCCGCGCGGCGCTCCGCATGGCATGCACAGCCGCCCCCATCGCATCAAAAGCCGTGGCAAACCCCGGCAGCGCCTCGGCCCCCAGCGCGGTCAGCCGCACCCCCTGCGAGCGGCGCTCAAAGAGGTCCGCGCCGATCCACGCCTCCAGCGCGCGGATATGCTGCGAGATCGCACCGGGGGTGACGCAGAGCTCTTCGGCGGCATTGGCAAAACCACCCAGACGAGCGGCGGCCTCAAACGCACGCAACGCATTGAGCGGCGGACCCTTGGGACGCGGAGGCGATACAGACATTTTCTAGCCTTAGTTTTTCTACGCTGAATTTTATATAATCTCGTTTGCGCCGTCCAGCCCGTCAAAGCATTTTGCTGGAAACCGATCCTGAGGAGACCGCCATGACACTTGCCCGCCGCCCCTGGGTGCCCAGCCTATGCGAAGACCTGATCCAGACGCTTGCCACCCGCACCGCCACCCAAGACGCAGACACAATCGCCGCGCGCATCGAGGCGCTGGCCGAGGACAACCGCCGCATCCATGAGGCCGAGTGTTTCAACCTCAACCCCGCCACCAATGTGATGAACCCGCGCGCCGAGGCTCTTCTCGCCTCTGGCATCGGGTCGCGCCCGTCGTTGGGCTATCCGGGCGACAAATACGAAATGGGGCTTGAGGCGATCGAGGAAATCGAGGTCATCGCGGCCGAACTCGCCGCCGAGGTGTTTGACGCCCGCTATGCCGAGATTCGCGTCCCCTCCGGCGCGATTGCCAACCTCTACGCCTTTATGGCCACCTGCAAACCCGGCGACACGATCATTGCGCCGCCTGCCAGCATCGGCGGGCATGTGACCCATCACGCGCCGGGCTGTGCCGGGCTCTACGGGCTGCGCATCCTTGAGGCGCCGGTCCATGCCGATGGGTATACGGTGGATGTCGAGAGGCTGCGCGCGCTGGCTGAGGCTGAACACCCCCGGCTGATCACGCTGGGCGCGAGCCTCAATCTGCAGGAACATCCGGTGCGCGAGGTGCGCGCGATTGCCGATGACGTGGGCGCGCATCTGCTCTTTGACGCGGCGCATCAATGTGGGATCATTGCGGGTGGCGCATGGAAGAACCCCCTCCATGAGGGCGCGCATCTGATGACGATGAGCACCTACAAGAGCCTTGGCGGGCCTGCCGGTGGGCTCATCGTCAGCAATGACACCGCTCTGGCCGAGCGGCTGGATGCCATCGCCTTTCCGGGGCTTACCGCGAATTTCGACGCGGCGAAATCGGCGGCTCTGGCGGTAACGCTCTTGGATTGGCGGATGCATGGGCGCGCCTATGCCGCGCAGATGATCGCACTGGCGCAGGCGCTGGCAGCGGCGCTCGAGGCAGAAGGTCTGCCGGTCTTCAAGGCCGGGGGCATCGCCACGGCCTCGCATCAATTCGCCATCGCGGCAGCCGGATTTGGCGGCGGTCAGGCGGCATCCAAAACACTGCGCCGCGCAGGCTTTCTCGCCTGTGGCATCGGCCTGCCCCTACCCGCTGTGGCGGGCGACATGAATGGGCTGCGCATCGGCACGCCGGAATTGGTCCGCTGGGGGGTCACGCCAGACCATGCTCCGCGCATGGCCGCCCTGATCGCGCGGGCGCTGCGCGGCAATGACCCGGACGCGCTGCGCCCCGAGGTGTCAGACTGGCGACAGAGCTTTGACCGACTGCATTACATCACCTGAGCGGCGTCAATGCAGTTTCTTGCGGATGCGCTGAACCATCCACCACACGAGCACGATCACCGGCAGGGTCGCAATGGCTGTGACCATGCCTTTGCTCACCTCCAGCGCCTCCGCCAACGGATAGAGCAGATAGCCCGCGAGCGAGACGGCGTAATAGCTGATCGCCACCACTGACAGGCCTTCAACGGTCTTTTGCAGGCGCAATTGCAAATCGGCGCGTTTGTCCATGCTCTCCAACAGCGCCTGATTCTGCGCGCTGCGTTCGACATCGACGCGGGTGCGCAGCAATTCGCCCGCCCGCATCGCCCGGTCTGCCATCGCGGCCAGCCGGTCCTTGGTGGCGCGCACCGTGCGCATCGCCGGATCATAGCGGCGCATCATGAATTCCGCGAATGTCTGACGGCCCTCAAAGCGCTCCTCGCGCAGAACGACGATCCGCTGATGCACGATCTGCTCATAGGCTGCCGTGGCGCCAAAGCGGAACGAGGATTGCGCCACCAGCGCCTCCAGTTCCGCCGAGACCCGCAACAGGCTTTGCAGCGTTTCCTCCGCCGGCTGGCTGCCGCCGGTCATGTCATTGATGAGGCGGCTCAACTGGCTGTCGGTGTCGCCCATCTGGCGGCCCATTTCGCGAACGCGGGCAAAGCCCAGCATCGACATCGCCTTGTAGGTCTCGATCTCGCAGAGGCGCTGCACCACACGGCCAATCCGGCGCGCGCCGGTTGAGGGGGCGACATGTAGCGAGAACCGCAGATGCCCCGCCGGATCAATCCGGAAATCGCCCGCCATCACGGCCGCATCATCCAGCACCCGCGCCACAGCCACGCTCTCGGACACGAACCACTGATCAATCTCGTCGCGCGTCGCCTCGCGGCTTTTCCACGGGATCACCCGGATCATCGCCGAGGTGACGCGCAGCCCCGGCGCATCGGACAGCCAATCGACGGGAAAGACCTCGAAATCTGCCGGATCAAAGGGGCGCGCGCTGACCCCGTCGGTAAAGACGGTATAGGTCACCATCTCGGTATGGCTTTCCCATTTCAGGCTGTGCCGCCCGATCTGACCGGAATAATGCGTGGCCCCCGGCTGCGGATGCTTGGCCCCGTAGCGATCCAGAAGCGCCGTCAGATGCGCCAGATCCGCCGCGCGGTCGCGCTTGGCCGCGTCATGCGGTTGCTTGACGGCCAGAAACACCGCCGTACAGGGCGCCTCAAGTGACGGAAACGGCCGCGCATGCAGCTCATTGGCCAGATCATAGCGCAGCGGGTGGTCCTGAATGGGGGGCATGCGCCGTTCTCCTGATCCTGACCGCTCTTAGCGCGTGCCGCGCCCGCGAAAAAGAGGTTTTTCGTTCAAACCCAATGATTTAGCGGAACACAAGTGTATACAGCCTGACCTTTGGGCTTTTTCTTGGTCTAAATACTCAATTTTCAACGACAGCCAAAGACGAAAGCGTCAGAGGATGACACGCGCGCGTCTAAAACCCCTTTAGCGCAGGAAACGGGTCGTCCGGCGCGCGTGTCGATGACAAGGTGGTGTCAACCCGCTCTGCCGGAGCGCCAAGTGAAAGGACAGGACATGCCACTCCTCACCCCTGCAAACCGCCCCATGACGGGACGGGAATGGGTCATGCTTTTGGCCCTTGCAACCGTCTGGGGCGGGTCTTTCTTCTTCAACAGCGTCGCGCTGCGGGAATTGCCGGTCTTGACCGTGGTTCTGGCACGGGTGGCCCTTGCCGCGATCCTTCTGCTTGCGCTTCTGCGGCTGCGCGGCGAACGGATGCCGCAGGACCGGCGGGTCTGGGCGGCCTTTCTTGGCATGGGTCTTTTGAACAATGCCATTCCCTTCACCCTGATCGTCTGGGGGCAGCAGCATATCACCTCGGGTGCGGCGTCGATCCTGAACGCCTCGACCCCGTTCTTTGGAGTCTTGCTTGCGCATCTGTTGACGCAGGACGAGCAGATGAGTCGCGGCAAGCTCTCGGGTGTACTGATCGGCTTTGCCGGGGTCGCGGTGATGATCGGCACTGGGGCCCTGCGCGATCTTGGCGTTCACGTCGCAGCCCAGATCCTATGCCTTCTCGCTGCGGTTTCCTATGCTGTCGCGGGCATCTTCGGGCGCAGGTTTCGCACCTTGGGCGTTAGCCCGATGAGCACCGCGACCGGTCAGGTCATCGCGTCCAGCCTGATCCTTTTGCCATTGGTGATGGTCGTGGATCAGCCCTGGACCCTGCCCGTCCCCGGATGGCGGAGCATCGGCGCGGTGATCGGCGTCGCCGCCATATCGACGGCCTTCGCGTATACGCTCTATTTCCGCATCCTGTCGACGGCGGGCGCGACCAATCTCTTGCTGGTGACGCTTCTTGTGCCGATCAGCGCGATTCTGTTGGGGACATTGTTTCTGGGCGAGGCGCTGCTCGCGCGGCATATCTGGGGTATGGCGTTGATCGGCGCAGGTCCCTGCGCGGTCGACGGTCGTCCGGTGACACACCTGCGAAGAGTCGTCACACGCCGCAGGCGATCTGTCTGACGATACGCTGGCGCAGCAAAACCAAAGGGCGCAGCAAAGCCAAAGGGCGCAGCCTTTCGGCCGCGCCCTCCGCAAATCACACCTCCAAGGATCAGTCGATCTTGGGCAAGAGGCTCGACAGGCTCGCCTTGGCGTCGCCGTAGAACATGCGGGTGTTGTCCTTGTAGAACAGCGGGTTCTCGATCCCCGAATAGCCGGTGCCCTGGCCACGTTTGGAGACGAAGACCTGCTTGGCTTTCCAGCATTCCAGCACCGGCATGCCGGCGATGGGCGAGTTGGGATCGTCCTGCGCCGCCGGGTTGACGATGTCGTTGGAGCCAATCACGATCGCCACATCCGTGCTGGGGAAATCCTCGTTGATCTCGTCCATTTCCAGCACGATGTCATAGGGCACCTTGGCCTCGGCCAGAAGCACGTTCATATGCCCCGGCAGACGGCCTGCGACCGGGTGGATGGCAAAGCGCACGGTCTTGCCCCTGGCCCGCAGCTTCGAGGTCAGTTCACTGACCGCCCCCTGCGCCTGCGCCACCGCCATGCCGTAGCCCGGGATGATGATGATGCTGTCGGCCTCGTTCAGGGCTGCGGCGACGCCATCGACGTCAATCGCGATCTGTTCGCCCTCAACGGCCATCTGTTCGCCCGCCGGGCCGCCGAAGCCGCCCAGAATGACCGAGATGAACGAGCGGTTCATCGCCTTGCACATGATGTAACTCAGGATCGCACCGCTTGAGCCGACCAAGGCACCGACCACGATCAAGAGGTCGTTGCCAAGGCTGAAGCCGATCGCCGCCGCCGCCCAGCCCGAGTAGCTGTTGAGCATCGAGACCACCACGGGCATATCCGCGCCGCCAATGCCCATGATCAGGTGATAGCCGATGAAGAACGCCAGAAGCGTCATCACCACCAGCGTCCAGAGGCCTGCGTCGTTGAAATACATCACCCCCAGAACCACCGACAGGAACGCCGCCCCGGCGTTGAGCATATGCCCACCCGGCAGCTTTTTGGCGGCGGTATCGACCTTGCCCGCCAGCTTGCCAAAGGCGATGATCGAGCCGGTAAAGGTCACGGCCCCGATGAAGACGCCGAGGAACACCTCGACCCGCAGGATTGCCACCTCGACACTGGTTTTCTTGGCCAGCACGGCGGCAAAGCCCTCAAGCCCCTTGCGCGCGGTCTCGTCCATCGCCAGCACGCGGCCCAGTTCGAGATCGGCATTAAAGCCGACAAACACCGCCGCCAGACCCACAAGACTGTGCATCGCCGCCACAAGCTGCGGCATTTCGGTCATCTGCACCCGCGTGGCGACGACATAGCCGATCCCGCCCCCGGCGGCGATCAGCACCAGCGACAAGAGCCAGAGCCCGGCACCGGGGCCGATCAGCGTGGCGACAACCGCCAGCGCCATGCCTGCCATGCCATACCACACCGCGCGCTTGGCGCTTTCCTGCCCCGAGAGCCCACCCAGAGAGAGGATGAAGAGGATGGCCGCCACCACATAGGCGGCCGTCGTGAAACCGTAATCCATGATCCTCTACTCCTTATGACTTCTGGAACATGGCGAGCATGCGCCGGGTGACGAGGAAGCCACCGAAAATATTGATCCCGGCCATGAACACCGACAGCGCCGCCAGCACGATCACGAGGAAAGACCCCGATCCGATCTGCATGAGCGCGCCCAGAATGATGATCGACGAGATCGCGTTGGTGATCGCCATCAGCGGCGTGTGCAGCGAATGCGACACGTTCCAGATCACCTGAAAGCCCACGAAAACGGCCAGCACGAAGACGATGAAATGCTGCATAAAGCTGGCCGGGGCCACCAGACCCACCGCCAAGAGCAGGGCCGCACCGACCACAAGCAGCGTGACCTGGTTCTTGGTCTGCGCCTTGAACGCCGCCAGTTCTGCCGCGCGCTTCTGCTCAGAAGTCAGTTCCTTGACTTTTTCCTTGGGCTTGGCCGCCGCAATCGCCGCAACCTTGGGCGGCGGTGGCGGGAAGGTGACCGCACCGGCATGGGCCACGGTCGCGCCCCGGATCACGTCATCCTCCATGTTGTGATTGACCTTGCCGTCCTTGTCGGGCGTGAGGTCGGTCATCATGTGGCGGATGTTGGTGGCATAGAGCGTCGAGGATTGCGCAGCCATCCGGCTGGGGAAATCGGTATAGCCGATGATGGTCACGCCGTTGTCGGTGACGATCTTGTCGTCCATCACCGTCATTTTGCAATTGCCGCCCTTTTCCGCGGCAAGGTCGACGATGACCGAGCCGGGCTTCATCGCCTTGACCATATCCTCGGTCCAGAGCTCGGGGGCTTCGCGGTTGGGGATCAGCGCCGTGGTGATGACGATATCCATCTCGGGGGCCAGTTCGCGGAACTTGGCCAATTGCGCCTCGCGGAACTCGGGGCTGGAGACAGAGGCATAGCCGCCGGAGGCGGCCCCGTCCTGCTGCTCTTCCTTGAAATCGAGATAGACGAATTGCGCGCCCATCGATTCGACCTGCTCGGCCACTTCGGGGCGCACGTCGAACGCGTAGGTGATGGCCCCGAGGCTGGTCGAGGTGCCAATCGCCGCGAGGCCAGCAACCCCGGCCCCGACGATCAGAACCTTGGCCGGGGGCACCTTGCCCGCCGCCGTGATCTGGCCGGTGAAAAAGCGGCCAAAGTTATTGCCCGCCTCGATCACCGCGCGGTAGCCGGCGATATTGGCCATGCTTGAGAGCGCGTCCATCTTCTGCGCCCGGCTGATGCGCGGCACCATATCCATCGCGATGACCGAAGCGCCTTTTTCGGCGAGCTGCTTCATCTGCGCCTCATTCTGCGCAGGCCAGAAGAAGGAAATCAGAAGCTGGCCTTCGGTCAGGCGCTTGGCCTCTGTCTCATTGGGGGGGCGGACCTTGGCCACCACATCGGCGGCCTTGTAAAGCGCCGCGGCGGTCTTGAGCACCTCGACGCCAGCCTCCTTATAGGCGGCGTCCGAGAACCCGGCCGCAGCGCCTGCGCCGCTCTCGATCGCGCAGTCATAGCCCAACTTTTGCAATTGCAGCGCCGAGTCGGGCGTCATGGCAACCCGGTTCTCGCCCTCAAGCACTTCCTTTGGCGTTCCGATCTTCAATGCTGTCTCCCCCTCTGGCAGATGACGTGTTCTGATGGCCCCGCATCTGCGGCATGCCGGTTTCTTTGTCCCGAAGGTCGTTATTTCACACTATTTCGTGAGTGACGAGATCAAGATTGTCGCGGTTTCTACAACCAACGTCTGGTTTTTTCACAGTATCGGGCAAAATCCATGCGGAATTTGCGCCGCATACGGTCCTCTTCCGGGATAATGAAGCGTTTTTCAATCACCCAGACGAAAATGGGAATCAGCGGCAGCGCCAAAACGGCGTCCCAGCGCAGAATCAGCCCGGCGAGAATCAGGGTGTCACCGAGATAGATCGGATTGCGTGAGCGGCGAAAGATGCCGGACTGGATCACCCGCTCTGGCGTCTCATGCGGGACGATGGTGGTTTTATGGCGGCGAAATTCCAGTGCGGCCATCGCCACTAGCAAAATCCCCCCGCCGACCAGCAGCCCCCCCAAGAGATCGGCCCATGTCTCGCCAAAGCTGAGACCCATGGCGTACCGACTGGACTGCGCCCAGGCCACGGCCAAAAACCCCACAAGCCAGACCGGTGGCATGTCGATCCATTTCAGCACTGGCCATTTCAGCATGGGCCATTTCAGCATGGGCCTGCGGTCCTCTCGTGGTTGTCTCTGGAGCAAGAGCGGGTAGAGTAGCGTGAGATATGGCGGAGGCAAGATGACAATAGCGGGCAAGCACGCTTTGGTGACGGGGGGCGGCAGCGGCATTGGCCTCGCCATCGCCCGCGCGCTCGCCGGGGCGGGTGCTGAGGTGACGATCACCGGACGCCGTGCGGCGGTGTTGGACGAGGTGGCAGGCGCGGGCCTCTACCCGCTGTCCATGGATGTGACCCAAGAGCATGAGGTCGCAGCGGGCGTGGCCGCCGCGGTCAAGGCACGCGGCCCGGTGCAAATCTGCATCCCCAATGCCGGCATCGCCGAAGGCCGCGCCCTGCACAAGACGGATGCCGCATTCTGGCGGCAGATCATGGCCACCAATCTCGACGGCGCGTTTTATACGGTGCGCGACTGTCTGGGCGGCATGCGCCAGACCGATTGGGGGCGGGTGATCGCAATTTCCTCGATTGCAGGGATCAAGGGGCTCAAGGGGGCTGCGGCCTATAGCGCCAGCAAACACGGGATGATCGGCCTGATCCGCAGCTTGAGCGAGGATTATCTTGGCACAGGTCTGACCTTCAATGCGATTTGCCCCGGCTATGTGGACACCGAAATCATCAGCCGCAATGTCACCGCCATCTCCGCGCGCGCAGGCGTATCAGAGCAAGAGGCGCGCGCCATGATGGTCGAGGCCAACCGCCACAAGCGCCTGATTACCCCCGACGAGGTGGCGCAGGCGGTGCTCTGGCTCTGCGGTCCGGGATCATCGAGCATCAATGGCCAAGCGCTTGAAATCGCGGGCGGACAGGTCTGATCCATCCCCGGCCCTCTTGGCTTTTTCTTGGCTGAAGTACTCCGGGGGTCCGGGGGGCAGCGCCCCCTGCCTTGCGACACGTCGAACGCGTCCGAATTTGAACACACTCGTCTAAATTTCTCCTGAATCCGCGCCCATTGCCGCCGCAGACGCTGTGTATCCAGTTTGGAAACAACAGGGTGCCAATACAATGCCAACGACCTTCAACTGGATTTTTTTAGGCAACGAGCCGATAATTCTCGATCCGACCGAAGGCAACAGCAATGCCGAGAACGCAGGCCTGTTCGTCAACCGCACCTATGGCACCGCGATTGATCCGCTCTACCAGAACGTGACGCGCGTCACCACCATCGACAATGGTGGCGCGGCGGGCGCGCTGGATATGAACAATACCGCATCGAATGATCAATTCTCGACCGACATCGGCAGCGGCACGCAGACCTTTACCTTTGACGGCCTGTCCACATTCAACGCCACGCTGACCTATACCGATGGCACGACGGCATCGTTTCTTGCGATTCTGGTGCAGGACACCAATGGCAATCTCTTTCTGGCGCCGCCGCTCAATACCACGCCGGCGAATGCCGCGAATATCGCGGCCATGACCGCGCGCCCGATCGAGTCTGTCACCTTCAACTCGGTCAACACCTCCACCAATACCAATCTCGGGGCTGACCGGGCTGACATCGGCATTGATGATGGCATCGTGCAGGGCACCGGCGGCGCTGATCTCATCAACAGCGGCTATACCGAGCCGGTCGCCTCTGGCTCTGACCGGGTGGACAACAACGACGCACCGGGCGGCGGCAACGACGATGTCATCAACGCGGGCGCGGGCAATGACACCGTGCTGGCGGGGCTGGGCAACGATTCGGTCCAGGGCGGCACCGGCGCCGACAGTCTAAGCGGCGAGAGCGGCAATGACACGCTTTTGGGCGAGGGCGGCACCGATACGCTGATCGGTGGCGCGGGGGATGACAGCCTCGACGGCGGCACAGGCAATGACACGCTTTATGGCGATGGCGGCACTGCCGCACGCTGGAGCTATCAGGTCTATACCCGCGATTTCACATCGGCCAACGGGCAGGCGTTCGACATCGAGAGCGGCACGTTGGCTGGCTCTGGCACCTCTGCCGCGTTCGACGTCACAGGCCACGGCCAACAGGCGACAGGTCAGGGCGATCCGAACGATTACGGCGTCATCTATAGCTCGAACCTCATTGCCACGGCGGACGGGGTCTACCGCTTTGCCACCACCTCGGATGATGGCTCGACCGTTCGCATTCTGGACAGCAACGGCGATCCTGTCACCTTCACCAATCAGAACGGCACGACGGGATCGTTTCTCGACAACGATTTCCATCAGGGCGCGACGACCCGTTGGGGCGAGGTGACGCTTGAGGCGGGCCAGAGTTACACCATCGAGGTGCGCTACTGGGAAAACCTCGGCGGCAATGTGCTCTCGGGCACCGTGACCTTGCCGGGGGGGGCGGTGCAGGATCTGGCGACCAGCCCCTTGATCGTGGGTAGCGATAGCATTGCGGGCAATGATTACCTCGATGGTGGCGCGGGGGCGGACCTGCTCTTTGGCGAGGGCGGCACTGACACGCTGATCGCAGGCGAGAATGACACGCTATATGGCGGCGATGGCGATGACCTCTTTGTCATCGGCTCGCCCGCCGAGACCGGCACCGGCACGATCACCATCGTCGGTGGCGAAGGCAGCGAAACCGGCGGCGACACGCTCTTTCTGTCGCCCGAGGCGCGCAAGGCAGACATCACATTCTCCAACCCCGACGATGCGGCGGGTGGGCTCTCGGGCAGTTTCACCCTGACTGACGGCACGGTGGTGAATTTCTCCGAGATCGAGAACATCATCTGTTTCACCCCCGGCATCCGCCTTCTGACGCCCAACGGCGAGCGCAACGTAGAGACCTTGCGCGCCGGGGATTTGGTACTCACCCGCGATCACGGCCCGCAACCCGTCCGTTGGACCGGTCGCCGGACGGTGCCGGGACTTGACCGCTTTGCGCCGGTGCGCGTGGCCGCGCATGTGCTTGACGGGGCGCGCGCGCCGCTCCTGGTCTCGCCGCAGCACCGCTTTCTGTTTACCGGCTACAAGGCCGAGTTGCTCTTTGGCTGCGATGAGGTGTTGATTGCCGCCACGCATCTGGTGGATGGACAGGCCGTCACGCGGGTCGCACAGGCGGCGGTGACCTATATCCATATCATGTTCGACCAGCACGAGGTGATCTATGCCGAAGGCGCCGCAACCGAGAGCTTTCATGCAGGCGCTGTCGGACTTTCGGCCATTTCGGACCAGGCGCGCGAAGAGATGTTCGCGGTTTTTCCCGAGTTGCGCAGCAATCCCAACGCCTATGGCGACACCGCGCGGCCCTGCCTCAAGCGGCACGAGGCACGGCTTTTGCAACCCTGCGGATGAGATCCCTAAATTCTGCCAAACCCGTGCCGTTAAATAGTCTGACTCCAGACAAAGTTAGAGCAAGCCAGGCCATTAACAGAATTCCAAAGGGTTTTTCCTAAGATCAACGGGGTCATTTGGCGCCGGTCTGTGTGATGTGCGGAAAGTGAGGTGAAATGAAATACGCGGTAGAGACAGCAGTTGGAATGCAGCCCGCCACGGGCGGGCGTGAGGCATTTTGCGCCCGACAGTCCGACGTCAGAGCAGGTCCGCCTGAGACGACCGCCGGATGACAGGATGGCATCCGACCTGCCCACTCTTCCCGCCCGACTTGAAACGACCCCGCAGAGCGACACCGTCGCGCCCCGTCCCGACAGACAGCGAGCATCTTGACCATGGCTACGACATTTGACCTTTTCTACCTTGGGGTTGCACCGCAGATCGACACGGTCGAGGGAAATCTAACCTCCGAAAATCATACAGCCCTGAACGGACAGGTGTTCGGCAGCGCGCTCGCTCCGGTATCGAGCACTCTGACGTCGCTCTCTCCCGCAAAAACTCTTCTGGGTCTTGTCGACTCCTACACCGGCGGGGCCACGTCCAGCGCCTATGACTCGAACAATTTCTCGAGCAACGAACAATTCATCATCGGCGGCGTGACCTACACGCATGACGCGACGATGCGCTACACCAATTCGGTGATCACCTATACCGATGGCACCACGGCCATTGTCGAAGCCATTGTCATGCAGGACACCAATGGCAATCTCTATCTGATCCCGCCGCCCTCCGGGCCAAACACCTATTCTGCCGCGCTCGAGGCCAAGCCGATTCTTTCGGTGACCCTCGGCACCGCAGCGCCCGCGAACGGCACGGATGTCTTTGGCATGACCGCAGATCGGTATGATCTGACCCTGTCGGATTACATGGTCGAGGGAACGGCGGGCAATGATCTGATCAACGCCGCCTATCTGGGTGACCCCGAAGGCGACAGGATTGATGACACAGACAATCTGGCCGGGACCAATGACGACCTGGTCTTTGCCGGTGCCGGCAATGACACCGTGCGCGCGGGTGCGGGCAACGACACGGTTTACGGCGAGGACGGCAACGACCTGCTGGATGGCGGCGCGGGCAACGATTTGCTCCAAGGCGGCAACGGGAACGACACGCTGATCGGCGGTGCCGGGGCGGACACGATGATTGGCGGCGTCGGGCTTGACATCGTCGACTACTCCACCTCCGGCGCGGCGGTGACGGTCGATCTTGCGGCTGGCACCGCAACCGGGGGGGATGCCACAGGCGACGTTATCAATCAGGGCATTGATGGGATAATCGGCTCGGCCTATGACGACACGCTCATCGGCTCGGATGCCAGCAGCACCTCCGGGACGGACATCTACACCACCTATATTGATGGCGGCGCGGGCAACGATTTCATCGACGGGCGCAACGGCGGGGACAGCCTTCTTGGCGGCACCGGCAGTGACACGATCCTCGGCGGCGGTGGCAATGACCTGATCGACGGCGGCGCGGATGGCGACTGGCTCGACGGCGGCGATGGCACCGACACGATCTTTGGCGGCGCGGGCGATGACACGATTCTGGTCGCAGGCGACAATGACAGCATCTTTGGCGGCGATGGCGCCGATCTGATCCATGCCACGGCGCTCAATCTCTCGGGCATCAGAAACTTCACCGTCGACGGCGGCTCAGGCGGCGTTGACAATGACACGCTCGATCTCTCTGAGCTGATCGCCGACGGTTGGGTCATCACTGGCATGACCCAGAATGCCGAGAACAACGGCAATCCCGGATTCAGCGGCCAAATCCAGCTCACGCGCGGATTCGAAGGCGCGACCATCAACTATACCGATATCGAAAACCTGATTCTCACCAATTCCGATTACATCGTCGAAGGCACGGCAGGCGCGGATCTGATCGACGCCTCCTATGCCGGTGATCCCGAAGGGGACAAGATCGACAATCTCGACCACTCCGATGGCAGCAATGCGGATTCGGTGCTGGCGGGGGCTGGCAATGACACGATCGTCGCCGGGGCTGGCAATGATACCGTGCTGGGCGAGTCCGGGGCCGATGTCATCTTTGGTGGCGAAGGCGATGACTCGCTCTTCGGTGGGGCCGAAAATGACACCATCGCAGGCGACGCGGGCAACGATCACCTGTTCGGCGAAGGCGGCGACGATCGTTTCACCCTGCAAAACGGCTTTGGCGCGGATACCATCACCGGCGGCGAGACCGACGAGACGGCAGGCGACACGCTGGACCTCAGCGGCGTCACCGGGCCGCTCACGCTTAATCTGTCCAATGCCGTTTCCGAGAGCGGCACGGTCAGCGATGGCACCGCAACCGCCAGTTTCTCCGAAATCGAGAACATCCTTCTCGGGGCTGGCACTGATACGCTGGTGCTGGCCGATGGCTCGGGCAGCGACGCGGTCACCGGGTTCACGGCCCCCACCGACACTGGCAATGGCACCTATACCAGCGGCGATCTGCTGGATGTGTCGGGTCTGACCTCAGATGGCACCACCCCTGTCACCACGGCCGATGTGACCGTGACAGATACCAATGGCGACGGCACTGGCGATGCGATCCTGACCTTCCCGAACGGCGAGAACCTGACGCTGATCGGCGTGCCGATGACCGATGTCGACAGCACCGCCGCCCTCGTGGCGATGGGCATTCCCGACGCGCGTGATTTCGTGATTGAGGGCAGTGCCGGTGCCGACCTCATCAACGTCGATTACACCGGCGATCCCGAAGGCGACCGGGTGGACGCCGGGGATGCCGCCAACGGCTCTCAGGATGACGTGATCTTCGCGGGCGCGGGCAGTGACAGCATCGATTCCGGGCTTGGCAACGATCTGATCAATGCAGGCGCGGGCGATGACGAGATTTTCCTCGACGGCAGCCTGCAAAACGACACCATCATCGGCGGTGAAACCGAAGAGACCGTGAGCGAAGGCGACCGGATCAACTTTTCCGCCATTTCCGACGGGCTGCTGATCAACTTCACCGCACCTGGAACCGGCACCATCACCGATGGCACCTCTGTCACCGAGTTCTCGGAGATCGAGCGTTTTCAGATGGGCACTGGCGCGGATACGGTGATCGGCTCTGACGGGGTTGAGGAAATCATCGGCAACTACGGCGATGACAGCATTCTTGCAGGCGGCGGCAACGACACGATCTTTTCCGGCTTTGACAATGACTATGTCGATGGCGGCGCGGGCGATGACTCGATCCTCTCCTCCTCGGGGGCGGATACGGTCTCGGGCGGCGCGGGCAACGATCAGATTGACCTCGGGCCGGGCGACGGCGAAACCGATCTTTTGATCTTTTCGGATGGCGATGGCGCTGATGTGGTCTCTAGCTTTGAGATCCCCATCGACAACGGCGACGGCACCTTTACGGGCCGCGATCAGCTTGATGTGTCGAACCTCACGGACGCGGCGGGCAACCCGGTCAACGTTGCAGATGTCACGGTCGGCAGCGATGGCAGCGGCAATGCCGTCCTCAGCTTTCCGAATGGCGAGAGCATCACCTTGGTCGGGGTCGATCCCGCCTCGGTGTCTAGCCACGATGCATTGGCCGCCATGGGCATTTTCCAGCCCGATTACATCGTGCAGGGCACGGCTGGCGATGATGTGATCGACGCAAGCTATAGCGGCGACCCCCAAGGCGACCAGATCGACAATGCCGACAGTCGCAACAATGACAACGCCGATGTGATCGACGCAGGCGCGGGCAATGACGTGATCATGGCCGGACTTGGGGCTGACACCATCTTTGGCGGCGCAGGCAATGACACGGTGTCTGTGGGTCAAGGCGACAGCGTCCAAGGTGGCGATGGCGACGATTTCTTTACCCTGACCGATACCGGCGAGACTGAGACCGGCGCAATTTCGATCCTTGGCGGCGAAGGCGACGAGACCATAGGCGATACGCTCTGGCTGGGCGAGACCGCGAAGAAATCCGATATCACCTTCTCCAATTCGGATGATGCGACGGGCGGGCTCTCGGGCAGCTTTGCGATGGTCAATGGCACGGTCGTGACCTTCTCCGAGATCGAGAACATCATCTGCTTTACCCCCGGTGCGCGGATCCTCACCCAATGGGGGGAGCGTCCGGTCGAGAGCCTGCGCTTGGGCGATATGGTGGTGACACGCGACCACGGGTTGCAACCGGTGCGATGGGTGGGCAAACGCACGGTGGCCGGTCTGGGCGATTTCGCCCCCATTTCCGTCGCCTCCAGCGTGATGGGCGGGCGAGACGCGCTCTTGGTCTCGCCGCAACACCGGCTGCTCTTTACCGGCTATCAGGCCGAATTGCTCTTTGGCGAGAGCGAGGTTCTGATTGCGGCCAAGCATATGGTGAACGGGCGTGATGTGACGGTCAGCCCCTGCGACGAGGTGACCTATATCCACGTCATGTTCGATCGCCACGAGATCATCTTTGCCGATGGCCTCGGCACCGAGAGCTTTTATGCCGGGGACATGGCGCTGAGCGCCGTCGATGCTGCCGCGCGTGAAGAGCTGTTCGACATCTTTCCGGAATTGCGCAGCGCACCGGGTCAGCACCGCGACACCGTGCGCCCCTGCCTGCGCCGTCACGAGGCGCAGCTTTTGTGTGGCTTGGGCGAACGAGAGGTGGCCTGAGCCCGCTCAGGTCGACGATTCAGGCCGCCTATTCAGGCCGAACGGCGCAGCGGGGCCGTGTGCCCCGCGGCCCAGGCCCGCACCGCATCGCCAAAGGCGGTAAAGAGCGGGCGACTGACCGGATCATGCGCGGCATTGTATTCGGGATGCCATTGCACCGACAGGGTAAAGCCCGGCGCGCCATCGATATAGAGCGCCTCGGGCGTTTCATCCAGCGCCCACCCGTCGATCACCACCCCTGCACCGGCGCGCAGGATGCCCTGACCGTGCAGTGTGTTGGTCATCACTTCCTCGGCCCCCATCAGCCGGTGAAACACCCCGCCCGGCGCAAACCGCACCTTGTGGCGCAGCGCGAATTGCTCGTCCATCGTGCCCTCGGGGGGCATGCGGTGATTGTCGCGCCCCGGCAGATCGCGGATTTCAGGATGCAGCGTGCCACCCATGGCGACATTCATCTCTTGAAACCCGCGGCAAATGCCAAGGATCGGTTGCCCCCGCTCGATACAGGCACGCGCCAGCGGCAAGGTGATCGCATCGCGGGCACGATCGAATGCGCCATGCGCTTCGGTTGCAGCCTCACCATATTCCTCGGGATGCACATTGGGTCGCCCGCCCGTCAGCAGAAATCCATCACAGATCTCCATCAATTCTGCCACCGAAACATAGCGCGGGTCTGCCGGGATGATCAGCGGCATACAGCCCGCCACATCGGCCATCGCAGAGGAATTGATCGTGCCGCCCGCATGGGTCGGATAGCGATTGTCGATCTGATATTGGTTGGCGATGACACCAACGACCGGGCGTTTCATTTTCGTCTTTCTGGGTTGCGCCACACTTTCATTCATTTGCCTAAATTATAGTGCGAAATGGAATAACAAAACATCAATTCCCGCACATATTTCCGTGCGATGATGCGGATTTGCCCAAAAACCCTGCACCGTTTGTTGATCTTTCGGCGGCAAACTGGCCGCTGTGGGCGGGGCTACCCCGTCACCGGTCAAACGCATCCCGACCGGCCGGGTTCTCCCCGTCCACACCAGCCGTCTTGCGGCTGCGCCGACAGCGTTCGCTGCAATGGCGCACCTCGTCCCAGACGCGCGCCCATTTGCGCCGCCATTCCATCGGCCGCCCACAGGTGGCGCAGGTCTTGACCGGCAGATCGAATTTTCGACGCGCGCGCGGCATATCAGAGATCCAAACGCAATTGCGCCGTCGCCGCCTTGGGCTTGGCCCGCCTTGGGCGTTTGCGGCTGGCATGGCGGGTCACGATCCGCGCTGTCTCTGCATCGCCGCGATGCGCCCGCCGACAGGCCCAGACCGCCTCACGCGCCACCCGCGCCGCCTCGACCGGATCGACAATCGGCGCAGGGTATCCCCGCCCCAACAGCGCCTCCGCCTCTGACCACGCCCACGGGCGTTGCAAATAGGCATCCGGCACATGTGCCAATTCCGGTAGCCAGCGGCGGGTAAACTCTCCACTCGGGTCCTGATCCAGCCCCTGTTTCACCGGGTTGTAAATCCGGATCGTATTCATCCCCGTGGTGCCCGATTGCATCTGCACCTGTGGCCAGTGAATCCCCGGCTCGTAATCCGTAAAGGCCCGCGCCAGAACCGGCCCGGTGCTGCGCCAATCCAGCCACAGGTGATAGGACGCCACCGCCATCAGCATCGAACGCATGCGGAAATTGAGCCAGCCCGTCGCCCGCAGCGACCGCATGCAGGCATCGACAAAGGGCAGGCCCGTCTCCCCCTTCGACCACGCCGCCAGCCGTACGGCATCGGCCACGCGCGGACGCAGCCCTTCATAGGCCGGGTGCAGGCAGCGGCGCTCGATCTCCGGCTCATCTTCCAGCTTTTGCATGAAATGATCCCGCCATGCCAATCGCGCCTGAAACGACCGCATCGAGCGCGCCCAATCCGGCCCCCGCCCGGTGGGGGCCGCTGCCCCCGCCTGCACCGCCTCGCGCAGCGACAGCGTGCCAAAGGCCAGATGCGGGCTGATCCGCGAACAGGCCCGCGCGCCGTGCAAGGGCGACGACATCGCCCGCTGATAGCTCTCGCCGCGTGTGCTCACGAACGAGGTAAGCGCCCGTACCCCGGCACCGCGCCCACCCTTTTGCCGCAGCGGGCAAGCCTCCATCAGCCCCAAAGCCTCGGGGCTTGGCAGGTCATCACTGGCCACGGCCGCCCCTCGGGCACCCTGCACCGCCCCTAGCACCGGCGCGCGCATGACCCTATCGCGCGCGCCCTGCCAGGCATCGCGACTGCTCAGCCGCCGCACCACGCCCGATTGCGGCATCTCGTGCCAGCGCACCCCCTGCCCCCGCGCCCACTCCGCCACCTTCCGGTCGCGCGCATAACTCCAGAGATTGCCGGTTTCCTCATGGCTCACCAGATGCGCCACGCCCTGATCGGCGCGCAGCGCCTCGAGCACCGTCACCGCATCGCCCACCCGCAAGACGAGCGACAGTCCCAGCGCCGCCAGATCCGAGCGCAGGCTCTCCAGACACTCGCAAATAAACGCATACTGCCGCTCTGAGGCATCGGGCTCTGCCCATGCCTCCGGCTCGACGATATAAAGCGGAATGATCGGCCCCAACCGCGCGGCATGGCTCAGCGCCGGATGATCCTGCACCCGCAAATCGCGCTTGAACCAGAGAATGACCGGGCGTTCCATGCCACAGGAAATAGCGGTGGACCGCCCGAAGGAAAGCCCATTGCAGCCCCCTTGCCCAACGCCTACCTTCGCGCCAAAGCCAAAGGAGAGCGCCATGAAAGATGCAGCCCCGCAGCCCGTTTATCTCGAGGATTACACACCCCCTGCCTATCTGGTGGACGCGGTGCATCTGACCTTCAGGCTTGCGCCCAAAACCACCCGCGTCCTCAGCCGCATCGAATTTCGCCCCAATCCAGAGGCCACGTCGCGCGATTTTTTCCTGCATGGCGAGGCGCTTACCCTCATCTCCGCCCACATCAACGGGGCAGAAATCACACCAGAGCTGACAGCCCAAGGCCTCCGCGCCCAAGTGCCCGACGCGCCTTTTGTGTTCGAGGCCGAGGTCGAGATTGACCCCGAAGGCAACACCGCCCTCGAAGGGCTATACATGTCGAACGCCATGTATTGCACCCAATGCGAGGCCGAGGGCTTTCGCAAGATCACCTATTACCCCGACCGCCCCGATGTCATGAGCATTTTCACCGTGCGCATCGAAGGCGACGCGCCGGTCATGCTCTCCAACGGCAACCTGACCGACAGCGGTGCAGGCTGGGCAGAATGGCACGATCCATGGCCGAAACCGTCCTATCTCTTTGCGCTCGTCGCAGGCGACCTGGTGGCGCATCCCGATACCTTCACCACCCGCTCTGGCCGCGAGGTCGCCCTCAACATCTGGGTGCGGCCAGGGGATGAGGACAAATGCGCCTTTGGCATGGAGGCGCTCAAGAAATCGATGGCTTGGGATGAAGAGGTCTACGGGCGCGAATATGACCTCGATCTCTTCAATATCGTCGCCGTGGACGATTTCAACATGGGCGCGATGGAGAACAAGGGTTTGAACATCTTCAACTCCTCTTGCGTCTTATCCACTGCAGAGACCGCCACAGATGCCAATTTCGAACGTATCGAGGCGATTGTCGCACATGAGTATTTCCACAACTGGACCGGCAACCGCATCACCTGCCGCGACTGGTTCCAGCTCTGCCTCAAAGAGGGGTTGACGGTCTATCGCGACAGTCAGTTCACCTCTGACCTGCGCTCCGCCCCGGTCAAACGCATCTCGGATGTGATCGCCCTGCGCGCCCGCCAGTTCCGCGAGGATAACGGTCCGCTGGCGCATCCTGTGCGCCCTGAAAGCTTCATTGAAATCAACAACTTCTACACCGCAACCGTCTATGAAAAAGGTGCCGAACTGATCGGTATGCTCAAACGCCTCGTGGGCGATGCGGCCTATAAGGAGACGCTCGATCTCTACTTCACCCGCCATGACGGACAGGCCTGCACCATCGAGGACTGGTTACAAGTCTTCGAGGATGTCACAGGCCGCGACCTGAGCCAATTCAAGCGCTGGTATTCCGAGGCGGGCACGCCGCGCCTGCGCGTTACCGAAGAGTTCAACAATGGCCGCTACACGCTTCATTTCGAACAGAAAACCCCGCCCACACCGGGACAGGAGGAAAAACACCCCCGCGTGATCCCGATTGCCGTGGGCCTGCTCGGCCCCAATGGCGACGAGGTGCAGGCAACCTGCGTGCTGGAAATGACGCAGCCCCGCCAGAGCTTCAGCTTCGATGGATTAGCATCGCGCCCGATCCCCTCGATCCTGCGCGATTTTTCCGCCCCGGTGATCCTGGAGCGTGAGAGCAGCAATCAAGAGCGCGCCTTTCTTCTGGCGCATGACACCGACCCGTTCAACAAATGGGAGGCCGGACGCGCCTTGGCCCGCGCAGGCCTCATCGCCATGATCACCGAGGGCGCGGCCCCCGATGCCGCCTATCTCGATGCGATTGCCCGCGTGGCGCGCGACGACACACTCGATCCCGCCTTCCGCGCGCTGGCCCTCGGCCTGCCCTCCGAGGATGATCTTGCACAGGCGCTCTTTGACGCGGGGCACACGCCTGACCCGCAAGCGATCTGGCAGGCGATTGAGACCCTGCGCGACGCCCGCGCCGTGGCGCTCGAAAGCATCGCACAGGATCTCTACACCCGCCATCAGGTCACAGCGCCCTACCGGCCCGACCCCGATCAGGTGGGCGCGCGGGCGCTGGCCAATGCGGCGCTGGCGATGCTCAGCCGCCGGGATGGCGGGGCCCGCGCGCAGGCGCAATATGACGCCGCCGACAACATGACGCAGCAATTGGCAGCGTGGTCCTGCCTGTTGCAGGCGGGGGCCGGCGACCGCGCCACCGGGGCCTTTTATACCCAGTGGAAACACGACCGGCTGGTGATCGACAAATGGTTCAGCCTGCAAATCATGCAGGCCGCACCAGAGCACGCGGCAGAGGTGGCCGAGCGGTTGACGCGCCATCCCGATTTCACGCTGCGCAACCCAAACCGTTTCCGCGCCACGCTTGGCGCGCTCAGCAGTTCGCCCGCAGGCTTTCACCACGCCTCGGGGCGCGGCTATCGCCTGCTGGCGGATATGCTCATCCGGCTCGATCCACTCAACCCTCAGACCACGGCGCGGATGTGCTCGGCCTTCGAGACATGGCGCCGCTACGATCCGGTGCGTCAGGGCATGATCGCGGCAGAACTCGACCGCATCCTCGCCACCCCGGATCTCAGCCGCGACACGACCGAGATGGTCGGGCGAATACGGGGGGATTGAGAGGCGGCATTGCCCCCGCGTCTTGTTCGGCGCGGGGCGCTGAGCCTCAAGCCACCGCGCGCCCTAGTCCTCGACCTGCGCCACCCTTACCGGCCGCGCTCTTGGCCGTACCGAAGACAGCGGCTTGCAATAGGTCTGCGCCCGCGTCCAGCGCTGCATATCCTCACGCATCTTCACATTGCTCAGCGGTCCCCAATCGGCCGCCACCCCGCGCCGCCCCTCAGAGACGACACCGTCGCGCAGCACCGTATGCGCCATGATCCGGATCGCACAGCTTAGGTTGTCTGGCCCGTTGCGTAATGCCTCGCCACTGCCCGCCCGGCATTTATAGCCCCGCGCCGTCGCGGGCAGGATCTGCAACAGCCCGTGCCACCGCCCACCGCCTCCGACAGCTTTGGGATTATAGGTGCTTTCATACTTGGCGAGCGTTGACAGAAAGCCCACCCAAAAGGCGCGGCGGCGGGTCTCGCCGCCCGTGGCATAGGCGGGGCACCAACTGGCAATATCACGCGGCACAGTCCGCACCAACGGGGCGCCATGCGCCTTCAGCGCCGAGAGCGCGCTGCGCGTCAAGAGCGGCGCGTCGCTGCGATGCTCCCAGCGCGTGCGCGGAATATTGCCATCGCGGACAGGCGGAGCGAGCGGAACAAACCCGGAAACTCCCTCCTGAGCGACGCTCGGAAGAGAGAAAAACACAATGAAAACAATCGTCATAATTCTCTTCATCCGGCAATTTTGGCGTAAAGCGGATGACATGGCAATGTCCCCATGCCGCTCCCTCATATTCCCCGCCTTCACCCAAGCATTGCCCTTATTTGGTCGAAATCCAAAGGCAGATTCAGGGATAACATGCGAACCGGAGTCATCATGCCGTTTGAACCAATTGCCAAGCCAGAACCAAGCGAGCCCACCCAGCGCAAGCGGCGGTCACAGGCAGCAGGACGCTGGCCCGATCTCTTGGGACTTTTGCGGCGCAAGCCCGACACAGACCTCGACAGGCTGTCCAAACGAATCCTGCTTCCCTCCCTGCCCGTGACGGATGAGGAAATGGCCCGCGCCATGCATCAGGACCGGGGGCAAAAGCTCGCCCGCCAAGAAATGTGGCCGGAACTGGCGCAGGTGATCGAATATACCGATGCCGCGCGCCTGCGCACCCCCGGCGGCGAGAACGCGACAACGCTTCTGGCCGTGGGCGCGCGCGCCGATGTGGTGTCCGCCGCCGAGGACGCGCTGCATGACGGGGCAGAACCGGACCCCTTCGGCATCGACGCGCTCGAAGAAATGCAGTCAGACTGTTCCGACAGCTACCCCTGTGCCCTGATCGTGGCGCTGGCGCATATCGACATCGGCTGGGCGTGGCGCGCCACCGCGACCGACCGCACCCGCGCGGCGCATGAATTGCGCTTTCTCGAACATTTCAAACGCGCCGAAGATATGCTTGCGCCCTTCGACGGGGTTGATCTCGATGCGCCCTCCCTGGCCGCCGCGCAATGCGCGCTTCTGGCGGCGCGGCGACAGCCCCGGATGCGCGTGGCGGACGATTACGAGCGTCTGATCGACCTTGATCCCGACAGCCCGCGCCACATGCGCGCCCTTGGCGAGGCGCTCTTGCCCGCGCGCTATGGCAGTTACGAGATGCTCGATCTCGAAGCGCGGCGCACGGCCTCACGCACCGGCGAGATTTGGGGCGCTGGGGCCTATGCGTGGGTCTATCTTGACGCTCTGGCGCTTGATCCCGATGCGATGGCCCGCTTGGACGCGGATTTCTTTGTGGACGGGCTGCGCGACATCGTGGCGCGGCGTCGCGATCAGCATGTGATCAACCAGCTTTCGGCCTTTTGCGGCATCGTCATGGCCCCCAAGACCGGCAAACAGCGCGTCTCAGCCCCACAAGAGGCCGCGCGCCGCCGCATTCACGACTGTCTGGATTGGCTTCTGGAGAACCATTTGCAGGAATTGCATCCGCTCATCTGGTCGCAAACCCTGCTCAGCCCCGGCCTGACACCGTCGCTGCCCTCGCGCCGCGCGCTGGTTCTCAAGGGCCGTCAAACCGCTCTGCGCATCATCGCCCAATGCTTTGAAGAGGACATCGCGGACGGCAGTTCCATCGCCTTTTCCAGCTCCGGCATGTACCGCTTGCCCGCACTCTGAGAGCAGACGCGCTCAGAAATGCGCCTTTGGCTCATCCGGTTTGCCCGCCGCGATGGCCAGAATCCCGGCCAAGCCGGTAAAGCCCAGCGGGAACATGGTAAAGACATTGAAGCCAAAGGCGTAATACATCAGCCCCGCCGACACGAGCAGCAACAGCCCACCCCATAGCGCACGCATCTTGGCCATCGCCCCCCCGGCAATCGCCAAAAGTGGCGCCAGAAAGCTCGCGGTGCGGATCAGCGCCGGATCATGCACCTGATAGAACAATCCGTCCACCTCGCCGACCCGGTTGATCACCTCGGTATAGCCATAGCTGAAAAACCCGACCAGCACCGCCAGACAGCCGCCGATTACCCCCAACACCATTGCCGCACTGCGCATTCACCTGCCTCCTTAACCTCGCCCCGATATAGGCGGTCACGCCGCCTTAACCAAGGAGCGCCTTCTGTGTCTCCTTGCTCCAGCCCAGATAGAGCGTGCCGTCATCGTCAATCAACGGGCGTTTCATCAACGCCGGATACTCGGCCAAGACTGTGAGAGTATCGCGCGCCCGCTCGTCTTCGCTCAGCCCCCGCCACGTCGTTGACTGACGATTCACCAGCGCATCCCCAAACTGCGCCAGCGCCGCCTCTGCCACATCCTTGGGCAAGCCTTGCGCCCGGACATCGTGAAACGTCACGTTTTCAAGCGCTTTCAATGCCTTGCGGCAGGTATCACAGGTTTTCAATCCGTAGAGGATCATCGCACAGTCCTTCATTTTTGCGTCATTATCGGTCAAAACCCCGCCCGTTATGGAGTTTTGCTTGATTTTTACAATGGCGATGCAATCATCGTCCTCGTAACGATGGGCATTCAGATTCCGCCTTTGCAACGCTTGGCCGGTCCCTGAGGGTCCGGAGTCACATGGCCCGGCATATTCCCGGGGAAGCGACGCAAAAGGAGAAGCGGAATGCCAACCGGCACCGTGAAATGGTTTAACACCACCAAAGGTTATGGATTCATCGCCCCTGATGGCGGCGGCAAGGATGTGTTTGTGCATATCTCTGCGGTCGAACGTTCGGGGCTGACAGGGCTCGCAGACAATCAAAAGGTCGGTTTCGAGCTTCAGGAAGGGCGCGACGGGCGGCAAATGGCATCTGATCTGCGGCTGCTTTAACGCATGTGACATCCTTTTGCAGTCCGGTGGGGTGCCGTGCCAGCGGTCCCAAACCCGATGCAGCCAGAACGGTCAAGAAAACAAAACAGGGCGCGCCGAGGCCCGCCCTGTTTGGTAACTTTTTCTGCAACAGGCCTTTCAGGCCTCAGTAACAGCCCTTCGCCCCTTCTGGGCAATTGAGATGCGACGTGGCGCTATAGGTTTGATGCCGGACCTTGGTCACAGGATGGCGCAGCGCCTGTTGATAGCTCTGCGTCTGATTGGGTTGACCGCAACAGATCACGCCGCTGATCGTTACCGGCTGCAATCCGGCAGGGCAATAATTGGCTTGGGACTCATAGGCATAGACCTTGGCACTCTGCGCCATGGCCGGCGCGGCCAGTCCCGCAAGCGTCAGAGCTGAGATGATGGATTTCGTGGAATTACGCATCGTAACCTCTTGGGCAAACCGTGGAACATACTCCGGCAACCGTATGGGATAACCGTCTTCTGTCAATTTCTTTCCCGGCAAAGGAGGCGATTCAGTGTGATTTTAGCCCTCTGTTGCGGGCTTCGGTGCCCCGGCACCCGGTCCGGTCTGCGTGAACGTCACGACAAAATGCCCAACATCCCCTTCGACGTGCACCACTTGGCGCGGCAGACGGATCACCGGCGCGGCCTTGGCATAGGCCGCCTGCCAGACCCGCTCGGTCAGCACGCAGCCCGCTTCTTGCCCTGCGTAATCAAGCGCGGGCGGCACCTCGCGCATGAACACCAGCCCACGCACCAGCGCATGATTTCCCAGATAGACCGCGCCCGAGCCCATGACATCGACGGCCTTGCCCTTGGTCAGCACCGATTGCTGATGGCTCTGCGCCCAGACACCGCAGACCAGCACGCGGCCCTGATGCTCTCGCAGATCCGCCGCCACACTCAGCCCACCACCGGAATCGTAATGGCCCCCAGAGACCACCGGATCAGCGCCCAGCCGCGCCACCATCTGCGGACCCACCGCCGTGCACCCGGCCAGCGCCACAGCTCCAAAGATCAAACTCTTGCGCATCATCTCAGAGCCTCCCGTCAGGCGGTTGATATTCGTGCTTCAACATAGCGACACGGCCCGCGATTGCCAGCTATGCGGCTTCAGGCCCGCGCGGCAACAGCAGCAATTTCCTTGAGCATCTCAGGATACCACCGCTCCAGCGTCGGCAAAAACGCTTCGTGCAATCGCGCCACCTGCGCCGGCGTCAAATCCTCGCGCCAGACCCCGGCCTGCCCTTTGGCAAAGAACGCGGTCATGCCCTTGGGCTTTTCCGCGAATCCCAGCGTCTCTTCCTGCCGCTTCATCGCCTCGAAACTCGTGGCCTTGATGGCGCGCGCCAGCTTGGGACCGTCCACCTTGACCCTAAGGAATTTCTCCAGCAGGCCGCGCATCGCCTTGCCGGGATTGTGCAGCATATCCTCGTAGCGCACCACATGGATCGGCAAGCCCGGCGCATTGGTCCAGACGCGGATATGATCGTCCCAACGGCCAAGCAGGTCGATGATGCCATTCGGCGTGCCGGTGATCGTGTCGGCGTTGCACATCCGTTCAATCGCCAGATCCAGATCGCAATTCTGATGCCGGGCAAAGGACGGGGCCAGATCGAACGGGTTGCGGATGATATAGATCGCGGCGGCGGTCAGTTCGGGCGGGATCACATCCTGATCGAAAATCCGCACCGTCTGGCAATGGGTCTTGACGAAATGATGGTCCGGTTTTGAGCCCGCAATCAGGCGCAGCGCGCGGCCCCGCACCCGCATCCAGTCTTCTACCCCCTGCCCTCGAAACGGTCCGCCATTGGCCGCGTCAAAGAAATCCTGCCGCGTGTCGCCAGTCGTGAACTGTCTCAAGTTGTTGATATCCGGCGCTTTACCTGCGGGCATGAAATACTGCGCCAAGAGGCTGCGCATCCATGTATTGCCCGATTTGGGATAGCTCGCCAGCCAGATGATCCGCCGCAAATCACTCATTCCAGATACCCGTATCGCTTCATCGTCTGCCCCATCTTGGTGCGGATCATCTCCGCCAGCGCGGGGTCGAGATCGGTTTTCCACTGATCCTTCTGCCCCTTGCCAAAGAATTTCGCGCTCTGTTCGGGCCGCTCGATGAACCCCTGTTCGTCTTCCTGCCGCGACAACTCGTCAAAGCTGGAGAACCGGATCGCCCGTTGCAGGCGCTCCTTGTCCACCGGCACGCCCACCAGATCCAGCACCTTGGCGAACTGCGTCTCGGGATCGTCCAACAGATCCTCGTAGCGCACAAGCAGGCGCTTCCACGGGGCATAGGCCATCCAACTCTTGACATGCAACTCCCACGAACTGAGGTATTGCGCCACGGATGTCTCTGTCGGCAGATTGCCATTGTCGGGATGGCAAATCTTCTGGGCCGCGTCCTCCTGCGTGATGCCGTAATGGCGCGCATAGGACAGGACCATATCCAGCGGATTGCGGATGATATAAATCGCAGAGCGTGTGTAGCGGTCGGGGATCAGGTCGATCTTCTCCGGAGCCACCCGCGCGTTATGCGTTTTGACGAAATTGACATCGGCATTGTTGGCGACGATGGCGCGCAGGACCGGATCACGCAGACGCAAACACAGCGCCAGATCCTGCGGATCAATCTCGCGCCCGGCAACCCGGTTGTACATCTTGACGACGGCGTCGCCCACAGCAAAGCGGTGCGCCTGATTGATCGGCACCGGCTCTTGCGCGTTCATAAGATAATTGGCGAGGAACAGCCGCGTCCACGTATTCCCGGACTTCGGATAAGAGGCCAGCCAAATGATGCTTCGCTTCATGCCCCGTCGGCCTCCGCAGTTTGCTCACATATGCGGCACACATAGAAAAGGCGGGGGGAAAAGTCACCCCCCGCCCCTTGTCTTGTTACCGGTCGATTAGAACGACAGGTTGATCGAGGTGCCGATGAGGGTACCTTCGGTCGTGGTGTTGGCGTTACCAAAGGTGCCGCCGGCATCTGCGTTCACAGTACCTTCAACATAGGCTGCGTACACGGCCCAGGTCACGCCAGCGCCGAGCGAACGGCTGCCGACCAGCTGGTAGGCTTCGTATTCGGCAGCGTCGCCGGAACCGGCGCCAACGCCATTGTACTCACCCTGGTAGGTGTCGAAACCAACCGACCACGGGCCAGCGATGTCATAGGTCACACCAAGGCTCCAGCCTTCGGAGTCGAATGCACGGATGCCACCGTTGTCGTTCTCGCTGTAACCACCGCCGATGACAAAGCCGCTGAAGCCAACGCTTGCGCCAACGCCCCAAACTTCGGGATCACTGGTGCCAGCAACGTTGGATTCTGCAGTACCCCAACGAGCCGACAGATCAAGGTCAACGCCGCTGAACGACTGGCTGTATGCGATACCGATGTCGAAAATGTCGGTCACGCCGGCATTACGGTTCACACCAAAGTTGTTACCAGCGTTTGCACCGGTACCTGCAACGTTCGACGCAGCAGCGTAGGACACGCCGAGGGTCAGACCGTTGAAGGAAGGCGTGTAGTAGGTGATGCGCGGAACGTCGTTGTTTGCCAGAACTTCAGCATAGGACGAAATGCCCGAGTCACGGAACAGCCACGGCAGGTTGCCGCCAGCGCCGTTCGAGATCGGAACAAAGCCCGAGATCGACGGAGAGTTGATGCCGATGCCGCCTTTGACCTGCGGCGCAGCCACAGTCATCTTGTAACCAGCCGAGTTCTCGTTGCCGAGGTCGATCTTTCCGAGCGCGTCGCCCGAGATCGAGAGGTAGGTTTCGTCGATGCCGGTCGCGCCGCCACCGTTGTTGGTGCCTTCCATCTGGATGTCGACGCCGAAGGTCAGGCCGTTGTCCAGAGTAACCGAGGGCTTGAAGTGGATTTCGGTGTTCGCATACACGTCAACGCCGTCGAAGTCTGCGCCAGCATGGGCAGGGGTATCGGAGTCAACAGTTACATAACCAACGTGCGAGTTGTAGAACCCGCCCCATTTCATGTTCCATTCTTGTGCCGATGCAGGTGCGGCGAATGCTACGCCAAGAGCAATCGCGCTGGTGCTCAGAAGTTGCTTTTTCAAGGGTGTCCCTCCTCAGAAGCAGGTTAATCAGATCCGCCGCACCAGTCATTGGAAACGGCTTGTGCTATGAAATGCGCCATTCGCCCCCAAACTGTCAACGCAACCCCCCTGCTCTTGCCGCATCCCGCCCGGATTGTGACGCAGAAACCACACCACAGTTCCAGCGCCCTTTCAAACAAGGGGCTTCGCTCATCCCTGGTCCTCACTCAGGACTTTTTTTGCGGCCCGGAAACATTCAAGCGCCTGCGGCACCCCGCAGTAAATTCCCACAACATGAATGATTGCACGGATTTCCTCGGGCGTGACTCCGTTGTTGATCGCGCCCCGACAATGCAATTCCCACTCGTGCATTTTGCCCAGCGCGCCCAGCATGGCCAGATTCATCATGCTGCGGGTCTTGGGGGGAATCACCTCGTCACCCCAGCCAAACCCCCAGCACCAGGCGGTCATCGCCTCTTGAAACGGACGGGTAAAGTCATCCGCCGCCTCCAGACTGCGCTCTACATACTCCGCCCCCAGCGTCGATTTGCGCTGCTCCAGCCCCCTGAGAAAGAGATCCTCGTCGAAAATGCTCATCACCTGCTCCTTTTGATGCCTGACGTAACGCATCATCGCAGGGCTGCGCGATAGGACAAGCGCCAGACATGCAAAACGCGCGGGGAATGACCCCCGCGCGCCTCAGTCAATCCAGATCCGGATTTAGAAGGTCAGGTTGATCGACGTGCCGATCAGAGTGCCTTCAACCTCGGTGTTGGCTGTGCCCGGTGCAAAGGTGCCGCCGGCGTTGCCGTTGACAGAGCCTTCGGCATAGACGGCATAGATCGCCCAGCTCACGCCCTCGCCAAGTTCACGGCTGCCGATGATCTGATAGGCTTCGAATTCGGCCTTGTCGCCAGAGGCCGCACCGGTGCCGCTGTATTCACCCTGATAGGTGTCGATCCCGAATTTCCAGGGACCGGCCAGGTCATAGGTGACGCCCAGCGCCCAGCCCTCTTCATCCGGCAAAAGCCCGCCGTTGTCATTCTCCGAGTAGGAGCCACCAAAGGCAAAGCCGTTGAAGCCGACGGTTGCACCGACACCCCAAGTCTCGGGATCATCGGTGCCTGCAAGGCCGGTGTTGTTCTCGGCAGTGCCCCAGCGCGCCGCGGCATCCAGATCGAAACCGCCGAATGACCCGCTATAGGCCACTGCGACGTCAAAGATGTCCGTCACGCCCGCGTTGCGGTTCACACCAAAGTTGTTGCCTGCGTTGGCACCGGTGCCGACAATGTTATCCGAAGCCGCATAGGAGATACCCAGCGTCAGACCGTTGAAGGACGGGGTATAGTAGCTGATCCGCGCCACGTCGTTGTTGCCCAGAACCTCGGTGTAGGCCGAGATGGCCGACTGACGAAAGTTCCACGGCAGGTTGCCACCGGCGCTGACCGAAATCGGAATGAAGCCCGAGATCGATGGCGAGTTGATCCAGATGCTGCCGTCGATCTGCGGCGCCGACACCATCATCTTGTAACCAGCCGAGTTCTCGTTGCCGAGGTCGATCTTGCCGAATGCGTCGCTCGAAATCGTCATGTAGGTTTCGTCGATGCCGGTCGCGCCGCCACCGTTGTTGGTGCCTTCCATCTGCACGTTGACGCCAAAGGTCATGCCGTTGTCGAGCGTCACCGAGGGGGTGAATTCGATTTCGGTTTCGCTGTAGACATCAACGCCGTCGAAATCAGCGCCAAGATGCGCGGCTGTGTTCGTATCGACCGTGGCATAGGCCACATGGCTCGAGAAATAGCCGCCCCATTTCATATCCCATTCCTGGGCCGATGCGGGGGCGACCATGACGACGCCGAGGGCGATCGCGCTGGTGCTCGTGAGTAGGTGTTTCAAGGAAGTCCCTCCAGAAATATTCTGATACGTGCCGTCGCGAAAATTCGCGACCGGCTGATAATCACCATGACGCTCACGAACGGTTCACAGTCAAAACACCGATTAGTGAATGTCACGAATCTGTTGCATATGATGCAGGGCCGACACACTCCTGCCTTCCAGCCGCCCACAACGCTCGCAAAACAGGCAAAGCCTGTCTCAGCCGCCCTAGCGACCGGCCCGCGCCTGCCAGTCCTCAACCCGGTCCACCACCTGCCGATACCAGAGATTCGCGGCCCGCAGGAAATGTGGCCGCTCGCCCGGATGCAGCCAGCTCCGGCTGAGCGGCGTGGCGCTATAGGCCGTGGCCCCCCGGGCATCGCCAATCGCCTGATAGGCGGCTTTCGATCCCAACCAGGGCGCCATCACCGTCCCTGACCCCGAAAAGCCCATCGCGTAATGCACGCCCTCATCCTGCCCCACATGCGGCATATGCGAAAAGCTATAGCCGGTGAAGCCCTGCCACGAATGGCTGAGCTTGACGCCCGCCAGATCAGGCCAGATTCCCACCATGACCTTATAGAGCTGCGCCGCAGCCGCCTCCGGCCCCATCTCCGCCATCGAGGCGCGCCCGCCAAAGAGCACACGGCGGCCATCCGGCGAAATGCGGAAATAGCTGTGCCGCGCCCGCGTCTCGACCATCATCCGCCGCCCCGGCGCGATATGGCCGATCAGGTTCGACGGCAAGTCCTCGGTCGCGATGATATAAGACGGCAGCGGGAACACCCGCGCCATATGCCAGCGAAACGGGCGGCGCGTGTAGCCGTTCGTGGTCAAAACCACCTTGGCCGCGCGGATCACGCCCTTGGCGGTCTGCACCCGGTATCCTGCACCCTCGGCCTCGCGCGCGGTCACCGCCGCATGGGACACCACCGGCACGCCGCGCGCCCGCACCGCCCGCAACAGGCCCTGATGGAACTTGGCCGGGTGAATCGCACCATGCTCCGAGAACAACAGCCCGCCGTGATATTTCTCGGTCGTGATCTCCTGCTCCAGATCAGCGCGCTCAATGATCCGCACGTTCACTTCTGATTTCTCGGTAACGACCTGTGCCATCCGCCGCTGATTGGCGAAATGCGCGGGCGTATAGGCCAGTTGCACCCGCCCGGTGTTCTGGAAATCGCACTCGATCCCCTCGCGCGCGATCAGATCCTTGGCCCAGTCGAGCGCCGGCTTCGCCTCGGCAAAGAGCGCATCCGCCACCCCGGCCCCGAACTTCGCCTCCAACTCGGCCCAGCCCAGACGCGGATGCGCCCCGAACATGCCGCCGTTGCGGGTGGACGCCCCATGCCCCGGCTCCGCAGCATCGACCACAACGACCCGCGCGCCGCCATCATGCGCCGCCAGCGCCGCCGACAACCCGGCATAGCCCGCCCCGATCACCAGCACGTCACAGGTGTCGGGCAGGTCCTCCCCCGCCTCGGGCGCACTCAGCGCCGACCACCAGTAAGGGATGCCAAGATCGGCCTCCCGCGCCCATTCGATCCGCATGATCTTCTCCTGATCTCACGCCCGATTGGGCGCATCTGAATTGCGTCCACAACGCGCGTACAAAACGTACGTCATGTACATTCAGAATCGCAGCGAAAGACAAGACATCCCGCCATCCAGCTTGGCACATTCGATATTGTCGATCTCCACGACCTCATAGCCATGCCCCGCCAGCATCTCTGCCGTGCGCGGAAAACCGGCGGCCATGATCACCAGATTATTGAAGCGAATACAATTACTTGCGGCCTCCTCGCCGTCAGGAACAAGCAGCACCTCGTAGCCTTCAAAGCAGCCCGACGCCGATAGTCTGCGCGTGCTCAGGATCGTCTCGGGGGCCAAGAGGCCGCAATCGGTCTTGAAATGCAAAACCCCCGCAGGGGTCTCAACCAACCTCAGAGTATATCCATATTCACTAACAATATCAGAGAGTTGGGCCACTCCTTCACGATTGGTCCGGGCTGACAGCCCCACCAGAATCTCACGCCCCGTCACCAGAATATCGCCCCCCTCAATGGTCCCCGGCGCGGTGATTTCTGCGATCCTGTCCCCATAAAACCCCGCAATCGCCGGGCGCATCTCGGCCACTTCGCCCATCCGCGTTGGCGCTCCGGGGCGCATGGTGATGGCCAACTCCGGCAGGCAAAGCATTGTATCTTCTACAAAAACTGCGTCGGGATAGTCCTCGAGCGCGCGCAATTCCACCACCTCCGCCCCGGTGCTGCGCAGGGTCGCGACATAGGCGGCATGCGCCTCCAGCATCCGCGTGAGATCCGGCGTGCCGATATCCTCGGCCCGCAATCCGCCCACAATGCTCTTGCCCGGCTTGCGGGTGATCGCCCGGCGGAATTCGTAGCTGGAATTCATCATCTAACCCTCTGATTATGTTTGATTTCAGGCGATCTTGACACGCCGTGCATTGGCATGGGCCACGATCCGGTCGATCGCTTGGGCAAAGGGCGCGTCGTCCACCGTCAGCGCCAAGCGCACCCATGTCTCCAGCGTCTTGCCAAAGGACGCGCCGGGCATCACTGCTACGCCGGTTTTCTCCAAAAGATCAGAGGCATAGCTCTCGCCGTCCATCCCCGTCGCGGCAATATCCACCATGGCGAACATTCCCGCTTCGGGCCGATGCGCAACCAACGCCGTCTCCCGCTCCAACCGCGTGGCCAAAAGATCGGCCCGCGCCGCGAACCTCTGCCGCATACCTGCTGCCACATCCGAACCCTCGCGCACCGCCTGTTCCGTCATATCCGCGATAAACGGTTGATTTCCAAAGAGCATTGTCTCGGACAACGCCAAAAGATTGGCCGAAAACTCCAACGACCCGACACACCAGCCACTGCGAAATCCCGGCGCGGCGTGGCTCTTGGAGATCGACGACACCGCCACCACCCGCTCCGCCAAACCCGGCTCGGACAGGGGCGAGACAAACTCGGATCCCTCGAACACCAGATCCTCATAGACCTCATCCGAAATGATCCAGAGGTCATGCTCAATCGCCAACTGCCCCAAGGCGGCAATATCCGCGCGGGTCAGAATCGCCCCCGTGGGATTATGCGGCGTGGTCAATAAAATCGCGCGTGTTCTAGGGGTTATCAGGGGTGCTATATCCGCCGCCGCCATCCGAAAGCCATTCTCAGGCCGCAGTGGAACCGGCACCATCGTCGCCCCCGTGGCGCGGATCACCCCTTCATAGGTGGCATACATCGGATCGCCGACCAGCACCTCCGCGCCCGCCTCCGCCACCGCCATCATCACGGCGAAAAGTGCTGTTTGTGTGCCCGGAAAACACATCACCTGATCGGGATGAAACGCACGGCCTCTGTTTTTGCTGTATTTTTCCGCCAGAGCCGCCCGCAACCCCGGCTCGCCGCGCCCGTCCGAATAGCCCGTGCGCCCCGCCTTCATCGCAGCATAGGCCGCGTCCTTGAGGTGCTCCGGCGTCGGCACATCCGGCTCTCCGATGGTCAAGCGGATCACGTCGCGACCTGCGCGCGCCATCTCCTTGGCCCGCGCATGAACCTTCCACTTGGCCCCGCCAAGCCCAGCAAGTCGTTCATTTATAGAGGAAAATCTCATGTCTTCGCCGCCTCTTCCAAATCCAGTTGCAAAATCGCCCCCACCGCCGTGAGGGCAATCCCTGTCAGTTCGTCCGGCCCAAACGCTTCGGGCAGCGCGCCACCCTCGAGCCAGAGCCCATCAATCACCGCGTTGCAGGCAATCGCCAGCCGCCGCGCCTGCCCCGCATCCGGCGCGCGCCCCGCTTCCTCCAGCGCCGCCACGATCAACCGCTCCAGCCGGTCACGAAAATCGTGATAGGTCTGCGCATGCACCGCGCGCATCCGCGCATCCTGCCGCACATGGTTGAGAAACCCGGCCCAGAGCCCGACCGAGGCCGCATCAACCACCGGCGGCGTCACCGAGGCCACCACCAGCGCCGCCAGCCGTCCGAGGGCCGCTTCCCGCTCTACAACCCCGGCAAAGGTCTGCTCTGTCAGGCCCGCCATATGCGCCAGATAGGCCTCCTGCACCAGCTCATCCTTGGTGGAAAAGTAATGCCGTATAAGGCCTTGGGTCACATCCGCCCGCTCCGCGATGGCGCGCACCGTGGCCCCGCGCACGCCCTGTTCGGCGATCAGATCAAGCGTTGCCAGCACCAACGCCTGACGCCGGCTGTCGGCCCCTTCGCGCCTGAATTTGCGGCGTTCTCCGGTCATGAGCGCCTCCAACCTGCGCAGGCTCAATTATACGCTTGCATAATTACAACTCTTCCGCCTTACTACAAGCCGAAAGTGACCCTGCCGGAGACATGCCCTTGACCGCAGCGCCCCGACCGTCCGACGCGCCCGACCCGGTGTCGCCCGCGATCCTTGTCGAAAACCTGCACAAGTCATTCGGGCCGCTCGAAGTGCTCAAGGGCGTGTCGCTCACCGCACAAAAGGGCGATGTGGTGGCGATCATCGGCGGGTCCGGGTCGGGGAAATCGACCATGCTGCGCTGTATCAACTTTCTCGAAACGCCCAGCTCTGGCCGGATCGTGGTCAATGGCGAGGAAATCGCCATGCGCGCAGACGGAAGCCCCGCCGACCGCCGCCAGATCGAACGCATCCGCACCCGGCTTGGCATGGTATTTCAGGCCTTCAACCTCTGGACCCATCGCACCCTCTTGGAAAACGTGATCGAGGTGCCAATGCATGTCCTGAAAACCCCGAAAAATCAAGCGATTGAGCGGGCGCGTGCGCTGCTTGACCGTGTAGGCCTTGGCGACAAGGCCGATACTTTTCCCGCCTTTCTGTCCGGTGGCCAGCAACAGCGCGCGGCCATTGCGCGGGCCCTCGCCGTCGATCCCGCCGTGATGCTCTTTGACGAACCCACCAGCGCCCTTGACCCCGAGCTTGTGGGCGAGGTGCTGAGCGTGATCCGCGATCTTGCCGCCGAGGGGCGCACCATGCTGATCGTCACGCATGAGATGAAATTCGCCCGTGAGGTGGCCAATCATGTGGTCTATCTCTATCAAGGGCGGATCGAGGAAGAAGGCCCCCCCGAGCGCGTCTTTGGCGCGCCACAATCGGCCCGCCTCAAGCAATTTCTGCAAACCGTCGGATAAGGCGGGGCAGATCAACCAGAACCAACAAGGGAGACTAACATGACACTGAAAACCATCCTCGCCGCCGCCACATTGGCAGCCCTCGGCACCGGGCTTGCCGCGCAAGAGGTCAAGATCGGCATCGCCGCCGAACCCTATCCGCCCTTTGCCTCGCTCGATTCCTCTGGAACCTGGGTCGGCTGGGAGGTCGAGGTGATCGACGCCGTGTGCAAGGCAGCCGACCTCAATTGCGTGATCACCCCGGTGGCTTGGGACGGGATCATCCCCTCGCTCACGGGCGGGCAGATCGATGCCATCATGGCCTCGATGTCGATCACCGAGGAACGGATGAAAACCATTGACTTTTCAGACGCTTACTACAACACGCCGACCGTGGTCGTGGCTGGAAAGGCGATTGAAATGGACGCCAGCCCCGAGAGCCTGAACGGCAAGATCCTCGGCGTGCAGGCCTCGACCATCCATCAGGCCTATGCGCAGGAATATTTCAAGGACGCCGCCGAAATCCGCATCTATCAGACGCAGGACGAGGCCAATCAGGATCTGGTCTCTGGCCGGATCGACGCCACGCAGGCCGACAGCATCGCCATGGCCGATTTCGTTGCCACCGAGGCGGGGGCCTGCTGCGAGATCAAGGGCAATGTCGCCGATGATCCGGCTATTCTGGGCCTTGGCGTGGGCGCGGGCGTGCGCAAGGGGCACGACGCGCTGCGCGAGGCGCTGAATAAGGGCATCGCCACCATTCTGACCGACGGCACCCATGAGGCGATCACCGCGCGCTACTTCAAAGCCAGCATCTACTAAGCCCTTTGGAGGCGCTGCTTGACACATTGGGGCTGGCGGATGCCGCCAGCCTGCTCGCGCTCGAGCCTCCGGGCTGGGGTGCCAACCTCTTGCGCGGGCTGGCGAATTCGCTCCAGATCGCGCTTGGGGCCTTTGGTTTTGGCCTCGTGATCGGACTGGGCGGCGCCTATGGCAAGCTCTACGGCGGGCCGCTCTTGCGCGATCTTTTGGCGGTTTATACCACCGTCATTCGCGCCGTGCCGGAACTGGTGCTGATCCTGATACTCTATTACGTCGGATCGGATATGATCAATCAGGCGGCTATCGCCATGGGTTATGGCCGTGTGGAAATCAGCGGAGTTGTTGCGGGCATCTGGGTCTTGGGCGTGGTGCAGGGTGCCTATGCCACGGAGGTGTTGCGCGGGGCCATTCAGGCGATCCCACCCGGACAGCTTGAGGCCGCGCGTGCCTTTGGCATGCCGCCGCTGATGACGCTGCGACGCGTAACAATCCCCGCAATGATGGGCTTTGCCACGCCGGGGCTTGCCAATCTTTGGTTGATCGCCACCAAAGACACGGCCCTCTTGGCCATCGTAGGCTTTAGCGAGTTGACACTGGAAACCCGGCAGGCAGCGGGCAGCACGCGGGCCTATTTCACCTTTTTCCTCGCGGCGGGCGCGCTTTACCTGATCGTCACGCTGTTTTCCGGCGTGATCTTTGCCCGGATTGAGAAATGGGCGCGGCGCGGCCAGCCGTCGCTTAGGGAGGGCGGACAATGAGTGACTTGCGCGCGCTTCTGATCCCACGCCGCCTGTTTCTCATGGCGCTTTTCGCCGGGTTCGTGCTCTGGTGCGCCCTGTCCATGCGGTGGGACTGGCTGCCGCAATACCTGCCTTTGGCGCTTGAGGGGCTGTGGCGCACGATCTGGATCTTGGTGGTGACGGTCGTGCTGGGTTTCACGCTCGCGGTGCCGCTTGGTCTCGCACAGGCGGCGGGGCCTTGGTATCTGGCAGCCCCTGCGCGCATTTTCTGCACCATCATTCGCGGCACGCCGCTCCTCTTGCAAATCTGGCTGCTCTATTACGGCCTAGGCTCTCTCTTCCCGCAATACCCGTGGATTCGCGGCTCTGAGCTTTGGCCCTATTTGCGGCAGGCCTGGCCCTATGCGGTGCTGGCGCTCACCCTCTCCTATGCGGGATACGAGGGCGAGGTGATGCGCGGCGGCTTTGCCAGCGTGCAAAAGGGCCAGCTTGAGGCGGCGCGCGCCTTTGGCATGCCGCGCTTCACGATATTCCGCCGCATCTGGCTCCCGCAGGCCATTCGCAACGTGCTGCCCACGCTCGGCGGCGAGACCATCCTGCAACTCAAGGCAACACCGCTGGTGGCAACCATCACCGTGATCGAGATTTATTCAGTCTCCAACCGCGTGCGCGCCGACACGTTCATTGTCTATGAGCCGCTTTTGTTGCTGGCCCTCGTCTACATGATCATCGCGGGCCTGATCGCCCTGATGTTCCGCTGGGTCGAAAACCGCGTGCCAACCCGCAGACAGCAGGGCTAATAAACCTGCGCGGCATCGCCCCATCGTGATGTGACGGAGCGGGTAAAACGTGGTAGGATGGCGCACGGCAACGCGACGGCGCGACGCCCCACTCTCGGCTTCCGCGCCATAAATGGGAGGCCATCATGACCAAGACCATCGGCAATCCGCTGACGTGGTTGGCGGGGACAACAGCGAGTGCAAGTCGTAGCGCCTCAGACGCCGCCGACGCGCTCGGCAGTGAAATCACCACACCGCCCGAAGTGCGCCAGCTTGACATGGACGACGTGAGAACCGCGCTTCGCAAGGGGCTCGCAGATTTCACCGCCTTTCGCAGCGACGTTTTCTTCCTCATCGCCATTTACCCGGTGATCGGCATCACGCTCGCGCTCTTGGCCTTCAACTCGGCGCGACTACCGATGCTGTTCCCATTGGCCGCAGGGTTCACCCTGCTTGGTCCGGTCGCCGCCGCGGGCCTCTACGAGATGAGCCGACAGCGTGAAACAGGACAAGACCCGAATTGGGCCGAGGCCCTGCATGCGTTGCGTGCCCATGTCTTGGGGCCGGTTCTGGTTCTGGCGCTCTATCTGATGGGGATTTTCGCGATCTGGATGTTTGCCGCGACCTATATTTACAACATCACGCTCGGACCGCTTCCGCCCTTATCGGTCACCGGTTTCCTGAGCGATGTCCTGACAACGACTGCCGGCTGGCAGATGATCCTGCTCGGGATGGGAACGGGCTTCGTCTTTGCCGCACTGGTTCTGGTCATCAGTCTGGTGTCTTTTCCGATGCTGATCGACCGACGCGCAGGCATTCCGGTTGCGGTGATGACCTCTGTTGCCGTTGCGCGGCGCAATCCCCGCATCGTTGCGACATGGGGCCTGATCGTCGCGGTGAGCATGACGATTGGCATGCTGCCTGCGTTCCTCGGGTTGGTGATCGTGCTGCCGGTTCTTGGACATGCGACCTGGCATCTCTACCGCGCTGCCGTACCAAAAGAGAGATAGAGCGGTCAGCCTGCCTCGGCCAGCCTTGCCACATAGCGGGCCAATGTGTCGATCTCGAGATTGATCATATCCCCCAAGGCCACATCCCCCCAGGTGGTCACAGCCTTGGTATGCGGGATGAAGTTGATCCCGAAATCGCGGCCCTCTACCTCGTTGACTGTAAGCGAGGTGCCATTCAGCGCCACCGACCCCTTTGGCGCGATGAACCGCGCAAGTGCATCGGGCGCGCGCAGGATGACGCGGGTGCTGTCGCCCTCGTCGCGCAATCCCACCACCTCGGCCAGCCCATCGACATGGCCCGACACGATATGCCCGCCCAATTCATCGCCTACCCTTAACGCGCGTTCCAGATTGACCCTGCGCCCTGCATCCCAGCCTGACAGATTGGTCTTGGACAGGGTTTCAGCAGAGATATCAACGTCAAACCAATCAGACCCAAGAGCTACGACCGTCAAACAAACGCCGTCGCAGGCAATGGACGCGCCGATGTCGATCCGGCCCGTGTCATAGCCGGTGCCGATCCGCGCGCGCAGGTCGCCACGATGCTCGACCGCTTGAATGCGCCCCACATCGGTGATGATACCCGTGAACATGGCCGCTCTCCTCTTGCTCTCTCCCCGCCCTAGCGCCGCCGGGTCCGCATGACAAGACACCGCGGCGGAAGGGGCTTATTTTTGCCTGATTATTGCAGTATCAAAGCACGATTGAGCGCAAAGGCAAGAGACCCCAGCATGACAGGTCTGACCGGCGAGGAGCGTGCGTTCCTGTTTCTTCAGGGACCGCATGGACCTTTTTTCTATAAACTCGGGCAGATGCTGCGCCGGGCCGGTGCGGATGTCTGGCGCGTGGGGTTCAATGCCGGGGATCAAGTCTTCTGGCGTGACCGCTCGAGCTATTTGCCGTTTCTGAGCGACGCCGAAACTTGGCCCGCAACCCTGACCCAGATCCTCGACGACAAGCGCATCACCGATCTGGTGCTCTATGGCGATACCCGGCCCATTCATGCGCAAGCGGTCGAAATGGCCCGTGCGCGCGGCCTCAGGGTCCATGTGTTCGAGGAAGGCTACATGCGCCCCTATTGGGTGACGTATGAGCGCGGTGGCACCAATGGCAATTCCCGCCTGATGGAAATGAGCGTGCCCGAGATGCGGCAGGCGCTGGAAAACTCGGATATGGACACCGCCCTGCCCCCCGCCAGTTGGGGCGACATGCGCCAGCATGTGTTCTACGGCGCGCTCTATCACGGCTTTGTCCTTTTCCTGAACCGCCGCTACCGGCATTTCCGCCCACATCGCGCGCTGACCGTTGGACAGGAATTTAAGCTCTATCTCAAACGTCTGGTCCTGATGCCGGTTCAGGCGATCGAGCGGCGTCTGACGACATGGCGCGTCCGCACCGGCGGCTTTCCGTATCACATCGCCCTTTTGCAACTGGAACATGACGCCTCGTTTCAGGCGCATTCGCCGTTTTCCACGATGACTGAGTTTCTGGAAACCGTCATCGACGGCTTCGCCAAGGGAGCGCCGCCGCATCATCATCTAGTGATCAAGGCACATCCGCTGGAGGATGGTCGCGCCCCCATCCGCAGTGAATTGCGCCGCCTGATCCACACCTACGGCCTGCGTGGCCGGGTGCATTACCTGCGCGGCGGCAAGCTGGCCAAGTTGCTGGATGAGGCCAGATCTGCGGTCACGGTCAATTCCACGGCGGCGCAACAGGTGCTCTGGCGCGGCATTCCGCTGCGCACCTTCGGGCAGGCGGTCTATGCCAAGCCGCAGTTTGTCTCGACCAAACCCTTGCGCGATTTCTTTGCCGGGGCGGAGCGGCCGGATCGCCGTGCCTACACCGATTACCGCCGCTTTTTGCTCGAGACCAGCCAGATCGCGGGCGGGTTCTATTCCGCCAGCGGGCGGCGGCAATTGCTGCGTCAGGCCGTCGACATGATGCTCTCACCCGAAGACCCCTATGACGCGCTGCGCTCTGGCACCGCGGCCCCTCGGCAACAGTTGCGCCTTATCCCGTAAGCCATCCCGATAGAAATGCTGGATTTTCGTAAACATGTTCGGTAGTTTAAGAAAAAAAGACCCGAGGCAGAACAAAAACAGGTCGAGGAGACCGAGCAGTGATACCCCGACATTCCCGATGGGCGCGGTCTGTCGCGCTTTTGGCCATTGCATCCATATTGGCCGGATGCGCCCTGCCTCGTGTAGGTCCCAACAAGCGTGAACTTTACGCAGGCTCCGTGCAGAAGGAGGGGGATGCCTTTGTCGTAACGGTGAACGATCGCGTGACCCGCGCCACTGCTGTCCAACCCGCCCTTGGGTTCACGGATGAATTCAGAAATGCGGGGCTCCTCGGATCCGACATGATCAGTTCCGGCGATACTCTGGGACTGACCATCTGGGAAAATGTCGATGATGGGCTCTTGGCAGGAGAGGCCACAAACCAGACCCTTCTTGATGAGGTGCAGGTAGACGGATCAGGCTTTATCTTCGTGCCATACGCCGGGCGGATCAAAGCCGCAGGCAATACACCCGAAGGTGTGCGTCGCATCATTACCGAAAAGCTCGAACAACAAACCCCTGACCCACAGGTCGAAGTGCGTCGCCTCGCGGGCAACGGCTCGACCGTGTCGATCAGCGGGGCGGTAAGCGGCCAGGGCGTCTATCCAATCGAGGCCCCCACTCGTACGCTCTCGGCGATGATCGCCTCTGCGGGCGGGATCGCCATTGAACCTGAAGTGGCGCAGATCACGGTGATCCGGGGCGATCAGCGCTCCAAAGTGTGGTTTCAGGATCTCTTCAAGCATCCGCAGTTCGACATCGCGCTGCGCGGTGGCGACCGTATTCTGGTCGAGGCCGATACGCGCGCCTATACCGCACTTGGGGCCACCGGCGCACAGGCGCGCGTGACATTCGAGACCCAGACACTGAGCGCCTTGGAAGCGATAGCGCAGGTCGGCGGGCTGACAACCTCTGCCGCCGATCCGACGGGTGTGTTTGTGCTACGCAATGAACCCGCAGAGGTGGCAAATCAGGTTTTGGGTCGCAACGATCTACAAGGCGCGCAGCGCCTTATTTACGTCCTTGATCTGACCAAGCCAAATGGCATGTTCATGGCCCGCGATTTTGCCGTTCGCGACGATGACACCATCTATGTGACCGAGGCACCGTTCACACAATGGTCGAAAGTCATCGGCGCACTGACCGGCACACTTGGGGCGGTTGGGTCGATTTCAACGGCGTCCTCGACGCTCTCGGGCGACTTTTGAGGCAGCCCTTAGACGGTGAACCCGCTGGCGAGGCGCAGGCCTCCCGGCGGGTTTTCTTTTTCAACGGCGGGTTTCTTTGGCAAGGCCGTGTGCGCCGTATTCTGGCACTGGCGGGCTATAATCTGACCCTCGGGCGGCCCGACGCGGAGGATCTCATCGCCGTCTGGGGCCGCAGCCCCTTTGCAAAGCGTGGCGAGGCAATGGCCGAGCGGACCGGTGCGGGTCTCTTGCGGATCGAGGATGCGTTCCTGCGCTCACTTCATCCGGGGCGCTCGGGGGATCCACCGCTTGGCTTGGTGATCGACCGGCGCGGCATCTATTTCGACAGCAGCCGCCCGTCGGATCTTGAACATCTGCTCGCCACGCATCCGCTGGACGACACAGCCCTGCTCAATCAGGCACGCAGCGGCATGGCCCGAATGCAAGAGACGCATCTGAGCAAATACTCCGGGTTCGATCCCCGCACTCCCTGCCCCGAACCGGGCTATGTGCTGGTCATCGACCAGACGCGCGGCGATGCCTCGGTGATCCACGGCGGGGCGGATGCCAATACTTTTCGTGAAATGCTCTATTGGGCACAAGAGGATCACCCCGGCGCGCGCATTGTGATCAAGACACATCCGGAGACGGCACAGGGCCATCGGCCGGGCTATTTCACAGGTGCCGACGAGTCCGCGCGCATTACCCTGTTGTCTGCTCCCGTCAGCCCATGGGCGCTGCTCGAGGGGGCTGTCGCGGTCTATTGCGTGTCCTCTCAGATGGGGTTCGAGGCTATCCTGGCGGGGCACCGGCCTCAGGTCTTCGGCAAGCCATTCTACGCGGGATGGGGTCTCAGCGACGATCGCCACCCCCTACCCCTGACGCGCCGAGGCCGCAAGTTGACACGCGCGCAGCTCTTTGCCGGAGCAATGCTGCTCTATCCCACATGGTATGATCCCTATCACGACCGGCTCTGCGATCTGACAACAGCCATCGGGACTTTCGAGGCGATGACCCGTGCATGGCGCGAGGATCACGCCGGATGGGCAGCTTATGGAATGCGCCTGTGGAAACGTGCGCCTTTGCAGCGGTTCTTTGGTCAATACCGGCGGGTCTCGTTCCCCAAGCGGCCCCAGACCGAGCGCCCCTCAATGGTCTGGGCGTCTAGCGCGACCAAGACCCCAGAGAACGCGATCCGCATTGAGGACGGATTTCTGCGGTCGCGCGGCCTTGGGGCCGATCTCATTCCCCCTCTGTCGCTCGTCTGCGATGATCTGGGCATTTACTACGATCCGACCCACGACAGCAGGCTGGAACATCTGATTGACGCGCGCGCGCGTATGCGTCCCGATCAAGAGGCGCGCGCAGAGGCGCTGATTGCCGCGCTGACCCGGCATGGGCTGAGCAAGTATAACCAAGGAGAGCCTGCCCACGATCTGCCAGAGGGCCACCGAATTCTTGTGCCGGGGCAGGTTGAGGATGACGCCTCGATCCGGCTTGGCGCCGGTGCGATCACTACCAATCTCAGCCTTTTGCACTCTGTGCGCCTCGCCAATCCGAAGGCCGTGATCCTCTACAAACCCCATCCCGATGTCGAGGCTGGCCTGCGACCCGGAGACGTGCCCCCGGAGGCGCTCTACGAGCTGGCGGATATGGTCCTCATCCACACCGATCCGGCCCAACTCCTGCCACGGGTCCAAGAGGTGTGGACCATGACATCCTTGTTGGGTTTTGAGGCGCTCTTGCGCGGGGTGCGTGTGACCACGACCGGCGCGCCCTTTTATGCCGGATGGGGGCTGACCCGCGATCTGGGCGAAACCCCCGCAAGACGCAGGGCGCGGCCATTGCTCACTGGTCTCGTGCATGCCACGTTGATCGACTATCCGCGCTATTTCGATCCAAAGACGGGACGGCCCTGCCCGGTCGAGGTGGTGGTCCATCGGCTCGCGCATGGGCCGTTGCCCCGTCCCGGTCCAGCCAACCGGTTGTTGGCCAAGCTGCAAGGCGCTCTGGCCTCTCAGGCAAGTCTCTGGCGATAAGGCACATCAGCGCTATCTACTCGGCGGCGGTATCCAACAACACGGCTTCAACGCGACGGTTGCTCTCCCGTCCGTCGCCGGTGGTGTTCGGGGCCAAGGGTGCCAGATAGCCAATGCCATGCGCTTCGAGTTGGGTAGCAGGCACACCGTGAATTTCCGTCAGAACGCTCAGCACCGCCTCTGCACGCGACCGTGAAAGGGCGATATTCCCCTCCAACCCGCCCGTGCTGTCCGTATGTCCAACCAGCGCAACGCGGGTGTTTGGTTTTGTCAGCAGATAGGCAGCAAGCGCCTCAAGGCTAGGATGCGGTCCCGGCCCAAGCGCATTGTCCCCAGACCCGAAATCGAGCCCCTCCAGCACCGCATGCCCGTAGCGTTTCAATGCCTGCACGACATCAGGAGGGGACGTGTCGTCGACCTCAGGGCTGCGTGGACCCGTTGCATCTGACTCCTGACCCAAGCCTGTCAGTTGGATCGTTTGCACATACCCTGTTTGCCCACTCTGGCTGACGATCAGGGCGACGTGCTCCAACTTGGCCTCAGGTCCACGGCGCGCCACAAGATAACGATAATCAAAGAGATCGATGAACATGTCGGGCGCAGGCAAGACCGGCAGGGCAAAGCGGAAATCGAACCCGCCGCACTCCTCGGCCAGACAGTCGAACATCACCTCCCATCCGGAGTCTTCCAACTGGCGTCGCAATGGCATGAGGATTTGCAATGTCGTGACGCCCTGTGCCGGAAACCGCCAAGCGCGGCTGATGATCTGACCGTCCAGCCGCAGGCGTGGAGCGCCTTGGGTCGAGTATGGACCGATGGGCAGGATCAGCGTATCCGCCTCGCGGATCACCTCGCGTGTCATGCTGGCATTGGCAGGCAATTTGAGATCGAGCGCCTGCGCCGACCCACAGGCCAGGAACATCGACAGCAAGAGAGTGCAGGCGCTGCGCATGCCGGATCAACGGGCCTGTGCGTGATAATCGGGATTCGGCTGCATGCCCGTGGCCGAGGCAACACGATTGGTCATATTGAAGAACCCCGCGACATTGGCAATGTCCCAGATGTCGCGATCGCTCAAGCCCTGATCACGCAGCGCTTCACGGTCGGACTCGGTGATTTCCGCAGAGGCTTTGGTGACCTTTTCCGCAAACCCCAGCATGGTGCTCTGCCGTGCATCGAGCCGTGCGGCACGCCAGTTCATCACCATCGCTTCGCCCAATGCCGGATCATTCGACAATTGCCGCACCGCAGCCCCATGCGCCACCTGACAATACCAGCACCGGTTGATCGAGCTGACGACAACCGCAATCATTTCGCGCTCCAGCTTGGTCAGACCACTTGGGGCGAGCATGAGATCATTGTAGAGCGTGGTGAACGCGTTGAGCTTGTCGATGTCAAAGGCATAGGCCTTCAGCACATTGGGGATCATACCCAGCTTTTCCGCGCAGATATCGAAGTATTTCTGCGTCGCGTCGGGCAACGGGTCGATCATCGGCAAATCAAGTGCGGTGGGCTGGTCCGGTTTGGTCATCTCTCACTCCTTTTGCCGGTAATGATAGTCCCCGACATGGGCAAAGCCCATCGCGGAATATAGGCCATTGGCACCCTGATTGCTCTTGGTGCAGATCACGGACAGGTACTGTGCGCCGTGCTCCTGCGCCCAATGCGCGGCCTGAAGCATCATCAGCCGCCCCATGCCCGCGCGCCGGTGGCGGACCTGCACCTCGAGCGCATGCACCATGGCAATCCCTTGGTGAATGGCGGCAAAGCCGGTGGCGGCGGGCTGGTCCTTATGCCTGCCAAAGAGCCCGGTCTTGGGGCCGATGACACGCTCCATCACCGCGATCCGCGCCGGGCCGATCCCACCCTCGGCCCAAATTTCGCGCATGACTTCAAGGGGTTCCCAGATGGAGAACGTCGTGACGCGGGGTGGCTTTTCAACCGTCAACGCATCCAACGCGGCGACATAGAGATTAACCGGATCAACCACCTTGTAGCCTTTGGTCGCCAGCAACGCGTCCAGAGTGTCATCCCCTTGGCGCACCTGAAAGAGCGGGGTCTCACCAAGATCCTGCATCGCAGCCTCGGCTGCGGTCAACTCCTCGATGGTGATCGGCCGCGCAACAGTGGCGGCGGACACGCGTTTGCCGCCACCCTTCCCATCGCGAAGGGTCACGGGGCCAAGGTGCTGCGTCTGCGCGGGCGGCCAAGTGGCCTCTGTCACCGCATAAAGTGTCTGCACATCAGGTGTCATGCCGGAAACATCCCCGCCAATTCGGATATAGCGGCATCAAGCCGTGCACCGTCCTGACCGCGCATCACGATCTGTGCCCCGTAGCAGCCATCGCGAATGAACGGGTAAGACCCGATGCTGAGGTCCGGATACCGCTCCGCCAGATCCGACAGTGGACCCGCGATATCACCCTCGCCACGTCGGATTTCCAGCGTTTGCGACAGGATCGGCGCACCGCCGGTGAGTGTTGGCAGCACTGAGGCCAGCATCGCCTGAAAGATCGCCGGCACCCCGGCCATAACATGCACATTCGCGATGGTGAACCCAGGTGCTGCGCTGATCGGGTTGTCGATCAGAACCGCCCCATCGGGAATACGCGCCATGCGCAGACGCGCCGCGTTCAATTCCTGCCCACGCGCGTCATAATGTGCGGCCAATATCGCGCGGGCATCGTCGCGCACTGAAATGGGGCGATCAAAGGCCGCCGCCACATTCTCGGCGGTGATGTCATCATGGGTCGGGCCAATCCCGCCTGAGGTGAATACGTGGTCATATCCCGCGCTCAGCGCCCGCACGGCGGCCACGATGGCGCCGGGATCGTCGCTGACCACGCGCACTTCCATTAGGTCAATGCCCACCTTTGTCACCTCGCCCGCCAGATAGTGCATGTTGGCTTCGCGCGTGCGCCCCGAGAGAATCTCATCTCCGATGACAAGCATGGCTGCGGTCGGGTTGGGCATGGCAGACTCCTTGATCCGGGAACAAACCCGGTATAGGCGCAGGCCATGCGCTTTCAAACCCCTCTTGTGCAGGCCGTGCTGCTGCGCCGCTACAAACGCTTTCTCGCCGATATCCGCCTGACGGACGGGCGCGAGGTGACGGCGCATTGCCCCAATCCCGGCAGCATGCTGGGGCTGGCTGATCCCGGCGCATCCATCTGGGTTGAACCCAATGAAGATCCCCGCAAAAAGCTGAAATTCGGCTGGCGGCTGGTGGACCTCTCAGGTGGGGATTTCGTCTGTGTCGATACAGGTCTTGCCAACCGGATCGTCAGAAATGCGCTTGAGGCGCGGACAATTCCGGAACTGACCGCCTATGATCGGGTCCGCCCCGAGCAGGCCTACGGCACAGCCAGCCGGGTCGATTTCCTGCTCTCGGGCGCGGGCCTGCCCGATGCCTATGTCGAGGTGAAATCCATGACCCTGTCGCGCGCCCCCGGTCAAGCCGAATTTCCCGACAGCGTGACCGCGCGCGGCACGAAACATCTGGGCGAGTTGGCAGAGATGGCGCAGTCCGGACATCGCGCCGTGCTCCTCTATCTGGTGCAACGCACCGATACGCAGGCCGTGACCGTGGCTCAAGACATAGACCCCGCCTATGCTAAGGCGCTGCAAACCGCACGCGCGGCGGGGGTCACGGTTATGTCATATCGTGCCAATATCACCCCGCAAGAGATCACAATCGGTCACAGCCTGCCGTTTGGCGACGACCGCCCTCTGGTCCTTTCGCGCAAATAGCCCTAGATAAACGGAAAATGAACACCATACGAGGCCGGACGTGAACGAGACACACCGTGGAAGACTGACACGCGAGGGGATCCGCATCCATGAGGCTGCGGATTTCGCGGGCATGCACCGCGCCGGAGCCCTAGCGGCGCAGATCCTCGACGAGATCGCAGAGCATGTGTTCGTCGGCCAAACCACCGCCGCCATCGACAAGCTGATCGAGGACAAGGTCAACGCCTCAGGCGCGAAATCCGCCACCATCGGCTACAAGGGCTATCAGCACGCCAGCTGCATCAGCGTCAATCACGTGGTCTGCCACGGCATTCCCGGCGACAAGGTGCTGAAAGACGGCGACATCCTGAATGTCGACGTCACCGTGATCCTCGATGGTTGGTTCGGCGACACGAGCCGGATGTATGTGGCGGGCAAGCTCAGCCGCAAATCCGAGCGGCTGATCCAGGTCACCCATGACGCGCTGATGAAAGGGATCGAGGCGGTGCGGCCCGGCAATACCTTTGGCGACATCGGCCACGCGATCCAATCCTACGTCGAGGCGCATCGCATGTCGGTGGTGCGCGATTTCTGCGGACATGGCCTTGGCCGCGTATTCCACTCCCCGCCCAATGTGCTGCATTACGGGCGTGCAGGCAGCGGGCCGACCCTCGAAGAAGGGATGTTCTTCACCATCGAGCCGATGGTCAATCTGGGACGGCCCGAAACCAAGGTTTTGGCCGATGACTGGACCGCCGTGACGCGCGACAAATCTCTCTCGGCGCAGTTCGAACATTCGATCGGGGTGACGGCGAGCGGTGTCGAGATTTTCACCCTGTCGCCTGCGGGCAAGTTTCATCCGACTTGGGAGTGAACCGGGGCCAGCGATTGGCGTCGGGTGTGGTCTGAAGGGGCATTCGACGCGTGCGATGAGCCGCGCGGGGCCCGTCCGCCGGGTGGGCGCTGCGCGGCGGTGCCTGCGGCACCTTGAGACCGCGCATTGGCGATTGGGGCCAACTTCAGCAAAGGGCCATCCGCCCCTTCACCCCCGCAGCACCGCCCCCGGGTTCATAATCCCGAGAGGATCAAGCGCTGCCTTGATGGCCCGCATCGCGTCCAGCTTTACCGGATCGCCATAGCGCTCCAGATCCTCGACCTTGAGCCGCCCGATGCCATGTTCGGCGCTGACAGACCCGCCCATCGCATGCACCAGATCATGCACCGCGCGCTTGATCTCGTCCCGCTCAGCCACGTGATCAGCACGGGCGCGCCCCGGCATGGGAAAGACGTTGTAATGCAGATTGCCATCGCCCAGATGCCCGAAACAGTTGATCCGAAACGCCCCGATCCGGGCGATCACCTCAGCGCCTTTCACAATGAAGTCAGGGATTTCGGACATCGGTAAGGAGATGTCATGCGAGCTGATCGAGCCGACACGCCTGTTGGCCTCGGGGATCTGCTCGCGCACCTCCCAGAACTGATGCCGCTGCACCTCGGATTGCGCGATGACCCCGTCGCTGACCAGCCCCGCCTCCAGTGCCTCGGCAAAAATCCCCTCAAGCGCCGTCGCCGGATCAAGCCCGCGCGCCAGCCCGACGTCGATCAAGACGAACCATTCGGGCATCTGCGCAAAGGGCTGCCGGATATCGGGCAACGTCTCGGCCAGAAACTCGAGCCCCGCCCGGTGCATGATCTCAAAGGCGCTCACGCCCTCGCCCGTCCGGTCGCGCGCCAGTGCCAAGAGATCAAGCGCGGCGCGTGGCCCCTCAACCACCATGAGCGCCGTACCCTCTCTCATTGGGCGGGGATAGAGCTTGAGAGCGGCGGCGGTGATCACCCCGAGCGTGCCCTCGGACCCGATCAGAAGATTGCGCAGATCATAGCCGGTGTTGTCCTTGCGCAGACGTTTCAGACCGTTCCAGATGCGCCCGTCCGGCATCACCGCCTCCAGCCCCAGACACAAATCGCGCGCATTGCCGTAGCGCAGCACATTGACGCCGCCCGCATTGGTGGCCAGATTGCCGCCAATCCGCGCCGATCCCTTGGCGGCGATGCTCAGAGGGAAGAGCCGGTCCACCTCGGCGGCGGCCTCGTGGATGTCTTGCAGGATCACCCCCGCCTCAACCACGATCACATTTTCAGCCGGGTAAATGCCCCGCACCGCGCGCATCCGCTCAAGGCTCAGGATCACCGGCACCGGGCCATCGGGCGCGATCTGCCCCCCGACAAGGCCCGTGCCGCCGCCATAGGGCACCACCGGCACGCGCGCGGCGGCACAGGCGCGGACAATCTCGGCCACCTCCTCTGTGCTGCCGGGGGCCAGAACCACGCCCTGCCCCTGCCAGCGGCCACGCGGCTCCTCAAAGTAGCGGGGCGTGGCCTCGCGGAACACGGGTACAGGCAGATGCGCGCGCAGCGCGTCGGTGAATGCGGGGGTGGCGGGGGCCAAGGTCGGAGTCAGGGTCATGGAATTTACCTATCACGTTGCCCACATCGGTCCAGCCCTTTGTGACCCGCAAGGGAACCGGCTTGCTGCGCAGATATGGGCGGCTTTCCCTCTTGCCTCTGCCCTCCCTCCGGGTCATTTTGCGCGCCATGCAGATGATCCCCCGTGCCCCGCTCTTTCTTGGCCTTGCAGGCCTTTTGCCCTTTCTCTGGGGGGCACTGACCGTGATCATGCCCGAGCTGGGCCTCTGGACGGCGCAGACCATCGGTCCTCGCTTTGCTGGACCGTATGTGATGCTCTTTTATGGCGCGGTGATCCTGTCGTTCATGTCGGGCGTGCTCTGGGGTTTCGCCACGCGAGCGACGGGGGCCTTGGCGGGTGTCTGCTACGGCCTCTCGGTGATCCCGGCCCTCTGGGCGTTTTTCATGACCGGTGGCGGACCGACCTCGGCGGGAATAAGCCTCATTTTCGGGTTCGCGGGTCTCTTGGCGCTCGATTGGCAATTCTGGCGCTGGGGTCTGACACCGCCCTGGTGGATGGCGCTGCGGATGCTGCTGACGGCGGTGGTCATCGCCTGCCTTGCGGTGGGGGTGCTGCTCTGATGCTCGCGCTCTATGCCTATACCGACGGGGCCTGTTCCGGAAATCCCGGCCCCGGAGGCTGGGGCGTGCTGATGCGCGCCATGGAGGGAGACACCATCGTCAAGGAACGCGAGTTGAGCGGCGGCGAGGCCGACACCACCAACAACCGGATGGAACTTTGCGCCGCCATCGCCGCGCTGGAAGCCCTCTCGCGCCCCTCGGCCATCACGATTGTCACCGACAGCGCCTATGTAAAGAACGGCATCACCGGCTGGATGCACGGCTGGAAACGCAATGGCTGGCGCACTGCAGACAAAAAGCCGGTCAAGAATGTCGAACTGTGGCAACGACTGGACGAGGCGCAGAAACGCCACACCGTCACTTGGGAATGGGTCAAGGGCCACGCAGGCCACCCCGAGAATGAGCGCGCCGATGAATTGGCGCGCGCAGGCATGGCGCCCTTCAAGCCGGGCAAGGCCAAGGGATGAGCGCGCTCACCCTCCTCGATTACGCCTCGGTGCTGATCTTCGCGCTGACCGGCGCGCTTGTGGCCTCGCGCCAACAGCTTGATATCGTGGGCTTTGCCTTTATCGCCTGCCTCACGGCCGTGGGCGGCGGCACGTTGCGCGATGTTTTGCTGGATCGCAACCCGGTCTTCTGGCTGGGCAATCCTAATTACATCCTGATCGCCTGCGGCGCAGCCCTCCTCGTGTTCTTCACCGCCCATCTGGTCGAAAGCCGCTATCGCCTCTTGCTCTGGCTCGACAGTTTCGCCTTGGCCGTGGCGGTGCCTGCCGGGGTGAGCGCCGCGATGGTGATGGAGCAAAGCGCAGTGATCGTGGTGCTGATGGGCATGGTCACCGGTTGCATGGGCGGCCTGATGCGCGATGTCGTCTGCAACGAGGTGCCGCTTGTGCTGAAGCAGGGCGAGCTGTACGTCACCGCCGCCTTTGCCGGGGCGCTTGGGGCAGTGGGCGCGGCGATGGTCACCCACGAACCGCTTGCGATTTTGGGCACCTGCGCCGCCCTCACTTGGGCCTTGCGCGCAGGCTCGCTCAGCCTTGGGTGGCGATTGCCGGTTTACCGCGCGCGTCCACCAAGAAACTAGATTTCACCGCCGCTCGCCGATCATCTTCCACAGCCAGACCAGCAGCATCGCGCCCAGAACCGCGCCGATCAGTCCGCCCACAAGGCCTGTGATCATCAGCACCATGCGAATGACCACCGCCCCGATCAGCGTCCCGGCGATCCCAATCAGGATCGTCGGCACCACCCCCAGTTCGACCCGCATCAACCGCGTCGCCAGAAACCCGGCTGCGATGCCCACGATCAAGAGCCCGAGGATGCCCATGCCTTACCTCCGCTTGCGCCAATGGGTCGGCAGAATGATGAGCGCGCCGACCGAGGACAGGATCGCATCAATCCCCGGCGCACCAAAGCGGATGCCGAACATGATCCGGACAAAGTAAAAGAGAAATGCGCCGCCGATGCAGATGATGATTGAGGGCAGATAGCCATTGCGCGTGAAGCCGCTTTTCTCGCTCGCGTAGCCGACGATGCCCGCGATCACCACCGTGCCAAAGAGTTGCATGAACATCGTGTCACCCCAATTGCGTGCCACACGGCAAGGGCATGCCGCGCAGGAACTCGTCGGCATCCTGCGCCGCGCGCCCGGCCCGTTGCAAGCGCAAAAGCCGCACAGCCCCCGTGCCACAGGCCACGGTCAACCCGTCATCGAGAACGACACCCGGCGCACCTTGCCCCTCGGCTACGGTCGAGCATAGCAGCTTGATCCGCTCTCCCCCCACCTCGCACCACGCCCCCGGAAAGGGCGAGAGCCCCCGGATCAAGCGGTCAATCTCTGCGGCGGGGCGCGTCCACTCCACCCGCGCCTCTGATTTGTCGATCTTGGCGGCATAGGTCACACCCGCCTCGGATTGCGGCACGGGCCGAAGATCATCGAGCCGCCCGAGCGCCTCAATAATCAACCGCGCACCAAGTCCAGACAAGCGGTCATGCAATTCCCCCGTCGTCTCCTGCGGCCCGATCGTCATCGCCCCGCGCAACAGAACCGGCCCGGTATCCAATCCCGCCTCCATCTGCATGATGCAGATCCCCGTCTCGACATCCCCCGCCATGATGGCGCGGTGAATGGGGGCTGCCCCCCGCCAGCGGGGCAAGAGGCTGGCATGGATGTTCAAACAGCCGCGCGCGGGCGCATCCAGCACCGCTTGCGGCAGAATGAGACCATAGGCCACCACCACCGCCACATCAGCCTTGAGTGCTGCGAATTCCGCCTGCGCCTCAGCCCCTTTCAAACTCACCGGATGGCGCACTGGCAGACCAAGCGCCTCGGCGCGCGCCTGCACCGGGCTTGGGCGGTCCTTTTTGCCCCGCCCCGCCGGGCGCGGCGGCTGGCAATAAACGGCGGCCACCTCATGCCCCGCTGCAACCAAAGCCTCAAGCACCGGCACAGAGAAATCCGGCGTTCCCATGAAGATCACACGCATGCCGCCTCTTTCACTGTTCCAAAAATACTCAAATCCGACGCCGCCCCCGGCACCGCCTCAGCCGATCTTGCGCGCGCGCCTGAGCAGCATGTCGCGTTTTACTGTGCTGAGGCGGTCGAAATACATCCGCCCCTGCAAATGGTCGATCTGATGCTGCACGCTCGTGGCCCAGAGACCCACGAAATCGCGTTCCTCATCCTCTCCGTCTGCATTCAGAAACCGCACCGTCACCCCGCGCGGACGCTCAATCATGGCGGACACACCGGGCAGACAGGGGCTGGCCTCGTCATGGGGCCGCAATTGCACGCTCGCGTGCAGGATTTCCGGGTTGGCCATACGCACCGCCTGCCCGCGCGCCGTGCTGGCATCGACCACGGCAAGCGCCTGCATCTCGCCGAGTTGCGTGGCGGCAAGACCCACCCCCGGCATCGCCTCCATCACCGCGACCATCTCGTCCCAGAGGGCGCGCGTTGCATCGGTGATCTCAGTGACCGGTGCCGCAGCCATCCGCAGCCGTTTGTCTGGCCAACGCAGGCAGGCACGCGGCGCCACGGCCTAACCCCGCGCCAATTCGCGCTTGAGCTTTTGCATGCGGCGGGTGATGAGTTGGCGCTTCATCGCGCTCAGATAGTCGATAAAGAGCTTGCCATCGAGATGGTCGATCTCGTGCTGCACGCAAGTGGCCCAGAGACCGCCAAACCCTTCCTTGTGCTCAACCCCGTCAAGATCCATCCAGCGCACCTCGACCTCTGCAGGCCGGGTGACATCGGCGAATTGGTCGGGGATCGACAAACAGCCTTCCTCATAGACGCTCGTTTGGTCGGAAAAAGCGGTGATTTCGGGGTTCAACATCGCGATGGGGCGCGGTGTGGCCCCTTCGTCCTTTACACAGTCAAGCACGATCAACCGGTCCATCACCCCCACCTGCGGCGCAGCAAGGCCGATGCCCGGTGCGTCATACATGGTCTCAAACATATCCTGCGAGAGTTTGCGCAAGGCATCGGACACGTCCGTCACGGGCGTGCAGACCTTTCTCAGGCGTGGGTCGGGATGGATCAGAATTGACCGTTTCATGGCGGCTATTTAGGCGATGGTCGGGCATTCTGCAACGCCTCTTGCGCTCGGGCTGTGATCGGTTAGCCTGCCGCGCGAACCCAGACCCGGAGAACCCCATGAATTTCGACGAGATCATCGACCGCCGCGGCACCGGCAGCAGCAAGTGGGACAGGATGCACGCCTATGGCGGTGTTTCACCCGACGACGGGATTCCGATGTGGGTGGCCGACATGGATTTCCGCGCCGCCGATGTGCTTCAGGAGGCAATGCAGGACCTGATCGAGCGCGGCAACTACGGGTATTTCGCGGGCGACGAGGACATGAACGCGGCGGTTGCCTGGTGGATGCACGAGCGGCACGGCTGGACTGTGGATCCTGACCATATGTCCAGCACAGCCGGGTTGGGCCATGCCATCGCGCTGATTCTCGAGACCTACACCGATCCGGGCGACGAGGTGATCATCTTCACCCCTGTTTACCATGAGTTCACGCATAAGATCAAACTGACCAAGCGGGTGGTTCACGAGGCACCGCTGATCATCGAGAATGGCGTTTATCACATGAATCTCGACGCGCTCGAAGCCGGGCTGACGGGCAAGGAGCGGATGATGCTCATTTCCTCACCCCACAACCCTGCGGGTCGCATCTGGACACCGGACGAGCTGCGGCATCTGGCCGATATCTGCGCGCGGCACGATCTGATCATGGTGGCGGATGAAATCCACCACGATCTGGTCTATCCCGGCCAGACATTTACAAGCTTTCTCAAGGCGGCCCCCGAGGCCGCGGATCGCACCTTTGTGCTTACGGCGGCCTCAAAGACATTCAACACGGCGGGGGCGCGTCTGGGCACGGTCACAATTCCCAACCCCGAGTTGCGCAAGCGCTTTCGGCAAGCGCTGCTTGAGCATCAAACACAGCCCAATCTGATGGGAGTCGCGCTCACCCGCGCCGCCTATTCTCCGGGGGGCGCGGATTGGGTCGACGGGCTGGTCGCCTATATCGAGGGCAATCACCGGTTATTTCTCGATGGGATCGCGCAGATTCCGGCGCTGAAAGGCATGCCGATGCAATCGACCTATCTCGCATGGGTCGACTTTGCTGCGACCGGCATGGAGATGACGGAGGTGTTGCGCCGTGTGCATGAGGATGCGCGCGTCGTGCCGTCGGTCGGGGCGCATTTTGGCAGCGGCGGCGAGACGTTCCTGCGCTTTAACATTGGCACACCGCGTGCGCGTGTCGCCGAGGCGGTAGAGCGGCTCCAATCCGCCTTTGCCGATCTGCAATGACCGTCCGGGGGGCGGGCCGATGACACGGGTCTTCATCACCGGCACCGCAGGTTTTATCGGCTATCATCTGGCTGATCTCCTGCTGAATGAGGGCATGACCGTTCACGGGCTGGACGGCATGACCGATTACTACGACGTCAGCCTCAAAAGGCGCCGCCACCAGATGCTGCTGCAAAAGCCGGGCTTTGTCGCAACCGAGGCCATGCTCGAGGATCAGGCGGCGGTGGACGCCGCCATCGACGCCTGTGCCCCCGACATCATTGTGCATCTCGCCGCACAAGCGGGCGTGCGCTACAGCCTCGAGAACCCGCGCGCCTATATCGACGCCAATATCGTGGGCACGTTCACCGTGATGGAAGCGGCCAAGCGCCACGCGGTATGCCATCTGCTGATGGCCTCCACCTCGTCGATCTACGGCGCCAATACCGACATGCCCTATGCCGAGACCATGAAGGCCGACAGTCAGATGACGATCTACGCCGCCACCAAGAAGGCGACGGAATCAATGGGCCACGCCCATGCCCATCTGTGGAACCTGCCCACCACGATGTTTCGGTTCTTTACCGTCTATGGGCCATGGGGCCGCCCCGACATGGCCTATTTCAAATTCGTCGAGGCTATTCTGGCGGGCCGTCCCATCGACATCTACAACCATGGCGAGATGTATCGCGATTTCACCTATGTGGGTGATCTGGTGCGCGGCATCCGCCTCTTGATGGATGCCGCGCCCGTGCGGCCAGACGCACCCGAGGATATTGCGGCGGGCGACAGCCTGTCCCCCGTTGCGCCCTACCGGATCGTGAATATCGGCAACTCACAGAAGGTGCGGCTCTTGGATTTCGTCGCGGCCATCGAAGACGCGCTGGACCGTCCCGCCATCCGCAACATGATGGAGATGCAAAAGGGTGACGTGCCTGCCACATGGGCCGATGCACAACTCTTGAAGCGTCTGACCGGCTATCAGCCAAATACCGAAATCCACGACGGAATTGCCCAATTCGTAACCTGGTATCGTGCCTATTATCAGGTCTGAGAGGGATTGTGATGACACAAGACCGCCACAGGCATAGCGTAGCCCGGTCCGCACTGATAGCCTGTGGTTGAGCAGCCTCCGCGCGGGACAACGAAGGAATGACCACCCCATGAGCAACAAAGGCAAACCGATCAACTTGGCGCTTCAGGGGGGCGGTGCGCATGGCGCGTTTAGCTGGGGCGTGCTGGACTACCTGCTCGAAGATGGGCGACTGCATATTGTTGGTGTATCGGGCACATCTGCGGGGGCGATGAACGCGGTGGCCTTGGCCGATGGGTATACCCGCGGCGGTCCGGACGGTGCCCGCGAGGCACTTGATCGTTTCTGGCGCGACATGAGTGGCAGCGTCAAGAACTCGCCGCTGCAACGCACTCCCATGGACCGGATCACCGGCAACTGGGGGCTGGAAAATAACCCGTTCTATCATTTCATGAATGCCCTCACCGGCATCGCCTCGCCCTATCAACTCAACCCGATGAACATCAACCCGCTCCGCGATCTGGTGGCAGAGAGCATCGACTTTGAGATGGTGCGCAAATGCACGGCGTTTCAGCTCTTTGTCTCGGCTACGAATGTCGAAACGGGTCGCGTCCGCGTGTTTTCCCGCGAAGAGATGACAGTGGATATGGTCATGGCCTCAGCCTGCCTGCCGCAAATGTATCAGGCGGTCGAGATCGACGGAATTCCTTACTGGGATGGCGGTTATATGGGCAATCCCGCACTCTTTCCGCTCTATGGCAAGACCGGAACCGATGACATCGTGGTCATCCAGATCAACCCGATCGAGCGCAAGGGCGCGCCGCGCACGGCGCAGGAAATCCAGAACCGCCTGAATGAGATCAGCTTCAACTCCAGCCTGCTCAAGGAACTGCGCGCGATCAATTTCGTTGACCGATTGATTGACCAAGGCAAGCTCTCGACAGATGAATACCGCCCGGTCAAGGTGCATCTGATCGAGAATGAGGCACTGCTCAATCCGATGGGGGCCTCGTCCAAAATGAATGTGGAATGGGCCTTTCTGACCCGTCTGCGTGACATCGGGCGTGACACTGCCAAGGCGTGGCTAGATAGCACTTTCGACCGGATCGGCACCCAGAGCACAGTCGATCTCTTCAAGATGTTTCAAGGGATTGGAGCAGAGCACCAAGGATAGAGGTGACCGAACCCGTCAGCGGTTTCATGTACGGGATCCCACGCCAGGAGCGTCAAACACGCCACGCGGACTTGAACTCGTTATCAATGTAAGCGATGGGGCAATACAGGCCATACCAGTTGGGAGTATTCCAGTTGAAGGACATCCGAGCCTTGAATCGGCTCTTGCGACGGTTTCAGAAACCCGCGGAGCCAGGACGGAAAGAAACCAAAGGCAGGGCCGAGACGCCCCATCACAAGGATGGAAATCCCTACACTGGCCTCTCGCCCGACCGGTTTTGGCGCACGGGCGTCCAGCAGTCTGACCCGGCGAACATGCCGGGCATCCACACTCCGAAATTCCTGATCACCCGCCAAGATACAATCGTGACGATGGGAAGCTGCTTTGCGCAGCATATCGCCAACTGGCTGCGCGACCGGGATTTCAACGTTCCGTTCTATGACTCTGTCGACAACATCAGGGCAAAGTCCTTTTCCGCAAACTACGGCAATATCTACACGGTCAAGCAGGCACTTCAGCTTGTGCAGGAAGCACGCAGCGCGCGTGTCCCAAGCGAGGCCGCATGGTCCGTCGACGGGGGCGTCATCGACCCCCTGAGACCCGCGCAATTCGAAGCCCCCTTTCAGAACGAAAGTGCCTTGCGGTCAGCGCGTGCCACGCATTTGAAAGCGGTCCTGGCCGCACTGGATGACCTTGATGTTCTGGTCTTCACCCTCGGACTGACCGAGGCGTGGCGTGTCAAATCCTGCGGCACCGTTCTCCCGGTGGCGCCCGGCGTGATCGCGGGCCAGTTCGATCAAAACGCGCACGAATTTGTCAACTTTCGCTATGATGAGATCTTAACGGACCTGCGTGCCCTTTGCGCCGAAATCCGTGATCTGCGCGGTGGTCGTGAGTTTCGCATGGTCCTGACTGTTTCTCCGGTTCCCTTGACGGCAACAGCCGCACCACAGCATGTCTTATGCGCCTCAACCTACTCCAAATCCGTTCTGCGTGCCGTTGCCGGAGACTTCTGCGAGGATCACGACGACGCGGATTACTTCCCGTCGTTCGAATTGGTCACGAATCCGGGCGCATATTCAGAGAATTTTGAGGACAACCTGAGATCCGTGCGGCCTGCTTCTGTTGCCAGCGTGATGACGGTCTTTGAGCGGCTCTGTCTGGAGGGGGAGTCAGACACCCCGGCCACATCTGCCGGAATAGGGGATGTGGACTGTGAAGAGGCACTGCTTGACGCCTTTGCAGGAAACACTCGGACGGCAGGCCGCCCAAACGCCACGCCCCTGCTCGTGGTTGGCAACAGCCATCTGGGCGGGGCAAGGGACCATGCTCTGGCAAACCCGTTTGGCCAAACCGCGCAATTTGCGATGCTGAACTTCTTGAGAACCGATCCTTTCGCAAAGATCAAAACCACGCGGTTCCGGACCTTCAAATATCCTGACAATGTGCGGGACCAATTTGCCGATGTGGTCGCGGACGAGGCCCGCACCTTGATCATTGTAGGCTGTGGTTTGATGGGCGATGGAATCATTCGGGCACATGGTGACCTGCGTGCCGGATTTCCGGGGTGCAACGGACGCAAGATTTCACCGAATGTGCCGATCGTTCACGAGGTCTCGGCTGACCTGATAAAATTCTACGACTCCACCACACGCCAGATCGCGCAGAATATTCGCAAATTGGAAGATTTCTGCGATTTCGAACACATCTTCTGGATTGCATCTCCGGATATGTGCGAAGCAACCGCCCGTTTCCGGCTAGGAGATGAATTCGTCGAGTCCGGCTCACTTGTCCATCATCGCGAGGCGTATGCCCGGTCCCTCCGCGCAGCGCTCAAGTCTTCCAACCGAGTTCAAGTGGTTTGTCATCCGACGCAGGAGCTATGCGAGGCCAGCGGCTTTTCGAAGGACAAGTTTGCCGCGCATAGGCACCCGTGGGACGTCCACTGCAATACCGCCTACTTCGACAACGCCTTTGACCAAGTCTGGACCGCACTCAGGACCGGCGCACCCTGATGCAAGCCGGTCATCTGCCATCTTTTCGTACGCTGGTCTGCGCGTTTTTCCCCGTCCATGACGGATTTAATGATCTACAGGGTTCGGTCCGCTCTTGAGGACATCGACGGAGCGCAGGAGATAGGTCAGGGGTTCACAGTAAGACCCATCCACATCGACACCCGTTGCGAGGAGGTCAAACTGGCCAAGCCGCTCCTTTGCGAGCCCGATACTGCGAAGAACAGGCAGGCCAATTGCGTCGCCTCCAGAATGCGCGACTGTAACGCTTCCGGCAGGAGTCAGTCGAACTCCATCACCTTTTCGAGATCCATCGTCGTCGAATGATTTGGAACAGGCGGCCTCTCACTGCGGCTGGCGCCGCGTGGCCAAGTGCTCAACAACAGAAGCATCGCGCCCGTCAGACCAAGGCAATCCATCACAGATTTCTCAGTTGGAAAGCTGCAAACCATTCATTCTCTGAGTTATCATGGTGCCCGCGGCCGGACTCGAACCGGCACGGCCATACGGCCGGGAGATTTTAAGTCTCATGTGTCTACCATTCCACCACGCGGGCACGGGGTCTGCGGAGCGGACAATATCCGCTTTGACGGGGGTGTAAAGCCAAAGGCGGGCCGGGTCGGCGGATCAGATCACATCCGAGAGCGCATTTTCCTTGACCGCCTGCATCGCCACATAGGTCGAGGTATTCGCCAGATGCGGCAGGGTCGAGATATGTTCGGCCAGCACCCGGCGATAATCGGCCATGCTCTGCGTGCGGATTTTCATCAGGTAGTCAAAGTTCCCTGCGATCAGATGCACTTGCTCGATCTCGGGGATTTTTGACACCGCGGCGTTGAACTCTGCCAGCGCCGCTTCGCGGGTATCATGCAGGCGCACTTCGACGAAACTGACGTGATCGAGCCCGAGGCGGATGGGATCGAAAAGCGCGCGGTAGCCGGTGATGACGCCGTCGCGCTCCAGCCGCCGAAGCCGCGCCTGCGTGGGCGATTTCGACAACCCAATCTCGCGCGCCAACTCGGTGACGCTGATCCGTCCATCCCCCGCGAGAACCCGCAGAATCGCCCGGTCAAAGCGGTCGAGGTCAAGCTGCTCGTTTTGATCCATCGACCCCTCCATTTTCAAACCATCCGGCCTGAAAATTCATTCTAATCAGGAAAAGTCACTTGTTCAATGATGCTACGATGCACCATCGAACCATTGGGGGCCTCTATGCCATACGACACCGATATCCGCCGCGCCATCGACCTTGCCACCTACGCGGATGAAGCTGAAACACTGGCGCGCCTCAAAGCCGCTGCTGCCCTCTCTGACGCGGACCGGGCACGGATTTGCGCACGCGGCGCGGGTTTGGTGCGCGATATTCGCGGCCAGTCGAGTCCCGGGCTGATGGAGGTGTTTCTGGCCGAATACGGCCTCTCGACCGATGAGGGCATTGCGCTCATGTGTCTGGCAGAGGCGCTCTTGCGCGTGCCCGATGCCGACACGATCGACGCCCTGATCGAGGACAAGATCGCGCCCTCGGACTGGGGCAGGCATATGGGCCATTCCACCTCACCTTTGGTCAATGCCTCAACCTGGGCTCTGATGCTGACCGGCAAGGTGCTCAAGGACGAAAAACCTGGCCCCGTGGGCCATCTGCGCAGCGCCATCAAGCGGCTGGGCGAGCCGGTGATCCGCACCGCCGTGGGCCGCGCGATGAAAGAGATGGGCCGCCAATTCGTGCTGGGCGAGACCATTCAGGGTGCCATGGACCGCGCGGCAGGCATGGAGAAAAAGGGCTACAGCTATTCCTATGACATGCTGGGCGAGGCCGCGCGCACCGATGGGGACGCCACCCGCTATCATCTCAGTTACAGCCGCGCGATCACCGCGATCGCCACTGCCTGCACCAACCCGGACATCCGCAGCAACCCCGGCATTTCGGTCAAACTTTCGGCGCTGCACCCTCGCTATGAGGTGGCGCAGCGCGAACAGGTCATGGCGGTTCTGGTGCCGCGCTTGCGCAGCCTCGCGCTCTTGGCGAAATCCGCCAAGATGGGCCTCAACATCGACGCCGAAGAAGCGGATCGCCTGTCGCTGTCGCTCGACGTGATCGAGACCGTTCTGGAAGAGCCGGCGCTTGCCGGATGGGACGGCTTTGGCGTTGTGGTGCAGGCTTACGGTCAACGCGCCAGCCATGTGATTGATTTCCTTTACGACCTTGCCACCCGCCTCGACCGCAAGATCATGGTGCGCCTCGTCAAGGGCGCCTACTGGGATACCGAGATCAAGCGCGCACAGGTGGCGGGGATCGACGGCTTTCCGGTCTTTACCTCCAAACCGGCGACGGATGTCAGCTATATCGCCAATGCGCGCAAGCTCCTGTCGATGACGGACCGCATCTATCCGCAATTCGCCACCCATAACGCCCATACCGCCGCCGCCATCCTCGACATGGCAAGCGACAAGAGCACCTTTGAATTCCAGCGTCTGCATGGCATGGGCGAGGCGCTGCATGACATCATCCTCAAGGCAGAGGGCACCCGGTGCCGCATCTATGCCCCCGTCGGCGCGCATCGCGATCTCTTGGCCTATCTGGTGCGGCGTCTGTTGGAAAACGGGGCAAATTCCAGCTTTGTCAATCAGATCGTTGACGAAGAGGTCAGCCCTGAAGACGTTGCCCGCGATCCGTTTACCGCCGTGAACGATCCGCAACCGCATCTGCCCAAGGGTCCGGACCTGTTCCAGCCCGAGCGCCCCAATTCGCGCGGCTTTGACCTGCGCCACCAGCCGACACTCGACACCATCGAAGCGGCGCGTGTGCCTTATGCCCAGCACCGCTGGGAGGCCACACCGCTGATCGCAGGCACGCCCGCGCCGCACGCGCCGGACGCCGTCGAGAACCCCGCCGATCCCGCCGACACGCCCGGCAGCGTGGCTTGGGCCAGCAAGGACGATATCGAGGCGGCCCTAGCCGCCGCGACGCCGTGGAGCGCCCAAGCCAAGGAACGGGGCGTGATCCTCAACCGCGTAGCGGACCTCTACGAACAGAATTATGGTGAGATATTTGCGATCCTCAGCCGCGAGGCCGGGAAATCCATCCCCGATGCGGTGGCCGAGTTGCGCGAGGCGGTGGATTTCCTGCGTTACTACGCTGCCAATGCGCCCGAGGGCACGCCCATCGGCACCTTCACTTGCATCAGCCCATGGAATTTCCCGCTGGCCATCTTTACCGGCCAGATCGCCGCCGCACTGGCCGCTGGCAATGCCGTCCTGTCCAAACCGGCGGAGCAGACGCCGCTGATCGCACATCTGGCTGTGGGTCTGATGCACAAGGCGGGCGTGCCTGCCACAGCACTTCAACTTCTGCCCGGTGCGGGCGATGTAGGCGCGGCGCTTACCTCTGACGCGCGCGTCGGTGGCGTGGCCTTTACCGGCTCGACAGAAACCGCGCTGAAAATCCGCGCGGCCATGGCCAAGAACCTGCGTCCCGGCGCGCCGCTCATCGCGGAAACCGGCGGCATGAACGCCATGATCGTGGACTCTACAGCGCTGCCCGAACAGGCCGTGCAGGCGATTGTCGAGAGCGCGTTTCAATCGGCCGGTCAACGCTGTTCCGCGCTGCGTTGCCTTTATGTGCAGGACGACATCGCGCCACATTTTCTCGAAATGCTGACCGGCGCGATGGATGCGCTCACTGTCGGCAACCCGTGGCACCTTGCGACCGATTGCGGCCCGGTGATCGACGAAGAGGCGCGCGCGGGCATTGCCGCGCATATCCAGACCGCGCGTGCCGAGGGGCGGCTCTTGCACGAGCTGAAGACCCCCAACGCGGGCACCTATATTGCGCCAACGCTGATCAAGATCGGCGGGATTGGTGATATCGAGCGCGAAATCTTTGGTCCTGTCCTGCATGTCGCCACGTTCAAATCAGGCGATCTTGACCGCGTGATCAGTGCGATCAACGCCACCGGCTATGGCCTGACCTTTGGCCTGATGACCCGGATCGACGACCGCGTGCAGCACGTGACCGAGGCCGTGCACGCGGGCAATATCTATGTCAACCGCAACCAGATCGGCGCCATCGTGGGCAGCCAACCCTTTGGCGGCGAAGGCATGTCCGGCACCGGCCCCAAGGCGGGCGGGCCGCATTACCTTACGCGCTTTACGGCGCACCCCGCGCCGGAACAGGGCGAAAAGTGGACTGAGGCCATGTCGGCCAATGCGGCCCAAAAGGCGCTCGATGCCGCCAATGCCGCCGCCCGTGCGCCCCGCGCCGCCCTTGTTCTGCCGGGGCCGACGGGGGAATCGAACCGGCTGACCAGCCATGTGCGTCCCGCGCTCCTTTGCATGGGACCGGGGGCGGACCTGGCGGCGGCGCAGGCGCGATCGGTCGAGGCGCTGGGCGGTGTCGCGGTGATCGCCACAGGCCGCGTCGATCCCGAGGCACTTGTGACCATGGGCGGCCTCTCGGGCGTGCTCTGGTGGGGATGCGAGAGCGAGGCGCGCAGCTATGCCGGGGCCATGGCACGGCGCGCAGGTCCGATCCTGCCACTCATCACCGGCTTGCCCGATACCGGCCACGCGCTGCACGAGCGTCATGTCTGCGTGGATACCACGGCAGCGGGCGGAAATGCGGCGCTTTTGAGCGGCATGTCCTGAAGCAAAGACTAGGGTCCGAAATCTTCAAAAGATTTCGGACAGCTTTCTTTTCAAGATAGCGGTGCATGCGCCGCGATTTGGCGCTTTCCGACCGGGCGAATGCGCGCTAGCTTTCGCTCATGTTCCCGATCCGCGATCATAACCCTTCGGGGCGCAGACCCTATGTCACCTACGGGCTGATTGCGCTCAACGTGGTGGTTTTTATGGCCTATTGGCCGCTTTTCGCGGATGAGCGGGCGCTCAATCTCTTTTTCTACGACTGGGCGATGATCCCCGCCAAAGTGACTCAGCTGGGCGATTTCACCGGGTTGCTGACCTCGATGTTCCTGCATGGGGGCGTGCTGCATCTAGCGGGCAACATGCTGTTTCTCTGGATCTTCGGTGACAATATGGAGGATCGGATGGGCCATCTGCCTTATCTCGCCTTCTACCTTGCCACCGGCGTCGCGGCGGGGCTCGCGCATATCTTGGGCGGTCCAGGCTCGATGGTGCCAACCGTGGGGGCCTCGGGGGCGATTGCCGGGGTGATGGGCGGTTACCTTCTGCTCTTTCCCAAGGCGCGTGTCGATATCTTGCTCATATTCATCGTGTTTTTCCGCGTCATCACCATTCCGGCAGCACTCATGCTGGCGCTTTGGTTCGCGTTTCAGGTGATGGCTGGTCTCGGCAGCGATCCCGACATGGGCGGGGTTGCCTATTGGGCCCATGCGGGTGGCTTTGTGGCGGGCGTGGTCCTGACCTTGCCGGTGTTTCTACGGCTTGGAGGGCCGCGCTTTTGGCGCGAAACCCATGGCACCCCGCCCCATCCCGAAGCTGACTATCGCTTTCGCCGCAGTTCCATTCCAAAGGTGAGCAAACGCCGATGACCCATCCCCTCAAGGCAACCTGTCATTGCGGTGCGGTTGAACTGCGCGTCACGCTCTCGGAGGGGCTGAATGCGGCGCGGCGATGTGATTGTTCGTTTTGCAGACGGCGTGGCGCTGCGGCGGTCTCGGCCCCCCTCAGCGGGGTAGAGATCGTCAAGGGTGCCGACAATCTCACGCTCTACCAATGGGGAACCGGGACGGCAAAACACTATTTTTGCAAGACCTGCGGCATCTACACCCACCATCAGCGTCGATCCGACCCCAATGAATACGGCATCAATCTGGGGGCGCTTGAGGGCGTGAATCCACGCGATCTGGACCCGATCGGATGGGTGGACGGGGTCAACCATCCCTCGGACCGCTAAGAGCATCCACGCGCTGCAATTTTAGCGTGTCAGCCCCGGATCACGCCCGAAAACTTATCGAAAATCGCCTCGTTGCCACAGATCACCTCGCCATCGGCGAGAATATTCCCACCGGGGCGCAACGGCTCAACAAATCCGCCCGCCTCGCGCACGATGATCACGCCTGCCGCCAGATCCCAAGCGTTCAGCCGCCGCTCCCAGAACCCCTCGTAGCGCCCCGCCGCCACATAGGCCATATCGAGCGCCGCCGATCCCCACCGACGCACCCCAGCACAGGTGGGCATCAGCCGCGCCAGATCCTGCAAGGTTTCGGGCAGGTCGGCCCGCCCGCCAAAGGGCAGGCCAGTGGCAAAAATCGACTCGATCATCTTGCTGCGCCCCGAGACGCGCAAACGGCTCTCGTTCATCCAGGCGCCGGCACCTTTTTCGGCAAAGAAAGCCTCGTCCTTGCTGGCATCGTAGATCACGCCCGCCACGACCTCGCCCTTGTGCTCGAGCGCAATGGACACGGCCCAATGCGGCAGGCCGTGCAGAAAATTCGTGGTGCCATCCAGCGGGTCAACAATCCAGCGGCGCGTGGGGTCCTGCCCCTCTTCCTCGCCGCCCTCTTCGGCCAGCCAGCCATAGGTCGGACGCGCGCCCATCAACTCGGTCTTGAGGATCTTCTCGGCGGCGATATCGGCGCGGCTGACAAAGTCGCCGGCACCCTTCATACTGACCTGCAGGTTCTCGACCTCTCGGAAATCCTTGGCCAGTGCCCGCCCCGCTTTGCGCGCGGCCTTGAGCATGACGTTGAGATTGGCACTACCTACCATTGCAAGGGCTCCTTTTGGGTCAGGCCGGGGCTATACGCCGCCCATCCGCAACAGACAAGGGCCGATCAGGTAAAGCGGTTGTCACGGGGAAAACCGCGCGGTGCCATACGGCCCGATCCTGCGCGCTTGCCCAGCCATTCCTCAAGATTGCTTTCGGTGCGGGTGCGCCCCGCCGGATCGCGCCATGTCAGCCCCTCGGCCAGATTAAAGGTGGTTGCATCACTCAGCCCACCATCCTTGTATTTCTGAAGCCGCACACCCTTGCCGCGCCCAAGCTCCGGCAATTCATCCAGGCTGAAGACCAGCACCTTGCGGTTGTCACCCACACAGGCGACGTGATCCCCCGTCACCGGACGACAGACAGAGGCCCGTGCCGGGTCCTTGAGGTTCAGCACCTGCTTGCCGCTGCGGGTCTGGGCGATCACTTCATCTTCGGGCACGATGAATCCATCTCCAGCAGTTGAAGCAACCAGCAATTTGCGCCCTGGCTTGTGAATGAGCAGGTCGACGATTGCGGCCTCGTTGGGCAGATCGACCATCAGGCGCAGCGGCTCGCCCATGCCGCGCCCGCCGGGCAGGTTCGACGCGCTGATCGTGTAGAAGCGCCCATTGCTGCCAAACACCAGAATCCGGTCGGTGGTTTCGGCATGGAACATGAACCGCGGCGCGTCGCCATCCTTGAATTTCAACTCGCGGCTCAGATCAAGATGCCCGGTCATGGCCCTGATCCACCCCATTTGACTGCACACCACGGTAATCGGCTCGCGGTCGATCATCGCCTCAAGCGGCACCTCCTCGACGCTACCCGCCTCCGCGAATTTCGTGCGGCGCGCGCCTATGGGATGGGTCTTGCCAAAGGTCTTCTGGACCTCTTTCAACTGATCCGCCACTGCCGCCCATTGCAGGGATACATCCTCGAGCAGATCTTCCAACCCCGCACGCTCTTGCATCAGCGCGTCACGCTCGGCCCGCAATTCCATCTCTTCCAGACGGCGCAAGCTGCGCAGCCGCATGTTGAGGATCGCCTCGGCCTGCACATCGGTCAGCCCCGGCTCATCGGTGGGCGGGGGCGACACATAGTCGGCCTCGGACATGGCGCGCGGCACCGTGCGTCCCCAATCCTCGCGCATCAGCGCCGCCTTGGGGTCGTCATCATAACGGATGATGTCAATCACGCGGTCGAGATTGAGGAAAGCGACGATGAGCCCTTCCAGAACCTCAAGCCGGTGGTCGATCTTTTCCATCCGATGCGCCGAGCGACGCAGCAACACCTCTTGGCGGAAATCGAGAAAGGCGCGCAACACCTCCTTGAGCGAGCACACCTTGGGCGTGACCCCGTCAATCAGCACGTTCATGTTGAGCGAGAACCGCAATTCCAATTCGGAATTGCGATACATCATGCCCATCAACACCTCGGGATCGACATTCTTGGAGCGCGGCTCGAGGACCAGCCGGACATCATCGGCGCTCTCGTCGCGGACATCGGCAAGGATCGGCACCTTGCGGGTCTGGATCAGCTCAGCAATCCGCTCGATCAGCTTGGATTTCTGCACCTGATAGGGGATTTCGGTGACAACGATCTGCCATTGACCGCGCCCCAGATCCTCCAATGCCCATTTGCAGCGCAGGCGGAACGCACCTCGCCCGGTCAGGTAAGCCTGCGCAATGCTCTCGGGCGGCTCGACGATCACACCGCCGGTGGGGAAATCGGGGCCGGGGATATAGGTGAGCAGCGTCTCGTCACGGGCATCGGGCGACTTGATCAGATGCAAACACGCATCAATCAACTCGGCGATGTTATGCGGCGGAATGTTCGTGGCCATGCCCACGGCGATGCCTGACGATCCATTCGCCAAAAGGTTCGGAAAGGAGGCGGGCAAAACGATCGGTTCGCGCAACGTGCCGTCGTAATTGTCGCGAAAATCCACCGCGTCCTCGGCCAACCCATCCAGCAGTGCCTCGGCAAAGGCGGTCATCCGCGCCTCAGTATAGCGGCTGGCGGCAGGGTTATCGCCGTCGATATTGCCGAAATTGCCCTGCCCGTCCACCAGCGGGTAACGCACCGCGAAATCCTGCGCCAGACGCGCCATCGCATCGTAAATTGCGGCATCGCCATGCGGGTGATAGTTGCCCATCACATCGCCGGAAATCTTGGCAGATTTGCGGAACCCCCCCGTGCTCGACAACCGCAACTCGCGCATCGCATAGAGAATGCGGCGATGCACCGGCTTCAACCCGTCGCGCGCATCGGGCAGCGCCCGGTGCATGATTGTGGACAGCGCATAGGTCAGATAACGCTCGCCAATCGCGCGGCGCAGCGGCTCCGACACAGCTTCGGGCTGCATATTGGGGTCGTCCAGTAAATCACTCATGGATATGGTGATAGCCGCGCCACCTTGCGGCGTAAAGCACCCAGAGAGCACAGGTTCCAAACTTTTCCGATTTCCCCCTCATTCAGAGAGGCGAATCGGGTATAATACATGGGCTGCCAAGCATTTATTCAAACGTATGGTAATTGGGGGGAACGCGCGATGTGGCGCTTAATTCTTGTGAGTTTTGCATTTCTAGGATGGTCTTTTTATGAGTTGAGCGGCGGAGCCGACTATCGTCCCTCAGCCGACTCCTTTCAGGCGCGTGCGCTGCTTGACAACCAGCGGCCCAAACAGCGCCCGCTTCGGGTCAATGTGATCGAACTGGCGCAGGATGGCACAGCTCAACCGGACGCAGAGGTCACCCGCACGATCACCTCGCTGCATGATCTCGGCCTCAGCATGGGGCAAAAGGTCATGCTGACCCTTGCCTCTGCAGAGGGCGCTGCTGCGCCTGCGCCCATCGAGCTACACCTGCCAACGGTCAAAATGACAATTCCGGCGCAGATTCCGACGACGCCAGAGGTTGCCGCAACCGCGCAATTGCCCGCCGCCACCGACGAAACATTGGCGACCTCGCCTGATTTCCGTCAGGTCTCGGGAAATTCGGTCAATCTGCGCACCGGGCCGGGCACCCGCTTTGACCGCATCACCAGCCTTGCACGCGGGACCAAGGTCATCGTCCTGCACAATCCCGGCGAAGGGTGGATCAAGCTGCGCGTTGTGGACACGGACCGCATCGGCTGGATGGCCGACAGCATGGTCACATTGGCCTCCGACTAGCGCTTGCATCGCGGCGCGGCGCGCGCCACAAGGTCGGGCATGACACAACGCTCCATTCTGATCACCGGCTGCTCCTCTGGCATCGGCTATAACGCAGCCCACGGCCTGCGCGCACGCGGCTGGCGGGTCTTCGCCGCCTGCCGCAAGGAAACGGATTGCGACCGTCTGCGCGCCGAAGGGTTTGAGAGCCCGCGCATAGATTATGCCGATGAGGCCAGCATCTCGCAGGCTGTGTCAGAGGTGCTTGCGGCCACGGGTGGCCAGCTCGATGCCCTTTTCAACAACGGCGCCTATGCCTGCCCGGGACTGGTCGAGGACCTGCCACGCGGCGCTCTGCGAGAGATCTTTGAAAGCAATTTTTTTGGCTGGCATGACCTGACCCGGCAGATCATCCCGACCATGCGCACCCAAGGACATGGGCGTATCGTGCAATGCTCCTCGGTGCTCGGACTGGTGGCCCTTGGGTGGCGCGGGGCCTATGTCAGCACGAAATTCGCCCTTGAAGGGCTGACCGATACGCTGCGGATCGAAATGCGCGGCACCGGCATCCATGTCAGCCTGATCGAACCCGGTCCTGTCACCACCAAGATCCGCGAGAATGCCCGCGCGCCCTTTGAGCGTTGGTTCGACTGGGAGAATGCGCATCGCGCGCCGGAATACCGCGACAAACTCCGGCCCCGGCTCTACGGCGATTACAGCAAGGACAATTTTGAACTTCCCCCCGAGGCAGTGACAAACAAGCTCATTCACGCACTCGACTCCGCGCGCCCCCGCCCCCGCTATTACGTCACCACGCCCACCTATCTGATGGGAACCCTGCGCCGCGTCCTGCCAACCGGCCTGCTCGACTGGGTGATCTCGAAAGGCTGAAATATCTTGATGCGCGCACAGCCCGCGTCACATTTTCTGTTTCGCTTTTTGCCCCGTGCCGCCTAGATGTGGCCCAATTGACCAACCGAAAAGGACGCCTCATGCTGCAAGACCCGCTTTTCATCCTCGTGGCGATTGGCTGCATCGCGGTGGCGGTGATCCTGATCCGGGGCATTTCCACCTTTGGCAAAGAAGGTGTGGAAAATGCCAAACGGTCCAACAAACTCATGCAATGGCGGTTGATCGCACAGTTTGTAGCGATCATTCTCATTCTCATCTTCGTCTATTTCCGCAGGCAGGGGGGGTAATCCTATGGTCGTTCTTAACCGAATCTACACACGCACCGGCGACGCCGGCGAAACAGCTCTCGGCAATGGCACCCGCGTGGCCAAACATTCGGCGCGCGTCACCGCCTATGGCACTGTCGATGAGGTCAACGCGACCGTCGGTCTGGCGCGGCTCTATGCCAAGGACGAGACTGACGATGCTCTGGCGCGCATCCAGAATGACCTCTTTGATCTCGGTGCCGATCTCTGCCGCCCCGAAATGGACCGCGACGCAGATGCCGAATACCCGCCGTTGCGTATGGCCCCCAGTCAGGTTGACCGGCTGGAGGCTGAAATCGACGCCATGAACAAACACCTCGAACCTCTGCGTAGTTTCGTGCTGCCCGGAGGCTCGCCGTTGGCAGCGCATCTGCATCTTTGCCGCACCGTATCGCGTCGGGCCGAGCGGCTGACAGTGGAATTATCCGCGCTCGAACATGTCAACGAGGCCGGGCTCAAATATCTCAACCGCCTCAGTGATTGGTTTTTCGTCGCCTCGCGTATGGCCAATGACAGCGGCAAGGCTGATGTTCTCTGGATTCCGGGCGCAAACCGCTGAAACACTCTGGCAACAGTCTTGCGCTCAAAACCGAAAACGCGACGTCGCCGGACTCTAACGTGACGATTTTGCCCTGTTTTACCCGCGCCTGACCCGGTATCAACGCGCAGGATAGTTAAGCCGAAGAGTCGTTCCGGCTCTTCACCACCATAAGGGAGACCATGCCAATGAAGGTGATCGTGCCTGTCAAGCGTGTGATCGACTATAACGTGAAGGTTCGTGTGAAGGCGGACGGGAGCGGTGTCGATCTTGCGAATGTGAAGATGTCGATGAACCCGTTTGACGAGATTGCGGTTGAAGAGGCGATCCGTCTGAAAGAAGCGGGCAAGGCCGATGAGGTCATCGCGGTTTCCATTGGCGTCAAACAGGCGCAAGAAACGCTGCGCACGGCGCTGGCCATGGGGGCGGATCGCGCCATCCTGGTGATTGCCGCTGACGATGTGCATCAGGACATCGAACCGTTGAGCGTGGCCAAGATTCTGGCGAAAATCGTCGAAGAAGAACAGCCCGGCCTCGTGCTCTGCGGTAAGCAGGCGATCGACAATGACATGAACGCTACCGGCCAGATGCTCTCGGCGCTCTTGGGCTGGTCACAGGCGACCTTCGCCTCGAAACTCGATCTGGACGGCGACACAGCCCTTGTCACCCGCGAGGTCGATGGCGGTTTGCAGACCATCAAGGTCAAGACGCCCACCATCGTCACGGTCGATCTGCGCCTGAACGAGCCGCGCTATGCGTCGCTGCCGAATATCATGAAGGCCAAGAAAAAGCCGCTGGACGAGAAAACCGCCGCCGATTACGGCGTCGATGTCACGCCCCGGCTTGAAATCACCAGCACATCCGAGCCCGCCTCGCGCGCAGCCGGTGTGATCCTCGGCTCGGTCGACGAGCTGGTTGCGAAACTCAAGGAAGTGGGAGCCGTATGATGTCCGTTCTTCTTCTCGCCGAAGTCACTGATGGGGAACTGGCGCTCGACGCCACCGCCAAGGCCGTCACGGCCGCGGCCAAACTGGGCGATGTGACCGCGCTTTGCTGTGGGGCCTCGGCTGCTGCGGCAGGGGCCGCTGCGGCCAAGATCGCCGGTGTGAAAAAGGTGCTGGTGGCCGAGGATGCCTCGCTTGGACACCGTCTGGCAGAGCCCACGGCTGCGCTGATCGTGTCGCTCGCCGGGGGCTACAGCCATATCGTGGCCCCCGCCACAACCGACGCCAAGAACGTGCTGCCGCGTGTCGCCGCGTTGTTGGATGTGATGGTGATCTCCGACGCCTCTGGCGTGGTCGATGCCGACACATTCGAGCGTCCGATCTATGCTGGCAATGCGATCCAGACCGTGAAATCGCGTGACGCGAAAAAGGTCATCTCCTTCCGCACCTCGACCTTTGACGCGGCGGGCGAACAGGCGGCAGCCCCGGTTGAGACCATTTCAGCGGCGGCCAACCCCGGCCTCTCCGAATGGATCGAGGACAAGGTTGCAGCCTCGGACCGTCCCGAACTCACCTCAGCCGGGATCGTGGTCTCGGGCGGGCGCGGCGTTGGCTCCAAGGACGATTTCGCGTTGATTGAAAAACTCGCGGACAAACTTGGGGCCGCTGTCGGCGCATCCCGCGCGGCGGTCGACTCGGGCTATGCGCCGAACGACTGGCAGGTCGGGCAGACCGGCAAGGTCGTGGCCCCCAACCTCTATGTCGCCGTGGGCATCTCGGGCGCGATCCAGCATCTGGCCGGCATGAAAGACAGCAAGATCATCGTCGCCATCAACAAGGACGAAGAAGCCCCGATCTTCCAAGTCGCCGATTACGGCCTCGTGGCGGATCTCTTCACCGCCCTGCCGGAACTGACCGAAAAGCTCTGAGGCGACTCAAAGCCGCATTGAGACCCGCGCCTCACCGGCGCGGGTTTTTTCATTGAGCCAGCAGTGCTTCCAGAATAGGCGACACCGCCCGCGACGCCTCGGAATGCGCCAGGAGACCCGGCAGGTCGGCGGCGACGGATTCCTGCATCGCGCCAAAGCGCATGCCGCGCGTGCCCTGCGCACAGGCCTCGTCACTGATCACCACCTCGACCACATGGGACGCCCCGCCGCCCACCGCGCGCAGCATGGCACGGCTGACAAAGGCCGGATCATCCGCCACACCAGAGGACTGATATCCCAGACCCGGCGCGTGCCGTGAAAACCACATCAGGATCACGGGTGCGTCGATCTCTTGCAGGAGGACCTGCATACGCTCCACCCACACTTCTTGCAGCCCCTCGCGCAGAACGGCAAAGCGGTCGGTCGATATATCTTCCAGCCGCCGCATCATGTGCCGTGTGAAATGAAACTCGGTGAAATCGACCTCTGGATAAAGACGCCGCAACCGCGGTGTCGCCTCGAGAAAGCGGTCGTTCCGTCGCGGATGCACCTTGTAGAACGGATTGGAAAGATTCATGGCGCCGGGCACCTGCAACACCACCGCCCGCCCGCGAGAGGCCATCCGCAGCAGCCCCTCATCCTTGAGGAATGCATCAACCCCGGCATTGGGCCAGCCGAAGTTGACACAGGACAGACCCAGCGACCGTTCCATCAGATCAGGATAGGGCCGGTCGATAAAGGTGCCATAGGTTTCTGTGCCGCCAAGACAGGCGATGAAATCCCCACTCAATGTCCGTTGCGGACCACGAAACTCCAACTTGGACCCGTCGTAGCGGACAGGCCGATAGTCGAGGGGCCATAGCCCCATGCGTTCAAATGCCATGAAACCCACCTTGATATACTCACCCGGATTAAGGAGTGACCGATTCATCTTGCTAAAAAGCTAAACGACCAATTCGCGGATTATTTTACCCATCACCGACCCTTGCGGCCCGCCCCCGCCGAAGCCTATGCTGGCGCAGCAATCGGACGAGGATCTGGCAGATGGAAATCGCGAAAATCGGTGTGGTCGGGGCAGGCCAGATGGGCAACGGAATCGCCCATGTCATGGCCGTCGCAGGCTATGACGTACTGCTCAATGACATCAGTGCCGAGGCGCTGCAGCGTGCCTTGGCTGCGGTTCGCAAAAACATGGAACGTCAGGTCAGCCGTGGTAAAATCACGCAAGACGACATGGAAGCAGCCCTTGCCCGGATCGTCACCACCCAGACCCTCACCGATCTGGGCAAAACCGATCTGGTGATCGAGGCTGCAACAGAACGCGAAGCCGTGAAACAAACCATCTTTGACGAGCTTTTGCCGCATCTCGAGCCGCATACGATCCTGACCTCGAACACCTCATCAATCTCAATCACGCGCCTGGCGAGCCGCACCGACCGCCCCGAGAAATTCATGGGGTTTCATTTCATGAACCCAGTCCCCGTGATGCAATTGGTGGAACTGATCCGGGGCATCGCCACCGACAAGGACACCTATAACGCCTGTCTCGCCGTGGTCGAGAAGCTGGGCAAGACCGCCGCGTCAGCCGAAGATTTCCCGGCCTTCATCGTCAATCGCATCCTGATGCCGATGATCAACGAGGCGGTCTATACGCTCTATGAAGGGGTCGGAAACGTCAAATCCATCGACGAATCCCTGAAACTGGGGGCCAATCACCCGATGGGACCGCTGGAACTCGCGGATTTCATCGGGCTCGACACCTGCCTTGCGATCATGAATGTGCTGCACGACGGGTTGGCGGACACGAAATACCGCCCCTGCCCCCTGCTTACCAAATATGTCGAGGCGGGCTGGCTTGGTCGCAAAACCGGGCGCGGCTTTTACGATTATCGCGGCGAAACGCCGGTTCCCACGCGCTAGATTCTAGCTGCGGCCCTCACCGAGCGAGAGCGTGTGGGCCCGCAGCCATTCCATGAACCCGCGTGGGTCGCTGTCCAGCATGGCCATACGCTCGTCGCTGATCGGCGCGCCGACGATGGGCTTCTGCGGTCGGTTGCAGCTATGCACCACCTCATGCAGCAACAACCCCTGCCGCAACGTGGCCGAAATGCGATTGGCCATCTGATACCAGCGGGAATTGGCTCCCGGAAAGAAGATCGGCACCACCTTGGCACCCGAACGTCGGATCATCTGCGCGGTAAAGACATTCCATTCCCGCTCGACCGCAGGTCCGAACATCGTATCGCTCGACGCCACAACCCCGGACGGAAACACGCTGATCACTCCGCCCTCCTTGAGATGGGCCATCGCCTTGGCCCGCATCTCGACCGATTTTCGCTGCGCATCGGGTTCATGCGGAAAGGGCACGGAAATCATGTAAGAGGCCGCGACCTCATCGATTCCGGTCAAAAGAGCGCGTGTCAGGATCTTGTAATCGCTGCGCCGCCGTCCAATCAGATCGGCCAATATCATGCCATCCACCAGACCATGCGGATGATTGGCCACCACCACAACCGGCCCGTCCAGCGGAATATGCGCCACCTCGGCATCCGGTGTCAGCAGCGGAATGCCCATCGTATCAAGCGCCGCCCGCCAGAATGCCTGACCTGTCGGCGCGCCCCGCTTCTCAAATTTGCGGATCATGCGGACGATGGTGATCTTGCCCGTCATCCATTCCATCATGCGAATGATAAAAGAGGTCGGCCCACTGTCAAAGCTGTTGGCATAGGTCAGGCTGCGACGGTCATATTTGGTAAAGAGGACCGTTTGACCGGCGTCTGCGCCGGGATCTGGCTGTGCCTTGGAATTCACTGCTTTGTTCCTGTCCCGCTCATGTCACCGCCGATTGATCTCGTGCGCTTACATGGTCTCACCAAATCTGTCAGCCACCAAGGCCGCAACCGCCTCGGCCAAAGGTGCTGCGTCCGGCCCTACGATTTCGACGTCAATAGTGCTTCCTTTGGCCGCTGCCAACATCAAAAGCCCCATGATGCTATCCCCCGAGGCCGACTGCCCGTTGCACGACACCTCGGCGCGGGCGTCAAATCCCTCGACCACTTCCACCAGTTTTGCGGCAGCGCGGGCGTGTAACCCCTTTTCGTTGACGATCTTCATCTGGCGCGTCACCTTGTCCATACTCACCCTCGCCTCCTCACTCTTCTGATACATTATGACTGTCGATGTATTTCCGGCCCGCCTCCAGCGCAGCGCGCACCGCATCGGATAGCGCCATGTGTCGACTTTTGGCCAGTTTGATCAACATCGGCAAGTTTGCCCCGTAGAGGATACGGCGATCATTGGGACGACAGGCGCGCAGCGACAGATTTGAGGGGGACCCGCCAAAAATATCCGTAACCAGAACCACACCCCCGCCCGTATCAACCGCATCCGCAGCAGCACAGATTTCGTTCTGCTTGGCGGTGCGGTCGTGCTCGCTCTCGATTGAAATGGCAAGTATTCCAGTCTGCGGACCGACCACATGCTCAACGGCCTTGAGATACTCACTGGCCAGCCCGCCGTGCGCCACGATCACGATCCCGATCAAGACTGTCCCACTCCTCAGACATCAGAGGCGTGACTCGAGGCCTCCGCCCCGCCACGCCGCTCCAGTTCCCGGTGTCTTATTGACACCTGCCAGCTGTCTTTCGCAAGGGTCGCCGCCAAAGTTTCTGCCATGACAACACTGCGATGCTGCCCGCCCGTACACCCAAACCCGATAGACAGGTAGGCCTTGCCTTCAGTCTCATAGGCTGGCAGCAAGAGCGCAACCAACTCTGTCACCTGACGGCGAAACTCCGCAAAGAGCGGATCTCCCTCGACATGCGCCGCCACCGCTTTGGCGCGCCCATCGAACCCACGCAGCGACGGCTGCCAATAGGGGTTGCGCAGGAACCGACAATCGAAAACCATATCGAGCCCGCGTGGCAAACCGCGTTTGTAGGAAAAGGAATGGACCGACACCGCAAGCCGATGCGCCCCACCCGCGCCATACCAGCGCTCCAACTCGGCGCGCAGATCATGCGGTGACATATCGGATGTGTCGATCAACATATCAGCCCGTGCGCGCACTGGAGACAACAAATCGAATTCACGCGCAATCCCGGCGTCCGCAGTCTCGTCGGGTGCCAGAGGATGACGCCGCCGCGTTTCCGAAAACCGACGTTGCAGGATCTCGGCGCGGCAATCGAGATAGAGCACCTGCAAGGGCACGCCGGGATGCCAATCACTCCGGTCGATCACCTCGATCAGCGCAGTTGTAGAAAAGTCCCGGTTGCGCACGTCGATCCCAAGCGCCAGAGGCTTGTCCGGGTGCGGCCTTTCCAGCAGTCGTGGCAAGAGCGACAGCGGCATGTTGTCGATGGCTTCATAGCCCATATCCTCCAGCGCACGGATCGCCGTGCTGCGCCCCGCTCCAGAGGGACCCGTGACCAGAACAAGACGGTGGCGTGCCTCCTCCGGGTCGGAGGCCGTGTCAGAGGCGGCGGACATGAATGGCTCCTTCAGACAAGCGTTCCGTGTTTCAGATATAGCAGGATCGCAGCTGGAAAATGCGCATGCGCGGTTTTTTTCAGAATTGGCACACTCAGGCCCATAATTTCGGCCTGCGCCAGCGCCGGCACCCGCTCGCTGGTTTCGGCATCCATATCGACGATCAGAGAGACTGGCTGCGGCCCAACGCAGGGCAGACACAGGATTCCCATGCCGCGCGCCTCGATCTGGCCACGAATGGTGTCGGGCGCATCCGCCATGATACGCCCGTTCTCTGGCCAAATCCGCGTGCGGTCATCGGCGACCAACTCGGCCCCAAGCGCCAGAAGTTGCAGCGCAAGGCCGGACTTGCCTCGCCCCGAGGCACCCCGGATCAACACGGCACGCCCTGAATGTGCCACGCAGGTGGCGTGGATGATTTCGTCTTTTGGGTCACCTGCGTCCGTCACCGGTTCAGACCGGCAAGCCCACGACAAACCGCGCCCCGAGCGGATCAGAAGTGGCATCAGCATGGGTAGGCCGAATATTCTCGGCCCAGATCACGCCATCATGGGCCTCGACGATCTGCTTGGAAATCGCCAGACCAAGACCGGAATTATTGCCGAAATCGCCCTCAGGTCGCTCGGAATAGAACCGTTGAAATACCTTTTCCAGCGCCTGTTCGGGAATACCCGGCCCGGTATCCTCGACCACCACAAGCACCCGATTGGCCCGCCGGCGCGCCCAGACCCGGATCGCGTCTCCGTCTTCACAGAAACTGATGGCGTTGGTGATCAGGTTAACGAAAACCTGCGCCAATCGCCCCTCCAATCCGGTGATCACGATGGGTTGAGACGGGAAATCCATGATGAACTCGATCCCGTTCTTCTGCGCCTCTTCCCCCAGATAATTGCCAAGGTTCTGCAACATCTTGAGCAGATCAAAGGATTCCTGCTCTTCCTTGACCAATTCGCTGTCGAGCCGCGAGGCGTTGGAGATATCGCTCACCAGCCGGTCGAGACGGCGCACATCATGTTCGATCACCTCAAGGAGCCGCTCACGCTGATCCTCGCGTTTGGCAATCCGCATTGTGCCCACTGCCGACCGCAGGCTGGCCAGCGGGTTCTTGATCTCATGCGCCACATCTGCGGCGAATTGTTCATTGCCGTCGATCCTGTGATAGAGCGCTGAAACCATGCCACGCAATGCGCCGCTCAGACGACCAATCTCGTCCGGGCGCGCGGTCAGGTCCGGAATGCGAATGCGCCCCGTTGCACCTTTTCCACGATTGCGGTCCCGCCCGATTTCGGCCGCCGCAGCCAGATCGGCCAGCGGGTTGGAAATCGTCGAGGCCAGGATCAGACTGAGCCCCACCGACACAAGCGTGGCGATCAGAAACATCTGCAACACGCGCTCGCGCTCTACACGGGCCAGCTTGTCGATCTCGCCGCTTGCATTCACGAGGGCCACCACGGCAATGGGCGTATCGCCCTGCATGACGGGGGCTGCCACGGTCAGCACAACGCCATGTGCGGTTTCCGCAGTTTGCATCTGCACGCCACCGCCTCCGACCGTAAGGTCGACCATGTCACGGGCCATATCCTCGACACTGCGGTTGCCATCTGCCCGGTCAAGCCCCGAAAACGGGCTCGAAATTCGCTCCCAAAGTCGGCTGAGAAAATCCGTCATCGGCGTCGCGGGCAGGTCTGCGGCACGATCCATCCGCCGGGTTTCACCCTCTTTGCGCCCGACCAACATGCCGGTGCGATCAAACAGCAATAGTTCCGTTCCCGTCTGAATATCGAGATGTTCCAGCGTTGAGGTCATATCCACCCCGTCGCCGGTCACAAAACTCACAGGTGCCCCTTCGGGGATACGCGCCTCGACCACGTTGGCAATCAACGCCGTTTGCACCATCAGACTATCGGCGCGCTGCATCGCCAGATTGTCGCGTGAGGAATTGAGATAGAGGATACCGACAACCAGCACATTGAGCGCAATCAGGTTGAAGGTGATGATTTTGCGCGTGAGCGAGGAGTCGCGAAAACTGAACCAGCCGCGCTTGGCGCGACGGGCGTTCAATTCGCCTTCATCCAGACGATCGGGTGCGACAAAATCATCGCCAAGAACAAGATCATTGTCCTTACGCGGCTGCACGTTCCGCACCCCTATCCTCTCGGCAAGCGCCATTATTCCTCGTTGTACCGGTATCCGATACCATACAACGTCTCAATCGCCGAAAACTCGGGATCGACCATCCGCAGCTTCTTGCGCAGACGCTTGATGTGGCTGTCGATGGTGCGATCATCGACATAGACCTGATCGTCATAGGCGACATCCATCAGCTGATCGCGGCTCTTGACGAAACCGGGGCGTTTGGCCAGCGCCTGAAGCAGCAGGAACTCTGTCACCGTCAGCGACACATCCTGTCCCTTCCAACTCACCGAATGCCGCAGCGGATCCATCACCAGATTGCCACGCTCGATCACCTTGGTCTCTTCGGTCTCGACCACGACATGGCCGTTGACGGCATCCTGTCGACGCAACAACGCCCGTATCCGCTCGACCAGCAGACGCTGGGAAAACGGCTTTTTCACATAGTCGTCCGCGCCCATGCGCAAACCCAGAACCTCGTCGATCTCATCATCCTTCGAGGTGAGAAAGATCACTGGCATCTGCGATTTCTGCCGCAACCGCTGGAGCAGGTCCATCCCATCCATGCGCGGCATCTTGATGTCAAGAACAGCCATATCGGGCAGCTTCTTGCTAAAGGCGTCAAACGCCTGTTGTCCATCATTATACGTTTCAACCTCAAAGCCTTCGGCCTCAAGTGTCATGGAAACGGATGTCAGAATATTCCTGTCATCGTCCACGAGGGCGATCCTAGACATAACTCTATTCCTTTTACTGCTCAGTTTACCTGCATTTTTTATGCCACTATGCTCTGTTTCCCGCTTCGTTATCAATCCAAATCTGCGAATCAGACCCAAGGCCATCGGCTATTGACGCAAAAATATCTTGATAATGGCTAAATTGACTCACTTAACCCGTCAAAGCGGTGGCGCGTTGTCGCTAACATACGTCTGGTTGCGCTAACTTGCGCTTGGTTGCGCTAACTGCATGAAACCGCCCTATTATTTCACACAAGCGTCATGCTAAGAGCCGCCCAGCCGGGCAGATCGCCCGACCGACGCCGCTCGGCGGCGCCTGAAATGACACCGCATTTCCTGCGGGTCTGGCTAACAGGAGCTTGGCATCATGACATTTGGACGGGTCAACCCGCAATTTCGGCTCGAAGATCAAGGCATCTCCGACCTGGGCAATGTCTATTACAACCTCATCGAACCGGCACTGATCGAGGCCGCGCTCACGCATGGCGAGGGCACCCTCGGTCAAGGGGGCGCATTGCTCGTGACCACGGGCAAATTCACCGGCCGGTCGCCCAAGGACAAGCATATCGTCAAGACCGACAGCGTTGCCGACACCATCTGGTGGGAGAATAACGCCGCCATGTCGCCCGAAGGATTTGAGGCGCTCTACGAGGACATGCTGACCTATCTCAAGGGTCGCGATGTCTTTGTTCAAGATTTGATTGGCGGCGCGGACCCCGCGCATTCGATCAATATGCGCATGATCTCGGAACTGGCCTGGCACAGCCTGTTCAACCGCGCCATGCTACGTCGCCCCGAGCGCGAGGCACTCGATGATTTCACCGCCGATTTCACCGTGATCAACTGCCCCGGCTTCAAGGCCGACCCCGTGCGCCACAACTGCCGCTCGGAAACCGTGATTGCAATGAATTTCGACCGCAAGCTGATCCTTGTGGGCAATACCGAATACGCGGGCGAGAACAAGAAATCGGTCTTTTCCCTGCTCAACTACCTGCTGCCGGAAAAAGGCATCATGCCGATGCATTGCTCGGCCAACCACGCGCAGGGCAATCCGGTGGATACGGCCATCTTCTTTGGCCTCTCGGGCACCGGCAAGACCACGCTGTCCGCCGATCCGGATCGTATCCTTTTGGGCGATGACGAACACGGCTGGTCGGATCGCGGCACCTTCAATTTCGAGGGTGGCTGCTATGCCAAGACCGTCAACCTCAGCGCCGAAGCAGAGCCGGAAATCTACGCCACCTGCTCGATGTTCGGCACCATCATCGAAAACATGGTGTTCGACCCCGAGACGCTGGAGCTCGATTTCGAGGATGACAGCCTCACGCCCAACATGCGCTGCGCCTATCCGCTGCACTATATCTCCAACGCCTCGGATACAGCGCTTGGCGGGCATCCCAAGAATGTCATCATGCTGACCTGCGATGCCTTTGGCGTGCTGCCGCCGATTTCGCGGCTGACCCCAGCACAGGCGATGTATCATTTCCTCTCGGGCTTCACCTCCAAAATGGCGGGCACCGAGCGCGGCGTGACTGAGCCGCAACCGGTGTTCTCCACCTGTTTCGGTGCGCCCTTCATGCCCCGCCGCCCCGAGGTCTATGGCAACCTCCTGCGCGAAAAGATCGCCAAGCACGGCGCAACCTGCTGGCTGGTCAATACCGGCTGGACCGGCGGCGCCTTTGGCACCGGATCGCGGATGCCGATCAAGGCCACCCGCGCGCTCCTGACCGCCGCCCTCGACGGCTCGCTGAACGATGTCGAGTTCCGCAAAGATCCGAATTTCGGCTTTGAGGTGCCCGTGAACGTTCCCGGCGTGGCCGAGGTGCTGCTTGATCCGCGCCGCACATGGGACAATCCAGACGCCTATGATGCCCAAGCCGCCAATCTGGTGCAGATGTTCACGGACAACTTCGCGCAATACCTTCCGTTCATCGACGAGGATGTAAAGGCGGCATCGCTGGGCTGAAGCCGCTTAGCACAGGGCCCTCGCCGTCGATGGCGGGGGCTCGACCATCTGCCACTTTGCCGCCGTCAACTGCCCTTTGCCAGTGGCACAATCGCAGGCTCGGTCTCGGGGGCCAATTCTTCGAAATCGAAATTGTCCAGCCGCCGTGCCCGCCGCCCGGCCTTGTCGGCCGAAATCTTGATTTCCGCCACATCCTTGGACGCTTGGCTGAAATGTCGGTCCAGGTTTTCCACCCGCGCCCCCAAACGATCCACATCCGCAAACAAAAGACCCAGCTCCCGCCTGATCGCCCCCGCCTGATCGCGCATCCGCGCATCCTTGAGGATCGCACGCATGGTGTTGAGCGTGGCCATACAGGTTGTGGGCGACACGATCCACACGCGCGCGGCAAAGCCATCGCGCACCACTTCCGGGAAATTGGCGTGCAACTCGGCATAGACCGCCTCTGAGGGCAGGAACATCAGCGCCCCATCGGCGGTTTCGCCCTCTATAATGTATTTCTCGGAAATATCTTTGATATGCTTGCGCACCGCCGTGCGCATACCCCGCGCCGCCTCGGCCAATTCTCCATCGGTCGTGGCCCGGCGCAGCGCCTCATAGGCCTCGAGCGGGAATTTGCTGTCGATACAGATCGGCCCCGGCGGATTGGGCAGATGAATAAGGCAATCCGCCCGCCGCCCGTTCGACAGCGTCGCTTGCAGCGTGTAGCTGTCCGACGGCAGCGCCTTGGTGACAATATCAGTGAGCTGGATTTCCCCAAACGCCCCCCGCGTTTGCTTGTTCGACAGAATATCCTGCAACGACAGCACATCACCCGACAGCTTGGTGATATTGTCCTGCGCCTTGTCGATGGCCTGCAACCTCTGCTGCAATTCCCCAAGCGATTGCGCCGTGCGTCGCGAGGTGCCTTGCAGGTTCTCGGTCATCGCATGGCTCACCTGCGCCAGCCGTTTTTCCATCAGTTGCAGCAGATGCGATTGCGCCGCCGCCTGCGCCTCGGACACATGGTTGAGCCCGCCTGCCAGTTGATGCTGCCCATCCGACAGCCCCTGCACCCGCTGCCCCAACTGCCCCACCTGATAGGCCAGCGGTTCCGCCAACCGCGCCGACCGATTGGCGGCCCGCAGCGCGAGGATCAGAAGGAGAAGGATCAGAAGCACCACCCCTGCGCCGATCACCACCGCCAGAACAGCCGGATCGTCAAAAGCATAAGACTGATCACCGATCTGAATCATGTGCGCCCAAACAACCGTTCAATATCCGATAGCCGCAACTCCACATAGGTGGGCCGCCCGTGGTTGCACTGCCCCGACATCGGTGTGCGCTCCATCTTGCGCAAAAGCGCGTTCATTTCCTCGGCGCTCATCCGGCGGCCAGACCTGACAGAGCCATGACAGGCCACCCGGCTCAGGATCGCGTCGATCCGCAATTTCAGCGTGCCGCTTGCGCCCTGATCCTGCAACTCGTCAAGAATATCGCGCAAGAGCGCACCCGCGTTGACCGGCCCCAGAATGGCCGGGGTTTCACGCACCGCGAGGCTCCCCGGCCCAAATGGCTCGATCCCGAGCCCCAGCCCAGCCAACGCCTCGGCATGCTCCATCAACAGCGCGCAATCGGCCTCGGACAAATCAACAATCTCAGGGATCAAGAGCGCCTGCGCTGCAACTCCGCTCTCCGCCATTTGACGTTTCAGCCGCTCATACACCAGCCGCTCATGGGCGGCGTGCTGATCGACGATCACCATGCCGGTTTCGGTCTGGGCGATGATGTAATTCTCATGCACCTGCGCCCGAGCGGCCCCAAGCGGCAGCGCCGTGGCAGGTGGTTCCTCCACCTGCGGTTCGGGCGCACTCTCAACCCGCGCACTCCAATCCTCGGCCATATCGGCAAATCCGGGCGCCTGCGCGCTATAGGCCAGGGCCCGCGCCTGAGGCGACGGGCGATCCATCTGATAGATGCGCCCCACCGGCTCTGGCCGGAACGCGCCCAAGGTCGCCCCCGCCACCGTGGTGGACGCGCGATGCCCCGCCTCCGCCAAGGCATGCCGCAGGCCCGACACGATCAGCCCCCGCGCCAGCCCCGGATCGCGAAACCGCACCTCGGATTTCGCCGGATGCACATTCACATCGACCAGCGTGGGATCACAGTCCAGAAACAGCGCCACCGCAGGATGCCGGTCCCGGCTCAAAACGTCCTGATAGGCGGCGCGCAACGCGCCATAGAGCATCTTGTCCCGCACCGGGCGGCCATTGACAAAGAGATACTGCGCCACGGCTGATCCCCGCGAATAGGTGGGCAGCGCGGCATAGCCGGTCATCCTCACGCCCTCACGCGTCGCATCAATCCTCAGCGCATTCTCGGCAAATTCCGCCCCCAGCACCCGCGCCAACCGCCCGTGCAGCGCATCAAACAAATCGCCGCTCTCAGGGTCCGCGCGAAACACGATCCGCCCCTCGCCCCCGCCCGACACCTCGCGCAGCACAAAGCCGACAAACGGCTCGGCCATCGCCAGCCGCTTGACCGTATCGGCAATCGCCTGCGCCTCGGCCCGGTCCGAGCGCATGAACTTGAGCCGCGCCGGCGTGGCATAGAAAAGGTCGCGCAGCGTCACCACAGTGCCCGCATTCAGCGCGGCAGGTTTCACCGCGCCCGCCTGCCCGCCAGCAACCGTAATCTCCGCGGCCGCGTCGCCCGCGCGTGACGCAATCGTCAACCGCCCGACCGCCCCAAGCGACGGCAACGCCTCGCCGCGAAACCCAAAGGTATGGATATTCAGCAGGTCCGATCCGTCAATCTTCGACGTCGCATGCCGCGCCAAGGCGAGCGGCAGTTGATCCGGCGCCATGCCACAGCCATCATCCATCACCCGGATCAATGTCTTGCCACCATCCGCAAAACCCACCTCGATCCGGGTGGCCCCGGCATCAAGCGCGTTCTCCACCAATTCCTTGACCGCCGAGGCGGGCCGCTCCACCACCTCACCGGCGGCAATGCGATTGACCGCAGCCTCGTCCAATTGACGTATTTGCGGCTGAGCGGCGCGTATATTGGGGTTTGGGCTGTTCATACCGCTAGACTTAGCACAGATCGCCGCGATTCTGCCAGAGACGCGATATCGGTCACCGCACAATAAAAAGCCCGGGCGCGAACGCCCGGGCAAGCTCTCTCAAGATCTGTCAGGAAGGAGAAGGATCAGCTCTTGGAGAATTCAGGATAGGCTTCCATGCCCATTTCCGCCATGTCGAGCCCGTTGATCTCGGTCTCTTCATCGACCCGCAGACCCATCGTGCCCTTGATGATCAGCCAGACCACGAAGCTGATGACAAAGGTGAAGGCACCGTAGGCAAAGATCCCCAGAAGCTGTGTGCCGATGCTGGCATCGCCGTAGAACACGACAGCGATTGTGCCCCAGATCCCGCAAAACAGGTGAACCGGGATCGCGCCGACGACATCGTCGATCTTGAACTTGTCGAGCATCGGCACGGCAAGCACTACGATCACACCGCCAACCGCGCCGATCCAGAGCGCACCGAACAGGCTGGGCGCAAGTGGCTCAGCGGTGATCGACACAAGGCCAGCCAAGGCACCGTTGAGAACCATGGTGAGGTCAGGCTTCTTGTAGAGAACCTGGGTCATGATCAGCGCAGCGATCGAACCCGCCGCCGCCGCCATATTGGTGTTGGCAAAGATGCGCGACACGTCCGACACATCGCCGACGGTGCCCATAGCAAGCTGCGAGCCACCGTTAAAGCCGAACCAACCCAGCCACAGGATGAACGTGCCCAGAGTGGCCAGCGCGAGATTCGAGCCCGGCATCGGCGTGACCTTGCCATCCTTGCCATATTTGCCAAGGCGCGGCCCCAGAATGATCGCCCCCGCCAGAGCGGCCCAGCCACCCACGGAATGCACGATGGTCGACCCTGCAAAGTCAGAGAATCCCGCTTCGGACAACCAGCCGCCGCCCCACTGCCAGGACCCGGAAATCGGATACATAAAGCCGGTCAGAACGATGACAAAGGCAAGAAACGGCCAGAGTTTGATCCGCTCGGCCAGAGCGCCCGACACGATCGAGGCGGTGGCCGCGACAAACACCAACTGGAAGAAGAAGTCAGACCCGATCGAGGCATAATCCAGCGCCGCATCCGCCGCCGCAACACCCACCGGGTCAAGCTCTGTCATGGAAAAGAACGGTCCGACCCAACCGGCCATCAGCCAGCCGTCACCGGGATACATGAGGTTGAAGCCAACCAGCCAATACATGATCGTCGCAAAGGAATAGAGAACGATATTCTTGGTCATCTGCATCGTGACGTTCTTGGAGCGCACCAGCCCGCCTTCGAGCATGGCAAAGCCCGCCGCCATAAAGAAGACCAGAAAGCCCGCCATACAGAACAGCAGCGTCGTCATGATGTAGGGGCCGATTTCATCAAAGCTCGGCGCAGCCTCCGCTGCGTCCTGAGCCAGCCCCATCTGCGGCAACGCGATCAGCGTTGCGGCAAGGCCGAGTTTTAACATGGAATTCATGGTAAGTATCCTTTCCCCTGCGCGCTCAGAGCGCGTCATCATTGGTTTCGCCGGTGCGCACACGCACGGCTTGCTGGATGTCGAGCACGAAAATCTTGCCGTCACCGATCTTGCCGGTGCGCGCGGTCTTGGTGATGGTCTCGACCACCTGATCGGCCATCCCGGCAGAAACCGCGATTTCCAGTTTTATTTTTGGCACGAAGTTCACGGCGTATTCCGCACCGCGATAGATTTCCGTGTGGCCGGACTGCGAGCCAAAGCCCTTGATCTCGGTCACCATCATGCCGCGCACGCCGATATCGGTCAGCGCCTCGCGGACCTCTTCAAGCTTGAACGGCTTTATCGTTGCAATGATGAGTTTCACGTCTGCCCCTTTCGGTTTGCGGTGTCTCAGCGCGTTGTTTGCACATGCAGAAAAGGCACAGACGGCAGAGTCTGGAAGGGTGAAGGCGGGAAATCGCCTGTTAAATCACCCCTGCATGCTCAAAATATGTGCATATAAATTAGTAAGCCTAAAATTTATGCAAAATAGAAATCACGATCTGTGCTCAGCAGGTCTCTACTTTTGCGATCCCGCACTATAAACTGTGCCAAAGACACAAGGCCGAGCAGGGCAAGCATGAGCACGTCAGGACCGAGAAAACCGCCTTTGGTGGCCCCCAAGCGCACGCGCAAGGAGCCACCCAAAGCCGCGCGCAGAACCAAAACCAAGACCAAGCGCACGTCGCGCCGCCCTCGCGCGCGCAGCCGCAATCCCATCGTGCGAGTCCTCGGAGGGATCATCCGCTGGGTTCTGCGCCTGATTTGGGGAATCGGTTGGCGACTGACCGCCGTCGTGGCTCTCGTTGTGGCGACATTCGTGGGTTACACCTACATGACCCTGCCCGATTATCAGACTCTGATGGACGGGCGCGCCAAAGGCTCCGTCACCCTGCTGGACAGCGCGAGCGAGGTCTTTGCCTGGCGCGGCGATCAATTCGGGGGCGTCGTCACCGCCGAGACCATCAGCCCGCATCTCAAGAACGCGGTCATCGCCACCGAGGATCGCCGCTTTTACCTGCATCCCGGCGTCGACCCCATCGGTATCGCCAGCGCCATTCGCATCAATCTCAGCGAGGGGCGCGGCCCGTTGTCGGGCAACGGTGGCTCGACCATCACGCAGCAAACCGCAAAACTCTTGTGCTTCGGCACCGCCTATAAAGAGAGCGAATGGGAGAGCGAGGCGGATTATATCTCCGACTGTCGCCGCACATCGCTGGCACGCAAGGCGCGCGAGGCGATCTATGCCATGGCGATGGAGGCGAAATACTCAAAGGACCAGATCCTTTCGGTCTATCTCAACCGCGCCTATCTGGGCGGCGGCGCTTACGGCGCCGAGGCGGCGGCGCAGCGCTATTTCGGCAAATCCTCGGCCAATCTCAACCCCGCCGAGGGGGCGATGATTGCGGGCCTCCTGACCGCACCCTCCACGCTCGCTCCCACCGCCAATCTGGAACGCTCGCGCAACCGCGCCTCGGTCGTGGTCGGGCTGATGCGTCGTCAGGGCTATCTCAACGATCAAGAGGCCGCGCTGGCCCTCGCCAATCCCGCAGAACTCTCCGAGGCGGCAGAGCGGCAGGCAGGCGGCTACTTTGCCGATTGGGTGATGTCCTCGGGACCAGAGTTCTTCACCCGTGACACCACCGAAGATGTGATCATCCGCACCACGCTTGATCAACGCGTGCAACGCGCCGCAGAGGACGCGCTGACCTATATCTTTGACGAAAAGGTCCGGGACGGCTCCAAGGCGCAGGCCGCTATCGTTGTCATGTCCGCCGATGGCGCGGTGCGGGCCATGGTCGGCGGGCGCAAGTCAAAGGTCATCGGCGCCTTCAACCGCGCCACACAGGCCAAACGCCAGACCGGATCAGCCTTCAAACCTTTCGTCTATGCCACGGCATTGGAACTGGGCAATTCCTACGATTCCGTCGTGGTGGACGAACCCTATTGCCTCAACATCCCCGGCTCTGGCCGTTGGTGCCCGGAAAATTACACCCGCAACTACAAGGGCCGCGTCACCCTCACAGAGGCCCTCGCGCAATCCCTCAACATCCCCGCAGTCAAAATCTCCGAGAGCGTCGGGCGCGACCTCGTGCGCAAGGTTGCCAGCGATTTCGGGATCGACAGCGATCTGGCCGCTGGTCCCGCCCTGGCCCTCGGTGCCTCCGAGAGCACGCTTCTGGAAATGACCGGCGCTTATGCGGGCATCCTGAACGGCGGCTCTTCCGTGACGCCCTACGGTCTGATCGAATTGAAGCTGCTGGGCGAAGACACGCCGCTGATGGGCACCGGCGGCGGTATCGGCGAGCGCGTCATTCAGGAAAGCGCGGCGCAGGAACTCATCTATATGATGACGAAAGTCATCGACGGCGGCACCGGCAGCCGCGCCCGCTTGCCCGACCGTGAGGCCGCAGGCAAAACCGGCACGACACAGGCCGCCCGCGATGCGTGGTTTCTGGGCTTTACCGCCGATTACGTCGCCGGCGTCTGGATGGGCTATGACGACAACACCCCCCTCAGCGGTGTGACAGGCGGCGGTCTCCCGGCGGAAATATGGCAGGAAACCATGGTGCGCGTGCATGAAGGGATTGATCCCAAACCCCTGCCCATGCTGCGCCCCAAACCGCGCCCAGCCCCGGTGCAACCGGCCCCACAGCAGCGTCGGGCCCCCCAGCGCAGCAACAACCCGATTGAAAACATCCTGCGGGGGCTCTTCGGCGGCAATTGAAAACGGCGCCCGGAGAGGGGCGCCGTTCACGATAGAACCGAACAGGTAAAACCCTTACCCGGCTTGTTTGAGATCCGCGATCAGGGCGTTCACGTCACCATTGCGACGATCCAGCATCGCCCCGATTTCGGTGCGTTCGCTCAGGCGCAGGCTGATCCCCTCGATGATCATATCAAAGAACAGATCCTTGCCCGACCGGTCCGACACCAGAAAACTCACCTCGAACGGCGATTGTCCGCGCAGATAGGCGGTGGATTTGACCTCGTGCCAGGATTTCACCTGCTTGACCGAGTTCACTTCGATTCGGCCACCGACGAATTCATTGAACCGCTTGCCGTATTTCCGCGCGATGTAGCCACGGAACGCCTCGGTAAAGGCACGCAATTGCGCCGACGACACCCGATTGGCATCCGCACCCAGCGTCGAGCGCGCAATGATGTTCACATCAGCATAGGTGTTGAAGATGCGCTCAAAGTCCGAGATCATCCCCGACAGCGGCTTGCCTGAGGCGATTACATTGTTGATATTGCTCACAACAGCATCCACAAGCGTGCGCGCCCGTGCATCGTCAAGGGCCCAGACAGCGCCGGGGAATGAGGCAAGGCCAGTCACAGCCAGACCTGCGGTGACAAAGTGGCGACGGTTCATGTTATTCAGCATAGGGATCCTCCAACGTGACGGATGGCTCAGATGTGCCGTAGGGGTCATCATAGACATTATCAGATGTACCGCCCAGCTTGAACCGCCGGTTTTGCAGGAAGATCGAGCGTGACTGCGCGTAACTGTCAGCACTCTCGTAAAGGATCGCATCAATCGTTTCCGAGAACCTATCGCGCTTGGACAGCCCTGCGGCCACCCCGGCCCCTGTACCGATCAGGCTCTCGGGGGCTTCGACGATATAGCTGAGCGGATTGGTAAAGAGATCAACGGCAATGCCCCAGGTGTCCCGTTCGGTCGACGGGCCCAAGAGCGGCAGCTCCACATAGGCCCCCTCTCGCGCGCCCCAGACATGCAGGGTCTGACCGAAATCGGTATTTGTGCCCGCAGGCATCCCCATCTCGCTCGCCGGATCAAAGAATCCCCCAAGGCCAACGGTGGTGTTAACCACCAGCCGCGCGGTATCGTGAATTGCGCCCCGCATATTGAGCTGTAGCACATTGTTCACGATGTCGCTCGGCAAGGACAGATTCGTTGAAAACCGCCCAATGATGGTTTCAATATCGTCGGGAATAGCGGCACTATAGCCCTTGGCCACCGGGCGAACCAGGGATCTGTCCAGACCACGGTTGAACTGATGCACCCCCCGGTTCTGCGACTCGTAGGGATCGAACACCCCTTGTGTGGTCTCCGACGGATCAGGTCTCGCGCAGGCGGCCATCAAGGAAAGACCCACCAACGCGGTGACGCGCAGTGCAGGTCCGGAAGCGGAATGGAAACGTGACAGCAACAATGGAATATCCGTTATTATACGAGTCAGAGATTTACATAAACCATAGCTTGAACAAACCCATCATCCCAACGCCCATGTTCACAATGCTGTGGCAGAATGGTGACAGAGCCTGTATGGCAGGATCAGAAACGCTTTGGATCAACAGAACACTTAAACGATGACGGCAGGACATTCGATTGGATAAGTTGAAATTAGAAGCAGGTCGCGAAGAATTGCGCATGGCTCGGCGCGAAAGTCGTGGTCTCTACTGGTTCGTGGGCATTTTCAGTTTTTTCGTGAACCTGCTGATGCTGACCGGACCCCTCTACATGTTGCAGGTCTATGACCGCGTTCTCGGAAGCCGGTCGCTCGAAACGCTGATCGCGCTCTCGGTTCTTGTGCTGTTTCTCTACACGATGATGGGATTGCTTGATTATGCCCGTGGTCGGGTCATGGGTCGGGTCGGCGCGCGGTTTCAGGCCCGCCTCGACCGGCGCGTGTTCGACGCGGTGATTCGTAAATCCGCGGTGCAGCCCGATGCCAATACCGCCACCGGCCTGCGCGACCTCGAATCCATCCAGCGTCTGATGACCTCGCCCGTGTTGCTGGCGATTTTCGATATGCCATGGGCTCCGTTCTTTCTGGCTGCGATCTGGGTGTTTCACCCTTGGCTCGGCATTCTTGCGCTGGTCGGGGGCGCGGGTCTGGTCTTGGTGACGATGATCAATCAGGTCGTGACCCGCCGCCCCACCGGACAGGCCAATACCGCAAGCGTCGAGGCCGAGGCGATTTCGCAGCAATTGCGCAACGAATCCGAGATGATACAAGCCATGGGCATGCGCGACGCCGCCTTTGACCGCTGGCAGACCGTGCGCGGCCGGGCTCTCTCGACGGCCATTCAATCCGCGGATATCGGTGGCACGTTTACCACCTCGACCAAGGCGCTGCGCCTGCTGCTGCAATCGGCGATGCTCGGTCTTGGGGCATGGCTCGTGCTGCGCGGAGAATTGACACCCGGCGCCATGATCGCAGGCTCGATCCTGATGGGGCGTGCGCTCGCCCCCATCGAGCAGGCCATCGGCCAATGGGCTCTGGTCCAACGCGCGATGAAAGGCTGGGACAGTCTCGCGGAACTCTTGGGCACCGTGGCACCTGAACAGCCCCGCACCCCCCTGCCCCGCCCAAAGGCGCGGCTTGAGGTGCAGCAACTGACCATGGTTCCCCCCGGCGAGAGCCTGGCCGTGCTGAAAACCCTGACGTTCAAGGTGGAACCCGGTCAGGCCGTCGGCGTGATCGGCCAGTCCGGCGCGGGCAAATCCACCCTGGCCCGCGCCATCACCGGCGTCTGGCGGCCTGCTGGCGGCAAGATCCGGCTCGAGGGTGCCACGCTCGACCAATATTCGCCGACCGTGCTTGGCCAATTGATTGGCTATCTGCCGCAGCGCGTGCAGCTCTTTGATGGCACCATCGCCGAGAATATCGCCCGGCTCGCCACCCAACCCGATGCCGCCAAAATCGTCGAGGCGGCGCGCAAGGCCGACGCCCATGAGATGATCCTCAAACTGCCCAATGGCTATGACACCCGCGTCAGCGCCAGCGGCGGACGGCTCTCGGGCGGGCAAATGCAGCGCATCGGCCTTGCCCGTGCGATGTATGGCGATCCCATGATCCTCGTTCTGGACGAGCCGAATTCCAATCTCGACAATGAGGGCAGCGAGGCGGTCAATGCCGCAATCCGCGGCTTCAAGGCCGAGGGCAAGGCAGTGATCGTCGTCGCTCACCGCCCCGCCGCAATCAAGGAATGCGACATGCTTCTGATGCTCGAAGGTGGTGTCATGCGCGCCTTTGGCCCTCGCGAAAAGGTCCTCAAGGAAGTGCTCCAGAACCATGAACAACTGACCAGTGCGACCAGTGCCGGAGGTGTGCAATGAGCGCCCCCGCCTCCGGTGCATGGTCCGCCCGCACACCGCTGATCGTCGGGCTGATCGGGCTTATTCTTCTCGTGGGAGGATTCGGCACTTGGGCGGTCTTCACCCAGATTTCCGGCGCGATCATCGCACCGGGCCGCATCGAGGTGGATCAGAATCGTCAAGTCGTCCAGCATCCCGACGGCGGCGTGGTCTCCGCCATCGAGGTCAAGGAAGGCGACCGCGTCAGCGCCGGTCAGGTGCTCGTTCGCCTTGACCCCACCGACCTGCAATCCGAACTCTCGATCATCGAAAACCAGCTTGCCGAACTCATGGCCCGCCGAGGCCGTCTCGAGGCAGAGCGCGATGGGCGCGACACGCTGAAATTCGATCCGTTGCTGATCGAAATTTCGGCCCAGAACAGGGACGCTAACGATCTCATGGCCGGGCAAAAGACCCTCTTCGACGCGCGCGCCCAGACCGTCGTCGCCGAGATTGACCAATTGCACAAACGCCGTGGCCAGATCACAAATCAGATCGACGGCATCGACGCGCAGCAAGTGGCGCTCTCACGTCAACTCGACCTGATCGAACTCGAGTTGACCGACCAGCAATCACTCTTGGATCGTGGCCTCGCACAGGCCAGTCGCGTCCTCAACCTGCAACGCGAACAGGCGCGGCTCAGCGGCACGATGGGCGATCTTGCCGCCCAAAAAGCCGAGGCAGAGGGCCGCATCACCGAAATTGAGATCACCATCCTCAAACTCGGCACCGACCGGCGCGAAGAAGCGATCACCACCCTGCGCGATCTGCAATTCCGCGAGTTGGAATTGCGCGAACAGCGCCGTGCCCTGATCGAACAAATGGGACGGCTCGACATCCCGTCCCCGGTTTCGGGCGTGGTCTACAACCTTCAGGTCTTTGCCCTGCGCTCGGTGATCCGCCCGGCTGATCCGGTCCTTTTCATCGTGCCACAGGACCGCCCTTTGGTGATCAACGCCCGCGTGGACAGCATCCATGTCGACAAACTCTTTGTCGGGCAGGAAGTGACCCTGCGCTTCTCAGCGCTCGATCAACGCACCACGCCAGAACTTTTTGGGCGTGTCACCCAGATTTCCGCCGATGCCTTCGAGGACGAGGCGACGCGCGCCAGCTATTACCGCGCTGAAATCGTGCTGAGCGAAGGCGAACAGGCCCGTCTGCCCGAGGGCACCGCCCTCATTCCCGGCATGCCGGTCGAGGCCTTCATCCGCACCGCCGACCGCACCCCCATCGCCTATCTGGTCAAGCCATTCACCGACTATCTGGCCAAGGCATTTCGAGAGTAGAAGCGACGTTGTGACGGCAGGTTTTGGCATTTTGCTGACATTGGTCCCAACTGGTGAGACGCGCGGTGCCCGTCCGCCGGGTGGGCGCTGCGTCTTCGTCGGCTGGCACTTTATATCCGCCAAAGACTCCCGCGATTTCAAGAGACTGCAACGTTGCAAAAGCGCCCGCCCGAGGGGGCGGACGGGCGCTGCGCGGCGGCGCGTGCCGCGCCTTTATTCCGCGCTTTGGAGATTAGGGCTAAAGTCCCCTTCAGGCCCAAAAGTCCCCCGCACCGCGACCCGCCAAAACGAAACCCGCCGCGCAATTCAGACAGAGTCAGGATTTTCGATTTCCTTCCCCGCGCTCTGCGGCTAGCGTCGCCGCGACACATCCACAAGGGAGACAGAGAGATGAGCCAGTTCGAGAAGAAACTTGCCGAAATGGGCGTGACCCTGCCCAAAGCGCCGGCTCCTGCCGCAAATTACGTGCCCTATGTTCTCGCGGGCGACATGCTCTTTGTCTCAGGTCAGATCGCCAAGGACGGCGACACTCTGCTGACCGGCAAACTCGGCGCTGATCTCGATATCCCCGCCGGGGCCGCGGCTGCCCGCGCCTGCGCGATTGCGCTTCTGGCTCAGGTCAAGGCGGCCTGCGGTGGCGATCTCGACCGCCTGGTGCGCGTCGTGAAACTCACCGGTTTCGTCAATTCCACCGCCGAGTTCACCCAGCAACCCGCCGTGATCAACGGGGCGTCCGATTTCATCGGCGAGGCATTGGGAGAGGCGGGCAAACACGCCCGCGCCGCGGTGTCCGCCCCGTCGCTGCCCTTTGGCGTCGCGGTGGAAATCGACGGGATATTCCAGATCAAATGAGCGCCCTCCCCGACGCGTTCCGTCGCCTTCCCCTCGCCCATCGCGGGTTGCATGATCTGACCCAAGGCCGCCCCGAGAATTCCCGCGCAGGCCTCACGGCGGCCATCGCCGCAGGCTACGGGATCGAGATCGACCTGCAACTCAGTCGCGACAATCAGGCGATGGTGTTTCACGATTACGACCTTGGCCGTCTCACCGCTGCCAAAGGCCCCATTCGCCAACGCGACGCCGCTGATCTGGCGCAGATTCCGCTCTTGGGCGGCGACGAGGGCATTCCCGACCTGCCCGAAATCCTCAGCCTTGTCGGGGGTCGCGTGCCGCTGCTGATTGAACTTAAGGATCAGCACGGCCAGATGGGCGAGAGCTGCGGCACGCTCGAGGCCGCGACCGCCGCCGCCCTCACCCACTATGACGGTCCCGTCGCCGTCATGTCTTTCAACCCGCATATGGTGGCGCGGATGCTCACGCGCGCCCCGGACATTCCGCGCGGCATCGTTACCTGCGCCTATACGGCCAAAGATTGGCCGCTCCTGCCCGAGGCAATCCGCACCCGCCTGCGCGACATTCCCGATTATGACGCCACCCGCGCCTGCTTTGTCAGCCATGACATCGCCGATCTGGACAGAGCCCGCCTTGACGCTCTGCGCTCTGACGGCTCGACACTCCTTTGCTGGACCGTCCGCAGCCCGCAAGCCGAGGCAGAAGCCCGCAAACGTGCAGACAATATCACCTTTGAGGGCTACCTGCCGGATTTCCCCGCTTGAACCGCCTCCGGCGCAGTCCAGATAACCCAGCGGACAATGGCAATCGGGGCAAGGGCAGTCACCGCAGATGACGAACGATCAGATCACCATCACCCTGCACAATCGCCTGTCCGACATCGGGCAGGCCGCATGGGACGCCTGCGCCTGCCCCGAGGCCGCAGCAGGCAGGCCAGAGGATCCCTTCACCACCTATCGCTTTCTCGCGGCGTTGGCGGACAGTCGCTCGGTCGGCACCGGCAGCGGATGGCAACCCCATTACCTGAGCGCCGAACAGAACGGCCAGATCATCGCCTGCGCGCCGCTTTATCTGAAATCCCACTCTCAGGGCGAATATATCTTCGATCACAACTGGGCCCATGCCTATGAGCGCGCGGGCGGGCGCTACTATCCGAAATTCCAGATCGCCGTGCCCTTCACCCCGGCCACAGGCCGCCGCCTGCTCACCCGTCCCGGATATGAGGATATAGGCCGGGCCGCGCTGATCGAGGGCGCGGTCGATGTGACGACACGCAATGCGCTCTCCTCACTGCACATCACCTTTTGCACCGGACAAGAGGTCGAGACAGGTGCCGCCCATGGCCTCATGCCCCGCCGCACCCAGCAATATCACTGGCTCAATCGCGATTACGCCGATTTTGACAGCTTTCTCGCGGATCTGTCCTCTCGCAAACGCAAGGCGATCCGCAAGGAACGCTCCCGCGCCGCAGAGTTCGGCGGCGAGATCGTGACCCTCACCGGCGATCAGATCCAGCCCGAACACTGGGATGCGGTCTGGACCTTTTATCAGGATACCGGGGCGCGCAAATGGGGCACGCCCTATCTGACCCGCGCCTTTTTCAACCGGGCCCATGACACCCTGCGCGACGATATCCTGCTTGTCCTCGCCCTGCGCGACGGACAGCCCGTGGCCGGCGCCCTGAACTTCATCGGCGCATCGGCGCTTTATGGCCGCTACTGGGGCTGCATCGAGGATCACCCCTGCCTGCATTTTGAACTCTGTTATTACAAGGCGATCGAATTCGCCATTGAACAGGGCCTGCAAAGGGTAGAGGCTGGAGCACAAGGTGAACACAAACTGGCGCGCGGCTATCTGCCAGTGGCCACACATTCGCTGCACTGGCTGCGCGATCCGGGCTTTGCCGAGGCGGTCGCGCAGTATCTCAAGGCCGAACGTGCCGCCGTCGACGAGGATATCGACATCCTCACCAGCTATGGGCCCTTCCGCAAGACGACACAGGAGGATCACGAATGACCGAAAAACTCAGCGACACCGCCCGCAAGACCACCCTAGAGCCCTTGCTCGGGAATGGCTGGGCCATGACCGAGGGCCGCGACGCGATCCACAAAACCTATAAGTTTGGCGATTTTGTCGAGGCCATGGGCTTTATGACCCGCGCCGCCCTCTGGGCAGAGAAATGGAACCACCATCCCGAATGGTTCAATGTCTACAACCGGGTCGAGGTGACGCTCACCACCCATGACGTGAGCGGTCTCAGCAGCTTGGACGTGAAACTCGCCCGAAAATTCGATGGGTTGGCGGCGCAGACTTAATACCAAAAAAACGCCCCGGCACTTGGCCGGGGCGCATCACTTCATGGTCCAGACAGGCCCCCCTGCCCGGACCTCAATGCTTGCGCAACTTCCGGATTGCCTCCAGTTCCGAGGCACTGATCCCGGTATTGCGTGTGATGGCATCGGGCTTTTGCCCAAACCGCGCCATGTCGATGGCCTGCTCGATCATACGGTCACTCACCAGCCAGTCGAAATCACGGCGCATCTCGTCCATGCGATCCGCGATGCTGACCAAGGACGCCTCTTCTCCCAGCCCAAGCCGGGTCCCCAAGCGACGGGCGATATGCTCGATCTCGGCCTCGCTCAGCCGCAGCACCTGGCCGCTCAAATGCGCCACCATCCGCGCCATCCGGAGCGACACGGCAAGCAAGAGCGGCAGCGCGATCATGCAAAGCACCGTCAGCGCATAGAGGGTAATCTCAAAATTAGTCATGTCTGCCCTCGTCTCAGCGCATCATCGCGCTGTAATCCTGAAAAATACTGTCGGCGATGCGCTTGGCATCCACCGGATAGTTGCCATTGGCGACCGCGTCCTTGATCCGCGAGACGCGTTCGGCATCAAACGGCGGGCCTTGGTCGACCATGCGCTCGATCACTCCGATCGAGGCAGACGTGCTGAGCTTGACGGAATCCACGGAACTCACAGGCTGATGCGCTCGCGTGCCGCTGGCACCGCCCGGCGCGCTCTCGGTCGAAACCGGCATCAGCCGCGGTCGCGCGGCGTGGGAAGAGTTGACTGAATCGACCATTGGATCTCTCCGGTGGGACGCCATCAGGGCGCGGTTCTTATAGTCAAGAACGGCGGGAGCTCAGCGGATGTTAGGCCGAACTGTCACTTTGTTGCGCCCCGTCACCGTCACATGCACCACGTCACCGCTCCCGGCATTGGTCACACGGATTGCCTGCCCCACCTGTCCGGCCTCAAGCGCGACACCGGCCGCCTCGATCCGAATGCCGCCCATAGCCGTGACAATGGTCACGGGACCGCCCTCCTCCACCTGCCAGTCATGCTCCAGATGCCGCACCAAGAGAGGTTGCCCGGCACCCAGATTGCTCTTGAGGCGGCGACCGATCGCCGTTTCAACGGCCTCCACCAGATCACTCTGACCCGTCGTGGCAATCTCGACCTCGCGCAGATGCTCTGCCCGCAACACCGTGCCGCGTGGCAGGCTCTCGGCCAGCACCAGCGCGACCCGCTGCGCCCTGTCGCCAGAGACGCCCGGCAAACGCGGCGCGGCCTCGCCACCCTCAATGCGGATCACGCGCGTCCAACCGCCCGGCCCGTCACAGCTCAGGCTCACCGCCTGCCAGCCACCCTGATGCGGTGCAATCTTTGGCGCAACCGGACAGGGGGGAAAGGCGCGATGCACCGACAGCACCGGCTGCCCCCCCTGCCCAGCCGCCGTCAGCGCCTGCTCGACAAGCACCCGAACCTCGCGCCCGTCCAGAGCCGTCGCCGCCATCGGCACGAGACACGCCAAAGCCAACCCAAATCCGATCCGGATCATAAGCCCGCCTCGACGAAATAGACCCGCAAACCATTGAAACTCGCCAGCGCGCGGCTTGGGTCCAGCGGACGCAGCGTGGTCCGGCTATTGTCCAGCGCAACCACTTCCAAGAGACCAAAGCCGTCATTGGGATCATCCACAAACGCAAGGCTGGCCCGCGTCAGGCCGTGCCGCCGCCCCAGCGGCACGCTCAGCCCGTCAGACCCGAGCGCCAGACGCGCCTCGGCGGGCTGACAGGCCAGACCATCGAGCATCGCGCGCACCTCTTGCAACACCCCAGCGGTAAGACCCGCCTCGGCGCTGCTGCGACTCTGCCCGGCAACAAGACCCGCGACCCCACCGCGCGGCACCGCCGCCTGACGTTCAATCCGGCGTCGCACGCCATTGCCATCCGGCCCGATCACCGCCACCTCCAGCGCCAGACGCAGCGTCTTGCCCTGTCGCTCCACAGTGATGCTCTGGTTCATCCGATGATCCCCCGCAGCAGGCAGCGATTGGCCGCGCGTGAGCGTGTTATAATCCAGCGCCGCCGCCACAGGTGCCGTGGACAGTGGCGCGATCCGCTCCAGATCCGTGTCGGGATGGGCACGCAGCACCGCCTGTTAATTGCCACTGAGAATTGACCCGGCGGGTCAATTCTCAGTGGCAATTAACACGAAAAGGAACTCTTTGTGCTGCGTCTTGCCGCCGATGGTCTGACCAACAAGGAAATCGCCCGCGACATGGGCACCAACGAGGTGACCGTGAAAATGCACATGCGCGCGATCTGCAAAAAGCTGGGCGCCCGCAACCGCGCCCATGCCGCGATGATCAGCCGCGAGGGCGCGCTGATCTGACGGGGCGACTCGACAAGTTTGGACAAAGAACACGGTCTAGGCGATTGGCTTAGCCCACAACCATGCCTGCGCGGAACGCGCCGCCGCGCGGCCACTCTCCCGTTGCCGTCCTACTCCGCCCCATCGCCCCCCTGAAACACCATCTCGCGCCCTGCGTCATTGGACAGGATCAACACATCCCCCAGAACCTCGACCAAGGTCATTTCGCCGAGTGCAGCGAAATACAGCGCCTCTGCCGCCAACTCTGGACAAGCGCGCTTGGTTGCCGCCACATTCTCGGCTGAAAACCACGGATAGGGTGCGGTCTGCCGCCCGGAATAGCCGTTACAGGGGGCCGCACCCGCCAATTTCCCTTCTGCCGGAAACGTCAACGTCGCCTCTGCCGCAAACGCCGCCCCGTCAATGCTCTGAAGATGCCACACCGGATCGGCCCCACCATGACCCGTCACACTCTCATCCTTGCAATAGCCCAGCACAGACAGCGCCATGACCGCCAAAACCAGCCGCATCGGCCTTACCTCAGCGCCAGTATGAGATCGACCAGCGATCCGATGGCGGGCGCCGCCTGATCCTGCGCCGTGTCTCGCATCGCTTGCATGCCAATCGCAGACGCATAGAGAATCCGCGCCATTTCCAGATTGCCGATGTCACAGGCGGACAATAGCCGATGCAACCGCGTCAGACGCATCTCGTCGACTTGTGCCACCGCCTCTGCCGCGACTGGATTAGCGCCAGCCCAAGTCCGGATTGCCGATTCGGCGCGCAAAGACAGGCTATCGCCTTGCACCGTCGCCGCTATGCTCTGGGCAGTGTCACGCAGCCTCACGGTGTCCGTGCCAGCTTCTGACGCCGCGTCAAGCGCCACTGCAACCTCAGCCTGCCACAACGCGAGAAGTGCTTGGTGATAGGCGGGCACATCCGCGAAATGCCAATAAAACGAGCCTTTTGTTGCCCCCAGCCGCCGTGCCAGAGGCTCCGCCCCCAGCGCCGCCGGACCCGCCTCGCACAGGGCCTCGAATCCGGCCCAAAGCCAGTCAGTCTGCGTCAAACGGGGGCGGCGGATCGCACTCATGGCTCAGCCATACGCAGCCAGCCCTCGGGCTGCAAGGGGTGGCGCTGTCACGGTGCTCTCCCCATACACCTCAACCCTCTGTCGCAAAAGTTTTACGCGCCTGTCGCAAACTCTTTGAGAACGCCGGTTACGTGGGTCGCAAACCAAGGGAGCATTCTTCGTGCTGAGTATCGACACGCTGACCAAGACATTCGGCCGCAATACGGCGGTGGACAAGGTGACCTTCACCGTAACCAAACCTATGATGATCGGCATCATCGGGCGCTCGGGCGCGGGCAAATCCACCCTGCTGCGGATGATCAACCGCCTAACCGATTGCTCCTCGGGTCAGATTCTCTTTGAGGGGCGCGACGTGACCGCCCTCAAAGGGGCCGACAAACGCAGTTGGCAATCCGACTGCGCCATGATCTTTCAGCAATTCAACCTCGTGCCGCGCATGGATGTGGTCTCGAACGTGCTGCATGGCACGCTCAATCGCCGCTCGACGCTGGCCACGATGTTCAACCTCTACCCCCATGCCGACATTCACCGCGCCATCGAGATCCTCGACCGGCTTGGCATCGCAGACCATGCTCCCAAACGCGCCGAGGCGCTCTCGGGCGGGCAGCAGCAGCGCGTAGCCATCGCCCGCGCCTTAATGCAAGACCCCAAGATCATCCTCGCGGATGAACCCATCGCCAGCCTCGATCCAATGAATGCGCAACTGGTGATGGACGACTTGCGCCGCATCCACGAAGAGGACGGGCGCACAGTGATTGCCAACCTGCACACGCTCGACACCGCGCGGCGCTACTGCGACCGGGTGATCGGCATGCTGCATGGCCGTGTCGTGTTCGACGGCACGCCCGAGCAACTGACCACTGGCGTTGCCCGCGACATTTACGGAGCCGATAACAGCTTTTCCGAAGAAAGCACCTCGACCTCCATCGAAACGCTCGACCGCAGCACCGCCCGCGCCCTGCGCGCGGCCGAGGCGGCGGTCTGACCGTCCCCCACCACCCAAGGCCCGCCGGGGGTGGCGGGTCGTAATCCAACCGGAGAGAAATCCATGAAGAACCTCGTTGCTGCCATTCTCGCAACCACCGCGCTCAGCGGCGCGGCCTTTGCTGACACCCACAGCCATGCCAAGATCGACGAATTCCGCATCGGCATTCTGGGCGGCGAAAACGCACAGGACCGCATGTCGTCGAACGAATGCTACCGCGCCAAGGCCGAAGAACTGCTCGGCGTGCCGGTCAAGCTCTTCACCCCCGCGGATTATGACGGCGTCATTCAGGGCCTCTTGGGCGGCACGCTCGACATGGCGTGGCTTGGGGCTTCGGCCTATGCCAAGGCCTATCTCACCGACCCCGAGGCGGTCGAGCCGATCATGGTCAAGACCAATCTCGACAAATCCTACGGCTATTATGCCATCGGCTTTGCGCGCAAGGACAGCGGCATCACCAAGCTTGAGGACGTCAAAGGCAAGGTGTTCGGCTTTGGCGATCCCAACTCGACCTCGGGCTACCTGATCCCCTCGATCGAAATTCCGACCGTTACCGGCGCCAGCATGGACTCGGGCGCTTATTTCGGTGAGGTCAAATTCACCGGCGGCCACGAGCAGACCATCGTTGCCGTCGCCAATGGCGATGTTGACGCCGGCGTGACCTGGGCCGATGGCATGGGCGCGTGGGAAGACGGCTATAACTCCGGCGCGCTGCGCAAGGCCGCCGATGCGGGCCTCGTCGACATGAACCAGATCGTCGAGATCTGGAAGTCGAAGCCGATCCCCGAAGGCCCCATCGTGCTGCGCAAATCCCTGCCCGAGCGCGTCAAGCTGGACATCACCACCCTGACGGCCTCGCTGCCCTATATGGACGCCGATTGCGCCTATAACTTCATGGCCGGTGAGGCGCTCGGCTTCCAGCCGATCAACCACGACGCCTATCTCTCGATCATCGAGGCGCGCAAGGCCTCGAACTAAGCCCAAGCGGCTGACACCAGACCGGGCCTGCATCGCCGCAGGCCCGGTTTCGCATGACGGGGGACAGTTATGACCGATCTGACCGCAGGACAGGCCGCCGCGCGCGTGCAGTCCATGCAAGCCGCCTACATGGAGATGACCCGCCGCAAACGCACCTATGGCGCGGTGATGCTGATCGTCTTCGTGGCTCTGATAGTATCCGGCTTTCAGGTGGCCGATGCGCGCAACGCGGGCGGCTTCTGGGACGGGATCGGCAATATCTTTCAGTTTCCGGGAGAAGTGCTGTCCGAGGCAGGCCAGAAAATCGCCAATCTGCCGGGGCTGATGTGGAAATTCCTGCCCTCGCTGATAGAGACAGTCAATATCGCCGCCGCCTCGACGCTTCTGGGCGCGCTTGGCGCGGTGATGATCTCACTTCTGGCCACGCGGGGCCTTGCCAAATGGCCGCGCCTCATTGGCCTCTTTCGCCGGATCATGGACATCCTGCGCGCGGTGCCCGAAATTGTCATCGCCCTCGTGCTGATCTTCATCTTGGGCGGCGGTCCGGTGCCTGCAATGATCGCCATCGCCATTCACACAATGGGGGCGCTCGGCAAACTCTTTTCCGAAGTCAATGAAAACGCCAGCCTCAAACCCGTCGAGGGGCTGCAATCGGTGGGCGCGACATGGGGCCAGCGTATGTGGCTGGGCGTCATCCCGCAGGTCGCGCCGAACTATCTCAGCTACGCCCTCCTGCGGTTCGAGATCAACATCCGCGCTTCCGCCATCCTCGGTTTCGTGGGCTCCGGCGGCATCGGCTATGACCTCAAAAACGCCTTCAGTTGGGGACAGGGGCGCTATGACGAGGTGGCCGCGATCTTTCTGCTTCTGTTTGGAACCATCGTGCTCTTCGACCAGATTTCCAGCCACTTCCGCAACAAGCTGATCGGCGAGGGCTAAGACCATGAGCATGATGATCGACATCACTCCCACCCACTTTGATGCCACAGCGCACTTTGAACGCAAGCGGCGGCTGGCCTTTGCGTTCCCTGCAGTGATCCTTGCCTATTTCGCCTATATCTTCTTTGCCTTCGACATCATGGGTCTGGCCGAGCGCGCCCGATTGGACAACGCCAAGATTCTCGTCGCCGACAGCTATAGCTACAAGACCCATGTCACCCGCGACAACCGCAGCGGCGCGCTCAGCATCGCGGTCGAAGGCGAGAACAAGGGCACATGGCCCGACGGCACCAGCCCCGATTGGGTCGATATCCAGAGCCCCGAACGCACGCTTGTGACCCTGAAACACGGCCAAGAGGTGCTGCTCGACGGCAACACAATGCGCTATGTTGTGCCGGGCTATGGGCTGATCACAGCAGAGGTCACGCGCCGCGACGGCGTCACGCTCGACCTGCCCAGCGACACAATCCCCGACTGGATCAGCGCCAGCGAGGCCCGCGTAGATATCACCACCGACGCAGGCCGCGTGACCCTGACACGGGCGCGCACCGAAGTGATGCGCTACCACTTCGGCTGGGAACTCTTCTGGTTCACCCTCGACAGCCCGTTCTATGGCAAGAGCCTGGGTGAACTGGCAGCGCTTGCAGTCTCCTCCGACCGGATTGTCGACGGCAAGAGCAACCTCGCAGCCATGGCGCATGACGTCTGGAACAATCGCATGTGGCAACACAAGGATGTCATGTGGGCCATCTTCGAGACTATCCTCATGGCCTTTCTCGGCACCATGGGGGCGGGGCTGGTGGCGCTGCCGCTGGCCTTTGCCGCCGCGCGCAACTTCTCGCCCTTCATGGCGGTGCGCGGGGCCATGCGCCGTATCTTCGACCTCCTGCGCGGGGTTGATGCCCTGATATGGACACTGGTTCTGGCCCGCGCCTTCGGCCCCGGCCCGATGACCGGCGCGCTGGCCATCCTCCTCACAGACACCGGCACCTTTGGTAAACTCTTCTCCGAAGCGCTGGAGAACGTCGACAAGAAACAGATTGAAGGCGTGCAATCGACGGGGGCCAAGCCGCTGCAACGCTACCGTTTCGGCGTGATCCCACAGATCACCCCCGTGCTGCTCAGCCAGCTTCTCTATTACCTCGAATCCAACACCCGCAGCGCCACCATCATCGGCGCGATCACCGGCGGCGGGATCGGCCTTTTGTTGACACAGGCCATGATCACGCAAAAAGATTGGGAAGAGGTCAGCTATTACATCATTCTCATTCTGCTGATGGTGATGCTGATGGACACGGTGTCAGGCTGGCTGCGCCGCAAGCTGATCACCTCGGATGACGGCGGGCATTGAGAGGGCGGACTTTGAGTACTTGATCCAAGAAAAGGTAACCCGCGTGCTTTTTCTTGGATCAACTACTCCCGCCGGAGGCCCAAAACCCTTATGGAGCGCACCATGCCCCGATTGCAGGCCGACAAAGCCCTGATCCACCCCGAGTGCGAGATCACAGATTGCGAGTTCGGCATCTATACAGAGATCGGGCGCGGCAGCCGCCTCGCGCATGTGGCGATGGGGGATTATTCCTATTGCGACCGGTGCTGTGACCTCGCCAATGCCGAAATCGGCAAATTCGCCAATATCGCCAGCTTCGTCCGGGTGGGGGCAACCGATCACCCGCTCGACCGCGCCAGCCTGCACCACTTTATCTATCGCTCGGCCAGCTATTGGGACGATGCAACTGACGACACGGATTGGTTCGACAAACGCCGCGCGCGGGTGGCGCGGATCGGCCATGACACCTGGATCGGCCACAATGCGCAAGTGAAGCCCGAAATCACCGTGGGCCATGGCGCGGTGATTGCTGCGGGCGCTGTGGTCACGCATGACGTGGCCCCCTATACCATCGTCGCGGGCGTCCCCGCCCAGCCGCTGCGCCCGCGCCTCGCCCCTGCCGTGGCAGAGCGCATGATGGCGCTCGCGTGGTGGGAGTGGGATCACGCCCACCTGCGGGAAACCTTGGATGATTTTCGCAGCCTGAGTGCCGAGGAGTTTCTCGAAAAGCACGGCGGCTGAGCACAAAAAAAGGCGGCCTTGCGGGGCCGCCTTGGGATGCTGAAATCGCGGGCTGAAAAGGGCAGCGAGAATAGCCCTGCTGATAGGCGCGCCATATGACATCCCCGTGACAGGCTGGCCCGTTTTTCACAAATCCGCAAGCGTCAGCGTGATCCGGTCCCCGGCAAACCAGGTGCGGCCATATTCGATGGGCCAACCTTCTGGATCCACATTGACCGCAATCGTGCGCAGGATCGGTGCGCCGGGGCTGAGGCTCAGATGCACCGCCTGCATCGGGCTGGCCAGTTTCGCATTGAGCCGGGTCGAGGCGCGGGTGAAATCCGCGACCCCCTCTGCGGCCAGCGCCGCCGTCACCGACGTCAGCCGCCTCAGCGCCTCGGGCAGGGCGGGAAACCGCGCCGCCGGAAAGCTGCTGCGAAACACCGCCACCGGCACGCCGTCTGCCAGCGACAGCCCGTCACAGACATGCACCATCGCCCCCGGCGCGAGCCTCAGCGCTTCTGCCTCGGCGGCATCGGCGCTGCGCGTCTCAAGGGCGAGGATTTCCTTGGTCGGCAAGCGCCCGGCGGCTTGCAAATTCTGATGAAACCGCACCCGTCGGCCAATCGGATACTCGGTCGGGCGATGCGCGACAAAGGCCCCCGCCCCGCGCCGGCTAAAAATCACGCCCGCCTCGGCCAAGGCCGCCAACGCCCGGCGCACCGTATGGCGGTTGACGCCAAAACGCGTCGCCAGCACCGCCTCGGTCGGCAGCTTATCCCCGGGGCCATAGCGCGCTGCCGCGATGTCATTGCTCAGACTGTCATGGATCGCCCGCCACAGGGCATCGGGTTTTTCTCGGGGCATGTCACATAAGTTTCATTGCTGACTGGCTTGCTAGGGGCCGGGGTTTCGCGTATAGATTTGTCTAGTTGTATAGTGATATCGACAACTTCGCAAGATGTCCAGCAAGGGACCCGCATGAGCAAAGAAACCGAACGCAAGGGCTGGATGGGCCTCTTGGCGCGCGCGCCCGCCGAGGCTCTGCACAGGCTCTGGTCTGACACGGGGTTGACCCCCGATCACGCCTATCTGCGCGCCCCAGAAGTGGGTGGCGTCATGGTGCGGGGTCGCGCCGGGGCCACGGGGACCGCCTTCAACCTGGGAGAGATGACCGTCACCCGCTGCGCCCTGCAACTGGGCGACGGCCGCGTCGGCCACGGCTATGTGCAGGGCCGCGACAAACGCCACGCGACTGAGGCCGCTCTGATTGACGCGCTGATGCAGGGGGCCGAGGCAGCGATGATCCGCGCCCATATTCTCGACCCTCTGGCCGAGGCAGAGACCACCCGCCGCCAGACCCGCGCCGCCCACGCCGCCGCGACCAAGGTGGATTTCTTCACCCTTGTGCGAGGAGAGGATTGATGCAGACCGAGGCCCTGACCGGCGGCTTTGCCGATACACCAACCCAATCGGCAGAGGCATTTCGCGCGGTAATGCGCGTCATGGCCCGCCCCGGCACCATCGAGCGGATCATGGGCGCTCTGCCCCCCGCGCCGCTCTCAAACGCCGCTGGGGCTGTGATCCTCACCCTTTGTGATCCCGAAACGCCGGTGCATCTGGCGGGCGCGGCCGATACCCCGGCCGTTCGCGACTGGATCACCTTTCACACCGGCGCGCCGCTGGTCGAGCGCGCCCGCGCCAGCTTTGCGCTTGGCACGTGGCAGGCGCTTTTGCCGCTCGATTCCTATCCCATCGGCAGCGCCGAATATCCCGACCGCTCGACCACCCTGATCGTCGAGATGCCACAGCTCAGCCAAACCGGCGCGCGCCTGACCGGGCCGGGGATTGAAACCACCGCCGCCCTCTCGCTGCCCGAGGGCACCGCCTTTCAGCGCAACGCAGCGCTCTATCCCTTGGGGCTCGATTTCCTCTTCACCTCAGGCGATCACCTCGCGGCGCTGCCGCGCTCGACCCGCGTGGAGGGCCACTAGATGTATGTCGCAGTCAAAGGCGGCGAACGCGCCATCGACAACGCCCATGCCTGGCTCGCCGAGGAGCGGCGCGGCGATACGGACGTGGCCGAACTCAGCGTGGCGCAGATCCGCGAACAACTCAGCCTCGCGGTCAACCGCGTCATGGCCGAAGGGTCGCTCTATGATCCCGACCTTGCCGCGCTCGCGATCAAACAGGCCCGCGGCGATCTGATCGAGGCGATTTTTCTCATCCGCGCCTATCGCACCACCCTGCCCCGCTTTGGGGCCTCAAACCCGGTGGACACCGCCGCCATGCGCTGTGACCGGCGCATCTCAGCCACGTTCAAGGATGCGCCGGGCGGGCAGGTGCTGGGTCCGACCTTTGACTACACCCATCGCCTGTTGGATTTCAAACTGGCGGCAGAGGGCGAGACGCCCGAGGCGCCAACAGCCGCGCCCACCCCCGGCCCCACGCCGCATATCATGGGCTATCTCGACCGTGAGGGGCTCATACAACAGGAACCCGAGAGTGACAGCACGCCCCCCGACCTCACCCGCGAACCGATGCAATTGCCTGCAGACCGCGCGCTGCGGCTTCAGGCGCTCACGCGCGGCGACGAGGGGTTCATCCTGTCGCTCGCCTATTCCACCCAGCGCGGCTATGCCCGCAACCACGCCTTTGTGGGGGAGTTGCGCATCGGCGCGGTGGCGGTGGAAATGGACATTCCAGAACTGGGTTTTGCCATCGAACTGGGCGAAATCACCCTCACCGAATGCGAGACGGTGAACCAGTTCAAAGGCTCCAAAACCGAACCGCCGCAATTCACGCGGGGCTATGGGCTGGTCTTTGGCCAGACCGAGCGTAAGGCCATCGCCATGGCGCTGGTGGACCGCGCCCTACGCTGGCGCGAACTCGGCGAAGAGGACCAGGGCGCGCCCGCGCAGGATGAGGAATTCGTCCTCATGCATGCCGACAATATTCAGGCCACCGGCTTTTTGGAGCATATCAAGTTGCCGCATTATGTCGATTTCCAAAGCGAATTGGAACTGGTGCGCAAACTCCGCCGCGAGGCAGAGGGCGCGGCGCATCGGGAGGCGGCGGAATGAGTATTTTTGCCAAGAAAAAGCAGGGGCGCCGATGACCCTCATCGTCTTTGACATCGGCAATGTCCTCTTGCGCTGGGACCCGCAGGCGGCCTTTCGCCATGCCTTTGCCAGCGACGCCGAGATTGACGCGCTGCTGGACGAGGTCGGCTTCTATGACTGGAACTATGAGCAGGACAGGGGCCGCCCACGCGCCGAGGCGGTGGCGGCGATTGCCGCCCGCTGGCCAGAACATGCCGCCCTGATGGACGGCTATTTCGACCGCTTCGGCCTGACCATCCGCGACCGCATCCAAGGGTCATGGGACATTGCCGCAAACCTCAAGGTGCGCGCCTATCGCCTCTGGGCGCTCACCAATTTCTCAGCCGATACCTGGCCCGCCGCGCGGCACCTGCATCCCGACCTGACCACGCTCTTTGAGGGGATCCTCGTGTCGGGGCATGAGCGTATGGTCAAACCCGACCGTGAGATTTTCGACCTCCTCTGCACCCGCGCCGATGCCGCGCCGGAGCAGTGCTATTTCATTGACGACAGCGCCAGCAACGTGGCCGGTGCCCGCGCCGCAGGCTGGCAGGCGCATCACTTCACCGGGCCCGAGGGCCTGCATGCAGACCTGCGCGACCGGGGGCTCTTATGACCGATTACAACTTTGCCTATCTCGATGAGCAGACCAAGCGGATGATCCGCCGCGCCATTCTAAAGGCATTGGCAATCCCCGGCTATCAGGTGCCCTTTGCCAGCCGCGAGATGCCGATGCCCTATGGCTGGGGCACGGGGGGCGTGCAGGTCTCTGCCGCCTGTCTTACGCCCGGCGATACGTTCAAGGTGATCGACCAAGGGGCCGATGACACCACCAACGCGGTCTCGATCCGCAAATTCTTTGAGAAAACCGCGCGTGTCGCCACCACCGAGGAAACCGCACGGGCCAGCATCATCCAGACCCGTCACCGCATCCCCGAGGAGGCCCTGAGCGAGGATCAGATCCTAGTCTATCAGGTGCCGATCCCCGAACCGCTGCGGTTTCTCGAACCCTCCGAGGTGGAGACCCGCAAGATGCACGCGCTTGAGGAATATGGCCTCATGCATGTGAAACTCTACGAGGATATCAGCCAGCATGGCGCGATTGCCACCGCCTATGCCTATCCGGTCAAGGTCGAGGGGCGCTATGTCATGGACCCCTCACCGATCCCCAAATTCGACAACCCCAAACTCAGCATGGCCGCGATCCAGCTCTTTGGTGCAGGGCGCGAACAGCGCATCTATGCCCTGCCGCCCTATACAAAGGTTGTCAGTCTCGATTTCGAGGATCACCCGTTCGAGCCCACAAAGGCCGCGCATGATTGCGACCTTTGCGGGGCCGCTGACAGCTATCTCGACGAGGTGATCATGGATGATGCGGGCGGGCGCATGTTCGTCTGCTCAGACACCGATTATTGCCGCGCCCGCCGCGCAGCGGGCCATATCGGTGCCCAAGGCGCCCCCTATGAAGAGGCCACCGCATGACCCCCCTTCTGCAAGTCCGCGATCTCGCCAAATTCTACGGGTCCCGGCGCGGCTGCGAGGGCGTCAGCTTTGATCTCTACCCCGGCGAGGTGATGGGCATTGTCGGCGAGAGCGGATCAGGCAAATCCACGCTTCTGAGCTGCCTTGCCGGGCATCTGCCCCCCGACCGGGGCGAGGTCATCTTTGACACGCACGGCCACGGGCCCCGCGACACGCTCACCATGTCCGAACCTGAACGGCGGATGCTGATGCGCACCGATTGGGCCTTTGTCCATCAGCACGCCCGCGACGGGCTGCGCATGGGGGTGAGCGCCGGTGGCAATGTGGGCGAACGGATGATGGCCGTGGGCGCGCGGCATTATGGTGATATCCGCGCACAGGCGATTGACTGGCTGGGCCGGGTCGAAATTGCCGCCGACCGCGTCGATGACAAACCGCAGGCGTTTTCAGGCGGCATGCAGCAACGCCTGCAAATCGCCCGCAACCTCGTCACCGGCCCGCGTCTGGTGTTCATGGATGAACCCACCGGCGGGCTTGATGTCAGCGTGCAGGCGCGGCTCCTCGATCTCTTGCGCGGCCTCGTGCGCGAAATGGGCCTCTCGGCAATTATCGTCACCCATGATCTGGCGGTGGTGCGCCTGCTCGCGGATCGGCTCATGGTGATGAAGGATGGCCGCGTGGTCGAAGACGGCCTCACCGATCAGGTGCTCGACGACCCGCAACATGGCTACACGCAACTGCTGGTCTCCAGCGTATTGCAGGTCTGACGCCATGAGCAGGAGCAGAGCATGATCACCTATTACGCCAAACACGAGACCGGATTGCATCCGGTGCCAGACCTGAACGGCGCGCCTGTGCTGTGGATCGACATGCTCGCACCCGACGCACAGGCACTCGCGCAAATGTCGGGGCGTTTGGGCATCGCCCTGCCCAGCCGCGAGGATCAGGACGAGATCGAGCAATCCTCCCGCCTCTATCTTGAGGACGGCGTGCCGGTGATGACAGCCCTCTTGCCTGCGCGCAATGACGCGGGCGAAACCATCGTCGGCCCGGTGTCTTTCGTGCTCATGGCCGACCGGCTGGTGACACTGCGTCACCACACCCCGCGCCCCTTTACCACCTTTCCCGACAAGGCCGGGAAATCCTCTTACGGCTGCGCCAGCACAGAGGCAGTGCTAATCGGTTTGATCGAGGAAATCATCGACCGACTGGCCGATATCATCGAACAGACCGGGCGCGACATCGACGCGCTCTCCAAACGCATCTTTGGCGACAAACCCCTCAATACCGAGGCCTATCGCACCGCCCTGCGCGACATCGGTCAGGCCGACGGGCGCGTCATGCAAATCCGCGAGAGCCTGATGACACTGGAGCGCCTGCTGGGCTTTCTCATGCCGGTGATGGAGGCACGGCGCGGCGCCAAGCCACTGCGCGGCGCGCTGAAATCGCAATATCGCGATGTGCGCACGATCACCGAACAGGCGGGCTATCTGCAACAGAAAACCGGCTTCATGCTGGATGCAGCGCTTGGCCTCATCACCATCGAGCAAAATGCCATCATCAAAATTTTCTCGGTCGCGGCGGTGGCCTTTCTGCCGCCCACCCTCGTGGCGTCCATCTACGGGATGAATTTCGAGGTGATGCCAGAATTGTCCTGGCCCTTCGGCTATCCGCTGGCCTTGGGGCTGATGGCGCTGTCGGCGCTGGTGCCGCTCTGGCTTTTCCGCCGTCGCGGCTGGCTTTAACCCCATGGAGACCCGGCAATGATCGAGATTGACAGCCTGAGCAAGAGCTTCACCCTGCACAATCAGGGTGGCGCGATCATTCCGGTGATGGTGGGCGCGCATCTCAATGCCGCCCCCGGCGAATGCGTGGCGCTCACCGGCAGCTCGGGCGCGGGCAAATCTACCCTCATGCGGATGATTTACGGCAACTACCGTGCCAACACCGGGCGGATCATGGTGGGGGACACCGATGTCGCCCGCGCCACCCCGCGCGAGATCATCCAACTCCGCCGTCACACCCTGGGTTATGTCAGCCAGTTCCTGCGCGTCGTGCCCCGCGTGCCGACACGCGACGTGGTGGCAGAACCGCTCCTGATCCTCGGAACCCCGCCCGATGTGGCGCTCGACCGCGCCGAGGCGCTGCTGGCGCGCCTCAACATCCCCGGCCGGCTCTGGTCGCTCAGCCCCACGACGTTTTCCGGCGGCGAGCAACAGCGTGTCAACATCGCACGCGGCTTTGCCCATGACTTTCCCGCCCTCCTGCTGGATGAGCCTACCGCCAGCCTCGATGCCACCAACCGCGAGGTCGTCCTGACCCTGATCGAAGAGGCCAAGGCGCGCGGCGCGGCCATCATCGGCATTTTCCACGACGAGGCCGCACGCGCACGCGTCTGCGACCGAGAGGTGGACGTCGCCACCTTTACCCCGGCGCGCGCGGCATGACGCGGGGCCGCCTCATCGCCGTGGTCGGCCCCTCTGGCGTGGGCAAGGACACGCTGATGCGCGCCATGATCGCAGGCCACCCCGGTCTGCGCCGCGCCCGCCGCGTCATCACCCGCGCCCCCGACCCCGAAGGCGAGGGCCATGAGGCCGTGAGCGAGACCGAATTCGACGCCCGGCTCAAGGAGGGCGGTTTTGCCCTGCATTGGCGTGCGCACGGGCTACGCTACGGCGTGCCGGTGGGGATCTGCCTTGATCTGGCGGCGGGGCGCGATCTGCTGGTGAACCTGTCGCGCAGCGTGCTGCCCGAGGCACAGGCGCGGTTTCAGCCTTTTGTCATCCTGCATTTGACCGCCACCTCCGAGGTATTGGCTGCCCGCCTCGCCGGGCGCGGCCGCGAAACCCATACCGATATTGCGGAGCGGTTGAGCGGCGCCGATCTGGCCCTCCCCGAGGGCGTGGGTCCCGTGATCACGCTCGACACCGACGCAGCCCTCCCCCGGCTCACCAAAACCGCGCTCAAAGCAATCTATGCGGTCAAGGTATGACGGTGCAGCACATGAAACCGCCCCTGCCGATCCTCGCCCACCAGCGAAAGCGCGTCGATCTGGAACGGACGCGGCACAATCGGGCCAAGCCGCGCGTCAAGCGCCGCCTTGATCACGGGCAATTCCGCCTTTGGCCGCTTGCCGGTCAACGTGATATGAAATCGGAACTCTTCCATCACATAGGGATAGCCCCAACGCAACAGGTGCGCGTCTTGCGCAGGCGTCAGCCCCCCGGCCCGACGCCGCGCCAATTGTGCCTCGGTCAAGGGCGCGCGAAACGGCTCGAACGCCGCAACGGCCCGTGCCGCCAACCCGTTCAGCCCACCCTGATCTCCCACCGGCACCAATGCCAGAAACCGCCCCAGAGCCGCGATCTCCAGCCCCGCCAGCGTGACCGCCGCCTCCCCTGCACAAAACCGCTCGAACGCCCCAATCAATCCCGCCTCTCCCTGCCCCTCGGCCAAGGCAAAGGGCGGCTTGATCGTGGCATGCAGACCGTATTTGCGTGGGGTCTCGGTGATTTCGGCCACCGGCGCGGGCAGGCCCGGCACCTCGGGGTGCGCGACGGCACAGCCCCGCGCGCAATCCCACCCCAACCACGCCGCGCCCAGGGCGGCAAATTCCCCCTCGGGGGGCGTGAAATAAACAGCGTAGCGGTGAAAATCCATGAGGTCTCTCGTCGGGTTGCCGTGACGTGCCAAGAAAGCGTGACATCCCAATGACAGAAGACATCATTCTCGCCAATGCCCTCCTCATCCTGCCCGATGCGGTGATGCCCGGCGCGCTCCACCTTCGGGGCGGTACAATCACCGCCATCGACAGCGGCACCGCCGTGCCGCCCGGTGCGGTCGATTGTGGCGGCGATTACCTCGCCCCCGGCCTGATCGAGCTGCACACCGACAATCTGGAGCGGCACATCCAACCCCGCCCCAAGGTCGATTGGCCGCATAATGCCGCCATCCTCGCCCATGATGCGGAACTGGCCAGCGTGGGCATCACCACCGTCTTTGACGCGATGCGCGTGGGCTCAATCCCCACCGGCGTCGGGCGCTATAGCAAATATGCCCGAGGTCTGGCCGATGAGTTGCTCAGCCTGCGCGCCGAGGATGCGCTCAAGATCAGCCATTTTCTGCACCTGCGCGCCGAGGTCTGCTCGGAAACGCTGGAAGAGGAAATGGAGCAATTCGGCCCAGAGGACCGCGTCGGCATCGTCAGCCTGATGGACCACACGCCAGGGCAGCGCCAATTCCGCGACCTGACCAAGCTCGAGGAATACATGAAGGGCAAACACGCCCTCTCGGATGCGGAATTCGCCGAACATGTGGCGCAACTCAGGGCTCTGCGCGCCGCCAATGGCGCGCGCCACGAAGCGGCGGCGGTGGCCCACGCCGCCCGCTATGGCGCGGTGCTGGCCAGCCATGATGACACCACCGCCGAACAGGTGGCGGTGTCCGGCGGCTATGGCATCCGGCTGGCCGAATTTCCCACCACGGTCGAGGCGGCGCGAGCCTGTCACAGCCACGATATCGCGGTCATCATGGGCGCGCCCAACCTCATTCGGGGCGGCTCGCATTCCGGCAATGTCGCGGCGGGGGAACTGGCGGACGTCGGCTATCTTGACATCCTGTCGTCGGATTACGTGCCCTCCGCGCTCTTGCTCGGTGCGGTGCAACTGGGCGCACGCTGGGGCGATATGGCGCGGGGCCTCGCCACCGTCACCGCCAATCCGGCCCGCGCAGTGGGTCTGGCGGATCGCGGCACGCTCACGACCGGCGCACGCGCAGACCTGATCCGCTTTCGCCTGCGCAGCGGCGCGCCAGCGCTGCGCGGTGTCTGGTCACAGGGCCGCCGCGTCGCCTGAACCCGCTTTGACAAGGGGGGAATCGGCGCGCATAACGGGCGCGAATTCAATCGCTTGCCCCGGAGGCCCCGATGACCCAACCGCTGTTTTCCCTGCCCGCAACGCCGCTCGTGCCGATCACCGGCACGGATCAGGGCTACCCGGTGCAGCGCATCTTCTGCGTCGGGCGCAACTATGCCGCCCATGCGCTTGAAATGGGCAATGAGGTAGACCGCGAAGCGCCGTTCTATTTCAACAAAGCGCCACAAACCCTGTGCCTCAGCGGCGCCAGCATCCCCTATCCGCTGGAAACCTCGGATTGCCATCACGAGATGGAATTCGTCGTAGCGCTCAGCGCCCCCGCCTTTCGCGTCAGCGCGGCTGATGCGATGGATGCGGTCTATGGCTATGCCTGCGGCATCGACCTCACCCGCCGCGACCTGCAAGGTGTCGCCAAGGAAAAACGCCGCCCCTGGGACATCGGCAAGGATTTCGAGAACGCCTCAATCATCTCGGCGCTCACCCCCAAAGCCGAATTTGGCGACATCGCCGATCAGGCCATCCGCCTCTCGGTGGACGGGCGCACCGTGCAAGAGGCGACACTCGCCGACATGATCTGGTCGGTCCCCGAGATCATCGCCCACCTGTCGCGCTTTTATCACCTCGCCCCCGGCGACCTGATTTACACCGGTACGCCCGCAGGCGTCGGCCCCGTGCTGCCCGGCAACACACTCTTGGGCGAGATCGACGGTCTCGCCCCCCTGCACCTGACCATCACCGCCGCAGAGTAGACCCCATGACCGAACCAGACCAAGGCCGCCTGCAATATGTGCCGGTGACGCTCTTTACCATTGTCATGGGCCTTTGCGGCTTTACCCTCGCGCTCCGTGCGGGCGAGGCGGCTTTGGGCCTTGGCCACGCTGCCTCTTGGGCGGCGCATTGGCTGACCATGGCGGTCTTTGCCGCCGTGGCACTTGCCTATCTCGCCAAGGCGATCCGCCACCCCGCTGCGGTGTCCGCCGAATGGCGACACCCGGTCAAACTCGCGTTCTTTCCGGCGATTTCCATCGCCTTGGTGCTGATGTCGATCGTCATGCTCGCCCCGGCACCGGGCATCGCCCATGTGATGTGGCTGATCGCCGTGCCGATGCAACTGGTCCTCACCCTCGCCGTGGTCAGCGGCTGGATCAGCGCCCGCGCGTTCCAACATGGCCACCTCTCGCCCGCATGGTTCATTCCGGCGGTGGGCAATGTCATCGTGGCCATCGCCGGGGTGCCACTCGGCTACCCGGAAATAAGCTGGTTCTTCACCAGCGTCGGCCTCATCTTCTGGATTGTCCTGCTCACGCTTGTGATGAACCGGCTGATTTTCCACGATCCCTTGCCAGAGCGCCTGCAACCCTCGCTGGTCATCCTGATCGCCCCGCCGTCGGTGGGATTTCTCGCTTGGGTGGAACTGGTGGGCGGCGTCGATCCCTTTGCCCGCGTGCTGCTCAATTGCGCCTATCTCTTTACGCTTATTGTCGCGGTGCAACTCCCCAAGCTCTTGAAGTTGCAGTTTTCCTTGGCCTTCTGGGCGCTCAGTTTTCCCATGGCAGGCGTCACCATCGCCAGCTTCACCTATGCAAACGCTGTCGGCTCTCCGGGACACCGCCTGATCGGTCTTGCCCTTCTCATGGCCCTCTGCGTGATCATCGCTGGCCTTCTGTGGCGCACGCTCAAAGCCCTGCGCGCCGGCGTGATCTTTCAACCCGATTGAACGGCTGGGCCAAGCACCCACCCGTTCCTCTGCAGTCATATCCTCGGGTTAAAGCTCAGCCGGTTGCCTGCGCCGTGATCCACGCGAGCACGACATAGCGCCCGGTCTTGGCCAGAGTAACGAGTAGCACGAAGAGCCAGATCGGTGTGCGCATGACCCCGGCGATCACCGTAAAAGCGTCACCCAAGGGGGCCCAACTGAGCAGCAGCGTCCAGACGCCCCATCGCGCGTACCAGCCCTGAGCGCGCGCCATCTGCGTGTCAGTTGCCGGAAACCAGCGCCGATGTCGAAATCGCTCGATTCCTCTGCCCATGACATAATTGACCACGGCCCCCAGCGTGTTGCCAATGCTGGCCACAACGATAAGCCACGTGAGTGATACCGTGCCAGCCAGTTGCAGCCCGACAAACACCACTTCGGATTGAAAGGGCAGGATGGTTGCCGCGCCAAAGGCTGCCAGGAACAACCCGGCCAATTGCGCGAAAACGCCCGAATCCATCACGATCATACGTGACAGGTCCGGGCGGTACTGAAAGGCCAGCTCGGGAGATCACTCCTGTTCGGCATAGGCCTCTTGTCGGTCACTCGGAACGTCACGCGGCGGGCGGCCGATGACATCCTTGAGATCCGCCAATTCGATGAAATTATCCGCCTGGCGGCGCAATTCATCCGAGATCATCGGCGGTTGGCTGCGGATGGTCGACACGACCGAGACGCGCACGCCCTGACGCTGAAGGCTCTCGACCAGAGGGCGAAAATCGCCATCGCCCGAGAAGAGCACGATATGATCGACGCGCGGCGCGAGTTCCATCGCATCCACGGTCAGTTCGATATCCATATTGCCCTTGACCTTGCGGCGTCCTTGGCTGTCGGTATATTCCTTGGCCGGTTTGGTGACCATGGAATAGCCGTTGTAATGCAACCAATCGACCAAAGGCCGGATTGGCGAATACTCGTCATTCTCAAGCAGGGCGGTATAGTAAAAGGCGCGCAGCAATTTGCCGCGACGCATGAACTCGGATCTCAGCAACTTGTAATCAATGTCAAACCCAAGCGCCTTGCCAGCCGCGTAAAGGTTTGAGCCATCAATGAACAAGGCCAAACGCTCGTCCTTGTAAAACATCTTAAATGTCCTTCCGAATGGTCATGTCATGCCTGGGAGTGGTGAGTGGTGTGAGTGATGAAGGCAGAACAAGTAACTCGATGAATTAGGGGTTTCGAATTCTGCATGCAAGTGCATGTTACATCCTGAAAGGATATGAGTCTGATGACGTTAGATCAACACTGCTTGATCGCCATGGGTGGAAACTTGCCGTTCGGCGAGGTGAGCCCCGACGTTACCCTGTCGGACGCGCTTGCGCTCTTGCGCGAGAACGGGGCTGAAATCCTCGCGGTCAGCCGCTATTTTCGCACCCCTGCCTTCCCTGCGGGGGCAGGGCCGGATTTCGTGAATGCGGCGGCAGTCCTGCGCCACCCCGGCCCCGCAGAGGCCGTGCTGGCCCTCTTGCACCGGGTCGAGGCGGCGTTTGGGCGGAGACGGGACACCCGGTGGGGACAGCGTACGCTCGACCTTGATCTGATCGCCATCGGACCGCAAATCCTGCCGGACCGGGCCGGATTCGAGGCGTGGCGCGGTCTCTCGCTCAAGGCGCAGCAGGCGCGAGCACCCGACCATCTGATCCTGCCACATCCGCGCGTTCACGAGCGCGCGTTTGTGCTGGTGCCGTTGGCGGATGTGGCCCCGGATTGGGTGCATCCGGTCTTGGGGCGCACGGTACGGCAGATGTTGGACGACCTGCCGCAAGCCCAGCGGGATGAGGTGAAAGTGCTTTGATTCTCTGCTTGTAAATCCCGGCTTGACAGCCTAAATACAAGGCTTCTTAAAATCTGCCCCTAACCCTTCCGGAGGTCGTATGGCCCGCGTTACCACAGAAGATTGCGTTGACAAGGTTCCGAACCGTTTTGATCTGGTGATGCTTGCTGCACACCGTGCCCGCGAAATTGCGTCCGGATCGCCGCTGACGGTGGATCGCGACAACGACAAGAACCCGGTCGTGGCGCTTCGCGAAATTGCCGAGGAAACCCAGTCGGCGGACGACCTGCGTGAGCGTCTGATCGAATCGAATCAGACCCAGATTGAGGTGGATGAACCGGAAGAAGATTCCATGGCCCTCTTGATGGGTGGCGACGTGGACAAGCCCGACACCGACGACATGTCGGAGGAAAAGCTGCTGCGCGCCCTGATGGAAGCACAGGGTCAGGGCTGAGCCTCGACCCTCGTTGCCCGCTCAGCCAAGGCGCATAGCAGATGATCGCCGTTGACGACCTGATCACGCTGGTGCGCCATTACAATCCCCGCACAGACGAGGCTCTCATTCGCGCGGCCTATGATTTTGGCCGCGCGATGCATGAGGGGCAATTTCGTCACTCGGGCGAGCCCTATTTCACCCATCCTGTTGCCGTGGCTGCGATCCTGACTGAGCAACGGCTGGATGATGCGACGATCATCACCGCTCTTTTGCATGACACGATTGAGGACACCAAAGCGTCCTATCAGATTGTCGCAGACAAATTTGGTCGTGAAGTGGCCGATCTGGTGGATGGCGTCACCAAGCTGACCAATCTGCAACTCAGTAGCTCCGAGACCAAACAGGCCGAGAATTTCCGCAAGCTGTTCATGGCGATGTCCAAGGATTTGCGGGTCATTCTGGTCAAACTCGCCGACCGCCTGCACAACATGCGCACAATCAAGGCCATGCGCCCGGACAAACAGGCGCAAAAGGCGCGCGAGACCATGGATATCTATGGGCCGCTGGCGGGCCGCATGGGTATGCAGTGGATGCGCGAAGAACTGGAAGATTTGGCGTTTCGGGTGCTCAACCCCGAGGCCCGGGCCAGCATCATCCGTCGCTTCATTACCCTGCAACGCGAAACCGGCGATGTGGTCGAACGGATCACCAGCGATATGCGGCACGAGTTGGACAAGGCCGGGATCATGGCCGATGTCTTTGGCCGTGCCAAGAAACCGTATTCGATCTGGCGCAAGATGCAGGAAAAGGAGATGGGCTTTTCACGCCTGTCGGATATCTATGGCTTTCGCGTGATCACCCGCTCCGAGAATGACTGTTACCGCGCTCTGGGGGCAATCCATCAGCGGTGGCGTGCCGTGCCGGGGCGGTTCAAGGATTACATCAGCCAGCCAAAATCCAACGGCTATCGCAGCATTCACACCACTGTGTCGGGCCGCGATGGCAAGCGGGTCGAGGTGCAGATTCGCACGCAGGCAATGCATGACGTGGCCGAAACGGGCGTGGCCGCGCATTGGTCCTATCGCGACGGGGTGCGCTCCGAGAACCCATTTGCCGTAGATCCCGCCAAGTGGATTTCCTCCGTCAGCGAACAGTTCGACGCCGAAGAGGATCACGAGGATTTTCTCGAGGCGGTCAAGCTCGAGATGTATGCGGATCAGGTGTTTTGTTTCACGCCCAAAGGCGATGTGATCAAGTTGCCGCGCGGGGCGACACCGATTGATTTTGCCTATGCCATTCATACACGGATCGGCCATGCCTGCGTTGGGGCCAAGGTGGACGGCATGCGCGTGCCGCTCTGGACGCGGATCAAGAACGGCCAATCGGTCGAGGTGATCACCGCTGACGGGCAGACGCCGCAAGCCACTTGGCTTGATATTGCCACCACCGGCAAGGCGCGCGCTGCCATCCGCCGCGCCCTGCGCGAACTGGACCGCGACCGCTATATCAAACTCGGGCGGGAATTGGCGCGCTCGGCCTTTGAGCATGTCGGCAAAAAGGCAACCGACAAGGCACTCGAAGCCGCCGCGCGCACGCTGCGCCTGAAAAACGCCGATGAGGTGCGCGCGCGATTGGGCAGCGCCGAATTGACTGCGCATCAGGTGCTGAACGCCGTTTACCCGGATCTGGTGCCTGAGGCGGGGAATGAGGTGACGCGTGACCGCGCGGTGATCGGCCTTGGGGCGGATCAGAGCTTTGAGCGGGCGCGGTGTTGCCAGCCTTTGCCGGGCGAGCGGATTGTCGGCATCACTTATCGCGGGCGCGGCGTGGTGATTCATGCCATCGACTGCGAGACCCTGTCGCAATATGACCAACAGCCGGATCGTTGGATGGACCTGCATTGGCACACCGGTACGCATCCGGCAGCCTATGACGTGACACTTGACCTCACCATTGGCAACGATGCCGGGGTGCTGGGGCGGATTTGCACCTTGATCGGCGAGCAGAAGGCCAATATCTCGGATCTGACATTCGTTGACCGGAAACCGGATTTCTATCGTCTATTGATTGATGTCGAGTTGCGCGATGCCGAGCATTTGCACGGCGTGCTCTCGGCGCTAGATGCGGAAAGCGATGTCGCCGCAGTAGAGCGCTATCGAGATCCGTCCCGCGTGGGGGCGGGCTGAGCCATTAACCCTAGGAGCCGCACAAGTGGTTTTCAAACGTCGTGACAGACGCCCCTTGTGGAAGGTGATAGCCGATTTTTTCTGGCCCAAAGGCGGGTGGGCGCGCGCATTTACCTATGTCAAACACCGGCTGCACCGCCTGCCTGATCCACCCGAGCGTATCGCCCGCGGAATATTTGCCGGGGTTTTCACCACATTCACACCGTTTTACGGTCTGCACTTCATTGTCGCGGGCACGATTGCTCTCATTCTGCGCGGCAATATCCCTGCGGCCTTGTTGGGCACGTTCTTTGGCAATCCGCTGACCTATGTGCCGATTGGGGTGATTTCGCTTCAGACGGGGCACGCGATCCTTGGTCGCACCACGCTGGCAGAGGATGAAATCAGCCGCTCGCTCGGGGGCAAGTTTCTCGATGCGGGCGATGACCTCAAGAACAACTTTCTTGCCATCTTCATGGATCACACGGCAGATTGGCATAACCTGAAAGTATTCTATGACGAGGTGTTCTTGCCGTATTTGGTGGGGGGCATCGTGCCGGGAATCGTGACGGCGCTTGCGGCCTATTACATCAGCCTGCCTGTGATCACCGCCTATCAGCACCGACGCAAGGGCGTCCTAAAGGCAAAATGGACAGCGATGAAGGAAAAAAAGATCGCCAAGGAAAAACAGGCGCACAAGGCTGACGAGGCGCGAAAACCAGACTAGGTTATGCCTCGAGTCGCGGATCAATCACGGGAGAGGCCGATGTCGGCAGGAAAGAAGCTACGCCTTGGCGTCAATATCGACCATGTGGCCACAGTGCGCAATGCACGTGGCGGGGCCTATCCTGATCCTTTGCGCGCCGCGAAATTGGCCGAAGAGGCCGGGGCGGATGGCATCACCGCGCATCTGCGCGAGGACCGGCGGCATATCTCGGACGCAGACATTGATGGGTTGATGGAGGTGCTGACGGTGCCGCTCAACTTTGAGATGGCGGCGACCGAGGAGATGCAGCGTATCGCCCTGCGGCATAAGCCACATGCGGTGTGCATCGTGCCGGAAAAACGCGAGGAGCGCACGACCGAAGGCGGGCTGGAAGTGGCACGCGAGGAAAACCGGCTGGCGCATTACTTAGCACCATTGCGTGCGGCAGGTTGCCGGGTGTCGATCTTTATTGCTGCCGACAAACGCCAGATTGACGCCGCGCACCGGATCGGGGCCGAGGTGATCGAATTGCACACCGGCGCCTATTGCGACGCCCATGCCGAGGGGCATTTTGAGGCCCGAGACCGTGAGTTGGAGGGGCTGCGCGAAATGTCGGCCTATGCCCATTCGCTGGGGCTTGAGGTGCATGCGGGGCATGGTTTGAACTATGAAACCGTCAAGCCGGTCGCAGCCTTTCCCGAGGTTATGGAGCTCAACATCGGGCATTTCCTGATTGGCGAGGCGATTTTTCGCGGGTTGCAATCGGCGATTTCCGAAATGCGGCGACTGATGGACGAAGCGCGCGATGGCTGAGCCGTTGGGATTTCTCTCCGCCGCGCTTGCCTTTACCGTGATTGCGGCCTCTCCGGGGCCGGCCAATCTGGCGGCGGCGAGTGTGGCCATGGCGGCTGGGCGGGCCAAGGGCATGCGGTTTGCGCTTGGTCTGGGACTCGGTCTCTTTTTCTGGGGGGTGCTGGCCGCGATGGGGCTTGGGGCCGTCCTGCAATCTAGCGGATGGGCGTTGAGCATCCTCAAAATTCTGGGGGCGGGCTATCTTTTCTGGTTGGCCCTGCACTCCTTGCGGGCCGCGCGGCTTGGAAACAGCACGATGGCTGTCCGCGCCGCGCCGCGCCGCCTGTTCTGGTCCGGTCTGATGCTGAACCTTTCGAACCCCAAGGCCGTCTTTGCCTGGATGGCGACGCTGTCACTGGGGATTGGCGGCAGCGGGCAGGAATTTCTGCCGCTCATGCTGCTCTGTGGTTTGATCGGGTTGATCAATTACGTTGTTTGGGTCGCGCTCTTTTCAACCGGGGTGATGATGCGGGGCTATCTGCGCGCGCGCCGCTGGATTGACGCGACGGTCGGCCTGTTGCTTGGTGCGGCGGGTGTGTCCCTGCTTCGGTCGTCGGCCTCTCAATGAGGCTGGGCTGATGTTCCGTGTCGTAGCCCTGCTATGCGTCGCCGCCCTCGCGCTCTGGCAGCTAGAGGGGCAGCGGCGCGGGGTGGAAATCACCAGTTTTACGGTCTCTGACACGCCGGTGACGCGTGAAGCGCAGCCCGGTGCTGACGGGCCGGTGGTTGTCGTGGCGCATGGCTTTGCCGGGTCGCGGCAGATGATGCAGTCCTATAGCCTTGATCTGGCGCGGGCGGGATACCGGGTCTGGGCGTTTGATTTCGAAGGGCATGGGCGCAACCGCGTGCCGATGTCGGGCGATGTGACGCGCATCGACGGCACGACGCGGCTGCTGATCGAGCAGACGCGCCGCGTGGTCGCGGCGGCGGTGGCGCAAGAGGGTTACAACGGCGAGGTCGCGCTCTTGGGGCATTCCATGGCGACCGATATCATCATCCGCACCGCGCTGGAGGAGGACCGGGTTGGGCCGGTGGTGGCAATATCGGCCTTTTCTCAGGCGGTGACGGGGACCGAGCCGGATACCCTCTTGCTGATCAGCGGCGCGTGGGAGGCGGGCCTGCGCGGTTTTGCCCGGCAGGCGGTGGCGATGGTGGACCCAGAGGCGGGCGAAGGCCAGACTGCGCGCTCAGGGGATGTGACCCGACGCGCGGTTGTGGCCCCCTTGGCCGAGCATGTGGCGGTGCTGCATAGCCGTGTGGGGCGCACCGAGGCGATTGACTGGCTCGATACAGCCTCTGGGCGCGAGAGTGATGTTGCGGTGCGGGCCACGGGCCCATGGATCATGGTGTTGATGGGGGCGATAGTGGCTCTGGCTTGGCCATTGTCGCGGCTCTTGCCGCAGCACGCGCCGCCTGTTCCGGGCACGCTCTCGATGCGGCAGTTCGCACTCGTGCTTGGGGTGCCGGCCAGTCTTGCGCCGCTCTTGGCGGTGCAGGTGGAAACACGGCTGCTGCCAGTGTTGGTGGCGGATTATCTGATGCTGCATCTGGCGCTCTACGGAGTTTGCCAACTTGCGCTCCTGTGGGGATTTGGGCTGCGTCCTGACCGGCTGCGACCCGTGGCGGTGGTGGCGCTGCTGGTCTGGGGCCTTGGCTTCTTTGGCCTTTTTCTGGATCGCTATAGCGCAAATTTCTGGCCCACACCTGAGCGGTTGACGATCATCGCGACACTCAGCCTCGGGGCGCTGCCGTTCATGCTGGCAGATGCGGTGCTGACGCGCGGCGCGCCGCTCTGGCAGAGGTTGGGCGCGCGGTTGATGTTTATACTCTCGCTGGGTCTGGCCATCCTGCTCGACACCGAGCGGTTGTTCTTCCTTGCGATGATTGCGCCGGTGATCCTCCTCTTTTTCCTGATATTCGGGCTGATGGGCCGTTGGGTGGCGGCGCGGGCGGGGGGGACGAGCGCAGGTGTGGCTCTTGGTCTCATCCTCGCCTGGGCGCTTGGGGTAAGTTTTCCGCTCTTTGCACCGGGGGTGACGGGATGATCTTGGGGATTGGCACGGATCTGGCGAATATCGAGCGGATCGCACGCACGCTCGAGCGGTTTGGTGACCGGTTCCGCAACCGGGTCTTCACGCCCGTGGAACAGGCCAAGGCCGAGCGCCGCGCCGATGTGGCAGGCACTTATGCCAAGCGGTGGGCAGCCAAGGAAGCCTGTTCCAAGGCGCTTGGCACCGGACTACGCATGGGCATCGCGTGGAAGGATATGGCGGTCACCAACCTGCCCACGGGCCAGCCGGTGATGCAGGTTTCGGGCTGGGCCGCGACACGTCTGGCCGAGATGACGCCGCCGGGACATGAGGCCATCATCCATGTGACATTGACCGACGATCACCCTTGGGCGCAGGCCTTTGTGGTGATCGAGGCGCGGCCCGTTGAACGGTCTGCTTGACACCTTGGCCCCGGCCCCGCATGTAGCGCCGGAGAGATAGCGGAGGACGCCAAATGGCCGCCACAGGCAAGACATCGAGCTCTATCTGGGAAACCGTCAAGACGGTGTTCTGGGCCCTTGTGATCGCGGGGCTGTTCCGCACGCTTTTCTTTCAGCCGTTCTGGATTCCCTCAGGGTCGATGAAGGACACGCTGCTGATCGGTGACTTCCTCTTTGTCAACAAGATGGCCTATGGCTATTCCTACGCCTCCTGCCCCTCGATCCGCTTCGCGGGGCTGAATATTGATGCACAGGATATCTGTGGTTTCATTGACGGCGATAACAGCCGTATCTTTGGGTCAGAGCCCGAGCGCGGTGATATCATCGTCTTCCGCCAGCCGACGGATGGCACCGATTTCATCAAGCGGGTTATTGGCCTGCCAGGAGATCGCATTCAAATGAAGGATGGCGTGCTGCATATCAACGAGGCCGCCGTCGGCCTGGAACCGGCTGGTGATTTCGTTGAAGAATTCGCACGCCAAGGGCCAATGGGTATCCGTCCGCGCTGCGAGAATGGCGTGGTGGGAGAAGGGGCCGATTGCATCAAATCGCGCCAGATCGAGACTTTGCCAAATGGCCGATCGCATGCGATCCTCAATATCGGCGATCAGCGGGCGGATAACACGGGCGTCTTTACCGTTCCGGCCGGGCATTACTTCTTCATGGGCGACAACCGCGACAATTCCACGGATTCACGCTTTCCGCAGGCGGTGGGCGGCGTGGGCTTTGTTCCCTACGAGAACCTGATCGGGCGGGCCAATCGGGTGGTGTTCTCATCGGCAGGCCGTTCCATGTTGGCATTTTGGACATGGCGCAGCGACCGCTTCTTCAAGAGGTTGGATTGAAGCTTTCGGCCGAGATAAAGGCGTTTCAGACGCGGCTTGGGCATGAGTTCACTGCGACTGAACTTCTCATTCGGGCGCTGACCCATTCGTCGATGGTCACGCCCAACCGTGATGACAATCAAAGGCTGGAGTTTTTGGGCGACCGCGTGCTTGGGCTGGTGATGTCCGAGGCGCTGCTGTCGCAGGACAAAGGCGCGACCGAAGGGCAACTTGCGCCGCGATTCAATGCACTGGTGCGCAAGGAGGCCTGCGCCGACGTGGCGCGCGAGATCGACCTTGGTGCTGTGCTCAAGCTCGGGCGCTCCGAAATGCTTTCTGGCGGGCGGCGCAAAGAGGCGCTCTTGGGTGATGCGATGGAGGCGGTGATTGCCGCGATCTATCTCGACGCCGGATTTGACGCGGCGCGCGCGGTTGTTCTCCGGCTCTGGGGGGCGCGGATCGGCGAGGTCAAGGATGACGCGCGCGACGCCAAGACAGCACTTCAGGAATGGGCGCAAGCGCGGGGCCTTCCGCCGCCCGACTACATTGAGCTGCGCCGAAAGGGACCGGATCACGCGCCGGTTTTCACTATTTCTGCTCAGTTGAAGAGCGGTGAAAGCGCCGAGGCAACCGCCGGCTCCAAGCGGCAGGCTGAGCAAACGGCAGCCAAGGCGCTCTTGGCCCGGCTGCAGACCGATTGAGACCCTACGCGGGGCTGCGATCTCGGCATCCGCAGAAAAACGTGCCGAGATCACCTGGGAACGTGTCGCACAGCGCGGTATCTACCCCAAATCCTGCAAGACGACGCGTTTGCCGACGGCCCCACCTGATGGTCATGAATGAGGCTGTGGCCACACCTTTGTTTCCTTTGGCTGTGGGAACTGACGCTCGGCTCTGGTCGTGGCGCGGCAAATCGGCTAGAGCCTGTCAATCACAACAGTCGAGACCCAATCCATGACCACGCGCGCCGGCTTCATTGCCCTGATCGGAGAGCCCAATGCGGGCAAATCCACCCTGCTCAATCGCATGGTGGGGGCCAAGGTCAGCATCGTCACCCACAAGGTACAGACCACGCGCGCGCGCATTCGGGGCGTGGCGATGGAGGGGCAGAGCCAGCTGGTGTTCGTCGACACACCGGGCCTGTTTCAGCCACGCCGCAGGCTGGATCGGGCGATGGTCGCCGCCGCCTGGGGGGGCGCGGCGGATGCCGATGTGGTGATCTTGCTGATTGAGGCGCATCGCGGCGTGACCGAAGGTGTGGAGCGCATCTTGGACGGGTTGAGCGGCATTGCCAAGGGCCGCAAGGTGGCACTCGCCATCAACAAGATCGACCGCGTGCAAGCGCAGGTACTGCTGGCGCTGACCAAGGACATGAACGAGCGCTTTGCCTTTGAAAAGACGTTCTTAATTTCCGCCGAGAAGGGGCATGGCGTCGATGATCTGCGGCACTGGCTGGCGGGTGAAGTGCCCGCGGGACCATGGCTTTATCCTGAGGATCAGATCGCCGATCTGCCGATGCGGATGATCGCCGCCGAGATGACGCGCGAAAAGCTGACGCTGCGGTTGCATCAGGAATTGCCCTATCAATTGACCGTCGAGACCGATCACTGGGAAGAGCGCAAGGATGGCTCGGCCCGGATTGATCAGGTGGTCTATGTGATGCGCGACGGGCACAAGGGCATCGTTCTGGGCAACAAGGGCGAGACGATCAAGGCTGTCTCCAAGGCGGCGCGTGAGGAGTTGGAAGAATTCCTTGGCCGCCGCATTCATCTCTTCCTACAGGTCAAGGTTCGCGAGAACTGGCAGGAAGAATCCGAGCGCTATTCCGAAATGGGGCTGGATTTCAAGGACGGAAACTAGGCGTATGTTTCTGCTTTTCTTGGATAAAGTACTCAAATCCAACCGCGCAGCAGGGGCGGAAACCGAGGGCGCATGGCCCGGCTGACCGCGCGCTTCTGGGTTGATGCCTATCTGGCACGGCTCAGATTGGCGGAGATTCCCGCCTTTGTGGTGGCGCATGGCGATGACACCGGCGGCGCAGTTCTGGTCAAGCTCAACACGCTGAACGGTCAGGCGCGGGTCTGGCAGCGGTCGTTTGACCTGATGAGCGGCGCGCGGGTTTGGGTTGTGTTGGCCGAGGGGGACGAGGCTGGTGTCGATGCCGCAATTCGCCGGCAGCGGGGCTATGATCCCGACCTCTGGGTGATCGAGGTGGAGGACCGGGAGGGTCGTCACCTGCTTGATCAAGACGGGCTGGAGGCGTGAGAGACCGATGGATTGGCGCGATCAGGGTATCCTTCTGAGCAGCCGCCGCCACGGGGAAAGTGCTGTAATCATTGAAGTTTTCACGCCAGAGCGCGGGCGTCACGCAGGCGTTGTGCGCGGTGGTGCATCGCGCAAAATGGCCCCGATCCTGCAACCCGGCGCGCAGCTTGATCTGGAATGGCGGGCGCGGTTGGAGGATCATATCGGCACTTTTAGGGTGGAACCTGTTCGATCCCGGGCGGGGGTTTTGGGGAATCCGCTGACCTTGGCGGGGTTGAATGCCGTTTGTGCGCTGTTGCTCTTTGCCCTGCCCGAGCGCGAAGCGCATGGTGCACTCTATGAGCGCACAGAGACTCTGCTCGATCTTCTGGCCGAATCCGAGGTCTGGCCCCTAGCCTATCTGCATTGGGAACTGGCGCTATTGGAGGATCTGGGATTTGGTCTGGACCTGAGCACCTGTGCGGTGATGGGGGAAAAGGCAAATGATCTCAGCTACATATCACCAAGGACCGGGCGTGCGGTGTCGCGGGCTGGGGCGGGGGAATGGGTGGACAAGCTCTTGCCATTGCCGCCCTGTCTGATGGGACATGGGCCCGCACCGGATGCCGAAATCCTGCAAGGCTTGACGGTCACGGGCCATTTTTTGCGCACCCATCTGGCACCGCAGATGAGAAACAAGCCGCTGCCCGAGGCGCGCGAGAGGTTCGTCGCGCGCATGGCGGCGCGGGTCAATCGGGGCTGAGGCGCCTGTAAGCTCTGTAAGGTTTCGGCCGAGTTTTGTAAGGTCTTCTGGATCAGAGCAGCATGACGCCACGCCGGATCAGGTTGAGCCCCGCAATCAGCAGCACCCAGAGGGTGATCTTGCGAAAGGTCGCCTGATCGAATCGGTCCTGAAGGCGAAAGCCGATCCAGATTCCGAAGAGCGCCGGGGCGACCATCGCCAGAGAGAGCGGCACCGTTTCGGCGCGCAAGACGCCCGATCCGATATGCGAGCCAAGCAGCACCAGCGCACCCAAACCATAGATCACGCCCTGCACCCGCATCTGGTCGGTTTTCTCGGTGCCGCGCGCGATCAGCATGGCGACGGTGGGCGGCCCCCAGATCCCCGAGAGGCCGCCGAAAAGACCGGCAAGCGCCCCCATGCCCGCCTCACCCTTGATCCCCGGCTCCGGCGGCAGACGCAATCCGCGTCCCATGAGCGTGGAGACCGCATAAAGCGTGATAAGTGGGCCGATGAAGAGCAACATCGCAGAGGGCGGCAGCACCGGCACCAGCTGTGCCGCAAAGACCATAATCACGCCACCTGCAATCAGGAACACCCGGAAATGTGTGATCGAGGCGAGGGCGGCGAGAGCACCTTGGCGCAGCGCCTGCCAGAGATTTGTCGCCAGCGTCGGCAGGATCAACCCTGCCAGCGCCAGTTCGGGGGGCATCATCGTGCTGAGACCCGCGATCATCACCGTGGGCATGGCAAAGCCCACCACCCCCTTGACCATCCCGGCGCAGACCGCCACGGTAAAGGCCATGGCCCAACCCCACATTGGGTCTATGTCGAAAAACGCTTCCATGGAACCGTCTTAGGGTATTTCCGGAATCGCGCGAAACAGGGAAATGTTGCGGCGTGCGGGATTGAAGGCATTTTTGGCAACACGCAGGGACAGGTGCCGTCTGAAACCAGGCGCTGTGGGGCATAGCGCCGCAGTGCAGTATTTCAACACGCAATTTTAGAACAAAACCCTGCGACAAAAAGCATAATAGTTGCGCTGCACCTGCATAATAGATAAAAGGCACCAGATCAGGAAAAGGATGCGATTCATGGCACATGACGGACAGGATCTTGCGATGGCACAGCCGATTATTCTGGGCGACCTTCTGGCCTTGACCAGTGTGGCACTTGCCCCGACCGAAGCCTTGCTGGAGCGGGCCACTGACGCCGTGCGCGCGCTGGTCACTGTCGAGGGGCGCGTGTCGGGGGCAGCCATCGAGGCGCATCAGACCGCAGCACATGGGCTGGCGTGGTTGGCCACCTATGTCGAGGCGCTACGGCAAATGCAGGCCTGGGCCACGCGGCTCGAGGAAAAGGATCAATTTGGCGAGGTCGAGCAACTGATCCTGCAAATCGCATTCGGAGAATATCTGAGCCAGATCGCGGGTGGCATCCAGATGAATCAGGGCGAGATGGTGCGGCTTCAGGATCTGGGCCTGAGCCCCGACGATGCACATCTGATGATGGACCCCGCCGCCACAATGCTGATGCAGGCGGGCAATACCCAAGCCGCCCGCAGCCGGTTGGTGGATTTGATGCAGGAGCGGTCCGCCGAGATCACGGTGGGGCGGACAGGGCTGGATGATGAGCTGGAAATGATCCGCGAGCAGTTCCGGCGGTTTTCGGTCGAGAAGGTCGAGCCCTATGCGCATGAGTGGCATCTCAAGGATGAGCTCATTCCGATGGAGATCATCGAGGAATTGGCGGAAATGGGCGTCTTTGGCCTGACCATTCCCGAGGAATTCGGTGGTTTTGGGTTGAGCAAGGCGTCGATGGTTGTGGTCTCGGAAGAGTTGAGCCGGGGCTATATCGGGGTGGGCTCTCTGGGCACCCGGTCCGAGATTGCCGCCGAGTTGATCCTGTGTGGTGGTACTGAGGAACAAAAGGCCCATTGGTTGCCCAAGCTGGCCAGCGCCGAGATCCTGCCGACGGCGGTCTTTACCGAGCCCAACACCGGATCGGATCTGGGCAGTCTGCGCACCCGCGCTGTCAAGGACGAGGCTGGCGACTGGAAAGTCACGGGCAACAAGACATGGATCACCCATGCTGCGCGCACCCATGTGATGACGCTCTTGGCGCGCACCGTGCCCGACACCACCGATCACCGGGGGCTGTCGATGTTTCTGGCCGAGAAAACCCCCGGCACCGATGACGCACCATTCCCGACCCCCGGCATGACCGGCGGCGAGATCGAGGTTCTGGGCTATCGTGGCATGAAGGAATATGAACTGGGGTTCGATAATTTTCACATCAAGGGCGAGAACCTGCTGGGCGGTGAAGAAGGCAAGGGCTTCAAGCAGTTGATGGAGACCTTTGAGTCTGCTCGCATTCAGACCGCCGCCCGCGCCGTGGGCGTCGCGCAATCCGCTCTCGATGTGGCGATGAAATATGCGCAGGACCGCAAGCAGTTTGGCCGCGCGTTGATCGAGTTTCCGCGTGTGTCGGGCAAGCTGGCGATGATGGCGGTCGAGATCATGGTGGCGCGGCAATTGACCTATTTCTCGGCTTGGGAAAAGGATCACGGGCGGCGCTGTGACCTTGAGGCGGGGATGGCCAAGCTCTTGGGGGCGCGGGTGGCCTGGGCTGCGGCGGATAACGGATTGCAGATCCATGGCGGCAACGGTTTTGCGCTGGAGTACACCATCAGCCGGATTCTCTGTGACGCGCGCATTCTCAATATTTTCGAGGGCGCGGCCGAGATTCAGGCGCAGGTGATCGCGCGTCGGCTGCTGGGGTAACTGGGGCGAATGAGGCGGCGGCGGACACCCCGCAATTTCCCGCCTCACCCTTTACCTGCCGCCTCCCCTGCCTTACCTCTAGACCCAAGCAGGAGACGCGCGATGACCAAGCCCCCCCTCACCCTCTACCTCGCCGCGCCGCGCGGCTTTTGCGCCGGTGTGGACCGCGCCATCAAGATCGTCGAAATGGCCCTCGCGAAATGGGGGGCGCCGGTCTATGTGCGCCATGAGATCGTGCATAACAAATACGTGGTCGATGACCTGCGCGCCAAGGGGGCGGTGTTCGTCGAGGAATTGGATGAGTGCCCTACCGACCGACCGGTGATCTTTTCCGCCCATGGCGTGCCGAAATCGGTCCCGTCGGAGGCCGCAGCGCGCCAGATGCTCTATGTCGATGCCACCTGCCCGCTGGTCAGCAAGGTGCATATCGAGGCAGAGCGGCACCATGAGAACGGGCTGCAAATTGTGATGATCGGCCATGCCGGGCACCCCGAAACCGTGGGCACCATGGGGCAATTGCCGACAGGCGAGGTGCTCTTGGTCGAGACCCCCGCCGATGTCGCCACGCTTGCGGTGCGCGACGCGGCCCGCCTTGCCTTTGTCACTCAAACCACCCTCTCGGTCGATGACACTGCCGAGGTGGTCGCGGCGCTTCAGGCGCGGTTCCCGGCGATTGTCGGCCCGCATAAGGAAGACATCTGTTACGCCACCACCAACCGGCAAGAGGCGGTCAAGGCCATGGCGGAACGGGCCGAGGCGATGCTGGTCGTGGGCGCACCCAATTCGTCGAATTCCAAACGTCTGGTCGAGGTCGGCGCGCGGGCGGGCTGCACGTACTCCCAGCTCGTGCAACGCGCCACCGACATCGACTGGCGCGCGCTGGACGGTATCGCCTCTATCGGCATTACCGCCGGGGCCTCTGCGCCGGAAGTGTTGGTCAACGAGGTGATCGACGCCTTCCACGCCCGCTATGACGTCACCGTCGAACAGGTCGAAACCGCGCAGGAAACGGTTGAGTTCAAGGTGCCGAGGGTGCTGCGGGAGAAGGTATGAGGGGGATTGGGTGACGTGTCGGATGGTCGGTTTGAGCCCTGAGCGGCGGATGCTGCGCAGTAAACGAATGTCGTCTTACTCATTTCAGTCACTACCTTGGGGGCCAAGACTGCACCCTTACTTAAGGCAGGGAAACGTTCGCTAGTCTGGCCCGATAAAACAAATCCAATGTTGCGACACCAAGTTGTACATATTCGCATGTCGTGAGTTCATAGCCGTTCAGCCCAGAACATTCAGGAACGTTTTCGAACGTATCAACGGCTCGCTCCAAGGCGCGTTCGTATCCTTTAGGTGCATAACCGTTTCCTTCTATCGTTGGCGGCAAAAGCGGTAGTAACTCCTCATAAAAAGTGCGCATTGAGGCCACGACGTCAGACAGACAGGAGCCAGTTCCTTTGTCCACAGCTATACAAATGTCTCCCGCGACAACTACACAGTGCTGCTGCATCCAACCACGGTAACGCAAATCTAGAGGCTCAATGGCTTTTAAACAGTCGACAACGTCCGGCGTTGGCAAATCGAGATCCGCCCTGGTCAGGCTCGGAGCCGCAACGAAAACCAAACATACCGACATGAATATCCTAAACATCTGACTAGATTGGATTTGCGATGAGTTGGAGTCAACTCATTACTCCGCAAAGCTTACCTATCTCAATGGTCCGGTAGCGGCCATTCAGACGGCACCATTGAACGGCAGCAAAGTCCGCACATCAGACACACACCACCGCACCAACCAATAGCCCAAATTCGTGTTCCCCGCGCCACCACAGTATCTCGGTCGAGGTGATCGAAACCGCGCAGGAAACGGTTGAGTTCACGGTGCCCCGCATCCTGCGTCAACCGGCCTGAGCCTCATTCGTTATCCCGCAGCCACGCTGGGCGCAGGACGACAATCGTGGGTCGGTCCGGCAGGGTGCGCAAGGAGACTTCAATATCGCTCACACCGGGGCGCGCGATGGCGAAATCCGCCTCCATCCCCGCCAGAAACCGCTCAAGCGTGCTGTCGCCAAACCAATGCATCGGCAAAACAATCGAGGCCTTCACCCGCCTCAGCACGCTCATCATATCCGCGATATTCATCGTGAACCCGCCATCGACCGGGGCCATTACCACATCCATCCGGCCAAGTGCTGCATATTGATCATCCGACGGCTCGTGATGCAGATGGCCCAGATGGGCGATGCAGAGCCCCTCGGCCTCGAACACGAAAATCGAATTGCCCTTGGCCTCGACCCCACCGCCCGAGCGGATGTCGGTCGAGACATTGCGCACGAGGAGCGTGTCCAGATCAAGGTGATGCTCGATCCCCTCGCCATACGCGCCCCACCCCGGCAGAACATGCGGAATCGCCGGATCGGGAAAGGCGGTCCAATGGGTGTCATGGGCATGGTTCATGGTGACGATATCGGGGATCAGATCGGCACTGCCAATAAATCCGGTGAAATCCGTGATCGCATTATACCCGCCCGCCTGAATGAGAAACGAGGCATGGGCGATATAGCGCAGCCGCACGGTATACTCGGGCAAGGGCGCGCGGAAACTGGCCCGGTGCAGATATTCCAGCCCCGGCGTCGCATCGGCCAAGGCGATGCAATGGCTCGGGCGGCGGTCCTGCGCGGTAGCGGGTGCGGCCAGCACCAGGACAAACAAGACAAGTCGGATCATCGGCACTCCTCCCTTTTGTGGAGGGGAAGATAGCACGGATTGGCGCGCGGTCAGGGGTTTGGCGGCGAAACGCGGCGGGACGGGATCGACGCTGCTGGAAAATCAGCCGCTATTGGCCTGAAGGGGACGGATGGACCTGTGCGATGAGCCGCGCGGTGCCCGTCCGCGGGAGGGTGCTGAAGCGGTGAAGGATGGCACTTTATGCCAGCAAAACACTCCCGCGTTATACGTATGTTGATACGTTGCAAAGGCACCCGCCCGGGGGGCGGTCGGGCGCCGCGCGGCGGTGCCTATGGCACCTTGATTCCGCGCTTTGATGATTGGGGCCAACGCCCGCTCAAGGTCAAATCACCCCACATCTGTCCGCCCCCGCCGATCCGCACGCAACGCGGCATAGAGCACATGCGTCCGCCAACGCCCGTTGATCTGCAAATAGCTTTGCGCGACGCCCTCGTACTTGAACCCGCATTTTTCCAGCAGCGCCCGCGACGCTTGGTTTTCCGGCAGACAGGCCGCCTCGATCCGGCTCAGATCCAGCCGATCAAAGGCATGATGCACCACCCCTGCGATGGCCTCCTGCATATAGCCCTGCCGCGCAAAGGGCTGTCCGATCCAATAACCCAGCGTGCCCGCCTGCGCCGGTCCGCGCCGGATATTGTCCAGAGTGATTGCTCCCAAAAGCGCCTGATCCTCGCGTCGGATCAAAAAGAGCGGCATTGCACTGCCGCTGGCAATCGAGCGTTGCGCCCACCAGACCCGATTGGAAAACCCCTTGCGCGCCAGATGATCCGAAGCCCAGAGCGGCTCCCACGGGGTGAGGAAATCCGCACTGTCTGCCCGCAAACTGCTCCAGTTGCGAAAATCACCGATCACCGGCTGCCGCAAGGTTAGACGCTCTGTCTCGATCCTGAGCTTGCGGCGCGGCAAGAGCATCATCAGGCAGCGCGCCTCGCATCAAGCGCGGCCAGTGTCGGGGCCTGCTCGACCGGGCCATAGAGCGCCAAAGCAGAGGGGGCACGCGCCACTGTGCTCTCGGCCAGCCGCTTGACATCCGCCAGCGTCACCGCGTCGATCCGTTCCACCACCTCGGGCAGGTCCGGCACCCGGCCCCAGATTTGCAGCATCCGCGCCAGACGTTCGGCGCGGTTGCTCGGGCTCTCCAGCCCCATCAGCAACCCGGCCTTCATCTGTGCCCGCGCCCGCTCGACTTCGGCCACGCTCATGTCGTCGGCGGCACGCTTCATCTCATCGACCGTGATCCCTGCCAGATCGCCCAGTTGCTCGGCCGAAGTGCCTGCGTAGATCGTCATCATCCCGGTGTCGGAATAGGCCCCGGCCTGCGCATAGATCGAATAGCAGAGGCCCCGCCGCTCGCGGATCTCCTGAAACAACCGCGACGACATCGACCCACCAAGGGCAGAGGCATAGATCTGCGCGGTATAGATATCGGGATGCGCGTAATCCGGGCTCTCGAACGCCAGCGCGAAATGCGCCTGCTCCAGATCCTTGACGTGCCGCGTCTCGCCGCCCGCGAACCGTGCGACGGGCGGCTCAATCGCATCGCTTGGGATCATATCGCCAAACATGCCTTCGGCCATACGCACCAGCGCCTCGTGATCCACCGCTCCCGCCGCCGACAGAACCATCTGACCGGGCCGGTAATACTGATCCACAAACCGCTCCAGATCAGGGCGGTCAAAGCCGCGCACGCGCTCTTCCGCCCCTAGAATGGTGCGTCCCAGCGGGTGATCGGGATAGGCCTTTTCCTGTAGCCAGTCGAAAATGATGTCGTCCGGCGTATCCGCCGCCTGCCCGATCTCTTGCAGGATCACGCCGCGCTCCACCTCGATCTCGCGCGGGTCGAACACCGGATTGCGCAGGATATCCGCCACCACATCGAGCGCGAGCGGCACATCCTCCTTGAGCACGCGCACGTAATAGGCCGTGACCTCGCGCGAGGTATAGGCGTTGATATAGCCGCCCACATCCTCGATCGCCTCGGCAATCTGCAAGGCCGAGCGCCGCTTGGTCCCTTTGAAGGCCATATGCTCCAGAAAATGCGCGATGCCGTTCTGGCTGGCCTCTTCATGGCGCGCGCCTGCCAGCACCCAGACGCCAATCGCCGCCGATTGCAGGCCGGGCATATACTCCGAGACGATGCGAAACCCGTTGGGCAGGGTGGTCAGTTGGACACTCAATGGGCAATCCGTTCCTTGATCAATGTTTCAATGGCGTCGAGGTCATTGGCGACCCGCGTCACGCGCTCATCCCGCTCATACAGGTTCGCCATACGCTCGGGCAAGGGGGGGTGAATACCGCTTGCGTCCTCCACCGCCGCCGGAAACTTGGCGGGATGCGCGGTGGCCAGCGTGATCATCGGAACGCCCGCGCGACGCTCTGCCTCTGCCACATGCACGCCCACGGCGGAATGCGGGCAGAGCAATTCGCCACTCGTCGCCCAAGTCCGCCGGATCGCGGCGCGGGTCTCGTCCTCGTCACAACGCCCGCTATCGAATGTCTCGCGCAGCGCCTCCAGCGCGCCCTGGCTCACGGTGAATCCGCCCGCCTTCAACTCGTCCATCACCTGCGCCACAGCGCCGCCATCCTGCCCATAGGCATAAAAGAGCGCGCGTTCAAAGTTGGAACTCACCTGAATATCCATCGAGGGGCTGATCGAGGGGGCAACCCCATCGGGCCGATAGTCGCCGGTGCTCAGACAGCGGTGCAGAATATCGTTCTGATTGGTCGCCACCACCAGCCGGTCAATCGGCAGCCCCATCCGCTTGGCGATATAGCCCGCAAAGACGTCGCCAAAATTGCCCGTGGGCACGGTGAAACTCACCTTGCGGTCGGGCGCGCCGAGACTCACGGCAGAGGTGAAATAATACACCACCTGCGCCAGAACCCGCGCCCAGTTGATGCTGTTGACCCCTGCCAAACGCACCCCGTCGCGGAACTCGAAATCGTTGAACATATCCTTGACGCGCGCCTGTGCGTCGTCGAAATGCCCGTCAATCGCCAGCGCATGCACATTGCTCTCAGCCGGCGTCGTCATCTGCCGCCGCTGCACCTCTGATACGCGGCCATGCGGATAGAGGATGAACACATCCACCGCATCCAAGCCGCGAAACGCCTCGATCGCCGCAGAGCCGGTATCGCCGCTTGTCGCGCCCACGATGCTCACCCGATTGCCCGAACGTTTGAGCGAAAACTCGAACATCTGCCCGATGAGCTGCATGGCGAAATCCTTGAACGCCAGCGTCGGGCCGTGGAACAGCTCGAGGAGGAAATGCCCCGGTGCCAACTGCTTCAAGGGTGCCCGCGCGGCATGGCCAAACCCCTCATAGGCCCGCGCGATGATCCCGCGAAATTCGTCGTCGGTAAAGGCATCGCCGATGAAGGGCCGCATCACTCGGAACGCGGCCTCCTCATAGCTCACCCCTTCCAGCGCGCGGATGTCCTCATGGCTCATCTGCGGAATGCTTTCGGGCAGGTAAAGCCCGCCATCGCGCGCAAGCCCGGTCAGCATCGCCTCTTCAAAACTAAGCGTGGGCGCGCGGCCCCGTGTCGAGATGTATTTCATGCCCCTGCCCTTCTATTCGCTCGCCTTGCCAAGACGCGTTTCAAGCGCACGATAGAGCGCCGCCTTGTCCACGCCAAACAGGCCGATATGCAAAGTTTTTCCAAGACTGTGATAGCGCAGCGGATACCACCGAAGGCTCGCTTGCTTCATTTCCAGCCGAATGTCACGCTGCCGTTGGATACTGTCAAAGGTTGGGGGCAGCATCTGCGTGACATCCGCGAAGAGGATCGACGCCCCCGCCGGGTAATATGTCAACGCATCGTCATCGATGACCATGTAGCGCGTTCGCATCGCTACAGCGATGAACGCGGCACCCAGTGCCGTTCCGAAACAAAAAAGGACTACCTCGGAGGTATCAAGTGTCCGCCGGACCATCGGCACACCAAGCGAGAGCAGGCAAACGATAAACGCCATCATGCCCATAATGATCATCTCATTCAGTCGAATCTCGATGATCTCCAGCGCGCGCCCGCCATCCGTTAAGTTTTCATTCATGCCGCTCGGCCCCCCTTGACCTGCCGCCAGATGAAAACCCCGGTCATCGCGGCCCATATGGCGGCCAGCGAAAACCATGTGATCGCGTAACTGAGGTGATCGTTCGGAATGCCGCTGGTGTCTACCGGCAAGGGCGACACGCCCACCTCTGGCACCGACAGGGCGCGCGCAACGATCAGCACCGGCTCGGTCTCCAGCACCTCCGCCATCTGCTCGATGTCGCGGGCAAACCAGATGTTGCCCGGCACATCATTTTCCGGCGTTGAACTCAGCCGCTCATCAGGCCAGTGCAGATTGCCGGTCACGGTGATCTCGCCTGCGGGCGGGGCCGGAATATCGGCGCTCACCCTGATGAACCCCCGGTCCAACAGTACCCGCCGCGTGTCTGTATCGAGCGCGGAGATCACCCGATATCCTGCACCGATCTGCTTTTGGCTGACCAGCACCCGCAGCGCCGCGTCGCCAATCTGACCGGTCACCGCGACCGGCAGATAGCGATCCGCCTCAGGCTCTACCGCGTCTGGCAAGGCCACCGGCGGCGCGCTGATATGCGCCGCGATATCGGCCAGAATAGCCTCTTTCCGCGCCAGCCGTTCGACCTGCCATTTACCCAAGCCAATCAGCACCGCCACACCGGCGATGCCAAAGATCAGGGGGATCAGAATGCTTTTCCGCATGTTTCACTCTCAAAAGGAAAATGCGGGGAAAGGAAACCCCCCGCATCTTCTTCTTGGTTCAAATCCTCGGACGGGCCGAGCACTGATCTTGCTCAGAACACTGGTTAGCTGCCCCAGATATAGACCGCAGCAAAGAGGAAGAGCCAGACCACATCGACAAAGTGCCAGTACCAGGCAGCCGCCTCAAAGCCCACATGCTGCTCGGGCGTGAGATGCCCCTTCATCACCCGAAGCAGGCAGACAAAGAGGAAAATCGTGCCGATCACCACATGCGCGCCGTGGAACCCGGTCGCCATAAAGAAGTTGGCACCGTAGATATTGCCGGAGAAGCCAAAGGCCGCGTGGCTGTATTCATAGGCCTGGAACACGGTAAAGATCGCGCCCAGCGCAATCGCGATGATCAGGCCGCGCTTGACGTCCTGCCGGTTGTTCTCATGCACCAGCGCATGGTGTGCCCAAGTGGCGGCACAGCCCGAGCAGAGCAGGATCAGCGTGTTGATCAGCGGCAGGTGCCAGGGATCAAAGGTCTCGATCCCGGCGGGCGGCCAGACCCCATCGACCATCGGTGAGTTTTCACCCATCGGGTACATGGCATGCTTGAAAAAGCTCCAGAACCACGCGGCGAAAAACATCACCTCGGACATGATGAACATGATGAAGCCGTACCGCAGGCCGATCCGCACGACGGGCGTGTGATCGCCGGTTTGACCCTCGTTCACAACATCGGACCACCAGCCGAACATGACGTAGATCACGCCGACGACGCCAGCAAGCAGCATCCAGGGCCCGTGGTCATGGAAAAACAGGACAGCCCCGAAGAGCATAACGAACCCCGCCAGCGCGCCCAGCAGCGGCCAGACGGAGGGGGGCAGAATGTGGTAATCGTGGTTCTTTTCGTGTGCCATCTTTATCTTATCCCTCGTCGAAGGCTCAGTTCAGGTTTTTATCATTGTTGGTCCCCTGCTCAAGAGCGGCTTGCTCCTCGGGCAGGTCAATCTCGTGAAACGTATAGGACAGCGTGATCGTGTGGACATACTGTCCTTCACGGTCGCTGACAATCTCGGGGTCAACGTAAAAGGTCACGGGCATCTGCACCCGCTCACCCGGCTGTAGCACCTGTTGCTCGAAACAGAAACAGTCGATCTTGGTGAAAAAGCCGCCCGCCTCGTAAGGTGTCACGTTATAGCTGGCCGATCCGGCCACGACACGGTCGGTCGGGTTATACGCCTCGTAAAACGCCAGCCCGGTCTCGCCGATGCGCAGCTCCATCTGGCGCTCCATCGGCTTGAACTCCCACGGCATGCCGCGTTCCTTGCTGGCGTCGAACCGGATCTTGACGGTCTGCTCCAGCACATCGTCGCTTGCCACTTCCGATACGCCCGTGGCCCCGCCAAAGCCGGTCACACGGCAAAACCAGTCATAGAACGGCACAGAGGCCCAAGCGAGGCCGCCCATCAGCACAACCACACCCACGGTTTGGGTTACCGTCTTGAGCTTTGGGTCCAACGCCATCAGTCCGCCCCCTGTTCGATCTTGGGCACCGCGAAATCTTCGTTTGAGACCTTGGCAATCGTCATCCCGAACACCAGCGCCACAAATCCTGCCAGCACAAGACCAAGGCCCAGATTGCGGCCAAACCGGCGCTTGTGCAGCTCATGTTCCTCGCGAAAGCTCATGTCCATCCCCCAAGGCCCAGACCGCTCAGCGCCGCCTCGGCCAGAATGGCGGTGAAATGTGCAAAGAGATACCAGAGCGACAGCCGGAACGCCCGCTTCTCAACCCGGTAATTATCCGCCTCCGCCTGATCCTCATCGCGCCGCCAGATCGCAATCGCGTCCCGCAGGAAAAGCGCGTTAAAGATCACCGCAACCGCCAGATAAACCGGCCCGCCGATGCCTGTGAACGCAGCGCCAATCGCCAACGCCGCCAAAAGCACCGTGTAGACGAGGATATGCACCCGCGTGGCGCGACGCCCATGGGTCACGGTCAGCATGGGAACACCCGCCTTGTCGTAATCGCCGCGCATAAACAGCGCCAGCGCCCAGAAATGCGGCGGTGTCCACATGAAAATCAGCGCAAACATCAGCACCGATTCAAGACTTACCGTGCCCGTCGCCGCCGCCCAGCCGATCATGGGAGGAAACGCGCCCGCCGCGCCGCCAATCACGATATTCTGTGGCGTCCAGCGTTTGAGCCCGATGGTGTAGATCACCACGTAGAAGAAAATCGTAAAGGCAAGGATGCCTGCGGCCAGCGCATTCGTGGCCAGCCACAGCATCACAACCGACATCACCGCCAGCGTGATGCCAAAGGCAAAGGCCTCGTCCCGCGTGACCTTGCCCGCCGGAATGGGCCGCTTCTGCGTCCGCTTCATCAGCGCATCAATATCGGATTCCCACCACATGTTGAGCGCGCCCGAGGCGCCCCCGCCCACGGCAATGAACAGGATTGCGGCAAAACCGATCACAGGATGCACCCCCACCGGCGCGGCCAAGAGGCCCACCAGTGCTGTGAACACCACCAGCGTCATCACGCGCGGCTTGAGCAGGGCAAAGAAATCGCCAAAGCCTGCCTCACCCTCTTGGGTGTGGCTTACGGGGCTGGCTGTATTCAGGCTCGCATCGCTCATTTCGGTCTCCCGCCACGATGCGCAGGATCTGCGCACCCCGGACTTGCTGGATAGGGTGCGCGGGGACCGCGCACCGCTCTCGTCTTAGTCAGCCTGCGCCACGTCAACGCTGCGCGGCGTTCCGGCATATTCCTCGATTGCCCCATCCAGCCACTCGGCATAGGCCTCTTCGCTCACCACTTTGACGGTGATTGGCATATAGGCATGCGCCTGACCGCAGAGTTCCGAACACTGACCGAAATAGATGCCCTCCTTCTCGGCCTTGAACCAGAGCTGCGCCAGACGTCCCGGCACCGCATCCTGCTTCACGCCAAAGGCGGGCATGGCCCAGCTGTGGATCACATCGGCCCCGGTCACGGTCATGACCACGGTCTTGCCAATCGGAACGACAACAGAGGTATCGGTCGCCAGCAGAAACTCATCCTTGCTGAACCCGGCCTCGACCAATTGCGCCTCGACCTCGGGGCTCATCCGGTTCTCGCCGCCCGTCGCCGGTGCGCCGATCATATAGCTGTCAAAGGCGAAATCGTGGTCGGTGTATTCATAGCCCCAGTACCACTGATAACCCGTGACCTTGATGTTGATCTCACCCTCAGGGATCTCTTGCTGCTTGAACAGGATCGGCAGCGAGAACGCGCCGATGAACACAAGGATCACAATCGGGATGATCGTCCAAGCGATTTCGACCGGCGAATTATGGGTAAAGGTCGCCGGATTCGCATTCGCCCGCCGACTGTACCGCACCGCAACAATCGCGAGCAGCGCAGTCACGAACAGCACGATGGCGATGATGATGACGTTGATCGTTCCGTCCAGCCATTGCAAATCCCGCGCAAGCTCGGTCGCCGCTGGCTGAAAGCCCATCTTGCCCTGCACAGGTTTCCCTACGATCTCGAGGCCCTCTTGAGCCATGGCAGGAAGGGTGAAGAAGGCGGTCAGAGCCGCCGTAAGGCTGGAAGTTAGTCGCATTTTACACCCTGATCGGTTGAAGCGGTTCATGTCTTTTTGCGAGGGACACCCCGCCACCGGGCGGAATCCCATTGTCTCGGTGTCGTCTAAAACCATATTCTGCCTGAAACGACAAGAAAGACCATTGCGGCAAACGGACGCTTTTTTGATTTAAATCAAATTTAGGCCCGTCCGAGACCGCGCCGCAGAGAAAGAACCCAATGACCGACACATCTTTTCGTCCCTTCGAGACCCTGCTCGACCGCGCAACCGCCCTTTCGCGCCTGCGCGATGCCACCGAGGGCGCCGACGATGGCGAGCTTTTTCTCGAACGCCGCCGCGCCGAGGGGCTGATGTTCGACGATGGCCGGGTCAAGACAGCCTCCTATGACGCCTCCGAGGGCTTTGGCCTGCGCGCGGTGCGTGGCGAGGTCACGGGCTATGCCCATTCCTCAGAGGTGACCGACGCGGCCCTCAAGCGCGCGGTGGAAACGGCACGGCTCGCGGTGGGCGCGGGCGGCGGCACGCTTGCCGACGGTCCCTTGCGCACGAATCGCCGCCTCTACACCGATGCCGACCCCATCGCCGGGGCCAGCTTTCCGGTCAAGCTCGACACCCTGCGCGAGATGGATGCCTTTGCCCGCGATCTCGACCCCCGCGTCGTGCAGGTCACAGCCTCGATCGCCGCCTCCCTGCAAGAGGTGGTGATCCTGCGCCCCGATGGCACCGAGGTCAGCGATACGCGCCCCATGACCCGCGTCAATGTGTCGGTGATTGTCGAACAGAATGGCCGCCGCGAGAATGGCAGCGCCGGTGGAGGCGGGCGCGTCGGGCTGGACGGTCTTCTTGACCCCGCCGACTGGCAGGCCAAGACCCGCGAGGCGCTGCGCGTGGCGTTGGTCAATCTCAGGGCCGAACCGGCCCCTGCGGGCATGATGGATGTGGTGCTTGGCCCCGGCTGGCCCGGCATTTTGCTGCACGAGGCCATCGGTCACGGGCTTGAGGGCGATTTCAACCGCAAGGGCTCTTCCGCCTTTGCCGGTCTCATGGGCCAGCGCATTGCCGCCCCCGGTGTCACCGTGCTCGACGACGGCACCATCCCCGACCGGCGCGGCTCGATCACCATCGACGACGAAGGCACGCCCTCAGGCCGCAATGTGCTGATCGAGGATGGCATTCTGGTGGGCTATATGCAGGACCGTCAGAACGCCCGCCTGATGGGTGTCGCCCCCACCGGCAACGGACGCCGCGAGAGCTATGCCCATGCCCCAATGCCGCGCATGACCAACACCTATATGATGGGCGGGGAGGCCACGCCGGATGATCTGGTGGCCGAGTTGAAGGACGGCATCTATGCCGTGGGCTTTGGCGGCGGTCAGGTCGATATCACCAACGGCAAATTCGTCTTTTCCTGCACCGAGGCCTACCGCGTCAAAGACGGCAAGGTGGGTGCGCCGGTCAAGGGCGCTACCCTGATCGGCGATGGCGCAACTGCGCTCCAGCAGATCCGCGGCTTGGGCAATGACATGGCGCTTGATCCCGGCATGGGCAATTGCGGTAAACAGGGCCAATGGGTGCCGGTGGGCGTCGGCCAGCCGACGGTGCTGATCGGCGGGCTGACGGTGGGCGGCTCGGCGACGTAGCGCCCGGGCGGCCGTGACTTACGCCGCAGTCTTCCAGTTCAGCGGCGTCACATAAACGACACTGTCCCCAACACTGACCATCACATCGCCGTCCTGAATATTGATCTGAAGCTTCATCGCGCGGCTTGCCAGTTTTGCCAGGTCGCCGGTGTCCTTCTCGGAAAAACTTATCACCTGAAGATTGTCAAAACGGGTGGTGCTGTTCTTGACCTTGTCCCACCACATCTCGGCTGTCCTGCCGCCATAGGGATAGACAATCACCTTGGCGGCTTTGCTACAGGATTGACGCATCACCTTTTCGCTGGGAAGCCCAAGGGCCACCCACACATCGAGCTCGCCGCTGAGGCTTTTCTGCCATATGTCCGGCTCGTCATCCGTTGATAGGCCCTTGGTCATTTCCAAATGCTCATGGGCATTCAGCGCAAACGCAACGATGCGCACCATAAGCCGCTCCTCGGTCTCCGAGGGATGCTTGGCAATGGTCAGTTTATGGGTCTCATAATAGTGACGATCCATGTCAGAGACCGATAACTCAACTTTATAGATGGTGGCATTCTGCGCCATGACGTGTCCCAAATCTTCAAAGATTGGGATGCCTACTGCGTCTGGTGCGTGTTTGAAAGCAGATAAGACCACCATTGCAGTCCCACAGGCTGAATTGACCATCCCGCATCGCTTCACTGCCGCTACAGTTGAAAAACCTGCGGTGGATCTTTCAGGATAAAAGACCCTTTGGTCACCGACTGCTGGCGTTGCTATATCTGCATGCCGACCGGTCTGGGCCTGAAACTGCCTGATCGTGACGGCACCTTGCCAAACGCGGAGCAGTCATTGGACGGTCAGAGACGTCGTGCGGCGGCTTTACGTGGGTGCAGGCACAGCACCGCCGGGATCATGGAACCGATACCCGACACCGGGCTCGTTCTGGATGAGAACCGGGCTTGACGGATCCTGCTCAAGCTTCTTTCGCAACGACCGCACCGTGACCCGGAGATATTCGACGTGGTCGGTATGCGCCTGCCCCCAGACCTCTCGCAGCAGATGGGTATGGGTGAGAACCTTGCCGGGATGGCTGGCAAGCGCCGCCAGAAGCGTGAACTCCTTGGGGGTCAACTTTACCTCGATGCCCGCCTTAGACACGGCATGTGCGTCGAGATCGACCTGCACCGGCCCGACGGTCAATTTGCGCAGGCGGCCCATCGTTTGATCCGTCCGACGCAGGCAGGACCGGATGCGCGCCAGCAATTCCTCGCTGTCGAACGGTTTGGTGACATAGTCATCCGCGCCAAGGTCGAGAGCCGCGACTTTCTCAACCGACGCATCACGGGCGGTCAATACAATGATCGGCACGCCTTGTTCGCGGAACGCGCCGATCAGCTCGAGCCCGTCGCGGTCAGGCAGACCGAGATCAAGCAGAACGAGTTGAGGCAGGGGCGTCCTGAGCGCAGCAAGCGCGGCCTTGGCACACTCGGCCTCGACGGTTGCATAGCCGCTGCGCTCCAGCGCGACGCGCAGAAGACGCCGGATTGGCATTTCATCATCGACGATCAGGACTGGCCCGGTCATGCGATATCCTCCAGTGAAACCTGTATGATTGCGGTCGACGGGATGCGGATCGTGAAGCGCGATCCGCCCCCCTGACGCCGCGCCGCTTCGACGGTAAAGCCCATCGCTGCGGCGAACCCCTTGACGATGGCAAGGCCCAGCCCCGAGCCGCCGGTGCGATCCGATGTCTCGCCGCGCGCAAAGCGGTCAAAGATCCGCTGTTCGCTGCCCTGTGGAATGCCGGGCCCGCTGTCGAGCACGTCGATCACCGGCCCGCGCCGGCCCATCCGCGCGATGATCTCGATCGGTGCGTCCTGCGGCGAATACTTGGCCGCGTTGTCGACCAGATTGAGCAAGGCATGGTTGAGGAGAACCGCGTCGGCCCGCACCAGTGGCAGGTTCGGGTCGATCGAGGTCAGCACCTTTCGCCCAGTCAGGCTTTTGCTCAGGTCGCCCAGCGCAGAGGCGATCACATCGGTCAGATCCGTGGGCACAAGATCAGGCGTGACCGCGCCTTCCTCGATCCGGGTCAGGTCCAGCAGGTCCGACAGAAAGCGATTCAGCCTGCGCGCCTCGCTGCGCACCGTCTCGACCAATTCGGCCTCATCGCCTGTTGCCGAAAGCGCCTCGGCCGCTGCCGTCACGGCGGTGAGCGGAGTGCGCAGGTCATGGCTGAGCGAGGCGAGCAAGGCCGCGCGCAGGTTGTCGCGCTGACGGACCACCTCCATATCGCGCATGTCGGCCTCCAGCTTCAGGCGCTCATGGGCAAGAGCGGCCTGATCAATCAGGCTTTCGGCCAGCGCCGCACGCTCGGTCGGGATGGGATCACGGCCATGTGGCCCACGAAACCCAAGGACCGCCAGGGTCCCGAGCGAGGTCTTGAGCGGGCGGAACTGCCACGCGCTGGCGGTGAGGGTATTGGTGCCGATGCCAGCCTCCTCGCCATGATCCATCACCCATTCCGCCGCAGCGCGGTCCACCGGGCTCAGCTGTGGCTTTGTCTGACCAAAAGCCGATATCGTCACGCCGTCGGCGGAGGGGTGCAGCACGATGGTCTGCACCGCCAGCAAGGATCGCAATTCATCGCGGATGAGCTGCGCTGTCTCTTGCGTATTGCTTGCGGCCCCGAGCCGTGTGGCGAACCGGGCAAGGCCCGCATTCTCACGAGCGCTGCGCATGGCAAGAGCGGCGGCAGCGCGGGCGCGTGCCGCAAGCTGCCCGGTGATGATCGCGACGACCACGAGCAAGACAGCCGTGATGATATTCGCAGGTCCGTAGATGATGACGGTGTAGAACGGTGGAAGGAAGAAGAAGTTATAGGCGATCCCGGCAGCAATCGCGGCGATCAGACCGGCGCGAAATCCGTAAAGACTGGCGCTGACGATCACCGGCAACAGATAGAGAAGGTCAATCGGACCGCGACTGATCCAGCCCTGCGCCAGAAAGGCGGCCAGCGTCAACGCAGCGACCGATCCGATGGCCACGGCATCTCCGGTCCAGCTTCCGCGCGGCACAAAATTCCGCCAGTCTCGCCCGCGCACCTGCTCGTCAAAGGGGATGACGTGGATGGCGACGCCGGTTGTCCGGTCGAGGATATCCTGAACGATCGGATCGCGCCGTCTCCACCAACCACCCTGTCGACGCGATTTCCCCAAGACAAGCTGCGTGGCGCTCACGTCCCTGCAATGCGCCAGAATGGCATCCTGAACAGAGGTTGCAGGCACCGATTGCAACGTGGCCCCGAGCGACGCCGCCAGCGACAGATTTCCAGCCAGTTGTGTTTTCTCGGCGTCACCGAACCGCTCCGCCGACGGTGTCTCGACATAGAGCGCGATGAGCGGTGCCTTGAGTGCATCAGCGAGACGCTTTGCGGCGCGGATCACCTGCTCGCCCCCTGCCTCCTGAGAGATCGCGACAAGGATGCGCTGTCCGCCGGCATAGCCGATATCCTTGCCGGTGACGCTCTTGTGTTCCTGAATGCGCGCTTCGACATATTGCGCGGCATGGCGCAGCGCGAGTTCGCGCAACGCGAGCAGGTTGCCCTTGGAAAAGAAGTGATCGAGCGCGTGGCGCGCCTGGTCGGGCACATAGACCTTGCCATCGCCCAGACGCGATATGAGATCCTCTGGCGGCAGGTCGATCAGCTCGATTTCAGCCTCCTCGAACACCTTGTCCGGCACGGTTTCGCGGACCCGGACATGGGTAAAGCTGCCAACCACGTCATTGAGGCTTTCGACATGCTGGATGTTCACCGTGGTCATCACGTCGATGCCCGCAGCGCGCAACTCTTCGATATCCTGCCACCGCTTGGGGTGTCGGCTTCCCGGCGCATTGGTGTGGGCCAGTTCGTCAACGAGAACAATCTTGGGTCGCCGCTCCAGCACCGCATCGAGGTCCATCTCTGTCAGGGTCTGGCCCTTGTAGTCGATCTTTCTGCGGGGAATGACCGGCAACGGGGCAACCAGCGCCTCGGTCTCGTCGCGGCCATGGGTCTCGACCAGGCCGATGACGACATCGGCACCAGCCTCGATTTTTTCCGCCCCTTCAAGGAGCATTTCGTAGGTTTTCCCGACGCCGGGGGCGGCGCCAAGAAAGATCTTGAGCGTGCCACGCCCCTCGCGTTGTGCTTCGCGCAGCAGGGCATCGGGCGAGGGGCGAGCGTCATCTGTCATGGGGCCGTTTTACTCCGTGTCGGACGAACGTGCCAGTTCAGCATCGAGCGCGATGTTCAGCTCCAGCACATTGACGATGCGGTCTGGCGTGAATGCCCCACCTGGCCGTTCTGCCAGCCGGTCGATGATCGCCCGGACAGCAGCCGGTGCCACATCACGCGCCGCCGCGACGCGGGGCGCCTGAAAAAGCGCGCCCGCACGCGAAATATGCGGATCAAGCCCCGCACCCGAGGCCGTCACCAGATCGGCTGGGATCGGGGTGGTATTTCCGCCATAGGCCGCGATCAGCGCCCTCGCACGCTCTGCCAAGAGCGGATTGGCAGGCGACAGGTTCGATCCGCCCGCGCCGGCCGCGTCATACGCCACCGCAGAGGGTCGCGGCCAGACATAGCCCGGCGCGGTGAAGCCCTGCGCGATCAGGCGGCTGCCCCGCGCGGTGCCGTCGTCGCCCAGGATAAGCGAGCCGTTGGCGGTGGCCGGTGTGACGACTTGCGCAAAGCCGAGGATCACGGCGGTATAGCCTGCGACGCAGATCGCCATGGTCGCTGCTGTGACACGAAGGCCTGAAATGATGTCGTTCATTGGTCTGTCTCCTTTGACGCGGCTCAGGGCCGCGCGAAATGTTCGGCAATCGGCCCAAGCGCCGCCGCCGGAAGAAAGGTGAGTGCGCCAAAGATCACAATGGTGATCCCCAGCATGATGCCGAAGGTCGCATCCTCGACCCCGAGCGTGCCCACACTTTCCGCCGCGCGGCGCTTGGTCATCAGGCTGCCAACAATGGCGAGCGTCAGGATGATGGGCAGGAACCGCCCGAGCAGCATCACGACGCCCGTGGCGATGTTCCAGGCCCAGGTGCCATCCCCCAACCCCTCAAAGCCAGAGCCGTTATTGGCCGCCGCCGAGGTGAACTCGTAGAGGATCTCCGAGAAACCGTGCGCGCCCGTCTCCTGCACCGTGGATTGGCCCAGCGACGTTGCGGCAAAGAGCGCCGTGCCGCCGAGGATCAGGACGGCGTGCGCGAAGAGTGCCAGAACGGCGAGCCGCACCTCCTTGGCCTCAATCCTGTGACCGAGATATTCCGGCGTGCGCCCCACCATCATCCCCGCGACAAAGACCGCGACGACGATGTAGAGGAACATGTTGATCATGCCCACGCCGACGCCGCCAAAGGTCGCGTTGAGCCACATGCCCGCCATCGGCATCAGCCCGGTCAGCGGATTGAGGCTGTCATGCATCGCACCGACTGACCCGTTCGAGGTGGACGTGGTCAGCACCGCCCAGAGCGGCCCGCCCGTGGCCCCAAAGCGTAGTTCCTTGCCTTCAAGGTTGCCGACATCCGCGGCGACGGGCAAGTCGGCAAAGGCCGGGGTTGGCGCAGTCTCAAAGCTGACCGAGCCAGTGATCTTGACCAGGATGAACAGCGTCATCACCGCAAAGATGACAGCCGCGTGTTTCCTCCGGCCCAGAATCCCGCCGAACATCCAGACACAGGCCATCGGGATCAGCATGATGGCGATCATCGCCAGCCCGTTGGTCCAGAAACTCGGGTTTTCCAGCGGATGCGTGGCGTTGGGCCCAAAGAAGCCGCCGCCATTGGTGCCCAGTTGCTTGATCGTCAAAAACGCCGCGACCGGGCCACGCGCGATGGTCTGTGTCACCCCTTCGAGCGTGGTGATCACCGCCGAGCCCTGCAAAGTCATCGGCACGCCCATCAGCACCATCAGCACCGCCACGACCAGCGCCACGGGCAGCAGCACAAGAAAGCTCGCGCGCTGCACGTCGACCAGAAAGTTGCCAAGCGTCGCGCGGCCCGCAATGCCACGGGCCAACGCGGCCAGCGCCGCGATGCCGGTCGCCGCCGATACGAATTGCAGCCACATCAGTCCGGCAAGCTGGCTCAGATAGCTCATCGAGACCTCGCCCGAATAATGCTGCAGGTTGGTGTTGGTGGTAAAGGAAGCCGCCGTGTTGAACACCAGCGTCGGATCGAGACTGCCCTTGCCATCGGGGTTCAGCGGCAGCCAGTGTTGCAGCGCGAGGATCGCGAAGGTCACCGTAAACATGATCGCATTGAAGATCAGCATCGCCACGAGATAGCGTTTCCAGCCCTGCTCCTCGCAGGTCCCGCCGATCCGGGCAAAGAGAGTGGTCCAGCGCGTGGCCCCGCCAGAGGCGGGATCCATTGCCAGTTTCATCCAGGCACCCAGCGGCAACGACAGCAGCGCCGTGCCACCAATGACAAGCCCTATGACACGCACATGGTCCATGGGGTCACTCCTTGAAAAGCCGGGTCACGATGCCGATCAGGGCGGCAAAAATCAGAATCCCGATTGCATAGGTGAGAAAGATCATCTGCGTCCTCCGTCACGAGAGGCCGAGGCCGGACACGACCATATCGATCAGCTTGATCCCGACAAAGGGCGCGATCAGGCCGCCAAGCCCGTAGAGGCCAAGATTGCGGATAAGTTGCCGGGCCGCGCTCTGCGGTCGATAGGTCACGCCGCGCAGCGCCAGCGGCACCAACAACGGGATGATGACGGCGTTGAAGATGATCGCCGACAGGATCGCGCTTTGCGGGCTGGCAAGCCCCATGACGTTGAGCGCATCCAGACCCGGATAAAGCACCACGAAAATCGCCGGAAGGATGGCGAAATACTTGGCCACGTCATTCGAGATCGAAAAGGTGGTCAGCGCGCCGCGCGTCATCAAAAGCTGCTTGCCGATGCCCACCACCTCGATCAGCTTTGTCGGGTTGTTGTCGAGATCGACCATGTTGCCGGCCTCGCGCGCGGCCTGCGTGCCGGTGTTCATCGCAACACCCACATCGGCCTGCGCAAGCGCCGGCGCGTCGTTGGTGCCGTCCCCGCACATGGCGACCAGCTTGCCCTCGGCCTGTTCCTTGCGGATCAGCTCCAGCTTGTCCTCGGGCGTTGCCTCGGCCAGAAAGTCATCAACCCCGGACTCGGCCGCGATGGCCGCCGCCGTCAGCGGATTGTCCCCGGTGATCATCACCGTGCGGATGCCCATGCGGCGCAATTCGGCAAAGCGCTCCTTGATGCCTGCCTTGACGATATCCGACAGGTTGATCGCCCCCAGCAGGCGGTTGCCATCGGCCACGGCCAGCGGCGTGCCGCCCGCCCGTGCGATCCGTTCGGTTAGGCTGCGCATCTGCGTGACAGCGCTTTGGTCAAAGTCATGTAGGTTCAGGATCGCGTCCACCGCGCCTTTGCGGATCTTGCGCTCGCCAATATCGATCCCGCTGACCCGTGTCTGTGCCGAGAAGCTCACCCTTTCGGCAGCGTTGGGGGCCGCCTCACCCTTGCCCGCCAGTTCGATGATCGACCGGCCCTCGGGGGTTTCATCCCCCAGCGACGACAGCCGCGCCGCCTCGATCAGGTCGCCCTCCTGCACGCCCGACAGTGGCAAAAACTCGGTCGCCTGCCGATCACCCAGCGTGATCGTCCCGGTCTTGTCGAGCAGCAGCGTGTCAATGTCGCCCGCCGCCTCGACCGCGCGGCCAGACTTGGCCAAGACGTTAAAGCGGATCAGCCGGTCCATGCCCGCGATACCGATCGCCGACAGCAACGCAGAGATTGTCGTGGGGATCAGCGCCACGAAAAGCGCCACAAGGACCGGCACCGGGATGGCGCCCCCCGCATAGGCGGCAAAGGCAGGCAGCGTGCCGACCGCAATGAGAAAGATCAGCGTAAGCCCCGTGAGCAGCACCGTCAGCGCGACCTCGTTCGGTGTCTTGGCGCGGCTCGCGCCTTCGACAAGGCTGATCATCCGGTCGAGGAATCCCTCGCCCGGCTCTGCCGTCACCTTGACCTTGATCCAGTCCGAGATCACGCGCGTGCCCGCCGTGACCGCAGACCGGTCGCCACCCGCCTCGCGGATCACCGGCGCGGATTCCCCGGTGATCGCCGCCTCGTTGACCCACGCGACGCCCTCGATGACCTCGCCGTCCGCCGGGATCTGATCGCCGGTCTCAACCAGCACGATGTCACCGGCGCGCAGATCGCTGGCTGATACGCGCTTTTGGATGTCGCCCTTGAGGCGCTTGCCTTTCAGTTCCGCCTTGGTCGACCGCAATGAGGCCGCCTGCGCCTTGCCGCGCCCTTCTGCCAGCGCCTCGGCGAAGGTGCCGAAGAGCACCGTCAGCCAGAGCCAGAAGACGATCTGTGCCTCGAAACCCGCATCGCCACCAAAGGCCAGCGTGCGGATCAGCAGTATCGTCGCCAACAGGGCGACAACGGCTGTGGTGAACATCACCGGGTTGCGGATCAACTGGCGCGGATCGAGCTTGACGACGCTCTCGCGCATCGCCGGACCGACAAGGCCGGATGAAAAGATCGACGTGTTGTGGTGAAGGGCCATGCTGCGCCCTCAGAACCGTTCGGGCCGCAAGAGCACAGCCAGCAGATAAACGAGAAGCGCTGCGGCAATGATGCCACCGAGCACGAGATCGAAGCCCATGTCTCAATCCTCCAGATACCATTTCGTTTCTGATATCTGCGCCGGATGGGCATAAAGCCGCCATGTGAAGTTCACGCAGAACTCATAAAGTGAGCATAAAAATCACTTGTAATCAGAGGTTTGAAAATGCGCCCGCGCGCCCATTTGCGTGAGAAACAGCGCCCCAAAGGCCGCTCGGTCGAGGGCTCCGAGGATGTGTCGGACATCATGTGGCGCGGTGCGGTCGATGTTTGGCAACGCACCTGATACTTAGGTTTATGGCTAAGTTTTATTGACGGCCCTCACCCATGATGTTACTTAGGAACATGTCTAAGTATGAACCCAGCCTTGATCTCTGCTTTTCGGCGCTTGGCGATCCAACGCGACGCATGATCCTTCAGCGTCTAGCACGGGGCGAGGCCTCCGTCAGCGCGTTGGCTGCAGGGCATGATATGGCGCTGCCGTCTGTCATGGAACACCTGAAAAAACTCGAAGCGGCCAATCTTATCACCTCAAGGAAAAAAGGGCGGACACGGATCTGTGCGCTGTCCCCGGAGGCATTCACACCAGCCCAAAATTGGCTGAGCGCACAGAGTGCGATCTGGGAAGGGCGTCTCGACCGCTTTGACGATTACATCACGACTCTCATGCAGGAGAAAGAGACATGACCCTCGATCCCAAGACCGACCTGACATTCACGCGCACGATCAACGCACCACGGGCCCTGCTTTGGGAGTGCTGGACAACGCCGGAGCATATCAAGAATTTCTTTGTGCCAAGACCGCATGTTATCGAGGCATGCGAGATCGACCTGAGGGTTGGAGGCAAATTCAACACGACAATGAATGTCGACGGCCACCGGATGGAGAACGTGGGCGTTTTTCTGGACGTGGTCGACGGCGAACGATTGGTGTTCACAGACACCTATAGTGAAGGATGGAAGCCCGCACCCGATCCCTTTATGACGGCGATCGTCGAGTTTGCCGATGATGGAAAGGGTGGAACCACATACACGGCCACGGCGCGCCATCGGTCATCCGAAGCGCGGCAGAGCCACGAGGATATGGGTTTCTATGAGGGCTGGGGAACAGTGGCAACACAGCTTGAGGCCTACGCGCAATCGCTCAAGTGACGCTCGTTTGCTCTGCACGAGGGGGGTCAGGGTCCTGACCATTGACGCAGGCGTCAGGTCACGCGCCGTCAGCGGTGCGTGGATTGCCGCATATCCAGCGGCCCGCATCGCGCTCCGCTCACGACCGGCCTCGCTTGGCACGCAGCCAACACCTCCACCGACGCGTGACCGGCCCGTACAAAACCTCAAAAGCAAAAATAATTAATGTTTAGTATCAATTAATTGTGAGAAATTTCTGAAAAATCTGCGACTCACTCGATTGCGGTTTACCGCACGTTAACCCTCTCACCGTTATCCATGATCTTGCAAGCAGGCGAGGTCACGGATGCCCGAAGATACCCATCCTTCCACTCACCCCCCACTCCCACCCACCACGGAAGATGATCGGGTGTCGTGGCTTCGCCTCTTGCGCTCTCGCCGGGTTGGTCCGGCCACCTTTCATCGCCTGATGGCCGCGCATGGCAGCGCGCAAGCGGCGCTTGCGGCCCTGCCAGAGGTGGCGCGCGCGGCGGGTGTTGCGGATTACACACCCTGCCCCATCGGTGCGGCCGAGGCGGAATTGCGCTCGGGGCGCGCCGCGGGGGCCCGCCTGATCTGCGCTTCAGATCCGGAATTTCCCAGCCGATTGCAAGAGATACAGGATGCGCCGCCGCTTCTGTGGATCATGGGCGATGCCGCGCTGCTCGCGCGTCCCATGATCGCCCTGGTGGGAGCGCGCAATGCCTCGTCACTTGGCACCCGCATGGCTAAATCCCTCGCGGCTGACCTCTCGGCCCGTGGCTATCTCATTGTCTCGGGCCTAGCGCGTGGCATCGACACCGCCGCCCATCTGGGCAGTCTCACCGGTGGCACTGTCGCGATCATGGCGGGCGGGGTCGATGTGATCTATCCGGCGGAGAACTCGAAATTGGCCAGCGACATCCTCGCCAATGGCCTGCGCCTCTCGGAACAGCCCATCGGCCTCATCCCGCAGGCCCGGCATTTCCCCAGCCGCAACCGGCTGGTCAGCGGTTTGGCGCAGGCTGTGGTCGTGGTAGAGGCCGCCGCTAAATCCGGATCTCTGATCACCGCGCGCACCGCCCTCGATCAGGGGCGCGATGTGATGGCCGTGCCCGGCCACCCGATTGACGCCCGCGCCAGTGGCTGCAACATGCTCATCCGCGACGGGGCCATTCTGGTGCGCAACGCAGAGGATGTGATCGACGCCCTGCCTCAGATCCCCCTCCTCAAACCGGCTCCCGCCCCTCAGACCGAGATGCCCCTCGACGCCGCACCTGTCCCCCCGCGCAGCCTGCGCGAAACGGCGAGCCTGCACGCGCAGATCCTCAACCGTCTCGGACCCTCTCCCTTGGCCGAGGATCAGCTGATCCGCGATCTCTCCACTCCCGCGCACAAAGTTGCCCCGGCGCTGCTTGACCTTGAACTTGACGGGCGTATCACCCGGCATCCGGGCGGTCTCTTGGCGCTCGCACGGTGAGAATCGTCGATAGGGTTCTGAGCGCCCGTGATCCGCAAAGCCCCGTTCGGGGTCATAAAGTCGCGGTTTTGCAACCCTTACGGCTAGATTGACAATTCCCCTTGCCAGCCCACATGGTGCCCCGCCATAAGCCTCGACCAGAGTCGGAAGGAGTGCCCATGCCCGTTGTCGTTGTAGAATCGCCCGCCAAAGCCAAGACAATCAACAAGTATTTGGGCGACGGATACACGGTTCTGGCAAGCTATGGCCACGTCCGCGACCTGCCTGCCAAAGATGGCTCTGTCGACACAGAGCACGGATTTGAGATGACATGGGAAATCGGCGTCGACAGCCGAAAACATGTCAAGGCCATCGCCGATGCGCTTAAGGACGACAACGCGCTGATCCTCGCCACTGACCCCGACCGCGAAGGAGAGGCCATCAGCTGGCATCTTGAAGAAACCCTGCGCAAGCGCAAGGCGATCACCAAGGACACCCCCGTCAGCCGCGTGGTGTTCAACGCGATCACCAAATCCGCCGTCACCGAGGCGATGAAAAATCCCCGTCAGGTCGATGCGCCACTGGTCGAGGCCTATCTGGCCCGCCGCGCGCTGGATTACCTCGTCGGCTTCAACCTAAGCCCGGTGCTCTGGCGCAAACTGCCCGGCGCGCGCTCGGCTGGGCGCGTGCAGTCGGTCTGCCTGCGCCTCATCGTCGAACGCGAGATGGAGATCGAGGCCTTTACCGCCCGCGAATACTGGTCCGTCAAGGCCGTGCTGACCACGCCACGCGGACAGGATTATGAGGCGCGGCTTGTCTCGCTCGCGGGCAAGAAGCTCGACAAATTCGATCTGGAGAACGCCACGCAGGCCGAATTGGCGGTGCAAGCCATCACCTCCCGCACGCTCACCGTCACCTCGGTCGAGGCGAAACCGGCCAGCCGCAACCCCTCTGCCCCCTTCATGACCTCGACCTTGCAACAAGAGGCCAGCCGCAAATTCGGCATGGGTGCCAAGCAATGCATGTCTGCCGCGCAACGGCTCTACGAGGCCGGATACATCACCTATATGCGGACCGACGGCATCGACATGGCGCCCGAGGCCGTGATGGCCGCGCGCGACGCGATCAAGGACCGCTTTGGCCCCGAATACCTGCCAAAATCGCCGCGCATGTACAAGAACAAGGCCAAGAACGCCCAAGAGGCGCATGAATGTATCCGCCCCACAGAGATGACCCGCGACGCAGGTCATATCAAAACCTCTGACGCGGATCAGCGCAAACTCTACGATCTCATCTGGAAGCGCACCCTCGCCTGTCAGATGGAGGCGGCACGGATGGAGCGCACCACTGTCGAGATCGGCAGCAACGATGGACAGGTCGGACTGCGTGCCACCGGTCAGGTGATGCTCTTTGAGGGCTTTCTCAAGGTCTACGAAGAAGGCCGCGATGATGTCAGCGGCGACGAGGATGATCGCCGCCTGCCGCAGATCATGCAGGGCGAACCCGCAGCCTTTGCCAAATCCTCGCTCCGGGCTGAGTTTGCCAAGGCAAGCGACGGGGCCGAGTCGACCGCCGCGGTGCTCTCTCCCAACGAAGCCATCCTTGGCCTTCAGCATTTCACCCAACCGCCACCCCGCTACACCGAGGCGACGCTGGTCAAGAAGATGGAAGAATTGGGCATCGGCCGCCCCTCGACCTATGCCAGCGTTCTGACCACGATTCAGGACCGCGAATATGTGCGCAAGGAACAGAACCGCCTCTTCCCCGAGGATAAGGGCCGCATTGTCACGGTCTTTCTGATCAATTTCTTCCGCAAATACGTGGGCTACGAATTCACCGCCAATCTCGAAGAGGATCTCGACCGCGTCAGCGCGGGCGAGGCGGATTACAAGGAAATTCTGGCGCGGTTCTGGCGCGATTTCTCCGCCGCGATTGCCGAAACGTCAGAGCTGCGCATCACCGAAGTGCTCACTGTGCTCGACGCGGCCCTTGCCCCCACACTCTATCCCCCGCGCGAGGATGGCAGCGACCCGCGTCAGTGCCCGCTCTGCGGCACCGGTCAGTTGCATCTCAAAACCTCGCGCTCGGGCGGCTTTGTCGGCTGTGGCAATTACCCTGAATGCCGTTACACCCGTCCCATCGGCGGGGATGCCGGGGAAAAAGGCGACCGGATTCTGGGCGAAGATGAGAACGGCATTGAGATTTCGCTGCGCTCGGGCCGCTTTGGCCCCTATGTGCAGCGTGGCGAGGCGACGGAAGAGAACAAGAAACCCGACCGCGCCAGCCTGCCCAAAGGCTGGAGCGCCGAGGCGATGACGCTGGAAAAGGCGCTCACCCTGCTCAGCCTGCCGCGCGAGGTGGGCCAACACCCCGAAGGCGGCATGATTTCCGCCAATTTCGGGCGCTTTGGCCCCTATCTCATGCATCAATCGCCGGAAGAGGCCAAACCGGTCTACGCCAATCTCAAAGACCCGAATGATGTGTTCGAAATCGGCATGAACCGCGCCGTTGAACTCTTGGCCGCCAAACGCGCCAATCCCGGTGGGCGCGGACGTGCTGCGGCCAAGGCGCTGCGCGAAATGGGCGACCACCCCGAACATGGCGGCCCGATCCAGATCCTTGAGGGGCGCTATGGTCCCTATATCAAATGGGACAAGGTCAACGCGACCCTGCCCAAAGGCACCGAGCCGGAGGATGTGACGATGGAGATGGCCGTCGAGGCCATTGCCGCCAAGGCCTCCAAACCCGGTAAGGGGCGCAAGACCGCCGCCAAGAAACCTGCCGCCAAAACCGCAGCCGCCAAGAAACCGGCCACGAAAAAGGCACCGGCAAAAAAGGCTCCTGCGAAAAAAACCAGCAGCGCAAAGGCCCCGGCCAAACGGGCCGCCGCAGGCGAATAGTCCCACGCCACACAGAGCTGGGTCTACGTAGTAATCCTTAATCCGCGTAGTTGCAGAGAGGGGTGCGTTGACTCGTGCCCACAATGCGCCCCATACCGGGGCCGACAACTGTCTGGAGGAGTTTCAAATGAAAAAGGTTTACGGCTCTGCCGCCGAGGCGCTTGACGGGATCTTGCGGGATGGCATGCTGATCGCGGCGGGCGGCTTTGGGCTCTGTGGCATTCCCGAATTGCTCTTGGCAGCCATCCGCGACTCTGGCGTCAAGGATCTGACCTTTGCCAGCAACAATGCAGGCGTCGATGATTTTGGCATCGGCATCCTGCTGCAGACCCGGCAAGTGCGCAAAATGATGTCCTCCTATGTGGGCGAGAATGCCGAATTCATGCGCCAGTATCTCTCGGGCGAGCTGGAACTTGAATTCAACCCGCAGGGCACCTTGGCCGAGCGTATGCGCGCTGGCGGCTGCGGCATCCCCGGTTTTTACACCAAGACCGGCGTCGGCACTCAGGTGGCCGAGGGCAAGGAACACAAGGACTTCAACGGCGAGACTTATATTCTCGAACGGGGCATCTTTGCCGACCTCTCGATCGTCAAGGCGTGGAAGGCCGACACCACCGGCAACGCGATCTTTCGCAAGACCGCCCGCAACTTCAACCCGCCGGCCGCGATGTGCGGCAAGATCTGCATCATGGAGGTCGAGGAAATCGTCCAACCCGGCGAATTGGACCCCGACACCATCCACCTGCCGGGCATCTATGTGCATCGCCTCGTACAAGGCACACATGAGAAACGCATCGAACAACGTACCGTGAGGGCAGCATAATGGCTTGGGATCGCAATCAGATGGCCGCACGCGCGGCGCGAGAGCTTGAGGATGGCACCTATGTGAACCTCGGGATCGGCATTCCGACACTGGTGCCCAATTTCATCCCCGAAGGCGTGACCGTTACCCTGCAATCGGAAAACGGCATGCTGGGCATGGGTCCGTTTCCAGTCGCAGGCACCGAAGACCCGGACCTGATCAACGCTGGCAAGCAGACCATCACCGAAGTACCGCAGACCAGCTATTTCGACAGCGCGCTGAGTTTCGGCATGATCCGCGGGGGCAAGATCGCCATGGCGATCCTCGGAGCCATGGAAGTGGCCGAGAATGGCGATCTCGCAAACTGGATGATCCCAGGCAAGCTGGTCAAGGGCATGGGCGGTGCCATGGATCTCGTGGCGGGCGTGGGCCGAGTGGTCGTGGTCATGGACCACACCAACAAGCATGGCGAGTCGAAAGTGCTCAAATCCTGCACCCTGCCGCTCACCGGCACGGGCGTGGTCAATCGGATCATCTCGAACCTGGGCGTTCTGGACGTGGTCGACGGCGGTCTCAAGATTGTTGAGTTGGCCGAAGGCGTCACCGAAGACGAATTGCGCGCCGCGACCGAGGCGACCATCGTCAACTGATCGTCGTCAACTGGAATCCAAGGGCCGAGCGCTTGCGTCGTTCGGCCCTTACTTCATCGCCAGATTGAGCGCGCAGGCGTCCGTGATCAATTCCGGCTGCGTCTTGCACAGCCCGCGCGCCACCTCATAGGCGGCCAGCACCTTGGGGATATAGTCGCGGGTCTCTGTATAGGGCGGCACGCCACCGTGCTGTTTGACGGCGTTCTCGCCGGCATTATACCCCGCAAGCGCCAGCACCACATCGCCTTTGAACTCCGTCATCAGCCAGTCCAGATAGGCCACCCCGCCCCGGATATTCTGGGCCGGTGACAGGCTGTCGGTCACACCAAAGCGACGGGCCGTATCCGGCATGAGCTGCATCAACCCCTGCGCCCCTGCCCCGCTGAGTGCTGCAGGCCGCCCAGAGGATTCGACAGCGATCACCGCCAGAACCAACGCAGGAGAGATTTGCGTGCCGATGGTCTCGCTGAGGATATGACGACCTTCCGAACGGGCGATGTCTTGCACCGATTGTAGCCGAGGCGCGCTGACGTATTTGCCAGCGGGCGGCCTGCTCAGATGGTCCATCGCCGTTCGCAGGCGTAGGTTAGGATCGGTTTCCTGATCGGCAGGGACAAGTTCCCAGAACCACCCATAGGCCGCAATACGCGGCACGTCAGGGGTGACAGGCGCAGGTGTCTCCGTCTTTTTGACACGCGGCGCGGGGGCCTGAGGCGTAACCTGCACGAGCGGTCCGCGTCGTGTCCCCGGCGCAGGTGCCTTTTCCCGCTTGAAGGTGAAGTCAGCGAAGGGCTGCGGCTCCTGCGCCACAACAGGGCCGGTTCCTGCAAGAATCGCAGCAAACACCAAAAGACTTAAAATTTTCATAGCGGGCGCTGCTCTGCCTCTGATTGATTGTGTCAAGTATTGCAAAAATACGCCTCCGACGCCAGTATTGTCGTGATTGAGGGTGCGAGCACCGCACAATTGCGCCACAATCCCCCCTTCAAACCTGAAGAAAAACGGTTTTTCAGATTTTCTTCTGTTGTTTTTCAATATCTTAAGATTTTTCATGGAGTTTCTTCAGGTCACTCAAAAATTGGTCCATTGCCGCCAAATTCCCGCCTGATTTGACCCGCTATATGGCTTCACACCACGACGGCAGCGGGCCATTAAAAAAATCGGGTCCTAAACTGAAGCGGCTGTAACAACACAAGCAACTGATCCTTTGGAGGGACCAACAATGATCAAATTTTTCAAAAACTTCTCGAAAGACGAAGACGGCGCCGTAACGGTTGACTGGGTCGTTCTGACCGCAGCCGTCGTTGGCCTGGGTATCGCTGGTGTGGCATCGGTCAACAGCGGCATCACCTCGCTGGCCACCGCAATCGAAACTGGAGTCTCCGGTCAGACGGTCGGGACGGGTGCAGCTGCTCCCACAACCACACCGTAATACGACCCGAACGTGTTAGGGTCATGGCCGCAAATCCACGATTTGCGGCCATTACGCCCTAAACACGCATAGCGCTCATGCGCGAAATTCAGAACCTTGGTTAAAGCGTATAGACACTCAGAACATCCAAACGCCGAAGTTCAGGAATTTCCGTACCGAAAGGCGAATTTTGGAATGCGACACATAGCAAGACGATTTGCGTTCGACCAGGATGGGGCGGTGACTGTCGATTGGGTGGTGCTCACCGCAGCCGTCGTAGGTCTGGCTGTAGGCGCGATTTTAACGATCCAAAACGCGACAACATCCCTTGGCGGCGACGTTTCAACTGCCGTTTCCAACGTGACTGTCGGAACTGGCAACTAGTCAATCTTCGACTGTCGAGAAGAACTCCGGAAGGTTAATCCTTCTGGAGTTCTTTCGTTCTGCTCTTTCAAAAGACACTCCACCAACGCCGAGCGCCGCGAAACGTTCTCGATACATCCAAACTTCCGCCGCATTTGTATGTGATTGCATGGTGCGAGATAGGAGATCGCATAGCGGTTTCTCCTAAAAGATAACCTGGAGAGGAATAGCCATGCGAATTGTCTTCGGATTGGTGCTAATGCTGGGATTAGGGCTTGCGGGTTTTGCGGTCTATATGGCCAAGACCTACATCGACGGCTATCAGCAGCAGTTGGCCTTGGAGCGTCAACAACGCGCGCCCAATATCGAAACGGTCGACATCTATGTGGCCAACCAATTGATAAAATACGGCGAGCCCCTCACCACAGAAGCCGTGCGATTGATCGCCTTTCCCAAAGACTCTCTACCCGAAGGAGCCTTCAGCTCCACGGAAGAGCTGTTTCCCAGCGGGGCAAGCGTCGTGCGCAAAGCGCTGCGTCGCATGGAGAAAAACGAACCCATCCTTGCGGTCAAGGTTACAAAACCCGGCGAAGAAGCCGGTATAACGTCGCAATTGGAGCGCGGCATGCGGGCGTTTGCCATCAAGGTGGATGTGACCAGCGGCGTTTCAGGTTTCCTGCGCCCCGGTGACACGGTCGATATCTATTGGACGGGTAGCATCGGAGCGGGCAATCTGCGCACTGAGGAAGATTCCACGGGCGAAGTCACCAAGCTGATCGACACAGGCGTGAAACTGATCGCAGTTGATCAGGTCGCCGACATGGATATGACCGAGGCAGTGGTTGCCCGCACAGTGGCCGTTGCGGTCACGCCCAACCAAGTTGCCGCATTGGCGCAAGCTCAATCCACCGGGCGGCTGTCGCTGTCGCTGGTCGGCGCGTCGGACGATACGGTGGCCCAGTCCATCGAGGTAGACCAACGTCGGCTCCTCGGACTCACTGCACAGGCGGTCGTCAAGCAGGAGGCGATCCCGGAAACCTGCACCATCCGCACGCGGCGTGGAGCAGAGGTGATCGAGACACCCATTCCCTGCACGAACTGACCCTGCACGAACTGACCCGGTCAGGGACGTTCGGCATTGGCACCCGCTCGCGGGTGCCTTTTTTTCGTACATGTAGGATTTGGTCACACAAATAAGAAAAATGCACAAAACTGCATTGATTCTTGAAAAAAAATCGGAACTGCCGCAATGTGGCACAAATCCGGGCGACAAGACCCGACAAAATGAGGCGTGATCGGAAAGGCAGGTCACATGAAATTGCGTAGATATTTATGCGCGGCTCTCTTTGGGCTGGCGTGTGTTGCTGGCCACGTACCACAGCCTGCACAGGCAGAGACGATCCGGGTCGTTCGCAACGGCACGTCCAGCGTTCTCAGCGTGGCGATGAACAGGGCCGTGGTTGTCGAGAGCGATTCACCCTTCGCGGAATTGAGCATTGCAAACCCTGCCATCGCTGATTTTTCAACGCTGTCAGACCGGACGATCTATGTCTTGGGCAAGACTCCGGGGCGCACCACTCTCAGCCTGTTTGATGGCGCAGGACAACTCATCACCAATATCGACGTGCATGTCAGCACGGATATAGAAGAGTTCAAGGAACGCCTGAAACAAATTCTACCGGGCGAACCGATTGAGGTGCGCAGCGCCAATGACGGTATCGTGATTTCTGGTACAGTCTCCAGCTCATCCCGCATGCAACGCGCTCTGGACCTCGCCGAGCGCTATGCACCCGAACGTGTGTCAAACCTGATGTCGGTCTCCGGCAAACAACAGGTGATGCTCAAGGTTCGCTTTGCCGAAATGCAACGCAGCGTGTCCAAGGCCCTCTCGACCTCGCTCTCTATCGACGCGCGTGGGGCCAATCAGGTCGGCGTCTTCGGCGGCACCAACACCACGAACACGCTAGGTGGCGTGCTGGGGTCGACGGCGGGGACAATTCCTGGTGCGAATGACAACAACGGCGTCTTTAACTTCGGCTTTGACGTGGGCTCGGTCGAGGTTGGCATTCTGCTTGAGGCGCTGGAAACCAAGGGCGTTGTGCGCACCTTGGCAGAGCCGAACCTGACCGCCCTATCGGGCCAAGAGGCCAAATTTCTTGCAGGTGGCGAATTTCCGGTGCCCGTGGCTCAGGATAACGACACCACCACCGTCGAATTCAAACCCTTCGGTGTCGAGCTGAACTTCGTGCCGCGCGTCGTGGACGACGGCATTATCAACCTCGAGATGGCGGCAGCGGTATCCTCGATTGATACGAGCAATTCTTTGGTTTCAGACGGTTTTTCGATCCCTGCCTTCCGCCGCCGCGACACGTCCACGACTGTGGCCCTGCGCGACGGCGAGAGCTTTGCGATTGCCGGTCTCTTGCAGGATGATTTCCGCGACAATGCTGGTCAGGTTCCGTGGCTGGGCGATGTGCCGGTCTTGGGCGCACTCTTCCGAAGTGCCGATTATCAGCGCTCGCAGACCGAGCTCGTGATCATCGTCTCGGCGCATTTGGTGTCACCCTCCCGTGGTGAGGCGCTTGCCTTGCCGACAGATCGCGTGAAACTTCCGTCGGAGAAAGATTTGTTCCTGAATGGTCGCGTTGCCAATGGCGTCAGTGACCGGGGCGCAGTGGGTGAGGTGGCCAAGCAGGATTTCACCGGATCCTACGGCTATGTGATGGATTGAGCAGGGGACTGGCTATGAAACATGTTCTCGCACTTGCCGGCCTGATCGCCGCTTCGGCCTGTGCCCCACAAGACGAGGTTTATCGCTCGTATTTCAACGAAGCGGGCGCACATGTGGATAGCGGCCATTTCGGAGAGGCGGTGATGAACAACCACCTCGTGATGACGGGGGAGCGCAGCTATACCTACGATTTGGCGAACCGCTTTGCCAGCGAGGTATTGAGCACCGTCAACTTCGCCTTCAACTCGGCCGAACTGGACACAGGCGCGCGCGACACGCTGCGTGAACAGGCCAGATGGATTCGTCAATTCCCCGAAGTGCGGTTTCGCGTTTATGGTCATACCGATGCCGTCGGGTCGGACAGCTACAACAAGACCCTCGGCATGCGGCGCGCCCAGGCCGTTGTCGCCTTTCTCTCAAGTCAGGGCATAAGCCGTGCCCGGCTCGAGGCGGTCGCGTCGTTTGGAGAAACGCAGCCCTTGATCGTGACCGATGGTCGCGAACGCCGCAATCGGCGCACGGTCACCGAGGTGTCGGGCTTTGTCCAATCCCATCCGATTGTCATGGATGGCAAATACGCCCAAGTTGTGTACCGCGAATACATCAACAGCGCCGTGCCGAGATCGGAACTTCTGATGATCGAGACGTCCGGCTCGACCCAATCCGAAGAATAGCTCGCGGATTTTGATTTCTCCCTGTTCGGCTTAGCCCGAACCACCTCAAACCCGCCCCAATTGGGCGGGTTTTTTGTCTCTGAACATCGCACAATTACGATCTTTTGGCCCAAATGTCGCCAATATTTCCGAGCATGTTCCCCAAGAGCCAAAAGTTTCCGTCGCATACAGCGCTCCGTGAGATTGCCATCGTTTCCTTGTTCAACAGGGGTCCGGCAACGTTCGCACAGCGACGGCAAAAACAGGACCGAATGATGAGTAGTGTTATAAAACAATCAGACCCAAGCCCGATCATCGCCTGCACCATCAGCCGCGATGTCCAGAATTTTGATCTGCTGATCGAGGATATGGAGGCCGCCATGGGCGAGGCCTGGGGCGATCTCGGGTTTGCCGAGGCCTTGGCCTTTTTCAACCAGCCAGAAGCGGAATCGTTGGAATTCGTCGCCGTCGCGATTGACGAGGCGGACGAGGATGATCTGGTCATGCTGGGTGAAATCATCGGGCTTGCCAACAAGAAGGGCGTCAAAGTCATTCTCATTGCCGAGGACGTGACCCCTGCGGCGCTGCATCAACTGCTGCGCCAGGGTGCCGATGAATTTGTCCCCTACCCCCTTCCCGAAGGCGAACTTCAGGCAGCTATCGAACGGCTGCAGACGGCCCCTGCGCCGGTTCACCTAGCCCCGGCGCTCACACATGCGGCGCTTGCCACACCGACAGCCGGCGACGGCGTGATCTTTGCGGTTCAGGGTCTTGCAGGGGGCACGGGCGCCACCACGCTGGCTGTCAACCTCGCATGGGAACTGGCCAATATCGAGAAAGCCAATCCCCCCCGCGTTTGCCTGTTGGATTTCAGCCTGCAATTCGGCTCTGTCTCGACCTATCTCGATCTGCCGCGCCGCGACGTGGTGTTTGAAATGTGGTCAGATACCGAGGCGCTGGACGACGACATATTCCGGCAGGCGTTGGTCGCCTTCGAGGAAAAGCTCTGGGTCTTGACCGCCCCGTCGGATGTCCTGCCGCTCGACATGATCTCCTCCGAGGATGTGAACAAGGTGCTGGCCCTCGCCCGCAAGCATTTCGACTATGTCGTCATTGATATGCCGGGGTCTTTGGTCCAGTGGACCGAAGCGGTCCTGCATTCCGCGCAAGTTTACTTTACGACGCTTGAGTTGGATATGCGCTCGGCACAAAATGCCCTGCGGATCAAGCGGGCCCTGCAATCCGAAGACCTGCCGGTCGACAAGCTGCGTTATTGTTTGAACCGCTCTCCAAAATTCACCGATCTGAACGGCAAGAGCCGGGTGAAACGCATGGCCGAAAGTCTCGAAATACGGATCGAGATCTTGTTGCCGGACGGCGGGCGCGCCGTTTGTCAAAGCTCGGATCATGGTTTGCCACTGGCCTCGAGTACCGCCAAGAATCCATTGCGCCGCGAAATCGCCAAGCTGGCCAGCTCCTTGCATGCTCTTGGCAAGAGCGACGCCGAAGCGGCCTAAAACAAGGGTAGAAACAGATGTTTTCCCGTTACAAGAAATCCGATCCCGGCCGGGCGCCCTCTGCTGCGGTGCCCACATCCGCCCCAAAAACCGCATCAATCGAAGCGGTCCCGCTACAGTCTTTTCGCAGACCCACCCAAGTCGCGGCCGCAAAGCCTGTCGGCATGGACAAGGAGCGCAAGCGCAAAGAGCGGATCAGCGAAATCAAGATCGAACTGCACCGCGCGATGCTCGATCACCTCAACCTCGCGGCGCTCGATACAGCGACGGAATCCGATCTGCGCGCTGAAATCAGCTCGATTGCGGGCGAAATCCTTGAGGAAAAGGGCATCGTTCTCAACCGCGAAGACCGCACGCAGCTCACGCAAGAGCTTTATGACGAGGTCAAGGGCCTCGGACCGCTCGAAACCCTTCTCAAGGATGACACGGTCAACGATATTCTCGTCAATGGCCCACACCAGATCTTTATTGAACGCGCGGGCAAACTGGAACTCAGCGACGTCACCTTCAAAGATGAAAAGCATCTCCTGCGCATCATCGACAAGATCGTGTCGGCGGTGGGACGCCGCGTGGACGAATCCAACCCCTATGTTGACGCCCGTCTGGCCGACGGATCGCGTTTCAACGCGATGGTGCCCCCGGTCGCGGTGGATGGCAGCCTCGTATCAATCCGTAAATTCAAGAAAGACAAGCTCGGGATCGACGATCTGGTGCGCTTTGGCGCCTTTTCCGAGGAAATGGCCGCCTATCTTCAGGCCGCCGTCGCCACGCGCCTCAACGTGATCGTTTCCGGGGGAACAGGCTCCGGTAAGACGACCACGCTCAACGCGCTCTCATCCTTTATCGACAACGCCGAGCGGATTCTCACGATCGAGGACACCGCAGAATTGCAGCTGCAACAGGTCCATGTGGGCCGGATGGAAAGCCGCCCGCCCAACATCGAAGGCAAGGGCGAGGTTTCCCCCCGTGACTGCCTCAAGAACGCGCTCCGCATGCGCCCCGACCGTATCATCGTCGGGGAAACGCGCGGCGAAGAGGTGATCGACATGTTGCAGGCCATGAACACAGGCCATGACGGGTCCATGACCACGATCCACGCGAACAACCCGCGCGACGGCATCAGCCGAATGGAAAACATGGTCGCCATGGCGGGCATCGAAATGCCGCTCAAGGCGGTGCGCAGCCAGATCGCAAGCGCCGTCAACCTCATCGTGCAGGCCAGCCGCCTTCAGGATGGCTCACGCCGGATGACCTCGATCACCGAAATTACCGGGATGGAGGGCGACGTGATCTCGATGCAGGAAATCTTCCGCTTTCAGCGGGTGGGCCTCAGCCCCGAGAACAAAATCATCGGCCATTTCACTGCAACCGGCGTCCGCTCGCATTTCTCCGAGCGCTTTCGACTTTGGGGCTATGACCTGCCCACACATATCTACGAACCCATCGCAGCGGAGTAACGCAGATGTCCATTAGTGCCGAACCGATCATCTATGCGTTGATCTTCGTGGGCGTCCTCGTCCTTGTCGAAGGCATCTACCTTACAGTCTTCGGCCGCTCGATCAGCCTCAACAACCGGGTCAATCGACGGCTCGAGATGCTCGACAAATCGGGCAATCGCGAAGAGGTGATGGAAAAACTGCGCAAGGAGATGCAGCAGCATCTCAAGGCGCGCAGACTGCCGCTCTATGCGATCCTGTCGGACAAGGCGCAAAAGGCGGCGATTGCCTTTACGCCCAAGCAATTGATCCTGTTGATGGTTGCCCTCAGCGTTCTGGCCTTTATCGGCCTATCGGTCGGGACCGAAACCGCCGCCCCGGTGCGCGCCATCGCGTCCGTCGGCATTGGCGTGGGCGGTATCTTTACCTGGATCAGCATGAAGGCCAGCAAGCGTATGGCGCTGCTCGAAGAACAACTGCCCGATGCCATCGAACTCATGGTGCGATCCCTGCGGGTCGGGCATCCGTTCTCATCCGCCATCGGCATTGTCGCAACCGAAGTCGGCGATCCGCTTGCCACCGAATTCGGCATCATCGCGGATGAGGCAGCCTATGGCCGTGACATGGGCGAGGCGCTCAAGGAAATGGCCGAACGGCTCGATATGCAGGATCTGCGCTTTCTTGCCGTGGCGGTCACTATTCAGCAGCAATCAGGCGGCAATCTGGCTGAAATCCTTGCCGGTCTGGCCAAGGTGATCCGCGCCCGCTTTCGTCTGTTCCGCCGGGTCAAGGCCATCACAGCCGAGGCGAAATGGTCCGGCAAGTTTCTCTCCGGCTTTCCCATCATGGCCCTCATCGGCATCCAAGTGATCAAGCCCGACTATTACAACGAGGCTATGGAACATGCTTTCTTCATTCCCGCCGTGCTGGTCGTCGGTGTCTTTCTGGTGATGAACCTGATCGTCATGCGCGCCCTCGTGAACATCAAGGTCTGAGGAACACATCATGGAATTTCTCGCAACCCTCAATGACATTCTCACGGGCGCCCTCGGGCCGTTCGGGCCTCTGATCGCGGTCGGCGGGCTGGGGGTGATGCTTGTGCTCGTCACCATTCCGATGATGCTCCGGCAGAAACAAGACCCGCTGGACAAGCTCAAACAAGCGAGAACTCAAGAGGCGCTCGGGGTTAAAACCAATTTGCGGGCCGGCAAGCAGAACAAGAAACTTGACCGCTACGCCACCTTTCTAGAGCCGCAGAACGAAAAGCAACTGAGTGAGATGCGCCTCAAGCTGATGCAGGCTGGGTATCGGCATCGCGACGCAGTGCGATACTTTCACTTTGCGCAATTCGCACTCGGCATCGGCTTGCTGATTCTGGGCGTGATCTATTACGTCCTGTTCAAATCGGGCACCGAAACCAGCACACAAGAAACGCTGATGTACATCCTCGGGCCGGCCGGTATCGGCTATATGATGCCCAAATATTGGATCACCAAACGCCAGCAGAAGCGGCAGGAAGAGATCCAGGATGGTTTCCCCGACAGTCTCGACATGATGCTCGTCTGCATCGAGGCCGGTCAATCCATGGATCAGTCCATCATTCGTGTCGCCAGTGAAATGCGCGCGTCTTACCCGGCGTTGGCAGAGGAATTCGAGATCGTTTCCCTTCAGATCAAGGCGGGGCGGGACAAACCGTCGGTTCTCAACGAAATGGCCGAGCGCTGCGGTGTGCAGGATATCACCAGCTTTGTGACCGTCATGGTCCAATCGCAGACCTTCGGAACCTCGATTGGCGAGGCGCTGCGCGTCTATGCCGCCGAGATGCGTGACAAACGCGTCATGCGCGCCGAGGAAAAGGCCAACAAGCTGCCGACCAAGATGACATTGGCTACAATGATGCTTACAGTGCCGCCATTGCTGATCATTCTGGTCGGGCCGTCGGTTCTGGGCATCATGAAACTGTTCGCCATGGCCGCTAATTAAATGGGGCGAGATGGTAGGGCGAGCGGCGATACTTTTGGCGGGCACACTCGCTCTGGCAGGGTGCGTGACACCGGCAGCCCCCGAGGGGCCATACGCCCCCGGAGTGGCCCCCGGCGGTGAAGCCGTTGACGGCCTTCTCGTCGGTCATCGCCTGATGGATGCAGGCGAATACGAACTGGCCCACAAGGCCTATACCCGCGCCGCGGTCTCAGATGGCATGACAGCGGATGTGCTGGCCGGTCTGGGCAGCGCCAATCTTGCACTCGGTCGCCTTGGCACTGCCGAACGCCTGTTGCGCGAGGCCATAGAAATGCCCGATGCCACCCCGGAAACCTGGAACAATCTGGGCGTCGTGCTGGTCGAACAAGGGCAATACCCTGAAGCAGAACAGATCCTGCGTCGTGCCTATGCGCTCGACAATGGCGAAAGTGACGCAATCCGCGACAATTTGCGCTTAGCACTCGCAAAAACAGAAAATTCTGATTATGGTGTGGAGCAAGAGCAAGATTATAAATTGGTACGGCGGGGCAGTGGCGACTATCTGATCCGCAAGATACCGTGACGAGGCTGAGGCAGTAAAAGGACGCAAAAAATGCGCCACCCTATTCTTGTTTCCCTGTGCGTGGCAGGCGCGTTTGCCCTGTCCGCCTGCGATAAATCCACTGGCAATGACGTGGACCGCGCGTTTCAGGACATCAACGTCGTGGACGAAACCAATCTCAACGATGTGATGCTGACCGCCAGCGACCCAAACGAGGCGGTGGCCTATTTCCAACGCGCCGTCGGAGAGAAACCGGACCGCATCGACCTTCTCAGAGGTTTGGGAAAGTCGCTCGTGCGTGCCAAACGCAACACCGAGGCGGTGGCCACCTGGACCAAGGTCAGCGACCACAAAGAAGCCACCGATGAAGACCGTGTCGATCTTGCCGATGCCCTGATCCGCAATAACGAGTGGGAACGCGCAGACACCATGCTGGACGCGATCCCCCCAACCCACGAGACCTTCAAACGCTATCGGCTTGAGGCGATGATCGCTGACAGCAATCAGGATTGGAAAAAATCCGACAGCTTTTACGAGACCGCCGTCGGTCTGACAACGCAACCCGCCAGCGTGATGAACAACTGGGGCTATTCAAAACTGACCCGTGGCGACTTTGCCGGGGCAGAGCGTCTCTTTACCGATGCGGTGCGTCAGGACCCGGCCCTCTTCACCGCCAAGAACAACCTTGTTCTCGCACGCGGTGCGCAGCGCAACTATTCCCTGCCGGTCCTGCCGGTTAGCCAGTCAGAGCGCGCGCAGCTTCTCTATACCCTTGGCCTGTCGGCGATCAAACAGGGGGATACCGCGATTGGCGAAGGTCTCCTGCGCGATGCCATCGAAACCCACCCGCAGCATTTCGAGGATGCCGTGCGCTCCCTACGCGCCCTTGAAACGAATGTGGCAAGCTAAGGCTGCTCGATGACGCTCGAGATTACCGCGCAGGCTGCGCTTTGGTTCCTGCCCTTCGTGCTGCCGGTGTGCGTCTGGGTGGCGTGGAGCGATCTGAGCCGGATGAAAATCCCCAACACCGCCGTGCTAACACTGGTGGGCATCTTTCTCGTCGTCGGCCTGATTGCCTTGCCCATTTCGGACTATCCGTGGCGGCTTGCGCATCTGGCGGTCATGCTCGTGGCGGGCATTGCGATGAATGCGGCCGGGCTGATGGGTGCTGGGGACGCCAAGTTCATCGCCGCCGCCGCGCCCTTTGTGGCGCTTGGCGATGCGGCCACGCTCTGCCTGATCTTTGCAGCAACGCTGCTCGGGGCCTTTGTCACGCACCGTGTCATAAAATACAGCCCCTTGCGCCGTCTGGCGCCCGATTGGCAGAGTTGGAACACCGGCAAGAAATTCCCGATGGGCTTTGCCTTGGGCGGGACGCTCGCGATCTATCTGGGCCTTGGCGCAGCCTTCGGCAGTTGACCGCCTCAGAGCTGCCCGACCCTTTCCTTAATTTCTACACCTTTGCATGTCACGGTTGCGTAATAGCAGTCCGACCCAGCACAGGCAGACCTCATGAACATGCAAGCCAGCACCGGCGTCCAGCCGCCCCCGCCCCCGTCCCGGCTGGAAGAGATGCGATTGCCCGTCGTGATGATGCGCGACGTCCTGCTCAAAACCATGTTCCGCAAGAACCTCGATCTTGCCACCGATATCGCCGAGGCGATCTGCCTGCCACGCGCGGTGACACAGGAACTGATCGACATGGCCCGCGGGCAAAGGCTGATCGAGGCCACCGGCACGCTCAACGCCAATTCGGGCGGCGAGATGGGCTATCAGCTCACGGACGCGGGCAAATCACGCGCCCTCGATGCGCTCAGCCAGTCGGAGTATTTCGGCGCGATGCCAGTGCCGCTTGCCGTCTACCGCGAACAGGTCAAGCGTCAGTCGATCCGCAACATCCAGATCACCCGCGAACAGTTGACCAATGCAATGGGGCATCTGGTCCTGCCCAACGCCCTGCTGGATCACCTCGGCCCTGCGGTCAGCGCCGGTCGCTCGATCCTCATGTATGGCCCGCCCGGCAACGGCAAATCCTCGATCTCGAACGGTATCCGCGACGCCATGGGCGACAAGATCTACGTGCCCCGCGCCATCGAATATGCGGGGCAGGTCATCACCGTCTATGACCCCATCGTGCATTCATCCGCCGAGGTCGAAGTGGACGATCCCGGCAGCCTGCGCCGCAAACGCACCTTTGACACGCGCTATGTCCGCTGCGAGCGCCCGACCGTGATCACCGGCGGCGAACTCAGCCTGTCGATGCTCGATCTCGTCTATAACCCGACCGCCCGCACCTATCAGGCGCCGCTGCAACTCAAATCCACCGGCGGCATCTTTATCGTCGACGACCTTGGCCGTCAGGCGGAATCGCCGCAGTCCCTCGTCAACCGTTGGATCGTTCCGCTCGAAGAGGCCAAAGACATTCTCGCCCTGCAATCAGGCGAGAAATTCGAGGTGCCGTTCGACACGCTGGTGATTTTCTCGACCAACTTTCACCCGAACTCGATCTTCGACAAGGCCGCGCTGCGCCGGATCTTTTACAAGATCAAGATCGACGGCCCCTGCCAATCCGACTTCCTCAAGATCTTCGCCATGGTCGCCCGCAAAAAGGGCATGCCGCTGGATGAGGCTGCGCTGATCTATCTGATCAAGGAAAAATACCCCACGATCGACAATGTCTACGCCAATTATCAGCCGGTCTTCCTGATCGACCAGATGATCTCGATCTGCAATTTCGAAAGCATCCCCTACCAGATGACCCCGGAACTGATCGAACGCGCCTGGGCCAATATGTTCGTGCGCGAGGAAGAGATTTTGCACTGAGGCGGCTTTGCCTGCAAGCAACGTTGACGCCAAGCACAATACCGCGCGGGAAACAAACGCTGGGCGATATCATAGCTATCCGCACCCCCAATTGAGAACATTTAGCGAACACGCTATACTCCCCCCATGACGATTCCACTTCTCACCCGCAGCTCGCACCGCCCCGCCCTCCGCCTTCTGGGCGCGCTCGACCTGCCCTTTGCCCGCCTGCATGAATGCGCCGGCCCCGCCCGCCACAGCTTTGCGATGCTCCTCATCGGCGCCCTGCGCGGCCCCGTGCTCTGGATCGCCCCGGAATGGGCCTCAGATCACCTCAACCCCGACGGCATCTGCCCTCTTACCGGGGCTGAAAACGGCCCGGAAACCCTGATCTTCGTCACCCCCGACCGGCGCGAGGATCTCTTGTGGTGCATGGAAGAGGCGCTGCGCAGCGGCACCGCCCCCCTCATCATCGCCGACCTGCCAGAGCCACCTGCCCTCACCCCGGTGCGCCGCCTGCATCTCGCCGCCGAAGAGGGGGCGGCGCGCGGTCCTCACCGCCCTCTGGGCCTGATTCTGACGCCGGGCGAGGGCGGCGCACCCGGCGTGGAAACCCGCTGGCACATGGCCCCGGCCCATACGCCCGAGGCCAGCTGTTGGCACCTCACCCGCCGCCGCGCCCGTACAGCGCCCCCCGCCGCATGGCACCTCACCGGCCAGCCCGGCGCATGGGCGCTCAAGCAAACGTGACATCCGTTTGGCCGCGCCGCGCGTATTCTACCCTATGATCCGCCATCTCGCCCTCGCTCTCTGCCTGATGACCACGCAGGCCACCGCCGCACCAGAGGCCTACCGCCTCGACACGGCCCGCTCCACCGTGGGCTTCACCTATGATGCCGCCATCGGCAATAATCTTGGCACAATGCCGATCACATCGGCGGATATGCGGATTGATCTGGGCAATCTCGGCGCGAGCCGGGTCGACGTCACCCTCGACGCCACCGGCACTCGCGCGGGCTTTGTCTTCGCCACAGAGGCGATGAAAGGGTCCGAGTTGCTCGACGCCGCACGCCATCCCACCATCACCTTCCGTTCGACCGCGATCACCGGCACGCTGCAAGAGGCCCGGATCACCGGTCTCCTGACCGTGCGCGGCGTGACACACCCCGTCACCCTCACCGCCGGCCTCTACCGCCAACCCGGCACCGACCCCAAGGACCTCTCTCACCTCACAATCCTCCTCACCGGCACCCTCAACCGTCACAGCTTCGGCGCAAGCGGCTATGCCAACCTCGTCGGCCCAGAGATCGGGCTGAGGATCGTGGCAAGGGTGGTGAGGTAGTGAGCAAATCCACCCGTTTCCCACCACCAGAACACTAACCCAACACCGCCCCCAAAAATCCCATATTTCCCACACCTTAACCCCGCATCGCACACCCTTGCCCGAAACCGACGTTTGATGTCGAAAACATCTGGTCCCCCTCCTCTCGTCCTGCCATGGTAGCCCCACCATGCGCCTGATGATTTCCTTTGCCGCCCTCTTCCTCTCGGTCGTTCTCCTGCAACTCTCGACAGGCGGCGTGGGCCCGCTTGATGCGCTCTCAGGTCTGGCGTTGGATTTCACCACGGCCCAGATCGGACTCCTCGGCTCGGCGCATTTCGTGGGCTTCTTCATTGGCTGCTGGTTCGCCCCCCGCCTTATGGGCACAATCGGGCACAGCCGCGCCTTTGCGGCCTTTACCGCCGCAGGCGCCATCGGCCTCTTGGCGCATATGCTGGTGATCGACCCCTACGCTTGGGCGCTGATGCGCGTGGCCTCTGGCCTTTGCGTCGCGGGCTGCTACACGGTGATCGAGGCGTGGCTTCAGGCCAAGGTCACGAATGAGACGCGCGGCCGCGCCATGGGTATCTACCGCGTTGTCGATATGGGCGCATCTTTGGCCGCGCAATTGCTGATTTCCGTATTGGCACCCGCCTCTTACGTCTCTTACAACCTGCTGGCGCTCCTTTGCTGCGCAGCTCTGCTACCGCTTACCCTGTCGCGCCTGCGCGAGCCTGAAACACCCGACGCCCCCCGCCTGCGTCCCATGCTGCTCATCGCCTGCTCGCCTCTGGCGGCAGCGGGCGTGCTGGTCGCGGCCCTCTCCAGCGCCTCGTTCCGCATGGTCGGGCCACTCTACGGCCAACAGGTGGGCCTGGCCGTGGATCAGATCGCCGGGTTTCTGGCGGTCTTCGTTCTGGGGGGGGCCGTGGCGCAATACCCGGTCGGCTGGCTCGCGGATCGCTTTGACCGCCGTTGGGTTCTGATCGGACTCTCGGTCGCCGCCATCCTCTCCTCAGTTGCAACCGCCATGACCGAAAATCTTGACACATTCGGCATCCTGATGACCGCCTTCTTCTTTGGCATGACCACCTTTCCCATCTACTCGGTCAGCGCCGCCCACGCCCATGACTTCGCCGAGGCCCATGAACGGGTCGAGCTATCCGCCGCCCTCATGTTCTTCTTCGCCGTGGGCGCCATCGCCGCCCCGCTCATGGCCTCAACCCTGATCGAAGTTTACGGCCCACCCGCCATGTTCGTGATGATCGCCGCCGGCCACGCCCTCCTCGTCGTTTTTGGTCTTTACCGCATGCGCGCGCGCCCGGTTGCAGAACGTCGCACCGCCTATGTCTGGTCGCCACGCACCTCCTTCCTGATTGGCCGCCTGACCGGACGCAGTCGCGACAAAGACAAGAACGAGCGCTAGAACTGCCCGCAAAACCACGCTAAACGAGGCCAAACCGTCAAGGAACAGGCGCGATATGGCACGGCATCTCATCACTTCGGCGATCCCCTATATCAACGGGATCAAGCACCTCGGCAATCTCGTGGGCTCGCAGCTTCCTGCCGATCTCTTTGCCCGTTACTGCCGCGCCCGTGGCCACGAGGTGCTCTTCCTCTGCGCCACGGACGAGCATGGCACCCCCGCCGAACTGGCCGCCGCCAAGGCGGGTCAGCCTGTGGCCGAGTATTGCGCCGAAATGCACACCGTTCAGGCCGAAATCGCGCGCGGCTTTCGCCTCAGCTTTGATCACTTCGGGCGCTCTTCCTCGTCCCAGAACCACCGCCTGACCCAGCATTTCGCCAAGCGCCTGCACGATCAGGGTCTGATCCGCGAAGTCTCGGAAACCCAAATGTATTCCCCCACCGACGGACGCTACCTGCCCGACCGCTATATCGAGGGCACCTGCCCGAATTGCGGCTACGACTCGGCGCGTGGCGACCAATGTGACAACTGCACCAAGCAGCTTGACCCGGTCGATCTGATCAACCCCCGCTCGGTGATCTCCGGCGCGACCGATCTCGAGATGCGCGTGACCAAGCATCTCTATCTCTGCCAGTCGCAGATGAAGGATGAGCTTGAGAAATGGATCGACTCCAAGACCGGCTGGCCGGTTCTGACCACCTCCATCGCCAAGAAATGGCTCAATGACGGCGACGGCTTGCAGGATCGTGGGATCACCCGCGATCTCGACTGGGGCATCCCGGTCAAGCGCGGCGACGAGGATTGGCCGGGCATGGAGGGCAAGGTGTTCTACGTCTGGTTCGACGCCCCTATCGAATACATCGCCTGCGCGCAGGAATGGGTCGATGCGGGCAAGGGCACGGATTGGGAACGCTGGTGGCGCACCGACAAGGGGGCAGAGGATGTCCGCTACACCCAGTTCATGGGCAAGGACAACGTGCCCTTCCACACGCTCAGCTTTCCCGCTACGATCTTGGGCTCGCGCGAGCCATGGAAGCTGGTGGATTACATCAAATCTTTCAACTACCTCAATTACGACGGCGGTCAGTTCAGCACCTCGCGCGGGCGCGGCGTCTTCATGGATCAGGCGCTTGAAATCCTGCCCGCCGATTACTGGCGCTGGTGGCTCCTGAGCCACGCCCCCGAAAGCTCGGACAGCGAGTTCACATGGGAAAATTTTCAGGCTTCGGTGAACAAGGACCTGGCCGACGTTCTGGGCAATTTCGTGTCCCGCGTGACCAAATTCTGCCGCTCGAAATTCGGCGAAACGGTGCCGTCGGGGGCCACATACGGCGCTCAGGAAACGGCGCTGATCGCACGCCTGACAAGCCGCATCCGCGACTATGAAGGCCATATGGAGGCGATGGAGGTGCGCAAATCTGCGGCCGCCCTGCGCGCGATCTGGGTCGAGGGCAACGAATACCTGCAAGAGGTCGCGCCCTGGTCCACCTTCAAGCAAGACCCCGAGCGCGCCGCCATGCAGACGCGCCTCGCACTCAACCTCATCCGCCTTTATGCCGTGCTGAGCAGCCCCTTCATCCCCGACGCCGCCGCCGCGATGCTGGCAGCGATGCAAACCAACGATGACAACTGGCCAGATGAAGCGTCCGCAGCGCTCGAAATCCTTGCGCCCGGCCACGCATTCAGTGTCCCCGAGGTGCTCTTTTCCAAGATCACCGACGAGGCCCGCGAAGACTGGCAAACGCGGTTTTCGGGGATACGGGGCTGAGCTAAAAAGTAAACCGCGCAGGACGGTCCAACCGTCTTGCGCGCCACTTTCCCTGCAATTGGCCTTAGGCCGTCAGCAGCCGATATAGCTCATCTTTCAGCGTCGCGCGCTGCTTGCGCATCTCGACCTCGGTCAGTTCCTCGACCGGCTCGACCAGCGTTTCGGCCCGATGCACCGCGCGGTTCAGCGCGTGATATTCATCGGCCAGTTTGGCAAAATGCGTATCAGTCCGCTTCAGTTCGCTGATCTTGTCGGCCAGTTGCGGGAACTCTTCCGACAGTTCATGGGGGGTATGGGACATCGCAGATCTCTCCTTCTTGATTGCTCGCTCCCGACCCTAAGGAGCGGGGGCCGCAGCCTCCTTGATCCGGATCAACCAACACGACTTTCGCAGTCACCTTGGAAAAATACTCACCGCCGACGTCGCTGTGGTTTGGGGCGAGCGGGCTTGGGCTGTTCGGCCTCGGGTTCTTCCTTCATGCCCAACTGATCACGCAACACGCGGGGACGGATCTCTTCCACGGCACCGGGCTTCAACTGGCCCAATTGGAACGGCCCATAGGACAGCCTGATGAGCCGGTTTACCACCAGCCCCACCGCCTCCATCGCGCGGCGGATTTCGCGGTTCTTGCCCTCGCGAATAGAGACCGTGATCCAGGCATTTGCGCCTTGCTGGCGGTCAAGCGTGACCATCATTGGCTGAAATGCCTCACCATCCACGACCAATCCCTTGCGCAACGGCTCAAAGGTGCCGTCCGTAGGGCGCCCATTCACTCGCACTCGATAACGGCGCAGCCAGCCGGTCGAGGGCAGTTCCAATTTGCGCTTCAACTCACCATCATTGGTCAGCAACAACAGCCCTTCGGAATTGAGGTCGAGCCGTCCGACACTCATGACCCGCGGCATATCCTCGGGCAGATCGTCATAGATCGTGCTGCGCCCCTGCTCATCGCGCGTCGTCGTCACAAGACCGGTAGGTTTGTGGTAGAGCCACAGGCGCGCAGGTTCGGGCGCATCGAGGGCACGACCATCGACCACGACCTTATCCGCAGGCGTGACATTGAGTGCCGCGCGCAACACCTTTTGACCGTTGACGGTGACGCGCCCCGCTTCGATCAGGCGTTCAGCCTCACGACGGCTTGCAATACCGGCGCGGGCAATGACCTTGGCGATCCGCTCGCCCTCTGGAGTTTTCGTGTTCATGCGCCGCGCATAGCGCAATTGCGGGGCTTGCGAAAGCGTCTTGCGATCTGCAAAAGCAGGTCATGACATTTCGCAGCCACATGGAGACCGCCTTGGACGAGGCCCGCGCGGCCGCACTGCGCGGCGAGGTGCCCGTGGGTGCGGTCATCGTCGCCCCCTCAGGTGTCCTTGTGGCGCGCGCGGGCAACCGGACCCGCGAACTCAGCGATCCCACCGCCCATGCCGAAATCCTCGCAATCCGGGCCGCCTGCGCCGCGCTTGGCTCCGAACGGCTCACCGGCCATGATCTCTATGTCACGCTGGAGCCCTGCGCAATGTGCGCCAGCGCCATCGCATCGGCGCGCATTGCCCGGCTCTACTACGGGGCCGCCGATCCAAAATCGGGCGGTGTGGCCATGGGCGCGCGGGTTTTCAGCCATCCGCAATGCCACCATGTGCCAGAGATCTATGACGGCATCGCCGCGACCGAGTCCGAGACCCTGCTCAAGACCTTCTTTCGTGACCGCCGCACGTCTTCAGAATAGGGATATACCTTCGGCCAGAAACGGGTGCCGGGCGACGATGGGCGTCACGATCGTATCTCGCAGAATGGGCTTCAGCTTTTCCGCCAGCGTCGCGGGCATGTCCTGCAATATCCCCTTGCGGGCGGTCACGCTGATCGTACGCGTGAGCGGCGCCATCGGCAATTCGAACACGTCGATCTGATCCGCAAAGCGCCGCGCCCGCATCAAAGCCAGCGGCGTCAGGATCGACCACCCCGCCCCCTGCCCCACAAGGGCGAGGATGGAATGATAGCTGTCCAACTCAAATCGGTGCGGAATGCTCAGGTTCTGCCGCGCGAGATGCGAAGAGATAAGCCGCCCCATGTAATGCCGCTGCGTATACTGGATCAGGGGCAGGCGCTTCAATTGCCGCAGGACGTCCCGCTCGGGCCGGATCACGCCACGCGGCGCCACCACGGCAAAGCCTTCGCGCAACACGGGATGCACTTCGACCCAATCCGCCTCGCCGCCCAGTTCCGCCGCCACGATCACATCAAGCGCCCGTGCGTCCAACTGGTCATACAAATGATGGCTTGCCCCGGTTTCCAGCAGGAACTGACAGCCTTTCAATTCCCCCGCCATATGGGTCAAGAGCTGTGGCGTCACATCCGCCTCCAGATCCTCGATCATGCCCAGCCGAAACCGCGTCAGGGTCGAGAGATGTGACATTGCCAATTCAGCGCGCGCCTGCGCCGCTTCATTCAGAATCGCCAAGGCGCGGCGATGCATGATCTCACCGGCCGGGGTCAGGCGGATGGGCCGCGCGTTGCGCTGCAACAGCGTGGCCCCTACCGCCCCTTCGAGATTGGTCAATTGCTGACTGACCGCAGACGGGCTCGCCCCCAGTCGCCGTGCTGCGGCCGAGATCGAGCGTTCATCAGCAGCGGCAATGAACACTTCGATGCCCCAGAGGGTTATCCGCCCCGGGCTCTCGACCATGCCAACTTACTTACCCATTTTGGACAGCTTGTCCTGCAATTCTGCCAGTTGTTTCTTGATTTCTTCGAGACCCTCGTCACTCGCCTCCGAAGGCTTGCCACCCTGAGGACCTGTGCTGCCCATCCCTTTCAGCCCTCCGGTCATCGCCTTCATAAAGGCCTCCTGCTGAGCGCGCATTGCCTCCATGCCGGGCATCGCGGCCAGCGGATTGGCCTTGGTCATGTTTTCAAGCATCTTGGATTGCCCGTCGCGCAACATATCGAAACTGGCTGCCAGAAACTCTGGCACAATGCTGGTCGCCTGGGTGGTGTAGCTGCGCACCAAGTCATTGAGCACATTGATCGGCAGCACGCTCTCGCCCCGGCTCTCATGCTCCGCAACGATCTGGAGCAGATATTGCCGCGTCAGGTCATCCCCGGATTTCAGGTCGATGATCTGGACTTCACGCCCGTCGCGGATGAATTCGGCGATATCCTCGAGCGTTACGTAATCGGATGTCTCGGTATTATAGAGCCGCCGGCTGGCATAGCGTTTGATCAACAGCGGTTTTTTGGAGTCGGCCAAGGGGTATCCTCCCGGATAATGCAGCGCTGCAGCAGAGCTTAGACGCAAGTGCAGCAAAAAGAAAGGGCGAGCCGCATGGCTCGCCCTTCGCAGTCCATACCCCTCAAGGGAGGGGATCAGGGTATGGGTCTGCTAACCTTACTTGGCCGCTGCGGTCGCCTTTTGGGTCGCTGCGGTCACGTCGTCTGCGGCTTTCTTGACAACCTTGGTGGCGTCTTCCTGCATGGTTTTGCCAGCAGCCAGCATCAGTTCGACGGTTTCCATCTGAACTTTCTTGGCCACTTCGGCGAAGGCTGCCATGTTCTCGGCGGCAACTTCAGCATTGGCCGATGCGAAATCGGTCATTGCTTTGGCATAGTCAGCAGGTTCGGCCTTGGCTTTGGACATTTCGCTCAGCTTGGCGAGCGTGTCTTTGGTCCATTTGTTCGAGATCTCAGCCGATTTTTCAGCTGCGGTCAGAGCCACACCCGAGAGCTTCTCGCTCAGGGTTGCTTGGTTCTTGAATGCATCTTCCATCGCTTTGGTGTCGACGGGGAAGGTGCCCATGACGTCTTTGAACATCGCGGTGAAATCTTGTGCTTTTGCCATTGGTTCGGTCCTCTTAGCTTTGGCGGGGTGTTCCGCCGTTTCTGCAACTGCAACAACATATACATGCTGCGCTGCAGCATTTCAAGTTTTTTCTGCACTGCAGCATTTTTTAGACAGGCGTGGCTAGAAGCCATTAAATATCAGAGGGTTGCCTTCTTGCGCACATAGGTGCCAGGGGCCGGGGCCAGTGCAGGATGCTCCGAATCGCCCGGTTCCCGCGCCGCGACCATCTTGCCGGATCGCTTGGCCAGCCACGTTTCCCACCGCGGCCACCACGATCCCTGACTATACTGCGCGCCCGCCATCCAGGCCTCGGCATCACCGCTCAGATCGTCATTGGTGTAATGCCCATACTTCTTCTTGGTCGGAGGATTGACGATCCCGGCGATATGCCCGGATTCCGAAACGATAAAGGTCCGATCCTTGGATCCCGTCTGCTGAAAGCCGCGATAGCAGTCTTTCCAAGCCGCGATATGGTCAGTCTCGCAGGTCACGGACATCAGCGGTATCTTGACGTCCCGGATATGCAGCCGCTCACCACACAGATCAAACCCATCGGTCACGAACTTGTTGCCCTGACAAAGCCCGCGCAGATATTCCACCGTCATCCGCCCCGGCAGGTTCGCGCCATCCCCGTTCCAATAGAGCAGGTCAAACGCCGGCGGCGCTTCGCCCATCATGTAGCTGCGCACGGCAGGTTGATAGATCAGATCGCGCGAGCGCAGGAACGACATGGTGCGCCCCATGATAAAGGACCGCAATACCCCCTGCTGCGTCACCTCCTCTTCGATTCCGTCGATGAAATCGTCCTGAAGAAACGGCGTGAATTCCCCCTGCTCCGAGAAATCCGTGAGCGCGGTAAAGAAGGTGGCGGATTTGACCGACTTGTCTCCCCGCTTGGCCATCAGCGCCAGCGTCATGTGCAGCGTCGTGCCTGCGATACAATAGCCAACGGTATTGACCTGATCCTGTCCGGTGATCGCCTTGACTTCGCGAATCGCGGTCAGAAAACCCTCTTCGATGTAATCCTCCATGCCCACATTGGCATGGCTGGTATCGGCATTGACCCAGCTGACCACAAAGAGCGTATAGCCCTGATCCACGACCCATTTGATCAGGCTGTTATCGGGCTTGAGATCCATAATGTAGAATTTGTTGATCCACGGCGGAAAGATCACGAGCGGGATCGCATGCACCTGCTCGGTTGTGGGGCTGTATTGAATGAGCTCCATCATCCGGTTGCGGTACACCACCTCACCCGGCGTGGTGGCGATATTGCCCCCCAGTTCGAATGCCTTGTCATCCGCCAGCCGCACCACCAACTCGCCGTGATTGGCCTCGAGATCGGCAATCAGGTTCTCCAATCCTTTGACGAGACTCTCTCCCTCGGTTGCCACCGCCCGCTCGAGCGCATCAGGATTGGTGCCCAGAAAATTCGTGGGCGACATCATGTCGATGATCTGATGCGCGAAATAATCCAGACGCCGCTTGTCTTTGGGCGGCAAATCCTCGACATCGCCCACCGCATTCTCAATAGCCTGCGCGTTCAGCGCGTATTGCTGCTTGATATATTTGAAATAAGGATGGGTGTTCCACAGAGGGTTGGCAAAGCGCTTGTCCCCCGCCAGCGGATCGGGCGCATCCTCTTCCGCCGCAGGCTCTCCGCGCAACATGACCTGCTGTGCTTCCATGAAATGACGCACAGACTTGCCCCAATACTCCAACTGCTGCTCATAGATCTTGCCGGGATTTTCAATCGCCTCGGCCCAATAGGACTGCGCCGCCTTGGCAAAAAGCTCTTGATTGGGTCCATTCAGAGTCGGGTTCGCAGGATTACGCGCCGCAAGTGCTTGGATCAGCCGTTGCGACAGATGTTCGACTTTGGCAAGGTTCTCATTCAGTTTTTCAAGGTTTTCGCCTGCGACATCGTCTTGCGTTGCCATTTTAAGTATTTCCCCTTAACATTTTCTGCTACGCAGCATAGCGTCGCGCGAACCGGAGGGGACCGAGCGACGAATAAACCGGGCCTTGCGCCCGAACAGGAGACGAAAATGCGCTACATGGCCACATACGACCTGATGGAATCCCTCCGAAATACCAATCAATGGCTGGGTGCCTCCGCCCTCTCCCTCGCATCCTATCCGCTTTTCAGTTTGGTGCCAAATCCTGCTTTGCAATGGATGGCCGCTTGGGGCGAAGTGACGGAACGCAGCTTCAAGCGCATGGTGTCCAAGCCCGATTGGGGCATCCGCACGTTCACACATGAGGACGGGCGCGACCATCTCGTGAACATCGAGACCATCGTGTCCCGCCCCTTTGGTGATCTCATTCACTTCAACATCTCTGGCCGCGAAGAGCAGAAGCGCAAGGTTCTTCTTGTTGCCCCGATGTCGGGACATTACGCGACGCTGCTGCGCTCGACCGTCAAGTCTCTGCTCGTCAATTGTGAGGTTTATATCACCGATTGGCATAACGCGCGGGATATTCCAGTGTCAGAGGGCAAATTCGATATCGAGGATTACACCCTCTATCTTGTCGATTTCATGAAGGCGCTCGGCCCGGATATCAACGTGATCGCCGTCTGTCAGCCTGCGCCTTTGACATTGGCCGCGACCGCTTATCTGGCCGAACTTGACCCCGATGCACAGCCGCGCACGCTGACGCTCATCGGCGGACCGATCAACCCCGATGCAACCCCAACTGACGTGACCGACTTTGGCCGCCGCGTCACGATGGGCCAGCTTGAAGAGACGATGATCCAACGCGTCGGCTTCAAATACAAAGGTGTTGGCCGTCAGGTCTATCCCGGCCTTCTGCAACTCGCGTCCTTCATGTCGATGAACGGCGAGCGTCATTCGTCCGCCTTTTCCGACCAGATCCTGCGTGTCTCACGCGGTGAGGCAAGCGACAATGACGCCCATAACCGATTCTATGATGAATATCTGGCCGTCATGGATATGACCGCCGAATTCTACCTCTCGACCGTGGAACGCATCTTCAAGGGTCTGGAAATTGCACAGAACCGCTTTGTCGTGAACGGACACAAGGTGGATCTCGGCAAGATTACGCGCGTTGCGGTCAAGACGGTTGAAGGCGGCAAGGATGACATCTCGGCCCCCGGCCAATGCGTCGCGGCTCTCGATCTTTGCACCGGCCTGCCCGACAGCCTCAAGGCCAGCTATCTGGAGCCCGAAGCTGGTCATTACGGCATCTTCGCCGGTCGCTCTTGGCGCAACAACATCCGCCCGCTGGTGCTTGACTTTATCGACGCAAACGCGCGCAAGGAGCCCAATCCGGCGAACAAGAACGCACGCGCTATCGGTTGATCAAAGCGGCGGCGGGACACCCCCACCGTCGTGCCGCCCCATCACGCATCCACTCGCCGTTGCAGAACCAGAGGTTGCCGCAACCAGCCGCGCAAGGCCGCTGTGGTCGTGTCAGGCTGCTCCAGCACCGGCAAATGCCCGGCCCCCTCGACCACAACCAGATTGGCGTAGGGGATAAGATCGGCCATGAACCTGTGCCGCTTAACTGGGGTCAACCCGTCCTCAGCCCCGCAGAGCACCAGAACCGGAACCTGACAGCGCCTGAGCACCGCCTGATAATCGCGCCGCCTTTGCAGGGCACGGGTCTGCCGGATGATGATCTCCGGGCCCAGGGCCTCGGCCATGCGCACGACCTCAGCCATCACTTCGGCGCGCCGTGGCCCCGATGCAAGATACTCGGACCGCAAGAGCATCTGTGCCGCCTCTGCGATTGCCCCGGTTTTGAGCTTGATGATGAACGGCTCATAGGCCGTGGCCGATTGCGGCGTCTCGGCGAGGGAATTGGTATCCATGAGCGCCAGGCGTGTCACCCTGTCCGGTGCGCGGCGCAGGATTTCCATCGCCACAATCCCCCCCAACGACAGGCCCGCCAAGGCAAAGCGTCGCGGCAGCACATCGAGCAGGTCCGAGGCGATCTCCTCTATCCGGTCTCCACCGGTGATCGGAGCGACGGTCACAGCCATATCGGGGCTCAACGCGGTCAATTGCGGCGCGAAAAGCCGCGCGTCGCACATCATCCCGGGCAAGAACACCACCGGTTCACTGCTCATCATTCACTCCTGCCTCTGACCCGATCACATATGAAACCGCAAGTTACAGCAGCATGACACCACATCCGCCCCCACAGCAAGGGCCGCGCGGTTCAACCAAGGCTTGCCAAAGCGGACCGCACCAAGACGTCCTCGACCGAGGCCCCGATCAGCGCCAGACAATCAGGGTCCGAGAACCGGTGATCCGCCCCTTTGACCAGCGTCAACCGCATATCCGGCCCCGAGGCATGGTCCAAAAGCCGCAACGCCACCGAGATATCCACATCTGCGTCGCAGGTGCCTTGCAGAAATCGAACAGGAAAGGGCAAATGCAGTGGGCTGCGCAGAACCAGATTGTCGCGCCCCTCCTCAATCAGTCGCCGGGTGATAACATAGGGCTCGCCATATTCCGAAGGCAGCGCCACCTGACCGTCCTCCAGCAGCATCCGCCTCTGCGCGGCATCGAATTCCGCCCACATTCCGTCCTCGGTAAAATCCGGCGCGGCGGCAATCGTCACCAATCCCGCGACCCGCTCCGGCATCGCCCGCGCCAGCAACAGAGATATCCAGCCGCCCATTGATGACCCCACAAGGATCTGTGGCCCGTGCGTCAGCCCGTCAAGGACAGCCCGCGCATCCGCCACCCAATCGCCAATCGCCCCCGCCTCGAACGCGCCAGAGGATTGCCCATGCCCAGAGTAGTCAAACCGCAAAAACGCCCGGCCGCTCGCTCGCGCCCACGCCTCAAGCCAGAGCGCCTTGGTTCCCTCCATATCCGACTTGAACCCGCCTAGAAACACCACGCCAGAGCCCTGCCCGCTGCTCTGATGATAGGCTAACCGGCGGCCACTCTCGGTGGTTAGAAAATCGGGATCGGCCATGCTGCTCTCCATCCATACTAGGTTGCGATCATGCACCGCGCCGAGCGGCCCGGCAAATCGGTTTTGACCTAATCGGCAACCTCTCGCAGCGTGAGCGCCAAGAGCCCACCCATCCCAGCCATGCCAGCAAATCCCGCCAACGCCAGCACTGGCCCGGCGATCGACAAAGCCCCTCCAACACCCCCTGCCACCAGCAGCAAGACACCGATCGCCGTATTTGCCAGCGCCGCATTCGGCCCGCGGCGGTCCTCCTCAGAGATATCCACCAGATAGACCGACCGCGCCTGCCGGATACCGTGGTAGGCGAGCATGAGGCCAAACAGGATCGTCGGCATCACCCCCGGTGTCTGTGCAACGCCCAATCCCACCGCCGCAATCGCCGCAACCATAGCCAGCGCCGAGAGCGCGCCTGCCAGCGCAAGAACCTTTGGACTGTTGTGATCCGACATTCGCCCCCAGACATAGGAACTCAAGAGCGACGCCCCGGACGAGGCCAGCACAAGCGCACCCAGCGTCCCCAACGCGCCACCGTCCTGCGCCGTCAACATCACCATATAGGGTGGGGCCAGCGCCGCGCTGACCAATAGGCCGCGCACCAGCACAAAACGTCGCAGATTGGCATCCTCACGCAAGATCTTGAGGTAGCGCTGCCCAATCCCTTCGACGGTCTCCGGTGTGCTCCTCTCCTCAGAGAGCCCGGCAAGCACCAGTGCTGCCAGCCCCCAGCACAGCCCCGCCAACGCGACGGCACCGATCACCGCCGCCTGACTGCGCAAGACCCCCGTCAGCATCAGCACCGCAAAGACCAACACACCCGCCGCCGAGAGCGACCCTGCCAGGCCTGTCACCCCACCGCGCCGCGTCTGCGCGACAGTCTTGCCCAGAATATCCTTGTAAGAGACAGAGCAGGCCGCCCGCGCCACTGCGAGCACGGCCAACAACCCGCAGATCCCCAGCCCGGCCTGCCAGCCCTCTAGAACCAACGCCACAATCGCAATCAACGCCGCTGCCGCGCCCTGTACAGCACTGCCCACAACCCACATCCAGCGCCGGTGCTGCATCCGACCGAGCCACCCCCCGAGCAAAAGCTGCGGTAAAAGCGCGCCCGCCTCTCGGATCGGGACCAACATGCCCGCGTAGGCCGCAGGCGCACCCAAGGCGCCCAAGAGCCAACTCAACACCAGCTTGGGGTCAAGCAACCCATCCGCCAGCTTGCTCAGACTAAGCGTTCCAACATGCAAACGCGCCGCTCTCTGGTCCTCTTTGGACCAGCCGCCAGAGTGATCCTCTGCAATCAGGAATTTAACAAAAGTAGGCAAGCCGCCGGATCAACCGCCAATATACGCCCCGCGGCGCGGGCGATAAAACACCTTTTGATTGTGCAGGCGTCCGAGCAGTTCATCAACCTTGCGCAGCGCTTCCTCGGGATGTTCAAACCCGTCAACCAGCGCGTATGATCGTCCCGACAAATCCGCCTTGGTCTGACGGAGGGCGGTTTCAATCAGGTCCATATCCTCGACCGACAACTCAAATTTTGAATTATAGCTCGACATGTACAGCCCTCGCTTTTTCTGACGAACGAATATCGCACGCCCCATATGCGGCATTATGGGATTCAAATACGACCTGTCCACCAATTTTCATCGTTGAGAGGTCAACATGTCGTCGTATGCGTTCGCATGCTGCATTCACTCTCAACCGCAGCACCCTTGACCTTGTCCGCACGAAGAGGCATTTGGGGTGCGATATACCCGCAACCGGGCGTTCCGTGGGCGCCAAACCGACGAGGAGCCAAGCAGATGGCCCAGATTTCCCTGACCTTTCCTGACGGCAATACGCGCAGCTACGACAAAGGCGTCACCCCCGCCGAAGTCGCCGCCAGCATATCGCCATCGCTCGCCAAACGCACGATTTCGGCCTATGTCGATGACGCGCATTGGGATCTGCAATGGCCCATTGACCGCGATGCGGCGCTCACCCTCAACACGATGAAGGACGAGGCCCCGGCGCTCGAACTCATCCGGCATGACCTGGCCCATATCATGGCCCGCGCGGTTCAGGAAATCTGGCCCGACGTGAAGGTCACCATCGGCCCGGTCATCTCGAACGGCTGGTATTACGATTTCGACCGCGCAGCCCCCTTCACACCCGAAGATCTTGGCCTCATCGAGAAAAAGATGAAGGATATCATAAATCTGCGTGATCCCGTGCGCACAGAAATCTGGGACCGCGACCGCGCGATCCAACATTACCGCGACACCGGCGAGCCCTACAAGATCGAGCTGATCGAGGCGATTCCCGGTGATGAACCGCTGCGCATGTACTGGCATGGCGATTGGCAGGATCTCTGCCGAGGTCCGCATCTGCAAAACACCGGACAGGTGCCCGCCGACGCCTTCAAACTGATGAGCGTGGCCGGGGCCTATTGGCGTGGCGACAGCACACGCCCAATGCTGCAACGGATCTATGGCGTAGCGTTTCAGAACCGCGACGCGCTCAAGGATTATCTGACCTTTCTCGAAGAAGCAGAGCGCCGCGACCACCGCAAACTTGGCCGCGAGATGGACCTCTTTCACATGCAGGAAGAAGCTCCCGGTCAGGTCTTTTGGCATCCCAACGGCTGGACCGTCTACACCACGCTTCAGGATTACATGCGCCGCCAGCAACGTCGCGGCGGCTATGTCGAGGTGAACACGCCGCAGGTCGTCGACCGCAAGCTGTGGGAGGCGTCGGGCCACTGGGAAAAATATCAGGAAAACATGTTCATCGTCGAAGTCGACGAAGAGCACGCCCGCGAAAAGGCGGTGAACGCGCTCAAGCCGATGAACTGCCCCTGCCATGTGCAGATTTTCAATCAGGGTCTGAAATCCTACCGCGACCTGCCGCTGCGCATGGCCGAATTCGGATCGTGCAACCGCTACGAACCCTCGGGCGCGCTGCACGGCATCATGCGGGTGCGCGGCTTTACCCAGGACGACGCCCATATCTTCTGCACCGAGGATCAAATCGAGTCGGAAACAGCGCGGTTCATCGCCTTTCTGTCGGGTATCTATGCCGATCTGGGCTTTCCCAATTTCGAAGTCCTTTTCTCCACCCGCCCCGACGTGCGCGCCGGGTCCGACGAGGTCTGGGACAAGGCCGAATCGGCCCTTCTGTCCGCAACCCGCGCCGCAGGCATCGAACCCAAGGTGAACCCCGGCGAGGGCGCGTTCTACGGCCCGAAACTGGAATTCACCCTGACCGACGCCATCGGGCGCAAATGGCAATGCGGCACGCATCAGGTGGATTTCGTTCTGCCTGAACGTTTGGATGCAAATTACATCGGCACCGATGGGGCCAAACACCGCCCCGTGATGCTGCACCGCGCCGTCTTGGGCAGCTTTGAGCGCTTCATCGGCATCCTGATCGAAGAGCACTCCGGGCGTCTGCCGTTCTGGCTCGCCCCGCGTCAGGTGGTGGTCGCCTCCATCGTGTCGGATGCGGATGACTGCGTTACAAAAGTCGCCCGAAACCTTACAGACCTTAACATCCGCGCCGAGGCCGATACCCGTAACGAGAAGATCAATTACAAGGTCCGCGAGCATTCGGTAGGCAAGGTTCCGGTGATCCTCGCCTGTGGCCCGCGCGAGGTCGAAGACGGCACCGTGTCGCTGCGCCGCTTGGGCGAAAAAGACAGCCGCATCGTGCCTCTGGATCAGGTCGCGGCGGAACTGGCGCGCGAGGCGACACCGCCGGACCTATTGTAATATAACGCTAAATCAGCGCTGCGCTGGATCAGAGGCCACCCGAACCAACCGCGTGAGGCTGCCAAGGCTCTCGCGTTGGCGGCCCTCATCGTCAAAATTCGCAGGGTCCAGCCAGAATGAGAACGCCTCTTTCAGCGCGGGCCATTCGGCGTCAATCGCGGCAAACCAAGCGGTGTCGCGATTGCGCCCCTTGACGACCGTCGCCTGCCGGAAAATCCCCTCGTAACTCAACCCCAACCGCTGCGCCGCCCGTCGTGAGGGCATGTTGAGCGCGTCGCATTTCCATTCGAAACGGCGATACCCCACTTCAAAAGCCCATTGAATCAAAAGGAAAATCGCCTCTGTTGCAGCGCGGGTGCGCTGCAAACTCGGGGCGAAATTGATGTGCCCGGCTTCAATACTCCCCGCTTGCGGCGTGATCCGCAGATAGCTGGCCACGCCACCCAATTGCCCAGTGTCGAGGTCGGTAATGGCATAGAACAGTGGATCGCGCCCCGCCGCCACATCTCGAGCCCAACGATGCAACTGCGCCGAAGACGAGAACGGCCCATACGGCAGGTAATCCCAAATCGCATCATCGACCGAAAACGCACGGTGCAAATCCGCTGCATGTCGGTCCGCATCCAGCCGATCGAGCCGAACATAGCGCCCGACCAGCGACCCACCATCCGGCGCGGGCGGCGGGGTCCAATTCACCAACTTTGGCCCAACTGGCCGATTTTGCGTCATTTTTACGGGCCCTGCATATTTCCTTGGCGCGACATTGCATGAATATCGCGCCAAGGGAAAGCCATGCTTACTCCTGCGGAATGACCCGAAGGCCGAGCTCCATCAACTGATCGCTCGTCGGGTCCGATGGCGCATTCATCATCAGATCCTCGGCCCGCTGGTTCATCGGGAACATGATGACCTCACGGATATTCGACGTGCCCGCCAGCAGCATCACGATCCGGTCGATCCCCGCAGCACATCCCCCATGCGGCGGCGCGCCGTATTGGAAGGCGTTGACCATGCCGCCAAAGCGCTTGCGAACCTCGTCTTCGCCATAACCAGCCAGCTCGAACGCCTTGATCATAATATCAAGTTTGTGATTACGGATCGCGCCCGACACCAGTTCATAGCCGTTGCAGGCGAGGTCATATTGATAGCCCAGAACCTTGAGTGGATCGCCATTCAGCGCCTCGATCCCACCTTGCGGCATCGAGAAGGGATTGTGCGAGAAATCGACCTTGCCGGTGTTTTCATCCGCCTCGTACATCGGGAAATCGACGATCCAGGCAAAAGCAAAGCGGTTCTGATCGGTCAGCCCCAACTCGTCACCAATCACTGTGCGCGCCTTGCCCGCCACCCGCTCGAACGCTTGGGGCTTACCCCCAAGAAAGAAGGCGGCATCGCCCACGCCAAGGCCAAGCTGCTGGCGAATGGCCTCGGTGCGCTCCGGGCCGATGTTTTTGGCGAGCGGGCCTGCGGCCTCCATAACCCCATCTGTCTCGCGCCAGAAGATATACCCCATCCCCGGCAGGCCCTCTTTCTGGGCAAAGGCGTTCATGCGGTCGCAGAACTTGCGGCTGCCACCCTTCGGCGCGGGAATGGCGCGGATTTCTGTGCCATCCTGCTCCAGCAGCTTGGCGAAAATGGCAAAACCGCTGCCCCGGAAATGCTCGGACACGTCCTGCATCTTGATCGGGTTGCGCAGGTCGGGCTTGTCGGTGCCATACCAGAGGGCAGAGTCGGCATAGGAAATCTGCGGCCAGTCGGTATCAACGACAGCACCGGCGCCAAACTCTTCGAAGATGCCCTGAATGACCGGCTGAATCGTGTCGAACACGTCCTGCTGCTCGACAAAGCTCATTTCGAGGTCAAGCTGGTAGAAATCTGTTGGCGATCGGTCGGCGCGTGGGTCTTCATCCCGGAAACAGGGCGCGATCTGGAAATACTTGTCGAAACCCGACACCATGATGAGCTGCTTGAACTGCTGCGGCGCTTGCGGCAGAGCATAGAACTTACCCGGATGCAGGCGACTAGGCACCAGAAAGTCGCGCGCGCCCTCAGGGCTGCTTGCCGTGATGATCGGAGTCTGAAATTCACGGAATCCCCGATCCCACATCCGCCGCCGCATCGCGGCCACGACATCCGAGCGCAGCACCATATTGCGCTGCATCGCCTCGCGGCGCAGGTCGAGATAGCGAAAACGCAGGCGGGTTTCCTCGGGGTATTCCTGATCGCCGAACACCTGAAGCGGCAGTTCGTTTGACGCGCCTAGCACCTCGAGCTCGCGCACAAAGACCTCGATCTCACCCGTGGGAATCTTGGCGTTGATCAATCCCTCGGCGCGCGCCTTTACCACCCCGTCGATTCGGATGCAGAATTCGCTGCGCAACTTCTCGACCCGCGCGAAAGCAGGGCTGTCCGGGTCGCAGATCAATTGTGTCACGCCATAGTGATCGCGCAGGTCGATAAACAAAACCCCTCCGTGATCGCGGATGCGGTGCACCCAACCGGCAAGACGGACGTCTCCGCCAACATCCGATTTTGTCAGATCTGCGCAGGAATGGCTGCGATATGCGTGCATTTTGGCTCTCCGGTCCCGGGTCTGGGATATTGTCTTGGGTTCGGGCCGATACACCTTGGCGGGGCGGCAAAGTCAAGGGCGTGGGGCGGGCTGCGGTCGCAAAACCGTTTACAGGCAAGGCATTTTAGGTAAAAATAACTGCCACATGAGCAGGCAAGCCCAGGAAACAGGGGCGAAAGGACCGGTTTGGTACGCCGTTGAAATGCGCCAGTGTTGGCGCGAGGAAATGGGGTGTGACATGTGGACCAAAGCTCTTGACGGGTTATTGACCCATCTTTTCAAACAGGGACGTCTGAACGTGACTTACCCCGATGGGATCACGCGGCCGTACGGCTCTGGCGCGGGCGGCCAAGAAGTGACGGTCACGCTGCATGATCCAACCCTGCCCCGGCGTATTGTTATGTCGCCCGATATGGCCGCAGGCGAGGGTTACATGAACGGCACGCTGACCATTGCGGGTGATGATCTCTTCGGCTTTCTCAGCCTTGCTATGACGAATATTACGTCACAGGGACAGCCATGGTTTCGCCGCCCGCTAGAGGCTCTGCGCTGGTTCAAGCGGCGTCTGGATCAGTTCAACCCGGCGGGACGGTCCCGCGCCAACGTGGCGCATCACTATGATCTTTCAGGCGAGCTTTATGATCTCTTTCTTGACGCCGACCGGCAATATTCCTGCGCCTATTTCGCCCATCCCGATATGTCACTGGAAGAGGCGCAGGCTGCCAAAAAAGCGCATATCGCGGCGAAACTCTTGATCGAGCCCGGCATGCGCGTGCTTGATATCGGTTGTGGCTGGGGCGGCATGGGCCTGACGCTGGCGCGGGATTTCGGCGCACAGGTGACGGGCGTGACCCTGTCGAAAGAACAACATGGCATTGCCAATCAAAGAGCCGAAAAGGCGGGACTTTCGGACCGGGTGCGGTTTCACCTGACGGACTACCGCGAGGTGAAAGGACAGTTTGACCGCATCGTATCGGTCGGGATGTTCGAGCACGTTGGCGTGCCACATTACGACGCCTATTTCGCGACGGTCGAGCGCTTGTTGGCATCGGATGGGATCGCACTTATCCATACCATCGGGCGCGCGGGACCGCCGGGGGCAACGAGCCCGTGGATCACCAAATACATCTTTCCGGGCGGCTATTGCCCGGCCATGTCAGAGGCCGTGGCTGCCGTCGAGCGGCACAATCTTGTCACGACCGACGTAGAGGTTTGGCGTCTGCATTATGCCGAAACGTTACGCCATTGGCGGGACCGTTTCGAGGCCAATATCGACAGGGTGCGCACGCTCTATGATGAGCGGTTTTGCAGAATGTGGCGGTATTATCTCGTTGCCAGCGAACTGACTTTCCGCCTCAACAATCAGGTCGTATTTCAGTTTCAGTTGACGCCCAAACAGGATGCGGTGCCTCTCACGCGGGACTATCTTTATTGCGACAAGAGCGCGCGCCTGCGCCACGCCGCCGAATAGGCGGCCGGTCAGGCCGGAACCTTGGCCAGAGCCCGCGCAAATCGTGCCTTCCAGAGTGCTTCTTCGTATTCGCCCGCTGCCGTGCTGTCATAGACCACACCGCCGCCCACATTCAAAGTGGCGCGCTCGTCTTCGACCATCAGGGTGCGAATGCCCACATTGAACTCGGCGCGCCCATCAGGGGCAGCCCAGCCGATAGAGCCGCAATAAATATCACGGGCGTGCTGCTCCAACTCTGCCAATATCTGCATGGCCCGCAATTTCGGCGCGCCGGTGATAGACCCACAGGGAAAGAGCGCGCGCAGGATATCCGACAGGCCCGTGCCGGGAATAAGATCTGCGGTGATGAGCGACGTCATCTGGTACAGGGTCTCATAGGTCTCGACCGAGAAAAGCTCGGGCACGCGAACAGAGCCTGGAACGCTCACGCGGCTGATGTCATTGCGCAAAAGATCAACGATCATCAGGTTCTCGGCGCGGTTCTTGGCATCGGATTGCAGGAAAAAGCGCCGCCGCGCATCCTCGGCCGCATCCGCGCTGCGGGGTTGTGTGCCCTTCATCGGCCGGGTTTCGATCCGCCCATCGGCATGGGTACGAAAGAACAACTCGGGCGAGCGGGACAAGATCGCAGGCAGGCCCGCCGCCTCGATCAACGCGCCATAGCGCACTGGCTGGATGGCGCAGAGTGCGGCATAGAGCGCCTGCGGCGTGCCTTGGGCGGTCATTCGCAGCGGAAAGGTCAGATTGGCCTGATAGATATCGCCCGCGCAGATATAGTTATGCACAGCCTCAAAGGCCCGCGAATAGCGCGCCTGATCCCAGTCCGGCACCATATCACCGAATGCAGCCGGACCTGCCCGGAGCGTCGCGGCGGGACCGGGCGCGGCATAGGTCCCGAACTGCAAGAGAGGCAAGCGGCGACGCGCGGGCATGTAAGGCGCCAGCCGTGGCTCGAGCGCGTGTCCCAGCTCATAACTGGCAAACCCAGCCAGCCAATAGCCCTCGGCCCGCGCCGCATCGAGTGCCGCAAGTGCGCCGGGCACCTCTTCGGGCGTATGGGCCACGATCAGGCGCTCGGCCTGCGCGAACAGGCTGGCCGCCTCATCAGGACCATGATCGAAACGAATCTGCACAGCGCATCCTCTTGGCAAGTGTTCCGTATTTAGGCCTGCCATCCATAAAGCACACTCTTAAATGCGTCGGTTTGGACCAGTTTTGCGGTCGGATGCACCCTTGACAGCGCACCAAGGTCGGGAAACGCTGGATCACGGCATTCGTGAGGGGGCGGCGGGCATGCAACGGTGGATTGGCGGCTTGTTCACTCTCTGGCTCATGGCCTCACCGGCGCAGGCGGGGCAAGTGTCGATCGGGTTCGAGGGGCCGGGCGAGGGGCAAGCCCCGACTGAAATGCCCGAGGACGGATACCGCGTTGTTACCCGCGACATGATGATCTCCTCTCCTGCCAAGTCCGGGAACGGCACCGATGGGCCCAACGAGATCGAGAGCGCGATGAACACGCGCGGCGCGGTTGCGATTCTGCGGGTGGCCCCCTTTACCTTTGTCTCGCTGGATTGGCAGACGGAAACCGGCGCGCCACAAGTCGTGGTCGAGGGGTATCTGGGCGAGCAGCTGGTGGCGCGGGATCGGTTTGTCGCGCGCGGGTCGCATGATGTGTTCACAACCCATATGGCAAACGCGCTGACAGGCCAAGTGATCGACCGCCTGATCCTCTATCCGCAGCGCGATGGCAGTGGCATGGGTGCGCTCGACCGGGTCGTTCTGGAAGATGCGGCTGAGTTGCCGGAAACCTCTTGAACCCGGCACGGGTTTGCCCCTTGCACACCAGCCTGTGATGGCTATAACCCCACCAATTTGCGCAGGTGGGCCAGCCCCGCCTGCCCTTCCAGCTGCCCGGGGACCGATATGCCGAAAAGAACCGATATTTCATCCATCATGATCATCGGAGCGGGGCCAATCATCATCGGACAGGCCTGCGAATTCGACTATTCTGGCGCTCAGGCCTGCAAGGCGCTGCGCGAAGAAGGATACCGCGTCATTCTGGTCAATTCCAACCCGGCCACGATCATGACCGACCCGGAACTCGCCGACGCGACCTATATCGAGCCGATCACACCTGAGGTGGTGGCCCGCATCATCGAAAAGGAACGCCCGGACGCCCTTTTGCCAACGATGGGTGGTCAGACCGGACTAAATACCGCCCTCGCGGTCGACGACATGGGCGTGCTCAAGAAATTCGGCGTGGAACTGATCGGTGCCAATCGCCAAGCGATTGAAATGGCTGAAGACCGCAAACTCTTTCGTGAGGCGATGGATCGTTTGGGAATCGAGAACCCCAAGGCTACAATCGCCAACAACATGGATGAATGCATGGCGGCGATCGATTATGTGGGCCTGCCCGCGATCATCCGCCCGGCCTTTACACTTGGCGGCACCGGCGGAGGCGTGGCCTATAATCGCGATGATTACATCCACTACTGCAAAACCGGCCTTGATGCCTCGCCCGTAAGCCAGATCCTGATCGACGAGAGCCTATTGGGCTGGAAGGAATTCGAGATGGAGGTTGTCCGTGACAAAGCGGACAATGCGATCATCGTCTGCGCAATCGAGAACGTCGATCCGATGGGGGTTCACACTGGCGATTCGATCACTGTGGCCCCGGCGCTGACCTTGACCGACAAAGAGTATCAGATCATGCGCAATGGCTCGATTGCCGTTCTGCGCGAGATCGGCGTCGAGACCGGTGGCTCGAACGTACAATGGGCCATCAATCCTGCGGACGGGCGTATGGTGGTGATTGAGATGAACCCGCGCGTATCGCGCTCTTCGGCGTTGGCCTCCAAGGCTACGGGATTCCCGATTGCCAAAATCGCGGCCAAGCTTGCGGTGGGCTACACGCTCGATGAGTTGGACAACGACATCACCAGGGTGACGCCCGCCAGTTTTGAGCCGACGATAGATTATGTGGTGACCAAAATCCCACGCTTTGCATTCGAGAAGTTTCCGGGTGCGAAACCGCACCTGACGACCGCGATGAAATCCGTGGGCGAAGCAATGGCAATCGGCCGAACCATCCACGAGAGTCTGCAAAAGGCATTGGCGTCGATGGAGACCGGCCTCACAGGGTTTGACGAGGTCATCATCGAAGGTGCTCCGGACAAAGCTGCTGTGATCCGTGCCTTGTCCGTGGCCACGCCGGACCGGATGCGCACGATTGCGCAGGCCATGCGCCACGGTCTGAGCGACAACGAGATCAACGCAGCCACCGCATTCGATCCGTGGTTCATTGCGCGTATACGCGAGATCGTAGATGCCGAAGAGGGCATTCGCCGCGAAGGTCTGCCCATAACGGAGAATGCTCTGCGGCGGCTCAAGATGCTGGGTTTCACCGATGCCCGCCTGGCCAAGCTGACAGGACGCGATGAAGGTCAGGTGCGGCGCGCGCGCGTCAATCTGGGGGTGCGGGCCGTGTTCAAGCGGATCGACACTTGCGCCGCAGAGTTCGAAGCGCAAACGCCCTACATGTACTCTACCTACGAAGCACCGATGATGGGCGAAGTTGAATGCGAGGCACGCCCCTCTAATGCCAAGAAAGTCGTCATTCTGGGTGGCGGTCCGAACCGCATCGGTCAGGGGATCGAATTCGACTACTGCTGTTGCCATGCCTGTTTCTCACTGTCCAAGGCCGGGTATGAGACGATCATGATCAACTGCAACCCCGAGACTGTGTCGACAGATTACGACACCTCGGACCGCCTCTATTTTGAGCCACTAACCTTTGAGCATGTGATGGAGATCCTGAGCAAAGAGCAGGAGAACGGCACATTGCACGGGGTCATCGTGCAGTTCGGCGGGCAAACGCCGCTCAAACTCGCCCGCGCGCTCGAAGCCGAGGGGATTCCGATCCTTGGCACAACACCCGACGCAATTGATCTGGCCGAGGATCGCGAGCGGTTTCAGGCGCTCGTGACCAAACTGGGGCTGAAACAGCCGCACAACGGCATCGCCAGCACCGATGCACAGGCGCTGGCGATTGCAGAGGAAATTGGCTTTCCGCTGGTCATCCGACCATCCTACGTCCTTGGCGGTCGCGCTATGGAAATCGTGCGTGATATGGGCCATCTGGAGCGCTACATCTCAGAAGCCGTCGTCGTGTCTGGAGACAGCCCCGTTTTGCTCGACAGCTATCTCTCGGGTGCGATTGAATGCGACGTGGACGCGCTTTGTGATGGCAAGCGCGTGCATGTGGCGGGCATTATGCAACATATTGAGGAGGCCGGCGTTCACTCGGGTGACTCCGCTTGCTCGCTTCCGCCCTATTCGCTGAGCGACGTTACAATCGCCGAGATCAAGAAACAGACCGAGGCCTTGGCACTTGCGCTCAATGTCGTGGGTCTGATGAATGTGCAATTCGCGGTCAAGGGCGAGGATATTTACCTGATCGAGGTGAACCCCCGCGCCAGCCGCACCGTGCCATTCGTGGCCAAAGCGACAGACAGCGCCATTGCTTCGATAGCCGCGCGCCTGATGGCGGGCGAAACGCTGGACGCCTTCCCGTACCGCGGCCCCTACCCCAAGGATACCAAGCCCGGCACCCTGCCGATGGCCGATCAGATGACCCTTGCTGATCCCAACATGCCGTGGTTTTCGGTCAAAGAAGCGGTGCTACCTTTTGCCCGCTTCCCCGGCGTCGATACCATCCTTGGGCCCGAAATGCGCTCGACCGGCGAGGTGATGGGCTGGGATGTGTCATTCCCGCGCGCCTTCCTCAAGGCGCAGATGGGCGCAGGTGTGGACCTGCCCGATACCGGGCGGGTGTTCATATCCATCAAGGATATGGACAAACAACCGCAGATGATCGAAGCGGCGCAGGTTTTGGTCGATCTCGGGTTCGATATCGTCGCGACGCGCGGCACTGCATCGTTCCTGTCAGAGGCAGGCATCACATGCGAGGTGGTGAACAAGGTCTATGAAGGCCGCCCCAATATCGTTGACATGCTTAAGGACGGGCAAATCGCGCTGGTCATGAACACCACCGAAGGCACCCAAGCGGTTGAGGACAGTCGCGAAATCCGCTCGGTCGCACTCTATGACAAGATACCTTATTACACGACCATGGCAGGCTCCAACGCCGCTGCACTGGCGATCAAGGCGAGAGAAGAGGGCGCACTGACGGTTTTGCCGTTGCAGGGCAGCAAAGCCTGAACTCTTCGTTTCGGGAGACCGATGAAACGGCTCACCAGTGGTGGGCCGTTTTTCATTTCATCTCGTCGCGTAGCGGCGACCCCAATAGTGTATATACATTGTATAGGCTCTTTGGTAGGAATTGAGGAATTGGGAGACATTCGGATGGCAGACGGATCAAGGGCCAAGAAAGACCGCAAAGACAGTCAGTTGATCATCCGGATCAAAGGGAGTGATCGTGATAACTTTGTCGGTCTTTGCGAGACGCTCGACACCAGTGCTGCACGGGAAATCCGTGCTTTCATAAAGGACTTTGTGAGATCACATGGAGAAATCAGTTTTGCGGCTGAAACTTTGAGCAGAAGCACTGAAGAGATACATGATCTGACACCAAAGAAACAAAAATCCAAGCGCCTGAAAAGACAGAAATGACCGGCGGTGCAGGCCAAGCGCGCCCATTACAATCGAACACACCTCAAACCTTCCTCAACAGAAAACCTCCACTAAATAGGACAAAGAACATGTCAAACTTGAACGATATTCCTGGCATTGGTCCCGCCATTGCGACAGGTCTCGCCAAAATCGGAATCGCCACCACCAAACAGTTGAGCGACTCAGATGTGCCAACCCTGACCCAAGTGCGCGGCATCTCGGAAGCGCGTGCAGCAGAGTTCATTGCAGTAGCCAAGAAACTCTCAGCCTCACCAGAACGCACCAAAGAGAGCCCCGCCAAAGCCTCAAAGAAAACCAAGCTGAACACCGCCGAGAAATCCGAACCCTCGAAGGACACGACAAAGTCGAAGAAAGCCTCCAAGGCGAAAAAGAAGAGCTCCAAGACAGCTGAGGGTCAAAAATCCAAAAAAGACAAAGTGAAGAAGGCGAAGAAACCAGACCCCGAGAAAAAACCCAAAAAATCAAAGAAGAAAAAATAGCGTCAGCCGCGTCGGCCTGGTGGATCAAACGGTAAGAATTCGACCGCCGATTGTTTGACCGGCGCGGGGTAAAGTTTCATCAATTCTAGAATTTCGGGTGGCAGACCAACGGTAATTGGCAACCCCAACCCGCCTGCCTCGGTGGCTGTGAGAGCATAGTCATGCGTCCACGTCCCGGACGCCAGCGTCTCAGCCAATTGCTCGGCCTTGGCCTGCTCTAGGCGCGGAGTCATCAGCTCGACGGCACCGCGCTTGACCTGACGAATGGCCTTGTCGCTGACATCCGCGAGAACGAGAGCGATATCCGAGACATGTTCAACCGGTTTGGAATCTCGAGCGGCGACAATCGAGGCGGCGGAGATCCCCATGATCTGCGGGTCAATCGGCCCCAACATTGAAAACTCACCCATCACAATTTCATCGGCGGCAAGTGCAATGAGTGTGCCGCCCGACATTGCATAGATCGGCACAAATATGGTCACCTTTGCGGGATGCGCCTCGACCGCGCGTGCAATCTGCATCGCGGCAAGGACCAGCCCCCCAGGCGTGTGGAGAACGAGATCAATCGGTGTGTCACGGGGCGTCGCCTTGATCGCGGAAATGATGGATTGCGCATCCTCCATTCCAATCGTGTTTGTCATGTTGAACCCAAACAGGCTTCGCCGTTCCTGCCGATGTATCATCGTGATCACGCGGCTTTTGCGCCGTCGCTCGATCATTCGAATTGCCTGTTCCCGACGAAACGCAAACACTCGGCCTGTCAACAAAGGCTGCAACATCAGGACAAGAAATCCCAGAAGAATTAAATTGGAGACGGAAATCTCCATAATCGGTGGCTCCTGAAGTTTAGAAGTGGCACAAGTGACCTGAGGCGACTGTTGCAGGCTGAGGCGATGTTGTGAATTGAAAATTCAGCGCCGATGGGGCAAATATCCCTGCACGACAAAGGCCCGAGACAGGGCAGAGCAAAAAGAGCATGAGGCACGAGCAATGATGCGATGGGTGATGTTAAGCGCACTTCTGGCACTGGCGGGCTGCGGGGGGTCTGATGGCTTTCGCGGCGATACGCGCCGCATGCCAATGGCGACCGGCCCGCTCAATACAGCCTGCATGCAATCCGACCGCAAGGCACGGTCCCCTGCACTCTGCGGCTGCATTCAGGCGGTTGCGAATGAGACACTGAGTGGGTCACAACAACGACGTGCTGTCCGTTTCTACCGCGATCCTCAGGCGGCGCAGGATGTTCGCCAATCCAAACGATCTGGCGACGAACGGTTTTGGGAGGCCTATAGTTCCTATGCTCAGCGCGCTGAACAGGTCTGTCGCTGAGATAGCAGATCGCCAAGACGTCTAAGCTCAAATGGGAATCAAGAACAAACGTGCTCAATCAGGCGTCATGGCGCCATTGCTTAGCATACTGCCAGTCAACCATTTTGCCGGCTGACCTTTCGAACCCATCCCGATCTGTTTTGGTCAGGCCTTGAGCCGATATCCCGTCGCCAACATACGCCAGGCAATCAGGCAAATCACCAGAGTAGCGCCGGTGCCCACGGCGAGCCCAAGAATAGGATCGCTGTCCGACACGCCAATCACACCATAGCGAGCCCCGTCGATCAGATAGAAAATCGGGTTGAAATGGGTGATCGTATAGAGCACCGATGGCAACGCTTCGACCGAGTAAAACGTGCCCGACAGAAACGCCAAGGGCGTCACGATAAAATTGGTTATTGCTGCCATCTGGTCGAATTTGTTGGCAAATATCCCAGCGACAATACCAATCCCGCTCAGAAAGGCAGCGCCAAGCAGGACAAACCAAAGTGCCCAAAGCGGATGCGCTAACCCGATCCCGAGAAAAACCCATAGCCCAAGCCAGATTGCAACTGCAACAAGCAGGCCCCGACCGACCCCGCCCGCCAGATAGCCGAGCACCAATTCTCCTGCCGAAAGGGGCGGCATGAGCGTGTCAACAATATTGCCCTGAACCTTGGAGATAACAATTGACGAAGAGGTGTTCGCGAAAGCGTTCTGAATGACCGTCATCATAAGGATACCCGGCGCAATGAAGGTGGTGAACGGCACGCCCATCACATCACCGCGTGCAGGTCCGATGGCAATGCTGAAAATCAACAGAAATAAACCGGCCGTCACCAGCGGGGCCATGATGGTCTGGGTCCAGACTGCCATGAAACGACGCATTTCTCGCTCTGCAAGGGTCGCCAAGCCCAGCCAGTTGACACGGCCAAATCGCCGCGCTCCCATAGTTGCAGGTGAAGTCATACCGCCACGTTCTGCGTGATCTGACATGTGCCGCTCCTTATGTCCGTCGTTTCGCGCTGATTTTCGGAAGTTTCTCCGGCATCCAGCCGTCTGCCCGCGATTCGATGCCTTGTAACTCACACGCCAGTGACTAGAATAGAGCCTTGATCAGATTTACAAGGCGGCGGGCCCGGGGCCCGGTCCGCCTTTTGACCGAAGGAAACCCCGATGTCCTGGAATGACGAACGCGTTGAATTGCTGAAGAAGATGTGGGGCGAGGGTCAATCCGCAAGCCAAATCGCCAAGGAGTTGGGCGGCGTGACCCGCAACGCAGTCATTGGTAAGGTGCATCGCCTTGGACTGTCAAACCGCAATGGCACAGGCTCAACCGGGGCTGCGACGCCCAGTACTCCGGACCAAAAAACCAAACCCACGGCAGCAAAAGCCGCCGAGGCACCACAACCGAAGCCCACGCCAAAACCCTCAGTCAAGGCGGATGCCAGACAGGAGCCCGTCAACGATCCAGCCCCCGTTGCACCTATCAGCCGGGTCAAAGCGATTATCCCCGCAGGCCAACCCCTTCCGCCGCAACCCTCGGCCAATGAGATCGACCCAGAAGCCTTGGCAAAAGTGAGCGCGATTGAGAAGAAAGCCAAGAAACTGACCCTGATGGAGCTGACAGAACGCACCTGCAAATGGCCTGTGGGCGATCCCGCAACGCCTGATTTCTGGTTTTGTGGCCTTCCGGTGCAATCCGGCAAACCATATTGTGAGGCACATGTTGGTGTCGCGTTCCAGCCCATGAGCAGCCGTCGCGATCGCAAACGCTAACTCTGTCTGAACACCCGACAGCGTCTCAACCGCCTCTTAGGCGAGCACAAGCGCTGTGGGGTGCCGCCGACCTGAGGTCACTCACCGTATCAACGTCTCGCAAGGTATCAAGGAGCCCAATGCGCGCTCCGCGCAAAGTGGCGACTGTGTCCTCTAGCGCATGCTCAGTCGACCAGCGCACACCTTGAAAGAGCGCGGTGGAAATACCGCGCGACCGCTTCAGCCCGACCAGCCAGTACCCACCGTCGTGTGCGGGGCCGAGCACAGCGTCATTTGGCCCAAGCGACGCAAAGGCCTTGGCGATATGGCGTCGGCTGACGCCCGGGATATCCGCGCCTATGATACATACAGGTCCGGGCGACATTCCGCGCAAGAGGCGTCCCATTCGGTCCCCCAGATCACCCGGCCCCTGCGACACGCGAGGCAGATGCGAGGGCCAAACACGGCTCTGCAAACCAGCATTGTCGGGCGAAACCGCAAGGACCACCTGCCAGCGAGGATCTTCGACTGCGCGCAAAAGCCTCTTTACTTGATGCCGGAACCACCACGCTGCGGCGACCATCCCAATATCTCTTCCCAGCCGGCTCTTGACCCGACCGGGGCGCGGTTCCTTGACCATGACGATAAGGTATTTGCGTATCGTTACCAGTTTAGGCAAAATAATCGCTCAGAATGCGCGCATAAATCGCCTTGAGTTGGTGGATCTGTGCCACCTCAACCCGCTCGTCCACTTGATGCATCGTCTGCCCGACGAGGCCGAACTCTACTACCGGGCAATGATCTTTGACGAACCGCGCATCCGACGTGCCGCCAGTTGTCGATAGCACAGGCTTTACGCCGGTCTCCGCCTCAACCGCGCGCGTTACCAGATCAGAGAGAGGTCCAGGCGGCGTCAGAAAGCTCTCTCCGGAGACCTTGACACGCATCTCGCACGCGACACCAAACTCATCGCTCACGCCGTCCAACTCGGCCTGCATCCACGCGATCAGACTCTGGCTTGTATGGGCATCGTTGAACCGAATGTTAACTGTGGCGCGGCAACTTGCCGGGATCACATTGGTTGCGGGATTGCCGGTGTCGATTGTCACCACTGCCAGCGTCGAGGGATCAAAATGCGCGGTGCCACTATCAAGAGTGTGCGAGGCCAACCGATCCATAAGCCGCGCCATGGCGGGTAGCGGATTCTTTGCCCGGTGCGGATAGGCAGAATGCCCCTGTACGCCAGTCAACGCGAACCACGCGGACAGCGACCCGCGCCGTCCGATCTTGATCATCTCGCCCATGCGCTCGGGGCAAGTGGGCTCTCCGACCAGACAGGCCGTCATGCGCTCATCGTTTGCCGCCATCCAGTCCAGCAGTGCCACCGTTCCGTCTACTGCATCGCCCTCTTCATCGCCTGTGATGGTTATGATTATTGCCCCTTTGGGCGGTGCGTCGCGCACCATATCAACTGCCGCCGCGACAAAGGCTGCCACAGCAGACTTCATATCCGTGGCCCCTCGTCCCCAAAGCATGCCAGCCTTCTCAACCGCGCCAAACGGTGGGACGCTCCAGGCTTCGACATCCCCCACTGGCACGACATCCGTGTGACCATTAAAGCCGAATGCGCGCGCGGCACCCTTCTCTCCCCAACGTGCAAAGAGATTGGCAATGCCGCCGCGATCCACCCGAACACAGGTGAAACCTGCGCCGGTCAGAACTTGCTCCAGCAATTGCAAAGCTCCTCCCTCCTCGGGCGTGACAGAGGCGCAGCGAATGAGGTCGGCAGTCAGTCGGGCAGCATCAAGCGGAGGAAAAGGCATGGATCATATCCTGTCAATCGGGTTTGGCCGCAGGCCTAGCGCGGATCGTAATCGAGCGCAAACCGCAGTGCGGAGAGAGCGCGCGCGCAACACATAGACCGGTTGGTGTGCCCTTCAGCGATTAAACCTTAACAACCGTGAATTAATTTGCTATCCGAAAGGATATAAAAACACCCGAGGCAGGGCAAACATACCACGTCAGGGCCGCTAGATCCGAAAAGGACAGATTGGCCCGCGACATTCGAGCAGCAAGGCGCAGTCCAGGCAATCGACACGCGCGTTTGCATCCCGGATCGGGCAGTCTAAGGGACTGCGCGTGTCAATGAGTGCGCTGCCTCCAAAACGGGGGCAGGCAGGACGATGGTTGCGGGCGTAGAAATTCCAATCAACCTGAACGCATCTGCGATTCAGATGGCACAGACAATTTTTGGGGACGGCGTTGAAGTGATCAGCGCCTCCTATACCGGGGACCGGGATTCATCGGGCATATATAGCAACGGTGACGCCATATCACCCGGAGTCGTCCCAAGCGATACCGGCGTCATGTTCTCAACGGGCGATTTGCGCGGTTTCACCAACAACAACTTCTTTCAATCGAACCAGAGCGCCAACACCACCACCACATCGAGCGGCCCGAACGGCGTGGCAGATTTCAATGCCGCCGCGGGCGCTCAGACATATGACGCCTCCTTTTTGGATGTGGATTTTATCCCAACCGGCGATGTGATGACGATGCAGTTCGTCTTTTCCTCTGAGGAGTATCCGGAGTTCGCCGTAGGTGCGTTTCAGGATTTCTTTGGCGTCTGGATCAATGGCAGCCTTGTGCCCCTGAGCGTCGGAGACGGCGACATTGACCCCAACAATCTCAATGGCGGGTCCAACAGCAACTTATTCATCAACAACACACAAGATCAGTTCAATACCGAGATGGACGGGTTTACCGTCACCATGACCCTAACCATCCCAGTGAATTCCGGCGAAGTGAATTCAATCCGCATCGGCATCGCGGACGTGACCGACGCCAACTACGACTCGACCGTCCTGATTGCGGCCAATAGCGTTCAGACCACGCTGGTCGCTATGGATGATCTGACAACGCTTTTCCCGGATGGGACGCGCATAATTGACTTGCTTGGCAATGACGTCAACACCACAGCAGGCACTTTGGTCATCACCCATATCAACGGCATGGCCGTGGTGGCTGGCGATACCGTCACGCTGAATTCCGGTCAGCAAATCCAGTTGAATGCCGATGGCACCATTGAGGTGATAGGCGATGGTGACACCGAGGTCTTCAACTTCACCTATGAGGTCCAGAGCAGCACTGGCCAGACCGATGTGGGTTTTGTCACCGTCAATTCGGTGCCATGTTTTGTTGTCGGTACTTCGATCCGCACACCGGACGGCGAGGTCAGCGTAGAAACCCTACGGCCCGGAGATTTGGTGATCACCCAAGACGAGGGGCCACAACCATTGCGCTGGATCGGGCGGCGGCGCGTTGCGGCAGAGGGTGCATTCGCCCCGATCCGCATCGCTGCCAATACATTTGGGCGGCACCGGGAGTTGCTCCTCTCCCCTCTGCACCGGGTGCTGATCCGTGACAGTCTGGCCGAGTTGCTCTTTGGCGAACGCGAGGTTCTGATTGCCGCCCGAGATCTGGTCAACGACCGCTCAGTGCGCAGGGTAGAAGGTGGCATGGTCGATTACGTGCATATCCTCTTTGATCGACATCAGGTGGTGTTCTCAGAAGGGCTCGCCACGGAAAGTTTCTTGCCCGGACCACAAACAACGCAAAGTTTCGAAGCCGAGATCATCGCTGAAATTTGCGCGCTTTTCCCGGAAATCGACCCCGATACCGGGGTGGGATATAGCGCTGCCGCCCGCCGCACCCTCAAGAGTTATGAGGCAAGGCTCTTGGTGGCGCAGGGACTGGCGGCCTGAGCGGTGGGATGGATCGGTCTCTCAGATCAGAGCGGCGGGCGGCTCGCCCTGAGCGGGCTTGACGTGCCACAGTCAAAGACGGTGACCCCACCGCATGATTGCGCCCTGATGGCACGTGGCACGCTGATGATCGAAACCCGCCTGTCGTCAGAGGGGCGACCGCAAACTCTTCTCGCGTTCAGCCGCAGCCATCCTTGGAGCGGAGGGTTTTCGCTTCAGGCCTTGCCGGGCGGCGGAATTGTGCTGATCGAGACGCAGGCAGGCGATGTGCGCCATGCAACCCTGCCCTACCGCGCCGATGACCGCACAGACACCTTGCGTCTGACCTATGCTTGGGACGCTCCGGCACGTTGGGGACGCCTGTCCCTCGAGCGGCCCGAGATGGACCGCGTGCACAGCATTCTGCTCCCGCCGCCACACCCAATGCCGCTTGCTGACCTGCGCACCGTGCTGACGGATCCGCGTCAACGCCAAATGGACCCCGATGTCATCTTTGTCGCACTTTCAACCCAGATCGAACCGATTGGCCCGATGCCCGGACTGAGCGCAAGCGTGCCGGTTTGTACTCCGCAAGGCTATGTGCCAGCGGGTCACCTCAAGCGAGGCGATCTGGTGGATACGGACGAAGGGCAAATTGTCCCGGTCTTGCAAACCGTTGCGCGGCGCGTGCCTGCCATGGGAAGTTTTCGTCCGGTCCGGCTACGCGCGCCCTATTTCGGCTTGCGGCACGATATTGTCGTCTCTCCGCAACAACGGTTGGTGATCCGTGGCTCTGAAGTGGAGTACCTCTTCGGTTGCGAGGCAGTTCTGGTCCCGGCACGTCATCTGGTCAACGGCTTCTCTGCGCTTTTCGCCGAGACCTCTGACATCGTCAGCTATCACCATCTCCTCTTGCCTGGACATGAAGAGATCATTGCAGCCGGAACCCGCACGGAGAGTCTTTACATCGGGCGTCTCCGGCGCAATCCAGACCTGCTGCGTGCCAGCGTGCTGGCCGAGTTTGACCGCGCCCGCCTGCCCGAACACCCAAGGCCGATCTGGCCGGTGCTCAAGCCCTATGAGGCAATAACTTTGGCGATGAACCGCGCAGCCTGAGCCAGAGTCAGGACGCCGCCGCTTCAATCGAGGCGGGCAATTCGATCCAGACCCGCGCACCGCTTGGGACATCGAAATCTATCCCGACAGTGCCCGACATCGCTTCAGCTTTGATCCGCGCGAGGGCAAGCCCCATTCCTGCGCCAAACGTCGTCCCTGTGGCGTGCGCCAGTCGCTCGAACGGTGCGAAGGCCAATGCCGGATCGACTGCGCCGAACCCGGGGCCATTGTCAGCAATGGTGATGCGGTGATACCCGGCTCTTTCGCTCTTGACCTGAACCCAGACAGTGCCCGCGGACCCGCAATAGCGCACACCGTTCTCTACCAATTGCCCCAAAGCATCCTCAAACAACGCAGTATTTGCGAGCACAGTGGCTTTGGTGTCCTCCACTTGCAGCAGAACGCCTCGCCGCAATGCCTCTTCCTGATAGCGTGCGACAACTCGATCAATCACCAACGCGACGCGCACCGGCGCAAGTGTCACCGAGGTGCGGCGGGCTGCGATATCGGCGAAATGCATGGTCTTATCCACCGTCGCGAGCAAGGTCTCTCCTGCTTCCATGATCCGGTTGGCATATTCGGCCTGCCGTACATCGCCACTGCGTTGCGCATCGTCCCGCAACAAATCAGCGAGACCGATCACCGCATTCAAGGGCGTGCGCATTTCATGGCTGATACCTGACAGCAACACGGTCTTGGCTCGGCTAGATTGCTCGGCATCCCGCCGCGCGCGCTTGATCTCGAGCGAATGCTGCGCCGAGACAATCGCAAAATAAAGAACAGGGTAAACGATCGTACTGAACGCCGTCAGGGCCGCCATCGGTGCGTAGATCCGCTCGGCCGTTGCCTCGCCGATGATCAAAGGCCAATTCCCCTGCGTGACAAACCAAACAGCCCATAACACCACAGGCAGAGCCACCAGCACCGCGATATGAAACCGGTCACGGTAGATCGAGAACACGGCAAAGGGGAATCCCACCATCGGGATCAACATGATGTCCACCTGTCCGGTTGGGTGCACCACGCAAGCACCCAGAAAAATAGCGACGTTGGTAGAGGTCAGCCAACAGGTGTTGGCCCAGACCAAAGGCAAGCGGGTCTTGAACAGCCGCACGAGGGCAAACCCGCTAAAGGCCTGCGCGCCGATCAAGAATACCTCAATCTCACCGCTCAGCGCTGTGAGAACCATCCAGCCAAAGGTGAAAACAAGCCCAAACCAGACGAAGGCAAATGAAATCTGTCGGCGACGCGCGCCCGCCTCAGTCACATTCTGGTCCATCAAGTGTCTTTGCATCAGAGCTTCTACCTTTGTAACACTCTGCCAAATCAGTCGTCAGTTGGTGTCACTGAGATACCAATCCTTAAAATGGCCAATCATCAGAAAAAGTGTAGTCCAACCTATTGTATAGGTTGGATCATCTGGAAAACCGTCTTCCAATAATTGCCCCGATACATAAATACGTGTTGATTTAATAATGGGAAGCAGAATTTTATTCTGCTCGCCGGCTCTGCGAACCCAGACGAATAAGACCGGCGAAAAATAATCGCATAGATTGCAGTGTATTGAAAAGTCGGCAGATTCTTACGACCCAAGCGAGAGTTAACGTGGCGTAATTATACTTCGTCGCGATAATTGGTCGCAGATTGCGCGATTTCCAAGGATTAGCCAATTATGCACCCCAGATGAGAGGCTGACGCCGAAGAATATCCGGCAGATAGTAATATCAGTCAAAGAATGGCGTCATCTGCGCCACGATCACAGAATTTTCATCCAAAGCGCGCTGCATCAAGGCGCGCTCTTCATCGGAGATATCGTGACCTTCAGCCTCTCGTTCGGCCAATGTTCCGTACCCTGACACGTCAAGTGGCGCGCAATCGGCTTGTTTAAGGATCGCTACGGTCTCACGCACCGCCTCAGCCTCATCGACGCCAGACGCATAGACCATCAGCGCGGCCCCTGTCGCCTTGTCGGGCAGCCCGTCCCCAGCCTTGCGGCCAATTTCCACCAGCAGTGTAAAAACCTGCTGGCGGTTGGGTTTCTTTTCAGTGTCGGTCATGCCTGCCCCTCCATCGCGCGCAGCCCTGAGCCAAGCCATGCCCAAAGTCAAGCGTAGGCCGGGTTTGGTAGTGGGTCACTTTGAAATCTGACCTATCGCAGCTTTGATTTGCGCCCAGCGCGGTCAGTGACTATCTTATACACATGACAGACAAACCCAAGAGACCCCGTGACGCCAACCAGCTTGCCCACATGATTGCGGGCATTGCGACTGGTGAGGTTGATGATTCGGTGCCTGAGAAGGCTGAGGGGCAGCGCAAAGGCGGGTTAAGGGGAGGAAAAGCGAGAGCCGAATCCCTTTCACCCGAGAAACGAAGCGAAATCGCCCAGAAGGCTGCAAAGGCGCGCTGGACTAAGTAATTTACTTGACCTGTGTCGGCATTTTCTGCAAATTGCTTGCATTGAGTAGTTGTAAGGCAGGATCATGATAAAAGAACTCCAAGAGATGGTTGAGGCGCACTTTCCCGCATCAACCGATACCAACCTTATCCGAGCAATTTCGGAGGGCGTGGCGCTCGCAGATCAATTGCGGGCAAGTGACCCGATGTTACGGGGACTGTTGGGAAGGGATTTGGCGGGGCATCTCCGCCGGGCGGGGGTTATAACGCGAATCCATGATTTGTGTGAACGGGGTGAGCTTCCGTTTGAGGCAGGCATTGACTTGATGCCAATAGGTAGCTGGCATCACTTGGTTCTAAAGGCGTCGGATACCGTGGTTTCACACCTCTGTCGCACAGATGGCGTTTTGGCTTTCCCTAAAGACACACCCAATCGCCAAGATGAACGCCTTACCAATCAGCTAGACCTATTCGACGAGAATGTGATCAGCCTGAGCGCAGCGATCAAGCAAGTTGAGGAAAAATGCGTTTGGCTTACCTACGGTTATACACCAAGCGGGGATTTGACCCATGCCTGCTGGGCAATGCCTTCCCCGCCCAGCGTGTCTGAGACTTGGTATGCACATGTTAATATTGTGGAGCGTCTGCGACGATCTGGTCAGAGAC
>NZ_CH902584.1:233238-608513 GCF_000152845.1 Roseovarius sp. 217
CGGAATAATAGGGACGTCTCTGAACTACCTAATCTCGTTAAAGCTACGCTGGAATGTCGCGGTTGCAGCAATTGGCTATAGGGCCAAGGATTTGGGGATACTGAATAAACATCAGTATGGTTACTTGCTGCGCCAGATGAATGCGAAGGGGATTCGAAAGAAAGAACCATATGACGATGAGATAACTACGTCGCGCCCTGCGCTGGTTAATCATGCCATGAAAATGCTCGTGGAACATGGGGTTCAAACCAAATCTCAAATCGCGTCCGCCCTCACAACCAATCCCAAGGACATTGAAGCGATATGCGGTTTGCCTAGTGGTTTCTTGGACAACAAGATCGTGCATCTTTCTGATGCCATATCTTTACGTCAAACTGACCGAAATGCTTGACTATGGGGCGCGGGTCAATTACATTGAGCTTATGAGAAAGCTCGACACAAAAACCCGCGCCCTAATCGTCCGCCTGCTGGTGGAGGGCAACTCAATTCGCGCCACATCGCGCATTGCTGACGTGTCCAAGAACACCGTTAATAAGCTGCTTGTTGACGCTGGCGCGTCATGCGCCAAGTACCATGACGAGCATGTGCGCAACGTCAAAGCGTCGGTAATCCAGTGCGATGAAATCTGGTCATTCACCTACGCCAAGCAAAAGAATGTCCCGACAGCAAAGGACGCACCAGAAGGCGCGGGCGATACATGGACTTGGACCGCTATAGACAGCGACAGCAAACTGATTGTGTCCTACATGGTTGGTGGCCGTGACAGCGGGTATGCAATCGAATTTATGGATGATCTGCGCGACCGTCTGGCGAACCGGGTCCAGCTAACGACAGACGGGCACAAGGCGTATCTGGAAGCCGTAGAGGGCGCGTTCGGTGGCGATGTAGACTATGCCCAACTGATTAAGATTTACGGCGGTGCGACCGGCACCAAAGGGCACGAAAAGAAGTATTCGCCAGCCGAATGTACTGGCATCAAGAAGCGCACTGTAGAAGGCCGCCCAGACAAGGCGCTGATCAGCACATCATATGTCGAACGTCAAAACCTTACCATGCGGATGCACATGCGCCGCTTTACCCGCCTGACCAATGGTTTCAGCAAGAAGGTTGAGAACCACATGCATGCGGTGGCGCTGCACTTCATGTACTACAACTTCGTCAAAGTGCATCAGACTTTGAAGGTGACGCCTGCGATGGAAGCGGGTCTAACGGATCGTCTCTGGGATATTGCTGATCTGGTTGCTATCATTGATGCAAACGAGGAAGCACCCAAGAAGCGTGGACCCTACAAAAAGCGGAATGTTATAACTTAACCGGAAATTATGTAGTTGCATATACTCGGTAAAGTCTGCCAGCGTGAATTGGAAATGAGAGCATCTGTATGACGATATTTGTAATTATGCGGCAAGCTGAAGCTGATCATAACCGACTTGGCTCGGCCATCAAGCGTGTCTACCCGAACGACACGTATCCTTTGGGTGATGGACTTTGGCTAATATCCGACAGCGCAACCGCTGTAGAAGTATCAAACAAAATCGGTATTACGTCTGCAACCGGGTCTAACGTGACGGTGGGTTCAGCGATTGTTGTGGAAGCTGCTTCTTACTATGGACGGGCGAACCCGGCCATCTGGTCTTGGATTAAGACCAAGTGGGAAGGCGGCCCTAATGGTTGATAGTTCAGGTCCGCAAGATACAAGCCCAGAAGAATTTCCACAGACAACACCGCGCGATCTTCACCCTACTTCAGACATCAGGTTCGTCATGCTGTCCATCGGTCAACTTACCACGAAAGTTGATGCGCTAATCAAAACGGTTGAGGGTCACGGCGATAAAATTGACGACCTAAGACTCAAAGTTAGCTTTGTTAAAGGAGCAATTTGGGTGCTTGGTGGGTTGTTTGCAATCCTAATCATTGCGGCAACTTGGTACTTCTCTGGAAAATTATCCATCACGGTCGGTTAGTGTCTAAATTTCAAAGTGACCCACTACCCCGGGTTTCCATCCGGCACCGCACACGATAGCGTGCAAACAAAAGGCATAGCTGAGGAGACACAAGTGAAAAAGATCAAGGATATGGTGGCCGAGGCCAATGCGGTGGTCGAGCACGGTCCCGCCGCAGAGATGCTCAACCTTCACGGCTGCGACGGCGTGACCTTTGTCGATCTGCGAGACCCTCGCGAGTTGGAGCGTGACGGGATGATTCCTGGCGCGTTCCATTGTCCGCGCGGCATGCTGGAATTCTGGATCGACCCCGAAAGCCCCTATGCAAAACCGCAGTTCCAAAGCGGCAATCGGTTTGTGTTCTACTGCGCCTCCGGCTGGCGCTCGGCTCTCTCAGCGCAAACTGCTCAGGAAATGGGGCTGAAAAACGTGAGCCACATCAGCGACGGATTCAAAGGCTGGCAGGCAGCAGGCGGCACAGTGGCGGAAAAGCCCAAGAAGGTCTGAACCATTCTCTTGCATTCCCCCACCCTGTTGCCCAACGTGCAGGCAAACAGAAAGGGGACAGCACATCATGTCGAGCAAGATCATCGTCATCGGCGCGGGTATATGCGGGCTGAGTGCTGCGATATGGCTGCGCCGGGCGGGTCACGATGTGACACTGCTCGACAAGGATGGCCCCGGCGCAGGCGCGTCCTTTGGCAATGCCGGGCTCTTGGCGCAATGGGCAATTGTGCCAGGCAACACGCCCGGCGTGCTGTCGACCGGGCTGAAGTATGCCCTGAACCCCTATAAGCCACTCTTTGTGCAATGGTCCTATTTCCCGCGTCTGATCCCGTGGTTGATAAAATTCGCGGCCAACGCCAATGACCGAGACACGCGGCGCATGGTGGCAGGGATCACCGCCATTGTCAGCGACAGTCTGGATCAACACCTTGCCCTCACACGCGGAACGCGGGCCGAAAAATGGGTGGCCTCCAGTGATTTCAGCTATGCTTATGAAAGCCGAGCCGAATTTGAGGCTGACGCCTATGGCTGGGCGCTCAAACGTGAGGCGGGCTATGTGCCCGAGTTGTTGGAAGGTGGTGCCGTGCAAGAGGCAGAGCCGATGCTCGGACCCGCGATCCAATGCCTCGCAACGCTCAAGGGTCATGGTCACATTCTGAATCCCGGCGCCTACATGGCCGATCTGGTCGCTGTCCTAGAGGACGAAGGCGGGCATTTTGTCCAGGCCGAAGTCCGCGACATTACGCTCTCGGATGGACACATCTCTGGTGTCGAAACGGATCGCGGCCAAATGCCCTGCGATAGTGCTGTGCTGGCGGCCGGGATCTGGTCCAAACCCCTGATGCAAAAACTCGGCCTGAAGGTGCCGCTCGAGGCCGAGCGCGGCTATCACCTGCACTTCAACAAACCCTCGCAGATGCCACGCAACCCGATGATCATCGCCAGCAGCAAATTCGCTGTTAACCCGATGGCGCATGGACTTCGTTGTGCAGGAACAGTCGAACTTGGCGGTATCACCAAGGGTCCATCCCGCGCGCCGCTCGATTTAATCCGGCGTGGCACGGCACGCGTCTTTCCCGATTTGACCTATAAGGGTGTCGAGGAATGGATGGGCTTTCGCCCGTCGACGCCCGACAGCCTGCCGCTGATTGGCGAGATTGGGCGCACGGGTGTACACGCGGCCTTTGGACACCAGCATATTGGGCTGACAGCTGGCCCCAAGACGGGGCGGATCGTGGCCGACCTTTTGAGCGGCAAGCGCCCGAATATCGACCTTGCGCCTTATGACGCCAATCGGTTCTCATGACGGCCCCGCGATCTTGAATAGATCGCGGTCCGAAATCTTCTCAAGATTTAGGCGGCGTCACTCGTAGCTGCGCAGGTCTTCGATCACCTTGCCATCATTGGGCAGGCTGCCGGGTGGCACGATTTCGATCCGGCCCTTGAGCTTGAGTGTCTCGGCAACTGACCCGGCAAAATGCTCGGCCTCACCGCCAGCGGCCTCGATCCGAACGGTCATCACATCTGCCTCGCCCTCACGGCTGGCAATCACACGCGCGCGTGAAATGCTGTCATGCCGCGCCACCAAAGCGGCCACCTGCTCAGGACGGACGAACATGCCTTTGATCTTGGTGGTCTGGTCGGCGCGGCCCATCCAGCCCTTGATCCTCAGGTTTGTGCGGCCACAGGAGCTTGTCCCTTCCATCACCGCACTGAGATCGCCCGTGGCGAAACGGATCAACGGATAGTCAGGATTAAGCGTCGTCACGACCACTTCGCCCACCTCGCCGGGGGCGACAGGGGTGCCCGTGCCGGGGGTCACGATCTCGACGATCACACCCTCGTCGACGATCATCCCCTCCTGTGCCGCGCTTTCATAGGCGATATTGCCCAGATCAGCCGTGGCATAGCATTGCAGACACTGAATGCCCCGCTCGGCGTACTCCGCCCTCAGCGACGGAAACAGCGCCCCGCCCCCGACGGCCGCCTTTGTGATCTTGAGTGACACTCCCATCTCTTCGGCCTTGTCGAGAATAACTTTGAGGTAATCGGGCGTACCGGCATAGGCGGTGACCCCCACATCATATGCAGCACGAACCTGCAATTCGGTCTGGCCCGTCCCGGCCGGCAAAACCGCAGCGCCGACCGCGCGCACGCCATTCTCAAAGATCATTCCGGCAGGCACCAAATGATAGGAAAAGCAGTTCTGCACGATATCGCCCCTACCAACACCGCAGGCATGCAGAAATCGACCCATCCGCCACCAGTCATGTGCCACGCCTCCCGGCTCATATATCGGCCCCGGCGATTGAAACACATGCGCGAAATCATGCGCGGCACGACTCGTGAGCCCGCCAAACGGCGCGGCCTGTCCTTGCGCGCGCCCCATGTCAGATTTGCGTAGCACTGGCAGGCGCGCCAGATTGGCCACGTCAGTCATCTGTGCCGCGTCAAATCCATCCAAAGCCCCAGCATAGCCCGGCAAGACCTGCGCCCGAGCGATCTGCTGCGGCAGCAGATGTGTCAGAGCTTCGGCGCGCGCCTCATCACTTCGGGTCTCAAGGGAATCAAAATACTGGGTCATGCCATCATCCTCTGGCGCAGGGTCATGCAAATGGGAAACCGCGCGTCACGCCAACCAACGCTTGCGGCGGCGATAGCTGCGCACGTCCCTGAACGATTTGCGCCCCTCATCCGACATTCCAAGGTAGAATTCCTTGACGTCCGGGTTCTCACGCAGGCTTTTGGCATCGCCATCCATCACCACGCGCCCGGATTCGAGGATATAGCCGTAATGCGCGAACCTCAGCGCCACATTGGTATTCTGCTCAGCCAGCAGGAACGTGTAGCCCTGCTCTTCGTTCAACGATTTCACGATGCCAAAGATCTGTTCCACAAGTTGCGGCGCAAGGCCCATGCTTGGCTCATCCAAGAGGATTGTCTCAGGGCGCGACATCAGCGCCCGACCAATCGCGACCATCTGCTGCTCTCCGCCTGAGGTATAGCCAGCCTGTGATTTTCGCCGCTCCTTGAGGCGAGGGAAATAGTCGTAAACCATGTTCAGATCTGCATCAATCTCGCCACGCGAAACACCACGCGTATAAGCCCCGGTCAAGAGGTTCTCTTCGACCGTCAGATGCTCAAAGCAATGCCGCCCTTCCATTACTTGCACCACGCCCTTTTTGACCAGATCAGAGGGCATGAGATCCTGTACCCGCTCACCGCGGTAGGTGATCGTACCCTTGGTCACCTCGCCACGCTCGGATTTCAACAGGTTGGAAATCGCCTTGAGCGTTGTGGTCTTGCCCGCGCCATTGCCGCCCAAGAGGGCCGTTATTCCGCCTTTGGGCACGTTGAGGCTGACACCCTTGAGCACGAGAATGACGTGATTGTAGATCACCTCGATGTTGTTGACCTCAAGCAGGGTCTCGTCGCGTGGGGAAGTATCCAGCATCACAGATCTCCGTCTCAGACAGACAGGACAGCCCCGTCGTCATCTTGTCAAAACACTCATGGTCTCCGGCCGCGGATCACTCCGCGACCGGAATGGCTCACTCCGATCAGCAGCCCGGCGTGATGCCGCTTTCGGCGGCAAAGGCCGCGCTGTCCTCGGCCACGAGCGCCGAGATGATCTCTTGATCCGACTGGAAGTAGTCGGTGATCAGCTTGAACTCGCCCGCAGCCGCATCCCATTGCGACACGGCGCCAAAGCCGTTGCCACCGTGGTTTTGACAGCTGACCTTGAACTCGGGGCCAAAGTTGGGCAGGCCGAGCGCCGCCATCTTGGCCTCAGTCATTTCAAGATTCTCCATGCCGTCCCGCATCTGCGCTGCGTTGATCGCGGACACGCCGTGCATTTCCTGCGCGGTCTTGATCGCCTCGGCGGCCAGCATCGCGGCATACATGCCCCGGTTATAGAGCACTGAGCCCACCTGATCGCCTGCACCAGCGGCCTTTCCGCCATCCACCACAAATTTGCGAAGGTCGTCATAGACCGGATACTCATCCCCAAGATTGTGGAATGTCAGTGCCTTGTAGCCATTGGCGCCCTCACCGGCGGCCTTTACGTCATTCTCGGAGCCGGACCACCAAATACCGATGAACTGGTCCATGGGATAGCGGATGTTGACCGCCTCTTGCACGGCCACTTGGTTCATCACGCCCCAGCCCCACATCAGCACATTGTCCGGCTTTTCGCGGCGGATCTGGAGCCACTGCGATTTTTGTTCCTGCCCGGGATGTTCGACCGGCAACAGGGTCAGTTCAAAGCCATGCTTCTTGGCCAGCTCTTCCAATGTGCGGATCGGCTCTTTGCCATAAGCAGAGTTGTGATAAACGAGCGCTATCTTTCGCCCTTTGATATCACCGCCGTTCTCGTTCAGAATATGGGTTATGGCGTGGCTTGCGCCATCCCAGTAGTTGGCAGGGTAGTTGAAAACCCACTTGAAAACTTCGCCATTCTTGGCCGAGGTGCGGCCATAGCCCATCGTGTGCATCGGGATGCCATCAGAGGAAACCTTGGGGATCAGCTGATACGTGATGCCGGTGCTGAGCGGCTGATAGATCAGCGCGCCATTGCCCGCGGATTTGGTGGCTTCATAGCACTCCACCCCTTTTTCAGTGTTATAGCCCGTCTCGCATTCCACCAGATTGATTTTCTCCCCGCCAATGCCGCCATCGCGCTCGTTGAGCAGGGTAAAGTAATCCTGGTAGCCGTCCGAGAACGGGATGCCATTCGCGCCGTAAGGCCCAGTGCGATAGCTTGTGTCGACGACCGTCAGCTCGGCCAGCGCCGGGCTTGCGACCAACATGGCGGCGGTCAGCGCCGTCAGCAGTCTCTGTTTCATCGGTTTATTCCTCCCTTGGTTTTTCCGACGTCTCGTCTTGGACGCGATTTTTTACGCCCAATCTCGTAGGGTGGGCGTCAACCCACCTTTGCCCCATCCTCAATGCGGAAAGGGCCAAAGTCTCAGTTTTTCCTTGGCCACGCGCCACAACTGTGCCAACCCATGCGGCTCTGCAATCAGGAAGATGATGATCAGCGCGCCGACAATGATGAACTCAAGATGCGCGGCAAGATCGGTGGGCCAGCCAAGCCCCCCCACAAGCGTGTTCTTGAGAAGCACCGGCAACAGCACAAGAAACGCGGCGCCGGCAAAGCTCCCGAAAATCGACCCAAGTCCACCAATGATCACCATGAAGAGAACGAGGAACGACTTGTTGATGCCAAAGGCCTCGCCCACCTCGACCGCGCCCAGATAGACAGCGAAAAACAGCGCGCCCGAGATGCCCACAAAAAACGAACTGACGGCAAAAGCAGTGAGCTTGGCCTTGAGCGGGTTCACCCCGATGATCTCGGCGGCGATATCCATATCACGGATCGCCATCCATTTGCGTCCGGCCATACCGCGCGTCAAGTTGCGCGCTATGATTGCCGAGGCCACCACGAACACGAGGCAAAAGAGATAGGCCGCCCAAGGGGCAGTTTCCGCCCCCGTGACCGGCACGCCCAAAAAGGAACGTTCGGGCGCGCTGATCTGGCCAGAGGCCGAGTAATTGTAGAACCACGGCACCCGATTGAAGAGCCAGACCAGAAAGAACTGCGCCGCCAAGGTCGCGACAGCAAGGTAGAACCCTTTGATCCGCAACGACGGCAGGCCGAATAGAACCCCGACAGCTGCCGTTATGACGCCAGCAAGAATGATATGAATCAGAATGCTTACGTCGGGAAAGCTGGTCATCAACTTGTAAACCGAATAGGCCCCTACGGCCATAAACCCGCCCGTTCCAAGCGACACCTGACCGCAATACCCCACAAGGATATTGAGACCGATGGCGGCAATCGCGTAAATCAGAAACGGTAGAAACACCGCATTGACCCAGTAATCGTTGACCACAAACGGCACTACCGCAAAGGCCGAAACCAGCACCACATAATAGCGGTAACGATCAAACTTGATCGGAAAGGTCTGGCTGTCGTCGGTATAGGAGGTCTTGAAATCCCCCGCCTCACGGTAAAACATCTAGAGAACCTCCCCATGGATTTCGTCGTCTTCGCGCTTGATCGCGCGATTTGCGGGTTTGGCATACCCTGTGGCCTCGGTGTGGCGCACCAGCCAGAGGTATGCGAGCATACCCACACCCCCACCCAATGCGGCGAGGACTGCGGCGGTGACCATCTGCCCGGTGTTTTCTACCCGAGCCGACAGCGCAAGATAGCCAAACGACCAGAACCCGGCCCAGGCGATCACGTTGACGATGGCGATGAGCTTTTGCATGGTCTCACACCCTCTCGATGATCTTTTCGCCGAACAGACCCTGCGGTCGGAACACGAGGAAAATAAGAGCCAGAACATAGGCGAACCAGTTCTCGGTTGCCCCGCCCACCATGGGACCAATCGCAAATTCAAAGAGCTTTTCACCCACCCCGATGATTAACCCCCCCACGATCGCACCGGGGATCGAGGTGAAGCCGCCCAGCATCAGCACCGGCAACGCCTTGAGCGCAATCAGCGAGAGCGAGAATTGCACGCCGGATTTGGTGCCCCACATGATGCCCGCCACCAGGGCGACAAACCCCGCCAGCGACCAAACCATGACCCAGATGAAATTGAGCGAGATGCCAACGGACAGAGCCGCCTGATGGTCGTCTGCCACCGCGCGCATCGCGCGACCCTGCTTGGAATATTGTGCAAAGGCCACGAGAGCGATCACCAAAAGCGCCGCCACCCCTGTCGCCACAATATCAAGATTGTCGATGAAAAAGCCGTAACCCATGATCTCGAAGGTCGTGGCGTCTATCCAGTCGTTGATCCCTTGCGGCAGGCCCACGTCCAGCTTCTTGATGTCGCTGCCCCACATCATATCCCCGAATCCTTCGAGGAAATAGGCAAGACCAATCGTTGCCATGAAGAGGATGATCGGCTCCTGATTCACCAGATGCCGGAAGATCAACTGATTCACGATCCAAGCGAGCACCACCATGATCACCATGGTCAACAGGATTGCCAACAGCCCAGGCAGGTGCCACCCAAAGTGATGGATTTCTGTGCCGAAAATCGCGTTGATCAAATGGCTGAAGGGTACGCGCCCCTCCATCATCCCCACCAAGGTCATCGCCGCAAACAGCGCCATCACACCTTGCGCATAGTTGAAGATGCCTGACGCCTTGTAGATGAGCACAAAGCCCAAGGCGACCAGCGCATAGAGCACCCCTGCCATGAGGCCATTGAGCACGACCTCCATCCCGAAAATCAATTGATCAGGCATTAGACTGACTCCCTATCCGCAGAGTGCATGGGGCGCAGTGCCTGAGCCCCAGAGGCCAGCCGCGCAAGCATGCGCGATCCGGCCGAGGTTGGTCTGTATAGCTCAGTCATGTGCGACCCCCAGATAGGCGTCGATCACGTCTTGATTTCTGCGCACCTCGTCGGGGGTGCCGTCGCCGATCTTCTTGCCGTAATCCATCACGACCACGCGGTCGGAGAGGTCCATGACCACACCCATATCATGTTCGATGAGGGCAATCGTGGTGCCGAATTCGTCGTTCACGTCGAGGATAAAGCGGCTCATGTCCTCTTTCTCTTCGACGTTCATACCCGCCATCGGCTCATCCAAGAGCAGGATTGACGGCTCCGCCGCGAGCGCGCGCGCCAATTCCACCCGCTTTTTCAGACCATAAGGCAGACGCCCCACCGGGGTCTTGCGGATATGCTGGATCTCCAGAAAGTCGATGACCTTTTCAACGACTTCGCGGTTCAAGGTCTCTTCCCGCTCTGCCTTGCCCTTCCAGATTGCCTGTGACAGCAGGCCCGCCTTCATTTGCCGGATGCGGCCCGTCATTACGTTGTCGAGCACGGTCATACCTTCAAACAGGGCGATGTTCTGAAACGTGCGCGCAATTCCTTGGCGTGCCACTTCGTAGGGCTTCATCTGTGGGCGCCGTGCGCCCTGATACCAGACCTCACCCTCTTGCGGGTGATAAAACCCGCTGATCACATTCAACATCGAGGATTTGCCTGCCCCGTTCGGCCCGATAATGGCGCGAATTTCTCCCTGACGGATGTCAAAACTGATGTCCTTGATCGCCACCACACCACCGAACCGTAGTGTGATGTTCTTCATCTCCATCACCACGCCGCCGATTTTGCGACCGTCTTCGGTCGTGTAACCTTCGCTCGCGTCAAGCATGACCGCCTCCCTATGTTCCGGCCCGCTCATTCCGCCGCCACCTTATGCGCCGCTGCCACCGGCGCGACCTTGGCATCGACGATCTTGAGGGTAGCGCTGATCGCACCCTTGCGGCCGTCCTCATAGGTCACTTCAGTGGTGGTGTAGATTTCACTCGACCCATCGTAGAGCGCGGTCAGAAGGTCATCGAATTTCTCCGATATCACACTTCGGCGCACCTTGCGGGTGCGGGTCATCTCGCCATCGTCGGCATCCAACTCTTTATGAAGCACAAGGAACCGATGCACTTGGCAATGTGACAGCATCGGATCGTCGGCGAGACTGCGATTGACCTCTTCCACATGGGCCTTGATCGTTTCGAGCACACTCGGATGCCCGGCCAATTCCTGATACGACGCATAACCGATATTGTTGCGTTCGGCCCAATTTCCAACTGCCGTGAGGTCAATGTTGATGAAGGCGGAGCAGGCATTGCGCCCGTTGCCAAACACCACCGCCTCCAGAATGTTGGGATAGAACTTGAGCTTGTTCTCAACGTATTTGGGGGCGAACAACCGCCCATCAGCCATCTTGCCCACATCTTTGGCGCGATCAATGATCCGCAGATGCCCACTGCCTTCCTCGAAAAAGCCTGCATCGCCTGTGGCAACCCAGCCGTCAGCATCCTTGGTAGATGCCGTGCTCTCGGGATTTTTATAGTAGTACTCAAACGTACCCGCAGAGCGGTAGAATACCTCGCCCGTATCACTGATTTTGATTTCCACACCCGGTGCAGGCACCCCGACAGTATCGCTGCGGACCTCGCCATCTGGCTGTAGGGTGATGAATACGCTGGCCTCGGTCTGACCGTAGAGCTGTTTCAGGTTGATCCCAAGCGAGCGGTAGAAATCAAAGATCTCCGGACCGATGGCTTCGCCCGCCGTATAACCAACCCGAACCCGGCCAAGCCCGAGCGTATCCTTGAGTGGACCGTAAATGAACAGGTTCCCAAGCGCATACTTCAGCCGGTCCATTCCACTCACCGGCTTACCATCAAGGATCGAAGGACCGACCCGCCGGGCATGTGCCATGAAGTGATCAAAGAGCCACTTCTTGACGCGCCCTGCATCCTCCATCCGGATCATCACATTGGTCAACTGAGTCTCGAACACCCGCGGCGGGGCGAAGTAATAGGTCGGTCCAATCTCGCGCAGATCGGTCTGCATGGTTTCCGGGCTTTCCGGGCAGTTGACGCAGAAACCGCACCAATAGGCCTGCCCGATGGAAAAGATGAAATCACCCACCCATGCCATCGGTAGATAGGCGAGCACTTCTTCATCAGTGGTCAGTTTGTCGAATTCAGACGAGGATTTCGACGCTTCGATAATGTTGCGGTTGCTCAGAACCACGCCCTTGGGCTTTCCGGTGGTGCCAGAGGTGTAGAGCATAACACAGACGCTGTTATAGGTAAGCCGGCCGCGCCGCGCCTTGAGATCCTCAATCCATTCGTGATAGGCGGCGCGCCCCTGCTCCTGGATGTCGATGAAGCGGTGCAGTTTGTGGTGATCGTATTTCCGCAATCCACGTGGATCGACGTAGATCATATGTTCAAGCTGATGCAGCCCCTCCTGCACCTCGATCAATTTGTCGACCTGCTCCTGATCCTGCACAATCGCAAACCGGGCGCCGCAGTGGTCCATGACATAGGCCATCTCGGGGGCGGCGGCGTCCTGATAGAGCGGCACTGGGATCGCTCCGACTGATTGCGCGGCGACCATCGCCCAATAAAAATGTGGGCGGTTCTGGCCAATGATCGCGATGAAATCGCCCTCATTCACGCCAAGGTTGATGAGACCCAAGGCAAGTGCCTCAATTTCCTTCTCCGCCTCGGCCCAGGTCCAGCATTGCCAGATACCATATTCCTTTTCGCGGTAGGCGGATTTATCCGCGAACCGCGTGGCGTTACGTTGCAAGAGCGCCGGAACGGAATCCATCCCGTCCGTCGCCTGTGACGGCTGTGCCAAGTTATATCCTCCCTTTGCCCGCGTTCACGAGCATCCGACCGCCTTGAGGCGATTCTCCTCTCCCTAGAGGGTGCGAGAATCACCGTCGCCGTCAACTTTTTCCTGAACATTTCGCAAACCTTACGAATTGTAACAGGGCGACGATTGCCCTTTGCGGAGAGGTTTTCCGATGCTAGCCAAAGAAGAGGAGGACCCCTTCATGTGCCCAAGCCGCGCCGATCATGACGCCATGACAATGGCCGGGCTGAACCTTATTCAGCAGGCACTGACAATCTATGACCGTGATCTCCAGCTTGCCGTCTGCAATCGGAGGTTTCAGGAAATGTTCGCCCTGCCCGATACGCTCGTGACCCCTGGCGCCGATTTTGCCGACACAATCCACTATCTGGCGACACGTGGCGATTACGGTGATGTGGGAGATGTCGACGCGTTTGTCGCCACCCGCGTTGAAATCGCCCGCGCGTTCGAGCCGCATTACATGGAACGCGCCCGCGCCAATGGCCGCACGATCAGCGTCGAAGGCACGCCGCTTCCGCAAGGGGGGTGGGTCACGGTCTATACCGACATCACACGCACCAAACGCCAAGAAGCGCTTTTGCGCTCACGCTCCGAAGAGCTATCCGACCAGTTGGTCGAGTATTCCGAGGAATTGTCAGCGACCAATCGCCAGCTTGAGGCAACGATCACAGCACTCGAAGAGGCCAAGCGTCAGATTTCCGAGGCCGAGGCGCGCACGCGCCTCACAGCCGAGATGATGCCCGCCCATATCGCACATGTCGGCCCGGACCACTGCTATACCTATTCCAACCGCCGACTGACCTCCGTCATGCCCGGCTCACGCGCTGACCTGATCGGCGTGCACGCGGCAGAGGTGCTGGGACCGGAGACATGGGCCATTATCGGGCCGGAACTCGGCAAGGCCTATGCCGGACAAGCCTCGGTTTTTGAATTCACCCATGAACCAAGCTCGCGGCGCGTCCGTGTGGCCCTGACGCCGGATCATTCCAGCGGCGGCGTCTATATCCTGTCCATGGATATCACTGAAGAAAGTCAGACTCGAGCCGCCTTGCAACAAACACGGCGTCGCGAGATGGCCGCTCAGCTGACCTCTGGCCTTGCGCATGACTTCTCGAACCTTCTGACGATTATTCTGGGCATGCAATCACGACTTGGGCGGATGGGCCTTCAACCTGCGGCGCAAGAGCTGATCAACGCCACGCTGGCCGCAGCGCGGCGCGGGGGCGGGCTTTTGAACCGGATCGCCGACATGACCGGCCCGCGCGAACACGAACCGGTGCCCACGGATCTTGCCGCTTTTCTGGACGATCTTGAAACACTGGCCCGCTCTGCGCTGCCCTCTGGCATCACACTTCACTTCGGGCGCGAAGGCATCAATGACCGTTACCTGCTTGATCCGGGCATGTTGCAGGACTCGCTGATCAATCTGGTACTCAACGCCCGCGATGCCTGTGCAGGAAGTGGCACGATCACTCTCACCACCCACCCCCTGCAGGACACATGGCTCGAATTTGCGGTCACCGATACCGGACCCGGGTTCAGCCCCGAGGCGCTCAAACATGCGCTCGATCCGTTCTTTACCACCAAAGGGGGCGAGGGATCGGGGCTTGGCCTGTCCATGGTCTACGACATGACCAAACTGGCGGGCGGGCGCGTCATTCTCGACAACACCGACCAAGGCGGGCGCGTGGCTCTGCGCCTGCCCCTGCGCCCAGCCGGGGCGGCACGCCCGCCCGGGCTCGTGCTCTTGGTCGAGGACAGCCCGGATCTGCGCTCGACCCTGCGCGATATGCTACGGGGTGCCGGTCATAGCGTGATCGAGGCAGCGAGCGTGGACGAAGCGTCAGCCCTGATTGCCGATTTACCCGAGATTTCCGCCGTCCTGTCGGACATCGTTCTGGAAGGTGACAGAACCGGACTCGATCTGGCCGCCCTGCCCCGCCGCACAGGGTGCCCAATGGTGCTCATGACGTCGCTGCCGCCTGACGACCCGCTGCATCGCGAGGCCGCCAAACGCGTCCCAGTACTGCGCAAGCCCTTCACCGCAACCCAGCTAGATGCGGCCCTCACTGCCGGAGAGATGCTATGACCGCGCCGCTTGTTACGATTCTTGACGACGAACCTGCGATCCGCTCCATGCTGGCCGAGGCCTTGACCGAAGCCGGGTTTCGCACCATGACCTTCGGCCGCGCCACAGAGTTCGAAGCAGCCCTGCGCAGTACGACGCCAGATGTCTGCCTCGTAGATCTGTCGCTGCCGGATCGTGATGGGCTCAGCCTCGTGCATCGGCTGGCGCTAGAGCAGGGGGCGACTGTGATCATTATCTCAGGCCGTGCGCAGGTGCAGGACCGGGTCACGGGTCTGGAACTTGGCGCAGATGATTACATCATCAAACCCTTTGATCCAGCCGAGGTGGTGGCGCGGGTCCGCGCCCGGTTGCGGCGAGGAACACCTGCACCACAAACGGGTGAGGTGGCACGCTTCAACGGCTGGACCGCCCATTTCGATCGATACATGCTGGAAGATGAAACGGGCGTTGAAACACCCTTTTCCCATGCCGAAGGCGAGGTGCTGCGGCTCTTTCTCGAACGCCCAAAACGCCTGATCTCCCGGCAGGCCATGCAAGAGGCGCTTGGCGGAGCGGCGGGCGAGAGCTTTGACCGCGCCATGGATGTCCGCATTTCGCGCTTGCGCACAAAGCTGCGCGAAGATCCCAAAAATCCGCGCCTGATCAAGACGATCTATGGCGCGGGCTATATCTTTCTGGGAGATGTGGCGTGGGGATAGGAAAAGTCTGAAAATCTCCCCTTGGACTTATGGATCACGCCCCTCCATGATTTCATTGGCAAAGCGGTGATTTGTGTCGCGGTGATAAGCCTCGTCCGAGCGGACCCTGATCACGACGTCCCGCAAACGGGCATCCGCACCCAAATTCCAATAGTCGATGGCGATTTGCGGTGCCGCCACGTTCTCTTGGCCGCCAGCATCGATTTCGGCCAAGTATTGTGTGTAACTGACCACCGCTTCCTCTTCCAGATATCCGACAATCCGATGGGCGGTGCGCGGCGCAAAGAGGTAGGTAAAGAAGAACACATTATAAAAAATCATCTGCGCCACCATGATCAACATGCGCTCTGCCCGTGACGGCTGCGCAATGTGAATAAAGGTCATCAGATGCATGCGCTCATTCTCGGCCTCATCCAGCAGTTCGCGGATCCATCCCTGATCATCACGGATATGGCGAATGGATTTGAGATGCCGCAACAGGCCACCCACCATGCCCGGAACCGCGGCCACGGTCTCAAGGACCACAGCCCGGTGACCGTAACGCTTGGAAAAAAAGGCGTCGGCAAAAATCCGCATGAATTTCACGATCCGCAGAGCAACCCGGTCGTGAATATCACGCGGCGTATGGTGGACGTCTAGGTCCGTCGTGTCATCGTGTTGAAAGCTCATCTCGGATTTCGTGCAACGCTCCATCTCTGCATGCCCTTAAGATGGGGCCCAAAGATGAATTCAGAATGCGACATATCGTGCAGGACCTGCGCCCCGTCACCGTTGCGTCATCAGAAAATCGGCCCGTTACTGGCCTCAGCCTGTAATACGCGCGTCAGACCGGATCGCGTCTCGCGGGTGAACTCGATCGCACCATGCGTGCAGACGTCGGCGCATAGGCCACACAGTCCACAACTCTGAATCGAGATAACAACCGGCAAACGTTCCTTATCCAACTCGATGATCTGGTTCGGACAGACTGCGACGCAATCACCACACCCGGTGCATAGGTCGGCAAGACGCATTTCACGCACCGCACCCGGCGGGCGCGGCAGAGCATCAAGACCTTCGACATCCGGCAACATACGATCTCTAAACTCATACAGCATATGTTTCCGCCCTCCTCCGGCCCACAAATCTGAGTCACCCCGCCAACCTCGAATGGAAAATAAAGACATGCGACTCGCCCATGATTCAGATCCGTTCATTGTGTAAAAATATCGTTACTTGTCACGCAGCAGTGCAGCATACGTGTCAGACTGAACCGCGCCCCACCGCACCCGCGAGCACCATGAGACCGGTCACCAAATCAGCCTCGTCAGTGTCTTCGGCGAAGGCATGGCTGATGCCATTGATCGACGGCACAAAAAGCATGGCCGCTGGCATCAGTCGCGCCACATTGGTGGCATCATGCAGCGCGCCCGATTGCATCTGTCGCCAACGTCCCGGAGCGACCGTGTCCGCACTCTCGCAAAGCGCTGCACGCAGGCGCGCATCCATCGGCACCGGTTCCAGTCCCAGCATATCGCCAAAGCTGAGGCCAAGACCCGCCGCGCTCGCAACCTCCTCGGCGGCGTCGCGAATGACTGTCTCCATGCGGCTCAATCGCTCGGTATCTCCATCGCGCCATTGCATCGAGAAGGTCGCGCGCCCCGGAACGATAGAATGCGCATCCGGGTGCAGCGCGACATGCCCAATGGTCCAGACGGTTTGTGGAGACACCACGTTGCGAAACCGCTCGTTGATCAGAGCGTTGAACCGCGCAAGCCCTTGAAAGGCATCCCGGCGGCGATGCATGGGCGTGGTGCCCGCATGGTTTTGTTCGCCGTCAAAGGTGATCCGCATATCCCGAATCCCTACGATATCAGTAACAATCCCCACAGCCTCCTTGGCTTCGGACAGCCATGGGCCCTGTTCGATATGCAGTTCCATGAACCCGGAGAACTGCGAGGGATCGACAAACTTTCCCGCCAAATGCGCCATCGCCGCACGCGCCTCGGCAAAGCTGACGCCCATTCGATCCGTCTGCCGGTCCGCCACCTCCAGAGCCAGATTTCCCGACCAGATCGCGCTGCCCGTGGTCACGCCAAAGCGCCCTTCTTCATCTTGAAAGGATACGACTGACACGGGCGGGCCACCCGCCTCTCGGGCGGCTCGGGCGATTTCCAACCCGGCAATCACTCCCAGCGCGCCGTCCAGCCAACCGCCCTCAGGTTGACTGTCACTATGACTGCCCAGCAAGAGCGATGGCCCATCAACCAATCCAAAAAGACTGCCCACCGGATCAAATTGCGGTCTGAGCCCTGCCTCTGCCATACGCTCTGCCAACCAGTGCCGAGCGGCAATATCGGGCGGGCTATAGGCAGGCCGCACCACGCCCTTGCCCACCCCCGCGGCACCAAAGCTGCGCAGATGGTGCAGATCATCCAAAAACCGTTCCGGTTTGACCTCGAGCATCACACCCCCCCGACTTGTGCATCTTCGCGCAGGTTACAGACCTCGTCCGCAGGGGCAATGGCTGTGTTTCGATCGCAACCACCAACGTGTCTCTCTTCCTCACCACCAAGGCGTGATCATCGTTTTGTTGCTTTTTGAACAGGTCTGGCGAAGATGGCGCAGGATCTGGCCCAGAACGGTCACGAGAGAACGGGAACAGCCACAATGAACATCGCCGTAAATAGAGAGCCTTCAGGCAAATCTTTGGCCTTGATGGGCGCTGTCCTGGTCTGGGTTGCGGTGCTGGTCTACGCGGCGTCCAATTCCGTGGTCTCGTTGCTGGCCGATATTGGTCGAGAACATCCCGTGATGGGGCGCAACGCCGTTACGCTTTGCAATCTGCTCTTTCTGGGGTCTCTGCTGTCGCTCATTCCGATGGGCATCATGTTTCACAAAGACTGGACACGCGAGACCCTGCGCAGGCTCACGCGCAAGGATTGGGGGATTCTTTCGCTTTCGGCACTTTTGTCATCAGCGGTGACACCGGCCCTGTTCTTTATCGCGCTCGATTACACCACCGTTACGAATGTGGTACTGATCGGGCGGATCGAACCGCCGCTGTTTTTGCTCACAACGTTCCTCCTTCTTGGGGAAAAACTTGATTATTGGGCCTTTGCCGCTGGTCTGATTGCCCTTCTGGGCGCACTTCTCATGCTGGTTCTGAACAGCGATAGTGCCGCCTTTACATTTGGAAAGGGTGAGATTGCGACGGTGTTTGCGACCCTGTCCTTCATCGCCTCGACCATCGTCAGCCGGGTTGGGCTCAAGGGCATTCCACTGGGAATCTTCTCAATCTATCGAACCATTCTTGGCACGATCATCTATTATTTCCTCGCGATCTACCTCTATGGAGCCTTGCATTTTCAAGACATTTTTTCGGGCATCGTTTGGAAATGGGTCTGGGTATATGCCATCCTCGTCATCGTCGTGGGACAGTTTTCATGGACCCTCGGCCTGAAATATGCGCGCTCGGGTGATATATCCTTGGCCACGTCGTTCTCTCCCGTCGCAGCGCTCGTTATCGCCATGCTGTTGCTCGGAGAAGACCCTGGCCCCGGCCTGATCCCCGGCGGTGCGATCATCCTTACAGGGATCGGCATCGGCCAATATGGCCGACTTCGCCGTCAAAAGGCAGAACGCCGCGCGGAAATCGCCGAAAAAATGGCACTCGACGACGCTCTCGAACGCGAAGGAAGCATCAATTTCAAGGGCGCATAGACCATCACGGCCAGAGTTTCCTGATGGAAGGTCACCGCAAAACGGGGAAAACTGGTGCTGCTGGGGAGGATTGAACTCCCGACCTCGTCATTACCAATGACGCGCTCTACCACTGAGCTACAGCAGCACGTGTGGCGCGCTGATTAGACGCTTATTGCATATGGCGCAAGGGGTAACTGGACGGTTTTTCTCACCTCCTGTAAGAGAGAGGCCATGAATAAAAAACTAACGCCGGATACGAGCGCGAAACAAGGTCAGAGCCGAGACGACAGGCTTAAATCGGCATTGAAGGCCAATCTCGCGCGGCGTAAGGCGCAGATGCGCGCACGGGCCGACGAGACGCCGGACCCGAAGGCAACCGACGACAAGGATGAAGGGTAGAGCAGATGGATTCGATTATCGTCACCGGCAACGGGCCATTGAGTGGGCAAATCCCCATTGCAGGGGCCAAGAATGCCTGCCTCACGCTGATGCCCGCCACGTTGCTCAGCGAAGAACCCCTGACCCTGACGAACGCGCCGCGCCTGTCAGATATCAAGACGATGACCACGCTCTTGCAATCCTTGGGGGCAGAAGTGGCGCAGATGCAGGGTGGTCAAGTTCTAGCACTGTCTTCACATGCCCTGGACAATCATGTGGCCGATTATGACATCGTCCGCAAAATGCGTGCCTCGATTTTGGTTCTTGGGCCAATGCTGGCGCGCGATGGACATGCTGTCGTGTCTTTGCCCGGTGGTTGCGCCATCGGGGCGCGGCCCGTAGACCTGCACCTGCGCGCACTCGAAGCGATGGGCGCAGAGTTGGACCTGCGCGATGGCTATGTGCATGCCCGCGCGCCCGGTGGCCTCAAGGGTGGCATTTTTGAGTTTCCCATCGTCTCGGTCGGTGCCACGGAGAACGCGCTGATGGCGGCGACACTGGCCAAGGGCACGACGGTGCTCAAGAACGCGGCGCGCGAGCCGGAAATTGTCGATCTTGCGCAATGTCTGCGCCGCATGGGCGCGCAGATCGAAGGCGAGGGCACCAGCACGATCACCATTCAGGGCGTGGACCGTCTGGGTGGTGCGACACATCCCGTGGTGGTCGACCGGATCGAGCTCGGCACCTATATGCTTGCCCCTGCAATCTGCGGCGGCGAGGTGGAATGCCTTGGCGGGCGGCGCGACCTTGTGGGTGCTTTCTGTGACAAGCTCGAAGAGGCGGGCGTCAGCGTGACCGAGACCGAGAAGGGTCTCAAGGTGAGCCGCAAGAACGGACTGGTGCGCTCTGTCGATGTGGTGACAGAGCCCTTCCCCGGATTTCCCACCGACCTGCAAGCGCAGATCATGGCGTTGATGTGTACCGCCGAAGGCACCTCGGTTCTGGAGGAACGCATTTTCGAGAACCGCTTCATGCATGCGCCAGAACTGATGCGGATGGGGGCCAAGATTGAGGTCCATGGTGGCACCGCCACGGTGACCGGGGTTGATCACCTCAAGGGTGCACCGGTCATGGCCACCGATCTGCGGGCCTCTGTGTCGCTCATCCTTGCGGGTCTGGCCGCAGCGGGCGAAACCATCGTCAACCGGGTCTATCACCTTGATCGCGGCTATGAGCGGGTCGAGGAAAAGCTGGGCAACGTCGGTGCGAAAATCGAGAGGATCAGTGGTCAATGACCCAAGACGCCAAATTCGAGGATGGACGCGAAGCGCCGCTCAATCTTGGGGCGATGGACGCCGATGATCTCAGGGTGATTTCGAGCCTCGCACAGGATGCGGTCTTTCCAATCACCGAAATGACATGGCAGGCGGGGCAGCGTCGCTTGGGCCTGCTGCTCAACCGCTTTCGGTGGGAGGATCAGGGTCAGCCACGGCATGGGCCGGAACGGGTACGATCGCTCTTGGTGGTGGACAATGTTTTGCGTGTGGCCAGCCAAGGCATCGACCGGAGAGACAAGGATATGATCCTGTCGCTGCTCGCGATCACCTTCGAGCCGGGAGCAGAGGGCGCGGGCCATGTGCTCGTGACACTGGCAGGCGATGGCGCGCTGCGGCTGGAGGTCGAGGCCCTGGAGGTCACACTCAAGGATGTGACACGGCCCTACCGCGCACCTTCGGGCAAGGTGCCCCATCACGAGGGCTGATCCGCACCGCCAGCCGCCGAGTATGAGTATTTGCCCCAAGAAAAATGCGGGGACTTGAGACAGGGGTCCCACCCCGCTATGTCCCCCGGCGAAAGGAACCGCCATGCCGATCACGCTTGACGCCACCGCGCCCGATTTCGAGACCTGCTTTACAGACTTGCTGAGCGCCAAACGCGAGGACAGCCCCGATGTGGACGATATCGTCGCGGGCATCATCGCCGATGTGCGCGCCCGTGGGGACGCAGCGGTGATCGCCTTGACCGAGCGGTTCGACCGCCTGACGCTGACGCCGGAAACGCTGCGGTTTTCACCTCAAGAAATTGCGGCGCTGATCGGTCAAGTGCCGCAGGCAGAGCGTGACGCGTTGGACCTGGCCGCCAGCCGCATCCGCGCCTATCACGCGCGGCAGATGCCCGAGGATGCAAGCTGGACCGAAGAGAGCGGCGCAAGGCTGGGTTGGCGCTGGACTCCCGTTTCTGCGGCGGGTCTCTATGTGCCGGGCGGCTTGGCCTCTTACCCCTCATCCGTGCTGATGAATGCCATTCCCGCCAAGGTGGCTGGGGTCGAGCGGTTGGCCATCGTGGTGCCGACCCCCGATGGTAAGGCGAACCCGCTGGTTCTCTTGGCCGCGCAAATCGCGGGCGTGGATGAAATCTATCGCATCGGTGGCGCGCAGGCGATTGCCGCCCTTGCCTATGGCACCGAAACGATTGCCCCGGTGGACAAGATCACCGGCCCCGGCAACGCCTTTGTCGCCGCCGCCAAGCGGCGGGTGTTCGGCAAAGTCGGCATCGACATGATCGCCGGCCCCTCGGAAATCCTCGTGATTGCCGACCGGGGGCAAAACCCCGACTGGATCGCGCTCGACATGCTGAGCCAGGCAGAACATGACGAGAGCGCGCAGGCCATTCTGATCACCGACGATGCCGATTTGGCCGACGCGGTCAGCGCCGCCATCGACCGCCACCTTGAAACGCTCGAGCGCCGCGCCATTGCGGGGGCCAGCTGGCGCGACTATGGCGCGATTATTCTTGTCCCCGACATGGCCACAGCAGCAACGCTCTCGAACCGTATCGCGCCTGAACATCTGGAGCTTTGCGTCGCTGATCCTGACACCCTTTCCGAACAGATCACCCATGCCGGGGCGATCTTTCTGGGGGCTTGGACCCCGGAGGCGATTGGCGATTATGTGGGTGGGCCCAATCACGTCCTGCCCACGGCGCGCTCTGCCCGGTTCTCGTCCGGGCTGTCGGTGATGGATTTCCTCAAGCGCACGACACTGGCCAAGATGACGCCCGAAGCGCTGCGCGCTATCGGCCCCGCGGCCGAAACGCTGGCCATCTCCGAGAGCCTTGAAGCACATGGCCTTTCCGTGCGCGCGAGACTTGACCATCTGAACACTTAAAGCGGCGGTTTGACGCTTGCGAACTCGAAACGCACCCTTTCACCCGCGCCATCCGGACACTATAAGGGCAAACGCCCCAGACCCCGAGTCGCGGGGTTAATCATCGTTTTGAGCGACAGGGCACGGGCGCATATGTCTATATTTGATAGGATTCCCAGTCTGTTTTCATCAGACATGGCAATTGATTTGGGAACGGCGAATACGCTGGTCTATGTCAAAGGACGTGGCATCGTCCTTTCGGAACCGTCGGTTGTCGCTTATCACATCAAGGACGGTGTCCGCAAAGTGCTGGCCGTGGGCGAGGATGCCAAGCTCATGCTGGGTCGCACACCCGGCAGCATTGAGGCAATCCGGCCCATGCGCGAGGGCGTTATTGCCGACTTCGACACCGCCGAGGCGATGATCAAGCATTTCATCCGCAAGGTGCACAAGCGCTCGACCTTCTCCAAGCCCAAGATCATCGTCTGCGTACCCCATGGCGCGACGCCGGTGGAAAAACGCGCGATCCGGCAATCGGTGCTCTCTGCTGGCGCACGCCGGGCGGGCCTGATTGCGGAGCCGATCGCTGCGGCCATTGGGGCTGGCATGCCCATCACCGATCCCACCGGCAACATGGTGGTGGACATCGGCGGCGGCACGACCGAAGTCGCGGTTCTCAGCCTTGGCGATATCGTCTATGCCCGCTCGGTGCGGGTCGGTGGCGACCGCATGGACGAAGCGATCATCAACTATCTGCGTCGCCAGCAAAACCTGCTGGTGGGCGAATCCACCGCCGAGCGCATCAAGACCAGCATCGGCACGGCGCGCATGCCCGACGACGGGCGTGGCACTTCGATGCATGTGCGTGGTCGTGACCTGCTCAACGGCGTGCCCAAGGAAATCGAAATCAGTCAGGCACAGATCGCAGAAGCGCTCGCTGAACCGGTGCAACAGATCTGCGAGGCGGTGATGACGGCGCTTGAGGCCACTCCGCCGGATCTGGCAGCCGATATCGTCGACCGGGGCGTGATGCTGACCGGAGGTGGCGCTCTCTTGGGTGATCTCGATCTGGCGCTGCGCGAACAGACCGGGCTGGCCGTGTCCATCGCCGACGACAGTCTCAATTGCGTGGCCCTTGGCACCGGTAAGGCGCTCGAGTTTGAAAAGCAGTTGCGCCACGCGATTGACTACGACAGCTGAACCACCCACCTTTGTGTAGAAGGGGGATTCCGTGGCTAGGGACCGGGGACAAGGCGAAGATTACAGCGGTCCACTGAAGCGCCTGCTTCTGGGGGTTCTGCTGTTGTGCCTGCTTGGTATTTTTCTGATCTGGCGGATCGACAGCCCGCGCGTCGAGAGGTTCCGCGCGCAGGTCGTAGACCGGGTCGTCCCGTCGTTCGACTGGGCGATGGCGCCGGTCACGGGGGCGGTCAACATTCTGCGCGATTTCCAGAGCTATCAGCGGATGTACCAACAAAATCAGGATCTGCGCCGCGAATTGCAACAGATGAAGGCGTGGAAAGAGGCGGCCCTGCAACTCGAACAGGAAAACGCCCGCCTGCTCGATCTCAACAATGTGCAGCTCGATCCGCGTCTGACCTATGTCACCGGCGTGGTGATGGCGGACAGCGGCTCGCCCTTTCGGCAATCCGTGCTGATCAACGTAGGCGCACGCGATGGCATCATGGATGGCTGGGCGTCGATGGACGGTCTGGGGCTGGTTGGGCGAATCTCCGGCGTTGGACGCAACACCGCGCGGGTGATCCTGCTCACCGACACCTCGAGCCGTATCCCGGTCACGATCCAGCCGTCGGGACAGCGCGCGCTGATCATCGGCGATAACTCCATCGCGCCGGTGGTCGATTTCGTCGAAGCCCCGGATCAAGTGCGCCCGGGCGACCGCGTTTTGACCTCGGGCGATGGCGGAGTGTTTCCCGCTGGTCTTTTGGTCGGTCAACTGGCCGAAGATCCGGGCGGTCGTATGCGCGTCCGCATATCTGCCGACTACGAGCGACTAGAGTTCCTGCGCGTTCTGCGCAGCTATGAGAAAGAGCGGTTGACCGACCCCGGACAAGTGATCGCCCCCTTGATCCTACCCGGCACGGAGGGCCCTGCCATCCCGACCGATCCGGCAGAGGCTGCGGAGGCTGGCAATGGCTGATGCACTCGTGCCACGGTCTTGGGTCATGCGGGCGCTCTATCTCGTGCTTTGTATCACTCTGCTCTTTCTGCACCTCCTGCCGTTGGAGCATATGCCGCCGAAATGGGCCGGGCCGGATTTCGTGATGGCGCTGACCTTTGCCTGGGCGGTGCGTCGACCGGACTATGTTCCGGTGCTTCTGGTGGCCGTGGTGACACTCGGGTTGGATCTGATGTTGCAGCGACCGCCGGGACTCTGGGCCGCGCTGATGGTCATTGGTACACAGACCCTGCGCAATCGGGCGCCCTCGTTGCGCGATCTAACCTTTGCGGCGGAATGGGCTTCAGTCGCCAGCACCATGGTTCTGATCACCGTTGCCAACCGGGTTATTTTGGCGCTTCTCATGGTGGATCAGGCCCCTTTGGGTCTCAGCCTGATGCAACTCCTGTCAACATTGGTCGCATACCCGGCCATGGCTATCCTGTCACATGTCTTGTTGGGTGTGCGCAAGCGCGCGCCCGGCGATCTTGATACGGCGGGGCCGCGCCTATGAGACGCCCGCCCCGCGACACCGCAGAGAGCCAGCGACGGATCACCCGGCGCGGTCTGGTCGTGGGTGGGCTGCAATTGGGCGTGATGGGCGCGCTCGCGCTGCGCATGCGCTATATGCAGCTTGAACAGGCCGATCAGTTCCGCCTTTTGGCCGATGAAAACCGTATCAACGTTCAGCTCATTCCCCCAACGCGCGGTCGCATTTTTGACCGCGAAGGACGGGTCATTGCCGAAAACGTGCCCAGCTACCGGATCACCATGATCCGAGAACAGGCCCGCGACGTGGACGAAATCATAGCCCGACTTGCCCGACTGGTCGAACTGGATCCGGGCGAGTTGGAAAAGGCCCGGCGTGAATTGACGGAACTGCGCGGCGATACCCCCGTGACGGTCGCTGACCGCGTCACTTGGGAGGAGATCAGCCGCGTCGCGGTCAACGCGCCCGCTCTGCCGGGGGTGCATCCCGAAGTCGGTCTTTCGCGCCGCTATCCGCTGCGGGGCGATCATGCGCATGTGGTCGGGTATGTCGGCCCGGTCAGCGACCGTGATCTCGAACGGATTGACGCGCCGGAACAACTCTTGCGGCTGCCCCGCTTTCAGATTGGCAAGATCGGCCTCGAGGCGCAGCACGAGAACCTGTTGCGCGGCTCTGCTGGGACACGACGTGTCGAGGTCAACGCCGCAGGGCGCGTGATGCGCGAACTTGACCGTCAGGAGGGGCAGCCGGGGGCAGACATCCAACTGACACTGAACAACACATTGCAATCCTACGCCAACGCGCGCCTTGATGGAGAGAGCGCGGCGGTGGTGATGCTGGATTGCGAAACCGGTGACATCTTGGCTTGTGCCTCTTCCCCCAGTTACGATCCCAACCTCTTTGTGCGCGGCATCTCTGTGGCGGACTATCGCGCCCTGCTCGATGATCCTTACCGCCCGCTGCCCAACAAGGCGGTGCAGGGCATTTATCCTCCGGGGTCCACCTTCAAGATGGTGACGGCGCTTGCCGCGCTCGAGGCGGGGGATATGTCGCTTCAGGACACGGTCTATTGCCCCGGCCATCTGGAAATCAGTGGCCGCCGCTTTCACTGCTGGAAACGCGGCGGGCATGGCAACATGGATCTCCACCTGTCCCTCCGCGAAAGTTGCGACGTCTATTATTACGAACTCGCCTTGCGGACAGGGATCGAGAACATCAGCGCCATGGCCGAACGTCTGGGTCTTGGGGTGCAGTTTGACCTGCCAATGACCAGTGTAGCCAAGGGGTTGGCCCCGACGCGCGAATGGAAAGTGGCCAATCGTGGCGAGCCTTGGGTCGTGGGGGATAGCGCCAATGCCTCGATCGGGCAGGGTTTCGTGCTGGCCTCGCCACTGCAACTCGCGGTGATGACAGCACGTCTGGCCACCAGCCGGAGCGTGACGCCCCGTCTGGTCAAATCCATCGACGGGGTCGAACAGCCTTCTGGCCACGGTGAACCGATGGGCCTTAATGAAAACCTGCTGCGCGAGGTGCGCCGCGCGATGTTTGCCGTCACCAACAGCAATCGCGGCACCGCCTATCGCAGTCGCATTGTCGAAGATGCTTTTCGCATGGCAGGTAAGACCGGCACCAGTCAGGTGCGCAACATCTCGACCGGCGAACGCGCAACCGGCGTGCTCAGCAATAGTGCCCTGCCCCGCGAACAGCGCGATCACGCGCTCTTTGTCAGCTTTGCGCCCTTTGACGCCCCAAAATATGCCGTGGCGGTGGTGGTTGAACATGGCGGCGGGGGATCAACCGTCGCGGCGCCGATTGCCCGCGATGTCATCCTTCAGGCCCTATACGGCGAAGACCCGCCGCTCACCGCCTATCCCGAGGCCGACCGTCCCAATATCAAGGCCCTTCAGGAAAAGCTGCGCAATACCCGCCCGAGCCCCGATGCCGAAGACAGGGACCGCGCATGAGTTATCTCGAACACTCCATCAAGACCGCCCCGTCGGGCGCGCGCAAGATCCTCTATCTCAACTGGCCGCTTATCCTCTTGCTTTGCGCGGTCGCGGGGATCGGCTTTCTCATGCTTTACTCGGTTGCGGGGGGGAATTTGTCAGTCTGGGCCGAACCTCAGATGAAGCGATTTGCGCTCGGCCTCGCTGTGATGCTCGTCGTCGCCATGGTGCCAATCTGGTTCTGGCGCAATATGTCGCTTCTGGCCTATCTGATTTCAGTCGCCCTTCTGATCGCCGTCGCTCTGGTTGGGGTCGAGGGCAAGGGTGCGCAGCGGTGGATCGAACTTGGGTTCATGCGGCTGCAACCCTCGGAACTGGTCAAGATCACGCTCGTGATGCTATTGGCCGCCTATTACGATTGGCTGCCGATGTCGCGGGTGTCGCGGCCTGTATGGGTGCTCATTCCGGTGAGCTTGATCCTTACTCCAGTGGCCCTTGTGCTGCGCCAGCCCGATCTCGGCACGTCGATCCTGCTCTTGGCGGCGGGGGGGGTCATGATGTTTGTCGCAGGTGTGCATTGGGCCTATTTCGCAACCGTGATCCTTGCTGTGGTGGCTTTGATCTTTGCTGTGTTCGAAAGTCGCGGCACCGACTGGCAACTGCTTGAAAACTATCAGTATCGCCGGATCGACACCTTTCTCAATCCCGATAATGATCCGCTTGGCGCAGGCTATCACATCACCCAATCCAAGATCGCGCTCGGCTCTGGCGGTTGGACGGGCCGGGGCTTTATGCAGGGCACGCAATCGCGGCTCAACTTCCTGCCTGAGAAACATACAGACTTTATCTTTGTGACGCTGGCCGAGGAATTCGGCTTTATCGGCGGCGTTTCCATTCTGGGGCTTTATACGCTCATCCTGGTGTTCTGCGTCTCTGCGGCGTTCGGCAACAAGGACCGCTATTCGTCATTGCTCATTCTGGGGGTGGCGATGACATTCTTCCTGTTCTTCGCCGTTAATATGGCGATGGTCATGGGCCTGATGCCCGTGGTCGGCGTGCCGCTGCCGCTGGTCAGCTATGGCGGATCGGCGATGCTCGTGCTCATGGTAGGCTTTGGCCTTGTCCAGAGCGCCCATATCCACAAACCAAGGTAGGACTAATGACGCCCAATATCCTCTTTGCTGCTCGACCCGAGCAGTGGGACATCTATGAAAAGCCTTTGAAATCAGCCCTCTCCGAGGCGGGTGTCGCCGCGAACCTTGCACTCGATCTCGCGCCAGAAGACGTCGATTACATGGTCTATGCCCCCAACAGCGCGGTGCAGGATTTCACCCCCTATACCCGCCTCAAGGCCGTGTTGAACCTCTGGGCCGGGGTCGAGAATATCGTTGGAAATCAAACGCTAAAGGTGCCCTTGACGCGGATGGTCGATCATGGGCTGACGCAAGGGATGGTGGAATGGGTCACGGGCCATGTGCTGCGGCATCATCTGGGGATGGATGCGCATATCCTTGGGCAGGACGGGGTCTGGCGCAAGACGATCCCCCCTTTGGCCGAGGATCGCCCCGTTACGGTGCTGGGTCTGGGGGTGCTGGGACAGGCTTGCGCCAAGGCGTTGCGCGGTCTTGGGTTTCCGGTCACAGGCTGGGGGCGCAGTGCGCGCGAGGTGCCGGGGATCACCTGTCTCTCGGGCGATGACGGGCTGCGCGTGGCGCTGCAAACCGCTGAAATCCTTGTTCTTTTGCTACCGATGACGGCCGAGACCGAGAACCTGTTGAATGCCGAACGGCTGTCCTTGCTGCCCAAAGGGGCGATGATCGTGAACCCCGGACGCGGGCCGCTGATTGACGATGAGGCGCTTTTGGCTGCGTTGGACGCAGGGCATATCGGACATGCCACGCTGGATGTGTTCCGGGTGGAGCCGTTGCCGCCCGCACATCCCTATTGGGCGCATCCGCGCGTGACGGTGACGCCGCATATCGCCTCCGAAACGCGGCCCATCACGGCGGCGCGGGTGATCATCGAGAATGTCCGGCGCGGCGAGGCGGGAGAGCCGTTTTTGCATCTGGTGGATCGCACCAAGGGCTATTGAAACGGGATAACTATCTGAGAAGTGGCGGTTTATCCGGGTCAGAGCCGGGGGCCGCGCGCACCGATGGCCGAGGTGGTTCGGGCAGATCAAAGCGCAATCCGCAGTGTGCCAGACGTGCCGCGACCGGATCGGAGGCGGCAAAGAAGGCCACGTCGAGCGCTGCCGCCTCAAGGCCCGAAAAGATCAGAACCTCAGACACAGCGCGGGCGAGGGCCGCTTGCGCCTCTGGTTGGGCATCCACAAACCCTAAGAGATGCCCCCTCGCGCCCGTGTCATAGGTCACGCCGACCAGATAGGCGAGGTCTGCCAGCCCCGCCATGCTGGCCAACCGCGCGTCGAGCGCAAGCAAGAGGTTCTCTGGCAAGCCTTTGGGCGCGCTGAATTTTTCTGGTCGCGCCTCAATCTGTGTCGGGGCACCGCCCAAGGTTTCGGCCAGCCAATCCACCGCCTCGGGCGGGAGCAGGATCGACGAAGGGGCAACGTCAAGATTGACGCCAAGGCCCACCCCCTGCCCCGCCAGCATGGTCGCAATGCTGCGTCCGCTGAGCGCCGCATAGGGCACGATCCGGCCTGCGAATTGCGCCAAGCGGTCCTCTCGGTCGAACACGAGGACAAAGGAATGATCAGATAAATCAAACACTTCCGGGTCAAGCTGATCACTCTCTGCCTCAGATTTCAGCAAGAGGTATAGCTCGCTTGCCGCCAAGGTCTCGTAAAACCGCAGGCGGGCTGTGGCCTCGTCGGCTGTGCGCTCCATCGCGGCATGGGCGGCGTCGAGCGGGGTCAGGTCAGTCATGGATAACCCTTTGAATTTGTGCGCGTAATTCCGGCAGAACCTCGGCCTCGAACCACGGGTGTTTTCTGAGCCAAGCGGTATTGCGCCACGAGGGATGCGGCAAGGTGAAAATGCGTGGGGCATGGTCGCGCCATGCCTCCACGGTCTGGGTCACGCCGGTTTTGACGCCGAGGTGATATTTGTGGGCATAGCCACCCACGAGCACGGTTAATTTCACATTATCAAGGGCTTGCATCACACGAGCGTGCCATGTTTTGCCACAGATACGCGGCGGCGGCAGGTCCGATCCCTTGGCATCGTAGCCGGGAAAGCAAAAGGCCATCGGCACAATTGCAACACGGGATTTATCGTAGAATTCACAAGGGCTTAGCCCCAGCCAATTGCGCAAACGATCGCCGGAGGGATCATCAAATGGCTTGCCCGACTGATGCACCCGCAGCCCCGGTGCCTGCCCGGCGATCAAGAGGCGCGCCGAGGGTTGAAACCAGACCACCGGGCGGGGGGAATGCGCCGTCTCGCTGGCGGCGAAGCGGTCGGCACACAGACGGCAGGCGCGGATTTCCGAGGGTAGATCCGTCATGGCTTTGTGTACATGCGAGACACTTTGTACTCGGATTCGGTACGCATTTTGCACGCGCCCTTCATTGAAGGGTGACACCCGCCGCCGCCATCGCCGCCTCTGCCGTCGCCAGTGATCCGCCAAGGTCGATCCCCCGCGCCAGATCGCGCCTGACGGTGACACGGTAGCCCAGGCGGGCGGCATCAAGGGCCGAGTAGTTGACACAGAAGTCAGTGGCGAGGCCGACCATGGTGAGGTCCGTGATGCCGCGCGTTTGCAGATAGCCATGCAGCCCGGTGGGGGTCGTTTGGTCATTCTCGAAAAACGCCGAATAGCTGTCGATGGCGGGGTTGTAGCCTTTACGAAGGATGAGGTCCGCGCGCGTTGTGTTCAGCCCCGCGTGAAACGCCGCCCCCTCGCTGCCCTGAACGCAGTGATCGGGCCAGAGCACTTGGGGGCCATAGGGCATCTGGGTCATCTCATAGGGGGATTTACCGGGATGTGACGACGCAAATGAGGAATGGCCAGAGGGATGCCAATCCTGAGTCAGGATCACCGCGCCAAACGTCTCCATCACGGCGTTGATGCCCGACACGATCTGATCGCCGTCGGGTACGGCGAGCGCCCCACCGGGGCAAAAGTCATTTTGCAGGTCGATCACGAGTAGCGCGGATGTCATGGCAAGTCTCCTTTGCCCTATAGGGGTAGGCAGGGCGGGCCCTCGCGTCAATGGCGGCGGATTGTCCTCTTGCGAGGGGGCGCGAGGGGGCGTAAGCCGCGCGCCATGTACAAGATTGCAGCGCTTTATCATTTCACCCGGTTCGACGACCCCGCCGCCGTGCAGGGGCCGCTACAAGCCCTGTGTGACGCCGAAAAGATCAGCGGATCGCTCTTGCTGGCGCGCGAGGGGATCAATGGCACGATTGCCGGGCCTGCGGCGGGGATTGCCGCCGTTTTGGCGCATATCCGCGCGCTGCCCGGCTGTGACGGTCTGGAGTGGAAAGAGAGCGAAAGCGCCGCGCAACCGTTTCGCCGAATGAAGGTGCGGCTCAAGAAAGAGATCGTGACCATGGGGCAGCCCGATGTCGACCCGCGTGCGCGGGTCGGGCATTATGTTGAGCCTGCCGCGTGGAATGATCTGATCCGCAGCCCCGATGTGGCGGTGATCGACACGCGCAATGATTACGAGGTAGCGATTGGCACCTTTGAAGGCGCTGTCGATCCGCAGACTGCGACATTCCGCGATTTCCCGGCGTGGTGGGAGGAAAACAAGCATCGCTTTCACAACAAGCGGATTGCGATGTTCTGCACCGGGGGCATTCGCTGTGAGAAATCCACCAACTACCTGTTGGGGCAAGGGGTTGAGGAGGTCTATCACCTCAAGGGTGGTATTCTGAAATATCTCGAAGAGGTGCCTGCGGATCAGAGCACATGGCAGGGCGAATGCTTTGTCTTTGATGCTCGGGTGTCGGTCGGCCATGGGCTCAAACAGGGGCCGCATCGGTTATGTCATGCCTGCCGCCGCCCGATCCTGCCCGGCGATATGGGGCGGCCCGAGTATGAAGAGGGCGTCGCCTGTCATCAGTGCGTGGACGAGACGAGCGCAGAGGACAAGGCCCGGTTTCGCGAGCGGCAAAAGCAGATGGCCTTGGCCGAGGCGCGGGGCGCGCGGCATATCAAGATCGTTCACGAGGGGTAAGAGATAGGGGCTGTTGGTTGCCACATGTGGCAAGCCGTGCGGTCGCTGGGCCGGGGACTAGCGAAGCTACGGCGGCAACTGGCACTTTATCCCAGCAAAGCCCGCATAACCTCTAAATGTTGCGCGACTTGTCCAAATCGCTAGGCCGCGGGACGGCCCAGCGATCGCGCGGCGGCGCGTTCCGCGCCTTGATTCCGCGCGGGGCTAAATTTACGCCCCCCTACTCCTTTTGCCCAATCCTCGGCTCTGTCCCCGCCTTGATCCGGGCGATATTGCTGCGGTGCCGCCAAAAGATCAGCAACGACAGCACGAAGGCCAGCATCATTCCCGCGCTATAGCCCAGCACCACCATCCAGCCGGTCGAGAGCGCCGCCGCCATGATCGCGGCCTTGGATGACACCCGCGTGACCAGCGCCGTTACCAGCCATATGGCACAGCTTGCCAGCCCCACCGGCCACGCCAGCGCCAGAAGGATGCCAAGAAAGGTCGCCACCCCCTTGCCACCGCGAAAGCCAAGCCAGACCGGGTAGCAATGCCCCACGAATGACGCCAATGCCGCCAGCTGTGCTGCGTCCTCGCCGGCCATGGCCCGCGCCAAGAGAACAGCCACCGCCCCCTTGCCGCCATCGAGCAAAAGCGTCAGTGCCGCCGCCGTCTTGTTGCCGGTGCGCAGCACATTGGTGGCCCCGATATTGCCCGATCCGATCTCGCGCAGGTTGCCAAGGCCCATGACCCGCGCCAGCACCATGCCAAAGGGGATGGAGCCCAGAAGATAGCCGATCACGGCCCAGAGCAGGAGCAGGGTTGTGGTGGTCTCGATCAGGGGCATGTGTCGGCCTCAAATACGCGGGTGCCTGCGACATAGGTCGCGCAAACCTTACCCTGCAGGCGCGCGCCGTCAAAGGGGGTGTTCTTGGATTTCGATCTGAGCGCGAAGCGGTCCAGCACAAAGGGCTTCATCGGATCAAACAGCACCAGATCGGCAGGCGCGCCAACGGCCAACCGCCCCGAGGCCAATCCCAGCCGCTTTGCAGGGTTGAGCGACATCGCCCGGAACAGCGTCGGCAGATCAAGCGCCTCGGCGTGATAGAGCCGCAGCGCGACGGGCAACAGCGTCTCGAGCGCCACAGCGCCGCTTGCCGCCTCTTCAAACGGCAGGCGTTTGGATTCCTCATCCTGCGGCGTGTGCATCGAACTGATGATGTCGATCAGCCCCTCGCGCAGCGCTTCGATCACGGCCTGACGGTCATCCTCGGATCTGAGCGGCGGCTTGACCTTGAAGAAGGTGCGGTAGTCCGAGACATCCAGCTCATTGAGCGTCAGGTGATGGATCGACGTGCCCGCCGTGATATCAAGCCCGTTCTTCTTGGCCCGCGCCAGCGCGGGCAGCGCGCGGGCGGTGGTGATCTGATCGGCGTGATAGCGCGCGCCGGTCATTTCCAAAAGGGCTATGTCACGGTCCAGCCCCATCCGCTCGGCCATGGGCGACACGGCGGGTAGACCCCGGAGCGAGGCGAACTTGCCAGAGGTTGCCGCCGCCCCGGCGCTCAGGCCGGGGTCTTGGGGATGGCCAATCACCAGCGCGCCAAGCGAGCGGGCATAGGTCAGCGCGCGGCTCAGCACCTTGGTGTCGGTCACCACATGGTCGCAATCGGTAAAGGCCACCGCCCCCGCATCCATGAGAAAGCCGATTTCGGTCATCTCGCGGCCCTGCCGCCCCTTGGTCAGCGCCGCCATCACGAGCACATTGACGGGGGCCGCCTCATTGGCGCGGCGGGCGACAAATTCCAGCACTTCGGGGCTGTCGATGGCGGGGGATGTATCGGGGCGGGTGACCATGGTGGTGACCCCGCCCGCCGCCGCCGCGAGGCCCGCAGAGCGGTAGCTTTCCTTGTGCCGCTCGCCCGGCTCGCAGACCTTGACGCCGATATCGACGATACCGGGGGCAAGGCAATGGCCGCCGCAGTCGATCACGGCCTCGGCCTGCGGTGCGGCACCCGTGCCGCGCGCGGCAATCACGCCCTTGTCGATCAGGAGCCAGCCGAGGGCATCCGTCCCCGCCTCGGGGTCAATCAGGCGGGCATTGGTGAAAAGGGTTTGGGTCATACTGTTACTTTCTTTCGGCTTTGGCACTGTTCATCCCGCCACCCAGACCATCACCACCGTCAGCGCCGCGATCACCAGCAGTGCTGCCATCGCGACTTTGCCGGACATGCGTGGGTCTTTCGGTTCCTGCATCCTGCCCTCTTACACTCCTGCGGCGGCGCGTATCCGCGCCTCGGTGCCTGCGCGGTCAGCTTGATATTTGATCAGGTGCTTGTCGCCTGCGGCGGTGATCACCTGCACAGCACTGCCAAGCCCGCGCACCGTTTTAATCTCTGCAAGACGCACCGCGCGGGTTTGCGGGCCGAGTAGGCGCCGGTCTGTCAGATCCCAGCGCGCCTTGAGCTCATCGGAGGCCACGTAAAAGCCGCGCACGGCAATCGCCGCAAGGCCGCCCACCGCCCCGGTCCAGGCATGCGGATTGCCGATCGCCCAGAGGATGCCCATGCCAAGCGCCATCGCCCCGGCGGCAAGCCAGGCGTGATCGCGCCAATAGGCGCTGCGGTCGGGGTGAAAGCTATGCATCACGCGTTCGCCAAGATCGAGCGGTGTTGTGGGTGTCATGGAATGGATGAGATCGCCGATCACAGCTTGACCGCCAGACCGATGGCCACCGCCGCCCCGATGGCCAGGAGGGCCAGCGCCGCAAAGGCCATCAGCCGAAGACGCCCTGCGCCGCGCGGACGGGCATTGGCGCGGGCGCTGACCACACCCTCGGCACCGCCGCTGGGCAGCGGGGCAAAGCGCGCGGGGGGGGCCGTATCCTCGGAAAACCGGCCAATCAGGCGCAGCGGCGCACGTGGGCGCATTTCGAGGGCGCGACCTTCAAAGGCGCGGGACGGCAGGATCAGAACTCGGCCCTTCAGCCCGTTCAACTGTCCGCGCATCGGGCCAAGGTCGCCTGCGGCGATGCCATGCCCCTCGGCCAGATAGTCCGACAGGGTCATGCTCTGCAAATCCTCAAGATCGAAGAGTTCGATTTCCGAGGTTTTCAACTCTCCCGCGCCCAGAGCTTGGAGAATGGCCTCATCGGCATGGGGTTTGGCGCGGTCCTCGTCCACGGCAAAGACGCGCACCACATGGGCCTCTCCCGCCGGGATCTGCAGCCGCGTGCTCATGCCGCTGCCGCCCGACGTGCGCGCAGATTGCGCGCGAGCAGGTCCATTGCCGCCATGCGCACCGCGACGCCCATCTCGACCTGATCCTGAATGACCGAGCGGTTGATGTCATCGGCAATCTCGCCGTCGATCTCGACGCCGCGATTCATCGGGCCGGGATGCATGACGATGGCATCGGGCTTGGCATGGGCCAGCTTTTCAGCATCGAGCCCGTAGCGGTGGTAATATTCGCGCTCCGACGGGATGAACCCGCCGTCCATGCGTTCCTTTTGCAGCCTTAGCATCATCACGACATCCGCGCCCTCCAGCCCGCGGCGCATGTCATCATAGACCTCGACGCCAAAGGCGTCGATGCCTGTGGGCATGAGCGTGGGCGGGCCGATCAGGCGTATGCGGTTCTCCATCCGGCCCAAGAGCAGGATATTCGAGCGCGCCACGCGGCTATGGGCGATGTCGCCACAGATGGCCACGGTCAGCCGGTGCAACCGCCCCTTGGCGCGGCGGATGGTCAGCGCATCCAAGAGTGCCTGGGTGGGATGTTCGTGCCGCCCGTCGCCCGCATTGAGCACCGCACAGCGCACCTTTTGCGCCAAGAGGTCCACCGCGCCGGAGTGGGGATGCCGCACCACCAGCAGGTCGGGGTGCATGGCGTTGAGCGTGAGCGCGGTATCAATCAGGGTTTCGCCCTTTTTGAGGCTCGAGGCCTGCATTGCCATATTCATCACATCCGCGCCCAGACGCTTGCCTGCCAGCTCGAAACTGGCCTGCGTGCGGGTGGAATTCTCGAAGAACATGTTGATCTGCGTGAGCCCCGCCAGCACATCGCCATGTTTCGTGGCGCTGCGGTTGAGGGTCACGTAATCCTCGGCCAGATCGAGAATCGCGGTGATATCCGCCGGGGACAGCGGCTCGATCCCCAAGAGATGCGCGTGTGGAAATGTCATGCCGCCCTCCGAGCCGGTTCATCCCGCTTTGTAAGACCGCTGGTGCCGCAGGGCAAGGCGGGGTTTGCGCCTGGGCGTTTGGCGTTCATCGTTCTGCAAATACTCAAATCCGCGCTGGATCGCGGGCGCGCCATCATGGCTCTTTCACCGGGGCGCGCCACGGGGTAGCGTCACGCGCATGGAATCAACGCTCCGCCCCCATGATGCGCTGGCCAGTCTGGTCTGGCAGATCGAGCTTGGCGCGACCGAGGCGATCTGTGATGCGCCGATCAATCGCTATGACTTGCCGGACAAGGTCGCCAAGCCCGCCGCCGCGCCCAAGGCTGAGGGGCGGCCCGCCGCGCCGGTGGCCCCCGAGAGCAGCGATCCGGTGGCTGTGGCGCGCGCCTCTGCCACGGCAGCCCCGGACCGGGACGCGCTGCGCGCTGCGCTGGGGGCCTATCCGCATTGCGACCTCAAGCGTGGCGCACGCAATCTGGTGTTCTGTGATGGCAACCCGGCCGCGCGGGTGATGATCATCGGCGAGGCACCGGGGCGGGACGAGGATCTGCAAGGCTTGCCCTTTGTGGGTCGTGCCGGGCAGCTTCTGGACCGGATGCTGGCGGCTATCGGCCTGACGCGCGGGGCCGACGCGCCGCAAGAGGCGGTCTATATCACCAATGTCCTGCCGTGGCGCCCGCCGCAAAACCGCGACCCAAGCACCGAGGAAATCGCCATGATGCGCCCCTTCGTGGCACGGCATGTGGATCTGATCGCGCCGGATCTCATCGTGCTGATGGGCAATATCAGCTGTGATGCAGGTCTCGGCAAACGCGGCATCACCCGGCTGCGCGGCACATGGGCCGAGGCCTATGGCAAGCCCGCGCTGCCAATGTTTCATCCGGCCTATCTCTTGCGCACGCCTGCGGCCAAGCGCGAGGCATGGGCCGATCTGCTGGCGCTCAAGGCGCGGCTGCGCGAGGCGACAAAATGATCGTTGATCCGTTGATGCTCTTGGCTTTTGTTCCCGCTGGTCTGGCGCTCAATCTTACGCCCGGTGCGGATATGATGTTCTGCCTTGGTCTGGGTCTGCGCGCAGGGCCGCGCCCGGCGCTGGCGGCGAGTGCCGGGATTTCGGCGGGAGGCATGGTACATGTGACGCTGGCGGGATTGGGGCTGGCGGCGGCCATCGCCGCGCAGCCGGTGGTTCTGGATGTGATCCGCTGGCTCGGGGTAAGCTATCTCTTGTGGCTGGCTTGGGGGGCGCTGCGCATGGCGCCATTGCGCCCGGATGCGCCGGTGCTGAGTGTTGGGCGCGCGTTTCGCGAAGGGGTGCTGGTCAATCTCCTCAATCCCAAGGTCATTCTCTTTGTGCTGGCCTTTGTGCCGCAATTCATTGATCCCACACGCGCCATCCTGCCGCAGTTCCTGATCTTTGGGCTCGTGCTGGCCGTCGGCGGGTTTGTCATAAACGGCGCGGTCGGGGTTTTTGCCGGGGGGCTGGGCCGCCGTCTGACGACCTCGCCGCGTTTCGCGCGCGGCTTGGGTATTGCCTCGGCCACGATCTTTGCCGCGCTGGCGGCCCGCCTCGCCCTCATGCAAAGGAGCTGACCCCATGTCGCGTATCGACGAGACCAAGGAGTTCATCCCGGTGCGGATTGCGGTGCTGACCGTCTCCGACAGCCGCGACATGTCCGATGACCGCTCGGGCGATACGCTGGTCGCGCGGATCGAGGACGCGGGGCATATTCTGGCGGATCGCATGATCGTGCGCGACGAGCGGGATCAGGTGGCCGAGCAATTGCGCGAATGGATAGCCAATCCAGAGGTGGATGTGGTGATTTCCACGGGCGGCACCGGCCTGACGGGGCGCGATGTGACCGTCGAGGCACATCGCGATGTCTATGAGAAAGAGATCGACGCCTTTGGCACGGTCTTTACCATCGTGTCGATGCAGAAGATCGGCACCTCGGCGGTGCAGAGCCGCGCCACGGGTGGCGTCGCGGGGGGCACCTATCTCTTTGCGCTGCCCGGCAGTCCGGGGGCCTGCAAGGATGCCTGGGACGAGATCCTGAAATATCAGCTCGATTATCGGCACCGGCCCTGCAACTTTGTGGAAATCATGCCGCGGCTTGACGAGCACAAGCGCCGGAAGTGACGCGCGGCGGCGTTGGACCCTCGTATCCGGCTTGGCATTCGGCCCGCCGGGGTTACATTACAAGGGGTCAGTCGGCCAACCGGGCCGGCCCAAGAGGTTGCGCATCATGCGGTTTCTGCGTCAGGGTCTGATCGGGCTCTTTCTGGTCTCATTGACCTTGGGGCTTTTGGCCTATGCCGGGCAGACCGTGGTCAGTGCGGTGCAAGAGCGCATGGCACGCGAGGTGCGCGTGCCCGAGCGCAAGGAACGCGCCTTTGCCGTGCGGACGGTGCGCGCCGTTGAGACCGAGATTACCCCCACCCTGACCGCCTTTGGCCAGATCGAGAGCCGTCGCACGCTGGAAATCCGCGCGCAGGCGACCGGGGTGATCACCGAGTTGGCGCCTGAGTTCATTGAAGGCGGCATTGTGCGCGCCGGACAGTTTCTGGCGCGGATCGACCCCGCCGATGCCCAGAGCGCATTGGACCGCGCACGCACCGACCTGATGGATACCCGCGCCGAGGCGCGCGAGGCGGCGCGGGCGCTGGATCTCGCGCGCGATGAATTGGCCGCACGGCGCGAGCAGGCCGAGATTCAGGACCGCGCCTTGGCGCGGCAACGTGATCTAGAGGCACGGGGCGTGGGTACGCTCACGGCTGTGGAGAGCGCCGAGTTCAACGTGGTGCAGGCGCGGCAGACGGTGCTGGCCAGCCGTCAGGCGCTGGCGCTCGCGGAGGCGCGCATTGATCAGGCCGCCACCGCCACCGCCCGCGCCGACCTGGCGCTGTCCGAGGCCGAGCGGCGGCTGGCTGAAACGCGCATCACCGCAGGATTCACCGGCACGCTGAGCGAGGTGAGCGTGGTTGAAGGCCGTCTGGTGGCCGCCAATGAACAACTGGCGCAACTGGTGGATGGGGCAGCACTGGAAGTGGCGTTTCGGGTTTCCACCGTGCAATATGCGCGGCTCTTGGATGCGGGCGGCGGGTTGATCGACGCACCGGTCAGGGTGGCGCTTGATACCGGCGGGCTGGACCTGAGCGCTGTGGGGCGGATCACGCGGCAATCCGCGACTTTGGCCGAAGGTGAAAGCGGGCGATTGGTCTTTGCCACGCTGGACACTGCCCCCGCGATGAAGCCCGGCGATTTCGTGACTGTGACCGTCGAGGAGCCGCCCCTTGCCGCCGCTATTCGCCTGCCTGCCACGGCGCTGGGGCCGGATGGCCGGGTGCTGGTGATTGGCGCGGACGAGCGGCTGGAAGCGGTCGAAGTTTCGCTCTTGCGGCGGCAGGGCAATGATATTCTGGTGCGCGGCGCAGGGTTAGCGGGGCGCGATGTGGTGGCCGAGCGCACGCCGGTTCTGGGCACGGGCATCAAGGTGCGCAAACTGGAGAGCGCCGAGGCCGCGCCAGAGGCCGACACCGTGACGCTCAGCCCGGATCGGCGCGCGCGCCTCATGGCCTATGTCGAGGCGAGCACCGATATGCCGGACGAGGCCAAGCGCCGGTTGCTGGCGCAGTTGGAGCAGCCCGAGGTCTCGTTGAGCACGGTGGAACGGCTGGAACGCCGGATCGGAGGCTGAGTAGCATGCCGGGCCTGATCTCATGGTTCACGCGGCACCGCACGGCGGCCAACCTGCTCTTGGTGCTGATGATCGCCTTGGGTCTGATGGCCTTGCCGCGTATGCGGGCGCAGTTCTTTCCCGATGTGGTGATCGACAATGTGAGCGTGTCGGTGGCCTGGGACGGTGCGAGCGCCGAGGATGTGGACGGGGCCATCGTGCAGGTGCTGGAACCGGCCCTATTGGCGGTGGAGGGGGTGGAGGCCGCGACCTCGCTCAGCCGTGAGAACAGCGCGCTGGTGACACTCGAATTCGAGCCGGGCTGGGATATGGGGCGTGCCGCCGACGAGGTGCAGGCGGCGCTCGATATCATCACCACCCTGCCAGACGAGGCCGATGAACCCGTCGTGCGGCGCGGTGCCTGGCGCGATCAGGTGACGGATGTGGTGATCACCGGCCCGGTCGGCACCGAGCAACTGGCGCGGCTGGCGGATGAGTTGGTGACAAGGCTCTTTGATGCGGGGGTCACGCGCACCACGATCGAGGGTGTGGCAGCCCCCGAAACCGTGATCGAGGTGCCGGGTCCGGCGCTCATTGCCAATGACATCACAATGGCCGAGATCGCCGCCGCCATTGCCGCCGAGATCACCGCCGATCCGGCCGGAAACATGACCGGGGCGAATGCCCGGCTGCGCACCGGCTCTGACAAGCGCAGCGCGCGCGACATTGCTGGCATTACCCTGCGGATTGCCCCCGATGGCAGCGCGCTGACGGTGGGTGAGGTGGCGCGGGTGCGGGTCCAAGGGGCGACGCGGGCGCTGGCCTATTACGTCGGCGATGCCCCGGCCATGAACGTCCGCGTGGACCGCTCGGCGCGGGGGGATGCGCTTGATATTCAGGCCAAGGTGCAGGCGGTGGCCGACCGCATGGCCGAAACCCTGCCCGAAGGGGTGAGCATTGACCTCATCCGCACACGCGCCGAGGCGATTTCGGGCCGGATCAAGATGCTCTTGGACAATGCGCTGACGGGTCTGGCGCTGGTGGTGGGGCTGCTCTTTCTATTTCTGAACGCGCGCACGGCGTTCTGGGTGGCGGCGGGGATTCCGGTCGCGATGCTGGCCGCGCTGGCGCTGATGTATGCGGCCGGCCTCACGCTCAACATGATTTCGCTGTTCGCGTTGATCATCACGCTGGGGATCGTGGTGGATGATGCCATCGTGGTGGGCGAACACGCCGATGCGCGGCACCGCAAGCTGGGCGAGCCGCCAATGGTCGCGGCAGAGCGCGCCGCCGGACGCATGGCACTGCCGGTTTTTGCCGCCACGCTAACCACGCTGATTGCATTTTTCGGGCTGGTGGTGATCGGCGGGCGGTTTGGCGATCTGATCTATGATATCCCCTTCACGGTGATCGCTGTTCTGGCCGCGAGCCTGATCGAGTGTTTCCTGATCCTGCCCAACCATATGGCGCATGCCTTGGCGCATTCGGCCAAGGTCCATTGGTATGACATCCCGAGCCGGGTGGTAAACCGGGGCTTTGGCGTGTTTCGCGACCGGGCCTTTCGCCCGCTGATCGGGCTGGTGATCCGGGCGCGCTATGTCGTGTTGGCGGCGGCGGTGCTGCTCTTGGCCACGCAGGTCGCGAGTTTTATGCGCGGCGATGTGACATGGCGGTTTTTCAACGCGCCGGAACAGGGCAGCGTGACGGGCAACTTCGCCATGCTGCCCGGGGCCACGCGCGACGATACGCTGGCGCAAATGCGCGCCTTGCAGCGCGCGGCCGAAGAGTTGGGCGCTGAATACGAGGCCGAGCATGGGGCAAACCCGCTGGCCTATGTGGTGGCGCAATTGGGGGGCGCTGCGGGGCGCGGCCTGTCGGGGTCGGACACCCGCGAGGCCGATCTCTTGGGCGGGATTTCCATTGAACTGATCGACGCCGATTTACGGCCCTACTCCAGTTTCGCCTTTGTCGCCGCTCTGCAAGAGCGGGTGGAGCAGCATCCGCTGACCGAGACGCTGAGCTTTCGCGGATCGCGGGCGGGGCCGGGTGGTGATGCGCTCGACATTCAACTCTACGGCGCGGCGGCGGATCAACTCAAATCCGCCGCTGAGGCGCTGAAAACAGCACTCGGGCGCTATCCCGAAGTGTCGGCGCTGGAGGACTCTCTGGCCTATGACAAGGCCGAGATGATCCTGGACCTTACTCCGCAGGGGGCGGCCCTTGGCTTTAGCATCGACGATCTTGGCCAGACCCTGCGCAACCGGGTGAACGGCATCGAGGCCGCGACCTATCCCGACGGCCCGCGCTCTGCCGAGGTGCGGGTGGAACTTCCCGAGGATGAACTGGCCGCCGACTTTCTCGAACGCATGCAGTTGCGCACGCCGACCGGGCAGTATGTGCCGCTGGCTGATGTGGTCAGCGTCGAGACACGCACCGGCTTTGCCTCGGTCCGGCGCGAGAACGGCCTGCGGCTGGTGACGGTGACGGGTGATATTTCCGAGGATGATCCGGCCCGCGCCGCCGAAATCGTGCAGGCGCTGGAAACCGAGATCCTGCCCGATGTCGCCGCGCGCTATCAGGTGGAATACCGCCTCGCGGGCCTCAGCGAACAAGAAGATGACTTTATGGCCGACGCGCGCCTTGGCCTGATTGCGACGCTCTTGGGGATTTATCTGGTGCTGTCGCTGGTCTTTGCGAGTTGGACCCGACCGATGGTGGTGATGGCAATTATCCCCTTTGGTCTGGTGGGCACGATCTGGGGTCATGCGCAATGGGATGTGCCGCTGTCGATGTTCACGGTGGTGGGATTGCTGGGCATGACCGGCATCATCATCAACGATTCCATCGTGCTGGTCACGTCGATTGACGAACATGCGGAATCGCGCGGGTTGGTCCCGGCCATCATCGAAGGCACCGCCGACCGGCTGCGCGCTGTGATTCTGACCACGCTGACGACGGTTCTGGGGCTGGCACCGCTGCTCTTTGAACGCTCGACTCAGGCGCAATTTCTCAAGCCGACGGTGATCACGCTGGTTTACGGTCTTGGGTTCGGGATGGTGCTGGTGCTGTTGGTGGTGCCGGCGCTCTTGGCCATCGGGCACGATCTCAGACGGCCTGTGACGGCGCTCAGACGGGGCTTGTGGCGCAGACGCGCGGGGCTGCAGGGCGTGTTTGGTGCCGGGCTCGCGATGGTGCTGGGCTGGTTCGGGGCCACGATGGGCTGGGTTCTGGTGACAGGGGATTTGCCGGCGCCGCTGGCGGCGCTGATGCCGCTGCCACCTATTGGCGCGGCGTTGGCGCTGTTTCTGATGGGCAGCGCGCTTGGCCTCTTGCTGGTCTATCTCGTCACAGCCTTGCGCCGCCCGCGCAGCGCCTGATCGCTCTTGCACAGGCGGCGTTGCAGCGCTACCCCTCTGCCCATGCGTATCATCCGCGATTACACCTATGTCACCGATGCCGACCGGGGCGCCAGCGCCGCCATCGGCAATTTCGATGGCGTGCATATCGGCCACCGTTCGGTGATTGAGCTGGCGCGCACGGCGGGGGAGCGCATTGGCGCGCCCTTGGGCATCCTGACCTTTGAGCCGCATCCGCGCGAGTATTTCGCCCCCGACGCACCGCCCTTTCGCCTGATGGGCCGCGAGGCGCGGGCGCATCGGCTGGAAAAGTTGGGCGTTGAGCGGCTCTATGAGATCAATTTCAACGCGGGTCTGGCGGCGCTCAGCCCGCGCGCCTTTGCGGAGACTGTGATCCGCGACGGTCTGGGCCTGCGTCATGTGGTGGTGGGCGCGGATTTCTGTTTTGGCAAGGGACGGGCGGGCAATGCCACGATGCTGCAAGAGTTCGGCGACGACATGGGGTTTGACGTGACCATCGCCACGCTCCTCGAGGGCGAGATTGGGCAAGTGTCGTCAACGGCGATCCGCGCTGCATTGAGCGAGGGCGCGCCGCGCGCCGCCGCTGCGATGCTGGGCCATTGGCACCGGATCGACGGGCCGGTGATTGGCGGCGAGCAGCGGGGCCGCACGCTCGGCTACCCGACTGCCAATATGTCGATCAAGGGGCTGCATCCGCCCAAGTTCGGCATATATGCCGTTCTGGTCGATGTGCTGGATGGGCCGCATAAGGGGCAATATCATGGCGCGGCCTCGCTTGGCGTGCGGCCGATGTTTCAGGGCGAAGAGGCCAATATCGAAACCTTCATCTTTGACTTCACCGGCGATCTCTATGGCGCAAACCTGTCGGTCGGGCTGATAGAATACCTGCGCCCCGAGGCGACATTCGACAGTCTGGAGGCGTTCATCGCGCAGATGGACGCCGATTGCGCCCGCGCCCGCGCCATTCTGGCCGCGCTATGAGCGATGCCATCAACCGCAGCGGATTACGCCCGCGTTATTGGGAAACCACGCGCCTTGACCGCATGACGCGCGCCGAATGGGAAGCGCTCTGCGATGGCTGCGGCAAATGCTGCATGAACAAGCTGGAGGATGAGGAAACCGGCGAGGTGGCCTTTACCCGCGTCGCCTGTCGCCTGTTTGACGATACCACCTGCCTCTGTGCGCAATACCCGATCCGGCATCAGTTTGTGCCCGAATGCATCACGCTCAAGCCGCATACGATCGAGAGCCATGCCTATTGGTTGCCGGAAACCTGCGCCTACAAGCTCTTGCATCTCGGCAAGCCGCTCTATCCCTGGCATCCGTTGATTTCCGGCGATCCAGCCAGCGTGCATGACGCAGGCGTGTCGATGCGGCACCGGACCCTGCCGGAATTCGAGGTGCCCGAGGACGATTGGGAAGATCACATCATCGAGGAGCCGCTCTGATGCAGTTCGCCTCTGACAATTCCGGCCCGGCCCTGCCCGCCGTCATGCAAGCGATGGCCGAGACCAATCGGGGTCATGCGCCCTCTTATGGCACAGAGGCGCAGATGGATGAGGTGCGCGACCGTCTGCGCGCGCTTTTTGAGGCACCGCAGGCCAGTGTCTATCTGGTAGCGACCGGCACGGCGGCCAATGCGCTGGCGCTGGCCACCCTCTCGGAGCCGTGGCAGACGGTGTTCTGCACGCCGCTTGCGCATATCCACACCGACGAATGCAACGCGCCCGAGTTTTTCACCGGCGGCGCCAAGCTGAGCCTTGTGGGTGCGGCGGACAAGATGACGCCCGAGGATCTGGCGCGCGCGATTGCGGTCTGGCCCGCCGGAGATGTGCACAATCCGCAGCATGGGCCGCTCGCCCTGACACAGGCGACCGAACGCGGGCGGATTTACACCTGCGCCGAGATTGCGGCCCTGACCCAAGTGGCGCGCGATCACGGGCTGCCCTGCTACATGGACGGCGCGCGCTTTGCCAATGCGGTGGCGGCCCTCGGCTGCACCCCTGCGGAAATGACATGGCGCGCCGGCATTGACGCGGTCAGCATGGGCGGCACCAAGAATGGCTGTCTGGGGGTCGAGGCGGTGATTTTCTTCAACCCCGAGAATGCCTGGGAGTTTGAGTTGCGGCGCAAGCGGTCGGCGCATCTGGTGTCAAAGCATCGGTATCTGTCGGCACAGATGCTGGGCTATCTGCGCGATAATCTGTGGCTGCGCACGGCGCAAGAGGCCAATGACCGCGCGGCGGTGCTGGAAGCCGGATTGCGCGCGGTGCCGGGGGCCGAGATGGTGTTTGCGCGCGACGTCAACATGATCTTTGCCCGCCTGCCCCGCGCCACGCATCAGCGCCTCAAGGCGGCGGGGGCGGCCTATGCGCTCTATGAGGGGCCTTTGGACGGCGGTGCGATGGATGAGCCGCTGATGGCGCGTTTCGTGTGCGATTGGTCCGTCACCGAGGATCAGATCGCGCGGTTTCTGGAGATTGCACAGGGTTAGGTCGCGGGCTGGGGTGGCACGAAGGCATTGGTGTGTTGCTGACGTTGCCCCGTGCAAGCCCGCGCGGAACAAGGCGCGAAGCGCCGCCGCGCGATCGCTTGGCCGTCCCGCGGCCTAGCGATTTTGAGAGGGCGTCTACCTCTTTGGAGTCATACGGATTTGGCTGACATTAAGCGGCATCCACGGCCGTTGCTTCGCTAGTCCCCGGCCCAGCAATCGCGCGGCTCGTCGTTTGGGGCAAATGTCAACATCAGGCACTCACCCCGCCCCTAGCCATCGCCCGGTTTGCGCCCGCGATCAGTGTCTCGGCCCCTTGGCTCGAGCGGAAATCCTGCACCACGCGCGCGCGCCCGGCCTCAGAGAGGCGTGCGCAGAGCGCGGGATCATCGGCAAGGGTGGCAATGGCCTCGGCCAGCCCCTGCGGCGATTTCGGCGACACCAAGAGCCCGCTTTCGCCCGGATCAATCAATTCCCGCACCCCGCCCGCATCCGTGCCGATGGTGGGCACGCCGCAGGCCATGGCCTCCATATAGGCGACGCCCAGCGGTTCATGCCAACTGGCCAATACGAACACATCCGCCGCCAGCAGATGCCGCCGCACCTCAGCCCCGCTGACAGCCCCCAAGAGCCGGGCATGCGCGCCCAGACCCAGCGCCTCAAGATGCGCTTGCAATTCAGCGCGATAGCCGGTGCCGCCTGCGTCATCCTCGCCCGCGATGTCCAACTGCACGTCGATGCCGCGATCCAAGAGCAGGCGCAGCGCCGAGAGCAAATCCTGATGCCCCTTGACCCGGTGCAACCGCCCACAGGAAAAGAGCCGCAGCGGCGCACCGGGTGCAGGTGGCAGATAGGGCGTGTCACGCTTGAAATCTTCGGTATCGACGCCCATCGGCTGTACCATCACATCGGCGGGCAGGTCGGGGCCAAGAACATCGCGCATTTCGGCCATGAGCCTATGGGTGATGATGGTCGCAAAGCTGGCATGCCGCCATTTGAACCCCTGACCGGGACCATAATCCGACAGCGCGCCATGCAGCGTGAGGCTATAGCTTGGCCCGCCCATCAGCCGCGCCAAGGCACAGATCAGCGCGGCACGCCCGCAGGAATGGGCATGCACATGACCAATCCCCCGCGCGCGGCAGTTCTGGATGAGCGCCCGCGCCGCAGGCAGGCAGATCAGCACATCCTTGAGGAATTCACCGCCCTGCCGTTCACGCAAGATGTCGGACCACGGCGCGCGCAAGAGACCCGTCAGCGCGTGACCGGGCGTGGGCCGCCCGAGATAGGTGGTGCGCGCGATGGCCGCGTCAGACCAGTCATGGGATACAAGACCGGGCGGCGGAGGTCGCGTGCTCAAGAGATGCGGCACCGCGCCCAAGCGCTCCAGATCCGCAATCTCGCGCCAGAAGAAGATATGCGTCTGGCCCGGAAACTGGGGCACAAGATAGCCAAGGTTCAGGGGATCAGGCATTTTCGGTTCCGCTTGCCGCCAGTTTGTCGGATAAGCTCTAGCATGCCGCGCAGGCTCAGCACAGGCTCGCGGGCGATGGATTTGGAAACCCTTTGTTGACGGACAAAACCGCACCCCGGCTCAGCGTCATCATTCCCGCCCATAACGAGGCGGGGATGATCGACGCCTGCCTGCAGGCGCTCTTTGCCTCGGAGCCGGTGCCGGGCGGGGCAGAGGTGATCGTCGTGGCCAATGGTTGTCACGATACCACCGTGGCCGAGGCCGAAGCCTGCCGTCCGCAGGCGCGCGATTGGACGCTTAGCGTGCTCGACATGCCGCAGGGTGGCAAACCCGGCGCGCTGAGCGCGGGCGAGGCGGTGGCGCGGGGCGCGGTGCTGGCCTATCTCGATGCCGATGTCTTGGTTTCACCCCCGCTCCTGCGGCAGATCGCCGAGGCGCTCGACCGCACAGGGCCGGGCTATGCCAGCGGTCAGGTTGTGATTCCCACACCGCGCAACGCCTTCAGCCGCCTTTATGCCGGGTTTTACCGTCGCGTGCCCTTTTTCCACCACGGCGTGCCCGGCTGCGGCCTCTTTGCGATGACCCGCGCGGGTCGGTCGCGGTGGGGCGATTGGCCGGGGATTATCTCGGACGATACCTTTGCCCGGCTGCACTTTGCCCCCCGCGAACGCCACGCGGTGCCCGCCCCCTACAGCTGGCCGATTGTCGAGGGGTTTGGCGCGCTGATCCGGGTGCGGCGCAGGCAGGATGCGGGCGTCGCGGAAATCTCGCGCCTGTACCCGGCGCTCTTGGCCAATGACGACGCGCGGCCTCGTGGGCCGGCGTGGGTGCTGCGCGCCGCCCTGCGCGTGCCTCTGGGCTTTCTCGCTTATATTGCTGTGGCGATTGCCGTGCGGTTGCGGCAGGGTGGGGACGACTGGGCGCGAGGCCGCTGAGTCATCGCGAAGTCCGGAGCAACCGGAACGACGGAGTAGTGAGGCGGATGCAGCGGCTAACGACGATATTCTCGGGCGAGGGGCTCTTGGCGCGGGCGCTGCGGTCTTCGGCGCTGACTGTCGCGGGATTCGGCGGGGCGCAGGTGCTGCGGCTGGCGTCGAACCTGATCCTTGCGCGGCTGCTTTTCCCCGAGGCCTTTGGCCTGATGGCCATCGTCTCGGTCATCATCCAGGGCCTGATGCAATTCTCCGACGTGGGCGTCAGCCCCGCAATCATGCAAAGCAAACGTGGCGATGATCCGGCCTTTCTCAACACCGCCTGGACCATTCAGGCGCTGCGCGGCGTGGGCCTTTGGCTGTTGGCCTGCGCGCTGGCTTGGCCGGTGGCGGTGATCTACGACAACCCCCTTTTGATGCAGCTTTTGCCGGTGGCGGGGCTGTCGCTCTTGATCACCGGGTTCAACCCCACCGCGCTTGACTCCGCCAAGCGGCATCTGCGCTGGGGCCGGGTCACGGCCATCGAATTCGCGGTGCAGATCACCGGCATCGTGGCGGCGGTGGCGCTGGCGTGGTGGTGGCAGTCGGTCTGGGCGCTGGTGATATCGGGCGTGCTCAGCGCGGGCGTTGCGCTGGCGCTGTTCTGGCTCTTTCTGCCGGGGGCATCGAACCGGATGGGCTGGGAACGGCTGGCGACCTCGGAACTCATCCATTTCGGCAAATGGATTTTCCTCAGCACCATCTGCGGCTTTCTCTTCAATCAGGCGGACAAGCTCATCTTGGGCAAATACCTCAGCTTTGATGTCTTTGGTGTCTATAATATCGGCTTCTTCCTCGCCTCCTTTCCGATGCTCTTGGGCCATATGCTGACATGGCGGCTGCTGATCCCGATCTACCGCGAGCTGCCCCCGCAAGAGAGCGCCGCCAATTTCGCCAAGCTGCGACGCATGCGCTTTGCGGTCACGGGCGGGCTGATGGCGCTGTCGGCCGGGTTTGCCATCCTCGGCGTCTGGCTGGTGGGGATCATGTATGACGACCGCTATACTATGGCCGGCGCGGTGGTGGTGCTGATGGCGTTGATGCAACTCCCGCAGATCATCGTGATGACCTATGATCAGGCCTCGCTCGCGGCGGGGGATTCGCGGCGCTTCTTCCTTTTGACCCTGGCCAAGGCGGCGTCGATGATTGTGGCCCTCCTGCTGGGCCTCGCATGGGGCGGGCTGATGGGGGCCCTTCTGGGCTATGGGGCGGCGATGGTGCTGGCCTATCCGGTGGTGATCTGGCTGGCACGACACATGCAGGCCTGGGACCCGCTGCATGACGCAGCCATGGCAGCACTGGGGCTGGCGCTGGCGGCGCTGGCGCTCTGGCTCAACGCTGCGGCGCTCTCTGATCTGGCGCGGCTCTCTGGCTGGTAACTGAGAAAACACCATTATCGCCAAGGGCATGCCGCAAAACAGTCGCATTGTCGGGCGAGTTTTGGCACCGTATGATTTGAGCAGTGGATTTGATGGCGGATCACATGACCCAACCGTCGCCTGACGGCACCGAGATTGCCATTGTCGGCATGGCCGCGCACCTGCCGGGGGCGCGGAACGTGACGGAGTATTGGCAGAACCTCTGCGCGGGGCAGCGTGCCATAAGGCGCATGACCGAGGCCGAGTTACTGGCCGCAGGCGAGCGCGCGCAGATGATCCGCCGCCCCGATTACGTGCCCTTTGCCGCACCCCTTGACGGATTCGAGATGTTCGATGCCGAATTCTTTGGCTTTGGTCCCAAAGAGGCCGCGATCCTCGACCCGCAACACCGGCGCTTTCTGGAGGTGGCGTGGGAGGCGCTGGAGGATGCAGGCCACCCGCCCGAGCATTTCCCCGGCTCCATCGGCGTTTTCGCGGGCTGCGGCATGGGCAGCTATTTCTACTTCAACCTCTGCTCCAACCGCGACCTCGTCGACGATGTGGGGATGTTTCTGCTGCGCCACACCGGCAATGACAAGGATTTCCTGACCACCCGGCTCAGCCATCTTCTCGATCTCAAGGGGCCATCGCTCGGCCTGCAAACCGCCTGTTCCACCTCGCTTGTCGCGGTGCATGTGGCGTCGCAATCGCTGCTCAATGGCGAATGTGACATGGCGCTGGCGGGCGGCGTCACGATTGAGCTGCCGCAGGGGCGCGGCTATCTCTATAAAGACGGCGAGATCCTGTCGCCCGACGGCGAATGCCATGCCTTTGACCACCGCGCGCAGGGCACGGTGTTCGGGTCTGGCGCGGGCGTCGTGGTGCTGCGGCGGCTCTCGGATGCGCTGGCTGATGGCGATCACATCTGGGGCGTGATCAAGGGATCGGCGGTCAATAACGATGGTGCGGCCAAGGCGGGCTATCTCGCCCCATCCGTCGATGGTCAAGCGGCGGCAGTGGCCGAGGCGCAGGCCGTGGCGGGCATCTCCGCCGAGACCGTCGATTACGTGGAATGCCACGGCACCGGCACCTATCTGGGCGATCCGATTGAGGTGGCCGCCCTCACTCAAGCGTTTCGCGAGACCACCCAAGCGGTCGATTTCTGCCGCATCGGCAGCGTCAAAACCAACATCGGCCATCTTGATACGGCGGCGGGCGTGGCCAGCCTGATCAAGGCGACGCTGGCGGTTTATCACGGGCAAATGCCGCCCTCCTTGGGCTATGAGGCGCCCAATCCCGCGATTGCCTTTGACGGCAGCCCCTTTGCGGTCAATGACCGGCTCACCGCTTGGCCGCGCCGCGATCATCCCCGCCGCGCGGGCGTGAATTCACTGGGCGTCGGCGGCACCAACGCCCATGTCGTGCTCGAGGAACCCCCCGCGCGCGCGCCCTCAGAGGCGAGCGATTGGCCCTTTCAGCCGCTGGTGATCTCTGCCCGCTCCAAAGCGGCGCTTGATGAGACTTCCGCCCGCTTGGCCGCGCATCTGCGCGCGCATCCGGAGCAGGAGCTGGCCGATGTGGCCTGGACCCTCAAGCAAGGCCGCCGCGCCTTTGAACGCCGCCGCGTGGTGGTGGCCTCCTCCCACGACGAGGCCGCAACCCTGCTGGAAAAGGGCGATCCGCGCCGCGTCTTTACCCATGAGGCGCTCGACACGCCCGACGTCGTCTTCATGTTCCCCGGCGGCGGCGCGCAATATGCCGGCATGGCGCGCGACCTTTACGAGACAGAGCCGGTCTTTGCCGAATGGATGGATCGCGGGCTGGAGGTGCTGCAACCCAAACTCGATTACGACATCCGCGCGCTCTGGCTGCCCGACCCCGCCAATATGGCGGCGGCAACGGAACGGCTGAAACAGCCCTCCGTGCAATTGCCGCTGATCATGATCACCGAATACGCGCTGGCGCAGCTTTGGCAGAGCTGGGGCGTGACCCCTGCCGCCCTGATCGGGCATTCCATGGGCGAGAATACCGCCGCCTGTCTCGCCGGTGTGCTCAGCTTCGAGGATTGCATCGGGCTGGTGCATCTGCGCGGGCAGTTGTTTGACACGGTGCCCAAGGGCGGCATGCTCAGCGTGCCCCTTGGGGCCGAGGCGCTGCGCCCCTACCTTGGCGAGACGCTCGACATCGCGGCGGTCAACGCGCCGGGGCTCAGCGTGGCCTCCGGCCCGCAGGCGGCGCTGGATGATCTGGCAGCGCGTCTGGCAGAGGCGGGGGTCGAGACCGCGCGCATCCCCATCGACATCGCCGCGCATTCGCGGATGCTGGAACCGATCCTGACCCGCTTTGGCGATTACCTGCGCTCCATTCCCCTGCACGCCCCGCAAATCCCCATCCTGTCGAACCGCACCGGCGATTACCTCACGGCAGCCGAGGCGACCGACCCCGCCTATTGGGTCAGCCACCTGCGCAACACCGTCCATTTCGCCGATGGTCTGGGCCGCCTGGCCGAGGGTCCGCGCCGCGTGTTCCTGGAGGTGGGGCCGGGCAAAGTGCTGGCCTCCCTCGCACAGGCCCATGGCGCGATCAGCGCCAATCAGGTCATCGGCACCCTTCGCCACCCCGAGGATAGCATCGCCGACGACGCCTATTTCATGGCGATGCTGGCGCGGATGTGGGCGGTAGGTGTCAGCATCGACTGGGATCAAATCTGGGGCGAGGCCCGGCACGCCCGCGTGCCGCTGCCCACTTACGCCTTTCAGCACAAGCCCTATTTCATCACCCCCGGCACGGTAGGCGACACGCGTGCAGACGACTGGCCCACACGCCGCGACGATCTGACCGATTGGGGCTACCTGCCCCATTGGCGACCGCATCTGGCCGAGGTCGAGATTGCCAGCGAGGCCGATCTGGCCGCACTCCCGCCCGAAACATGGCTGATCTTCGAGGATGACTCAGGGCTTGCGGCGGCAGTGGGCAAGCGGCTCGCGGCGGCGCGACATACGGTAACGTATGTCACGACCGGCGACGCCTTCGCAGCCCTTGCGCCGGGGCGCTTCGCCCTCTCGCCCGAACGTGGGCGCGAAGGCTATGACGCGCTGATCCGCGCCCTCAATGCCGAGGGCCGCATGCCCACCCGCATCGCGCATTTCTGGCTGGTCACACGGGACGCCCGCCACCGCCCCGGTTCGAGCTTTTTCCACCGCGTGCAGGAACAAGGCTTTTACAGCCTGCTCTTTCTGGCGCAGGCCATGGTCGACGAAGGGCTCTCAACGCCCCTCCATATCACCGCCCTCACCAACGATGCGGCGCAGGTCCGCGACGAGGGTCTGCGCGACCCCGCCAAGGCCACGCTGATAGGCCCGCTCCGGGTGATCCCGCGCGAACTGCCGGGGGTGACGGCGGCAAGCCTTGATCTGGCGCTGCCCCCGCGCGGCGTGGATGCGGCGCTGGTGACGCAGGTGATTGAGGATCTGATGCAGCCCCCGCGCAACCATGTGGCAGCGTTGCGTGGCACGCGGCGCTATGAGGCAGGCTGGCGGGCCACACCTCTCCTGCCCGCCGAGACCCCGATCACGCTGGGCCAGACCGTGCTGATCACCGGCGGTTTTGGCGGCATCGGCCTAACCTTGGCCGAGGATCTGATCACGCGTTCAAACGCCAAGATCGTCCTGATGGCCCGCCGCCCGCTCCCCCCCCGCGCCGACTGGCCGCGCGTGATGGCCACGCGCGGTGCAGGCGATCCGCTGGCCCGGCGTATCGCCGCCGTCGAGCGATTGGAGGGCTTGGGCGGTCAGGTCATGGTCGTGGCGGGCGATGTCAGCAATATCGAGGATATGCAAGCCGCCCGCGCCGAGATCGCGGCGCTTTTTGGCACGCTCCATGGCGTGATCCACGCGGCGGGCGTGATCAAGGATGCCCCCCTCCTCAGCAAAAGCCCCGACACGATCGAGGATGTCTTTACCCCGAAAATCCACGGCACGCAGGTGTTGGATGAGGTGTTTCCCGACGGCACGCTCGACTGGCTGGTGCTTTTCTCCTCTTCCTCCACCGCGACCGCCCCGGCGGGACAGGTGGATTACGTTGCCGCCAACGCCTATCTCAACGCCTATGCCCGCAGCCGCGCGGACGACAAGACCCGCGTCATTGCCCTCAACTGGGGCATCTGGGCCGAGGTGGGCATGGCCGCCGAGGCGGTGGCGCAGCAACGCGGCGACGCGCTCGCCGCTCCGCGCCTACCGGTCGCGGCACCGCTGGTACATGAGGCCAGCCATGACGAGCTCGGCAACCGCGTGCTGCACGCCCAGTATGATGCCGGGCTCTGGGTGTTCGATCAGCACCGCACCAAATCCGGTCAGGCGCTCTTGCCCGGCACCGGCTATCTGGAGCTTTTGGCCGAGGCGCTGCGCGCGCAAGGCGAGGATGGCCCGTTTGAAATCCGCGATCTGTGGTTCCTGCGCGCCTTTGACATGCCCGAGGGCGGCGCCCGTGGCATGCGCCTGACGCTGATCCGCACTGACACCGGCTATGCCGCGCGGATCGAGGGCGATCACGCGCAGGCCGGGCGTCAGGGCTGGCTCACACTGGCCGAGGCCGGGCTGAGCCTTTTGCCGCTCACCCCGCCTGCGGCGCTCGATCTTGCCTCCATACGTCAGCGTATGCAGGGCTGGCAAGAGGCGGGCGATACCGCCCTCGCCGCCCCACAAGAGGTGCATCTTGATTTCGGCCCGCGCTGGCGCGTGCTGCGCGCGATGGGCTTGGGCACGGGCGAGGGTCTGGCGCATCTGACCTTGCCCGAGAGCGCGCAAGGCGACCTGGCCGCAGGTTATCTCCTGCACCCCGCGCTGATGGATATCGCAACCGGGTGGGCCATGGGGCTGATTGCGGGCTATGACGGGGCCGATCTCTGGGTGCCCATGTCCTATGGCGCGCTCAGCGTCCATGCGCCCTTGGGGGCCGAGATCTGGTCCCATATCCGCAACGCGGCCCAAAACCGCGCGAGCGATGAAACCGCGCGCTTTGATATCACGCTCTGCGATGCCGCGGGCCGGGTGCTGATCGAGATCACCGATTTCGCCATCCGCAAACAGGTGGGCGGCCTCACCCTCACGCCGCCGCGCGCCAGTGACGTCCGGTTCGAGGGCCAGACCGAGAGCGCGCCGACAAGCCCCGCCGAAGAGCGCCTGCGCCACAACCTGCGCGAGGGCATCCGCCCCACTGAGGGGGCAGAGGCGTTTCGCCGGGCCTTGGCACAGTCCGCGCCGCAAATCCTTGTCTCCTCGCTCGACCTGCCCGCGCTCATCGCGCAGGCAGAGGCGGGCGCGCACAGCACGGACAGCACCGGACAGCGCTTTGAACGCCCCGATCTCGACAGCGATTTTGTCGCCCCCGAGGGCGAGATCGAGACGCGGCTTGCCGGCTTCTGGTCTGACCTGCTCGGGCTGGAACAGGTCGGGGCCGAGGATTCATTCTTTGACCTTGGCGGCCATTCCCTGATCGCCGTCCGCCTCTTTGGCATGATCCGCAAGGCTTACCGCGTCGATCTACCCATCTCGATCCTGTTCGAGGCCCCCACCATCCGCGCCTGTGCCGCGCTGATCGAGGCGCAAATCGGGCCGCAGGAGGCCGGGCAGGACGCCCCCGCACCACAAGAACCGCAGCGCCGTTTTACCCATCTGGTGCCGATGCACCGGGGCGAAGGCGGGCCGAAAACGCCCTTCTTCCTCGTCGCGGGCATGTTCGGCAATGTGCTGAACCTGCGGCATCTGGCGCATCTCTTGGGCGAGGATCGGCCCTTCTACGGCCTTCAGGCGCGTGGCCTCTATGGCGGCGCTGCCCCCCATGACGATCTGACCGAGGCCGCGCGCGACATGATCGCCGAACTGCGCCAAGTCCAGCCGCACGGCCCCTATCTCTTGGGTGGTTTCTCGGGCGGCGGCATCACCGCCTATGAAATGGCGCAGCAATTGCGCGCGGCAGGCGAAGAGGTGGCGCTGATCGTTCTGCTCGACACGCCGCTGCCCCAACGCCGCCCGCTCTCGCGTCGCGACCGGCTGATGATCCAATGGCAGGAACTCAGGGCCGGTGGCCCGCTCTATCCGCTGCGGTGGGCAGCGCGGCGGATCGCTTGGGAAATCACCAAACGCCGCCCCAAACCCGAGGCCGTGACCGACGCGCATCAATTCCACGACAGCGCCATTGAGGCGGCGTTTTACCGCGCCATCGCCAAATATCAGCTGCGCCCATGGGCAGGCGCGCTGCATCTCTTCCGTCCGCCACTGGTGGGCAAATGGCAGGTCTCCGATGGCCGCTGGGTCAGCAGCGAGCGCGCCTATGTCCTGGCCGACAATGACTGGGCGGGCTTTGCCCCGCAGGTGCAGGTGACAGAGGTGCCCGGCACGCATGATTCCATGGTGTTGGAGCCCAATGTGCGGGTCTTGGCCGCGCGCATGCGCCGCGTGATCGAGGCCGCGGAAGCCACGCAAGCGGTCTGCAAACGACGCGAGGCCGCAGAATGACCGCGCCCCAAGAAGGCCCTCGCGTTCTCACCATCGTGCTCAACTGGCGCACTCCCGACATGAGCCTCAAAGCAGCGGATGCCGCCCGCCACGCCATGCAGGGAATCGCGGGCGAGATTGTGCTGGTGGACAACGACTCCGGCGATGGCTCGTTCGAGGCGATGCAGGCCGGTGTTGCCGATTGGGACCGGGTGCGCGTGGTGCAATCGGGGCATAACGGCGGCTTTGGCGCGGGCAATAACGCGGGCATGCGCGCCGGTCTCAGCGACGGCACACGCCCCGATTACGTCTATATCCTCAATTCCGATGCCTTTCCCGCCCCCGATGCCATTGCCGCCTTGCTCTCCCATCTGGAAGCGACCCCGCAAACCGGGCTTGCAGGCAGCTATATCCATGGCCCGGATGGCGCAGCGCATGTGACCTGCTTTCGCTTTCCGTCAATCTTGGGCGAATTTGAGGGCGCGGCGCGGATCGGCCCCATCAGCCGCCTCCTGCGCAATGCCGCCGTGCCCCTGCCCGTGCCCCAGACCTCGCAGACCGTCGATTGGCTGGCGGGGGCCAGCCTGATGATCCGCCAAGACGTGCTCGACCAAATCGGCGGCTTTGACGAAGAATTTTTCCTCTATTTCGAGGAAACTGACCTCTGCCTGCGCGCCGCGCGCGCGGGTTGGCGCACCGATTTCGTCGCAAATAGCCGGATTGAGCATATCGGATCGGTCAGCACCGGGATGAAGCACTGGGACCGCGTGCCCGCCTATTGGTTCGCCTCGCGCCGCTATTATTTCACCAAGAACCACGGCGCCGCCTATCTCGCCCTTGTCACGCTGGCGCATCTGCTGGGCGCGGGGCTGGGCACGCTCTGGCGCTTCATCCGGCGCAAGGGTGCGGGCCGCCCGCCGCATTTCCTGCGCGATCTGGTGCTGGGTGACCTTTGCGCGGCGCTGAACAGGCCAAAAAGGATCAAACCATGATGCAGGCCCTCTTGATCGGCAACGAATCCCTCGCCCTGCACTGTGGCGCGGCATGGCTGGCGCGCGGGCATGGCATCGCGGCGGTGGTCACCCGCCACCCCGATGTGGCGGCTTGGGCCGAGGCCAAGGGGCTGCGCACCGTCGCCCCCGGTCCGGGTCTGGCCGAGCGCTTGGGCGATCTGAGCTGCGACTGGCTCCTCTCCATCGCCAATCTCGACCTCTTGCCGCAAACCGTGCTGGCGCGCGCCACGCGCGGCGCGGTCAATTTCCACGATGGCCCCTTGCCGCGCTATGCTGGTCTCAATGCGCCGGTCTGGGCCATTCTGAACGGCGAGACGCAGCACGGCATCACCTGGCACCTGATCGAAGGCGGGGTGGACGAGGGGCGCATCGTCGCACAGCGCATGGTGGACATCTCGGTGGATGAAACCGCCTTTACCCTCAACGCCAAATGCTACGCCGCAGCGCTCGACAGCTTTCCCGATGTCATCACCGCGCTGGAACAGGGGGCCGTGACGGCCCAGACCCAAGACCTCAGCGCGCGCAGCTATTTCGCCCGCGATCAGCGCCCCGAGGGGCTCTGCCTCGATTTCAGCCAAACCGCCGAGTCTCTGGCGCGGCTGGTGCGCGCGCTCGATCACGGCGGCTATGCCAATCCGCTCAACAGGACGCGGATCATCGCGGGCGACCGCGTGCTCCTCGTGGGCCGGGCAGAGGTGGTGCCGGGCAGCGGCGCACCGGGCGTTGTCCTCAGTGTCGATGCAACGCGCCTGACCGTGGCCACCGCCGCTGGCGCGCTGCGGCTCAGCGCACTGACCGGGCCAGAGGGTGGCGCGGTCGATCTCGCCGGTATCGCGGTGGGCTCGGTGCTGACCTCACATCCCGTCACCGACCTTCTGACAAAACTCGCCCCGCAGGATGGCTATTGGCGCAACGCTCTGCGCGCCATGCGCCCCATAACCTTGCCACTGGGCAGCGGTACAGGCGCAGAAGAACGCCGCCCGCTTGATCTGCCCGCCGATACGCTCGACGCGATTGGCCTCTGGGCCGCGCGTTTGGGCGGCGCAGAGGCCACGCATATCGCCTATGCCGGGGCGGCGGTCGAGGCCGCACCGTCACCGGGCCATGTCTGCCCTTGGGTGCCGGTGGCGGTCTCGGACCTGCGCCAAACCATCCCCGAGGCCGAGGCGCATGGTGCCTTCGCGCTCGATCTCTTTGCCCGTGACCCGGCGCTTGACGCCGCACAAGCGCCGCATATCGGCCTGCGTCTGGCCGGGCGCGGCCTCATCCCCGGCACGGCGCTGACCCTCGACCTCGCCGATACGCCAACGCTCGTCTATGACGCTGCCCGGCTCTCGCCCGCTCTGGCCGACCTTCTCGCGCGGCGGCTCGAGGCGCTGGCACGCGGCGAGGCTGCCGCCATGCCCGAGGCCGAGCGCCGACTGGTCACAGAGGCGTGGAACCGCACTGATACGGCCTATGACGCCCGGCCCCTGCATCGCCTGATCGCCACACAGATCGCCAAGACGCCAAATGCCCGCGCCGTGGTCTTTGAGCGTGAAACCCTCACCTATACCGCCCTTGACGCCCGCGCCAACCGCATCGCCCATGTGCTGCGCCAGATGGGCGTCGGCCCCGGCGTGCTGGTGGGCCTCTGCCTGCCGCGCTCTGCCGATATGCTGGCCGCCGCCCTCGCAATCTGGAAAGCGGGCGGGGCCTATGTCCCGATGGACCCGGCCTATCCCGCCGAGCGTCTGGCGCTCTATCTCAGCGACAGCGGCGCGCGCGTGGTCGTCACCCGCTCTGACGTGGCACAGACCCTGCCGCCAACCGCGCAGACCCTCACGCTCGACACCGACCCGCGCCTCAGCGACGCGCCCGACACAGAGGTTGACGGCGGCGCGGGCCCTGACGATCTGGCCTATGTGATCTATACCTCCGGCTCGACGGGCCGCCCCAAGGGGGTGATGGTCACGCATCGCAACGTCGCCAATTTCTTTGCCGGGATGGATGACCGCATCCCGGCGGAACCGGGGGCGGTCTGGCTGGCCGTGACCAGCCTCAATTTCGACATTTCCGTGCTCGAGCTGTTCTACACCCTCGCGCGCGGTTACACGCTGGTGCTCAGCGGCGAGGAAAGCCGCGCGCTGGTGTCCTCGGGGCAGCTTGCGACCTCTGATCGGGGCATGCAATTCAGCCTCTATTACTGGGGCAATGACGATGGCAGCGGACGCGACAAATACAAATCCCTGCTGGAAGGCGCGCAATTCGCCGACACCCATGGCTTTTGCGCGGTCTGGACACCCGAGCGGCATTTCCACGCCTTTGGCGGCCCCTATCCCAACCCGTCCGTGACAGGTGCCGCCGTCGCGGCGGTCACGCAAAACATCGCCGTGCGCGCCGGAAGCTGCGTGGCCCCGCTCCACCATCCCGCACGGATAGCCGAGGAATGGGCGGTGATCGACAACCTCACCAACGGGCGCGCGGGTCTGGCGATTGCCTCGGGCTGGCACCCTGACGATTTCATCCTGCGCCCGGAAAATACCCCACCCCACAACAAGCCCGCCATGTTCGAGGCGATCCGCGATCTGCGCCGCCTGTGGCGCGGCGAGGCGGTGGAATTCCCCCGCGCAGATGGCTCGATGCATGCCGTGGTGACGCAACCGCGCCCGGTGTCCAAGGTACTGCCCGTCTGGGTCACGACCGCCGGCAACCCCGAGACATGGCGCGAGGCGGGCGCACATGGGGCCAATGTACTGACACATCTCTTGGGGCAGTCCATCGACGAGGTGGCAGGCAAGATCACCCTCTACCGCACCGCCCTGCGCGAGGCGGGACATGATCCGGATGCCTTCACCGTGACCTTGATGCTGCACAGCTATGTGGCCGAAACGCGCGAAGAGGCACGGCGCGTCGCGCGCGAGCCGATGAAGGATTATCTGCGCTCCGCCGCTGGCCTCATCAAGCAATATGCCTGGGCCTTCCCGGCCTTCAAACGCCCGAAAGGGATCAGCAACCCGTTCGAGCTGGATCTGGGCTCGCTTAGCGAAGAGGAGCTCGATGGCATCCTCGATTTCGCCTTTGAGCGCTATTTCGAGGACTCCGGCCTTTTCGGCACCGTTGAAGATTGCGTCGCCCGCGTCGAGGGGCTGAAACGGATCGGCGTGGATGAGGTGGCCTGTCTCATCGACTACGGTATTCCGGCGCGACAGGTGCTTGACGGTCTGCGCCCACTCGCGCGCGTGCTGGACCGCTCAAACCGCGTGGGAGCTATCCCAGAGGATGACTTTTCCATCGCCGCGCAGATCCTGCGCCACGGCGTGACGCATCTGCAATGCACCCCCTCAATGGCCCGCATGATCGCCATGAACGACGAATCCCGCCACGCCCTCGGGCGGCTGCGGCGTCTGATGCTGGGCGGCGAGGCGCTGCCGGGCGCTCTGGTGCAAGAGTTGCGGCAGGTCACGCGCGCGCGCATCGAGAATATGTATGGTCCCACTGAAACAACGATCTGGTCCACTACCGGCCCCGCCGAAGAGACCCCCGGTCCCTCGAGTATCGGCACACCCATCGCCAATACGCAGACATATGTTCTCGACCCCGAGATGCAGCCGGTGCCCGTGGGCATGGCGGGCGAGTTGTGGATTGGCGGCGATGGCGTCACGCGCGGCTATCTCGGGCGCGACGATCTGACGGCAGACCGGTTCCGGCCTGATCCGTTCCGGGCGGAAGAATCAAAGGCAGGTGGGCGCATCTACGGCACCGGCGATCTGGTTCGCTGGCGCGCCGACGGGCGGCTCGATTTCATCGGTCGCGCCGATGCGCAGGTGAAACTGCGCGGCTACCGGATAGAGCTGGGCGAGATCGAGGCGGCGCTTGAGGGCTGCGCAGGTGTCGCACAAGCGGTGGTGCTGGCGCGCGAGGATACCCCCGGCGACATGCGCCTTTTGGCCTATCTGCGCGGCACGACCACGCCCGAGGCCGCGCGCGCATATCTGACCACGCATCTGCCCGCGCATATGATCCCGGCGCATTTCGTTGTGCTGGATCACTTCCCCCTCACCCCCAACCGCAAGGTCGACCGCAAGGCGCTGCCTGCCCCGGACTCCCGGATCACGGCACCGCGCCCCGCCGCAGCCCCCAAACCCGTCACCCCCGCCAACACGTTGGAGCGCGAGATCGCCGCGATCTGGTCGCGGATCTTGGGCGTGTCCGAGATTGGCGCACAGGACAGTTTCTTTGATCTGGGCGGTCATTCCCTCTTGGCGGTGCAGGCACATCGCGAAATCCGAACCACGCTGGCGGTGGACCGGCTCAGCATCACCGACATCTTCCGCTGCCCGAAACTGGCCACACTGGCGGCGCGTGTGGCGGAGTTGCGCGGCGACGCGCCCCCCGCCCCCGCCAATACCGCCACACCGGCCCCGACCCCCGGTCGCGCCGATGCACGGGCGGATGCGATGGCCCGTCGCCGCGCCATGCGGGCGGCGCGCCAAGGGTGAGCGCCGCGCTGATCGCCGCGCTGCGCGCCCTCCTGCCCGAAGGGCTCGCTCTGGCCGCAAGCGATCCTTCCGCCGAGGCGACCGGCCTCTGGCCCGAGGAAGCCACCGCCATGGCCCGCGCGGTGCCCGCCCGGCGTCGCGAATTCGCGGCGGGCCGCCGCGCGGCGCGTATGGCCTTGGCCAGCCTTGGCCACGCCCCCGCCCCCATCCCGATGCCCCCCGACCGCGCGCCGCTATGGCCTGAGGGGCTGACCGGCACGATCAGCCACGGCGCCGGTCTCTGTCTCGCCTTGGTGGGCTGGTCGCGGGACTGGGCCGGGCTTGGCCTCGACCTCGAACCGGCCTTGCCCCTGCCCGAGGACACCCTGGCCACGATCTGCACCCCGGCCGAGCGCCGCGCACTGGCCCAAGACCCCAGTGGCCTGCTGTCACGCGGCCTCTTTTGCGCCAAGGAAGCCACCTACAAGGCGCAATACACCCAGAGCCGCAGGCTGCTTTCCTTCCACGATCTTGAGGTCAGCTTTGACGGGGCAGGCGGGTTCATCGCCCAACTCCAGCCCCCCTGCCCCCCCTTTTCACCCGCAACGCGCTTTGCCGGTCATCTGGTCCAAGCCAACGGAATCCTCGCCGCATTGGTCGCCCTGCCCCGCCTCTGAACAGTCTGTTTCCAAACCCCGGCAAATAACCTGTGGCGAAATTATGGCGCGATTGCTAAATTGTGGCCAAGTTGAGACTTAATTCTGTCAGGGCCGTTTGGGGGCATTCGGCTGACAGGATGGCACCTCGCAGTTGCGGGGCCCTCCGTCAGCATCGAGTAACCCGAACGGTTTTTTGCGTTCAACAGCGTTGAAACGATACTGATAGGCAAGCCATGAGCGCGATCCAGTCCTTTCCCGATCTGATACGGCTCTTGCACCGCAAGCTCTGGCTGATCGTGCTGGTGGCTGTGGTCGGCGCAATTCTGTCGATCATCGTGGCGCTCAATCAGCCCAAGGTATTTCAGGCCACCGCCGTCATTCAGATCGAGACGCCGCAGGTCGGCAGCGATCTGGCCGGACAAACGATTGCCACCGATGCCAATCAACGGCTGCAACTGATCGAACAGCGATTGATGGCGCGGGACAATCTGGTCAAGGTGATCGAGCGGCACGGCCTCTTTGCCAATGCCCGCGACATGCCAATGGCTGAAAAGGTGCATCAGCTGCGGATTTCCGCTCGCATCACACCGATCACCGTTGGTGTTCCCGGCATGGGTCCGGCAACGACCCCCTCGGGTCTGAGTGTGACGGTGAATCTCAACGATCCGGTCAAGGCCGCCGAGGTGGCCAATGATTTCGTCGAGACCGTGATTGCCGAAAACCGCGAGCGGCGGATGGCGCTGGTCCGCGAAACCTTTGATTTCTTCAGTGCCGAAGAGACGCGGGTCAGTGCGCGCATCGCGGAAGTCGAAGGCGTCATCGCCGATTTCAAACGCGCCAATGCCGAATCCCTGCCCACCAGCATCACGCCGGTCCGCGAGGAATTGCGCACCTTGAATGAAACGCTGCTTGCGCTTGATCAGCAGATCATCACGCTGGAAACCGAGGCCTCGCGCCAACGCCAAGAAGTCTTTGCCCGACAGATCGGTCAGTTGACGGAACAGCGCGCGCTGGTGGCCGGGCGCATCGCCGAGAATGAGGCGGCCTTGGCGGCGGCCCCCCGCGTCGAGCGGGAATTGGGCGCGCTCACCCGCAATCTGACCCAGTTGCAGGACCAGTTGAGCACGATCACCACCAGCCGGGTCGAGGCGGAAATGGCAAGCGTGCTGGAATCGCGCCAGCAACAAGAACGGTTCGAGATTCTGGAAACCGCGATTCCCCCCGAGTTTCCGGTCTCGGCCAGTCGCAAGAAACTGGTGATTGCGGGCGCTGTCGCCAGCCTTGTTGCCGGGATCGGATTTGCGGTTCTGCTCGAAATCATGAACCCGGCGATCCGCAGCGCGGCGCAGCTCGAACAAGAGCTGGAGATCACGCCTGTTGTGACCATCCCGATCGTGCGCCTGCGTCACGAGCGGCGGCGTCGCGCGCTCAAGATCGCCGGAACTGTGGTGATGATCCTGCTCATCGTTCCCATTCTAGTACGGTTTGCGCAGGAGCGGCTGATGCCGCTGCGGATGCTGAGCGGCAACTAAAGCAATTTCAGAGAAAGGGGATAGGCTTTCTCGGTTCGAAATTGCGCCGAAAAACCAAACCGCTTCAGGCTGGCGTCCGAGTCACTTGCTGGGATCTGGCCTGTAACTGCCACGCAAGGCGCCACCCGCGCGGACCAAGTCGCGGCACGCGCGCCGCGCACCCTCTCGGACCGAGACCTTGACGGCCTCAGCCGGAGCCCCGGCGCCTCTCACCCGGTCAGTAGCCGTATTTGGCGATGCTCTCGCCCTCGGCCCGGTTCATCACCACGCCCAAGAGCGGCGTGTCCGTGCCGAACCGCGCCTTGAGGTCACGGAGATGCCGCGCGGTGGTGCGCCCGCCGCCCACCACGATCAACACCCCGTCGAATTGCGGACGGAACCCCAGCACATCGTCGTAATAAAGCGCGGGCGGCATGTCAAAGATCACCACATCCGGGGCTAGCCGACGATACATGTCCTGTAACACCTCGCCGGTCTCTGGCGCATGCAGGATTTCGGCGGCATAGGGCTCTGCCCTGTCGTTGAGCCCCATGGCGAGGGTCTGACCGATATGGAGCGGATTGTCCTCGGGACAGGCCAAAAACCGTTCAAGCGGAAGATCACCGCTCAGGAACCCGGCCATGCGTCCGGGATCTGGCTGGCCCAGGGTATGGGCCAAAGAGGGGCGGCGCAGGTCCATGTCCATCAACACGGTGCGCACACTCGATTGCCGCGACAGGCTGATCGCGAGATTGGCCGCGACAAAGGATTTGCCGCAATCGGGAGAGGGCGAGGTAATCGCCACCCGGTGCCAGCCATTCGCTCGCAGCGCCGCTAGGAGCTTGGTGCGCAGCACGTCAAAGGCAACATGCGCGGGGTCCTCGCGCGTGGCAGAAATGAGTCGGTGCATGGCCAGATGCTTGGGGTCGAGCACCACCCGGCGCAGCGCAGGCCACAGCAGCGGCGGAGGCGCAGGTGTGGGTTCTGGCGCGACATCTGAGGCGACCACCGGCTCAGGCTCAGGCTCAGGCTCAGGCTCAGGCTCAGGCTCAGGCTCAGGCTCAGGCTCAGGCTCAGGCTCAGGCTCAGGCTCAGGCTCAGGCTCAGGCTCAGGCTCAGGCTCAGGCTCAGGCTCAGGCTCAGGCTCAGGCTCAGGCTCAGGCTCAGGCTCAGGCTCAGGCTCAGGCTCAGGCTCAGGCTCAGGCTCAGGAAGATTTAGCAACTCGGGGACTGTGGCAAGCACCGAGTCCTCGTCGTCCGGCCAGTCAAGGTTGGGGTGCAAGACCGCCGCGTCCTCTTCGGCTTCGGCCTCCATCTCGGCCCGACGGGCGGCGCGGCGGCGCATATACTCTTCATGGCGCTTGAGTTTCATGATCGCACCCCATGCCACGGCCCCGCGCCGCGGCGCGTGCCTGTGGGTCTGCCGGGGGTGGCCTGTCCTGCCATTGCTCGGTCTCCTGCCTGTTGCCTCAGGTATGGCCGGAAAATCCGGCAACAATGCGACCAAAACTCAAGGATTGTGTGCCGACGATTCATCTCTCAAAAGCCGATCAGCCCAGCCCGATCCACCGCCTCTTGCAAGAATTCCTCATGGTTCGACACTGGCTGCCAGCCCAGCAGCGCCTTGGGTTTGGCATTGTCGAACGGTGCGAAATGCGCCCGCGATTGCCAGTCTCGCCGCGACGCGCGGATCACGCCGGGGCGGCGCAGGGCATAGGTCTTGAGCGTCGATTTGACCGCATCCGCCGCCCACATCGCCGTCAGATTGCCGGAACTCACACGAATCCGCGCGCCCAACCGCATATGGATCGCGTTGAAATAACTGCGCGCCGAGAGCGGCACATCGCCGACAAGGTTAAAGGATTGCCCTGGTGCTGCCCTGCTCTCGCCCATCCGGATGAGCGCGTCCGACACATCCCCGATCAGCACAAAAGGCAGCGGGTTGTCCCCTGATCCCCAGAGCCGCACCGCCCCCGCGCCATGCCAGCGCCCGATGCCCCAATGTTGCAACGGTCCGCCATGACCAACCACGATTCCCGGCCGCGCAATGGTCAGCGGCAGGCCATGTTCGCGCGCCATCTCCCAAAGTCTGCGCTCACATTCCGCCTTGGAGCGGGCATAGAGATTGCGGTCGCGCATATCCGGCGCGAAGGGCGTCGATTCGGTGATCACCGTCTGCGGATTGGACATGTCATAAGAGGCAATCGTGCCGGTATAGACGAATCGGCCCACACCCGCCGCCAGGGCCGCCCGCGCAATCCGGTCCGACACGGCGACGTCATTCTCCAAACACTCCTCCCAAGAGGTGCCGAGCGCGCGGGCAAGGTTGTAAACCACCTCGACCCCCTCCATCGCGCGGCTCAGCCCGGCCTCATCGCGCAGGCTGACCGCGCAGGTCTCGACGCTCTCGGGCAGGTCGTCAAACGGGCCATGCGCCCCGCGCGACAGCACCCGCACATCCTGCCCCCGCGCCACCAGCGCGCGCGTGAGGTCGCGTCCCAAAAACCCGGTGCCGCCAATCACCAACGCCGTGGGCTTTGGCTTGCGCCGCGCCTTGGGCGCTGCCCATGTCTCGCGGCCCTGATCAGGCATCAGCGCAATCGCCGCATCAATCGCACGCATCACCGCTTCCGCCGCCACGCCGTCAAAGCGCGCATCGAGCGGCTCGCCCGTGCGGATGGCGGTATAGAACGCCTCAAACGAGCCGACAAAGCCAAGCGCATAGGGCGATTTCCGGTTGAGCGATCCGACCTGCCGCGCGGCATTTCCCGCGCCGTCGCACAGATGCCCCCAGGCCGCGCCCATCTGGCGCAGGAACGGATTGAGCACCAGATCAGCGGTGTTCTCATGGGCCACGGTCAGCACATCGGCTGCATAATCCAACCGCGCCAGACCCGAGGAACCGCGCAGGATCAGCGATCGGTCATCGACCGTTTCGACCAGTTGCAGGTTGAAGGCAAGATCAACCCCCCCCGCCTCTGCCGTGATCCGCCAGCTTTGCGGTCGCGTCCCCGCCCCCGGCAGGGCCACGGGCTTGCTCAGGTAAACCCCGGTCACGGTGACCGGCCCAAAGAGATCATGGGCAAAGGCAAAGAGATGCGGCCCGAGTTCCAGCAAGAGGTTGCGCGGTTCGCGCAAGAGCCAGAGGCCATAGGGGCCAGAGCGCAAAGGGGCCAGCGGCAAGGCCCAGGTGATCTCGGCGCTGGAAATACGGCCCAATTCGCCGCGTGCGATCTGATCCTTGAGGCGCAGATAACTGGGCAGCCCAAGAAAATTGTGACCGGCGGCAAAATACCGCCCCGCCGCCCGTGCAACACTGGCAATCCCGGCGGTCTCGTCGCCAGAGAGGGCCACCGGCTTTTCGATCAAAACATGCAGCCCCGCCGCCAGACATTTGCGCGCCAGCGCCGCGTGACTGTCGGGTGGCGTCAGGATATGCACCGCCTCGACCGCACCGCTCGCAATCAGATCCTCGACCGAGGAAAACGCCCGCGCCCCATGCGCGCCCGCCAAGCCTTCGGCGGCAGAGGCCGACAGATCACAGACCGCCGCCAGCCGCGCCCCCGGCACCAGCTTTAACGCCTCGGCATGCCAGCCTGCGATATAGCCCGCACCAATCAGGCCCACGTTGATCACTTTATCCGACATTCAATTCACTCACTTGTACTCGATGATCTGCATCGCATCGCCACGCCACTTGCGCAGCTTGTAGGTCACCATGCCGATCAGATTTGGAAATTTGGACAGGCTGAGAAAGAGCCCCTGATGCAGCGCGCTCCGCGTGCCCATCCCGGTGCTGCGCAACCCCTGCACCGTTTTCGCATAGGACAACGCATAAGCCGACAAAACGCCGGCCAGCAACGGAAGCCAGAAAAGCCCGGCCACAGCCAAAAGCGGCAGAGCCAGCCCATAGGCCCAGACCCGCGCGCGTTCCCGCGCGAAATAGCCTGGGTGCATTTCCCCCACCTGCGCAAAGCCATGGCCAGAGCGCACCGCGCGCCGCCACCATTGGCCAAAGGTCCGCATCGCGGCATCGTGCCGGGTCATCGGTTCGGCCAAACGGACCAACCGCCAGCCCGCCTTGCGCAGACGTTGACAGACTTCCTCATCCTCAGAGGCGATGATCGTGCCGTCAAAGCCGCCGACGTCCTGATAGGCCGCGACCCGCACCAGCATATCGCCACCGCAGGCTGTGATCTCACCCGCAGGCCGGTGCCATTCGTGATCGCAGAGCGCGTTGAAGACCGAGGCCTCGGGGTGGATTTCCGACCGCCACCCGGTGACAAGGCCGATGCGGTCCTCCGCCATCAGCGCCGCCGCAGCCCGGTCGATCCAACCCGGCACCACGATGCAATCGCCGTCGATGAATTGCACCGCGTCGGGCAGGTCCGGGGCCAGCGCGGCAAAGCCAGCGTTGCGCGCCCGCGCGGCGGTAAAGGGCGTGGTTGTGTCCAACTCCACCACCTCGGCCCCTGCCGCCCGCGCTGCGGCCACGCTGCCATCGCTCGAACCGCTATCGACATAAACCACCCGCAGCCCCTGCCCGCTGAGCGAGGCGAGGCTCGCCACAAGCCGCGCGCCCTCATTGCGTCCGATCAGAACAACGGCGATTTTCATTCTTGCCCTTCCGGTCTGAGGTGTTTGGGGGGCACCCCCTCTGCGTAACCCTGAAAAAGAGCGGCCAGCCATGCCGCCTCGGTGTCCGAAGCAAATTCGGTCCGCACCCGGACGCGCCCCGCCTCGCCCATGACGCGACAGAGGTCGGCATCAGTGAGCAACCGACCAAGCGCCACACGCAGGGCATCGGCATCACCGGGCGGCACCAAGAGGCCGCTCACCCCGTCCTCGACCAATTCCGGCACGCCGGCGATGCGGGTTGTCACCACCGGCACCCGCGCCGCCATCGCCTCCATCAGCACAACCGGCACGCCCTCGGCAAAGCTGGGCAGGACATGCAGCGTCGCCTCTGACAAAAGCGCCGCCACCGCGTCTTGTGACTGATAGCCGACGAACTCCACATGGTCGCCCAAACCCTGCGCCAAAGTCTCAAGCGCCGCGCGCTCTGGTCCGTCGCCCACCAGCGTTAGGCGCAGATCGGGGTGTTCGGCTATCAGTCCTTGCAGCGCCTGCAAGAGCACCGGCACGCCTTTGACCCCCGCCAGACGGCCAACAAAAACCAAATGCGCACGCGCCTTTGGGGTCTGCGTGTCATAACGCGCCGGATCGACGCCACAATGCACGATATGCAGCTTGTTCCAATGCTCCGGCGCGGAAAACGCCATTGCCTGCGAGCGGGCGAAGTGGCTGATACAGGCAACGAAACGCGCGCGGGCGATCTTTTCATCCAGCCGCCAGCGATAGGGCTCATAGAAAATATCCGGCCCGTGCAGCGTGAAACTATAGGGAATGCCCGACATTTCCGACATGAGCATCGCCACGGTGCAGCTCGATTTTGCGATGTGATTGTGCAGATGCGTCAGCCCACCGGCGCGCAAATGCTCCGCCAGAACGGCGGCTTCGGCGAGATAGATGACCTGGTAAAGCGTCGCCTTGATCCCGCCGGGGCTGGTGCGCCATGCCAGACGGAGGGCGCGCAGCCACGCCCCCGGCCTGCGCCACGCCGCCAGATGCGCCGCAATCAAACGGCGGAATGAGAGCGCGGATTCGAGCACATGAAACGTCCCCGCCGCCTCGGCCCGCTGCTCGGGTCCGGTGTGATGCTCCGCCCCGGTGCGGCGGATCGAGCAGGTCTCGACCGTGAGGCCCCGCGCCCGCAGCGCCGCCACTTCGCGCTGAATAAACGTATCGGTGGCGCGGGGATATTCGCCGGTCAGATAGGCGATGCGCAGGGTCATGCCGCGCCCTCCGCCGCGCGCGCAAACGCCGTCTCGAAATCGTCTTGCGGCTGCCAGCCCAGCGCCAATTCCGCCGCTGCGATATCATAGCGGAGCGGCCGCATCCGCGCGCGCAGCACAGCGGGGCGCAAGAGACCCGGCACGCGCGCGCCCAAGGGCGAGAGCAACCCTGCCAAGGGTGCCAGCAGTCGCCAGTTGAACGGCACCACATGGCGCGGCCATCCTGTGCGCCGCAGGGCGTCCACATACCGCGCCCGCGTCGGCAGGTCCGCGCCCAGAATATTGAGCGCACGCCCCTCGCCCGGTGCCTCTGCCGCCAGAACAAAGGCGCGGGCGCAATCGGCCAGCGACACCACCGGCACCTCGCCGCCCCGCTCCATCAGGATCAGCGTGCCCCCGATCCCCGGCCCCAGATGGGCATTCATCACCCGCCCCGGCCCAAGGATCGCACCGGGGCGCAAAATGGTGTGGCGCAGGCCACTCTCGCGCAACATCGCCTCTTGCGCCAGCTTGGCGCGGGCATAGGCGTCCCGCCGCTGCGGCCGGTCTTCCAGCGGCGTTGCCTCGGTGACAACGCCCAGCGCATCGGCGCTGTAGACGACAATCGAACTCGCCAGTACCAGACGCGGCGGCAAAGGCTGCGCCTGCATCGCCGCAATGAGGTGGCGCGTGGCGGTGAGCGTGTCGCGGTCCTGCACGGCCCAGTCCCCCGAGAGCGCCCCGGCCAGATGGATCACGCAGTCAATCCCGTCGAGCATGTCGCCCACCCCGCCCGCCGCCAGATCCACCTCGGCGCGCGTCACGCCCCGCACCGCATGACCCCGCGCGCGGGCCTCTGCGACCACTGCCCGGCCCAGAAACCCGCCTGCACCGGTGACAACTAGGCTCAGACCCATGCTGCCACCTCCATCGGGGCGCAGCGGCTCTCGATCTCCGCCACGCCGCTTGGACCCTGAAGCGCCAGTGTCACCTCGGTCAGATGCAGCGCCATGGCATTTGTCAACCGACAGGCGCGCCCCTCGGCCAAAGCCGCCAGCATCTCGGCAGGACCAAGGGCGAAATTCATCGACGCCGCCCCCCACCGCCCCACCTTGGGATGCGAGGGCCCACGCGCGCGGATGCGCTGCCCGATGGGATGCTCGATCAGCCTGCGCCGCAGGGTGAACCGCCGGAAGAACCGCACGGCCGCCGCATTGTCCCATACCTCGCGCACCTGCAACACGCCCTCGTCACCAAAGACCCGCAGGCGGTGATCATGAGAGGCCACAATCGAGCATGTGAGCCGCGCCACCGGGCCATTCTCGAAGGTAAGCACAGTAACCGAAACATCGGGTGCCCCCGCCGCACCCGGTTTATCGGGGATGACCTCGGCAGAGGCCGACACGACCCGCGTCACGCTGCCGAACATGGCGATCAGCCAACTCAGGACATAGCCCGCATGCTCCAGCGTGCAGCCAACCGCGAATTCATCGGCATGGGGCCACGCTGCCCCACTCTCGCTCTGCCATTTGGCATAGGGGGCCTGCGGGATAAAACCGTCATCCATCTCGGCATAGATCAGCCGGGGCGTGCCCGCCACACCGCGCCGCACCGCGCCAATCAGCACCTGTGCCGCCTCGCCCAGCACCGACGACGGCGCAGAGGCCAGCATGAGCCCCTGCGCCGCTGCCAGATCATGCAGCGCGCGGGCCTGCGCGACGTCAAGCGTCAGCGGCTTTTCGCACCAGACGTGATGGCCTGCCTCAAGACAGGCGCGGCTCACGGCATAATGCGCCGCAGGGTTCGTGAGGTTCAGCACCACATCGCCGGGGCTGAGCCGCGCCAAGAGCGCCGCGAGGGTCGCGTCGGTCGCAACGCCCCAATGCGCCGCAAATTTGGCCAGCCGCGCGGGATCATGGTCATGGGCGGCGATCACGGCAATCTCGGGATGGGCCGCGAGCGACCGCATGTAGAGATCGGCCACGAATCCGCAGCCCACCAGCGCCACGCGCCCCAGCCGTGTCTCTCGGCTGCTGCTCCCTCTGCCCTCTGCCTGCATCATTACCCCTGTATCTTGCGCCTCGGATAATCACAGGATCATGGCAACAATCCGACCATTTCCCTACAGTTTCAAGCCTTTGCACGCCCCTGATGCAACGCGGGCACAGTCGCCCACCGCGTCGCCGCAAAAGCTGCACATTTTCGCCCTAGTGTCACCACGCACTAGGGTAGATATAGCACCAAAGGCCGCGACTTTCGTAGGGGAATCGGGTGGAATTTAACATTCAGGATCAGGTGATACGGATCGCGCCCCGCGATGCCTCGCGCCTGCTAATGGTCCTGAGCAATCGGTTGCGCGACAAGAGCGGCTTTGCGCTGGCGACGCTCAACCTTGACCATCTGGTGAAACTGCGCCGCGATCCCGCCTTTCTGGCGGCCTATGCGCAGCATGATCTGATCGTTGCCGATGGCAACCCGGTGGTATGGCTGTCGTACCTTGCCGGGCGTCCCGTCGGGCTGGTGCCAGGGGCCGATCTGGTGGTGCCGATGGCGCAGCTTGCGGCCGATGCCGGGGCAACCGTGGCCCTTGTCGGCAGCACTGAGACGGCCTTGCACGCCGCCGGAGAGGGGCTTTGCGCCCGTGTGCCGGGGCTGGTGATCGCCGCGCGCATCGCGCCACCGATGGCCTTTGATCCAACGGGCCCTCAAGGGGCCGAGGTGATTGCCGCGCTGCGCGCCTCGGGTGCGGGGTTATGCCTCGTGGCGCTTGGCGCGCCCAAGCAAGAGATTTTCGCCGCCCGCGCCAATGCCGCCCTGCCGCATATGGGCTTTGCCAGCATCGGTGCCGGGCTTGATTTCATCGCCGGGGTGCAACCGCGCGCGCCGCTCTGGCTGCGACGTCTGGCCTTCGAATGGCTGTGGCGCGCGTTCGCCAGCCCACGCCGGATGCTGCCCCGCTATGCACGCTGCGCGGCTATTCTGCCAGAGTTGATGCGAGAGACGTGGCGTCTGCGCGGCTGACGCTCTGCCGCCGCGGACCAAAAAGCGCGGCTCCCCCAAGGATTACACCAGAGACCGTGGCGATCATGCCCGCCGCACTGACCGCATTGTCATAGCCCAGCCAGAGCGGGCCGTAGCCCGCCAGCACATAGCCCAACACCGCCGACAGCGTGGCAAAGACCACGCTCCACGCCACCTGACGTCCCAATCGGTCCGTCATCAGACGGGCGCTCGCGGGGGGGCAGATGAACATCGCGATCACGATGATCGACCCCACCGCGTCAAAGGCCGCCACCGCCGACAGCGCCGCCACCGCTACCAGGGCCAGCCCCAAAATGGCCGTTGGGATGCCCATGGCGCGGGCAAATCCCTCGTCAAAGGTCGCAATCACCAAGGGGCGCCACAGCACCGCGATAAAAAGCACGGTGCAGAGCAGGACGGCGACCATCCGCCCCAGTTCGGGCGGCAAGCCCGCCAGCGCGTTCGGATCGGTCAGCGCGCCCCAGCCATAGCCATCCAGCCAGATCAGGCTTTCGAGATTGCCATAAAGCGCGTGTTGCACGTCGAGATGCACGCCAGAGGCGGCGCTTTGTTCCAGAAGCAGCACGCCCGCGGCGAACATGGCGGTAAAGACCACGCCCATCGCCGCCCCCGGTTCGATCCGGCCCAGACGGCGGATCACCTCGATCAGGATCACAGCCACCAGCGCCGCCGCCGCCGCCCCCAGCATCATCGGCCCGGTGGCGACCATGCCGGTCACAAGGAACCCGGCCACGATCCCCGGCAAAACCACATGGCTGATCGCATCGCCGATCAGCGCCTGACGCCGCAGCAGCAGGAAATTCCCCGGCAACGCACAGGCCACCGCCGCCGCAATGCCAATCAGCAGCGGCGTGAGCGACAGCATGACGAAATCCTGCCCCATCACACCGCCCCCTCTGGCCCAAGCCCCCGGTCCAGTGCGGCAATCTGATCGCCCGTCAATACCTCGTCCAACGGTGTCAGCCCATCGTACCGCGCCGCCGCCGCCTCGAACGCCGGGTCCGAGCGCAGGATTTGCCAGCGCCGCTCATCCAGCCGCGCCCGCGCCGCCATGGCGCGCCCTGTGTCGGTCGCGACGCCATCGGCCCGCGCCAGCCCGGCCCGGCGCATCAGACGCAGGGTCAACGGCTCGTAGACCGGCTGCCCCGCCGCCAGCGCCAAGAGACCTTGGCGCAGATGCACCCGGCGCTGAAACCGCAGATGCCGCAGCGCCGCCGCCAGCACGCCGCGCCCCGGCGCCATCAAGAGCGACAGCACAAAGAGCGCAAAGGCTGCCAGCACAATGAGCGGCCCCGTGGGCAGGTCCGGTGCCGTGGCCGACACCGCAGCCCCCAGATAGCCCGCAACCCCGCCAATCGCCCCCGCGATCATCACCACATGCCCCGCGCGCTCGGACCAGAACCGCGCCGCGACCGGCGGGATGATCAAGAGGGCCACGATAAGGACGAGGCCCACCACCTTGAGCCCGGTCACGGTGATGGCCAGCGCCAGCCCCATCATCGCCAGATCGACCCGCGCAAGCCGCATCCCCTGCCCCACCGCATATTCGGGATCAAAGGCCACAAGGATCATCGGCCGATGCAAGAGCCGCACCAGCGCCAGAACCACGGCGCCGCCCGCCGCAATCGTCAGCGCCTCGTCGCGCAACATGCCTGCCGTAGCGCCCAGCAAAAACGTCTCAAGCCCCGCCTGCCGCCCGGCATCCATCACCTGCACCACCGTCAGCAGGACAACGCCAAAGCCAAAGAACACCGACAGCACCGCGCCAATCGCGGCATCCTCATGCAGCCGCGTGCGCGTCGTCAGCCCTGTCACCGCCAAGAGACCCAGACCCGCCGACAGCGCCGCCCCCAGCATCAGCCCCGGCAGAAACCGGCCCTCACCCCCCAGCGCCACCATCACCATGAACCCCAGCACGACGCCGGGCAGCGTGGCATGGCTGATCGCATCCGACACCAGCGCGCGCTTGCCCAGATAGAGATAGGTGCCCGTGGCCCCCGCCCCCACGCCGAGCATCATAGCCCCCAGCGTGACCAGCGTGGCGTTATAGCCCAGTTGCAGCGTGAGCGCGTCCCAAAGCATGCTCAGCCCGCCGCCGCCCCACCCATCTGCGCCAGCGCCAGCCGCCCGCCATAGGCGGTTTGCAAATGCGAAGGAGTGAACACCTCGGCCACCGGACCTTCGGCAATGGCGGTGGTGTTGATGAGAAACACGCGGTCGAAATATTCGGCCACCGTGGCCAGATCGTGATGCACGGCGATCACGGTCTTGCCCTCGGCGCGCAACCCGTGCAGCACCGCAATAATCGCCTTTTCCGTGGCGGCATCGACGCCAGCAAAGGGCTCATCCAGCAGATAGAGATCCGCCTCCTGCGCCAAGGCCCGCGCCAGAAACACCCGCTGTTGCTGCCCGCCCGAGAGCTGCCCGATCTGGCGATGGGCAAAGCCTGCCATCCCGACCCGGTCAAGACAGGCCGTGGCGCGGGCGCGGTGGCTGGCCCGCACCCGGCCCAAGAGACCCAGTTCACGGGTGAGACCCATCATCACCACATCGAGCACGCGGGCCGGGAAATCCCAATCCACGCTGGCGCGCTGCGGCACATAGGCAATCCGCGCGCGCCCCTCGTGCAGCGGGCGGCCATAGCTTGTGATCTGCCCCGACAGGGGCCGGATGATCCCGAGTGCAGCCTTGAGCAACGTCGATTTGCCCGCGCCATTGGGGCCAACGATGGCGGTCATCTGACCGGGGCGAAAACTGACATCAACGGAAAACACCGCCGGCTTTTCACCATAAGAGACCGTCAGCCCCCGGATCGACAGCGGGCTGTCAGTGTCTGGCGCGGTGGCCCTGCCAACCAGTTCCAGTGCCATGCTCATCCCCCCACCGCCAGACGGTCATCCATGCCGCGCGCCGGGGCGGTGCCGCCCAGCGCACCGGCGATGGTGGTCACATTATGGTCGATCATGCCCAGATAGCTGCCCTCATAGGTGCCGGGTGCGCCCATCGCATCCGAGAAAAGCTCGCCGCCGATGATCACCTCATGGCCCTGCGCCGCCGCCCCTTCGATCAGGGCACGGATATTGCGATCCGACACGGTGCTCTCGACAAACACCGCCCTGATCTGGCGACTGACCAACAGATCGACCAGATCACGGATGCGCGCCAGACCAGCCTCGGATTCCGTGGACAGCCCCTGAATGCCCTCCACCTGATATCCATAGGCCCGGCCAAAATAGCCAAAGGCATCATGCGCCGTGACCAGCACGCGCGCAGGCACAGCCACCGAGGCCAGAACGCCCGTGGCATAGCGGCCCAGCCGCGCCAGATCTTCTTTGTAGCGCGCGGCATTGCTGGCAAAGAGCTCCGCATCCTCGGGCCGTTCGGCGCTCAGCGTCTCGGCGATGCGGTCCACAACAGAGGCCCACAGGTCCGGCACCATCCAGACATGCGGATCATAGCGGCCCTCGTAATCCTCATGCGCGATGCGCGCGGCGTCGGGCACCGCCTCGCCCACCGGCACAACGGGCGAGCGCGCGGCAAGCTTCAGCAAAAACTCCTCCATCTGCGCCTCAAGATAAAGGCCGTGCCAGAGCACCAGATCGGCGCGGGCAAGAGCGGCAATATCGCTGCGGGTCTGACGGTAGGAATGCGGATCAATCCCCGGCCCCATCAGGGCGCGCACCGCAACGCGGTCGCCACCCACGACCCGCGCGGCGTCGGCGATCATGCCGGTGGTGGCGACCACCTCGAGCGGGGCGGTTTGGGCGACTGCAGGGCGCGAGGCAAGAACGGCCGCGCCAAGCGCTAGGCCAAGCGCGCGGCGGCGGGTCAGAGGCGGAAAGGTTGTGATATGATGTGACATGAGAATGAATATGAGAATTATTCGCAACAAGTCAAGACCCCCTCCGCCCCGATTGATCCCCCTCCGCTTTCATGCCACCGTCCGTCCGCGAGGGACGAGGAAGGGAACCACCATGCAGGGCCAGATGATGCATCGGCCGCTCAGGATCATCGACATCCTGTTGCACGCCGCCGAGGCGCATGCCGCCGACGGCATCGTGTCCGCGCGGGTCGAGGGCGATCTGCACCGCCAGAGCTATCCGCAAACGCTGGCGCGGGCGGCACAGCTGGCGCAGGCGCTCACGGCACTTGGGTTGGACCCGGGCGACCGGATCGGCACACTGGCGTGGAACGGCCACCGGCATTTCGAGCTTTATTACGGGATTTCGGGCATCGGCGCGGTGTGCCATACCCTCAACCCGCGCCTCTCGCATGAGCAATTGCTTTATATCATCGCGCATGCCGGCGACCGGCTCTTGTGTCTCGATCTGACCTTCGTGCCGCTGATCGAGGCGCTCATGCCCGCTCTGCCGCCGGACCTGCGTTTTGTGATCCTGACCGACCGCGCGCATATGCCAGACTGCGCCTTTGAGGCGCTCTGCTACGAGGATTTGCTGGCCGCGCAGTCGCCCGATTTTGACTGGCCCACCTTCGCTGAGGAGACCGCCGCCGGTCTTTGCTACACCTCCGGCACCACCGGCAACCCCAAGGGCGCTCTTTACACCCACCGCTCCACGCTCTTGCATGCGCTGCAAGTGCCGCTCTGCCAGACCTCGAGCTTTCGCGCAGGGGGCCGCGTGCTGCCTGTGGTGCCGCTCTTTCACGTCAATGCCTGGGGGCTGCCCTATGTGGCACCGCTCACCGGCATGACGCTGGTGATGCCGGGACCGCATCTCGATGGGGCCAGCCTCTTTCGCCTGATGGACGCTGAGGGTGTCTATTCCGCATGGGGGGTGCCTACCGTCTGGGCGGGGCTGCTGGCGGAAATCAAGGCACAGGGGCGCATCCCCGCCGGATTTGCCGATCTGGTGGTCGGTGGCTCTGCCATGCCGCGCGTGATGATCGAAGCCTATGAGACGCGCGGCGTCGTGGTCTCGCAGGCTTGGGGCATGACCGAAACCAGCCCGATCGGCGCTTATGGCGTCCTGTCCCCGGCGCTGCAAGTGGCGCCGATGGCGGACCGCATCGCCGCCAAATGCTGTGCCGGGCGTCGCCTCTTTGGCGTCGAGTACAAGATCGTCGATGACGCGGGCCAGCGCCTGCCGCATGACGGTCAGGCGGCGGGCGAGCTATTCATTCGCGGCAATACCGTCATCAGCGGCTATTTCGAGAACCCCGAGGCCACCCGCGCCGCGATGGATAGCGAGGGCTGGTTCGGCACCGGCGATGTCGCGTCGGTCAGCCCCGAAGGGCGGCTCACGATCCGCGACCGCTCCAAGGATCTGGTGAAATCGGGTGGCGAATGGATCAGCTCGATTGATCTGGAAAACGCGGCCCTCTCGCATCCCGGCATCGCTGCCTGCGCGGTGATCGCAGTGCCGCATCCGAAATGGGGCGAACGCCCTATCTTGGTCGCGGTGGCCACAGGGCCGGACCGCCCCGCACTGTCAGAGATCTGCGCCCATATGGAAACCCATTTCGCCAAATGGCAATTGCCCGACGATCTGCTCTGGGTCGAGGCGCTGCCGCTGACCGCCACCGGCAAGGTCTCGAAACTCACGCTGCGCGACCAGTTCGCCGATTACATCCACCCCGACCACCGCGGGCACGGCGCATGAGCGCCCTCGATACAGACGCCGTCGCGGCATGGCTTGCCGCGCATCTTCCGGGCTTTGCTGGGCCGCTCACGGCGCAGAAATTCAGCGGCGGGCAATCCAACCCCACCTACCGTCTGATGACCCCCACGCGCAGCTACGTCCTGCGCCGCAAACCGCCCGGCGTGCTCTTGAAATCCGCTCATGCGGTCGAGCGGGAATTCCGCGTGCAGCGCGCGCTGCAAGACACATCCGTCCCCGTCGCCCGCATGCACCTGCTGTGCGAAGACGCGCAGGTCATCGGCACGCCCTTCTACATCATGGACGAGGTGCAAGGCCGCAGCTTTGACGCCCCCGCGATGCCCGGCCTCACCCCGCCCGAACGTCACGCCATCCTCGACGAGATGAACCGCGTTCTGGCCGCCATCCATGACATTGACCTCGCGCAAACCGGCCTCACGGACTATGGCCCTTCCGGTAATTACTACCGTCGTCAGGTGGACCGCTGGTGCGCGCAATATACCGCCACCGCCACCGATGACCTGCCCGACATGACCGCCCTCATGACATGGCTCGATGCGCATATCCCCCCGGAGGATGGGCAACGCACGCTGGTGCATGGTGACTACCGCCTCGACAATCTGCTCTTTGCGCCCCATGGCACCGCCTGCGTCGCCGTGCTCGACTGGGAGCTTTCCACCCTCGGCCACCCCTACGCCGACCTTGCCGCCGTGATCATGCAATGGTCGATGCCCGCCACCGCAGAGGGGCGCGGCCTTGCGGGTGTGGACCGCGCCGCGCTTGGCCTTTGGTCAGACGCGGATTTCATCGCCCGCTATTGCGAACGGCGCGGCATTGCCCCGATCGAGGGGTTCCATTTCTACCTCGCCTTCAGCTATTTCCGTATGGCGGCCATTCTGCAAGGCGTCAAGAAACGTGCGCTGGATGGCAACGCCTCTGACCCCGCACGCGGCCTGCGCCTCGGGGAGTATGTGCCCGACTTCGCCCGCGCGGGCCTCTCTGCGACCAAGGACAAGACATGACCCAGGACATCGACCCAAACCTCCTCGAACCGCCCTCGGCACTGCAAACCCATCTCGGCTATCGCCTGTGCGCCTGGTCCAAAGACTTTGCACGGCTGGAATTGCCGCTGGAGCCGTTTCTGATGAACCGTCAGGGTCTGCCGCATGGCGGCATCCACGCCACCATGCTCGATACCGCCATGGGTTTTGCTGGGTGCTACACCGGCGACCCGGAGCGGCAGCAGATGGCGCTCACCCTGTCGCTGACGGTCAATTATCTGGGGCAGGCCACCGGACCACGGCTGATCGCCGAGGCACGGCGCACGGGCGGCGGCAAATCCACCTATTTTGCCGAAGGCACCGTGCGGGATGAAACCGGCGCGCTCATCGCCACGGGCACCGGCGTATTTCGCTATCGGCGGGATCGAAACCCATAACCCCAGACTATGAATACGGTTAGTAAAACCAATTATTAATTATTGAACGCATCTGGTACACCCATCAAGGATACCGCGCAGGCCCAAGGAATCAGACGCACCCATCGCGACGACTCTGGGCGACCTCACCGAAGACAACATTCAAGTAGGAGACGAAAATGGACGGCAACAACATTGGCAAATGCCCGGTCATGCATGGCAGCATGACAGAAACAGGCACCAGCGTCATGGATTGGTGGCCCAAGGCCCTAAACCTCGATATCCTGCACCAGCACGACCAGAAAACCAATCCGCTCGGGGCGGATTTCAACTATGCCGAAGAGGTCAAGACCCTCGACTTCGAGGCCGTCAAGGCCGACGTCAAGGCGCTGATGACCGACAGCCAGGACTGGTGGCCCGCTGATTGGGGCCATTACGGCGGGTTGATGATCCGCCTCGCATGGCATTCTGCGGGCTCGTACCGTCTGGCCGATGGGCGCGGCGGCGGTGGCCATGGCAACATCCGCTTTGCCCCGCTCAACAGCTGGCCCGACAACGGCAACCTCGACAAGGCGCGCCGCATCCTCTGGCCGGTCAAAAAGAAATACGGCAATAAGCTGAGCTGGGCCGACCTGATCCTGCTCGCAGGCAACATGGCCTATGAATCCATGGGCCTCAAAACCTTTGGCTTCTCCTTTGGCCGCGAAGATATCTGGCACCCCGAGAAAGACACCTATTGGGGCGCGGAAAAGGAATGGCTGGCCCCCAGTGACAGCCGTTATGAGAGCGTCGAGAACCCGGCCACGATGGAAAACCCCCTCGCCGCCGTGCAGATGGGCCTGATCTATGTGAATCCCGAAGGCGTGAACGGTCAGCCTGATCCGCTCAAGACCGCAGGACAGGTCCGCGAGACCTTTGCCCGCATGGCCATGAATGACGAGGAAACCGCGGCTCTGACCTGCGGCGGTCATACCGTCGGCAAGGCGCATGGCAATGGCGATGCCGAAACGCTGGGCGATGCACCCGAAGCCGCCGATCTCGAAACGCAAGGCTTTGGCTGGGTCAACCCCAACCTCGGCGGCAAGGCCACCAATGCCGTCACCTCTGGCATCGAGGGCGCTTGGACAACCAATCCGACCAAGTGGGACATGGGCTATTTCAAACTGCTGTTCGGCTATGACTGGGAACTCACCAGATCCCCGGCAGGCGCGCAACAGTGGCAGCCCATCGGCATCAAGGAAGAGGATATGCCGGTTGACGCAACCGACACCTCCAAGCGTGTCATGCCGATGATGACCGATGCCGACATGGCGATGAAGATGGACCCGACCTATCGCGCCATCTGCGAAAAGTTCATGGCGGATCAAGCCTATTTCGAGGATTGCTTTGCCCGCGCATGGTTCAAACTGACGCATCGCGATCTTGGCCCCAAGGCCCGCTACATCGGCCCGGACGTGCCCCAAGAGGATCTGATCTGGCAAGACCCGATCCCGGCGGGGTCGACCGGCTACGATGTCGCCGCCGTCAAGGCCAAGATTACCGCAAGCGGTCTGAGCCTGTCGGACATGGTCGCCACCGCTTGGGACAGCGCCCGCACCTTCCGCGGCTCTGACCTGCGCGGCGGGGCCAATGGCGCGCGCATTCGCCTTGCCCCGCAAAAGGATTGGGAGGGCAACGAGCCTGCCCGTCTGGCGCGGGTTCTGGCAGCGCTCGAACCGATCGCAGCAGAAACCGGGGCCAGCGTAGCGGATGTCATCGTTCTGGCCGGTAATCTCGGGATCGAACAGGCGGCCAAAGCCGCAGGTTTCGCCATCGAGGTGCCCTTTGCCCCCGGTCGCGGCGACGCCACCGAGGATATGACCGACGGGGACTCCTTCGAGGTGCTGGAACCGCTGGCCGATGGCTTCCGCAACTGGCTCAAGAAGGATTACATCGTCACCCCCGAGGAAATGCTGCTCGACCGGGCACAGCTCATGGGCCTCAGCGCGCATGAAATGACCTGCCTTATCGGTGGTATGCGGGTGCTGGGCACCAACCACGGCGGCACGACGCACGGCGTCTTTACCGACAAGGTGGGCGCACTGACGACCGACTTCTTCACCACGCTCACCGACATGGGCTTCAAGTGGGACCCGAATGGCGATGGCACCTATAACATCGTGGATCGCAAATCGGGCGCGGTGAAACACACGGCCACCCGCGTCGATCTGGTGTTCGGGTCGAATTCGATCCTGCGCGCCTATGCCGAGATCTATGCACAGGACGACGCCCCCGAAAAATTCGTGCGCGATTTCGTCGCCGCATGGACCAAGGTGATGAACGCAGACCGCTTCGATCTGGTCTGACCGGACCTGACGACCAAAACGCGAGAGGCGCGGCGAGACATCGCCGCGCCTTTTTGATGTCTGGAGAATCTTAGAGACAGTTGCAGAGAATTTGCCAACCCGTGAGGGATACCCTGTCTTGACCGGACCTGTGACCCAAGCGCGATGGCCCCTGATCAGGGGCAAGCACCGCTCTCACCCCATAGGCATCCGCACCGCCCTGGACTTGTGTACATAACCGGGGCCCAAAATGTACCGGATGTACCCTACGGCAACCCGTTGCGCGCAATCTCGACTGCGAGATCCCGCACCGCCTGACCGCGTGCGGCGGCAATCGCCGCGACGCTTGCATCCTCTCCCGTGGCCACTGGAACGCTCAGATCAAACAGCCGCGCTCGCGCACGTCCGCTCTCAGATGACACAAAATATTGGCCTGCCAACCGGAAAACACCCACATCCTGTGCCAGCATCTCTTCAATCCGCACCTCGACCTGCGCCTCTGGGACTCCACCAAATGGCCAAGGTTCAGCCGCCACCTGCGCCCCCGTCATCTGCGCAAGATGCCGGCTTAGCTCCAGCGTGATTGCCCGACCCGGATCATCCGCCCATAACAAACCCGGCTGCGTTCTTAAAATTCCCATGGAATCAGAGAGATAGATCTGTTCCCCCGCCGCATATCCCGGCAATGACACCTCGCGCAGCGCGACCGAACCAAAGGCAATCCGCTGCTTGGTCTCAATCGCCGCACGCGGCACAGTCAGCCGTTGCTCGGGGACAGAGGTGCAGCCGATGAGGGCGGTCAAAACGACGAAAGCGGATATTTTTTTCATGATAATCAACGTCCTAACAGCAAAGAGTTCGGATTGCGTTCAATCGTTCGGGCCAAGGATGACACGGCTCGGGCAGCCCGTTCAACCTCGCGCAGCGCTGCCCGCGCATCCCGGCCCACCCCGTTTTCCGCCGCATAGCCCGCCAAAGTCCCCCGCGCCTGCGCCAAGACCGCTTCCGCCTCGGCAATCAACCCCGGCAGATCCCGCCCGGCTTCGGCAAAAGTATCCGCCGCATCGCGAGCCGACCCAAGGGCGGCGGTTGCGTTCTCGACCACCCCGCCTTCTCGTAACTGTGCCAAAACATTACGTAATTCTTCAAGTGTTGCGTTCAACGTCTCGGGCAAAGCCTGCGCACCATCCCCGGCCAACAACGCCTCAGCCGACCGAATGAGCGCGGTCAGTTCTGCTGCCATGGCGTCAATTTCAACCGTTTCAGCCTTGCGCGCCACAGCATCCATCCGCGCCACAAGGTCCGGCACACCACTCACCGCATCACTGACCCCCTGAGAGGCCGCAGAGGCATCGCTGAGCGCCGCGCTCAACTTGGCGGCCAAGGCCTCTTGCGCGATCTGAGCAACCAGTGTCTCCATTTCCGTCAAGACCGCGTCCAGCCGCCCAGGCAAGCCTTGCACCTCTGGCGCGCCGACGACGCCCCGCGTCTCATCCAACAGCGCGTTGACATTGCCCGGAACGGCGCGGATATCGGAGCTGGAAATTAGCGCATTTGCGTTTTGCATCAAGGCGATAGCCTCGGACATCACCTCTTCTACAGGCAGGGCGTTGATCCGCTCGAATACCCCCGTGGCGGTGGCCGACACATCTGCAATGTCACTCTCGGTGGTGGGAATGAATAGGCCATCCTCACCGAATTCTTCGATCTCGTCAGGTCGCGCATTTGCAATTTCGACCAATTCGACCTTGAGCCCTCCGGTCAGAAGTGAGGCAGATGCCAAGCGTGCCCGAAGCCCCGAGGCCACACTCTCACGCAGGAACGCAAGCGCCGCATCGCGCCCCGCCCCGCCTTCCAACCCCAGCCGCCCGGGCCGGATCGCCAGCGTGACCAAGAGCCGAACCCGTCCATCACCGAAGCGTTCATTATCGACAAAACCGTTGAGCGCACTCACCTGCCCAATGCGTAAGCCATTGAATTCAACCGGTGCATCAACGCTAAGGCCAGCGATATTCTCCTCAAAGACCGCCGAAAGCGAGAGGACTTCGCTGTCATCGCCGACAAAGAGATTGGCGCGCGCCGCTGATTCTTCAGGAAAAACTGTATAAACGTCACCCGATTGCGCCGGTGTCCCACCGGAGATCATGGTCTCGAACGTGACGCCCCCCGACACAAGCGCCGCCACCGAAGAGAAATCGAGCTGCGCGCCGCTTGGCCCCAACGAAAAGGAAAACCCGGACGTGTCCCAAAACCGCGTCGCACTGTTGATCAGGCTGTCATGCGGGGCAAAAACCAACGCCTCGGCCTGTGCTGACGAACCGTCCGCGGTGATGGTCGGCCTGCCGACCCTCCCGACCTCGATTCCGCGATAGACAATCGGTGCTCCCTCGACCAAAGACGCCTTGCCTTGCGCGCGCAACATCAGGCGTAAACCGCTCTGGCCCACCCGTTCCAGCGGCGCATCCGACAGACCGTCGAACCGCTCCGACACCTCGCCGGGCGTCTCATCCCAGAGCCCTTCGATATAAACGCCCGATAGCACCGTGCCCAATCCGGTCACGCCGCGCGCACTGACCTGCGGACGCACGACCCAGAATTGGGCATCATTGTCGATATAGGGTGCAACCTCTTGATCCACCCGCACTTTGACCAGAACCCGGCCCAATCCGGGGGCAAAGCTGACATCCTCTACCAAGCCGACGGACACATCACGGTAGCGCAATTCGGTGGTGCCGGGCCGCACGCCGGAGGCATTGTCAAACCCGATTTCAATGAGCGGACCACGATCTGCATAGGTCTGCCACGCCACACCCAGCACAATGACAAGCGCCGCCAAGGGCACCAGCCATATCACCGAGACCCGCTCCAACAGGCGGCGGCCTGCAGGTTTCACAATGGCCTCAGGCGGGGTCATATCGTCATGCGTCACGGGTGGGTGTCCTCTTTGCGATCAGGTCTGCGGGCACTGTCCCAGATCAAGCGGCTATCAAAACTCTGCGCCGAGAGCATCGTGAAAATCACGGAAAGAGCGAAAAACAGGCTGGCACGCCCCGGTGTTATGGTCGCCAGCGCCTGCAATTGCACCAAGGAGGACAGGATCGCCACCACAAACACGTCGATCATGGACCAACGCCCGATGTATTCTACCACCTCGTAGAGCAGATGCCGCTGTCTCTCGGACAGGCGCGAGCCGCGCCAGACCCCGATGCCAAGTCCCGCCAATGCGAAGAACTTGGCCACGGGGATCACCACGCTGGCTACCAGAATGATCAGCGCCACGCCCCAGTTGCCATGCTGCGCCAGCGTTACCGCACCGCCCACAATTGTATCGCTCTGCGTGCTGACCAAGGTGCGCGTTTCCAGCATCGGATAGATATTTGCCGGGATGTAACACCCCAGCCCAAGAAGCCACCACGCCCAAACCTTTTGCAGCGAGAACGGATCACGGGACTGCAGCGCACTCCCGCAGCGCGGGCAGATCTGCGTGCCAGAGTGGCTCACCCGCATGCAGCGGGTACACCCCACAAGCCCCATATCGCGCGCCGTCCTCATTCGTCCAACGAGGCCCAGATCGAATAGCGGCACATCAGGTTGTCAGTGGCGACCACCAAGACCACCAACACCGCGAACATCCACGCCGCCGGGCCAAACACCACATCGGCCAGATCGCTCAATTTGACCAGCGCGACCGCGCACCCAATGGCAAATATCTCGGCCATGGACCATGGCAGCAGCGATTCTGACAAGCGGAACGCAGACCGCGCGAGCGGCGCGGGGGGACGATCACGAATGATGGGAGCGAGCACGTAGATCAGCAGAACAAGGCGCAGCGCCGGTATCAGCACGATAAAGAACAGAACCGCGATGGAAAGTACCGATAGCCCCCCCTCGAATACAAAGGCGGCCTGAAGGATCGACGCATCATGGTGCATGCCCCCCGCGCCGATCGACAAAAACGGAAAGAATGTTGCCGCCGCAATTAGAATGAGGACCGTCAACGCCAGAGCGATGAGTTGCTTACCGGCCTTGCGCCGGGGGGCAATCAACACCGTGTGACAGCGCGCGCACACCGCGCGCTGCCGCATCGCCACCTGTGGCGCGGTATAGACCAGATCGCATTCCGGACAGGCGATCAATCCGGCCAGATCATCGCGATGGTCTGATGGCTCACTCACGATCGCTTGAGAAGCGCCAGCAACTCTTGTGAGGGCAGCCCGTCCGGCGTTGCCCCAACCGATTGCTGAAACGCGCGAATTGCATTGACCGTGTTGGGACCGATGATCCCGTCGATCTTCTCGATCCCAAAGCCTTTGCGTTGCAGGCGTCGCTGCATCTCCATCCGTTCGTCAAAAGACAGGGGATTATATCCACGCGGCCATGCCCCCTGAACTTCGGGCCCTCCGCCAATCCGATCCGCCAAATGGCCGACCCCCATCGCGTAGGCATCGGAATTGTTGTAGCGTTTGATGACCCCGAAGTTGTCAAAGACCATGAAGGCCGGTCCTTGCAGCCCCGCTGGCAGGTAGATCGACGCGCCGCCATAATCCCGGACCGCGCGACCATCGACACCCACGACACCCTGCGCCGCCCATTGGGAGGGCATTCGTTTTGATTTGGCCGACCCGGTGCTGAACCCCCGTGGCAATCGCACTTCGACGCCCCAAGGCTGACCCTTGGTCCAGCCAAAGCGCTTGAGATAGGCCGCCGTTGAGGCCAGAGCGTCGGTTGGGTTGTCTGACCAGATGTCCCGTTTGCCATCTCCGGTGAAATCCACAGCATAGGCAAGATAGGAGGTCGGAATGAATTGCGTGTGCCCCATGGCTCCGGCCCAGGATCCCTTCATGTTCTCAGGCGTCACATCGCCCGATTGCAGGATCTGCAAGGCCGCGATGAGTTGCTTTTCGAAAAACGCCCCCCGCCGCCCGTCATAAGCCAGCGTTGCCAGTGACTGAATCAGCGGCAGATCTCCCAACCGCTCGCCATAGGTGCTCTCCATACCCCATACGGCGGCGACAACCTCTTTCTCGACGCCGTAATGCGCCTCAATCCGGTCCAGAGCACGTCGGTTGCGGCGTACCGCTTCCTCGCCATTTTTGACACGGACCGGCGACACCGCGCTGTCGAGATAATCCCATATCTCGCGCTTGAATTCTGATTGGTTCCGGTCCTTTGCGACGATCTCGGGATTGAAGGTCACACCGCGAAAGGCCCGGTCGAACACTTGCCCGTTGACCCCCTGCGCCACCGCACGTCCGCGAAAGCCAGCGATCCAATTGTCGAATCCGGGGTTTGCACTGGCCTGCACGATGACAGCGTTGCCCTGTGTCTCGGGTCGCAATTGCGGCCGCAGACTGCGCACCGGCAGGTCGCTTGAAACGATGACCGCCATTGATATGACGCCCGAACCGGGTCTCATTTGTGGACGCAAGGATTGCTCCACTGCACCGGCAAAAGCCGGTGTCGTTCCGATCAAAAAGCTCAGTAGTCCTAGGTGTACCGCTCGCATGGCTTGGCCCCCTTGTGATGTGGCTCTGGAGACAGGATAGCCCGATTGTCTCCGAATCAAAAGCAATCTCGCGGTCGGCGCGCGCGTGACCGCCGATCTACTGCGCGACGAAGCGCTCGATGATCGTGCGGCATTTCAAGGTCATACACCACAGCGCGCGACTCTCGTGCGACGACCTATCGGCGCTTGCGTTCCACTTTGCGTTTTTCCACAGCGGCCTTGCGCTTGGCGCTCCCAAGCTTGCGTTTCGGGGGTTTGCCACGCGAACCTTGCGGCCCTCTGGGCATGGTCGTGCCCTCGATGCTGACGAGTTCCAGCGCGATGCCGCCCGTCACAGGAGCGGCCTCTGCCAGCTTGACCGTGACGCGCTGTCCAAGGCCAATCGTCAAGCCTGTATCAGACCCCATCAACGTGCCAGCGTCCCGGTCAAAATGGAAATACTCCCGCCCCAGCGAGCGCACGGGAATTAGTCCATCGGCCCCGGTTTCGTCGAGTTTCACGAAGGCGCCAAACTTGGCGATGCCGCTGATCCGACCGGTAAATTCCTCACCCAGCCGTTCCGAAAGAAACGCCGCCAGATAGCGGTCATTCGTGTCACGCTCAGCCATCATCGAGCGGCGTTCGGTGTCGGAAATGTGCTGCGCTGTCGCCTCAAGCCGCGCCTCTTCCTCATGGCTCAGCCCGTCATCGCCCCAGCCATGCGCCGAAATCAACGCCCGGTGCACCACCAGATCGGAATACCGCCGGATAGGCGAAGTGAAATGCGCATAGGCCTGCAAGGCAAGACCAAAATGCCCGAAATTCTGCGGCGCGTAATAGGCCTGCGTCATGGCGCGCAGGGTGGACATGTTGATGACCTCGGAATGATCCGTATCGCGTGCGGCATGCAAGAGCGCGTTGAGATGCGCAGTTTTCAGCACTTGCCCCTTGGCAAGAACCAGACCAGCCGCCTCGGCGACATCGCGCAGCGTTTCCAATTTCTCTGGTGCAGGTTCCTCATGAACGCGGAACAGGAGCGCCGATTTCCGGGCAACCAGCGTCTCTGCGGCGGCCACGTTGGCCAGCACCATGCATTCCTCGATCAACTTGTGCGCATCCAGCCGGTCGGCGAAATTGACCGACAGAACCTTGCCCTCGTCGCTCAGCACCACTTTGCGTTCAGGGAGATCCAAGTCGAGCGGCTGCCTGCGCCGCCGTGCCTCCTCCAATGCGGCGTAGGCCGCATAAAGGGGGGTAATCACGTCTTCCACCAGTGGCCCGCATTTGTCATCCGGGTTGCCGTCCTGTGCGGCCTGAACCTGCTGATAATTCAACGAGGCGGCAGAGCGCATCAGCCCGCGCACAAAGCGGTGCCCGATCTTGTCGCCATGGGCGTTGATCTGCATCCGCACTGCGATACAGGCGCGCGGCACGCCCTCATGCAGGCTGCACAGATCGCCCGACAGGCGGTCGGGCAGCATCGGCACCACGCGGTCGGGGAAGTAGCTCGAATTGCCCCGCTTGCGGGCCTCGTGATCGAGCGCAGTAGCGGGGCGCACGTAATGTGCCACATCGGCAATCGCGACCCAGATCACATGCCCGCCAGCATTCTTGGGATCGTCGTCGGCATGCGCCCAGACTGCATCGTCATGGTCGCGCGCATCCCAGGGATCAATCGTGATCAGAGGCATGTCACGCAGATCCTCGCGCCCCTTCAGGCCCGCCGGTTTCATGCCGTCCGCCTCGGCGATCACGTCGTCGGGAAAGGCGTCCGGAATGCCGTGCTGATGAATGGCGATCAGCGAGACCGCCTTGGGGGCAGACGGATCGCCCAGCCGCTCCAGAACCCGCGCCCGCGGCAGGCCCATACGGCCTGCGGGCCCGGCCTGTTCGGCCTCGACGAGTTCACCATCCTGAGCGCCGCCGGTGGCGTCCGCCGCCACCGCCCATTCCTTGCCATCGCCCTTGTCGATAGGCAGGATACGGCCCCCTTCGGCACCCTTGCGGAAAACCCCCAAGACCTTGCGCGGGTTGGTACCGATCCGCCGGATGAGCCGCGCCTCATAGTGATGGGCTTCGCCCTTGACCTCTTGCAGTCGCGCCAGAATACGGTCACCCGCACCCATCGCCGGATCAGAGGCGCGCGGGATGAGCAGAACGATTGGCTCCACCCCTTCGCCGGTCCATTCCAGAGGCTTGGCCAACAGCTCGCCGTCAGAGGCCGGACCAGTAACCTGAAGAACACTGACAGGCGGCAGCCGGTCGGGATCGCGGTAGGTCTTCTTGCGCTTCTCAAGATGGCCTGCGTCCTCCAACTCCTTGAGCAGGCGCTTGAGGTCGATCCGCGCAGCCCCCTTGATGCCAAAAGCCTTGGCAATATCACGTTTTGCGGTGAGGGTCGGGTTATCCGAGATCCATTGCAGGATCTCGTCTTTGTTGGGCATCTGGCTCATGGTTTGGCCCTAGCACGAAGCGAAAGCGACGTCATCCGGGAAACCGTCAAAATGCCGGGGCAGGTTTAGAGATTTCTTCACGCTTTGACCTTTAAGGTCGTTCAAGACCCGAGCAGAGGCCCAAAATGAAAGCAACCACCCCACTTGCCCGGATAGCGCCAGCGCCACGCGGCGGGGCCGCGGCCCATCTGACCCGGTCGCAAAAGGCTGCAATCATTGTCCGGTTCTTGATCAATGAGGGCGCCGAGATTGCGCTGACTGACCTGCCTGACGGGTTACAAGCGCGCCTGACGACGCAAATGGGCTCCATGCGCTATGTCGATCGCGGCACGCTGGCCGATGTCGTCGCGGAGTTTGCGCAGGAGCTAGAGGGCATGGGGCTGATCTTTCCGCGTGGCGTGGCAGGTGCGCTGTCGACTCTTGGCGGTCGGATCAGTCCGCAAACCGCCGCGCGGCTCCGCAAAGAGGCGGGTGTGCGGCAATACGGCGATCCTTGGAACCAGGTAAAGGAGGCAAATCTGACGGCTCTCATTCCTATTATTGAGCGCGAAAGCACAGAGGTGGCGGCGGTCCTTTTGTCCAAGCTCGAGGTATCGCGCGCTGCGGATCTATTGGGCAAATTGCCGGGTGAACTGGCGCGGCGGATCACCTATGCGGTCTCACAAACCGGATCGGTCAGTCCCGAAGCAGTTGACAGGATCGGCTTGGCACTGGCGGCAGAACTGCATGACGTGCCTGAAACCGCATTTGCCCAAGGGGCGGTGGAACGCGTGGGCGCAATCCTGAATTTCTCCCTTGCGGCCACCCGCGATGACGTGCTGACCGGTCTCGAGGAAACCGATCAGGAATTCGCGGCACTTGTCCGCCGCGCGATCTTTACCTTTGTGCATATATCAGACCGGGTGAAACCCACCGATATTCCCCGGATCACGCGTGAGCTGGATCAGGCGGTCTTGGTCACGGCCCTCGCCGGAGCAGCCTCAGGCGATGTGGCGACGGTGGCGGAGTTCATTCTGAATAATCTCGGGAAACGCATGTCCGAGGCGATCCGCGAGGAAATGCAAGAGCGGGGCCGTGTCCGTCTGCGCGACGCCGAAGAGGCGATGGCAGCCGTCGTCAATGCCGTACGCACGCTAGAAGCGGCTGGCGAGATCAGCTTTGTCACCCCGGAAGATGAGGAGCAGAGCGGCGACTGACCACTGGACAAGCGGAAAAGCCAGACATAGGCTTGGACCTATGAGTGATTGGGATGGACGCCGCTGGCACGACATGGGCGGACAGGCAGCCGGGCCTGTGCCGATGGAAGGGCATGACTTTGCTCTCTGGGAAAAGCGAATTGATGCGCTGATGGTGCTCTGCGGGCAAAAGGGGCTCTTTACCGTCGACGGGCTCCGCCGCGCGATTGAGGATATGGGCGAAGACGCCTTTGAAAAGTACAGCTATTACGAACGCTGGATCGCCGCCGTAAATCAGAACTTGCTGGAAGCGGGGATCTATTCCCTAGAGGAATTGGCCACCCGGATGGATGAGATCGCCGCGCGTGGCCCGACCTATGCCGAGGCGCAACATGGCTGAGCGGGTGCGAGTCAAGGCGCTGACACCGCCGGGTCATGTCCGCGTGCCGTGGTATCTCAGGGGCAAGACGGGTGAGATCGAGCGGCCCTTGGGCGCGTTTCACAATCCTGAGCAATTGGCCTATGGCCTGTCGGCCGAAGAAAAGCCGCTTTATCGCGTGCGCTTTTCCATGGCAGAAATTTGGGGTGATGCAGCGGAGAACCCAAACGACACGCTCGATGCCGAGATCTACGCCCATTGGTTGGAGAAGGTGGTCATCCATGCCGCATGACCACCACGATCACGACGACTATCACCACGAGGGCATGAGCTCCTCGGGTCATCCCTATCGCGCCGACAATGACGGCCCGCTGACCTATTGGCAGCGCATGGAAATTGCCGTTCGTGAGTTGTTGGTGGAAAAATCTCACCTGATCCCTGCTCAGATAGCCACTCAGATCGAGGTCATGGACGCCCGCAGCCCCGCAAATGGTGCAGCGGTTGTCGCGCGGGCGTGGATTGATCCCGATTTCAAGGCGCGCTTGCTCGCTGATGCCTCTGCCGCAAGCCGCGAGATGGGATTCGATATCGGCCCGCTCAACCTGATTGCTGTCGAGAATACCGCAGACGCGCATAATCTGATCGTCTGCACTCTCTGTTCCTGTTACCCCCGGAACCTCTTGGGCCTGCCGCCCGACTGGTACAAAACTCGCGAATACCGCAGCCGCGCAGTGCGCGAGCCGCGCGCTGTGTTGCGGGAATTCGGTCTTGATTTGGCTGAGAGTGTCGCGGTTCGGGTTCACGACAGCACCGCCGACATGCGCTATATGGTGTTGCCTGCCCGACCAGAGGGGACCGAAGGACTGAGCCAAGAGCAGTTGGCCAGCCTTGTTACCCGTGATTCAATGATCGGCACCGGCCTGCCTCGCCAACCCTGACCGGACCGAGGGCCAGCCAAGGAGGTGCGGTCGTCTTGTCATCGCCCTGCCCACTGACGCCATGGCGCAGGTCTTTGGGACGGCCCCTGACAACGATCTGCCGGAACCATCGCCGAGCCACCGGTTTCCGCCCCAGACCATTGCGCATGTTGTCCGGCTCTACGCCCGGTTCAACTTGGGTCTGCGCGAGGTCGCGCCGGGTCTTGATCATTGGTCACACAAGGGACTCGATAACCGCGCCGCGACCTGCCATCGGCCTTTCCGAAAACGACAGCGAGTCATCTGGGGTCTCCGATTACCAGTCGGAGTGAAACGTTTCGCGACCATCGGCTCGACGTATGCGAGGCCTGGACATCAGCGGCAAACGTCGTGTGATCGACGAACAACAGGTCAGACTTGGCAAACCCGGTGGGTTAACGTGACAAGACCTTTGGCGCACATCTCGCCACTTGGGTGGACCCACATCCTTCTCACCAGAGAATAGACGTTGCCCAAAAGGTGATCAAACCGCGTTGGTGTAGGATTCTGAACGCTCCGGCATCAGATCCGATATCGGTGATAGGCGTAAGCGAGGCTTAAGCCACCGAACAAAGCCGCAAGGCGTCAAAAACCGCCGCGTGGATATTGCGTGACGACTGCGCATCGCCGATGCGGTAAAGCTCATACCCTTTGCCGTGTCTGGGTTGGGGCGTAAGGTTCTTGAGCGCATGAAGGTCTGTGACCCCATCATTGGCCGATTGCCTGCGCAGTTCCTCGAACATCTCATTCATCGGTATCGTGCCCATTTCGACGATCACCTGATCATAGAGGGTCTGTTCGATGGCATGGGTCAGCTCGTTCATTAATGTCGCCTGTAGCTTGTTGCCTTTGCGCGCGACGCCGATCAGCCGCAGGTTGCCCTCGGGACGCAGGCCAGACTTGGCAAACTCTTTGTGCCAGCGCGTGGACTCCGGATAGACGAGATCCTGACCGATGTTCACATCGATGGTCGCTAGCCGCACATTCGCCCCTTCCGCCTGCGCACTCTGCGCAGCCAACAACGCCGGATGTCGGCCGGTGTTATCCCAGATCAGGACATCCCCAACCGGCGTGACCTGCCGACCTACGATGTCCCATGCCGAATGCACCAGATCATCCCCTGCGCCAAATTCGGTTTGCGGGATGCCGCCCGTTGCCAGAATGACCAGATCAGGATTGAGCGCGGCGACACTTTCCGCGTCCATGTAGCGGTTGCATTCCACCGCGACGCGCAGAATTTCCAACTCGGCCAAACGCCAATCAATGATACCAATCAGATCTCGTCGCCAATCCGCTGCGGCCATAAGCACCTGACCACCCGGCTGCGCGGCCGCTTCGAAGAGGCGGACGTTGTGACCACGTTCCGCCAAAACCCGCGCCGCTTCCAACCCGGCAGGGCCAGCCCCCACAACAACGGCATCGCGCGGGGTTTGTGTGCGTTCAATGCGGTGGCCAATCGTCAACTCGCGTCCGGTTGATGCGTTATGGAGGCATTTGGGGCGATGCTGTGACTGGCAATGACCGGCCCCGACACATGGCCGTATCCGGTGCTCTTCCCCGCGCATAAGTTTGTTCACCATATGCGGGTCTGCGATATGCGGGCGGGTCAGCCCCGCCATATCCACATGCCCCTCGGAGACGGCAAAGCGTGCCGAGGCCATGTCGGAGAGTTTCGCCGCGTGGAAAACCGGCAGCTTCACCTCGCGTTTAAACCGGCCAACGGCCGCCACCCAAGGGGCTGCTGGCATGCCCATGCCGGGGAACACTTCTTCCGACAGCGACCGAGAAGTGTCCATTGACCCGAAAAGCGCATTGAAAAAATCGACAGAGCCTTCACGCTCAAGGATCTGCGCCGCCGCCAGGCAGTCCTCTGCAGACAGTTCGCCGTCAATGCCCTCGTCCACCACATAGCGCATGCCAACGATAAAATCACCGCTGACATTGCGACGGATTTCGTCATGCACCATCAAGGCAAATCTCACCCGGTTCTCCAAAGACCCGCCAAACCGGTCTGTGCGGTGGTTTGTCTTGGGTGACAGGAACTGTCCGATCATATGTCCGGCAGCAAGTGTTTCGATCCCGTCCAGCCCGCCTTCCTCGCAGCGGCGCGCGGCCTGACCATAGGCTTTGACCACCCGCGCGATATCGTGCTCATCCATCTCTCGGGGGATGCCACGGTGCAATGTCTCGCGGATCGGAGACGGGCCAATCGGCGGCAGCCAATCCTGCGCATAGGGATCACCCCGCCGCCCGAGATGTGTGATCTGGCACATCAACGCCGCGCCTTGCGCATGCATCCGCTCTGCAAAGCGTTGCAGATGCGGAATGATCAGGTCGGTGCCGACATTGAGCTGCTGAAAGATGTTTGGGCTGTCGATGTCGACATTCGACGACCCACCAAACATTGAAAGTGCAATGCCGCCCCGTGCCTTTTCTTCGTGGTAGGCCTGATAGGCCTCCTGCGGAAAGCCATCTTTCTCCAGCCCGCAGGCATGCGATGTGCTCATGATCCGATTGCGCAGAACCAGCTTTTTAATCTGGAGCGGTTGCAGCAGCGGGTCTTTCGCGCGGATGGGGCTCTGGATGGCCATGGCATAAACTCCGGTTGGGACGCGGCCGTGCAGGCCCGTCAAATTGTCGACTATCGTTCAGGGTCGGGATCAGAGCACTTTGGACAGGAATTCCTGCGTGCGCGGATCTTGCGGTGTTTCAAAGATTTGCGACGGCGGGCCACTTTCCACGATACGCCCTGCATCGGTGAAATAGACCCGGTCCGATATCTCGCGGGCAAAGCCCATCTCGTGGGTGACCAACATGCACGTCATCCCGTCCATCGCTAGATCCCTGATGGTCACAAGCACTTCTTTGACCGTTTCGGGGTCGAGTGCTGCCGTCACCTCATCGAATAACATCACGTCGGGCCGCATGCACAGGCTGCGGGCGATGGCGACACGCTGTTGCTGACCGCCCGACAGTTCCGCAGGATAGGCGTTTTCCTTATCCTTCAACTTGACCTTGGCCAGCAGGGCGCGGGCCCGCTCCTCGACCTCTGTGCGGTTTTCCCTGAGCACCAGCAGCGGCGCCATCATCACGTTTTGCAAAACAGTGCGGTGCGGAAAGAGGTTGTATTGCTGAAACACAATCCCGACCTTGCGCCGCAGCGCCAGCTTGTCGAGCTTTGCATCATGCACCTCAATCCCTTCGACCTTTACCGATCCCTTGCTGACCGGGGTTAGCCCGTTGATCGTGCGGATCAGGGTAGATTTACCTGAACCCGACGGTCCGATGATACAGACCACTTCACCCTTCATGACGTCGATATCGATGCCTTTGAGCACTTCAAGGCTACCAAAGCTCTTGTGGACACCGTGCAAGGCCACGATCGGCTGTTCGACGGTCCAGTTTCCGGTGGGGGACATCATCGTCAAGTCTCCTGTCAGGACCCAGTGGCGAAGCGTTTTTCAAGCCGACGGGTGCAAATTGATATCGGATAGATGACGACAAAGAAGATCGTCATCAGAAAGAGGTAGAAAGGGATCAGGAACTCGGGACGCGACCCTGCCGCTTCCATGGCTGCCTGTGTGTTGCCAAGCGCCTCGTTGACGCCAAGGATTGCCGCCATCGGCGTCATCAAGGTCAGCAGCGCGTACCAGTTCATCCACGGCGGAAGCATCCGGCGGATACATTGCGGCAAGATGATATGACGAAGCGTCTGACCGCGCGTAAATGCAAGGCTCTCAGCACTTTCCCATTGGCCAGAAGGGATCGACGCCACCGCTCCGCGAAGAATTTCCGAGACATTCGCCATGACCGGCAAGGAAAAGCCGAAAGTGGCCTTAAGCCAGTCGGGAACCATCACCTTGTCTCCACCCGGCAGCGTGATCTGAAACGGCACAAGAAACATGATCGCAAATAAGATTACCAGCCAAGGTGAGTTGCGAAAGAGGTTCGTGACCAGCTTGGCAGGGAGCCGGATCAGGGTGACTGGGCTAATCTGCATAAAGCCCAAGATCACACCACTAACCGTGGCCAGCGCCATAGCCAGAACGCTCATCACCAAGTTCAACCCAAACCCTTTGAGGATAAACGGCACCCAGGTGATCAGCGTGGCCAACGCCGAAGGGCGTCCGGTTGACCCATCTTGTGCCATAGCGGCCAATGTAGCCAGAACGCATAGCCCTGCCGCAAGAACGGGGGCCCGCCACGTCAGACGGGAAACGGTCCAATTCGGCGTCATTGTCCGTACCCCGGCAGTGCTATTTTACGCTCGATCATGGTCATGATCCGCGCGATGATCGCAATCAGAACGATGTAATAGCCAAAGAGAAGCAGCATCATTTCTGGCACGTTCACGCTGTCCGACCAGATGCCGCTTAGCGAATACGTGATCTCGGGAACCGCAATCACATAGGCCAGCGATGACGTCTTGGCCAGCGAGACGATGTTGTTGGTGAGCGCGGGCAGGCAGATGCGCAAGGCCAGCGGAAAGGTCACGTAGACAAATATCTTGAACCCGGAAAAGCCGAGCGACTCCGCCGCCTCTTTCGTCGAGGCTGGCACCGCCTCGATACCGGAACGAAAAATCTCGACGTTATAGCTGCCGCCAAAAATGCCGATGGCAATGACCGCCCACCCAAACGACCCAATTGCAGGCTCGTACCAACCGCCCATATCCACCTGCGGGGTGATCGCACCGAGCCCGAAGTAAAAGAACAAAAGCTGCACGATGGGGGGCGTGTTGCGAAAAATCTCGATATAGGCCGACACCATCCAACGTATGATCCGCAGCCGTGATGTTTGCGCACCCGCACCGATCACACCGATCACCAACGAAACCGCGATGATCGCCGTGATAAGTTTGACCGAAACCCACATCCCCTCGACCAGCCGACCCCAGTCATAGGAGTTGTAAAACGGCGAGAAGTTAAGCCCGGTGGTGTCGTATAGCCGTTCAAAGAACGGCGCGATAAGGTCCAGCACGCGTGTTATCCTGTCCAAAGGTCGGGGGGATGTTACCCCCCCCCGGTATCATCAATTGTCGAGATAAGAATTGTCGTACTGCAACTGCTCGTGCAGCGCGGCAAGCCACGGCGACGCCTTGACGCCCCATTTCTTTTCAAGCTCAATCAGCGTGCCGTCCTTGTGCCAGTTATAGGCCATGCCGGACATGAAAGCGCCCCAGATGCCGTCCTTTTCCTCAAGCGGCACAGCAACGCCCCACGGGTTGGAAAACACCGTGTCTACAGGCATTTCATAGCCGTCCCATTCGCCACTTGCGATGTCTGCCGCAATCGAAGTGTCGTCATAAACCCATGCCAGGCATTTGCCCGAACGCAGCGCTTCCTTCGCTTCGGTGTTGCCGCCAAAGGCCACGACATTCGCACCAAACTCGACTTCCGCGATCTTGTTGTAGAACACGCCCTGCTTGCCGCAAACCGGCTTGCCCTTGATATCATCCCAAGAAGAGATGACACCTTCTTTGGCCATGAGGGTGGGACCAGAGGTCCAATACGCAGGCTCGATGATGCCTACGACCTTGCGGCGGTCAGGGCGGTCGGACATGGCACCAATCAGCAGGTCAACCTTGCCCTGTTGCAAGAATTCCATCCGATTGGCCGAGGAAATCACCACGGTTTCCAAGGTCACGCCCATACGGTCGGCGACCGTTTGGGCGAGGTCGACCTCGATGCCTTGAATGGTGCCCTCTGGCGCACGAAAGGCCCAGGGTTTGAACGCGCCCTGAACGCCGACGCGCAGCACACCACGCTCCAACACTTCTTTGAAACGGTCGTTTACGACGTCTTGGGCAAAGCTCGCTGTCGCAGTCAGTGCAGTGATTGCGATCGTACCGAGCAGTGTTTTTAGAGTGATCATTGGTCTCTCCTTGTTGGGGTCTCTACCGTTAATTTGCCGGCTTTTCCGGTTATCTCCTGTGATCCGAAGGCGCACAGAATTCGGTTTCCTGTCGGGCCAGAAATGCCGCGACCTGATGATCTTTTTCCGCACTGGACCAGCCGAACAGCGGGGCAACAGTGTCGGCCACCCGTGCCGCGTCCTCGCCGCTGATCAACCCGTGCCAGATGGCTCCGGTGCGCCGGGTCAACACCGAATAGAGGTCTGGCGCATGTTCGTGGGTCACGGCGTACTCGACAGGATTTTGGCTAGCTTGGGACACGCCACGCAGGCTGATGGTTGCACGTGGAGGCGGCGGCCCGATCCGTGCTGAAACCTCAGACAACATCCGCCGTCCGGCGCTGCGCAGGCTCATCACTGGCCCCGCAGTCATCGCCAAAACGTTTTCAAACCCCTGCGGTGCCAGATCATGCACACGGCGTTCGCGCGCGCCCATCGGGCGATCTGGGTCTTCGGTGAGAGGGCGCACACCGGCCCAACATTGTTCGATATGGTTTCGCGTCAGGCCGAGCCCCGGTAGCAGATAGTTTGCCTCCGCCAACAAGAAGGCCACATCGTCAGCATCGGCATGGGCGTTCCGCGCATCCCCCTCGAACAGGGTTTCCGTCGGTCCGAAATAGAAACGATCATCGCCCAATGGCAGGCCGTAAAACGGATGCCCGCCCCGATGCACCGTCGCTATTCCGCGATTGGCAAAACCATCGGGCAAGCGCAGAATGATATGCGCTCCCTTGGTGCCTCGTATCAGCCGCTTACCAAAATTCCCGACCTCGTCAGCCCAGCTTCCGGCCATGTTCAGGACTGCACGGGCCAGAATTTCGGTGTTGCCCTCTGGCCCATCCAAAGCCATCCGCCATAGCCCAGAGCCGTCGCGTCCGCGCAACTCGGCTCGGGTCATCAACCGCAGTTTGGCCCCATAGGCCTCCGCGTCCAGCGCATTGTCGATGCAGAGCCGCTCGGGTGCGGAAAACAGGTATTCGCGAAAGCTGACCATGCCGCGAAGCGCGTCCTGATTGCGCAGATTGCGGCCGATGGGATGCGCGCGCGCGGCATCCGCGTCACGGATCGTACGGTCAAGCGATGGCTCCGACGGCCCGATCAGTTGAAGCAGTCGCAACCCCGCGTCAAGTTGCCAGCGCGGAAACGGCCCATCGCGCCAGATTGGAAAGGACAATTCGATGGGCCGTGTCCCGACGTCGGTATCCTGCGACAACTCCGCCCGCGCAGTCATAGCGTCGCGCGCCATGCCCAACGCGCGCGCAAAGCGGATGGGGTGGCGCAGTGCGTTCCATACCGGATTGGGCGTTTCCAGATAGCGCAATCCGCAATGGAGCATCCGCGAAGACCGACCGCTGGCCCCCGCGCCCAAGTCTTCTGCCTCGACCAGCAATACCGCGTATCCCGCCCGCGCCAGTTCACGCAAAGCGGCGGTTCCGTTGACGCCGCCACCGATGATGACAACGTCAAATTCTTGTGCGTCAGACGCGGGACTTGAGCCGGATTTCTGGTTCATGGACCGTATTAAGAACCAGCGGTCATTAGAATCAAAATGCAAAGTTAGCCTTTCAATATACGTTTAGCGCATACTGAAAGGTGTCGCCGCCTACCTCATCTGGGCAAGTACCTCATCCCGCAGACTTTCCGCATGGCCGATCAACTCGGTGGCCAGCACGGTTGGCGTCCGGGTGTCCGGTCGCAGCAATGCAAACCTGCACGGAATCTGAGGAAGAAACGGGCGATAAACAATTCTGGGGTCCGGATTGGCCCATGCCGTGAAGGGATCCACCACCGCCAGCCCCAAGCCGCGCTTGACCATGCTGCACATGGTGGCCGACATCGTGGTTTCGATCAGCTGCTGTGGTACGATCCCCGCGCCCTGCATAATGTCGTCGAAAATGCGGCGAGCGGAAACCGAGACGGTCCAACCGATCAGCGGCTCACGGCGTAGATGGTCGGGGCGTACGACCTCTTCCTCGGCGAGCGCATGATCGGCGGGAATGGCGGCGATATAGACTGTATCTGCAAAAATCCGTGTTCCAAACCCGGAGAGCTGGAACGGCGTTTCAGCAAGCCCAAAATCCACTTGCTGGGTCGCAACCCACTTTTCAACGCTGACCGACATGCGCACGTTCAGCTTGATCCGGGCTTGGGGTCTATCTTTCGAGAACCGCGAAATGACTTCCGGTAGGAAATCCAACCCAAGAGCTGGCAGAGCGGCAATTCTGACACCACCATCCTGCCCCTCTTCCATCCGACGGCTGAAATCATCCAGTGACGACAGGGACACGAACAACCGTTCCACCTCGTCCAGCAATAAATGCGCTGCATGGGTGGGCACAACACGCCCCTTGCGTCGCTCAAACAGCTTCACGCCCACACTGCTTTCCAACTTGTCGATCATGCGGCTGACGGCTGGTTGACTACGGCCCAGATAGTCTGCGGCACCAGATACGGTCCCTGACCGCATGACGACTTGAAATGCCTCGTAAACCGATGGATGCAATTTCATAAATAATCTCTTGGTTTCAGAACGCTATCGACACCAAGTGGCGGATAGAGCGTCGCAATTTTCCTCAGGTCAGACTGTATCTCGTCCACCAACCAGTCTCTCACCGCTTGAACGACATCGGCATTCGCGCCATCGGTGCGCGATAAGATACGGCAATCTCGACCTGGAAAGACCAACTCGTTGACCGCGGGCACTAGGCGTCCTTCGTTCATCCAGTAGCTGACAATGTTCATCCAACCCGCGGCAATACCCTGCCCCACGAGTGCTGCCTGAATCACCACGGCATAGTCTGAGAATCCCAGTTGTCCTTCGCGCCGAAGACCCAGTCCTGGCATCAAGGACGCCACCCCTTCGGTGGCCTCGCCATCCAAACGGATCAACGCGGGCCCATCCTGCGGCGGCGGGTTCAGATAGCCGGGCGCGCAGACCGGAACATAAGCTTCACGCATGACAAAACGCCCCGACGTCTCTGATGCACTGCTATAACGCATGGCAATGTCGACCCCGGCTGTCGGGCCAGTCACCGGACCGGGGATCAGTTGAAAGCGCAGATCGACACTTGGAAAAGCCTGTTGAAACTGTGCGATGCGCGGCATCAGCCAATGCGTGGTAAAGGCGGTAGAAACCGATATCGTAACCTGCGCCTTGCCCGTGCGTCGCTCCTGCAACTGATCGAGAACGCCGTTTATCTGAGAGAATGCCGATTCCACAACCTCTTTCAGCAGCAATCCATCATCCGTCAGTCGGGCTCCGGGCTTGCCACGCAAAAACAGTTGCGCCCCCAAATGCGTTTCAAGACCCGCGAGCGTGCGGCTAACCGCAGGCTGGGTCACGTTCAACTCTTCAGCAGCGCGGGTGAAATTCTCATGCCGTGCAGCGGCTTCGAACACGAAGAGCGCATTCGCAGAGGGCAATTTTCGACGCAATCCATTCATGATCTCAAGTTATGGAAAGTCTCAGTATTTGGCAATTGCTCAAATGGGGGGCTCTGCATCATTGTCACTTCATTACTAACGCCCGACCGGGGCAAACAACATGAGGCTTCCATGGATTTTTCCGCGTTCAAGATGCTGACATTCGATATCGTCGGCACCTGCATCGACTTTGAAAAAGGCGTTTTGGACGCCGTGCGCCGCATCGGTGGCAGTGCCGCCGCCCATCTGTCTGATGATGACATCTTTGGCCCCTACATGGCGGGTCGCGACCTGAACTACGGGCGCTCCAGCGAGGTTTTCGCAGATGTTTACGTGCATCTCGCCCAAGAGCTCGGCCTACCGACCACCCCAGATGCCGCCCGCGACTTTCAGCTTTCAGTCCTAGAATGGCCTGCGTTCGCAGAATCTGTCGAGGCCCTCGGGCGTTTGCGCACGCGGTTCCGTCTGGTGGCGATGACCAACGCGGATCGCACGGCATACTCCGCCTATGCGCATCGACTCGGTCTGCCTTTTCACGACGCAGTGACCTGCGACGAGGCGCAATGCGCAAAGCCGAACCCGGAATTCTTTGCTTTCAACCGTGGTCGGCAATCGGCGCTTGGCTACAAACAAAGCGAAATTCTGCACGTTGCCCAAAGCCAGCATCACGATATCGGCGTCGCTAAATCCTTGGGCTATAAAACATGCTGGATCGAACGACGGCATGATCAGGTGGGCTACGGCGCAACCCCGGATCCGGCAAGCTTTACCGAACCTGATCTGCGCCTGCCCAGCCTCAAAGCGCTTGCCGACGCCGTACTTGGGGCCGCATGATGCCGCTTCCGCCGCCGGCCAAATCGCTTTGGCGAGACCAAGAACCCGCCAGCCCGGACTATCCGGCGCTGCTGCAGGATTGCGCGTATGACATTGCGATCATTGGCGGCGGATATACCGGTTTGCACGCGGCCCACACCTTTGCCGATGCAGGTTTAAGCGTGATTGTGCTCGAGGCTGGAGAGCCAGGGATCGGCGGCAGCGGTCGGAACGGCGGCGTCGTATCCGCTAAATTCCGCCGTGGTTTCAGCGACATTGCCCGATCGCACGGTCTTGAGATGGCGCAACGTATGCACGCCATTGCAACCGCCAGCGTCGAGCATCTGACGACCACTCTCAACAGATTTGATTTGTCGAGCACTGGATTTCGCCGGGTTGGTGCTTTGAAATGCGCGCATTCAGCCAAGGCCCTTTACCACGCTCGGCAAGAGGCAGACTGGTTGCGAAACACTTTGGGCGACACCGGATTGCACGTGCTGTGCGCCGAGGCCGTCGCCGAGGAGACAGGTTCCAGCAGCTTTGTCGGCGGCGTGTTGCAGGATGGTGCCGGAACCATTCAGCCCCTCGCCTATCTGCTGGGCCTATGGGGAGCAGCCAAAGCCCGTGGCATTGGCGTCTTTGCCCAGACCCCCGTGCAATCCATCGCGGAAAAGGGCGAACGGGTGGTCTTGACGACACCGGGCGCAAGCGTCATCGCTGACCGCGTTCTGGTGGCCACCAACGCTTACTCTTGGCTTACTCCAGCGGGAAAGCCTATCGCCCGGAGTATCGTACCGTTCCGAAGTGCCATGGTCGCAACCGAGCCTTTGCCCGACCATCTCGATAAGCTTTTGCTACCCAAATGCCGAAGCTATACCGAAACCCGCCGCATGATGCGCTGGTTCCGCAAGGTGGATGGGCGGGTGATCTTTGGTGGGCGCGGCGCATTGGGGGCCGTCGATGCACCAGCCGCCTTTCGACGACTTGAAGGCGCAATGCTCAAGATTTTTCCCGACCTGCACGATGTGCCGATTGCGCTGCGCTGGTCCGGTCAGGTTGCATTGACCTTTGACGGTCTTCCACAAGCTGGCCTCCTGTCGAACCGCATTGGTTATGCGGCGGGGTTCAACGGTGCCGGTGTCGCTATGTCGGGCTTTGTCGGGGATCAGATCGCCAGGCGCATGACCGGCCAACCGCATCACCTTGCACTGATCGCGCGCGCAAGCATCCCCAAAGTTCCATTCTACCCTTTACGCGCAATCGCTGTTCGCTCGACAACCTTTTTCTACGAAATGCTCGACGCCGCCGGTCTCTAGAAACGGATTCCTCCAAGGGACGCGGTATACCGGTAGTGACCCCAAACTTGTGAGCTAGCGGCCGCATTCTCCAGTTTAAGACCTTGAACTGCCCGAAACCTCTGAGGCTAGGTTTTGAGTGTTCCTGTTCGCGCCTATTCGTTCTTTGGACCCAGCGATCCAAACATGTACTACGAATATTCCACTTCAAGCTAGAATCTCGAAACCCAGGTTTTGCATGACCGACCCGCGACCTCGCGCAGAGCCAAGTTGAACCGGGCGTAGAGCCGGACAACATGCGCAATGGTCCGGGGCGGAAACCGGCGGCGCTTGTAACTGATTGTCTCTGTCTGCATCGCCACCGCCAAAGACCAGATCAATGAACCAGCGACCTTAGACCCGTTAACGTGACAACACCCTCATGCGGCCCGCACCGGAGACCACATTAGGGATGTGGCGCGTCGATCCTCGGGTCAATTCCAGCCGCGCGCGTGGCCCCGCGCTGATCGAGCCGGGAGCGGACACAACGGATTGAACCGCTTCTTTCACGCTGACCCTTTTCTAACCGGGGGCAAAAGATATATAGACGTCATGAAACAGACCCTGTCCCATGGCAATAATCCGATAGTGCGACACAAATGATCCAACATCCGATTACAATGGCCGGGCCCGATGAGGACGCGGGAGATCCTGCGGTCGTGGTCGCCACCCGGCCCAAGACCAAGCGTCCACCGCTCTATAAGGTTCTGCTGCTCAATGATGACTACACGCCGATGGAGTTTGTGGTCGCCGTGCTGGAACGTTTCTTTGGCATGTCACATGCACAGGCGTTTGAAATCATGCTGACGGTGCATAAGAAAGGCCTCGCCGTTGTCGGTGTGTTCAGTCATGAGATTGCCGAAACCAAGGTGGCGCAGGTGATGGATTTTGCCCGCCGCCACCAGCACCCGCTGCAATGCACAATGGAAAAAGAATAACTTGGCCACTGCCACACGCCTGACCATTGCCCTCGCCGACGGGGTTGTTACCATTCCCGAAGCGGGGCGGATTGCCGTTTTCACGCCGCGTGTGGAGTCGGACCTGTCGGCGTTGCCGATGGATCGGGTGCAGGTGATCACCACGCTAAAACCCGATTTCGATTACTTTGCAGGTTTGGGATATGACTGCGCTGTTGCGCCCGAAGGGCGATATGGTGCGGCGATCCTCTGTCTGCCCCGGGCCAAGGCAAGAGCCCGTGCCACGCTTGCAGAGGCTGCATCGGTGACCGATGGCCCGGTGATCGTCGATGGTCTGAAAACCGATGGCATAGAATCGGTGCTGCGGGATTGTCGCCGCCGCGTGACAATCAGCGCGCCGCTGTCCAAGGCGCATGGCAAGATCTTCAGTTTGGCCGCCGGGCCGGAATTCTCCGAGTGGGCCGCGACCGTGCCGAAAGAGATCGAAGGCGGTTATGTCACCGCACCCGGCGTGTTTTCTGCGGATGGCATTGATCCCGCATCCGAGTTTCTGGCCAACAGCCTGCCGCCCAAGCTGGGCGCGTATGTGATTGATCTGGGCGCCGGCTGGGGCTATCTGAGCGCCCGTGCGCTGGAGCGCGACAGCATTGCCCGGCTTGATCTGGTCGAGGCGGACCATGCGGCACTCACCTGCGCGCGCAAGAACGTCATGGATTCCCGCGCCTATTTTCATTGGGCTGACGCCACCCGATGGCAACCTGAGGCGCGCGCCGATGCCGTTATCATGAACCCGCCATTTCACGAGAGTCGCGCCGCCGATCCAGATCTGGGCCGCGCCTTCATTCGTGCAGCGGCGGGAATGCTCAAACCCTCGGGCGCACTCTGGATGGTGGCCAATCGCCATCTCCCCTATGAAACCACGCTTGCACAATGCTTCTCGTCGGTCGCAGAGGCAGCAGGCGATACCCGCTTCAAGATCCTTCACGCCAGCCGTCCCGCGCGGAAAACCCACTAGCGACATCCAGCGCGTACGTCTTGGACCCAGCTCGAAAGGCCCAGCATGTCATTCTCAATCTCTGGCAAAACCGCGATCATCACCGGCGGGGCGAACGGAATCGGTCTCGCGATCGGTCGTCATTTCGTGGACAAGGGCGCCAATGTCGTTTTTGCCGACATGGACGAGGCGCGGCTGATCAAGGAATTGGGTGAGAATGACGATAGCAGCAATGTCCGCTATTTCGCAGGAGATCTGCGCGAGAAATTGACCCAAGCCAATCTCATATCCGCCACAATTGATGCATTCGAGCAGATCGACATCCTCGTGAATGCCTGCCGTCAGATTGTCCCCTCTGATGCACTGAACCCGGATGATGATGCGGTCGAGATGCTGTTGCAGCAAAACCTGCTGACTGCGCTACGGATGAGCCAACAGGTCGCGCGTCGGATGATCAAACAATCCGAAGGCCAAACCGAAGGAAGTGCCGGCACGATTGTCAACATCTCGTCGATTGCCGCGCGCTGCACCCATCCTTCTCTGCTGGCCTATTCGATTTCTTCCGCAGCTCTTGACCAGATGACACGCAGTCTTGCGCTTGCACTGGCACCACATCGGATTCGGGTTAACGCGCTGGCCTTTGGGTCGGTCATGAGCGCCTCGCTCAAGGAAACCCTGCGCGAACACAGCGACTATCGTGCCGACATCGAGTGCCACACTCCGCTCGGTCGGATCGCCTCTGCTGCGGAACTGGCCGAGGCGGTGCATTACCTCGCCTGCGACGGATCGGCCTTTATGACCGGGCAGATCATGACGGTCGATGGTGGTCGCACCCTGCTTGACCCCTGCGCAGCCCCGGCGCACTAATAGGCATCATTGCCTTAGGACAAGACGAATGACCGACGAATTTACCCAACAGAAAACCCGCGCCGCCGCTTGGTTCCGCCAGTTGCGCGATGACATCGTCGCCGCCTTCGAGGGGCTGGAGGACAGTCACGCCAACGGTCCCCTGTCAGACACCGCGCCGGGACGCTTTGAGGTCAGCGACACCCGCCGCCACAGCGAGGACGGATCGGACGCCGGTGGCGGCCTCATGAGCGTGCTGCGCGGGGGCCGGGTGTTTGAAAAGGTTGGCGTCAATGTCTCAGAGGTCTATGGCACCTTGGGTGAGGCGGCACAGCGTTCGATGGCGGCGCGCGGCGTGCCCGGGATGGACAGCGATCCGCGGTTCTGGGCTTCGGGCATCAGCCTTGTGGCGCATATGCAGAACCCGCACGCGCCTGCGGTGCATATGAACACGCGGATGTTCTGGACGCCGCATGCATGGTGGTTCGGGGGCGGGTCCGATCTCAATCCCTGCATCGAGTATCCCGAGGACACGGCGCATTTTCACGCTCAACAACAGGCGCATCTCGATCCGCATGGCATTGACCTCTACCCCACACTCAAAGCATGGGCGGATGAGTATTTCTTTGTACCGCATCGCAACCGCGCGCGTGGCGTTGGCGGAATTTTCATGGATGATCGCAATACCGGCGACTGGGAGGCGGATTTTGCCCTGACGCAAGACATCGGTCGTGCCTTCTTGCCCGCCTATGTGCCACTGATCGAAAAGCGCCGGGTGCAGGATTGGTCAGAGGCCGACAAGGATACCCAACTGGTCCATCGCGGCCTCTATGCCGAATACAACCTTGTCTATGATCGTGGCACGAAGTTCGGTCTCGCCACCGGGCATGATGCGAACGCCGTATTGATGAGCCTTCCGCCGATGGCGAAATGGATCTGACGCCGCGTTAGGCTACGAGCTGTGACAGATCGGACGCTGCCTCGCGCATGATACCGAGATAATCCATTGCCTTCTCGATGCTGAAACGCTGCGTTGGCGCGTGAAACGCCAGTGTCGCCATGAGCCGGTCGTTAACGTCCAAAATCGGGACGGCGAGGGCGATCATGTCCTCCATGAATTCCTCGCGGTCGAGAGAATAGCCCTGAACTCGCACCTGCTGAATCTCGTGCAAGAGGGCGTCAGGATCTGTCAGCGTGTTGGGCGTGCGCGCCTCAAGATCAGTCGCGCCGAGGTATCGCATCAGATGACTGCGCGCGAGCGTACTGAGATACATCTTGCCGCTGGCCGTACAATAAAACGGCACACGCGTACCGATGGGAAGTTGGATACGCAGAGGCCATTCCGTCTCGATCCGCTCAAGATAGATCATCGCGTCCCGATCCGGCAGGGCGATATTGCAGGTTTCGCCGATCTGACGGCTGAGACGTTGCAAAACTGCCTGCCGAGCGGTGCGAATTCGCAGCGATGACAGCACTCCCCCCGCCAAGGTACGCAGGCGCGGCCCCGGCGAATAACTTCGCCCATCAAGATCGCGTTGTAGAAACCCCTCCTCCTCCAACGTGGCAAAGAGGCGGTGGATGGTAGGCTTGGGCAGGCCAATCGCGGCGTTGACCTCGGTCGGCGTGATGGGGACGCCCACGCGCGCAATCTCTTCGATCACCAGCAACAGCCGCAGGTTGGTCGGTATCGTTGCTGAGTCCTCGCCGTCCATGCCTAGCCCATCTTCACCGTTGTGGAAGCAGCGCTGTCGAGAGACCGGGAACCAGTGCGACAAGGAACCAGACCGCGAGCAGAGCCACGAGATAGGGAACCGTGTAGCGCAAAAGCTTGAAATAGGGAACGCCCGTCACCCCAGACGCAACATAGAGATTGAGACCATAGGGCGGCGTGATGAATCCGATCGACGCGCCCACAAGGAAGATCACCGCAAACTGCACCGGCTCGACACCCACGGCATGTGCAATCGGGGCGAGAATGGGTGCAAGGATGATCGTGACCGGCAAGCTTTCCAGCACCATGCCACAGACAAAAACGATGGCCATGGAGGTGAAAAGCACAGCGTAATAGCCGCCCATCGACGTCACAAAGCTGCTAATGGTCTCCTGCGCACCCAGTACCGAAAGGATCTGTTGCATCACCACCGACACGGCGATGAGCGGTGCCAGAATACCCGTGATCTGTGCCGAACGCATAGTGATCGACGGCAGTTCCAGAGGGCTGAATCCTTCTACCACCAGCATTTCCGAGATTTTCTTTTCGCTGACATCGCGGCCCTTGGCCCCGCCCATGAGCGTGTAAAGCGGCAAGCTGACAAAGCCCACGATCACGCAGAAGCCGACGGTCACACCTGCGGCCTCGGTCGGGGAAAACTTGCCAGTGTAGATCCCCCAGAGCACGAGACCAATGGCGAAGAAGCCAAGCCATGCTCCGATGGCTGTTTTGAGCACGCGCATCGGGCTGAGCGCGATCAGAATGCCCCAGCCGTTGCGCCAGCAGATCAGGAACGCGGCCAGCATCATCGCCAGCACCATCAGGGTGCCGGGAATGATGCCCGCGACGAACAGTTCTGAAATCGGCAGATTAAGAAGGAACCCATAGACGATGAAGATGATCGAAGGTGGGATGATGATCCCCACCGTGCCGCCCGCCGCCGCCGTGGCCGCCGAAAAGCGCTCGTCATAGCCTCCCTTGACCATTTCAGGGTGTAACATCGAGCCGATGGTCGCGGTCGTGGCAGAATTCGAACCGGAGATTGCGGCAAAGAGCCCGCAGGCCCCCAGTGCGGCCATGGCAAGCCCGCCCCGGATCCATCCAAGGCACGCATAGGCGAAATCACTTAGGCGCCGCGCAATGCCGGAGCGGTTTATCAGATCTCCGGTCAGGATGAAGAGCGGCATCGCCAGAAGTGCAAAGCCATCGGTGAACACATCTGCCAATGCCCCGCCGATATTCTGCAAGGACATACCAAGCACAAAGGAAATGCCGATGACCCAGTAACCGATGACCAGAAAGACCGGCACGCCGAACATGAAAAGAAAGGTAACTGCGATAGAAATCAGGGTGATAAGGGTTGGATCGGACATCTCAATCACCTCCGATAACGGCTTGGGTAATCAGGGTCTCACCGCTACGGAAGTTCGCAATATCCGTCAGTGCATTCTCGATCACACGGGCCACTAGGGTTATAAACGCTATCGGCACGGAAAGCAGGAACCACCATTGCATGACATTGTCGGTGCCCAGCATGATTTGAAAATTCGAGGCGGAATTGGCGACGACCTTGGACGAGGTGACGACAACCACCCATGAAAATCCGATCCACAGAGCCGCATCCAGCATCAGGCAGGCAATTTGCCCGCCGCGCGGCATGGCGGTTCGAAATTCGGCAAAGGCCAGATGCGTGCGCAGTTTAACGTTATAGCTGCATCCGAACCACGTCATGATGAGAAAGAGAAATGGCGGCAACGTTGTAGACCACGGCACCTGTTGCGAGAAGACGAAGCGGCGGAACACCTCAACGAAAATGATACCACCGATGGCAAGGTAGGAGACGACCATGAGTGTCTGCTCCAGATTGCGCTCGGCCCAAGGGCTGAGGCGATAGAGCAAAAGGACCAACAGGGACAGCGCCAACATCGCAGCGAGACCAAGCGGCCAAACCGCAGGTTGGTTCATCGCCGCGCTCAACATCCAGGAATCGCCTGCCATGAGGGCGCTCAGGATTTCGCCTGTGCCCTGAAACCAGCCGGTCATGCTTGAATCTCCCTTCGGGTCATTCCAATTGCGCAACATCAATCGTTGCGTTGTCGCCCGGGCCACCCGGAGGGCAGCCCGGTTCCTGTGTCAAAGGCTCAGGCCGACCGCCACCACCGGCGCGGTTCGACGTTTTCGGGCAGAGTATCCACCGGGATTTCCCGCGCCACGTCATAAATCGCCTGATAGGTATCGATGCCACCTGACCAGCCATTGAGCCGCTCACGCCACTGCGCCCAAGGCTCGGGGTTGAACTCTGGCGAGCACATTTCCTCGGCGATCTTGATCTGGTCATCCGCAAGAAAGGCCGGGCGCACGTTGTTCTCGGCAAAAATAGTACCGGGCAGTTGCGGATCAGAGAACCCGACGGTCTTGACCAGCGCCGCCTCATTGGCAGCCTGCACATGGACCTGCGCCAGATAGGCGGATTCCATGATCGCATCCTGTAAATGCCCCTCCATCGCGTCGAAGACTTTGGCCGACATCGAGGTATGCTCGGTGCCACAGAAGAACTTGAGATCAACAGACTGGCTGACCACTGGCGACATATTGGCATAGGCCACAGCAGAGGCCCATGTCTCAGCACCGTCGATCAAACCCTGCTTGAGACCATCAAGCGTCTCTTCCCAGGCCACCGGCACCGGATTGAGATTGAGAAGCTGCATGGCGATGCGCCCCAACTGTGTGCCAGTGACGCGGTTCTTGGTGCCGAACAACTCTTCAATCTTGGTCACTGTTGGCTTTTGAGCAAAGGATTGACCCATCTGCAGACCGCGGAGTTCGCAATGCGAAAACAGGAATTTCAGGCCATGCCGTTGCTCCAAAGGCTCGCGTAGGATTTTCTGCGAGGCGGGGCTGTAGAGGAAATGATACTGTGCGGCACGGCTGGGGAACATATAGGCATAATCCAGCACATTGAGATAGGGCGCGCCACCGGCAGAGTTTTGGGTCGAGGCCGCATACATGTCGACGACCCCCAACTGGGTTTTTTCAACACAGTTGAGCTGACCGCAGATCTGGTTGTCGCCAATGAATTCAACGCGAATTTCGCCGTCGGTCCGCTCCTCCAGATCGCGGGCGAATTCCAGAACGCCAGCCCGCTCGATCAGCAGGTTGCGCGCGTTGAAGCCTGAGGCTCCCAGTTTTAGAGTATGTTTGGGTTCTTTCCCGAACCGCTTGTCATAGGTGCTCTCGGCGGCACGCGCCAAAGACGGGAGCGAGACCGCCCCAGTCAGAGCGCCCGCGCCCAACACCACGGATGACAGGCCGAACTGACCTGACAGACGGAACAAATCCCGGCGAGAAATCTCGCTCAGGGCTTTCGATACTTTCATGGTCTCCTCCCTATTTTGCAATTTTGATACTTGCAGTCTCAATAATGATCGAATTATCCTTGATCTGGCAAGGATAATTTTTTCCTCGCGTCAGGATTGAGGAGGGTAGGCAGGAATGTCGGAGATTTCAGCGGATTACGTGATCATCGGCGCCGGTTCTGCTGGATGCGTTCTGGCGAATCGTCTCTCTGCAGACCCCACGATCAAGGTGGTTCTGCTTGAGGCTGGCGGGCGCGACTGGAACCCGTGGATCCATATTCCGGTCGGATATTTCAAGACGATGCACAATCCGAGCGTGGATTGGTGTTATCGGACAGAGCCAGATCCCGGCCTGAACGGCCGTGCGCTGGATTGGCCGCGCGGCAAGGTTCTGGGTGGGTCGTCCTCGCTCAACGGGCTGCTCTATGTGCGTGGTCAACCGCAGGATTACGACCGCTGGGCGCAGATGGGCAATCCCGGTTGGGGATGGGACGATGTGTTGCCTCTCTTCAAACGGTCAGAACGTCAGGAGCGCGGTGCTGATGACTATCACGGCGATCAAGGCACGCTTTGGGTGTCCAATATGCGCTTGCAAAGGCCCATATGTGACGCATGGGTGGCGGCAGCCCAAGAGGCTGGCTATCCGTTCAACCCAGATTACAATGGGGCCAAGCAAGAAGGTGTCGGCTATTTCCAGTTGACCACGCGCAACGGACGGCGTTGCTCTGCCGCCGTGGCCTTTCTCAACCCAGCCCGCAAGCGGTCGAACCTGACCATCGTCACTCATGCTCAGGCCAGCCGCATCCTCTTTGACGGCAGACGCGCAATAGGTGTGGCCTACCGTGACCGCGCCGGACGCGAACATGTGGTCAAAGCGCACGCCGAGGTGATTTTGTCCTCTGGGGCGATCGGATCACCGCAGCTTTTGATGCTGTCGGGGTTGGGCGAAGCGGCTCATTTGCACGATAATGGTATTGAAGTGCGCCATGATCTGCCCGCCGTGGGCCGCAATATGCAGGACCATCTGCAGGCGCGGCTGGTCTTCAAATGCAACGAACCCACCTTGAACGACGAAGTACGCAGCCTGACCAATCAGGCGCGAATTGCTCTGAAATATGCCCTCTTTCGCGCCGGTCCCATGGCCATGGCCGCAAGCCTCGCCACCGGCTTTATGCGTACGGGCGACCATGTCGAGACACCGGATATTCAGTTCCACGTTCAGCCATGGTCCGCCGACAGTCCCGGCGAGGGGGTGCATCCATTCTCAGCCTTTACGATGTCGGTCTGTCAATTACGGCCCGAGAGTAGAGGCGAGATTCGACTCACTTCTGCCGACCCGAGTCACTACCCCAAGATCCACCCGAATTATCTTTCCACTGAAACCGATTGCCGAACCATCGTGGAAGGGATCAAAATCGCCCGCCGCATAGCTCGATGCGCACCTCTCACCTCCAAGATTTCGGAAGAATTCCGCCCCGACCGCACGCTTGATCTAGAGGATTACGAGGGCACGCTTGACTGGGCAAGGCGGTATTCGACCACCATCTATCACCCAACCGGCACCTGCAAGATGGGACAGGGACCGGATACCGTGGTCGATGCACGGCTCCGGGTGCATGGCATTGACGGGCTTCGCGTGGCAGATTGCTCAATCATGCCCGAGATCGTTTCGGGCAACACCAATGCTCCCGCCATCATGATCGGCGAGAAAGCCTCGGACATGATCCTTGCGGACCGCGCTTTGGGCTGAGCGCGCTCAGCGCTTCCAGATTGGGTTGGACCATGCGCGCTTGCCGGACGCATCCACCACCGTGACCCGCAGCCAAGGTGAGGCGGCGCAGCGATGATCAAAGGTAACACGCGCGCGCGTCATCGACTGGCCATGCACTGCCACACCTGCCGATCCATGGCCCAGGACCATCACAGCCGACGCGGCAGAGCATTCCACCTCGATTGCGGTCTCCTCTACGTGGAGCGCGCGAATTTCCGGCCCTTGGCTGGAGTAGAAGAGCCCAGCCTTGAGCGCCTCAAGCCGTGCCTCCGGGCTGTTCTCCTCGGTCTTGACCATGACCCAACCGCCGAAATGATCCGGTTCGGAAAAATGCGCGTCATCGGTGGCAATCAAGCTCAGTCGCCGCCCTTCGCTGAGCAAGAGGTCAGCAATGCCGAACCCGTCGCCGCGATCACAGCCCATATGACAGCCGTGGTTGTAGATTTCGACAGCATGCGCCGCCGTCAGACTGCGCGCATCCGCCAGCGTCAACCCCGACCATTGCGGATGCGCCACCGCAACAAACGCCCCGGCGGCCACCGCGCGCGCGGCAATCTCGGGGCCAGTTTCCTGATCCGGGACCGGCTTGAACTCGGGCGAATTGGACGGGGTGAACGCATCGGGCAGGCCAACCGCCAGAATGTGCCACAGTTCGCCGTTGGCCAGAGCGCCTGAGTGCAGCTCCGCCCCAAGCAGGGTGGAAAAGCGATTGCTGCGATAGGGTCGGGTATCGGTGATCGGATAGCCATAGCGCCCAACGAAATGATCGGTCAGCGCTATGAAATCATAGCCCTCGGCGGCGTAGCGGCGACAGACCTCCTCGGGGGGCAAAACCCCATCCGAGCGGTCCGAATGGGTGTGCAGATTGCCACGCCAGAACCGACCGGGGGCGCTGAAAGTGTCCATCATGCCGAAACTCCATTTGCAGCGCAGCGTTCACGCTCTTTGAGGATCGCCCAGACCACCGCACAGGTGATCGTGGCGATGATGAAGAAGATACCGATAACATTGACCACCGGCGAGAGACCAAAACGCATGCGCGATCCGATTTCCGTGACCAGAGTATGTTGCCCACCAATCGCGAACATGGTTGTGTTGTAATTCTCAAAGCTCTGGAGAAAGGCGATCACTGCCGCCGTGACGATGGTCGGGCGCAGAAATGGCAGGGTGATCCGGCGAAAGGCCTGCAAGGGCGTGGCCCCCAGATCGCGCGCCGCCTCTTCCAGGGTCGCATCTTGTCGTTGCAGACGGGCCATGAACATCAGCATCGCGTATGAGGCAACAAAGGTGGTCTGCGCAAGGATCGCGGTGAACAGCCCCCCTGCGACCTCGAAATTACGCCAGAAGATCACGGTGGAAATGCCCAGAATAATGCCCGGCGTCAGCAAAGGTGAGACCATGACGGTGTAGAGCAGCCCTGCCGCCCGCGCGCCCAACCGCCCCAGCAAAAGCGCGCCCGCCAATCCCATCGGCAGGGCGAGCGCGATCACCGCGCCTGCGATAATCAGCGAATTGCGCAAACCCGACCACATCCGCTGATCGGCCCAGAGTTCACCAAACCATTGCAGGGTAAAGCCCTGCCAGACCGTGACCGAGGGCGGCGAATAGGCATTGAAACCCGCCGCCACCATGATCCCGAGCGGCAGGAACATATAGACAAAGAACACCGCCATATAGAGGCGGAGGATCAGCCCGCTGCCCTGCCCGCTCATTTGGCGATATCCCTCAACCGTACTTTGAGCAGGCCCATCATCAGGAAAATGAACCCGGTGCAGACCACCAGCAAGCTGAGCGCATAGGCCGCCCCGACATTCCAGTTGGTCGCCTGAAAGAAGCGGTTGTAAACCAGTTGCGTGAACCACGGATCAGCAGTGCCGCGCGTCATGATATAGGGCACCGCATAAGACCCCGCCGACAGCATGAAGGTCATGATACAGCCGACCGCGATGCCGGGGCGCGCATGGGGCAGGACCACGCGGCGATGGATCTGGATCGTTCCGGCCCCCAGATCCCGCGCCGCCTCAATTTGGTTCGTATCCAAGGTCTCAAGCACATTGTAGAGCGGAAAAACCATGAAGAGGATATAGGCATAGACCATGGCGACAAAGACGCCCGTTCCGCTTTCGAGAAAGGGCACAGGGCCAATTCCCACCAGTCCCAGTGCGGCATTGAGTGGCCCGCCATAATTCAGGATCATCTGCCAGGCAAAGACCCGCAGCAATTCGTTGATCGCATAGGGGATGACGAGCGCCAGCATGATCATCGCGGCGCGGCGCGGCGGCTCTAGTTTGGCAATGGCAAAGGCGATGGGATAGCAGACGACAAAGGCAATGGCCGTAACGGCCAACGAGGCGAGGATCGTCTTGGCGAAAATTGCCAGATGCGCCTTACCCATCTGTCCGTAGTTGGACAGGGTCCATGTCTTGACGGGCGTGCTTTCCTCGACCTCAAGCGCCGTGATTTCGGTCTGCACCGCATCACGCTCGGCATCAACGGCGGCACGGGCGGCTTCATCCGGTGCGGCGGCGTGATCCAGTGCCAGCACATCAAGGCGATTGTAGAGCGCGTCGATTTTGACCGACAGTTCGGCGGCCCCTTCGGGACGCTGCATGGTCCAGAAAGACTGCTCGATCATGATAATCTGCGGCGCGGCAATGAGGCCCAGAATCCAAATCCCCGCAAGAAAGACAATCAGTGCCGACAGGGGTGCCCCAAAGGCGCGGCGCAATTTAGTCATTGGCGGTCTCACTCAAGGGCAGAATAACCCCGGCCTCTTGCGAAAACCCGAGCCGTAGGGGCCCATCGGGCACGACTGGCCCACCGCCATTGACCCGGTGCACTGTGAGTTGGCTCTGGCCCGTGTCGATTACCAGCGTGGAAAACGCCCCTTCCATATCACGACGCACGAGATGTCCGGTCAGGCTATTGGCCTGAGTTTCGCCCGCCTCCAGCACATGCAGTCGTTCGGGCCGCAAAAAGAGAAACGCCTGCTCTCCAACGCTCAGACCTGCTGTATTGACGGCAACAAAGACCCCTTCAGGCGTGGCGATGCGGGCACTCTGACCGTCCACCGCCTCAATCCGCCCTGTCAGGCGGTTGGTTTCGCCCACGAAGGTCGCAACAAAGGCATTGGCGGGCCGGTGATAGAGGTCATCCGCTGTACCCAGTTGCACCAGCCGTCCGGCATTCATCACCGCCACGCGGTCGGACATGGTCAGCGCCTCGCCCTGATCATGGGTGATATAGACAAAGGTGATGCCGGTCTCGCGCTGCAACTGCTTGAGTTCGGCGCGCATATGTTGCCGCAGCTTGAGATCAAGCGCCGAGAGCGGCTCGTCCAGCAGCAGAACCGCCGGTTCAACAGCCAGAGCGCGGGCAATCGCCACGCGCTGACGCTGCCCCCCAGACAATTCCGAGGGCAGTTTGTCGGCTTGCTCGTCCAGCGCCACCATCTTGAGCAGTTCAAGTGCGCGCGCGCGGCGCTTGGCCTTGCTCCAACCGCGCATCTCTAGGCCAAAGGCCACATTCTCCCAAACTGGCATCAGCGGGAACAGGGCAAGGTTCTGGAAGATCAGCGCGGTGGGGCGATCCGAGGGCGAGATGCCCGCCATCGGCATACCGCCGATCTGCACGCCGCCTTCGGACGGCTCCAAAAAGCCCGACACGAGGCGCAGGATCGTGGTCTTGCCACAGCCTGAAGGGCCAAGGATCGAGAAAAACTCGCCCGCGCGAATAGTCAGGTCCGTGGGATGCACGGCCTGAAACTCGGCAAAGCGCACAGCGGCGGCGGATAGGGTGATCTCCATGCCGCGAGCGGAAACTGTCATTGAGGTCTTTCCATGAAACGGGCGCGGGGACATCTCCCCGCGCCACTTTGTCGGTTTAGGCGTTGGTCAGCTTTTCGGAATACTCTTCGCGTACCGCCGAGAACCACGGCGTGAACATCGGCCACCACCACAGGTTTTCGATGGCACCATTCTGATAGGCAAAGGCAAACGCCTCTTTGTTGGCCTCGCTCAGATGCGCCGATGCGCCCGCAGCCGCCGAATTATATCCGGTGGCATTGGCGAACATGCCGCCGATTTCCGGGCTCATCAGGAAGTTGAGGAACTCGTAGGCCTGATCGACATTCTCTGCGCCCGAGGGGATCGCGGCAGTGTCCATCCATGCCAAAGCGCCCTCTTTCGGGGCGGCGTAGCGCCACTTGGGGTCCACATCCATATGCAGCTTGATGCCGGTCGTATCCCATGTCTGACCGATGGTGCAGCCCGCGTCGGTAAAGGCACCAGTGGCCTCGGTGGCGTTGTTCCAGTAAGCGCCGATATTGGCCTTGTTCTTGGCGGCAAAGGCCACGCAGGCATCAAAGATGCGGCGCGTGTCTTCCTCGGTTTTGTAGAGGTCCATGGCGCGGTTCGACGGGACTTCGCCGATCGAGTCGAGATAGATCGCAAGGGTGATCAGCACCGATTTCTGGCGCATGGCAACCTTGCCATTCATCCCATCGGCCCAGAGGTGCGCGTAGGACAGATCGGCAGGAGCCACATCGACGTCGCTCGAATCCCAGGTGATGCCCTCAGTGCCCCAATCGAACGGCACCAGATAGCGCTTGCCGCGATGCGCGGCCCCCAGTTCCAGGGACGAACGCCACAGAGCAGGCTCGATGAGGTCCACCTTGAGCTTCGATTCGTCGATCTCAGCAAAGAGGTTGCCTTCGTCATAATTGGGGCGGGTGTCGACCGAAGGGAAAAGGATGTCAAAACCCTTGCCGCCCGACGCGCGCAACTTTGAGGCGGCCTCTTCGTTCGAGCCATAGGTCGAGACATTCACCTTGATGCCGGTGGCCTTGGTAAAGGCGTCGGGGATCTCGCCGTTCTGAAAATAATCACCCCAGGCAAAAACATTGACCTCGCCGGAAGAGGCAAGCGCGCGGCGCGCGATCAGCGGCGTCGCCAGTGCGGCGGCACCGGTTGCCAGCACGGCACGACGGGACATGGTGTGGAGAGGATGGGTCATTCTTGGCTCCTGAGTTTGATCAACTCCGGCTCTCAACGAGCCGGGTTGCTCAGGCCTTTAGAATGCGAAGGCAACACTCGTGTGACAGTCCCCGGCTCTTGCCGGGAACTATGCTGCATCAATCGCGCGGCTTGGCCTGGCCAAAGAGGCGCGTCACGATCACAAAGAAGAGCGGCACAAAGACCACGCCCAGCACCGTGCCAGAGATTGTCCCGCTCAGAACGCCAGACCCAATGGCATTGCGCCCGCCGGACCCTGCGCCAGAACTCAGCACCAGCGGCAGAACCCCAAGAGAGAACGCCATCGAGGTCATGATGATGGGACGGAACCTCTGACGCGCGGCCTCGATCACCGCTTCCAGAATGGTCTCGCCCGCCTCATAGCGTTCTCGGGCGAATTCTACGATCAGAATCGCGTTCTTGCCCGTCAGGCCCACCACGGTCAACAGGCCCACCTGAAAGAACACGCCATTCTCGAACCCGCCAATCCACGCGCCGGTCAAAGCACCGACAATCCCGATGGGCATGGCCAGCATGACGGCGAAGGGGATAGACCAACTCTCATAAAGCGCCGCCAGCGACAGGAACACCGCCGCCAATGAAAGCGCGTAGAGCAAGGGGGCCTGATTGCCGGAGTCGCGTTCCTCAAGGGATAGACCTGTCCAAGCCAGTTCAAATTCCGCCCCCAGTTGCGCGACTAAACGCTCCATCTCGGCCATCGCCTCGCCAGTCGACACCCCCGCAGCAGGTGAGCCCTGCAGTTGCACAGACGGGATGCCATTGTAGCGATAGAGGCCCTGCGCACCGTAATCCCATGCCCCTTCGGAGAAATTCGAGAACGGCACCAACCCGCCGCTTGCATTACGAACGCGCCATTTTTCGATATCCGACGGCTGCGCGCGCGCCTCCGCCTCACCCTGCACATAGACTCGTTTGATCCGGCCCTGATCTAGAAAATCGTTCACGTAGGTGCCTGCCCAAGCGACCTGAAGCAACTCCCCGACGTCACTGGGGGTCAGACCCATCGCCCCAGCCTTGCGCCAGTCGATATCAAGGTTGAACTGTGCCGCATCCTCAAGTCCGTTTGGACGGGCGGATGCGATCAATTCACTCTGCGCCGCCATGCCCAGCAACTGGTTGCGCGCCGCCATCAGATCAGCATGGCTTTGACCGCCACGCGCTTGCAGATAGAAATCGAACCCCGAAACGTTGCCCAACTCGATCACCGAGGGCGGTACGACCGGAAACACCATCGCATCACGTATCTGACTGAAGGCGCCAAAGGCCCGCCCCGCAAGAGCCTGCACACTCTGGTTCGGTTCTGTACGCTCTTCCCAGTCCTTGAGCTGGACAAAGGCCAGACCCATGTTCTGCCCGTTACCGGAGAAACTGAAGCCGACCACTCCGAACATGGAATTCACGACGTCTGTTTCTTGTTTTAGATAGTAATCCTCGACCTGTTTGACGACCTCGAGCGTGCGCTCGGCGCTTGATCCGGTGGGGGTCTGGATGAGGGTAAAGAGGATGCCCTGATCCTCTTCCGGCAGAAACCCGGTGGGCGTGCGCAGAAACATCAGCGCCATGCCCAGTGCCAGTGCCAGATAGACGACGAACACCCGCACCGGGCGGCGCACCGACCACCCCACCGTGCCACCGTAGCCATTCGTGAGCTTGCCAAAGCCCGTGTTGAACCACGCAAACGGTCCGCGCTTTGGTGCGTGGCTCTTGGCCTTGAGCAAGGAGGCGCAGAGCGCGGGCGTGAGCGTGATCGCCACCACCACAGACAGCGCCATGGCGGATACGATGGTGATTGCGAATTGCTGATAGATCACCCCCGTGGAACCGGGAAAGAACGCCATCGGCACGAACACCGCCGAGAGCACCATCGCGATGCCCACCAGCGCACCGGTGATCTGGCCCATGGATTTATGCGTGGCCTCACGCGGGCCCAAGCCCTCTTCCTCCATGATGCGCTCGACGTTTTCCACGACGACGATCGCGTCATCGACCAAGAGACCAATCGCCAGAACCATCGCCAGCATCGTCAGCGTGTTGATCGAGAACCCCGCCGCCGCGAGCACCCCGAAGGTGCCCAACAGGACGACCGGCACCGCAAGAGTCGGAATGAGCGTGGCGCGCAGGTTCTGCAGGAAAAGGAACATCACGAGGAACACGAGGCCGATCGCTTCGAACAGCGTTTTGACCACTTCCTTGATGGAAATCTCGACAAAGGGCGTGGTGTCATAGGGGATTACGTAATCGACACCCTCGGGAAAGAAGCGTGAGAATTCGACCATGCGCTCCTTGATCGCACGGGCCGTGTCGAGCGCGTTAGCGCCCGGTGCCAAGGTGATCGCCATCCCCGCCGCCGGATCGGTGTTGAACCGCGCCGTTGTGGCATAGTTCTCTGCCCCGATCTCAACCGTTGCCACATCGTCCAGCAGCACCAGACCACCATCGGTTTCCGCCCTGAGAACGATCTGGCGAAAGTCCTCGGGCGTGCTGAGCAGCGATTGTGCGGTGATCGTGGCGTTGAGTTGCTGGCCCTCTACAGCAGGGCGCGCCCCAAAGGAACCCGCAGAAATCTGCGCATTCTGGGCGGAAACGGACGCCACAACATCCGACGGTGTCAGGCCAAAACCCGCCAGCTTGGATGGATCGAGCCAAATCCGCATTGCATATTGCGCGCCGAACACATTGACCGAACCGACGCCTTCAATCCGGCTTAGCTCGTCGACCAGATTGGTCACCATATAATCCGACAGATCAACCTGTTCGAGACTGCCGTCGGTGGAGATCATACCGACCACCATCAGGAACCCAGCCGAGGATTTCTCGACCGTGATTCCCTGCCGTTGCACGATCTCAGGCAAGAGTGGCGTAGCCTGTCCTAGCTTGTTCTGCACTTGCACCTGCGCGATATCCGCATCGGTGCCTGTCTCAAACGTCAGAGTTACCTCAGCACTACCGGCCGAGGTCGAGCGAGACGAGAAGTAACGCAAACCGTCCAGTCCGGTCATCTGCTGCTCGATAACCTGTGTCACCGTGTTGGCGACCGTATCGGCAGAGGCCCCTGGATAGGTGGCCGAGACCGTGACTGACGGAGGTGCAATCTGGGGATATTGCGCGACCGGAAGGATCATGATCGCTAGAATCCCAATCCCCATGATGAGAATGGAAATGACCCAGGCAAAAACCGGGCGGTCGATAAAGAAACTAGCCATGCGGTATATCCTCTGCCCGGTTACTGTTGCGGCTCAGCACTGCGTTCTTCGGGCGCGACGGTTGCCCCCGGCGCAGTTTTCTGAAAGCCTGCCACAACAATGCGATCACCGGGATTCAAACCCTCGTCCACAACCCAATCATTGCCGCGGTTCTGAATGACGCTGAGCGCGCGCTCTTCGATCACCCCTTCGCCGTTGACCACCCAAGACAAGGGCCGCCCACGACGATCGCGGATCACCCCTTCTTGTGGCACGAGATAAACCGCCTCGGCCACTTCAACGGGCACTTCCACCTGCACATACATTCCCGGCAAAAGTAGGAGGTCGGGATTCTCAAATTGCATTCGCAGTGTCACGACGCCGGTCTGCGGATTTACGTTTGGTTCAGCCGCCTTGAGTTGGCCGGTCTCGCTATAGTCAGAACCATCCGCCAGCTTTAGCCGCACTGTCGAATCCGCTCCCTCCAGATCACGCTCCGTCTCGCCCCGTCGCCAGCGCAAGAGGTCCGCCGCGGATTGCGTCACATCGACATAAACGGGGCTGATGTTCCGGATCACGGTCAGCGGCTGTGACTGACTTGCGGTTACAAGCGCGCCCTGCGACGTGAGAGAGAGGCCGATACGCCCTGAGAGCCGTGCGCGGATTGTGGTACGAGACAATTCGATCTCTGCCGAATTCAGCTGCGCCTTGGCCAGCTCCAATCCCGCAGCCGCCGCATCGCGGGTCGATGTCGCCTCGTCCAGTGCCTGTTCGCTGGCTACGTTCCGGGATTGGAGCTCCACCAACCGCTGCGCTTCGCGCTCCGCCGAACGCAACTGCGCCTCGGCCTGTGCGACAGTTGCCTGCGCCTGCCGCACAGCCGCTTCGTAAGTGGCCATATCAATCTGATAGAGTGGATCACCTTCGGTCACATCGGCGCCTTCTTCAAATAGGCGCTCGGTGATGATCCCGTTGACCTGAGGACGTACTTCGGCCTCGGCCGAGGCTGCCACCCGCCCCGGCAAAAGCGACGTCAGGGTCACATTTTCCGGCTCGAGCGTTACAACGGTGACGGGGGTCGGTCCTTGCTCCTGTTGCGCCACAACTAAGTCCGGCACAAAACAGGCACAGACCACAAGGGTAAGGATGAACCTTGGAAGATGAGCCATCAGGAGCCCTTTCACGATAAAGCATTGGCGCGATTGCATCGGGTGATTTATAAAACGGTTGGGTTTTATAAATATGACGGACCCGGAAATGGCAAGATCACAGATGGCCCGCACAGCAACCTGTGCGAAATTGAGTTAGGCTGATGCACAGTAACACGCCGAACACCAAGACCTGCGAGAATATTCGGCGCGGTCGACCGATTACGTTTTCCTGTGACGAACGCCGTGAGGCAATCTTTGCGGCACTCGAATCAGTGCATGCCGAAAGCGGACTTGATGGGGCGACAATGCAGGTCATCGCGCACCGGGCTGGCATGTCCAAGCGCACGCTCTACGATATCTTTCCGGGACGCACGGCCCTCTTGCGGTCCTATATGGACAAAGTGGCGGACCAGTTCATCCGCCCCCTGCCCGCTTGCGAAACGGACCTGCCAATTGCGGACCGACTGGATCGCGTTCTATCTCAGAACATCCGGCATCAGGGCTATGGCCTGCCGCTTGAGATTCTGCGCGCCTTTGTGGCACAGGTGCCAACCGCGCCGGACATCGGGTGCGATCTTGTCGATGGCCTGATACAGCGCGATCTGTCCATTCTGACGAGTGAACTGGAACGTGGCGTGGCACGCGGAGAAATCAAGCTGGAGGACACCAGAGAGGCCGCCATGTTACTGCTGGATATGGTGCGGCCTTGGCCACTTGAATCGCTGCTTGATCCGGCACGGTTGGCCACCCCTGACACATTCGCCGCGCGGCGCAGGTTGGCGATACGGGTGTTTCTCAACGGTGTCGCGGCCCCCGCGCGCAATCTCTAAACCGCGCGAGGGTGACGGGCCTTGGTCAAAGGCGGTCCAAGCCGCAATCCGCCTTCTCGCTCGATAAACGCAACGACAGCCTCGATCCCGGTCTCCCTGTGCAACTGTGCCAACACAAAGGGTCGTGCCCCCCGCGCGCGCGCTGAGTCTGCCTCCAAAAGCGCCAGATCAACGCCCACATAGGGCGCGAGATCAGTCTTGTTCACCACAAGCAAGTCGGATTTTGTCACACCCGGTCCACGTTTACGCGGGATGTCCTGCCCGGCGGCAGTGTCGATGACATAGATTGTCAGGTCCGCGAGTTCAGGGCTGAAGGTCGCCGCGAGATTGTCACCACCCGATTCAATCAGGATCAGATCAAGATCGGGAAAGGTGGCGCTCAAATCAGCCACCGCCGCCAGATTGATAGAGGCATCCTCTCGGATCGCGGTATGCGGACACCCTCCAGTTTCTACACCTCTGATCCGCTCATTTGGCAGAACTTGTGCGCGCATCAGGTAGTCCGCATCCTCGCGGGTGTAAATGTCATTGGTGATCACCGCCATCGAACATCGGCTTGCCAGCGCGCGCGCCAGTCCTTCGGTCAGTGTGGTCTTGCCTGCGCCCACCGGACCACCGATGCCGACGCGCAAAGGACCGTTCATACGCTCGGTCATGTCCTGAATATCCTTATCTCTTGGGTTTCATGTTGTAACGCCGCAAGATCGCCCGCGAGCGCACAACCTCCTAAATCGTCCAGCGTCGCGTCAGCAGCACTGCGGGCGAGATCATGAATCAGCGGAAGAAGTCGCGAGAGCACCAATTGCCCGTCCGTTTGCCCCAACGGGATGTGACGAATAGCGATCGTTACAAGATTCCCGGCCAACCCCTGCAGATATAAGGAGATGACATCCAGTTTCGGCAGGTCTAACGGTTTTGCTGCCTCACCCAGTGCCACCGGCAACGAACGCATCGGCAAAACGCGCCCGGTAATCCCAGCTACCGTCCGCGCGAGCGCCGCCCCTTGTTCGCGGGTTTCCTGTAACCGTTCGGCACAGGGCTGTAGCGCGCGCGCCAGATCATCGAGCGCCGAACTATCGCCATCGAGCGACTGCGCCAGCAAAACCGCATCCTGCCAGCCTGCACCAAATCGAAGGACGTTTGTCAGCCAAACCTCTAGGCTTGCCGCATCGGTGACGACACCGGTTGAAATCTGGCGCTCCAACCCGTGCGAATAGGCAAAGGCCCCGGTGGGAAAGGCGGGCGAGAGCCACTGGATCAGCGTCAGATGTGCAGGCGTCAGCATCAGGAATGATGATCTTGCGGGCCGTGATCATGCCCCATGGTGCGACCCTTGCCATAGGCTCCACCCTCGGGGCGAAACGGGCCGCTCACAGGCTGCAGCCGTGCGCCCAACTGGGACAGCATCGCTTCGATCACATGATCGCGGCGGATACGAAGGTGATCAGAGACCACTTCGCAAGGCGTATGCCGGTTGCCGATGTGCCAAGCCAGCCGCGCCAAATCTCCGCGCACTTCAACTAGATCTTCGGGCGCGGCCTCAACCCCAACGGCGCGACCATCGTCGAGCGCAAAACCCCAGTGATCATCAAGGTTGCTCACCTCAGCCAGATCAGCCAGAAACTCCAATCCCCCCTTGCACACCAAGCGTCTGCGCCGCATCAACCGCGCCTCATAATCGAGCACGACAGTATCGGTCACTGCCTTGGGCCGGGCGTGCAACAGATGACGGGCAATCGGCAGATCAGACATGTTGGGCCCTCAAAACAGGAAATAGCGTTGTGCGAGGGGCAATTCAGAGGCCGGTTCGCAGGTGAGCAATTCGCCATTGGCGCGCACCTCATAGGTTTCGGGATGCACCTCGACCACGGGCGTCAGATTGTTGTGAATCATGTCGCGCTTGCTGATCTTGCGGGTATTCGAGACCGCCACGGTCGATTTCGCCAGCCCAAGTGCTGCGCCGATCCCGTCCGCCTGCGCCGCTTGCGACACGAACAACACCGCAGAACGTTCGACCGATCGCCCGTAGGCCCCGAACATGGGACGGGAATAGACCGGCTGCGGCGTGGGGATAGAGGCATTGGGATCGCCCATCTGCGCCAGCACGATAGAACCGCCCATCAGCACCATCTCGGGTTTCGCGCCGAAAAACGCCGGGCTCCATAGTACCAGATCAGCGCGTTTGCCGGGGCTGACACTTCCGATATGGGCGCTCATCCCGTGCACGATGGCGGGGTTGATGGTATATTTTGCGATATAGCGTTTCACCCGCATGTTGTCATTGTCGCCGGTTTCCTCGGCCAGCCGCCCGCGCTGCTTGCGCATTTTTGAGGCTGTCTGCCACGTGCGGATGATCACCTCGCCCACGCGGCCCATCGCCTGACTGTCTGAGGCCATCACTGAGAACGCGCCCATGTCGTGCAGGATATCCTCGGCGGCGATGGTTTCGCGCCGGATACGACTCTCAGCAAAGGCCACATCCTCGGGGATCGCCTTGTCGAGATGGTGACAGACCATCAGCATGTCGAGATGCTCTTCGATGGTGTTGACGGTATAGGGCATCGTCGGGTTGGTCGAGGAGGGTAGGATATGCTCATACCCCACCACTTTCATGATGTCGGGCGCGTGCCCGCCGCCCGCACCCTCGGTGTGAAAAGCATGGATCGTACGCCCCTTGATGGCAGCGAGCGTGTTCTCGACAAAACCGCTTTCATTCAGCGTGTCGGTGTGGATCATCACCTGCACATCCATGTCGTCGGCGACACTCAGACAACAATCAATAGCGCCGGGCGTGGTGCCCCAATCCTCGTGCAGTTTCATCGCACAGGCTCCGGCGTGAACCATCTCGATCAAGGCCTCGGGTTGGCTCGCGTTGCCCTTGGACGAGAGGCCGAAATTCATCGGAAAGGCATCCAGCGATTGCAGCATCCGCCCAATATGCCACGCCCCCGGCGTGCAGGTGGTGGCCAGCGTGCCATGGGCGGGACCAGTGCCGCCGCCCAGCATGGTGGTGATGCCGGAATGCAGCGCGTCCTCGATCTGTTGTGGGCAGATGAAATGGATATGTGCGTCAAACCCCCCGGGGGTGAGGATTCTCCCCTCTCCGGCGATGATCTCGGTTCCCGGTCCGATTATGATATCCACGCCTGATTGCGTATCGGGATTGCCCGCCTTGCCAATCGCGGCGATGAGACCGTCGCGAAGGCCGACATCGGCTTTGATGATCCCCTGATGATCGACAATGAGCGCGTTGGTGATCACCGTATCCATCGCACCACCTGCACGGGTGACTTGGGATTGGCCCATGCCGTCTCGGATCACCTTGCCGCCACCGAACTTCACCTCTTCGCCGTAAGCCGTCAGATCGCGCTCGACCTCGATAATCAGGTCGGTATCGCCAAGCCGCAGGCGGTCACCCGTGGTGGGGCCATACATGGCGGCATAGGCGGAGCGGGGGATAGCATAGGGCATCTAGAGGTCTCCCATCACCTGTTGATTAAAGCCGAACACCCGCCGCGCGCCGCCAAATGGGATAAGCCGCACCTCGCGGCTCTGACCCGGCTCGAACCGAACAGCGGTGCCAGCGGGGATGTCCAACCGCTGCCCGCGTGCAGCGGTGCGGTCGAACGCAAGCCCGGAATTGGCCTCGGCAAAATGATAATGGCTGCCCACCTGCACCGGCCTGTCGCCGGTATTGGCGACCATCAGCACGGTCACTGGCACGCCTGCGTTGAGGATAATCTCACCCTCGGCGCACAGCACCTCGCCGGGGATCATTTCCGCACCTTTGCCAGCACATAGCCCCCTGCCGCCGCAAGAGCGCCAACCACGCCCAACCACATCGCGTCACTCCCATGCGGATGCAGATGCGGGCCGGAATGAGCCAGTGCCAGCGTGGGGGTAAGCAGGAAAAAGGCAACGGGATAGCGCATGATCGGGTCCTTTCAGCGGATGGGATTATGGACAGTGACAAGCTTGGTGCCATCGGGAAAGGTCGCCTCGACCTGAACAGCATGGATCATCTGCGCGATGCCCTCCATACATTGCTCGACGCTCACGACATGCGCACCCGCCTCCATCAGATCGGCTACCGTGCGCCCGTCGCGCGCGCCTTCGACCACGTAGTCGGTGATCAGCGCCACGGCCTCGGGGTGGTTGAGCTTGACGCCGCGTGCGAGCCTGCCGCGCGCGACCATGGCGGCGAGCGAGATCAACAGCTTGTCCTTTTCGCGGGGGGTGAGGTTCATCGCGCTTCTCTCCTAGATCTGCCAGACGCGGGGCAACGGACCAGGACGCAGGGCGCTGACAAGCCGCATGATCTGTCGCTTGAGTGGCCAGCCATCACCGGCCATGAGGCGGATCATCAGCTTGCCGTCAAAGCCCGAAGCGCCACCCATCACGCCATCCTCGGTCAGTTCCGCGCGGGCGCGGTCCACGGCATCCTCAGCCCCCCGTGCCACCAGCGCCAGCGTGGCAAAAGCCCCCGCAGAGCCCAGCACAGCGGGACCAGCGGTCAGTGCCTCGGTGCCTAAATGCAGCGGCTCGATCATCACGGGGCGGCCCAAACGGATAATACGGCGGGTGTCGCGCAACGAGACCTCGGCCAGCGTTTCGCCCATGGTGGCACGTCCCAGAACGACGGCCTCGAGCATGAGGCAAGAGGCATCCTCGGCCAGTTCAATCACCGTCTCGCGGATCAGGTGGCTGCTGTCAAAGAGGATGGTTTCCTGCGGCAGCCAATCGAGATGCGCGCCCGCCCCCACCTCATGCCGGACGGTGACATGCGCAGCCCCGCCTGTGCTGCGATAGGCCCGCTCGGCTGTTTGCGTGGTGGCCGTGGCCCGGCACCCCGCCGCCAGATCAAGGCGGTAGGCAAGGCTGTCGCCCCCCGCTAGGCCGCCAGAGGTGTTGAGAAAAACCACCTCAGGACCGGAGGCGCCGGAATGCACAAAGGCCTTGGCCGATCCCGCCTGATGCAGCCGGTTGAGCCGCGCGCCCGCTGGGCCGGGCAAGAGGCTCACATGGGCCGCGCCGTGGCTACGCTGATGCAAGGGGACGGGACAGGCGGTCATGGGTGATTCCAGTTCGTGACAGATCAGAGGCTACCTGTTGTGTCGGGGCCTGCCAGTAGCCCGTCGCGCCTGCCTGAAATCCCACAGGCGCGCCACCCGCATCTGCCTATTTTTAGCGCAGATGGCCTATTAAATAGACACCTCACGCAAGAGCCGGTCTCGCTCCACCATTGCCGCAGGTTCGGACAAACGAACCTCACCCCGGTTCAACACCACCAGATCATCCGCCAGCCCATAGGCGAAATCGAAATACTGCTCGACAAGCACGATGGCGATTTCCCCCTCATCCCGCAGCAGACCGATCACCTCACCAATCTGCTTGATGATATTGGGCTGGATGCCCTCGGTCGGTTCATCCAAGAGCAAAACGCGCGGGCGCGCGATCAGCGCGCGCGCGATGGCCAACTGCTGCTGTTGCCCGCCCGACAGATCTCCACCGCGCCGGTCCTTCATCTGTTCCAGCACCGGAAAGAGATCATAAATCCGCGACGGAATCCGATGTTCGGATTTGGGCAGGCAGGCAAAGCCGGTTTCTAGGTTCTCGGTGACGGTCAATAGCGGAAACACCTCTCGCCCCTGCGGCACATAACCGATGCCGGCCCGCGCCGCCTGCGCCGCGCTAAGATGATCGAGAGCCGCGCCGTCCAGCGTGATGCGCCCGCCGGAATAGGGATGCCGCCCGGCGATGGCCTTCAAAAGGCTGGTCTTGCCCACGCCATTTGTGCCCATCACCGCCGTCACCGCCCCCGGTCGCGCGGTCAGGCTGACGCCATGCAAGATTTGCGACGCACCGTATTGCAGTGTGAGGTTCTCAACGCTCAGCATCGCTTATCTCCCCAGATAGACATCAATCACCTGCTGGTTCTGTGTCACGTGATCCAGACTGCCCTCGGCCAGAACCGAGCCTTCGTGGAGCACAGTTACCTTGCAGCCAAGGCGGCGGATGAATTCCATGTCATGCTCAATCACCACCACGGCGCGGGTCTCTGCCGCGCGTTTGAGAATATCGGTGGTATGTTCGCGCTCGGCAGGCGTCATCCCGGCGGCGGGTTCGTCCACCAACAAGAGACGCGGATCCTGCGCCAAGAGCATACCGATTTCCAGCCATTGCTTTTGCCCATGACTCAGCTCTCCGGCGCGGCGCGGCAGATCGTTGAGCAGGCCGATCTCCTCGGCCAGTTCGGCAATGCGGGCGGCCCCCCGGCTGGAGCGGCGGTAGAACAGGACATCGAACGGCCCCCGCTTGTTCTTGAGCGCCATGGCGAGGTTTTCGCGTACGGTCTGCGCCTCGAAGACCGTGGGTTTCTGGAACTTGCGCCCTATCCCTGCGCGCGCGATCTGGCTCTCGGTCATCCCCAAGAGCGACACGTTCTTTTCGCCCCAGATCACCCGGCCCTCATCAGGGCGGGTCTTGCCGGTGACGATATCCATAAAGGTCGTCTTGCCCGCCCCGTTGGGGCCGATGACGGCGCGCAATTCCGGCTCTGCCACCTGGATCGACAGGTTGTTGATGGCGCGGAACCCGTCAAAGGTGACGGAAACGCCCGAGACTTCGAGAAGCGTGGTCATGGTTTTCTCACGATCATGTCAAAGAGGCCCCCGATGCCGCGGGGAAAAAACAGCGTGACCGCGACAAAGCCCAGCCCCAGTAGCACCAGCCACCAATCAGTCCAGTTGATCGTGTAGATCCCGAGGTTGATATTGAGCGCGCCGCCGCCGGTGAACCAGCTTGACGCAAGGCTGACGACCGCCGCCCCAATCACCGCGCCATAGAGCCGCCCGCGCCCGCCGATAGCCACCCATACCGCCAGATAAATCGAGGCAATCGGCGCAATCTCGGCCGGGTTTATGATGCCCGCCTGCGGATAATAGAGCGCACCCGCAATGGCCGACACCACTGCAGTCAGGGTAAAGATCACCAGCTTGTAACTCTCGACATCATAGCCCAGAAACCGCACCCGCGCCTCGTTGTCGCGAATGGCGCGGATGACCGAACCGAACTTGCCCGACACGAGCCATGCAAAGAGCAGATAGCCCAACCCAAGCGCCAGCGCGGACGCCCAGAAGAACCACAGCGACAGCGTGGACTGCGGCAAATGATCGAGACCAGGAATGTTCTGTAACCCCGAGAGACCGTTATTGCCGCGCAACCCGGTGTCGTTCTGAAACAGGTAGAGCGACAGCGCCAGCGTCATCGCCTGCGTTAGAATGGACAGGTATACGCCGGTGACGCGACTGCGGAACGCCAGCCAGCCAAACACCAGCGCCAAAAGGCCCGGCACCAGTACCACCATCATCAGTTGCAGTGTGAGACTATGGGCAAACCCCCAGAGCCAAGGCAGTTCGTTGCTGCCCACCACGCCAAAGATTTGTGTGGCGATGGCGTTCTCAATTTCGCCCTGTGTCGGCGGAATGGGCGCACCTGAAAGGGAGCTAATCACGATCCCTTCGGTGCGCGCATACATCAGCCACATGCCGACGGCGTAACCCCCTAGGCCAAAGAAAGCGAAATGCCCCAGGCTGAGGATACCGCAATAGCCCCAGACCACATCCATCGCCACGGCAATGAGACATAGGCAGAGCGTCATCCCAAGGATCTTGACCATCGAGGTGGAGAGGATTGCAAGGCCGAACCCTTCGGACAGAACGGTCACCCCCAGAGTAAAGAGCGCAAGGCAGCCAAGGAACCATAGCACCGACGGATTTTCCGCGAGGAACCGTTTACGCGGAGCAATTTCGGGTTTGCTCATGGCTCAGTCCCCCGCCGCGCGGCCCTTGAGGGCGACGATGCCCTTGGGCCGGAATTGAATGAAGAGAATGACGAAAAGCACCATATAGGTTTGTGCGGCCAGCGTGTTCGACGGGTTGAACCATTCGATCCCCTTTTGCAGAAAGCCGATCATCGAGGCCCCCGCCAGCGTGCCCCAGACGTTGCCAACGCCGCCCACAACAACGGTCATGAAACTCTGGACGATGTAATTCGCCCCCATCTCGGACGTGACCTGCGCATAGAGGCCAATCGCCACGCCCGCGATGCCCGCGATGCCCGACCCAAGACCAAACGTCAGCATGTTGATGCGATCCGGGTCGATGCCCATACTCGCCGCCATTCCGGGATTTTGCGTGACTGCCCGCACCTCAAGCCCCAGTCTTGTGCGCTTGAGGATAAAGAGCAGCAGCGTCAGAAAGATCAGGGCAAGGACAAAGATCGCCACACGGATATTGCTGATGCTCACGATATCATTCAGCGTCAGCGCCCCGCTCAGCCAGTCAGGTGCCGTAAGTGGCCGCGCCTGCGTGCCAAAGATGTTCTTGGCCAGTTGTTGCAGAGCGATCGAAATGCCAAAGGTCGCAAGCAGCGTTTCCAGCGGGCGTGTATAAAGATGCCGGATGACCAGCCGCTCCATCGCCACGCCCGCGCCAAAGGTCACGACAAAGGCCAGTGGCAAGGCGACAATCAGACTGACGGTGTAATCAGGGATGAAAAGCTGCACCACATAACCAGTATAGGCCCCCATCATGATGAACTCGCCATGCGCCATGTTGATGACACCCATCACGCCAAAGGTGATGGCAAGGCCAATAGCCGCGAGAAAGAAAATGGACGCGAGCGACAGCCCGTCCAACACCAGATCAAGTGTTTGATAGAGGCCAAGCGCGCGCGACGTGGTGGCCAGTGCGTCCTCGGCAGCGGTTGTGACCTCAGCATTTGGCTCGGTATAAACCTCATAGAAGGCATGCGCCGCCACGGCGCGCGCCACCTCATCCTCGGCGGCACGGGGGGGAACAGCGCCTTCAGCCTCCAGCGCCTCGTAGGCGCGGGTGCGGGCGGCATCGGTGTTGAGCAGGTGCAGGGGCACGCCGCCCACCGCGCCATCGACAATATGCTGCGCCAGCACGTCACGGCGATCTGTGGCACTCTGGCGTGGCGGCGCAAGATTGGCCGCCACCAGCCGGTCATAGGCCTCAACTTCGGAAATATCCGTGCCCACCTCGAGCACGCGGGCCATATTGGCGCCCTCCGGCAGGGCGGTGCCAACCCCCGGCGAGCGTGTCGTCAACTGGTTAAGCACGCCGCGCGCCTCGATACTGGTATCCCCACTCAACCCTTCGATCGCCGCCAGCCGATAGGGCAGCGCTGATGCAAACTGCGCCGTCAACAGGGTCAAGAGCCGCTCTTTTCGCTCTTTCAGCACGGGATCAGTCTCAGTCTCGATAGACCGGCTGAGCGGGTCGATCTGACTTGCCTCACCGCTGCGAGCAATCGCATCCAGCGCCACTGCCCGCCGCGCCGGCTCGGGCGCGTTCAGCTCAAACGGCACCAGCGCCGCCGCGATCACCCCGCGCACCCCGGAATTGGGGCGAATCTGGTTGACCTCGCGGCTGCTCACCTCAGCCACCGCCGCGCCGCTGTCGATATCTATGAGCCGCAGCGCGTCGCCCCCTTCTTCAGCATAGAAAAAGAGGCCATCATCTGGCCGTTCATAAACCCCGCGATCCTGCCAACGCAGCAGAAATTCGGCAGTGCCGGGGCGGTCAGCCGCCATCAGCGCATCCAGAACGCTCTCGACCGTGCTACGCGACGGCTTGGCGATCTCGGCCTGATACTCTTGCAAGAGCGGCTGTAGCCCCTCTTGCGCCAGCCCTTCAGAGGGCCGCAACAGGGACAAAAGGCCAATGGCCAACACTGTCACCACAAGCCGGGCGAGTAAGAGAAACGAACGCATCTTGATAAGGGCCTTGCCTGAGAGGAAAGACGCGCGGAGGCTTGCCGCCGCGCGTCCGGTCCGCGTCAATAGTTCGACGTCATCTGCACGCAGGTCTTGGTCTCGGTGTTATACATACCGCAGCCCAGATCTTTCCAATCGCTTGTGAGCGGCGCGCTCTCGGGCAAGTAGTCGGTCCAGGCATCACCCGGCACCTCTGTTGTCTGGCTGATGATGTCAAACTGCCCATCAGCCCGGATTTCGCCGATCAGAACCGGCTTGGTCAGGTGATGGTTGGGCAGCATCACAGCCGTGCCGCCCGTGAGGTTGGGGAACTCCTGCCCCCACATCGCTGTGCGCACCGCGTCGACGTCGGTGGTCCCCGCCGCTGTCACCGCGTTTACCCACATGTTAAAGCCGATGTAATGTGCCTCCATCGGGTCGTTGGTCACGCGGTTGTCACCGGCATAGGCCTTCCACGACTTGACGAATTCGGCGTTGATCTCGGTATCGGCGGATTGGAAATAGTTCCACGCCGCGAGATGGCCCACGAGTTCGGTGGTATCCAGACCCGACAGTTCCTCTTCACCGACCGAGAAGGCGACAACGGGAATGTCATCGGCGCTGACACCGGCGGCGGCCAGTTCTTTGTAAAAGCCGATATTGGCATCGCCATTGATGGTGGAAATCACGCCAACCTTCTTACCACCCGCGCCAAGCGCCACGACATCCGCCACAATTGTCGCCCAGTCGGAATGACCGAACGGGGTGTAATTGACAAAGATGTCCTCAGCAGCGACGCCCTTGGATTTGAGATAGGCGTCAAGGATGTTGTTGGTGGTGCGGGGGTAGACATAATCCGTGCCCAAGAGCGCAAAACTCTCGACGCCCAACTCCTCGATAAAGTAATCCACTGCGGGGATCGCCTGCTGATTGGGCGCTGCTCCTGTGTAGAACACGTTTTTCGACGATTCCTCGCCCTCGTATTGCACCGGATAGAACATCAAGCCGTTCAGTTCCTCCAGTACCGGCAGTGCCGACTTGCGGCTCACGCTGGTCCAGGAGCCAAAGATCACGTCAACCTCGTTCACCGTCAGCAACTCGCGCGCCTTTTCAGCAAAGAGCGGCCAATCAGAGGCCGGATCGACCACGACCGCCTCGATGGGACAACCCAACAACCCGCCCTTGGCGTTCTGCTGTTCGACCAGCATCAGGACCGTGTCCTTGAGCGTGGTCTCGGAGATCGCCATCGTGCCCGAGAGCGAGTGCAGCACGCCCACCTTTACGGGACAATCCTGAGCCAGTGCCGGGGCCGTCGCAAGAACGGAGGTCGCAACGAGGCTCGCCATAAATGTTCTTTTTGTCATTTCTTTCGGAACTCCCATGTCCGGGCTGCGCGCGTCGTGGCGTTGTTCAATTCCGATCCCCCACCGTCATTTTGGCAACGCAGCATTTTGTTTGCACCTCTCCACTGAAGAGCGCGGTCTATCTGGACCAGCGCCGCCCTGAGAGGGTCTGAGCCGTATCAGGCACGATGCAGCAAACAGATTTGACGCGAATTGCTCTAGGGAGAGCGTGCAGCGTCGCGGTGAACCCGCCAAGATTGCCGCTTTTTGGGCAGTTCTCAGGCGCACCGCCCATTTTAATTGCGTTTGCAGAAAAAATGCCGCATCGCAGCGTGGCGGCAGTTACGGCTTTGCCGCGCGCCCTTGCAAGAGAATACCCAAGAGGCCCAAGAGCCCCGATCCCACCATCAGTGTCACCGACACTGCGTTGAGCACCGGGGTCGAACCTTCGCGCATGCGGTCGAACATCGTTACCGTCAGCGGCGCATTCGATCCGTTGAGGATCAGCGTGGTGTTGAAATTCTCGAAGGAAATCAAAAAGGCCACAATCCCGGCCCCAAAGAGCGCCGGTCGCAGCCACGGAAGGGTGATGGTTCGAAAAACCACCGCCGGCGTTGCCCCAAGATTCAGCGCTGCCTCTTCCAGAGTGCGGTCAAAGCGGCGTAGCCGCGCGGCGATCACCAGCGTTGCAATGGTTGTGATGAATGAAAATTGCCCGAGAATCACCAGAAACAACCCCGGACGCAGCGCCCCGATCTCCAGACCTGTGAGGCTATTCACCGCCTCTGCAAGCGTCGACGAAAACACAAGAATGGAAATGCCAAGGATCACCCCTGGAATGACCAGCGGTGCCAGCATCATGAGATAGGCGAATTCCTTGAACCGGAAATCGTGGCGATCAAAGAGAAACGCGGTCGTGGTCGCCACGGTCAGCGACAGGGCCGTGACCCAGAATGCCACGAAGGCCGAGTTGAAAAAGCCCGCAACGATCCTTCGGTCGTTGATCAGCCCAAGCCGGGGCTGCTCTGCCCCGATGAACCAATCCAGCGTGAACCCTTCCCATGGCAGGCCGGGAAACTGGCTGTCGTTGAAGGCAAAGACCGCCACCACCGCCAGTGGCAGCGCCATGTAGACAAAAAACAGCGCCACATAGGCCGCATAGGCAAAGCGCAAGAGCGGCGAGCGGGGGAGAGAGGCGAGCATTCTAGCGCCCCAATGTATTCGAGAGCGACTGCCCCGACAGCCGCAGCAAAAGCCAGACAAGCGCGCTCGACGTGGCCAAGAGGATAAAGCCAAAGGCCGATCCCAACTCCCAGTTAAAGCGGGTGATGAACTGCGAATAGATCTGCGCCGTGAACCACTGTCCGCTTTTGCCGCCCAGCAGCGTGGGTGTCAGGTAATTGCCCAGTGCCAGCATGAACACCACGATAGAGCCTGCGATGATCCCCGGCATGGCATAGGGAATAACGATCCGCGTCAGCACAGTCCAGCCATTGCCGCCCAGATCATAACCCGCCTCGACCAGCGCATCATCCATCCCGTCGATGGTGGAAATCAGCGGCACGATCATAAAGAGCATAGAAGTATAGACGAGGCCGATCAGAATGGCCGCGTCATTATAAAGAAACTCGACCGGCCCCGAGGTGATCCCCAACCCCTGCAAGGCGTTGGAGATCAGCCCGGTTTCCCGCAAGAGCAGCATCCAGCCAAATACCCGCACGATCTCGGATACCCAGAACGGCAAGAGGCATAGCATAAAGAGCGCCGCCTTGGTGCGACCCTGTGCAATCTTGGCGATGTAATAGGCCACCGGGAAACCGATGATGAATGTGAGGACCGTGGCGATGATCGAAAAGACGACCGTACGTAACAGCGTCCAAGGATAGACCCAAGAGGCCGCGAAATCCGCATAGTTGCGAAACCCGGTTTCATAGACTCGCGGGGCCACTTTTTCACGCAGGGACAGGATCAGCATGTCGATATGCGGAATCACGATCAAGAGCGCGATCCACGCCGCGAAGGGTGCGAAGAGCAACCAGAAGACCAGCTTGCCTTCGCGCATCACGCCCCCGTCGCCGCAAAGGACACGACCGACCCCGGCCCAAGCCCGAGCGCCACAGAGACCCCGCGGCGCAATGGCTCTGCTTCGCCCGATTGCGGCAAGAGCGCCTCGATCACATCTCCCCCCGGCAGGCGTGCCAAAATCCGACTCTGCGCGCCGTTAAAGAGCACATCCTCGATCACGGCCTCCAGCCTGTTGGTGCTGTCCTGTGCGGCGGTGCCGACCGCGATGGATTCAGGGCGGATAAAGATGTCAAACATCCCCCCCACCTCGGCCACGCCCTTGCGCGGCAAACCCGCCGCCAATGTCAGCCCCTGATCCGTCGCCAGCTTGCACCCTGTGCCATCCGCCGCGATCACCTTGGCGCGCAGTTTGTTGGCATCGCCCACGAAACCCGCAACAAAGGCGGTCTGAGGGCGGAAATACAGCTCTTCCGGCGTGCCCACCTGTTCAAACCGCCCGGCATTCATCACCGCCACCCGGTCTGACATCATCATCGCCTCGGATTGGTCATGGGTGATATAGACGAATGTCGTGCCAAATTCATGCTGCAACTGTTTGAGTTCAATCTTCATATGCTCGCGCAGCTTGAGATCCAGAGCGCCCAACGGCTCATCCAAAAGCAACACCGCCGGGTCCAGAACCATCGCCCGCGCAATCGCAATCCGTTGCTTTTGACCGCCCGAGAGCTGATCAATCTGCTTTGGTCCGGCATCCGGCAGCCCGACGCGGCCCAGAACATCCGCCACCGCGCGGGCAATATCAGCACGCGGCGTGCCGCGACGACGCAGCCCATAGGCGATATTCTCGGCGACGGTCATCATCGGGAATAGCGCCAGATGCTGAAACACAAGATTGACGGGCCGCCGGTTGGGTGGGGTGTCGAGCACCGATGCACCCTTGATCAGGATATCGCCCGCATCCGGGCGCGCAAACCCGGCCATCATCCGTAGCAAGGTGGTTTTACCACAGCCAGACGGGCCAAGAATGGAGAAGAACGATCCCTTGGGGATTGCAAAGGACACATCGTCCACAGCCGTGAAGCTACCGAACCGCTTGATCAGGTTGCGGCATTCGAGATCGGCGGAAAAGCTGTCCACGTCGTTTGACCTTTCGGGGGGTGACGCGGCGGTTGGCCCGCCGCGTCCCTCTCTTTTCATTGCGCCGCGATCTGGTCCAGCAGACGACCTTCGATATCCTCAAGACCTGCGGGAATCGGCGGGAACCACTTGATGTTGGATATCACCTCAGGTGGGAACGCCTCTTGATAGGCGGCACGCAGCGCCGGATCGACCAACTCGTCAGAGCCTTTGGAGGCCGAGAACGACCCAGCCTGATTGACGATCTGTGCAGCTACATCAGGGCGCATCACGAAGTTGATCCATTTGTACGCCGCCGCGTCATTTTCGCCCTTGGCGGGAATGGTAAAGGTGTCAATCCAGCCCAGGGCGCCGGTCGAGGGGGCGACAAAATTCCACTTGGCATCCTCGGCATTCAACTTGAATCCGGTCGCGTCCCACGCCTCTGCGGCCACGACTTCGCCCGAGCGCATCATCGCCAAGAGATCGTCGGCACCGCTCCAGTAGGCTTTCACATTGGCCTTGCATTCGCCCATTGCGGTGGCGGCGGCGGTGATGATTTCCTCGTATTTCGCGGGGTCCGAATAGGCTGCAAACGGGTCCTCCCCGGCGGCAAAGGCAAAGCCCAGAAGGGCAATCCGCTTGGTCCGCATGGAAATCTTGCCCGCATAATCCGCCGAGCAGAGATCGGCATAGGTTTTAATGTCGCCCGCAACAGAGCGATCCACGGCAAAGCCAGACACGCCCCAGATATGCGCCACGCCATAAGCCGCGCCATCCACCGTGGTTGCCGCAACCGACGCATCGTAGAGATCGCCGATGAATTGCGACTGGTCGATCTGGCTCAGGTCGAGCGGTTTGTATATGCCGAATTCCTGTTGCGGCCCAAGGATACGGTCCTGACTGGGCTGTGCAAGATCAAAACCAGCCCCGCCGGTGGCGCGGAGCTTGGAAATCATGTCCTCGTTATTCGACAAGGTGACTTCGACATCAATGCCGGTTTCAGCTTTGAATGCTGAAATCACGGATTCGGGTGCGTAACCGCCCCAGGTCAAAAGACGCAAGGTCTCGGCAGACCCGGCGGTGCCAACCAACGCAAAAGCAGCGCTGGTCAGGACAGTTCCCAACAGCTTTCTCATAGTCCACTCCCTGTGTATCGCTCGGTTCCCGAGCCGTTGTTGTGGCCAGACGCTATGCCTCTGCCCGCCATGCGTCAAGCCATGCGCAGATCACGCATCGGCGAGGGCTGTCGCCACCCCTCGCCATTTGACAGCGGCGGTGTCGAGAGGGATCAGAGCGTCAGGATAGTCGAGCCCGTGGTCTGGCGTCCTTCCAGCGCGCGATGCGCCTCAGCGACCTGATCCAGCGGGAAGCGCTGCCCGATATTGACCTTGACCGCGCCGCTCTCAACCTTGTCGAAGAGATGGCGCGCCATATCCTGACACCGCGCATGGTCGGCAAGAAAGGTGAACAGTGTCGTGCGAGTCAGCTTGAGCGATCCCTTGGCGGCGAGGGTCAGCAGGCTCACCGGCGCGACCGGGCCAGAGGCATTGCCAAAGGACATCATCATGCCAAGCGGCTTGAGGCAGTCGAGGGAACGCTCAAACGTATCCTTGCCCACCCCATCCATGACCACATCCACCCCTTTGCCATCGGTCAACGACTTGACCTCAGACACGAAATCTTGATCGCGATAATTGATGCAGGCGGAAGCACCGTTTTCCACCGCAAGTTTGCACTTTTCATCCGTGCCCGCTGTCCCGATCAGAGTGATCCCCTCCGAGCGCGCCCATTGGCAGGCCAAAAGCCCAACGCCCCCCGCAGCAGCGTGGAACAGGACCGTTTGCCCAGCTTCCAGCGGCCAGACCCGGTGAAAGAGATATTCGACCGTCATCCCCTGCAACATGATCGAGGCCGCATCCTCAAACGAAATGCCATCCGGCAGCGGACAGACCTGCGACGCGGGCATCACCCGCGCCTCGGCATAAGCACCCGGCGGGGTTGCGGCATAGGCGGCACGGTCGCCGGGCTTGAGGTGGGTAACACCCTCGCCCACCGCCTCGACAACACCTGCCGCCTCCATGCCCAAGGCATGCGGATAGGTCAGCGGGTAGAGGCCTGTGCGCTGATAGACGTCAATGAAATTCAACCCACAAGCCATATGCCGGATACGAATCTCACCCGGCCCCGGTTCGCCGACCTCAAGGTCAACGAGCTTCAACTCCTCGGCCCCGCCTGCTTTTTCGATAATTACCGTTCGCGACATGAGTGTTTTCCTTTCGGTCTGAGTGATGCGACTTTTCGCACCATACAAATTTGCCCGACTAAAGGGCAGTCCTCCGCGAAAGGCAATCCCACGCGAACCCGAATTAGGTGCAGGTATGCCCGTTCATCGTGGCGGCTCTGGCTGATAGAGCGATTGAAGCGTTTGTTTGTTGCGAAAGTTTGTATTGGCGCGGCAGTTGGTTGCATCCGTTCGTCGCGCAAGTCTTGCTCAGTATCCCGGGCCATGATTAGAGAAACGAAGCAATTTTATAATCGATGGATTGACGCCAGAACGTAGGGTGAAGTCCAAGCTGCCCGATGACCGTGCCGAAGCCGTCGGGCCGAGCGATGTTTGGGCAATGGATCTTGTCAAAGACGAATTGGCGACGGGTAAGAAGCTGCGGGTTTTGACGGTCGCGGACACGTTCTCGCGCTACGTTCCGGTGCTCGAAATGCGGTTCAGCCATTGTTGGGAGGATGCCGCGGCGACGTTGGACCGGGTGTGCCGCAAATCGGGCTATCCCAAGACGATCCTGGGCGATCAGGCCAGCGAGTTCATCTCCCGCGACATGGACCTCTGGGCCTATCAGTGCTGTGTCACGCTCAATTTCTCACGGCACAGAAAGCCGACTGACATTGCGTTCATCGAAGCGTTCAACGGAGGGTTCGGGGTTGGACCACCGGGAAACATTCATGGCTCCATTTCAATATGTGGACTTTGTTGTACTAATCTATTCCGAACGTGAATAACTCCTGCGGCGATGCTGATCCAGATCCACACACCATACTTTGCCAGCGGCGTATCCTACATTCATTGCCGTTCGCTATCCGGCGCGAGAATACGGGTTCGGTGACACGAAGTTTATCACGAGACATCTCCGCAATTTTCCTCGACAAAATCAAGTTCTCAGCCGTCAACGTCAGAATGGAACTGGTCCACAAAGAAACGCAAAATGTTGCTCACAGCGAGATTTTCGCATCACTTCCGTGGTGTATTCTTTCACTGCCGTTTTCCTTGCGTTCTGTAAGGTGCCACGCTTGATCCTGTCGAAGGTCATAGCTTCCCTTCAGCGACCCATTTTTCCACGAGATCACGGCCTACTTCAAAATGCATGCTGTCCTCGCGGCCGAACGCTGCGCCCCAATACCAGCCTTCGTTGCGGAAGAAATCGGCGAGGATCGTCAGGCCCAGTTGGGTCTTACCGTCGCCCAGCGTATCAAGACTGCCATCGATGTTCAGATCGACGGATAGGCCGAAGGCATGTGTAGACGTGCTGTTCCGCGCGCCCCTAATGTGGCGTACGCAAAGTGCGCCAGCGGTGTTGATCCGGTCATAGAGATCCTTGTCAGCGGCCTTGATCTTGTCAAAAATCACGGCAAGTGAAACAATCGCAGGCTGCAACATGGTCACCCTGATCGGGCCAACCTCCGCCGTCACGAGCTTGCTCGCCAGCCGATCGTTGGTCATGCCTTGGCATTTGTCCGTCAGGCTCTCGCGGGGCTTTCCGAAAATCCCTTCGAGGAATCGGGGCGAAGCGATGTTGACCCCCTTGTTCAACTCGCGCCGGTTCGCAATCAGAACCACCTGGGCATAGGCGTCAATGATCTGGTTCGGCCCGTCAGTGGGAAAGGCGGCCTGCTCCTGGCCCTGCAATGGCGCAGAAGAAGCCGGGGCGCGGTCGGCGATCGCGGCGATCTGCCTTTCTAGTTGTTGCAACTGTTCGGTCAGCGCGTCGATCTGAGCGCGCAGGCCTTCGATCTCGATCCGAGCGCCGCTGTCAACCGCAGGACCGGAGAACGTGGCGTCGCCGTCCGCTTCGTAGCGTATTTCGGCGTCCGACCGGAACTGCATCCAGATCAGAACGGCCACCCCGAAAAGGATCAGCACCATGACGCTGACGATTGCGGGAATGATGCGCTTGTCCATGTAAATGCCTGCACGACCTCAATGCGAGAACATTGGGTCACTGCCGGTCTCGTGTCAATAAAGCGACCTATCAAGGACGTTGTTTCAGTCCCGGAGCTGGTGTACCCTTTGGCTGTCCGATATTGGAAGGTTCATCAATGTATAGGCAAACTATTTTAGTTCTGAGCTTGGCTTTGGCTGGAGTCCCGGCACTGAGCGGGATCGCATATGCGCAAGCAAACGATGCGAGCAACCTGTCTGCGGAACAGCTGGAAGAGTTTTTCAACAAGCAAAAGACTCGCGGACTGGTGCTTGCCCCGACAAACGCGCAAGACAATACTGGCGTGGGAGACACCGCCGCCACTCCGAGCGCGACGCAAACCTATGTAGAGCTTGCCCCGGAAGAGCAAGTCAGCATCCAGATCAGTTTCGATTTCGACAGTTCAGCCCTACGCGCGGACCAGAAACCTAAGCTGGTGACGCTTTGCAAGGTTATGCAGACCGCCGATATCGGGTCCTTCCGGATTGTCGGTCATACGGATTCCAGCGGATCGGCGAGCTACAACGAACGACTGTCCTTGCTGCGGGCACAGGAAGTTAAGCGCCACCTAGAGACCGACTGCGGGATTGAACCCGAGCGGCTGGAAGCGGTCGGCGTTGGGGAGGCGTTTCTGCTCGACAAGGCGGATCCGGACTCGGATGCAAACCGGCGGGTCGAATTTCAGGCGCTCAGCTAAGGTGGTTGCTCGCCCCTTGACCGTTGGCGGTGCGGCATGACTTCGATGCAGCCCGGAGATATTTTTAGTCCAGGCGATCTGCTGAACAACACCTACCGGATCGAGGCAATCCTCGGACGTGGTGGCACCTCGGAGGTGTATAAAGCCCGGTCCGAGATTTCCGGCCGGGTGATGGCGGTAAAGGCCCTTCGCGCGGAGTTTGCCAGCAACGAGGATTTCCTCGTGCTTATGACCCGCGAGGAAGACGTGCGGGAGATTCAGCACGATGCGGTCGTGCGGTATTTCGACACCCAGCGGATGCCCGACGGCGTGGTTTATCTCGTGATGGATTACGTGGATGGCCCCGGCCTTGACCGCAAACTGGCAGATGGCGGCATGCCGGCAAGTGACCTGTTGGTGGTGGGCCGACGCGTGTGTGAAGGCCTGATCGCAGCGCATGCGCGCAATATCGTGCACCGCGACCTCTCACCCGACAACATCATCCTGCGAAACGACAAGGCAGATCAGGCCGTGATCATCGATTTCGGCATCGCCAAGGACACCAATCCAGGCGCGCAGACCATTGTGGGCAATGAATTCGCTGGAAAATACGCCTATGCGGCGCCCGAACAACTGAGTGGCACCACCGATGCCCGTTCGGACATCTATTCTCTGGGAGCACTCTTACTATCGACCTTCCGTGGCAAGAAGCCAGATATCGGGGCGAACCCGATGGAAGTGGTGAAGAAGAAGGCCGAGCCGCTGGACTTGGAAGGCGTGCCTGAGCCGCTGCGCCGGCTGATCACTAAGATGTGTGAACCGAACCCCGACCTGCGATTCCAATCGGCCGAGGCGCTTCTGGAAGCGTTCAAGGACCCCGACAGCATGAAAGAGGACGATCTGGCCTCGGTGATGCTGGACGATGCGACCGTGATTGCCCCGGTCACGGCCCGGGTCGCCCCCGCCCCCCCTGTCCAGGGTCCGATATCGGAAGCACCTCAGGACGCCGCGCCCAAACGGCAGTCACTGCTGCCGATTCTGGCATTCGTCGCCCTCTTGGTGATTGGTGCAGGTGCCTATTTTGGTGGGGTTTTCGACGGGTTGACCGGGCCGCGCTATCCTGTAGCCGATCCCTATTCGATGATTATCGAAAAGGGATCGACTGGGAATGCACAGGCGGTAGGGTACGTGCCGTCAAAAGAGGTCGAAGCAGCCTTGACGGAACGGATTGAGGGGGTGGGAGGCTCTGCGCAGCTGACGCTTGCCAGCGGTGACATTTCGCCGACTTGGGGCATTGGGCTGTTACAGATGTTCGAGACCCTCCTGCCGCTAGAGGAGTTTCGCATCGCGGTGTCCGACGATCAGGTGAATGTGACCGGACTTGCCGCGACCAAGTCCGATCAAGCTATGGTACAGGAAGGCTTTGCCAATGGCTTTCCAGAAGGATTCAACGGAACAGCCGAGATCGGCCTCGGACCACGATTTCTGCTGCCCAAAGACGTGCACCCGTTGTTGGAAGAGCACGCGGATTGCGGCCCTCTGCAGCTCATGGCACCGCCACCAATTGGATACGGGCTTGAAGATAGGGTGATCGTCAACGGCAGGTTCGCCAACGAAACCAGTCGTTCGGCGCTGCAAGCGGCCATTTCCGATGTTGCAGGTGTTAGGCCGGTACGTGTGGAGGGTGAGGTGTTGAACGCCAGTCTGTGCCGGATCGACGGGGTTTTGCCCACGGCTGGTCCGGGCGGTTTCGATATCCGTCTCGGATATGGAGATCGCGAAGGCGACAACCTTGCCGGGCGCTATCAGGTCGGGGAGAATCCGACGATCGACGTCAGACTGCCCGACGAGCTAACAGAGGGTTACCTTTGGGTCTCGGTGGTGGATGTGCAGGGCGTCGTATTCCATCTGCTGCCAAACCGGACGCGCCCGGACAACAGCTTGACGGCTTTGCGTGCAGAGGCGGAGGATGGGTTCGTGCGTGTCGCTTTTGGCCTGGAAGAAGCGCAGGCAAGCGGGAAGTTGGCCTTCACCGTCGATGGCTCGGTGCTGGGTAAATCCAAGATCATCGCGCTGCATTCCGATGGTTCCCTGTTCGACGACCTGCGCCCGACGACGGAGTCCGTGGAAAGTTATGCCGAAGCGCTGATCGCGGCCCGCGAGGCAAGCGACGTCACCGTGACCTCACTGGATTCAGCGTTGCTAACCACGGAAGAGTGACGGAAAAGTCGCGTCGGCAAACGCCTTCGGGTCCTCAGAGACATTGGTGAAACAGTGATATTACATGAAAGTGCTACGCTTAAATCACCCCGCGTTTAACCTGCGACCTACGCGGCAGCGTTGAAGGACTTCCAGAACTCGTCGGGTGAGCAGTGATCTCAGACCTTGGCGATTGCGTTGACCATGTCGGCGAAGATGCGTACGCCGATCCGGATCTGATATTGTTTGAACTTGGAGAATGCCATCTCAACGGGCCTGAGGTCTGGCCTCTAGGAGAGCAAGGGCAGTGACCAGCATTCTGTCCCCCGCGTTGTTTCTTCCACATCGGCGAAACTGTGTAGCGAGACTTTTTAGATTGACCAAGGTTTGGGGCGGGATGCTTTAGATCACGTCAATCACTATGATCGAAATATTGTCGGCCCCGCCGCCGTCAAGAGCGATCTGCTGCAGTGCGTCGGCAACCGTCTCTATCGGTTCGCGAGATAGGACGCGTTCCAGAGTGTCGAAGGTCGCGTATTTCGTGAGCCCGTCTGAACACAGCAAGAACCGGTCACCGGGCAGGATTTCGCCGCGAATCTTTTCAAGTTCGAGCGTATCACCGACGCCGACTGCACGGGTGATAGCGTTCGATTGCGGGTGCTTCTCGGCTTGGTCCCAAGTCATCTGCCCCGCCAGCACGAAAGCTGCAACCATGGAGTGATCAGTGGTCAACATCTCGATCCGCTTGTTTTGCAAGCGATACAGGCGGCTGTCGCCCGCCCAGAAGGCCGCAAAGTGGTTATTCGCGATGGCCAGAGTCACGACTGTAGCCCCAATCGTGCCGCTGCCTCGGGCCTCTGCTTCTGCTCGGATCGCGTCATGGGCACCGTTGATCGCGTCGCGCAGGGCACGGATCAGCTCCTGTGATGGCAGGTCTGGGTTGATCATCGCAATTCGGTCCACGACCACCTGCGAGGCGAAATCACCCGCGTCGTGGCCGCCCATGCCATCCGATACGGCCCAGAGCAGCTGATCCGGCAAGGCTAAGATGCTGTCCTCGTTGACCTTGCGTTTGTGGCCGACGTGTGTGGTGGCGGAATAGCGGACGTGTGTCATGCAGAAACCGCCAGCCCGCCGGGGTGCCAGAATGGCGCGGACAGATCGAACAGTGCAGTCAATTCGGCACCCGCTGGCAGGCCGGGAATCGCCATCAGCCTGTGGTCGCTGCCCAGGCAGGTCGACCAGAACGCGCTGTCGCCGTGTAGACGGGAGATCACTTCGGCGGCGATGATCTCTGCAACTGGCAAGGCCGTCACATAGGGCGTCCCGCTAAGCGATTCGACAGCAGGCTCGATCAATGTGACGTCTTTCAATGCCGCTAGAAGGTTGTCGCGGCTGAAATCATCCTCCAACGCCGCCAGCGCGATGTCCTCCAGCGCCTCGAAAACGGTACAGTTTGCGAAATGAACCAAGGCTGTGGCCGAGGTGGCGTGGGCACAAGCCAAGGTCAGAGGATATTGCCGTCCCACCCGATCGACTGACGGCATCATGATACCCGAAACCGCAGTTGGTCCCGCAACCTGAGGCGGTAGGGTAAACCGCCATATCCGTGCCGACATGTAGGCTGCATCCCAGCCTTGCCCCAGCTTGTCTCGGACTGAAACGATGCTGCGCTGAAGCCAGTCGTCCCAAGGGCTGAGAAACGACACCGGAAGATCGAGCCGCAAAAAATCTCCCATGCTGGGGATCTTGCCGAAGGCGCCGAAGCCCTGCCCCATCAGAACGAGCTCGGGCAGCTGAATTGGCCGAGTGCCGGGAGGGCAAAGGGGTTCAGCACCGATCCAGACTGGAGCTGGAAAATCGAAATTCGCCCACCCACGTTAAAGATCACGCGGTTGCGGTCCGAAACGTTGGTACGCCTGATTTCCGCCGCGCTCAGCAGTCGAAACCAGGCCCAAGGACCGTCTCGGGTCATCGCATTGGACGTGTTGTTAACCACGGGCTGAAAGATCACCCGCGCCGACCCGACAGAGCCGGGCCAGGTGATCGCCACAGGCTTGGGCGCGCTATTGTGAGCAAAGACGATCTCTTGCCCGTCGATGTCCAGCGTAACCTCCTGCGCCGATGGATCCAGCGCTTCGGGTGTGATCTGGAACCTTACTGCGGGCTGGTCCCCTCCTGTGAAAAAGGCGTCGCGGATTTCGGTGGCATGTTGAAACTGCTGCAAAACGGCCTGGGAGATCCCCAGATCCGCATCGTTGACCTTTTTCCACGCCCAAGGTCGTGCGCGCGTGTCGACATATTCACGCAGGTTCTCGGTGAAAAAGCTGTCGATCATACCGTTCGGCGCAAAGAGCTTTGCAAAGTCGGCCATTGCAACGTCAGCCTTCGCCTGCCGGTCGAAAGGATAGCGTCCGCCAAGCGCCTGAGTACAGAAAGGCAGCACTTGCGACTGCCATTTGGCGTTGATCGATGCCCGGGTACCGTCGGCCGTGATCCCCGACGAACCGCTGGTTATCTGGGTCGACCAACGCTGGATCGGTCCCGGCAGACGATTGGCCAGTTCCTGGAACCGCACGATGGCTGTCGCGTCGCCCGTCGCCGCCCCGACACCGCCCGCGAAGCTGAGCTTGTTGAGCTCTTGGTACACTTCTGTCAGGCGTCCCGTCAGCTCCGACAGTTGAGAGGGCTGGCCGTTCTTGTCCTCAACCAGCTCATGCAGCCAACTAAACCTGTCCTCGACATAGGCGCCGGGTTGTTTGGGCGCAGGACCCTGCTCGGTCTGCACATTGCTGCGCAGCGCCTGCAGAAACAGTTGGCTGCGGCTAGACAGCGAGGATTGCAATTCGATCTCTCCAATTTCGGAGACCCCGGCGGCAAGGCCATCGGTGCTGGCATTACTGCGTTCTTCGGTCAGCTTGGTTTCGTCCGAGATCGCATTGAGAATGTTGACCAAGGGCGAGGTTGGCCCTGACAGGACGTTGGTGACTTCGACCGCGTGGCTTAGGCTTTCCATCGGGATGATGTCGATATCGCCGAGAATCTGGTCATACCGTGTGATATAGTCGTTGTAGTACAGATCAAGGACATCGCGGCTCATCGCGATCAGGGCCGTTTCCGATTGCTCGGTTTCGCCGCGAGGGCCAAGCACCCAGCTCTCGCTCTGAATGCGCTGAGCTACGCCAAGAGCTTCATCCAGAAAGACAGAATTGAATCCGTCGTAAGTGAATATTCCCTCCACCCCTTCATTGAGGGGTTTGCCCGAGGATCGCACGATCACCCGGCTGATTGCAGGCCCGCCTACATCGGTCAGCCGCCAGTCCGCCAGGTCCTTCGCGCGGGGTGAATTGATGATCCCATTATAGACTCTCTGCGCAAGCGGCATCTCCGACAGCAGCCCCTGGATTTGCTCGACCAGCGGACCGTTCAGGCTGATCGTGTCCATTGGGTTTTCAAGCAAAGCGGCAAGGTGCACGGTCAGGTCCCCACGAAGGGCTTCCCGGGCGGGACCTTCGAATGCGACAGACCAGTCAAGCGCCATCCATTCCTTGACCAGATCTTGGTTCATAGGACCTTGCTGGCCCAGCATCAGATAGATCTTGAGCACTTCGTAAAGGAAATCAGAGTTGTTCATGTTGGCCTGCATCTGGTCTTCGAGACGCAGGAGAAGGCGGGGCAGAAAATGTTCGTTCAGTGCGGCGCGATAGCTTTGCGCGGCCTGGTTGCCGATTATCTTGCCTTGATAGAGCCCATAGGTCAGCGCGCGCGGCGGGGCGGGATCCAGCACAGCAGGATTGGTGGGCATATCGCGCAGCACATTGAGCGCTGGTACGACGCTCACCAGATCGGAATCCTCGATTGGGCTGCCGGGGACTTGCGCCACGGCAGCGCGGTAGTCTTCGATCGATCTGCCGGTCTGCGCTAACAGCTCAGTATTGCCCAAATAACTCCGGATCCAGAGCGCGGACAAGCCGATGCCGCCTACAAGGGCGGCGGCGATTGCGGCGCGTTTGGTCCACCGATAGCGGCGTTCGACCTTGTCATCCGCCGACACCAGTCCCGCCTCGGGAAAAATGACACCCTCGAACAAGCGGGTCAGGAAAAAGCTGCGCCCCGTGCCGCGCCCTGTCCCGATGGCCTGTCGCCCGATTCCAAATGTCCGAGCCATTCCCATCATAAGCCGGTCGATCGGTGTGCCCTCTTGGGTTCCAGACGTAAAATAGATGCCGCGAAGCAGATGCCGTTTTTCAAACCGGCTGTCCTGAAACACCTCCTCTAGGAACGACTTCGCAGTGGCCCGCACCGAGGCGACCTGTGACGTGAAGCTGGCGACAAGCGCGCGGCGCTGGTGGTCGGTCTCCTGTTGCATCCGCTCCAGCGACTGGGCGTTGAGCTGCGCTAGCAACTGACCAAACTCGTCGTCAAAAGCCGCGACAGGCGATACTTCGGATTTTGTCCTTTTAGAAACGGGCAGAGTAAAGCCCCAGACCTGCTCACGTTCTTCCTTTCCGAGATCATCAAAGAATTCGGTGAAGCCAGCAATGAGGTCCGACTTGGTGAACAGAACATAAACCGGGAACCGCACGCCGAGTTTATCACGCAATTCGTGCAATCGTCGACGGATCGCAGCGGCGTGGCTTTTCTGGGTTTCCTCATCCTGAAGGCTGAGGTCCGCCAGGGAGATGGCGACGATCGCACCGTTTATAGGCTGACGCTTGCGATGTCTTTTCAGCAGCTTCAAGAAGCCGTTCCAGCCAGCGTTGTCCTCTTCTGCTGCGCTGTCCTGAGTCGTGTATCGCCCGGCGGTGTCAATCAGTACCGCATTATTGGTGAACCACCAGTCGCAATTCCGCGTCCCACCGACGCCGCCGATGGCCTGCTTGCCCAGGGTATCGGCCAGCGGAAACTGCAGCCCAGAGTTTACGATCGCCGTTGTCTTGCCCGCACCGGGCGGTCCGATCATAACGTACCAAGGGAGTTGATACAGTGACTTTCGCCCCAGCTTGGATTTGCGCAGGGCGGCTATCGCCTCCTTCAGTTTGCCTTTCAGCTCGCTCAACTCAGCTTTGACCAGTTCGTCATCCTCGTTCTCAACCTCGGCGGCGGACTCGACGATATCCTCTTCCATTTTGCGCGCCCGTCGCGACCGGCGCAGCAGGATGAGCAGAATGGTGAAAAGACCAAGGAAAACGATGATGCCAATTGTGATAAGGCGCGCGAACAGGGTCACGAAGGGTGCGGTTTCCCCAAAGCTCAGAATCGGCCCGAGAAACCAGATCATCAGGCTGAAGGCGAGGGACACCAAGACCACGATCGAAATGGCCGATCCCAGCAAATGGAACATGCGGCGGATAAAAATCATGTGGATTTCCTGATCAGGACAACTTCGATACGTCGGTTCTTGGCACGACCCTCCGAGGTGCCGTTATCGGCAATCGGATCCTTGTCGGCATGGCCTTCCGCCTTCAGGCGGGCCTTGTCGTCGATCTGCGTGGACAGGGTGCGCATTACACTTTCAGCGCGCGCCAGCGACAGGTGCATGTTGGTGGGAAAGCGCGACGACTTAATCGGGACATTGTCAGAATGGCCGACGATAATGATCGGTCCCTCTGCATCGTTCAGGGCGTTGGCGACGCGCGAAAGCGGCGTATCGAACGCCGGTTGCAACTGGTCCGAACCTGAGCCGAACATGCCCGAACCGGTCAGACGCACCGTGATCGTAGATTGGTCCTGAAACACTTCTACGATCCCTTCCCGGATTTCGGCCTCAAGAAAGCCCTTGACCCGTTCGATCTGTCCGTCGTTGGGCGGCGGTGGCGGCGGCGGCGGCGGGGCGCGGCGAAGCAGCTCTGCCACCTGCCCGGTATCGAGAACAGAAAGCTGGCCCAATACTCGATCAGTCGAGCGGTTGAGCAGCCAGCTCAGCGTCATGAAGGCGGCAGTCAGCAGGATCGCGACTGTCGCCGAGGTGATCCAGACCGGCTTCCACAACGACAGCACCTTGTGCGGTTGATCAATGCCCTTCCAGCGCGGGGACAGGTCCTTTTCGATAACACCACGCTGGCCCCGGATAATCCGGGCGAGTCCTGCGCGAATCTGAAGGTGCTTGTCTGATCCTTGCTGCTCGACCCGCAGACGCCCCTCGAACCCAAGAGCCAGACACATGTATAGGAATTCCAGCAGGTCGATGTTCTTACCAGGTTCCTTTTCCAGCCGTGCGAGCAGGTCATAGAACCGGTCGCCGCCAACTGTCTCCTTGTGGAACGTGCCCACCATGGATTGCTGCGCCCAGATAGATTGTCCGCCCCAAGGCGTGTTCAGCACGACATCATCGAGCGTGGCACAAATCGCGTAGCGGGCAATCTTGACGTCCTGCGCATCAACGCCGTTCTGCAGTGCGCGGGCCTCGAACCCTCGCACTTCCGCCACTACAGAGCGGCGCAATTTTTCCGGGTCCATGTGCTGCGCGCGATTCCGGATGCGGCTGACGAGACTGAAGAGCGTGGCAGCAGCGGCATTGATCCGGTTCATGCCGGTCATGCCTTGATCCATAGAGGGCTCGGTGTTGCCGCCTTTCGCCGTGGGGATGCCGGTAGCCTGACCGGTAGGGGCAGATCCCAGATCCGGCGTCGCTTGTAGCTGCGCCTGCGGGGTTACGGTAGCGGGCCGGCGCCCGCCGGGATTCGGTTTGATAACCGTACGGTCGGCATCATCCGGTTCTGCAAAGGGGTCGTTGTCAGACATGTCTCGGCGCTTCCCTTTTTGCGGTTATCCTTGCCGGATCGCCCATAGCTCCATGCTCAGCCCCGGGAAATCCCCTGATACATGAACTGCGATCCCGCCGGACGTTGACATCTTTCCCCAATGTGGGCTGTCACCATCCAGTTCAAAATACACCACTCCAGTGTGATAAGGAATCTGGCGCGGTGCCACCGGCAGCGGACGCAGCGGAATCCCCGGCAGCGCGGAATTCACTAACTGACGGATTTCCTCGACCGGGCCGATCTTTGCCTGGTTCTGGAAGTGTCGGCGGATGTTTTCGGCTGGGATGTCAGCCTTGACCGCAAGCACGAAACCGGCGGTCGACAGCAGTTTTCGGTCACTGATCACGCCGACACTGATGCCATATTTCCGAGGATCCAGTGGAATCGAGATCGCAGTCTGTTCCAGCACCGAGGACAGGTATTGCCGCAAGGCCTTGATCACTGGTCTGAAGGTGGCGGTCAGGTCGTCGTGCTTGTAGGCCGGAAATTTCGGAGTTGTCTTTTCCACGGCCATGAATGTCGCCAGCTCCCCGGCGAGGGCGAGGCAGGTCTCGTAAAGTCTTTCCGGGTGGAGGTTTTCAATCTGCGACATGTGGTGAATCACTGGCCGCATCCGGTTGACGCACATCAAGAGCAGGAAATCAGAAATCTCAGCCACGCCTTTCGTTCCGCCACCATCGCTGAGCCGTCCGGCAAGTGCGGTCGTCCGATGGCCCAATAAGCCGTCTAATTCGCGCACGAAATCGGCTAGTGGTCCCGCCGCGCGCAGGTCTAGACAGGACGGAATGAACGCCTTGTCGAGCACAATCTCCTGATCCGGCTTAACTTCGATGATCCTGGCAATTGGAATGCACAGCCGATCAGCAAGATCATCGACGGCCAAGGCGAACTGCAATCGCAGCTTTCCTACACCCATGGTCACAGCCTTTTTGCCGGTCGAGGTCACATCGGTAATCTCAAACTCTGCTGGGCGCAGCCGTGCCGCCGACAGTTCGGCGCCGGTCATATCGACCTCTTGCGCGCCTTGGCGGCGTTGCGGCACGGTCAGGTAGACCACACAATCCTTGATCGTATCGGGCACGTCCAGCGCCGGCGGGTGATCCTCGAAGGCAGGAGCGCGAAAGACAGTACCATCCTGGGTCAGCCCTGAACACGACTTGATCGCGAACTGGCCGACTTTCAGTACCTCTTCGTCGATATCTAGGTGGCTGAAGCCCCAAACATACGGCGAAACGCGCCGGGCGAGCCCCGACACGAGGCTTTCAGTATAGCGATCCGCCTGCTGAAAGTGATGCGGCTGCAAAAACAGCCCTTCGGTCCATAGTACCTTACTTTCCCAAGACATCAGACAGCGTTCCTTGTTGGTTCTTTGGTCATTTCAGTTTATCCAACTGTGCCTTGTAGGCGCGGGCGAACTCCTTGGCGAAAAGCTCGTGGAAATCGTTCTCCGCCTGATCCGATATCTCGGCATACATGCTTTCGTAAATCTCCCAATAACGGGCCTTGCGGCTTTTCAGCAGGTTGGAAAACCCGCCCGAAACGGCGATCTTTTCCTCAAGCACCTTGGGGTCGAGCCGCGCCAGAATACCCTTTAGCGCAGCTTCCATTCCGGTGATCATCGCCACTTCGTGCGCCTTGATGTCCTGCAAGGCCTGAGTAGTCGCCTCTGTTGCGTCGAGATATCCCTTGGACTTCGGCTTGACCAAAGCCTCGATCGCCTGTTCGGGGCTGATCGAGAACTTCAACGGGTTATTTCCGCCGGCCTGAATCATCGTTTGCTCAATGCGAAATTCAGACTTGATTGAGGTTCGCGTCATCAGGATCTCGCGTAGCCCTTCGATCATCAGGCGCAAGACGTGGCCCATGCGTGACAGGGTCGGCGTCAGGTCGGCATCCGACAGTTGCATCTCCTCGACACCGAGGGACTTGAAAAACGCCCGCGCTGCGACGCTATCGCTAGGCAAAGGCGCCGGGGTAGTGGCCGGTTTTGGAATTGGTGGCACGGGCACGGACGGTGCTGAATCGTCCCGCTGTAGAGGAGCGTCCGGCGGGGTTGCAAATGTGGGTCCGGTTGGTATGCCTACACCTTTGTCAGGTTCTTCCAGGCCGAAAGCGTCGGGCACGAAGACCGGTCCGTCGGCGGCAGCCCTGTCGTTCGGAGCTGCGAATGGGTCAGAGTCATCGCCCGCCACATAGGCCGGCTGGCCTGGTTCACCGCCCTTGTTCGAAGACGGCACCAGAAAGTCGTCGTCCCAGTCGTCTGGGATCGCTGAAGTGCTCGTGCTATGTCGAGGTGCAGTGAAACTGTCCTGCGCAGAAGGGTTGTGCCACGCGGCACTCGCTCCCTGACCTGCATCGGGAGCGGACGCAGGTGGCAGGAGATCGTCGTCGCTCAGCGGTGGCAACAGGTCATTGCCGTCGTCTTCGTCACGATCAACGCTGCCGGGCCCGACCAAGCCGTCGCGACCGCCGAGCAGATCGTCGAGGAAATCGCCGCCGTCGCCGGGCGCATCGAGCAGATCGTCAGTGCTTGGTGCGCTGTCGGCTATGCCGTGCGACACGGGTCCATCCTGCAACGGATCTGCGATCTGGCTTTCCGATCCCGCAGTCACGATGTTAACCAGAATTTCATAGGGGCCGACCGACAGGATGTCGCCATCGTTCAAAGGCGTCGGCGTCGCGCCGAGCGGCAGCTTGCCGTAGTTTAGAAAGGTGCCGTTGGTCGAGATATCCACCACGACTAAATTGCCGTTGTGATCCTCGATTGCACAATGCCGCTTGGACAGCACCCGGTCAGGGTCCGGCAGCACCAGATCGTTCTCATCTCCCCGTCCGACGGTCAGGCTTGGTCCACGCATGGCAACGGGCTGTCCATTGCCGGGGATGCTGCCTGTCGACTGAAACTTCAGCAAAACCGCCATCTATCGGTTATCCTCCTGTGAAAACGGTGAACTCACCCAAGTTGACGACACCCCCCAGCGCGCACATGTCACCGATGCGGATCGCTGGAAGCTTTTGAATGAGAACGGTCATTGACCCCTTAGCCAGCGGATGCGGCGACGGCACGGGTCCCGCCGGCGTGGCCGTTGCGCCCATCACCATGTCGGTAACTCGCGCTGCGGGCCGTTTGGCGACAAGCACGGTCAGCGCGCAGACCGGCATGATCGGCATTGGAGACCCCAGCGTGCAAACACCGATATGCGTATCACCGACACGGGCCTGTGGGGGTCCAGGCATCAGTCGCCTCCTTCCAGTGAAACGGGTTCAGGGGGCGGCGGCTCAGTGATCTTATCGATCCTGCCATTTCCGCCGCGGGCCACGTTGACCGCTCGGTCAATAATGAGCTGCAATTGCAACAGCGGGATCTTGGCGGTGCCAAGCGTCGTCATGTTCATGCCAAGGGCACAGGCCGCAACCGCCCCCGGTGGGGCTGCCATTTTTGACAGATCGCCAATGCCCAGGCTGCCCCCGGCGTAAAGCGCGGCGGTAGCGACCAGCACAGTGTCGTCATCCGGATCGGCTGTATCGAGTGCAATCTGCACCTTCTCGCGGTTGGCATCATTTGGCTCAAACACCCATGCCTCCGACGCTTTGAGGCTAGGCGTCCCGGGGTTGTCACCGCAGATATCGCGCGCAGCAAGACAAGCCCACCAGACCGCCTCGCGGTCCGGCAGGGCCGCAGACAGCATCCGCAAGACGCAGACCCAAGCCTTTTGCGCTCCCAGCTCTTCCAAAACAGCCTCGACCGGGGCACTGGCGGGTGTCTTGAGCTTTGTATCCAGCTTGATGCGCTTTGCGGCGAGCAGACGCATCGCGGGCTCACGCGGCACTTTCTTAAGATCTGAAAACCGTTTTTTCATGAACGTGCCCTCAATTGATCATCGTGATCCCGCCCTTAAGGACAAGCAGGCCGTCCCCTTTGACGGTCGTCATGGGCGCCTTGGCTTCCATCATAGCGGTGCCCTCGATCTTTATAATCATGCCCTTTATGGTCACGCCGGTCTGATCGATCTTGATTGAGCTGCTGCCGACTTTCAATTCGATTTCCTGCATCGCCTCTTCCTTGATCGACCCCAGCGCAGTCTTGAGGCTGTAGTTTCCCATGCTTACCGTGACTGCCTCGTTGCCCTTGGCCACCTTTCGGGTAAGGTTACCGGTATCGACATTCTGCACAAAGTTTCCGGTCTTGACCTGCTGCTTCGTGTCACCGGTGATAGTTTGCGTCGCTTTTCCCTCGATCGTCTCGGTATGGTCGGTCTTGATAAAGACCTCCTGGTTTCCCGTCTCGACCTTGAACACGTGATCACCGGTCTTGATGGTTTCGGTCTTGTGGCGGTGGATCGTCTGGGTCAGGTCGCCCTTATCCTTATGCTCCAAGCCGATTGTCACGGTCGCGTTGTTCTTGATCGTCTGTATATAGTCTCTCTCGGACTGGAAGCGGACGAATTCCGCTTCTTTCTTGTCATCAAAGATTAGCTCATTGAAGGTTTGAGCGCTGCCATCCTTGGTCGAGCGCGTAACGATCCCGCTCTGCGTCTCGTTGGCCGGCAGTTCGTAGGGAGGCATCGTATCCGCATTGTACAACATTCCGGTGCAGATCGGCCTGTCAGGGTCGCCTTCTTCAAATTGGATCGCGACCTCCTGCCCGATCCGAGGGATAGAGATCATGCCCCAGTTCTTGCCTGTCCAAGGCATCACGCAGCGCACCCAGCACGTGGTGTTCTCGTCCTTCTTGCCCGCCCTGTCCCAATGGAACTGCACCTTTATGCGTCCATACTTGTCCGTATAGATTTCCTCGCCCGCTGGACCGGTCACGACTGCGGTCTGCAACCCGGGAATGCGCGGCCAACGGGTTTCTTGCGGCGCGCGAAACGGCTCTGATTTGGGGATGACATCAAAGGTGATCCTGTAGGTGTCCTTGTTGTCCTCGTCGACCGGGATCGTAGTGTTGAACAATGGTTTCTTGGTTTCCTGATCCTCATAGTCGGTTTCGATCTGCAACCGATGCTCTGCTCGGACCACAAGATATTCGATATTGACGCTCGTGCGTGTATGGCCCTTGAGCTTGAAGGTTTGACCGGCGCCCAGCGTCCGAACGTTGCCCGCCCCGCGCGCCAATTTATGCTGGACCGCCTCGGCCTGCATCCGGACCTTGGCAAAATTGGCGGGCTGATTGCCCAGACGCATATGCCCGGGATAGCGGTAGTGTTCGTATTTCTTGTGCGAGTGCTTACCTTTTTCAATTGAAGAGACCGCCTGCAATTCGGCGCGCGGTTTTTCAAAATCGTAGTCCTTCAGGGTTACTTTGCCAGTCACGACGCTGGTGTTGTGCGCCCAGTCGAAGATGTGATCGGATTTCCGACGGTACTCGGACTCCTTGAAATAGAAATCTAGGTCTGGCCCTGTGGTATTGGGCTTATGCGCCGCGATGCCGTCGGCCAGCACCATTTTCAGCTCTTTGTTCCCTTGCCCAGCCTGTACAAAGAAATAATAGATCCCTTCTTCTTCCATCAACCGGCTGATGAAGTCGAAATCGGTTTCATGATACTGCACGCAGTAGATGCGTTTGTCGTAGGTCTCTGTCAGTTTATTGATCTGCCCGGTGAAACCATACTCGTCCAGAACGAGTTTGATGATTTCGGGCACAGTCTTGTCCTGAAAAATCCGGCTTTCGTAGGTTCGATCCAGGAACCATAGCCACGGCCGCACTTCCGCCACGAAATGCATCATGCCTTGGTACACGCCGACATATTCAACCGCTGTGCACGTGCCGGTGAAATACCGGCTCTCGTCCTTGTCGTCCTTCAGCCCAAGATGAATCGTCTTGCCCAGCATTTCCTGCAGATCAAGCTCAACGTTGGAGGACACAAATTCAACTGTCGTCTCCGTAAGAAAGCTCAGCCCCTCGATCACCCGCGCGTTCTTGAGGTTGACCGGTTTGCAGGTATAGTCCCCCTCCATCCAGACAAGCCGGTTTTCAAGATCGATCTCTGTATTTGCCATGTGATCAGTCCCTGGCCCAAAGTGGGGCGCTATGCTTCTGTTTCTATCAGACTTCTGGTTTCACGCAGTCGGTTGATGATGCCCGGGTGAATGCCCCACAACGCGCCAAGGTTGAAATGGTCGCCCAGCAGACGTTTCGACTCAAAGACGTCCTCAAAATAAACGCAGAGTATAGGCTTGGGAAACTCACCATCTGCGAGCAGGATCTGGTCCAGATACGTATCGCCCTTCAACAGGTAATACGACTTTCGCGCGATCGCTACGATAATGATCGGCGGCTCTTCGGGTTCGGGTGGCCCAATCAACGCATTCATCATAATCCCTCCAGCATGGCGGCGAGCTCCGGATCCATATCGCCGTCATTGCCTGTGTCGTCCCCAGCGTCAGCTCCGATATGGTCGAATCCCGCAAGTAAATCGTCAAGCGACGAATCTTCAGACTCCTCTAAAACCGGCAGTTCCATTTCTATATCCGCTGCCGGTGCATCCGGAGCGGCGCGCGGTGCCGGTGTCGCTCCCGACCAAGGGCCCGAGATCTCTTCACCGTCGAGCGCGCGGAACGACCCAAGCCTGATTTCGTCGCGGCCCTTGACCCAGATCACAGGCATGAAGCCCCGAGCCAAGGTGTGCTGCGCCAGATCAGTCGTCAGGTTCCGTTCGGTACAGGGAAGCGCCACCTGGTCGCCAAACCGATCCGTGACGAAATGAAACGGAATGTCCCCCAGCGACATGACACTGCCCAAATCCATCGCTGCACCGTCTTTCTTGTACGTCGCAGCCAACAGAATGGCCACCAAAACCGCCGGGTTTGCCCACAACATGCCTTTCAGCCCCTCTACCTGACTGAATTCTTCAAACGCAAAGGAGTCGATGGGTTCAGTTTTCGCACCGTAGGGTCGGCGCAAAAGGAAACGTGGCGACGCTAGTCCCAGATAGGCAGCCTCGCGACGCGCACGCAGATTGTCCCAAGCCTTCGCCACCAGGGGGTGGCGGTCCTGCTTTTCCACATCCAGATAGGCAGGGGTCACGGCGGTAAAAAATGGTGCGTCCACATGGGCCGCAACCTGGCCGATCCGGGCCAGCAACTCCGCATGCGGCGGCGTTTCTTCGAAGGTGTAAAGCCCGAACAGCGCCGAAAATCCGCCAGCGCCTTCTTCGGGATCCAACACGTCTGTAAGCAGCCGGAAGATACCGCTTTCTGCCAGATCCTCTGACGCCGCGAGATCGGCGGCAAGCTCTTCGGCTGAGACATCATAGAGAACGATCTGCAGGTCGCTGTTCGTCTCGATCCGTCGCGCCAGCAGGTCGAGTGAACGCCACTGCGCCTCCACCGCCTGAAAATCCGGATGGTGCAGAACAAGCCGCATCGCCGTGCTGAGCGCCTGATCCACTGCGTCTGCAAGCGCCCCGGCCCCGGCATCGGGTGCCTTGACGACATGCGGGCCTACAATCTGTGCGATCAGGTCATCCGCCGGTCCCATCTTGGACAACCTGCCGGACGTGTCGCCGATCAGCGACTGGAATTCGCTCAGCTTCATATGCGCCGGGATCGATGTGGCCCCGGACCGCTTGGGCAGACGGATCGGCGTGCCATAAGCCTCGGCCCAGTCCTTGAGCCGCTGCGCCGCTTTCTCGACCATGGAGCCCATGCCAAGCTGCTGGCGGAGCCCAGAAATCTCGCCGAAAATCCCGAGCTTCTCGTAAATTGCATCCGGGTGCAGATCATCTATCTCGGACAGTTCTACCGAGACACTGCCGCCATTCTTACCGATGGGTAGGGTCAGAGTAGTGGCAAAGCCTTCGATCACCTCGTCCAGCGTATCGACATCCAGAATGACGGGCTGGCGCGCGGCCATCGCATCGCCGGTTTCGATAGCACCGCGTGCCGCACGACCGGTAAAGTCGCCGAAGAAGGCCATCCTGAACCCGTTCCGGTTCAACGCATCGCGTTCGGGCCGCGCGGCGCTAATGGTGCCGAACGGCGACTGCGGCGGCGGGCTATCCGCAGTAGCATTGCCTAGGTCTGTCCGGGGATGATCCCCCGCATCCCCATCCAGATCGGCCAACATGGCGTCCAGATTGTCCAGCTCGTTATCTGCGACCGTCGGATGGGTTTCTGCTACAGCTGAGACGTCCAGATCGTCGAGCAAATCGTCCAGAATGTCCGACACCTCATCTGCGGTCCCATCCAGTTCCGGTTCCGCAGCTTCCATCCCAGCCGACAGACCATCAAGATCGTCAACCGTTGGCTCGTCCTCGGCACCTGCCTCAGCCTGCGTCAGAAAGCCTTCTAGGTCATCGGTCTTGGTGGCCATTGTTTCCGCATTGGCGGGGCCTTCCAGATCGGCTAGGAGGTCCGCAAAATCGTCCGGTACGTCGGTATCAATCCGATCCGGCTCTGGCGTCTCCATATCTGCCAGCAAAACGCCAAGGCCGTCGGGTGTGGCGGGGACCGAAGCCTCGCCCGAAGAGTCGCCAAAGTCGGAAAGCAAAGCGTCGAAGTCATCCAGATCTTGCACTTGCGCGTCCATGTTTTCGGCAACTGACTGAGGCTCCGCCAGCAACGCATCCAGATCGATGTTGTCGGTGGGCGTCGTCGCCTCCACGGCCGAGCTCTCCAGAACGGCCAACATATCATCAAGATCGTCCAAGGCCGTTGCAGGGTCCGCCATGTCGGTCGCGGCAGGTATGTCATCGGGTGACAGCTCATTGGGGGCGGGAACCGTGTTGTCGTGAAGGCCCGCGAGAATGTCCTTCGTGTCCTCTTGGACCTCGGTTTCGGGGGTCGCCCTGATCCCTGAAAGTACCGCATCGGACGACGCCGTCGACACCTCAGCGATTTCGGGCAGTTCAAGCGCATCGAGTATGTCGTCGATCGCATCCGCCTGTGCTGCCGATGCGACGGAGGCGATCCCAGACAGCACGTTACCGGTGTCGTTTTCTGCGGTCTCAGGCTCTACTACGGGTTCTATACCCGAGAAGATACTGTCGAGATCGTCTTCCGGCGCAATCTCAGCCACCCGGTCGATGGCAGAAAGCACGTCCGCAGCACTGTCTTCTCCAACCTCTTCAGCGTCAGCTACGGGCGTAAGGCCCGACAAGACGGCAACGGTCTGGGACTCCGGTTCCGTCTCCGGCACGCGGGCGATGGCGTACAGAATATCGTTGCTGGTCGCTCGCGGCGGCGGTGCATCTTCCGCGTACTCTGCAAGGGCCGATAACACGTCTGCCGTCGAATCCAGATCCTCCGGCGTTTCGATCCGAGTAATGCCGGACAAAACATCGCCGGCAGTGTCCGTCTCAGGCGATTGTATCATCTCAGCCACACGCAATCCGGTCAAGGCTGCCGATACGTCGTCCTGCTCTTCCGGCTCGGGCGCAGGCCCTAGGGAGTTGAGCGCATCCGCCACGGATGTGTCCGGCGGTGCATCGACCGGGGCCTGCGCCGCCAAATTCGCTAGGGTGTCGTCAGTGGTGTCTTCCGGTCCATCCAATGCAGAAATCGGCGCGCGCAGCGACTCAAGCGCCGCCTGCCTGTCATCCGACGATGTCCCGGTGCCAGTCAGCGCCTGCAACAGACCTGGCTGCGCGAGCAGCTGCTCGATCAGCGCCTCGGCACCGGCCTTGCCGTCCATATAGGCCATCAGATCTGTCAGCTGCCTACGCGCCTCCAGCAGCGGGCGAAGCGGATCGAACTGTTCGGCAATTCCTTGCGGCGTGAAATCGGACATCTTTTTGAAAGTCAGATCGACCGCGAGCGATCCCTCACCGGTTAGGCTGTTAGGCACGCTAAATTGCGCCCTGGGTGCCATCGCCCGCATCCGGTTATCGAAATTGTCGACGTCGATTTCCAGAAAGCTGCGATCAGCCACGGGAGGTTGCTCCGAGGTGCCCGACAGATCCGACAGCACGCCCATCACAAAGGGAAGTTGTACCTTCTTCTCGGCACCGTAAAGTTCCACGTCATATTCGATCTGCACGCGCGGTGCGCGGTTGCGCGCGATAAATTTTTGACTGTCGCTCATTCCTCACCTCCACGCGCCTTGCGCAGTTCATCCCGCAACGCTCGGATTTCCTCGTGCAAAGCGTTCACCTGCGCGCCGACTTGATCGGTCTCTTTGCGCACCAGAGTGCGCAGCGTCTCGAACTCCGCCTCGGTCTCCTCTTCCACCGCTGATTGCATTGTGTTGACCAGCAGACCGATAAACAGATTGAGGACTGAAAAAGCGGTGATCACGATAAAGGGCACAAAAAAGGCCCAAGCCATCGGATAGACCTCCATTACCGGTCGAACAATTCCCATCGACCAGCTTTCCAGAGTCATGATTTGGAATAGAGAGTACAGACTTCGCCCTAGCGTACCAAACCATTCGTCAAACGAGTTGCCGTACATGATCGTCGCCATCACAGCAAAGACGTAGAACACGATCGAGATCATGATGATGACCGCACCCATGCCTGGCAGCGCATCCAACAAAGCCTGAACCACCGCGCGCATCTGCGGAATCACCGACAACAGGCGCATCGCGCGGATCACCCGCAGCCCACGCAGCGCCGACATGCTGTCGGTCTGCGGCAATAGTCCGATGCTCACCACGCAGAAATCAAAGATGTTCCACGAATTTCGAAAGAACTTCAGCCCGTAGGCATAGAGCTTGATCAGCAATTCCAACACGAAGATGACCAGCACCACCCTGTCAATCGTATACAGAAAATCACCGATATGGGCCTGCATATAGTCCGATGTGCTCAGGCCCAGAGTGATGGCGTTAAAGATGATGACGCCCATGATGAAAGTCTGCACCGAGGGCCGCTCGACGAACCTGCGCAATCGGGCGCGGAAGTAGGGATCCCGCTCCTTGCCCAAAGTCGTTCCATCACCTGTCCCCTCGGCGGCGCCGGGCACCTCAGACTGCTCATGGATCGACGCGTCGCTCGACATTACTTTACCTTTCTAGCCGCTTCGTTGAATTTCTTGCTGACAATCTTGACCGACTTTACCGCATCAGCCACCGCCTTGTCCTTGTTCTTATGCTCGTTGCCGAAACGCGTCGCCCAGTTCTTGGCCGCAGAACCAGTCGATTTTCCGCCCTTGACGAACGCAATCGTCTCGTCAAGGGCCTTCTCGTAGGTGTCGATAGTGCCTGACAACTTGACCAGCGACGCATTAACCTTGCCCGACTTCGAGATCATCTTACCGATGTCCTGCAACGCCGGATCGGCTTTGGTGTCGGTCGCCATCTTCGCACCCTTGGTCAGCAGGAAATTGGCCACGTCCTTGGTGGACTTGGCAGTCCCGTCGTACTCCTTCCTGACTTTGTCCAGAGCTGCGGCGGACTTCTTGAACGCCTCTTGCGCTGCCTCATCGCCTGACTTCTCAATCTCCACGCCAAGCGTGTAGACGGCTTTCACTACCTGGCTGGTCAGTTTCGAGAACATGCCAGATGTGTCGAGCGTATCGAATTTCTTCAGCGCTTCCTTGCCCGCAGCCAGTGCATTCTTGTTGTCACCCTTGTCGCTCTCGACTTCGTCCAGCGCGACCGAAACCTTGTCCTCTATCTGACCGGACATTTTCTTGAACAGCTTTTTTACCTGCGCCTCGGCATCATCGAGCGCCTTCTTCTCGTCTGGCGTCTCGTCCTTGTCGTTGCGCTGGAATTTGGCCTTTTTGCGCTCTTTGGGTCGGGCATTCAGGATATCCTTTTCCAACGCCCCCAGAACGGTCGCGAAAAGTGACAGCTCATAGCGGGCGACGGCATAGATACCGTCCTCGATCACTTTCTTCTTCCACTTTCGCGGATCAAGCTCCATCGTCCGCTTGAAAGTCAGATCGGTCACCCCACTCTCGGCGCCGGGCCGCGCCCGGAACCAGTCAGGGGGCTTCTTGGTCTTAGTCTCTCCGAACGGATTGATCTTGCGCTCGACGCTGATCTTGGTCTTTCCAACATCTGCCATTGTGTTCACATCCTCTTTGTAGGGGTTTGCCTAATTGGGCAGAACCACAAATCAGCCCACCTGCCCGCTCAGGCCACGTCGAAGAAAGTGCCGTCGATGGCCTTACTGCTGATCTTATCAAAGGCATAACCACCCACCGCGCCACCCAAGCCCATGCCCAGATCCTTGGCCGTCGTCGCAACCGAATTTCCATCAATGGGGGCTAGGGCCAGCGAGGCGAACTTGAGCCCCTCACGAAACACTTTAAGCGCCTTTGGGTCCTTCATCGACAGTTGCTTGACCCTGATCTTGAGCGTTTTGACCGGCACCTTCCACTTGACCGTTTCGGCATACATCTTCTGCACATCGCCGATCGCATCCGTGACTTTGACGTAATTGGCCCCCAGCGCATCATCGAGCTGTTTTTCGATCACCTTGCGCTGCGCAGTCTTGTTGGGTGCGGGGTGGCTCTTCAACCGATTGTCCACATCTCTCATGAACTCTTTTTTCATCTTGTCCTGTTGCGCGAGGATTTTGTTGAGCACCTTGCTCAGCTCATGCACCTTGACCACGATCTGCGCATATTTGGCGCTCAGCGTGTCAGCAGCCCCCTCAGTGGACTTGATCGTGGGCTGCGATATGCCGACGAATTCGTTAAAGACCGCGCCTGATATCTCGTTCGCCGCATAAACCCCAGACTTCTTCGCTGCCGTTTCAACGACCTTGAGGTTCAGCTCGACCACCTTCTTGGCGGCATCAATGGAAATTGCAATCTTGCCGATCTCGGTCGCCAGAGTGACGCCGGACTTCACGAAACCGATGATGCCCAATGCGGCTCCGGCCCCACCCGAGAAAGGCGAGGTCGCCATCGCCGCAATCGACACCGCTAGCCCCGCAAGTGTGCCCACGATGGTGGTGGCGATCTTGATTCTGAACTTCGACCATTCCTTCCTTTTCTTCTGCAGGCTGGCCCAAGCCTTCGCGACCTGGATCTCCGCCGCTTTCTCGGCCACCTTGACGTCGTTCTTTATCGCATTGTTCAACCCGTCGAGCTGCTTTTTCAGATCGGACTTGCTTGCCCCCTTGGAGACCATTTCAAGGAAACCCTTGTCGAACACCTTGCATTTCTGTTCGATCGTCTTGACGGTCTGGTCGTAGACCTCCATCGCCGCATTCTGGAATTCTTGGATCAACAGCGGGTCCTTCTCCGCCCCCTTCTCCATCTTCTTGTCCAACTCGACCACTACCTTGAAGCTAAGCGCAGGGGGTTTTACCATCCTTAGCCCCGAGACATTGATCTCGACGTTCTTCTTATCCATCACTGTATGCTTGGTCATGAGCCGTCCTCCATGCTCACTGCGTCCTGAGGATCAATCGAAGCTGTAGATGAATTCGCCGTCAACAACGTCGATGGCTACCTTCTCAACCTTGTTGCCCTCCATCATCCGACGCAGGAATTCGGCCGAGATGTCGGGCAGCATCGTGTTGGTCACGATCGCGTCGATCATCCGCCCGCCACTCTCCAGTTCCTGACACCGGTTAACGATCTCATCTACCACCGCATCGGAATACTCGAACGGCACACCGTGCGCTGCCGTCACACGCTTCTTGATCCGACCCAGCTGCAGCTTGGTGATTTCCGCAATCATGTGCGGGCTTAGCGGGTAATACGGGATAGCCACCAAACGCCCCAGCAGCGCCGGCGGAAACACCTTGAGCAACGGCTCGCGCAGGGCCTTGGCCATGCCTTCGGGTTCTGGCAGCAACTCGGGGTCCGAACACAGATCCATGATCAGCTCAGTGCCCGCGTTAGATGTCAACAAGATCAGCGTGTTCTTGAAATCAATCACCCGACCCTCGCCGTCCTCCATGACGCCCTTGTCGAATACTTGGAAAAATATCTCATGCACGTCCGGATGTGCCTTTTCCACCTCGTCGAGTAGCACCACCGAGTAAGGCTTGCGCCGCACTGCCTCGGTCAGCACACCACCCTCGCCGTACCCAACATAGCCCGGCGGCGCACCCTTCAGCGACGACACAGTATGCGCCTCCTGATACTCCGACATGTTAATCGTGATCACATTCTGCTCGCCACCGTATAGTACTTCTGCCAGTGCCAACGCAGTTTCCGTCTTGCCAACGCCGCTGGTGCCCGCCAACAGGAACACGCCGATCGGTTTACTGGGGTTGTCGAGCCCGGCTCGGCTGGTCTGAATACGCTTGGCGATCATCTTCATCGCGTGGTCCTGACCGATGACCCGGCGCGCTAGGTGTTGCTCCAGATTCAGTATTGTTTCGATCTCGTCCTTAACCATGCGTCCCACTGGAATGCCAGTCCAGTCGCCGACGACGTTGGCAACCGCCTGATGGTCCACGATGGGGAGGATCAGGGGGCTATCGCCCTGCTGCTCCACCAACTCGGCGTTCTTTGCCCTGAGCAGCGCCATCAACTCGGCGCGCTCAACGTCGCTCATCAGCGCAAGGCCCGCCTCCACCGACGCGGCCTCTGTCACGGCCAAACCCTGTGGCGGTTCGGCCTCATCCACCGGATGACCCGCGCCCCGTAGCTGCGCGCGCAGGCCAATTATCTCGGCAACCAAGGCCTTCTCGGCGTCCCAGTTCGCATTCAATCCAGCCAGCCTAACCTCTTCCTCATTCTTGGCTTCGGTCACCGCAGCGCGGCGCTCATCCACATCGAAACCGGCGCTTTCATCGCGCCCGATGATGTCAAGCTCCGTGCTGAAGGCTTCGATCCTGCGTCGACTGTCATCGACCTGCGCGGGCACCGCGTGCTGACTGACAGCGACCCGCGCACAGGCGGTATCTAGCAGGCTGACCGACTTGTCCGGCAATTGTCGCGCTGGAATATATCGCGCAGACAAAGTCACTGCGGCCTCGATTCCCTCGTCCAGCACTTGGACTCTATGATGCTTCTCCAACATCCCGGTGATGCCGCGCATCATCATGATCGCCTTGGGGATACTCGGCTCTTGTACGTGAACGACCTGAAATCGGCGGGTCAGCGCAGGGTCTTTTTCAATGTATTTCTTGTACTCGGCCCATGTCGTCGCACCTATGGTCCGCAGCGTACCGCGCGCGAGCGCTGGCTTAAGCAGGTTCGCAGCATCACCGGTTCCGGCAGCCCCGCCCGCACCTACCAACGTATGTGTCTCGTCCACGAACATCACGATCGGTGTGGGTGAACCCTGCACCTCGTCGATCACTTGCCGCAATCGGTTCTCAAATTCGCCTTTCATGCTGGCACCCGCCTGCAACAGGCCGACATCCAACATCAAAAGCCGTACGTCTTTCAGCGCCGGGGGTACATCGCCCCGCGCGATACGTAATGCGAAACCCTCGACCACAGCGGTTTTGCCTACGCCCGCCTCGCCGGTGAGGATCGGGTTGTTCTGCCGCCGCCGCATCAAAACGTCGACGATCTGCCTAATCTCCTCATCCCGACCAACGATCGGATCAATTTCGCCGTTGCGCGCCTGTTTGGTTAGGTCAGTGCAGAACTGATCCAACGCCTCTTGCTTGCCCATCTGCGACGGTGCCATGGCTCCCGATGCCTCGCCCGGTTCGGCCCCTCCGCCCGTCACCGATCCATCCTGTGGGCGCATCCGATCCTCGGGCGAGCCATCGGTTATCTTGTGAAAGTGCTCTGCCAGATCGTTTGACTTCACCCCGGCCAGCGTCGGCGAAATGCTGACGAGGGTATTGCGCAGGTTCGGTGTTTCAAGCATTCCGAGCAGGATATGCCCGGTCCGTACTTGGTTCGAGGAATAAAGGAGAGACCCCCAGACCCAGGCCCGTTCCATCGCATCCTCCAGATGCGACGACAGATCCGACACCGAACTCGCCCCGCGCGGCAGGTTGTCCAGCGCCCTCGTGATCTCAGTGGCGATCTTGCCCATGTCCAGATTGAAATGGTCGATAATCCGGTGCAGGTCGCTATCCTGGTTGTTCAGGATCTGGTGGATCCAGTGCACGATCTCGACATAGGGGTTGCCGCGCATCTTGCAGAACACCGTCGCCCCTTCGATGGCCTTGTAACCAAGGCTGTTCAGCTTGCCAAATAGCGCAACGCGGCTGATTTCCGTCATTTCATGTCCTTCCTGTCATTGTCGCCAGATGTATCTGGGCGTTCGGCTCCAGAAACAGGTTATCGGCATCTTTCTTGATCTTGTTCTCTCCGATCCAGCTGGTCTGACCCAGCCGCACCGTCTCGCCCAGCTTGGCGCGCGGTATTTCGTCGGCGCACAGCACCAAGTTCACATCCCAGTCCATCGCATCACCCGCGTAATTGCGCACGATGGCGCGCAGCCGTGGCAGAGACTCGCCGCCCGGCAGCAAGCGGATGTAATCGGACAGACTCAGTGGCCCCAGCCGCAGCCGGAACTTAGCCGAACGTGTCCAGACCCGCTCTCCAATCGAGGTTGTGCGCCCCAGCGCCGCTGGCACTCCCATTCGCCAGCGGTCATCTGGCTCCAGATACAGCCAGCAGCCGACAAATTCCTGCACCTGGACCTTCGTGCCAAAGAAGGCCTCGACGATGGACCGCAGACCCTCGGCGTTCTTCGGCCCTTGCGCGAGCAGCCCGGTAAAATGACGCTTGGCCAGATCTGGCAGGTCGTCCGATTTGCGTAAATGGGTCCCGTGATAGCCCGCTATGGCCGCGATCTTTCGTTCAATCCCGTCGTTGTTGCCGCGGTCGAAGCTCGGCGCGGGTTGTCCGGAACGCCAGGCACGGTAAAGCAATGTCATCAGCCGATGAGTCAGGATGTTCGCAAATTCCACGAAGGTCGGATCTCGGTGATGGCGCAACCGGGCGCGGGCATGTTCCGTCAGGTGCAGCGGTAGCGGCCCTTGCGGGCCGAACAGGCCGAAGAAGCGGTTGGTCAAACGCCCCGGCTTGCCGCCACGGGGCGGCGTGAACCCGGCCACAGTCGAAGGCGGAAACGACAGCTCAGCCTCTTGACCAAAACGCACCTTGTCCTCACGCGGGCGGCGCGCCTCCCCGAACCGGGGCGCGTCCGGAAACGCCGCTTCCAGTATCCGGAAAGCATGGAATATATGATGTTTTTCAGGGTCCTGACTCAGCCGCTCCAGATGCGTCAGAGGATCCGTCCCAGACCTGTCCGGGGGCGCCATCGGGTAATCTCTCCGCGCTGCTGGGTGACAAGCACCGTTTCTGTGAAACTGTTGATAGATACATATTTACGAAAAAACCGCTCAAGCACGGCACCCAACAAATAGACGCTGGTGCCTTCAAAAAAACTTTCGTCGAAGGTGATGGAAATCTCCAAACCGCGCACTGCCGTAGACAGTACCTCGTCCGACATGCGCCGCACGATGGGCCGAGTCGACACGCCAGTCAGCCCTTCAAGTTGCTTTTCAAGGACTTTGTTGCCCGACGGCGCGTATATTCCAATCAACTCACGCAGCGCCGCACCGCCGTCGTCCTTGCCGGTTTCGGCGATAGACAAGTAGTTGAGGCTGAGATGCGAAATCAGACGCCACGCCGTGTCCCCTTGGGCCAGCGTCGGGCGCGGGCGCGTTGGGCTGACCGGCGTGGTGACATGCGCCACCGGTCCACCTTCGGGCAGGTGGAAAACGTCCTTTGATCCGGTTGGCAACAATAACGGTAGGTCGCGGTTCGTGACCATCGCCTGAACCGCCAGTTGATCCAGGCTGGCCGAAAACGGGGCCTGCGCGCTGTCCACAAGAGAAAGATACAGCTCGGACCCCAGATAGGATGTCCGCACTCCCTTGAGCCGCTCACGTTCTGCACGTTGCCGCATCTTGCGTGACTGTGTGTAATAGGCCGTGTGCCGCTCTCCAGCGGCGGTCAGGTCGTCAGCAGAATAGAATGGGCGAAACGGGACGTCCTGATCTCCCTCCCCCGAAATCCCGGCCACGCTCTCAATCGAGAATATCTCGAAATCGAGCGGCGCGGTACGATCAGCGACAACATGGTGATCAACGTCGGCTCCCGATACATGTACCCTGTCGCAGCGCTTGTGGAACAGGTTGATTGCCGGCGTCGCATGCAGCGTGAAGGCCTCGGGCGTAACGCCGGACGCGATGTCCGGCGCGCCATCTCGCAAAAGGATATAGATATCAACTTCGTGCCCCTTGGCGCGACCGATGGCCATGCTCAGCCCCTGCAATTCCACAAAATGGAACCGCTCCGGCATTGCAAAATACTCCTGCAACAGGCGGTAGCCGTCGAATGACCGCTGCGGCGTAGGCAACAGCGCCTCTTCGGGTTCGTAGCCGCGCGGCACCACGCGACCGTTCGGCAGTTCCGCGATCCAATCGTTCCGCCGGTCGGTGGACCGGCCCACCATTCCCGTTACCTGCGTGCCGAGAAGCTCGTGCAGTTCCCAGTTCTTGCCCTCTTGTCCGTTTAGGAACAGAACCAAATTGTCCAGCGACAGATCGGCAATCGGCAGCTTGCCGAACCTGCTTAACCGCAGCCGTATTCCCGCCCGCGCCTCGGTGTCGCGCGATATGCCTGCCGCTGCAAGCTCCCCGCGACCGTCGATATATTCAGCTTGCGTGATTGTGATCGGCCACAGCGTCACGTCGCTGGAGCTGCGAAAGACGCAGGGCGTGTGGTCATCCTCACCAAGCGTGCTGCGCATGACGGAATGGCGCGGAATCAAATAACCATCGGCAAGTGCGGCGTTCTGCATGTCGGGCTCGAATGCGGCTACCATCATCGAGGGTAACGGCGCCAAGTAATGCGGATAGATGATTTCCAACAGATGCGACGTCAGCATTGGATATTGCAGCTCCAGCTCAAGCTGGACACGCGCAGACAAGAATGCAACGCCCTCAAGCAACCGTTCCACGTAGGGATCGACAACTTCGACACCGTCCATACCCAGCCTAGCCGCGATCTTGGGGAAAGCTTCTGCGAACTCGGCGCCCATATCGCGCATGAAGGCCAGTTCACCTTCGTAATGTTTCAACAGGCGTGTATCCATGGGAGGTCAGACGATCCTTTCCAGCTCAAGCTCTCCAGTCGTCACATCAACCTGGCTGCGCAGGTAAAGCTCCATTGGCATAGGTTGAGCCCACATGTCGGCGCGTATATCGAATGTCACGATGCTGCCGCCGCTTTCTTGGCCGACACGCAGCGCAACCGCGACAGAATCGGGATGTATTCGGGTCTCGAAGGTCCGTATTGCGCCGACGATGGATTTGCGGATCAACTCTGCACGCTCGGCAGTGGAATAATCACCAGCCACTTCCCGGATACCGAAATTCAGCACCGACCGGGCCACGTTGGGATATTTGTCCACGTCGATCATGGTGCTGTTGTCCGAAGTATTCAGCAGCCAAGCTAAATCGCGCTGAATGATCTCGCGCAACTTGCGCAGGTCAATCACTCGATCCTCGCGCCGCTCGGTCTTTTCCGACGGTCCCTGATCGGTCAGCCGGTCCAGAAGCGACGGTTGCAGCCGTTCGGATATCGTCCGGTCAGACATCCGCGAGTTCCCCGGCACCGCTGACCGCGTCCATCTCGAGCAGACGTAGATCCATCAACGCAGTGTCTCCTAGATCCGTGGTTAACAACCGCTGGCCAAGTCCCGCAAAGGTGTCGTGACCGAGATCGACCCATTCCGTTGCCCGCGCTAGTTTTATAGCTGCTCCGTCGGCGGCAACGGTCCCGGCATAGCGGGTCGGAATCAGGGCGACGAATTCTCCTCCGTTGGTCAAGGTGATCGTACAGGGCGTCCAGACCACATCGCGCAAATCTGCAGGGTCTTCGAATTCAGCCTTGGAGATCGATGTGAACGGCATCCAGTAATATTTACCGTTCACGATGATCTCCAGTAGTGGGCCAAGCCGCATGTCGGCATCCGCGATCCACGCGAACGACTGCCCATCGACCTTACCTGACACCGTCGGCGCGGCGTCGAATGCGCGCGCCCGGATCTCGGCAGCCTTGCCCGTGTTGCCTGCGGCATTTGCTTTCAACGCTTCGACGATCAGTGCCGTCCATTCCTGCGGTTCGCCGAAAATTAGCGGCGCCTTCTCGCCCTCAAACACCTTCTCGCGGTACACTTCGCAAATGATGGCTTCGCGGTAAGTTTGCGCCATAGGTGTAGCGGTCGGATCCAGTTCAGCCGAGATTTTGAGCTGCGCAATCGCGCGCTTCCAGTCACCGCGCACACAAAGAAGCTGAAAAAGGAAAATGCGCAGCGCTGGGTTCGCTGCATCCCCGCGCACAGCTTCTTGCAACGCGACAAGCGCTCCATCCAGATCACCGGCTTCTAACAGATCCTCGGCTATCATCGCGTTCTCCCTGGAAAATAACCTCGTAAAGGCTGGCTCGATTGCGGGCCAGCCTTTACGCATTTCTGCAAGGCACAAGGGTCACACGGTAAGCTCGGCCTTGTTCTTGACGCGGCTCCACATCGCATCGCTGTGCTTTTTCATCGTACCTTTGACGTCCTGCTGGCTGTATTCGACTTTCATCGCGCCATATTGCATGACCAGGGTCTCTTCACAGATGTCGTCGCCGTCCGAACCCGACCAGCTAATGTCCTGGATCATGACAAGTTTGAAGTCGAACTTCAGGAAGGTCGCGCCAGATTTACCAGCAGTGCCACCCGAGCGGCGCAGCACGATGTGAACGTCCTGAATGTGGCCACCTTCACAAAGGCGAGTAAACAAGCCGCAGGACGCCGTGTCTGTCTTCTTTGTGACAGTCAATTCCTTGAACGTGGCCTTGCCAGCCCCACCACCGGACGAAATCGACCCAATGTTGATGTTGTTCTCGGCCCCGATTTCGAAACTTAGGATTTCAAAGGCCTTTTCTTTGGCCATATCATCATCTTGAGTTTCACCTTGGAGCTTGGATTCACCGGGCATGTACATAAATGCGTCGAATGACATTTTTGTTTTTCCTCATTGTTGATGCTTCTAAGAAATTAGATTGCCGAGAGAAGCAGTGATAACGTCAGGCCTTTTCGCTCGGCAGCTTCGAAACCAATCGAAGGGAAACAGACAGGCCCTCCAACTGATAGTGCGGTCGAAGAAAGAACTTCGACGTATAGTACCCCGGGTTACCCTCCACTTCCTCAATCACTACTTCTGCCGCAGCAAGGGGGTGCTGCGCCTTTACGGATTCGGGTGAGCTTTCCGGATTGAAATCAACATACTGGTTAATCCATTTCTGCAGCCATTCCTGCATATCGTCGCGACTTTTGTAGCTGCCCACCTTGTCCCGCACGATGCATTTGAGGTAATGGGCAAAGCGGCAAGTGGCGAACAAATACGGCAGCCTCGCAGCTAGGTTTGCGTTGGCCGTCGCGTCGTCGTCGTCATATTCTGCTGGCTTGTGCAGCGACTGCGCCCCGATAAAGGCCGCAAGGTCAGAATTCTTGCGGTGGATCAGGGGCATCATGCCGTTTTTGGCAAGCTCGCCCTCGCGCCGATCCGAGATTGCGATTTCAGTCGGACATTTCTGATCCACACCGCCATCATCAGTCGGAAAGGTATGCGAAGGCAGATTGGTCAGCGCACCGCCACTTTCGATGCCTCGGATACGGCTGCACCATCCGTATTCCTTGAACGAACGGTTGATGTTGACCGCCATGCCATAGGCAGCGTTGACCCAACCGTATTTGGTGCTGTCAGACCCGTCCGTGTCCTCCTCGAAGGCGAAATCCTCGACGGGGTCAGTTTTTGCACCATATGGCAGTCTGCCCAAGAAACGCGGCATAGCGAGACCAACATACTTGGAATCCTCGCTTTCGCGCAGGGATCGCCAAGACGCATATTCTGGCGTCTGGAAGATCTTGGTCAGGTCGCGCGGATTGGCCAACTCTGACCAGCTATCCATCTGGAAGAGTGTTGGATTGGCACCGGTGATCAGCGGCGCATGCGCGGCAGCGGCGATCTTGGACATCTCGCCGAGCAGCTCCACGTCGGGCGGGCTGTGGTCGAAATGGTAATCTGCCACCAGCGCGCCGAAAGGCTCGCCGCCGAACTGGCCGAATTCCTCTTCGTAAACCTTCTTGAAGATCGGCGACTGGTCCCATGCGGTGCCCTTGAACTTGCGCAGGGTCTTGTGCATGTCCTTCTTCGAGATGTTCATCACCCGGATCTTTAGCATCTCGTCGGTCTCGGTGTTGTTGACGAGATAATGGAGGCCGCGCCAGGCGCTTTCAAGTTGCTGAAAATCGGCGTGGTGCAGGATCAGGTTGACCTGTTCGGTCAATTTCTTGTCAATCTGCGCGACGATGCTTTCAATGGTTCGCAGCGCGTCGTCCGAAACCAAGCTAGTGTTGGCCAACGCCTGTTCCGCAAGGGTCTTGACCGCTTGTTCGACCGCCGTCTTTGCTTGATCGGACTTGGGGCGGAACTCCTTTTTCAGCAAATTCTCGAAATCGGACGAACCAAAAGCCGTAGATTTGGCGCCGCCTGCTGCTTCTGTTTCTGTCTCGGCCATCTGTTACTCCTGGTCCGTGCTGTCGGTTTTGGGGGCTGGCTGAGCGGCAAGTGTCTTGAGCAGAGCCGGATCCTGCATGATCTTTGCGATCAGGTCCTCGGCACCGGACTTGCCGTCCATATAGGTCATAAGGTTACTCAGCTGCATGCGAGCATCCAGCAATTCTTTTAGGGGTTCGACCTTGGCAGCAATTGCCGCAGGGCTGAAATCGTTCATGCTGTCAAAGGTGATATCGACCGCCATGTTTCCTTCACCAGTCAGCGTGTTGGGCACCGTGAACGCCGCACGCGGCGCCATGGACTTCATCCGGTCGTCGAAATTATCGACGTCGATCTCAAGGAACTTCCGGTCAGCCACAACAGGCTGCGCGACCTCGGACTTGCCGGCCAGATCGGACATTACGCCCATAACAAAAGGCAGCTGCACCTTCTTCTCGGAACCGTAAAGCTCCACATCATATTCGATCTGCACGCGAGGCGCGCGGTTGCGGGCTATGAACTTCTGTGAACTTCCGGCCATCGCCTTTGTCTCCTTCAAATCTCGTTATGGTTGGACTGTATCGCCTTGGAATTGTAGCGTCATCAAATCATCACTCATCTTGCTCGATTCCGCCAATCATGTTGACATGTTCCAGTCCTGTCGGTGCCATGTCCCGCATGATTGTTAGGAAATCCGCATTTACCAGCTTCTTGGCGCGCCTCAGAAGAATCGGCAGTGGGCTAGACGGTTCCCTGCGCTCGTAATAGCCGATGATACGGTCGAGTGCGTTTTCCACGTCAACGGGTGAGTTGATGGCCCCGCTACCTCCGCTAGCGGCACGCGCTTCGGGGACTGCGTCAGCTAGATCTTTATCGGCCACATCCAATTCTGCAACCACCGGTTCGCCGATGGCATTGCGGAGATGTTTGTTGATCTTTTTGAGGAGCTTCAGCACTGGATCAAGATCCGGACCCTGCCCGGGCGTCTGCGTGTCGAAGATGTCGCTGATCGCTGTCACGTCCGACATCGCCGTTGCGGCCGCCTCCGCAATTCGTCGCAGAGTGTCCTCGTCCGTGTCTTGGAACGCGGCCGCAATGGCGGAGGCGTCGGGCACATTTTCCATGTCGGCAGGCCGCGTTATATCGCCGTCGGCCACGGCAATATGGCGCAGTGAAATCATTCCAAACGTCCGACTTGCTGTCAGGGGCGCTTTGCGCAGTCCCCGCAAGATGCGGTCGTCATCGGCTAAAGCCAGAACCGCATTCACCCGCATCGTAGGATCGTCATCGTCCTCCGCATCCAGCTGCGGATGACACGTCTCCCAGTAATCCTCGAGACAGCGGCGGATATAGCTGGTTCCGTCAGCAAATCCTGGCAATCCGTTCAGCCGCAGCTGCGCTTCCGCCAGAAAAACCCCCGCCCGCAAATCGTGGCTACGTGCGATTATCGCAAGTGCCAGCCTTGACACTTCCTTGTAGTCAGGATCGTCACCTGGAACGAACTCGTTCCCGACCTGCTTCTCCTCGCCGGGCGTCGCCGCGATCTCCATCTCGGTGAATTCAGGATCGTATTCAAGGTCTTCGCCGCTGGGAGGAAATTCTCCATGCTCCTGAAGAAGCGCATCAACATCCATAGAATTTCCTTAAGGACAGGCGTGTTGGTCGTGGCTCGGCGAAAATGCGCCATAACTTAGAAGCTGGTTTATCCGAATTAACCTTAGCATAATTTCTATTTTTGGCTAGAAAAACTCTCATCAAGTCGACGGACGGATTTAGCTGCCCCTTGAGCTTGTCTTGACCGCTACGCGGTAAAGCGATTTCATCGCGGGTGCAGACCTTCGAAAAGGAACTCCCATGCCCCGGTTCACCAGATTTACAGCGCGCTGTGCCACGGCTTTCACCGTTGCCGCGACTGTCTTGCCGATGCCCGCCACCGCGCAGGAGCAAGGCCTTACCGTTGAATTGAACAAGTTCGAACCTGCGGAAGACGGTGGCTGTCGAGCCTTCTTTCTTTTCCGCAACGAAACCGGCAAGGCGTTCGAGGGCTTCGCGATGTCTCTTGCCATTCTCGATGGTCAGGGCGTGATCGACAGGCTGTTGAACATCGACGCGGCTCCCTTGCCGGTCGCGCGCACCACCCTCAAACTTTTCGAGATCCCGCAGATCGCTTGCAGCGACATCTCGGAAATCCTGCTGCATGCCATCGACAGCTGCCAACCGCAGAACGAGGACAACATCGATTGCTTTCCGCTCGTCAAGTTGGTCAGTCGCACCACCGCACCGCTGGTGAAATGAATGAACGCGGCCCTGTCCATAGTCGGCACCGGCGGGCCGATAATCGTGATTCTGGCACTGATGTCGCTGCTGTCCGTCGCCCTGATCGTGGTCAAGGTATTGCAACTGGCGCACGTCCGGTCGGCCGGCACGGCACGGCACGATGCGCTCGAACGCTGGTCCAAGGGAGACCGCGAGACAGCCATTGCCAACCTTGCAAAAGGCACGTCCCCCGCCGACCGCATCCTTCACTATGCTCTGAACGCCGCGCAGGGAAAAATGCCCCGCAAACCGCTTGAGGCCGAACTTGTGCGCCGTGGCAATGCAGAGGTCGAGGTGATGTCCCGCCACATCCGACTGCTAGAGCTCGTGGCAATGGTGTCACCGCTGCTGGGGCTGCTGGGCACCGTGCTGGGAATGATCCAGTCGTTTCAGGAACTCGAGCTGGCGCAGGGCGCGGCCAATGCATCAGTGCTGGCAGGCGGCATCTGGCAGGCGCTTCTGACCACCGCTGCGGGCCTTGTTGTGGCGATTCCGGCGGCCATTGCCGCGACCCTGCTGGCCACCCGCGTAGACGCAGCTGCCCACGACATTGAATCCGCCGCAGGTGAATTCTTCCTGCTGGAGGACACCGGGACGATACCGTGATGGCGGCCACCTCTCACCTTGGAGCTCTCCTGTGCAGCTGACCCGCAAGGCGACACCACGCCAGCTAATCTCGCTGGTGCCAATGATCGACGTCCTGCTAATACTGCTGGTATTCTTCATGGTCACGTCGACCTATCTAAATCTCAGCATGGTCCCTATCGTCGACCGGGCCGAGCAGTCCGAGTCCCAAGCGGCAGGCAACGGCACAACGCTGCTCGTCCGCATCGACGCAGACGGCGCAACTCATATCAGGGGTCAACTCCACGCGCCCGATGCGCTTGTAGACCTGGTTCGGTCCGGTCTGGCGGAGAACCCCCTGCTCTCGGTCGTGCTTCTGCCCTCCTCACGCGCGACAACGCAGGCACTGGTCGGCACCATGGACATGCTTACGACGGCGGGCGCTACACGCCTGCGCCTGATGCGACTGGAGGGGCAGCAATGAAACTGTCCCGTCCGCAGCGCCGCACCCCACCCGAAACCATTATCGCGCTTATTGACGTGGTTTTCTTCCTGCTGGTGTTCTTTATGCTGATTGGGCGCATGGATGCCACCGCCCCGTTCGAGGTTCGGCCCGCCACCGCCTTCACGGGATCGCACATGCCTGCAGGCGGGGCGACCGTATCGGTCGCTCCCGCGGGAACACTGGCGCTCGATGGCAAAGAAACAATCGCGTCCGCCCTGCTCACTATCCTTTCAGAACAGCTCAATGCTGAACCCGGCCTGCTGGTGCGGATCAATGCCCATCGCGACGTGGTCATGGCGGACCTGCTGCCGCTGGTGGCAGAGATCGAAGCTCTTGGCGCGCGCGATATTGTCCTCGTCGTCACGCCAGAGATCCAATGACAAGCCGCGCCGTCCTATGGGCCGTCGGGCTCGCCGGCTCCGCGCTGGTGCATCTCGCGGCGGGCAGTCTATATCTTGTTACCCGCGCATTTGATGATGTCCCTGATCAGCCCGGACCAGAATCGCGCCTACATATGGACACGGTCACCGCGCCAACCCAAACCGCACAGGAGCATGAGCCGCAATCCGATGCGGCGCGAGAGGCGAAGGCAGACGGCACCGATCTGAATGCCGGGACCGTGCCGCAGTCCGAGGCATTCCCTGTCACGCCTCGCGCGGCACCACTCGTAGCACAAGCCGCACCGGCACAGACTTTGTCGCAGGCATCGCCGCAAACCGCAGCTCTTTCCGCGGCCCCCGCCGCGGCGCAGATCGCTGCAACGATCCGTCCTGCCGGTACAACCGTCCGCAACAGCCCCGCTCTGTCCGAACAAATCGCTAAAGCCACCCTGATCGAATCGGTCGGCGTGGCGCCGGCAGAGCTGATCCAAGCCAGCCTTGCTCCCGGCCGGATCACGAGCGACACATTTTCAGCCGCCACACCGGACGGCGACCCGGTGTCGCCCAGCCAGCCCATAGCTGCATCCGCAGCCACGACCACACCGGTTGTCCAGCCAGCCAACACACTACAGCCCGACGCCGATGCCGCTGCTCATCAAGCAGCGACAGGAACACCCGCGCGTGAAGCACTCGCTGACATCACTTCGGCTATAGAACCGCCCCTACCCGTCACCCGGACTAAAGCCGAGCTTGCCTGGCGCTTCGGCGACAGGCTGGTGACCGATCCACAGGCCCTCGCCACCATTCAAGCATTCATGGCCCCCAGTGCGCTTGAGGATGCGGCCACATTGCGCGACGGTCTTTCAGCACTGCTGACCGACCTTGACTGCGCGCGCGTCTCCGGCACCTTCGTGCCAGAGACGGGAACGCTTGAACTACGCGGTCACATCCCAGATCCGTCCCTCGCCGGTCCCCTACTCGAGGCTCTGCGATCACAGGTCGGCGGCGACATTCCAGTAGCCGCGAACCTTCAGCACCTGCCCGCTCCCCAATGCCGCGCACTTTCCGGCATTGCGACTCTGGGGCTGCCTCAATCGACCGACCAATTCACCGACTCGCGGCTCATTGGTGACACCGCGCAGGCGCAGGACTACCTCTTTTCCGAAGGCAAGGTGCTGCGCTTCGATCTGCAAGCCCCGGAGTATCCCGCGCATGTCTATGTCGATTATTTCGACGCCGCGGGGCAGGTCATCCACCTGATGCCAAACCTCACCGATGGCAACGGTCCTTTTGCTGCGACCTCAACCTTGCAGGTGGTGCCCACCCAACCCGGCAGCGACGCGCCGATCCTGATTGGTCCGCCGTTCGGTCAGGAAATCGCCGTCGCCTTCGCCGCTTCGGCCCCCCTCTACGACACGCGGCGCCCGACCATCGAACCCGCGGCAGAATATCTCGGCTGGCTGCGTGACAGGGTGGCCGCAGCCGAAGCCGCCGATCCAGATTTCAAAGGCGAATGGGTGTATTTCTTCGTAACGACCCGTCCCGCCATACGATAGAAGCCATATGCATCAAGCTGGTCGATCGCTATTTGCAGTCGTTCTCAGCCCAGAGTCGAAGATGGCGCTTAAGGCTGCCGCCGAACGGATGTTCCTTGCGAAGCGCCCGCGCCCCGCCCTCCTTGATGTACGTGGCCGCTTGGGTACAAAGCGTATCGCGCGTCCACTTGTGGCAGGTACTGCAGGACCTGTTCTTCCAAGCCGCGTCGGGCAGCCCATCGATCGGCGGGAAAAGCGGCGAAAGCTCGATTATTTCCAGGATCGTCTTACCGACGATCTCTGACGGGCCCTCAGTAAGCGGTTGGTTGAAAAACATTGGGTCCAACCGTGGTTGCGCAGAGGCCGGTTCTAACAAACCCTCAGGAGCAGGAGCAGGAGCAGGCGCAGCCGCCACTCGCGAGGTTGCCGCCTGGGTTTCCTTGCCCTCCAGCCCGGCGATCTCAATCCGCACCAATTCCTTGAACGTGCCGTCGGGATAAGCGTCGAGATAGGACTGATAGTCTTCCTTCAGGCCCGACACTCGCGCCTTTTCCAGCATCTGCACTTCAGTCTCGGCAGGGGCCGTCGACACGAAGGGCGCATCTGGCTCCGGGGTTGCAGCGACTGGCTGCGCCGGCTTTCCCCCTTTTAGCTCAAGCTCCAGCACATCCGATAGCATCGCCCGCGCCTCGTCTTGGTAAAGCCCGCGTGGATAGGATCGCAGAAACAACATGATCTGAACTGGGTCTCGGCTTTTGGCTACCGAATTCCACAACTGCTGTTCGGCCATTTCCTCTGCCGACAATTGCTTGCCCGGGCGGAACACGAACTCGCGGGTCAGCGATGACGTATCCCAAGGCGTCTGCACGCCGCCAGTCTGGGCGATGACCTTCACCCGCACATCCTTGAACACACGCTCGATAGGTGCGCCCTCGATCTGGATCGCCTCTGCCAGCGCATAGCTGAAGGGGCTATTCTGGCCCGTGCCGTCCATCGCAACCCTACCCGGTGCTGTGGCATAAGCAAGATACGTGCCTGTCGGGGCCTTCATCTCGGCCAGGCCATTATCGTCCAGATCCCGGATGTTCTCGAACGGATTGTTTCGACAAGCATCTAGGATCACAATGTTGGTCCGGTTACGTGCCGATGCCATCTGCCGCAGCACGCTCGAGGCATCCATCGCCACCAGGTCCAGATCCGCTGCATCGGTCAGGCCAGCATCCACTGGCAACAGGTAGTTCGTCCCAAAACTCTGTACCCCGTGACCTGCATAGTAGAATAGGCCCACGGTCTCGGGTCCTCCATCGCGCAAAGCCCGCCCGAAGTCCGCAATTGCCCGACGCATGTCAATTTGCGTCGCGTCTTGCAGCAACGTCACGCTGAAGCCAGCATCGCGGATGGACTGTGTAATCAGTTGCGCATCATTGATCGCATTATCGAGCGGCGACACGTGCATATAAGTGCTGTTGCCGATGACCAGCGCAATCCGTTCCTGCGGTGGAGAATTCTGCGCCTGTCCAACAGTCGCACCGAACAGTGAAACTGTCATGATCAGCACCCAAAGCCGTATCATAAATCCATTCCTTCGCTAGGCTCTCCACCACCTTAAAGCAAACGCTCGACATGGCAATCGGTCCCCACAGGCTGACACAAGAGTGTTGCTTTTGATCAGCCTTGGCGCGATAGTTTGGTCATCTCCACTGCCAAGGAGCTTTTTATGCTGTATTTTAGACGCTTCTCGTTCGCGGTGCTTCTATCCACGTTATTTTCTATTAGCGCGGCTGCACAGCACGCAACGTTCGGCGACGGGTGGTTGCTCGAAGGCGACGCATCCTCTTTGCAGTTTCAGTCGATCAAGAACGGCTCAGCGATCGAAACCTCTTCCTTCGCCACGATGACCGGCACAATCGACCCCAACGGGAACGCGTCTCTAAAGGTTCTGCTCGACAGTGTCGATACCAAGGTCGATTTGCGCAACGTGCGCATGCGCTTTTTATTCTTTGAGACGTTTCAGTACCCCGAGGCGACAGTGACGGCGCGGATCGACCCCACACTTATCGCTGACCTGCCGCAGGTGAAGCGCAAGACCGTCACACTACCGTTCACACTAGCGCTGCACGGCGTCACCAAGTCGCTTGAGGCAAAGCTCGTCCTGACCCTAGTGGGAGACGATCTCGTTGCTGTTTCGACGGAGGAGCCCGTGCCGCTGGCGGTGGCCGATTTCAACCTCACCGAAGGGCTGCAAAAACTTGAAGAAGCCGCAAATGTCACCATCGTGCCCTCGACGACAGTCAGCTTTGATCTCATCTTCAGCAAGGCCACCGGGAGCGAAGGTGCGGTTACCACAGGGGAAATCATCACGCCGACCGACAAGCCCGCCGCCGCCGCCCTAGAGGCCGAGGGCGATTTCTCGCTCGAGGCGTGCGTAGGCCGGTTCGATATCCTGTCGCGTACCGGCAACATCTACTTCAAGCCCGCTTCGGCCCAACTCGACGGGGCATCGGGCCCGCTGCTCGACGCGGTGGCACAGATCGTGACCCGCTGCCCGGATCTTACTATTCAGATCGCTGGACATACCGACAGCTTCGGCAGCGCTGCCGCTAACCAAACTCTGTCGGAACGCCGCGCACAATCCGTGGTTGACTATCTGGCGACCCGCGACGTCAGCCCTTCGCGACTGATTGCCTTGGGCTATGGCGAGACACGGCCGGTGGCGGACAACTCTACCGAACAGGGCCGCCGTGAAAATCGCCGCATCGAATTCTCTATATCCGACTGAGATGCGTATCACACGTCGAACACAGGCTCCGTGGGGGCCACAACATATGCGAGGATGCCGCCATGGGAATGTCGACCGAAAACCTTGATGAAATGCAGGCACTGCTGAAGAAGGCGCGTCAAAAGGATCTAGCTTTCGGCCTGTGCCTCGGCAAAAAACCAGAAGACAACGTGTTCTTCCTCGACCTTAAGAAATCTGGCGAGGTCATGATGCGCAAGGCCAAGGCCGAGGGCGAAACCGGCAAGGTTACATACGGCACCGTGGGGGTGAAAGGCAAGATCGCGACGCTAATGGTCGAAGGCAATATGCTTCCAGGCCTTGCCAAGAACATGAAGATGTTCATGACCAAGAGCGGCATCAAGATGAAGGTGGTCATCACCGACCCGAACGGTCAGGTGCTTGAATCCGAAGGCGACGAGGACGAAGACGACAACGAGGCGGCCACAGACGCCAATTCGGCGGACGAGAACACCGACGACATTCAAAACCGTGACGCGTCGGCCGACGACGGAAATGACGGCAGTAATGACGACAACGATCCCGCCGCCGGACAATGGGGCCAAGTCGCTGCGGCACTCGCACCGCTGGCCGCAAAGTTCGAGGGGTCCTCCGACCCGCGGGCCGCACAGATCGTCAAGGTTTGGGCCGGGGCCGAAGCCGCCGCTGGAAACGGCGATTACAAATCCGCCATGGGCGTCGCTGCCAAGCTCAAACCGCTCCTTGATGCTGGACCTGCAGAGGGCAACGAGGCAAAGACCCCTGGCGACACCAACTCCGACGGTAATACCCCCGATGCAGACAGCCCCGACCGCAAGAAGTGGGAGGCTGTCCAAAGCCCGTTGGAGGTGCTTTATAAAAAGGCACTCGGCAACAACCCGGCCAACCGCAGCAAGCTGGAAGCGGCGTGGGGCATGGCCTCGGAGAAAGCCGAAGCCGGTGATTACACCGCCGCACTGGCCATCGCCGCCAAGCTCAAGCCGCATCTGGAAGAAGCCGCCGCGGCCGCAGCAAGTGGCCAGCAGGATGAAGTACCCAAAGACGTGGTTCCGTTCCAGAAATCCCGTGTGCTTTGGGTAAACACCCGCCGAAAGATGCTGACCGAGATCGAGAAACTGGAACAAGCCATAATCGATGTGTGTGCAAACGATCCCGAACTGGCCCCGGTCGCCGACGAGGCACGTGGCCTGAACAAGCGACTTCAGGTCTTCGACGGCGAACTCGAGGATTTGCTCGACCAGATCACCAACACGCCCGAAGGACCCGACCGAACCAAGCTCAAGGGCGATGCTAATGCCAAGATCCGCGAATTCCAAGCGGCTCTACAGGATGACTTCTTCAAGGACGTGGATGCAGACAACGGATTTGTAAACGTCGCCGTAACCGCCACGGCGACCCAATCGTTGCAAGCCATCGCGAACGTACTCGCCAGGTAATCCCGGACCGTCACGGTCAGCAACCTTTGACACGGAACTCTGAACCATGCCCTTTTCCGATCTTTCCCCCGCAAGCCAGAAATTCCTGAAGAAGCATTTCAAGTCAGGCGGTCTGTTCCGTTCAGGCACCTCCCAGGTCGAAAAGGATGATATGGCCGACACGCTGATCGCCTTCCAGACCGAACGCGCCCGCCTTGCGCAACGCATCCAGGCGATTCCGCCCTTCGTGGACGGTGGCGTTCTGACGTCCGACATCCAGCGCGTCACCGACATGGTCGAGAAGGACAAGAAAAACTTCAACGCCGCCCAAGCAACGAAGATCCTCGGCGCGCTCGACCTCAAGATCACCAACACTTCCGATACTTGGATCGCCAAGCAGAAGGCTGAGGCCAAGACCGCGCTTGACATCAGCAAGACCTACCACGGCGTTGCGCTCAAGCTTCCTACCCACGAAGCGCGCTTTCTAACCATCGACAGCGACGCTGGCAAAACTCCACCTGACTATGCCGCGATAAAGGCCTCACGCGATTTCATCGTTAACGGGCGCGCAGATCTCAAGGTGATCTCCGACAATTACAAGAGCGATTACGATGCCGTCACTAAGATGATCAAAGATGATTGCACCGACCGACTACCGAGCATCACCGATCCCGTTGTTTCGGAAGAACGGTCGGCGATCCTGACCAAGATCGCGCTGGCAAAGCAAAAACTCGAGGAACACAGCGCCTGGCTCGCCGCGCGCCTGTCATCCACCATCTATCACGAGATCACCGGAGCCGTGAAAATCATCCAACAAAAGAACGACTACGCCGTGGTCAAGCAGACCGCAATGGCCGAGTTCAAGAAGCTGACAACGGCCCTCAACCCCGGTGCCGACGCCGAGTATCCGCTGATCAATGCCGACATCGAACTGGCTGCGGAGGAGGAAGCCAGACGCGATTACTACAACGCCACCCTGATCATGAAATCGATGCCTGATCGCATCAAAACCCTTCTTAACCTGTGCAACGCTTATGAGGAATTCGAGGCGGCCCTGATCCCGGCCAATACGGCCATCGATCAACTGAAAAAACATCACCTCGCCGAATACGTGCAGGCTGATATCAGGGCGATTGAGGCCTTCCGCGACGCCTGCATCAATCAGGCAAGCGAGTTAAAATACGGCGCCGCCACCTCACGCCTCGAAATGGTACCGCAGCGCTGCACCGACGCGGTGACCGAGGCGGAAAAGGCCGCGCCTTTTGCTGCGCTGCTCAAGGATGCCCCGAAAGGCGATCTGTCAAAGCTGCTAAAGGACGTCCAATCCAGCCATAAGGCGCTTGTCGATCACAAACGCGCTGCGCAGATCGACGAACCGATCAAGACCCTGGCAAATTCGATCGAAACTGCCGAGACCGCAATCAAAAATGGTGACGAATCGAACGCCCGCGCGGCCCTCAGCCGGGCGGCCGATACCGCTACCTTCGCTTACCGGCTTGCCCAGAACGTCGATCAGATCTACTCCCGCGCCGATGCTTTGGACGAACGTGTGTCCGGGCTTGAGGCCACACACGAACAGGCTGGCTACATCAAGGACCGGCTCGCCGCCGTAACGAAACTGGCCGAGGATGCCCGCAAGGCCGCGCTCGCAGATGACGAAACGGCACTCGCACACCTAATCGATGGCGAAACCAAGGTAGAGATCGCCCGCAAGCTGGCCGACGCCGAAGATGCTTTCCGCATCCGCCTCACGGACACTCAAAAGGCCGCGACTGAGCTAGCCAAGACCAATTACCCCGACAAGGCCAAAACCGAGCCAAAAATTAACGAGCACCTGACAAAGGCGCAGGAGCATTCGGCCAAGTTCGACCAGATCAAGGCCAACGGATCGCTCTCCGCCGCCGACGCGCTGCTCGCGGTCGCGAAACTGGCGACCTTGGCAGACACCAACGGCGACCTGAGTGAGGCGGACATCCGCGCCCTGATTGCCCTGCCGGACGGTCAGCGGCAGCTCGATGCAATGGTGGCGAGCCTGCCCGACAACGCCTCGCAAAAGGTCATGTCCACACTCCTGTCGGTCCGCTTCAACATGGACGTGAAGCTATTCACCAGCAAGGCGACACGCACCGAGGACGGCAGCGGGGCCAAGACCGGTCCGGCACTCGATGCCCCCGTGCCAAACCTCAAGGCCTATTACGAGATGCTCGCCTCGGTTCCCGAGACGAACACCAAGCTCAACCCCAGCCTCGCCCGCTTTGACCGGATCGAGGATGAAAGCGGCTCCTATTACGAGCCCTCCAACGGCGCCGTGGTTATGGCCTGCTTCAACGATTTCAATCTGGACGGCAACGCCTTGGGCGACCCCGACCAACTCGACGCCATCGACGACGAATGCAAACCCGTGCCGGATACCGAAGTGCCCAATCCAACCTACGGCAAATGGACAACGCTTCATGAAATCGGCCATGCAGTTGATGATCGCAAGGGCTTCATGCGCTCGAAGGGCGCGGGTGCGGAATTCGGCGGCTGGCGCGAACATGGTGGCGATACCTCGCAGATCAGTGTCGAAGTCGCGGACGAGTTCGATTTCGATGCGCATTTTGTCGAACGCAAGATGGCGGGCGGCAATCCTGACCTGCCGCCGCCGCCCGACGGCGTCACGCAAGGTGAATGGGAAACGCGACGGGACAATTTCCTCGACTGGCTGGGCGCCGTGCGCACCACCACGGACATCTGGGACAGTGCCACCAATTCCAACGCCCGCCATATGTCGAAGACCGGCCGGATGATCCATGAGGCCTATCCCAACCATTGGGTCTCCTACGATCTGTCGGCGCGCCGCAAGGGCATTACGGGCTACCAGTTCCGCGCTCCCGGTGAATGGTTCTCGGAACTATACGCAGCGTATCACACCAAGAAACTCAAGCCCTCCCACCCGGCACAGACGTGGCTCAGCAAGCTTTGAACGCCCCTGCCTTCGCAGCCAAACGAAAGGACCCTACGGATGTCCCTATTTACAGTTGAACAAGCCCCTTGCCCGAACTGCGGCACCATCGCCGAGATGGAGATATTTTCCAGTGTCAACGGCGACCGCCGCGTCGACCTAACCGAGGCGATCCTCACAGGCACGATCCAGTCGCACACCTGCAAGAAATGCGAGACCGCATTCCGGGTTGAACCGTCAATCAACTATCTCTCAGTCGGCGAGGGGCTGTGGATGATGGCCCGCCCCCTGTCTGCCATGGCCCATTGGAAGGAAGAGGAAGAGGCCGCCAACACCGCCTTTGAGGAAGCATATGGATCTGGCGCGCCCGACGCTGCGAAGGAGATAGGCGAACTACTCACCGTGCGTCTCAGCTTTGGCTGGCCCGCCTTCCGCGAAAAAGTTCTGATAGCGCAGCACGGGCTGCGGGATGTATCGGTCGAGTTGATGAAGCTTGCGATCCTGCGCAACCGTCCCGCCAATCCCCTGGCACCGGGCGTCGAACTGCGGCTCGTAAACCTTCACGGCGACCAGTTGGAAATGGCCTGGATCGACGCCATTTCCAATACGCCGTTGGATTTGTTCACGGCCCAAAGATCGCTTTATGACGAGGTCGACGGCGGTGAAGCTTGGGCAAAACTGGCCGCCGAACTCTCGGCGGGCAGCTTTGTCGACATCCAGCGTCTCACCATCGTGCCGAAGCCAATGGAACCAGCGAGATGAAGCTGTAAATCGGGGGCAAAAAACTAGTAAGCGTGTCTGAGCAGGCAGACGGACTTTTAGTCCTATGAGTAGACCATGATAGCGGGGACAGAGGCGAGTTCGACCAAACGAACTTCGACCGTATGAATTAAGCGGCACCAGACTGCGGCTTGGCACCAGTATTCTTAACAAAGTTGGCGGCGGGCGGCCTATGAGTGTCACATATCCGGATACGGTGCGCTCGGAGCTTTCGCTGGCAACCTGTTCTTAATCTATGGGGTGTCGCTCACTCCAGTCGCAGAAAAATGCCTAGAGGAGCGGTCTCAGTTCACCAGCACATCCACATTGAACCCGCCATCACGCCAGCGGTGCAGCGCTGCGGTGAAACTCGGCCCCGGCAGACCGTCGACTGCTGCGGCGTAAAAGCCAGCAGCCTTCAGACGGCTCTGCACTGCGCGGATCGTGTCGTCGGACCATTGGTCCGTCGCTTCGGTCAACTGCGCAAGCAACGCACCCCGGTCTGATGCAACACCACGCAACAGTAAGTTCGCCGCCTCGTCCGGGTCCTTCTGCACCCCGCGCCCCTCATCAAGAAGAATCGCCGCGGCACGGTAACCCTCAGTCTCACCTTCATCTGCGGCACGCCGGAAATATTTCAGCGCTTCGCCGGGCGCATCGACCACGCCGTCCTGAGCCAGAACGCCAAGGTTGAAAACCGCCTTGGGTGATCCGCTCTTTGCTGCCGCGCGCAGTAGCTCGATTGCCCGTTCCTCGTCCTTTGGTGCCATCTGCCCTTCGAAAAGAATGATCGCCAAGTTTATCATGGCATCTGGGCTGCCGCCCTCCGCCGCACGCTGGTACAACGCCAGCGCCGCTTCTGGATCCTGGGGCAAACCATTGCCGGATTCCGTAAGTTGTGCCAGACTCACCATGGCGCGCAGATCGCCCCGGTCCGCCGCACTCTTATACAAGGTCACTGCCCGCTCAATATCGCCCGAGGCCGCGACAGCACGAGCATAAAGCGCGGTATAATGCGGCAACTCGGGAAACTGCGCCGAAGCCGCTGCGCAAGCCTGGATAGCGGTCAGAGCGCTCTGCTGCAACCGATCGAAAGGCATCCCGGAGTGCACTGCCGTTGCGTCGCGCGGATGGGTTGCCAGCCGTTCGCAGACACCACCCGGCGTGCTGTCCTCCTGCGGAGGAATCAGCGTGAGCAAGCGCTGCGCCTCGGCGACGTCGGCACCGTTCGGATACCGGTCGAGGTAATACTCAAGCAACGGCCGCATCCGGCTGCGCCGCGCCAGCTGCCACAGCCTGTCCGCCTCTGCCTCAGCGTTGCGAATGCCTAGCGTCCGTGTCTGTGTACCGGTTTGCAAAAACGCCAGCACATCGTCCACATGCGCGCCCTGCGGATAGCGTTCGGCGTAAAGCTGCATCAGGTTAGGATCCTGCTCGCTCGCCGCGACCTGCCAGAGCATCGTTTCCTCCGACGCAGTCACGGGGCTGTTGTCGAACCGGAAAGACTGGGTCAGCGATGAGTTTTCCCACGGAATCTGCCGCCCGCCAGTGGCAGACAGTACGTCGCGCCGGACCGAAATCATCAGATCCTGAATGTCCTGCCCAGGCGTATAGATATGGCTCAGCACCGCCTCAGTAAAGAAACTGTTCCGCCCGGTCCCGTCATAGGCCACGTTGTCGGGCTGAGTGGCATAGACGAACATGAAATCCGCCGCCGTGCTGACCCGTGCCAAGCCGCTTTCGACGCGCAGCTCGACACCGAACGGATTGTCGCGGCAAGCGTCGAGGAACACCAGCTTCAGACCATCGGATTTCTGCATCGCCGTCAGGACATCGGTCAGCGCCACGGTCTGTTCACCCAGATCGTCGACCGATTGCAAATCGGCATCGACCGGCACGAGGTAATTCTGCCCGCTGACCTGAAAGCCATGCCCGGCGTAATAGAACAGCACCACATCCGCCGTCGCGGCGCGTTCGGCAAAAATAGCCGTGCCCTCACGCATCTCTTCCATATTAGTGTCGGACCCGAGGATCACGTCGAACCCCAGCCCCTCCAGCGCCACCGACACATCGAGCGCATCGTTGATCGGATTATCGAGCGGGCTGACATTGGCATAGGCGGAGTTACCAACCACAAAAGCCAGACGTGTCTCGGCCAGTCCACCCGTCGCGGTCAGCACCAAGATCAAGACAACCCAAAATCCGCGCAGCACTTTTCAGGGACTCCCTTTTTACAGGCCGACGGCCCGGCTCATCTTGATGCCGACATTGTCCATCGCACTCGCCACCCGCGTGACCGTTGCCCGCTGCACCGTCGCCAGTTCGGGATCCTCAACGCGCACTAGCGCGATCGACTTGCGGATCTCCGTTGCGGCATCTGCAAGTGCATCGCGCGCTTCGCTCACGGCGTCGCGGCGGATCGCCTCGCGCTCGGCATCCGTGGTCGCACCCGCCAGCCGCTGCTGCGCCCGCACCCGCGCCTGATCGACCCGGACCCGTGCATCCTGCACAATCCGCGCGACGTTTTGCATGCCGGGCGGCAGGTCGCTCGAAATCGCATCCAGCTCATTCGCGAATTCATTGAGTGAGTCAGACATGCAGGCCAAGTACCGGCTGACATCGCCACTGCTCTGCCCGCAGGAATCTGCCGCAATCTCCAACGACTCAGAAAGCGCGTCTACCTTCTCGAACGTAGCCTCGGCGGCCCCTAGCAGAGCGGCACCCCCGATGTCCGTCCCACCAGGCCCGTCGTTACCACCAGTTCCAAAGTCGCCGCCGATCGTGTCGCCCGGGTTCGGCAGCGGAAATCCGACAAACACTGGTGGCACGGGCACGTCGTTCACCACCGCGGGCGTCACGGTAAGCGCACCCTCTTCCAGCGTCACGTCGTAATTTTCTAGGCCGTTGCCCTCCACGGCCGAAATCTCGATCGGGAACGGGCTGTCCGCCACGACTGCCGACGTCGCCGCGCCCTCACTGTTCAGCTCCGCAAAATCGACACTGTCGCCCTCAACCGCAAGTCCGATGACGGTGAATTCCGTTCCCTCGAATGTCAGCAATGTCCCAAACACTTTAACCGCATCATTGGCAGTGATTGTTAGGGGTGCGGGCTGTACCGTCAGCGCGCCGCTCTCAAACGTTATATCGTAGTTGTCAATGCCCTCGCCCACCGCGTCACTGATTGCAATGGAATAAGGGGAGCTGCCGTTCACGACCGCCTGCTGCGCTGCACCATCACTGCTCAGTGTCGCCGTCTCTACCATGTCGTCAAAAAAGAGCTGCCCGCCGACGGTGAACTCCGTCCCGTCGAACGCCAGCAATGTGCCATAGGTCTTGACCGCGTCATTGGCGGTGATCGTCAGGGGCGCGGGATTGACCATGAGCGCGCCGTCCTCAAACGTGATGTCGTAATTGGCAATACCCTCGCCCACCGCATCACTGATCGCGATGGCATAGGGGGTGCCGCCGTTCACAGCCGCCTCCCCAGCCGCGCCATCACTGGTAAGCGTCGCAGTCTCTACCGTGTCGTCAAAGAAGAGCTGCCCGCCGACAGTGAACTCCGTCCCGTCGAACGCCAGCAGCGTGCCATAGGTCTTGGCCGCATCATTGGCGGTAATCGTCAGGGGCGCGGGATCGACCGTAAGCGCGCCGTCCTCAAACGTGATGTCATAGTTGTCAAGTCCCGCGCCCACCGCGTCACTGATTGCAATGGAATATGGGGAGCCGCCGTTCACGACCGCCTCCTGCGCTGCACCGTCACTGGTCAGTGTCGCAGTCTCTACCGAGTCGTCAAAGAAGAGCTGCCCGCCGACGGTGAACTCCGTCCCGTCGAACGCCAGCAGCGTGCCATAGGTCTTCGCCGCATCATTGGCGGTAATCGTCAGGGGCGCGGGATCGACCGTGAGTGCGCCGTCCTCAAACGTGATGTCGTAATTGGCAATACCCTCGCCCACCGCATCACTGATCGCGATGCCATAGGGGGTGCCACCGTTCACGGCCGCCTCTCCAGCCGCGCCATCACTGGTCAATGCCGCAGAATCCACAGTGTCGTCAAAGAAGAGCTGCCCGCCGACAGTGAACTCCGTCCCGTCGAATTCCAGCAGCGTGCCATAGGTCTTGGCCACATCATTGGCAGTAATCGTCAGGGGCGCGGGGGTGATCTCGGCGTCGCCCAACCTGTCCACAACACGGTAAATGACCCCCAAATCCGATGTGACACTGGCGGTATCGAGCATGAAGGTCGTGGTGCCTACGTTCTCGTCGGCAAAGGTCAGCGGCGCACTCGCTTGATCGGCGTCCAGTGTATCCGCTGGATCGTCGAACACATAAAGGTCAGGCCCGCCATTGATCGTGCCGGAGGATACTGCAGTCGTCGTGCTGCCATAGGTCAGCGTCAGCGGGTCTGGCGTCACCAGGATCACGGGGCTAGTGGTGTAGTTGACCGGATAAAACCCGGTATCCCCCGGTGCCCAGACATTCGCGAAATCCCATCCCTGCACTTCACCCAGTGAAATAAACGTTTCGGTGTCTTGGAATTGCGCCGTACTCAGGCCGGTTCCGGCCGCAGAAGTGGCAAGGCCTGAGGTCTGGATATCCCAGAAGTTCGTGTCGGCGCTGGAAAATCCGCTTTGATCAGTCGCGGCAAACCCGCCGACCGTAGCAATAGCATCACCGATGACGGTCACCGTTCCAGTCGAATAGCTGCGGAAGATATCGCCGTTGATCTCGCCGACGAAACCGCCTGCATAGACTTCGGACATTGCCGTTTCACTCGTCACTGTGACGTTGCCCCGTGCATAGCTATCGTTGATCGTCCCACCGAAGTTGGAATTTTCCACGCCAGCGAATCCGCCTACATAAAATTCCGCTCCATCGAATTCGTCGGTGACGGTCACATTCCCCAAGGCATGTGACCGGTTGATTGTGCCAAAATTGTTGTGCCCGACAAAACCTCCGGCAAAGACTTGGCCTCCGAACGCCTCGGACCCGTCTGCCGTGACCGCCACATCCGCGATACTGTCCTCAATCAGACCAAAATTTTCCCCAACCAGACCGCCAACCGCTTCGCCGGTGCCTGACGATGTCCCGCTTGCACGCACATTGCGGATCGTGCCCTCGTTGAAGGCTGCGAGCAAACCGCCCGATGAACCGATCATGGTGAAGCCTTCTAGCGTCAGGTTTTCCACGACGGAATCGGTGGACAGGAAGCTGAACAGCCCGTAAGGGGCCAGCCCCTCGCCACTGTCAGGCGCGCTGAAGACGTTCGATATGCTAAAGCCTTGGCCGTCCAGGTCGAACGTGCCATCGGAAAGGAAGAGCGGGCTGAAACCCTCGGTCCAGGTTGCGGTGCTGCTGCCGTCAATGTCATTGGCCAGCGCCACAAAACCATTGCTGATCCCGTTCGGGACAAGACCCTGAAAGCCGTAGATATCCGCCACGAGAAACGGATCGCCCAAGACCCCCGTTCCGCCAACGAACCGTGAAAAGGATGCACCGAAGTTGATGGCGAAATCATCGGCCGAGAAGGCGGGAAGTGTCGCGGTGTTCTGTGTCCAGACACCCGAAACCAGGGTGAAGGACCCGACATTGATCGCGCCTCCCGCCCCGGTGGCGATCTGGTTCACCGCGTCAAGCCGCAACCCACCGGACGCGCCGTTGATCGCGCCGTTCAGTGCGATATTGCCTCCCGTCCCGCTGGTCGTCCCATCGTCATCCGCGATCAAGGTCAGCGTCGTCGCCGCAGTCCAGTCGACATCGGCGTTGACCGTGATATCGCCCGAGCCTGTGCCGGACCCACTCGTATTCAGTATCACATCTCCGAACGCAAGGTTGGCCTCCAGCATGTTTTCGCCGCCGGCACCCGGATCAACCACGATATCCGTGGGGTCCAGCAGTAGCATGCCCCACTTGCCCAAGGGTGCCCTCTGATCCGCTAGCCCAGTATAGTTCAGGGTCAGCTTGCTCGAGACTTCGACAAAACCGCCATCGCCACCCTGCGCGCCACCCCGTGCCGAAAGGGCGCCCGCAAATTGTGTGTACTCGTCGGACCAAAGCACGATCTGGCCACCGTCGCCCCGCTCCAATGCGTCCGCGTTGATCACGGTCTGCGCATCGCCCGAAACAGTCCCTGCACGGGGCAAAGTCCCCTGCCCCGCGAAATCGCCACCAATCCGGATAGAGCCACCGCCCCCCGCGCCACTCGCGTCGATCTGCGCACCATCCAATGCAATCTTAGCGCCCGTGATCGTGATGTCCCCACCGCGCGCCCGTGGACGCAGGGATTGCGTGACAGCAACGTCTGCGGATACCGGCCGCGACCGCGTCGATACCTTGCCCGTGACACGAACCGACCCGCCATCTCCGCCTCCCAGCGTGATCGTCCCGCCGCGCACGGAAACCGAGCTTGCCTCGGCGACCCCCGATAGGTTGATCGCATTGCGCGCCGCATTGCGCGCCGTCGCTGCGCGCATCTCGACGAGACCACCCGTAGCACTGACCGTGCCCGAATTGTCGATCAAAGCCTCTCCGTCGTCCTCGCCCTCCGATGGAAGCGCGACCTGCAAGAACTGATCGCCTGACACATCCAGTACCACACGTTCGCCCGAGGCAAAGCCGATGCGTCCGTATGGCACGGTCACAATACCGCTGTTGCGCACCTTTCCGCCAAGCAGCGCCGCATAGCCGCCGCGCCCGATGCTGACCCGGCCAGCATTCTCGACCGTCGCCGAACTGCCGGTGCCCCGATATTGCAGCCGCCCCGCATTGAAATCACCGTCACTGATACCCAGCGTCGATGCCGCGAAACTGCCTGCGTCTACTGTCCCAGTCGGTCCGATGAAAATGCCGTTTGGATTGACGAGATGCACCTGTCCGTTCGCGGTCAAACGTCCGTGGATCTCCGAAGTGGTGCTCCCCGTGACCCGATTCAGCATTGCCGCATTGCTTGAAGGCTGCCGAATGTCCACATGGGCACCTGCCCCGATAGAGAAACTGTCCCAGTTAACCACCGCCCGATCCGAGCCTTGCGTGATCGTCATTGTCCCAGCACCGGGCGTATTAATGCTCACTGTGCCGCTTGCCACCTGCCCGCCTTGCGGCAAAGCCGCCTGTTGCGCCGTCGCCCCGACCGGAAGGCAAATGCAGGCTGCGACCGACGCCTGCAACAACCGCCGGTAGTCGGCCCGAGAATCAGAACCGGAAATTGCCGGAAATAGTGAATCGGTTGTCATCTGACGACCCATCGTCTGTCTCCCTTCTGCCCAGTTCAACGCGCAAGCTGCTTGACCGGAAGTTTGAATCAGTTTGTGCAAAAAAATCGATACCAATACCGTAGGCGAACGCCTCTGTGCGCTCTTGTTCAGCTGCCGAGGGGTTCTCCAAATATACCGCGCCATAGCTCAGGAACGTATACGGACTCAGCAAAACAGGCACCGTCGCCAGCGTCACCCTTGTTTGCGTCGACAGCTCCGAGCGGACGACAAACCCACTATCTCCTCTTAGCACGCCCGAATCGAACGCTGACAATTCCTGTGCGCCAACGATGCTGATTTGCTCAGACGTCACGAGCGGGTCGACGAAGGATGTCTGGAAGCGCCCCGTCACCGACAGTGCAAGGGGAAAGCTGGCCGCAAGCGCTCGCCGATGCGAGAACGATCCCGCTAGTTTGGTGAAATCGGCATCTGCGCCGGCGCGCGACAATGGCACACCCTCCGCGGCCGCCTCTGCGGCTGTGCGTGCCCCGAACGCGTCGAGGCCTTGGCTCAGGATTAATCCCGCTTCCGTCACGGAATCGTCTTTATGAAAATAAGACACACTCCCGCCAAACCGCAGCACCGAGATCTCGTCGCGGTAAATCGGCACCCGCGCGCCCCCAGCCCCAAGCAGGTCCTGCTTGTCGCTCTGAAGATCCAGCGCCACCTGTCCGGTGACGTTCAACTGCCGCGACCGGACGAACGGATAGCTCAGCCGCACTGATTGCCGATCGAAAGAGGACCGCGTCGGAACCACATCATCGTCCGGCTTGGTGTCGCTCGAGGTCAACTCAACATTCAATGTCAGCCCGGAGAACCCCAGTGGCACAACGGCCCCGACAGCAAGAATTCGGCTGCGCGGATCGTCACTGAAATAATCCTGAGGCGCGCCCGAGGCCCGAAAGTAGAAGGTCTCTCCAAACTTCAGCGGAGAGTTGACTTCCATGCCGAGATTGAACGCCACACGTCCCAACCCGACGTCGGTCGGGTTACCGAAGCCGGCAAAGCCGGTCACCTTGCGATATTCAGGATCAAGCGCGATCACGGCGCTGCCGGGCTCATCACCCGCCCCAAGAGCCGATTTGAGGGCGATGCCCGGCACATCGCCCGCCAGGAGCAATTGCCGCTCCAGTTCCCCGCGGGTCAGGCCCTCCTTGTTGACTATCGGCGCAGTGAGGCCTTCAATCCGCGACCGCGCGTTGGCTGGCACGTTGCTGGTGTCGACCCGCTCGATAAAGCCGTTTACGATCTCTACCCGCAACACCCCACCATCACGCAGGCTTTGCTGTGGCAACACAACACGGGTCAGCACGAAACCCGCGTCGGCATAAGCTTCCTCCAGCGCCGCTGTCGCGTCGAACAGTTCGGACACCGGAACCCTGCCAGAGGTCAATCGCGCCTTGAAGGCGTTGTTCTGTGCGGCAAGTTGCGGCAGAGCATTGCGCAGATCTACACCTGATAAGGTGATGCCGATCTCATCGGAACCCGGTGGTGCCTGCGTACCAGTTCGGCCAGTAAAGACAACGGCACCGTTCAAGCGCTGCAACTCGGGCTGTAAGGTTGGCGGAGTAATCTCGCTCGCTGTTTGCGCGTGTCCGGCACCAACTGCCGAAACAACGCCGATGGCTACAGAGGCAACCCATTGGCCGATACCGCGACGCCAGTGACGGTCCGCGAAATTTACGTGTCTCACGTTCTGCTACCTCACGTCTGCCGCTTTGGCCATTAAGGTACAGGAAGCGCGCATTATTGCACGTAAAACCTAGAACGCTACTGCAATCTGACCAAGAAAAGTCTCGAGTGTGACACAGCGTATTGGCGCCACCACCTGATTAAACCTGCACAGAGCTAACCTAAATTAGCGGACTCTCAGGAGAGCAGGTCAAATCTCAGCGAGGCCGTAGATTTCTCATCGACCTTGCTCGCTGATCATAAGGCAAAAGCTTTCAAAAAACCTAGGGTTGCGCGAAATACATACCATTACCGCCTTAGTTTCGCCCGGTTCTTAGAACATCCTGATAGATGACGCTGCCGCGTATCGTATTGCATCGTCTCGTATCGCATCGCATCTCAAACTGGTCTCTTGTTCAAGGGAATAAGATGAAAATTCTAGCAGTAGATGACGACCCGATCATCTTGGAGCTTCTGACCGAGGTGCTCCGCGCCGCTGGCTTTGGTAACCTGACGGTATGCAATTCTGCGACCGAAGCATTAGCCGAGATCGATCGAGTCAATGTCCCGTTCGATTGCTTCCTCCTTGATATCCAGATGCCAGAGGTCGATGGGATTGAATTAACGACGCAAATTCGCCGGATCGATGAATATCGCAACAGCCCGATACTGATGATCACCGCGATGTCCGACCGCACCTACATAGACAGAGCGTTTAATGCAGGTGCCAGCGATTACATAACCAAGCCGTTCGACGTGTTGGAAATCCACTCCAGATTGCGGCTTATCCAATCTCTTCTCTCAGAGTACCGTAGTCTCGAGGAACGCAATCCCACTCCTCAATTGAATTCGCCAGCGTCAACAGTTACTGCGGCAGACCTTGAGAAACGGCTCTCCCTGCGTGGGATTGACGGTTTCATTGACTTCCTAGCATTGGAAAACTACCTCTTACAGATTTCACGTGTCTCTTTATACGACATGATCGCTTTTGGCATTGTGGTGCCTGATATGGCCCGGGCGTTTCGCGCAAGCAGTGTGTTTGAATTTGAAGCAGCGGTAAGTGACTTTGCTGAAGCTATCTCAGAATGCTTGAAACCGGATCTATTCTTTGCAAGCCATGCTGGAGAGGGTCGTTTTGTTTGCGTGCTCACCAATGCCTCCAACTTCGCTCCAGATGCATTCGAAACGCGACTTAGCCGAACTGTCCGAGAAATGGACCTTCATTTCTGCGATGGTCGGGCGATCTCGCAGACGCCAGTTGTTGGGGAAAGTATTTCGCTCGAGCTCACGGCTTCGCGGGACATATCAGACGCACTTTTTCAAGCACTGCAGTCCGCAGAGGCACGGGCGCTATGTCCAGTTCCACAGGAACGCGCTCCGTCCAGCAAACTCAAGCGTCTGCTCGGCATTGGTTGAATTAAGCTCTAGGAATAAAACATGATCCAACAGGACATCTCGATCCGGCTTGAAAAGGTTAGGACGCATTTTCTTAACGAGTTGGAAAAACAGTATCGCGATGTGGAAATGCTTCGCGATCAATTGGATCAGGTAGCCGATCACTCTCAGACCTGCCGCGAGATCGGGCGAATTTGCCACAAGATCGCTGGAACGGCAGCCACCCTTGGATTTCCAGATCTTGGGCATGTCGCAGCTGAGATTGATGATTTTGTCGCCTCACTTAGCACAAGCTGGTCAGAAGCGACTTCTGAAATGCGCGAACACGCAGACCACTTGTTGGTTTTAATGTTTCTTGTTCTCAACGACGAATCCATGTTTGCATGAACTCATAGCCGCTCACGAACATCGAAGCGATAAATAATGGCCAAATGATTGATTGAGCCCGTTTCTGCAAACGTTGCCTGAAAGTATCTGGTCAAGTATCAGACTTTTTAACCCACGCGCTTGGACGGGTATAAGTTGATCTTGTCGCCTGGGCGCTGATCGAGTCGCGCAAGAGCAGCTTTCATAGCTCTCTTGAAATTTAGCTTTTGCGTCTTGCTCAAGCTAATCGGATGGCCAGAAACTATATCATCAGGCATTAAATCGAGATCCCATTTCCGAGGATAATTGTCTTTCAGCGTCATATATATAGATAACTGCGCTTCGTCGGGCGCGAACCCACCATCGCTACTCATCGCGCATAGCATGGTCCCATTCCCAACATGAGAAAGAAATGTACCTTCAGCACCAAACGTGCTTTTCAGCGCGCATATAAACGCTTCGAGAAATTCCAAGAAATCAGCTGCGTCCATACTTGCAAAGATCCTGTCTATACTCTGGATCCTGACGGCAAAGAGATACGTGTCGCACACTTCAGTTTCAGCGACTTGTTCGAGGTAATTCTTGAATACCGATAAGGGTAAGAGCCCTTCGAGCTTGATTTGCATAGCTCCTGATGCAATGAACGCGTCATTCTTCTTTATTTGCTTGGCGGATAAGACCGGCGGCGTATAACCCAACACGTTTCTCACGGCAGTGTAGCTATCCAAGGCAGCCTGCCGCTCTTGGACAAGACGTTCCGCGACATTGATCCGTGTTAGCACCTCGAATGCATCAAAGGGCTTTTTGATGTAGTCAGTGGCGCCGTTCGCAAAAGCCTGCGAGATCGACGCGTGGTCTCTGCGCCTGGTAATCATTATGATGGGCGCGCTATGGTATGCCGCAAGGCTTCTAATTTCTCTGCATAAGTCTATTCCACTTAGCTCCGGCATCTCGATATCCAAGAGGATGCAGTCGAAAGGAATGTCTTCTTTTTGAAGAGTTTCCAGCGCGTCCAACGCAGAAGGCTTCAAGGTTACGTCGTGGTCTCGCTCGCTTTGAAGACAATCGCGCAGCAAGTTCAGCGACACAAGATCATCGTCTACTGCTATGATTTTCATGTGACGCCTCGCCTCTACATACTCTCATCAAATTCTCTATGCCCTCCACAATGCGCGGTCATATCGATCGGGCACATCACGCACCTTTAGGTAGTATTCTGAAAATTTGTTCGAATTGTGGAGAAACGTTCAAACCAGCGAGCAAACCAGCGAGAAGTCGCCCAACAGGTCGTGCTGACATGAGACAGGCGGTGACCTGCTCAATCGTGCATCGCTCATCATGGTAGTTCACAGTTTTGCCAATTTTACGCCAAACGATCACCGCAAACTCAAAATTTTGGTTTGCATTCAAAGAAGCGTTTTCTCAGCCGCCGAAGGGATCAGAAGGCCATTCGCCAATAAAATGCCACGATCGTGTTTTATTAAACCTTAGTGGAATAAGGGATCTGACTACCTATGGCGAGCTTCGACAATGCGAACTCTTCTTGTTGATGACGACGTAGTCTTTGCAAAGCTGGTAGTGACGAAACTCGCTGAGCTTGGCCTACGCGATGTTACAGTAGCTCACAGCGCTGAGGAGGCGCTGTCTCTGCTTGACCAACGGTCGTCACCTTTTGATTGCTTTCTGTTGGATATCGTTCTGGGTCATTCTGACGGCATTGATCTTTGTAATATTTTGCGCATGCGAGCCGACAGCAAACTGGCGCCAATCATTATGGTAACCTCGCAGCGTGATAGCACCCTCATGTCGCGCGCGTTTAGCGCGGGTGCTACCGACTTTTTACGCAAGCCCCTTGATCACAACGAACTGGTGGGGCGCATCAAGACTGCGATGTTGCTCGTTGAATTCATCAACAGAACGAAAGCCCCAATAGGCGGTTCTGAGATGCCCCCGCGCCGCAACTATCTCTTGCATGACAGTACCCCAATAAAACCCGTCTGGTTTCCCAAGATAAAGGGGATGGTAGAGTTCTCCTGCCTCCAGAAAAGATTGTCTGAACTGCGCTCGCGCGATGAAACGCCGAATCTATACCGCGTTCAAATCAAAGATTTTGGGACGCTTCTTAGTCAGGCCGATTATACGGAGTTGAAGCGACATCTGCACCAAGTAAGCAGCCTTCTCTCTGAGGCGGCGAGTGGAGACCAGATCCTTTTTTCTTACCTCGGTAGAGGACGATTTATTATATGCTTGAGCAACCACAGCTCAGGGCACGCCGGCGAGACCGCAGAGAACATGCAAAATCGAGTCAACCTTGGACTGTCTCAAGCTCAATCGGCTGGATCAAAGGCGCTGAAACTGAGGATTTCGAACATTTCCAGACCGCGTCCAGCGTCCTCGAATACGACAACACACGATGTGCGGGGCGAGCATTCAATCAATCCAGATGCGCTTGCGCTTGATTTGCCGCGCGTCGACGACATTGAAGAGAGAATTTTTGAGAAAGCCCTCGCTAAGAAAGGACGGTAAGATGTGTCCTCACTAACTGAATGGGCCCAGCGCACTGAAATTTCCTACCTGCTCACGTCAGTCAAATATAACTGCTTGCTCAAAGAACAGACAAAGTATCGGTCCATTCAAGAAACATGGAAGAGATGTATGAATTGATGCCTTCGGGTGGCGGCATTCACGAGATCAATTTAGTGTCCTGATGGAGATAAATAATTGAAAATTAAATATTTACCATGCAATCTGTTTTCAGGTTTGGCTGAAGATGGTTATATTCTGAGGACGATGTAATGAGAGAGTTGCGGCGGATACTTCATGTAGATGATGACGAAGACATTCGAACCATAGCCGACATTGCGCTGAAATTAATTGGTCAATTTGACCTTCTGCAATGTGCTTCTGGCAAACAGGCGACTGAAGAAGCGGAAGCGTTTGGCCCAGACCTTTTCCTTTTGGATTACATGATGCCAGACATGGATGGCAAAGAGACGCTTCGTGAGCTACGTAGCCTGCCCGGCTTAAGTGAGGTGCCCGTCGTCTTCATGACGGCGAGGGTTAACGGAGACTTTTCAAACAGCCTTCGCCGCAATGGTGCTTTGGCTGTCATAGCGAAGCCCTTCGATCCGGTAGACCTTGCCAATCACATACATGCGCTCTGGCTGGCTCACACTGGTTCAGAATCGGAGTACGTTAGGCTGGGTGAGGTGCCCCTAGTTTCCTAGACGCCCGTTTCCTTCAGTTTCTTCTGTCTGATCTCGAAGTCGACACGCGACAGCATGCCATTGTTCGTGTGCTTGCGTTTCAGGTTGTAGAACATCTCGATGTATTCGATGACCTAGTGGGATGAACTGCCTTCCCACCAAACCGTCGCTATTGTTGCGGGCATGGGTGGAAAAGAGGAGCAGGTCACGATGGATATCGAAGTTTTGGACATTGATCTGGGCCGTTACGTCAATACGGACGTTGCCTCATCGCAATTGTTCTGGCGGACGATCTATATCGCCAGGTCGCGGCCTGCGCTTGCGCTGGCTCAGTCTGTCATACGGTCGAATTCTATAGAAAACGTTGAACCGACGCCCAGTTCGCTGACGTAATCGATGGTGCCGTTGTGGCGCTCAACGATCTGCTTGCTGATGTTCAGGCCAAGGCCGGTGCCACCGACTTTACGCACATCGGAAGAATCCACCTGGCTGAACTTGCCAAAAACGCGGTCCTTTGCATCTTTCGGAATGCCCACACCCTCGTCATGGACCGAAATGCGGATGCGGGTGCCAAGGGCTTCTACGCGCACCCTTACCGTACCGCGCTCATGCGAAAACTTCAGGGCGTTTGACAACAGGTTGTTCATCACTTGGATAAGGCGGCTGCGGTCGCCCAAAAACCGGCAATCTTCCTCGCAGTGGATGGTCGTGACTTGGATGCCGAGCTTTCCGGCATAACCTGTGGTGGATTCCACGGCCTCGTCCACCAACTCGTTGGCATTGAGGGGTTTAAAATGGAACACGATCTCGCCAGCTTCGATCTTTTGCAGATCGAGCAGGTCATCGATCAAGTTAGCAAGCCGATGCCCGTTCTTGGCCGCGATGCCGATGACGTGCTTGAGCTTCTCGGGCACTTCGCCAAGTACGCCGCTGTTTACGAGGTCAAGTGATCCCATGATTGAGGTCAGCGGTGTGCGCAACTCATGGCTGACCGTGGCGAGGAACTGCGACTTGACCTCCAAGGCAGCCTTGGCGCGCTCGTTTTCTTGCTTGATCAGTTGAATCTGTTCAAGCCGCTCCTGGTAGCTGAGATAGAACTTCGCTGAAATGTCACAAATGAAGTAGAGCACGAAGATGATTGTGAAGAACTCCAACCAGATTGGGGAGTTAAGCGGTGGGAAATAGCGAAACACGTCGAGAAACGCGATGAACAGAAACGCTAAACCATAGATCGACAGACGCAAGAGCAAGATGCCGATCATTTGACTATTGTACATTGCTGCGAAAATCGACGCACAAAGGAGCAAGAAGCTCGGCGTCAAATGCCCGCTCGATGTTTGCTGAACTGCAGTACCGACGATAAAAGCGCTGATCGTGATCGCACTCAGGCCTGTGTTAATAGTGATACGCTTGAGGATTTTCCCGCCTACGACCGGATCTTCACCATCCCAGCCGAGGTGCTTGCGCGCAAGTGCCATATCAAGCAATTCGATAAGAGCTACGGCGCTGTAGAACGCAAGGATTACAATGGGATCAATGTAGAAAAGAGCCAATATGGCCGCAACACAATAACTCAATTGCCGCTTCCAGACGAGCTGGTCGGCAAGGCGCAGGTAGTCCTTGATACTTTGTTCTTGACCGTCCGAGTTGAACCAATCGCCCCGGGTCGCCCAAACTGTGTTAAAGTCCTTCATGCCTACCTCTGACGCAGGTCCGAGGTTAACGCTTATAGCGAAATTGTGTTGAAAATAGACCACTCACAAGGCGGGATGTTGCTTTTCAATTGCGAAAATTTCAAAGCTCTATGACACTTTGATATTGGTTGGGGCCATGGTTCAGTCCGCATTGCAAACCGACTGAGCATTGTCCCCCGTCGAAGGCGCCCGACCACGCGCAGTCAGGCCGCCTCGGAACGGCCATTTTTCGAAGCGACATAGACCCCCGAAAGATCCGGGAATTTAATGTTGGATTGCGGGATCGCGTCAATCGGACCGAAAACCGGAGTGCGCGCCAGAACCGCGTCGCGCTGTTCCCGAACCTTGGCGGTCAGAAGGTGGATAGGCTTTGCCAACCCAGGGTAGCTGCGTGGTTCCATCGCCGGTTTATACCCAAAGTAGCGGCGGTAGAACGCGGCATGCTCGGCACGCACCGGCGCAAGGCCAAGATCGATATCGTAAAACATTATAGCCAGACACGGGATGCGCAGTGCTAAAAAATGCAGCGGAACGCGCTGTTTGCGGGCCGCAGGATCGATCACAAAGCGGGTCGAATCGAGCGCCGTCTGTCCGCGTTTGATGTCTTCCAGAATCTCGGGAAACACCTCCAGCGTCGGTGATGTAAGCGAGAGACTGGAGATCAGGTGCAGACGCACCGACGCCAACATCTTACCATCCATTTCAATACCAACGTGGACGCAGTTAGCCGTCTCGTCGAACGCGTCGGTCATGATACCGCGCTCGTTCTCGACGACCGACCGTTCGGCGCGATAGCATTTGTATCGCAGGCGATATACCTCCTCGAGGTCCTCGCTGTCGGTCAGAACCCTGTAGCGCGAGTGCTTCAACGCATCGATGACTTGCTCGTTCATGATCGCTCCTTCCAAGCCTCCGCGACTACGGCTTTGCGCGACATACGAGGAGGTCGCTGTAGCCACGATAAACGGTGTCTTGCCTGAGGATTTCGAAGTCCGCTGCGGTGGCAGCCGATGCGATCTCTGCCTCGGTGTGCGTCCAGTAAACGCCGGTCTTTTGTGCCTTGAAGATAGCCGTGTTCTGCTTGGCGATTTCTCGTCCCTGCCAAAAGACCCGGAGTGTGCGTGCCAACCCATGTTCTTTTCTCAAGTGGGAGAAAAGGTAGCTGCGCCAGTCGGCCACGTTCATGTGACGACCAAGATCGATCAGGTAGAGCAAGCCGCCCGGCCGAAGCAACCGACGCATGTCGGCGAGACGCTGCTCTGGCGCGGGCATCGCGTAAAGCGCGTGTACGCAGATGACAAGATCGGCCGTGCTAGGGGCATCAATGTCTTCGAGCGCAAGGGTCTCATAATTGGTATTGCCGTGCGCTGCCAATTTGGCTCTCGCCAGCCCGATCATGCCTGCGTCGGGTTCGACGAAGTGGATCTCACTGCCGGGGCAGGCGCGAGCCGCGATCTCGGTGTAGTTCCCGGTGCCGCCACCAATGTCATAGATCACTTTCGGTGTCTCTATTGTCGCAAGGAAAGCCTCGAAATCGCGCAACAGCGCTTGATACTCAGGGTTGTGCTCGGACAGTAGATCGTAGGCTGTTGCGTAAGTGCTCCAATCAACACGGACCGAGCGATCACTAGATTCAGATCTACTGAGCATTATGGGGCGGTGCCCCTCAGCACTGGCGTGTGATGGCATAGGAGAACGACTCCAAGGTTAAATTGGTATTGGCTTTCTGCACGACGTCTTTAGTTAACAATACGTTACGCTGCGAAGCTCACATTGCAAGGCCTTTTATCCACAGTAGAGCGCTCTTGGGTGTAATGTTTCCAGTTCCGCAACTAGCAGACGAGCTGAATTCACCATTGGTGCAGGCGTACATGGCTCTCTTTGGGCAACACATCTGTTACAACTAATCTAGGCATCACTACAAAATATGCCTTGAGATCAAAGAACAACCTCCAATTGTGGTGCAGCTCGGCAGATCTCAGAGCCTTTCGGGACCGATGCGGGGTGCCCGGTTCAGACGCGTGACACCGTTAGGCGCGCTCCGCAAAGACCGCGTCTCTCCGCAATAAAATGTGACCAAAAAAAGGCAGAGACGTCAGATTCGGGTGCCAAGTTTACCTGATCCGACAAAATACGACCCCAATTATGAGCGATAAAAGAGCGAATCAGACTCACGCAATGGACCCTGAGGTATGATGAAAGTATTAATGGTTGAGGACGATCAGGTAATTCTGGATCTAGTCGCGCATTTTGTTGGTATCGCTATTCACCACAACGTCAACGCAGCCCCTTCGGCAACAGCGGCACGTAAGCCCTCGATTAGTGGCAAGATTTTAAAGCGGCGTGCTCATTCTGGCGAGCCAAGTCATTATATATGCGGAAAATACGAACGCGCGGATGGATAAGGGCGTTTTCTCGCGTAGCGGGCCCAATATTGTTCTTCGCTCCACCGCCTTCTGGCACTTTGTCACCCCGACAAAATTACGCTGACCTAGAGCCTTTTCATGATCGCCCTAGGCGTCTTCATGCTGCTGCCAACTGGTTGTTCTGACGTTAGCACATGGTTCTGGACAGGGGTGACGCCTGATCGTTTCGCTGATACCGTCGCGGCGTTACACAAAAGGGCGAATCCTCCATGCGGCTACTTTGTTTGACTCTCGCGCTCGTCCTTCTAAACGCCGCGCAGGCGGTGGCGGATGGACGGGTCGCGCTCCTGATCGGAAACGCCAGCTATACCAACCACGATTTCGCCCTCGCCAACCCCGGCAACGATGTGCGCGCCCTTGACGACGCCCTCCGCCGCCTCAACTTCGAGGTCCGCTCCGTTATCGACCTATCGCGCGAGGAGATGATGGCCTCGCTCGACTGGCTCAGCGAGACGGCCCGTGACGCCGACATCGCCATGGTCTTCTTCGCCGGACACTCTATTCAAGTCGGGTCCGAAAACTATGCCATCGGCGTCGACTTGGCCGAGCTCTCCGCCCCAGCCGTTGCGCGGTCCAGCATTACAATGACCGAGATCCGCGCCGCGCTCGAAGAGGCTGATGCTGACCTCTCGATGATCGTGCTCGATGCCTGCCGCAACAACCCGCTCGGCGATGCCGAGATCGGCGAGGTGGGGCTCTCCGCCGTCACGGGCGGGGTCGGCACCTTGGTTGCCTACTCCACCGATCCTGGCAATGTAGCTGCCGACGGCATTGGCGACAACAGCACCTTCACGGCGGCTTTGCTCGACCATATCGAAACGCCGGGCCTTGACGTGCGCATCATGTTTGGCCGTGTCCGGCAGGAGGTCGTGCGCGACACCGGCGGCCAGCAAATCCCGTGGGTCGAAGAGGCGGTGATCGGCGAGCACTATCTTGCCCGTGGCGCCCCGCCACTCGACACCGAGCTGCGCATCTGGCGCGAGGTCGTCGAGGCTGGTACTGTCGATGATTACCAGGGCTACCTGAAAGAGTTCCCCGATGGTCTCTACAAGATCATGGCGGAACTGCGCATCGACGACCTGCGCGGTGTCCCGCTCGAGGCCGGAGACCTTGCCGACGAAGACCTCCCGCAGGCGACCGCCGCACTTGAGATGCTGGGCTATTTCGTGCCGAATGCGCCCGCCACCTCCGACGAGGAGGTCCGCCGCGCCTTCGCCCGCTGGCGCGGGACCCAGCCGGCTGGCGGGCGCACGTTCGACGCGCTGATGCGGGAGGGCGCGCGGACCGCCACTTTCCTCGGCACCTACACCGTCAGCGTTGTGAAAAGCGACCTTGCCCGCCATACCTTGATCCAGGAACAGCTGCGCATCGCCGAGGAAAACCTGGCAGTGGCCGAAGCCGACTTCGGCGACACCCCCGAGGCCCGCGACGTGCTTGCTGACATGCGCCGCCAGGTCGATGAGATCGGCGAGATAGGGCAGCGGACCGCCGCCAGCCTCGATTCGAGCCGCACCTACTACAACGACCTCGTCGAACAGACCGATCGCCACCTCGTCGCCTACATGTCTGACGAGGCCCAGCCGCGCTTTGCCGCCAGCCGCGCCCTGTCCGGTACGTCCAGCCGCGCGCTGGCCGACGCCCGGACATTTTACAGACATCTTGAACTTATGCGGGATGCACCGGACGGGTCCTATGCGTGGTTGGCCGCAATGATGGAGGAGAACTGACCGATGCGACTGCCGATAACCATCCTCGTCACCGTCACGGCGCTTGCCGCATGCGACGTGCCCCAACAGCCAGCGGGTGACGCAATGCCCTGCCCCGCGCCTAAATCCGCTAGTGCCTACGGCGCACCCGGGCCAGCGCCGGCCATGCATGCCCAAATGATCTGCATGAAAGACGCCTGGGCCGAGTCCAAGCGAGAGCTGGCGGAGGCAAAGTCCGTGGCCGTGGCCGAGAACCGCGAGATGCCTCCGAAGGTCGATGCTGAGGTCGATGAGGTTCTGAGCCGCAAAGTTGGTGGCGAAACTGACGACGCTCGGCTTGAGCAGCTGCGCGACGCGGTTTCCGATGCCCGCCGTCTCGCCGCGATCGTTTCCGCCGGCTGAGAAGGCGCAAATCAGCCCCTCCGCAAGCTGCAAAGGCTGGCTCACGCTGGCGTCAATTGTATTGAGTGCAGTGAGTGCCATGTGCTGTTGCAGGAGGTGTCGCACTGCTTAGGCTGGCTTCGTTCAGTGCCTCGACACAGACGTTGACCTCCAGCGTGTTCGAGATGCGCCAGGCCAAAACCTTTCTGGTATGCCAGTCCATGATGGCGACGAGATACAGGAACCCGCGGCGCATGGGCAGGTATGCGCGTCATTGCACCTATGGCGAGTAAACGTCTGATATCGCGTTGTCCCAGTGTCCGAACTTCTGGGGGTCGCTCAGACATCCGCGGCGCGGGACAGGTCCATCGGCAGCCTGATAAAGAACGTCGATCCATTGCCGACCTCGCTATCGAAGCCAATCTCGCCATCATGGGCTTGGACAATCTTCTGGGAAATCGTCATGCCCAGACCGGTTCCCTTGCGAGTCACGCCATCGAGACTCGGTAGCTTTGAAAAGCTCTCGAAGACGCTCGCACGCATTTCTTCGGGAATGCCGGGGCCATCATCGGCCACCGAAATCTGCCAGAACCTGCCATCTTCACGCAACCCGACCCTTACGGTGCCGTGGGTCGGGGAATACTTGGCCGCGTTGGATAGAAGATTTGCAAGTACTTGCATCATGCGCTCTGGCGCAACAAAGATCGGTGCGGTTTCCAGATCTGTCTCAAAAGCGAAACTCACATGCAGGTCGCTACCATAGCCCTTATTAATCTCAACAGCCTCGCCGACGAGAGAGACAAGGTCGACATGCACCTTTTCAATCGGCATCTTGCCTGCACGGAACTTTTCAAGATCAAGGATGTCATCGACCACCAGCAATAGCCGGTCAGTATTGCGCACGGCGATATCCAGAACCGATTGTGCCTTGGGGTCAAAGGTTCCTAGGGCACCGGAATCTAAAAGCCTCAGTGATCCATGTATTGAGGTTAAAGGGGTGCGCAGCTCATGGCTGACGATGGATACCGACTCCATCTTAGCACGCTCGATCTGCTTGCGTTCAGTCGAGTCGCGCAGGACCGACACGAACAGCATATTGCCGTCTTCGCCGCGGACAATCCGGGTGCTGATCTCGCCGCTGGTCTCGCCGCGTCGCACGTCAATGCTTACCACCTCTTTCTCGCCCGAGAACAGAGGTGCAACATGAGCTCGGAAATACTTTTCATTCATGTTGGGATCAGCGTCGAGAACGGTCTTGTCGACCAGATCTTTTGCTTTCCAACCGCTGGCCCTGAGGGCCGCGTGGTTGGCATAGACCATGTCCAGACTCTCGACACAAAAAATATAGACCTCGTCCTGCAGGTGATCGAACAATGCCTTCAGAAACCGCGCCTGTTCGGCGCGATGGAAATCGGTATTATCGGTGCGGATTTCGACCGTGCGGACGAGGTGCCCATGGTCATCCATCACGGGCACGAGGGTGCACCGTGTGTAGATTCTGGAACCATCGGCAGCTATCTCTTCGTTCTCGCCTGACCAGATGTCGCCCGTTACCAAGGACTTGCGCGCCGCTCTGTATACGGCGTCCGACGCACCGTCGGGATAGATGATAGAGATCGGTTTTCCGACAAGTTCGGAATTCAAGTAACCGTAGCGTCCAGAAAAGTTCTCGTTCACCGATGTAATCACGCCTCCAGAATCTGTCAGGCTGACCAAAGCGTGCCGGTTCAGGGCGGTATATATCAGTTCGATTTCCTGTCCCTGCTTCTGGACGCGCTCGGCATGCAGCTTCAGCAACTGATTTCGACGGTAGACGGCTAGGCCAAGGGTGCCCACCAGCAACAAAGACAAGCTGGCAATCGCGAAATGCGGACCTGAGAAAACCCAGTAAAACCCGTCGTTAAGGAAGAATAGGAGACCCACCGCGACCAAACCGATGGCAATTGACGCGACAGGGAGACCGTAAAGCTGTCTTAATTTTACTTTTTTTCTGTCAAATAAGTTTTCCAAGGATAATCTCCCAACCGTCAAAAAAGCACCGGGCTTCGTACCGCTTACATCACGTTGTCCTATCTTACACATCTGGCGAGATTGGGGCAGTAATCGGACGATAGTTGTTTTTCTGTGTGGTCCCGGGTAGCTGCCGGATCTGGCTAGGACGCGTCACGGCAGGACGTATTCGAATACATCGAGATGTTCTACGTCCCGAACCGCGAGCCCACGAACAACGGGATGCTATTGCCCGTTGCCTTCGAGAACAGACCGGAGAAACTGAACGAGGCGGGTGCCTAGGGCAACCAGCGGCACATCAAGATTCATTGCCGCTGCGGCTTCAAACAATCACCCCGTGTCGTTTTCCGCCAAATTTTGAAACGAGACTGGACGAGTGTTGTCGAAATCGGTTACGCGAACGTAGCAAATCGTGAGTGCAAATAATCTGATCGTATTGCAGAGGCTACGAATGAAAATTCTGTCAGTTGTCCTACCAGTAACGTCACAGAACGGAAATTGCACCGCGCATGGCGAAGATCTAGACAGAACTTTCAAGGCGCTAGAAGTCCTTTTGGGCGGACACGGACGCGTTGTGGACTATGTTCTTTTGGTGCCCGCCTGCCGTGAGGCAGAGGTTTCTGATCGCCTGTCACACTATCAGAGTGCTGCATCGGTTCAGCTGCAAGCGTACTCGGATAGCTTGTCCGTTAGTCTCAAGACTACATTTGCGACAAAGGATCCAGATCACCTATGGGCCGTAGTCCCCACAGGTTCGAATATCCCGACCTTCTTTGAAGATCGTGTGTTGCAACTCTTTGAGACTACAGAATCTGATGTGCTGTTTCTCACAGAAGAGCATCGTACGGAATCTCCGTACAAGATTTGTGAAATGAAAGATTTACTACAAGGTTTTGCGGCTGCGCCATCGGTGATTGTGGCAAATAGTGCCACGCTATGTTCGCTGCCACTGGCCTATGCGGATGAGCCACACAAACTCGAACGCCGCCTTTTGTCTGCAGCCCTCGACAAGGGCTTAAAATGTCGTTCGGCGGCTTTGGCCCCAGACACAAAGCCAGCGAGTGCGATTCATACCAGCGCAGATCTCGCGTGTCTTCGACTAAGCTTTCCCGAGTTGTGCTTGGCCGCCGAAGATGCTGAAACGCTCGCGACGCTTCAAACGGATACGATTGGGACAGAAGCGATCAAACGTCTTGTTAAGCGCGCCAAATCCGCGCGCCTGAACGTGGCAATCGCACAATCGCTCGCGACGCATCGAGATAATGAAACTGTTCAGCGTTCGGTTTTTGGCGAAGTCGACTGGCAGGCGGCACCAAAACGGATCGTTAGAGTGCCGGATCAACGAATGCCGACACCGCTCTTCACGGTTTTGATCGCGACATTCAATGCCAGCGCTGATCTTGTAGCTACATTGCAGTCCATTCTGGTTCAGAATCGCACTGATATAGAGTGTATCATTGTCGATGGGGGCTCGCGCGATCACACTCTGGACATTGCAGCGGCATGGCCCCATGTGGTGACGCATTGCTTCAGTCACCCGGACAAAGGTCTTTACGATGCCCTGAACAAGGGCCTAGCCGTTGCAAGAGGAACCTTGATCGGGATTGTTGGGGCAGGAGATTGTTACCTGCCAGGCGCTTTGGACCGGGTTGCCTTTGCCCATTACAGCGAACCGGCAGATGTGTTTGGCGGCCAGACAATAGAGCGTGCTCCGGATGGACAGACCCGCAAGCGCAAGGATGAGCCATGGGGGCTGAACGCCTTTGTGAGCGGGGGGCCGGTCGGTCACAATGGCATGTTTGCAACCAGCAAGGCCTATGAACAGATTGGGTCATTTGGTTATGTCTATCCAATGGCCGAGGATACCCGTTGGATGCATCGTGCCATTCACGCGGGGTGTAGCTTTACCTATATTCCGGAACCCGTTGTCTTGTTTCCTTTGACGGGCATGTCGAACAACAATCCAGACCTCGTTTGGCAAGAGGCGCATGGGCTTATCAAGCAAAACTTTCCGGGGATAGATCTGAATCGCGAAGATGCACTCAAGCTGTTGTTTGGTGCCCGCGGATGGTGTCCGCCAGAAGAGATAAAACCGGTTCTCGAACGAAACGAACATATCCCGCTGAACATCAGTGCCGCGCTCGCGCTAAAGGCCGAGCAGGTGCCGCTTGATAAAATGCTGGATATTCTCTCCGGAGTCTTGTGGCACGAGGCCGCCGACCTGTACCGCAAGAACGGCTTGCGGTTTGCCGAGACGCGCCCCGATAGGACGCCACTGCTGTCCATCGTCCTGCCCAGCTACAACGTCGGGAAATACTTGGGCAAAGCACTCTTGAGTATCCTTCTGCAGGACATGGAAGATCTGGAGGTTATTGTCGTCAACGACGGGGCAACGGACCACACCCCCTGTGTTGCCGCAGCATTCGCTGCGATCGACAAACGGGTGAGGATCATCTCCCAGAAAAATCAGGGGCTTTCGCAAGCGCGCCTGAGCGGCATCCCGCATTGCCGAGGCGATTATGTATGGTTCATCGATTCAGACGATTTCTTGCGTGAGGATTGTCTGGGACGGATCGAGGAAATCCTGAGGCGAGAACGCCCTGATACCTATATGGTCCACTTTGCATATATTGATGAGCACGACGTTATTGATAACGGCCCGATTGCGCCGAGGGATTGGACCGGACTTGTGCTTGACCCTGTCAACACGCCTCAAGCGTATTGCACACTTGCGGGTTGGAACGCTCAAACATGGCGGTTTATCCTGCGTCGTGACATGTTCCACGAGCATGATCTGTCTTTTCCGGTCGGATATTACTACGAAGACCACCATTTCGCGATGAAGCTTCTGTCGCGAACCCGCAGTTTGTTTGTCGACCCTGCCGTGAGTTATGTGTACCTGCGCCGAGGCAATTCCATCTCCGCTGAAAAGAGCCGCCGGGTTTTTGACTTTCTTCACATTCGACGCATGTGCCTGAATTTCCTCAAAGAAGAGGGACTTATGGAACGTATGGCGCCGCTTGCGCAGTCATATCTGTTGCCAGTGGGCTTTATCCGACATCACGTCGCCGCAGAATATGTCTCAGAGTTTCTTCACGCCCTGCTCAGCGACACAAATGCACAAGAAGTTCGGCAGTTTCTACATCATGCGAGCTCAGATGATTTCGCCCTTTTACAGGAATACGCTCCAGAGTGGGTTTCCGATCTCGCTCGGACTCCGGATACATCAATGTATGCCGAACTTGCCATAGCCGCTGTGGCATCCAACTTGCCTGCGATGCAGCCGAAAAGTGCCATACATCCGATATCGAGAACATTGCCGCAGCACGCGATTGTCGGTGTCTTTAGTGTTGAATTGGCGAATGGCCCGCAAACGCCTCAGGGATTGTCCCATTGGTGCTGGACGCGCGAGGAGAGTTTCTTTCTTCGTGTGTGCACGCGATACATTTCAAAGCCGATTATCCAACTTCGCTTTCGCAATATGGTCGAAGAACAGTTGATCCTGATCGAAGGTCCGGGATTGATACACAGTTGCCCAACGGTCTCAACCAACCTAGACGATGTCCAGCAGGTGGCGGTCCCGCTGTCACCTGACCCAGATTATCAGGTCATCCGTCTGCGGATTCAAGGCGCAACCCAAGTTGATGCACGCAAAGTGGGTATCATGCTAGAGGCCGTAGATCTGACAGATGGCGAACTCGGACGCTATCTCTCTCCGGACGTGACGCAAACCGTGCCGAAAGTGCGGGCACCGAGTTCGTCAAATGTGTCCCAATTGAATGCCGATGTGCGTGTTCGTCCCGAAAACCGTCCCTACGTTCTAGTAGGTGAAAATTGCAACATCGCAGGCACATTTGTCTTTGAACGTGGTGTTGGCCAGATCACAATCGGCGACGGGACGTCGATTGGCGGGGGATGCATGCTGATATGCGCCCAACCAGAGGGGATTCATATTGGGCGAAACGTGATGTTGTCTTGGGACGTCGTCGTTTCCGATAATGACTCTCACGCGACATCGCGACAGTTGCGGGAAACCGATGCGCGTGACTGGCTGACCGGAGAACAGCGCCGGAACTTGGGCGTTTACAAGAACTGGTATGGCGTCCACACAGGCAAAGTCACGATCGGAGATGGAGTTTGGATCGGCTTTGGCAGCACGATCTTGAAAGGTGTAACCATCGGCGAGGGCGCTATCGTCGCAGCCCAGTCTGTGGTCACAAAGGATGTTCCAGCTTTCAGTATCGTAGGAGGTAATCCTGCTCAAATTCTGAAACGCGATGAGGCCGCCGAAGCGAGGGCCATTGAGAAGAAGAGGAAAAGTTTTCCGGACTTCGTTTTGCCCGAAGTAACATTCACCAAGCCCGAGTCTCAGGGATAAATCGGATGGGGGATGCGTGCACATATCCGATGACGTGGGAAGAGGCGGTTCGTTGGCTCTGTGAGCATCCCGACCAGAATAAGCGTGATCTGGCGCGTGCCTGCTACTTCGATGGCTCCCCTACAGACGCGGCAAAGCGGTTTCACGTTAGCAAGGAATGGGAGATTGTCCGTAGCCTCTTGCCCGAAACAGTTGGCACTGCGCTCGATCTTGGCGCGGGGCGTGGGATCTCGAGCTATGCACTTGCGAAGGATGGCTGGACCGTAACGGCTCTGGAACCGAACGATAGCTCCTTCATAGGGGCCGGTGCTATCAAAACCATTGCTTCGGAAACCAGTTTGCCGATCACAGTGGCGCTTGCAATGGCGGAAGACCTGCCCTTCCCAGAAAGCAGATTTGATTTGATCCATTGCCGCCAAGCATTGCACCACGCTGGTGATCTGCACAAAATGGTCTCTGAGGCGATGCGCGTCCTGAGGGCCGGAGGCACCTTTTTAGCAACCCGTGAGCATGTTTTGACACGCAAGAGCGACCTGAGGGTGTTTCAGGACACGCACCCGTTACACCACCTGTATGGCGGAGAATATGCCTATACATTGGATGAGTACCGCGCGGCCTTCGCTGCGCAATCACCATCGCGGATCGAAGAGTTCAGTCCCTATCAGAGCGAATTGAACTTCTTTCCCGACAATCTTGACGCGGAACGTCATCGCCTTGCGCGGATCGCAGGGGTCAAACCGGATCAGATTCCAGATTTTGTATTCAAGATCCGTGATCACTACGATTCCAACCCGGGCCGCCTCTATTCGTTCAGGGTAACCAAATGACACGAAATTTTCTCGTCACGGGTGCAGCAGGGTTCATTGGGCGTAACGTCATGCAACAACTGCAGTCGCAGGGTATCAAGGTCAGTGCGATCTTTAATACGCCACCTGACCCGCAGGATATCGACAATGTGACTGACTGGCGTGACGGAGGGGTGACCGAAGCAAACTTGTCCGACCTCATGCCCGACTGTTCTGTGATCATTCACTGTGCGGGCAGCGGATCAGTGGCCCACTCTCTGAACGCCCCGGCTGAGGACTTTCAGAGTAACGTTATCACCATGCAACTGGTTCTGGAGGCGGCGCGTCGGCAGGGTGGGGTTTCTGTCGTTTTCCCATCGAGCGCAGGCGTGTATGGCGCGGTCGACACGATGCCGATCCGCGTTGATACGCCAAATCACCCGGTTTCACCTTACGGCGTAAACAAGCTGATTGCTGAGTTGCTGGTTCAGCAATATGGGCGTCATTTCAACGTGCCGGCGACCATTGTGCGCCTGTTTTCCGTTTACGGACCGCAGTTGCGCAAACAGTTGTTGTGGGATGCTTGCTGCAAACTTGGCAAAGGCGATGCACTCTTCTTTGGAACGGGCGAGGAAACGCGAGACTGGGTTCACGTTGAGGATGCGGCGCGGTTGTTGATCCGGGCGGCAGATGTGGCGTCACCGGACTGCGTGATCGTGAATGGCGGCACGGGCGCATCCGTCACGATCCGCCGAATGATCGAGGGTCTCGCTGAGCGGATGGGTATTGGGGCGGAGATCCGGTTCAATCAACAGACCCGCGCCGGTGATCCAAAGCATTACGCCGCTGACATCTCAGAGGCATTGGCAACCGGCTGGACGCCCCAGAAGGATCTCGAACAGGGGTTAGACGACTATGTCGCGTGGTTTCTGCGCGAAATGGCCCAGCAGGACAAAGACGGATAAAGAGAACCATGTATCAAGTCGGCCTGAGCTTTGACCTGAATGAAAACTGGATCGGAGGTAGCTACTACATCCGCAGTCTCGTCTCTGCGTTCGCGCTGCTGCCTGCTGACGAACAGCCGATGCTGACCCTCATCAGCCGCAACAAGGACTCCGTGACCTTTATCCAAGAGGTGGGTTACACCAAACTGCAATGGGTGCATCCGGATCAATTTCACGCGCAGCCCGATGCGTTTCCCTTTGATGCCATTTTCCCTTGGGCCGATCCAAACCAAGCCTATCGGACCGTGTCGTGGATACCGGACTTTCAGGAACTCCACCTGCCCTTCTATTTTACCGATGCGGAAATTGCGGCGCGGCGTCATCACCACCGTCTGCGCTTTGCCACGTCGGGTCTTGTGGTCAGCAGTGACTCGGTAAGCAAGGATGTGGCCCGGTTCTATCCCGGCGAATGTCCGAATGTTGCCGTGGTCCGCTTTGCATCCTTTGACGGATTTGACGACAGCAAGATAGATCAGGTTCGCACAGCCTACGGCCTTACGGGCCCCTATGTCATGTGCGCCAATCAGGTTTGGGTTCACAAGAACCATATCCTCGTGATCAAGGCGCTGTCTCTGCTCAAGACCAAGGGCGTGGATGTGACCGTTTGTTTCACCGGAAATGAGAGCGATTACCGTGTCACAGGATATGCCAAGTTTCTCAAGCAGATGGCCGAAGAATGGGGCGTGTCGGACAATTTGAAATTCCTCGGTTTCATCCCACGGAGCGACCAGTTGAGTTTGATGAAAGGTGCCAGATACGTGATCCAACCGTCGTTGTTCGAAGGTTGGTCAACGGTGATCGAGGATGCCAAGGCCATGCAGCAATTTGTCGTCGCCTCCGACTTGCCGGTGCATCAGGAGCAACTCGACGCGAATTGCCGTTTCTTTCCCCGCCATAACCCCGAGGCACTGGCCGCCATTATGCTTGAATTCGCCCGGACCTCTCCGAAAATCACCCGCGACAATGACTATGCTGACCGGCGCCGACAGTTTGGTCGCGACATGCTCGCCGCCTTTCAGCGCTTTTCCAACGGCCCTCGAATGCAAGGGGCTCAAAGTTTGTCCGCCTCGGATGTGGCCGCGCTCTCAGATGAAAACTTCGCCAGCGCGTGACGGGCGACAGATCAGGCGCAATTTCCCACCCGACTAAGGCCTGTCCAATATTGTTCGGGTCTGTATAACGGGGAATGACAGGCACCGGGGCTTACTTGAGAAGTGGAATAACATATGAGCAGACTTTACCTTGATATGAAGTTTATCGGCGAAGTGCCCAACGCCTATCGTATGGGCGCCGACGAACTTGCAGGCGTATCAGGGATGAACCTCGGTAATTTTGTTTTTCGACATGCCCTCAGATTTCTTGTCGCAGAGTTGGATAGCTTTACCTGTGTTACCGGCCTTGAATTCCGCGACATGATTCAACATGAGCCACCCGAGACTGTCTTGGTTTCTTGCGCAAACTGGCTCGGCACATCTGACATGGATGAGCAGTTCAATGGTGGCAGAGCCTCGATCATTGAGAAAGCAGATTGCCCTGTGATTGCTTTCGGGCTTGGAGTTCAGGCACCGCTGAGCGCAACAGGAAAGCCAGTCTCTCTTCGTCCCAATACGGTCCGCCTCGCAAAGGTCATGTCAGAACGCTGTAAGCAACTGAGCGTTCGTGATGAGTTGACACGCATGACACTCGAAGCAAATGGGATCGACAATGCAGTGGTTACTGGTTGCCCCTCAGGTTTTATCAATTGCGATCCTCACCTTGGTGCAAAAAGTGGAAAGCTCGCCTTGGATCTCAGCCAAAGTTTGCTCGACTGGAAAGATGTTCGAAGTGCAATTTCCGAGGTCACAGGGGGGCATCCTGAGTCTGGCAAAGTGCTATCTAAACAGATTGAAATGCTGGAAGACACCCCAGCTTTCTATATTGTTCAAACTCCGATGCACCTTAAGTTCTTGATAGAAGACCGCGCTCAGATTGGTGATATCTATCGAAAAAACAATCCTTTCATGAAAGAAAGCGGCCGTCTTACCCGAACACTCAAGTCAAAAATCCTCCATTTTTCGAGTGTTGACGCTTGGATGGATTTTTCACGCACCTGCGATCTATCGGTTGGAATGCGGATCCACGGCACTGTCGTGCCGTTGCAATCAGGTATTCCATCTGTGTTGATTGCCCATGACTCGCGCACAATCGGGCTAGCCGATATCATGTCTGTCCCGCATATTTCGCCCGAAACGTTCCTCGAAATAGCAGCCATTGGACCGCAGGCGCTATTTGAGACTTTTGCAGAGCAAATCGCCAACTATGACGTCAACCGCAAGACGTTGGCGCAGACAATGCAGGATTATCTGGTTGCGAACGGTCTCACACCCCATGAGGCGCTCAACGGTCTTCTGGCATGACCCTTTGAAATCGAGGTTTTGACACTGACTGAGGTAGGGTAGGATGATCAAGTCATCAGACGACGGATTCGATTCAACGATGAATCGGACCCATCGACAGCATTCATGATCTGCACCAAACCAACGTCTGAACTGCGTGTCGTTGTTTTCTCACGCTTAATCCCAAGTGTCCGAAACCTCCCCTCCAGCGTATCAGCGAGAGACCATCTGGCGGAGTTTTCTTACGGGTGACGTGAGCCGCCAGGATGTCGAGGTCAGAATCTCGACGATCTGGTGACGGAGACCTGCGTTTTCTTCAGTGAGTTCCGCGATCCGTTGCTGCTGGTTGTCGCGATCCTTTAGCATCTGTGCGAAGTCAGATGACGGTAGCGTCTTGGTTGATTGCAGGCTTCGAGCCTGCTGTTCGGCGCGTTTCAACCGCGCCTCCAGGTCCCGCGCACGTGCCTCGGCGTGCTGCGCCCGTGTCGTGGCCTCCCAGGCGGTGCCACGCAGCAGTTCCAGCCAGCGCTCGCGCTCTGATACGGCGCGCTCGCCTGTGCAGACACGCTCTTGCAGCGCGCGCGCCTGATCCAGCACCAAGGCTAGATGCTGTGGTTGCAGGCAGGTCGGGGCCGCCTGCGTCACGCCAATCCGGTCCAGCGCGCTCTGAATCTCTGTCAGATCTTTGCTTTGTTGAAAAAGCACTTGGGCAATGATCGTAGGCAATCCGATTTCAGGCGCGGAAGGTCGCAGATCCGGCACAGTATCGACATCGCCCAAAATGGTCGCAAGGAGAGTCTTGGCCTCAGCCGTAGCATCCGTTTCCAGACAAATCCGATGCTCAGGATTGACAGAGATCAGATCGACGATCCTTTGCCCCTCGGCGGCCCAAATCTCAGCTTCCACATCGACCGGCTTGCCCGCTTGTGCGGCACACTCAGTCAGGCGTCGCACAAGGCTGTCATAGAGAACGAGCACCTTGCTGTCCTGCTCAGGCATATCCTCGACCGGCACAAGTTTTATGGCCCGGCGCGGCAGCACGGCCCCCGCCCAGCCCAGAACATCCTTGTCTGTCACCGACGACAGATTGACGAGCCTCACGAGATCCAGACCCATATCACATATCCCTTGGCCGCATCATTTCCCCGTGCCACATCCCGTTCCAGTCAAAGATCACAATATGCACAGCTTTGTTCCATAGTTAATCGTAGTGGATCGAGCAATACCACGCCTCGGATACTTGGACGCCCATACCCAGACGGCTGGCTTTACCCTTTGGGTATTGCAGGATTAAAAAGTGTCAGGATCTCGCGTAGATATCTTCATATCTTATGATGTCATCCTCGCCGAGATAACTGCCGGTTTGCACTTCGATCAGGACCATCGGCACCTTGCCCGGATTTTCCATGCGGTGAACTGCGCCGAGCGGGATATAGACCGATTGGTTTTCACTCACCAGCTTGACCTCGTCATCAACCGTGACGCGGGCGGTTCCCTCGACCACGATCCAATGTTCCGAACGATGATGATGGCTCTGCAGGCTGAGCGCCGCGCCGGGGTGGACATGGATGCGCTTGACCTGAAACCGTGTGCCCACCACGAGGCTCTCGAACCAGCCCCAAGGGCGGTAGTCACGCGGTAGGATCTCCGCTTGAACCGCACCCTTGGCCTTGAGAGCGGCCACAGCCCGTTTCACATCCTGCGCTCGGTCCTTGTGCGCGACCAAGACTGCATCGGGCATGGCCACGGCGATAATATCCGTCAGGCCGATCCCGACCAAGGCCTGCTGACCGTCCTCGGCTCGCAACAGGGTGTCGGTGCATTCGAGCGCCGTTGCCGGGCCCGAGGTCACAACGCCATCCGCGTCCGGCCCGCCCTCGCGCCAGACCGCGTCCCAGCCCCCCAGATCAGACCATCCGCCGCCATAGGGCACCACAGTCAGATTAGCGGCCTTTTCCATAACCGCATAGTCAATCGAGATATCGGCGCAATCCCTCCAAGGCTTTGCCGCCAAACGCAGAAAACCGAGGTCCTTTTCGGCGCCCTCAAGCGATGCCTGCACCGACGCCAACAGCGCTGGCTGATGGGTCTCAAAGGCGGCCAGGATCGCATCGGTCGAGAACAGGAAAATCCCGGCATTCCAGAGATGCATCCCCCCTGAAAGCAGCTTTTGCGCAGTGACCATATCCGGCTTTTCAACGAAACCCTGCAAAGGTTGCGGCACAGGCGCAAACGCCGCCCCCGGCGCATTCGACAGGGCGAGCCAGCCATAGCCCGTCTCGGCGCGTTCCGGACGGATGCCAAAGGTCACAAGCTGCCCCGCTTCCGCCGCTGGAACTGCGGCCAACACAGCAGCGCGAAAGGCCTCTGCATCGGGGATAACGTGATCCGACGGCGCCACCAGCATGAGCGCTCCGGGCGCGCGCGCGTGCAGTTCCAGCGCTCCTGCCAGAATGGCAGGTGCGGTATTGCGCCCCTCCGGCTCAATCAGCGTGGTGGCAGCCGCAATTTCGACACCGGCCAGTTGCTCCAACACCACAAAACGGTAGTCCGAGGCGGTTATGACCATCGGCGCTGCAAAACCTGCCCCCGATAGCCGCCGGGCCGAGGCCTGAAACAAGCTCTCTTCGCCGGTCAGCTTGGTGAATTGCTTGGGATAGCTCTTGCGTGACAAGGGCCAGAGCCGGGTGCCAGAGCCGCCGCAGAGCAAGAGCGGGTAAATATCCTGTGGCATGGTCAAAACCTCCGTTAATCCGCGTCAACCGCGAAAATCACCCTGATGCTCCAGAAACCACTGATAAGTGTCTGTGAGTCCCGCTTCCAGCCCTATCCGCGCCCGCCAGCCCATCTGTGCCAGACGGCTGACATCCATCAGTTTGCGCAGCGTTCCATCCGGTTTGCTCGGGTCAGTGACGATCCGGCCCTGATAGCCCGTGACGCGCGCCACCATCTGCGCCAATTCCAAGATGCTCACATCGCTGCCGGTGCCCACGTTGATATGGCTCAGCATCGGCTCCGTGTTGGCGTCATAGGTCGGCTTGTCGAGGTCCAGCACGAACAGCGCGGCCTCAGCCATGTCGTCGACATGCAGCAATTCCCGCATCGGCTTGCCTGATCCCCAGATCGTGACCTCCTCGCGCCCTTCTTTCACGGCCTCATGAAAGCGGCGGATGAGAGCAGGCAGGACATGGCTATTCTCCGGATGAAAATTATCGCCCGGACCATAAAGATTGGTCGGCATGACCGAGCGGTAATCAGTGCCATGCTGGCGATTGTAGCTCTCACAGAGCTTGATACCGGCGATCTTGGCGATGGCATAGGGCTCGTTGGTGGGTTCGAGCGTGCCCGTGAGCAACGCATCTTCGCGCATCGGCTGCGGCACCGCCTTGGGGTAAATGCAGCTCGATCCGAGCTGCAACAGCCGCCGCACCCCGGCGGAAAAGGCCTGATGGATCACGTTGCATTCGATCATCAGGTTGTCATAGATAAAATCCGCCGGATAAGTGTTGTTGGCATGAATCCCGCCAACCCGAGCAGCCGCCAGAACCACCACATCTGGGCGTTCCCTTTGCATGAAATTCTGCACTGCCGCCTGATTGGTCAGGTCCAATTCGGCATGGGTGGCGGTCACGAGGGTCAGGTCTTCTCCCGTCTCCTGCCGCAGCTTGAGGCGCCTCAGGATCGCGCCGCCCACCATGCCCCTATGCCCGGCCACATAGACACGCATGGCGCTCATCCGTTCTCGAAGCTGACCGGAAGGTCCATGCCATGCTCTTTCAAGAGCGCATGCCGTCGTGCGGTCCTCAGATCCTCCGCTACCATTTCGGCACACATTTGTTGTGCGGTGATCTCGGGCACCCAGCCCAGTTTTTCCTTGGCTTTGCTGGGGTCGCCAAGCAGCGTTTCGACCTCGGCCGGGCGGAAATAGCGCGGGTCGATCCGCATGATCACATCGCCCGGTTTGATGGCTGGGGCCATAGCGCCCGTTATCGCTGTGACAGTGGCGGTCTCGGTCACGCCCTCACCGGTAAACTCGAGTTCAATCCCCAATTCCCGCGCACTCCAGATGATGAACTCGCGCACCGAATATTGCACGCCTGTCGCGATCACAAAGTCATCCGGCGCCTCTTGTTGCAGCATCATCCACTGCATACGCACGTAATCCTTGGCATGGCCCCAATCGCGCAAACTGTCGATATTGCCCATATATAGACAATCCTCGAGGCCCTGCGCTATATTTGCCAATCCACGGGTGATCTTGCGGGTCACAAAGGTCTCGCCGCGCCGGGGGCTCTCGTGGTTGAAGAGGATGCCGTTGCAGGCATAGATGCCATAGGCCTCACGGTAATTGACCGTGATCCAATAGGCATACATCTTGGCCACCGCATAGGGGCTGCGCGGGTGGAATGGGGTTGTCTCACGCTGCGGAATCTCTTGCACCAACCCGTAAAGTTCCGAGGTTGAGGCCTGATAGAACCGCGTTTTTTGCTCGAGCCCCAGAAACCGGATCGCCTCCAAGAGGCGCAGCGTGCCCATAGCATCGACGTCCGCCGTATACTCGGGGGCCTCAAAGCTGACCGCGACATGGCTCTGCGCGCCGAGGTTGTAAACCTCGTCTGGCTGCACCTCGCTCAGGATGCGGGTCAGGTTGGAACTATCTGTCAAGTCCCCGTAATGTAAGCGAAAATTCCCGTTCCCAACATGCGGATCCTGATAGATATGGTCCAAACGCTGGGTGTTAAACAGGGAGGCGCGGCGTTTGATTCCGTGGACTTCGTAGCCTTTATCCAGCAAAAACTCTGCCAGATAGGAGCCATCCTGACCCGTCACCCCGGTGATGAGCGCTCTTTTCATCCCGTCATCTCTCCGCTTTCCAGAAAACCAAACCTGCTTTTGACACGGACCTTACAGCATATAGAGCAGGCCACATCAAGCGCCCAGCACCAAATATGGTGGGGGAGGCGATCAAAGAGCGTCAGAGCGCAACCAGAGCGGTGTTTTCCGGGTCAGCGGAAAGACCCTGAACCGGGTCCGCACCGGCAAAATTCAGGGCCATTGCCGCCCGCCGCGACGGGATTGGACCGCTCAGGGGGTCGTACGGTGTGTACGCGGTTTCCGTACAGACCTTGTGTACCCTCCGCGCCAAGCCCCGAGCCCGGTCAAAATCGCCCCCTGTCACAGCCCAAATTGCCCAAGTCTGTCCTAGGTTAACGGGTGCCCACACAGCCCCGCGATTTTTTCGATCACCTTGATGCAATACGCCATATTGCCGTGATGTGTGTCGGTCGGGTCTGCTTCCATGAACTCGTGTTTTAGAAAACCACCCTCGGTCACATCTCCCGGCGGCAGAACAAGCGGAATCCCGATTTCCTCCATCAACCGCCCATCACACACCGGAGCTTTTCGGATCACAATCGACTTGGCAAAAATTTCCATATCGGCGAATTCGTTATGGAAGATAGCTCGTGACTCGAATAATGAATGTTTTGTTCAAAGCGATAACTAAGAAGGGGCCGCGTATGGGCATGGTTGGCATCTATTCTTTCCCGAAGTCAGGCAATACATGGTTAAGAGTAATCATTGCCAACATAATCGGCGGAAGACCTAGTGTGGTTCCCGGTCTACACAAAACAGAGCTTGCGGGTGCAGTAGAGTTCAACGGACAGCGTTTCTTTAAACACCACGGAGGATCAAACCTAAAATCTTGGAAAGGGCAGCCGCTTAACACTGCTCACGTAATTCATATTCGTCGCCATCCGCTGGATGTGTTCATGTCTTATCTGAACTATCTGTCGGATAACGTCACGGGAACGGCACCTTTGCGATTTTCTTCTGTAGAAGAAATCCACGGAACCGACTTATTTGATATGTATTTCAAAACGTTTACAGTGTCTGGGCATCTCTCTCCTTAGTTTGTAGGGACCACAAAAACCTACTTTGGTCACAATAAATTTTGGATGAACCAAACCGAAGTACCAGTTACTTTGTTGCGTTATGAAGACATGCTCGAGGATCCAATTGCAATACTGGAGCCAGTCAGAGAAATGATGAAAATTGATAAAACTACTCTGGAGATGGCACTGTCCAAAGCATCAGCCGATACCAAGCCGAATGGAAAGTTCTTCTGGAAGCAACAGAAGAAGAACTACCTGAATTATTTAACACGTGAGCAAATCAATCTGTTTCTAGAGTACCGAGGCGAAGATTGCCGCGAGCTTGGATATCCGCCAGAGGACTTTTGACATAGCAGCATAGTCTTTATGCCTTCGGCCCGTTAAACATTAGCGGACTATCACGGTTAAGAAATCCAAGTGGCAACGCGGAGCAGATACATGAAAAGCATCATGGCCCTTTCCATGCACAAAGCGGGCAGCACAGTTGCCAATTACATCTTTGTCGAGTTCTTGAAGGAGAAGGGCTACGCCGTAGATGAGATATCCAAGCAGGTCTTGGGATCACCCCTGCCAGAAACGCAAATCTACATGGACTATCAGAGTAAAATGTCCCTTGAGGGCACATATTACGGCATGGCACGCTCGCCGGGCGCTCACAAGATGGACATCCTCAAAGACATGCGCCTGATCCTACAAGTCAGAGACCCGCGCGATTGCATCACATCCTCTTATTTTTCAATGGCCGCAAGCCACAGACTTCCAGATGATCCTGAGAAGAAGAAAGCCTTTTTGGAGCAACGCAGCAAGGCTGCGGAAACCAAGATCGACGATTATGCATTGGCTGCCGTCTCGGGATACGTCGAGCGGCTAAAGATACTCCAAGAGATCGTGGATTCTCATGGGGATTTTCTGTTGTTGAAGTATGAGGATATGGTCGAAGATACGCCAAAATGGCTGAACGATGTCGCAACCTTTGTCGATCAGGACATAACCCCGGCGCTGCGAGAGCAGATCAAGCGCTTTATCAATTTCAACGTGCCGAATGAGGATGCCAACCGGCACAAGCGGCAGGTGAAACCCGGAGACCATCTGCGCAAGTTGCAACCGGACACCATCGCCGCGATGAACGCCAAGTTTGGCGATCTGTTGGATACCTTTGGGTACGCCGCCTAGGCGACACTCTACATTCAGCGCCCTCCGGCGTTGATCCTCACAGCCCGGATCGGTATGGCTAGGGTCAGGCGAACGGGAGCCTGAGGGGTGGGGTTGATGATCAAGGTTCATGCCTTCGGGGAGTATGCGCACCGTCAGCCGCTGGCCTATGCGCCGATCCGCGAGGCTGTTGCGGCGACGGTTCAGGTCTGCGAGGCCTTTGACGAGGCCGATATCATCCTCTTGGCCCATAGCAAGGATCTGAGCCGATATGCCGAAACGCTGGGGACGCGGATGGGGGCGGGTCAGCGCTTGGTTCTGCTCTCGGAAGAGCCATTCTGGGACAGTGTCTGGGCGGACGACCCTCTGACGCGGGAGCGGAGCGTCGAGACCGCGATGGGGTCTTTGCCGTTCGTGTTTCTCAACCATGTCACGTCAGACATCTATGCGTTTGACCGGATTCCCTATTTCCTGCTGACAGATTACGCCTATGCGACCCGCTTTGCCTGTTGGTTCAAGGACAATGCCCGGCTCTCGACCGGGGATTGGGCGCGGCGGTTTGCGGCCGCAGAGTGGGATCTGGCGTTTGTCGCGGAATATCGCGATGAGCCGCGATTCGATGTGGCCTATCCAGAGGCGGGGCTGATTGGTCTGGGGCGGTGGCGGACCCGTCTGGCACTGGGCTGCAATGACGGCAGGGTGCTGCGCATGGGTGCGGGGTGGAACACGCTGCCGCGCCGCCAGACCCTGCCCGACTGGCATCTGGAGAAGTATCTCGATCTCAACGGTCGCTGCGCCGTGCTCTCGGCTGTCGAGAACACATATCATCGCTGCTACATCACGGAAAAGCTGTTCGACAGCCTCGCGATCGGTGCGATGCCGCTCTATGTGGCCGGGCGGGACCACAGGATCCGGGAGTTGGTGCCGGAGGGGGCCTTTGTCGATCTGCATGGCATGACGCCGGAGGATGCGGCGGCGCGGGTCAGCGGCTACCGCGCCGACACGGCGGATCTCTCGGCCTATTGCGAGGCGCAGGCGCGGATGTCGGGCCTGTTCAACGCACCGTCACTTTTGCGTGCGGAGTATGACCGTTTGGCGCAGGCGCTGACGCGCAACCTTGCGGCTCTGATCTGAGGTGCGGCTTTATCTGAGGCGTTGCAAGAGGCGGCGCAGCGGCGTGGTCAGTCTCCAACTCCGCGAGGTGAGGACCGCCGCGAGCTGCGCCTGAGCATCGGCCAATTGCTGTTCGAGCGTTTCGAGACGTGTGGCATAGGCCGCAAGATCCGCCTCCTGCTGCTGGCGGGCGGCATATTGCGTCTCAAGCGCGCGCTGGACCTGATGCAATTGCGCGAGCAACAGGCGCTCATTGGGGGTGGCGTGAGCGGACTGCGCCACATCTTCGGTCGTTTTGTGCATGGCCTCTCCTGTCCGTCAGGTCCGACTTTAGCCCGCGGCCCAAGGGGCTGTCCATTGGCATGATCACGGGTGGGTCATGCGGGTCGCAGAGGGCGAGATTGGCCGCCGGTTACGCGGCAATCCCATAGTCCAGAAACCGGATCATCGTGTCGCCATAGCGCCGCTCTTCCAGCAAGCGCATACCGTCTGGAGGGGTGATTGTGGCGCTTTCCTCCCAGACGATCAGCGCGCCGGTGGCGATCCATCCCCCCGCGCAGGCCGCTGTGAGGGCCGCTTCGCCCAAGCCCTTGGCATAGGGCGGATCGAGAAAGATCAGGTCATGCGGGGGGTCGGGATTTCGGCCGGGCTTGCGGGCATCCAAGGGAAAAATCCGCGTCTCGCGCTCTGCCCGGCAGAGCCCGATATTCTGCCGGAGCAGAGACAGCGCCTTGCGCCCGCTTTCGATGAAGCTGACCGCCTCTGCGCCACGCGACAGCGCCTCGAGCCCGAGCGCGCCGGTGCCTGCGAAGAGGTCGAGCACCTGGGCGCCTGTGACGGGATCGCCGTAGCCGCCCGCCAAGACGTTGAAGAGGCTCTCGCGCACCCGGTCGGAGGTGGGGCGCAGATGGGCTGCGACATCCCCCTTGCCGAGACTGGCGAGCGCCCGCCCGCGATGCGTGCCGCCGATAATCCTCACGGTTTCAGCAGCGGTTTCAGATCGGTGGCCGCATCCGCCACGATGGCAGGGTCGGCGGATTTGCCCGCATCAATCAGCCGCTTGCCCACCATATAGGCGCGCGGATCGTTCATGGCGTCCACAGCCAAGAGGTGCTCGCCCTTGTAATACCAGAACGACACCGCCTCGCCCCCGTCGCGGGTCACGATCCGGTCATAGCCGGTGCTGAGCCCGGCGATTTGCAGTTTGACATCGTATTGATCCGACCAGAACCACGGCTTGGGCACATAGGGCGTCTGCGCCCCCATGATATTGCCCGCCACACATTCGGCCATGTCGATGGCATTCGGCACGCTCTCAAGGCGCAGACGATCCGCCTGATGCGGAAAGGAGGCACAATCGCCCACGGCCCAGATCGCCGGATCGGAGGTGCGCCCCTGGGCATCCACGGCGATCCCGTTGTCGACCGCCAGCCCTGCGGCCTGGGCCAGAGTGGTATCCGGCACGATGCCCACGCCGACGATGACCATATCGACGGCCAGATCGGTCCCGTCGGTCAGCCGCGCACCGCGCACCTGTTCATCCCCCAAGAGCCGCTCCAGACCGACGCCCTCGCGGATATCGACACCGTGTCGGCGATGCAGCGCGCGGAAGTAATCCGAGGTTTCCTTGGCCGCCACGCGTTGCAAGATCCGCTCTGCCATCTCGACCAGCACCACCTGCAGGCCACGCGACGCCGCCACCGCCGCCGCCTCGAGCCCGATATAGCCACCGCCGACGATGAGTACCCTCGCCCCCTGCTGAAATCCCGGTGCCATGGCATCGACATCTGCCAGCGTGCGCACCACATGCACGCCGTCCAAATCGCCGCCAATCGCTGCAGGCAGGCGACGTGGCACCGATCCGGTGGCCAGCACAAGATGCGTATAGGGCAGACGCTCTTGATCCATCACCACCTCCTGGGCGGCCCGGTCAATCGCGGTCACACGGGTGTCGATGCGCAGATCAATCCCGGCCTCTGCATAATAACTCTCGGGGCGCAGATAGAGACGCTCCAGAGCCATTTCGCCCAAAAGGTACTTCTTGGACAGGGGCGGGCGTTGATAGGGGGGGGCGGGTTCATCGCCGATCAGCGTGACTGAACCCTCATAGTCCTCATTGCGCAGCTTTGCCACCAGCGACGCGCCTGCCTGTCCGGCCCCGATCACCACAACCCTTGTCATCTCGTTCTCCTGACTTTCCCGTGGTCACTTGCCTATCATCCGCCTATACCTACATCCATCTCGAAACCACCTGATAGACAAGGAACGACCATGACCCTTTCCACTGGCGACAAACTGCCCGATGCGACCCTGCTGCGCATGGGTGAAAAAGGCCCCGAAGGTGTAGATCTCAAGAGCCTCACCGCTGGCCGCAAAGTCGTGATCTTTGCCGTGCCCGGTGCTTATACGCCGACATGCTCTTCGGCACATGTCCCGAGTTTTGTGCGGACCAAGGCAGAGTTCGATGCCAAGGGCGTGGATGAGATCGTCTGTCTCAGCGTGAATGACCCCTTTGTGATGAAGGCCTGGGGCGAGGCGACAGGAGCGACCGAGGCGGGTCTGACCATGCTGGCCGACCCGGAAAGCGCCTTTACCAAGTCCATCGGCATGGAGTTTGACGCGCCCCCCGCTGGCCTTCTGGGGCGGTCCAAGCGGTATGCGATGGTTGTCGAGGATGGCACTGTCACAGTGTTGCATGCCGAGGCAAGCCCCGGCACCTGCGAGATCACAGCCGGCGAATCCCTGCTCGCGGCGATCTAAGACGTGATACCGGATGCGAGGGGCAAACCCCCTCGCGTTCCGCGTTAAATTGGGGCCAGGTCGACCCCGACACGGCCCACCGGCATCGGATCAGGTGCTTTGCGGCGTCAGGATGTGCCGCAAGAGCGCCAATGGATGACTGCGCAGGCTAAGCCGCAGTGCGATGTAATCCTCGACCACCTCCTCACCGAGGCTCATGCGGGGCAAATGCGCCGCAGGCTCAGCGATCACCTCACCGTCCATATCCTGTGCAAAGAGCGGTAGCGGGGTGTCGGCCTGAATGGCCCGCGCCTGCCAGAGCGCATCGCGGCGGGAGAGGCCAAGTGCGGCAAAGGCATCCGCCTCTGCCAGCCGGGTCAGCGCCGCAGAGGGCACGCCCGCGCGGCGCCAGACCTCGTCTGGGCCGGTATAGCCGTTGCCACGCGCCGCAGCGATCCAATCGGCCTCGTCCTGCGCGATGCCCTTGATCTGTCGAAATCCGAGACGCAAGGCCAAGCGACCCTGACGGTCCGGCTCTATTGTATTGTCCCAGTAAGAGGCATTGATGCAGACGGGGCGCACGGTGACGCCATGGTCGCGCGCATCCCGCACGATCTGGGCGGGGGCATAAAAGCCCATCGGCTGCGAATTCAGCAGCGCGCAGGCGAAAATCGCCGGGTGATGGCATTTGATCCATGCGCTCGCATAGACCAGATGCGCGAAACTGGCGGCGTGGCTCTCGGGAAAGCCATAGCTTCCGAACCCCTCGATCTGGGAAAAGCAGCGCTCGGCAAACTCCGCATCATAGCCATTGGCCCGCATGCCGCACAAAAACCGATTGCGAAACTCGCTGACATTGCCGTGTTTCTTGAAGGTGGCGAGCGACCGGCGCAGGCGGTCCGCCTCTTCGGGGGTGAACCCCGCGCCGATGATGGCGATCTGCATCGCCTGTTCCTGAAACAGCGGCACGCCCAGCGTCTTGCCCAGCACCCGGCCCAGATCGTCGGAGGGAAAGCTGACCGCCTCTTCGCCATTCCGGCGGCGAATGAACGGGTGAACCATGTCGCCCTGAATGGGACCGGGGCGAATGATCGCCACCTGAATCACCAGATCGTAAAAGGTGCGCGGGCGCATGCGTGGCAGGAAATTCATCTGCGCCCGACTCTCGACCTGAAAGACGCCGAGACTGTCGGCGCGGCTCAACATCTCGTAGACCTGAGCATCTTCGGGCGGCAGGGTGGCCAGCGAATAGCGGGTGCCACGATACTGAACCAAGAGGTCAAAGGCCTTGCGGATACAGGTGAGCATACCAAGCGCCAGCACATCGACCTTGAGAATGCCCAGCGTGTCGATATCGTCCTTGTCCCAGCAGATGACCGTGCGCTCCGCCATGCTGGCATTCTCGATGGGCACCAATTCATCCAGCCGCCCCTCGGTGATGACGAAGCCCCCGACATGCTGGCTCAGATGCCGGGGAAAGCCGATGATCTCGCGGATCAACCCCAAGGTCATTGCAAGGCGGCGATTGCGCGGATCAAGACCGATTTCGCGCAGGCGCAGAGGGTCCAAGGCCCCCTCGCCGCCATGCCCCCAGATCTGCGAGGCCATCGCGGCCAGAATATCCTCTGTCAGACCCATGGCGCGGCCCACCTCGCGGATCGCGCGCTTGGTCCGGTAATGGATCACCGTGGCGCAGAGTCCGGCGCGGTGCCGCCCGTAGCGCTCATAGATCCACTGGATCACCTCCTCGCGGCGCTCATGCTCGAAATCCACGTCGATATCGGGCGGCTCGTCGCGCGCCTCGGAGACAAACCGCTCGAACACCATCGTGCCGATTTCGGGGCTGACAGAGGTCACGCCAAGGCAATAGCAGACCACCGAATTGGCCGCCGACCCGCGCCCCTGACACAGAATGCCGCGCGACCGGGCAAAGGCCACCACATCATTCACCGTCAGAAAATAGGGCTCGTAGCGCAGTTTGGCGATGAGGGTCAGCTCATGCTCGAGCATCCCGCGCACCCGGTCAGAGGCACCGTCCGGATAGCGCCAATCGAGACCCTCAAGGGCAAGACGGCGCAGCCTTTGGCTGGGGGTTTCGCCATTGGTCGCCTCGCTCGGATAGTCATAGCGCAACGCATCCAGCGAAAAGCCGAGCCGCGCGGCGAGGTCGGAGGCGCGCTCCACCGCCGCCTCGTGCCCCCGGTAGAGGTGACGCATTTCGGCCTCCGAGCGCAGGCGCTGCTCGGCGTTGCACAGAGCATGGCGACCAAGGGCATCAACCGTCACCCCAAGGCGGATCGCGCTCAGCACATCAGCCAGACGGCGGCGGTGGCCGCGATGCATGAGCGGGGCAGCAGCGGCGATGGTCGGCAGACCCAACCGCGCCGCCAGCTCTGTCAGCCGGTCAAACCGCGCCGGATCACGCCCGTCATAGTGTGGGCTGAGCACGAGATGCAGGCGATCCGCAAACCTTGCCACCAGAGGGCGCACCTGTGACACCCACGCGCGCGCCGGGTCCGGATGCAGCAAAAGATGCAGCCCCTCTGCCCCTGCCAGCACATCCGCAAGGCCCAGATCACACGCGCCCTTGGGCGCGCACTGTCGTCCCAGGCTGATCAGGCGGCAGAGGCTGGCCCAGCCGACGCGATTCTCGGGCAGGGCCGTGATCTCGATCCCCTCGCGCAGCACCAGCCGGGCGGCGGGGATGAGGCGCGGACAATTGGCCCAGTCAGGTGGTGCAGGCCGGGGTGCAGGCGGCCCGATTGGCCCCTGCCGCGCCTCGAGCGCCTGACGTTCGGCCACCTCGCGCGTGATCTCGCGGGCCGCCGCATGGGCACGCACGATCCCCGCCACCGAATTCACATCGGCAATCGCCACCCCAGAAAGCCCAAGCGTGGCGGCGCGCCGGATATATTCTTCGGGATGCGACGCCCCGGTGAGAAAGGTGAAATTCGACGTGGCAGAAAGCTCGGCAAAGGGCATGGCGGCACTGATTCCCAGGTCCGGCCAGTATGTTCCAGTTTTGTTCCTTTTTCCACCCCTCCTGAGACAGTGCTCAGGGGCGTTTGGGCGCGCAGGGGCCGCCTTGCAGGCAGGTCAGCACCTGGTCCAGCATCGCGGGTGTCGGCTCTGGATGGGCCATGCCGCCGCAGGGATCAACCGCCAGCACATAGCCCCCATCGCGCCGCTCAAGAAAACCAAGATACTCGATGCCCGGCACCGCCGAGGCGCACCACGGCCCAAAGCATTGCACATCCAGCGTGATAGCGCGGTCAAACGCCTGATCGAACCCGCTGCGGGTCAGCGCCTGCCCGGTCAGGCGTGCGGGGATCAGGGTGTGCGCCGGCTTTCTCTGCGGCAGCATGTCGGTGCTGGGCAGGCGCGCCGGATCAAAGCTGAGCTGACCGCGCACTACGATATAGGGTTCAGTCGCCTCAGCCGCGCGGATGTAACTCTGAGCCACATCCGGCGGCAGGCAACTCAACGCGAATGCGGGCGCACAGATGGTCACGCCAAGGACAAAAAGCAGCGCCCGGATCATAGCAAGGCTCCGAATTCGTCCAGCACGCGGGAATAGACCGCCCGCTTGAAGGGCACGATATTGGCCTCAAGATCGCTGGGCGGCAACCAGCGCCATTCCGAAAACTCCGGGTGATCAGTGGCGATGTTCACATCCGCGTCGTGGCCCAGAAACCGCATCAAGACCCATTTCTGCTCTTGCCCCCGGTAACGCCCCTTCCAGATGCGCGGCACGATGTCATGCGGCAAATCATAGGTCAGCCATCCCGGCGTTTCCGCCTCGATCCGCACCTTGTCAGAGGTTACGCCGGTTTCCTCCCACAGCTCGCGCAAGGCTGCGTCTTGCGGGGTTTCGCCCGGATCAATGCCGCCCTGCGGCATCTGCCAGGCGGGCGTCTCATTGTCGATCCGTTGGCCGACAAAAACATGGCCCGCTGGATCGACCAGCATCACGCCGACGCAGCGACGATAGGGGAGCTTGGCAATGTCCTCGGGTGTCATGGTCGGATCTCTTTCAATAGGTCGCGGACACAGTGGGGTGCTGTGGCGAGGGCGTCAAGACGTCAACGCGCCGTTTGACTTTTCCAGCAATCGTTACAGAGTGAGCCTACGGATTCGACAGGATGAAGGACAGAAAATGACTCAGAAGCCCATTTTATATGGCTTTGACGGCTCGACCTATGTGCGCACCGTGCGCATGGTGCTGGCTGACAAGGGCATCGCCTATGACCAAGTGCCGGTCAATGTGCTGGCAGGCGAGCCACGCCAGCCCGAGCATCTGGCGCGCCACCCCTTCGGCAAGGTGCCGGTGCTGGATATCGACGGGCTGCGCATCCGCGAGACCGATGCCATCTGCCGCTATCTCGAAGACATCGCGCCGGAGCCCGCCTTGACGCCCGCCGACCCCAAGGACCGCGCCCGGATGAACGAGGCGATTGGCCTGATCGACAGCTATGGCTATGGCGCGCTTGTCGGGGTTGCGGGCTATCACCTCTTCCCCGACTTCATCGGCGGGCAGAATGAAGACGCGCGCAAGGCCGCACTTGAGGCGTCGGACAAGCTGCTGACGCTGTTGATGGAGAACCGCAGCGGCCCCACATGGCTGGCAGGGGACAGCCCCACGCTGGCGGATTACTTCCTTGGGCCGATCCTGTTCTACGTCTCGCTCACCCCAGATGCCGATACGGTGCTGTCAGTGCCCGGCGTAGCCGACTGGTGGGCGGCGATGAAGGCGCATGACACCTTTGCCAAGACCGAGCCGGATCTGGGGTAGGAGGCACGAGTAGGGCGCGCGGGGGTGTGGTGATTGCGGGCACCTAGCCCCCTCACACCTCGCGCGCGCCGACCATGCCCATGATCTCATAGGTCTGGCGAAGGATCGGCGCGGCCATGGCGCGGGCGCGGGCCGCACCATCCGCCAGAATCCGGTCAATCTCGGAGAGATCCTGCATCAGCCGCGCCATTTCCGTCGAAATCGGCGCGATCCTGTCAACGGCCAGATCGGCCAGCATCGGCTTGAACTCGGAAAACGGCTTGCCTCCGGCTTCTGCCATCACCTGATCGACCGTCATATCGGCCAGCGCCGCATAGATATTCACCAGATTGCGCGCCTCTGGCCGCCCCTCCAACCCCGCCGCCTCTGAGGGCAGCGGCTCGGGGTCGGTCTTGGCCTTGCGGATCTTTTTGGCGATGGCGTCGGCATCGTCGGTCAGGTTGATGCGGGACATGTCCGAGGGATCGGATTTCGACATCTTGTTCGACCCGTCGCGCAGGGACATCACCCGCGTCCCGCTTCCTTCGATCACCGGCTCGGGGATCGGAAAAAAATCCACGCCGTAATCATGGTTGAATTTCATCGCGATGTCGCGCGTCAACTCCAGATGTTGCTTTTGATCCTCGCCCACGGGCACATGGGTGGCGTGATAGGTCAGGATATCGGCCGCCATCAGCGCCGGATAGGCGAAGAGGCCCAACGAGGCATTCTGGGCATTCTTGCCCGCCTTATCCTTGAACTGCGTCATCCGCTGCATCCAGCCCATGCGCGCCACGCAGTTGAACACCCATGCCATTTGGCTGTGTTCCGCCACCTGAGATTGGTTGAAGAGAATGGACTTGGCCGGATCGAGGCCAGAGGCGATGAATCCCGCCGCCAGTTCGCGCGTTGCACGGGCGAGATCGGCAGGCTCTTGCCAGACCGTGACGGCATGTAGGTCGACCATGCAATAGAGCGTCTGGATGCCCTTGTTCTGCGCCTCGGCAAAGCGTTTCAGTGCACCTAGGTAATTGCCCAGATGCAGGTTGCCCGAGGGCTGAATTCCCGAAAACACGCGGGGGGTAAAGGCCGCCTCGGTCATGGCGCAACTCCGTGGTGGATTTCTCTGCCCGCCTCGCTTACCCATGCGCCGTAGCCCCGTCAAGGAGAGGTGCCATGTCTGACCAGAGACCCCCTGCCCCCGTGAACCCCCTGCCCCCGTTTGTGATCGCCCTTTTTCTGGTGATTGTCGGCGTCGAAGCGGCATTCACGCTAGGGGCGCGCGGGCTGATCGGTGGTCCGGATGCCGTCGGATGGCGCTCTGCCGCCATTCAGGATTACGGCTTTAACGGTGAAATCATGGCCTGGATGCTGGAAAACCGGACATGGCCGATGGAGCATCTGCGCCGGTTCGTGACCTATGCCTTTGTGCATGGCAGTTTCACCCATGCGCTGTTTGCCGGGGTGCTGCTCTTGGCTATGGGCAAATTCGTCTCGGACGTGTTCCGCCATTGGGCCGTTCTGGTGCTGTTTTTGGTCAGCACGGTCGCGGGTGCGCTCGTTTACGGACTGGTCGTGCGGGACTCGCCTTGGCTCATCGGGGCCTTTCCGGGGGTCTACGGCCTCATTGGCGGATTCACCTATATCATGTGGCTGCGCCTCGGGCAGATGGGCACCAATCAGGCACGGGCCTTTACACTGATTGGCGTGCTCATGGGCCTGCAACTGGTATTCGGCCTGCTGTTTGGCGGCAGCGCCACATGGGTCGCGGATGTGAGTGGCTTTGCCACCGGGTTTCTGGCGTCATTTGTGCTCAGTCCCGGCGGGTGGTCACGTGTGCGCGCCAAGCTGAGGCACGACTGAGGGGACGGGCCCGCGCGCGGTGCCCGACCGCGGGAGGGCGCTCCAACAGAAATGATGGGCAGTTTATGCCAGCCAAGTCTTCCGCGTTTTCAATGAGATGAGCCGTTGCAAAGGCGCCCGCCCGGGGGGCGGTCGGGCGCCGCGCGGCGGTGCCTGCGGCACCTTGATCCCGCGCAGAAAAGACTATCCCCTAGCGGCGCAGGCGGCTGCGGATTTCCTGCATGCGGAATGCGCCCAGCATCTGACCAAAGAGACCGTAGGCCACGGTGCCGATGGCGATCAAACCAAGAAGTGCCAGCCACCGCCATCCCCCGATTGCAAAGAGCGGCCCCATCAGCGCCCCTGCCCCCCAGAGGACAGCGCCCATCAGGGCAGAGGCCAGACAAATCCGCCAGAAGCGGCGGTGAAACTGTGCGTCAAACCGCGCCACGTCACCAAATTTTCTTGCGCCGCCAGAGAGTTGCGCAACCATGACCCAAGCGGCAACAGAGGTGGCGATGGCGGCAGCGATCCAGCCAATGAGATAGGCCAAGCCGATTGCCAGCACCGCATTCACCAGCATCGCCATCAGAGCGTAGCGAAATGGGCTGCGGGTGTCTTCGCGGGCAAAGAAAATCGGTTGCAGGATCTTTTGCAGAACAAAGGCTGGGAGGCCGAGGCCATAGATGGCCACGGCAAGGGCGGTGGCGGCGCTGTCGTCGGCCCCGAATGCACCGCGTTCAAAGAGCACGGAGACCAGTTGAATCGGGATGACTGTGAGGGCAACGGCGCAGGGGATGGTGAGGGCCAAAGCGATTTCGCCAGCCCGCGACAGGGCGATGCGTGCGCCGGTGTCATCCTGTGCCTTGAGCCGGCGGGAGAGGTCCGGGAGCAGCACAATGCCCACGGCAATGCCCACGACCCCGAGCGGCAATTGGTAGAGACGATCCGCGGAATAGAGCCAGCTTACGGCCTTTTCTGTATTAGAAGCAACGAGTTGTCCGACCACAAGGTTGATCTGCACCACCCCGCCCGCCAGTGCCGCGGGCACAGCAATGCGCACCAGTTGTGCCATTTCGGGTGTCCAGCGGGGGCGCACCAGCGGCAGGTGCATTCCGGCCCGGCGGGAGGCGTGCCAGACGAGAGCGAGTTGCGCGAGGCCGGCGATGGGGATGGTCCAGACCAGAGCCTGAGCGACTGGGCCGCCGGTCATCGCGGCAAATGTCATGGCAGACACCAAAAATACGTTCAAAATCAATGGCGCCGCAGCGGCGGCCGCAAAGTGACCGGCTGCATTGAGCATGCCGGAAAACAGCGCCGCGAGCGAGATAAAGAAGATGTAGGGAAAGACGATGCGGCCAAATTCCACTGTGATGTCAAAGCGTTCATCACCAACAAAACCCTCGGCCGTGGCATAGACCAGAGCGGGCATGAAGATCATGCAAAGGCCGGTCAGGGCCAATAGGATAAGGCTGAGACCGGAACAGGCAAGCGCCGCGAATCCCAAGGGGTTGTCATTTGCTTCCAAACGCTTGGCGAACATCGGGACGAAGGCGGCATTGAACGCGCCCTCGGCAAAGAAGCGGCGAAACATATTGGGCAGGCGGAAGGCCGCGACAAAGGCATCCATGACCACGCCGGGGCCGATGTAGCTGGCGATCAGCACGTCACGCACAAAGCCGAGGAGGCGACTGAGCAAGGTCCAGCCACCGACGGTGAGGATTCCGGAGAGGAGGCGGATCGGTTTCATGTGGGGCCTTTTGCCTGTGCTTGACGCCGAGAGTTAGACCATCGGCGGGCCGGGGGGAAGGGTCTGCGCCCGAGGGGCGTGCGGTCTGAGCCTAGAGGCGCGCCGGGCATTAATAGGTTGGCAAGACCTGCCTGTCAGGGTCGGTCCAGTGAGCCAAGGATGCGAGAGACGCATGTCAAAGACCGACCTCAGCCTGATACCGATGCTTCCCGTGACGGCGCTGCGCGATCATCTTGCAGAGTATCTGCAGGAGGTGGGGCGCAGGGGCAAGCCGGTTCTGATCACCCGCATGGGATATCCGGTGGCCGGGCTGGTCGGGGTCACGGAGGCGCGGGCGATCTGGGCGGTGGCGCAGCAGGGCGAAGCCTATGTTGAATGGCAGGCGATGCGGCGGATGGACAAGGACCGGGATTTGCGGATGGCGCTGCGACGAGAGCGAGAGGCAGAAGACAGGCGCGCCTATGAGCAAAGCCTGCGGCAGCGGCGGTAGCGCGGCATTCCCCAAGGGCGGCGAGCGGTGAAATCGGTATCATTTCCGAACGCCTGCGGATATTTCTCTACCAAGGTCGGCCAGTTGCGACCAAGGTAGAGCGTGTGGACAGCGGCCAATGCCGGTCCATGCAAGAGGATAAAGCCGAAATGACGACGAACAACATCCGAGAGTGGCTTCAGGAGCGGCCGGAAATCGAATCTGTGTTTGCCTGTGTCTGTGACCTCAATGGCGCGATGCGGGGCAAGCGCCTGCCCATCGAGAAGGCCAAGGCGATCATGGATGACGGGCTGCGCCTGCCGCTGTCGGTGCTGAGTGTGGATATCTGGGGCGAGGATATCGAGAATAACGAACTGGTGTTCGAGACCGGCGATTCCGATGGCATTTGCGATTACACCGGGCGCCCCATTGTCATGGTGAACTGGACCAGCCGCCCCTCGGCGCTGGTGATGTTCTGGATGAGCACCGAGGATGGCGGGCCGTTTCCGGGCGATCCGCGCCATGCCCTGTCCAATATCGTGCAACGCTACAAGGCACTGGGGCTGACGCCGGTGGTGGCAACCGAGTTGGAATTCTACCTCTGTGACCCGCGCGAGGCGCAGCCGCGTCCGCCCTGTTCGCCGGTGACGGGCAAGCGGCTTGATTCCGACGGGGCGCTGTCACTGGACGAATTGCAGCATTTCGATGAATTTCTGAATGATGTCTACGATGCCTGCCACGAGCAGGGCATTCCCGCCGACGCCGCGATTTCCGAGAACGGCGCGGGGCAGTTTGAAATCAACATGGTGCATGTCGCGGACCCGTTGCAGGCCGCCGATGATGCGGTGCTGTTCAAGCGGCTGGTGCGTGGCATCGCGCGCAAGCATGGCATGGCGGCCACCTTCATGGCCAAGCCCTATGGCGACAGATCAGGCAGCGGATTTCATGTGCATTTCAGTCTGGTGGATGAGAACGGGGTCAACCTGTTTGACAATGGCGGCGAAGAGGGCACGCCCTTGATGCTGAATGCCGTGGCGGGCCTGCTGGAGACGATGCAGGAGAATACGCTGACCTTTGCGCCGCATCAGAACTCTTACCGGCGGCTCTTGCCGGGGGCGCATGCGCCGACGGGCGTGGCCTGGGGCTATGAGAACCGCACGGCGGCCATTCGTATTCCGGGCGGCAGCCCCAAGGCGCGGCGGATCGAGCATCGCGTCGCAGGCGCCGACGCCAACCCCTATCTGGTGCTGAGCAGTATTCTGGGCGGTGCGCTGATCGGGATCGAACAGAAGATGGAACCCTGTGCGCCGATCGAGGGCGATGCCTATAGCCAAAAGCTCGATCACCTGCCGCTGGATTGGGCGACCGCGATTCAGGCGTTTCGCCGGGGCAAACATGTGCAGGATGTGTTTTCCAGACGGCTTCAGACCATGCTGGTCGAGTGCAAGATGCAGGAACTCAAGCGGTTCACGCGCTATGTGACCGATTTCGAGTATGATTCCTATCTCGAGAGCGTGTAGCGCAGCGGGCGTTTGCCGGTCACGGCGACCGGCAAACGCAATGTGCCCTCAGAGCGCGACGCAATCGGCGAAATAGCACATCACGCCGTCCTCATCGACCTCATGCACCAGCCCATGAATATCGGTTTCAAAGCCCGGACATTCCTTGGCAAAGGCGCGGTTGAACCTGAGGTATTGCACGATGGTCTTGTTGAAGACCTCGCCGGGGATCAGCAGGGGGATGCCCGGCGGATATGGCGTGACGAGGCTGGTGGTGATGCGCCCCTCAAGATCGTCTATGGCGACACGTTCGGTGGTGCGGCGCGCGATATGGGCGAAGGCATCGCTGGGCGTCATGGCGGGGGTGAGGTCGCTCAGATACATGTCGGTCGAGAGGATCGCCACATCGTATTTGGCGTAGAGCGCATGCACATGCTGGCAGAGATCCTGCAACCCCATGCTCTCATAGCGGGGCTGTTTGGTGCAAAACTCGGGCATGGCGCGCCACATCGGCTGGTTCTTGGCGTAGTCATCCTTGAACTGTTGCAGTGCGGTCAACAGGGTATTCCAGCGCCCCTTGGTGATGCCGATGGTGAACATGATGAAGAAACTGTAGAGGCCGGTTTTTTCGACCACGACGCCATGCTCTGCCAGATATTTGGTGACGATGGATGCGGGAATCCCGGTCGTTTCGAAGCGACCGTCGAGGTTGAGGCCCGGCGTGATGATCGTGGCCTTGATCGGATCGAGCATGTTGAAGCCGGGGGCCATTTCGCCGAAATCATGCCATGAATCCTCGCCATCGGAGGGTTGCACGCCATCGGCGTCGGTCCGTTCCAGCACCCAATCGTCAGCGTCGCCGATGCCCTCGTCCCCGAGCACATCCGGCCCCCAGACCTGAAACCACCAATCGTCCTCGCCAAATTCGGCATCGACCTTTTGCATAGCGCGGCGGAAATCGAGCGCCTCGGCGATGCTCTCCTCGACCAGCGCGGTGCCGGCGGGCGGCTCCATCATCGCGGCGGCAACATCGCAGCTTGCGATGATGCTGTATTGCGGGCTGGTGCTGATGTGCATGAGATAGGCCTCGTTGAAGAGGTGGCGATCCAGTTTGGTTTTCTGGCTGTCCTGTACGAGAATATGGCTGGCCTGACTGATCCCGGCCAAGAGTTTGTGGATGGATTGGGTGACATAGGTCACGGAATGTTCGGGGCGGGCGCGGTTGCGGCCCATGGCGTGGAAATTGCTGTAGAACGGATGAAAGCTGGCGTGGGGCAGCCATGCCTCGTCAAAGTGGAAGTTCTCCACATAGCCGTCGAGCAGATCCTTGATGGTTTCGGTGTTGTAGAGAACGCCGTCATAGGTGGATTGCGTGAGGGTGAGGATACGCGGCTGCACGGTGTCGGGATCAACCCCGGCCAAAAGCGGGTTGGCGCGGATCTTGGCCTTGATCGAGTCGATCTCGAATTCGCCGCGCGGGATCGGGCCGATGATGCCGAAATGGTTGCGGGTGGGGCGCAAAAAGACCGGGATTGCGCCGGTCATGATGATACTGTGCAGGATCGACTTGTGGCAGTTGCGGTCAACCACGACTACATCGCCGGGGGCGACGGTGTGATGCCAGACCATCTTGTTGGAGGTGCTGGTGCCGTTGGTCACGAAAAAGCAGTGATCGGCGTTGAATATGCGGGCGGCGTTGCGCTCGGATGCGCCGATGGCGCCGTCATGGTCGAGCAGTTGACCCAACTCTTCGACCGAATTGCAGACATCGGCGCGCAGCATGTTTTCGCCGTAGAACTGGTGATACATCTGGCCGATCGGGCTTTTGAGAAAGGCGACGCCGCCGGAATGGCCGGGGCAGTGCCACGAGTAAGAGCCGTCTTCGGCATAGTCGAGCAGCGCCTTGAAGAACGGCGGCTGGATGCCTTCGAGATAGATCTTGGCCTCTCGGATGATGTGGCGGGCGACGAATTCCGGCGTGTCTTCGAACATGTGGATAAAGCCGTGCAACTCGCGCAGGACATCGTTGGGCAGGTGGCGGCTGGTCTTGGTCTCGCCATAGACATAGATCGGCACGTCGGAATTCTTGCGCCGGACTTCTTGAACGAAATTGCGCAGATTGGTGACAACCGGGTCGATGTCGGGGCCGGGGCTGAATTCCTCATCGTCGATCGACAGGACAAAGGCGCTGGCGCGCGATTGTTGCTGGGCGAATTGCGAGAGATCCCCATAGCTTGTGACACCCAAAACCTCGAATCCCTCGTCTTCTATGGCCTTGGCCATGGCGCGGATACCAAGACCCGATGAGTTCTCGGACCTGAAATCCTCGTCGATGATCACGATGGGAAAGTGGAATTTCATAGACTTCTCCTTTCGGGAGACAGCGGGTGGACAGGCGCGCCAAGCAGAGCGGGAAACCCCCCGGGTGCCCGGAGGTTTCCGACTCTTGCGTGTTTCTTTCTGTTGCGTGGGGTGAGGTCAAGCCCTGTGACCAAGCGGCGCGGCCGCTTTGCGCCGATGTGGCACCGTTGGGCGGCGGGCCTTGGGGTCAGAGCCCCAAGGCGCGGCGGCGGCTGTCGGCCATGCGATTGAGCAGGTGATCGGCCATCAGCCCGATGAAGGCCACGGCAAAGCCCAGAACAAGCCCCTTGCCCACATCGGTGGAACTGAGGGCGCGTTGCATTTCCTGCCCGAGATCCTGCGTGCCGATAAAGGCCGCGATGATCACCATGAAGAGCGAGAACATCAGCGATTGATTGACCCCGACCATGATGGTGGGAAAGGCCAGCGGCAGGCGGACGTGGCGCAGGCATTGGGCGCGGGTGGCCCCCGACATATCCGCCGCCTCGATCATCGCCTCGGGCACGCCGCGCAACCCCTCGATGGTGTAGCGGATCAGCGGCACGGCAGCAAAGAGCACCACCGCCCCCACCACCGCCACGTCATTGACGCCAAAGAGCATGATCACCGGAATGAGGTAGATAAAGCTGGGAAAGGTCTGAAGACTGTCGCAGAGAAGAAGCACGCGTTTGGCCCGCGTCTCATAGCGTGCGGCCCAGATACCAAGCGGAAAGCCAAAGCTGGTCGCGACCGCAACGGCCACAAGCACGGTGTAGACCGTGATCATGGCACGATCCCACCAGCCGGTGAGGGCGATATAGCCGAAGAACCCGAGACAGATCAGCGCCGAGCGCCAGCCGCCCACGGCAAAGCCGGCCGCGGCGAGCAGCGCCAGAACCGCCGTGTAGGGCAACCACAAGAGCGCGTCGCGCACCGGGATGAGAACCCAGGTGATCAGGAACCAGCGCAGCCATTGGGTGACGGGATCAACCGTCACGATCACCCAAGTCATCATTGCATCGAGCGGGTCCGCCACCGAGAGCGATTGCCCGCGCCCGACCTCTGCAAAGAAGGGCACCAGTGCGGAGAGGGCAAAGCCCGCGACCATCAGCCCGGCCCAGGTTGTCAGCACGCGGTGTCGCGTCCCCCAGCCGATCCCCGGTTCGTGGTGGGTGGGCTGACGTTCGGCCCAAGCCTTGGAACAGCGGTCGAGGGTCACCGCGAGCAAGACGATGGTGATGCCGATTTCGATGGAGCGCCCAATCTTGAGCGCCTGCAACAGTTGCAGGAGTTTCTGACCCAGCCCCGGCATGCCGATAAAGCTGGCCAGAACGACCATCGCCAGACATTGCATGATGACCTGATTGACGCCCACCAGAATTTCGGTGCGGGCGGTCGGGATGCGCACGCGCGTCATCAATTGCCAGCCGGTGCTGCCGCACATCTTGCCGCTCTCGATCACCTCGGGCGGCACCTTGCGCAGACCCAACAGGGTCATGCGGATCATCGGAGGCACTGAAAAGATGATGGTGACGATTGCCCCCGCCTTGGGTCCGACGCCGATGAACACCACCACGGGAATCATATAGGCGAAATGCGGCAATGATTGCGCGATGTTGAGGATCGGGTTCATCACCGCCTCGACCCTGTGCCACCGCCATGCGGCGATCCCCATCAAGAGGCCCATCAGCACCGAAAACGGGGCGGCCACGACGATGACCGACAGGGTTTCCATGGCCCAGGTCCATTGCCCCATGAGGGCGATCCAGACGAAGGTGCCCCCCGCCAGCAGCGCCAGACGCCGGCCGCCCAGCCAATAGCCAAGACAGGCGGCGGTGAGGGCCACGACCGACCACGGCAGCGGGCCAAGGCGCGGCCAGCGGTTCTTGCCGTAGAGGATATTGGCGGTGACATCGAGCAGCCATTCAATGCCATCGGCAAAGGCGCGGGTGACATGGATCAGCCCCAGATCATCGCGCAGCCATGTGAAAAACGCATTGATCCAATCCGCCAGCGGCAGGATCAGGATTTCGGCGGGACGCATGAGCGCGTCGGGGAGGATCGGACGGGCAAGGACAAGACAGACCGCGACGGCCAGAATTGCCCAAGCGGGGTTGAGCCGCGGTTTGGCGGGCGACGGAAGGGGAAGCGCGCTCTCGCTCATGTGTGGCCCCCGAGCAGGATGTCGAGCGCCTCTTGTCGGTTGAGGGTGCCGGTAATGCGGCCTGTGTCATCGGCGACGGGCAGGATTTCACGCGGATCGTTGATCAGGAGGCGCGCAAGGGCACGGATCGTGGATTTTCCGGCGACGGGCAGCCCCTCGGGCCGGGTGCCATTGATCGGGCGGGCAAGGCCAGAGGCATGCACGACGCGCGCCTTTTCGATCTCTTCGGTGAATTTGCGGACATAATCGGTCGCCGGGTTCAGGACGATCTGATCCGGGGTGTCGCATTGCTCGACCGCGCCGTCCTTCATGATGGCGATGCGGTCGGCCAAGCGGAGCGCCTCGTCGAAATCATGGGTGATAAAGACGATGGTCTTGCCCAGCAACTCTTGCAGGCGCAGGAATTCGTCCTGCATCTCGCGGCGAATGAGCGGATCGAGCGCCGAAAACGGCTCGTCCAGAAACCAGATATCCGGCTCGATGGCGAGAGAGCGGGCGATGCCGACGCGCTGTTGCTGGCCACCGGACAATTCGCGCGGAAAGTAATCCTCGCGCCCGCCGAGCCCCACCAATTCGATCACCTCCAGCGCGCGTTTGCGGCGGGTGGCGCGGTCCTGCCCGCGCATTTCCAGCGGAAAGGCCACATTTTCCAACACGGTGCGATGCGGCAAAAGGCCGAAGCTCTGGAACACCATGCCCATCTTGTTGCGCCGCAGGTCGATCAGCTGTTTCTCAGAGAGCGCGCCGATGTCCTGCCCCTCGACCGACACAGTACCGCCGGTGATCTCGATCAGGCGCGAGAGGCAGCGCACAAGGGTGGATTTGCCGGAGCCGGACAGGCCCATGATCACCAGCATCTCGCCGCGCGCGATATCGAGCGAGACATCACGCACCGCCGAGATATAGCCCGCCTGACGAATGGCATCAAAGCCGGGATCGGTCCTGAGGCCCTTGAGATAGGACTCGGGCGACGGGCCGAACAATTTCCAGACATTGCGGCATGAGATCACGGGTTCAGACACCGGCACGCGACACCCCCTTGTTATAAATGGCAAAACCTCACCCGTGGCAGATCACGGGTGAGGTGGGATTCAGGGCGGGATCAGTTGATCCAGACCTTCCAGACGTCGCCGTTATCTTCCAGCCAATGCGCTGCGGCCTCTTCTGGCTCCATCTCGTCGATGTCTACCAGCTTGGCCATTTCCGCGATTTGCGGGTTGGTAAAGCTGATCTTGGTCAGCATTGTGTAGGCATCCGGCCATTTGTCCTTCATCCCATCCCAAGCGGCCTTTTTCAGATAGCCATTGGCGGGATTGCCGCAATCATAGGTCTTGTCCGGGTTGGGACCGACGGCAGGATCTTTGTCGCAGCCTTCGACCCATTCCGGAAACTCGACGAATTCGCCAGGCCAGACGGCTTCGGCGAAATTGGGTGTCCAGTTGAAGAGGACGATCGGCGTCTTGGTCTTTTCGGCAGAGCCCAGTTCAGCCCAGAGTGCTGCGGCAGAGCCTGCGTTGACGACCTTGAAGTTCATGCCAAGCCCGTCGACACGTTCCTGATCATGCTTGAGCCAGTCCACCGGACCGCCAAGGAAGCGCCCGGACTCGCCGGTTTCCGGTGTGGCAAAGGCGGCGGCACAGGCGTTCAGCGCCTCCCAATCGGGCAGGCCGGGACAGGCGTCTTTGGTCCACATCGGATACCACCAATCCTCGCGGGTGACGGCATCGTGATCGCCCGCATCGTGCAAGCCGCCCTTTTCCAGCGCGGCGCGGAAGGAGGCGCCAAACGCGCCTTCCCAGACTTCCATTTCGAGGGCGACATCGCCCAGACGGACGGATTCGTAAACCGACTGGCTGTCGGTCGAGACATATTCGACACTGTTGCCCATCGATTCAAAGATCTGGCCGACCACATGGCTCATCACGATCTGGCTGGACCAGTTGTGGATGGGGATGACGATCGGATCTTCGGAATCCGCCAAGGCACCCGTTGCGGCCATCGCGAGCGCTGCGACCCCGCCGGCCATTCGCAAACGTACTCTCATTCTGAAAACTCCCTGTGTTGAGGTGTCCCGCCCGTTTCTCGGGCTTTGGTGAGAGAAGTGTACGGATGGGATATGAACACGTCAGACCAAGGGCATGAACGAACTGGACTTAATTGTGAAAAAATATTAACAGGAGGAAACTGCACAGAGGGCTCACAGGTGGCAAGAGCGGCCCATATCGTGATCATCGAGGATGAACCCGTCACCCGCACGACGCTGGCGGAGTATCTCAGATCGCATGGCTATACGGTCACCGCCTTTGACAGTGCCGAGAAGGCCGATCCGATGCTGGCCAGCGACCGCGCCGACCTTTTGCTGGTGGATATCACACTGGATGGCAAGGACGGGTTACAGATCACCCGTGAGCAACGCGCGCGCTCGGATATCGGCATCATCCTGACCACCAGCCTCAGCGATGACGTGGATCGGATTGTCGGGCTGGAACTGGGGGCGGATGATTACGTCTGCAAGCCGTTCAATCGCCGTGAATTGTTGGCCCGGATCAAGAACCTGTTGCGGCGCACCGAGGCGCAGCGCCGCTTTTCACGTCAGAACGTGCGGTTTCACGGCTATGCCTTTGCCTTTGCCACCCGCCAGTTGATCGCACCGGATGGCGAGCCAATCCGGATCACGCGGGCCGAATTCGAGGTGCTGGCGGAGTTGCTGCGCCATCCCGGCGAAGTTCTGGGCCGCGAGCGGCTGATGACGGTGATCACCCATCGCCAGCAGCATCCCGACACGCGCACCGTCGATGTCATCATCCGCCGCCTGCGCACAAAACTGGAAGAAGACGCCAGCGCGCCACGGTTCATCACCACCGCGCATGGCGAGGGTTATGTGTTCACCGCCACTTTGGACTGAGGGGCGGCTGTCAGGTCATCAAGCGCCTGTATGACTGTGCGGCGCGCCTGTGCGATTTCCTCGGGAAAAGCGGCGAGCGCCGTCGCCACGGGGGTCAGATCGCCCGACCGGGCGGCGGCTTCGATCTGTTTCAAACAGGCAGAGAGACCGGGCAGGCTGAAATTGCCTGCCGCCCCCTTCATCCGGTGTGCGACCTTGGCGGCGCGGGCGGTGTCGCGGTTGTCCACGGCCTCTTGCAGGGCGGTCGCATCCGAGGTGAGGCCGTCTAGATAGAGGTGAATTGCCTCGACGGTCTGCTCCCGACCGAGATCAGCAACCATGCTGCCCAGAACATCACGCGGCCCGCTCGCCAGCCAGGAGAGCGACCGGGGCGAGAGGAACACGCCGCGCCGCTGTCCGCCTGTGACCTGTTCCAGCGCCGCAACCAGGCGTTCGGGCGAAACCGGCTTGGCCACAAAGCAATCCATCCCGGCATCGAGCTGTTCCTCGACCTCGTCGTCCTGAACATGGGCGGAGATGCCGATGATCGGCAGGCTGCGCCCGACGGGCATGGCGCGGATGCGGCGCGTCGCCTCTGTGCCCGAAAGACCCGGCAGGTTGACATCCATCAGCACCAGATCAAAGCGCTCGGCAGTGAGCAGCGCGAGCGCCGCCTCGGCGCTGTCGACGCAGACCGCTGTGTGACCCATCCGTTCGAGATAGCTGCGCGCGACCATCTGGTTGACCTCGTGATCCTCGACGATGAGCGCATGCAGGCTGCGGTCACCGCGCACCGGGGTCCAATCCGGCGGAGTTTCGGTTAGTCCGGCGGCATCGGCCAGGTCGAAATCGGCCATGAAGGTAAAGACCGAGCCGACGTTCGGCGTGCTCTCGACACGGAGCGCACCCCCCATCACCTCGGCGAATTTGCGGCAGATCGCGAGGCCAAGCCCGGTGCCACCATAGCGCCGTGCGGTCAGCCCGTCCTCTTGCTCGAACGCCTCGAAGATGCGCTGGCGCGCCTGTGCCGAAATGCCCTTGCCGGTGTCGCTGACCTCAAGGATCAGGGTGACACGCCCGGCCCCGGCGGGCCGCACGCGCAGCCGCAGCACCACCTCGCCCTCTTCGGTGAACTTGACCGCGTTCGAGACGAGATTGAACAGAATCTGGCGCAGCTTGGCCATATCGCCCAGCACTGCGGCGGGGGCATCCTCGGGCAGATCGAGCCAGAGCACGATGCCCTTCTCCCGCGCGCCGGGGTCGAGCAGGGTCACGATCAGATGCATCACCTCGGTGATGGAAAAAACCGCGCGTTCCTCATGGGCGCCGCTGAGTTCGGTTTTGGAATAGTTGAGGATGTCGTTGAGGATGGTCAGCAGGCTCTCGCCCGAGGCACGGGCGGCGCGCAGCTGCTCGAGTTGCGCCTCAGAAAGACCATCTGCCGAAAGATTGCGCAGCATCCCCAGAACCCCATTCATCGGCGTGCGGATTTCATGGCTCATCATCGCGAGGAATTCGGATTTGGCGCGGTCCGCGGCCTCGGCCTTTTGGCGGGCCACCGCATGCGCCTCGACCTCGCCGCGCAGTTGTTCGGTTTTCTCGGCCACCAACTCTTGCAGGGCGGTGCGGTGGCGGTTGAGTTCTTCTTCGTTGCGGCGGCGGGCCTCTTCGAGATTGCGGTTGGCGATGGCCTGACGGCGAAACACCTCGACCGCGCGTTCCATGCCGGCGATCTCGTCGCTGCCACGCGGGGCCACACGCATATCCAGCTGACCGGCGGCCAGTCGGGTCATCATGTCCGAGAGATTGTCGAGACGCCGCGAGATATTGCCGCGCACGTAGAACCACAGCACGCCCAGCGACAGCAAGAGCGCGAGAGCCGCAGCGCCGGCGCTGCGCAACCGGGTGGCGCGGATCACCTCCATCGACGTGGTCCCGGCAAAGAGCGCATCCGCCTGCACGCGCGTGGCAAGATCCGTCACCGCGCCATGCAACCGTGTGGCCGAGACCCGGAGCGCCGCCTGTTCGCTGTCGATCTGGCGTTCCAATTGCAGGATGCCATCGGTCAGCCCCAGCAGCCCCTGCCCGCCTGCGGGATCACTGAGTGGCAGGATGGTGGCCAGCAGCGTCTGCGCCTGCGCGGCACGGCCCGGATCACGGATCGCCGCCACGCGGCGTGCGACGATTTCAGTGCGTTCCCGCAGATTGGCGCTGATCGAGGCGAGATCGGTCGGTTCGGTCAAGGTGGCGATGCGGTTGAAGAGAAGCCCGATTTCGGCAGTGCGCGAGCGCAATTCGAACATCAGACCGAGTTGGAAGAGATCAACCTCGATCAGCTTGTCCAGCGTGGCAAGGCGCGAGGAGGTGCCGGGCGCGCCGCTGTCGTATTCATAGAGGTTCGAAATCACCGCCGCGGTGCCCATTTCGGCATTGGCGACCAGCGTGTCGGCCATGTTCAAGAGCGCGGAGGTCGCGCCGAGGGCGCGGTTCAGACCCTCCTCCCGCGCCTGCACCAGCGAGAGGCGCTGTTTCACCAAGCGGTCAAGTTCGGCGATACCGTCCTTCATGGCGGCGACGGCGCGGGTCATATCGCCGCCGGTGCCACCATGTTCGGATTGAAACCGGGTGAGGTGATCCGAAAGCGCCGCCACCCGCGCGCTGAGATAGGCGGCGCGGTCGCGGCGTGCGGCCTCGTCATCCACCGCAGCCAGTTCCGGGGCGACGGTGATGATGGCCGAGCTTTCTTCGGTAAAGCGGCGCATGTCCGACAGGACCGGGATCGAGTTTTCATAGAGCTGTTGTTGCGCGCGGGTGACATCGCGCAGTTCAAACCAGCCGAAAAACCCCGCAAGCGCCGGCAGCCCGGCGATCACGAGAAACGCCGCGAGCAGTCGCGCGCCCAATCCGGTTCTGGTTCTCATCCGGTCCGTCCCTGATCCGCCAGCTTTCTTGCAGTCCTGTCCGGACAGATTATAGTAATTTTCTGCGGAGGAGTGATATTTTCATGCAAAGAATAATAGCCTGTGTGCTGATGCTCTTGCCGCTGCCGCTCTGGGCCGAGAGTGCAGAAGAGGTTTGGCCGCTGCAAACCCATGTGGTGCCATTCGATTATGAGAGTCCCGCACAGCCCTTGACCTATCGGCCCCTGCACAGGGCGGCCTCGCCCTGGACGATCTGCGTGTCCTATCCGCATCTCAAGGACGCCTATTGGTTGTCGGTGAATTACGGCATGGTGCAAGAGGCCGAGCGTCTGGGGGTCGGCTTTCGTCTGGTCGAGGCGGGCGGCTATCCCAATCTCGCGCGGCAGATCGAGCAGATCACGGAATGTGTGGCGCAGGGGGCCGATGCGCTGATTGTGGGCACCGTGTCGTTTGACGGGTTGACGCCGACGGTGCAGGCGCTGTCGGAAAAAGTGCCGGTGATCGCCGCCGTCAATGACATTGCCGATCCGGGGATTGCGGCCAAGGCGGCGGTGTCGTGGTACGAGATGGGGGCAACGGCCGGCCGCTTTATCGCCGCGCGGCATCCCAAGGGCAGCGCGCCGGTGCGGCTGGCGTGGTTTCCGGGGCCGGAGGGGGCGGGCTGGGTCGGCTTTGTCGAGGCCGGATTCCGCGAGGCCATCGCAGAGAGTTCGGCCAGCATCGCGCTCACCAAATATGGCGACACCGGGCGCGAGATTCAGGTGACGCTCATTGAGGAAACGCTCGATAGCGGGATTGAGATCGACTATCTGGTGGGCAGCGCCCCCACCGCCGAGGTGGCGGTGTCAATCCTGCGCGCGCGCGGCTTGCAGGACCGGATCAGCATCGTGTCGGATTACATGAGCCATGCGGTGTTTCGCGGCATCCGGCGGGGGCGGATTCTGGCGGCGCCCACGGATTTCCCGATCATGCAGGGCAAACTGGCCATTGAAATGGCGGTACGGGCGATTGAGGGCAGGTTGGAGCAGCGCCACGCGGGGCCAAAGATCCAGTTGGTGACCTCTGACATGGTGGACAACACCGATCTGGCCGAGACTCTCGCCCCGGCCAGCTTCATTCCGGTGTTCGAAATGGAGTGAGGGTGCGACGCCAAGTTCAGGTAAGGCTCAGCTTACACTCTCAAATCAACCCGTGTCCCTAAGCGCTTCTCGCGGCCTTGCGGCGCTCGACGCGGGCGCGGATGGCTGCGACATCGGTGACGGGTGTGGCGGCAAAGAGGGCGCGGGTGTAGGGGTGTTGCGGGTCGGCAAAGAGCGCCTCGCGGCTGCCCTGCTCGACCGCCTCGCCCTTGGAGATCACCATCACCTCATCGGCAATGTAGCGCACGACAGATAGGTCATGGCTGACAAAGACATAGGTCAGCTCGAACTCGTCCTGCAAATCGGCCAGGAGGTTGAGCACCTGCGCCTGCACCGAGAGATCGAGCGCCGAGACCGGCTCATCCAGCACCAGAAGCGAGGGGTTGAGCATGAGCGCGCGGGCAATCGCGATGCGCTGCCGCTGACCGCCCGAGAACATATGCGGGTAGCGGTTGAAATGCTCGGGCTGCAAGCCGACCTTCTTGATCATCGCCTCGGCGCGGTCGCGGCGTTCGGAGCTTGGCATATCGGTGTTGATCACCAAGGGTTCCATCAGCACATTGCCGATTTTCTGGCGGGGATTGAGGCTGCCATAGGGGTTCTGGAACACCATCTGCACCTTGGAGCGCAGGACGGGACCGGGGCGTTTGCGGGCAATATCGACCGGGTGGTCGTCAATCCGCAACTCACCGCCCGACGCAGCGTCGATCAGGGCAATGATCCGCGCGAGGGTCGATTTGCCAGAGCCGCTTTCGCCGACAATCGCGAGGGTCTTGCCCTTGTCGACCTTGAAGTCGATGCCGTTGAGGGCGCGCACAGAGCCGGCGCGGGAAAAGAGGCTGCCGGGCACGGCATAATCCTGCACGATGCCGCGACCTTCGACAACGGGGGGGATGGCTGCGGCGGTCATCGGGCGGTCTCCTGCGCAAAGAAATCAGAGACCGTGGGCAGGCGGTCGCCGGTCGCATGTTCCGGCAGCGCCGAGAGCAGGGCGCGGGTATAGGGGCTCTGAGGGTTTTCAAAGAGCGAGAGCACATCCGCCTCTTCCATCTTTTTCCCCTGATATTGCACCACCACCCGGTCGGCGGTTTCGGCCACGACGCCCATGTCATGGGTGATCAGGATCAGCGCCATGCCGTAATCCTCTTGCAGTTTCATCAAGAGATCGAGGATCTGTTTCTGGATGGTCACGTCGAGGGCCGTTGTCGGCTCATCCGCGATCAGAAGGCGCGGGTTCGAGGCGATGGCGATGGCGATCATCACCCGCTGGCATTGCCCGCCGGACATCTGATGCGGATAGGCTTTGATCTTGGCCTCCGGCTCGGGGATGCCCACGGCGCGAAAGAGGTCGAGCGCGCGGCTTTGGGCATCGCGCCGCGAGAGACCAAGGTTGAGGCGCAGCACCTCTTCGATCTGAAATCCCACGGTGAAGGACGGGTTGAGCGAGGCGACAGGTTCCTGAAAGATCATGGTGATCTCGCGGCCAATGAGGGTCCGCCGCTCTGAGGCGGAGAGGTTCGAGATGTCGCGCCCGTCATAGGTCATTTCATCGGCGGTGATGCTGGCGGTATCGGGCAAGAGCCCCATGACCGCGAGCATCGAGACCGATTTGCCCGAGCCGCTTTCGCCGACAATGGCCAGCACCTCGCCGCGGTCGACATGCACGTCGATCCCGTCCACGGCGGTAAAGCTGCCGGTGGCGGTGGCGAATTTGACGGTCAGGTTCTTGATGTTCAAAAGCGCCATACCGTCAACTCCGCTTCAGCTTGGGGTCGAGCGCATCACGCAGCCCGTCGCCCATAAGGTTGATCGCCAGCACCGAAATCAGGATGGCGAGGCCGGGGAATGTGACAACCCACCACGCGCGCAGGATGAATTCGCGCGCCTCGGCCAGCATGGTGCCCCATTCCGGCGAGGGCGGCTGTGCGCCCATGCCGAGAAAGCCCAGGGCGGCGGAATCGAGCACCGCCGAGGAAAAGGACAGTGTTGCCTGCACAATCAGCGGTCCAAGGCAATTGGGCAGGATGGTCTTGAACATCAGGCGCAGATTGCCCGCGCCCGCCACGCGCGCGGCACTGACATATTCGCGCTTCATCTCGGACATGACAGCAGCGCGGGTCAGGCGGGCGAAATGCGGCTGATAGACAATCGCGATGGCGATCATCGCATTGGTCAGCCCCGGCCCCAGCACCGCCACCAGTACGAGCGCCAGAAGGAGCGATGGGAAGGCCAGGATCACATCCATCATCCGCATGATGACGCTGTCGATCCAGCCGCCAAAGAACCCGGCCAAAAGGCCGATGATGACGCCACCAAAGAGAGCGATGGAGACCACCACGATACCGATGAAGAGCGAATATTGCGCGCCAAAGATCAGGCGCGAGAGCATGTCGCGCCCGACCGCATCGGAGCCAAGCAGGAACTGCGTGCTGCCACCTTCGGCCCAGACGGGCGGCACGAGCAGCGCCTCGCGGTATTGCGTGGTGGGGTCATGCGGGGCCAGAGCAGCGGCAAAGACGGCCGTCAGCACCAAGCAGATAAAGACCGCCAGACCGATGACCGCGCCGCGGTTCTGGCTGAAGTAGAACCAGAATTCAGCCAGCATGCGACGGCGGATTGCCGCGTCGGACAGTTTCACCGGGGCGGCAAGGTTGGATGTATCGCTCATTTCACACGAATCCTCGGGTTGATGAGGCCATAGGTCAGATCGACCAGCAGGTTGACGATCATCACGAGCGCCGCGATGAGCAAGAGGCCGGATTGCACCACCGGATAATCCCGGCGCGAGATGGAATCGATCATCCATTTGCCGATGCCGGGCCATGAAAAGATGGTTTCGGTCAGGATCGCCCCCGCCATCAGCACCCCGATTTGCAGGCCAATGGTGGTGACCACCGGCACCATCGCATTGCGCAGGGCATGGATGCCGATCACGCGGTATTGCGGCATGCCCTTGGCGCGGGCGGTGCGGACGTAATCCTCGCCCATCACTTCGAGCATGGCAGACCGGGTCTGGCGGGCGATGACCGCAAGCGGGATGGTGGCCAGCACCAGCGACGGCAGGATGAGGTGACTCAGCGCCGAGGTGAACGCCCCCTTTTGCCCCGATAGCAGGCTGTCGATCAGCATGAACCCGGTTGCATCGGGGAAGTAATACAAGAGGCTTATGCGCCCCGACACCGGCGTCCAGCCCAGAATGCCCGAGAAAAAGATGATGAGCAGAAGCCCCCACCAGAAAATCGGCATGGAAAACCCGACGAGGGCGAGGGTCATGGAAATCTGGTCAAACCAGCTTCCGCGTCGGATGGCGGCAAGCACGCCGACGGTAACGCCGATCACCGTGGCGATGAGAATGGCGCAGAGGCCAAGTTCGACGGTCGCGGGAAAGAGGGTCAGGAATTCCTCCAGCACCGGCTTCTTGGTCACGAGCGAATTGCCCATGTCGCCCTGCAAGAGCCGTCCGAGGAACTCGAAATACTGCATCACGATGGGCTGATCATAGCCCAATTGTGCGCTCAGTTCGGCATGCCGTTCGGGCGTCACGCCACGCTCACCCGCCATCAGCAGCACCGGATCACCGGGCAGGATGCGCACGAAGCTGAAGGCGATGATGGTGATCCCGAGAAACGTCGGGATCAGGTAGAGGAGTTTGGACAGGATGAATCGGATCATGCGCCGCTTTCCTTTGAAAACGCGCGAGGGCCAAGCCCCCGCGCGTTCGGTTTCAGATCAAGACGATCCGGTTATTCGGCAAGGTCAACGGTCTCGAAGGTGAAATCACCCAAGGGGCTCATTTTAAAGCCGGAGACCTTGGTCGACATCGGCACATATTGGGTCGAGTGTGCGATGGTGAACCACGGGGCCTGATCCTTGAAAATCACCTGCGCCTGTTCGTAGAGCGCGGTCCGCTCTGCGGGGTCGGCGGTGATTTTGGCATCCTTGAGCAGCTTGGAGAACTCCTCGTTGCACCAGAAGGCGCGGTTGGCCCCGCCTTCACCAGCGGAATCGCAGGACAAGAGCACCGACAGGAAGTTGTCGGGATCGCCATTGTCCCCGGTCCAGCCCAGCATCACCGCACCGTCACGGCCTGCTTCCATCGACTTTTGCAGATACTCGCCCCATTCATAAGACACGATCTCGACCGTGACGCCAACCTTGGAGAGATCTTCCTGCATCAGCTCCGCCGAGCGACGCGCGTTGGGCATATAGGGGCGCTGCACCGGCATCGCCCAGATTTTCATCGAGAGGTCGGTCACGCCCTCTTCCTCCAGCATCTTCTTGGAGGCTTCGGGATCGTAGGGGTCATCCTCGATCGCATCGTTATAGGACCACATGGTTGGCGGAATCGGGTTCTTGGCGGGGGCAGCCGCCCCTTGGAACACCGCGTCAACGATGGCGTCCTTGTTGATCGCCATGTTCAGCGCCTTGCGGACGCGGGCGTTGTCAAACGGCGCAACGGTGGTGTTATAGGCCAGATAGCCCACATTCAGACCGGCCTGTTCGTCCAGTTTGAGGTTGGGGTCTGCCTTGATCGTCTCGATGTCAGCCGGGGCCGGATAGGGCATCAGGTGGCATTCGCCAGCCTTGAGCTTTTGCAGGCGCACGGCCGCGTCGGGCGTGATGGCAAAGACCAGATCATCAATGATCGCGCCCTCGCCCCAATAGTCGGCGTTCTTGGTGTAGCGGACAACGGCGTCCTTTTGATAGGCGACGAACTTGAACGGGCCGGTGCCGATGGGCAGGTTGTTGAGGTCTTCCTTGGTGCCTGCGGCGTCAAGCGTATCGGCATATTCCTTGGACACGATCGAGGCAAAAGGCATCGCGATATTCGCAAGGAACGGTGCCTCGGGCTGGTTCAAGGTGAATTTGACGGTGTAGTCGTCGATTTTCTCGATGGATTTGATCAGCTCGGGCATCGCCATCGAGGTGTAATATTCATAGGTCACACCGGCGATATATTGGTGCCACGGATGATCGGCCGCCCCCTGACGCTCGTAGGAAAAGATCACGTCATCGGCGTTAAAGTCACGGGTCGGCGTGAAGGTCTCGTTGGAGTGCCATTTGACCCCCTCGCGCAGATGAAAGGTGTATTCGGTGCCGTCCTCGGACACGTCCCAGCTTTCCGCAAGGCCCGGCTCGACCTCGGTCGTGCCTTTCTTGAACTCTGTCAGGCGGTTGTAGATCGGATGCGCCGAGGCATCGAAAGTGCCGCCAGCGGTAAAGGGCGCGGGATCAAAGCCCTCGGGCGAGGCTTCGGAGCAATAGACAAAGGTCTTGGCCTCGGACATCGTGGCGGTCAGCGCCAGAGCCGAAGCGCAGAGCAATAGGTGTTTCACGCGTGTTCTCCTTGTTGGATTTGGTAAGATTGCGCCGGTTTGCCCGGCTGGTGCCAGAGCGACATGTTGTGTTGTCGCTCAGGGAATGTCGGATTTTGAAGTCTCCGCGACAGTGCGCGGCACATAGGACGAGGGGGTTGCGCCATGCAGCATCTTGCCGGTCCAGAGCAGACGCGCCCAATGCGCGCTGACGTTGGACCAGGAATGCGGATGCTGGCCCAGATAATGCATGCTGTCCCCGGCGCGCAGCAGGAATTGCTGACCATTGACCACTTGAAGGATCTCGCCGTCGAGCACAAAGATCAGCTCTTCGCCGGAATGCTGCACGGTTTCGGACTGATAGGCGGGCGGCACATTGAGGACGAAGGAGGTCAGCTCATGACCCGGAAACTCGGCCCCGATCTGTTCATAGATGATGGAGGTGCCGGAAATTGAAAACTGCGGCCGTGTCTCGGCGCGGGTGACGCTATCCGCCTGTCGCGGGGTAGCGATGAAATGGTCGATGCTGACATCCAGCGCCGCCGCGATTTCGGCCAGCGTGCCCAGGGTGGGCACGGCATTGTCGCGTTCGATCTGGCTGAGATAGCTCACCGACACTCCACATCCGTTGCTGAGATCCTGCAAGGTCATCGACATGCGCTGCCTGCGTTTTCGTATGCGGCGGCCCAAGGCGAGTGGCGCACCGGCAGGTGAATAGGTCATCGGCGTCCTTGGGTCAGAAGGCGTTTCTTGGCCATACCTCAGACGAAATGCAAAGCCATTGCAACAAAAATTTTTGCCTCTGGAAAATTTTTTGCCACCGAATCGGACCTATGACGCAATACAGCCTTGGGTTGACGCCAATCGGATCAGTCAAGCACCGGGCGCACCAGCAGATCGCGGGGCATGTCCGAGAATACCTCGGCGCCCTCGGACCGCAGAATCACGATTTCCTCGAGCCGGAGACCAAAGCGCCCCTCAAGATAGATGCCCGGTTCGATGGAGAACACATTGCCCTCTGCCAGCGGGGTATCTGCGGTGGCGGTGATATAGGGCGGCTCGTGGATGTCGATGCCAAGGCCGTGGCCGGTGCGGTGCAAGAAGCGGTCGCCATAGCCTGCGGCGGTGATCACATCGCGCGCCGCCTTGTCGACATCGCGCGCCAACGCGCCGGGGCGCGCCGCAGCAATCGCGGCACGAACGGCCTGATCGACCACGGTGAAAACCTCTGTATAGGTGGCGTCGGGCGTGCCGAAATAGCCGCAGCGCGTCATGTCGGAGGGGTAGCCGTTCAGGCGGCAGCCGGTATCGAGCAACACGGGCATGTCGCGCTCCAGCCGCGTCATGCCGGGCGTATGGTGCGGAAAGGCCCCCGACGGGCCAAAGCAGACCGAACAGAATTCCAGCGTCGCGCCCTGCGCGCCATAGAAATCCTGAATGACCTGCACCAGATCGCGCTCGGTCATGCCCACGCGGAGCGCCTCGAACGCGGCCTGCACGGCTTGGTCATTGAGGCGATGCGCGGCCTTGATCGCGTCGAACTCGGCGGCGTCCTTGCAGGCACGCAGCGCGCCGACCGTATCGTCGGTGAACCGGCGGGTAGGCGTGTCGAGATGGTCAAGCAGCAAAAGCGAGAAATCCGTGCGCATGGTTTCATCCAACACCACCGACAGGCCGGGGCGCGCAGCGTCACAGGCGCGCAAAACATCGTGCAGCGCCGCCAGCGGGCCTTCGTCATCGCGCCACAAATGAAACGGCAGATCGGTCGATTGCCGCGCCGAGGCGGCATTGAGCGAGGGCATGAGAAACCCGGCATACGCGCGGCTGACCAAGAGCATCACGGGCCGCTCATCGCCATGCGGATGCACGCCCGAGAGCCATGCCATATGGCTCGACGGCCCAAGCGCCACCAGATCGGTGCCGGTGGCTTCCATACGGGTGCGTAGGGCAGAGAGGCGGGATTGGGCGAGCGGAAAGCGGGTCATTGCGGCTCCTGCCGGATTGGATCTTGGGCGGGTGCGACGCGCAGCGCAGCGAATCAACCCGGATGCCGCGACAATAGAAGACAATCCGGGGCGTCACACGGCCCTTCTGAGCGTCGCGGACCGCGCCGCGTGCTCAGGCTGCCGGATCAGATCAGCCACGGTTTTTGATCCGGTTCCGGCAGGAACATGGCCGGGCTGTGTGATAGGGCCTTGTCTGACAGGGCGAACGGGTAGATTTCTGTTGCAAGCGCCGGATCAATCGTAATTGGTGGTATGGGGAAAAAGGGCGAGACATGGCGAAAAGCGCAACGATCAAGACCGCAAAACCACAAGTGGCTGCGGCCCCCATGCCGGTTCTCAACCTGCCGATGTCCCGCGGCAATCCCTATCAACGGTTGCTCTATTCCGCCGAAGACGCCGCGTTTTGCGCCGAACCGTTCAACAAGACCGAGATTGTCGATCTGCCCAAAGTGCTGGCAGAGGGGCAACGGCTGCTGCATCTGCATTGGGATGATCTGATTTTTGGCCGGTCCCGCGACAGTGCGGCCAATGCCAATGACGCCGAGCGTGATCTGGCGGCGCTCGAGGCGTTCAAGGCCGGTGGCGGGCGTATTCTGTGGACGGTTCACAATCGCAGCCCGCACCGGGACGTGGACCCCGCGACCTTTTGCGCCGCGCGCGCCCGCGTTGTGGCGCTGGCCGATCTGGTGCATGTGCATACCCCCGATGCGGCCCTGCATATGCAGCGCGACTGGGGCGTCGAGGCGGCGCGCCTGCGGATCATTCCACACCCGAGTTACCTTGGTCATTACGAGGCGGAAGAGACCAGCCTGACGCGCGATCTGCCCAACTGCGCCGCGCGGTCGTTTTTGTTCTTTGGCGCGTTCCGGGCCAACAAGGGGCTTGATACGCTGGTCGATACCGCCAAGGTTCTGCTGCGGCGCGAGGTTCCGTTTCACCTGCATCTCTGTGGCCGGTCGGCGCGCAGTCACCAGAAATTGTTTCGCGATTTTCAGGGGCTGGACGCTATCAAGATCACGGATGAGTCGGTCCCCGATGAGGCCGTCGCCGGCATATTTGCGCGGGCGCAGGTTTTTGTTGCGCCGTTCAACACCCTGTTCACATCGGGGTCGGTGATGCTGGCACAGGGGTTTGGCCTGCCGGTGATCGGCCCGGCAACCGATGCGCTGCGCGACCATGTCGCCCCCGACAATCACGATCTGCTCTACGATCCGCAGGCACCGCGCGGCCTGTTGCGGATGATGACGCGCCTGGTCGAAATGCCGGATCAAGAGCTGCGCGTGCGGCGTCTGGCGGCGTTTGATTTTGCGCAACGGCGCGCGCCCGCGATCATCTCCGCACAGATGATGATGGTTCTGCAAGACCTGCACGACGGATCGGGGTCAAGCCTGCACGCGGTACAGGCGACGCCCCTTGCCGCGCCCGCACGCACTGATGCCCCCCCCGCAGAGCGCGCCAAGACGCGGCTGGCGGATCTGGTCAAGACCTTGGGGCTGACCGAGCCCCTGCGTATTCTCGACATCGGGGCCAACCCGATGAACCATGATGCGCCCTACAAAGAGCTGCTGGCCGCAGGCCACGCGCATGTGACCGGGTTCGAGCCGCAACCAGAGGCTCTCACCGCGCTCAACGCGCAGAAATCCGCGAATGAGACCTATTTTCCCGATGTGGTGGGCGATGGCGAGACCCATCGGCTCAACCTCTATCGGGGGTCGGGACTGGCCTCGTTGCTTGAAATCCGACAGGCGACTCTGGATCACCTGCTGGGCCTGCGCCGTGCCGCGCGACCCACCGGACATATTGACCTGCCCAGCCGCAAGCTCGATGAGATCGAGGGCATTGGCCGAGTCGATTTCCTCAAGATCGACGTGCAGGGGGCCGAGGCGATGATCTTTGGCCATGCCAAGACGGCGCTGTCCCAGACGCTCGCGGTCCAGAGCGAGGTGAATTTCTTTCCGCTCTATGACAACCAGCCTTCCTTTGGCGAGATCGACCGCATCTTGCAACATCACGGGCTGGTGCCGCATTCGTTCCTGCATATCGAAAAGCGATTGGTGCGGTCCAAGTGGTTGGGGCAGATCGAGGGGGCAACGCCACAGCAGATGCTGGATGGCGATATTCTCTATCTGCGCGACCTGTCACAACCCGATGCGATTGCCAGCGGGGATCTGCGCAAGATCGCGCTCTTGTGTGACACCTGCTATGGGTTTTCCGACATCACCCTGCGCTGTCTCGAAATTCTGGTGCAGCGCGGCGAGATCAAGACCAAGGTGGCGGAACGGTTCATCGACAGGGTTTAACGGTGCCCGTCTGCCCGTCGCGGCGGATGCTCACGTCAGGCGGGCGCGCAGTTTGTCGGTGCAAATTTCCATCAGCAGAACAATCGCAAAGATCGCCAGAATAATCATCGAGGCGTTGCGGTACTGAAAGAGGTCAAAGGCGACCTTGAGTTCCTGACCGATCCCGCCCGCGCCGACCAATCCCAGAACGACCGAAGACCGCACCGCCTTTTCCAGCGCGAAGAGCGAGGAATTGATCAGCGAGGGCAGGATATCGGGCAGTATCGCCCCGATGAGGATCGAAGGGCGATTGGCCCCAATGGCGGCCAGCGCCTCTTGCGGTTCCTTTTCCGCGTCCTCCATCGCCTCGGCAAAGAAGCGCCCGCAAAAGCCGATGGTATCGACCATGATGGTCATCGTGCCCGCCACTGCCCCAAGCCCGATCGAGGCCACAAAGAGCAGCGCCCAGACCAGATCCGGCACGGTGCGCAGAAAGGAAATGAAGGCCTTGACCAGAATATTGCCCCGTCCGAGCGGCGACACTCCCCGCGCGGCGCACCAGGCGATGGGCAGGCTGACGACAATGCCAAGGACCGCGCCCACGAGAGCGATTTGAAAGGTCTCGATCATGCGCAGCGCGACGCGGGCCAGAAAATCCGGCTCCAGATTGGGTGGCAACATCCGACCAATCAGGTTCGCCATGCCCGGCAATCCTTGGGCCAATTGTTGTGGAGAGGGGGCGACCTGACCCATGGAGACAAGGATGATGGCCCCGAGAGCGACCAACAGGACGAAATTCACCGCTGAAAACCGCCGGAACCTGTCCGGTGCCTGAAGGCGCTGATCAACCATCGAACGTGTCCCTGAGATCGGCTGGCGTGACCTTGGTCACGGGGCGGTCAAAGAACACCCGCCCCCCCTTGAGCGCGACAATCCGGTCGGCGTAGTCCATCGCATGCGCCATGTCATGCGACGTGTAGAGCAACGTGATGCCCTGGGTCCGGCACAGTTTGGTGAAGAGTTCCATGACATTAACCCCCGAAACCGGATCAAGGCTCGCGGCCGGTTCATCGGCGATGAGCAGACGCGGACGCCGCACAAGCGCGCGGGCAATGGCGACGCGTTGCTGCTGCCCGCCCGAGAGCGCATCGGCGCGGTGCAGGGCCTTGTGCGCGAGATCGACATCACCGAGCGCCTGCATCGCGCGGTCGCGCCACTCAAGGGGGGCCAGGCTATGCGAAAAGGCGCGCCAACTTCCGGGCTCGCCGAACAGGCCGTGAATGACATTGGAGAGAACCGACCGCCGACGCACAAGGCAATGTTTCTGAAAGACAAAGCCGGTCTGACGCCGCATGCGCAGACGGTGCGCGCGGCCCGACTCTGGGCCGACCGGATGGCCAAAGCAGGTGAGCGTGCCGCCGGAGATTGGGTGCAGGCCAATCAGGCTCTTGAGAAGGGTGGATTTGCCAGAGCCGTTGGCCCCGATCAGGGCCACACGCTCGCCCCGGCGAATATCCAGATCAATACCGTCGAGCACGATGCCGCCCCGGCCATAGCCCTTGCTCAACCCGCGCGCCACGATCAACGGCGCAGCATCGGCCTCGGCCTGCTGCGCGTCGCACCGGGTATCACCCTCAAGGTCAAGCATGGCCAATCTCCGGGTTGCAAATGACCGGGGGCGCTGCCCCCGGCCGGATGGGGATGCCCCCGTTCAGTTTCCGACGAAGGATTTGGTATCCACGCCGATGGTCGCATACATCGAGCGGACATAGTCGTAATCGCTGTCCTCGACCTCGGTCAGAAAGAAACCGCCCTTGAATTTCTGGTTGTCCTCTCCGGTCAGGATCGCCGCCATAAGTTCCGGTGCGTGATCGACAAAGGCGGATTTGACCGCGGCCACCGCATCGGCATCCGCATCAGAGCGCGCCACGAGGATGTCATTGGGCAGATCGCGGCCACGGGCGACGACGGTAAAGGACACCTCGGGAAAGGCTTCGCGAATGCGGCCAAGGTGGCTCTCGTTCATGCCAACGGCGGCAACATCGCCGCGAATGAGCGCCTCGATTGCGGTGTTGCGCGAGATGATCTGCGGCTGGTAGTCCGCGTTATAGGCCAGACCGAAATCGGCCAGCACCTGTGCCGGTCCAAGATGCTGCGACGTCGAGCCGACAGAGCCAAAGGTCACGACCTTGCCCTTGAGATCCTGCACCGATTTGATCGGCCCGTCGGACAGGGTGACAATCTGGGCGTAGTAATTGGGGCGCTGCCAGGCGGTCACGATCCGGGCGTCGGTCAATTCCTTGATCACGACATATTCCGCAGGACCAGTCAGAACCAGATCGACCTGATCCTGATTGAGCGCCTCAACGGCGGCAGTGCGGGAACTGACAGCGAAAAGCTCGATCTCTTGGCCGGTCAACTCTTCGAGTTTCTGCTCGAAGGCGCCGAATTCCTGTTGCAGGGTTTCGAGCCCTTCGATGTCGGTGACGGCAAACTTCAGCGGTTCTGCCACGGCAGGCAGGGCGCTGGCGAGGGATACCGCAGTGGCGGCGAGCAGGGAACGGATCATGGGGGTCTCCAGGATGTTCGGGGCTGAATTAAGGTTGTTGTGTACACAGGAACGTCACACAACCGAGGCATATGGGATTCGGTTGACACTTTCGTGACACGAGGACTCGCAACGACATGACAACAAACTGGACACTCACCGGCGGTCAGATCCTCTTGGGCGACCGCTTTGAGGCGGAACCGCTGCATGTGGCCGACGGATGGATCACGGCAAAGGCCGCCGAGCGGGCCGAGACGTATGACGCCAGCGGGCGTCTGATCCTGCCCGGGATCATTGACCTGCATGGCGACGGGTTCGAGGCGTTGGTGCAACCGCGCCCGGGGGTGCATTTCCCCTATGATCTGGCCTATCGCGAGGCGGATGCGCAACTCATCTCCAACGGGATCACGACCGCCTATCACGGATTGACGGTCTCGTGGGAGCCGGGTCTGCGTGACATTGCCATCACGCGCGCGCTGCTTGCGGCGCTGGAACGGGTGGCGCCGATGCTGGCCTGCGACACGCGGTTGAACATCCGCTGGGAGACCTATGCCATCGACCATGTCGATGAGGTGCTGGGCTGGCTGGCGCGGCGACCGGGCGATATCCTGTCGCTCAACGATCACACCAGCGCCAATCACAAACTGGGCGAAGACAGCGCCAAGCTCAAGCGGATGGCGGTGCGGATGGGCCTTGCGCCCGCCGATGCCAAGGCGGCGATTACGGCAATGCTGGCGCGACAAGATGAAGTGCCGGCGGCGATGGACCGGATTTGCGCGGGGGCCATCGCACTTGGCCACCCTGTTCTGTCCCATGACGACATGACTGTCGAGGACCGGCGCGCAGGGCGCGCGCGCGGTGTGACCGTGGCCGAGTTTCCAATGTCCGAAGAGGCGGCCGCCGAGGCGCGGGCGGCGGGCGAGCCCGTGATCCTTGGCGGACCCAATGCCCTGCGCGGCGAGAGCCACAATGGCGCGCTCTGCGCAACGGCGGCGATCCGGGCGGGGCTCTGCACCGTGCTTGCGTCGGATTATTACTATCCGGCGCCGTTTCATGCGGTGTGGCGGCTGCACGAGGCTGGCATCCTGCCGCTGTCACAGGCTTGGGCGCTCGTTTCGGCCAATCCGGCGGCGGCGGCAGGACTGGATGACCGGGGCACGCTCGGGCCCGGCAAGCGGGCGGATGTTCTTGTTGTGAACCCGCAAACCCGCAAGATCGAGGCGGTGTTTGTCCAAGGCAGAAAAGTCCTGACCCGTGGCTGACCTGACAGCGCTAGCGCAGGCGGAGACAGATCTCGCCCGGCTGGGGGGGCTGGCCTATGACGCCCGCTCCGAGCGCCCGATCTGGTTGCAGATCTATGACCGCTTGGCACGGGCAATCGACGGGGCCATCGTGACCCCCGGCAGCCGCCTGCCCGGCGAGGTGCAATTGGCCGAGATGTTCCGGGTCAACCGCCTGACGATGCGCCGCGCGCTCGCCCTCTTGCAGAGCGAAGGCAAATTGCAGGCGCGCAAGGGCGTGGGCATTTTCGTGCGCCCCGTGCCGCGTGCCTTTGTGATCCGCAACGACATGCGCTTTGCCGACTCGCTTATCGGGTGCGAGGCGCAGGTGACATCACGCACCCTGAGACTTGAGCGGGCCGCACCCAGCCCCGAGGCGGCGCGCCTCTTTGATCTGAGGCCGGGGGATCAGGTGATCGTGCTGCACCGGATGCGTCTCTTGGACGGTGCGCCGATCTATTTCACGCGCAAGGAACTGCCCGCCCACCGCTTTCCCGAATTCGAGCGGATCTACACGATCGGTCAATCGGTCAGCGCGGTTTACAAGGCAGCGGGAATTCCGTGGTTTCGCCGCGCCGAAACCCGCGTGAGTGGCGGCTTTGCGCGGCCTGATGAGGCGGAAATCCTCTGCCTCAACGACAATACCCCGGTGCAATATGTCACAGCCATCAACCGCGATCCGGAGGGCACGGCGATCGAGTTCAACCGGGGCTGCTGGCCGATGACCAGCGTCGAATTCGTGTTCAAATCACCACCGAGCTAGCCCGGTCCGGGATGCGGCTCAGCGCCAAATCTTCGGCCTGCGCCCGCAACAGGAATTTCTGGATCTTGCCGGTCGACGTGCGCGGGATGGGTAGAAAGACAAAGTGGCCGGGAACCTTGTAGGGGGCCAGATGGTCGCGGCACCATGCCCGCAGGGTTTCGGCATCCGCCACCTGCCCCTCGGTCAGTTCGACAAAGGCGCACGGGGTCTCGCCCCATTTCTCATGCGGCATGGCGACCACGGCCGTCACGGCCACTGCCGGATAACGATAGAGCGCCTCTTCCACCTCGATGGACGATATGTTCTCGCCGCCCGAGATGATCACATCCTTGGAGCGGTCCTTGAGCTGGATATAGCCATCGGGATGTCGCACACCCAGATCGCCCGAGTGGAACCAGCCGCCAGCAAAGGCGTCTTGCGTGGCCTGCGGATTGCGGAAATAGCCCTTCATCACGACATTGCCGCGAAACATGACCTCGCCCATGGTCTGCCCGTCGCACGGCACCGGGGTCATGCTCTCGGGGTCCATCACATCCAGCCCCTCAAGCGCCAGATAGCGCACGCCCTGGCGCGCCTTGAGCTTGGCTTGCTGCGCGGCGGGCAGAGCCGACCACGCGTCATGCCAGTCGTTGACGACCGCCGGGCCATAGGTCTCGGTCAGCCCGTAGAGATGGGTCACGTCAAAGCCCGCGTCTTTCATCTCCGCGAGCAGCTTTTCGGGCGGCGGGGCGGCGGCGGTGAAAAACTGCACCCTCTGATCCAGGGGGTGCTTCACAGTCTCGGGGGCCGAGATCATCAGCGACATGACAATCGGCGCACCGCAGAGATGTGTCACCCGCTCTTGCGCCAGCGCCTCCCAGATCGGGTCCGCGCGCACTTGGCGCAGACAGACATGCGTGCCGATGATCGCCGAGAGCGTCCAGGGGAAACACCAGCCGTTGCAGTGGAACATCGGCAGTGTCCAGAGATAGACCGCATGTTTGGCCATCGAGGTGGTCAGCGCATTGCCCTGCGCCAAGAGATAGGCCCCCCGGTGGTGCGACACCACGCCCTTGGGGTCACCCGTCGTTCCAGAGGTGTAGTTGATCGAAATCGCGTCCCATTCATCCTCTGGCATCAGCCAGTCGAACGCCGGATCACCTGCTGACAGGACGATCTCGTAGTCCTCGGCGTCGGTCGCGAATTCCGGACCGCTGAACTCCGGGTCGTCATATTGGATCAGGAGCGGGGTGACTTTCGCCAGCGACAGCGCGTCTTGCATCAGCGGCATGAATTCGCGGTCCACGATCACCACCCGTGACAGGGCATGATCCAGTTGAAAGGCGATGATGGCCGCGTCGAGCCGCGTGTTGATCGAATGCAGCACCGCGCCACACATCGGCACGCCGTAGTGGCATTCCAGCATCGCGGGCGTGTTGGCCAGCATCACCGACACGGTATCGCCGCGCCCCAATCCCCTTGCGCTCAGCGCCGAGGCCAATTGCCGCGAGCGCGCGTAAAAATCGGCGTAATTGCGCCGCAGCGCGCCGTGCACAATTGCCGTGTGATCGGGAAACACACTGGCGGCACGCTCCAGAAAACTGAGCGGCGACAGCGGCTGGTAATTCGCGGGGGTGCGGTCAAGGCCGGTGTTATAGGGGTTCGGTGTCATGGGTCAGGCATCCTGCCACTGGGGGCTTCGTTTTTCGATAAAGGCAGCAATGCCCTCTTCGGCATCCCGAGCGAGCATGTTGTCCACCATCACGGCAGAGGCATAGGCATAGGCATCCGGCAGGCTCATCTCGCGCTGTGCGTAAAAGGCGCGCTTGCCGGTGGCGAGCGTCATGCTCGATTTCGACGCGACCTTACGGGCCATGGCCATGGTGGCGGCCTGCAAGTCTTCGGGCGCAACCACATGGTTGACCAGCCCGATTTCCGCCGCGCGCGCGGCGGCTGTCATGTCGCCGGTCAACAACATCTCCATCGCATGCTTGCCCGCCACATTGCGCGACAGCGCCACCATCGGGGTTGAGCAGAACAACCCGATATGCACCCCCGGCGTGCTGAAGCGCGCCGTATCCGCCGCAATCGCCAGATCGCAACTCGCCACAAGCTGACAGCCCGCAGCGGTTGCAATGCCCGTGACCTCGGCGATGACGGGTTTCGGACAAGTCACGATGGATTGCATGACCCCGGAACAGAGCGCCATGACCGATGTGAAATAGACCCGGCCCCGGTCCGCATCCGCCCGCCCGGCGGTCATTTCCTTGAGATCGTGACCCGCGCAAAACGCCGGGCCATTGGCAGCCAGAACCACCACCCGGACCGCAGGATCGTTCCCCGCTTCGGTCAGGGCCGCGCCCAGCTCTGCCAGCATCGCTTCGGACAGCGCATTGCGCCGCCCGACATCATTCAGCGTCAGGCGCAGGATGCCATCAGAATCCAGATCACGCAGCAGGATATCGCTTGTTTGCACGGATCAGATCCCTTCTGGTCGTCAGAGAATGTTGATTTCCACGCTCTCGGCGAGCGTGTTGGCGATAAAGCAATAACGATGCGCCCGGTCCTGCATCTCTGCCAGCTTCGCATCCTCCATCGCAAAACCGGTGTCGAACCGCACCACCGGATGCAGATCAATGCGCGTCACTGACATCTGCCCCTTGGCGTTCTTGCCCAAATGGGCCACGGCATAGTCGTGATAGCTCGCAACCGGCCACCCCGCCTTGGCCGCGAGCGCCAGAAAGGTCATCATGTGGCAACTCGACAGCGCCGAGGCGAGCGCCTGTTCGGGGTTGGTGTGGGCCGGATCACCGCCCCAATCCGGGGCGGCGTCCACTTGGACATCATGGCGGTTGTTGAACTGCACGGTATGGGCATTGGAATATTTGCCGGTGTGCAGCACAGGTTCGGCGCGCTGCCAATGCAGCTCGATTGAAAGGTCGGACATGGATCAAGTCTCGGTTCGGGCCAACGCTCAGGCGGCGGCGATTTTCTTGTTGGGATCGTAGAAGGGACGCTCCACCATCACGGCGCGCACTGGCCCCTGACCGGTCACGACCTCGACCTCGGCACCGACATTGGCATGCTCTGCGGCCACCATGGCCAGGGCGATATTCCGCTCCAGACGTGGCGAATAGACGGCTGACGTGACCTTGCCCACGGGCGTGCCCGCAACATTGATCGCCCAAAAGGTGGTGTTCGGCTCCTTGAGCGGTGCGCTGTCGATGATCAACCCGATCTGCTTGCGGCGCGGTCCCGCGTCACGAAGGCCGCGCAGCGCGGCCTTGCCGATGAATTCGGCCTCGATGTCGAGATTGACCAGCCGGTCCAAACCCAGCTCATAGGGGTTGGTGTTGATGTCCGCATCGGCATGATAGGACAACATCCCGCCCTCGATCCGGCGGATGGAGGAGGTGTGACCGGGCTTGAGACCAAACGGCATCCCCGCCGCCATGATCCGCTCCCAGAGCGCATCGCCATGGGCGCTGTCCCGCAGATAGATCTCATAGCCCAATTCGCTCGACCAACCGGTGCGCGACACAAGGAGCGGAATGCCGTCAAGCTCAAGCTCGCGCAGCCAGTAGTATTTCAGATCCATGATGCTCTCGCCAAAGAGCTCTTGCATGATCAGGCCCGATTTCGGCCCCTGCAATTGCAGCGGCGACACATCTGGTTCGCCGATGGTGACGTCCAACCCGGAATGCACCGCCACGCCCTGCGCCCAGAGCAGGATGTCGCTGTCAGCCAGCGAAATCCAGAAATGGTTTTCGGCCAGACGTAGCAGGATCGGATCGTTCAGGATGCCACCCTCTGCATTGGTGATCAGGATGTATTTGCACTGGCCTACCGCCATCTTGGACAGATCGCGCGGGGTCAGCATCTGGACAAAGCGTGCGGCATCGGGGCCGGTGATCTCGACCTGACGCTCGACCGCCACGTCGCAGAGAATGGCCTCATTCACGAGGGTCCAGAAATTCTGTTCCGCATCCCCAAAATCACGTGGGATATACATATGATTGTAAACCGAAAATCCCTTGGCCCCCCAGCGCACGGTGGCGTCGAAATAGGGGGATTTGCGGATCTGAGTGCCGAAGCCGAAGTCGTCTGCGTGTGTCATGGTTTGCGCCCTTGTTTGCCCTCGGCCACCCGGCTTTGGACTGTCTAATCCTGACGCCCTTCTAGGGGCGAACTTGGGGCGTTTGCGGTCTGAAAACATGCGAGACTCAGACCGATCAGACTATTTTGCGGGCCTCAAACAGACTGCTCAGGCGCAGAGCGTCATTTGCCGGTTCTGGCGGTCAGATGCGAGAGGTTGGGTTGGCTGGATTTGACCCGGCGCGTGGCGATATAGGTCATATAGCGGTCAATCCCCAACTCAGCCGCCAGCATGGCCTCCATCAAGGTCTGGAACGCCGTGAGATTGGCGCAGATAACGCGCATCACATAGTCCATGCCACCGCCTGTGGCGATACATTCGGTGATCTCGTCCTGCCCCCTGACAAAGCTCTCGAACCGGTCGAAATCCGATTTGCGATGATGGGTCAAAGAGGCCGTGACCACCACTTCGGTAAAGTCACAGATTTTATCCAGAACGAGATCGGCGTGATAGCCGCGGACGAACCCGGCAGCCTTGAGCCGGTCCAAACGCGCCCAGCAGGGCGTGGGCGAGATATTGGCAATCTCGGCCAGTCTGTTCTTGCTCAGTTGCCCATGCATCTGAATCGCCGTGAGAATGCGAATATCCGTCGCATCAAGACCGAGCCTCTTCATCCGTCCGAAACTTTCATTGCCTCTCGCCACGACAGCGGGCAGGCCCGGACCTGCCCCGCCCTCAATCTAATGCCGCCCCCCTGTTGGCGTGATCTCTTTTGCGACCCCTTTTACAACACCCGCGTCGGCAGATCGGGGACGGTCGGCAGTTTCAGGCAATCAGGTCGGGGATCTCATCCCGGCAATAGCTGTGGATTGCACCAGCCTGAGTGAGCCAGATCTGGTCCCGATGGGTGGTGATATGGCGCAGGGCGCGCCGCAGGTGTCGCAGGCGATAGGGCTGACCGACAAGGTAGGGATGCAGGGCCACGCCCATGACAAGGGGCTGGGCGCGGGATTGCTCCAGCATCTCGTCGAAATTGTCGATGATCATATCCGCGAACGCCGCCGCGCCATCCTTGCGCGCGACGATCGACGGGATGTCGTTGACCTCTTGCGGATAGGGGATCGAGAGAAGACGGCCGGCGCGGGTCCGCATCCAGATCGGTTGATCGTCCATGCACCAATTAAGAGTGTAGCCATAGCCCGCCTCTTGCAGCAGGTCGGGGGTGACGAGGCTCTCGGCGATCCACGGAGACAGCCAGCCTTGGGGCGCTTTGCCTTCGGCCTGCGTGATGGCGGCGGTGGCCTCGGCGATCAAGGCCGCCTCTGCGGTGGGGTCCATGACGCTCTGACGTTCGGAATTGGTGCGGCCATGACCAAGCACCTCGTCGCCCCGCGCGCGAAAGGCGGCCATCAGGTCAGGGGCATAGGCATACATGGCGCTGTTGGCGAGCAGGCTGACGGGCATATCGAGCGCCTCAAACAGATCGCGCATCCGCCACGCACCAACCCGGTTGCCATAATCGCGCCATGCGTAATTGAGCACGTCGGGCTGTGGGCCGCCGGGCGCAAGTTCGGCACCCAGCCCCTCACCAAACGCAAAATGTTCGAGGTTGAGTCCGATGTAGACCGCAAGGCGTGCGCCGCCCGGCCATGTATACGCGGCGCGCTCCGTGATCGGCACATAGTCGTAGCGGTTGTGATGCGCTGTCATGGTCACAGCTCCGCCTCGGCCAGCCCAGCCTTGGCCAAAAGCATCTCGGCGCTGTCATTCCAGACATCGGTGCGGATCAGCTTGCCATCGCGCACGATGAATTTGTCCATATAGCGGTTGGTTTCAAACGCGGTTCCGTCGTGCCATTCACCGTAGAGATAGCCGGTGTTGTAGACATGCACATCGCCGGTGTCCGGGTCGAGGGCCGCGTCGGTGCGCAAAAAGCGTTTCTTGACCCAAGCGTAGCGTTTGGCATTGAAGGCCGCACTCTGGGCCGGGCCGGAAAACCTGCGCCCGCCGGTAAACACCAGCTCGAACCCCTCGCTGAGATAGGCAGAGGCGGCGACAGGATCGGGGATCATCGACAGGTCAAGGTAGGATTCGACGAGGGCCTTGGCGGCGGTCAGAGGGTCAGGAATTTGGGTCATGCGGTCCTCACAGGGGATGGGAATGGGGGTGTCGAGCGCAGGCGCTGCGGCAGAAACTGCGCACGATCAGGGCGGCGGCCTCTGCCATTTGTCTTGCGTCGTGATTGGCGGCGTCAAGCCGGGTCGCCGCGCGACCGGCGCGCTCGGCAAGACTCGCTTCGTCAAGGGTCAACACGCGGTTGTCAGCAAAGACCAGAGCGCCCGCAATCATCACTTCGCGCAGGGCAGCCCCGGTTTCGGCAAAGACGATCTGTGACAGGGGATCACGCAGCGGCACGTAATGGCAATAGCTCCGGTCGAGAAACAGCAGGTCGGCGGCCCAACCGGGGGCGATACGTCCCACGCGGTCAAGACCCAGAATGCGCGCGCTGCCTTCGGTGGCCATGCGGAACGCCTCCGTTGGACCGATCCAATGCTCGGGTGGGGCCGACGAGGTCCGGCTGAGGGTTGTGGCCAGACGCAGCGCCTCGAACATGTTTTGCGCATCCGAGGTGTTGGCGGCATCGGTGCCCACGCCCAGCGTGACGCCCGCAGACCTCAGCGCATGCAGCGGGGCGATGCCCGAGCCAAGCCGCAGGTTGCTCAGCGGATTGTGCACGATCCCAGCCCCATGCGAGGCCAGAAGCGCGGCCTCATGGGGATCGAGCCAGACGCCATGCGCCCCGCTGAACCGCGGTGAAATCAGGCCCAGCCTGTCCAGATGCGCGGTCAGGCTGGTGCCATAGCGCTGATGGGCCGCGACCTGCTGCATCTGCGTTTCGGCCAGATGGGTCTGGAGGCAGAGATCAGCGGCCTGCGCCGTGGCGGCACAGGCCGTCAGGAACGCATCTGAGCAATGCAGCGGGATGGCGGGGCCAAGTCCCGGTTTGACGCGGTCGCGCGGGACCGGCCAGCGGGCAAAGGCCTCTGTGCAAATCGCGAGGGTCTCTTGCCACGGTGGCAGGCTGATGGCGGCCAAGGCGGCGCGTTGCGATGGCGCAAAGGCGTCCAGAAGTCCGGGCAACGCCTGATAGATCGTACGGTCCGAGATCATCGGGGCCACCACGGCCCGCAAACCTGCGGTATGATAGGCCTCGGCCACGGCATGGATGCCGGCAACAGAAGGACCGGGCAATTCCACGCTGAGGTCGAAACAGGCGGTGCAGCCCTTGCGGATCATCTCGACCGCCGACAGCTCTGCGCTGAGGCGCAGATCGTCGCTGTGGCGGTTGCCGTTGAGCGCGGCCCCCCCCGCGAGAAAGGTCTCAAGCGTGGCGTCTTCTGGCACGCCGCCCCGGCCCAGCGCCCCGTGGGAATGGGTGTGACCATTGACCAGACCGGGAATGACGAGACGCCCGGTGGCGTCAAGGATGGGCAGATCGTCGGGACCATCGCCGTCGATAACCGAAACAATGCGCCCCTCCTCGATCACCAGCGAGACCGGGGCGAACTGCGCGTTCTCGACCAGAACAAGGCCGCCGCGGATCAGCGTCTGAGTGGCGTGCATGGATCAATCCGGGCAGGCGAATGCGCGCCAGGGCGGGGATACCCACCCGGCGCGCGGGACGATCAGTTCATGATCTCGACAGCAAAGGCGCGCTCGCCCACCGGCGGCAGGAACGAGCGGTCAAAGATCTCGGAGGCTTCCGGCAGGCGCTCGAGCCCATAGCCCTTGGCCACGATCTCGATCGAGCGGGTCAGGCGTTCGTCCACCAGATCCCCCATGCCGATACTGTCGGTTTCAGGGGCGTTCATCAGATTGGTCAGGGCAAAATTCAGCCGCGCGCGCTCGTTGTCCTGATCGACGAGGTTGTCAAAGGCCATCACCGCCTCCATCGCCGCATCCTGATCCTTGGCAATCTCGAGCGTGGCGCGGTTGACGGCGCGCACAAGCCCCGCAACCGCCTCAGGATTATCCGCAAGCAACGCGCGAGAGACCATGAGCCCGTTGGAATAGAGATCCATGCCGTAATCCTCGAACTTGAACCAGTTGTAATCGTTGGCCGGGTCCTGACGGTTGGCAATCAGGTTGAACCAGCTTGTGATCGTGAACACAAACGCCCCGTCGATATCGCCCCGGATCAACATCGGTTCCTGCAGGTTTGGGGCCATGTTTTCCTGAGCGACGCTGGCCAGATCAATGCCGTTCAGCTCTGCAAAGACCGGAAATAGCCGGGTCGTCGGCGTGCCTTGTGCCCCTCCCAGCTTGCGCCCGACGAAATCGGCGGGTGTCTCGATCCCGGATGTCTTGGGGGTCACGATGGCAAAGGGCGGGCGGTTCCAGAGTTGATAGACCATCACAGGCGCCTCACCGGGGCGTTGCGCCGCGTTCTGGATGATCGCGTTGATGTCGCCAAACCCGGCATCATAGGCACCGCCCATGATCCGGGTCACGGTGGCGGCAGAGCCTTCGCCCTGATCAATCGTCACAGTCAGACCCTCCTCGGCGAAATACCCTTTGCTCAGGGCCAGCAAAAAGGGCGCATCCGAACCTTGGGTTTTCCAGCCTAGGGTAAAGCGGATATCAGTGGTCTCGGCCCATGCCGGGGACAGCCCGGTCAAGAGCGCGAGTGCAGCAGAAAAGACGGCAATCTTCATTGGTTTGTTCCTTCTTTCGCAGGGTGTATGACAGGCGTTTTTCAGGTGACGGCAATGTCAGTGCCGCGTGTGGCCCAGCCGGTGACCCGGCTTTCGAGAAAAGAGAAGAACGCATAGAGAGCGACCCCCATCAGGGCGAGAACGATCAGCCCGGCAAACACAAGCGACACCTGAAAATTCGAGGAGGCGGTCATCATCACGTTGCCGATGCCCCGGTTCGACGCAACGGTCTCGGACAACACCGCGCCCACAAAGGACAGGGTGATCGCGACCTTCAGCGAGGCAAAGAAATAGGGCATCGTGCGGGGCAATCCGACATTCCACAGGATTTCTCTCTTGGAGGCCCCCAGCGTCTTGAGCACGTCTTCCAGATCCGGCTCGGTCGTGGCGAGGCCGGTCGATATATTGACCACGATGGGAAAGACGCAGATCACCATTGCCGTCAGAATGGCAGGGGTCGTGCCTGACCCGAACCACAGCACGAAGATCGGCACCACCGCGACCTTGGGGATGGAGGAAAACCCGACCAAAAGCGGGTAGGCAACCCCGTAAGCGACGCGAGAGGTGCCAATCATCACCCCGATGGAGACCCCGATGATCACCCCCAGTGTGAACCCGGTCAGGGTCGAATAAAGCGTCTGAAGGATATGCGGCCAAAGCACCGGAAACCGGGTCCACAAGGTCACGAGGATTTCAGAGGGTCGAGGCAGGATCAGGTCCGAGACATTCAGGAGGATGCAGAGCCCCTCCCACATCAGGAAAAACCCCACGATCAGGCTCAGGGACATCATCCGTATTCTGGTCGCTTCAGTCATGGCATGACCTCATTTCCACGCGCGGGTTCATTTGCGGATCTGGGCGATCAACGCCCGCAGACCTTGGGTCATCTCGACGAATTCGGGGCTGTAGATCACACCGATGTCGCGCGGCTGTGGCAGGGTCACCGGCTTGTCCGAGATGACCCGCCCGGGCCGCGCACTCATCACGCAGATGCGGCGGGCCAGAAACCCGGCCTCGCGCAGATCATGCGTCACCAGCAACACGGTTGGTTTGCGATCCAGATAGAGATCCTGAAGGATCTGCCACAATTCTTCGCGCGTGAACTGGTCCAGCGCGCCAAACGGCTCGTCCAGCAAGAGCAGATCAGGGTCATGGATCAGCGCACGACACAGGTTCGCGCGTTGCAACATGCCGCCCGACAACTGCCATGGGAAATGCCCAGCAAAATCCTTGAGCCCCACCTGCGCCAAGAGCGCATGAACCCGGTCGCGATAGGCCCCCTTGCGATCCCGCTGAAAACTGCGCTTGAACGGCTCAACGATCTTGAGCGGCAACATCACGTTCTTTTCGATGGTCAACCACGGCAGCATGGTCGGGTTCTGGAACGCCATGCCGATGCGCAATTCCTTGGCCGCCGCCTCGCGTCCGCCCAACAGGATATTGCCAGAAGACGGCTGGATGAGGCTGCTCGCGAGCCGCAGAATCGTGGATTTGCCACAGCCCGACGGACCGACGAGCGCCAGAAAATCGCCCCGGTCCATCCGCAAGGTCGTGGGCGACAGCGCCGTCACGGCCTGCGGCCCACTGCCAAACACCACAGAGGCGTCCTGCAACTCGAGGGCGGGGCGCGCATGGACGGGACCGCTTGTCGACGCCGGAGGCGTCGTGGAAAGGGGCATCGCCTGGGCGGATATGTCTGAGGTCATATTCATGGCCCCACGAAATCGCTCGCGGTGACATCTGAGAAGATGGTTAAGTAAGTATTTTATGAATTAGCCGTGCAGCGCCTAAATTTTCAGCACTCCCAAAGGCGCTCGCAGGTAAAAATAGCGCAATCTGGACGCGCGTGCTCTGCTGGCTCGGCGAATGCCTCGGGCCGGTTCGGGGCAAAATCGCCGCATCAGCCCTGCTGCGATTCGCCACCCGTCAGCGCGTTGAGCACAAGCGACACCGCATGCGCCCGTCGCTTCGAACGCCATTCGGGGCTGAGCAGGTCAACACCGAAAATCGCGGTCAACGTATGGCCGTTGTTGAGGTGATGCGCGCTGAGCGCGACAATGGTGATATAGATCTGAAGCGCGTCATAGCCATGCCGGAACACGCCCTGCGCCAGCCCCCGCGCGATGATCCGGCTGATCGCGTCAATCAGCGGCTGAGAGCTGATCCGCACCACCTCGGTCTCGACGATGAAGCGCCCCTCCAACAGGTTCTCATTGCGGAGAACCTTGACGAAGAGGGGATTGCTGTCGAAGAAATCATAGGTAAATTCGACCAAACGGCGCATCGCGGCCAAGGGCTCCAGCCGCGACAGCTCCAATTCCCGCTCCTGCGCCCGGATATCCTCAAAGATATACTCGATCACCGAGACATAGAGTTTTTCCTTGCTGCCAAAGTAGTGATACAGCAGCCGGGGGTTGCATCCCACCGACCGGGTGATCCGGTCCACCCGTGCGCCGTGAAACCCATGATCGGCAAACTCACGCATCGCCGACTCGGTCAGTTGCGCCTTGGTGCGCTCGGGGTCGCGGCTTCGCGGCTGTTTTTTGGACGCAGGACTCGTCATCTGCCCTTCTTCGCTGGCTTCACACAGGGGGCAGCGGAACCTGCCCATCACCGACAGAGGCGGATCCCGCCACAGTTCCATCACCCATTCGGCGTGCTGGCCCTGCATTTAGGTAAACATTCCCTTAAATCGCGCCCAGCGCCATCAGAGTGCAAGCCCTTCTTTGATTTTTCTGTCAGGGCCGCGCCGATCTCAGACCTCCAATGCGGCCATCACCGCTGTCGTGATCTCCTCCGTCGTGTTCTTGCCGGGACGCGTGCCGATTCCCTGCCCCGTGACCGCCTCGACAGCCGTCAGAACAGCCTCTGCCGCCGCCGTCTCGCCCAGATGCTCCAGCATCATCACCCCGGACCAGATCGCGGCAATCGGATTGGCGATGTTCTTGCCCGCAATGTCCGGGGCTGATCCATGCACCGGCTCGAACATCGAAGGCGCGCTGCGGTCCGGGTTGATATTGGCCGAGGCCGCAAAACCAAGCCCGCCCTGAATCGCCGCCCCCAGATCGGTCAGAATATCGCCAAAGAGGTTCGAGGCGACGACCACATCCAGATCCTGCGGCGCCATCACCATCTTGGCCGCCATTGCGTCAATATGCATATGGCTGACCGTCACATCAGGATAATCAGCGGCCAGTTCGCGCGTCACCTCATCCCAGAACACCATCGAATATTTCTGCGCATTGGATTTCGTGACCGATGTCAGGTGCTTGCGCCGCGCCTGCGCCTGCTCGAATCCGAACCGCAGGATGCGCTCCACCCCGGCACGGGTAAAGACCGAGGTTTCGACCGCCACCTCATTCTGCATCCCGTGATGCACCCGGCCCCCGGCCCCGGCATATTCGCCTTCGGTGTTCTCGCGGATACACAGGATATCAAAGCCGTCCGTGCGCAACGGCCCCTCGACCCCCGCCAAAAGGCGGTGCGGTCGGATATTGGCATATTGGTTGAACGCCTTGCGGATGGGCAGCAACAGACCATGCAACGACACTGCATCGGGCACGCTCTGCGGCCAGCCAACCGCCCCCAGATAGATCGCATCAAAGCCGCGCAGATAGGCAATGCCATTCTCGGGCATCATCGCCCCGGTCTCGTGGTAATGGGCACAGCACCACGGCAAGGTTTCGGTCTTGAGGTCAAAGCCAAAGCGCGCACCCGCCGCCACCATGACCCGCATCGCGGCCTCGGTCACGTCAACGCCGATGCCGTCACCGGGGATCAGGGCAAGATTATAGGTCGTCATGTCAGCCTCCTTGGCAGGTCACAGGTCGATCAGAACCGATTTCACTCGGCGATTGGCAAGATAGGCCGCGCGAACGGCCATAGCGGTTGATCCAGACGGTCCCGGCCTCCAGCCGCGGCGTCACCCGCATGGCCCGCGACAAATCCCGCGTGAACACCCCCGCACAGAGACCGTAAGTCGGGTGACGGGCAAGGTCCATCGCCTCTTCTTCGCTCGCAAAACTCTCGAACGTGGCAACCGGACCAAAGATTTTCTCGGTCACAGCCGGATTGCCACGCGCGCGCCCCCGCAATCAGCCTCGGCTGATAGAAACTGCCCTCGTGGTCAAAAGCAAAGGACATGCGACACCTCTCTTGCAAGGTCTGGTCTTGCATGGTCTGGCAGAACTATCGACCGGGGTGCGCGCACAAAGCTGCCGAAAGCCCATGCCTTGCGACAGAATGCACTGCGCAACAGCCAAACAGAGGCAGAAGGTTGCGTCTCGGATGAAAAATGACAGATCGGTCTTTCAGGTATGACACCGGATCTTTCCGTCGAGACCGAAGCAGACCTTCGTGGATCGCACAGCGAAGGCCCGGTTTGAGCCCAAACTACCGAATGCTGCACCCTGCACTGATGTCTGCAATGCCAACATTAGCCGCCGTTTAAAGAGGGTTTTGAGCTTGCCCCGTAATGGATTGGACTGGTTCGTATGTAAATTCAACGAGTTAATGGGCGTCTTGTGCATTATGTGCACAACTCAAAATCGCCTTCTGGCGCGTTCTGTCGGGTGTTCGGCGATTCTGATGATTGGATACAGGTGCGACTTGTTTGAGCGAGCACGTCTCACACTTTCCGCATGTACACCAAAAGAGCTAGCCTCAGGTCTTCGAAGGTGTGGCCGACAGGCTTGGGGCGGGATCAGGGTCGGCTTGCGGTAATGCCGGTCAGAAAACCGATATTCACAGGCTGTTGATTGTCACTGAGAACTGACCCGGCAACAGCAGAAATTGTCATTGAGAATTGACCCATGTGCAACCTTGCCCCGGCTTGAATCAGCTGGGGGCGCATGGAGTGATAGACATGGGATTTTTGAAAGTTATTCGGCGATGGGCGCTGCGAGAGAAGATGCCCATTCGCGAGATCGCGCGGCGGACTGGCGTGTCTCGCAACACGATCAAGAAGTATTTGCGGGAGGGGATTGTTGAACCTGCGTTTCAGGTGCCAGATCGCCCCAGCAAGTTGGACCCTTTTGCCAAGCATCTGACAGCATGGCTGACGACTGATCAGCGCAAATCACGCAAGGAACGCCGAACGGCGAAGCTGATGCACGCCGATCTTGTGAAGCTTGGATATGACGGTTCTTACGAGCGTGTTGCGGCCTTCGTGCGGGACTGGAAGGGTGAACGGCAGCGTGCGCATCACACGACGGATCGCGGGACTTTCGTGCCACTGGTGTTCGCGCCGGGTGAGGCTTTCCAGTTCGATTGGAGCGAGGACTGGGCCTATATCGGCGGTGAGCGCATCAAGCTGCAGGTTGCCCACATCAAGCTGTCACATAGCCGCGCGTTTCTGGTGCGGGCCTATCTGCTGCAAACACATGAGATGCTGTTTGATGCCCACTGGCATGCATTCCGCGTCTTCGAAGGCGTCCCTGGGCGCGGCATCTATGATAACATGAAGACAGCCGTCGACCGGGTTGGCGTCAGCAAACAGCGCGATGTGAATGCGCGGTTCCTGGTCATGACCAGCCACTACGTCTTCGATCCCGAGTTCTGCAATCCGGCGGCTGGTTGGGAGAAGGGTCAGGTTGAGAAGAGCGTGCGTGATGCCCGACATCGCCTCTGGCAGGTCGCTCCTGTCTTCCCAGACCTTGCTGCACTGAATGAATGGCTGGAAGACCGTTGCAAGCTGCTGTGGGCGGAGACGGCACATGGCGCACTGCCTGGCAGCATTGCTGATGTTTGGGGGGTCGAGAAGTCTGCCCTGATGCCCCTGCCCACGATGTTTGATGGCTTTGTCGAAGAGAGAAAGCGCGTATCGCCCACCTGCCTGATCACTTTCGATCGCAACCGCTATTCCGTGCCCGCCAGCTTTGCGAACCGGCCGGTGAGCCTGCGCATCTACCCCGAACGTCTGGTCGTTGTCGCCGAGGGGCATGTGATCTGCACGCATGAGCGGATCATTGAACGATCCCATCGTCAGCCAAGGCGCGTCATCTATGACTGGCGCCATTATCTGGCGGTCGTTCAGCGCAAACCCGGGGCGCTGCGCAATGGCGCGCCCTTCGTCGAAATGCCCGAACCCTTCCGCTTGCTGCAGGCGAAGATGCTACGACAGCCCGGCGGAGATCGAGAGATGGTCGATATCTTGTCACTGGTCTTGCATCACGATGAACAGGCGGTGCTCTGCGCAGTGGAATTGGCGTTAGAGGCCGGCGTGCCGACCAAAACCCATGTGCTGAATCTGCTCCACAGGCTGCTGGATGGCAAGCTGACTGACCAGCCAGACGTGAACCCTCCAGCCGCCTTGTCGCTGAGCCAGGAGCCCGAGGCCAACGTCGCGCGCTATGATGGGTTGCGCGCCCAGAAAGGAGTGCGCGATGCGTCATGATCCCGCAGGTGCTGCCATCGTCATCATGTTGCGCAGCCTGAAGATGCCAGGCATGGCGCAGGCTGTGCAGGATTTGCATGAGCAAGGATCGCCCGCATTTGAAGCCGCCATGCCGATCCTGTCGCAACTGCTCAAAGCGGAAATGGCCGAACGCGAGGTGCGCTCTATCGCCTATCACATGAAGGCGGCGCGCTTTCCGGCCTATAAAGACCTCTCTGGCTTCGACTTTGCCGCCAGCGAGATCCGTGAAGCCTTGGTCCGTCAACTTCATCGTTGTGAGTTTATGGACGCGGCTGAGAATGTGGTGCTGATCGGAGGTCCGGGGACAGGGAAATCACACGTTGCAACGGCTCTCGGCATTCAGGCCATCGAGCATCATCGTAAACGCGTGCGCTTCTTCTCAACCGTCGAACTGGTCAACGCGCTGGAGCAGGAAAAGGCTCACGGCAAGGCCGGGAAGATCGCCGAGGCGCTGGTCAAGACCGACTTGGTGATCCTGGACGAGCTGGGATATCTGCCGTTCAGCGCCTCTGGTGGCGCGCTGCTCTTCCATCTTCTGAGCAAACTCTATGAACGCACCAGCGTCATCATCACCACCAACCTGAGCTTCAGTGAATGGGCCAGCGTCTTTGGCGATGCCAAAATGACCACAGCGCTACTCGATCGTCTCACTCATCGCTGCCACATCCTCGAGACCGGCAATGACAGCTACCGCTTCAAGGCCAGCTCCGAAACGGCAAAGAAAAAGCGAAAGGAGGCAACAGCATTGACGCCATCATAATCAGCAGATCATAACGACTGGGTGGGTCAGATCTCGATGAAAATGCCGGGTCAGTTCTCAGTGACAATCAACAACCACCGGCATCGCGAACGCAGAAGGTGTAGTGAACCTCTATAACTGGGGCAATTATACCAACCCCGAGTTGCTGACCAAGTTCGAGGCAGAGACCGGGATCAAGGTCAATGTGACGGACTACGACAGCAATGACACGGCCCTTGCCCGCATCCGTCAGGGGGGCCATGGATTTGACATTGTCGTGCCGTCGAACTCTTACATGCAGACTTGGATTTCAGAGGGCCTCATCGTTCCGCTCGACAAATCCGTCGTCACCAACCATGGCAATATCGCGCCCGAGTGGGTGGATGTCGATTTCGACCCCGGTCGCGAATATTCGGTTCCGTGGCAATGGGGCACGACCGGCGTGATCGTGAATACCAGCGTCTATGATGGCGACATCAACGATGCAGGCCTGATCTTTAGCCCGCCGGACGCGCTCAAGGGCAAGATCAACGTCATCCCCGAAATGTCCGATGTGATGGCCATTGCAATTTACTACGCCGGGGGAGAATCCTGCACCACTGACATGGAGGTGATGCGCAAGGTGCGTGACACTCTGGTCGAGGCCAAGACGCATTGGAAGGCGCTGGATTACGGCACGGTCGATGCCCATGTCGCCGGCGATTTCTCAGCCGGGATCTACTGGAACGGCGCGACAATGCGGGCACGGCTGCAAAACGCTGATCTCGCCTACGGCTATCCCAAAACCGGTTATCCGATCTGGATGGATAGTGCGACCGTGCTGGCCGATGCCCAGAACCCGGAAAACGCGATGAAGTTCATCAATTTCATTCTCGAGCCGGAAAATGCCGCGATGATCTCGAACTTTGCGCGCTACGCCAATGGTGTGACCGGATCCGAGGAATTCATGGATGACGTGATGCGCGAAGCACCGGAAATCGTCGTCGCGCCGGAACTGGCGGCGGCGGGCAAGTTCAGCCCAGCCTGCCCTCAGGACGTGAACGATCTGCAATCGCAGATCTGGACTGAGGTGCTGCAGTAATCAAGGTCGGGCGCATCCCGTTCTCCTGATGGGGTGCGCCCGAAGGCCAGAGCGCCAGTTGAGGTCGGTCATTGTGAAACCTGATAGGTTCCCGACTGGACAGAGGGCGCGTTCCATGGTGGTCTGTCTCTGAGTCCGCGAGCCAAAGCGGCGAGAGTATAGACAATCGGACCCGAGCATGAGCAATCGCCCCGTTCCACAACCCCGCGTCGCCTATGTGCATTTCTGCCCGATCAGCACCCGCTGGATGGACAATGACGCTTACTTGCACGTCAATAACGTGGCCTATTATTCATTCTTCGACACGGCGGTGAACGAATACCTGATCCGGGGCGGCGTGCTCGACATCCGGCGCAGCACGGTGACCGGATTGGTTGCGCACAGCGAATGCCACTACTTCAGCCCCATCGCCTTTCCCGAGGCCATTGAGGTTGGATTACGCGTGGCGCGGCTCGGCAGAAGCAGCGTCACCTATGAGTTGGCAATTTTTCGGTCCGGGGCGGATCTTGCGGCGGCGCAGGGGCGTTTTGTGCATGTCTATGTCGACCGCGAGACGAGCCGTCCAGTGCCCATCCCCGAAAACATGCGCGTGCTGCTCGACCCTTTGGTGGTGCCTGACGTTAACGGCTGAGCCATTCCCATTTCTCTCATTGCTTCAGGACCAGATATGCCCATCAGTCAGATTGCCCTGCCCCTCTTTTTGCCCGCCAGCCGGTTGGATCGCCTTGCCAAGGCGCAGGCCGCCGGTGCGGATGCCATTCTGCTCGACCTTGAAGATGCAGTTGCCGAAGAGGACAAGGCAAACGCCCGTGCGGCATTGCGTGATCTTCCTGCGCGTCGGTCCGGCGCTGTGCCGGTGCTGGTGCGCCTCAATGCCGCCGACAGCGCGTTTTACGCCGAAGATGTCGCGGTTCTCGGCGGGTTGGCGATTGATGGCCTGATCCTGCCCAAGGCGGAGGACGCAGAGACCTGCGCCGTCCTCGCAGCGCAAACGGGACTGCCGGTGATCGGCCTCATCGAAACCGCCCTCGGGTTGCGCCGCGCCGAGAGCGTGGCGCGCGCCTGTGCCCGTCTTGCCTTTGGCTCGATTGATTATGCTGCTGATCTGGGGATCGCGCATACCCGCGAGGCATTGTTGCACGCGCGCGCCGAGCTTGTGCTGGCATCGCGCCTTGCCAATCGCCCGGCCCCTTGGGACGGCGTTACCCAAGGCATCAATGACGAGGCCGCAATCCTGAGCGATTGCCAGCACAGCGTCGAGATGGGGTTTGGCGGCAAGCTGATCATTCACCCCGCGCAGATTGCCCCGGCCCGGCGCGGGTTTGCCCCTTCTGAGGCTGAATTGGACTGGGCGCGACGTGTTGTGGCCGCATGCTCTGAAACCGGAGCGGCCATCAAGCTGGATGGCCAGATGATCGACGCGCCCGTGGTCAAACGCGCGCAACAGATCCTAGCGCGCGCGGGAGGTGCGGCATGAGCGGTAAAATCACTGAGGCGGATCTGATCGACAGTGTCGCGGACGCGCTGCAATATATTTCATATTACCATACGCCGGATTTCGTCACCGCGATGGCCCGCGCCTATGAGACGGAAGAAAGCCAATCCGCGCGCAATGCGATCCGGCAGATTCTGGTCAATTCGCGTATGTCGGCCTTTGACAAACGACCGCTCTGTCAGGACACCGGCAGCGTGAATGTCATTCTCGAAGTGGGCGTTGAGGCCCCCATCGACTGGCACCACGCGCCGCAGGACATGATCGACGAGGCGACGCGACGCGCCTATGCCTTTGCCGCCAACCCGCTGCGCGCCTCGATTGTCGCGGACCCACTGGGCGCGCGGCGCAACACGCGCGACAACACCCCGGCGATGATCCAGACCGAATTGGTGGCGGGTGACAAAGTGTCTGTCACGGTCTCGGCCAAGGGGGGCGGGTCAGAGAACAAGACGAAATTCGCCGTGTTGAACCCGTCGGATTCGGTGGCGGATTGGGTGGTGGACACGGTTGCCAAACTGGGGGCGGGATGGTGCCCGCCCGGGCTGATCGGACTGGGTGTGGGCGGCAGCGTCGACAAGGCGATGGCGATGGCCAAGCAGGCGCTGAACGATCCCATCGACATGACCGAGCTACAGGCGCGCGGCGCGCAAACCGCCGAAGAGGCGCTGCGGCTGGAGCTCTATGAGCGGATCAACGCGCTCGGCATCGGGGCGCAGGGGCTGGGCGGTCTGATCACCGTGCTTGATGTCAAGCTGCGCAGCTTTCCAACCCATGCCGCGTCCTTGCCGGTGGCGTTGATCCCCAATTGCGCCGCCACCCGGCATGTGCATTTCACGCTGGATGGCAGCGGCGCGGCAGAGTTTACCCCACCTGATCTGTCACTCTGGCCGGATCTGGAAGAGGGCGGCGTCACGGGGCGCCGGATTGATCTTGATGCGCTGGACGATGGCGTTCTGGCCTCGCTCAGCCCCGGCGATACGCTGCTTTTGTCTGGTCGGCTCTATACCGGGCGCGACGCCGCCCATCGCCGGATGCTCGAGGAACTGGATCAGGGCAAGCCGCTGCCCGTCGATCTGAAGGGGCGCGCGATTTATTATGTCGGCCCGGTCGATGCCGTTGGCGATGAGGTGATCGGCCCGGCAGGCCCGACAACATCCACCCGCATGGACAAGTTCACGGGTCCCCTGCTCGCAGCATCGGGTCTCAAGGTGATGATCGGCAAGGCCGAGCGCGGGCCTGCGGCCATCGAGGTCATCCGCCAGCATGGTGCGGTCTATCTGATTGCTGTCGGGGGTGCGGCCTATCTGGTCTCCAAGGCGATCAAGCGTGCCCGGCCTGTCGCCTATCAGGATCTTGGCATGGAGGCGATTTACGAGATCGAGGTCAAGGACATGCCCGTGACTGTGGCGGTCGATACCAAGGGGGCCTCGATTCACAACAGCGGGCCGAAGCAATGGGCGAGGGTGCCGCAACTGGCCAAATGAGAAGAGGGCCGGATCACGTCAGTCTGTCATGATTTGCAGGGACTGGGGCCGGTGTATTCATCCGGTGGTGGCCTGAAGCGGACCTTGGTCCCGTGCGGTAAGCCGCGCGGTGCCCGTCTGTCGGGTGGGCGCTGCACGTCAGTCGGCTGTCACTTTATGCTTGCCAAATACATCCGCATTATCAGTGTGTTGTGACGTCGCAAAAGCGCCCGCCCGGTGGGGCGGACGGGCGCTGCGCGGCGGCGCGTACCGCGCCTTGATTCCGCGCACGGGTTCTTTGGCCAAGGGCAGCGATAGACCAATCGCGTGTCTTCGTCCTGTTTCCGAAGACCGCTTTAGATCGTACGCCCGCCGTCAACCTCAAGCACGACGCCAGTTATGAAATCCGCCTCGTCCGAGGCGAGGTAGAGGGCTGCGTTAGCGATGTCGCGGGCTTCAGAGAGGCGGCCCATGGGGATCGTGGAGATGAAGCGCGCGCGGTTCTCGGGCGTGTCGGGCATGCCCATGAACTGCTCCAGCAGACCGGTCGCGCCCATCACTGGCGCGATGCAGCAGACGCGGATCTTGTCGGGGGCGAGTTCCACGGCCAGCGAGCGCGTCATCAGGTTAACGGCACCCTTGGACGAGTTATACCATGTCAGACCGGGGCGCGGGCGGATCCCGGCAGTTGAACCGACATTGATCATCACCCCGCCCCCGGCGGCACGCCAGAGCGGCACGCAGGTTTTGGTCATATGAAAGATCGACAACACGTTGATATCGTAGATCTTGCGAAAGGTCGCCTCATCGGTGTCCATCAGCGGGCTGTTGGCATTGGTCCAACCGGCATTGTTAACCACGATGTCGAGGCCACCAAAGGCCGCGACGGTCGCGTCAACCGCCGCCTGAACCTGATCGCCCTTGGACACATCGCAGGTCACGGCAATGGCATTCTCGCCCAGTTCCTTGGCCACGGCGCGCGCGCCAGCCTCGTTCATATCGACCACGGCAACCTTGGCACCTTCGCGGATATAGGTCTCGGCAATGCCCTTGCCAAAGCCGGAGGCGGCCCCGGTCACAAGTGTTCGTTTTCCTTGCAGTCTCATCTTGCGTTCCTTTGGTCTGGTCGTTGCCGCCCGCAGCAGGGCCTAGCCGTGATTGTTGATGATCGTCTTGATATGCGAAAACTCGAGCAGCGCGGCAAAGCCCTTTTCGCGGCCATGGCCGGACTTGCGGATACCACCAAAGGGCAATTCAACGCCGCCGCCCGCGCCGTAGCCGTTGATGAAAACCTGACCGCAGCGCATCGCCTTGGCCACCCGTTGCTGGCGTCCGCCATCGCGGGTCCAGACCGAGGCGACCAGCCCATAGTCGGTGTTGTTCGCAATCGAGATCGCGTCGGCCTCATCCTCGAACGGGATGATGCAGAGCACGGGGCCAAACACCTCTTCTTGCGCAATCCGCGCCTTGGGACCGCAGGGGCCAAACACGGCGGGGGCCACGTAATAGCCGCCCTCGGGCGCATCCTCGCGGACAATGCCACGCGCCATCAACGGCGCGTCGGCCTCGGCGATATAGGTCTCGACCCGTTTCTTCTGCTTGGCCGAAATCAGCGGCCCCAGCACCGCATCCTCACCGGAATCCGAGGCCGCCACCGCACTGAACCGGGCGGTCAGTTCGGCTACGGCCCGCTCATAAATGCCACGCTGCAACAGCACGCGGGTGCCCGCCGAACAGGTTTGCCCGCCATTCTGGATCACGGCATTGACCAGAAACGGCATCGCGGCGTCGAGATCGGCGTCGTCGAACACGATCTGTGGGGACTTGCCACCCAGTTCCAGCGTGCAGCCGATGAAATTCTTGGCCGCAGCGGTCTGAATCATGACGCCCACCTCCGGGGAGCCGGTGAAAGAGATAAAGTCGATGTTTTTGTGGTCGGCCAGTGCCTGACCTGCCACCGCCCCGCGCCCCGTGACGATATTGATGGCACCGGGCGGAAAGCCCACGTCAAGCGCCAGTTCCGCAATCCGAAGCGCGCTGAGGCAGGCATCCTCGGCGGGTTTCAGCACCGTGGCATTGCCCATGGCCAGCGCCGGGGCGACCGAGCGGCCAAACATTTGCGCCGGATAATTCCACGGGATGATATGGCCGGTCACGCCATGCGGTTCGCGGTGTACCTCGACGTTATAGCCGTTGAGAAAGGGCACAATCTCGCCGTGCACCTTGTCCGCCGCGCCGCCGTAAAACTCAAAATAGCGCGCTGTGACCTTCATGTCGGCGCGGGCCTGTGCGATCGGCTTGCCGTTGTCGCGTCGCTCCAATTGCGCCAGCGGTTCGACATTCTCAAGGATACGCTCAGAGAGGCGGATCATCAGGCGGCCGCGCTCTGCGGCGGTCAGCTTGGACCACTCGCCGCCGTCAAAGGCCGCGCGCGCCGCTGCGACGGCTGCGTCGATATCGGCGGCATCGCTGTCGGCGATCTGCGCAAAGGGCAGCCCGTCAATCGGCGAGAGGACATCCATCACCTTGCCGGAGAGTGCCGGAACCCAATCGTTGCCAATCAGGTTCAGAGGCTTGGGGATGACCAGCTTTGCATTGGTGTCAGTGTCTTTCATGCCTTGGTTCCTTCCGGTTCAAGAGAGCCCTCGGCGACTTCGCCCCGCTCGATCACAAGCGTACGATCCGCAAAGCCGCGCAGCAAAGAGGGGTTGGATTCCGTGATGATCAGCGTGATTGAACGATCTGTATCGCGCAAGGTCCGAAGCGCCTCGGCGTAGCGTTGTGCGAGCGCAGGCGCGAGCCCCTGAAACGGCTCGTCGAGCATGATGAGCTTGGTGCCCAGCATCAGGGCGCGCGCCAGAGCCACCATCTTACCCTGCCCGCCCGACACGGTGCCGCCGGGACGTTGGGCCAAATCACGCAATTCGGGCAGGACGGTATAGGCGCGGTCCAGACGACGCGTGGTCTCGGCCTTGCCCAGCCGCGCCGCCTGTGCGGGCAAAAGAATGTTTTCCTCGATGGTAAAGGCCGCAAAGAGCCGCCGATCCTCGGGCGCATAGCCAATCCCCAGACCGGGCCGCTTGGGCGGGTGCAGGGCGTTGATGGGCTGGCCTTCAAACAGGATCTCGCCGCTGGCCGTGGTAAACCCCATGATGGTGCGCAAGAGCGTCGTCTTGCCTGCGCCGTTGCGACCGATCAAGGCCACGGTTTCGGCCGCGCCAATCCGAAAGGTCAGGTCGCGCAGGATCGGGATGATCCCGATCGAGGCATTCACATTGCGTAATTCCAACATCAGACCACCTCTCCGATCACGTCCCGGATCACGTCGGGATGTTCCAGAATTTCCGCAGGCGTACCGCGCAACTGCACATTACCGCTGTTCCAGACCGCCACCTCATCAGCGTACTTCTCGACGATTCCCATGTCATGCTCGACAAAGACCGAGGTGACATTGGCCTCTTTCAACGCGCCGATCAGGATTTCCATGATTGCGTGTTTTTCGGACGAGGCCACGCCAGAGGTGGGCTCGTCCATCAAAAGCAGGCGGGGTTTGAGCGCAAGAGCCACGGCGATGTCGATCAGTTTGCGCTGCCCCTCGGGCAGTTCCACGACCAGAGCATCGGCCACGTCGGCGCACCCCACCATATCCAGCAGATTCAGCATTTCGGTGCGTTCCGGGATGGCATGCATATCAACCAGCGGATTGCGTCGTTTCTGCCGTGCCGAAGCGGCAATCAGCAGGTTTTCCAGCGCCGTGTGCTCGGTAAAGAGTTGTGGGATCTGAAAGGCGCGCGCGACACCGCGATCCACGATCTTGCGCGGAGGCAGCGGCGTGATGTCCTGTCCCTCGAAGAGAACCTGCCCTTTGCTGGGTTTGAGCCAGCCGGTGCAAATGTTGAGAAACGTCGTCTTGCCTGCGCCGTTGGGACCGATGATTGCCAGGTTTTTACCGGCATTGATCGTCAAAGAGACATTGTCCGCCGCTGTGATCCCGCCGAATTTGATCGTCAGGTTGCGGGTTTCCAGAAGAACCTCGGTCATTTGCGGTCTCCTGTCTTGGCCGATGGCTTGGTCGTATCGCGCTTAAAGGCGGACTCGAGAATGCCAATCAGACCACCCGGGGCAAACAGGATGATGATGAGCAAAAAGCCCCCGAGGATCATTTGCCAAATGTCACCGGCATAGACCGAGGCATAGGTGCGCACGACCTCGTAGATCAGCGCGCCAAGGAAGGCCCCCTGCACCGATCCGGCCCCACCCAACACGGCGATGAACACCATTTCCGCCGAGCGCACCCACCAGACATATTCAGGTGTCACGACGCCTTGGGCCATGCCCATCATCACCCCGCCAACGCCACAGAGCGCCGCCGACAAGAGGTAACCGGACAAGAGCGCCCGCTTGGGCGAGATACCGAGATATTCGAGCCGGGTTTCATTGGTTTTGATGGTCTGAAAGAGCTGCCCCACGGGCGAGGCAAACCAACGATGCGTGAACCAGCCCAGCGCCACCATAAGCACCAGAACCGAGTAATAGAGCACCATATTGAACTGGACATGATCCAGCGCCTGACCAAACACCGTCGGGCGGGTGAAGCGCAGGCCATCGGCGCCACCGGTCAGGTGATAGAACTTCTCGAGGATCGACCAGAAAATCATCGAGAACGCCAGATTGAGCATGCCAAAGAAAATGCCGCGATAGCGCACCACGAAGAGCCCAACAAAGAGCCCCGCCACGATGGCCCCCAACACCCCGACAATCAGAATGACAAAGAAATCGGTTGCGGGCATTGACGTCATCAGGAACGCCCCCGCATAGGCCGCAATGCCGAAATAGAGCGCATGGCCAAAGGACACCTGCCCGGCCCGCAAGAGGACGGTAACGCCCAGAACGGCCAACCCCTTGGCCAAGGCGAAATTGACCAAAAGCTGCATTGAAGGCACTAGAAAGGGCACAGCGATAATCACCGCCATTCCAACGATCCAGAGCCATGAAAGAGGGGATGTCATGCGGGCATTCACCTTGTTTGACGGCTTGCTTGACTGTGTTCGGGTGGGCATGTCCGGCCTCAGATCTTGCGTGCGGCTGGACTGCCAAACAGCCCTTCGGGGCGCACCAGCAGGACCAGAACCATGATGAGATAGGGCACAAGCACGGAGATTTCAGGATAGAGATAAACGGCAAAGGATCGACCTAGACCGATCATCAGAGCCGTGAGCGCAGCGCCCTCGATCTGTCCAAGCCCAGCGGTGGCCACCACGGCAAAGGATAGCACGATCATATCCGCCCCCATGCCCGGCAGGATCGATGTCGTCGGAGAGGCCAGCGCGCCGCCCAACCCGGCCAGAACAGCGCCGATGACGAAGGTGAAGAGAAACACCCGGTCGGCATCAATGCCGATGGATTGCGCCGCTTCGCGATCCTCTGTGGTGGCGGTGATCAGCTTGCCTATAATCGTGTGACGCAAGAAAAAGCGCATGCCCAGCAACAGAACCACCGCGATCAACGGCAACAGGATCAGTTGATAGGCGGTATAGGTCACGCCAAACACGGTGACATTGCCCAGCACTTGCAAGGCAGAGGAATTGAAATAGGGCTGCGTGCCCCAGACCAGCCGCTGCACGTCCTCAAGGATCATGAACACCGCGAAGGTCACAAGAAGTTGGAGCACCTCTGATTTCTGATAGATCCGGCGCAGCAGGAAATATTCCAGCGGTGCGCCGATCACGATCCCCACGAGGATTGCCGAGACGATCATCAGCGGAAAGGCAAAGGCCGGAGCAAAACCGAGGGCCAGAAAATATCCCACCAACGAGACCGTTGTATAGGCGCCGATCGCATAGAGCGAACCATGCGCGACGTTCAGGATACGCATGACGCCAAAGATCAGGGTGAGACCGAGCGCCACAATGAACACTAGCGCGGCATAGGCCACACCGTCGAACAGGGCGAGCAGGAAGATCGAGAAATTCATGTGCTGATCCCGGGTATTTCAAGGACACGGAGAGGGCAATCTATGGCCCTCTCCGTTAAGTTTACAAGCGTGGTTCAGTTCTCGAAAGTATCGACCGTGACGCTCTCGACAAAGCCCGCATCAAGCGCGCCCACCCATTCAATCGAGTTCTGCCCAACGGGCGTTGTCAACTCGTCACCGTCAAAGATCATGATGTTCTGCATGGTGGCAAAGGGATATTCGCCGGTTTGCACGCTCGTTCCCATCAACTGATCTTCGACACCCTGATGGTCCTCGCGCAGGGTGACGGGACGTCCCAGCCCCTGAAAGGTCAGACCCTCAAGCGCCGCTAGCAATTGATCCTCGCTGGGCCAATCAACGCTGTTGTCGGCGATGGCCTTTTCATAGGCAGCCTTGAGCGCGGCGATGGCCTGGCTGGCGTGGAACACGGGATAGACGGACACGTCGCCAGTCTTTTCCTCGTATTGCGTCATGAAGGCCTTGAAGTCTTCGTCATTGCGGCGCTCGGGGTGGAGGAAATAGTGATCCCCGCGTGCACCGATGATATGCCCGTCCGGCAGCGCCGATCCCAGCCGCTCCAGCGACGATTCCGCCAGCGGCAAAACAAAGGTCGACGTGTTCATCAGCCCGCGTTGCGACGCCTGCTGTACAAAGGTGTCAAGATCGCCGCCCCAGGAGGTGGACAGGATCACATCCGGCTGCATGGCCTGAAGACGCGAGATTTCGGTGGAAAAGTCGGGCGAGCCGAACTTGGGGAAGAATTCAGCCACGACCTCGACATCGGGCTTCATTGCTTTGAGCGCGGTGATGAAGATATCCCAGCTGTCACGCCCCCAAGCGTAGTCCTGATTGACCACGGCGATGGTTTTGAAATCGGGCTTGGTCTTGAGCAGGTAGAGCACGGTCGCCAGCATTTCCGGTGTCGCATTGGCCTGTGTGCGGAAGACGTATTTGTAATCGTTCTCTTCAAAGATGCGCTGCGTGCCGCAGTCCCACATCAGATTAGGCACTTGCAGATCCTCGGCGAGTGGTGCGAGCGTCTGGCAATTGCCCGACGAAATCGCTGCCAGCATCACCTCGGCACCCCCCGATTCCACCATGCGGCGATATTCCGAAGTCAGCGCCTCGGCGCCAGCACCCTCGTCGATGAACGAGATGTCGACCGGGACACCGTTGATGCCACCAGCCGCATTGATATTCTCGATGAGAATCTCGGCCGCATCGCGGGCCGGGACGCCAAAAACCGACGCAGGGCCGGTCAGAAAGGCCGTCATCCCGATCTTGAGGCTTTCGGGTTTATCTGCGGCACCTGCCGCAAGAGGCAATGCAGCGGCCACCATGGCGGCGGCAGCGCGTGTCACGAATAGGTTTTTCATATGTAGTCCTCCCTTTTCAGTTTAGCCAATCAGCGTATTGCGATTGGGGTGGTGAACATCTGACGATGCCCTCTAGACTGGCATGTTCCCCGTTGTAGGTGGGGCGCAGCACGGTATTCGACGGGCTGCGCGACGGGGAGGCAAAAATCCTGTCGGAAGCACCAACGCCCTCCGTCAGGCAGCAGCCGATGATGACAAAGGGTGTCGTTGACTGGCGCATCATTCGAAGGCCCTCCCATCTGGCCTATCAAAGATGGTAGACCGAGAGCCAAAGGCTCGGCCAATACCTTGACGCTATTCCGGCCATAGGTTCTTACTATCACGGTACAAACCACGACGACAGCGCCTTATAACGCCGATAGGATGGCCGCGGCATGCCGCACGAGCGACCCGCGCCCGTGAAGGCCCGCGCCTCAGCTATCAGAGCTATACAGGTTCGAAGAGCAATTTACGGGAGAATGACACCATGAAAATACAGGCAGCGGTTCTTGAACGCGATAACATCCAGAGCGATTTTGAGGTGAACAAGGCACTGACCGTGCGCGACGTCGATCTCGAGGCGCCCGGACGCGATGAGGTTCTGATCCGCATTGCTGCCGCAGGTGTCTGCCACTCTGACCTCTCGGTGATCAATGGTACCCGTCCCCGACCTATGCCGATGGTGCTTGGCCATGAGGCCTCGGGAATTGTCGAAGAGGTTGGGCCGGGCGTCGACGATCTCGCGCCCGGCGATCACGTTGTTTGTATCTTTGCCCCGGGTTGCGGCACCTGCCAGCCCTGTGCCGAAGGTCGTCCGGCGCTCTGCACTCGGGCAGCCAAACATCACGGGGTCGGGGAATTGATGACCGGCCATCGCCGCTTGTCGATGGACGGAAAGCCGGTCAATCACCATGTCGGTGTCTCTGCCTTTGCCAGCCATGCGGTTCTCGCCCGTCGCTCTCTGGTCAAGGTCGAGGCCGACATTCCCACGCATATCTCGGCCCTCTTCTCCTGTGCGATGCTGACCGGCGCGGGGGCCGTTTTCAACACCGCCAAGGTCATGCCCGGCAGCAAGGTCGCCGTGTTGGGATTGGGCGGAGTCGGTCTTTCGGCGGTGTTGGGGGCCTTGGCCGCTGGCGCGGCACAGATCGTCGTGATCGACCCCTTTCAATCCAAGCTAGACGCCGCGCTCAGCATGGGGGCCACCCATGCGGTGACATCGAACGCGCACACCGTGCAGGCCGTGCGTGATATTACCGATGGTGGCGTTGATTATGCCATAGAATTGGCAGGCTCGGTCAAAGCGCTGGAAACCGCCTATGACTGCACGTGCCGGGGCGGCATGACCGTGACTGCGGGCCTGCCACATCCCGATGCGCGCATGCCGCTCAACGCGCTCAAACTGGTCGCTGAGGAACGCAGCCTGAAAGGCAGCTACATCGGCTCGTGCGTGCCGCAACGCGACTTACCGCGTATGTTCTCGCTGCACCAACAAGGCAAACTGCCGGTGGAAAAGATGCTCACCCACCGCTTGCGCCTTGATCAGATCAACTTGGCGATGGATCAGTTGGAGAATGGCACGGCAATCCGACAGGTGATCGAATTCGGTTGAGAACGGATCGCGAGGGATCATGCGTTGGCGCGTTTGCCGGGACACGGGACGATGAGAGACGCGGACCTCCCTCGCGGTATTCTGTGGCAAAGGGATCGATGACGCGCTTGGACCTCGTATCACTGGATGGTGATCCATCGCGGCACAAGTACCGTGTCTGCTTGTGTGTCAGGATCGAGCCGCTCGCCGCGCAAGTGCGGCGATAAGGTCCGTTCGCGTGACAATGCCGACGATTTTTCCATACTCCACAACGGGTACAGCATCGGTATCGCCGTCCGCCATCATTGGCAGCAGCGCTCCGATCGGAGTGTTTGTCGTGACGCGGGGAACTGCGACGCTCATGATGTCGCTCGCGGTCATAGGCTTCTCCCGATCTCGATCCAATAACCGCCTCAAGGCGGGCAGGTAGCCGCGATGCAGACGCAGCGCGTCTTCTCGGGCTTGGCTGATGAGATGTATCTGAAAGATGACGCCCAAGAACTTGGTATCGGACTCTACGATCGGCAGCGACGTGAACCGATGTTTTCTGAAGATATCCGCAATCTCGCCAAGCGTTGTATCCGGGAGAGCCGTGACAAGATTACGGGACATGATGTCCTGAGCGGTCAGCGGGCCGGTCGATTGCGCGGCGGCCTGCAGTTCCGCAGCACCGATCAACCGGGCCAGATCCTCGACCCCTAGGTTGAACGATTGGCTGTAGCGTTCGAGAATACCTGTCAGCTCGTCTTCCGAAAGGCCAAGACGCTCGGTCGGATTTCGGTCTTCTGTTCTGTGCTTGCTCGGGTCATCGAATTGACGGAACGGATAATGTCGCCCGGTCAGCCGCGCGTAGCCGGTCGCGAGCACGACAAGGGCCGTCGTTCCTATGGCAATGGGGGCGAGGGCGAACCAGAAACCTAATTGTGCGACGGCATCTGGAGACATGGCGGCGGTCATTGCGACGGCACCGGCAGGGGGGTGGAGCGCACGACACAGGATTGTGGCGGTGATCGCAAGACCCACAGCTAGGGCGACCCGCAGGACGACGTCTCCGACAACTAGGCATACGGCCACCCCGACAAGGGCTCCAACCGTATTGCCGACAATCGCGGACCATGGCTGCGCAAGCGGGCTATTCGGCACGGCGAAGAGCAGGACAGCCGACGCACCAAAGGGCGCGACAAGGTAGAAACCCAACGCGAGATCAATGTTTGGCGACAAAAGAAACAGCCCCGTCAGCCCCAATCCGATCAGCGCCCCAAGGCCCGCCCGCAGGGCTTCGATCCCAGAAACCCTAGCGACAGCGGGACCAAGTGATCTCAGAATATGCAAATTCGCGGCTCCCCTACCAGATCTGCGCAGACTTTCACCAGTTTGCGAAATGTTCAATCAATCGACACTGATTGGCACCGATTGTTTGACCTCTTTGGCAAGATCAAGGGTCGTGAAAAGGATAGACGCGCCCGAGGTGACACCCTATGCCGGGTCCATGACAAGCATCATCTCCGTCCCCCCGCCCACCGACCGCATCCTTGCCGGTGTCGCTCTGATGCTGGGGTTTTGCGTGACCGCCCCCCTCTTGGATGTGGCGGCCAAGCTCGCGTCCACCAGCGTGCCAGTGGGACAGATCACCGCCGCGCGGTTTATCGTACAATGCGCACTTATGGCGCCGTTTGTCTGGATCCTGGGGCTGTCGTTGCGCGTACCACGGGAGCAATGGCTGGCACTCCTGTCTCGCGCAGCGCTGCTCTTTGGCGCGACCTTTTGCTTCATCGCCGCAATCCGGGTGATGCCGCTGGCCGATGCGCTGGCGATTGTCTTTGTCGCCCCGTTCATCGTGCTGTTGGTGGGCAAGTTCTATTTGGGTGAAGATGTCGGCCCGCGCCGCGTGGGTGCCGCGATGGTGGGCTTTGTTGGCGTCCTCTTCGTGATCCAGCCCAGTTTCGCGGCCTTTGGCGCAGTGGCACTGTTTCCGCTCGGCACGGCGGTCGGATTCGCCTTTTATATCCTCGTGACACGCGGCCTATCGCGACGGGTGCATCCCGTGACCCTGCAGTTTCACACCGGCCTCATTGCCAGCCTGCTCTGCCTGCCGGTGATGATCCTGGCCGAGGGCACAGGGATTGAGATGCTCGATCCGGTCTGGCCTGAAGGGGTTGCATGGCTCTGGTTGCTGGGGGTTGGGTTTTTCGCGACGCTGAGCCATATGATGATGACCTATGCGCTCTCGCTCGCCCCTTCAGCCACACTGGCGCCGCTGCAATATCTGGAACTGCCGGTGGCGACATTGCTCGGCTATCTGGTGTTCCACGATTTCCCCAACGCGCTCACGCTCACGGGCATCGCCATCATCATCGGCGCGGGGCTCTATATGATCCACCGCGAGCGGGTCACGGCCCGCCAGTTGATGACCGAACGCGCCGCGCCGCCGATCTGAGGTGGCATGGCTCTGAGTGAGTGGCAGAGCATACCTGCCGCACCTCTTGGTATGTTAGGACGAGGTATCACCGGCTGGTTCAACACGCGCAAACTGTTCGGCCGCATCGAGACGTGCGGCATGCCTCGATCATTCTCACCCGCTCTGCGCGTGTCTGGTAGCCATGTTTCGCGCCAGTGGGAGGAACGCCGCGACGCCAGCGGAAGGGTCGCGACGCCCGGGATAATATGAGCAGAAGCCCGCGCGGGGCGGGGTCCAATCCTCGAGCAGACGGATCAAATGACCCCTTGAAATGTCATCGACAACATCCTGCTCGACGAAAAAGCCGACGCCGATGCCATCCAACACCGCAACGCGAGCGATTGAGGCCTCGTCTAGCGTCAGACGCTCCTTGGCTTCGAACTGCACCACCTCTCCATCTCGCTCGAACTGCCAGCGAAACAGCGCTCCGTTTGGGAGGTGAACACGGATACATTCTTGCGCTGGAAGATCGGCAGGACTCATCGGCGCGGTGTGGGTTTTCAACCAAGTTGGTGCGGCGACGACAGCATATCGCTGCGGCTGCCCCAAGGGCAGTGCTATCATGTCACGGCGCTCCAAATCGGCAGGACGAATGCCCAGATCATAGCCTTCACCGACGATACCGACGAGCCTGCCTTCTGTCACCAGATCGACCTGCACCTCGGGATAACGCCGCAGAAACTCTAGCATCAGTGGTGCGATCTGCCGCGCCCCCTGAACCGACGCATTGATGCGCAACAAGTCCGACGGCGTCTCGCGCTGTGACCGGGCTGCGTCCATCGCAGCGCGGATCTCAGCAACCGCCGGGGATGTCCGCCCGACAAAATCCCGCCCCGTATCGGTGAGCGACACACTGCGTGCCGTCTGATTGAACAGCCGCCCACCGAGGTCGGCTTCCAGCCGGCCGATGGTATGGGACAGGGCCGTGGTCGACATACCTCGGTCGAGTGCAGCCGCCCGGAACGATCCATGGCGTGCGATGGCCAGCACTGCCTCCAGCTCCCTTAAACCGGTGTCTCTGATTGTCCCGATTCAGGCATCTTTAGATGCCAATTTATCCTGATTATCATGGCTGAGGTCGACCTTTATGGTGTTGGCAGCACAACATTGATCACCGGCGGCAGATAGGGCGCAGGGGCGGCGACCGTCGCCTTGTTTCGCAAACTTGGCGCGGCGACGTGGCGGGCCGAAGTGAACTTGCTCCCTGCCGTGCGCCCCAGCCGCGCGCATGGGCCGGGGTTGGTCGCACAGGGCGCGGGTGTTGTGATCCATCTGACCTCTATCCAGCGCCAACGGCCACTGCCCCACGCGACCACGGGTTACGCCACAGCCAAGGCGGCGCTCTCTGTCGATAGCAAGAGCCTGTCACAGGAAGTCTCACCCAAGGGACTGCGCGTCGTGCGTGTGGCACCTGGCTGGATCGAGACGAAAGCCAAGGTTGGCCTGGCCGAGCGTCTGGCGCAAGAATCCGGCACGGATCTCGAAGGCGGCAAGCGGATGATGATTGAGGCGCTCGGGGGCATACCAATCGGCCCCCTCGAAGCCGTCCGAAGTTGCCATCCTGATCGCCCTCCTTGCGCCCGGCCGAGCGGCAACCATCACTGGGGCTGAAGCGGTCATCGAAAGAGGGACTGTGCCGACGGCTTGATTCAGAGCCACGCGGACAGCGTATTTATACAGGGAGAGCGGCCGAGACGCTAGGGCATTGTATTTACTTGGCAAAATTGGTGCCGGGGGCGGAATCGAACCACCGACACGAGGATTTTCAATAAGTCTTTGAATCTATGCAACTTGAGGCATCCCTCTTCAAACCGTCCGCAAGCGATTGAATTGACGCCTCTTTGGTGCCGCAAACCATCTCAAGTTACCTTGTACCGTGCCAGCCAAGCACGGCGAAAATGATACCCATATGATACCCAGACGTGCCAAACGGCCTTGAATACCGATAACGTCAAACGCAGTAGCACGCGGGATGCCTTCCCGCCGAGTGTAAAGGTGAATAAATGACATTCGCTGAGACATCTAGGCAGCCGACTCATAAAACTCGATCCACAGCCTGATCGATGCCAGTTTGATCATCGACAGGAAATTGCGTGAGGTCTTCTCGTATCGGGTTGCGATACGGCGGAACGAGGCTTTCAGCCTGCCAAAGAAGCGCTCGATTTTGTTGCGTTCCCGGTAGATTTCAGCATCAAATTCGGCGGGTAGTTTACGGTTGGCCTTGGGAGGGATCACGTCGATAGCCCCCTGTTCCCAGATCATATCCCTGATCCAGTCTGCGTCATATGCTTTATCCGCGAGCACATGTTGTCCAGGTTGCAAGTTGTCCAGTAGCGTCTTGCACGGCGGCGCGTCATGGGCTTGACCGGGTGTCAATTCATATCGGATCGGCAGCCCATCCTGATTGGTAAGTGCATGTATTTTCGTCCCTAATCCGCCCCGTGAACGACCTAAACAGCGGCGTGGGTCTTTTTTTGAGCGTGGTGGCGGAATGATGCGCACGCACGCTGGTCCCGTCGACCATCACCATGTCAACGTTATGCGCGTCGGCGATGGCCTCCATGATCCGGTCCCAGTGGCCTGCATAGCTCCACCGGTTGAAGCGGTTGTAGACCGTGGTCGGTGGGCCGTATTGCTCTGGTAGATCAGCCCAAGGGATGCCGGTGCGCAGGACGTAGAAAATGCCGTTGATCACGCGGCGGTCATCAACCCGCTTCTTGCCACGTGTTTTGTTGGGCAAGACAGCTTTGATGAACTCCCATTCCAGATCGCTCATATCTGATCGCGCCATTTGCATTCTCCCGCCCAGTTTTGTGCGAGAGTGAATCACAAACTTATGCTTCTAAACAAGAATTAATGAGTGTGCTGCCTAGAACAAGCAGGTTGGGCTCAAACCGAGCATGCGCAGCACCGGCGCGAACCTGACGGAGGCGGAGACATGATCACAGACACTCCCGGCTCAAAGCCGCCACTGGCCGGAGTGTCTAGTGCCGCACCCCAGCTTCACCAGACCAGCCGTTCCTGAAACGCGGAGCATGTTCGAAGAACGTATGACGGCTGTGCGGGACAAAGCGGGCGTTTGTGAAAGGGTAGCTTGAAACCGCGCCGGCAGGTCAACCTGACGGGGCGGATCGTCGAGTTCATGCGGGATGGCGTACACCAGGCGACCTCAGCCGGGCGCCATCCATTCGAATTTTTGCACCGAGGGATCAATCCGGTCCCATACACGGCTGCGGATGCCGTATGTAAGCACTTGCGGATTGAACTGGCTCGGGTCGTCGAGGCTGGTCGCGTCGACCGCGATCAAGTCCGGCATTGCCGCGAAAGTCAGGTAGACCGGTGTTCCGCATGTGGGGCAGAAGGCATGGATTTTGTCATTCCCGCTATCCGCCGCCACGCTCCATTGTGACGCTTCACCGGTAATTTTCATGTCGGCTCGCTGCGGGAAGGTCAGATAGGACCCGTGCCCGGTACCGCTGCGTTTCTGAAAATCTGTACATTGGCAGTGGTTCTCGAAGATGGGCTCGCTCTTCGTTTCATAGCGGATAGCGCCGCAGGCGCAGCCACCCTCATAGGTCTTCGCACTAATTGGGGTGCTCCTCATGTCCTGATATGCCGGTGTGCGGTCAGAGATCGAACCCTTGACCGGTTTCGAGGAAGGACTTCATGCTGGACAGCACCTGCGGCCAGCCCTTGCTGACGCCGTTCAGCATGCCGCTGCCAGGTTGCAACTCGTCATGAGCGACGGTCAACTTGACTAGGCAGCACACTCATTAATTCTTGTTTAGAAGCATAAGTTTGTGATTCACTCTCGCACAAAACTGGGCGGGAGAATGCAAATGGCGCGATCAGATATGAGCGATCTGGAATGGGAGTTCATCAAAGCTGTCTTGCCCAACAAAACACGTGGCAAGAAGCGGGTTGATGACCGCCGCGTGATCAACGGCATTTTCTACGTCCTGCGCACCGGCATCCCTTGGGCTGATCTACCAGAGCAATACGGCCCACCGACCACGGTCTACAACCGCTTCAACCGGTGGAGCTATGCAGGCCACTGGGACCGGATCATGGAGGCCATCGCCGACGCGCATAACGTTGACATGGTGATGGTCGACGGGACCAGCGTGCGTGCGCATCATTCCGCCACCACGCTCAAAAAAAGACCCACGCCGCTGTTTAGGTCGTTCACGGGGCGGATTAGGGACGAAAATACATGCACTTACCAATCAGGATGGGCTGCCGATCCGATATGAATTGACACCCGGTCAAGCCCATGACGCGCCGCCGTGCAAGACGCTACTGGACAACTTGCAACCTGGACAACATGTGCTCGCGGATAAAGCATATGACGCAGACTGGATCAGGGATATGATCTGGGAACAGGGGGCTATCGACGTGATCCCTCCCAAGGCCAACCGTAAACTACCCGCCGAATTTGATGCTGAAATCTACCGGGAACGCAACAAAATCGAGCGCTTCTTTGGCAGGCTGAAAGCCTCGTTCCGCCGTATCGCAACCCGATACGAGAAGACCTCACGCAATTTCCTGTCGATGATCAAACTGGCATCGATCAGGCTGTGGATCGAGTTTTATGAGTCGGCTGCCTAGGTCGCCTTGCGCTTCGATGTCAAAGGTGACACGGCTGTACTGGTCGGGATCGCCCTTCTGGCTCTCGTTCGCCCAGCTGATGACGAGCCGCTTGGGCGGATCGCTTTCGATGACTTCGCCCACCAGATCGACGGTGCGAGCCTCATCGGTGCGGATATGCCGCCAGCCGGAACCGGGCTGCCAGTCGTCTGAGACATTCTCATGTCCCCAGTAGCGGCGGGCAATTTCCGGCCTCGTGATCGCTTCGAATACTTTTTCGGGCGTCGTGCGGATAAAGGTAACGTAGACGAAACTGGCTGATTTGTCGGTCATTTCTCGTTCCTTTCAAGTTCCTGCTTGAGGTCGTGGAGAAGGCTCAAGCGGCCTTCTTCGAACTTGCGGATCCAGCGCTCATAGACCTCGTAGAGCGGGACCGGGTTGATGAAGTGCAGCTTCTCGCGCCCGCGGCGCACCGTGCTGATGAGATTGGCCTGTTCCAAAAGGCCGAGATGCTGGGTCACGGATTGGCGTTTCATGTCCATGGTCTCGCAGAGCTGACTGAGCGTCTGCCCGTTTTTCTCGCAGAGACGGTCGAGCAGCATCCTGCGGCCAGGATCGGCCAGGGCCTTGAACACCATGTCGTCATCCATCGGTGCCTCCATACGCGACAAGAGTCATATATGCAGGTAATTGCCTGCATGTCAATACGCGCAGGCAATTACCTGCATAATTGTGGATGGGGTGAAAATGATCGAAGGGGCTATCCTGGCCATCACCGCATTCGGGCAATGGCCGGTCTGAGAGTGGCTGCTTGATCGTTGCGTAGGAACCACAGCGTGACTGCGGGCCGTTGGATAAACGGAATGCATTGGCCGCAACCCTTGCGCGGGGCGGATCGAATGTCGTGGAAGGCCTCGAAGAAGCCTGCAGCATTGCGGCGAACTGTTTCGGGTCTCCGCGCACACCGCATCGGCGTGGACGGCCCAGTTCCGACCTTGAACTCGGAGTCACTGTGCCGCAGCGCGACCCGCCAGACCAGTTTTTTGCTGCATTAGCGAAATCAGGCGAGGGACGCGTTCTCACATTGCTGATGACGGTGTCGTTCGCCTGATACCTGTATCATATCAACGGCTTTATCCATAGGTTGCGCAGGAATATGGAGCCCCGGACTGATGAGCGGCCCTCTGCTGCTATTCACCTCGCTGTGCGATGTCGCAGTGCGGCTTCCCGAAACGGCCGGTCATGCTTGCCGCAGCATTTTGTCGTATCCATCCATGACGGCTGTCTCAACCTGTGCTCACTGTTTTTCCCCTTTCAGCAGTTCCAAAGAGATGGCAGCGGCCATTGCCTTATTCCCAACATCCCCCGGATGCAGCCGATCCCCGCTGTCAAAGGACGGACGCAACCGTGACGGCTCATCCGGATCGCGCAGCACGGCGTCAAAATCGACCAGTCCGTCGATCAGATCGGGTTTTCGCAGCCAGTCGTTGAACTCGCTGCGAAGGGTGTCTTTCGCGGCACTCCAATAGGTGGCCTCCATCGGCGTGCCGGGCAACGCGCCGCGAAATGGCGGGACCGTCCCCACGATCAGGCGCACGCCGTGAATCCTGGCCTTCGCGGCAATGGCGGCGATGCCTGCCTGCAGACGTTCAAGCGTCATGGGGGCCTCGTCCGGCGCAAAGGGCGAGCCGGGCCAGGCGATATCGTTGGTGCCGATCAGAAGCACCACGGCATCAATACCGGGCACGGCGAAAGCATCGCGATCGATCCGCGCCAGAACGCTTTCCCCCATCCCCTCCGAAAGAAGCCTGCCACCGGATATGCCCGCGTTGATCACCGCCACGCCTTGCGGGGCGAGCCGTCGGGCCAGAAAATCCGGCCAGAGCACATCCTCGTTCATCGTCGCGCCATTGCCGTCCGTGATGGAATCCCCCATCGCGACCACGACCATCTCGGCCGGATGGTCGGTCAGCACGCCGGCAAGACTCACGCGGGCGGTGATCTCTTCATCAATGCGATCCCCGTCAAGGACAAAGCTCGTTTCCCGCGCGTCCCAGTGGAAATCCTGCGCAACCGCGTCGTCGCCATAACGCAGGGTGATCGAGATGCGCTGACCTGCTTGGATCGTCAGCGCCACAGGATCAGAGGTGATCCGCGCTCCCGGCGGAATGATCACCCAGGGATTGCCGCCAAACAGAACCGGCTGCTCCTGCCCCTCCAGCGCGGCGGCTGCGCCGCCGGGCGCAACCGTGGCCGCGTCAACGGGCAAGGGTCTGGTGCCGTAGCTATTCGACAAGGTGATGCGCAGGCTGTCCCCGCCCCAGGCAAGGGTCAGCGGCTGGCGAATGAATTGCCCGGCGATGCTGTCGGGCAGGCCGGTGGGAAAGTCGAATTCGGTGCTCCAGACGGCTTCCGGACTGGCGGCCCAAGCCGGGGTCCAATCCTTCGCGTGACCCATTCCGGCGGATAGGGCGAACAGCATCAGGGCGGTCGTCGCGGTAATCGGTTTCATGAGTCTTCCCTGGATTTGAAGGTCAAGAGGGTCAGCAGAACGGCCAGAGCCGGCATAGTGGCGCCCAGCGGGAACAGGCTTCCAAGCCCCCATCCCGCCGTGATCGCGCTGCCGCCGATGGCCGCACCGATGGCATTGGCGAGGTTGAAGGCCGAGATGTTCAGGGTCGATGCCAGTTCCGTACTCGCGCCCTGCGACTGGCGCAACATGAAGGCCTGAAGCGGCGCGAGGGTCGAAAAGGCCGCCGCGCCGAACAGGAAAAGCGAGATCATCGCGGCAGCCGGATTGCCCATGCCAAGACGCATGGCCAGTATCACCGCCGCCAATCCCGCCAATGTTCCCAGCAACGCCGGGCGCAGCCCGCGGTCCGCAAGGCGCCCGCCAAGCAGGTTGCCCACCACGATCCCCGCACCGAACAGCAGCAGGTAGCGTGATACATGGGACGGGGCGACCGCGCTGACCTCTGTCAGGATCGGCGCGATATAGGTGAAGACCAGGAAGACCCCAGCATAACCCAGTGTCGTGGTGGCGAGCGCCAACAGCGGCGCGCCCCGCAGAAGCCTTGCCAGGCTGCGCCAGTTTGCCTGGGTTTCGCCGTGGGTGCCGGCGGGCAGCGACAATGCGCTGGCGGCAAGCGCCAGCAGGCCGATGCCGCTCACGCTCCAGAAGGTTGCGCGCCAGCCAAACGCTTGCCCCAGTTCGGTCCCAAAGGGCAGGCCCAGAACCGTTGCCAGCGTCAGGCCGGTAAAGACCAATGCGATGGCTGAGGCCTTGCGTTCGGGCGGGACCAGGCTTTGCGCGACGACGACACCGACGCCAAAGAAGGTGCCATGGGCAACGCCGCTGATGACCCGCCCCAGCATCAGCAACCCATAGCTTGGCGCGATGGCGCAAAGGACATTGGCGAGGATAAAGATCGCCATCAGCGCAAGGATCACGTTGCGATGCGGCAAGCGCGCCGTGGCAAGGGTCAGCAGCGGGCCGCCAAAGGTGACGCCAAGCGCATAGCCGCTGATCAGCAAGCCTGCCGATGGCACGCTGACCGAAAGCGACTGCGCTACCTCGACCAGCAATCCCATGATCACGAATTCGGTCAGTCCGATCCCGAAGGCGCCGATGCCAAGCGCGACAAGGGCCCAACGGGCTTTGTGTCCGGTTTTGATGCGTCCTGCGGTCAGTGTCGTTGTCATGATGCAAATCTCCACGTGGTCGGGTGCAAGATCGGCGCAAATGACTTGAGAAAACAGACACTGAAAACTACAATCTATTGTGCCTTCAATTCACAGATTGGCGAAGTAAATGCGCGACACCAACCGGCTTGCGGAAATCGAGACCCTGCTGAGCGTCCTCGCCGAGGGGAGCTTCTCAGCCGCCGCGCGCATGCGCGGGATGACCCCCTCGGCGGTGTCCAAGATGATGGCCCGGCTCGAGGAACGGTTGGGCGTGACCCTGCTGAAACGTTCGACCCGAAAGATCCAGGTGACCGAGGAAGGCGCACGCTTCGCGCGACAGGGCCAGGCGATTCTCGAGGCGCTTGATGCGGCCGAGCATGAAGCAAGCTGCGGCCGGGTCGCGGGCACCGTGCGCATCGCCACCAGCGCCGCCTATGCCAACCATATCCTGGCGCCGATTCTGGGCGGGCTGCTGCAAACGCACCCGGAGATCCGCATCGACCTGGCGATCGGCGATAATGTGAGCGATCTTTATGGTCAACCGATCGATCTGGCGGTGCGGGCCGGGCCGCTTGACGACTCCACCCTCATGACCCGGCACCTGGGCCGCAGCGAGATTGTCGAGGTGATGGCTCCTCCCCGCGGCGATGGCGGACCGCCCCCGCTCCGGATCGGGTTTTCCTATGCCCGCCGTGACGCGACATGGCGGGGGCGATCATCGCGCCTGCTGGTCAATGACGGGGCCACCATCGCGGCCCTCGTTGCCGTCGGCGCCGGCGCCGCTCGTGTCGGCCGCTTCACCGTCGCCCGTGAACTGGCGGCCCGGCAGGTCGTCTTGTGCGACCCGCACGCCGAACCGCTTTTCGAGGATTTCCACCTACTCTATGTGGGCCGGGCCAAGACGCTTCCGCGTCGGGTCCAGGCGGTGCTGGACTATCTCACCAGGCACGGCCGGGTCGATTAGCCGGAGCTTGTTCGAGTATCGGCAGGTAGACCTTTGCCATGAAAGTCCGTCCCGTAGCCGCCGTTCGATGCGGCGCGCGGCGTGAGGAGTTGCTTTACAAAAGCAGCCGTTCGCGCCTGGGTAAAGACTCTTGGCCCTGCCACCGTCCGGTGAGCGGACCAAGCTGACCTCCAACCCTGTTCATCATTTGGTGGCTCCCGGCCTCGCAATTGACCTTCGATCAGCGGGAATGTCACCAGCGCCGCTGACATTGACCGGGCGGAAACGGTCTGATGGCAGCGCGGCAGGGTAGCGGGGTGCGCTAAGGGATCGCCGGATAAAAGGGACGGCAAGTGGCAGGCCACCCGGATCGTGGACCTGCCATGCGGGATTAGGCAAGCGCATTCGCCACGGCCAGATCCAGTCTTACCGTTGGACGGCCCAGCAGGCGCGACAGCGTGCCGCTGTCATCTGCCAGCCAGCCCTCGCCAGCCTTGTTGTCCACATCGACCAGCAGTTGCGCAAAGCCCGGTGGCAGGCCCAGGCTTTCCAGAATGCCCTGATACACCTCACCCGGCAAATCGTTGTAGGGCAGCGTCTTGCCCGTCTGCCGCGAGACTTCGGCCGCAAGCTCTGAGAGGGTGAACCCCTCGTCCCCCGCCAATTCATATGTCTGGTCGGCATGGGTCGGGTCGGCGGCAACTACAGCGAGGGCATGAGCATAGTCGGCGCGGGTAGCGGGGGTAAAGCAGGCTTTCCCCGCCGCCCCGATCAGGGCCCCCGCGGCAATGGCCCCTCCTAGATTGTCAGTCCAGTTCTCTGTGTACCAGCCATTGCGCAGGATCGTGGCGCTCAGGCTCGAGGCCGCGATGATATCTTCGGTAGCCGCATGATCTGCAGCGATCAGCAAGGGTGAGCGGTCGGCCTTCAAAATCGAAGTATAGATAATGCGTTCGACTCCTGCGGCCTCGGCAGCCTGGATGACATTGCGGTGCTGGCCTTGGCGGTCGTTGAAATCACTTGATGAAATCAGCGCAAGGGTTTTGACCCCGTCAAGCGCGGCAGCAAAACCTGCGGGCCGTGTGTAGTCAAAGGCGCGGGCAATAACGCCTAGATCGCCCAGTTTTCCGGGATCGCGCGCAAGCGCCACGATTTCAGCAGGATCAGTTAAGGTCTTCAAGTGCGAGATGGCAAGGCGACCAAGCTGGCCACTGGCTCCGGTGATGGCGATTGTCATTAAAAGCTCCGTATGTTGCGTTGACGGAACACATCTAAACGAATACTATCGAAAAGGAAGTACGTACAAAAATGTAAGTTTCAAAAATATGCCCGAAACCAACCTGACCCAAAGACCTGCGGATGTCCTGAACGAAAAATGCCCCTCGCGTACGGTGCTGAACCATGTGACCAGCCGCTGGGGAGTGCTGGTGCTGATCGTGCTGCAAGACGGCACGCATCGTTACAGCAGCTTGCGCCGCCGGATCGGGGGCGTGTCGGAACGCATGCTTGCTCGAACCCTGCGGGTGCTGGAAGAAGACGGGTTGATCCAGCGCACCGCCTATCCTGTGGTTCCACCGCATGTCGAATATGACCTGACGCCGATTGGTCAGGTGGTCGCCGAAAAAGTCCACGCTTTGGCCACCTGCATCGAAAGCAACCTTGAGAAAATTCTCGGAATGCAGATGCGTTGACGCCCTGTTGCCAAGATAGACTGACCAGCAGATCCTGCATTGGACTCTGAACCCTGTTGCCCAGTAAAATGCCATTGAAGCGAACGCGCCCGTTTGGTGCCTGGTGGCAGCCTGCCCTGCACGCTGTGGCCTTGCGCTATAGGTCGTATTCCGGCCCTTCGACCTCAGCCCAGCGAGAGTCCAGTTTCCGCCCTGTCCGCGTCGCTTGGAATAATACGGGGCGCAAAAGGCTTCTTGCCGATTTGTCCGCAGCACGATCGGCCATTCCGAACCAAAATGCGGGCCGCTCGACGTTAAATGACATGAGGATGATGTTGCCCCTGACCATCCACTGTGGGCTCTAAAGCAGCCTAGCGGCGGCGCAGCAATGGTTCAGTTCAGGCTCGGAACCCTAGATGACCGTGATTGACCCATTGTGTCCGGCCATTCTGGTGACCTCGAGGCACCTCTGTCGCAAGACCGGACGTTCGTGGTCACTCAAGTAAGATCGAGCGACATACAGCCTAACCCTTGCAATAGGTGGTGCGTTGGGTCACATCGATAGAATGGAGGGAAAGCTACCTCACCTTGATGACGACCTTGCCCTTCGCGCGACCGCTTTCAACATGTGCGATTGCGGCGTTCGTTTCGGAAAAAGGGTAGACGTGGTCGATGATCGGGCGGATATGGCCTGCGTCGATCAGGGCAGTTATCTGCTGCAACTGAGTGCCGTTCGCTGTCATGAACAGGAAATCGAAGGACACGTTGCGTTGGCGGGCCTTCTTGTAGGTGCCCCGGCTGAGCGCCCAGAACACCGGTTTCAGGAACCAGGGGGCTTTGATCTGTGCAGCGAAGGTCGGGGTGGCAGGACCGGTGATCGACACCAGCCTGCCGCCGGGCCGCAGGACGTTCAGTGACTTTTCAAGCACTTTGGCGTCTTGGCTGTGCAGGACCACATCATAGTCGCGCAAGGCCGTCTCGAAATCCTGCGTCTTGTAGTCGATGACCAGATCGGCCCCAAGCGCCTTGAGCCAATCCGCGTTCGCGGCGCTGGCGGTCGTGGCGACATAGGCCCCGATATGCTTAGCCATCTGGATCGCGATTGTCCCCACTCCGCCCGAACCTGCCTGAATGAACACCCGTTGTCCCGCACGCAATCCTGCAATCTCGACCAGAGCCTGCCAGGCGGTCAGCGCGACCAGCGGCACCGAGGCTGCTTCCTCCATGGTAAGGGTCTTGGGCTTTGCCGCAAGAGAGGTTTCCCTGACTGCGATGGTTTCGGCAAATGTGCCGATACGGAAGTCGTCCACGCGGGCGAAGACTTCGTCGCCGGCCTTGTAGCGCGTGGCCTTCGGCCCGACCTTCACCACAGTGCCAGCCATGTCGTGCCCAAGGATCAGCGGCAGCTTGTAAGGCAGGATCGGCTTGAATTCGCCATCGCGCAGCTTGGCGTCAAGGACGTTGACCCCTGCGGCATGGATCTGGACCAGAATCTCATCCTCGCCGAGGGTTGGTTCAGGGACATCGGCCAGCCGCAGCGGGGCATTTTTATGATACTTGTCAACAAGGAAAGCTTGCATCGGTTTTCTCCGAAAGGGGGCGTTCAGGCAGCCAGAAAGGCCAGCGCCGTCGGCACGAATTGCGCGTGATACTGGAAGATGCCGCCGTGACCGGCGTCGGGATAGATCACCAGCTCTGCCCCCGGAATGCGGCGGGCCATGTCGTGGGAGTTGAGGGTCGGGACCATGATGTCGTTTTCCCCATTGGCCACCAGAACCGGAATGCGGATTCGCGTCAGGTCCTGTGGCAACTGGCGGCCCCAAGCGTGGATCGCTTTCAACTGGCGCAGGAAGGCGCGCGGAGTCGGGCCCTTGTCGCGGCCGGTCTTGCGCTCCTTGGTCCGGGCGATAAACGCCTTGGCAGCGTTGCGGCCATTGGCGGTCGAGGTGAAGAAGAGGTAGGTCCTGGGGTTGCGGAAGGTGAAAATTCCCTTGAGGATCAGCGGTAAGGACACTGCGCCGACCTTTGATATGCCCTCTCCTCCCGCTGGGCCGGTGCCGGTCAGGATCAGCTTGCGCACCAGATCGGGGGCTTTCAGTACCACGTCCTGCGCCACCATCCCGCCCAGCGAAAAGCCCATAAGATAAACGGACGACTGCCCAAGCGCGCGGATCAGGGCAATCGCGTCGCGCGCCATCTCGTCGATGGTCAGGGGGGCCGAGCCACCCGAGGCACCGATGCCCCGGTAGTCGACCGCGATTATGTGATGTCGGGTGGCAAGGCCGTCGATGATCCGGGGGTCGAAGTTGTCCAGCACCGCTCCCCAGTGGTTCAGAAGAACAAGCGGAGTGTCGCCGCGCGGGCCAACCTCGCGGTAGGCAAAACGGGTGCCCGCTGCCGTGATGACCTGGGTCAGGGCGTCGCTATAGGAGGGTGTCATGAACATCCCTCAGGCGATGTTGAATTGCTTGCGGAGGGTCCGGTCAAACAGCGCCCGGGGCAGGAAGCGGCGGGCGAATGAGGTCTGCCGCGCGGCCTTGCCCGAGGGGTAGCGCAGGCGCGGGCTGCGGTCCTGTGCCGCCGTGACAATGGTGGCAGCAACATCGTCCGCGGTGTCGCCTGCGGCCATCGCCGCGTCAAAGGCCGTCTGGTATCGGGCGATGGTCTGGGCATAGGCCGGCACCGGGCGGTCCCCCTGCGGCGAGTTCGCTTCGATCGAGGTTTTGGTTGCCCAAGGTTCGATCACGGCAACGCGGATGCCGAAGGGGCGGACCTCGTGGTCAAGCGATTCCGAATAGCCCTCGATGGCGTGTTTGCTGGCAGCGTAGTAGGCGCCGAAAGGCCCCGGGATCAGCCCGAGGACCGAGCCGACGTTCAGGATGCGCCCGGCACCTCGCGCCCGCATGATCGGCAGGACGGCGTTGGTCACACGCACGACCCCGTGGAAGTTAGTCTCGAAAAGGGCCTGAACCTGACCGATCGAACTTTCCTCGGCAGCTCCTGATAGAGCGTATCCGGCATTGTTGACAAGAAGGTCGATGCGCTCGGAGGCGGCCATGACCTCTGCGATCAGGGCCCGCACCGAGGCATCGTCGGTAACGTCCGCGACCAGCATGGTGATGCCATTTGCCGGGGCCGTCATGGGTTTGCGGCTGGTGCCGAAGACCCGATAGCCGGCCTTGGCGAAGGCAACGGCGCTGGCTCGGCCGATGCCCGAGGACGCTCCGGTGATCAGGGCGACGGGCTGGGGTGAGGGGCGCATGGTCTGTCCATTTCACTTGAAGTTCGACTCTACGGTCCATATGATATCAAAATAGTAGTTAGTCAATACAGAAATGATACTAACATGAAAGACGATCTCGCCGCCCATTGCCCCATCGCCCGCAGCCTGCTCTGCGTCGGCGATTCCTGGAGCATCCTGATCCTGCGTGACGCCTTTCTAGGCCTCACGCGGTTCGACCAGTTCCGCAAAAGCCTTGGGATCGCGCCCACGATGCTGACCAGCCGATTGGCGACGCTGACAGAAGAGGGTTTGCTGGAAAAGCGGCGATACATGGAACGTCCGCCGCGCGACGAATATGTGCTGACACCGGCCGGACAGGATTTTCTGCCAGTGCTGATCATGCTGAACGCATGGGGGACAAAGCATCGGGCCGGCGGTGACTTGACCCGCTATGTCGATACCGAGACCGGGAAGAGTATCGTGCCGATTGCGGTCGACCTGGAAACCGGCGCAAGGATCGGCACGCGGCCTATCCGAACGATTGATGGGAAGAGCGGCGTTGCGTTCGCACCTCCCCGTGCTGACGTGTTGTCATGACTTCGTCGAGGCTGGCACTTTCGCAAACTATCCGCACGCAAGGATGAACCTGTAACTCCCACGGCGCGAGAAACTGCTAGGAGTTTGAAAAACTCCATTCCGCACCAGGTGCTTTCCACCTCGAATGACCGCTTTTGCAGAGTCTTGGTCTCGATGGCGCGAACTGCGACAGGCTGCTTTCCGCCCTCTGTGACGGTCGCTCGAAGGGGGCAGGTCAGCCACACTGACGGCCCAAGTGAGGCCGCTCCTATCATACGCAGCGCCAAGTCCGAATGACCGGGTCGGGCAACGATCAGCCTCCGGTTCTTTAGCCGCAGGGTTGGTGATCTTTCAGCGGATTTCCAGATCACCGGCAGTTGTACCAGCAGCCAGCGCGTCCACGACCCACTGCGGTTTACGCCCACGACGGGACCAGGTGGGACTGATGCTGTAACCGCCCCCGGCAAGAAGCTCGGGCGCCAACCTGGACAACGGTCGAAATCCGACAGCTTTCACCGAAGGTCATTCAAGCCGTGGCGGAGGGTCGCTCATACCGATGGATCGCCCGCGATCTCGGTATCAGCAAAACCACTGTGCTCCACAGAATGAAACGGCACAGGGAAAACTCTTAGGGTGTCAATCTGCCCCCAGCCGGAACAGACACCACATTTCCATCAAGTTTGCGCACATAGGGCAAGAAAGGATACTTGATTTTTCATAATCTATCATTCATGTTAGATTATCGAGGCGTTTTTGACGATGAAAAAGCAAAATTATATCATCAAATCTTTCGTCTTCGACATATTTAAAAATGGGGAGGAGATGATGATGGATTTTGTGTGCGAACCGGGAACGGTCTCAAGACGGGTGAATCGGCTCCGACGATTACTGTTCTCCGTCGGGTTCATCTTGTTGGCAATCGTCTTGCTGGCAGAAACCTCGGGAACGGCACTGGCGCAGGGCGCTTTGACCGCTGACGAGGGCTGGGCGAACAGGTTTCTGGTACGAGGCAGGATTGCCGGTGTTTTTCCCGAAGACAGCGCTCAATACAATGTCCCCGCACGTACGCATGTCTCGAACCAATTCATTCCGGAGATCGACCTGTCGTACTTCTTTACGGAAAACATCGCCGCGGAAACCATTTGTTGTATCACCAAGCACGACGTGTCCTTGTCGGGCGGGCCCACCCTTGGGGAAGCGTGGTTGATCCCGCTTTCCGTCATGGCTCAGTATCATTTTCGTCCTAGAGGCAGCATCAAGCCCTATATCGGGGCGGGTCCGGCGCTGGTGCTTGTCGTGGCCAATAACGAAAGGGGCCCCGCGACATCCTTCAATCTCGAAACCTACAATCCTGGTTTTGTTCTGCAGGCTGGGGTTGATATCAAGCTCCGAAACAATTGGTATCTCAATGCCGATATCAAGAAGTTTTTTGTAGACATCGACGCAAAGGTCACCACCGCCGGAGGCACGGTATCCGGAAAGGCCTCGATTGATCCTATCGTCGCGGGCATCGGGATCGGATATCGCTTCTGATCGAGACGCGCATTCTAGAACAGACGAATGCCCCGCCGGCCCCCCGCGCAGGGGCATTCGGACTTAAAGCAACAAGCGGATGGACGCATGAACAACCTTCTTTTCAATCTCGGGGTGTCACGGACCCTTGTCTTGCGTTCCACCCGAATTGCCATCGTGGTCGGGACGGTCCTGAACTTGATCAATCAGAGCGATGTAATCTTCGGTTCCGCCGAAAGTGATCTCGCAAAGGCGGGCTTGACCTATTGTGTTCCGTTTTTTGTTGCTATGTATGGGGCACTGTCCGCGACGAAAGACTACAGAAAGAAGACACTTGGCCAAGATCAGCGACACAAGACAGATGAAGATCGGAGAACTCGCGCGCCTCAGCCGCTTGAGTGAACGATCTCTGCGTCATTACGAGGATCTGGGCATCCTCAGGCCTGAGCGCAGCGATGGGGGAACGCGGACGTATGGTGAGCGTGACGTGGTTCTGGCCAAAATGATCCAGAACATGCGCGACCTAGATATTCCGCTTGAGGTTATCGCCTCGATCGCGGGGGTCCGCGCGCATCACACCACTGGCTCTGGATCGTCACAAGAGGTGGCGGCCAAACTCAATGAACTGTCCGACACGCTCATGCTCATGGCCCGGCTCGCAATCGAGATTCAAGGCGAGGTCAACCACGTTTTGGGCGCGGTCAATGAATGCCGAGGATGCAAGAACAAACCATCCCGATCAGGATGTCCAACCTGTCCGATGAACACGGTATCGGAAACCTCGCCCTTGGCGGATATGATCTGGCGCGACGAACTTGCCTGAGCCCGTCAAACCTCGGCGGAGTAGTCGAGCACGCGCGCTCGATGTTTTCTGCGTTGGTCCGAGGGCGTGACGGCGTAGGATTTCTTGAAGGCGGTGGCCAGCGAGCCGGTCGAGCCAAAGCCGGTGGCGGTGGCGATGTCGATCAGTGGCAGTTTCGTGCGCAGGATCAGATGATGCGCGCGGCGAATACGCAACTTTTTGTAATAATGTCCTGGCGAGGCATCAAAGACCGCGCGGAAGCGACGTTCAAGGCACCGTTGCGAGATGTCCAGCTCAGCGGCGATCGCAACGATTGAAAGTGGATCAGACAGATTATCCTCCATGATGGCGAGGGCATCCGACACGGCCTTGTCATAGAATTTGTGAAACGCCTCTGGGGCAAAAGGCTGGGAGCTGGAACTGGTGCGGATTTCCGGCAAGAGCAGGTGGCGGCCGATCTCGGTGATCTCGGACACCGGCAACTCGCGGGCTAGCAAACCGATCACAAGTTCCGCGGTTGCCGCGCGTCCCGCAGCAGTGATGATGCCGTTGGAAAATTCCGACAGATTCTCGGTCAGGCGCGGCTGATCCTGGGTCTCGCGCAGCGCCACCGCATCGGCCCAGTGGGTTGTGACCGCGCCGGTCTCGACCTGGGTGCGGGCAATGAAGGCGGTGGCGGCATCCGCGAGCAGGATCACCGAGTGCCCCAGCCGCCGCATACTACGGATGCGCGCCATCCAGACGGCGGGATTGGCTGTGTTTGAGGCGATCACGATCAGGAAGTCAGCCAGGCAATGATTTGGAATGACCGGCTCTGCCCGCACGAGGCAGACGCCACCGCCCTGCACGAGCCCCGGCCGATCCGAGATGACCCGCCAGCCAAAATGCGGCGCGCCATGCACCATGTTGGCGGTTTGCAGGGTGTGGATGACCGAAGCCAATTCCAGATCGCAGAATCTGCGCTGTACAAAAATTTCGAAAGTCGTGGATTTTCGTTCCGGGATCGTCATGTCGGCCTGTTCACGTCTGGTATCCTTGATAGGCTCCCGGTCTTTCGAAACACCTGGCCCACAATCCGCCACGATATGATGATGTCAGAACGTCCCAGCCTAAGCAGATTTGCGCGCGCTGTCTGAAGAGCGTTCGAGCAATCCTGCTGACCTGCCCTGTAAGCGCTCCAACCACGGAAGAGTTTGATCAGTTCCTCCATGGGAACGGTCCTGCACATGACGGCATATGGCAGCTCTACCTTTTCTCCACAGAACGCAAGCCCGGCGTAGCCCGAAACCGCCCAACTGCGCTCTGGTTCCCAGAATGGGTCGATCGTCGAGAGAAAACCGTCGCACGCGCCCCTGACATCGATGGGCAATTCGATATTGCTCCAGGCGAGCGCGGCAAAGATACCGCCCGGACTCAGCACCCGGTGGGCTTCGGCAAGATGACGCGCCACATTGAAATGATGGAGGGCTTGCATGGATACCACCATATCAACACTATCTGGCGGCAATGGCAGATTTTCGGCCCGACACTTGACGTATCCTATAGGGGTTTCAGTCGATACCGGATAGGCCGATTTCGGCGGGCAAGGGTCTGTAGCAATCGCGAGGTTGAAATGCTCCGCCATGAAATAGCTGACTTCGGCGTCTCCAGCGCCACATTCGACACAAACGCGACGTTGGTACGGCAGCGCGGCGAGCCAGCGCATGAGTTGCGCTGGCTCCAAAGCTGTCCTGGCAGCATCATGCGGCACGGGGGTCAGCCGACAAGCGACAAGAACTTTTCGTGTTCCCCGTCAAGCATGGTGTGTGAAAGATCCGGCTTGGGGAACTGCCCGCTCTTTGCAGCGTTGTAATAAGCAGAATATGCTTTCTGCATTTCCCCCCAGACGTCGCCAAAGAGTTCGCGTTTGGGCGGAATTGGAAAGACGGAACACCCGATGATATCGCTCGAAACATGGAAAATGCCATGCGCGTAGGGGCCCGACCCGAGGCTGGCGACAGCGACCGGTAGATTCTCGTAGCACCACTTGGTCAACTCGACCGACGTATGTTCGAAGAGCGCCGCGAAAATGCCCGCTTCGATCGAGGCGCGGACCAGTTCAATGATCGCGGCCGCTTCCCCTGCGGTGCGTCCCGCTGGGCTATGGCCAGAGTTCATCACCGCCCGCTCGCCCTGAACGCCAAAATGACCCACAACAGGAATCCCCGCATCGACGATGGCCCGAATATGCGGAACTGTCCCAAGCGAGGGCTCGATATGCACGCCGTCAGCACCCAGCTTAACCACTTTTGCCGCGTTGCGCACGGATTCCTCAATGGAGATACTGGCCGTTGTATTAGGCATGTTGCAGATGATGAATGGTGACGAAGCCCCTCGCAGCACACCTTGTAACATGTAAAGCTGTTCTTCGAAATCCACCGTTGCCATTGATTTGTGCCCCATCAGGCCCATCGGGCCGGGACTGCCACAGCACAGCAGGTCCATGCCAAGCTCTTCGGCCATCATCGCACTTGGTGTATCGTGGCATTCCATACCAACAATGCGCTCTCCCTTTTGGACCTTTTCCGCAAGATGTTTCAGTCGTGTCTTTCTGCGTTTTGCCATTCTGATTTTCTCCCGATGGGCAGCATATGTACTGCAATTCGCACATTACCTTACATTGATGTTAGATTTCAACCAAAAATCGATTCACCCTCGAACCCGTCGGTCTTTGCCCCATCCCGCCGCTGTTCCGCCACTAATACCGATGTCGCGTTGCCCCGTGAGTGCATGCGAACGAACCTGGCCTTTGATTTCAATGAATTCTTCATCTCGTGTTGGGAGTGGGCAAAACTTGGTGGTCGACGGGGTAGGATAAGGGTTTCAGAACAAGGCGAGACCCAACATGGATGTAAGTATTCTTGTTGAAACGACTTTTGACGATGGCGAAACTCGGAGACGCAGTATCGGTCGACTTCGCCGTCCGTATGACGAATTTGCCTCTCCGAACTTGGGCCTGCTCCTTCACGACGCAAAGACCTTGTTGAGGCGGTTGCAGGAAGCGATTGTGCAAGATCACGTCGGTGAAGCAATGGAGGCCCGCCGGATATGCGAGGGCTGAGGTAAACGACGTGCGATCCATGACGATCGTGGCCGCATTTTCGATACGCTGTACGGTCGAATTCGGGTGAAGTGGCCGAGGATTCGACGCTGCTCGTGCCAACCGGCAGGGATCGCGAACCATGGGCCGCAATCACCACTTGCTGGGCTTTTCCCCAAACGTGCGACGCCGGAACTTCGGTGCCTGCCGGCTGAATTGGGATCGAGGCACTCGTTTCGAGAAGCCGCGATTGATCGAAATGTTCCGGCCCTGTTCGGCTCGGTTGAACACGACAGTTCGAAAGCTCTTGGGTCGCATCGCCGACGAACTCAGCCATAACGACACAAGCCAAGGGGACGCGGGTACAAACGAGGCATCCTCCCCACTGGCCGTTTTCCTGGATGGTGCGCACATACGATGTCGGCCTGAATACCAAAAACGGCACCTTAATGGCGTGGTCGGCAAGGTTGAAAGCCTCAATATGAGCCGACGATTTGGCTTCGTTCAACAAGCCGCTGCATCGCCTGCCAGACAGCTCCGAAATGACCTGATTGCGCAAGGTTGGGATGGCCGAAACAAGGTGACCGTGATTTCAGACGGTAAGCCGGACTTGCCAAATCTCATGCGGCGTGCCGGTCGAGGTCCTGTCACCCACATACTGGACTGGTGGCACATCTCGATGCGGGTCAAACACATAGAAATGCAGTGCAAGGACTTCTGCAATCGAAGGGAATTCAGGGTTGCCATTGCGCTTCGAGCGCCCTGCCGAAACACTGCGTTGGGACCTTTGGCACGGCAAGTTGATGACCGCCGCGACAATCCTCAAACTTCTCCAAATCGATTGTGATCGATTGCGTGCCGAAACCCGAGATTTACGGGAAGCGGTCAGGCGCGTTAAAGCCCGGTGTCAGGAGCCATATTCCTACCTTTCCAACACCTCCGACGCGCTTCCGGACTACGGTTGTCGATACCGAAACGGCCTCGCGGTTTCATTGTCCCGGGCAGAAGGCTGCGTCGATGACATCGGCAACACCCACTTGGGAAAACGCCGCCCGATGAGATGGTCACCGCAGGGCGCACATCGCGTTGCCGTCACATGGGCCGCTGTCCTTGACGGGAGGTTAGGCGTAGACAAGTTGGCCGCATGACCCCCATGTTTTGCCCACTCCCTCGACGTTGAGCCCAAGAACTGCACGGCTCTACCAAGATGATTGGCGAGATCAGCGTGGTTGCTCAGCTGTTTTCGCAAGCGATCTGATCGGTGACGAACACCGAGACAAAGTCAACCCGAGAGGAAAACAGTAATAAGCCCGAAGCGCACGATGATTTCAACCGTTGCCGGGTCAGAGTTTTCTATCGATGGGCAAAAAACAGCCATCAACCGGCAGACTCCAGCCGTCCCTTGGCCGGATGGCATGCCTTGGTTGCGTGGGTGAGGCGGAGGTGCCAAGACTGTCAAGGCGCGCAAACCTTGCCAGACAGGCAGTCGGACCGGATCGGTGCCGAAGCTGCATCTTTTATGCCCAGACAAAGGTCATGCTGTGAGGACAGATATTCCAGAAACCCCGAAGGTAGCCAAGCTGGTCCCGTTGATCGTCATACCCTGCCTGAACGAGGCTGAACACATCGCGCCACTCTTGGCGCAGCTTGCCAGAACGACGGACCAGATTGGCGGACGGATCGTGGTGGTCGATGGCGGCAGCACCGATGGAACATGGGAGATCGTCTCTGCCATAGCCAGCCGCGATTCCTGCATCACGCTGCTACACAATCCGCGACGCATCCAGAGCGCCGCGATCAATTTGGCCGTGGCCGAGGACCGGGGCGTTTCAAGTCACATGATCCGCATCGACGCGCACTGCCGCTATCCGGATGATTACTGTTCCCGGCTTCTGGCCGAGATGGACCGCAGCGGTGCCGATAGCGTGGTCGTCAGCATGATCGCGGATGGAGAACGGGGCGTGGAGGCTCTCAATGCCGTGGCGCAGAACTCGACCGTCGGGAATGGCGGTTCGCGCCACCGCAGGCGTTCTGAAGGGCGGTTTGTTGACCACGGCCACCATGCGCTGATCCGTCTGGATGCGTTTCGGGCCGTGGGTGGCTATGATCCCAGTTTCTCGCACAACGAGGATGCCGAACTCGACTTCAGGCTGAGGCGGAACGGCTACTGCATCTGGCTGACCGCCGACCCGGTCATCACCTATATCCCGCGCCGTTCGCTCGGTGCCTTGACACGGCAGTACTTCAACTATGGCTGCGGTCGTGCGCGCACGATGCTCAAGCATGCCGTTGCGCCACAGCTACGCCAGATGAAGGTCATGATGGTGCTGCCTGCTATTGTGTTATCCGCGTTGATTGGCGTTCACTGGATATTCGCGGCACCGGCGGCTCTGTGGCTGGCGGTCTGCATTGCGTCGGGCGTGTTTCTGGCGTTCCGCCACCGACGCGCATGGCTTGCGTTGTCCAGTGTCTCGGCACTGCTGATGCATGTCGCGTGGTCAACCGGATTCTGGTGGCAGATGTTCGGGGCTCTGTTTGTCGGCGCATCAGTGGCGTCCCGTGGAAACGCCCGATGACCGCTTGTCACAATGACAGTATCGAGGTGTGCGTCTGCACCTATCGCCGACCCCAATTGAGCGTCACGCTGGAGTCGCTTGCGGCGTTACGCGTGCCGGATGATTTCACCCTGTCGGTACTCATCATTGATAACGATGCCACCCCTAGCGCACGGCCTCTGGTTGAGGGTGTTGTCGCGACGTTTCCAGTCCCGCTGCGTTATGTGCATTGCCCCGAGGGCAATATCTCGATCGCCCGCAATGGCGCTTTGGATCATTGCCGGGCGCGATATCTCGCTTTCATAGATGATGACGAGACCGCCTCGCCCGATTGGCTTTGCGCACTGGTTGACGAACTGCGGCGCACGCAGGCCGATGTCGTGCTGGGTCCGGTCGAGAGTGTTTACGACCAGAGCGCACCATCGTGGATGTGCAATCTGGAGATACACTCCACGCGCCCGGTTTGGGTCAAGGGTGAGATCCGGACGGGCTATACCTGTAATGTCATCATTGACCGGCACGCGCCAGCGGTGCGCGACCGCCGCTTTGATCTGGCGCTTGGCAAGACCGGCGGCGAGGATAGCCTGTTCTTCGATGAAATCCACGAAGCAGGTGGCAAAATCGGTTATGCGGAACGCGCCCTGGTCCATGAGGATGTGACGCCCGAACGGCTCGCTTATGGTTGGTTGTTGCGGCGGCGGTTCCGGATGGGGCAAACCCATGGGCGAATGCTGCGCCGAAAGATTGGCGCGGGGCGCTTGCTGAGCAATCTGGCCGTGGCATTGGCAAAGGTCACCTATTGCTGTGGTGCAGCCGTGCTTGGCGGCTACGACACCACGCGGCGCAACGCGGCTTTGCTGCGCGGAACACTGCACATTGGCGTGTTCATGGGGCTGACCGGCATGCGTGAACTCGAACTCTACGGTTCGGGTTCGGTTCAGCGAGGGGAAAATTGACAGTGATTGCGAGGGGTCTGACATGATGCTCAATGATCTGGGGATGAAGATCCATGACGCGGATTTCAGGCCGGACACATTGAACCGTTCCCCGGCGCAGGATCGGACGACGACGCTTGGCGATCTGCTGGCGGCGGCCCGACGGCAGCGTTGGCCGCTGATGCTCTGCACGGCTCTCGGTCTCGGCCTTGGCTTGGTCAAGCACATGACCACTCCGCCACTCTACTACAGCGCTGCGACCGTGCTTGTGGATGTGCGGATGGACGAATCTGGTGGTGAGATCACACCGACCACGCCCTTTCTGCGCAACGACACCTCGCTTTTGAACGAAATTCAGGTGCTCCGTTCGCTGCGGCTTGCCGAAGAGGTAGCGCGACGGCTTAGCTTGCATGAGACGCCGATTTTTCTGAACCCACCCGAATCGCTGGCGCGCAGCATGCTCTCTGCGGTGCTGGATGCGGTGAAGAACGTGATCGGGGCCGATCCCGAGACACCGCCGCCCCTTCCTGGTAGTTCGGAGGCTTCGGCAATCAAGAGAGCTGCCCTCATATTGCAACGGGACGTCGGCATCGACCGGATCGGGCAGAGCTTCACGATTGATATCAGCTATATCGGGCCGGAGCCCGCGCTCGCCGCCGCTATCGTCAATACCTATGCCGAATCGTATCTCGCTGCCCATCTGAACGCAAAAATGGAAGTGACGGCGCGCATGGCTGAATGGATGCAAGCGCGGATTGGCGAACTGCAGCGGGAAAGCGAAGCCATACAGGTGCGCGCAGAGGCGCTGCGCGCCCAAACGCCCCCTGACACAAAAGCGCTGAAGGCGCTCGCTCAGCGGGCGGCCAATCTTGAAACGCTGCAGCAGACTCTGTCGTCGCGCTATGAGATGGTAACCATCGAGGGGTCATACCCGGTCACCAATGGGCGCATCCTCAGTGAAGCAGCGGTGCCGAAAAAGCCAGATCTTCCGAAGCTATGGCAGTCTGTCGCGATTGCGACGATCCTTGGTTTCATGATCGGGTTTGTTATCGCCATCCTGCGCGAAACCCGCGAGCGTGCGTTTCGTGTCGGCGAAGACGTTTGGGTCGATACCGGCAAGCCGTTCCTCGGTTACATGCCACTTTTCGACACCACTGCGCTGTCTCGGCAAGCACCGCGCGGTAAGAGCGAAAACGGGAAAAATAATGGCGACACCGATGCCCGCAGCGTGGTGCAATCGACAGCCCCCAGTCTGTTCATGTCGTTGCTCGATTCCCAATCACTCTTGGCCGACACTCTGCGGAATGTGCAGAGTACGGTCATGCTGGCGGCCACCGACAGTGGCGCACAGGTGATCGGCGTGTCCTCGATGGTCGCAGGAGAAGGCAAGACAACCCTCGCCGCCAATTATGCGAACCTTGTCGCCCAATCGGGTGCTCGGACGCTTTTGGTTGATCTCGATCTCCATCGGTCTGCGCTGACCAGGATGCTCCAGTGCAATCAAGGGGCCGATCTGATCCGCATCCTCGACGGAACCGCGACGCTGGATGAGGCGCTGCAAACAGTGTCGGTGTCGGGACTCGATTTCTTACCCTGCATTCCAGAGCACAATACGCGACGCTCCAGTGATGCTCTGATGAGGCAAACGATGACGGCCCTGATCGAGTCTCTGCGACACCGGTACGATTTCGTGGTGCTCGACCTGCCACCGCTGGGAACAATTGCCGACACCAAGATCATGCTGTCGCGGATCGACCACATAATCCTGCAATGTGCCTGGGGTAAAACACCGCGCACTCTTGTGCGGGATTATCTCAGAATGGAACCTGAAGTCGCGCGGAAAGTGCTGGGGATCGTTCTGAACAAGGTGGAAATGCGACGGCTGCGCAAGTTCGCGAGGCCGGGAAGTTGGGAAACCTATTTGGAAGAGAAATACGGATAGGCTCGACTGGTCCTCATACTTGCGCGCATCTCGGCACTTCGGTAGCCTGCACTCTGATTATCCGTTATGCTGATCCTCAATACAGCACGGGGGTGAGGGTTCTGGAATGCGTATGGTGGTATTTGCCGCATTTCTTTTGGTCGCGATGATTGTCGTAGGAGCCTGGTCGCTTGCACAGGGCGCAGGGTTTGCGACGGTGGCTCTGCGTCTTATGGTGACCGCAATTGTCCTGCAGGTGGGGTATTTCGTGATGCTGGTCGTCGTCGCCTATCTGCCGAACTCTTCCGGGCAGGACGACCCCAGTCGTGCAGAGAAAGAGCGGCACCCTCCGTCCCAGCCGGTGCGCGGTGCAAACGATTCCCCTCACTGATTTGATCTTCGAGATCAGTTCGCCTGTGCTTGGAGGAACTGGTGTAACCCAGGCTCTGGACGACCGATCAGCCGGATCAGTCCGCCGCGTACCGCAAGGCGCAGCGCTTCCTTCCACCGGAGAGCCGTCCCTGCGCCCAGCCTGATGTGCGATTTCACGAGGCCGCGAGCGCGCGATTCCCGTGAATAGCAAAATGCAGGATGGATGAGAAAGTTGGCGCGATCTTCGGCGCGTGCGATAGTCCAAGCGCGCCGTTGCAGAATGCCTATGGAATGTTTGAGCGTCAGCTCGCGGTTGAAGTATCCCACGTTCAACCCGTGGTCGCGTTGGGTCGCATCGCCGTTCTCCGCCCAGACGGCCAGTGGTTCGAGCGCCACGTAGATCGGTTCAGTGATCGCGAAGGTGCGCATATATTCCTGTAGCGTGGCGCTGCACGGAACACTCACCTCCAGATCCGACGAGGCCTCACAAGACCAGAAAAGGCCACCGTTGGAGACACCGATATCGGCAATCAGGCTCAGCCGGAAAACATTCGGCTCGTAGCGCCCGGCACTCAGCTTGTCCTCGAGAAGCCCGCTTTTGCTCAACCGCGCATCAGGGGTGTCGCTGTGATGTTCCACGAGTTGGTTGCGCAGGACGATCTGAACATTCTCGCGATGGCAGAGCGCGATGTTGTCTTCCATGAAGCGCGGCAGAATGAAGTTGTCATCCTCCACCACGCAGAAATAATCCGCCTCGCGCGGATTGTCCCGTGTGAAGCACTTGTCGATATTACGTGACGCATATCGCTGCGGCCGGTTGTGGTTGTAGGTGATGCGGTCGTCCGAGAAAGCCGTAACGACGTCCCTTGCAGAGCCTTCCGGGTCGTCATCGTAGACGTCGCAAACCCAATTGTCATGGGACTGTTCAACGAGACTGTTCAGGCAGCGGCGGAGCGGTTCGGGCCGACGGTAAGTCGGGGTGCGCACATGCACGAGCGGATGGGAGGGAGACATCAACAAGCCTTTCTCTTGACTGTGGTGCGAACCGGCGATGGTCGCACTGGTGGGGCTTCGTTTTCAGGTGCCGGGGCGGGCATCAGGGATAGGGCGCGCCGCGCCACGGTCTTGGCATCGGACTGGGCAAAGCTGGTAGTGGGGGAGAGCGTGGCGTAGCCGTTCTCGAGCAATCGTCTAGCGCCTTTGGGCCAATCGCTTCCGGCTTGACCGAGCAGCACGCGCTGCGGCGCGGAAACATATCCAAGCGCAAAGAGCCCGACACCGCCAAGGGCGATCACCCGCGTCGCGGGATGCTGTGTGGCGGCTGTCACCTTTGCCCAGTCGGTCGCGGTCCATGCGTCAGTGGAGTGGGGAATAGTAATATGTCGCAACATGCCACTGAAACCGGAATGCTCCGGCAGTTTCTCGTTTTGCGGCGCGAGCAGGATATCCTTGGCTGCCAGTGGTTGAGGACTCTTGCGCCGCAAGCGGCGTGCCACACGCCGAGAGGCCAGACGAGCGAGCGCAAAGGCGGTCCCTGGATGGCCAAGGGTCCGCCCGAGTGCTAACAAAATTCGCCTCGACCTGATGTCGGCAACGCAAGCCTCGACCCGCTTCGACCGCTCCATCGCAAGCCGCCGACGCAACGCGAGCGCACGCTCCGCCTCTGACATCAACGGCACCAGATCATCCTGGGCCTTGATCATCGCAGTGAGGTCTGCGGGTTTCAGCCGGTGCGAAATTGACGCCGGGTGTTGTCGATAGAGGTAGTAGGACTGTGGTATCAGATACATGTTCCCGCCGCCGAGCAGGAAACGCATGTAGAATTCGTGATCCTCGCCAATGCGGATATCCTCACGGTACCGAAGGGCACCAATACAGTCACGGCGGAGCATCGGCTTGAGATAACCGAGCGGCCCACCCGCCCCCGTCCCGAGCATCATCGCAGGGGTGATGCGGACGGGTTCCATCTGGCGGGTGTCGCCCAGAAGTGTGCTGGATTCGCCGTCGGACGGGCCATCTTGAAAGCGGATCAGATCGTCGGCGATTGCATCGGCCTTGAGGGGGTTGGCCGCGCCGATCAACCGCTCGAAGCGTTCAGGATGCAGCAGGTCATCCGAGTCGACGATCGCGATCCATGTCCCTCTTGCCATGTCCATCGCCCGGTTCCGGGTTGCCGCCGGGCCGGTATTGACGTCCGAGCGGAGCAGCTTCACGCGCTGATCCTGCACAATGATCTCGGTCACGAGTTGCACGCTGGCGTCGGTCGAGGCATCGTCGGCGAACAGCAGTTCGATATCCTCCACAGACTGGGCCAGAACGGAATGCACAGCACTCGCAAGATGCGCCGCCCCGTTGAAATTCGCCATGATGACCGACACTAACGGATCTCCCGCAGCGATATGATGTGCGGGTTGCGCCCCGACTGTCTGGTGGCGTTCTACCATGGGGACTGGTCCTTTCTCCTTGCCATCGACCGGTACGCAGTCATTCCCTGACAGCCCAGTGTGCTGGATAGGTCATCAATCTGACCCGCCATAGCGCTCTGAAACAATACCCGTTTGGCAGAATGTTATAGGGATGGGCTGTGCCGTAAACGGATTTCCGCCGGTGGCACGGCATTCTGGCAGCCTCTTGCCGATCGTGACGAAAGCACGCCGATGCGCTTTGCATTGGATCGCGAATTCCCGGAAAACTCGGCCCGACATGCCGTCCACCGTCCAGCTGCAGGAGTGCTCCATGCCAAAGATTCGCCTCTTTCCCTCCGCCTTCCATTCCGCAAGGCTTGCAAGGTACTTCGGCGCGGCGCTTGTCACTTTGAGTCTTGCACGGCCTGTACCGGCGGCGGAGGAAATCCCGCAAGGCTCCAGCTTTTTCGATGATTTTGACAGTTTTGATACATCGCTCTGGGGTATCTCGGACGGTTGGGTGAATGGGACCTGGCAGAATTGCGAGTGGTCCAAGGATGCGATGTCCGTGTCTGACGGATATCTCAACCTTCAGTTTCTCCGTCACCCGACCGAGAAACTCGATTACCTCTGTGGAGAAATCCAATCCCGCAAGACATATGGCTACGGGGTTTACGAAGCGCGATTTCGCACGGCGCAGGGATCGGGACTCAACGCCGCCTTCTTCACCTATATCGGCCCGCATCATGGCAAGCCACACGGCGAGATCGACTTTGAGGTTCTGACGCGCGACACTTCGCGGGTAAGTCTGAACACCTATGTTGGTGGAGAGCCCCACAACGGCAAACCCGTGCCCCTGCCACATCCGTCAGACGACGGCTTTATCACTTATTCCTTTGTATGGTCGGAGGACGGCATCACCTGGTATGTCGACGGCGTCAAAATGCACGAAACCGCCGCCGGGTCGCCGCTGCCCACTGATGCACAAAAGATCTATGCCAGTTTCTGGGGCAGCGATTCTTTTCCCAACTGGATGGGGCGTTTCGATGAACCGGAGCAGGATCTGACGATGAGTGTCGACTGGATCGCCTTTACGGCAGAGGGCGAAAGCTGCCAGTTTCCGGCCTCCCTACTCTGTAAACTGGAATGATATCCGGAGCGGGGTATGAGCGTGGAATGGTCCCCGTCTCGCGCCGGTACATCACTGCCCCGGCCCATGTCGTCGAGATCTCGCTCGATGGGGTGCTTGCCGGAATAGCTGTCGCGGCACTGGTGCTCGTCCCGATGCTTCGCACCTATGGCGCGCTGCTTTTTTTGATCGCAGGCGTCCTTCTCTGCGCGCGTCACTGGACGCGGGTCGCCGCCGTCTGCCTCAATTACTGGTACCTGCTGTGTCTTCCGGCCTTTTGCCTGATGAGCTTTGCGTGGTCGCAATTTCCGGGATTGAGCTTTCGGTACGGGCTGCAACTTATGGTCACGATGGTCATCGCCCTGATGATTGTGACTAGGATCAGCCCCAGGCTGTTTGGTCGGCTGCTGTTCTTGTGTTTCGCAATCGCGATGGTGGCGAGTGTATTGGTCGGGCAGGTGCGCGCCGATACCGGAGCCTGGCTGGGCATTTACGGAAGCAAGAATGCACTGGCGGGAGCTGCCGCCATCTTCGTCGTGATCTCGATCGCGCAGGCCCTCGACAGCAGCGCCAGCTACCGATTTCGCCTGATGGCCTGTTTCGGCATCATGACGGGGGGCATCCTGCTGCTTCAGGCACAGTCCATGAGCGCCCTTCTGCTCATCCCTCCCGCGCTCCTGATCCAGGCTGGCTTGCTCATCCTCTACAGACTCACCCCGTTGCAGCGGGCCGTTACGATCATTGCGGTCCTGCTCGGTGTCAGCCTTGGCGTTCTTCTGGTTGCGGTGAACATGGACGCGCTTGTGCGCACAGCCCTCGAAATGATGGGCAAGGATGCGACACTGACCGGGCGCACGGACCTCTGGCGGATGGCCACGGATCTGATTGCGCAACGCCCGCTGTTCGGCGTCGGCTATCAGGCCTTTTGGGTGCAGGGGCACGCCCCGGCCGAGGCCCTCTGGGCGCAATTCGGTATTGATGGCCGGAGCGGTTTCAATTTTCACAACACCTACCTGTCGAACGCGGTCGAAATCGGTCTCGTGGGCGTGGCATTGCAGGTCGGTGTGCTATACGGCGCTGCCGTTGTGACCTATCTTTGGGCCCTGCGTTCGCGCAGCGCCGAAGCCACACTAATGTTTGTTATGGTGGTGATCGTGATCATGATCAGCTTTGTCGAGGTGCCGGTGTTCTTTCAGTTCAGCCTGCGCACCGTGCTGATCATCTGCGCCTTTGCCTATGCGGTGCAGGAGCTGCGTGCGACGCGGTAGCGATCCTGATGCGGACTTAGGCCGACCAGGCTTTATCCCCGTAGTCCCGGACCATCGCCTCGACGCTGCTCAAGGCGCGGTCTGTCGCGCGTTCGATCTCGCTGTCGGCGCTCAGGTGCGGATCGACACGGGCGAGGCTTTGCAGGCTGCGCGCAGCCAGATGCCGACACGCCCAGTTGACCGGACGGCCCGCCGGGTTCTCAAAGACCGCGCGCACGCCCGGACCACTGCCGGAACGTCCGGTTGCGACGGCCCAGGCTTCGCGGCCATTGGACGGGAGGAGGGGCCGTGGTCGATAGGAAATGGCTAGCGAGTCGGTCCAGTCGTACCATTTGAATCGATGGACGTGATGCATGGTCTTCACGCCGATCCAAGGCGTGCGCATCGCGTCGGCGACAATTGCGCCGTGCATCGCCTCGGCGATCACCAGGTCTGCGCCGCGCAGTTGGGCAATCACCCGATCCGGGCTTTCGGTTGGATCAATGAAATGGATGCCGGCAAGGTCGCAGGCCGCGCGCCAATCGCCGCGTTCTATGCTTTCATAATGCGGTATGAATGCTGTGCCGATTGCCTTTGCCGGTGGGGGCAGCGGGGTAGCACGCAACAGGACCGCCGCATCGGTTATCGCCTGATGCGGATCGAGACCTAGCGCACTTGCGGTCCGTGGGCCGCGCACGAACCGGAAATCCCAAGTCCCGTCGGAAATGTCCGGCAGAGCTGTGTAGCCGCCATATCCCGATCCGACGACCAGCTTACGTGCGGATCTGGGGTAATTGTGCTGAATCACCGAGCCGATTCCGACGAACAGCGTGGTGGGGTCTTCGTCGAAGAAGCTCTGCGGCAGCAGATGATGCCACATGGTGGCATTCAGCTCGTCCCCGAAGTTCGGGGGGCGGCCTTGGAAATATGTAAGTTTCATGCAGTCTTTCTCCGACCAGGCAACACGAGGTTGAGGATCTCCACAATTCTGTCCGTTGCGATCAATCCGAGGACGGCCAGATAGGTGACTATCGCGATACCGATACGGGCCGCCACTGAGATGGCGGGAGATAGCTCGGGCGCCAGATGCTGGGTTGCCAGCACCGCAGAGATCATCGCCAGGGTGGCAATAGCCGGGGTGACAAACGTCCCTAGGTACTTGAGGAGTCCAATCCCCAGCAGCCGTGCCATCATGATGACCGATATCGGCCAGACCAGCAGGGATTTGAGAACGAGCGCGATCATGAGCGTCTCCAGCCCGGCACTAAACGTTACACCGATCACCAGCAACGACGTTGCCTGCTGGATGAGCTGGTAGAAGAACCACCAGTTTGCTTTGCCTTGGCTTCGGATGAACGCGCCTTGCACAACGCTGACGCCCGCTATGCAGCCGATCACGCTGAACATCTGCACTGTGAATCCGGCACCCTGCCACCGGGGATCGAAGAGCAGTGCCACGATGTCGGGGGCAAGCGCCAGGAGCAGACTGAACAACGGCAGGCTGACGACCGCCGCCGAGAACGAGGCAATGTAGAAGGCGCGGGCGGTCTTCTCGCGGTCATCCTGAAGAGATGAGAACAATGCATGGGTCACAGATGAAAGCGCGCCGCCGACGAATTGGGTCAGCATCAGGTAGAGCTTTTGAGCAAAGAAGTAGAACCCGAGCATCGCCGTGCCGCCAAGCGCACCCAGTACGATGTGATCAAGACGCATTGTCGTCAGCATTCGAGTTCCAGACGCATAGAGCCCGTATCCGGTCAACTCTTTGATTGCGTGCAGATTGAAGCTCAGACCGGGGCGCCAGCCGGAGGTCCAGAAGACCATCGCGCAGATCACGATACTGCTCGAAAGCTGGCTGATTGCCAGAGCCCAATAGCCATAACCAGCCCAAAGCAAGGAGAGGGTGATGACCAGGCTGACCGCAGTGGCAACGGAGGTTCGTAAGGCGACAAGCTTGAACTTCATCGACCGCACGATCATCGCGTTGGGCACCGCCACCGACAGGTCGAGCGGGATACGCAGTCCCAACAGCGGTAGCAGCGCGGCAATTGCGCTGTCGCCTGCCCATTGCGCGATGGACGGTGCTGCCAGAAAGACCGACAACATCAGAACCAAACCAACCGCTATCGTCATCCAGAAGACACTGTCGGCGTTGGATTTCGAGATCGTCTTGCGCTGAACAAGTGCCTCGCCGAACGCAATTGGCGACACTGCTATCGCCGTCATCACCAAACTGCTCGCGAGGCCGAAGAGCCCCAGATCGGCCGGGGAGAGATAGCGTGCGCTGACGTAAAAAATCAGCGTGGAACCGAAGATTGGAATAGCCGTGTGCAACGATGACCAGAGCACTCCAACAGCGGCGGACCGGGACCGGCCGGCGCGGACATGCGGATGATAAGCCGTGCCAGGAGCGACAGCGGTGGTCTCAAGCGATTGGCTCATGGCAAATTCCGATCTGGCTGATGCTTCAGTTGACCGATCCGGCTGCGGAAAACGCCGCCGGGGTTTCTGGAAAATCCTCCTCCAGAATGTCGGGGAATTGGACCTCGACCACATCACCCGGCAAAATTGAGGTATCGCTCTGCGCCTCAAACTGCCGGGAGTCGCCTTCGCGGGTGCGGGTGATCCAGAATTCCGGCGTGCCGACGGCGCGCGCATGCAGGCTTTCCAGCGTGACGTCCTCGCCGAGTGCTGCCGACATCAGCGCATATTCTCCATCCAGCTTGGCTTCGGCCTGCACGATCTTGGCTGTGACCTCTTGCAGTTCGGTCACTGCGGTTTCGGCTCGCGTCGCCTCCAGCACAATCCGTTCTTCCTCGATGTCTCGCAGATTTTGCTGTGTCGACAGGATTGAGCGCTCGATATCGAGCACTCGGCTTTCCACCTCGCCAACATAGCGCACGCGATCAAACAGCCGCACACGGGTCGCCAGACCTTGCTCGACCATGTCTTCCTCGCGTCTCAGTTCCTCGCGACCAGCCCGCAGTTGCTCCGTGTTGGTTGTGAGTTTCTGTTCCAGCACGCTGATCGCATCGTTCAGCGCGGTTTCCGCCTTGTCGAGGAACGCCAGCTGCTGGTCGAGCAGTTGGTTGCGGGCCTCAAAGATCGCCGCCTCGCCCGCGCGGAACTTGCTGACGCTCGGTAGGTCCGGACTATCTTGTGCGGCTGTTATTTCACTGCGCGCGACTTCTGCAGCCAGGCGGTCCCGGCGTGCTTCGAGAAAGCGCAACTCCTTGCTCAGAACCATGGCCGCGCTCCGGGCAAGGTAGAAATTGCGTTCTTGGCCAAGGATGGGCTCTATCCGGGCAGTACCGCCAGCGAGCGTCACGGCCTTGAGTACAGTCAAGCCGGGAGAATACGTGTAGACATTCGGTGCATCGACCTCACCCGCGACGTAGATCATCGCATATTGCTCGACATCGACCGATACTCGGGGCGTGCGGCCGGCTCCGGCATAGCCTGCCATCCCTTCCTGAAGGGTCGATGCGATTTCCTGTGGTGTCAGACCCGCCACGTCCACGCTACCGACCAGCGGTACAGCGATCTTTCCACCGGCACTGACGCTGTAGCTGTCCGAAACCGTCAGCAGTTCCTCGACCGTGCCGTCGGCAGCGTTCCAGATCGTCGCCCGCACTTTGAGAATGTCGTTCATTCCAACTGGTACGTCCGGCGTTTGCGCTAAGGCTGGCTGGTTCAGCCAGAGCATCGCGGTCAGACAGGCCGATATGGCCCTTGATGTCCATTGCATCACGCATCCCTTTTCATAGTTTGCCGTGCTGCATCGCCAATCTGATGCGTGCAAGACCAGATGTCTGCGGTGTTGCGCGCGATCCCGCCGCGGCTCAATACGAGCCCCGCGCCGCGATAACCGCCGGGATTGTGCGGACTAGAATCACGCAGTCCAAAAACAACGACCAGTTTTGTACATATGATTTGTCCAATTCGACCCGCTTGTCGTAACCGACATCGCTGCGTCCGCTTACTTGCCAAAGGCCGGTGATTCCTGGGTGTGCGCTCAGATAAAACTGCACCGCGTCGCTGTAGAGTGACAGTTCATCGCGCACCACGGGGCGTGGCCCGACCAGACTCATTGAGCCGACCAGAACATTGAGCAATTGCGGCAACTCATCGACGCTATAGGTACGGAGAACCCCCCCAATCCGGGTTACACGGGGATCGTTCTTCAGTTTGCGTTCGGTTACCCATGTATGGTGCTCGTCAGGGTGTTCTGCCAGGTAGCGGTCCAACAGGTCCTGACCATCGACCACCATTGAGCGAAACTTCCAGCAGCGGAACGGCTGCCCGGCATAGCCGATGCGAGTATGACCAAACAGCACAGGGCCGGGCGATGTAAGCTTGATCGCGCAGGCGATCAGTATGAACAGAGGGCTTAGAAGAACGAGGCCGAAGAGCGCAACGAAAACGTCCAAAACTCTCTTTGAGCGCCCCCCTAACACCCTGCGGGAGGAGACTCTCGTATCGCCATGCTCGTGGCCGCCGGAACAAGTTTGGCGACTGGTAAACACTTCCGGGCTAACTTCATTCGACGTCGACATGTGCGTGCTCCTGAAGAGGTGACTGGAAATCTGCACAAATCATTACTTGATGGCTCCGATATCGTGTAGCGTCACTTTGCAACTGCAGCGAGAACAGCAGAATTTTGCCACCTCTGCTTGGCAGAAGTTCCTTAAACACCAAATAAACTCAGGGGATTCGGCTCGCGCTCATGGTGTCAAATCAATATTAGCGAACTATAACAAGACCTTCCTTAGATGCGCGAACTATCGCATTTTCGGCCACGGTTTCTTGCCGATGGGCATGCAAGTCATGAGAAACGAAGCTCGCTCCGGCCGAATCTCGGGTGTGGTCGCGTAACTAAAGGGTTTCATTTGCTGGCCAAGGCTTTAATTGCACGACTGCAAAGACACGGCCAAGCCGAACAATCACATCGAAGCGAAGAGCGCCCTGCCCTGCTCATGGGTAGATCGGTTACCCGGAACAAGCAAACACTTGACGCACTGTGAGGATGACTCGTGACCGCACCCCCTGAAAACGAATTAAACAGCCAGCAGCTTGCTGTTCCGGAGACTCTCTGGCAGCGGCAATTCGCAGTCGAGAACGACTTCGATCCGACCCCGGCGACATGTCATGTCGCCATTTGCACGACGCCGCGATGCGGCAGCCATTTTCTCGGCCATCAGATGCGTGCCCTGAATTGCTTTGGCTATCCGCTGGAATATCTCAATCCCGGCAACTGGCCGGTCTGGGAACAACGCGCGCGCCGTGCCGGTGCCGCCGATACTCTCCAATTCATCAAATCAGTTCGCACCGGTCCCAACGGAGTTTTCTCCGTAAAGTTACACCATGAGCATCTGGAAGCGTTTGTGGACCACGAAGTCGATCCGTTGAGCTATCGATTCATCCAACTACAGCGCCGCGATCTCGTGCGGCAGGCGGTTTCATTTGCGCGGGCGCAGCAAACAGGGGCTTGGATCTCGGACATGCCGGAGCGGGCCGAAGCGCGATACGACCGCAATCTGATTGCGGCGAAGGTGGATGCGATTGCCGATTTCAATGCCGGGTGGACGTCTTTCCTGGCCAGTCTGGGCGTGAAGCCCTTGGAACTCTTCTACGAGGATGTCGTCGCCGACCGGAGGGGCGCAATGCAGCGTATTGCGGCCTATCTCAGTATCGAGTTGCCCGACGCATCGACCGGCGAGGATGTCTTTCAGCCCAAGGCTCAACGTGCATCCAACGATCCTACAGAAGTCTGGGTCGAGCGCTTTAAGTCAGAGAATCGCGGTGCTATCGGGCAATGTCAGCCCATACCGGGTTATCGACACACGCCGAAGGCGCGACGTCTTGGCAATGGTGTTCGGCAAACTGTTTCGGGCGCGCTGCGGCGTTTCGGGCTTGGGGCGTGACCACGGTGTCAGGGAGACAATGCTGTCCGCTTTAGGCTTGGTGTCGACACTCAAACCCGAGAAGGCCGTCCTAGCGGTCTGCTGGCGAGATTCGGAATGCCGGGCTCAGAGCGTCTGCAATCGCCTCGGGGCGAAGTTCGAACTGCTTGTCGTCCTGCTCCAGAATCCCTTGCGAAAGAGCGCTGAGTTCAGGACGCGTGATACGGCGTAGGAGCGCGACAAGCGCATCGGCGGAGGGCTCTGATATTGTCAGGCCCAGTTGTTCGGCTGCGACCTTTCGACCTGTCTCGGTCGTTTCAACCGCAATCGAAGGGCAGCCGAACCAGCTCGCCTCATAAATCCGATTGGGCAACAGCCAGTCCGAATTCGCGCCGCTCTGCCAGAGATCCTGTGCCCAGACGAGATCGCTGCCAGCATAGATCGCTTCCAGATCGCCGGGATAGCTATAAGGGCCAAAGAATCGAATATTTTCCCGCGACTCCACAGCGGCGTCGATGTCGCCGACCGCGTGTCGGTGAACATTCCCGTGGATGTTGATCTGCACGTCCTTGCCCATCCGGTCGGCGGTTTGAAGCAGGATCTGAAGGCTGGGCGCACAGCGAATGGATCCGACCCAACTAACTACAATGGGACCCTGCGCATCGCGTCGCGGTGCGTACAGCGGACGCGAGACCTTTGCGCCATCGAACCAGAGCTTGTTTTCGATGATCGAGACGTCACCGAGGAACCCCTGAACCGGCACGAAGTAATGTTCGACGAAGCCGGGCGAAGAGACGATCAGAAGCTGTACGCGCGCCAGAAGGCGCCGTTCACACCAACGCATCAGAGCACCAATCGCATCGGGGCGCGTGAATAGCCGATGAATGTCGAGGCACTCGTATACGATTGGGACCCGTCTTCGACCGAACAGGCTTCGTGCCATCCAGGCGAGGATCAAAAGATCGAAGTTTCGCGCCACAATGACATCTGCAGATCTGAGATCCTGCCGTGATCTGAAGGCTGGCCAGAGCGCTCGGATAAGAGCAAGCAGGCGTTTGCCGTAATTCTCGTTCGGGACGTGACCGAGGTTGGTATTCGTCCAGTCTGGCACGAAGTCCGCGTTCATATTGCCGCGCTGAAACGCCAGGCTTCGCACGTCGTAGCCGAGCTGTAACAAGCTGCGAATACGGCGAATCTGCGAAGCCTCTTTGAGGTCAAAAGCAAAGACAAGGACACGCGCCATGATCATTCCATCTCGTCTCCGACCGCCGACGGGCGCGTCGACAAATACCGCGTTCCATTATTTGGTGGTGGTCTGCCGATGCAAGGAAGCAGTGTCTGGTCGACGGGAACGGGCGGATATCAGCTTGGAGTTGGTGTTGTCACTGGGGAGTGAATTGATGCGGTGGATGCACCCACCGGCCGGCATCGTATACCATGACGGTTCTATATTCGCTTAGTGGAGGGTATATCGATGACCTCAAAGATCAGTATTTTGGCGATCGACTTGGCAAAAGGCAGTTTTCAGGTCTGTGCAGTTGGGCCCGATGGGGTGGTTGTCTTCGACCGCGCTGTGTCGAGAACCCGTCTGGCGACGCTGTTGGCTGACCAGCCTGCCTGCATTGTCGCAATGGAAGCCTGCGCGACGTCGCTTCACTGGGGCCGTATTGCTCAAAGTCATGGCCACGAAGCTAGGCTCGTGCCTGCTGCTTACGTGAAGCCGTTCGTAAAGCGCCAGAAGAATGATCGCGCGGACGCGGAAGCCATTGCGGAGGCCGCCATGCGTCCGACCATGCGGTTCGTAGCCGTAAAGAATGTGGCAACCCAAGGCCGGGCGGTCGCGTTCCGAACGTATCAATGTATGGTTCGACAGCGCACGCAGCTTATCAATGCCCTGCGCGGCCATTTGGCTGAGTTTGGGTTGGTAGCACCCAAAGGGCCGGCAAGCCTCAAACTGCTTGAGAACGCCCTTGCTGAAGAGAGCACAGATCTGCCCGAGCCGGTTCGACACATGGGATCGATCTATGTTGAGCAGATTGCGCGTCTCACCGAAGTCATAGACCGGCTTTCCGATGAGCTGGAGACCTCATCAAAGACAGATGAGCAACTGCGCAGGCTTTGCACCATTCCAGGGATCGGCCCTGTCACCGCAGGTGCTGTCGCGGCATTCGCGCCTGATCTTGACACGTCTGACAGCGGCCGCAACTTCGCCGCATGGCTGGGTTTGGTGCCTCGACAAAGGTCAACGCGCGGAAAGGCCAGACTGGGATCGGTCAGCAAGATTGGGCAAACCGACATCCGTCGATTGCTGATCGTCGGCGCCATGAGCGTGATACGTCGGGTCGTTCGTAAAGGTGGCAGCGCCAACCGCTGGTTAGCCGCACTTGTCGCGCTCAAGCCGAAGAGGTTGCTGCCGTTGCCTTAGCAAACAAGATGGCCCGAATGATCTGGGCAGTTACAACAAAGCAGGAGAATTATCGAATGGCGTGACCTGAAACTGAAAGGGGAAAGGGCACCTCACTGTCGGCAACAACTTAACGATCCCGCTGAACCTAGGGAATTGATTCATGCTTTTCATTCATTTGAACAAGTGCGCAAACTTCTCTACGCTATTCCTACCTTCGGACAATATGCCCAGCGATCACATCGGACAGAGGTTTAATGGATCAACTCTCCGCCATGCGGGCCTTTGTCAGGGTCGTTGAAACGGGAAATTTCACCCGTGCCGCGGAAAGCCTGCGCATGCCCAAGGCAACCCTGACCAACCTTATTCAACGCTTGGAAAAGCACTTGCAGACCAAGTTGCTGAACAGAACCACGCGCCTCGTGATCGTGACGACTGATGGCGCGTTCTATTACGAAAGGGCTGTGCAACTCGTGAGCGAGATCGACGAGCTCGACAACAGCCTGACACATCGCCAGACCCGCCCCAGCGGCCGGCTGCGGGTCGAAATGTCCGGTGCCTTCGCCGATTGGTACGTCATTCCGTCACTGGCTGATTTCTATCAGAGTTATCCTGACATCCAGCTCGACATCGGTGTCACTGACAGAACTGTCGACTATGTGCGAGAGAACGTCGACTGCGCACTGCGGGCCGGGGAACCCAAGGATCAGTCATTGATCGCCCGGCGCGTTTCCGAAATCGGCCTAATCACCTGCGCAGCGCCTTCATATCTTGAAAACCACGGGACACCTTCAACACCGGCACAGCTCGAAACCGACCATCTTTGCGTGAACTATTTCATCGCCCAGACCGGCAGTCTGAAACCCTTTGTTTTCGCGCAGGATGACAGCGAAATTTCCATCAACAGCAAGCACCGGATTGCCGTCAACGATGTCCGAAGCTATTTGCGTGCCACGATTTCTGGCCAGGGCATCGGCCAATTGCCGGATTTCATGGCCGAGGACGAGATCGCCAAAGGCGCGCTTGTGCCGGTGCTGTCAGACTGGAAGGCAAAGACGGTTCCGGTCTATGTGGTCTATCCGCCAAACCGGCACCTGAGCAACAAGGTCAGGGTTTTCGTGGATTGGCTGATCGGCATGCTGTCCGACATCCAGCCGGTTCGCTGACGCTGCATTGTGATCGCGCGTTCTCTCGTCCCGACAACCTCAATCACATGCATGGCGTGCGGAGGGATGAAACAGGTCATTTCGCCAGCACCTCTGTCGCTGATACTGGCGCAAATCAGACGATTATACGAAAACACGAATAGTCTAACCCAAAAAGGCAATCTTGTTAAATTTTCCGAACAAATGCATCTATTCGAGGTGAAGGGATTACGGCCCCTCGATAAAGCTTCTGAACGAAGTGAGATGATACGATGCCAATAGACCGAAGGGACATGACGCTTGAAACTGCTGCCAGCGGGTCCGTGCCCGCACGCATTCTCAATTGCTCGGCACAATGCACCTCTGCACCGATCCTGCTTTTCTTTCGCGGCTGTGCATTTCAGGGCGACAAAAACGAGGCCAACCTCGTTGCGGAGACCATTGCTGGGACGGGAATAACCGTCGTCATACCAGATTGCTGCGGCGTGTCGGGAAGCGTGTTTCCCAGCCCGCTTGAAACCGGCTTTGCGGTACTGTCCCATCTGGCACGGAAACGCGCGGGCCTTGGCACAAGGAAATCTCCCTTGCTGGTTTGTGGTGTGGAATCCGGCGGAAACCTCGCGGCGGCGGTTGCGCTCAAGGCCCGGGACCATTGCGAACATGCTTTGGACGGCCAGGTCCTGCTGTCACCCTTGCTTGACCCATATATGGGCTCGGCCTCGATCCGCAGCGGCGCGCCCCTCGACATGCGGAACCGCTGGACAGAGGGGTGGAGTCACTATCTGAGCGGCGGTTTGTGCCACCCCTACGCGGCACCCCGAACCTGTTCCAGGCTGGCTGGCGTCGCACCAGCCCTGGTCGTCACGTCCGAAGACGACCCGCTGCACGACGAGACACTCGCCTATGCGGTGGCGCTGATCGCTGCAAACGTCAAGGTCAGCCAACACATTCTTCCCGCCGGGATGGGGTGGCCCTCGATCTATGGCTGCAAGGGCGACTCACCCGTAACTTGGCAAGAGAGCCTCACCAGGCAGTTTTCCGACTTTTTGAATTCGCTCAACAACCAGTGACAGTTTGACCGCGCCTCGACGGGGCGCGCGACCACTGGCCGCTTTTGTCCAGATCAAAGGAAAGATTGATGAAACCGAGAAACAATCACTGGGCCTTCGCGGGCGCCAGCCTGGCAATTGTCGTCTCCCTTGCGGCGGGAACGGCGTTGATGGACTTCCCCGCAACCAAATCTGCGATCGCGGCGGAAACGCAGGCCGAAGCCCCTGCGGTGCCTGTGACTGTAGCGGAAGTGACCAGCAAGAAGGTCGCGCTGTGGGAGAATTTTTCTGGCCGTCTGGAGGCCGTCGACCGGGTTCAGATCCGGTCGCGGGTCAGCGGCACAATACAGTCGGTGGATTTCCGCGAAGGGTCGTATGTCAAGGCCGGCGACTTGCTGTTCACCATTGATCCCGAACCTTTCGAGACAGCCGTCACCCGGCACGACGGTCAAGTGGCCCTCGCCAAAGCCCAGCTTGACCTGGCCCAATTGGAACTCGACCGGGGCGCCAAGCTCATCAAGAACCGGACCATTCCCCAAAGCGTCCTTGATCAACGGCAAAATACCGTCTTGCAAGCCCAGGCGAACCTGCGCACCGCCACAGCGGCCCTGAGATCTGCAAACCTCGAACTCGGCTACACGCAGGTCCGCGCGCCGATCTCAGGCCGTGTCGGCAAGATTGAAATCACCGCCGGAAACCTGATCGCTGGCGGCGCTACTTCGCTCACGCTGACCACGCTCGTGTCCGTCGATCCCATCTATGCAAGCTTCAACGCGGACGAAGACCTGATCTCCGAATTGCTTGCCAAGCTACCACGCGGCGTCGGCACCATGCCCCCGCTCGATCTTGTTCCGGTTGAGATCGAAACCGGTAACGTAAGCGGCAATCCGGTCAAAGGCAGGCTTCAGCTTATCGACAACGAAGTCGATGCCGCCAGCGGTACCATCGCTGTCAGGGCCGTTTTCGACAACCCGGACGGACTGCTCTTCCCCGGCCAGTTTGTTCGCGTCCGCATGGGCGAACCGTTGCTCGAAGACAAGATCCTAGTCAGTGAACGCGCAATCGGCACTGATCAGGACAAGAAGTTTGTCTATGTCGTCGACGTCGACAACAGGGTCAATTACCGCGCCGTGGAACTTGGCCGCAACGCCGAAGGCCAGAAGATCGTCGAACAGGGCCTGACGCCGGGCGAGCGGATCGTGGTCAACGGCCTGCAACGGATCAGGCCTGGTGCGCTGGTCGATCCCCAAGCTCAGGAAAAGATCGCCTCGGTGAACTAACCCTGCGCGGCCAGGCGTCGCGGCACGCACCAAACACGAAATGCATTTTTCCGATGGCCGCCTGCCACCGGATTGGCTCCGCCTGTCTCAATCCTCCCCTTGAAGGACATGGAAAATGAATATCTCCAGACTTTTTATTGACCGCCCGGTCTTTGCGGCTGTGCTGTCACTCCTGATCCTGCTGGGTGGCCTGATCAGCATACCAAACCTGCCGATCTCCGAATATCCCGAGGTGGTCCCCCCCTCGATCGTCGTCAGGGCGACCTATCCCGGCGCGAACCCCAAGGTGATTGCGGAAACCGTCGCAACGCCGCTCGAGGAACAGATCAATGGTGTCGAAGGCATGCTCTATATGTCTAGCCAGGCGACCTCTGATGGTGTGCTGACACTGACGGTGACCTTCGAGCTGGGAACCGACGCAGACCAGGCGCAGCAGCTTGTCCAGAACCGCGTCTCCCAGGCCGAACCTCGCCTTCCCGCCGAAGTCAGGAGCCTTGGTGTCTCGACTGTGAAAAGCTCGCCGGACCTGATGATGGTGGTGCACCTGACCTCTCCGAACGACCGTTACGACATCACTTATCTTCGTAACTACGCGGTCCTAAACATCAAAGACCGGCTGGCACGGATCGACGGTGTCGGCCAGGTTCAGGTGTTCGGGTCGGGCGACTATTCTATGCGGGTCTGGATAGACCCCCAAAAGGCGGCTCAATACGATCTGGCCGCCAGCGATATCACCAATGCCATTCGCGAACAGAACGTTCAGGCCGCCGCCGGCATTATCGGCGCGTCGCCGAACGTGGACGGCGTCGACTTGCAACTCAGCGTCAATGCACAGGGCCGCTTGCAGACGCCAGAGGATTTCGGGAACATTATCGTGCGCACCGGCGAGACCGGCCAGGTCACACGCCTGCACGATGTCGCCCGGATCGAACTCGGTGCGGCGGACTATTCACTGCGCTCGCTCTTGGATGGCAAAGCCGCCGTTGCCTTGCCAGTGTTCCAGTCTCCTGGTTCCAACGCGATCGCGATCTCGAACGAGGTGCTAACCACCATGGAAGAGCTTGAGGAGGCGATGCCGGACGATGTCGAATTCGAGATCGTCTACGACACCACCAAGTTCGTCCGCTCCTCTATTGAGAAAGTCGTGCACACGCTGCTGGAAGCCGTCGCACTTGTGGTCATCGTGGTCATCGTATTCCTGCAAACCTGGCGCGCCTCAATCATTCCGTTGATCGCCGTCCCTGTTTCGATCGTCGGCACATTCGGCGTCATGTATGTGTTCGGCTTTTCCATCAACGCGCTCAGCCTCTTCGGCCTCGTGCTCGCCATCGGCATCGTCGTGGATGACGCCATCGTCGTCGTCGAAAACGTCGAACGGAACATCGAGAACGGCCTCAACCCGCGCCAGGCGACCTACAAGGCCATGAAAGAGGTCTCCGGGCCGATCATCGCGATCGCACTGGTGCTGGTGGCAGTCTTCGTTCCTCTGGCGTTCATCTCTGGTCTGTCCGGCCAATTCTTTCGCCAGTTCGCCCTGACAATCGCGATTTCCACGGTGATATCCGCGATCAATTCGCTGACTTTGTCCCCGGCTTTGGCTGCGCTTCTGCTCAAGGACCATCACGCCCCCAAGGACTGGCTGACAAAGGGAATGGACCGGCTGTTCGGATGGTTCTTCCGAGCGTTCAACAAGGCGTTCGGCGCAGGGTCCAATGCCTATGGCCACAGTATCGGTGGCTTGCTGTCCCGCAAGAGTCTCGTCATGGTCGTCTACCTTGCACTTGCTGGCACGACATACGGCCTCTTTACGTCCATTCCCGGCGGCTTCGTGCCCGCGCAGGACAAGCAGTATCTCATCGGCTTCGCCCAACTTCCCGACGCTGCCACGCTCGATCGTACCGAGGACGTCATCCGCCGCATGAGCGAGATCGCGCTGGAACAGCCCGGCGTCGAACATGCGGTCGCATTTCCAGGTCTTTCGATCAACGGCTTCACGAATTCCTCGAATGCGGGCATCGTTTTCGCAACGCTGACAGACTTTGAGGAACGCCAATCTCCCGAGCTTTCAGGGGATGCGATCGCGATGCAACTTAACCAGAAATTCGGCTCCATTCAGGATGCCTTCATCGCCATGTTCTCGCCCCCTCCCGTGCAGGGGCTGGGAACGACCGGGGGCTTCAAGCTGCAAATCGAGGATCGTGCAGGCCTCGGGTTCGACGTACTCGACAGCGCCAATAAGGCGTTCCTGGCCCAAGCATACCAAGCGCCCGAACTGGCCGGATTGTTCTCCAGCTTCCAGATCAACGTCCCGCAGCTCTACGCAGATCTCGACCGCACAAAGGCCGAGCAGCTGGGCGTTTCGGTGACAGACGTCTTCGACACGCTGCAAATCTATCTCGGGTCGCTTTACGTGAACGACTTCAACGCATTCGGCCGGACCTACTCGGTCCGGGTTCAGGCGGATGCAAAATACCGCGCTCACGCAGACGACGTCGGACAATTCGAGGTCCGCTCCCGAACTGGAGAGATGATCCCCCTTTCCGCCCTGCTCGATGTGTACCCGACCACGGGGCCGGACCGGGTCACACGGTATAACGGTTACCTTGCCGCCGACGTCAATGGCGGCCCCGCCCCCGGATTTTCCTCGGGGCAGGCCCAGGACGCCGTCGAAAGGATCGCCGCAGAAACCCTGCCGAAAGGGGTCGCGTTCGAATGGACCGAACTGACCTACCAGCAAATCCTCGCCGGCAACTCCGAGGTGTTGGTCTTCCCTCTGATCCTGCTGCTGGTGTTCCTGGTTCTGGCCGCGCAGTACGAAAGCATGACGCTGCCAATCGCGATCATAATGATCGTCCCTATGGGGGTGATGGCCGCATTGACCGGCATCTGGCTCACAGGGGGGGACAACAATGTCTTCACCCAGATCGGTCTGGTTGTCTTGATCGGGCTCTCGGTAAAGAACGCTATCCTTATCGTCGAGTTTGCACGAGAGCTTGAGATAGAAGGCAAGACGCCGGTCGAGGCCGCGATCGAAGCCAGCCGCCTGCGCCTGCGCCCGATCCTGATGACCTCGATTGCCTTCATCTTGGGCGTGCTGCCGCTCGTTTTGTCGACAGGGGCAGGCGCGGAAATGCGCGTCGCAATGGGCGTTGCGGTTTTCGCGGGCATGATTGGCGTGACCGTCTTTGGTATCTTCATGACACCTGTCTTCTATGTGCTGTTGCGCAAATTGGTGGCCAACCGTCCAATAGCGCGGCATGACCATCAGCAAGAGCGCAAGGTGATCTGAACCTGATACGCTCTGTGCGGGGAGTGGGCAAAACTTGGTGGTCGATGTGATAGGTTGAGTTGGGACCGTCAAGTTGTTGCCGACAGATCGAGAGGAGCGGCGGTTCTGGGTGTCACGAAGGGATGCTGTTTGCGCAGGTGTTCCAAATTTTCCAACCCACGCCCTAATCGCCGCTTTGCTGACAACACTACCGCGCTCGGCGAGCAGATACTCAACGTCGCGCAAGCTAAGAGCAAAGCGGTCGTCTGCCCAAACAGCGTAGGATATGATGGAGCGCGGGAAACGGTAGCCTTTCAGGCAGGGTGTGGAAATCTGCCTGATCATCAGACCGCGCGACTGGCCAACGAGACGACCCTCAACAACTTGACGATCCCTCGGCACCATAGTCGCCGCGTGCCGCCTTGTTGACTTGACTGTCAGCGGCGCGTTCGACGGCGAGTCATACGACGGTTAGAGGGCAAACTGGCATCTAACGCTCAGGCGCATTGATTGCCGATCAGGTCCCAAGCGGCGGGCAAATGATACCCATATGATACCCAAGCAATTCTGGCCCAGTAACCGGCTGCCAACATACTGTTCGTAACTATTTGTTATTTATATGTAAAAATGGTGCCCGGGGGCGGAATCGAACCACCGACACGAGGATTTTCAATCCACTGCTCTACCCCTGAGCTACCCGGGCATGGGAGAAGGCTTGGCCTTCGGGTGGATGCGTTCTAGGCGAGCGCGCGCGGGGTGTCCAGAGGGTATGAGCAAAATTCAATGGGGTTTTTGCAGCTCTTGCTCCAAGGCGTCGATGGCCTCTTCCAGATCGGCGGGCTCTGTGGAGGGAACAGCGTAATCGCCCGCAAACCATTTGCCGAGATCAATGTCAGCACAGCGCCGCGAGCAGAAGGGGCGGTAGGCGGGGTCAGTCTTTTTCTGGCAGATAGGACAGGTCATTTGAATAGGTCGGTCAGAGGCAGGCGGTCACGTTTGCGTTGCAACTCAAAGTGCCCCAGAGGTGTCCAGCCCACAAGCGCAGTTTCTGTCGCATCCTGACGAAACGTGGCGCGGAGAACGGATTCGAAGGTGCGGCGGTCTTTTTTGGGCATTGGTGCAAGATCGAGAGTGATCTGCCCCCCCAAGCCCCGCAGGCGCAACTGGCGCGGAAGGTCGCGGGCCACGGCGATGTTGGCCTTGAGCCCGGCCGCAAGACTGGCGTCTCCGCCAGTGTTGACATCCACGGCCACAAGCGCCCGGGTAGGCTCGATATAATATGATCCGCCACCAGGCAGGGGCACCTGAGAGTCACTGAGTGCCCCAATCTGGTCGAGCACGCCACTTGTTGCGAAGGAGCCGGGGGTGGTCATCACATCGGAGGGGGCCACCCAGTCGCGCCACGCAAGGGTATGGGGACCATCGCCTTCGGTCAGGGTCTCAGGCTCGGACCCTGTAGCATCGGCCAGAACGGCTTCGGCCAGCTCGCACATTGCGCGAATATCCTCTGCTATATCAGAGGCTTCGGCTGTATCACATGAGGAGCGCAAGATCAGGCCCATCGCACTCTGCCCCATCTCGGCGTGGGCGATTTCGAGGAGAGAATCGCGCAGGTCCTCGTCCTTTATCGAACGAGAGATATTGAGACCCGGCGCGTCAGGGGTGACGATTGCGTAACGGCTCTTGAAGAGAATAGTGCTTGTCACAGGCAGCGCCTTGCCTAGTTCGGCATAGCCCGTGACTTGCACCAGTAGCGGTTGACCGGGGGCCAAGCCTTTGATCTGGCGCAGGAAAGCGGACCCATCCGGGGTGCGCAGGAACATGCCGCCCTGGCCTTTGACGGGCCGGTCGGCGATGGCGCGATAGATGGCACCGGGGCGCGGTTGATCCGAGTCGATCAGCAGATCCTCAAGTCGCCCGCCGACCAACAGGGCCGCGGCCTCGGCGCCGTTCAGATGGTCGAGCGCGATGGTGCGCAGGGTCATGGGGTGTCCTTCCAGAGAGGGTAGCCCGCGGCGCGCAAGAGGCCAGCCGTTTCAGTGAGTGGCAAGCCGACAACAGCGGTGAAAGAGCCCTGAATCCAAGGGATTAACGCGCCTGCAGGACCTTGGATGCCATAGCCGCCCGCCTTGCCCTGCCAATCGTTGGTGGCAAGGTAGGCGTTGAGGTCCTCATCCGAGAGACGCTTCATCTGCACGGTGGTCACGACGTCACGCTCCCATATGCGCGCACCGCGCCGGACGGCCACTGCGGTGACCACACGGTGTCGCCGACCGGACAGGGCGAGCAGAAATTGTGCCGCTTCGCCAATATCTTGCGGCTTGCCAAGAATGCGGCGCCCAAGCGCCACGGTGGTGTCGGCGCAGAGCACGATATCGCCCGCATCCGCCGAAACCGCCCATGCCTTTTGCCGCGCCATACGGGCGCAATAGGGGCGGGGCAATTCGGCCTTGGCGGGGGTTTCGTCGATCTCGGGCGGGCGGATGTCATCCGCCACCACCCCGATCTGCGCCAACAGATCGCGGCGGCGCGGGCTGCCAGATCCGAGGATCAGTTTCATTCCAACTTTGCCTCATCTTGCATCATGGCGGCGCGTTCGCGCAGGCGCACACCCAAGGAAAAGGCGGCAGAATCGAGGATCGCCTTAGCATGCGGATCGTTCATTTCCTGAGCTAATTCATGCACATAAGAGACCGCCTCTTTGGAGGCTGCCCGAAACGCCTGAACATACTCGGGGCTGCGCGCCAAACTTACTTGAAGCGATAGTTGATCCGACCCTTGGTCAGATCGTAGGGGGTCATTTCCACCTGAACTTTGTCGCCCGCGAGAACGCGGATGCGGTTCTTGCGCATTTTGCCTGCCGTATGTGCGATGATCTCATGGCCGTTTTCAAGCTCGACCCTGAATGTCGCGTTGGGCAGGAGTTCCTTGACGACACCGGGAAATTCGAGCGTGTCTTCCTTGGCCATGGTCTCTCCTTGATATGGCGCCCCGCCGTTTTGCGGAACGCGCTAGTAAATGCGCCTGTTTTGCGCGGTTTTCAAGGGTCTAATCACCGCAGACGTTCAGATGTGACCGTGACGTCGCGCCCCTGTTGATCGTCCCAATGGCGGCGGTTGAGGACGACCCCGTCGGCGCGGACATGGGCGATGCGGTCCAGATCGACCTCGGCATAGGTCCAGCCGGGGCGGTTGAGCGTGCCCTCGGCAATGACCCCCGTGGGCGGAAACCCTGTATCTGGAGGGCCAAAGACGCCACCCATACCACAATTGGTGTCCACTGCCGGAGACCAATCCGCTGTGCCTACGGTCGAGGCCATGACGGTTACGCATTGCATCTCGAGGGCGCGGGCCATGGCACCGATCCGGACGCGGGAATAGCCAGTCAGCGCCTCTGTGCAGGAGGGCACGAGGATCAGGTCGGCATCGGCCAAGGCCTTGCCCAGCAAAGGAAATTCGCTATCGTAACAGATCAGGATACCGATCTTGCCGAGGCTTGTATCAAACAGGCGCAGCGGGCCGCCGGGCGCAACATGCCATTCCTCGCGCTCGAACCGGGTCATGATCTGTTTGTCCTGTGCGGCGCGGGCGCCGGTGGGGGTAAAGAGCATGGCGCGATTTACTGGGCGTGCTCCTAAATCCGGGTCGAACACGGGGGCTGAAGCGCCCAAAATGTGTAGGCCATGCTTGGTTGCAAGCTCCGCGTGCAGATCGTAAACCTCTGATATAACGTCAGAAACGGCGTGCAAAGAGCGTTCCAGATCGCCTGCGGCCTCAGTGCCAGCGAGCATGGCCAATTCCATCGAGCCATATTCAGGAAAGACGGCAAGATCCGCCCCCTGCCGGGCCGCCTCGGCCACCCAATCGGTGAGTTTGCGGCGATACTCGGCCCAAGAGGTGAGTGCGTCGAGCGGATAGGCGGCGGTGGCGATTTTCATGCGGTGCGCTCCGGGCTGAGATCGGTTGTAACCTTTGTAAGGTTCTAGAGGTGATTTTGTAAGGTCTCGGATCGGTTTTGTCCCGACCGCTCGGTCGGGGCAACGATTTCTTAACCGGCGTCTGTCAGGTTCGTCTCATCGGGCAAGGCATGAGGCGGGCAATGTATGACGAGATGCCGATTCACCGGGTGCGGGTTCGTCTGCGGCGGGTTGTGGATCATCTGGCGGCGGGCGGACGACGGGTGATGGTGCTGCGCAACGGGGTGCGGGTGGCGGGCATTGTCTCGGTCAGCGATCTCGAGGCCTTGGAGAAGGCGGATCAGGCGCGCATGGAACACCACGAGTTGATGACGCAGGCGCGACTGCGGGAAATAAGCTGGTTGAAGGCGGGGCTCGATTCGGCACGCTATGAGACTAGGGCACGGCACGACCCGCCCGGTCCCAAGCGATGAGGGTGGCGCGCTCTGCCAGGTCCATCGCAGTGAGATTGGCGGGCGGCATAGCCTGGGTGTGTCCTGCATGCAGGTAAAGGGCGCGAGCCTGCCGGGCGAGGTCGACGGGCGTTTCGAGAATTACGCCCTTGGGCGCGTGGATCATGCCGGGCCAGAGCGGTTCGGCCGCGTGGCACATGGCGCAGCGCAGGGCCACGATCTCTTGCACCGGGTCAAAGCCGGGGGCCTCGGTCAGGCGGAATTGGGCGGGGCTGAGGCGGGTGGTCTCGGGACTGGTTGCCGGCACCGTTGGGCCGCCGAGCGCGGACAGCCAGACGATGGTGGCGACGATCAGCGCGGTCATGCCCCATGTCCACCAAGGGTGGCCACGCCGGGCGTGCAGCGTGTTGAAGAAATGCCGGATGGTAACGCCCATCAGAAAGACAAGGGCCGCGATGAGCCAGTTGTCCGGCGTGGCAAAGGCGAGCGGGTAATGGTTGGAGAGCATCAGAAAGATGACAGGCAGGGGAAGGTAAGTGTTATGGGTCGAGCGCAGCTTGGTGATTTGTCCAGAGCGCGCCTCGGGCCTGCGCCCGGCGCGCCGGTCGGCCACCACGATGCGCTGATTTGGCATGATGATGAGGAACACATTGGCGGTCATGATCGTGGCGGTTAAGGCCGCCAAATGCAACATCATCGCGCGCCCGGTGAAAACCTGCGTCTAGGCCCACCCCATGCCGGTGCGCAGTCCGAAAAGAAGCAGCATGAGCCGGGTGGGGCGCGCGGCAAGCCCGGATTTGCAAAGCCGGTCATAGATCAGCCAGCCGACACCCAGCGACGCCGCCGAGAGGGCGATGCCCTGCCCCGCACTGAGCGGACCGTCGGGGGCGAGCAAGGAGAGCTTTGCACCAACCCAATAGACCAGCATGAGGAGGACCGCCCCCGAGAGCCAGGTGGCGTAACTCTCCCATTTGAACCAGGTGAGGTGGTCGGGCATCTGCGGCGGTGCCACGAGATATTTGCGGATATGGTAAAAGCCGCCGCCATGCACCTGCCATTCCTCGCCCTGTGCGCCATTTGGCAAATCCGGGGCGCGGCGCAGACCAAGATCGAGCGCAATGAAGTAGAACGACGTGCCAATCCACGCCATTGCCGTGATGACATGCAGCCAACGGGCGGCAAAGCCGGCCCATTCAATAAGGATCGCCGGGTCTGGCATCTGCGCGCGCTCCTGATGGCGATGACTCTGCGTGTCAGCTTGGCGGTTGTGGCCGCGCTGTCTATGGGGGCGCGCGCGGCAAGGGCTTGCCTGCATGTATTTGCAAAGATACTCATTGCCATATGCGAAACTGCAAAGCGGGTGGGATCGAGCAATGGCGACGCAGAAACTCTATGCCGGGGCCAAGCTGCGCGAGACGCGGCAGCGGCTGGGCCTGACGCAAAAGGATTTCGCGGGCAAACTGGGCGTGTCGCTGCCTTATCTCAACCAGATGGAGAACAACAATCGTCCCCTGAGCACGACGGTGGTTCTGGCGCTGGCGCAGGAATTCGGTTTCGACGTGACGGAGTTGAGCACGGGCGATGCCGAGCGGATGGTGAGCGACATGCGCGAGGCGCTGGCCGATCCGGTGTTTGGCGACGATCCACCGCCCTTGGCCGATCTGCGGCTGACGGCGTCGAACGCCCCGGCGCTGGCGCGGGCGTTTCTGGAATTGCACAGCGCCTATCGTCAAACCCACGAGCGGCTGGCCTCGCTCGACGAGGCCTTGGGGCGCGAGGATGCGCGCAGCCAATCGAGCCCCTGGGACGAAGTCCGCGATTTCTTTCATTACTGCGACAATTACATAGATGCGGTGGATCATGCCGCCGAACGCTTTGCCGAGGGCGGTGCGCGGCAGGGGATTTCCGAATTGGCTGCGGCACGGCTGGCGGGGCTAGGGATCACGGTGGTCGAGGCCGATACAGCGCAGTTGCGGCATTACGACCGCGATGCCGGGATTCTCACGCTGTCGTCCCGCGCGGCGCCAGAGAGCCGCCGGTTTCAACTCTTGTTGCAATTGGCCCTTGTGACGCAAGACCAACTTCTCGAAGCCACTCTGGATTTTGCGCGGTTTCAATCCGAGGCTGCGCGCTCGATTGCCAAGATCGGGTTGGCGAATTACTTCGCCGGGGCAGCCGTGATGCCCTATGGCCGGTTTCTGTCCGCAGCGCAGGAGGTGCGGCACGATCTGGAGGTGCTGGCCAATCGGTTCGGCGCGTCAATCGAGCAGGTTTGTCATCGGCTCTCGACTCTGCAACGTCCAGGGGCCAAGGGGATTCCGTTCTTTTTCGTGCGGGTCGACCAGGCCGGAACAATCACCAAACGACATTCGGCGACGCGATTGCAATTCGCGCGATTTGGCGGGGCCTGCCCGCTCTGGAATGTGCATCGCGCGTTTGAGACGCCGGGACGGTTTCTGCGGCAATTGGCCGAAACGCCAGATGGGGTGCGCTATATCAGCCTCGCACGTGACGTGAGCAAACCTGGGGGCAGTTTCGGCGCGCCAGTGCGACGGTTTGCGATCAGCCTTGGCTGCGAGGTGAAACACGCGGGCGATCTGGTTTATGCGGACGATCTGGATGTGAGCCATGCGCGGGCCTTCGAGCCGATCGGCATTTCGTGCCGGATCTGCGAGCGGGCGGAGTGTCATCAACGCTCGGTCCCGCCGCTGGAGCGGCGGTTACAGGTGACACCAGACGAACGCGGCGTGCTGCCGTATCGCGTGGGGTAGACTGGGGGAGCGTTGCGATTGGCCTGAAGGGGGCGTTGGCCCCGTGCGCTTACGCGCGGACTCAAGCCCGAAGGGCGCCGCGCGATCGCTGGGCCGTCCCGCGGCCTAGCGATCGCACGGCTCATCGCACAGGGCCAATGTCCGCTTCAGGCCAGAACCCGCGCCCTCCTGCCCAGCCGTATGGCTTAGCCGACCGTCGCCTGCAGGTCAAAGATCGGCAAGAGGATCGCCAGCACGATCACCAGCACGAGCGCGCCGACGACCATCATCAGAAGCGGGTCAATGAGCGCCGAGACGCGCTTGCGTTCATTGGTGAGCCAGGTCTCCACCAGCACCGCCGCGCGTTCGGTCATGCGGCCCAGGCGGGCGGATTTCTCGCCTGCGTCAATGAGTTGGCGGCAGACGGGGGGAATGAGGCTCATGCGGGTGAGGCCCTGGCTGAGGCTCTCGCCCGAACGCACCGCCTCGGCCAGATCAAGCGCTTCGACGCGGAAACGGCGGATCACCAGCACATCGCTGGCAGAGGTCACGGCATCGACGACGGTCTGGCGGCTGGAGATCACCAGCGCCAGCGTGCGGAGGTATTGCGCCGCCGCCGAGAGGCGTAGAAGGCGGCCAATAACCGGCAGCGAGAGGGCAATCCCATGCCAACGGTCGCGCACGGAGGGCACGCGCAGGGCAAAGACGAGGCCCAGAATGCTGGCGGCAATGCCGATGACAAGAGCAATCCAATGCGCCTGAATCCAGTCGCTGATCGCCATGACGACCTGTGTCAGCGGCGGCAATTCACGGCCTGAAACGGCAAACATCGCGGCAATCTCGGGGGCGACGTTGACCATCAGGATGCCGCAGACCAAGAGCGACACGGCGGCGACAAAGGCCGGGTAAATCAGCGCCGTGGCGAGTTGTGCGCGGTCGGCACCGACCGTTTCGAGATAGTCGGCCAAGCCTTCGAACACCACCGCCACATCGCCCGAGGTTTCGCCCGCGCGCACCGCTGCGATGTAGAAACGGGGAAAGCCCGCGTTGGCCTTGTCGAGCGAGACCGAGAGCGGCTGGCCGTCCATCAGCGCCGCCTTGGCCTCGGCTGCCGCTGCCTCGATCACCGGCGAGGTGCCGGAGGAGCGGATGGTTTCCAGCGCCATTTCGGCGGAGAGGTCAGAGGACAGGAGCACGGCCATCTGCCGGGTGAAGACCGCGCGCATATCGGCGTTGAGCCGGGTGCGGCGGCTGCGCGCAAGCGTCAGCCCGCCGCCCTGCCGTTTGGCGGTGATATCCTCGGCAAAGAGGCCCTGACCGCGCAGGATGTCGGCGGCCTGTGCCTCGCTCTCGGCCACCAGAGTGCCACGCTTGCGCTGACCGTCGGCGTTGAACGCGGTGTAGGCAAAGGCCCTCACAGCGCGTCGCCCACCACGCGCAACGCCTCGGCGAGGCTGGTTCTGCCGACCGAGACCTGATGCAGGGATTGGCCAAAAAGAGTCTGATCCGGGGCAAGCGCCACGCGCTTCATCTCCGTTTCGGACTGGCCCTTGTCGATGGCGGCGCGCAGGGTTTCGGACACTTCGAGGATCTCAAACACGCCGACGCGGCCGGCGTAGCCGGTGCCGTTGCAGGTGGGGCAGCCGGTGGGATGGTGGATCATCGCGGGGATCGTGATGCCGGCGGTCTTGAAATGCGCGGCCTCGTCCGGTGTGGGCGGCGCGGCGCGACGGCAGGTTGTGCAAAGCTGGCGCAAGAGGCGTTGGGCGATTACACCGCGCAGGGTGGCGGCGATGAGGAAATCGTCAAGCCCCAGATCGCGCAGCCGCACCACCGCGCCGACAGAGCCATTGGCATGCAGCGAGGAGAACACCAGATGCCCGGTGAGTGAGGCCTGTGCCGCGACGCTGGCGGTTTCCTGATCGCGGATCTCGCCCACGAGGATGATGTCGGGGTCTTGGCGCAGGGCGGCGCGCAGACCGGCGGCAAAGGTCATGCCAATCTCGGCGTTGATCTGGCTCTGGCTGATGCCGGGGAGGTCGTATTCGATCGGGTCCTCGGCGGTGAGGATATTGCGGATCTCGTCATTGGCGAGTTGCAGGAGGGAATAGAGCGTCGTGGTCTTGCCCGAGCCGGTGGGGCCGGTGGCGAGGATGATGCCATTGGGTCGCGCGGCCATGCGCTCGAGCACCTCGATCTGATCGGCGCGCAGGCCAAGCTGATCGAGCGGCATGAGGCCAGCAGAGCGGTCAAGCACCCGCATCACGACCCGTTCGCCGTAGTTTCCGGGCAGGGTCGAGACGCGCACGTCGATGGCGCGCCCGCCCAAGCGGAGCGAGATATGGCCGTCCTGCGGCAGGCGGGTTTCGGAAATATCCAGTCCTGCCATGACCTTGAGCCTTGAGACCACACGGCGCACCGGCAGATCCTGACGGTCGAGCACGGATTGCAACATGCCATCCACACGCATCCGGGCGCGCAACCCGGTTTCATGCGGCTCGACATGCAGGTCAGAGGCCCCGGCGCGCACGGCGCGGCGCAAGAGCTGGTTCACAAGCTGGATGACCGGCGCTTCTTCGCCGTCCTCAAGCAGGTCGCGCGGGCCGCGCCCACCGCCTGCCCCCTCTTCGAGATCGAAGGCAAGATCGTCGGTGCCGGTCTCAGAACTGGTGCCGTCCTGATAGAGCACGGCCAGACGGGCCTGAAACGCCTCGGCCGAAAGCGGCTCTGTCACAAGCGGTTGGCCCGCGCGGCGGCGGGCCTCGCGCAGGCCGAGCGCGGTTGCGCCGGGACCGATCAGGAGCCGGCCCCCCTCGACCAGAATCTGTTGATCACGGGCAAGGGTGAAGGGCAGGAGCGGCGCGGTCATGCTCTATCTATCCGCGAATGTCAGGGCCGATGGCAGGGGGGGGAAACGCCGGGTTTGAGCCGCGCTGTCGATGAAATCGGCATCGAAGGGCTGGTTGAGATTGGCGCCATCAAACGGAAAGCTCGAATCCGGGACGCGCGGATAGGTGCCATCATCAGCGGGGGCGATGTAATCAGCGGCGCGCTTGGCCTCGCGCGCCAGACGCTTGGTCAGTTCGCGGGCCTCTTCATCGCTGGACAGGATGCGCGGGCGCAGCATCACCAGTAGAATACGCTGGTTCTCGTTAACCGAACGCCCCTTGAACAGCCGCCCCAAAAGCGGCAGTTCGCTCAGGCCCGGCACGCGCTGATTGACCGAGCCCGAGCCATTTTCCAGCAAGCCGCCCAACATGATCACATGCCCGTCGCGCACCAGCACATTGGTCGAAAGCTCTCGCTTCGAGGTGATCTCGCCGCCCGCCGCAGAAGCGGCGTTGGTGAGGTTGGATACCTCTTGGTTAATCTCCAAACGCACGGTCTTGTCGCGCGTAATCTGTGGCGTGACCGTGAGGGTCAGGCCCACATCCTGACGTTGGATGGTCTGAAAGGGTTGGTTGGGCACGGCGCTGTCGCCGACGGTGGAAAAGCTGCCGGTCACAAAGGGCACGTTCTGCGCCACGACGATCTCCGCCTCACGGTTGTTGAGGGTGAGGATCGAGGGAGTCGAAAGCAATTTGGTCGAGCTTTTGGAGGCGAGCGCCGCAAGAAACCCGCCGATGCCGCTTTTGTCGAAAGCCGCAATGGAGCCGCCCGTGCCGCCGCCGGTGGGCGCATTGCCCGCCAAAACCGTGCTGACAAGGCTGGTGAGGGTGGGACGCCCCTGAAGCGCGAATTCGACACCGCCCACGGTCGCCCCATCGATCACGCCGCCGAATTGAAAGGAAAGATCGGAGAAACTCTCGACCGACAGTTCAAAGATCACCGCCTCGATCAGCACTTGGTCGGGGCGTTGGTCGAGACCGCGCACAGCCCCGGTGATAGAGGCAATCCGGTCAGTCGGCGCGGTGATGATAAGCGCGTTCTGCTGCTCTTCGGCGACGATGGTGATGCCGCCGGGGACAGCCGTGGGTGCGGCCCCCTCGGTCGACGCTTCGGGCGCACCAAAACTCTGGCGGATGACATCGGCAAGATCGGTGGCATTGGCGTAGTTGAGATGCACAACCTCGGTGGCAATGCTGCGTTGCGGTCTGTCAAGCTCGGACACCACGTCGCGGACGCGGTCGCGAAATTCCGGCGTTCCGGACACGATGAGCGCATTTGAACGCGGATCGGCGGAGAGGCTGGAGCCTTGTGGCGTTATGGCAAGAGCCGTGATCACGCTCAGCATCTCGGCGGCTTTGCCGTTGCGGAGGGGGATCGTTTCGATGGAGTTGCGGCTGGGCGTGTCGAGCCGGTCGACAAGCTGCACGATGCGCTGGAAATTCTCGCGCCGGTCGGACAGGATCATCAGGCCGGATTCCGGGACGGTCGAAAGCACCGCCTCGGCGGGCAAAAGCGGGCGAATGACCTCTGCGATCTCATCGACCGAGCTGTTGCGGACGGGAAAGACGCGGGTTTCAAAATCGCCCCCCAGACGCGCGCGGGCGTCACCCGGCGCCAGTTCGCGCGCGAGATCAATGGGAACGATGCGGTCGGTCTCAGCGCCTTCGACGATGGTCAGACGATTGAGTTCAAGGACGTTGAGGAAAATTTCATAGATGGCTGAGGGGGACACCTGATTGGGGGCGACCACGGTCACGCTGCCCTGAACGCGCTCGTCCAGGATGAAATTGCGCCCGGTCGATTGCGCCACGATCTGGACGAAATCCCGCAGGCTTGCGTCGCGCAGATCAAGCGAGACCTGTGCAGCCAGAAGGCCGGGCCATGCCAACCAGAGCATCACCAGAAGGGCAAGACGTTTATGAAAATGCATGTGTATAATTCAGGAACATCATTTGGTGATATCTCCTGCCTCTTCAAGGCTGCCTCGGGCCACGCGCTGCTCTGACTGGCGGCTTGGACCTACCCTTAAATACTACCCGATATGATGCGGCGATTCCATTGGAAAGACGGGTTGACGCAGGAATGTCCCAAAGCGTGTTTTTTTAGGCAATTTGTGGAATTTTCATGGTTCGGTCATGGCTGGGCATGGTAGGTTCCCTTCAAAGGGGCAGGAGCATATAACAACATGCCGAATTTAATTAAACCATTGCTTTCTATAATAGTTATCACGGCACTTGCTGCCTGTGAGCCGGGTACGATCAGCAGTGGTGCGGATTTTCAACGCAATTACAGCTCAGCGCGCAAGGCGCTAGAGCAGGGTAACTACGACAGTGCCATTCGCAGCTATGCGGTTCTCATTCAAAACGCCGGACCGTTGGAGCCGCGACTGCGGCTGGAATACGCGCATGCGTTATTGCGGGCGGGACGCTATGACGAGGCGGCGCAGATTGCCAACGGTCTAGCGGCGAGCACCAAGGGCAGGGACCGCGCGGCGGCCCTTGCCGTGAGTGGCACGGCGCAGCATGAAAGCGCGCTGGCGGATATCAGCGCGGGACGCGGTGGGGCGGGCGCGATTGCCAAACTGCGCTCTGCCGATGCCGCGCTCAAAGAGATGCTGGCGCTTGATGATGGCCTCGATCCGCTGGGCGCGATGGCGAGCCGTCGGGCCGATATTGCCCGTGACCTCAAGCGTTTGGGCGCGGGGGGCTAAAACAGCGGCCAGCCTGCGGCAAGGTCAATGTCGCGGGAAATCTGCCAGCCTTCATCTGTCGCAACCGCAGTCTGATCCAAGGCGCGCTGCCACGCCTCGGGCACCTCGCCCACAGGGTCGATGCGTAGGTCAAGCTGCGCCAAGGGATCGCCGAACCGCCCTGAGAGCGTGCCGGTGGCACGGATCACATCGCCGGTGAGTGCGAAGGGCGCGCGCCATGTGCCCGCATCCGAGGTCAGGACCGCCTCGGCATGGCCGATGTCCACGCCTGCGAGCCGCGCACCGGACCAGTCGAGCACGGCATCGACGCTCTGAACGGCACGTCCCGGCAGGGTCATATCCGCGCTGAGACTCTGGGCCATCACCAGCCCACCGAGCGGCCAGCCGTCGATCAACGCGGGCCAATCCCCCACCAGAATTTCCAGACGGGCCGCGCGCAGGTCGGCGCGGTCGCGCGCCAATGGAAGGCCCAGAGTGCCCTGCCCCGACAGCCCCGGACCTGAGAGGGTGACAGACCAGCGCGCACCGGGGCCGTCAATCTGGTCAAAGCGCCATGTTAGATCGGCGGGGACCGGCAACAGGGTCGGTTGCAGCCCGCGCATCTGGCCGCGCCAGAGCGAGGATTGATCCTCGGCTCCGGTCAGCCAACCCGGCACGAGGCCGGGTGCCAGCGCGCGCAGGTGGGCAAGACGCCCCTCGCTCATGACCGCCAAAGTCAGTCCCATCAAAAGGCCAACAAGGATCAGGGCTGCGCGCCTCATTGCACCGCCACCAGACGCAGGTCGGCGGCCACAACATCGGTGCGCGCGCCGCGTTCAAAGGTGAAGCCCGCCAAATCATAGCCCCAGATGTCATTCTGGCTGGTCAGCCATTCGGCCAGTTGGGTGAAGCGCACGGCGTCAAAGCGCAGGGTGATGCCGCCGTCGGCGGCATTGGCCAATTGGCTAGCCGCCTCGCGCAAGCCGGCATCGCGCAAGCTCGCCTCGATGCCGCTGATGCCGATGGGGGTGGTCGCGCGCGCCACCTTGGGGCCATTTCCCGCGTCACGGGCCAAGGTGGCGAATTGCACAGCCTGATCGGCCACCCAAAGCTCGGTTGCGCGAGCCTCGGCCACGGCGGCGCGGGCGGTTTCACGGGAGTCCGCCAGTGGAAGGGCGATGCCGTAGACCGCCGCAAGCGGCAGGGCAATGAGGCCCAGAAGTGCCACGAGCCAGCGCTCGCGACGGCTGAGCCCCAGGAGAAAGCCGGTCAAACGGTCCATAAGCGCGCTCATCGATCGGCTCCGTTTTCGGTCACGGCCATGGCCAGCACCGCGTCGACGCCGGTATTCTCGCGGGTGATGGATTGGGCGACGCGGGCCTCTGTGCCCGCCATGCGCAGATCAGCCACGAGCGCGTCGAGCGCTGCGAAATCGGTGATTTGCAAGTCGATGACCAGTCCCGCGCCGGGTTGATAGCGGACGCGGGTGATGGTGGTTTCGTGATTGCCCAGCACCGCCCCGGCGCGGCGCAGGACATCGAGCGGTCGCGCCTCGGTTTCAACCTCTGATCTGGCGTTGCGGGCGCGATCCATGGTTTGCGCAACCTGGCTGCGGATATCAAGGATTGGGCCGGTTGGGATCATCACCTGACGCAAGATGCGTTCGGCATTCTGGCGATAGGCGAGCCCCTGAGCGGTGAGCGTGCCGGTTTCGATCATTGCTGCGGCAATCCAGCCGGCAAGGCCAAGCACCGCAAGGGCAAAAGGCAGACCCAAGCGGCTGAGGATGCCGCGCATCTCGGCGCGCTCGGCGCCGGGGTCTCGGGCGAGATCGAGCGAAAGCTCGTTATAGGCAAAGCGGGCGGGCGCAGTCACGCCATGCGTGGTCAAATCGGCCGGATCGCTACAGATCGGCAGGTTTTGCGCCGTGAGAAAGGTGTCGATTTCCGCCCGCGCGGGTCCATTGCGCAGGATGGCGCGCGGCATGCCGGTGCGCGCGGCCTCTTGCAGAAGGGCAAGCGCCAGATCCGGCTCGGCGGCAAAGCCATCCTCGGGGCCAAGGCGGGCGATGACGCCGGTGGCGGTGGTCTCGATCACCCAGAGGTCCGGGGCGGCTGGCAGACAGAGGAAATCAGGCAGCACGGCGCGGCACTGCGGGGCAAAGACCCCAAGCGCGCGCAACCAGTCCCGCCGGTCGCCCGCATCTGTGATGAGGAGGCGCGTCCAGAGATCAGGAGCTGAGCCAAGACGCGCGGGACGAATATCCAGCCCCGCCTCGGTGCCGCCGTAGGCATCGCGCAACTGGCGCCGGGCGACCCGGTCGCGGGCCTGTCCCTTGAGCGCGGCCGGCAGATTGAGCGGCACCAACGGGGCCGCTGCCCCCGGCACTGAGGCGACAAAGGGGGCGCGCGGCGGCGGCGTATCGCCGGTCAGGTCATGGACCGGCAAGGGTGCTGATTGGCCGCGCGATTTTCGGGCGAGAGTCAGGCTCATGGGGTGACAGTCCGGCGATGTCTGATGGTGGTGGCCCCGGTAAGGGTGGAGCGTTCCACGGTGAGGATGCGGCTTTGGATGCGACCGTCAAGCAATACGTCAAACCGCGCCTCGAACCAATCCGTTGCGGTGACAAAGCCGCCTTCGGGGGCGAGGGCCTGCGTGATGACGCGCGGATGCAGCAGAGCTTCGGCGCGCGTGGTGAAATCATCGGCGTCCGCAAAGGGATTGCGGCCCCGGTCTGCGATCAGCTGCGCCACGCCCGCCGGGTTGGTGGCGGGCAGCATCGCGCCCAGAACTTGGGGCGAGGCCGTGTTGACATTGAGGCCGCCACCGGGCGGCAGCGCCGCCACAAAGGGCAGCAGGCGGGCATAGGTCTCGGCGGTCATGCCGTTGACGAGGCGTAAGTCCTCGATCCGGTCGAGCGGCGCGCCAGCGGGGAGCAGAGGCAACGGACGGTTGGCATAATCGGAGGTTTGAGCAGGACCGCGCGCCTGCACAAAGCCAGCAATGTCGCGGCCAAGGGTCAAAGGCAGGCCAAGGGTCGCGAGCAGCCGGTCAAAGGACTGCACCGCATTGAGGTCGGCGGAATCGCTGAGGGCGTTGACGTTGTAACGGCCTTGCAAGTCGGTGATGGTGCCGGTCATCTGGGCCCGGTCGATATCGGCCTGAAACCCGGCCAGAGACCAGCCTTCAAGCAGATGGTCGAGACTCTGATCCCGTTCCCAATCGGCGCGCAGCACCGGGTCGATCAGCCATTCAGCGGCATCGAGATGCAGCGCCGCCTGCTGGCTGATTTGCAGGTGTTCAACGCGACTGCGGCTGGTTTCAGCGCGCAGCATGAGGCCGGTGGCAATGGCGGAAATCGCCGCCACCATGATGAGCGCGTTCAAAAGGGCGATGCCGCGATCGGGGTGCAGGGCCTGAGTCATGGATAGGCCACCACAACGCGGAGGGGGCCATAAGCGATTGATTCAATTTCCACTTCTATCGCTTTGGGCAGAGGCGGACGGGGAATGAGATCAGGCACGCCCCAATCGGTAACCCAGCCTTCTTCGGTCCCGGCATAGGCGCGCAGGCGCAGGCCCGCAACACGCTCGAACACGGTGGTTTCCGGGGCAAGGGCGAGATCAGAGGCAGGGCGCAGCACGGGCCACATCTGGCGCGTCAGGCGGTTGGCCTCGCGGTCGTGCCGCCAGATGACGCGCGCCTGCCCCGCTGCCTGCACCTCGGGAAGGACGGCGCGCCCGGCGGTGGAAAGGGCAAACCAGCCCGCAGGCCCGGTCAGATCGAGAAAGGCAGGTTCCGGGTCCAGGGCGTTGGGCGGCCAGAATGGCAGGACCGCGGCGGATTTGAGATCCTCACGCAACAGGGTAAGACCGCGTGCGAGGGCGGCGGCCTGTTCATCGGCATCCGTCAGCCGGTCACGGGCGCGCATCATGCCACTCAGCGCTTGCAGCCCCATGACCGCCACAAGGGCAAAGATCGAGAGAACCACCACCAATTCGAGCAGCGTCAGGCCTCGGTCTGTGGCGGTGCGCGTCATTGCACGACCTCGGTTTGCGCGATGACGACGAGGCGCGCGCCGGGCTGTTCCGGGGCTCGGGTGAGGATCGTCGCCTCGGTGAAACCGGCGCGGGTGACAGCCTCGGTGATCTCGAGCTGCCATGGATAGGGTCCGAAGGTGACGCTGCGCGGCAAAGTTTTGGCCTGCCGTGCGCCCAAGAGGCGATATTCCTCGGCCCGGTTCAAGGCCACCTGAAGCGCCATGACGCGCGCCGCCTCGCCGCCCAAGGCGCGCCCGGCTTGATCGGCGCTGCGCAGGGCAGCGATCGTACCGATGGAGAGTACGAAAACCGCAATCACCAGTTCCAAAAGGGTCACGCCCCGGCTGCCGTGATCGTCGCGACGGGTCATGCCCCCTCACAATCGAGACCTAGGACGCCCGCCGAGCGGCAGCGACTGAGGCTCTCATTGCCGATGAAGGTCACCTCGAAGGGGCTGACCTGACCGTCGGGGAGAAAGGTGATATCGGGCTTTGGCGCGCGCGGCACTTCGCGCGGCAGAATCGCGCCATTCGGCCCCTCAAACCGGGCTTCGCCGCGAAATTTCTGCGCTCTGCCCACAGGTTGCCAGCCGTCTTCGGGGGCATTCGGGGCTGGTGGGCGCAGGATTTGCCAGCCGTCAGGAACGAGGATCAAGCCCTGTGGAGCCGCCCCCAAGATGGCCGCATCGCGAAGGCGGTCATAGGCTGCGGCAAAGCGGATCACGTCGCCTTCGCCACGGCTGCGGTCGGTGATGGAAAACGTCGCCGTAACCGAAAGCACGGCCATCACCGCCACGACCACAACCATTTCCAGAAGGGTGAATCCGTCATCGCCAGAGGAGGTCGTTATTCGCCCCATGACCCGATATCCGCATCGACACCCGCGCCGCCAGCGACGCCATCGGCCCCGAGGGTGAAGATGTCAAACTCGTCATGCACACCCGGTTGGAGATACTGGTATTCATTGCCCCAAGGGTCCAGCGGCAGTCGGTCGATATAACCATTGGCGGCGTAATTCTGCGGCGCAGGGGTGGCTGTCGGGGCCTCGACCAATGCGCGCAAGCCTTGTTCGGTGGTCGGATAGCGGAAATTGTCCAGCTTGTAGAGCTTGACCGCACCCGCCAGAACGGCGAGATCGGATTGCACACGCGCGGCACGGGCCTGATCCGGTCGGTCGATGATACGCGGCATCACAACGAGCGCCAGAATGGACATGATGACCACCACGACCATCAGTTCAAGCAGCGAAAAGCCGGCATCGGCGGACGCACGGGGCGAGCGGCGTGACATATTGATTTGCATGGTAAAATCTGTCCGTAAATGCGTATAGATTACCGGGTGAATGATAGAGTACGCGCAGCCATCTGACAATCGCTGCCGTGGCCCCGGCCCCGTTTTTCCCGCATCGGAGATGCCTATGTCTGGAACCGCCTCATTGGCCTTTTTCCTGATCGCGACCGGGGCGGCTGTGGGATCATTTCTGGCAGCTTGGGCGGATCGCTTGCCGCGTGGCGAGAGCATTGTCGGACCGAGATCGCGGTGCCAGTCCTGTGCGGGTCAAATTGGCTGGCGCGACATGGCCCCGGTGCTGTCCTGGCTCTGGTTGGGCGGAAAATGTCGGAGCTGCGGCGCGGCAATTCCGAAGCGGTTGTTTTACGCTGAATTGGGGGGCATGGCGCTGGCGGTGCTGGCGGTTTGGGTCGCAGAATCGCCCCTGCATATGGTGCTGGGGGCGGGTTGGCTCTGGGTTTTGATGGGGTTGGTTCTGTGTGATCTGGCCGCATTCCGGCTGCCGGATGGGTTGACCGGCCCGCTCTTTCTGATCGGGATACTGCTCGCGTGGGAAGACCCCAGCCGCGATCTCTGGGGGGCGTTGATCGGCGCAGCCGTCGGTGCGGGGACGTTTATGGCGCTGCGGATCGGGTATCAGACCCTGCGCGGGCGCGAAGGGTTAGGATGGGGTGATGTCAAGCTGATGGCGGGGATCGGAGCGGGTTTGGGGGTGATGGCCCTTCCGGTGGTCACCCTGGTCGCAGCGGTGTTGGCAATGGCCGTGGCAGGGATCACGGCGCTCCGGCGCGGAGCACGGCCGGACGGCGATCTTGCGATTGCCTTTGGCGCCTATCTGGCGGGTGCGGCGGGACTTGTCTGGATCTGGTCGCTGATCTGAAAAGACACGGGCGACAGGGTACCCTGCCGCCCGCTACGTACCGTAAGGCCCATTACTCAAAACCTAGGGTACGATCCAATCACTGACAACGCGGTAGCCAACGCGCTCTTCTGGGACTAATGCTGCGATGAAGGCACCCTTGGAGGCAAAGCGCTGTCCCGGTCCCAATCCCAGTTCGGGATGGGTGCCGGGGTTCAGTTCATTCTCTGCCTCATGCTCGATGATTTCCAGCACATAATCGCGATAGAAATCATCAATCGCATGCATCAGGCCAAACTGAATCATGGTCAGTGCATAGTATGTTTGCAGTTGGATGCGGGGGTGGCTGACCTTAAGTCGCCGCGTGTGCATCCATCCGCGAATGCGGTATTTGTTCGGATGGTAAGACTCGGGCTTGTCATAGGGCCAGACAAGACGCGCCTGCTCGACCAGCGCCGGGGAGAATGCCGCAAGCGCCGGTTCCTTGGCCGCAGACGGAAGGAAGAATCGCGGCGTGGCGGGCGGATTTGCGGCAATCACGGCAACGGCTTCTGTCACATCCTGCGGCCAGATCACAAGGGGTGTGTCAGAGTCCGCTGCGGCAAGTGCCGTGCGCAGGCCCTCGGCCCCGTCATACGGCAGGGTCTCAACCTTCGTGTCGGGCAACACCATGGCCATCGTCTTGGTGAAGGCCTCTGCCGGACGGGTGCCTTGGGGTCCGGCTCCGTGGAGTTGCAGGACGCGAGACGGGGACGTGTCTTGATCGCCTAGGTAAAGCGCCAGCGCCTCGGCCTCGAGCGGCAGGCCACGGTTGAAGAACATCGAATAGCCATAGCGCCCCTCGCCGGGGGTGGGCAATTCGGTGTTGGGAAAGATGCACGGCAAGCGTTTGGCGTCGCAGAAGGCCCCGATTTCATCCCAAGGCCCTTCGACCAATCCGCTGACGGTGGCGAAAACCGGCTGCTCGGCATATTTCGCCTCGAGCTGGGCGCGCCATGTTTCAGGCGCTCCTTCGAGCCGCCAGACATGCAGGTTCCAGTAGCGATAGGCGGAGATGAAATTGGAGCGGTAATTGGGTGAAAAGGTCGGGTTGCGGGTGTCACCCTCAGTGTCCTTGTTCATCCACTCGAAAAACAGTTCGAGCGTGCGGATCATGGCATCCGCCGCCGCCGGATCAGCGCCGGGGTCGATGATGGTTGCGAAATGGATGTCACGCTCGGTCACGCCGGGGTCAATCTCGACCGAGAGCGTCTTGATAAAGGCGGACAGGTTGGCCACGTCCTGCGCTGTGAGATCATAGCGCGGCATGATCGGGTCAAACACATGCCCGCCCGCATCCACGCCATCCTTGAGCGCGCGCGTCAGCGATTCATCATCATAGGCCGGGCGCATGCGGGGCGCGCGCACCCGTGCCCAGAAACCGGCGGGCTGCACCTCTTGGTAGAGGTCTTTGAACATACGATTGCGGTTGGGCGTCTTTTTGTCAAAGAGCACCGAGCCGATGATCGGGGGGACGTAATTACCGCCTTCGGAGGTGCCAAACCCACTGGGGCGGTGGCAGTTCACGCAGGAGAATTGCGCGCCAGAGATTTTCACATCGCCCTGGGTCACGCCGGTGATCGGCTGGCCATCAGCGCCGATCCCCTCCCAATAGAGTTTGCGACCGAGGTCTGCATCGCCCGCCTGCCCGGCGGCGGCCCAAAGCGGCACGGCAACAAGGGCAAACGCGAGGCCAAGGCGGCGCAGAGTGGAGACAAGCAGATGCAAGCCCATCAGTTCACCTCGGGGTGAAGCAGTTTGTTGTATTCCTCAGCCAGTTCCTCGGAGCCGAGGAGACCCTCGAGCCGGAGCCAGCGCGCATCCTTGCTGGCGCGCAGAAAGGTGAGAGGGCGATGATACATCTTGTTGTCGCCTTTGTAGATCGCATCAAAGGCGCGCACGATGGTAAAGACATCGTCGAACTGGCCAGTCAGCATGATCCAGTTATCACGGGCTGCGTGCAATTCGGCATAGTCGCGCAGGCGCGTGGGCGTATCGTATTCCGGGTCGATCGAGATCGAGACCATGAGGTAATTCTCGTCGATGGCGACGAGATCCTCTTGGGTCTGACCAAAGGTTGCGCTCATCACCGGGCAGATCGTGGCGCAGCTGGTGAAGATGAAGTTGAGCAGGACAGGGCCATCAAACGCCATCAGCTCTGCAAAATTCACCTTTTGGGCGTTTTGATTGCGCAGGTTGATGGCGGGCATCTGATAGTCTTGAAGACTGCGCTTGTACTGGAACCCATCCATGCTCATCGCCATGCCGATGCTGTTCTGAGTGTCCATGCCAAGATGGTCGGGCATGCGGTGCGCTTCTGCGGCATGGTCGTGGTCGCCGTGGCCTGCCATCGCGTCGTGGCCGGCTGTCATGTCGTGACCGGCTGTCGCGTCGTGGCCCGCGCTGTGATCGTCGTGACCTGCCGAATGGTCTTCGGTTTTGACCGCGCTGTGATCGTGGCTTTGGTCTTCGGTCTTGTCGTGACCGGAATGATCGGCTGCGGCAGGGACCGCGAACGTCAAAAGCGCCAGACTGAGAGCACAGGCGGGCACGGTGCGAAGGGCTTTTCTGATCGCTGCCATTTCAAGTCTCCGTCGAGAAAGTAATGTTTTAGGTCAAATGTGGGTCCAGCGGCTTGGACGCCGCTGGACCCTTATTTAAAATCAACCGCTTAGTGGACAGACCACACGGCAGTATCGTGGTGCAGCGCATCGAACTGATACATGCGCAACCGGCGAGACGGCTCGTAGCTGAACTCCACTTCGAGGTGGTGTTCACCGATACCATCGACGTTCACGTAGTCGTTCATCTCTTGCTGCATGCCACCCCAAGCGAATTCGAAATTGCTCGGGACAACACCGTTGCCATTGGCGACCTGCCATGACTGATCGTTGATCGGCGAGTTGGGCGCACCCTCCGGACGGGCTGCTGGCGGCACGGGGATCGGACCACCGCCTGCGACGTGGATCCAGAAGTAGTTGCGGCCGAAGGTAAAGAGCGGACCTGCGCCCCCACTCGGCAGTGTGTTGTGGAAGGTATTTTCCCAGCCACGCAAACCACCGAAGTCGACCAGAACATAGGCGTGGACGTAATAGTCGCCATTCAGGAGTTGAATGTTGACCTTGTCGCCACGCTTGTCCCAGACGCCATCATCCATGATGACATTGGCATCGCCATTATGACCCTTGAGCTGGCCATAAATGGTGTTGTTGAGGAACAGAACCGTAACGTCGGCATCCGGGTCCATTTCATAGCCGGTGGGAAGTCTGCCACGGTTTCTCCAGTCGTCAAAGGCCTGACGTATCAGGTGCATCTGCGCCTGAATGATCGACCCGTTGAGACCTCCGCCAAAGTGCTTGTTGGTGCTGTTGATCGTCATGCCACCCATTTCACGGAACATCTGCCACATGCGCTTGGCCGGGGCGGTGTCACCGATCATGCCGATCGCGGCAAGTTTGGCCTCTTCGCTGGCGCGCGGATTCTCACCAAACACACCACTTTCTGCCGTGTTACGCAGCGCGCCATTGCGCAGCGGAACCCGCATGTTTTCCGTCACCTGAACCCGAGGCGGGTGCTGACGCCAGCCCCAATGGTAGCTGAGGTTCCAGAAGCGTGCCGGGGGCATCTTCATGTTGAGGGTGTATTCAAGCCCTTCCTGCATCGGGAAGAAGGTCTGGTCCATGCCGATATTGGGAACGCGCGGAAACGCGGTGCCGCCAGCGGTCAAATCCGGCCCGCCCAGATCGGTTAGATTCAACTCGGTCCAATCGTCAAAGAACATGGCATAGGGCGCAAAGTCTTCGTGACCGCGGTTGAGGATCTTGACCACATATTTGATGGTCCACTCCTCGTCTGTCACCGCAATCGGATCGATATAGGCGGCATCCGACTCGATATGGGTGTCATACCAAAGCTGATTGACCGTTACCGACTTGGTCTCGGGATCGACGACTTTGGTCTTGAGCCCGCCGAGATAGTGCAGGAGCGGGAAACCTTCGTATTCACGCTCGCTGAAACGACCCTGAAGCTCGTTGCCCTCAATGATATCGACGGCCCGCCGCGCCAGAGTACGCATTTCGCCCGGATTTACCCGGCGAGGATAGCTGTAGCAATGCTCTGTGCCGCGGAAGTTGCGGCAAATCTGTTGCGGTTCCGACATGGCCTCGATCCGATCCATGATCCAGTCAAGGTCATCGGTCGGTGAGGTTTTGTCGAGTTCCCGAATGACGGGATCGTCATGCAGGTTGTAGGGATTCTCCGGTGTCGAGGGCAGGGTGTTGGGGATCTCGTTTCCCCGACACGTCTTGGCGTTCTCGTAGATGGTCGGCAGCATGTTGGGCGGGTTGGTCCCAAAGCTGTCGCCCTCCGGGAAGACCGCGTCGCCATCCGCTGTAAGCAAGGTGGTGGCGTTCCCTACAGTCGTTCTGGTCTCGAACGGAACACGCCGTTGCTGGCCGCCGTTGGCATGTCCCGATACGTTGCAGAACATGTTGAGGTCGAAGGGTGTCTGGGCCCAAGCGGGCGCCCCCCCAACCATGACCGAGGCGGGCAATGCCATCACCGCAGCCAGTCTTATGGATTTACGAAACATTTTCATTGTCTCCGATTCAAAATACTGTTCTGGCGCCCCGGTTGCCCGGGGCCCGGGATCAGACTTCGCGGTTGTGGTTGCGCGTGTCTTTCATATCGAACACACGCGGACCGGCCCGGCGCAGCTTTTCGCCGACTTGCGGCGTCGGCTGCGGCATGACCCAAGCGACACGGCTGGCGGCATCGTCGGCCCGGATGTCCCAGGGGAACGATCCCCAGAGTCCGGCGCTGCCATTGCCGTAGAACACCACATCCACCTTGCGCGTGCCGGGCAAGGTCGAGTGACTCATGCGATACATCCGGAAGGCGAGATCGGCGCAATGCTGCGGCGTACCCGTGAGGAAATGCCAGCCCTTGGGCGCACCGAGTTCCTGGGCATAGGCCTGCATGCGTGCAGGTGTGTCATGCTCGGGATCGCGGCTGATCGAGTACACGAAAACATCGCGCCCGACCTTGTCGCCCAATTCTGCCACCACATCGGCCATGCGACGGGTGATCGGGAAATGCTCTTCATCCTTGAGGCTCATGAAGTGCATCATGACGACCTTGTTTTCGATGAAGCCCTCGTAAAAGGACATCCCAAGGCCGTCTTGGTTGACCATCATCACATTGGGGAACGAGTCGTTCACCGCAGAGTTGATGACCCCACCGCTGTTGATGGGATTACAGAGAACCGGCATCTCGTTGGGATGCAGGGTTGCTTTGGCTTCGCGCAGCTTGGAGATTGCAGCTTTGCGGGCCTCATCAGCGCGCTCCTTGGAGTTTCCCGGCGTGGTGTAGAACCCGGCGGTAATCCCAGCAGCCGCCGCGACCGGAAGACCGGCCATGAATTGACGTCTGTTTGTCATGTCTTTTCCTCTCTTTTTTCAGAGAATTCCTAGAAGGATTTCCGCTTAGTCGCCTTGACCCGGCTCAACGATATCCCAACGGATCATCATTGCGTGGTCTTCGTGAACGACGTTGTGGCAGTGCATCACGTGCTTGCCAAAGAAGTCGCGCCAGCGGCTGAAGAAGGTTACCTCGTCACCCGGCCCGAGTGAGACCACGTCCTTGCGGGCCCGCTCTACCGCACTTGGCGGACGACCGTTGACCTCAAGAATCTGGAACTCTTCGAAGTGGGTATGAACAGGGTGCGCCCATGCGTTGCCCTCGTTGCGGAAGGTCCAGATCTCGGCAGAACCCTGCTCGATCTTGACGTCCACGCGGTTGGGATCCATCAGGCGGCCGTTCACCGTCCACAGGCCGTTGTCGTAGTCGAACACGAACAAACGCTTGCGACGGACTTCGGACATGCGGATTTCCGGAAGTTTGCGCATGGTGGCAGGAACGCGCGACGGATCGGGCTTCTTGCGACCTGCGCACCGGAATTCCAGAACGGGCATCATGTTCTCGCCTTCCAGCGTGTAGCCGGTCGGACCTGCACCATCGCCACGGATTTCCAGATCGTTCCAGACCTGAACCTTGTCGCCATCCTTGTACTTTGAGAAGTCGATGATGACGTCAAAGCGGTTGGCGATCCAGAGGTCGATCTTGGGTTCGACCAGCGGCGCCTCAAGCAGGTTGCCGTCGTTGGACAGGATGATGAAGTCGTCGAAATAGGGCTCGCCACGGCCAGCCTTGGGGACAACCTTGAGCACCAGACGATAGAGACGCGACGGGCCACCGTTGAGGAAACGGAAGCGATATTTCCGGCGCTTCACATCAAGATAGGGTTGGATGATCCGGTTGACCGTGATCTTGTCGCCCGTCATGCCCTGCGTGGTGTATTGCAGGCGGTTGGAGTCGAACGTATCCGGCGTGCCTTGCGAGTTGCCGACCTCGACCGGCTCGGGGCGCGCTTCGGGATGCGGGGACGCGCCATCGGGCGTGAAGAAGTCCCAGATCACCTGACCGTTTGGTTGGAACATGACATCGTGAAGGATCAGCGGAATGTCATAATCGCCGGAAGGCAGGCGGAACGCATTGGGGTTTTTGTCCCGTTCGTTGTTGGAATCCCGCTCATCAAAGATCAGGTAGAAGCCCGAGAAGCCCGCGTAGACGTTGGTCGCGGTAAAATCGAGCCGGTGATCGTGATACCACAGGGTATTCATGATCTCGGGGTTGTCGAAATTCCAGTCGAACGGCGAACCAGCCGGGATGTTGGCGTAATGGTGATCCCAGAATTCGCCGGGATTGAAGAAGTCCTGCGGGATACCGTCCGATTCAGAGGCGGTATGGCCGTTGTGCAGGTGGATGGTCGGCGACGGAAGCGCGAATGTCACATTGCCAGCACCCACGGTGGGCAGCAGGTTGTTGCGGCGCAGGAAGACCGGCTCGCCGTAATTGGCATGATAGGTTTCGCCGGGCGTGATGCCGTTAAAGCCCCAGTGCCAAGACCCAACATCGGGATCGCCAGCGCGGCCCACAACATCGGGTGTGCCATCGCCATACGGGGGCTGCCAGTGGTATTTCCACCGGAATTCAGTCATCACTTCTTCGTAATGCTTCTGCGGCGGGAAATCATCAAAGCGCTGATGGCGCTCGGGCTCGATCGGCGGATCGTAGGTGTTGGGATTGATTGGCTGTGCCACCGGCATGATGTTCAGCGGGGCCGTAAAAGGCTCCACCGCCGGGCTCGATTGTACGGTGATGCTTGGCTCGAACGTGTCCGGGAATACGAGACCTGTTTGAGGCAGCCCGTCCGCGGCACTATCTGGCCACTGTTCAATCTCGACCGCTCCGACCTGCGATGCCACCGCTGTGGCGCCCGCAGCCCCTAGGCCGAGCTTTAGTGCGTCTCTTCGTTTCATGCTTTGTCCTCCAGCAGAAAAAGCTTGCGAAAATTACTGACGTCACGCTCCAGACATGACGCGATAAGCCCCGCGCCATGCATGCCGCGAGAAAGGAGGGCGAATAGCCCCATAGGCAGAACAACCGGTGCGGTTGCCGTATGTCAGTTTCGAGCGAACTCGATCAGCTAGGGATGACAGGCCGGAAGGGTGAGTAATGTTTGGCCCGCGCGGATCAGTGATCCGCAGATTTTGGTTTAATAGCTTAGAGCAATTGCTCCCTGATATGCGCACAAAGACGCGCAACATTTACATTGGTAGGTACGTCAAGAGCGCCAAAATGACGCGCCTGACAAGGCCACTTCAACACGAATGTTTGCATGGAACAATGATAACATTTTCGTGAGGATATCGTAATGTTACTTCGCGAGACCAAATATCGAAGCCATATTCGTTAATATATTGATTTATAAAGGATATTTTATTTTGTATCCGCGGTCAAAACTGAAACAAATAGCCAGTTAAAGGTTAGATATATAGTCATCTTAAGAATTAAAGAGCTGGTCGAAAAGAAACTGCTCAGCCACGCCCCGTAATGCGTACGGAAATGGTCCGGCGCTGCCCCCCGCGCATGATCTCGACGGCGAATTCATCGCTCTCTGTAAGGATCTGTCCTGCGTTGGCGAGTGTTTCCGGATCGGAAACAGAATAGCCGTTCACCCGCAAAACCAGATCGCCGCGGCGCAACCCGATCAGGTCATAAACCTGCCCTTCGCGCACCCAGAGGATTTCCGGAAATATCTCTCCGGTTGCACCATTGGCCGACACCATCCGCACACTGCCCGCCCGACCAAGAATGCGGTGCATATCACTTCCGGCAAAGGTGCTGGCCGGGATCTCGGCCTCATCGGCCTGAACCGAGCCATTGCTCATGATGCGGGCCATCATTTCGTCAGGTGTTTCCTCAAAGGCAACCAGAACACGCTCTGTCTCGCGCTCGATCCAGACACCGTCAGAGGCGATCTCGAGCACCGTTTCGCCACCGATAAGCCGGTCACCGCTCCGGATCAGGCGGTCGCCATCAGAGGCCGTGAGAATGGCCCAGCCATCCTCTCCGCCCGCAACCAGCCCGACCAGCCGATACGTCTCGAGCTTCTTGGTCATGGCTGCGGCTTTGGGCGGGTCAGGCACATAGGGATCAAAGACCGTCGGCCAGTCCTCGGGCAGAGGAGCCTCTGACGCATTTTCGACCGCCGCGAGAGCAGCGGTGATCTGAACAGGTTCGGGGCGCTCGGCCCCCTGCCCCAACAGGGTCAGGCCGATCTGCCCCGCGCCAAAGCCACATGCAATGGACGCCATCACTGTGAGAAGTCCCAGCCCACGCATCTGATCAGCCCTGATGATACAGAATGCGTGCACAGGTCGTGACAGGGGCAGCGCAGCGGGACATGGCAATTCCATCCTGACAAAGTTTGGGGCGGATCATGAAAAACCTATGGTTCAACAGCGCAATGATAGCCGCAGCGACAAGACGCGACAACGGTTTATGCGCGGTCATCCTCGTACATGGGCGCCACAGTCAAAGGCATCGACCAGGTTGCAGGGTCAGTACACTCCGACGCAGGGCGCGCAAGGAGGATTTGGGCATGGAAGTGCCCCGTTGTCTCGACCCCCTCTGTGTCATGTCCGACGGCCTGCGCATTGGCGATGGCGCGGGCCTGTTCTGCTGGCCCCTCAAAGCGGCGATGGACGAAGGGGGGGATCGGCAGGCTCTGGACCACAAGACCGTGGGCATGCATGACCTCTGTCGCTTCAGGGCGTTCATTGCCCCGAATGGGCGAGGTCATCACCCAAGGCTTGACCGGGCCACAGGCAGCCAGCATCCGGTCCAACGCGCGCGGCATGAGCTGCGCCACGGACCCACATTCAACGATCATATCGCAGCGCTCCAACTCTGCCGCAAGCACGTCCGAGGGGTCATCACGCTCCAGATCCTCGACACATCCGGTCTGAAAGAGACCGACAGCGCGCCCGTAGGCGACCGCATTCGGCATGACGTCTATGCCGGTGACATGGAGTGGCGGACCGGGGCGCCGCAGCGCCGCCAGCCAGTCACGATCCCAGGCAATAACCTCGGCGGGGGTTGCGGTCTCGAACTCGGGCTGGCGGTAGCGGGCAAAGACCTCTGCGAGGCTCAGCTCATGCGCCATGAGCGCCGTGACGATTCCATAACTGCTGGCAAAATCAACGACTCTGGCCTGCCCAAGGCCGCGCAACCGCATCACCTCGGCCAGCCCCGCCCGAAAGGCCGCGACGGCATGATGCTGGTTGCGATAGCCAAGCCGGTCCATCATGCGGAAATAGGCGCGGCAATCGGCTTGATCGTAGGTCTCGTCAAAGATGGTGACGAAACCGGGTCCGGACGTGTCGGAAGGGGCGGTCATGGGTGGATCACTCTATCGTCTGGGGTCAGGCTGCGGCCCGCGTTGCGCGCAACTTTGCCTTGCGGACCACCCATTACAATCAAAATCACACAAAATTTAAAAGGTTCCCACGCAAGCGTGACGCAAAACGCGCGATTGAAACAATGTTTCGCGGCACTCCAGGGATCGTGACCGAGCGTGCACAAGCGTTGGTTGCAAGACGCGCATATCGGGCGCAATTTACTCTCAACACCAGTCGTTGGTTTAGGAATTCCCCATGAGCCATGTCAGCACGCAGACCATTCCCGACGCCTCAAAAGTGATGCTCGGGGCGACGCTCGCCTGGGTGGCGGTGCTGATCTATGCCTCGTCAAACTCTCTGGTGTCGCTTCTGGCAGACATTGGTGCGCAGAACCGGGTGATGGGGCGAAATGTCATCACCTATTGCAACCTGCTGTTTGTCGGATCGCTGATGTCTATGGTGCCGATGCTCCTGATGTTCTGGCGGGATTGGACATGGGACAACCTGCGCGCCTTGGGACGCAAACATTGGGTCATCCTGACCCTCTCGGCGTTCTTCTCCTCGGCGCTGACGCCGGGGCTGTTCTTTTACGCGCTGGAGCATACCACGGTGACCAATGTGGTGCTGATGGGCAGGATCGAACCGCCACTGTTTCTACTCGCGGCCTGGCTTATCCTGCGGGAAGAGTTCGAGCCGTGGTCCTTTGTTGCAGGGCTGGTGGCGCTCGCCGGAGCGGTGGTGATGATCCTGATGAACAATCAGGGCACGGCGTTCATGCTGGGCAAGGGTGAGATTGGCGCGCTCTTGGCCACGCTGTCCTATATCGCCTCGACATTGATCGCACGCACGGGCCTGCGCGGCATTCCGATGGGGATTTTCGCGATTTATCGCACGGCGGTGGGCACGACGTTCTATTTCTTCCTTGCCCTCTATCTGTTTGGCCCCGACCATTTCGAGGATGTGTTTCACCCGGTCGTCTGGCAATGGGTCTGGATCTATGCGGTGATCGTGGTGATCGGGGGGCAATTCGCCTGGGCGCTCGGACTGAAATATGCGCGCTCGGGCGATGTATCGCTGGCCACGTCCTTTTCACCGCTGGCGGCGATCCTGATTGCCATGCTGATGTTGGGAGAAGACCCGGGTCCGGGCCTGATCCCCGGCGGAGCGATTATTCTGGCCGCCGTCGGGATCGGGCAATATGGCCGTCTGCGTCGCCGTCACCGGGAGGACGGCGTGATGCGCCAAGAGGCGCAGGATCGCGCGCTGGAACATGAGGGCGAGGTTAATTTCAAAGGGGCCTGAGTCCATTGCCCAAAAAGAACCGCCCCTCGGTGTCTTGGGGCGGGTTGACATTCGGTCAGGGCGGGACAACGTCTGTCTTAGAAATTGCCGACCGACGGGTGCCGCTGAGGGATGATCGGCCCGATTGTCGGGCGCAAGGCATCCGGCAGTGACGCGTAGCTCTGGAAGAATTCACGCGACGGGTTGGGCAGCGCGAGGGACGCACCGGTCAGAAGCTCGAGCGCCTCATGCTTGTGGGCCAAGCCGTCGCTGACGTCTGGCACCATGTCAGGCTGAAAGCCGGTGATCATGCGCCCGGACTCGTGAACCGGCATCAACCACAAATCACCCGGAAGATATTCGAGCGCCGCCTCATAAAGGCTGACCGCCTCAGCCAGCGCGTTGCCGCCGCCAGCGCGCGGATAGGGGGCCAGCATGCAAAGCCCTGTCGCATTGGCATGGGGTGTAAAATCGCAAGCTGTCTCAAGCGGGCAGACGGAGACCGTGGGATAAGCAGAAAGCGAGTCCTGGAGCAGCCGGGAATCCGCGCTCGTGATATCCTCAAGGTAGATCGTGGTGCGCACCCCGGCCGACAGCCGGTGCACCATGGCGGCGAGCGCATGGTGGATCACCTGCCCGCCGTTCTGCGCCAAAACGACCATTTCACGCGTGAGGAGCCTGCTTTGCCGGCTGAGAAAAAAGGCGAATATCTCTTCGGCCATGCCGTTGTAATGGACGACATCGCGGGTATCGTGGACGATGCGGCCAATATCCACCTCGGCCACGTCATATCCCGCCGCGTGCACCCGCAGCATCACGTCGATATCAGCGGCGTAGTTCCCGATCAGATTCTGATGCGCGATGCGTGATCGGTCAAAGGCATAGATCCCCGAATTGGGAGCACGCAGGCGCGAGAGACCCGGAAACATCTGCCGCAGGGCGGGCATCACCAGAAGGCGGGTCATGGGCATGTTATCGGCAGGGTCGTGCCAGACGCCTTTGACCAATCCCACGCCGGGCGCGCGTGCGGCAGGCATGCGGGCGAACAGATCAGTATCGAATTTATCCAGGTCCGCGTCGACCTTCATGACCCAATCATGGCGCGCGGCGGCGACACCGGCACGAACCGCGTGACCCATTCCTGTGCGCGGCTCGGAAATCACGGTTGCGCCGGATGTCCGGGCCACCTCGGCGGTTGCATCGGTCGAGCCGTTGTCGATCACCACAACCTCACCCACATCCGGCATGCCAGCCAACACAGACACGACGCGCGCAATGGTTTGCGCCTCGTTTCGAGCTGGGACAATGACGCTGACCGGGCTGGTCATTTTGACTCCTATGGCGAGAGGGAACCACTCAGATCTTGGACAAATCTAGTATGTCGCCGATCGGTTAACAACACATGACGGTTTCACGAGAGTAAAATCTCTCGTGAAGTTGTGTAACCCGAACTTGTCCCGCGCACATCTAAAAAGAGAGCGTGGCCTCTATTGCCCGTGCCCAGCCTGCGACTTTTGTCTCGCGCAGATCCGCTGACATCGTCGGCAGGAACTGCCGCTCCAAGGCCCAGGTCGCTGCGAACTCCGCCTGATCAGGGTAAAGACCGATGTGCATACCCGCCAGCCAAGCCGCGCCAAGGGCCGTGGTTTCCAGCACCTCTGGGCGGTCCACCGGCGCGTCGATAATGTCTGAAAGAAACTGCATCGCCCAATCCGACGCACTCATGCCACCATCGACCCGGAGCACCGCATCCGCTCCCTGCCCCGCCCAATCGTCGCGCATGGCCTGAAGCAGATCGCGGGTCTGAAAGCCAACGCTCTCAAGGGCCGCGCGGGCAAGCTCGGCGGGGCCGGTGCTGCGCGTCAGACCAAAGATCGCACCCCGGCAATCGGGCCGCCAGTAGGGCGCGCCCAGCCCGGTAAAGGCGGGCACCAGAACGACGGTCTGATTGGGATCAGCCTGTTCAGCGAGAGGTTGTGTTTCGCTCGCGTGGCGGATCATCTTGAGACCGTCACGCAGCCATTGCACCACGGCCCCTGCAACAAAGATCGAGCCTTCGAGCGCATAGGTGGGTTTGCCATCCAGTTGGTAGGCAATGGTCGTGAGCAGCCGGTTTTGCGAGACAACCGGCGTGTCGCCGGTGTTCAGCAGGGCAAAACAGCCGGTGCCATAGGTGGATTTGAGCATCCCCGGTTTAAAGCACGCCTGCCCGACGGTGGCCGCCTGCTGATCGCCCGCAACACCGCGAATGGGGATTTCGCGGCCAAAGAGATCCGCGCGGGTGTGGCCATAGTCATCGGCGCTGTCGCGCACCTCTGGCAACATCTGCATCGGGATGCCCAAGAGGTCGCAGATCGTGGCGCTCCACCGACCCTTGCGGATATCATAGAGCAGGGTGCGTGCCGCATTGGTCGCGTCGGTGGCATGCACGCGGCCGCCCGTGAGCTTCCAGATAAGATAGCTGTCGACGGTGCCAAAGAGCAGATCGCCCGCTTGGGCGCGGTCGCGCGCACCCGCGACATGATCGAGAATCCAGCGCAGTTTCGTGCCGGAAAAATAGGGATCGAGCAAAAGACCGGTGCGCGCGGCCACCATCGGCTCGTGCCCTGCGGCGCGCAACTCGGCGCAATACTCCGCCGTGCGCCGGTCCTGCCAGACAATAGCGCGGTGGATGGCCTGCCCGGTGTGGCGGTCCCAGACCACGGTTGTTTCGCGTTGATTGGTGATGCCGATGGCGGCGATATCCGCGCCGGTCAGCCCGGCTTTTTCGATCACCGCGCGGCAGGTGCCCGCCGTGGTCGACCACAGGTCATTCGCGTCATGCTCGACCCAGCCCGATTGCGGGAAATGCTGGGCGAATTCCTCTTGGGCCGTGGCCGTGATCCGCATCTGCGCATCGAACAGGATCGCGCGGCTTGACGTGGTGCCCTGGTCGATGGCGAGGATATGGGTCATGGGGTGGGTCCGTTTCAGAAGGAGGTCATCCTCGGG
>NZ_CH902584.1:608619-856274 GCF_000152845.1 Roseovarius sp. 217
AGGTACGCCGGGGATAACAGGCTGATACTGCCCAAGAGTCCATATCGACGGCAGTGTTTGGCACCTCGATGTCGGCTCATCTCATCCTGGGGCTGGAGCAGGTCCCAAGGGTACGGCTGTTCGCCGTTTAAAGAGGTACGTGAGCTGGGTTTAGAACGTCGTGAGACAGTTCGGTCCCTATCTGCCGTGGGTGTAGGATACTTGAGAGGAGTTGCCCCTAGTACGAGAGGACCGGGGTGAACGAACCACTGGTGGACCTGTTGTGGCGCCAGCCGCAGTGCAGGGTAGCTATGTTCGGACAGGATAACCGCTGAAGGCATCTAAGCGGGAAGCCCCCCTCAAAACAAGGTATCCCTGAGAGCCGTGGTAGACCACCACGTCGATAGGCCAGAGATGTAAGCGCAGCAATGCGTTCAGTTGACTGGTACTAATGGCTCGATAGGCTTGATTTGATCCAGTAATAGCAAGATTGTTACGGACAAACTCAAAAGCATACACAAAACACAATGTCTTGACTTGGAACACTGCCCAATCGGAGAAAGACGGTTGGGCAATACCTGTCCTCATGACGCCGAGCGCCGTCAGGACAAACAAACGTCCTCAAGTCGCCGATAGGCGGTAGGACACCTAATATGTCTCGAGGTTTTTTCCCGGTTTGGTGGTCATAGCACAAGCGAAACACCCGGTCCCATCCCGAACCCGGCCGTTAAGCGCTGTCGCGCCAATGGTACTGCGTCTTAAGACGTGGGAGAGTAGGTCGCTGCCAAACCTGGTAAAAACCTCAAGACATCAAACTGTATCTCTCGACCACGATAAAACGCCCCACAACAAAACAATGCTGGGGCATACTATAGGCCCAAGGCGATCAATATCGCCCAAAGCCAAAACAATCGCCCAATTCCACACGCGGAAAACAGGCAAAACACTGTCGCGGGATGGAGCAGCCCGGTAGCTCGTCAGGCTCATAACCTGAAGGTCGTAGGTTCAAATCCTACTCCCGCAACCATAAATACTATACTTTGCACAACCTCTTGTTCACAGGAGGTTTTTTGCTGTCCGGGCTTCCCCTCCCCACCAATGCTCAGCGCCAGAATGCCTGCGAGCGCGCCGTGAAGGTCCAGCTGTGGCTCCATGCGCTTGCCGCCCGTGGGCACAGGCGTGACCACGATCTTCTCGATCAGCCCACGGATCGCCTCGCGGGCCTCGCCCGGGCCATCCGGCGCGAACAGCTGCTTGATGCGGACATGATAGGTCTCGGCCATCTTGGGGTGAATGCGCAGGGCGGTGTCCTTGGCGGGGGTCGCGGCAAGGTCGGCCTGCAGCTGCTTTTGTCGTGCTTCAAGCTGGGCCATGCGGTCCTTGATGCGCTCGGCGGGTAATCCCTCATTTTTAACGGGGTGCGGTCGTAGAATTCACGCGGCCATTTTCAGCTTCTGAACGGGCAAAGCCCAGGGTTACCCCGCCGACGCCCATGATCGGGCTTTCGTTGTTGCAAGTCCAGAGCCATTGCGTGGCGTGATCTTGGGCCTAGTCGATGGTTTCGATGATGTATCGGTCCAGCCATTCATGCCGGACGGTGCGGTTGTAGCGCTCGATGTAGGCGGTTTGCTGCGGCTGACCGGGTTGGATGGTGATGCCCCGTTTTTCGGCCCATATCAGCAGCTTGCCACTGATATATTCCGTGCCGTTGTCGACCCTAATGGTGCCGGGTTTGCCGCGCCATTCGATGATCCTGTCCAGGCTGCGGATCACCCGTTCTGCGGGCAAGGAGAAGTCGATCTCGATACCCAGCCCTTCAGGTTGCGAAGGTGCAGGAAACACAGCCCAAAACCCCAGGTCTTGCGGGCATCCGTCAGCCCGACCAGCAGATCGGCGATCTCTTCGTTCTCGGCCCGCAGCTTCGGGCCATAGCAAAAGCAGGTCTCGCTGACCCCGAAGGCCCGGCAAGCGAGGGCGATGCTTGCCCCACGTCGTGACACGGCATTCTCGGCCATCTCGCGGCGTTGAGATGGCCCAGTCACTTTTTGCAAGGGCTTCGAGTAAATTCGCCTGCATGCTCAGATCCGCATACATCCGCTTCAGGCGACGGTTCTCGTCTTCCATCGCTTTCATCTGGCTGATCAGCGATGCATCCATGCCGCCATACTTCACCCGTCACTTGTAGAACGACGCATTGCTCATCCCGTGCTCGCGGCACAACTCGGCCACCGGCACACCACCTTCCGCCTGACGCAGGATCGCAATGATCTGCACCTCCTTGCGCAGCGATACATCCATCTCTCAAGCTGAGTGGGCGTGGGCGCCTTCGACATGGGTCTGTCAGGAAGGTAAGGATTGGGTGGGCGACGAGTTCCATCTATATACTGATTTTCTTGTGGTTTCAGAGGTATACCAGATATCGTGCGAGTGAGAAGCTTGTTTGCTTTGAGGAGCAGTGACCCAAACTGAACGGTGGCGGCATGACTGATCTGACCGGGGTGGTGAGATCCACAGCTGCGGGAACGTTATGAGGCTCGTTCTCGACTGCCCGGGCGCATTCGCCTTTTTAACACATCGGATTCTGTTGTACTTGATAGCAGTACGGACAGAAACCGAAGACTATCAACCAAAGGACTCTCATTATGAGTGAGGGGCGACCGAGGGGTAGGTCACGATTTGTGCAACAGAGCCCGGTTGAAATGCCATACCTAGAGCAAGATTGGCAATTCCTTCGACGAGTGTAGTAGAAACAAATGCCTCTCTGTGACCTTTCAATTTAACTGACTAATTCATAAGTTTTAAAATATTGCCTGAATTATAGGTACTGCGTATCTTTAGTCAGAATTCATACTCGCCAGCTTCCAGTTAGGACAGGACTACCAATCTGGTTGCCTGCACATCGTTGCGGGGAGGTAAATGGAGCACTGACAACGGGGTGCAGCTCCATCCCGCATAGCTAGACACACTAGGAGGACTGCCAAAGTGCAAAAGATCGGATTGATTGGTGTTGGTCTGATGGGGCATGGCATCGGGAAGAATATTGCAGCCAAAGGCTGGGAACTCCATTTCCTGCACCATGACGGCAACCAGCCAACGGAAGACCTGATCGACCTGGGTGCAACCCGTCATGACATGGCGGCGGATCTTGCGAAGGCGTGCGACATCCTGATTCTGTGTGTGACCGGCAGCCCGCAGGTCGAGGACGTGCTGATCGGCTCTGGTGCCGTGCTTGAAGCCCTGCGGCCCGGCACGATCGTCGTCGACTGTTCCACCGCGATCCCCAGTTCCACCCGCGCCCTTGCCGCAAAGGTCCGCAAGGTCGGTTCCGAACTGGTGGATGCAGCAATGACTCGGACGCCAAAGGAAGCCGAAGAAGGTCGCCTCAACCTGCTGGTCGGAGGCGAGAGCGACCCAATTGCCAAGGTACGGCCAGTGCTGGAGACGTTTGCGGAGAACATTTTTGTCGCTGGCGGCCCCGGCAGCGGCCACCAGTTGAAGCTGATCCACAACATCATCTCGCTCGGCACTGTCACCCTGATCGCCGAAGTTGCCGCCTGTGCGATTTCGGACGGGATGGACGTCGAAGCAATGGTGGACTGCCTGCGCAAGGGCGGCGCCGGTGGTGCGGCTCTTGAACGGGTCGCCCCCTACATTCTTGAACGCAATTCCGATCTGCTGCGGTTCACCATCGCGAACGCCTACAAGGACGCCAGCTACTACACCGAGATGGCAAACGAACTGGGCGCTACCCGACAAGTGGCTGACGCCGTTCACAAAACACTGGGCAATCTGATCGAAAAAGGCGCAGGCGATGCCTTTGTGCCTGAACAGGTAAAGCTGCTCCAATCACCCCAAGCTTGAAGCCTGTCCGGGTGCCCTGACGCCAATCAAACATTTAGCAACTCTTGAACGCGGTGTTGATTTGCCCGATTTGTTTCGGAGCGCCACTACCGCATTGTTCACCCCTCCCTTGGGCGTCAACTTGTTCGCTGCGGCACAGGTCGCCGAGATTCCCTTACAAAGGTTGTTCAAATCCCTGATCATTCCGGTATCGACAGTGATCGCGGCGCTCTTGGTCATAACTGACGTTCCGCAAGTGTCATTGTTTCTGCGGGACATTTTGAACTGACCTGCCGCTGCCACAATCACTGAATTCAGTTCAAACTCTTTGCGTCGACATTATTACTCAGGCAATCTGCATAATAGTTAAGATTATGCAGATTGTTTGAAGCAAGAGCCCGCCATAGACTACAGTGAACTCACCAAAACATCCGCTGAGATACTGACGACATTCGAGAAAGCACAACAATGATCGAACCTTATGTAGAATTGGCAGTGCACGACAGTATCGCCACCATCACGCTGAACAACCCGCCACTGAACGTGTTCAAGATCGAGATGACCGGACAGCTTGATCGCATTCTTGAAGGTCTGCGCCGGAATGACGAGGTGCGTGCCATCGTTCTGAAGGGCGCTGGCCGCGCCTTCTGCGCCGGGTCTGATATTTCCGAGTTCGACGCCTTTCACGAACCGGGCAAGGTCGTTGAATTGAAATTGCTGCGACAGAACGCGGTTTTTGAGAAACTGGCCACTTTCCCCAAACCCGTCGTGGCAGCGATCCACGGTCTCGCCTATGGCGGGGGGCTGGAAATAGCCATGTGCTGCGACCTGATCGTCGCCGAAGAGGACTGCCGCTTTGCCATGCCGGAAATGCGCCTTGGGGTATTCCCCAGCAGCGGTGGCCCCTATCGGACCGTGCGCCGCATCGGTCCTGCCAGGACGAAACAACTGATCTTCCTGACCGAGCCAGTGGATGCCCAAACTGCATTCGCCTGGGGTCTGATTGATCGTGTTGTGCCGAAAGACGATGTTGTCAATTCGGCACAGGCCCTTGCGGCGGAGATGTCGAAGCGCCCGCCCCAGGCGCTTAGCCTGTGCAAAGCCCTGATCGGAGAGGCTACGCGGTTGTCTACCGCCGAGTTGATCTCCCGCTCGCTCGACGCCAGCGACCAGGTCTTTGCCTCCGCCGACTGCGAGGAGGGCGTGCGCGCCTTCTTTGCCAAGCAAGAGCCCAACTTCGGAATGAACTGAAGCCGCCGAAATCGGCAGGCATACTCACCATGTTTGCGCAGCGCAGGCAGCGTGCGACCGAGTGATCGCCGCCAGAAAGGAACTCATGATGAACGAGATCAACAACAGCACATCCAAACCACAGAACCTGATCGGCAATAGCTGGGTTCCGGCTCAATCCGGCAGGGTTCTTCCGGTCGTATCTCCGATCGATGGGGCGACATTCGCGGAGATCCCGGATAGTGACGCTGCGGATGTCGATCTTGCCATCGCCGCAGCTCGGGAAGCGTTCGAGACCGGTCCATGGTCGAAGCTGACGGCTGTTGAACGCGGACGGCTGATGTTGAAGCTCTCCCTGCGTATTCTCGAAGAAAAGGAAGCCTTGGCGCAGATTGAGACGAAAGACAACGGCAAGCCAATCAAGCAGTCGCGCACCGACATGATCATGGCGGCCCGCTATTTCGAATTCTATGGCAGCGCTGCTGACAAGCTGCATGGCGAAGTCATTCCGTTCATGAACAATTATGACGTCGCGATGTACCGCGAGCCGCATGGCGTCGTCGCGGTGATCTTGCCTTGGAACTATCCGGCGCAGCAGGTCGGCCGGTCAATCGCCCCCGCGCTTGCGATGGGCAACACGGTTGTGCTGAAACCTTCCGAGGATGCCTGCCTGAGCGCCTTGCGGATTGCAGAGCTTGCCGTCGAAGTCGGATTCCCCGCGGGGGTCTTCAACGTTGTAACCGGGCGCGGAGAAACCGCCGGCAAGGCCCTGACCGAACATCGCGGCGTGGACTTTATCTCCTTCACCGGTTCGCCCGAAGTTGGAACACTGATTCAGATCGCTGCGGCAAAGAACTATGTCGGTTGTACGCTGGAGCTTGGCGGCAAATCTCCGCAGATCGTATTCGAAGATGCCGATCTTGACGCCGCAATCCCGGTGTTGGTGAACGCCCTGATCCAGAACGCTGGCCAAACCTGTTCGGCAGGCAGTCGTGTTTTGATCCATCGCCCCATCTTCGATCAGGTCGTCGCGGAACTGAAATTGCGGTTCGAGGCGATTGAAGTCGGACCGTCGGGCGAAGACGATGTGATGGGCCCCCTGATTTCCGCCAAACAGAAGCAGCGTGTCGAGCGCTATATCGCGGAGTCGGATCAGCCCATTATCGCCAAGGGCCGGATCGGGTCCAACACACCAAGTGACGGCTTTTACGTCGCGCCGGTTCTGTTCGGCCCCTGCAACCCCAACTCGCGTATCGCTCAGGAAGAGGTCTTCGGCCCGGTCCTGTGTGTGATTCCGTTCAAAGACGAGGCGGAAGCTATCGCCATCGCAAACGGGACAGATTATGGGCTTGTCGCTTCGGTCTGGACACGCGACGGCGCCCGCCAGAAGAGGGTGGCAAAGGCGTTGCTTTGCGGGCAGGTCTTTGTGAACAATTATGGTGCGGCGGGCGGCGTCGAACTGCCGTTCGGCGGTGTTCGCAAATCGGGTCACGGGCGGGAAAAGGGTGTGATAGCCTTGCATGAGTTCTCGCGTATCAAGACTGTCGTGAACTATTTCGGCTGACGCACGCGCCGCAGGCAACACCGTTCAGTGAAGGGAGCGTCACATGAAAATTGCTGTAATGGGGGCAGGTGCGGTTGGCTGCTACTATGGTGCCATGTTCGCGCTCGCCGGACATGAGGTCGTGCTGATCGGGCGGGCACCCTTCGTCGATGCCGTGTCGCAAAGTGGACTGACCCTCGAGAAGGGCGGTGAACGTCTTGTCGCCAAGGTGAGGGCCAGCACTGATCCTTCGATGATCCGCGGCGCTGACATCGTGATGGTCTGTGTAAAGTCCGGCGATACCAGAGAGGCCGGGCAGCAAATCGCACCTCATCTGGCGCTAGGTTGCATCGTGCTCAGCCTGCAGAACGGTGTGTCGAATGCCGAAACCCTCGGGCAGATTACCGGGCGTCCGGTACTGCCCGTCGTAGTCTATGTCGCCAGCCACATGATTGGCCCAGGGGTTGTGCGTCACGAAGGGCGCGGCGATCTGGAACTGTCGGGGCAAGGTGCGGAGGTAGTCGCCGACATCTTCAACGTGGCCGGTGTCGAGACGCGCGTGTTTGACGATGTCATGGCTTCGCTCTGGGCGAAGCTGGTGGTGAATTGCGCCATCAATCCGCTGTCGGCCATCACCGGGTTGCCCTATGGCAAGATCGCGGCGCAGGAGGGTATGCCGGAACTGATGCGGGATATTGCCCGCGAAGCCCTTTCCGTCGCGCAGGCGGAGGGCGTTTCCGTGCCAGACGCAGTTTTCGAAACAATCCGAACCATACCCGTCACAATGGCCGGTCAGCACTCCTCGACGGCGCAGGACCTAGGACGCGGCAAACCGACCGAAATCGACTACCTCAATGGGGAAATCGTGAGTCGAGCCGCTAAACTGGGCATCGACGTACCGATCAATCGCACCCTGACCTTGCTAGTGAAAAGCGCCGAGCGCGGGAGCACCGTTGATGGTAAAACGAACAGTATTGGACAATAATATGCTGAACATACAACATATTTCCGCGTTTTCGAGCGGACAGGATGGCGGGAACCCGGCGGGTGTCGTGATCTGTGACACCCTGCCTGAACCTGCCGTAATGCAGAAAGTTGCGGCGGAAGTCGGCTATTCGGAAACCGTCTTTGCTGCGCCCGAGGGCGATGCGTGGCGGGTCCGATATTTTGCTCCCGAGGTCGAAGTGGATTTCTGCGGCCATGCAACGATTGCACTTGGCGCGGCCCTGGCACGCCATGTTGGGCCGGGGCTGTTCACGCTCGACATCAATCGCGCGCGCATAACCGTCGAGGGCCATTCGTCCGACGCCAGCTGGGGGGCAGCCTTCCAATCGCCGCCGACGCGCAGCGGACCTGTGGCCGCTGCGGTCCTGGCGGAAACCCTGGATATCTTTGGCCTGTCGCGCGACAGTCTCGACCCGCGCATTCCCCCCGCCGTGGCCCATGGCGGCGGCGATCACCTGATCCTTGCGCTGAAAGACCGCGAGGCCCTGCGCGAGATGAAGTATGACTTTGCCCGGGCGCAGGCGCTGGCCGCACGCGAGGGCTATATTACCTTCAATCTGGTTTTTGCCGAGACGGCGCAACTGTTCGATGCGCGCAATCCGTTCCCCTTTGGCGGTGTCGTTGAGGATCCTGCGACGGGGGCCGCCGCTGCGGCTCTGGCAGGATACCTGCGCGACATCGACTGGCCGCATCAGGGCCGCGTAACCATCCGCCAAGGCGAGGATATGGGCGTGCCTTCGCGGCTGATCACCGAGATCACGCCGGAACGGGGTGCCAGCATACGCGTTACGGGAGAGGCCCGTACCGTCCGTGAATCGCAAGAGATCGAGATTTGAGACATGACGACACCTGAACAGAAACTGGAAGCACTCGGCCTGACCTTGCCGCAAGCGCCCGACCCGCTGGCCGTTTACCGACCAGTGCGAAAGATCGGAAACACGCTTTACCTGTCTGGCCAGATTCCGCGCAATCCCGATGGGACATTTATCACCGGTCGTCTCGGGGACGATGCAACGGTCGAACAAGGCTACGCGGCGGCGCGCAATGTCGGGCTGCAACTCTTGTCGGTGGTCAAGTCGGTCGCCGGGGATCCGTCGGCTGTCGAGGCGGTGGCCAAGGTTACCGGTATGGTCAACGCGACACCGGATTTCATCGATCACGCCAAGGTCGTCAACGGCTGTTCCGAACTTTTCATCGAGGTTCTGGGCGAAGCAGGATATCACGCGCGTGCGGCCGTCGGCATGGGTTCACTTCCGCTTGGGGTCATGGTCGAGATCGAAGCTATCTTCATCGTCAAGGAATGAGTGCGCTGGAAGCGATCAGGGCGCCGCTGTTCGTGCCTGCAGATCGATCCGAGCGTTTCGCAAAGGCCGCCGCGTCGGGGACCGATGCGATTATCCTCGATCTTGAGGACGCGGTAGCCGACGGTCCCAAGGATGCTGCCCGCGCCGCATTGCGTCGCGATTTCATCGAACTGCCAGTGATCGTGCGCATCAACGCAATCGGGAGCACCGCGTTTGAATCCGATCTGGCTGCGGTAGCGACCTTGCGCCCCGACGCAATTATGCTGCCCAAGGCCGAGGGTGCCGATCAGATTGGGTCACTGACCGATGTGCTGCCGTATCCGGTCATCGCGCTGATCGAGTCCGCACGGGTCCTCGCCAATGCGCGCGCGATCGCCGCGGCAAAGGGCGTGGCGCTGCTAGCCTTTGGATCGATCGATTTGCGCCGATCTGCGCTGCGCCCATACCCGCGTGGTATTGGCTCCTGCGCGTTTCGAACTCGTTTTCGCGTCGCGTCTAACGGGCATTGCCGCACCGCTCGACGGGGTGACTGTGCTGCCTTATGATCTGTCGGCCACATCTGGCGACGCCTCGCATGCCCGCGCGATCCTAAGCCGGGTGGATCATCCCGCGCCGTAGTGGCGAAGAGTATAGCAAATCGAGATATTTCATGACACGCCCCACTTTCGCCGCATGGCTCTCCGACACCAACGATGTAACCCAGACATTTCTCGCGGCCGGACAAATTCCGGGGCTGATCAACTTGGCGGGCGGCCTGCCAGATCCGGCCACATGGCCTGTCAATGATTTGTCAAAACTGGCAGAAAGGGCCGTAGCTAACCACCCGAGCGAGGCGCTGGCCTATGCCCCGATCAGCGGATTGCCAATTTTGCGCGACCTGATCGCAACGCGGTTTTCCGCACCGGGATTGACGTTGACCCGCGACAATGTGCTTATCACCACAGGCGGCATGCAGGCGCTTGACCTGATCGGAAAGGTCCTGCTGGAAGAGGGCAGCCTCGTTGCAGTGCAAAGCCCGGCCTATCTGGGTGCGTTTGACGCGTGGCGGCCGCGCTTGCCCCGGTATCGTCCGATGGTGTTGGAAGCGGGAGATTTTGACCCTGCCGCGGCTTTTGCGGGTGCGCAATTCGCCTATACGGTGCCGAATTTTTCAAACCCCTCCGGTCGGCTTGTCGATTTGACCCAACGGCAGGTGTTGGTCGAGGCGGCGCACCAGACCGGTACCTGGCTGGTCGAAGATGATCCCTACGGAACGCTTTATTACGATGGAGCACCCCTGCCACGGATGCTGACGCTCTCAGCGCAGCACGGCAGCGGCCCCTATGACGGCCCGGTCATCTACCTGGGCACGCTGTCAAAAGAGCTTGCGCCCGGTTTCCGGATCGGCTGGGTTATCGCGGTACCCGAAATGATCGCGGCGCTTGTATCGGCAAAGCAGGGATCGGATATGAGTACCTCCGGCCTCTGCCAGCGGATCACCTATGACGCCATCTCCACCGGTCTGACGGATCGGGTCTTGCCGGGAATCCTCGATCTCTACCGTGCCCGCCGCGACGCGCTGTGTACCGCGATGGAAACGCACCTTGCTGACCTCTTCGACTGGGAGGTGCCGTCAGGTGGCATGTTCGTCTGGGCCACGGCGCGCGATCCGCGCCTGAATACCGATGATTTGCTGCGTGTGGCGATGGCGCATGGCGTCTGCGTTTCGCCGTCGAGCGTCTTCGATCCTGAGGGGATGAACCGCCGTTCCATCCGGGTGAATTTCACACTGAACAACCTTGAAACGATGATCGAAGGCGTCCGGCGTCTTGCCGTAGCGGCAAAATCGGTACTGTCTAAGACGGGTTAACACTCGTGGCACCGGCCCGGAGCACACCGGATTAGAGCCGCGCTGCCGCCTGCCTGCTCCGGCGCAAGGAAATCGTAAAGGACCGGACCAGCAATAGGGCCGTGACCAAGTAGATCACCAGCGCGATCAGACTTCGCACGAGGATGTCGAAGTTTCCTCCTGAGATCGACAATGCCCGCCTGAGATTGTTTTCCATGTCCGCCCCCAGAAGCAGGCCTGGCACGACCGGAACCAGTGAGATGTCCAGCTTGCGCAGAGCATAGCCACAAGCACCGAAACCGATCATCACGAACAGATCAAATGCCGAGTGGCTGATCGAGTAGATGCCGATAAAGCTGACCATGACGACGAGAGGCATGAGCAGCCAATGTGGCAGACTCAGCATGCGGGTAAAAAGCCCGACCATCGGCACGTTCAGCATAAGCAGCATGACATTGGCGAGATAAAGTGCCGCGATCAGCCCCCAGACAAGATCCGGTAGCCTTTCGAAAGGAAGCGGTCTGGGTTGGATGCTGAGCGATACAAGCAGAACTTGCATGACCGCCGTGGTACCGCTTCCGGGCACGCCAAGTGTCAGCATCGGAATCAGTGTCCCGGCCGATGCCGCGTTGTTGCCTGCCTCGGGCGCGGCGATGCTGTCGGCCAGATGGGCCTCCGTGTCTTGTTCATCGCCACATTCCCTTTCCTTGCCCGTTGGCCCAGGCAAGCGGCGGTGCGGTCACGACTTCAGAGTGCCGTCCATCGTCGTGATGCACGCACCGCCCACAAAGACTCCGTGATCGGAATCGATCCGGATTGAGACGAAGCCGTCGCGCCCGGTCATTCGCCCCTGCCGCGCGATGTAAGAATCGCCCTGCCCGATCTGGGAAGCCTTCAGCCGGAAACTCGCCACGCACCCATTGCCGCTGCCGCAGACGGGATCCTCGTTTACGCCGGTCGATGTCGGGAAGGACCGTGTTTCGATCCCCGTATCGCTGACCGCGTATAAGCATACGCCGATGGCCCCGAGGCGGCGCTCGAAATCGGCGCAACTGGCCAGGTCCGGCGCGATCCCGAGCAGGGAATCGACGTCGGAGATTTCAGCGGCGATCCAGACGGCCCCCACGTCCACCACTGCAGGTGCCGGGTCGGCCAGCACCTTGTGGCCAAGGATGGCGTTCAGTTCGTCGATCTCTTCGCCAGTCAGCAGACGGTGTTCCGCCGGTGGCAGTTCAAAGGTCAGACGCCGTTCGTCTCCGGCAGCCTCGACCGAGATCGGAACGAGGCCCTTGGCACATTCCTGGACCAGCTTCCCTTCCGTGGGGGAGAACAATCCGGCCTCCAGGACCGCATGTGCCGTCACGAGGGTCGGATGGCCTGCAAAGGGAAGTTCGGTTGTCGGGGCGAAAATGCGGAGCTTGTAATCCGCTCAGGCGTCGGTTGAACGCATGACAAAGGTGGTCTCGGACAGATTGATCCAGCGGGCGATGGCCTGCATCTCATCATCCTTCAGCCCCTCACCGTCCAGGACAACCGCGACCGGGTTTCCAAGGAAATGTTCCTTCGAAAAGACATCGACGACCTTGTAGTTTCTGTTCATGGATTATTGCACCCGATATTGCCTGACCCGTTGAAGGCGAACGCAGAATACGCTCAATCCCGTCGCGGCACCTCTTTGATGACATCCGTAACCGACCCGTCGCGATACTCCGACACCGCCACGATCCGCCCGTCTGCCGGATGGATCGCCGCGCGGGTCGCCACCGCCGCCGCGTCGCGCTGCAAGTCAGCGATGTTGCGCAGGGGCAACCCCGCGTGGCCCAACCGTTCCACCAGATCACCGCGCCGCGGGTTCACAGCGATCCCGGCCTCGGTCACCAGAACGTCGACGGTTTCTCCGGGCGTGGTCACCGTGCCGACGCGGTCAACGACCTTGGCAAAGCCTGCCGCCGTCAGCCGTGTGGTGATGATGGTCAGTTTGGCGCCCGCAGCGGTATCAGCGTGCCCGCCCGAGCCACCATTGATCATCCCGTCTGACCGGGTGGTGACATTGACATTGAAATCCAAGTCGATCTCAGTCGCGCCCAGTACGACGGTATCCAGCAGATCAACCACCGCGCCGCGTGGGCCGGGGCAGGCATAGACCGACGCCGACATCCCCAGATGGCGCGGATTGCTGGCATAGGATTGCACGGCGGCAAGATCGAAGCACTGCACATCGAGCAGCGCTTCGAACAACTCAGCCTCGAGCATCTTGACGTGAAATCCGGTGATACCGCCTGCTGCGAAACTGCCCTTTATCCCGGCGTTGGTCATGTAGCGCGCGAGTTCATCCGCTGTGGCGATGGAGATACCACCGGCACCGTTTTGCAACGAAAAGCCAGGGATCAGTAGCCTGCTCGCCTCAATGACGGCGGCCGTGCGCCGCGCGATTTCCAGCCCGATAGGTTCGGTGGTGGGGCGCGTGATGCCCGACAGGATACCTGCTGCATCGCCGATGCTTTTCACCGGGACCACCCAATCGACGGATTGCTGATCGATCTCGATCTGCGGGACCGGGAAGGGCACCAACGTATCGGTCACGGCGACCACGAGGCGGGCCTTGACGATATCAGCCTTGGGATAGCCTAGGGCGCCACAGGCCCGCGGTCCGATTGAACCAGAGATATTGCCAAGCGGATCGGCGGCGGGGGCCGCGACAAACGCCACATCAATAGGCAATTCGCCCGCCGCAATGGCCCGGGCGCGTCCGCCATGGGTCCGCAGGATCGCCGGTCTTGGCAGAGCCCCAACCGAGATCGCTTCGGCGACCGGGCCTGAAATGAAGCCCGCAGAAACCCCGGTGACAGTGCCGCGTTCGATATGGCCCACCAACGGTTCGTGCACCGGAAAGATCGACGAGGCCGCAACGTGCAGATCCTTGAGCCCCCGCCGCTCGGCCACCGCCAGCACCATATTCAGCACCGCATCGCCGTTGCGCACGTGATGGTGAAAGGACAGCGTCGCGCCGTCACGCCGGTCGCATGCATCAAAAGCGGCCTCCAGATCGGCCAACAGCTTGCTGCCCACCCGCTCTGACATACTGGCGCGATAGAGGCGGATCGTGCCATAACCCTCAAGCACGGCGGGGAAGTTTTCTCGGTTCATGGGTTCGCTCACACTCTTCAGGCCCTTTCTGCGCGGCCAGCCCCAAAGGCGCTGCCAGGGCGTTGCGACAGACGCTCGCCGTTGAATTTGATCGGGTTCGACAAGAGGCGCATATCAGGACGCATCTCGTGGGGGACGTCCGAGATCATGCCAACCTCTTCAATAAACGGATTTTCCAATGCATCGCGCACACTGAGAACCGGTGCGACGGGTAGCAGGCCGCGGAATGTTTCAAGCCAATGTTCCGCCGGGGCTTTGGCGAACTCGGCGTCCAGAACCTCGGTCAGCGCATCGCGGTTCGTTGAGCGCGTGTGCTGATTGACAAAGCGCGGGTCCGTCTTCAGGTCATTGCGGCCCAATTTGTCCACCATCAGCTCCCAGAACCGTTCGGTCATGCACATCACATAGATCCAGCCATCCTGCGCCGTGAACGTCTGCACCGGCGAAACCGACATATGCGATCCGCGCGCCACGCGGCTGCTTTCCAATCCCTCGTTGAGATACCAGGTCCCGGCATAGCCCAGCTGATGCAGCGCCACGTCGAACAGACTGACATCGACATCGCATCCCTCTCCGGTTTGCCCGGCCTTCCGCAGCGCCGCCAGGAGCCCCAGAACTCCAACCGTTCCGGTCATGAAGTCGATGATAGACACGCCAAAGCGAGTGGGGTCTGCGGACGGGTCGCCGGTCAGGTGCATCAGCCCCGCTTCGGCCTGCATCAGGAAATCATATCCCGGCCAGTTGGCACGGGAATTATTCCGCCCATAGGCCGAGATATGCAGGCAGACGATGTCCTTCTTGGCAGCTTTCAGAGTCGCATAGTCGATGCCAAGTTTTTCTGGCTGATCGCCACGCAAGTTGTTCATCACCGCATCGACCGAGCGCGCGATCGCCAGAAAGGCTTCGCGCCCTTCTTCGCTTTTCAGATCGAGCGCGATGCTGTTCTTGTTGGTGTTCCAGCCCTGAAACACCAGGCTGTCGTTGTCACCCAGAAAGTACGGGCCCATTTTGCGTGCTGGATCGCCACCCGAGGCGGTGTTTTCCACCTTGAACACAGTCGCGCCCATATCGGCCAGATACATCGAACCATAGGGGCCCGCGGCAAAGTGCTCGACGGTTACAATTTTCAGGCCTTCCAACGGTTTCATTCCGGCTCTCCTTTTCATATTCCTGCTGTGATTGACCGGCATTCAGGCGCAAGGCCGCAGGCCGCTGTCCCCTGACGATCGCCAAGGGATTCCTATCTTCGTGGATGGGATTCGTTGTCTTGCAGACAAGATAGATCAGAGATCGTTGTTCAATCCATCTTATTAAACTAAAAGATTAATCAGTTTTTGTGACATGACTCTGCGGGACGTCAGGCCGCCTGCTCGGGCATCCGCTGGCTCGTTCTACGTCGATCAAACCCGCCACGAGCTATTCACATTCAGCAGATCAGGGCCAGATGTGCCGGGTTTCGGTAACGATAACGCCATACAGGGATTTGGCGAAGTTGGGTGTGTCCGCGAGTAGCTCCTGACCCTCCTTGCTCGCAAATGCGGCATCATGGTCTTCGACGGAGTCAAACCACAGTTCAGAAAAACCGTCCCAACCAGCTTCCGGGAAAGAGTCGCGATCAATCAGATTGGTGGTATAGCGGCGGAGTCCGGGAAGCTTCTTGCAAAGTTCCGCGTGCGTTCCAAGCCAGTGCTCATGAAATTGCTCCAGGGTCAGATCATCGCGCTTGATCAGATAGCCGATACGCTTCGCATACGACATTGTGTCCTCCTCACTTGATTAGAGTTCTGTTCAGGAGCGCATCTTGAGCGTCGCAGACTCCGTATCTTGAACGGTAGACGAACCGAGCTTATTCATTCAATCTTGTAAAACTGACCTATTTTGCAGATTATCTAAATTAACATGACGCGCTTGCCTAGCGGTGCGTTGCCACCCGTCAACTTGCCCATGGAGAACGCTGTTGTCCGTCAATCTCAAACTCTTGCACACCTTCGCTCAGGTGGCCCAGTTGCGCAGTTTCACCCGGGCCGCCGAAGAACTTGGCCGCACGCCATCGGCGATCAGCATGCAGATTGCCGAGCTTGAAGATCAGATCGGCCTAAAATTGCTGGAGCGCACAACGCGCAGTGTAACCCCGACGCCGGATGGGGCACTCCTGCTTGAACGGGTCCAGAACTCGATTCGGAGCCTCGAGGACGGAATCTCCGAGGCGCGCGATGCAGCCGAACGCAGAATGGGGCGCGTCGTTTTCGGATGCGCTCCTACATTGGCTGCGGGGACTCTCGCACCCGTATTGACACAGTTTCGGTCCCGTTTTCCGAAAGTGGCACTTCAGGTTCGAGAGGTCACATCGAACGATCTGCTGAGCGCCGTTCGGCAACGGGAAATCGATTTTGGCATAACCCCCTTTGTGCAAGCCAAATCGGACCTGGTGTTCAAGCGCCTGCTGCGCGAACCACTCGTGGCTCTGGCCTCTCGTGATCATTTCGAGGACCTTCCGGAAACGCTTTCCCGTGATTTACTGTCTCGTTTGCCACTGCTCGTTATGCAAGGAATGCCGGTCATTGTGCTGCAAGATGAGCGGGAGACGCCTGCGATGCTGACGGAATATCTCGAACGGTCCGGACGATCGCTGAACATTGCTTGCAGTGTGCGCCAAGCGGCTACTTTGGTGGACTTGGCGACATCCGGGTTGGGGATAGGCCTAGTTCCGAAGTTGGCGGTTCCGGCTCAGATGCCGGAGCACGTTCGGGTCTTGTCACTGTCCGAACCGGAGGTCGTTCGGGACATAGGAATTGCGACACTCAAGGGCGAGGTATTAAGCAAACCAGCGCTTGCCTTGGCTGGAATGTTCAAGTCTCAGTTGAGTGGCGGATTGTCCAATTTGTCAGTGTCCCAGATTATAAGCTAATGGGACGAACTGCCGTCTCACCAACCCGCTGCTACTGTGGCGGACCTAGGTGGAGAAAAGAGCATCTGATGGGCATCAAGGTTTTGGGCATTGATCTGGGCAAGACCTTTTGCAGTCTTGCCGGGCTGGACGCAGGAGGAGCGGTGGTGTTTCGCAAGCGCTCTCAGGCCTCTTTACTATTTTGTATCGCTCGACGGATTGCCTCCGTCGTCGTGGCGCTGCCGTGGAGAACCTGGCCCATAGTGCTTCCTTCCATTCCAAGGAAAATAATGCACCATCAAAATCTGGGATCAAACATTTAAGGCACACCGGCTTTAACCTGAGATTACACTGGCTGCGCCGAGAAAATCATACCACGCCTCGGACGCTCCCGCTCGAGTGAAGCAGGACGGGCGGAACGGTTGAGATTGGCGTAGATGGCTGTCGCCAACCCGCCGAATCTGGGTCGTCACACGCTACCTCGCTGGCGTGTCATCGCACCGAACCGCTCTCGGGCGGCCTGTTCCCAAGTGAATTCTCGGCTAAAGTCCCGCGCTGCGTTTCCCAACCGAGCCCGCAAGTCAGCGTCATCGCTTATGCGGCGGATTGCATGTGCCGTGCTGTCAACGTCGGTAGGATCAACGACGAGGGCCGTCTTGCCATCCACCGCGATCCGGCCACCCCCGTTTACCGATGTGACCATGGGCAATCCATGTTCTGCAGCTTCCACTGTAACTTGTGGCCCACCTTCCGCCAACGACAAGAATAGGAAGGCGTCGGCCTTCTTGTAGGCTTCATCAATGGCATCCGAATATCCGTGCAGCTTGACTGATGGGAGGTTCAGAAAATCGGCGAAGGCGTTGGCAAAGGCCGAGTCAAGTATTCCATAGAGATGCAATGTCCCGGGCTCCCCCGCCTGCTTCCAGCCACGAAGCAAATGATGCACACCTTTTTCTAGATTTACGCGCCCAACAAACAGGAACTCCAACGGCCCATCTTGATTGCCTCTAAGCGGTTTTGGTATTGGTGGGATAGTGCATTGAGATGCATATCGAGTCAGAACAATTTTTTCCGCGTCGCACCCATAATCGACAAGGGATTGCCGTGCCAGGGCGTTAGAGCTGAACACAATATCCGCATCGTTCAGAAAAATCTCCTGAGAAGCGATCTTCTCGGGTGTCACATAGTGGGAATAGGTCAATCCCTCGCGGTCCATCTCCTCCTCGATTATCCGTTTTTCAGCCTGCGTATGAAAGTTTATAACCTCGACGGCGATACGACAGCCGCGATCCCTAAGGATTGACAACGCTTTGGGCGCAAGGGATGGCCACACATAGACCAAGGCACCTTCAGGAACTATGCGCGGAATCATCCGTTCTGTTGCACGACGCAACATTGGGCCGAAATAACTGTAAGGCAAAAAACTTCCCACATTGCTAAAAGGGATCCGGAGCGTGCAGCCTGCGGGTACATCCACACGCCGCCGTGTTCCGAAGATGTACGATTCATATCCCAACTGCCCTGCGGCTTTGCAAATGCTCAGGCAGGTATGTGCAGGTCCTTTGCCATCGAAGCCCATAGGATTGACGACATATATTGGTTTGCCGAGGTCATGCCCCTCGGGCGTGGTAACAGTCATGCGCCTACACCTTTCCTAGCCCCAATAGCCAGCGCACCCATGATAACGCGGGCTTTTCTATCAGATGCCAACACAACCGGTGCCACACGGACAGACAAGCGCAACGGAACGTAACCCTCCACACGTAGAGGTGGTTCCAATCATAAATGGGAGAACCAACTCAAGACAATCCACTGCCTTTCCTGATAGGAACAATGAGAGTGACATAGGGTATCAGACAGACAGGTACCTTGGAATTCTAACCTGCTTCACGCCCGATATAAACATATCAATGTAGCCACGACCAGTCATCGCCGGATCTGCAAGTGGAGTTATCGCTGAAAATTGGTGGTGGCCCTTGGTTCGACCCCGACCCTTGCACCGCCCGTGGCAAGAGTTTTCGTGTTTCGATCAGGGTGACAGGCTGGTGATGTCAGCGCAAACGAAATGGTGAAAATTCGACGGCGCAAATCGCCTGCCGGAGAGCGTCAGAGTATTGCATTCAAGGACGGGATCAAGCACCTTCAAACCCCGTCTGATCACGCCGTCACCAACTTTCGGGCATGGCTCCGGCCAAGTTCACGCCGCATAATCAATCATACAAACAAGCCAGAGCCCCCAATACTCGGACCGCTCGGATGTTCCATTCTATACGAAGACCGACAGTGCATTATCAAGTGGTCCTGAGACGGCCAAGCGTTCTGAGCATCAGATAGGTGGCATGAAACAGATAGCGCAAATTTCCCGGCTGCGCCTGCCAGGCTGCCCAGCCGTGAGAGGCGGCCGTTGTATATTGCCCGAGGGCTCGGTGGCCTCCGGCGATACGATGATGATGATGTGCCAGCACTCCGGGGTAGCGCCCTAGAAGATCATAATGTTTCTTCAAAATATGTTCCTGGGCGGCGAGGCGCTTCTTCGAGGAATGCGTGAGTGAGTTCTCAGACATCCGCTGCACGACGAGATCGTCGTCGATGAAAGCCACCGGCCCTAGGGACGCAACGCGTAGCATCAATTCCCAATCGACCAAGGCGGGGAGTGCTTCGTCGAAACCGCCGATCTGGTCAAGAATGTCGTGCCGCACGACCAGCATTTGGGTCGAAATATAGTTCTCGAGCGCCAGGCTGGGTAGTATGTCACCTTCTAGCGGAGACGTTTCGGGGGCCGGGCGCCGGTATTTTACCGGGGTTTCAGGATGGGTGTCTTTCTTTATAAGCATGCCACAATAGGCCGCGACGAAATCACTGTCCTGTAGGTAGTCCATCTGGCGTTTCAGCTTACCGGGTAGCCAGATATCGTCGCTGTCCTGAAATGCGATCCAAGGTGCTGTCGAGGATCTTATGCCGTGGTTCCGTGCCTGGCTGGGGCCCCGGTCTCCGGAATTGTGTAGAATCCGCAATCGCGGGTCGTCAATACTTTCGAGAACGGCAATCGTGCCGTCGGTCGAATTGTCATCGACAGCGATCAGTTCAATTGGATCATAATCCTGAGTCAGGACGCTTAGGACAGCCTCATGGACTGTTGTTTCACGGTTGAAGCAGGGTATTATCACTGACACGAGTGGACTCGCAGCCGTCATTTTAATGAACTTTCTTGCTTAACCCGTATTGAACTACGGGGTGTGTTCCGGTCGAATCGTGTATAGCGAGGTCTGTTCCCGGACTCTGGAGGGGGTTCAGTTTGCATCTCGGTCTTGTTGCTGTCCGAGGTGTACATCCAAGCCCCGGCGCCGACAAAGAACATCACAAAGGTCGCCATCGTGTCCCAGACGTGCACGGTGATCAACGTGAAGCATATAGCAGCCAGAGTTATACCGTAAGCCGTTCGGCAGCGCGTCACGTCGTTGCCGGATATTTGTGCTCGACACAGCATCAGCATGTGAAAGAAGAATGAGGTAACGATCAAAATGAACCCGACAAAACCGTAGCGCATGGCTGTAACTAACCAGAAATTATCAACTGAAGATGTCAACCAATCCGGCCGGGCCCAGTCATTGAAACCAAGGCCAAATATAGGGTAGGTCCAGACAGAGGCCCAGCCGAACTGATTGGTCGCAATGCGCGTCCATCCTGTTCCGGAATTGAAAGTCATCGTTTCGATAATGATGGTGATTGGCGTTCGGTTCGAAGCTAGGTCGAGTGCAACATACAGAATGACGCTCAATATCAGGAAAAGGGTCCAACGCCCTCCCATGATACGGTTCCAGACCAGCAATCCGATTTGCATGGCGCACGCCAGCAACGGGGCGGACGAGAGCGACAGGAACGACATACCCAAAGTGAATGTAGCGGCGAACAAGGCCAGTGTTGGTCGGGCTGCAAACAGATAAAAAACATTCGCCAGCGCAGTAGAGCAAAACAGCCCGAACAGGATTGGGTGATCAAAGACGGAATAGACCCGTTCCAGTCCCATCCTGCCATAGGCGCTGTCACCTCTGTAGGGGGCGTCGAAGACGATGCGAAACAGATCAGGAAGGATCATTTTGCCGGTCGTGGCCTCAATCAAGGCAAAGGGAAGTAGGCAAGCCATGGCGATCAGGATGAACCGGATCATGGCATTGTAATCCTGTAAATTTCGCACCAAAATCCTCCCGACAAAATACCCTCCGACCATTTCGACCACGTTAATCCCGGCAAAAGGAATACGCTCAGTTCCATGCGAGACCACAAGGGCTAGCATGATCCAGAGGCCGAACAGGATGAACGTGAGATCGACAAACGTGAAACGTCCGGCTGCACCTTGTATAACTTTGATTGCGAACGGCACCGAAAAGACAAGGAGATATAACCGATTTGGCGACAGCCTCAGCCCCGCAACCTCCATAGAGATAGGCAGTAGGATCGTTATCAGGAAAATTGTCAAAAGTGGAGACGCGGCCGCCCGTGTCGCTAGTACACGACGAGGTCCTGTCTGTTCCTGCGAGCCAGCCGTGGTCACGCGAATTCTCCGCAAAAGAGGGTCAAAAAGAGAGCCGTGCGCCTTCATCGCAGGGAATGGCAATTCGTATTGCCGGTTTCCTAGCATACATGACATCAAGCGGGTTCCAAATTTTTTGGGGGCAGAATTAATTTATAGCCTTGGCTCTAGCATTTGTGGGCTTGCCTGATCCTGTCCTCCGGATGGGGAGTTGCTCAATGACGCACGGTTCAAGGAGCCACCACAGCAGAACGAGAAATGCCGACTCTTTTCATGACGCTTGCCCTTTATGTGTCAAATACTCATTTTTTGTTTTCACCGCGGGAGTGGGAAATTTTAAAGGCGGGCGCTCTTTCCAGCGATTGCCTATCACGAATCAACCAAGATTGTTCAGGAACTATTTCCCCGTTCAAGCGACTTTGTTCACGACCTGACGACAATCGCCGGTGAGGAGGTTTTGCTGGTCCGAAGCCAATTTGCCGAAAAAGGCTGAATTTCAATGTCTTCATAAAATGCGCCGCGTATTTTTCGATTCTGGCCAAATTATGTCTTGTTTTAGGCAGTCCAGGGGAGTTCACTGTTAACTGGGACGTAGATGCAAGTATGTGCCGCTCATTCGGTGTTTTCATTGGAATGGATTGTCCTGCATTGGATGTCGAATGCCTACTCGCTTATGAATGTGTGTAGAGGCAATTAGTTACGACCTTTGGTTACTTTTCAGAAACGCCTGTCAGCAGGCGCGGTTCTGAACTGAAAAGGCCAAGCGCCGCAGGTCAGTAGTTGTTTGGTGAAAAGATCTAACCGTTTTGCCCTAAGACCTCTTGGGGCCGTAATAATTCTAGGAGGTTTCCATGCCTTTGTCGGTATTGAATGGACTTGTTCTGCATCTGGAAACAGCGTCGGGATTAACCACGCAGAGTGGGACAGTTACGCGATGGGAGGATGCTTCCGCGTCCAATATCGTCCTAAATGCATCGGGAGATCCTACCCTCGTATCAGGGCTAACGCCAGCTGGCCTTCCAGCTATAGCTTTTGACGGGGAGGAAGACACGCTTAGGGCAGTTCTCGGACTGAGTGCTCTGCCCACTGGTAGTGCAGACCGGACGGTGTTCTTTGTGGTCGATTATCTGGGCACAAACGGGCGGTCATCTGGTGTGACCTATGGCACCAGCACGACCAATCAGACGTTTGGTCTGGTGGCGGGCGGTACTACGGGCAACTACGGGGTTCAGGGCTGGGGCGGCCAAAACGATTTTGACAGTGGAACGAATGGCATCTCACCGGGTTGGGCGGTGCAGTCGGTGGTGCTTAGTGACGATGTTCTGTCGCAGTATCTCGACGGGGTCCTGATCGATACTGATACGCATACGTTTAACACCACGTTGACCCAACTGGTGCTGGGAGCCCATATCGGGGGGCTTGCCGAAGGCGAAATGAACATTGCTGCCGTATTGATCTATGACCGGGCGCTGAACGCAGTGGAGCGGGCAGATGTCGAAACCTATCTGACTAACAAATACCTGACAGACGACGGCATAAACGACACACCGATCGCAGTTGGCGAGATCCTGGATGCGGGGATAGGAGTCACGACCGAGCTGGATATTCTCGGCAATGACTATGATGATGCTGTCTTGGACGGTTCGGCGATCACCATCTTAGATGGTCCGGATCATGGGACGATCGACAGCATTGATCCGGTGACCGGGCGCGTCACATACACCCATAACGGAAGCAGCGGTAGTTCGGACAGCTTCACCTACCAGTTAACTGATGCGAACGGAGCGGTGTCCGACGTGGCGACGGCCAGCTTGGATATCGGAACGCTGCCTTTGTCACTGGATGGGTTCCGTGACGAAGCCGTTGTTTCCCGTGGAGATATGACAGGGGGGTCGCCTTTTTTCCTGCCAATCTCGATGACCTTCCTGCCCGACAACCGGATGCTTTTGCTGTCCAAGGACGGGGAGATTCGGATTGTTGACCCGGAAACCGGGTCAAACAGCATCTATATGACCATCAACAATATCGATTCTGGCCAGGAGCGGGGCCTGCTGGACATCACGCTTGACCCCGATTTCGAGAATAACGGCTATTTCTATCTCTACTATACACCGAACAATCCGGAAAATGCCCGCATAGCGCGGTTCGAACATCAGGAAAATTCAGGGGGGCTTACCTCGACGGGGGCTTTGAACAGCGAATTTACCGTTTGGGAAGACACCGATGGATATTTGGCCTGTTGCCATTATGGCGGGGGTTTGGATTTTGGCCCCGATGACAAGCTTTGGCTGACCACCTCTGACAAGTTCCAGTCTACAACCCCGGGCGAAGGTGCCGCGGGCGGGAATGATATCATGCTTGATCCGGCGTCGTCCTCGGGCAAGATCATTCGGGTCAATTCGGACGGCACGGTGCCGGATGGGTCGGATGGCTGGGCGGCTAACCCTTGGGTAGATCCCAACGACGGCTTTAACGATTATGCTTGGGCCTACGGCCTGCGAAATCCCTTTCGCGCGCGGTGGGATGCGGAATATGGCCAATTCTACATCGGTGAGGTCGGTGGCAATCAGCAGCTGATCGCTCATGACGATATTCATACCAGCTCGCTGAATCAGGCTGGTGCGTTTTATGGCTGGCCCTTCTACGAAGGCACGCCCAACACCTATGTGAATGGTGGGGCGAGCCCGGAAGATCCAAACGACTATCCACTGCCGGATAACGACCTTGCTGATGCGGCCGCCGGTGATTTTTATTCTGCGCCGATCTTCTCAATCGACCATCAGGGGCAGTCGACCTCGATTACAGGCGGTGAAGTCTATCGCGGCGACATGTTTCCGGAGGAGTGGGACGGAGTTTACTTCTACGGCGATTACACCAATGATTTCATCAAGTACTTGGTCTTGGATGATACCGGCACGCAGGTTCTAGGGAACTTTGATTTTAAACCATCAGCTCAGCTTCCGGGCACCACGAATGAGATTGTCTCGCTGACTGTAGGAGAAGACGGCGCACTGTATTATGTGATGATAGCTTCTGGTGAGGTGCGCCGAATTACTTTTGACAGCAACGCTGCGCCGGCGATTGTCGCGACCAGCCTCACACCGCTCACAGGTGACCTGCCGCTGGTAGTCACCTTTACGGCATCTATCACTGACGCCGAAGGTGATGCGATGACCTATAGGCTGAACTTTGGGGATGGGACAATCGTCAATGACGTGGTTGCCGTCGATGGTATAATTTCGGTCCAGCACACCTATACGATTGATGGCCGCTATAACGTGTCGCTGTCGGTATCTGACCCGGGCCATACGGTGCTTTCATCGGCTTTCCAGATCGAGGCAGGGGATGTCAACTTCGCTCCTGTTATCACCGACGAACAATCGGATCTGGCCATCGGAGGTGCCGGTACAACTGAGATCACTTTTACAGCTACCGCAATTGACCCCGACAATGATGCGATGAACTACGTCTGGCACTTCGGCGACGGAAATAGCGCCACCGGGGTGGTTGGGCCGACCGGAGAAGTCACGGCCAGCCATACTTATGCCACCGAAGGCTCGTTTGAAGCCTTTCTCGAGGTGACGGACGGGACTGATACCACCTTTTCGTCAAATATAGAGATACAGGTTGGAATTTCAGATCAGGTTCCTGTAACGGGCGGTTTGGTGCTGCTGTTGCAGTCGGATATCAAGATTGGCTTAGCAGCGGGCAATACGGTTTCGGCTTGGCTGGACGGCTCGGGTAGCGGCAACAACCTGTTTGCTCAGGGTGATCCGCAGCTTGTGGCCAATGCAACGCCAACGGGTCAGGCCGCGCTTGCTTTTGATGGCGCAGACGACCTTCTGGAGCGGGTCAATTCTACCGACACGATTTTCAACCTCCCCACCGGCAACGCGGACCGGACGATGTTCTTTGTGGTTGATTATCTGGGCACGAACGGGCGGTCATCTGGTGTGACCTATGGCACGAGCACGACCAATCAGACCTTTGGTCTGGTGGCTGACGGTTCTACGGGCAATTACGGGGTTCAGGGCTGGGGTGGTCAAAACGATTTTGACAGTGGAGCGGATGGCATCTCACCGGGTTGGGCGGTGCAATCGGTGGTGCTTAATGACGATGTTCTGTCGCAGTATCTCGACGGGAACCTGATCGATACCGACGCGCACACATTCAACACCACGCTGACCAAGCTGGTTCTGGGGGCCCATATCAAGGGGGCTGCCGAAGGCGAAATGAACATTGCTGCCGTACTGATCTATGATCGGGCGCTGAACGAGAGTGAACGCGTGCAGGTTGAAGACTTCCTGCAGACGAAATATATCACCGATCCTAACAATATTGCGCCGGTTGCTGCCGATGATGCGGTGACCTTTGTCGAAGACACGGCTATTGTCGGGAATGTTTTGGCCGACAATGGCAACGGAGTGGACAACGATGCCAATGGCGACACTTTGAGCGTGTCGCTGCTCAGCGATGTCAGTAATGGTACGCTTGTGCTGAACGCGGACGGGACGTTCAGCTACACAGCAGATGCGAATTACAACGATGTGGACAGCTTTATCTACCAGTTGAGCGACGGGAAGGGCGGCGTTGATCAAGCGACTGTCAACCTGACTGGAACACCTGTCGACGATCTGGCGGATGCGGTGGATGACGCCTATGGGACGGCAGTCGATACGGCGCTTGTCGTGACTGCTGCGACCGGTGTGTTGTCCAACGATACGGATGCCGAAGGCGATCCGTTCACGGCCAGCTTGCTGAGCGATGTGTCTGATGGAACGCTGGCGTTCAACACCGATGGCAGCTTCAGCTACACCCCGAATTCTGGGTTTAGCGGCTTGGACAGGTTCACCTATCAGGTAACCGGCGGCGACAGTGCCACGGTCACGGTAACGGTGGGAGGCCCGCAGGGCGTGCCGGTGACAGCTGGGTTGGTTGCGGCCTATGAATCGGGCGAGAATGTCAGTCTTGGGGCCGGCAATACGGTAAGCGGTTGGCTGGACGGGTCAGGTCGGGGCAACGATCTTCTAGCACAGGGCGATCCGACGCTGGTTGCCAATGCAACGCCGACAGGTCAGTCGGCGATTGCCTTTGACGGGGCTGGTGATCTGCTGGAAAGGGTCAACGCTACCAACACGCTGAGCGGCCTGTCTTCCGGCAACGCGGACCGGACGATATTCTTTGTGGTTGATTATCTGGACACGAACGGGCGGTCATCTGGTGTGACCTATGGCACGAGCACGACCAATCAGACCTTTGGTCTGGTGGCTGACGGTTCTACGGGCAATTACGGGGTTCAGGGCTGGGGTGGTCAAAACGATTTTGACAGTGGAGCGGATGGCATCTCACCGGGTTGGGCGGTGCAATCGGTGGTGCTTAATGACGATGTTCTGTCGCAGTATCTCGACGGGAACCTGATCGATACCGACGCGCACACATTCAACACCACGCTGACCAAGCTGGTTCTGGGGGCCCATATCAAGGGGGCTGCCGAAGGCGAAATGAACATTGCTGCCGTACTGATCTATGATCGGGCGCTGAACGAGAGTGAACGCGTGCAGGTTGAAGACTTCCTGCAGACGAAATATATCACCGATCCTAACAATATTGCGCCGGTTGCTGCCGATGATGCGGTGACCTTTGTCGAAGACACGGCTATTGTCGGGAATGTTTTGGCCGACAATGGCAACGGAGTGGACAACGATGCCAATGGCGACACTTTGAGCGTGTCGCTGCTCAGCGATGTCAGTAATGGTACGCTTGTGCTGAACGCGGACGGGACGTTCAGCTACACAGCAGATGCGAATTACAACGATGTGGACAGCTTTATCTACCAGTTGAGCGACGGGAAGGGCGGCGTTGATCAAGCGACTGTCAACCTGACTGGAACACCTGTCGACGATCTGGCGGATGCGGTGGATGACGCCTATGGGACGGCAGTCGATACGGCGCTTGTCGTGACTGCTGCGACCGGTGTGTTGTCCAACGATACGGATGCCGAAGGCGATCCGTTCACGGCCAGCTTGCTGAGCGATGTGTCTGATGGAACGCTGGCGTTCAACACCGATGGCAGCTTCAGCTACACCCCGAATTCTGGGTTTAGCGGCTTGGACAGGTTCACCTATCAGGTAACCGGCGGCGACAGTGCCACGGTCACGGTAACGGTGGGAGGCCCGCAGGGCGTGCCGGTGACAGCTGGGTTGGTTGCGGCCTATGAATCGGGCGAGAATGTCAGTCTTGGGGCCGGCAATACGGTAAGCGGTTGGCTGGACGGGTCAGGTCGGGGCAACGATCTTCTAGCACAGGGCGATCCGACGCTGGTTGCCAATGCAACGCCGACAGGTCAGTCGGCGATTGCCTTTGACGGGGCTGGTGATCTGCTGGAAAGGGTCAACGCTACCAACACGCTGAGCGGCCTGTCTTCCGGCAACGCGGACCGGACGATATTCTTTGTGGTTGATTATCTGGATCACGAAGGGCTTTCCGCAGGTGTTGCCTATGGTGACGGGGCGCAGAACGAAACCTTTGGTCTGGTTTCCAGCTGGAATAACGAAACCCTTTCGGTGCAGGGATATGGCGGATCAAACGACTTCGATTCAGGCATTAATGCGGTAAACCCTGGCTGGCTTGTGCAGTCGGTGGTGCTGGATGATGACGTGTTCAACCACTATCTGAATGGTGGGCTGATCGACAGTGGCAGCCATACGTTCAACACCGACCTGCAACGTCTTGTGTTGGGTGAGGAGATCAGGGGCAAGGGTGAAACCCAAATCGAAATCGCTGCTGTCCTGATCTATGATCGAGCGCTTGATGAGTTAGAGCGCGAGCAGGTCGAAAACTATCTTCAGCTAACCTATGTTGATGATACCTTTATATTTGGATGAACATAGGATTTTCACGCAGACATTTATTGGATAGCATTGCGCAGTGCTTTTCAACGCGGGGTGCGCAAAGTCAGGCACACTTGGCGTTAAATTATTCGGATCCCTCCTAAATGCCGTATGTGAAGACTATTATGAAAAGTCTCATTGGGACCCGTGCCGCCAGACAGACGAGGATTCGAACACGTGCTCAGATCAAGACGCCACTTTGCGGTCTTGCAGCGCTCGTCGAGCGGGCACCTCCGGTTGCGTCAGACGACAATCCGATCTTCATTTTTTCTGCTGGGTGGCGGTCAGGTTCGACTCTGCTGCAACGCTTGATCTGCTCGGACCGATCGACGCTGATTTGGGGCGAGCCCTATGATTTGTGCGGAATTATCCAAACCTTAGCGCGTCTGCCACGACCCGTGACGCGAGACTGGCCACCAGAGGAGTATTTTGTTTCCGGGCATGATCGCGACAATCTCACGGCCAGCTGGATTGCAAATCTCTACCCCTCCCTGCCGGATTTCAGAGATGCTATGAGAACGATGCTATGCCGAATGTTTTCGGACCCTACCAATGAAATTGGGGCAGATCGGTGGGGATTGAAAGAAGTCCGATTTGGTCTTGAAGAAGCAATCTTTCTGCATTGGCTGTTCCCCAATGCAAAGTTTTTAATGATCTACCGTGATGTTCAAGATGCGTTTAGATCTTATCAGCACTTTTCGCCTGCCATGAGTTGGTATGCTTCGTGGCCGCATCACCCGACATTTACACCATTTGCGTTCGCGCAACACCGGCAGCGCGTTCTGAATCAGTTTCCTGAAATCGCCAGACAGACTGGCGGCCTGATCGTTTCCTATGAGGCACTGACACAAGGGGCTACAGACCTGAGCGCAATCGCGCAGTATTGCGGTGTAGACATTGACCCCAGCATTTTGAACAATCGGGTGCAGGGACGAAATGAGGCCACGATACTAGCGGGTAAGGACCTTGCCTGGATCGACAAGGCTCTTCTGCGTGTTGGCACAGCGTATGAAAACCGAAAGAGTGCGGTGACAGATCAGAAGGGGAAATTCCCATGATACGCAGACGTTCCGTAATATTGCTGCTGCTCACCTGTCTGATCGCTCTGGTGGCGGCTGTGCTGTACGATCCCAGACGGAGTTTACCAGGTTCAGAAGCTTTCGCAGTTACAGAAGATTTTGGAATATACAATGTTTTCGATGCGGGTATTGCCGATTTGAACGGTGATGGTCGAATTGACCGTTGGACCGTGAATCACAGCTCCGCACAGTGGGTGAAGTTCGGAAGCGACAGGCAGATAGACTCCGATACTGGGAATGATATTGATGTGTCCGGTCTCTATCAGGATCCCAATCTACCCGGTTTTGAGGCTGGTCTTGGTCCAATTTCGACACTGCGACCAATCCGAATTTATATGCGAGAAGCACATTTCGTTGTCGAAGCAGACCGGCTGATGCACGGAGACAGTGTCAAAGGGTACTTCGATATCCCATGGAGGACCGAATACGAGGTCTTTGACGGGGCGTCGGTGTCAGAAACGCAGTGTGATACAATACCCAATTGCCATCGACTGGTTTTTGAGGTGCCAGAAGGCGGGCGGGTAGAGATGCTGCCGGTTCCATCACCCAGCGACGGGTTTCCAGTAATTATCACATTAGATCCAGAGACGGAGCTGTCGAACGTGCAGCTAGGTGCAGGAGCGATTGAACCAACGTCGCATGAATTCACATATCACTCGCGTGATCGGCACAGCCTAGCTATGGCCGAACTGCCCGGCAAAACTAGGCAAGTGCTCTTTGTCAGCCGAGGGGGGGCACGCGGTCGGTTGCCAGACGTCCATCCGGACGCTCGAGATGAGCTGTTCGAATGGACCGAAAGCGGTTTTCAAGATACTATCGGGTCATACGGAATTGAGAAAGGCGGATGTCCAGGGCGTCAGGCTGGTTGGTATGACGTAAGCGGAGATGGGCGGCTTGATCTCTATCAGGTTTGCGGGCGTAATGCATTCGAAGCCGACAATACTACGGCAAGAAACCGGCTCTATGTTCAGCAACCAGACGGTAGTTTTGTCGAGGACGCAGCCTCATTTGGATTGGATTTCCCGGGTGTCGGGGTCTTTCGGTTCGTACCGCGGGTCCAAGAAAAAACTCCGTCAGCGCTACTTTGGGTTACCGAGGGGGAGGTCGCCCTGTTTGAGCAAGGCGATGCAGGCTTCGAGCCGCTCTGGCGCTTGGAGGCGCCCGTGACTGGGACGGAGAAAGTAATCCTGAACGACTTGGCCACCAAAGGTGTTTGGGACGCGTTTATCTTTTCGCCGCGGGGCAATCTGCTATTTCCGATTTCAAGAGAGGCACCCTTACTGCGCGATATTCAGGCCCTGGGGTTACCCTTGGCAAGTGCTGATGGCGCAATCGCGGATTTCGATGGGGACGGATTTCGGGATGTTCTGGCTGTACCACAGGGGATTTTTCTGCATGACGGTGATCATTTTGAGGCCACGGATCTTATTGATTTGTCTTGGGCGGACAATCTTCTGGAGGTGCGGATTGTACCCCTCGACTATGACAACGATAGTGATCTGGATCTTTGGGTGCTGGTGCAAGGTGCGAATGAGGTTTCGCGGATCATTCGCGCCGTTTACAACCGAAGCCCAGCTTTTTTGAGGAGTTGGATCGAAAAACACTACGGGCGTGACCGGCTTTTGCCGAGGTACTGGCGTTCGGTGCTCTATGAAAACCTGCATGACAAAGGGCAGTTACACATTCTGCGTCCCAAAGGCATGCCGGGACATGCCAACGGTTTTGGAAAGTCGTTTCTGTCGAAAGTTCGAATGCCGACGGACGCTATCAATCTGCAGAATCGATACTTATTCACTGGAATGGACGATCCGTCCCGATTTTCACAAACCTTCCCCGATATCTTTCTGAGTCTGCCCGAGGGCGCCGCATTGGTTTCAGTTGAACCACTTCAATCTGATAGCGTCGATGTTAGACACTGAAGGCTGCCCGAGCTCGGCACGCGAGGCCCAACAATGACGCAACAATCGTCACGTGGCAAACGCGTGGTAAGGGCAGGTCTTTGGGCCTCGTTGCATAATGTCGCTCGTGAAGGGATCGGATTTCTGGTATTCTTGGTGCTAGCCCGCCTCTTTCTCGATGAAAGGGATTTTGGGATCGTCGCACTGGCGAATTCATTTGTGATGTTTGCGCAAGTTATCGGGCAGTTTGGTCTGGGAACCGCATTGATCCGCGAGCGCGATATCACAGACCGGCACAAGACTGCATGTTTCTGGGCGATGTTGGGCTTTGCGACTTTACTTGCGGGGCTTCTGATAGCGTTGGCCGGCTTCTTTGCTGAATGGTCAGATGAGCCGCGTGTGGCACCTGTTTTGCGATTATTGTCGCTGGGATTGGTCCTGACATTCATGGGGTCGGTCCACGCGGCTCTGTTACAGCGCAGTTTTGATTTTCGGGCTTTAGCACTGAGATCACTGATTGCAGGCGTGTGTGGCGGGTTTGCCGCAATCATAGCCGCAATATTTGGGGCTGGGGTCTGGAGCCTGGTAATTTTGAATCTGGTGACCGCTAGTATCTCCACCATTCTTTTGTGGCGCTCTTTGCCATGGCGTCCGGCATTTGCGTTGCCTTTACAAGAACTAAGAGAACTGCTGCCTACAGGGCTCCAGATAACTGGAATCGGGGTTGTCCGTTATATCGGTGACAGCGCGGATAGGGTTATCGTCGGATTTTTTATCAGCATTGCTGATCTGGGGTTACTGTATGTCAGCCAACGCATCGTCAAGGCGCTGCAGACCATCCTGACGCAAAGCATCAACTCTGTGGCCTTGCCAGCATTCTCAGAAATCCAGGATGATTTGCCCCGTGTTCGCAACGCATATCTGATAGCTCTTCGTGTCTGTTTGATCGTGACGACCCCGCTTTTTGTAGGCCTCGCGTTGCTTTCAAAACAGATAGCCGATGTGATTTTGGGCCCACAATGGATTGATCTATCCAACCTTTTATCAATTTTGGCGGTTGCTGCCGCCGTCAGTGCACCGCTCTATTTCAATCAACCTTTGCTTATTGCGGTTGGTCGGGCGAAAACGGCGCTACAGATTGCAACTATCGGCTCCATTGTGCAGATCCTTTGCGTTGCGGTTGGGGCCTCTTTCGGGCTTGTGGGTGTGGGGTTGGGGCTTCTCGCCAGGCAAGTCATAATGAGTGGAGTTTGGTACTGGGTTCTGAAAAGGGAGATCGAACTGCAGCCAAAAGACCTTATAGCGGCTCTCATGGCGCCAACTCTCGGGGTGGCTCTTATGTCTGCTGTCCTCATTCTTGTGCCGGAATTTTCTGACTGGCCGGGTGGAGTTTACCTATTGTTCCTGATTTTATTGGGGGCAGCATCTTATCTCACAGCGATCTGGATGCTTGATCGAAACACTATATTGCAGGTTATGCGGATTTTTAAACGACAAGTCTGAGTACCACAGAGCGGTACGAGTGCGCTTGATACAGGAGCTTGAGATTTGGGATTGCGTATCGGAAGCTGGCCCGGGTTCGGAGACCACAACAACAAATTTATGGAGCTTTTTCTAGGCGGGTTGCGAGATGCGGATTGCGAGATAATAAGCATTGAAACCGTCAATGACATACCCACCAGTGGACTGGATGTTTTGATCTTGCACTGGGCTGAAAAACTGTTTTGGGAGGCCCGCGATCGTTGGGATATTTTGGCCAGAATCCTGACGCTAATCAATCGCCTCAAGCAGATTCGGCCAAAAACCAAGGTCGTCTGGCTGGTGCATAATCTGCAACCTCATGAACCTCGGAAGTTCAAGAACCTGATCTGGCCATTCTACATTCGTACTTTAGCCCGAAACATTGATGCTGCTCTGACATTGTCGCCTGGGACGGTTCCGGTTGTTCGGGAGCATTTAGGGGCACTCAAACACAAACCTGTCGCATGGGCTTGGCATCCGGCATATCCACGGCTGTGCCAAGGAACGCACAACGCGGGTGCTGCGCGAAGTGCCCGCGGTTGGGAAACGGAGCATTACGTATTTGGTTACTGCGGACAGATTCGGCCCTACAAGGGGGTCGACGATCTGATTAACGTATTCTTGCGCAGTGAAAATCCGAGTTGGCGGCTTTTGATCGCCGGGCGGGCCTCATCGTCTGAGTTCGAGGATATTTTAGAAGACAAAGCGGTGGCGGACCCCCGCATCCGACTGGAATTCGGAGATATGTCAGAAGTCGAATACGAGATGGCTATCCTGTGTTGTGATACAATAGTTGCTCCATTCAGGAAGTATCTGCATTCTGGGTCACTTGTTCATGCAATGAGCGTCGGGCGACAGGTCTTGACTCCCAGAACACCGTTTTCCAACGCGCTTGCAAAACAGGTGGGACGCGATTGGGTTGCGCTTTATGATGGACCGCTAAGTGTGGATGCTCTTCAAGAAGCCGAGCAGGGCCGCAATGAATCTGACAACGCGGACCTTTCGGAGTTCGACCCCAAACGGGTTGGTGAACAGATCGTAGCCTTCTTTCAAAGTCTTTAGCCAAAGTCTTAAATTAGGACGAAAGAGATCTCGCGACATAGAATCTGACCTTCTCTGGCCGAGTCAACTCAGCCTTGGCAACACTGGACAGCATTGAAGTCGCGCACATTATCCGCAAACGGCAATTCGACCCCTCTGGTCAATCCCATTCCAGAAATTCGCAAGACTTTCTGGATCGCCGCGCCGAACGACACGAGTTACTCCGTCGCGTGGCAAAGTTTGCGACAGCCCCTGCGGAAGTTAAGGACGATCTCCCTTCCCGGTGGGATCATTTCCGCCGCCCCCAGCGTCCGAAGGCAAGCTCCGCAGCCTCTGAGGCGATTCGATCAGAAACCTCGCGCGGCGGGGCGAGCTGGTGCAGCCCGCGCAGCGCCCCGACCGCTTGCCGCCCGCCGCCCATCAGTGCTATTTTGGCAATCTGCATTATCGAGAAGGCGTAGGTCACCGGCAGCATCGGCCACGCAAACCGTGCCACAAAGCGCAACCGGTTGCGGAAGTTGAAATAATTTGCGAATGCCGAGCCCCGCCGGTTAATAGAGCCAGAGCCGATCGCCGTGCCACCATGATGATGGACTACCGCCTCCGGACAGGTGAGAAGCGGCAGCACACCCCGGCGATAGGCCCAGTCTACCTCCTCGTAATAGAGGAAATAGTCCTCCCGAAGCGGTCCGACCATTTCGACGAAAGCCCGCGACGCAACCATATTGGCACCTGAGATAAAATCGAGGCTGCCGGCCAGAGGAGGTTCGGCTGCTGCGGGCAGGAGACCTTGGTTGACGTTGTAGCAGACCCCCCCTGTCCAGCGCCTGATGCGCCCACCGTCCGACTGGAGATAGCCGGGTGGTTCGAGATAGCGGGTTCGCCCGCCCATAAGTGCGAAGGGGCCCGCGACCTCAGCACGGCGAACGTAGGCGGCGGCAGTACCGGGCTCAACGACGCTATCGGGGTTCAGTATCCAGAAGAGCTCGATCTCCGCTCGCGACAAAAACCAGGTAAGCCCGGTATTGACGCCGCCCGCAAAGCCCATGTTTTGCGGGACCCGCAGTAGCGTGAGCCAAGACAGATCCCCTTCGGTCGGCGCTTGGGCGCCCGCTTCGGCTTCGGCAAAGCTCACCCCGCAGCGGCCTGCCCAGTCGGCGACCAGCGCGGCGCTATCGTCCGGCGAGGCGTTATCACAAACAACCACGCGAAGCGTCGCACCGGTAGTGGCGATTAGGCTGTCAAGACACGCCTCAATCACATCTGCCGAGCAATAGGCCACGATAATGACCGAGATGGGTGCCTTCGCCGCCCCCTCCATTTCCCGCTGCTCTTGCATTTTTCTTTGATCCTAACGAGTGAGTGACGCTGCCCTCGCCGCTAAACTGCCCGGAAGATGGCGGCTTCACCCAGCAAGATCAAGGCTGTTCTCTTGTGCCAACCGGACCGGAGTTGAAACGGGCTTGACCTCTCGGTCTAGACAGATCGACTCACGGTACGGCTCTGGAGGCGTCGGGGGAGGATACATATCGGATACATTTAGAGGATAAAACGGCATAATCTAAGATAACGTTGCACACGAATCCACAAGTGGATTCCCTTTTGTCGGCAAAAGCATCAAAGGTGACAGGAAGCCTAGCGAATGCCATCGCAAGAGATAGCCCCTCCCTAAAATATCTTATCCAAGGGGTCTTGGTGGCCGTCTCATCACCTCTCATGGGCATATTGGCTTCCGCTGGACTACAGAGAACGGTTTTTCCCAACCGGTTTGCGGATGCCGATCTGTCAGCGTGACATTTAGGGCACCATCGTTTACTTATTCGACGCGCCACCCAGAGCGCTGCGGACATCCTGACACGGATCGTTGAAGCCTATGAACACCGGGTCAAACTGTTGCGATTCAGACGACTGCGCTCGAAACCCGCTTGAAGCAACTGGCGCTTTATGAGGCGGCCTTGGTGATCTGATGGAACGGCTGGCCAGAACGTCTTGACTAAAATGGTCTTCGGCAGAATTATTGCAGCGGTAGTGAGTTTCAAATAGTCTTTCCAGACGAGCATACGAGTTTTTAAAGCCCTATTGCACGAAGGAATATTAGCATGCCCTCTCGCCCAATGCTCATGGTCGTAGCCTCGGCCGGAGGGCACTGGGTTCAGTTAATGAGGATGCGCAAGGTTTGGGACGGATTGCACGTCACCTATCTGAGTACCGAACCTGGCCTTGCGGACATCGTGAAGACCATGGCCCGGAATGAGGGTAACCCGCCGCCAAAATTTTCATCGGTCACGGATGCCAATCTCTCCGAGAAGCTACGCCTCATGCGTCAGCTTTTCGAGGTGTTTTTCCTGGTGCTGCGCCACCGGCCGGACGTGATCATCACCACAGGTGCTGCGCCCGGCTATTTTGCCCTGCGTTTTGGAAAGCTCTTCGGCGCGCGTACCATTTGGATCGACAGCATGGCCAATGCCGAGAAACTGTCAAGATCTGGTCAGGAAGTCAGGAAGTATGCCGACCTGTGGCTCACGCAATGGGAGCATCTGGCGCGCCCTGAAGGGCCGCATTTCATGGGGGCGGTTCTGTGATCTTTCTGACCACCGGGACGCAACTTTCCTTCGACAGGCTCGTACGGGCCGTGGATGAGTGGGCGGATGAAACCAAGCCGTCTTGTGGCATATTTGGTCAAGTCCTGCCGGCGACTCATGACCCGTATACGCCGCGAAATTTCGAAACCAAGGCACGGCTTTCACCGGCGGACTATGCCGAAGTGTTCAGCAAAGCCAGCCTCATCATTTCACATGCCGGCATGGGTACGATCCTGACGGCATTGACCCAAGACAAGCAGATCTGCATCATGCCCCGGCAGATCAAATATGGCGAACACAGGAACAACCATCAGCTCGCCACGGTCGAAAGGCTGAAAGAGCATCCCAGGCTTTTCAAGGCGCGCGACGAACATGACCTGCCCCGCTGCCTTGACGCGGCCATGCAGGCGGTCGGGACGTCACAAACTGCGGCCATAGACCCGTTTGCGGCCACGGATTTCACCGATAAATTACGAAAGTTCGTCCTGAACACTGGGAAGTAGAACTCGGCTAGTCCTCACTCTCTCGCACCCACCATCCCGCAAGCCAACCCGCCAGAAAACCCCCAAAGTGGGTCTCCCAAGCGAGATTACCGCCCATCCCCCAATACATCACGAGGTTGAGAAGGATGAGCAGTACGACCACCCGCAGCACCGCCCCGATCCCCTCATGTGCCAGACGACGGGCGGTATACTCCCAGCCCATCAGAACCCCCGCCAGCCCGAATAGCGCCCCAGACGCGCCAACCATGGGCTGCACGGCCGTAGACAGAAAAGCAAACCCCACGGCCCCGCCCAAGAGCGACAGCACATAGATCACGGCAAACCGAAGCTGGCCGACACGCTCGATCACCAAGCGCCCAAGCGAGACGAGCGTGATCATGTTGACGAGAAGATGCGCGGCCCCCCCATGCAGGAACCCATAGCTGGCAAACATCACCACGGGCTGCGCCGCATAGTTGGGCTGCCAGTTATCCAAGAGCCCCCGCCAAAACCCGCCATACTGATAGGTCAATCCACGCCAGCGCGGTGACCCCCAGAGCCCATAGTCAGCCCCCTGCAGGACGCCTTCGACCGCAACACAAACTAACAAAATCAGCAGCAATGCGCCATGAGCGACGACCCACACCCAAAGGCGCGAGCGTTCTGATGCTGAGTGTTGGTTGTCCATTCTATATATTCTGAGTCAAATTGGACTATTCCTAGGGTTAAATTAGAACCTCATGAAGGACCATGCGTCCGCACTGGGTCCAAAAAGAACTTTGGCTTGAGGTTTAAAGCTGCCCGTTCAATGAAATGCCAAGATAGTATCGCACAGATGAGAGTGACGGGAAGCGCAATAGCAATGTTAACGAGCGGATCGGTCACACCCAAACTTGCAACAAGTTGTTGAGCCGGGAAGGCATAGATGTAGGTGCCGTATGAATAGTCTCCCAGTCGGTTATAGCTCTGCAAAAATGCGTTTGGCCAATACCCAAGCACGAAGACAGTATAAGAAAGTGCCAGTACGAACACGGGACGGAAGATCTCGGTGCCGTACGCTGACCAAGCTAGAAAGCCTAACATGGCAGCTAAAAATGGGCTGAGCGGGATCAGGTTGCGCCAGAGGAAGAAACCCATGCCGATGGCAAAAGGTAGGGCGAGCTGAGACAGCAGTTGAAGCCGCAAATTTACCGGTAGATAGGGCATTAGGAGACAAAGCATAATCGCTAGTCCAAGACAAAGCGCCGAGAGACGAGGCCGGTTCAGAATACCTAGAACCCCCGCAATGAAGATACCTGTATAACAGACCACCTCATAGAACAGCGTCCACAGTGAGCCGTTGATTGCTGTCCCATAGGGATTTCCTTCAAAAATGCCCGGCAGTGAGTAGTCGAGTTTGACAAGAGTTAGATTGCGCAGGAAGTAACTAGGTGCCGAGCCCCAAAACGTAACAGGATCTGCGGTTGTCAGGAGCAAACCACCCAAAACAATCGTCACCACCAGCACAACAACGAGTGCAGGAAAGAGCCTCAAGGCGCGTGCAATGAGAAACTGTTGCCAAGAAACACCGGAGACGAAGCTCTTGGTGATAAAAAAACCTGAGATTGAGAAGAAAACAAGCACGCTCACGCTGCCTAGCGACATGCCCCCGAGAAATCTCTCAAGCGGTTCTTCCGCTCCCGCGCCGAGCGAGAGTGGATAGGCATGAGAGATTAATACGCAGATAGCAGCCAAGATGCGCAAAAGATTAAAATTATTGTCCCGCAGGGTAGCATAGTTTCCGAGCAGTCGGCGCTCTTTCATCTACCTACCCCAAATCGCTCAGCCATATCCATCCATTACCCCTCACCCCGGTACAAACCTTGGTAGCTTGGGCAGGCTCTCACGCATCAAGCGTTGCAGCCGTGCATCGGCAGCACCTTCAGGCTCATCCTTCAGTATCGGAGTGATGTAGCGCACGATAGCCCCGTCGGTACGGTCGATCGTCAGGCTGTCATAGACCACGCTCATCTTGGCCTTGAAGTCATTGGTCATACGCTTGCCGCGCTGCTCGAACCAGTAATAGACGAGCTGTTCCGACAGGCCTTTCTGAATTATCGCGCGGTTCGCTTCAAAGGAGCCATAGCCGGTGCCCGCCATATCCAGCGCCACGGTCTCGAAACTGTAGATTTCCCATCCGCCAACAGGCAGACAAACCTCAGGGGAATGGATGCCGGCACCCTCGGTCTGCTTGTCGTAGAAAGCTATGAAGAGTTCGACCGGAGCGGGTTCTTCTGGATTGCGATAGAAGCCCGCGAGGTAGTCAGTGGCCCCCAGTATCCGCTCGATATCCGGGTCGAGCATCGAGAAGGTCCCCGACCACTCCCCAAATTGCCGCGGAAAGAGTACGAAAGGATCACGATCTACCGCCGTGGGGTCATTGCCCTGCTGCAGCGCCCATCCGGCTGAGACCGCAAGCGTCAGGATCGCACCCGCCATTAACCCGCGCGAGGCGCGGATGCCCATGAGGCGTCCGGCGATCGCTCCGAATCCGCTGGTATCGAGATCAATTGCCTCCGACAGAGGTTTGGGATCCGGTGTCAGCCGCTGCAGGACCACGGCCATGAAGAACAGGATCGCAATACAGGCACCAAAGATGATCCAGCCTTCAAAGAAATGCAGAAAGCCCTCAGCCTGTTCAATCCCATAGCTGTTGACCATCACCCCGATCATCCCGATGCGGAAGGAATTCATCAACACCGTCAGGGGAGCAGCCGCCAGAAGCAGCACCACCTTGTGCCAGACTGGTCCACGATAGAGAATGGCAAAGAGATAGGAGAAGCTGAGAATCGGAAAGAGATAGCGCAGCCCCGAACAGGCCTCGGCCACCTGCAGTTTGTAGACCCCGAGATCAATCACATTGCCTTCGAGATAGACTGGCACGCCCATCAATGCCACGAACCACACGCCGATTTCCGAAGAGATTGTCTGCAGCACGATGGTCAGCTTGAGATAGACAAACTGCGGCAGGGGCAACATGAAAATAAGATGCACCACGCCCAGTTGATGCAGCTTGCCGCGCTCCCAACCAAAGATCGTCAGCACAACGCCGCCCACCCAGATGATGAAGGCATAGGTCACGATATCGGGAATGCGAGTCAGGTTGCCTGCAATCGCCAGCAAGAGCGCCAGCACAATGACAATAAGCCCAGGCGCGCGATCCTGCACAACGGGTTTGGGCAGCGGCAGACGGCGCAGTTCCCGCAAGAAGAGATAGAGCGAGATGAGTGGGATGAGTGGCCCGTGGCTGTATTCAGCCGTGGACCAAGCCTGTGCCAGGGAGACAAAACCGATCCAAAAGATCGGAATCGATCCGGCTAGAAGCAACGTAAACCACAAGAGCCCGCCTAGGTTGAGCGGGTGGGCGAAAAGCCTTGGGCCAGACTGATCTGTCATGGACATGCTGTCACACTCCCCTTAAAACGGCTCACCACCCTGACCTATGCCAGAAGCATTTATGCTATTGGGATTTCTATCGGAAAATCCGCGCCAAAGCGATTCAAAACGGGAAGGATACGTGCTCAAAGCAGAGCCTGAACAGTCTGTTTTCCAAGGACGTACAGTGGCCCAAGATCAGGGACGCACAGTAAACTCCCGCTCAAGTGTAAGGAACACCCGGTTCGATGAGGCGTCGCCCACCCCGGTTTCATCCCGCAGCCGATATTCATAGCCAGAAGAGAGCCGCCAGTCGGGTGTTAGGTTGCGGGAATAGGTGGCGCGCAGGTCAGTGCGCGTGGTGTCATTCACTGCCGGACCGCCAGCCTGTTTGAGTTCAGCGTAATTCGCCGAGAATGATATCTCGGACAACGAGTTGATCTCATAGTTGTAACCCAAAGAGGCTTCAGTGGTGCGCAATTCGTTCGACCGTGAACTGGTGGTAACCTGTCGCGAAAGCGATGCGGTCAGGGTGCTGCGCTTCATCTCATGAGTGAAGTCCAAGCTACCCACTGGGCGGACCGTGTCATCCACATCACTGGTGGCGCCGAGGCTGAGTTCAATCGAACCGCGTGGCAGCGGCAAGTCCCGGTTGACAAGCCAAGTGGCGGTCTGGCCATTCACGCTTTCGCGCAGGTCGAATGACGTGCCAATGGTGCCGCGTGTAAGTTCGCGCGTGAGATCAATGCTGCCGATCACACCCGTCTGTGTGTCCGCGTCGCGTATTCCCAGAATAGTTTCTTCGGTTTCAATACTCTGAAATCCGACCACGACATCAAGCGTATCTATCGGCGAGAGCGCCTGTGTGAGCCCCAAGTTGAAACTACTGGTCTGACGGTTCGTCTGCTCGGTATCATCCGCTGTGTAGTCATCATAACGCAGAATCGTCCGCACCTTGGTGACAGGGCTGAGAGTGAATCGCGTTGTCCCCGTAAGATTGAAAAGCTCGCTATCAAAAAGATCAGGATCCGTGGTGTCGTTGTAGGTTTGCTCGCGGTAACGCCCCTCGAGGATGAAGCCCACCGGATTATCGAGTCCGGCCTCAAACCGGAAGCGGCTCGATATCTGCTGGCGGTCGCCTTGATCTTCGGCGAGATCGTTTTCTTCAAGCGGATCATCGAAGAAGCGATTTTGGTCGAACGGATCGAGTGAATTGATCGAGGCGAGACTATAGTCGGCCCCAAAGCTGAGAGCGCTGTTCACCCCTTGGCGATCATAGCCGAGCCGCGCGCGCTGATCGTCGAATGTGCGGCTATCACCTGGCGGCTCATTGGCGCGCAAGAGCCCGCTCACATCAAAGCGAAAGACGTCATTGGCGCGCTGGTTCAGGTATCCGAAAGATAATCTGTTGTCGAAGAGTTCGGCACTCTCGCTGTTATTCGGGTCAAGATTATAATTGTCCGTCGCGCTGAGCGTCGAGCTGAGCCCAAAAGTCAGAATCGGACCACCGTCTTCTGGTCTGCCGCCTTGCTGCGCGAGTGTCAGCCCTGCATCCAGAGAGAACACAGACAGACATCCGGCACCGATCAGGATATGAGCGCGCGTCACAGCCCGCCCTTATTCGAACAGGCGCCGCTCAGGCACAACGATCACGTCGCCCGGGGCCAATACCGTCGTGCCGCTGATGCTATCGCTCCCCCCCATCGTGCGATAGTTGAAGCGATAGACGGTTTCTTGATTGCTCCTTGGGTCGACGCGGCGCAGCTGAATGCGTTTCTCGGCCGCAAATCGGGACAGCCCGCCCGCCTCTGCCAGAAACTGGAGCAGCGTGGTTCCGGGCAAGACCTCCTTGCGGCCGGGGGTGTTGGCCTCACCTACGATATAGATATTCATCAATTCTGGCCCAGCCGCAGCACGCGGCGCATCCCTTGGAGCCAAGGCGGCGACCGAGACCAAAACAGTCGGTGCGACTGCAAAATTCCCGGTCATTTCCTCCGACAGGGTGCTGGCGACAACATCGACGCTGCGGCCTCCCGCTCTGACCGTACCAGCCATCGGGAAACTGATTGACCCATCTGGCAGAACAAGAACATTCCGATTGAGGCTTGGATCTTCGAGAACCTCAACCTGCAACGTATCTCCCGGCTTGATGCGGTAGATGTCCTGCGCCATGGAAATGGTGGCTGATCCAATCAGGAAAAGGACCGCTGTAAGAAATCTGATCATCTCGTGCCTCTGTCCCGTTTCTCAGTTGTATGAAATTTACGCTATTTGATGGATCGGCAAAATACGCAAATTCAAGAAAACTCAAAGCTGCGGCAGATTTGTAGCGCTTTCAGGGAGTTTTCGCGACCGCTCTCTATGCTGTTCTACTCAATCCGGGCGGACAGCCGGTCAATTTCGCCTTTGACCTCTTCCATGAATGCAGGGGCAGGGCCGTTCTCTGCAACCTCGACCACCTTGCGGAACTGGGCCAGAGCCTCTGTATCGCGCTCGAGCGCGGCATAGGTGCGAGCCAGATGATACTGCACTGTCGGATCCTCCGGCAATCCAGCCGCCGCTGGCTCAAGCGCTGCAAGGGCCGCGCCAAAGTCACCGCGGCGAAAGGCGATCCAGCCATACGTGTCCTGAAAGGCCGGAACGCCACGGTCACGCAGGCGCCGCGCGATGTCATGTGCACGTTCGAGGCTCTCCGCATCCTCCTTCCCGGTTGCCAGCAGGCTAGCTAGGTTATTGGAAATGATCAGGTTGTTGCTGTTGTCCGCATAGAGCCGCTCATAGATGTCGATGGCCCCTTGAAGATCACCTTCGCTTTCCAGAATACCCGCCAGAGCCCAGTTGAGCCGAAGATTCTCGGGGGAAGCGGCGAGCCCGTCCAGAATTGCCTGCCGGGCCGCCTGTGCATTTTCTTGCACCGCGTGGATATTGTAGAGCGCCAGCCAGAAGCGTTGATCCTGCGGAGATTCTTTGGCCAAGTCGCGAAACGCCGCCTCAGCAGCCAGGGTCTCACCCGCCACCGCTTGCACGGACGCCATCAGGAACCGCGCGTTGAGATCGCCGGGATTGGCCTCAAGGGTTTCACGTGCATAGTGCAGCGCCCCCTCTGTATCGCCCTGCGCTAGACGGGTGCGCACGATCGTCGCTGCTGCTCCCATGCCTTGCGCGCCTTCGCTGGCAAGCGAGTCGAGAAAGCTCAGAAGCTCGCCTTCGCGATCCTGCGCCGCAAGCTGACGCGCGGTCAGCTCATTGGCGATCCCCTCTGCCGGAGCATTGTCCTGGCGCCTCAGGGTCTCGATGACCTGTGTCACACGCGGCCAGTCCTGCTCGCGCATATAAATTTCGCCCAAGCCGCTCAAGAGGGCGGTATTGTCAGGGGCCAAACGCAGTGCATTGATCAGCACGGTCTCTGCTGTCCGCAGGCTCTCCTCCGAGATCAGATGACGCGCGTAGCGCAGCGATTCATCCGGCGCATTTCTGGAGGCCTCAACAGCACGGCTCAGCATCTCCGCCATGAGATCCCGATTGCCGGCACGCTCATGAGCCTGAGCCATCAGGGTCATTGCCTGCGCGTCATTAGGCGCCTGCCCCAGAACCGACCGCAGAGTAACGATTGCCTCATCAGCCAGATCGCTTTCAATCAGCCATGCAGCCCGCATCTTCATCGCTTCGGTCTGGCTGTTGTCTTCCTCCAGCACTTGCTCGACCAGAGCCCGCGCACCGACCCTGTTGTCCGTGGCCTCCAGCATGCGGGCCAGCATGACCATGATGCTGCGTCGCGCATCAGACGGCTCAGAACCCTTGATCAACGCTTCCATCTCGGCAATGGCCGCATCGCGGTCACCCAGATCAAAGCGGAAACCTGCGCCCAAGGCGATCAGCCGTTCCCGTTCAGGCGGATCGCTTGCAACGATCCGGTCCAACTCGGCGCTGGCGACCTCGCGACCATGTACCTCGGCGAGAAACCCGATATAGATGACGATATCATCGACATTGCGCGGCTCCTGCTCTGCCCGTTGTTTCAGGAAGCCCTCGGCGGCCTCAGTATCGCCCTGCGACATGTACCACCGCACCAAGGTGGCAGGCACGCTCGCATCGTCGGGAAAGCGCGTTATCATCTCTTCGAGCTGCGCCCGGATTTCACGCGTTTCCCCTAGCTGGTTGAGAACGCCGAGACGGATCGTGTAGAGTTCTTGGTTGTCAGGCGCCTGACCAAGGGCGGCATCAATCGCCGAGAGGGCAGCAGCCCAGTCCTGCGCACGCACAAGATCGTCGATGATCACCTTCTGGACCACCAAAAGATCAGGATTCTCGGACACTAGCGCCTGGGCTTTCGTCACCGCCTCGCGCAGGGCTGAGGTATCGTTAGCGGCAAGCCCATCGCGATAGGTCACAGCCGTGTTCACAGCTTGTACCAGACGATCTTCGGGAGCCAACTCCGCCGCAGCGGCCCCATGCTTGCGTGCCGCCTCCCAGTTGTTGGTCTGCAGTGCCAGTTCCGCCAGAGCGCGCTGACCGGGCAAGCTGTCGGGATATTGTTCCACCAACCGCAGATACTGGCCATAAGCCTCGCGGATATTGCCACGCGCGCGCTCGGCCTCTGCGTATTTCAACCGGGCTTCGCGATGCTGACCATCCAGCTTGAACACATTCCGGAATTCGACCAGGGCACGATCCACGTCCCCCTCTTCCAGCAACTCGAGTCCAGATTTGTAATGTCTATCCACTCTCTCTTCTGCATTGTCGCAGAAAGACAGCAGGCCCGCTGTGGCGAGCGCCAGAAATGTCGTTTTAATCATGTCACTACTCTTGCATCTTTGGGCCGGGACAACAATCCGCACTAGGCACCAGATAGGTCGTGCCGGTCCTTTTTTGATATATCAGATTTCGCGACATAAGTTGCCAAACTTCTTTCGAGGCTGGCGTATCAGTATCCAGTGCCGCGGATCACCACGGTCACCGTCCGCAACAGGATCAAAAGATCCTGTGAGAGCGACAAAGAGGCCAGATAACGGGTATCGAAGCCCGCCCGCTCGGCAAAACTTGACTCGTTGCGATCCGAAATCTGCCAAGTCCCGGTGATGCCGGGGCGCAGTTCGAAATAGGCTTTGCCGGGATAAAGTGCCTCTTGATCCACCATCATGGGCCGTGGCCCAACCAGCGACATGTCACCCTTGAGCACATTCCATAGCTGGGGCAGCTCGTCGAGCGAAGATTTGCGCAGAAAACAACCCATTCGCGTGATGCGCGGGTCGCGCTTGAGCTTTTGGGTTTCATCCCATTCACGCCGGGCTTCGGGGTTCTTGCGGAGGTGGTATTCCAGCAGCGCATCAGCCCCCGGCACCATCGTACGGATCTTGACCATGTAAAAGATGCGACCACCGCGCCCGAGGCGTTTCTGGAAATAAAGCGGACTGCGCCGGTCGAATGCCACAAGACACATCATGCCCAGAATAAGCGGCAGGGAAACCGGCAAGGTCAGCAGCACCATAGCTATATCAAGACACCGCTTTGCACTGTTGCGATAAATGGCGCGACGGCGCTGACCGCGTTTCCGCTTGGAAGCATTACTTTGAAGCTGCGTCTCGGAAAAATCTTGGAAGGTCATTTAATATTCTCCACTCACTTTTGACACGAGCAAATACAAAACACCCGATGTGGTAAAATCCACTTCGATCAATTCGACTGAAGAGCAACACACCCCCTGTTTAATCAACAATCACAGATCGCCTATAACAAGTGAACAATCACGGATCGCCTAAAACAAGACATAATTTGGACAAAATCCAAAAATAGACGTGCAAGTATATGAAGCTCTTGAATTTCAGCCCTTTCCTCGTGGTGCCCGACAAGCAAAATAAAACGTGCTTTTAAAGACTGTCTCCACATTCGAAACAAACATGGCAAAGAGTAAAAATCGTTCTCAAATAAGCTTACCCGATTCGCACTCAAAATGGTGCTGAAAAGTTCGGTCTGCCCAGATCATCCCTCAATTTTCTTACTCCTGCCATCAAAGCGTGGGATTTGTTTGTTGAATGATTGACATAGACAGGGCAGATGTCAGAGCCTCATGCTCTAATATGGTGGGGTGCCGAACATAGACCTGAGGGTCGAACTGTGGGTGCCAAGATGCAGAGTCTGTTTTGAAAGATGCATATGAGACCGGAGCCCCTTTACGCAGATTTTTTCGGCCTGTCGGAGCGTCCGTTTACGCTGCTGCCCGATCCGGCCTTTCTCTATTGGTCCAAGGCGCATCGTAACGCTTATACGGTCCTGGATTACGGAATTTTCTCGCGGGCGCCGATCACTGTGGTGACCGGTGAAATTGGCTCTGGCAAGACGACATTGGTTCAGCATCTGCTCAAGCAGACTGACGCCTCCATCACCATCGGCCTCATTTCCAACGCCCAAGGCGGGCGCGGAGAGCTCTTGCAATGGGTTCTCAACGCGCTGTCTGTCGAGGTTCCGAATGACGCCAGCTATGTTCAGAAGTTCCAGAAACTGCAGGATTTTCTGATCTCAGAGTATGCAGCGGAACGACGCGTAATCCTCATATTCGACGAGGCCCAGAACCTGTCGATGGAAGGCTTGGAAGAGCTGCGTATGCTCACGAATATCAACGCCAATAAGGATGAACTCATTCAACTCATTCTGATTGGGCAGCCAGAGTTGCGCGATGTGATCCGCAGCCCCAAGATGAAACAGCTGGCACAACGAGTGGCGGCCAGTTTTCATATCCCGGCGATGGATCAAGACACGGTGGCGCAGTACATCCAGCACCGGTTGCGAATCGTAGGCGGACAAGGTGATGAATTTACCATTGCTGCCTGTAAGATGGTCCATGATCAGACCGACGGAGTACCACGGCTTGTCAATCAGCTGTGTGACATCGCAATGGTTTATGCATGGAGTAAGGAGCAGAGAACAGTGACCGAAGACATCCTTCGGAGCGTGCTTGATGACGGCTTGTTCTTTGCAGCCTCCCTTGCATCAGAAGAGAGTGAAAAAACATGAACGAACTGAAGTACTACTCTTCGATTTTCCTCCGGCGTCTGCATTATTTCCTGATCGTCTCAGTGATCATTTCGGCCGTGTCTGTCATTGCGGCTTTCACTTTGCCGCCAGCCTATGAATCACAAACTCGCCTGCTGCTGGAAGGGCCTCAAATTCCCTCGGAGCTGGCCGCTTCTACGGTTATGGTGGGCCTGTCCGAACAACTCGAAATAATCGAGCAGCGGTTGATGACCCGGGCCAACATGCTCGATGTCGCCCGCAGTCAGACTGTTTTTGAAGATGCGCAGCAGATGTCTGCGGATGCCATCGTTGAAGCGATGCGGGCGCGCACGACCATTCAGGCGGCCAGGGGTCGCAATCCAACGCCAATCATGAATATCAGCTTTGAGGCCCGCAGCCCACAAATTGCCGCCGGTGTCCTCAACGAATATCTGACCCTGATCGAACGGCAGAATGCCGAATTCCGCACCTCGCGGGCAGGGAACACGCTGGAATTCTTCCAACAAGAGGTCCAACGACTGGGTCAGGATCTCGACGCGCAGAGCGCGCGTATTCTCGAATTCAAGACCAGAAATTCCAGCGCTTTGCCCGAAAGCGTCGAATACCGCTTGAATCAACAAGCCACGCTGCAAGAGCAGGTTCGCCAGATCGACCGGGATATCAAGTCGCTCGCAAATCAAGGCGAGCGGCTGGTGCAGATATTCGAGGCGACCGGACAGTTAGAGGGTAATAATGGCGCAGGCCTGTCACCCGATGAGCAGCGATTGCAAGAAATGCGTACCCAACTTGACGAAACGCTATCCGTATATGCACCGGAAAACCCTCGGGTGAAAATGCTGGAGGCCCGGATCGAACAACTTGAAGAGCGGATCGCCTCCCGAACTGTAACAGAGGAGCCGGAGTCCAGCACGTCCGCTCCAAGTCGTGGATCCATCACGCTGGATTTGCAGTTAAGTGAACTAGAAACGCGTATCTCCATACTGCAGAGCAACGCGAAGACAGCATCGCAAGGCTAGAAGATCTGAATGAGACGCTGGCCAAGACACCAGCCAACACTGTCACGCTCGAAGAGTTGGATCGGGCCTATGCCAATATTGAAGCACAATATAACACGGCCGTCGATCGCCTGGCCCAAGCCAGCACCGGCGAGCGGATCGAGTCGTTGTCACGCGGTCAACGGATTTCGATCATAGAACCGCCCGCAGTGTCCAACCGGCCGACTAAACCGAACCGGGTACTCATTGCGGGGGGCGGCACTGGCTTTGGCATTCTGGCAGGGATAGGCCTTATCGTACTGATTGAGGTGCTCAACCGTACGGCCCGGCGACCAGAGGATATAGTCAACCGCATCGGGATAAGCCCTCTGGCCACCATCCCCTACATGCGCAGCCGCTCCGAGATCGTTTGGAAGCGTCTGATCAAGATCACCCTCTATCTGGTGATCCTCGTGGGTATTCCCGTAGCGGTCTATGCCGTGCACCTTTATTACCTGCCGCTCGACCTTTTGGCCGACCGCGTCATGAACAAGATCGGCGTCCGCTGGTGACCGGTCATAACGATATCAGGAGCGCTTGAGATGGAACGCATTCAGGAAGCCCTGGCCAAGGCCCGCGCACAGCGCCAGCAGGGCAGCGCCACACGCACGGAACATGCTTCCCCACCCAAAGCCAACCAATCGGTCGAAGAAGCTTGGGCGGCCCTCGCACCCTTCAAGCTCAATCGTGCCCTGCTCAAGAGTCGTCGGGTGGTTGCCGCTGAAGCGGGGCGCGATGCAGCCCCCTATGATCTCTTGCGGACCAAGATCATCCATCAGGCCCAGAGCAATGGTTGGCGCCGGATAGCGATCGTTTCACCCGATATGGGAGCTGGAAAAACGACCACTGTGTCCAATCTGGCTTTCAGCTTCGAGCGCCAGCGCGATATGCGTGTACTCTGCATCGATCTCGATTTGCGCCGCCCGTCGCTTCACAAAGCTCTGGGACAAAAGAGCGATCATTCCATGAGCGATGTGCTGAATGGTCATGTACGATTTGCCGAACATGGGCTGCGCCTGGGGGAACGGGTGGCATTTGGCTTCAATAATGGCCCGGCAGCCAATCCTTCTGAACTTCTGCTGAGCCAGGCAGCGCGCGATGCTCTGGAAGGGATAGAACAGGACTATGCCCCCAGTCTGACGCTTTTCGACATTTCGCCACTCAATGCCAGCGATGACAACATCGCCTTTCTCCAGAATGTCGATTGCGCAATCATCATAGCCGCTGCGGAGTCCACCTCAATCAAGCGGATTGATCAGGCCGAACGGCAAGTGGCAGAATTGACCAATGTGATGGGGATCGTTCTGAACAAATGCCGCTATATCAGCGACACTGAAGGATATGATTACTATTGATGGGAGACTCCGGGATACAAGAAGCGATCCCCGAGATCGCGATCATTATCCCACATTACAATGATGTGGTGCGTCTGGAGCGTTGCCTGTTTGCCTTGATAGAAAATGACCTCTCAGATTGCGAGGTCCTGGTGGTGGATAATGGCTCTCCCCAGCCATTGACGGAAACACAGGCGAAATTCCCCAGCATCCGCTTTGTCATCGAAACTGAGAAAGGCGCTGCTGCGGCCCGTAACAGAGGCGTGCAAGAGACCCGCGCGCCGCGCCTGATGTTTATTGACGCTGACTGTCTGCCGGCCTCCAACTGGGTGACGGTTGGGCGCAAGGTCTCGGACCGAGCCGATCTGATCGGCGGGCGGGTCGAGGTGTTTGACGAAACCCCACCACCGCGCAGTGGGGCCGAAGCCTTCGAAGCCGTCTTCGCCTTCGATTTTCGCCATTACATCGAGGTGCAGGGATTTTCCGGGACCGGCAACCTGATTACCCGGCGGGACGTGTTCGAGGATGTGGGCCCTTTTCGTGGTGGGGTATCTGAGGACCGCGACTGGTCCTTCCGCGCCACAGCCAAGGGATATCGGCTAATCTACGAGGACGCGTTGCGCGTGGGACACCCCTCACGACAGGACTGGCCCGCACTGCGCGGCAAATGGCGGCGCATCATGCAGGAGATGTTCGGACAAACCGGAGGCAGCTTGAACGCCCGTATAAAATGGGCGTTCAAGGGATTGGCCATGCCGCTCAGCATTCTGGTGCATTTGCCCAAGGTACTGACCAGCCCAAAGCTTTCAGGATCGGGTGATCGGCTGCGCGCAGCGGGCACTCTTGTTCGCCTACGACTCCTGCGCATGATCTGGATGCTGCGTCAGGCCATAGGGCTCGAGATCTGAGCCGCAAAAAGAAAAGGGCCGCATTATGCGACCCTTTCCAATAGGATATGCGGTTCTTTTACGCAGCCTTGCGACGACGGCGCAGAGCAGTCACACCACCGAGTGCAGTCAGCAGAAGCAAACCACCTGCTGGCAACGGTACGGCCGAAATCAGGAACTCTGCGCTCCCATTGTTTGGATTGTTCCCTTCCGAGAACATCAGAACAAATGATGTCGAACCAGAAAATGGCCCAAACACTGATGCGGGCACAACAAAAGTTGTACCTACGTTGCCTGCTCCGGTCACCAGAACGCAATCAGTCGACCCAAAGTTCGCAAGCACGTCAGCACCGCACGGCGTCTCTCCAACCGGTGTTTGCGGAATCATTGCGGTCAGACCAGCAGGACCATCAGCGAAGGAGCCGCGGAACAGTTGGAAACCGCTACGGGCGCCAGTCCCTCCAACGAGATCAGATTCCGGAGCATAATCTTGGAAGGTGAGTTTAAAAGATGTGCTTGCCGTGAACTCCGAATACGCCAGATAGGCGGGAGAAGTATCAAGCCATCCAAAGTCGATATTGGCAGTACCATTGGCCAGATTGTTCTGGCTCACAAAACCAGTGCCAGTAATGGCTGTGCCGGTGTTGCCGCCGTCCCCACCAACAAAGTTTACCGTTAGTGCAGAAGCAGTCGCGGCCGGCATCATAAGACATCCTGCAACTACCGCAGCAGCAACCGTCTTCGAAAAACTCAACATTCTTTCGCTCCTAAATTTGCTACGCAGCTATCAAATTAACTATACTATACTGAGGGACATCCGAAAATCAGAAATTCCAATTTTCACCACATTTCCGCCATATTCCTGGGCGTATCCGACTGGGGATCACAACCCAAAAAGAGAGACCGCTCAAACCATTCTCCAATGCGCGATTTTTGCCGCAATTGTCGCCAATTTGAGAACAGATTAGCAGACCTCTCGGGCGAATCATCTCTCTTGCATGCACGCAAAAAAACGGCCGCATGATTGCGACCGCTCTTCTGCACCAATTGATCCGATCAGATCATGAAGCCCGTTTCCGTCTACGCAGCGCAGCAAGCCCGCCAAGCGCACCAACCAGCAGAAACCCTGCTGCCGGGAGCGGCACGGCACTCACGCTGATCGCATCGACATCAAACCCGCCCGTAGCACCCTGCGTTGACAGGTTGCTGGGATTGCCACCGAACAATGCCAAAGTCAGGTCCGTCAGCCGCACGGTGTCAAAAATCCCGTCAAACGTGAAGACCGGGTTGGCGAAAGTTTCCGTGTTTTTAAAGGGATTTGGCTGTGCGGTGACAAAACTGCTCTCATCACCCTTTATGCCCACCTCAATCCGAACCGCTTCTTTCCAGCTCGGGTCATTGTTGAGCGTGATCTCGATCAAGGAGCCCGGCCCAAAGAAACGCTGACCCGTTGGGGTGCCAAACTGGAATTCCACCACAGCATTGTAGCCCAGTTCGAAGAACGCTCCATCCGCTGCACCAAATGCATTCGAGATTTCATCGCGATTATTTGCGGTGCCACGCGGTCCGTCCACAATGATGTCCGCAGATGTTGCATGTATCGTTGCGGCATCCGCCTTTATCGGCGTCAAAGTCAAAGCCGCCGTGATGGCGAGCACGCCAACGCCAGTCTTGCTCAGAATGTTAATCACCAACCCCATAGCCAATCTCCCACACTAACTTGGTCTTAGTCTCCACATATACCTGAGGCAGACGGCTCTGCATATAGGCGTGTCTGGTTTTCAGCCATATTTCTGACGTATTTTGATTTCTTTGAACGCCAAGGAAACAACCTGAGATTGAATTTCTCGCGAAAAGTTTCCATTTAGCCCTCAGTTCCCACAAACGCTTGGCATTGTCGCCAAATCGCGAACTGTCAACCAGCCTCAGACATTTCTGCACCCCATCACCGCCCCACTGCGAACATCGTTGAATACAGCCCTGATTCCTCCTTATCCGGAAGGACCCGCCTCAAACGGACCTGCCCAATCCGTCTATTCCCCCGCATCCCCCGGCCCAGTCCGCATGACAATGTGGGGGGCTGCATCCGACGGGCGCTCAATCATATGGCGTATCGACATGGCACCAGCCTCTGTGATCTTCTGCCCCACGGCATCAAAACGCATGGTTTCCCCTGACGCCGCCCGGTCCCAGCCCTGCAGCGCCCCGGCAGCATCATAGCGGTACTCGTCGCGCCAGTCCGCTTGTGGAAAGAGAACAGGGTCGGCATAGCCGCCTTGCGGCACGCGGCGATCAAGACTCTCGATTCGCATATCCCCATCCGGGCCAAGATCATAACGGCGCGTCTCATGCTGTGGCAACAGGATCGAAATCAGGCCGGGCGCGCTGTCCTGCGCGCCGATTCGTGCAAAGACACCAACATCCACCCGGTTTGAGAGGATATCAGGGCGCCCCGGCACCGGGCGCGGCAATTGCCAATCCACAGTGATACGCGCACGCAAGCCGCGCGTATCCAGCGGCTCAATCCGGGTTCGGGCCGGGTTGCCGCGCAGCACCCGCCAGACAAAGTCCAGTGCGCGCCCGTTCGAATCGCGCGTTGCCTCAACCGAGACGACCATGCTGCGCCGATAGGCATGGCTGCGCCAGAGGCGGGCAATGGCCGTTGGCGTATCAAACAGCCGCTCACTCAACCCTTCACCGAAGTAATTGACGCCCTCGACAGCATCATCTTCGGACAGAACGGCAAGCCGCACCATTGGCGGCACCGTCTCGGGCGTCAAGGCATTGGCCAGTTGCACCATGCGCATCAGATTGATCTGATCTTTGGGGATCACCGAGGGATGCGCCAGCCCCGTCAGATAAGCCGCCCGGCTGCGCACCGACGTGAGACTACGACGAAAGACCATCTGCACCGTCGGGGCCAGAAGCTGATTTTGGTGCAGAAACGCCTTGGTCTCGGGTTGAAACGCCGCGAAGATCATGGCAAGCGCCTCAAGATGCGGCTGGTCAGAGCCGGATGAGCCCTGCGAAATCAGGAAATAAGGCGTATTGGCCGGGATCAGGTCGCCATGGTCCGGGTCATGATCTCGGTGCTCTGGGTAGACATGCATCTGCCCCGCCAGATAATTCTGGTATAGGAACAACGGGCCGTTGTCGTGGGTGAGCGCCATCCGCGGCAAGGACCGCCAGAGCGGCCCATGCTTGAGCGCAGTGGAGGAATTCCCAATGAGCGGAACCGCAAACGTTACTGGCCCAGCCAGCCCGTAATCGAACCCTAGTTTGCGTGCCTCATCATCATAGGCCACATGCGTCAACTGTGGATGCGCCTCAGCCGGCAATCGCGAATGGCCACGATCACGGTTTTCATAAAGATCACCGTGATTGCCAGCTGCCCTTCCCTCAAAGTCCAACTGCCAGAGTAGACGATGGCCCGCGTCACGTCCGGCGGCCCCGAGCACCGGGGCGCTGGTCTCAGGCAAGCTTACCCGCGCCAGAAGCCGCCCTCCGGGTCCAAAGCGCAAGAGCTCCGACAACCGCACGAGCACCCTGCCATCTTTTGCCAGTACCGGATCGACGCCGGGCAGTCCTTTGATCTGAGACAACGCGGCCCCGGGCATAAGCCCCAGCCCAGCCAGACATCGAAGCAGTTTGCGGCGAGAGAAGTTAAAGGGCATGACAGTAGCAATATCCAGCAGCAGAAATTGCGACCCGAAGGCTGCTGTAAACATCCTGACCGGAAATCCTGTCATCACGCAAGCTCTCGGCAATGCCCGCGCGTCGACAAAGTACAGAGATGCTTTCCTCTCCGTGCGATCCCGCCAAAACAATGCGGATCTTCTCTTCCGCTGAATAGGTCTGGTGGGTCTTGCGGCGGATGTTCTTGACCAGCTTGTCTGCGGCGCCCTTCGAGATTTCAGCTTTCTTCATCATCTCGATCTCCTAATCGATATCATGAACGAGAAATCCTCCGTTGCTCAAATCCTCTAATCCGCTCCAAACGTGCTGACGTCAGACACTCAGAAAAGATGGCCAGAATGTTGAAGACCATTTTACCCACTGGGTCCGTCGGGTGGTAGATGGACATCCCCAACGCGAGCTTGACGTCTTTTTTCTCCAACTGATCTGCGATAGCGCGCGCATCGGGGACGGACCGGGCAAGGCGATGCAATGTTGGCACGACCAGCACGACACCTTCCCGCACGGCAGCCAGTGCCTGGTCGAGACCGGGGCGGGCGCGGTTGGTGCCCGTCAGCCCGTGGTCTGTATAGATGAGATCGTCTGATACGCCCAAAGTGCATAGGGCCTGCCGTTGTGCGGTCAGGTCCTGTTTGTCGGTCGAGCAGCGGGCATAGCCAATTTCGGTCGCCGTCATGGCTTGAGCGTAGGATTAAGGGGCGGCATGTGCGAAGCAAATCCTGCCATCTACATGAGATATGATGGTCTGACCCCCCGGCATGGGTGCCTACGCGCTTGAGGCCGACCGGCGCACCTAGGGGGCGGCTACGGGATGCCCGCGCCTGCGCTGCCCGGACAAGGGTTTTTGGGGCTGGGTACGCGAACAGACTTGAGAGGAGAGGCGCAGAGTCAGATCCACCTCTTGGTGGTTGTGTTGCGCATTGGACTCAAAATGATGAAAATTGCGCAGGATCAGCGAAATAGTAACGATTTGGTAACACAAATTTGACTCAATCGTGCTTAGCTTTGGCCTCAAAGCTGTATTATCTTTACAGAGGCGAGTTAAGAAAATAGGATCAACTATAGGTTGTAAACTCAGGAAGGGCATCGCATGATCATCGGACTGATATTTGCCGGAAGCATTGTCGGGGCCATGTTTGGTCTGACAACTTTGATCCTAGGGCACTCGGTCTGGATGGCGCTCCTGATGTATTCCGCCGTGGGTGCGCTGAGCGTGCTGGTAGGGGCTGCGGTCGTGGCCTTGCGTGCAGCGTCTGACGACCAGACAAACACCTCATCTCATGCCCTTGCTCCACCGCAGCGCGGATGACAAGCCTCCCTAGCCTGTAAGATCGAATCATCTACACGGCTTCGTTCCAGCATTCATTCTTGAAACGGGAACGATTGTTTCCCCTAACGCAACAGATTCAGCGCAGGCGTGTGTCCTGTGCAGAGAGTCTGCCCGAATTTCACCTCAGGGTTGTGCGACGCTCGATTGCTTTGACTCAAGAGGGAATTAGGGCGATAGTGTGGCGGAACTGAATTGTTTTCTAGGGCTTTCGAGTGCCCTACCAGACCAATGCAGTTGGGAGGCAATATTGCTTGTCATTTTAAGCGAGGTAATGTGAATGTCTGGATCAAAAATCATAACAACCTTGGTTGCTGTGGCTTCGCTTCTATTAGCCAGCGAAGCTATGGCAGCGACGGTGAAATTTCAGAGTGATGGCCCGAGTCCGCCGGGCGTGAACGACTGTAGCGGGGATTTTGGAACGTCTCCAAACTGCGTATACGTAAGCGAGGATAACTACTATTTCGACGGACCCGGTGCGGATGACGCTGGCGTGGCCACAAGCTACACAACCAATAATTACGGGACGCTTAACCAGATTGCAAAGGTTGATAGCCCGTTTGCGACAACCCCTACTGTGTCAGCAGGATCTATTCTGGGGGCTGGCGTATTCACCTTCGAGGTGGATGGTGGGAACCTGAAATGGACTTATAATCCGAATGGGTCCTTGGCAGCCGTGTTCGCGTTCTCTGTAAAAGGTGGAAACAAGTATAATCTTTGGGAACTTGACATAGCTCCTACCGCTGGCGGTCTACAGCAAATGGTTTCGGGGTGGTTCGCTCCGCAGGGGAATGACGTAGATGATATCTCTCACGTCACGTTCTTTGGAAAAGAGCTAGCTGCGGTACCGCTTCCCGCTGGTGGTATCCTTTTGATCACAGCGCTCGGAGGCCTTGGGTTCACCGCGCGGCGCCGTCGTAAATCCTAAAACGACGGCAAATCCATGAGTGTGTACACAACAGCCCCTTCGGGGGCTGTTTCTGTTTTGAAGCGTTCCATCAGCGTTTGCGCCGCAGACCAGCGCCGACGGAGACCGCCATCGGCGATGATCTCAATCTCAGACATAAGCACATGCTTAAGGCTGTCCTTAAGCCTTCTCGGTCAGGTCAAGGTGTCCGGTCGAATTGGGGGCCAGTTCATCAGGTGATAACGCATTCGGTTGGCGTCGCACGGGCAAGGACGAGGCGTGCGACCAGTCGCAGGGCTTCAGCTGTCGTGAGGCATACAGACGTCACGTAGAGCGCGGCTCGGACAAAGTCATGCGGCATTTTCGTGAAGCACCCGACTCGTTTTGTTCGGTTTCCCGAAGGCGCTGTCGCTTTGAGCGGCGGTTGAGCCGGAAAGGAAAGCGACGACGGCCATCGCCAGACCCGTTTGCCGGTGCCGGCCATGCCCGGAGCGGGCCTCGCAATGATTGAGGCCGGACTTGTCCTTTGCCCGCAGGAAGCATTTATCGATTGTCCAACGCAAACCGACAGCTGCCGCGAGTTCATCAAGCGAGGTCTCTGCTGGCGCGAAGGCGGAGTAGTAGGCAATGCCCCCCGGATCGTGGCGGCTCCTGCGCGCCAGCATCCAGCGGTCCGATCCATACACGGCGTCAGCCAGAACACAGCGGCAAGGAGTGCCCTCATCGAGACGGCCGGCAAACATCCCTCGCGCCATCGTGGGCTTGGTGGCGAAGCAGATCGCCTCGGAAACATGGGTCTTTGCCCGGCGCGTCTCATCCCCGGCCCAGGCTTTCAGCAAATACAGATGCCGGTCGACACGCGCATGACCAGCCCGCAATCCAACGGCATGTTGGATGCATTCGTGGAAACGCTCTCGCGCGACCGCGTCCGCGTCAACCCGCTGCCCGATGCCAAAACCGTTCTGAGATTGATAGGAGACTGGATCGAGGATTATAACGAAAGCCACCCACACAGCGGCCTTAAATGACGCTCGCCCCGCGAGTTGATCAAGACCGAAACCGAAACCGCTTAGATGTCCGATGAAACAGGGGCTGGATCAGACTCAAACAAGAATAGGCTCTATTATGATAAAACTCCCCGAAGACGTTTCCCAAGCCCCATCGCTTGAGATTGCTGCGGACCGCCTTGGGCAAATCCTCGGCCTTCAGAAACCCGCACCGTTAGATGCCACTCAACGTGCGCTAGACAACCCTCTTTACGCGCGAGCATTGCTGACAGCGCGGAAAATGCCTGCCGTCCTCTGGCAACTATTGGTCGCACCAGAAACGGTAAATATTGCGCCACTGGCCGGGATAGAACGAAAGCCGCCACCAGCCTCCAACCTCCAGATCATGGCCAAGGCGGCGGCGGCAACTCTCAAATGGGGGGCAGAAGGTTTAAAACATGCCGAACCTTGGGTCATAGAGCGCCGTCTTGCGGCCTGCAGCCGCTGCGAGTTCCAGACAGAGGCCCCCGACACATTGATCTATCGCGGGGCAAAAGTGGTGGTTGGAAAAGATGCGAAAATCTGCGAGCAATGCGACTGTCTGACAAATACAAAAGCCGCTCTTGCAATAGAACACTGCCCTGCGAAAGACTTGGCAAATCCTGAACTTTCGCGCTGGCAGGAACCGTGGGTCGATACAGCTAAGCTTTCCAAGTGGCCTTGGCGTTAATGGCGGAGCTACTGCCGTGGAATTTTGGCAAGTGAAGCACTGCTTGCGTTAGGCTGAACGAAACACGAAATTATCCTCGGGCAACATATTACGCCAATCAAATCTCTTCTCGGTCGGCTTGGGATAAGCCGGAGTGCTACGCGGCACTACTGTATTGGCCATCGAGATGTTGTCATCGGATCGTTTGATTAACATATGAAAAAGTGCCGCGCGCGTACCCATAAGATGGTCAGGCACACGTGTCGCCAAAGCACAATTCAACTCTGGTAATATTGAGTTTTTGTCGTACATCCTGGTCGCCCACTTTAGGTCTGCTCTTATTTATACCTAGGAACTTGTCAAAAAAATGGCGCCAGTGATTGCTTCCTCATCATTGCTTGAGACTGTTGAACAGGGAATTGTCGGCCCGGTCTTGCAGTCACTGTCTTGCTGTTCTGACTGCGTGCGTCGTCTTGGAGCCTTCGTGACGTATCTGTCCCATAGCGCTTCTTTCCATGCTTGGGAAAAAATCGCACCAGCACATCCCGGGACCAAACACCCAGGGCTGGGGGCAGAACAAGGTTGATTACCTGGCCTCTAAAGAAGAGGCGTAGACCTAGTGGAAAAATACGAAATGATCCAGGTCCGCAAGTTTGGTAAATTGAGTGTTGAGCGTGTCCAGTTTCGGATGCTTGGTGCTCTGGGCTTCTTCACGTACCGAATGAAAGGTTCCTTTTTCACGTACCGATCGAAAGGTTAAAGCCCCGGCTTCTTCCTCTCTCTGCGGCACTGGGATTGATTTCAATGTGTCCAGAAGGCACCGGATCGAACGCAGTTCATCGCCAGCCTGCCGAAGTTTGGTTTCTAAGTCATCCATTGTCTTCCCAGAAAATTAAAACTCCCTAGTCTGCTTCCTATGCTGGCGGTGCTAAGTCCAGATACTTTGCACGATTGCGCCTTCATCGGCGTGAAACTTCTTATTTTTGCGCCTTATCGTGTGTGGTGCCACCAAGGGCCGCCCCTGGCCTGCCCCCATCGAGTGGTCCGATATGAATGTTCGTGCATGGTCGGCCTTTGGTCTATCGGGACGATGCCTTTGAGACCGCCGCCAGCTGGGTGTCGCGCGGCACTGAGATCTCGAAACGCAAGCAGTACGCGTCTGAGTCCAACGCAAAGGTCTGGCTTGCGATCTGGGTTGCGCCTGTCCCTTGCCTCAAGACGTCGGTTGAAAACCATAAAAGGCGGATTCTTGCCGTAACCGGGATGTCGCCCGGACAAGATCCTCATTTTGGTCCTATTTGTTTGTTTTTATGACAGCTTTCGGCCTCAGAAACGCCCACGTTGAGATTTAGAAACCATCATCATTCTCGAAGTTTGGACGGTTTAAGGACGAAAAATGCGGGAAACTTGCCGACGCAAATCCGACAACTTGATGGCACGAACCTTGCACCGTAATAGTCACTCAAGGCCCACAGGCCACCTCAGAGGCAGATCTTCAACAGTTAGGACAGTGTTTGTCCCGGCCAATCACAACCGAATGGACACGCGTAGCAATTCGCTTTGTTACGCTCGAACAGGAGTATTACCATGGCGATTGAAATCACCGTGTCAAGTCTTTCCAGCCTGGAAAGTGCTCTGGCAGCTGCCAAGGGCGGAGAAATAATAAAACTGTTAGACGGTTACTACGGATCCATCACACTTTCCAAGGACTTCACTTCAAAAGTTACGATTGAGGCCATCAACCCTCACAAAGTGACTTTCAGCGACATTGATGTCCCGGGCGGATCGAACATCCATCTGGATGGGCTGATCATCGAATCTCAACCCCGCATTGATCAGAATGCTCACCATGTAACCATCTCGAACAGCATCCTCAAGAATGCTCTCTACATCCGTGACGCCGATAATATTGTGATTGATAACAATGATATCAGTGGCGGGCAAAACACGCTCATATTGAATGACGTTACGAACTTTACGATCACTGAGAACTATATCCATCACGCCACAGCCGATGTCGTGCGTATTACCGGTGCATCGAAGTACGGTTTGTTCGAGAACAACACCGTGTATGATGTAGCCGCAGCACCGCTCGTTCATCCAGATCTAGTGCAGATGTTCGGTACATCCACTGGCATTCCTACCGATATCACCTTCCGCGGCAATCACCTCTACGACGATCCGACGACAGGCAGCGTCTATGCCCAAGGCTTCTTTTTTGGGGACCCGAATAACGGCGGCTACAAAAACATTCTGATCGAGAATAACCTGATAAATGTTGGTTCTCCAAACTCTATCGCAATTCATGGCGGGCAAGAGAATGTTGTGATCCAAAACAACACCCTTATCCCTTGGCCCGGTGGCGGCGGCGCGATCATTCGGCTTACCGATGCAAGAGGGTGGACTAATGAAGGAACTACTGTCCAAGACAACATAGCAAAATCCATCCTGAACCAAACGAATGTGCCTAATGTGAGTGGTAACTATTTCTATGGTAACGATGCCGATATGAGCAAACTTTTCAGCGGCGATGGAAACCAATGGCAGGATTTCGTGCCAGTCGGCGGTAGTCCAATTGATCTGTCCACAGGTCTGGGTGCCAGCGACAGGCTTACCGACCTGCTGAATGGCACATCAAGTAGCGGCAGCACCCCTCCGACGCCTGAACAACCGGCACCAACCCCCGAGCCGACGCCTGAACAACCGGCACCAACTCCCGAGGACAATACGGGCGGCACGGATCAGGGGCAAATCGACTCCTCTCTGAACGGCGTAGCATATGCGGCGATGGGCGCGCACGAATTCACTAGCGCTTCGGACGTGATTGAGGTCGCACATAACAGCAATCTGGCGTTGGACGCGGCGACGGTCTCGTTCAGTTTCAACGCTGACACCGTGTCAGGCACGCATGGGTTGTTCTCCAAGGACGCCAGCTATTACACTGGCGGCGGCAATCATCTGGTCAGTTACATCGAAAACGGTAATTTGATCGTACGCTTTCAAGATGGCGCAAATGACGACTTCGCCCGGATCGGTGGTATCAAGGCCGATACCGACTATGATCTGCAGGTCTCCTTTGGCGATGGCAATACGTCAGTCTGGCTAAATGGAGCGCAAGTGCACTCCGCCGATTTCTCGACGAGCTGGACCAACAATGTGGAATATCTACAGTTCGGCGCCCGCGGCTGGTCCAGTGAATCCGGTGAGGCTGGGTTCTCGAATGTTTTCGACGGAACGATTTCTGATATCATCGTAGCAGAGGGCAACCTGACCCCTGCGCAGTTCCAGAACCTACTGTCCGACGCATTGGCTGACTCAGGAACTGTGGGGGGCACCCCGACACCGGAATCGCCACCCACCGACATCATTGCCAATGTCGTTTATGAACAGGCTGCAGAACAGACGTTCACTGGCAAAACAGGCAGTATCGTGAATCTCGAGCACGATGCCGCCTATGAGGTGCAGGAAGGCACGATCTCTTTCACCTTCAATGCCGACGACCTGCGCGGCACGCAGGGATTGTTTTCCAAAGATGCCTTCCACTACGCTGGCGGCGGAAACCATTTATCGGTTATGCTTAAGGGAGATTCGCTGTATCTTGTCTTTCAGGATGAAGACAGCGACATGGCCTTTCGAGCCCCCGGCATCACGGCAGGCCAAGACTACGACGTTCAAACATGGTTTGGAGACGGTGAAGTCGGCCTGGCTGTGAATGGCGAACTGATCGGAACCAAGGCGTTTGAGGTCGATCTAAGCCTCAATCATCAGAACTTGCAAGTTGGCGGGCTCGGGTGGACCAGTTCGAACGGCGGCGACACGATCAGCAATGCGTTTGCTGGCACGATTTCAGACCTAGTGATAATTGATCAGGCCGTATCGATCGACCATGGCGATCTGATCGTCTGATACCGGTCAAGTCGTTCCAAAAAGGATAGACCGCCGCGGGCACACCGTTGGCGGTCTAAGTGAAATGCCCCTGGATTTGTAGATGCTTTGCTTGGTGAGTTTGCTCCATAATACCGCCGATTTGATCCGACAGGCCTAGGCCGACAGCGGCAAACTCTATGGCTATCGCAAGCTCGCCGACGATCTGCGCGATCACGGCGAGACCTGTTCAGAGAACCGTGTTGCGCGTTTGGTCTGCCTGGCTGGAACTGCCGCGCAGATTGGCGACAAGCGCCGACCGGGGCGATACGGAGGCAAGCCTGCTGTGCTCGCTGACAACGCGCTGAACCGACAGTTCGAAGTCGCTGCGCCCGGCATGGTTTGGGTGACAGATATCACCTGCGTCAAGACTCACGAGGGCTGGCTCTGCCTGTCCGTTGTCATTGATCTGTTCCAAACGTGCTGACGTCAGAACCTAGCCCGAAGGACCGCACCGGAGCGCGAACGGACCGTCGATACTCGGACGGGCTCATATGCCGCTTTTTGAGAAATACCCGAGCTAGCACTTGGTTGGACGAATATCCGACCTCCAGAGCGATCTCCGTGACGGACAGGTCTGTTTGTTCGAGGAGTTCGCAAGTTTTTTCCATTCTCAGTTGCGTCAGGTAGACCCGTGGCGGCACACCGAGGCTCTGCTTGAACATTCGGGCAAAATGAAAGGGTGAGAGGTGCACCTCGGCAGCCAACTCATCCAGACTGATGTCTTCCGAGAGCCGCATATGCATAAGCTCGATACAACGCCGCTTCGCCCAAGGCGCGAGACCGCCCTTTGTCGGCGCAATTGATGCACCGCCCAATCGGCACAGCCCGGCGAGGATCTCGCAACCCGCAGCGCGCGCCAACAGACGCGACGGAGGGCCTTCTTCTTCACAAATTGACCAAAGGTTCCGTAGCGCTGACTGGATGGCCGGCGTGGTGTACGCTTTGCTGTATATATCCAGGCCGCCGAACGAGAACTTGCCATCAGCGACTTCATCGAGCACGCTTTGCCATTGCGCCAAGGGGAATGCGAAGCTGCGAATGTGATGACTGGTATCGACCCTGGAATAATTGGCAAAGTTCGGTGCAGCGAGAACAAAGCCGCCCCTTTTGGTCGTGACGTCGAAATGCCCACCTCCGAGGTTGGCACTGATATGGCTACCGCCGAACAAATCCTGATGCAGGACGAGATCGGGGACAGCCGGGTCATACATTTTCTTGGCCGGTTGCGTTGCCTCAATCATGTTGAGGATTCCGCCAGAGGATTTCATCACTTGCACATCGGGCGCGCGAGGGCCTTGCTTGTACCATTGGGCAAAAGATGAATAGGCGGGCATCGTCATGTGATATCTCTCATTGCGAAGTTTTCAGCAGCGGATTGTGAGGGGTCGACTGAAACTTTGTGCTGTGGGCTCCCTCGAAAATTCCCGTCCCGCTTCGGGTGTCCAGGCTCATTCGTCCGCCTCCGTGGAGCCCACGGTCGAAAGGACCGTGACCGACATGCCCGGTCTCAGCAGTGCGTCGGGGTTCGGGAAACGTGCCCATACGGTGACGGTGTCGGTCTCCGCATCAACTTCGGCGCTCTCCGCATGTGGAATCGCCTCTCCGGGATAGACCCTACCTCCGGGCAGTTGCAGGCGCACTTTGACGTGTTGCAACAACTGTGCAGCCGTTGCAGCGCTTGTTGCCTCCAGCGCCGCAAGCCGCTCGGAATATGGGGTGCGGTAGGCAACAACCGCCGGGTCGAACGCTACGATCCTGCCAAGCGACGGTCCGGCTTCAGCCTCGAGGAACGCTCCAACTGCGACTGCAGGCGGAGAAATAAGGCCAGAGATCGGAGCCCTGATGATCGCGCGCTCAAGATCAAGGGCGGCCCTTCGCCGCTCAGCCATCGCAAGAGCAACAGCTGCCTTGGCCATTGCCTTTTCAGTGCGCGCAGGACCGAGCGAAGCATCTGCGGCGATTCCGCGGACGTGCAGCGCCTCTTGGCGGGCCGTCCGGCGGGTGGCACCTTCGAGCAGGGCCCTTGCCTCGGCAAGCCGTGCCGCGGCGATCTCGAGCGCAATCTCTGCATCGGTCGGGTCAAGACGGATTAGCGGTTGCCCCGCAGTGACCAAATCGCCACCTTCGAATAGGATCTCGGTAACAACGCCATTTAAACGGCTTGACAGCACGGCATGCTCCGACGCCTCCACCCTCCCCTTGAAGATCATTGGGTCGGCGGCTGCAGGGCCTGTACTCAAGATGGCAAAGACCATTGTGCAAAAATATCTCATAACAGCGTTGCCGCGCGCGTGGCTCAATGGGAACTGATTGGCGCGCGGGCCTTCGTTAACTGCCGCTGCGGTCGGCGTTCGGATCTCCAGCCAAGCGACCGCGATCACTCGCAGCAGCATTCTGAGCAATTGGAGGAGCGCATAGCCATAGCTCGCTTCAAAGGTCGAGCCGGAGAGCACCGATTTGCAGCGACTGAACGGCGGGTTGGAGATGGGGGCGGTCGGCATGGTAGTCTCCATCAGCTATTTGCAACACGGTAAGCTAGGCTTGCGATGTTCATCCTTGGGGCCCCCTCGGGTCAGCGCACAGATATTGATCAATCGAACCTCGAGGGCCCATCGCCGATCGAAGCATGAATGCAAACGAGAAGATCTTCGGGGTTCAGGGGCTTTGTGAGGTAGCATTGAATTCCCAACTTCAGCGCGCGCGCCTGCGCCGTCTCGTTGGCACAGGAGGTAATGAGAATCGTTGGAATCGGAGTGCCTGATGCCACCAGATATTCGTACAACTCGAGCCCGGTCATCCTTGGCATCTGGATGTCTGCAATCAGGCAGGCAGTACGCGACAGCTGTGCGGCTTTCAGGAAATCGGCAGCACTTCCGAACACGGTCGTTACAAACCCAAGCGACCTGACTAGGCCAGAGACCGCCTCACGAGCCGGTTCATCATCGTCGACAATAGAGATCATGAACTTTTTCGACATCGTCGTGGTTTCCGTTAGCTCAGAAAGCGAAGTGTTGAGGCCCTGAAATCTTGTCGGCACCTTGTCACTCGAAGCCGCAATCACTCGCTCCACGAAAGGGTGGACGAAATAGGTGGTCGAAACAATTGTGCGGAAGTGTGGGCCGTCTACGACTTTGTGGTATCGCGCGCCAACCTGTCTGCGAAACGCACCAGGTCCGGCAGGGATTTCGCCTCCATCTTGCGCATGACTTGCGCACGATGAACCTTGATGGTGACCTCACTGAGAGCGAGGTCCGAGGCGATTTGCTTGTTCAACCGACCCGCGCTGACAAGCGCCATGACTTCGCGTTCGCGTGGCGTAAGAGACTCAAAACGTTGCGAAAGCTCGGCCAGCATCGCCGCCTCCGACCTGCGGTCGCGATCCAGCTCGAGCCCCCGATGGACCGCGTCGAGCAGATCCTGATCGCGGAATGGCTTGTTGAGAAACTCTATCGCTCCCGCCTTCATGGCGGCCACGGACATGGGAACATCGCCATGACCCGTAATGAAGACGATGGGTAGGTGGACATCCGAATTGGCCAGTTCGCGCTGAAACTCGAGTCCGCTTCGCCCGGGCAACCGGATGTCGAGAATCAGGCAGCCGGGCGCATCGCGCCGGTCGGCGCGCATGAAATCCTGTGCCGACGCGAACGACCGCACAGAATGGCCCACGGAGCGCAGCAGGCTTTCAATGGATTCGCGCATTGAAGGGTCGTCATCTACGATGAAAACGAGGGACTGGTCCGTACTCATGGTCTCGCTTTCCATGAATTGTGGTGGGCGCTTTGGTGCTCGGTATCGTAAACTGAAAGACGGTGCCATACGGTTTGTTGTCCATCACCCACAGCCGTCCGCCATGGGCCTCGATGACCGATCGGCAGAACATGAGGCCCATGCCCATACCATCTGGTTTCGTGGAATAGAACGGCTCAAAGATCCGCTCCTTGGAGTTCGGATCCATTCCGATCCCTGAATCTTCCACCGAAACCAGGATTCCGTCGGGACCATCAAGCGCGGACCTGATGCGCAGCACACGTTCCCGATCGGTGACGGTCCTCATGGCATCCATTGCGTTCGCAACCAGATTGGTAATCACCTGCTCAAGCTGGATGGGACATCCCGTGACCGGTGGCAATGTCTTGTCGAACTCGGTGTAAATGGAGACACGCACAAGTTTCAACTCGCCGAGGCTGCGCTTCAGGACGTCGTTGATGAGCCGGTTGGCGTCCACGACGACCCTCTCCGGGGTGCCATTTTTGAACATCGCCCTGATGCCTTTGATCACCTCGGCGCCGCGATGACCATCATTGACGATGCGTTCCAGTGCGGCGCGTGCCTCATAAAGATCGGGATCGGACCTGCCGAGCCAACGCAACCCGGCATCGGCGTTGGTCACCATGCTGGCCAATGGCTGGTTTATCTCGTGCGCGATGGATGCCGACAAGGCCGCCATGGCCGTGAGCCGAGCCTCACGCGCGCGACGTTCGGCCGAAACCGAGTGCGCGAGGCGGCTGTAAAGTGTCATTGTCTCCGAAAGGAAAGCCAAAAGCACAATGCTCGCAGAAATCAGGCCGTAAACGCGCCCGGCCCACCAGCCGACGCTGAGGCGACCGGAACTTAGATAGGCGATTAGAATGATCTCGATGAGAAAAGTGCAAAGGACGACCATCAACCACAGATCGAGCACCGAGCGCTGTCTGATCCACAATGTGACGAGACCAGCCACGCACAGACCCGCTGCCGTGGCTGGAACGTACTCCCAAAGCGCGGAGACGTTCTGTGTGTCTCGCATGAAATTTGGCAGGGCGTGATTGTTGGTGAGGATGAGCCAGGTCAGGCTGCAGGCAATCACGACCACGCCACTGACGCTTACAAAGATGATGTTCTTTTCCCAACCCTTCGGGCTTCGCGCGTTCGGGCCGGCCTCTTTCATCAGCGCGTAGGCGAGTACGAAGAGTGGAAAACCGAGGCGACGCAGCGCGGCAATCGCGGCAGTGGTTTGAAGCCCGACATCGGGCAAGTTCAGCAACGCTGGAACGCCGGGAAACGAAACGGCCCAAGGCAGGACCATCACGCCGGAGAAGAGATAGCAGATCGACAAGGCAAGCACGGCAAGCGAACGCTGAACCGAAACAAGCGTGAGCAGCAAGGCGGCGGTCATCAAATCGATGATGAAAACTGCGGTTGCGTAGACCAGAAGCAACGCCTCTGTGTTCTCAAGGCGGAGCTGAGCGAACGGCGCCGTTATGAGCATCGCAGCAAAGAGTATGACCAGAACGACAACGGCAAGTCGCCATTGACCCCGGCTAGCTGGAGACGTGGTAAGCATTAAAAGAGGAACTTCACCCAAGTTTTTTTTCAATCTCACGCGCGTGCCTTGATGGATTAACTGCAACCACTATACGCGAATGTTCCAAACGGCTGGAAAGAAACTTTTTCACCAGCGCACCGCATCGAGAGTGATTACGTCGCGATAAAACGACTTTTTGGGTATCGGCAGAGCTTCCAGTCTTTAAGGTCGGGAACCGTCCGACTTCCAGGCCAAGCATGTGATGGATGTCCTCCAGCGGTTGAAGGAGCAGGGATATAAAGCTGTGGAATGACCCCTTGTTGAATTGATGCGGTGGGGCATCCACCGCATCAATTCACTTCGCTTGCCGACATCGCCGTGGCGCATGGTCAAAAAGACACTGTCGTGCGGCGTTATCTTGCAATTCTGGCACTGAAAGGGACTTCTATGGGCGATCAAACAGCCAATGGACCTCCCGTGCCCAATGATGCGATGCCCAAACTTTCCGGAACGTCGCCTGCGAGCTCTTCACAGGACCTGTTATCTCGACTTTACGCATTGGGACGAGGGGCCATCACAGGCTGTGAAGGCCCCTGGTCATAGATTTTCTAGCTAAAGAGGAAATCGCTCCCATCCAGCGTTGTGGCATCTACATCAAGAAGAACGATCATGTGATCCTCGTAGCTGATCTGCGTGGCGGTGGATCCGTCAAAGGATGTCGATGAAATGCTCAGACCATCAAAGCCCTCGGTGACGCCGCGCAGGTCGAGCAGATCACCTTCACTGTCGAAATCTGAGATCACATCGACCTCTCCGGCATTGAAGCTGTTGAAGACAAAGACATCTAGCCCCTCTCCCCCGTGCATTTCGTCGTCGCCATCACCACCGTTCAAGGTGTCGTCGCCAAGACCTCCGGACAGCGTGTCGCGACCATTTCCACCAGCGACAAAGTCGTCGCCGTCTTCGCCGTTCACAAGATCGTCGCCAAGGCCACCGCCCATTTGATCGTTGCCCGTGCCGCCGCTCATCACGTCCATCCCGGCGCCGCCGCCCATCAGGTCGTCACCGTCGCCGCCACTCAACGCGTCTGCGCCGTCGCTGCCACCGAGCCTGTCGTCCCCGGCTCCACCTATCAGAACGTCGTCGCCAGCGCCGCCGTTGGCGATATCGTCACCATCGCCCCCGTCTACAGTATCGTCGCCAGGACCAGCACCGATCACATCGTTGCCAGCGCCGCCTGAAACCATGTCATTGCCGAGGCCCCCGCCGATCATGTCATCGCCATCGCCGCCCATGGCCACATCGTCACCATCGCCGGACGATATAATGTCATCGCCGCCATTGCCTGCGAGAACGTCATTGCCGGCGCCGCCGACGATGCTGTCCACGCCGCCGCCGCCGCCAATGTCATCGTCACCAGCCTCTCCGGCAAGAAAGTCGTTGCCGCCTGCGCCGCGCAGAATGTCGTCGCCATCACCGCCAAAGGCCATGTCGCCCATCAGACCCGTTGAGATGTTGCTCAACCCATCATCGCCATCAGACCAGCTTCCAGTGTGAATCTCGTCATTGCCTGCACCGCCAAAAATCGTATCCGATCCATCGGCATCTGCATCGAATAGGCCACCCGTGGCCGTCGAGACACGGCTGTCGTCATCGCCTGTGATGATGTCATCTCCAGCACCGCCTTCGATCAGATCATCGCCGGCCCCGCCCGCATAGCCGTTGTCATATTCCGACAGCGGCAAAGCGCCCGAAGCGCCAAAGCTGGCGGCATTGAAGGCGTCGTCATCATCGCCCGCACCAGCCTGAAGCGTGTCATTCCCGGTGCCGCCGTCGATCACGTCCGCACCGGCATTGCCAAAGAGCACATCATCGCCTGCGCCGCCCGTCATGCTGTCCGCGCCGCCACCGCCGCCAACATTATCGTTGCCTGCATCGCCATTCAGGATGTCATCACCCCCTGCGCCGCGCAGGATGTCGTCGCCGTCCCCGCCATGCGCCTCATCAGACGCCGTGCCGGTTTGACTATTGTCAAATCCATCATCGCTATCGGCCCAGGACCCGGTATGAATCTCGTCGTTTCCGGCACCACCAAAGATCGTGTCCGACCCGTCAGCATCAGGATTGAACGTCTCTCCGGTTACGGTCGAGACCCGGCTCTCATCGTCACCAGTGATGATATCGTCACCTGCGCCGCCGATGATCAAGTCATCCCCGGCACCACCGGCATAACCGTTGTCATATTCAGCGCGGGACAATGCCCCCGAGGCACCCGCATCAGAGGCGTTGACGATATTGGTATCGCTCCCCGCCATGATCACGTCGTCACCAAGCCCACCGTCAATATCGTCACTGCCGTCATTGCCCGTCAGAGTGTCCATGCCGCCAAGACCGATGATGACATCATCACCTGCACCGCCATCGATACTGTCGTCGCCTTCAGTGCCAGTGGCCGTTTCACCGGTGTCGGCCAGCATGACGCTGACGCCGCCCATGGCGCGTTGATCGTCCAGCAAGGACAAAGCCTCGGCAAGGCTGATCTGTTCAATTTCGCCCGCAGCGGCGGGCAGAATAGGTACGAACCCGTCTTGAGTGCCATCAACCTCACCCGTAGTTCCAGCACCAATACCCGTTGGCACAGAAACGCCGTGCAGAACGATTTCACGCAAGGTCAACGGCAGAATATCGGCGCCGACGTAGTCGTTCATCGTTACGGGACTAAAGAAGTTGGACGCATCATTAAGGTCGAAAGCCCGAATATATGTGAACGAGCCATCCGCATTGGTCGTTGGCGTGGCGCCTTCTCCGCTCAATGTCAAAAGCACGTCACCGTATTGCCCCACACCTTCCAGCACTTCTACCAACCCGTCGCGGTCTGCGTCACTGTTGATGTCGGGCGTCTGAGAGTTCACAGGATCGCCGTCAGCATCAAAAAGACCATGGATGTGCTGCGGCACCGGCTGGTTCGGCTCCATCCCCTCAACAGTGATCGATACATTCAGATACTGTTCGCCAGTCGCTTCCGGTGCGCCGATTGCGAGGATCGCCGACCCACTGACGCCTGAGCCATTGAGCGCAATGAAATCAACCGTATAGGTCGACTCAGCGCTCCTTAGAAAGGTTTCAAAAGATGCATAGTTATTCGCTAGATGTGCCATGATTTCTCCTCGCATTTGCAAACGTCGCCTGACAGTCACGGAAGAAGGCGACGCAAAGTTTCAAAATCGGGTGCAAGAACTTTGAAAAACCTTCAGATGCACGAACCCTATTTCGCATCTCGATTTGGACTCATGCCGGGATGCAGCGCCCCATCGGCCATCGCGCGCGGTCAGGGTAAAATTTGTCTTGAACGGGATGGAGGAGTCCTTTTTGCTTGCATTGAAGCGTCCAATGCGAGCCAATTCGCGAGCGCCGCGACTCGACAGAACCGTAGATGTCCGGGCGTGGGACATTTTATTTGACTGGGTAAGAACGATCAAAACCGATCCCGAGACCAGACCCCTCAGGTCAGCGACAGGCGATGCTGATGCCCACTCGATCACCGGAGGGGCGCGCTCTGCCGAGGATCTCGAGCACCTCATTTCTCGCTGTGCGCTCGGGGATCGTGCCGCCTTTGCTGCACTTTATGATGCCACAAGCGCGAAACTATATGCGGTCTGCGCTCGTGTTTTGGATCAGGATCATGCCGCCGAGGACGCCATGCAGGACGCCTACGTCAAGATATGGGCCCATGCAGGGCGCTACCGCGTCACCGGCCATTCGCCGATGACCTGGCTCATCACGATTGCGCGCAACACGGCGATTGACCGGCTCCGGGCGCGGCGGATGCATCGCGAGATTGAGGACTATCACGAGGGTCTTGCCGCGCCGGGGGGCAACCCGGAACACATCGCTCTGGCGCGCTCTGAGGCGGGGCGCATCCAGCGCTGTCTCGAAGAACTGGAGCAGGACCGGCGCGCCGCCATCACGGGGGCCTATCTCGACGGGCTCAGCTATGCGGAGTTGGCCGCGCGCGCGGGCATACCCCTCAACACGATGCGAACCTGGCTTAGACGAGGGCTCACAGCCTTGCGGGAGTGCATGACCCGATGACCGACATCTTTGATGAAGATGACATGCTGGCGGCGGAATATGCGATGGGGTTGCTGTCGGGCGAGGCGCACGTCGCCGCGCGCTCCCGCGTGGCAACGGACCCCGCCTTTGCCGCGCGTGTCGTGGGGTGGGAGGTTCAACTTTCGCAAATGGCCGATCTCGACCCCGTGGCACCGCCTTCGGGGGCACGAGATGCGCTCTTACAGCGCCTGTTTCCGGAAACAGCTCCCGTGCCGCTCTGGAAACGTCTTGGGCTCTGGCAGGCCCTTACGGGGGGCGCGCTGACCGTCGCCGTCGCGCTTGCGGTGGTCGATCTGGGTCCGGCGGTGCCGCCGTCGCTTGGCCCGCTCTACGCGGCCGAGATCACGTCAGACGCGAGAGATTTTCGTGTCATCGCGCTGGTTGACAAGACCACGAATGAGATCCTGCTGACCCGCACTGCCGGGGCGGCGCCAGCGGGGCGCATCTTGCAGGTCTGGGCGCATGGGCCGGGCGAGCCTGCGCAATCCGTGGGGATCTGGCCTGATGGAGAGAGCGTGACGCTGCCGCTGCCGATCGAGATTGCGGCGGTGCGGGGCACCCTGACCCTCGGCATTTCCGAAGAGCCGCCGGGAGGGTCGCCGACAGGCCAACCATCGGGACGGGTCTTTGGCACCGTCGACGTACCGGGCGTCACGGACCCGAGGACGTGAACCATCGGTCATCGCGGATTGCCTCGCCTTTTGTCTCAGTCACAGGCGGCGCTGTTTACACTGTTTGAGGATGTCGAACGATTGGGCTTGGGACAACATCTTCCACCGTAATTCACGAATTCGAATGCATATTTGATCCATGTCAGGTGCTTTTCCGAGGATCTGGAGAATACTTTGACCAAGAGCGTTCTTCGCCCTGACCGTTGGGCGGCATGCGCTCGCGTGCCACCGGTGCCTTGCGAGCCGTGCGAGCAGCTTCGCGCTGGATTGTGACTGGCGAGGATATGACGATCACGCTCGCCGAAATTTTTGCACACCTCAGATCCAAGGAGGGCATCGCAGCATGGTCCGAAAACCCACTCGCAGCCAGATCCACTTTGCCCAAGAAGGAGGGTCCAAAGCCGCATTCTGTTGTGGTTCCGCTGGTTCAAACACCTGCCCCAAAGCAATCTCCCGACAAGCGCGAACCGCATCCCCACGCCGCGCTCGACCGAAGTGCCATGGCCAGTCTCGCCCGGTTTACCGGCGGGCTGTCGCCCCACGCGATGATCGATGCCTGGAGCGACTGGGCGATGCATCTGGGTCGCGCGCCGGGGCGGCAATTGGAACTGATGGAGCGGGCACAGGCGAATGCGTTGAGGCTTGCGCATTACACATCCGCTCAGATATTCGGCCAGCCTTCTGAAAAACCTTTCAAGCCGGGGCCCAATGACACCCGCTGGTCGCATGTGGGGTGGGGCAGGGCGCCCTTTTCCCTTTGGCAGCAGGGGTTTCTGGCGACGCAGGACTGGTGGCATGCCGCGACATCGGAGCTGCGCGGATTGCGCCGTCAGAACGCGGATCGGACCGGGTTCATGATGCGGCAGCTTCTCGATACAGTATCGCCGTCAAATTTCCCGCACGTCAATCCGGAGATTCTGGAAAAGACTCAGGCGACAGGTGGGCGCAACCTGATCGACGGGGTCGCACATTACGCCGACGACTCCCGTCACATTCTGGCACAGGAACATCGGCCCGTGCCGACGGAGTTTGCACTCGGCAAGGTTCTGGCCTGCACGCCGGGCGTGGTTGTCTATCGCAATGACTTGATGGAACTGATCCAGTATTCGCCCACCACGTCAGAGGTGCAGGCCGAACCGGTGCTCATCGTGCCCGCATGGATCATGAAATACTACATCCTCGATCTGTCGCCCGAGAATTCCTTTATTCGCTGGCTGGTGGCGCAGGGTTACACGGTGTTTTGCATCTCGTGGCGCAATCCGGGGGCAGAGCATGCAGACCTGTCCCTTGAGGATTATCGCAATCAGGGCATCATGCAGGCTCTGAGGGTGATCAACACCATCGTGCCGGGGCAAAAGGTGCATGCGAATGGCTATTGCCTCGGGGGCACGCTTCTGGCCATCGCGGCGGCGGCGATGGCGCGCGACGGTGACGACAGGCTCGCCTCGGTCACGCTGATGGCGGCACAGGTGGATTTTGCCGAAGCTGGCGAATTGCTGCTCTTTCTCGACGAAAGTCAGGTCGCCTTTCTGGAGGATCTGATGTGGTCGCAGGGCTATCTGGACCGGCCGCAGATGTCAGGAGCCTTTGCCGCGATCCGGTCCGAGGATCTGATCTGGTCGCGTGCGGTGCGGCGCTATTTTCTGGGAGAACCGGACCTGCCCACCGATGTCACCGTCTGGGTGAATGACACGACGCGAATGCCGGCCCGGATGCATTCGGAGTATCTGCGTGGGATCTTTCTGGAGAACCGCGTCTCCGCAGGTCGGTTTGCAGTAGACGGCGATGTCATTGCGCTCAAGGATATCTCGGTGCCGCTCTTTGTCATTGGCACCGAGACCGACCACATCGCGCCTTGGCGTTCCGTCTACAAGACAGCCCTCTTCACCGATTGCGATCTGCATTTTCTGTTGACCAAAGGTGGCCATAATAGCGGTATCCTATCCGAGCCGGCGCATAGAGGGCGGCATTACCGGATCGGCCACCGGCCCGCCGGGGCGCTCTACCGAGATCCCGACACATGGCTGGCGGCACATGATCCGCAGTCGGGATCTTGGTGGCCGGAATGGACCAGATGGCTGGACAGCCAAGGCAACGGCGCGGTGCCCGCGCGCCGGCCCGGCAAACACCCAGACTATCCCGGTCTGGAAACAGCACCGGGGACATATATCCATCAGACTTGACGAAGGAGCGCCAAACCACGCTGTTGCGTCTCAGTCTTGGAACAAAAGCAGTCAATGCTTGAGACCCGGATCATGAAATTTGTCAGCCTTGATGACTGTGCCTTGGATGCGGGCGTGGCAATTCAGAGATCGTTGACCTTGTATTTCGTGCATGCGGGGACTGCTTCGAGAGGAGAACCTTCCAGGGATCGGACTGTCATGATCACCGCTTTGGGGCGTAGTGTCCGGCGAGGATGCCGGTGATCTTGATCTGCTTATGGACTTGCAAGACCGTCGTGACTGTAGCCGCCAAGCTCTCTTGATGACCCAGTTGCACCTCGAACTATGCCCAAGCCGCCGCATGAGCCAGTGGTGAGAGATCAAGTTTTGCTTGGGACGGCTGGGGCACCGTCGGGGGTTGAGGTCTTAGTGTTGCAGGATCTTGGACAGGAAATCCTTCGCGCGTTCACTTTCCGGCGCATCAAAGAACTCTTGCGTTGGACGGTCCTCGACGATGGCACCGGCATCCATGAAGACGACACGGTCCGCGACCTTTCGAGCAAAGCCCATCTCATGCGTCACCACCATCATGGTCATGCCGTCGTCACGGGCCAGTCCCACCATGACGTCGAGTACCTCCTTGATCATCTCGGGATCAAGCGCCGAGGTCGGTTCATCGAACAGCATCGCGATCGGGTCCATCGCAAGGGCACGTGCAATGGCCACGCGCTGTTGCTGACCGCCGGACAGCTGACCGGGATACTTGGCGATGTGGTCAATCATTCCCACGCGCGTCAACAGCGTCTCGGTTCTGGCCTCGGCTTCCTTGCGGCTTCGGCCCAGCACTTTTTCCTGTGCGAGACACAGATTGTCGCGCACGCTCATGTGAGGATAAAGTTCGAAATGCTGAAACACCATGCCGATCTTTGCGCGCAGCTTGGTCAGCTTTGCGCCACCGCCTGTCACCTCAGCGCCATCCACGACGATCCGCCCCTCCTGCACCGGTTCCAGCCCGTTCACGCATTTGATGAGCGTGGACTTGCCCGAGCCCGACGGCCCGCAGACCACCACAACCTCACCCTTGGCAACCTTGGTCGTGCAATCGGTGAGAACCTTGAAGTCCCCGTACCACTTGCTCACATTTTTCATTTCGATCATGTCGTCATCCGCGCTTGAAGCCGACGCACGAACAGCGAACCCGCAAAGCAGATCACGAAGTAAACGAGCGCGGCAAAGAGATACATTTCAACGAGGCGGCCCTCGGTCCGGGCCACGATGGAAGAGGCGGTCATCAGGTCGCGCAGCGATACGACAAAGACCAAGGAGGTATCCTGAAACAGGATGATGCCCTGCGTCACCAGAATAGGGATCATGTTGCGGAACGCCTGCGGCAAGACGATGTATCGCTGGACCTGCCAGTAGCCAAGGCCCGTGGCCTGCCCCGCGTGAACCTGACCCGTTCTTACGCTCTGGATACCGGCCCGCATGATCTCGGAGTAATAGGCGGCCTCGAACATCACAAAGGCGATGAGGGCCGAATAGAAACCGCCGATGGGTCGACCGACGGCCAGCGGCACAAGAAAGTAGAACCAGAAGATCACGAGGATCAGGGGCACCGAGCGGATCAGGTTGACATAGGCCGCAGCGAAAAGCGCCAGGGGCTTGATCCCGGAGAGCCGCGCCAACGCGAGCAATGTGCCCAAAACGACCCCGCCCAAGACGGCAAGAAAGGTGAGCCACAGACTGAGCTGCAAACCCTGCCAGAGGAACGGCAAGTTGTTCAGGATGACGCCAAAGTCAAAATCGCCCATCTCAGCTCCCCTTGCCAACGTAGCCGGGTATGCGCGTGTAGCGTTCCAGGACGGTCATGACGATCGTGGCGCAGAGCGCAATCAAAACGTAGATGATGGTGGCGGCGGTATAGGCCTCAAAGCTCTGAAAGGTGTATTCCGCGATCTGCTGGCTTTGCGCCGTCAGTTCCAGAAGCCCGATGGTGAGTGCAAGCGATGAATTCTTGAAGACGGTCAGGAATTCCGAGGTCATCGGCGGCACGATCAGCCGGAAAGAAATCGGCAGGAGGACATAGCGATAGACCTGCGACACGCGCATGCCCTGTGCGGTGGCCGCTGACTTAAGGCCTGTCGGCACCGCCTCGATCCCGGCACGCACCTGTTCTGCCACGCGGCTGGCTGTATAGAGGCCCAAGGCAACAACGGCGGTGACGAATTCCGGCTGAGGCATCTCGCGCTTCATCCAGCGCCCCGCGTCCTCGGGCAGCATTTCGGGGACGGCGAAATACCAGATGAACATCTGCACCAGCAGCGGCACGTTCCGAAACAGCTCGACATAGGCGGTGCAGACTGTGCTCACCACTTTGTTGGGCAGGGTTCGGCCTACGCCCACCAACGATCCCACGACCATCGCGATCACCCAGGCGCAGAGCGCTACGGACACGGTCCAACCCAGGCCGCTCAGAAGCCAGCCAAAGTATTCCGGCTCCCACAGAACGCTCCAGTTCCAGTTGTAGTTCATCTTGCCCGGTCCCCCGATCTTGCGCGGCCCGCCCTGTTACGCGCGGGCCGCAGGTCTGTTATTCAGGCAGGGCACCAAGCTGGAACGCCGCCTGCAGGAGCGGGTCGGCGGGGACACCCATCGGGTCGAACCACTTTGAATAGATCTCGTTGATTTCGCCCGAGCGGAACACGTTGGCCAACGCGGTTTTACCCACAAGCTCAAACGCGCTGTCGTCGCGACGGACCATCAGCGCGTAGGGATCGAAGGACAGGAAATCACCAACCACGGCAAATTCATCCGGTGTCTTCGACTTGGCAATCAGACCGTGCAGCAGGATGTGATCGGTGGAATAGGCGTCAACCCGGTCCGTCTCCAGTGAAAGCATGCCTTCGGCATGATCGCGCACCGGCAGGATTTTCACGTCGAGTCCCTGAGCTTCGACCACCGCCTTGATGGCGCGTTCATTGGTGGTGCCCTGTGCCAATGCGATGGATTTGCCGTCAAGGTCGGCAACCGACGTGATCCCGGACTCCTTTCGGGTCAGGATCTTGGTGCCTGTCACAAAGGTCACCGGCAGATATTCAACCTGCTGCTGGCGCGTCAGGTTGTTGGTGGTGGACCCACATTCCAGATCTATGGTGCCATTCGCCATGAGCGCGATGCGGGTCTTGGGATTGACGGGCACGTAGCGGACTTCGATATCCTTGCCGAGCGTTTTCTCAACCTCTTCGACCACCTTCATGCAGAGGTCAATGGAATAGCCCTCGGGCTGCTGTTGATCATTCAGATAGGAAAATGGCACCGAGCTTTCGCGGTGACCGAGCACGATTTCTCCGCTGTCATTGATCTTGGCGAGTGTGCCAGTTAGGTCCTGGCCCCAGAGTGCGGCAGGCGCCAGCCCTGTTGTCAAAGCCGCAATGGCGAGCATGCGGCGCGCAAGTTTGAAGTCCATGGTCAAGTTCTCCCTGTTTTTGTTAATGGTCAGTTTATCTGGTAGCCCGGCAGATCAAACACGTCGGGATATGCGAAAAGCGCGGCTGAACCGCCAGTATGCAGAAAGACGACATTCTCCATGCCATCAAAGGCCCCCTTGCGTGTCAGATCAATCAGACCGTCTAGCCCTTTGCCGGAATAGACCGGGTCGAACAGCAGCCCCTCGATCTCTGCCAAAAGCCGGACGCTCTCGATCATGCCTTGCGTCGGAATGCCGTATCCCGCGCCCACGTAATCGCAGTTCGCCCGGACACCCTCTCGACGAATCGCCTCTTCAAATCCCATGCGCGCACCCGTGCGCTGTGCGAGGTCAAAGACCATGCTTTCCTGCTTTTCCTGAGGCGCGCGCACGCCAATGCCGAGAAGATAGATATCACTTTCAAGCGCCGCGAGACCTGCTACCAACCCCGCCTGAGTGCCCGAACTGCCCGTCGCATGCACCAGCGCATCAATCTTTAGCCCCATGGTTGCCGACTGCTCAGCAATCTCCAAGGCGCAATTCACATAACCAAGCGCGCCCGTGCTGTTCGAGCCACCGCCGGGAATGATGTAAGGCCTCCGCCCGTCTGCGCGCAGCTTGTCTGCCAATGTCTCCATCTCGGACGCCATATCCGAGCCGCCCCGACGCTTGGCCACGGTCGCACCATGCAGCCGGTCAAGAAGAACGTTTCCGTTCAGCGTATACTGCGGATCGTCAGACCCCGTCCGATCCTCAAGGAGGATATGGCAGGCCATTCCGAACCGCGCAGCCGCCGCCGCAGTCTGGCGCGCGTGGTTGGATTGGGTGGCACCTTGGGTGATGATCGTATCCACGCCCTGCGCCAAAGCATCGGCCATCAGGAATTCGAGCTTGCGTGTCTTGTTTCCGCCCGACGACAGGCCTGTGCAATCGTCACGCTTCACCCACAAACGTGGACCTCCCAGATGCTCGGTCAGCCGGTTCATGGGCTCCAGCGGCGTTGGAAAATGTCCAAGTCGCACTCTGGGAAAGGCCGCGAGCGCGCTCGCCAAATCCTTCCTGCGCGCGGCAGAAGGCCAAGCGCTCTGCCGGGTTTGCTGACTCGTCGCCGAAACATCCGCCTCGTGCATCAATGGCCCTCACCCAATATTAGAAGCAGGCTAACCCCTGTTTAACGCGCAAGGAAAATGCTATTTTCTTAGGCTGCCCATACCAAAAGTATGAGTAATGGAGGATCAATGGACCTGAATATCTTCGACGACGTTCTCGTGCTTCTGGAGGAAGGCAACATGAGCCGCGCAGCGCTTCGCCGGAACATCACGCAACCGGCCTTTTCCCGACGCATCCAGAGTTTCGAGATCTGGCTTGGCTGCCCCATCGTCAAACGTACCGCCAACCGCGTGGAAATCGAACCGGCGTTGTTAGAAAACACGGCCGAGCTTCAGGCGCTGGCAGGCCATATTCAGGCTTTTCGTCAGCGGATTGCCAGATACGAACCCGGCAGATCGACCGTAACAGTCGCGGCACAGCACTCGCTGATCGTTTCGATCTTTCCCGATTTCGCGGCCGGTGCGCGCGAGGAGCACCAAGGTGTCGATTTTCGTCTCAGAGCCGCAAATCACAATGACTGCATCTCGCTTTTCCTGAGCGGTGAAGCCTCTCTGCTGATGTGTTACGAGCGCGAAGGAGGAGACCCAATGCCTTTCGATGACAGTATTATCCGTGCGACTTGGGGGCGGGACCGGCTTGTCCCCGTGGTCGGCGGCCCCCTGCGCTTCACACTGAGTCCCAAGGGCATCCCACCCTCAGACACGCCGATGATCCGGTATCCCAAGGGAAGCTTTTTTGCGGAGATGCTCGCTGGCGCAAGCACCTCATACTCAAATCACACGGGCACCACCTTCGCCGAGAGTGCATTCACCGTTGGACTCAAGGAAATGGCCCTAATGGGATTTGCGCAGGCCTGGCTACCGATGAGCCTCGTTTATAGCGAAGTTCAAAGCGGGGCGTTGATCGTATGCAACGGAGATACCGAAACGCTCCCTCTCCGAATATCGCTCTTTGCGCGACCAACGGACCCGGTCGCAATGCGCCTGTGTGACCTGCGGCGGAGCCCGATAACGACATCTTAAAACTGGACAAGCCCATCATGGTCGCCGCATTGGGCGACGGCCTCAGCCTTCCCTGTTGAATCCTGCAAGCCAGCATCTAGAGCTTCCGTTGCACGGATGGCACCCGCGCCGGTGATCATCACAAGGAATGACCGCGCCGGATTGAGGCACGCTGTCGATGAGGCCAGCCGATCCAGTTTGCGCGGCGCAAGCGGATCATTAGGTCTGGATTGTCAGACGACGTTGGTGCCATCTAATAGCGAAAACCGTCAGTCTGAGGTCCGAAGATGCTCGACAAGGAAAGTCTCCCCGATGGCATGATCCAAGTGTTGCCGAGACTTTTCGGGGCGCTCTCTCCTACGGGCGTCCTGCTTGGAGCGGTGCTCTTTGCCATGTCGCTGACTCCCTCGATGGTGCCGCGCGGCCCCGAGATACAGGGGGCACTCGGCGGCCTTGTCTTTGCGATTGGCTATATGACCTCGTATTTTGCGCGCTCGGGCTTGCGCTGGTTGGGGCTCAGGCCGATCTTTCGGCCATCCCCGGCGCTCTTGCATGCGACTTATGCGCTCGCGCTCGTGATCTGTGGGTTTGGTCTCTGGATGGGGGCAGACTGGCAGAATTCGATCCGCAAGGCATGGGATCTGCCCGAACTTGACGGATTTGCCACGTCCTCGGTCGTCGTCCTCGCCCTGGCCGTTGCGGCACTTCTGCTTTTCGCGGGGCGGCTCTTTGAACTGCTCGCGGCCAAATGGCATCTGCGCTCAGCGCGTTTTCTGCCGCCTCGGGTCGCTCGCGGGGTCGGTCTATTGCTGGCGCTGGTGATCTTCTGGGCTGTGATCGACGGCATCGCCTTTCGCCTTGCGCTCAGGACGATCGACACCATGTCGCGGATCGCCGATCTGGTGATCCCGCCTGATCTGGCACCGCCAACCGATGCGGCAACGCCGGGAAGTGCGGCATCGCTGATCGCATGGGAGGATCTGGGCCGATGGGGGCGCGGCTATGTAATCTCCGGACCCGACCGCGCCGATATTGCGGCCTTCTGGAACGCAGCGGCGCGCCAGCCGATCCGGGTCTATGTCGGCCTGACCGCCTCGGGCAGCGCCGAAGACCGCGCAAAGCTGGCCTTTGATGAACTGACGCGGGTGGGCGGATTCGAGCGGAAATACCTCGTCATCGCCACGCCAACCGGTTCCGGCTGGCTTGACCCCGGTGCGATGGATACGCTGGAGTACATGACGCGGGGTGACGTGGCCACAGTAGCGATCCAGTATTCCTACCTGTCCAGCCCGGTGTCGGTGATCGTCGACCCTGAGAACGGGATTGCCGAATCCCGCGCCCTCTTTGATCTGATCTATCGACACTGGACCGCACTCCCCCCAGCAGAGCGGCCGCGCCTCTATCTGCATGGCCTCAGCCTTGGCGCGTTCCTGTCTCAGGAAACTGTCCCGCTTTTGAATGTGTTTGGCGACCCGTTTCAGGGCGCTCTGTGGACGGGCTCTCCATTCCTCAGCGACATGTGGCGCATGGTGCAGGACCGCCGTGATCCCGATAGCCCGGCATGGCGTCCGAAATTCGGCAACGGCTCTCTTATCCGCACGGCCAACCAATTTGGCGGGCTTGAGCGGTTCGATGCCTCATGGGGGCCGATCCGCCTTGTTTTCCTACAATATGGCAGTGATCCTATCGTCTTTTTCGACTATTCCCTTGCTTGGCGGCGTCCCGACTGGCTGAGGTCGAACCGCGCGCCGGATCTGGGGCCGGACATGCGTTGGCTTCCGCTCGTCACGATGTTGCAGGTCGGTTTTGACATGGCTGTCGCGGTCGGAACGCTGGGCTATGGCCATGACTACGCCGCGCGCCACTACATCCCGGCCTGGGCCGAAACGCTGGACCCTGTGGGCTGGACCCCCGAGATCGAAGCGCGGCTGGTCGCCCACCTGAGAGACCTCACACCGCGCTGAGTGCCGCAGACACTTTAGGCCGAAAAACGGAGTCTGACCCGCAGCCCCGGCGCTGCGTCTTCGAGCGTCAGCGTTGCGTCATGGACCAGAGCAATCCCCGCCACAAGGCTCAGCCCAAGACCGTTGCCCGGTGTCAAACGGCTGCGATCCAGCCGGTAGAGACGGCGCAGCACCAGATCCCGTTCCGCCTCAGGAATACCGGGGCCGTTATCCGTCACTGACAGATCCACATGGGTCTCTGACTGAGACAGGGCAATGGAGATCGTGGTGCCTTGCGGGGTGTGATGCATGGCATTCTCGATGAGATTGGCCAGAACCTGCCCCAAGAGCGTGCGATCCCCCATGACCGGGCGCATGGGTGCATCCGGCAGGGCGCAGATGAGCGTTTGCCCATTCTCGGCGATCGCAGGCTCGTAAACATCACAGAGCGTCTGACACAGCTCCGACAGGTCCACCGCTGCAAACCGCGCCCGAGGCGAGCCGCTTTCGATCTGCGCCAGTTGCAACAGGGCGTGAAAGATCGACACGATCCCGTCGAGCTCCACCTGCGCCTTTTCCAACTGCGCGCGGGCGTCTTGGCTCAGGTCAGGGTTCTGGCTCAGATCGTCCAGATGCACCGCAGCGCGCTGGATCGGGGTCTTGAGGTCATGGGCAATGTCGGACGACACCTGCCGCAGGCTCTCGACCGCATCCTCTTGCGAGCGGGCCATCTGATCGACCTTGGCACCGATCCGGGCCAGATCGTCTGACCAGCCTGCAACATCCCCCACCCGCGCCTGCAGGTTTCCCGATGTCACCTGATCGAGGGTTTCGCTGATCACGGCCACATGCCGCGCGCCCCGCCGCGCCAGAATCAGCCCGCCCGACAGCGCCACAAGAACTGTCGGCAGCAGCGATATGCCCAGAATATTCAGGAATGCATCCCGCAGCGCGTCGATATGCGCAAGGCTGCGTGCCACCGTGAGTTGCCCCCCGCGCAGCGATGTGGTCAGCGCCAGAAACCGACCCTCGATTTCTGGATTTCCCGGAAGATAGGACAGAATCCGGTAGCCATCCGCATCCCGCGCCACCAGCGCATTGCCATAGTGCCGGCCATTCGGGGCGAAATAGCTCAGAACGACACGCTCCGGATCGGTGCTGCGCGCTTCGGCCTCGACCAACGAGGCGAGTGCAGCTGCAGAAGGGGCCGCGCGAAATCCGGCCATATCCTGCGTGAGGTCAGCGCGAAGGGTCTGCTCGAATGAGGCCTGCGTGTAGATGTAACTCGCCAGAAGCCCCAGCAGCGACATCAACGAAAACAAGAGCACAAGCCCCGCCGCCAGCCGTATCGGCATCGAGCGCAACAGAAAGGCGCGGCTCAAGGTCATGCGTCGATCCGGTAGCCGGCACCGCGCACCGTCTTGATGAGGTCCGTCGCAAAGGGTCTGTCTACCTTGGCGCGCAACCGGCTGATATGGGTTTCAACCACATTGGTCATCGGATCGAACGAGATGTCCCAGATCGCCTCGAGCAGCATCGTGCGCGTCTGCACGCGCCCCTTGCGGCGCATCAGGTGTTCGAGGATCGCGAATTCACGCGGCAAAAGGTCGATCTCGTGCCTCTCCCGCGTTACTTTGCGGGCGATCAAATCCATTTCCAGAGGTCCGGCGCGCAACATCGTCTCTTGGTCCAGCGCATGTGGACGCCGGGCCAGCGCCGCAACCCGTGCCGACAACTCACCAAAGGCAAAGGGCTTGACCAGGTAATCATCCGCCCCCGCGTTCAAGCCGCTGACCCGCTCGTCGACACTGCCGAGCGAGGTCAGGAAGAGAACCGGCGTGTGGTTGCCCGCGCCGCGCAGGGTCTTGACCAGCGTCAGCCCGTCGATTTCCGGCAGCATCCGGTCGATGATCAGAACGTCGTAGGGACCGCTCGTCGCTTGGATCAACGCATCCCGCCCGTTGCTGACCAGATCGACGCTCTGCCCTTCCTCGCGCAGACCCCGCGCGATATAGGCCCCCGTCGTTGCATCGTCTTCGACCACAAGCAGCTTCATGTCATCCTCATGATGTCCTTGGCCCGTGAACCAGCCATCCCCGTTAGAACAGCTTTGCACCTGCCTTTGGCCATGCCTGCCCTTGTTAAACTATTTGTATAGTCGGGCACATCCGGCTGTGAGACCTGCGCATCATATGGGCAGCATCGGACGCAACACAACGGAGCTTTCAACGATGTCATCCATTCTTCTCTCCCGTCGCCTTGCAGGGTCCGCAGCCCTCGTCGCCGTCTTGGGCGCAACAGGCGTTTCACTGAGCACCGCAAGCCCGGCGCTGGCGGTCCCTGCGGGCGGATATGGCGATCTCGTCGCGGCGGTCTCGCCCGCCGTGGTCTATATCGAAGTCACCACCAAAGCGCAGCCAACCAACATGTCCGGCCAATTGCCCGAAGACCTGCCCGAAGAGCTGCGCCGTCAGTTCGAGCGGATGATGCCGCCCACGGCCGAAATGCCAGCGCGCCAAGGCCTCGGATCGGGTTTCATCATTTCCGAAGACGGCAAGATCGTCACCAATAACCACGTTGTCGAAGGCGCCGAGACCGTGACCGTCAAACTCGCGGATGGTCGCGAATTTGATGCCGCCGTGATCGGCAGCGACCCGCTGACCGATGTCGCCGTGCTCCAGCTCGACACAGAGGAAAAGCTGCCCTTCGTCCACTTCGGCGACTCGGATGTGATGCGGGCCGGGGATGAGGTTGTCGCTGTTGGCAATCCCTACGGTCTGGGCGGCACGGTGACCTCCGGCATCGTCTCGGCCCTGTCGCGCAACATCAATTCCGGTCCCTATGATGACTACATCCAGACCGATGCCGCCATCAACCGGGGCAATTCCGGGGGTCCGCTGTTCAACAACGACGGTGAGGTGATCGGCATGAACACCGCGATCTTTTCGCCCGATGGTGGGTCTGTCGGCATCGGTTTCGCGGTGCCGTCGGAACTGGTGCAGCACATCGTAGCCGACCTGTCGGACGATGGCACGATCACCCGTGGCTGGCTCGGCGTGCAGATCAAGCCGATGCCCGAGGATATCGCGCAGGTGCTGGGCTATGATACCCCCAGAGGCGCTGTGATCGAGAATGTGACGCCCGACAGCCCCGCCGCCAAGGCCGGGCTCAAGCAAGGCGACATCATCCTCAGCTTCAACGAGACCGCGATTACCGAGTTGCGCGATCTGACCCGCGCCGTGGCCGCGACCGATCCCGAGGCCACCGTGCCAGTGACGGTGCTGCACAAGGGGGCGGAAAAAACCATCACCGTGACGATTGGCACGCTCGCCAATCCGAACGCCTGAAAGTGAACCGCGTCGGCGCATCCAAGCGGCGCCGACGCGGCACGTTAGGGGAAAGCCAATCATCAGGCTTTCCCCTTTGCCGTGTTTAGAAGAGTGGCAAACACTCCGCGACCCTGCCGGACACCATCGCGACAGCCATTTTCCAGCAGATCGTGACGAGAGTTCTGTTGAGATGACCACATCGCGAGGCGACAGCGTGCTATGCGCCTGACCCTCCGCGAGCCTCGCGGCTCATGCCGTCTCGGCCAGTGTCAGGAGCCGCTCGGAACATTTTTCTGCGAGGTTCACATTGGGGGCCTCGGAACCGGGCAACGTGGCCCATCCTTGCTTTGCGACAATATCGCCCTGTTCCCAAGAGCTTAGCTTTTCCATGGCTGCAATCTGCGTGCTCCGCATCTCTGCCGGCTCTGCTTGAAACTGCGCCACACAGATCGGGGTCAGCGCGGACAGGACAGCCGCCTCTGACTGCTCGTCCGCCAGTTTGTGCGCCGAGCCTGTCAGCATGACCCAATTGAAGTTGAGTCCAATGATCGTAATTGCCAGCGCCCCCCCGATGGCGCTCCAGATTGCTGGTTTTGTCCACTCCGGCGATTGCATTTTTTACCTCCGTTTTGATTTATTCTCCTTATGACGTGGGGGTGGCAGGACTGGGTTTCAAGCGGAAATCCGCTCAATGCCACAATGAGGCCATTGAAAATATTGGGAATTTTTCCACGCGAGATCCAAATGACTCCGCTATAAGCGCGTTTGGTGCTCTCTGTTGCCAGACCAGATGATGCGCAGCCTTCGACCGGTTCACGGTGTGGAACCGTGCCAAAAAACGCATCATCCGACGGCACACTCACGCGGCGATCCGCTCTCGATACGCATAGTAGAGAAAGAACCGCCCAGTGAAATTAAGTCACGTCGCCGCCGCCGATCGTCTGCGCAGGAGGCGATATCCTACCGGCACCCCTGCTTCCCGACGTGCTACGACCCCGCTTACATCAGTCAAAGCATCGACGTAGCTCAGGACCAAGCTCCGCAATGGCTCTCGACGTACAGCAACCACCGCCCCATCCGGGGCATCACGCCCGCCCGCACCCGAACGCCTCATCCCGATGGACCCACCTCAGGAGGTTGGCTCGGCGCTCAAGATGTAGAGTTTGCGCATGTGTTCGTGGATCACCCATTCTCCGGTCCAGCCTTGGGGCAGCACCAATAGATCTCCCGGACCGATGTCGCGCGTCCCCTGTCCGTCGGCATTCGTAACCGAGGCGCGACCCGAGATGATGTGGCAATATTCGCCCATCGCGGTGCGGTCAGCGGTAAAATGCCCCGGCGTGCATTCCCAGACGCCAATCTTGGTGCGGCCATCGGCAGAGGCCCAGAGTTGCACCGCGGCCTCTTCCTGCCCCGGTGTCAGGCTTGTCGGTTTGGCGGCAAAGTCGCCAAGCGGCTGCGTTGCGAGGCTCTGATAAGTCTTGAGGTCGATCATCTGGGGCTCCGAATTTTGTATCTGTAAAGCGCATTGAACGGATTAGGTAACAAGGCGCATCACGCTTCTGGTTTCTTGTCTTGGCCAAAAATTTGCGCCAGCACCATCATAACAGTGGTCACTAGGATCATGATCGTCGAAATGGCCGCAATGGTCGGGTCGATCTGATCGCGCAGCGCGTTGAACATGTTGCGCGTCAATGTCGGGTTGTCGCCGCCCGAGATGAACATCGCCACCACCACCTCGTCAAACGAGGTGAGAAAGGCCAAAAGGGCACTTGTCACGACCGCAAAGCGGATCTGCGGCAGGGTCACGGTCAGAAACGCTTTCCATCGTGGCGCGCCAAGGCTGCGGGCGGCCTGTTCCTGGCTCATGTCATAACCCTTGAGGGCAGAGCCGGTCACGATCACCACCAGCGGCAGCGCCAGCACGGTATGGGCCAGAACCAATCCGGTTATGGTATAGAGAAGGCTGAGTTTCACATAGGCGTAGAACGCACCAATCGCCACCAGCACCAGCGGCACCATCATCGGCGTGATCATCAGGACAAAGGCGAGTCTGACAAAGGCAAACCGTGAACTGTGCAGCCCATAAGCCGCCAGCACACCAATCGGTGTGGCCACCAGCATGGTCAGAAATGCCGTCTGAAAAGAGGTCCGCGCCGCCTGCATCCATTCGCTGGAGCCAAAGAAATTATCATACCACCGGGTCGACCAGACCTCTGGTGGAAACTCCAAATACTGGCTGTCGGAGAAGGACATCGGGATCACGATCAATGTGGGCGTGACCAGCAGGATCATCACGATCACGGCAAAGACATAGAGCCATAGGCGTTGGCCATGGGTGACTTGCGTGTCCGTGGCCGGAGATTTGAGCCAGTTCAGCATCAGTGCCCACCTCCGGTCATCCGGTCGAGATTGAGAAACCGGGACGCGACCCAGAGGATCGCCACGGTCAGGACAAGCAGCACCACGCCCAGGGCGCTGGCCGCGCCCCAATTCACGAAAAGCTCGATGTTTGACACGATCTGCATCGATACCATGATCACCTTGCCCCCGCCCAGCACCGCCGGGGTGACAAAGAAGCCAAGGCAGAGGATGAACACCATCAGCGCCCCGGCAAAGAGCCCCGGTGCCGTAAGCGGAAAGAACACCGTCCAAAAGGCGACCCGTGGACTAGCCCCAAGGTTGGCCGCCGCCTTGAGGTAATCGCGGTCAATCGCCTTCATCGCGCCATACACCGGCAGGATGAGAAACGGCAGCATGATATGCACCATGCCAATCAAGGTGCCGGTCATGTTGTGGACGATCTTGAGCGGCTCATCCCACAGCCCGAGCGAAATCGCCCAGTTGTTGATCAACCCCTGTTTCTGCAACAGCACCAGCCACGCATAGGTCCGCACCAAGAGCGAGGTCCAGAACGGCAAGAGCACGGTAATCAGGCACAGATTTGCAAGGCGGCTTGGCAGTTGCGACATGAAATAGGCAAAGGGATAGCCGATCAGGATGCACAGCCCGGTGGTCAAAAGGCTGACCTGAAAGGTCGTGACAAAAATGCGCAGATAAGAGCGGCGGCTGATCATGCGCTCGTAATTCTCAAGCGAGAATTGCCCGTTTGCCCCGATGAACGAGACATAGAACAACCAGCCCACGGGAATGACCAGAACCACGAGAATGAGCAGGATTGCCGGTGAACTCAGACCAAAGAGCGTCAGCCGCTCTAACCGCTCGTCGCGGCGTAGCCCGGCGGCATTGCTCGGTGCCGTCTGCATGCTCATGTTTGGCTTCCGTCAATCAGCACTGTGTCTTCGGGGGCAAGCGTTAGGGTCACGCGGTCGCCCAAACGGGGCAGGGATGTGGCATTGCTACCCCGCACCGCACCGCGCAAAGCCACCATTTCGCCCGTGTCCAGCCGCGCGTGCAGCAAATAGCTGTCGCCTTGATAGACCACATCGGTCGCGGTGGCGGCAAAGTTGTTGGCCCCGTCCCGCGGCCCATCGGGTGAGAGCACGATGCGTTCGGGGCGGATCATCAGTTGAAGGTCGGGTGTGTCGGGTAAGGGGCCCGCATGGATCAGCGGCACGCCCCCAAAGGTCACATCACGGCCCACGCGGCTGACCGTCAGAAATGTGGAATCGCCGATGAAATCCGCCACAAACCGATTGGCCGGATGCTCATAGAGATCGCGGGGCGTTGACAGCTGCATGATGCGCCCATGGTTCACCACGGCGATCCGGTCGGACATGGTCAGCGCCTCGCGCTGGTCATGGGTGACATAGACCGTGGTCATGCCCAGTTGCTCGTGCAGATGCCGCAACTCGATCTGCATCTGGTCGCGCAGTTTCTTGTCGAGCGCCGATAGCGGTTCATCCATCAAGAGGATGCGCGGCTCGAATACGATGGCGCGCGCCACCGCGACGCGCTGCTTTTGCCCGCCCGAAAGCTGGTCGACACGCCGATCACCATAGCCGCCAAGCTGCACCGTTTCCAACGCCCGCTCGACCCGTTCCGCGATCTCTGCCTTGGGGCGTTTGCGCAGACGCAAGGGATAGCCCACATTGCCCGCCACGGTCATATGCGGAAAGAGCGCATAGCTCTGAAAGGTCATGCCGACCTCGCGCAGATGCGGCGGGGTGCGAATGACCTCGCGATCGCCAAACGTGAGACTGCCGCAGTCAGGCCGGGTAAAGCCCGCAAGCACCATCAGCAGCGTGGTTTTGCCAGACCCCGAGGGCCCCAGAAGCGTGAGAAACTCACCGCTCTTGACCTCGAGCGACACATCGTCGAGCGCATGAACCGCCCCGTAGGTCTTGGTGACGTTCCGAACCGAAATCGGCAGCGCCTCCGCGGCTTTAATTGTCAACTTGCTGCCCTCCAAATGGTCCCTTGGCGCAGACGGGCGCCGCAGCGCCCGTCTGGTCTTGCGTTTGGACTATGTTACTCTGTCATCATCTCCTGATACATCTCGGCCGCAATTGTTTCCCATTCCGCATACCATTCAAGCGAGATGGGCAGTTGCATGGCTGCATTCTCGGGCGACGAGGGCAGGCTGGCAGCCACCTCTGCGCTGATCTCACCGGTGTCATAAGCGGATTTGTTGGTTGGGCCATAGGTGATGTATTTGGGCAGATCGTCCTGATACTCGGGTTTAGAGATTTCGGCCAGGAACTGCATCGCGGCATCCCTGTTCGGCGCACCTTTCGGGACCGCGAAACAGTCGTAGTCGAGCAGGGCCTGATTGAAGCTGTAATCCACCTTGGCCCCATCCGCGGCGGCGGTATCAAAGCGGCCATTCCAGCCCGTGGTCATGTCGACCTCGCCATCCTTCATCAATTGGGCGTGCTGCGCGCCAGAGGACCAGAAGACCGAGATATTGGGGCGCAACTCACGGATCTTGTTGAGCGCGCGCTCGATCCCCTCTTCCGAACTCAGCACCTCGTAAACCTGATCCATCGGCACGCCATCCGCCATCAGCGCCGGCTCAAGTGCGCCCGCAACAGAGCCGCGATAGGCCCGCGAGCCGGGGAATTTTTCGGCGTCAAAGAAATCCGCCCAGCTCTGCGGCCCGTTCTCGCCATAGGTATCCGTGTTCCAGGCATAGACCGTCGAGAACACATCACCTCCGACGCAGAATTCGGAATAGAGGTTCGGGTAAAAGTTGGACACGTCGATCACGTTGTAATCCAGCGCCTCCAATAGCCCCTCGGCCCCGGCCCGTGCCGCAGAGCCGGACCCGCTGGCCACGATGTCGAATGTCACCTGCCCGGTCGAAACTTGCAGGCGCACATCGGCCATGCCGCCATAGGTTTCCTGTTTGACCACAACCCCTGTCGCCGCAGACGCGGGCTCGAACAAGGCTTTGCTCTGTGCATCCTGATAAGAGCCACCCCAGGATGCGATGGTGATTTCCGTGCCTTGGGCAATAGCAGCGCTGGCGAGCAGCGTGGCGGCGACGGTGAGTGAAAATGTCTTTCTCATCTTGTCTTTCTCCTGTTGGAATGCCGCAAAATGGCGGTGCGTGCCGATTGTTGTCATGTTTCGCTGGCTCGGCGTAATTCAGCGAAAATTCAAGGTCGGGACGGGTCCGCGACCATGGCCCGCCGGGTCTGTCTCTTGTCCATCCAGCGATACCAAGCGACCGTCGCAGGTAGAAACCACGGCTTGCCCGTGTAGAGCGGTCGGGTCGGATGTGGCAGATCGTCAAAGGCGGTCTTGCCTTCGGCGAGTCCCAGTACCTTTTGGCCGGTGCGCATGCCCAGATACCCCGCCATCGAGACACCAGAGCCGCAATAGCCCATGGCGTAATGCACCCCGTCATGAATGCCGGTATGCGCCATTTCGTCGAAACTATAGGCAACCGTGCCATGCCAGGAATGCGAGATTGCGTAGGCCTTCAACTGCGGAAAAATGCGGGTCATGCTCTCGAAGAGCAGCGGCGCGCTGACCGATGTGTCGGTCTCGGCAGCAGAGACGCGCCCGCCAAACAGGACGCGCCGCCGGTCTGGCGAGGCGCGGTAGTAATAGAGCACTTTGCAGGTGTCGCTGGCGATCCGGTCGGTCGGGAACAACTCGTCGATCAGCGTCTCGGGCAATTCTTCGGTGGCAATGATATAGCTGCCAATCGGGATCACCCGGCGTTGCAGCCAAGGGGTCAACGCCCCGGTATAGCCATTGGTGGCAACGATCACGTCCCGCGCGCGCACCTCGCCATTGGCCGTCTGCACGCGAAAACCGGTGCCCGTGTTCTCGATCTTGCCCACGGGGCAATGCGCCACGACCTCGACACCGGCCCTCAATGCGGTCATCAACAACCCGCGATGATACTTGGCGGGATGCAGGGAGCAGTGTTTGGTAAACACCACCCCGCCATGATAGAAATCCGTGCCCAACTCGCGATGCTGCTCTGCGCGGGGCACGGCAAAGCTGTCGATGCCTTCGCCCCTGTGCATGTGTTCGGCGTCGCGCACCAGCGTTTCGTAATGGGCGGGGGTATGGGCCGCATGAAAGCGGCCCACGCGCCTGAAATCGCACTCGATTCCCTCGGCAGCGATGAACTCTCCAATCCACTCTAGCGCCTGTGCGCCCTCACCCCGGAGCGCGCGCGCCTGTTGTGGTCCATACTTGGCCGTCAGCTTTTCAAGCGACGGTTTCACGCTGGTGCTGATCTGGCCGCCATTGCGCGTGCTGCATCCAAAGCCTGCCGCTTCGGCGTCGATCACAACCGTCTTTCGCCCACCGCGTGCCGTGGCGATGGCCGCACTCAATCCGGTGTAGCCTGACCCCACGATCACCACATCCGCCTCCTGTGGCGGATCGACAGGCAGCACGGGCATCGGCCCAACCTGATCGTGCCAATAAGGATGGTGCAGAGTGGGTCCGGGGGCTGTGCAGTCCATCGCGTTACTCCGTTCGCAGGGCAAACCAAATTGGCATCCTGCAGATACAAGCCCTAACGCTAGGGCAACATTGGACTTTCTTTCATATCCAATTTGACAAAAAAATCAGACCAATTTCAGCGCAAGGCCGGTAGCGTTCGGAGGATTTCCATGCCGCGCCGGATGTCCTCAGGGGCCGCACTGCCAAATCCAAAGACCAATCCAGATCGGTCAATCGGACTGAGGCAGTATTTCGAGAGCGGGGCCAGAACCACGCCGCGCTCCGCCGCCTGCTTCACGACGGCTTGCGCATCGATCCCCGGCGCAAGATCGGCCGGGGTATGAAACCCGCTGGCGGTTTCCTGAATGGCGATACAGTCGGGCAGGATGCGGCTTTCCTCCATCAGCGCCTCATACCGCGCCTTGTAGAGCCGCCGCATCAGCCGGATATGCGTGGCAAAGTGGCCCTCATCCATGAAATCGGCAACGATCGCTTGCGTTGCCGTGGGCGGACCGCTGGCCCAGAACCGAAACATGCGATCAAAGGCGTCGGTCATGCGCTCGGGTACGAGCACAAAACCCAGCCGAAGCGACGGAAAGAGCGATTTCGAGAAGGTGCCGACATAGATCACGCGCCCCGATTTATCCGTGCTGCGCAGCGCCGGTTGGGGGGCGTTCCCATAGTAGAATTCTCCGTCGTAATCATCCTCGACGATCACCGCCTGCGCCTCGTCGGCGGCCTGCAAGAGCTCGAACCGACGCCCCAGCGACATGACATGACCCAAGGGCTGCTGGTGCGACGGGGTGACAAAGGCCATGCGGAAATGCGGAGCCTTGGCCAAGCCATCGGCCACGATCAACCCGTCCTGATCCACGTCCACCGGGACCAGTTCCGCCCCTTCCGACAAGAGCGCATTGCGCGCGCCTGAGGCACCTGGGTTCTCCATCCAGACCCGATCACCGGGATTGAGCAGCAACCGACCGATCAGGGCAAAGGCGTGTTGTGCGCCCGAGGTAATGAAGATCTGATCGTGATGACACTGGATTCCCTTGAGGACACTCAGATGTGTGGTGATTGCGCGCCGCAGGGGTTCATATCCCTTGGGCTGGCCGTACCCCATCACCGCCCCGCGCGCACCCCGCAGGTGCCGCGCCGAGAGCCGCGACCAGTGCGCCAGCGGAAAAGCATCCAGCGCAGGCAGCGCCGTCACAAAGGCGCGCGCCTCATGGGGCAGCCAGTTGCGCTGGGCATAATCCTTTTCGGCATGGCTGATTGTATAAGACACGCGTGGTTGCTGACCCATGGCATCCGAGGACGCGGCCAGAACCGGGGCGGGGCGCTGATGGTCCAAGGTGTCGCTCACAAAGGTTCCAGAGCCGACTTGCGACACCAGCATGCCCTCTGCCACCAACCGATCCACCGCATCAATCACAGTGGTGCGCGACACGCCGGTTTCGCGTGCCAGAGTGCGCGTCGCAGGAAGCCGTTCTCCCGCCCGTAAACTCCCCGACAGGATGATGTCGCGCAGGGCCATATAGAGTTGCACGCTCATGCCTTTGCGCGACGATCGGTCGAGATGGATAGAGGACAAAAGCGCCCCGGCAGCCTGTTTCATGCGGAACTCCGACGCAATTGGTCTGAGAAGAGTACATGAATTACTGAGTCAGGCAAGCCAATTGCCATGCGCAGAGGGTGGCACAGGCCCGATAATCCCGGCGCTCTCAGGGCGTGGCTACCTCTCAGAGACCTGATATGTCGCGGCCTCGAGCCATGCGGGAGATATTTCGACACCCCAGCCGGGGGCGTCGGTGACGATGGCGTGGCCGTCGTCGATCCGGTAGGGATCCCCTAGGAATAGCCCCTCCTGCCAAGGATAATACTCCGGTCCCTCGATCGAGAATTCGAGGTATTTTCCCGCATTGGGAATGGCGCGCAAGAGGTGCATGGTACACATCGTCACCAAGGACAGGTTGGCGGCATGGGGCGTGACAGGCAGGCCTGCGCGCGCAGCCATCTGGCAGACATGCAAGGTGCGGTGCATGCCACCCATATACATCACATCGGGCTGCACGATATCCACCGCGCCCCGATCAAGCATCAACTGCCAACTGGAATATTCGCAATCCTGTTCGCCGCCCGCAACATCGAGCAAGAGCGCGGCGCGCACGGCGGCGGTCTGGTCATAGTCCCAATAGGGGCAGGGCTCCTCGAAATGGCCGATGCCGTTGTCCTGAAGCAGTTTGCCGACCTCGATGGCGCGGGCGGGGGAATAGCAGGAATTGCCATCTACCAGTTTGTCGATGCCGTCGCCAAGGGCACGCGACACGGTCGGCACCACCGCCTCGGTGCGGCCCGGCCATTCGTCGTGATCACGCCCCGCCTCGGCCCCAACGCGCCATTTGAAGGCCGTAAAGCCCTTGTCGTCGCGCAGGCGGCAAAAGCGGGCGGCCTCGTCGTCGGGGGTGATGTCGCGGCGCATCGAACTGGCATAGGCGCGCACCCGCCCCGGAGACCCGCCAAGCAGGGTTGCGACCGGCTTGCCCTCGCGCTTGCCGCGCATGTCCCACAGCGCGGTATCAAGCCCGGTCATGGCGCGGCGCAGGTAGCTTCCGGGATATTTCAACTCGCGTTCATAGATCAGATTGAGGGTATCGGCAAAATCGAGCGCATCAGTGCCAAGCGCATGCGGCGCGATCTGACGGTGAAAGATGGTGCAGGTGATATCGGCGTTATATGTCGAAACCTGCCCCCAACCCTGTTCCCCGCTGTCTGTCGTCACGCGGACGAAACCCACAAATTCGTTGCAAAAAGTCTCTAGCCGCGCAATCCGCATGTCAGCCTCCAGATGTCATCGGGGTTCAGGTTGCTGATAAAGCGGTTCGGAACAAGCTCCACTCTAGCATCAAATGCCAGTCCATTTTCACGGATCGACAGGCGCACGCCCGCGCACGCTTCGAATGCGCAGAGAGTCAACGCCCTTGGTCAGTGGGCTGGACGCGGTCTGGAGCGCCCCCAAGCATCAGAGGCAATGGACCAGAAAGCGAGACATATGTCTTGCCCGATGCAGGTTCATTTGCAGGTCGCTTTGCTCGGCGTTCAAATTCCATCCGTCAAAGCTGCGGCGACAGATACCCCGGCGCTCCGGCCTCTGTTGAGGAGCTGACACCGTCGGCTCTGATCATGGCAAGGAAACGAGTTTGAAAGGCCACACAGATCGGGCTTGGGCTGCCGGTCTGCCGCAGGATGAAACCAACGGTGCGCAGCGCTGTGGCATCATCCAATGCAAGCGAGCATAAAGTGTCGTCAATCGAAAGCGTTGCGAGGGCCGGCAGGATCGTTGCCCCTGCTCCGGCGCGCACCAATGCCAACAACGAGATGACATTTCGCGCGCTGAGCGTGGACCCAACATCGAGCCCGCCATCTTCAAGACCGGAAAATCCAGCTGTTGATTTGTTGCTGATCAACCTGTGCCCGCGCAAATCCTGTCGTCTGAGAGGGGACCTTGCCTGAGCAAGCGGGTGATCCTTGCGGCAGACCAATCGAAACGGGTCATTGAACAGAGGGACAAACTGCAGGCCCGCGCCCGGTTCCGGGGCTCCGCCTATGCCTAGCTCCACTTCGCCGGTTGCGATCAGCATATGCACGCTGGCGCTGTCTGTATCGAGAAGCTCGATCCGAATGCCAGAGTGATCAGCGAGCATCGCTGTCAGGATTGGAGGGAGAAGTTGCGCCGCGACAGAGGGCACCGCTGCAATGCGCAATGCGCCTTCGCGTCCAGCAGCCATCGCTGTCATGCGTTCAATCGCATGATCATGGTCTCGCAACAGCTCTCGGGCAAGGGTCCGAACCTCATGCCCGAGCACCGTCAACGTATGTTTGCGATCGGTCTCGAACAAAGGAGCGCCCAGATGAAGCTCGAGCTGTTTGAGCGTCATCGAAACGGCCGAGGCCGTCCGCCCAAGGATTTCGGCTGCGTCACTGATGTTGCCGCAGTCAGCGACTGCAACAAAGACACGCAGGGCTTGGGTCCGGATCATGGTGCCTCACTTCAATTTTTCTGAATTAATATCAATATTAATTCGATTGATCTGAAAATACTATCCCGCTTAAAGTTTAGGCCGGGGGTGCCAAATGAGTGATGTGATACTAACGCTGGATCAGGTTCAGGATCTTGCTCTTCAGACGCTCGTCCGCGCGGGTGCATCACCGCAACAGGCCGCCTCCGTCGCCCGTTCGACCCGTTTGGCCGAACGCGACGGCATCCGTAGCCACGGGCTGATGTATATTCCAATCTATGCCGAACATCTGCGCTGCGCCAAGGTTATCGGGACGGCTGTGCCAAAGGTCGATTGCCCGCGCGCCGGGGTAATTCGTGTTGATGCCGCGCATGGCTTCGCCCACACCGCCATAGACGCTGGCTGGACCGAGTTTGATGCCGCTGTGCGCAGCCACGGTATCGCCGCGATGGCAGTGAACAGGTCCTACAATTGCGGCGTTTTGGGACATCATGCCGAGCGGTTGGCCGCAACCGGTTTGGTGGGACTGTGCTTTACCAATGCACCGGCATCCATGGCACCCATCGGGGGCACCCAGCCGGTGATCGGGACAAACCCATTTGCACTTGCTGTCCCAGACGGCGAGGGCGGTGCCCGGCTTGTCATTGATCAGTCGGCCAGTGCCATAGCCAAATCTGAAATCATCCTGCGGGCCCGCAAGGGAGAAGCGATAGAGCCGGGCTGGGCGTTGGATGCGGAGGGCAACCCGACCCAGGATGCCGAAACGGCGTTGATGGGGTCCATGCTTCCAGCCGGTGGGCAAAAGGGTTTTGGTATCGGTTTGATGGTCGAGATCTTCGCAGCCTCTCTGGCGGGGGGTAATCTTGGCTTGGAGGCGAGCCCCTTTTCCGGCCCCAAAGGTGGCCCGCCTGGAACGGGGCAGTTCTTTATCGGCTTCGATCCCTATGCCTTCTCGGGCGATAGGTTTGATGCCTCCATGACACGGCTCACCGAGGCAATTACCCAACAGGCAGACGCGCGTTTGCCCGGCTCACGTCGCGCCGCAAATCGCGCCCGGACAGAACAAGACGGTGTGTCGGTCGATGCGGCACTGATGAACAGGATTGACTCCGCCTGAGGCGGAAAGGAATGACATGACACTGGAAACCCGAAACTTCATTGCAGGTCTCTGGCAAGAGGGCGCGACCACGGTCGTGAATCGCAATCCATCAGATCTTTCCGACAGGATCGGTCATTTTGCGCAGGCGGATGCCGCCCAGCTTGAAGTAGCAGTACAAGCCGCGCGCCACGCTCAGGCCGACTGGGGGGCAACCGGCCCGCAAAAGCGTCATGATGTCTTGATGGCCATTGGCACAGAGATGATGACACGGGCCGAAGAGATTGGCAGGCTAATCGCCAGAGAAGAAGGCAAACCCGCCGCCGAAGGCAAGGGAGAAGTCTATCGCGCTGGGCAGTTCTTTACCTATTTCGCCGCCGAAGCCCTGCGCCAGTTGGGCCAAACCGCCGATAGCGTGCGCCCCGGTATCGAAATCGACGTGCGCCGCGAACCTGTAGGCGTGGTTGCGATTATCAGCCCATGGAACTTCCCCGTCGCGACACCCGCATGGAAGATTGCTCCGGCCTTGGCCTTTGGCAATGCCGTGATCTGGAAACCCGCCAATCAGACGCCTGCCAGTGCCGTGGCGCTGGCCCAGATCATCGCCAATCAAGACCTGCCCAAAGGCCTGTTCAATCTGGTTATGGGCGCGGGCCGAACCGTAGGGCAGGCACTTGCGCAAAGTGCCGATGTAGACGCGATCAGCTTTACCGGATCGGTGCCTGTGGGGCGCGGAATTGCGGCGAGCGCGATCCCCAACATGACCAAGCTGCAGCTGGAGATGGGGTCCAAGAATCCGATGGTGATCCTCGAGGATTGCGATCTTGATCTGGCGGTCGTGCATGCCACGAACGCAGCATTCGGCGGCACTGGCCAGAAATGCACCGCAGCCAGCCGCTTGATCGTGCATGAGCGCATTCATGATGCCTTTGTCGACAAGCTGATGGTGGCGGCACAGGCTTTGCAGGTCGGTCATGCGCTGGACAAGGACACCCAGATCGGACCCGTCGTTAGCGCCGAACAGCTTTCCGCAAATCTCGATTACATCGAATGCGGCAAACAAGAGGGGGCCGAACTGCTCTGTGGCGGCACAGCGCTCGACCGCGCGACCGAGGGATATTTCATGGCGCCGGCTGTGTTTGGTGCCACACAAAATACCATGCGGATCAATCGCGAGGAAATGTTTGCTCCAATCACCTGCGTGATAAAAGTTGGTGACTATGACCAAGCTCTGCACATTGCCAATGATACAGACTTTGGCCTGACCGCTGGCATCATGACCCGCGATCTCGCCCGCGCCACCCATTTTCGACGCAATGCGCGCGCAGGCTGTGTCATGGTCAACTTGCCCACGGCTGGCACCGACTATCACGTGCCTTTCGGCGGGCGCGGCGCATCGAGCTATGGCCCGCGCGAGCAAGGTCGCTTCGCCGAAGAATTCTACACCACGGTCAAGACATCTTACATACACTCTGGGGTTCCGGCATGACGCCACGCATTGACGCCTTGCAATATGCCAAGTGGTCCGAAAAGATCTTCCGCCAGATGCGCGCCGGGGGTGTCGATGCGGTGCATGTCACGATTGCCTACCATGAGAACTTTCGCGAAACGGTGCTGAATATTGAGGCTTGGAACCGTTGGTTTGGACGCTTTCCTGACCTGATTTTTCAGGGGTTCACTGCGGCTGACATTGAACTGGCGCGCCAGACTGGGCGCACCGCGATCTTCTTCGGCTCGCAAAATCCGTTCTGCATGGAGGATGACATAGGCCTCGTTGAAGTGCTGCACCGTTTGGGTCTGCGCTTCATGCAACTGACCTATAACAATCAGTCGCTTCTGGCGACGGGCTGCTACGAGGCCGAAGACACCGGCCTGACCCGGATGGGCCGCGAGGTTGTGGCGGAAATGAACCGTGTCGGGCTGGTGATTGACATGAGCCATTCCGGAGAGCGTTCAACCTTGGACGCCATCACACAGTCCTCGCGCCCCATTGCCATAACCCATGCCAATCCGGCGGCATGGCATCCCGCGCGGCGCAACAAATCCGATCAGGTGCTGCGTCTCTTGGCAGAGAGCGGCGGAATGCTGGGCTTTTCGGTCTATCCACACCATCTGCGCGGCGGAAGTGAGTGCAGCTTGCGCGATTTCTGCGAAATGGTCGCACGAACCGCGGATCTGATGGGGGTGGAGCATATCGGCATCGGCACCGATCTGTGTCAGGATCAACCCGATAGCGTGGTGGACTGGATGCGGTCAGGTCGTTGGACCAAGGCGCGTGACTATGGGGAAGGCAGCAAAGAAAACCCGGGCTTTCCCCCTATGCCCGAGTGGTTTCAGAACAATTGCGATTTTGAACGGATTGCCGAGGGCTTGCGCGATCTTGGTATGTCACCGGGCGATGTCGCGGCGGTTATGGGTGGCAATTGGCATCGCTTTTTCGCAGAGAGCTTTGGTCCTGCGCAAACGCGTCGACAAGAGGCCGCACAATGAGTTGCGCAGGGCTGAGCCCCATACCCGAGGCGGCAGGCTTTCGCCGCAGTCCTCAAGAGGTCATGCGCCTCGCCCGTATGGGCTGCACACATCCCACACGCCTGTCGTTCCTGCGTCAGTTGTTACGCCGGTTTGAAACCGAAGCATGGCGGTTTGACAGGCCCGTCTGGGATATTGATGCTCAGGGTGTTGGCCGCGCGCTCTATCGCGCCATTGGCCCTTTGCGGACTTACAGTCTGGTTGTCTTTGCGCATGACCTACCACCCGAAGCAAGATCGGACCGCGTGATTGCCACAGCCTGGGACGCGACATTCGCCCTGTTCGATGGAACGCCGGCACCCGATGATCTTGACCGGCTTGCCGCAAATGTACCGGTCCAGGAAGCAGGCCGGATCAGTCCGCGCGAACTCAGCCTGAGCCGCGCCAACCGGTCCGTCAGACTGTTTGATCATGTCGTTGCGCGGCTGTCCAAAGGGCAGCAGCCCGAGCCTTCCATGCTCTTGGAAACTGGCTATTTGATGCGCACGACGGCCGTTTACGGATCTGGCAAGTTTGGCGCGGCGGATCGCGAGACGATTGCGACGCGCCCCGAACTCAGCGCGCCATTCCAGGCCGAGATGCTCTCTGTCTGGTTGACGCGCGCCTTTACCGTCGATCTGGTCGACCATCTGGCTCAGGCGCGTGGCGGTGATCGGGCTGTGCGTCTTGCCCGCGACCTAAGGCGCAGTCTCGGCGTTGGCAATTCCACAGGCCTTGGTATGGCACCGTTCCTGATCCGTCATCCGGTGCTTCTAAACAATTGGATGCTTGCGCGCGAGGAGGCTCTCGCGCGTGTGCGCGCCCAACACAGTGTTGGCCAGAAGGATCTGCGCGGATTGCAAATGGCGCTGCACGATGCCGCAACGAATGCGGCGCTATGGGAGAGTGGGCATCCGATCCAACAGGCGAAACTGGCCGATTTGCGGCACAGCCTCGACCAGATCGAAACGCATGTGGCGCGGGTCTGGGATCGCAGCGTGCCTTATCCCTGGGATGCGCTCTGGCGCTGGGGCGAGGCCACGTTGCCGCTTGAAGGCCAAGAGGCACTGCTCGCCGTGATGTTGGAGCCGCATGGAAACCTCGTTGATGGCTTGGGCGATTGCATGGATGCCGATGAGGATGCGTATTTTGCAATCGACGGCAGCATGCCTGTCACCGATTTGCGCGCCGTTCTGCAACGGGACTATGCTTGGGCGCTTGGGGTGGATTACACCGCGCGGGACCATGCTGGCCGGTTCTGGTACGTCTCCCAAGACAAGCTGGAGCCCCGTTTGGGCGACCGCAATGAGGATCCGGGGGCAGAGCGCGAACTGCCGCTGGACATTGGGCGTCAGGCTGCAGGGCTATGGCAGACGCTGACTGACTTTCCAGATCATACGCCCGTCGCGCAGGTATTGCGCGCTCATCCTGAACACCGCCCCGCCTTGCGCCGCGCCCAGATCACCGCGCGGCATCCCTTCGCTGAAATTCGCGACAATCTGATTGCCGCGGACATGCTGCCAATTGACCTTTTACGCTGCAAACTCGCGTTCTTCGGTGCCACGCGGTTTGATCCCCGCTCGGATCGTTGGGTGCGGATCAGTCTGTTTCAGGGCGCGCCCTATCCCGACGAGATCGAGGAGGGCATGGCGCATGCCTGACTGTCACGCCCGAGATCACGCAGATGCAGAGCAAGACCTGTACTTGTCGTTATCCGAGATTGCTGCCCTCTCATGGCGCGCCATCCGGGGCGCAGGCCGAACATGGGGCGAGGCCGAAGACGGAGCCGAAGCCGCCAAGTGGTTGGCGCGGGCCGGCTTGGATTGGGCGCATGCGCTGACAGGCATTCTGTCCCTACCCGCCGCAAGCGCAGGATGTCCCTTGCGCGCAGGCATGGCGCTATCTGATTTTGCCGACCTGCCCAATGGCGCGGCACAGTCCGCGCAATTGCTGTCGGATATCTATCACCCGCTGTTTCTGTTGCCATTCACCGCACAGGTCGCGGCGCGATCACGACAGGTTATGCAACTGGATTGGAACGGGGCATCCGCACGCCTTGCGCCGGATGCCGCCCCGGTTCTGACCGGGAACATCCATGCCGCCGGCCCGCTGCATGTGTCCATCGCCCCAGCCTTCGTATCCCCAACCGCCTCCGCGTCCGGCGCATGGCCAAAGTATCATTTCGGTGCGCCGGGTGCCGGGCCCTACGCCCGTCTGACGACCTTGATGCTGCACGTCACGGTGCCGTCCTCGGCCGCCTCGCTGGCCGGGGCGGGCGCACAGGGGGACGACAATGACTGACATTCGCTCGCAGGACACTTCGACCAATCAACTCAACAGGGAGACTGACCAATGAAAACAACACTCATCGCAACCGCCTTTGCAGGGCTAGGGCTTGCCTTGCCAACCGCAGCACTTGCCGATTGCGGGCGCGTCTCGATCGCGGAAATGAATTGGGCCTCGGGGCAGATCATCACTCGGATATCCGAATTCCTCATGACACAGGGCTACGGATGCGACGTGACGGTCGTGCCATCTGCAACCACAACCGCCATCACCTCGCTGGCCGAGAACAACGAGCCCGACATCGTCCCGGAACTCTGGGTCAATTCGGCCCCGGCCTATTTCCGTCTCGAGTCCGAAGGTCGCGTGGTCAAGGCTGCGGATGTCTTTGCCGAGGGCGGCAGCGAAAACTGGTGGGTGCCCGATTATCTGGTCGAGGCGCATCCAGAGTTGGCGACGATCGACGGCGTGCTGGCCAATCCGGACCTTGTGGGGGGCCGCTTTCATAACTGCCCAGATGGGTGGGGATGCCGGATCGCCAATGATAACCTGATCAAGGCGTTCGACTTTGCCGGACATGGACTCGAGGTGTTCAACCACGGCTCCGGCGATACCCTGCCTGCATCCATGGCCGCAGCCTATGACAACCGCGAGCCGTGGTTTGGGTATTACTGGGGGCCGACGGCTGTTCTGGGCCGTTACAACATGGTCGCGGTGGATATGGGACCACATGATCCCGAAATCCACGCTTGCAACCAGACCCAGGATTGCGCAACACCGGGCATCTCCTCTTATCCTGCTGCCCCCGTGCTGACGGTGGTGACGGCCGATTTCGCTGACCGAAATCCGGACATCTTCGCCTTGGTCAGTAATATCTCCTTTGGCACGCAGGAGCTGAGCAATCTCTTGGCGTGGCAGGCCGACAACAGCGCATCTGCGGAAGAGGCTGCCGTCCACTTCCTGACCACCAGTCAGGAAACCTGGCGCGGTTGGATCAACGAGGCCGCAGCCGAGAAGTTGAGCGCAATCCTCCAGTAATTGCAAAACAACCGGGTGGGTGCCGTGTCCGCGCGGCACCTGTCTTCTAACGCCACCCCGGTCTTTCCCGAATGACCGCCTGTGCAAAGAGTGATGGACTATGGCGACCTATGATTTCGTATTTGACGGGCTTGGTCTGCGCGACTGGTGTGAGAGAGAGTCCGTCCCCGGTCCAATGAGCATGGCGGATTTGCTCGCGCAGGGTGCGGGTGGTCAGGCCGAGAAAACATGGTTGCAATCCCTGTGGGACCTGCCATTTCCATCACTTGACGAACTCAACCAGGCTTGTCCGGCGATTGCCCGCACACGAGATTTGACCAGAGGCGTCGAGCAGAGCTTTCTCAACGTAAAGGACTCCCTCAAGATCGTGCTTGATCCCATGACGCAGCCGTTGAGCTGGATATTGGAATGGGCGCTTCATGTCTTTACGGTCACACCTTGGTGGATCGTACTTCCGCTTTTGATGGCACTGGTCTGGGTGGCATCACGGTCTTGGGCGCTCATGTCTTTCGTCGTGGGCGCGCTGTTGTTTCTGCTGTTCATCGACCACTACACAGTCGCGATGCAGACCATGTCCATCATCTTTGTCTGCGCCTTTCTTTGCGTCTTGTTTGGCGTTCCAATCGGGATTGCCATGTCGCGCAGCGACACCATGCAGCGACTTTCGATCCCGGTTCTGGATATGCTGCAAACGCTGCCGACCTTTGTCTATCTGATCCCCCTGATCTTTCTCTTCTCGGTGACAGAGCCAAAGCTCTATGGAATTGCCATTATCCTCTATGCAATCGTCCCTGTCATCCGCCTCACGGACCTGGGCATCCGGCTCGTGGACAAGGATGTCATCGAGGCCGCCGAGGCGTTCGGCATGACGCGCCATCAGAAACTGCTGCGCGTTCAAATTCCGCTTGCCCTGCCCAATATCATGGCGGGGGTCAATCAGACCATCATGATGAGCTTGGCAATGGTGGTCATCGCCTCACTGGTCTCTGCGCCGGGGTTGGGCGTGTTGGTTCTGCGCGGCATTCGAAATCTGGAATTGGGTGTGGGGCTGATGGCAGGGCTTGGGATCGTCCTGCTGGCCATCATTCTGGACCGGGTCACCAAAGCGGCACTGGCGCGGGTAAACGCCGCCGCCAGCGTGCCGCGTCATTGATCGGGGGCAGCATGGATCAGAGCGCAAACATCTCCATCCGCAATCTTTACAAGATCTTTGGCCGCCAGCCCCGAAAAGCGTTGGAGCAGGTCCAGGCGGGTATGAGCAAGACGGATCTCATGGACACGCAACACCATGTTCTGGGGCTGAGTGACATCAATGTTGAAATGCGCGCAGGTGAGATCACCGTCATCATGGGTCTGTCAGGATCCGGAAAGTCCACGTTGATCCGCCACATCAACCGCCTTATCGAGCCGACCGCTGGCGAAATTCTGGTCAACGGCGAGAATATCATGACCTTCGGCGAAACCCGCCTGCGCGACATGCGCCGCAAGCAAATGTCGATGGTGTTTCAGCATTTTGCGCTGCTGCCTCACAAGACCGTTCTCGACAATGCCGGCATGGCCCGCGCAATTCGCGGGGAACCGAAAGAGGCCTATGATCAGGATGCGCGGGGCTGGCTGGGGCGCGTGGGGCTTGGCGGCCAAGAGGGGCAGTATCCGCATCAGCTCTCAGGGGGGATGCAGCAACGTGTGGGGATTGCCCGCGCGCTGACCTCGAACGCACCGATCATGCTGATGGACGAGGCATTCTCAGCACTCGATCCGCTGATCCGCACCGACATGCAGGATCTGCTGCTGGAATTGCAGCAAGAGTTGCACAAGACCATCGTCTTCATCAGCCACGATCTGGATGAGGCCCTGAAACTTGCGGATCATCTAGTGATCCTGAAAGACGGGGTCATCGTTCAACAAGGCGAGCCGCAGGAAATTCTGCTTCATCCCAACGATCCCTATATCGTGGACTTCATCAGCGATATCAACCGCGCGCGCGTCCTGCGGGTGCGATCCGTCATGGATCCCCGGACCGCCACCGCATCTCAGACGGCGGGGACGGTCGATGCCGACGCCACGCTCGAGTCGGTCATAGCCCTGTCCGGCGGTGATACCGCGCTCACATATGACGTGCAGCTAGACGGCAGACATGTCGGCTTTCTCAACATGCAAAAACTGGTTCGTGCGCTGGTGCCGACGCAGGCCGCACGCCGGGGCGCGCGCCATCCTGAGCGTGCACACCAGAGCTGAAAGGCATCCCGGTGTTTCTTTGCTGTACGCCCCGAACCCACTCGTGACTGCTCTGCATCACGCGGTGAATACCGTGGCGCCATGCCGAAAATCCCACTACTCTTGATCCATGCGTGACATAAATCTCAAGGCGACTGAATACTTCGAGGCCGTGGCCCGTTTGGGAACGGTCACCAAGGCAGCGCATGAGCTTGGTGTTTCGCCCTCTGCCGTGAGCCAGCAACTCAGCGCGCTTGAAACGCAATTCGGTGTCAAACTCTTTCGGCGCGAGAAGCGGCGTCTCATCCTCACGCTCGACGGCGACCGCCTGTTTCAGACCACGACGCAGGCCTTTGGCGCGCTGCGCAACGCCCGAAGCGCGATTGGCCGTCAGCGCGACATGCGCAGCCTGACGATCCGCGTCAGCCCCAGCTTCGGCGTGCGGTGGCTGGGGCCGCGCATTGCCACCTTTGCGGCGGATAATCCCGACTGGAACATCCGCGTCGATGCGACACCGGATTTCACCGCCTTCGAGACCGAGGCGGTCGATCTCGACCTGCGCTATGGGCTGGGGGGCTGGGCTGGGCTCACGGTTGAGCCGATCCTCAATGACATGGCCCTGCCGATGTGCAGCCCGGATTACCTGAGCAAACTCGCCGCCATAAGCCCCGATCCGGCAGAGCAATTGCGCCACGCGCGGCTGATCGACAGCGTCAAGACGATCTATCGCTGGGATATCTGGCTGGCCGCGAACCGGATCGACCTTCCGGATCTGTCCTATCCCTTCCGCTTTGACCGCTCGTCCATGTCGGTCGAAATGGCCAAACAGGGCGGCGGTGTCTCGCTCGACAGCGCCGTGCTCTGTCTGGGCGAGTTGGAGCGGGGCGAGTTGGTGCCGCTCGCCCCCGCCTTTCCGGTGATCGCTTTCGATGCCTATTGGATCGTCTGCCCGCCCCGGCATCTCAACCGGCGGATCGTCAAGCGGTTTTCCGATTGGGTGATGCAAGAGGCCCGCCAGACCGAGGCGCGCACCCGCAGCGTGCTCGAGGCGGCGGGGTGTCAGTTTCGCCCCGGCGAAGTGTCGGAGATGAAGGAAGTAACCCCCTGGTCGTTGTAGGCCCGTCAGTAAATCGTCAGCGCCGGGATATAGGAAATCGCCATCAGAACCGCCAAGGCCACCAGATAGAACGGCACCAGCGCGCGCACGACCTCGAACAAACCCACCCGCGCGATCGCCGCCGAGATAAAGAGCGTGGTGCCAACGGGCGGCGTATAGAGCCCGATCGACAGGTTCACCACCATCATCAGCCCCAGTTGCACCGGATCAAGGCCAATCGCCTGTCCGATGGTCACAAAGAGCGGCCCCAGCAAGAGAACCGCCGCAGGCAAGTCGAGAAACGCCCCGACCACCAGCATCACGACATTGAGCGCCAGAATGATCATCCACGGCTCGCGGATGGTCTCGGCCACCCAGAGCGCCAGCTCTTGTGGCACCCGCTCGGCGGTCAGCACCCATTGGATCGTCGAAGACGCCATGATGATGAACATCACCGCCCCGGTCATCATCGCCGTATCGACCAGCGCGGTCCAGAGCGACGGGATCGTCATATCACGGTAAATGCCGCCACTGACAATCAGCGCATAGGCCACCGCCATCACGCTGACCTCGGTCGGTGTGGCCACGCCAAACCGCAGCGTGCCGATGACAAAGAGGGGCATCAAGAGCGCGGGAATAGCGGCGATGATCTGTCCCTTGAAGGCGGCAAAGCCCCCCGCCAGCGGCGAGCGCGGCAGATCGCGACGCCGCGCCACCCACCAGACGGCGATGAACATGCCCAGCGCCAGCAGCACACCGGGCAGGATGCCCGCCACGAAAAGATCGACAATCGAGGTGTTGGACACGAGCCCATAGAGGATGAGCGGAATGGAGGGCGGGATCAGCACCGACACGGTGGACGAGGCCGAATTGATCGCCGCCGCAAAGCCGCCGGGATACCCCTCTTGCTGCTGCACCGGAATGAGCGCATTGCCCAGCGCCGAAGCATCCGCCACGGCAGAGCCGGACACACCGCCGAACATCACCGAGCCGATGATCGACACCTGCCCCAGCCCGCCCTTCATATGCCCCACTGCCAGACGCGCGATATTCACGAGATAGACGCCAAAACGCCCCGACATCATCAGATTACCCGCGAGGATAAAGAACGGAATGGCCAGCATCGGAAAGCTCTGCGTCGGCGAATAGAGCCGTTGTGCAATCACCGCCATCGGCTTGCCATCGAGCCAGAGCGCGGCCGCAACCCCGCCCAGCATCGCATGCGCCACCGGCACCGAGAGGGCGAGACAGGCAAAGAAAATCCAGATCATCGTCGCGGACATTTCGGACGCTCCTCAGCTCAGGCTTGTTTTCGCGGGGTCTTGGGCCTCTGGCGCGGGACCAATCAGCCCCTGCGCCACGTCGAGCGCGGCAATCACCGCCATCGCGGCAAAGGCATAGACCAGACTGGCATAGCCCCAGATCTGCTTTATCCCCAGCGTCGAGAGACGTTGAAACTGTGACGCCTTGAGGATCGGTTGGCTCGACCAGAGCACGCTGACGGCGATCACCAGAATGATCAGATTGACCATCACAAGGATCGCACGTCGCACCTGTGGCCCGGTCATGTCGGGCAGAAGGCTGATCGAGATGTTTTGCCCCCGCGCAGCCGCGATCACGATGCCCCCAGCCACCATCCAAGGCAGCAGAACGGCGTGAATTTCATAGGCCCAAGGGATGCCCGAGCCCGTCGTATAGCGCAGCACGACATTCACAAAGAGAGCGACGAACATGAACACCAGCGTGGTGGCGGCAATGATTTTGCCGCTCCATTCCAGCACCGTGACCGGGGTCCGCAGGGATCGGGACAGAAGGCGCGTGCGCCCTCTGTCCGCCAAGCGCGGGGTGGGATCGCCCGCGCCCGACATTACTGACCGACTGCCGATTTGAGCGCGGCCACCAGGTCCGGGAAATCGGCCGCGTATTTGTCATAGACCGATGCGGTCGCGGCGATATAGGCGTCGCGGTTGGCGTCGGCAAAGGTAGCGCCTTCGGCCTCCATCTTGGGCTTCAGGGTCTCGTCACCCTCAAGCGACAGTTGCCGTTGCAGCTTGCCCGCCTCTGCGGTGGCGCTCAGCGCGCAGGTTTGCGTCGCCTCATCTAGGCCCGACCACCACGCCAGACCCGCAACCACCGGGGTGGATTCGTATTTATGGCCGGTCATTGTCACGAAAGGTGTGATTTCATGCAGCTTGGCGCTGTAGATATTGGTCAGCGGGTTTTCCTGCCCGTCAAACACCCCCGATTGCAGCGCGGTGGGCAATTCCGACCACGCCAGCGGGGCCGGGGCGGCACCCAGCGCCTCGAAAATATCCACCGTCATCTGATCGGGGGGCGTGCGGATTTTCATACCCTTGAGATCGGCAGGCTCGGAGACGTGCTTGGTCAGATGCGTCACGTTGCGGATGCCATTGTCCCAGAACCCGAGGATTTTCAGCCCGGCGTCCTGCGCGCGGGTGTCGAGCATGTTGCCCACGTCACCATCCATCACGGCCCAAGCGGTCGGCAGGTCCTTGAACAGGAACGGCAGACCCAAGAGACCGATTTCCGGCACGATCTGGCTCATGGCCCCTTGGCTGTTGGCGCTGACCTGAATGATCCCCGCACTGGCAGAGGTGAGCATTTCCACATCATTGCCCATCGTGGCCGAGGGCGCATGATTGACGGTGTCGCCGGTGCAGGCGGCATAGAGTTCCGCCCATTTCTCGGCGGCGTCATAGCGCGGATTGCCGGGGTTTGAGCCATGGGCAAAGATGACCTCGGCGCTGGCCGTGGTGCCCGCAAAGGCTGTGGTTGTGGCCAGAATGGCCAGCAGATAGGTCTTCATGGTGGTTTCCTCCCTGTTCGAAGACTGATGTATTTGGTCCCGCTCCTCAACGGGTCAGGGTCAGTGAATGAGCGATCCGCCGTTCACATCGACCTCGGTTCCGGTGCAATAGGCCGCAAGATCAGAGGCCAGAAAGAGCGCGCAGCCCGCCACATCCTCGGCTGTGCCGGCGCGTCCCATCGGAATGCCTGCCAGCACCTGCGCACGCATCTCATCGCTGAGTTTCCCGGCGGTGATGTCCGTGGCGATAAAGCCGGGGCAGATCGCGTTGGAGCGCACATTGTCGGGTGCCAACTCTCGCGCCATCGCCTTGGTGAGGCCCAGAACTCCGGCCTTGGCCGCTGAATAATGCGGCCCGCCAAAGATACCGCCGCCGCGTTGCGCCGACACCGAGGACATATTGACAATGCTCCCAGATTTCTGCGCCCGCATCGCCGGGATAACGGCCTGAGACATGTAGAGCGTGCCGCGCAGGTTCACGTCCAGAACGGCATCGTAATTGTCAGGTCCGATATCCATCAGCTTGAGCGGCTGGGTAATCCCGGCATTATTGACCAGGATATCAATCCGCCCATAGGTGTCGATCACCCGCTTTGCCACCGCCAGACAGGCCTCGCGGTCCACGACATTGCCCACCAGCCCGAGATGCCCCGTGCCCGGCAGGTCCGCCGCCGCCGCCTCGGCCTGCGCCAGATCGAGATCGGTGATCACCACCGTCGCGCCCTGTTCGGCAAAGAGCCGCGCCGTCGCCTTGCCCAGACCGCGTGGGCTGGCAGCCCCGGTCACGATTGCAGTTTTTCCGTCCAACAGGCCCATTGCCCATCCTCCTCCGATTATCTGGTGATCCGGCTCAGAGCCAGGCTTTGATCTGCTCCGCGACCTTGTCCACCGACAGGCCGTACATGTCATGCAGCGTGGGCAGCGCCCCCGCTTCAAGGAAGTCATCAGGCAGGCAGATCATGCGGAATTTTGGCGCAATCCCTGCGGTCATCAAACAGCCCGCAACCGCCTCGCCCAGCCCACCGTTCACGGTGTGGTTCTCGGCCGTCACGACAAGGCGGCCAGACTTTGCGGCCTCGGTGCGGATCGTTGCCACATCCAGTGGCTTGATCGTCGGCACATGCAGCACCGCCACATCAACCTTGTCCGCTGCCAGCTTTTCGGCGGCATCGAGCGCACGCATCGTCATGATGCCCGAAGAGATCACCAGCACATCGCGCCCCTCACGGATCATCTGCGCGCGGCCCAGCTCAAATTTGTAATCCGGCTTGTGCCGCGTCAGGACCGTCGGCACCTTGCCCCGCAAAAGACGTGCATAAACCGGCCCGTCATGCGCCAGCATCGCGGGCACCATGCCCGCCACATCATCCGCATCGCAGGGGTCGATGATCACCATATTGGGCAACCCGCGAAAAATCGCCAGATCCTCGGTCGCCTGATGGCTGGGGCCATAGCCCGTGGTCAGCCCCGGCAGCGCGCAGACGATCTTGACCGGCAGGTTTTCCTCGGCAATCGCCATGGCGATGAAATCATAGGCGCGGCGGCTGGCAAAGACGGCGTAAGTGGTGGCAAAGGGAATGAACCCCTCGCGCGCCAGACCGGCGGCAGCAGAAAACAGCAACTGCTCCGCCATGCCCATCTGATAGAACCGCTCGGGCATCGCACCGGCAAAGATATGCAGATCGGTGTATTTCGACAGATCCGCCGACAGCCCGACAATGCGGGGATTTTTCTTGGCCTGATCGACCAGCGCGTGACCGAACGGAGCGCTGACTGTGTCATAGCCTTCGGCGGCCAAGGAGGCGATCATCGCCGTGGTTGCGACCTTGGTTTCCGGCACCTGGCGCGGCTCATGTTTGCGGGCCATGGAGGCGAGGGTCATAGCGGCTTTCCTTCTTCCAGCACGGCCAGCGCCTTGGCCCATTCATCCGCCTCGACGCGGATAAAGTGATTGCTTTCCCGCGCCTCGAGAAAATCGACGCCCTTGCACATCTTTGTGTGACAGATGATGACGCGCGGCTTGGCGTCGTTGAGGCTGCGGGCAACGTCGAACGCTGCGGTCAGCGCACTCAGATCATTGCCGTCCACCTCTTGCGCATGCCAGCCGAAGGCCTGCCATTTCGGCGCCTCAGCCCCCACGGCCAAGGCATCGCGCGACGGCCCGTCGGCCTGTTGATTGTTGAAATCGACGATGCAGATCAGATTGTCGAGCTTCCATTGCGTGGCGGACATCACCGCCTCCCAGGTCGAGCCTTCGCCCAATTCCCCATCCGACATCAGGTTATAGACATAGGCCGGGTTCTTCTTGCGCTTGAGGCCCAGCGCCATACCCACGGCAATCCCAAGCCCCTGACCCAGCGAGCCGCCCGTGATCTCCATCCCCGGCGTATAGGACGCCATGCCCGACATCGGCATGCGGCTGTCATCCATGCCATAGGTGTCAATCTCATCCTCGGGTAGAATGCCTGCCTCCATCAGCGCGGCATAGAGCGCGATGGCATAGTGACCGATGGACAAGAGAAACCGGTCACGCCCTTCCCATTCGGGATCTTCCGGGCGATATTCGAGCGCATGGAAATACGAGGTGGCCAGCACATCGGCGACGCCAAACGCCTGTCCGATATAGCCCTGTCCCTGCACTTCCCCCATACGCAGCGCTTTGCGGCGGATGTTCCAGGCCCGCATCTCCAACGAGATGTTGGAGAGTGCGCCAACTCGGTTCTGAATAGTCATTCGGTCCTCCCGGTCTGCTGACCTCGCCAAACGCTAACACCGATGCAGGTCGATAGATTGTGCGAAAAATGCAAAACCTTGTTAGGAAAACTAAACAACTTTCAAGCCCGACATCGGGTAGGACAGATTTGACTCTGACAACGGGCCGACCGCATGACCGATATTCAATCCATGGCCAACGCCATCCGCTTTACCGCTCTTGACGCGATTCTGAACGCCGGTGAGGGGCATCAGGGCGTGCCGCTTGGCATGGCGGAAATCGCAGCCACACTCTACGCGTGTCACCTCAAGGTTGACCCCAAGACCCCGCTCTGGCCCGACCGCGACCGCGTGATCCTGTCCAATGGTCATGGTTCCATGCTGCTCTATGCGCTGCTGCACCTTGCGGGTTATGCGCATGTCACCACCGATGCGCTCAAATCCTTTCGCCGTTTGGGCTCGGTTTGCGCCGGTCATCCCGAAATCGAACAGGAAGCGGGGATCGAGATCACCACCGGCCTCTTGGGGCAGGGCATCGCCTGCGCCGTTGGCATGGCCGTGGCCGAGGCGCGTCTGGCGGGGCGCTTTGGCAGCGGTCTGGTGGATCACCGCACATGGGCCTTTGTCGGGGATGGCTGCCTGCAAGAGGGTGTCGGCCAAGAGGCGATCTCGCTGGCCGGCCACCTGCGCTTGGGAAAACTCACCTTTCTCTGGGATGACAACCACATCACCGATGATGGCGATACCGCGCTGTCGATTTCCGAGGACGTGCCCGCCCGCTTTCGCGCCGCGAACTGGCATGTGACAGAGGTGGACGGGCATGACATCGAGGCGATCTCGGAGGCGATGGACGCGGCCAAATCCGATCCGCGCCCGTCGCTGATTGCCTGCCGCACCATCATCGCGCGCGGTATTCCGCGCCTTCAGGGGCAGCGCGGCGGGCATAGCGCGCCCTTGACCCCGACCGACTCCGCCGAGGCCCGCGCGGCAATGGGCTGGCCGCATGCGCCCTTTGAGATCCCCGACACCATCCGCGCTGATTGGGCCACGGCCATGAGGCGCGGCGCTGTGGCCCACGCGGACTGGACCACCCGCCTCGCGCAGCATCCAGACGTTATCGCGTTTCATCGCTGGACCTCCGGTGCCTTGCCGCCGGATTGGGACCAGACCCTGAACCGGATCAAACAGGATCAGGCCGCCGATACCGCACCGCGCCCGACCATCACCACCTCTGGCGAAGTCTGCGCCGCGCTGAGCGGCCCCTTGCCAGACCTCACCGTGCTCTGCGCCGATCTGGAGGCGCCGACCAATCACAAACGCGGGCGCGCGGCCTTCAGCGCCAGTGACCCGACCGGCAGCTATGTGCATTGCGGCGTGCGCGAACATCTCATGGGGGCGATGTGCGACGGCATCGCCGCCCATGGCGGTTTGCGCCCGGTCAACGTGACCTATCTGGCCTTTGCCGATTACGAACGCCCCGCGATGCGCATGGCCGCGCTGATGGGCTTGCCCGCGCTCTTTGTGTTCAGCCATGACAGCATCGGCGTGGGCAGCAACGGCCCGACGCATCAGCCGGTCGAGGTGCTGGCCAGCTTCCGTGCTATGCCGAATATGCGGGTCTTTCGCCCCGCCGATGCGGTGGAAACCACCGAGGCCTGGGATATCGCGATGCGCGCCACCGATGGTCCAAGCCTCTTCGCGCTCTCGAAACAACCCGCCCGACAGGTGCGCAGCCATAGAGATGAAAACCTGACCGTACGCGGTGCCTATGTTCTGATTGAGCCGCAAGGCCCCCGTGATCTCACCCTTCTGGCAACTGGAACCGAGGTCGGGCTTGCGGTCGAGGCCTGCACGGCGCTCCGCGCGCGCGGCATCAACGCGGCCGTGGTGTCTATGCCGTGCTGGGAATTGTTCAATGCGCAGGACAAGGCCTATCGCGATGCCGTGCTGGGCACCGCACCTCGCATCGGGATTGAGGCGGCCATGGACTTTGGTTGGGAACGATGGCTGCGACCAGACGATCGGTTCATCGGCATGTCAGGGTTTGGCGCGTCCGACAAATCCGAAACGCTCTATCAGCATTTCGGAATCACCGTAGAGCGTATCTTGCTGGAAGCAGAGACGATCTGACACCCCCCAACGCTCTGCCTTTGCCTCGGCTCCAAGGGGCGACGTCCGTCTGGAATCAGCTTGTCGAGGGTCAGACAGATATGATCAACTGACGCCCTGACTACGGACTTGAGCCGTGTGCGTTGCGCTTGGAAATGGAGACTGAAATGAACCTTGCAAGACTGGCGTCAGAGGCTGCTGATCGCGGACGACCAGTCCGGGCCGGGCTGATTGGGGCGGGCAAGTTCGGCTCGATGTTTCTCAGCCAGGTGCCGACCATCGCCGGGCTCAAAGTGACGGCGATTGCCGATCTCGATCCCGCCCGCGCCCGGGCCGCCTGCGCCGCCGTCGGTTGGGACGACAGCCGCATCGCCAGCACCGCCTATATCGACGATGGCGCGGCCCTTGCCGCCCGTGACGATGTCGATGTGGTCATCGAGGCCACCGGCAATCCCCGCGCCGGTATCACCCATGCGCGCGCCGCCATTGCAAACGGCAAGCATGTGGTGATGGTGAATGTCGAGGCGGACGTGCTGGCCGGTCCCAGCCTCGCCGCCAAGGCGCGCGCCGCGGGCATGGTCTATTCCCTGGCTTACGGCGATCAACCCGCGCTCGTGTCGGAAATGGTCGATTGGGCGCGTGCCGCCGGCTTTCATGTCACGGCGGCGGGCAAGGGCACCAAATACCTGCCCGCCTATCACGCCGTGACCCCCGATGACGTCTGGTCGCATTATGGCCTGACCGCGCAAGAGGCGGCAGCAGCGGGGATGAATCCGCAAATGTTCAACTCGTTTCTCGACGGCACCAAGAGCGCCATCGAAATGGTGGCGATTGCCAATGCCTGCGGTCTCGATATCCCCGACAACGGCCTCAGCTTCCCCCCATGTGGGGTGGACGATCTGGCGCATGTGCTGCGCCCGCGTGCGGTGGGCGGGCAGTTGGACCGGCGCGGCATGGTCGAAACCGTGTCCTCGCTCGAACGCGACGGGCGGCCTGTGTTCCGTGATCTGCGCTGGGGCGTCTATGTCGTGCTCGAGGCCCCCAATGACTATGCCGCAGCTTGCTTCAAACAATACGGCCTGCCCACGGATTCCACTGGGCGCTTTGCGTCGATGTATAAACCCTTTCATCTGATCGGGCTGGAATTGTCGATCTCTGTCCTGAGCGCCGCGCTGCGCCATGAGCCCACCGGCCAATCGCGCGAGATGCGGGGCACCGTCGCCTCAGTCGCCAAGCGCGCGCTCAAGGCGGGCGAGGTTCTGGATGGCGAGGGCGGCTATACCGTCTGGGGCAAAGCGCTGCCGCTCAGCCGGGCCGGCGCGGCCCTGCCCATCGGTCTTGCCCATGGGGTGCGCTTGACGCGCGACATCGCGGCGGGGGCGGTGGTGATGCTCGACGATGTCGATCTGTCAGGCATCGACGCGGCCACCCTCTACCGCGCCGCCATAGCGGGGTGATCGCGGCTCAGCTCTGGCTGAGATACGCGAGCATCGTATCAGCCCCTGAGACCTTGACCGGCACGCCGTCTGGATTGTCGCGAAAACCTGGCTCGGCAAAGAGGTTTTTGATCACGCCATCTTCGACGAGCATCGAGTATCGCCAACTGCGCAGGCCCATACCGTTGCTGCTCCGGTCGACCAGCATTCCCATCTTGCGGGTGAATTCGCCATTGCCATCAGGCAGCATGAAAACATTGTTGATGTCGCGCGACGTGGCCCACTGATGCATGACAAAAGCGTCGTTCACAGACAGGCAGATCACACGGTCAATGCCCGCCCTGCGAAAGGCTTCATAGTGCTGCTCGTAGCCGGGCAGATGCCTGTCCGAACATGCGGGCGTAAAGGCTCCGGGCAGAGCGAACAACACGATGCGCTGCCCCGGAAAAATATCGGCGCTGGTCAGCACCTTCCATTCGAATGGGTTTGGCCCCTCAAGCGCGTCGTTGCGAATGCGCGTGTGAAAGGTGGCGTCCGGGATGATGGTCTGGAGTCTCATAATGGTCTTCATGTCCTTAGAGGCGACAGGTTGCCGTTTAAACTCGGGTCGGCCCAACGCGCCTGTGTTCGGCATCAGCTTGTGGTGCGTGTCATGCGGTGCAGGTAACGTCTTTCATAATCTCTGGCGTCCTCGTCGAACAGGGTCAAAGACGATGCCGCCCCGGCGCGATGCAAGGCATCCTTGGTCATAGGGCGCGGGCCGTGCCGCGCAGAATGCACTCCAGCGGACAGTTGATCCGGAAATGCTCCGTGTTGACCCCGGTGATCAGATCGGTGAACCGTGCGCCTGCAATCTCGCCGATGCTCCGGGCAGGGATGCGGATCGTGGTCAGACCCGGCTCCATCTCATTCGACCCTTTGAAATCGCCGATACCGATCACCGAAATATCCTCAGGAACACGCAGCCCGCAGCTTTGCGCGCCATAGATCACCCCTTGGGCAATCACATCATTGCCACACAAGAGCGCGGTCGGGCGGTGCCTGCGTTGCAAGAGCTCCTGCGCCACCTGCTTGGCCTGCGCAATGCTATAGGGCGCCTCCCATTGCCAGTCGTCGACCAGCGGCACACCTTCGGCCAGCAACCGCGCGCGCGCGCCCGAGAGGCGGGCACTGGCCCGGTCATTGCCATCGGGACGCGGAAAGACCAGCCCGATGTCGCGATGCCCAAGGCCAAGCAGATGGTCGGCGGCGATGCGCCCCGCTTCGTGATTGTCCGCCCCGACACAGGGCAGCACGGAATCGGGCGCGTAATTCCACAGCGCCATCGCCGGTGTCCCCTGCTGCTGCAACAGCCGCAGACTGGCGTCAGAGTGTTCCAGCCCAACCAGCGCAATACCGTCCACCCGATGCTCCATCAGCTTGCGCATCATCGCATATTCGCGGTCGAGGTCATAGGAATGCGACGCGATGAGCAGGGTAAAACCGGCCCGGTCGATGGAATCGGAAAAGGACTGGATCACTTCGGCAAAGATCGCATGGTCGATGGTCGGCACGATCAAACCGATGGTGGCGTTGCGCCTCCCATGCATCGACTGGGCCGCGCGATTGCGAATATACCCGAGTTTCTCAACCGCACGGGTGATGCGTTTGCGGGTGGCGGGACTAACCAGTCCGGGATGATTGAAACTGCGCGACACGGTCGAAGCTGAGACGCGCGCGGCCTTTGCCACAGCAACGATATCCACTTTTTCGTTAACCTTATCAGACATATAATGCGCCATTTTAGAGATTTTATGAAAACATTTGCATTACTATTTTCATCACTTACCGTAAAAGATCAACCGACGTTCTGCATCGGGGGCCGCAACGGGAGGTGCGCGTTGGAATTCATCTACTACTTCGGAGAAGTTTTCACGCCGATGGCCTTCATGCTGCTTGTGGGCGGCACGATCGGCGGGCTGATCCTTGGCGCAACCCCCGGCCTCTCGCCAACCATGGCGGTGGCCCTGCTCATTCCGTTCACCTTTCGGCTTGAACCGGCGCATGGCCTGATCCTCCTCGGGGCGGCCTATACCTCGACGGTCGCTGGCGGTGCGGTTAGCGCCATCCTGCTCAAGATCCCCGGCGCGCCCGCCAATATTGCAACCACGCTGGATGGCCACACAATGGCGATGCAGGGGCGTGGCGCTGAGGCGTTGCAACTGTCGTTCCTGTCCTCGGCTGCGGGGGGTATTTTTGGCGTTCTTCTGCTGATCTTCCTCACGCCGATGCTCGCCAAATGGGCGCTCGCCTTTGGTCCGTCGCATCTCTTCTGGCTGGCCATTCTGGGCGTGACGGTGATCGGCACACTGGATACCAATTCCGTGGTCAAGGGTCTCTTGTCCGGCTGCATGGGCATGTGGCTGGCGACCATCGGCTTTGACGATATCATGGGCGCGCAGCGCTTTATCGTGCATCCCTCACTGACCGGCGGGATCAGCATCGTGCCCGCGCTGATCGGCCTTTTTGCCATCCCGCAAGTGCTGGCGATGTTCGCGCGTGGGCGTCAACCGGTGGGCAGCGATGTGATCGCAGTGCAAAAACACCCCATCGGCCGGGCCATGCGCGAGATGATCCGCCGCTGGCGCGCGCTCAGTATAGGCACGGCCATCGGCTCCATCATCGGGCTCATTCCGGGCATCGGGGGACAGATTGCCGGGCTTGTCGCCTATGATCAGGCCAAGAAATTCAGCCCCGAGCGCCAGAAATTCGGCACCGGCCATTCCGAGGGCGTGATCGCCGCCGAAAGCGCCAACAACGCTATGGTCGGCCCCTCGCTGGTGCCACTCCTGACCCTCTCTGTGCCAGGCAGCCCGACCGCCGCAGTGCTCTTGGGCGGCTTGCTGATCCACGGAATATTTCCGGGCACCGATCTTTTTGACAATCACCCGGACGTGGCCTGGACCTTCATCAACTCGATGCTGATCGGACAGATTTTGATGTGCATCTTTGGCCTCTATGTGGCGGGTCTGGCCGCGCGGGTGGCGCAGGTGCCGCAATCTGTCATGGCGGCGGTGGTGCTGGGGCTGGCGGTCTTCGGCTCTTACTCGGTTCAGAACTCGATGGGGGATGTCTATGTGATGGCCACCTTGGGCATCGGCATGTTCTTTCTGGAACGCTTCGGTTTTACCGCCGCACCGCTCGTGCTCGGTCTCATTCTCGGACCGATTGCCGAGGCGAATTTTACCCAAGGCTCAATGATCGCCGACGCCACCGATGGCCGGTTCGGCTATTTCTTTGGCGGCACGCTGAACATCGCGCTGATCGGGATCGTGATCGCCTCAGTCGCCTATTCGGCCTGGATGGAAATCCGCCAGCGGCGTCAGGACCGCGCCGATCAGGCCGAGGAGGCACAGGCATGAGACAATGGCAGCATGTCATCCCGTCCGGGGCCATCGCCGCACTTGGCCTCTGGGTCTGCTATGTCAGCTTTACGCAGCAACCGGCACAGGCCTTCCTGTTTCCAAGGCTGATTTCCAGCGTCTTTGTCGTGCTGGCGCTCTGGACCTTTGGGCGGGCGCTCCTGGGCCTGTCGCGGGCCGGAACCGGAATTGGCCGCACGATGTTTCTCAACATCCTGCCGGGGCTGATCGTGGCGGTGATCTACATCTTTTGGGCGGCAGAGGTGCTCGGGTTCTATAGCGGCAGCGCACTCGCCTTTTTCGCGCTGCTCAGCCTCTATGACCCGGCCCCCCATGACGCGGCCAAAAGCTGGCTTCGCCGGATCGTGATCACGGTCGGATTCATCCTCGTGATGTATCTGCTCTTTGCCAAGCTGCTCAGCGTGTTCACGCCACGCGGCCTGTTTTTCTAAGTCCGCCGGAGCGATCCGGATAATCAAGAACCAAGGGAGGAGAAGACCATGACCAAAATACTCAGAGGGCTGGCAACGGCCCTTATGCTCGCGGCAGCCCCCGCTGTGGCACAAGATTACCCGGACCGCCCCGTGATGATGATGGTCAGCTATGGCGCAGGCGGCGCCACTGATTTTCAGGCGCGGATCGTCACCATGACTGCAGGCAATGAGGATATGCTTGGCCAGCCGATTGCCATCATCAACAAGCCCGGCGCAGGCGGGCGTGTCGGCTGGAACTGGCTGGCAACGCAGGCCGAGGCGGATGGTTATGCCCTTGGTGTCTATAACATCCCGCATTTCATCGCCCAGTCGATTGAGGGCGGCGTCGACTATGGCGCGGACAGTTTTGAACCGATTGCCAATTGGGGGGCGGACCCGGCCGTCTTCATCGTGGGCGCAGACAGCGACTTCAACTCGATGCAGGATGTGGTGGCTTGGGCCAAGGAGAACCCCGGCAAGCTGACCTTCTCCGGGGCTGGCCTCTTCGTAGGCCACCATATCGCAGCCCTGCAACTCGAAGCAGCCGCCGAGGTCAAACTGGCCTATATCCCCAATAATTCCGGTGGTGCGGGTGCCATGAAGGCTGTGATAGCCGGCGAGGTGATGGGCGGTGTCAACAATCTCTCGGACGCGTATCGCGCGGCCAACGCAGGCAACGTCAAGATCCTTGGCGTCTTCGACACCGAGCGCAGCACCTTCCTGCCCGATGTTCCCACCTTGCAAGAGGCGGGCTATGACATCGACAATTCAAGCGTGAACTATCGCGGCATCATGGTGCCCAAAGGCACGCCGCAAGAGGTCATCGACAAGCTGGCCCAGGTTGTGCCGACCATGTTCGCCGATCCCGGCGTAGCCAAGCAGATGGAGGCAGGCGGGTCGCCGATGAAGATCATGACCCGAGATGAGGTGATCGAGATGTGGGCCGCCCGCCAAGAAACCCTCGATAAACTCTTGTCTGGCCTTTGATCCCAATACGCGGATCCACCATGCAGGGCGGCCCGCCCGCCCTGCATAAACTCCAGAGGAACAGATGATGACTGCATCCGACGAACTCGCCGCTGTCGAACAGATCATGGCCCGCGCGAAGGCTGCTCAACGCGCCTATGAGAAAGGCGGGTCGCAAGAGCGCTATGACCGGGCGGCGCAGGCCGTGGCTTGGGCGATCATGGAACCTGCACGCAACCGCGCCTTGGCAGAACTGTCGGTGGCGACGACCGGCATTGGCAATGTGCCCGACAAGATCACCAAAAACCACCGCAAGACCCTTGGCCTCATGCGCGATATTGCAGGGGCCAGAACCTTTGGCGTGATCCGCGATGATCCTGCCACCGGCATCACCGAAATCGCGCGCCCCATCGGGGTGATTGGCGCTGTGGTGCCCTCGACCAACCCCGGCGCGACACCTGCGAACAACATCATCAACGCCCTCAAATGCGGCAATGCCATCGTGCTCTCACCCTCACCCAAAGGGGTGCCGACCTGCGCGCGCTTGCTCGAACATATCCATTCCGAATTCGCCAAAATCGGCGCTGATCCCGATCTGGTCCAGATGGTGCCCGCGCCGGGGTCCAAGGCCAAGACTCAACGCATGCTGGAATTGTCCGATCTGGTCGTCGTCACTGGCAGTCAGGACAATGTGCGCCGCGCCTATACCTGCGGCACCCCCGCGATTGGCGTGGGCGCAGGCAATGTCACCGTGATCGTCGATGAGACCGCCGATCTGGCCGCAGCCGCCGCGAGGATCGCGGCGTCCAAGACCTTCGACAACGCGACCTCTTGCTCATCTGAGAATGCCGTCGTGGTGGTGGATGCGGTCTATGACGCCTTTGTCGCGGCACTAGCCCGCGAGGGCGGCGCACTGGTTCCCGAGGCGGACTCGGCGGACATCGTGGCGCGGCTTTGGCCCGACGGCCATCTCAGCCGCGCGGTGATCGCCCAGGACGCGGACCGCATGATCGAGGCGCTTGGCCTCACGGGACGCGTGCCGCAAGGCACGCGCTTTGTCGCGGTGGAAACGCGTGGCATCGGTCCAGAGCATCCGCTCTCAGGCGAAAAACTGAGCCTCGTGCTGGCCCTCTATCGGGCCGCGGATTTCGCGGACGCGACCGGGATTGTCGCACGCATCCTCACCCACCAAGGGGCCGGTCATTCCGTTGGTCTGCACAGCACCCAAGATGCCCGCGCCCGCCATCTGGGTGCCGCCTTGCCAACCTGCCGGGTGATCGTCAATCAGGCGCATTGCTTTGCCACGGGGGGCGCGTTCAACAACGGCTTGCCCTTTTCGCTGTCGATGGGGTGCGGCAGCTGGGGCGGCAATTCCATCGACGACAACCTCAATTGGCGGCACTTCCTGCAAACCACCAGGATCGTGCGGGAAATCCCGCCCAGAGAGCCGACGCTCGACGAGATTTTCGGTGACTACTGGCAGGTGGCCGGACAATGAGGCTGCGGCGCGACACGCCGCCCGAGGGCACGCTGCGCGACTGGATCGACGCCCGCGCCGAGGCCGGTGGCCCGGCCATGTCCTTTCCCGATGAGGGCACGGCAATCGACTGGCCCGAATTGCGCGCCCGCGCCCGGTCGATTGCGGCGCTGTTGACCGCCAAAGGCGCCCTACATGGCGAGAGCGTGGCGATCCTGCAACCCAACGGGCAGGCGGCGATCGAGGCGCTCTACGGTGCCCTCTACGGCGGATTTCGCGCCACCATGATCAACCTTGTCGCCGGAGCCGAGGCGATTGGCTATGCGCTCGCGCATTCCGGCGCGCGGGTGGCTTTGGTGCATCCGGCGCAGCACGCGATGTTCCAACGGGTCACGTCCGGCGACACCATCACCGCTCTCGACATGACCGAACAGGCGCACATCGGCGGCCTGCATCCGGTCGCGCCCGGTGACCATGCGCTCCTGATGTATACCTCGGGCACGACGGGGCGACCCAAGGGGGTTGTGCATACGCAATCAAGCCTCTTGGCCGGGGGATGGACCACGACCATTGCCCATGACCTCTCGGCCAAGGATACCGGGCTCTGCGTTCTGCCGGTCTATCATATCAACGGGCTTTGTGTGTCCGTCATGGGATCGCTCGTATCAGGGGGGCAACTGGCGATGTGTGGGCGGTTTTCTGCCAGCCGGTTCTGGGCTCAGGCCGCCGAGACGCGCGCAACGTGGTTCTCGGTCGTGCCCACCATCATCTCGCACCTCTTGCATGGCGACACCGCGCCCGATCCCGAAACCCGCGCGCGCCTGCGGTTTGGCCGCTCCGCCTCATCGCCTTTGCCGGTCGAGGTGCACACGGCCTTTGAGGCGCGGTTCGATGTGCCCATCATCGAAACCATGGGCCTGACCGAGACATCGGCGCAAATCCTCTCAAACCCCTTGCCGCCCGCCGCCCGCAAGATCGGCTCGCCGGGGATCGCCTATGGCAATCAGGCCCAAGTGGCGGGGCCAGACATGCGCCCATTGCCTCCGGGCCAAGAGGGTGAGATTATCGTCAAAGGCCCGAATGTGATGCTGGAATACCTGCGCAATCCCGAGGCCACGCGCGACAGCTTCACCCCTGATGGCTGGCTGCGCACCGGTGATCTCGGGTGCAAGGACGCCGAGGGGTATTTCTATGTCACAGGCCGGCTCAAGGAGCTGATCATCAAGGGCGGCGAAAACATCGCCCCCCGCGAGATTGACGAGGTGCTCTACGCCCACCCTGACGTGGTCGAGGCCGCAGCCTTCTCCCGCCCCTGTCCGCAGTACGGTGAACGGGTCGAGGCGGCGGTTGCGGTCACTCCCGGATCTGCCCTGACATCGGATGATCTGATGCAACTGTGCAAGGACAGACTTGGTGCGTTCAAATGCCCGGACCGCATCTATTTTCTCGACGAGTTGCCCAAAGGGCCCTCCGGCAAGATCCAGCGGGTCAAACTCAAGGATCTGCTCAACCCGGAACTTGAACGAAACCCATGAGCTTGGCCGCCGCCGCACAGCGCGACCAGCTTTGATCTTCCAAACGGCTTGATCTGGTCGGAAAACTTTGACACCCTTGAATTGCAGTCATTTTCCTCGGAAAATATTGGCTATCTTTGCGGCGGAAAAGGGCAGGAACTGGCATGAGCGGATTACTGGCCCTGTTCGACGACGTTGCGGCCATCGCAAAGCTTGCGGCGTCGCAGCTTGATGATGTCGCCGCGCAAGCCAGCAAAGCCGGAACAAAGGCCGCAGGCGTCGTGATTGATGACGCGGCCGTAACGCCGAAATATGTGACAGGGCTGCCTGCCGCGCGCGAACTGCCCATCGTGTGGAAGATCGCGCGGGCGTCCTTTTTCAACAAATTGGTGATCCTGCTGCCCGTGGCCTTGCTCTTGGACGCCTTCCTGCCGTGGCTTTTGACACCGCTCTTGATGATCGGCGGTGCCTATCTCTGTTTTGAGGGGGCGGAAAAGGTTTGGCATCTGATCGTCCCGCACAAGGATCACGGTCCCCAAGAAGCAACGACACTTGAGGCCGCACATTTGGAAGAGCAGCGGGTCAAAGGGGCCATCAAGACCGATTTCATCCTGTCAGCCGAAATTATGACAATCTCGTTGTCTCAGATCGAGATCGACACATTGTGGATACAGGCCGCCGCATTGGCGGCGGTGGCCATCGGGATCACGGCACTGGTCTATGGGGCGGTGGCCTTGCTGGTCAAGGCCGATGATCTCGGCATTCTGCTCACGGCCAAAGGCCGGTTTGCCCTGACCCGGTCCTTGGGGCGCGGAATTGTCAAATCAATGCCGACGGTGATGGTGGTGATCGCGACAATCGGCACGGTTGCGATGCTCTGGGTCGGTGGCAGTATCATCGTCCACGGGGTGCATGACCTGGGCTGGCACCTGCCCTATGAGCAGATCAAGCACATCGCAATGGCCGCTTCAGAGGCTATTGGCTCAGCCCAGGGATTCGTGACCTGGGCTGTGACCGCTGGGCTCGACGGTGTTGTCGGTCTGGCAACCGGATTGGTGCTGATCCCAATCGTGAACCGCGCCGTGGTGCCGGTCACGGGATGGCTCTTTCCTGAAAAGACATGACCCTCCAATCCCGACCCAACAGGGATCGTCTGTCTCAGAGGTCAACTCTTGCGTTTGATATGAAAATCAAAGCCCTTCCACTCGCGACCATAGCCGTCGAAAATCGGTGAAGGCGGCACCATCTCACAGGGGGGATCGTTGCGCATAGGTTCGAGTGGCGGCAGGGTCCAATCCGGCGGGACGTGTTCAACTTGCCCGGACCCAAGCCCGTCTTCGACCAGAAATCGCCGCAGGTTGACGAGAGCGCTGCCAGAGGCGGCGAACCCGTAGAGGGTTTCGCCAGTGTTCGATACGGTCTCTATGCCCGCGCGCAGGCTGCGCTTCACGCCCCCTCGACAAAACACCCATGTCTCTCATGTGCGCCCGGCCACGCAAGAGCAGCAGAACGCCGGATCAAGATCGTCGGGGCACTCGGGACGCTCAATCTCGTCAAACAGCAAGGGCGACGCCAGATCGTCGAGGTGCCGCTTGGCGGTCCTGATCTGGCTTGATGCAATGACACCCTTCAATGTCTCGGCTCAGACGGCGTTGCCGAACGGGACTCGGGCGTGTGGACGTGCGATTTCTCTTATGGTCTTCTTTGGCGGAATGTTGCGCGGATCACTCTTCTGGGGACAGATTGCAGCGTCAACATCCTTCCCGACCGCGCGCCTTGCGGCAATGGTTGGCCGCGGACTCGCGGCCGTCACAACACACCGATATCCGCCAGCGCGGCAGAGAGGGCAGGGGGCAGTTTGTCATCCGTGGCCCGCGCGGTTCCAAGATCAGGCGGCGCATCCGGTCCCGGCAGATAGCGCCAGCCCTGAAAGGGGCGTTTCTGCGCGGTGGCGGTGCGGATGAGCCCCGGTTCGAGCACGATGGCGCAGCGGCGGATACCGTCACTGCCCGTCACCTCATCGAGCCGCAGGATCGTCTGGCGGCATTGCACCATCCCCTGAATGACCCAGTAGATCGAGCCGCCGCTCAGCAACTCAGCCTCGCGCTTCGGCCACATGCGGGTGATATGGCGTGGCAGGCCATCCGGCCCCTTGGCGCGGGGGTCTTTGTGCCAGTCCTCCAGATCCTCGACCGAGGTGGTGCCAACGCTCAGTTTGATCAGATGCAGGACCATGGCAAAGAATCTCCACTTCGAGCAGATAGGGTAGTGGAAATGCAGGCAGCTTCAAGCTATTGTGGTTCTCTGCCTGAATTTGGAGAGACCCGTGAGCCGATTTGCCGCCCCGATTGCCGAACAGATCTGGAACATGAAATATCGTTTCAAGACCGAAGACGGTGGCGATGCCAGTGTCGAGGATAGCTGGCGCCGGATTGCCCGCGCGCTGGCCGTGCTCGAGGCAGAGCCGGAGGTCTGGGAAGATCGGTTCTTCCACGCTCTCGAAGATTTCAAATTCCTGCCCGCAGGTCGGATCACCGCCGGTGCCGGAACCGCGCGCAAAGTGACGTTGTTCAACTGTTTCGTCATGGGCACGGTCCCCGACGACATGGGCGGCATTTTCGACAACCTGCGCGAAGCGGCACTCACCATGCAGCAGGGCGGCGGCATCGGCTATGATTTCAGCACGATCCGGCCCAAAGGGGCCGAGGTCAAGGGCGTGTCGGCGGACGCAAGCGGGCCGCTCAGCTTTATGGATGTGTGGGACGCAATGTGCCGCACGATCATGTCGGCAGGCAGCCGCCGGGGCGCGATGATGGCCACGATGCGCTGTGACCATCCCGACATCGAGGCCTTTATCGCCGCGAAATCCGATCCGGCGCGCCTGCGGATGTTCAACCTGTCGGTCTTGATCACCGATGCCTTCATGGAGGCGGTCAAGGCGGATGGCCCATGGGATCTGGTCTTCGGGGGCCGAGTCTATCACACCGTGCAGGCGCGTGATCTTTGGAACCGGATCATGCAGGCCACCTATGATTATGCCGAACCGGGCGTGATCTTCATCGACCGCATCAACGCCGCCAACAACCTGAGCTATTGCGAGACCATCGCGGCGACCAATCCGTGCGTGACCGCCGAGACTTGGGTCATGACCGATGAAGGCGCGCGGCAAGTCAGTGCATTGCTTGACCGACCGTTCCGGGCTGTGGTGAATGGCATAGCCTATGACAGCGGCGAACATGGGTTCTTCTGCACTGGACTAAAGCCGGTCAAGCGGCTGAGCACGGCTTGCGGGCGTCACCTGCGGCTCACGGCTGACCATCTTGTGCGCAAAGTGGTTGGGAAAACCCGCTGGCGGCAGGAGGTGGAATGGGTGCCTGCCGGTGATCTGCGCCCGGGCGACGAGGTGAAGTTACACGATCACCGCACCGCCATGATACAGACCCGCCCCGAGGATGAACGCGGCTATCTGCTGGGCCTGCTGATCGGAGACGGGGTGATCCGCGATGATAAAACGCTGATCTCGGTCTGGCCGCAGGAGGAGTGCATCGGCGCTCAACCGCTTGGCCATCCGGTGATGCACAAGGTCGAGGCGCTGCTTCGGGATTTACCGCACCGCGCCGACTTTGCCGGTTGGCAAAAGGTTGAAGGGCGCGGCGAGTACCGGATCGGTACGGCGGCGCTGACCGCACTGGCGGCGGAATACGGGCTGACGCGCGGGCGCAAGACAATCACCCCCGAGATTGAAGGCGCGGAGACTGCCGGTTTTGGGGCTGCCGTGCTGCGCGGTTTGTTCGATGCCGATGGCTCGGTTCAGGGGGCGCAGGAAAAGGGCGTGTCGGTCCGTCTGGCGCAAAGCGATCTGGCCTTGCTGCAGGCCGCGCAACGGATGCTGGCCCGGCTGGGCATGAACGCGGTGATCTATGAAAACCGTCGCGAAGCGGGTCGGGCGTTTTTGCCGGATGGCAAGGGCGGGCAAGCGCATTTTGAGACGAAGGCGCAGCATGAGCTGGTGATCAGCGGCGAAAACCTGGCCACCTATCAGGAGCGCATCGGCTTTACGGATGTGGCCAAGGCGCGGCGGCTGGCCGTGGCCCTGAGCGGCTACAAACGGGCGCTGAATCGCGAGAGGTTCAGCGCCGTGGTCGCGGATGTCGTGGATGACGGCATGGCCGAAGTGTTTGATGTGCAGGTGCCGGGCGTCAATGCCTTCGACGCCAATGGGTTTTATGTTCACAATTGCGGCGAACAGCCGCTGCCGCCCTATGGCGCGTGCCTCTTGGGCTCGATCAATCTTGCGCGGCTGGTGACCGAACCGTTTGCAACTGGCGCGCGGGTGGATGCGGCGGCATTGGACGATCTCGTGCGCGTGGCCGTGCGCATGATGGATAATGTCGTGGATGTCAGCGGCTTTCCCTTGCCCGCGCAGGCCGCCGAGGCGCAGGCCAAGCGGCGGATCGGGCTGGGCGTGACTGGCCTTGCCGATGCGCTCCTGATGGTCGGGCTGCGCTATGGATCGGACGAGGCTGTGCAGCAGACCGAGGCGTGGCTCCATGCCATCGCGCGGGCGGCCTATCTGGCCTCCGTCGATCTGGCCCGCGAAAAAGGCGCGTTTCCGCTTTTTGACCGCGACGCCTATCTGGCCTCCGGCACAATGCAGGCAATGGACGAGGATGTGCGCGCCGCCGTGGCCGCGCACGGCATTCGCAACGCTTTGCTGACCAGCATCGCGCCCACCGGGACCATCAGCCTCTATGCCGGCAATGTCAGTTCCGGGATCGAGCCGGTCTTTGCCTATAGCTACACCCGCAAGGTGCTGCAAAAGGATGGCAGCCGCACCGAAGAAGAGGTGGTCGATTACGCCGTGCAGATGTGGCGCGACCGGATGGGCGATGCCCCTTTGCCCAGCTATTTTGTCAACGCCCAGACCCTGCCGCCCGAGGATCACGTCAAGATGCAGGCGGCGGCGCAGAAATGGGTGGACAGCAGCATCTCCAAAACCATCAACTGCCCCGAGGATATTTCCTTTGAGGCGTTCAAGAATGTGTATCTTCAGGCTTGGGATCTGGGCTGCAAGGGCTGTACCACCTACCGGCCCAACGATGTGACAGGATCGGTGCTGAGCGTATCAGAGACGTCCGACAAGGTGCCCGGCGAGACGCGCGGCGATATCCCCGTCACCGGCGGCGAGGTGGTCTATATGTCCGAACCGCTCGACCGGCCCAAGGAGTTGGAAGGGGCCACCTACAAATTGAAATGGCCCGACAGCAACCATGCGATCTACGTCACCGTCAATGACATCGTGCTGAATGGTCATCGGCGACCCTTCGAGGTCTTCATCAACTCGAAGAACATGGAGCATTACGCCTGGACCGTCGCGCTGACACGGATGATCTCAGCGGTGTTCCGGCGCGGCGGCGATGTGTCCTTTGTGGTGGAGGAGCTGAAGGCGGTGTTCGATCCCCGTGGCGGCGCATGGATGCAGGGCAAATACGTGCCCAGCATTCTGGCCGCCATCGGTGGTGTGCTGGAGCAACATTTGGTGCAGATCGGATTTCTCGAGGGCGAAGGCATGGGCCTGAAACAAGACCCTCAGGCGCAGATCGTCGGCATCGACGGAGCCCGCAAAGGTCCCGCTTGCCCCGCCTGCGGCCAATACGACATGCGCATGATCGAAGGCTGCATGACCTGTGGCAGCTGTGGCCACAGCAAATGCTCCGGATGATCAGCGCACCGTTTCACCACCCCCCGTCTCAACCGGCCTCAACGCAGGCGGCGCTGACACGTGTCATTTGCAATTCACACAAAAACTCTGTATAACTAACTGAATAAACAAGAATATCCGGGCAGGATCAGAGAGTGTCTCCATGACAAAACCGATGCATAGGGCATTGATCGACTTCGTTCGCCCCTTGTTCAGGCGGCCGCGTCGGCTTCAGGTCGCGGCACTCTGCTATCGTGAGCACGATGGGCACAAAGAGGTGTTGCTGATCACATCGCGCGGCACGGGCCGCTGGATCATCCCCAAAGGATGGCCAATCGACGGCAAGGATGCGCCCGGTGCGGCCTTGCAAGAGGCGTGGGAAGAGGCGGGCGTTCGGTCCGGCCGCGTGACGAGCGAGGCCGTCGGGATCTATTGCTATGAAAAGGAACTCTCCACAGGATTGCCCGTGCCTGTGGAAACTCTGGTTTTCGCGATCGAGGTGACCCAGATGCAAGAGGACTACCCCGAAGTCGCTGAACGCCGCCGCAAATGGGTCAGCCTCAGCGCAGCCGCACAGATGGTGCAAGAGCCGCAATTGCAGCAAATCCTGCGTAATTTGTAACGATTTTGTTTCAATTTTGTGACGGAATCGGTTGATGCCGAGGGCGAGGTTCCCTATGCCCGCTGCGAGCAATGCACCAAGGGACAAGCTGTGAGCGAGACGCAAAACGACGCCAACCACCTTGAAACCCTCGACCGGGATCTCCAGCGGTTCTCGCATCTGGAAACAGCAACGCAATATGTCGCCCGTCCGATGGTGGCACCCGGCATCGCGCTGGCCTTCATCGTTGTAACAGGCCTCGCGGCAGCGGTCTTCTTTGGCGCGTTTCCGATCAACTTTGTGGTGATCGCGGCGGCGGTCTTCGGGGCCTATATGGCGCTGAACATCGGGGCCAATGACGTGGCCAACAATATGGGCCCCGCAGTGGGTGCCAACGCGCTGACCCTTGGTGGGGCGATTACGATTGCGGCGATTTTCGAAACTCTCGGCGCACTGCTCGCGGGCGGCGATGTGGTCTCGACCATTTCCAGTGGCATCATCTACCCTATGACCGTCGCCGATGCACAGGTCTTTATCTGGGCGATGATGGCGGCGCTGATTTCAGCAGCTCTTTGGATCAACCTTGCCACATGGATCGGCGCGCCTGTCTCGACCACGCATTCCGTGGTCGGTGGGGTGATGGGCTCCGGGATTGCCGCCGCCGGATTGTCCGCCGTGAACTGGACCACGATGAGCGCGATTGCGGCGTCTTGGGTGATTTCGCCGGTGCTTGGCGGTGTGATTGCGGCGCTTTTCCTTGCGCTGATCAAATCGCGGGTCATTTACCGAGACGACAAGATTGCCGCCGCGCGTTTCTGGGTGCCGATCCTGATCGGGATCATGGTCGGGGCATTCTCAACCTATCTGGCGCTGAAAGGGCTGAGCCGGGTCGTCAAGATCGACCTTGGCACCGCGGCTACGGTCGGTCTGGTGCTGGGTGTGATCGCATGGATCGTGACCATCCCGTTGATCAAACGGCAGTCACAGGGGCTGGAAAATCGCAACAAATCCCTCAAGCGGCTCTTCGGCGTGCCATTGGTCATTTCAGCGGCTCTTCTGAGCTTTGCGCATGGAGCCAATGACGTCGCGAATGCCGTGGGCCCGCTGGCGGCCATTGTCCATGCCGCCGAGTTTGGCACCATCTCGGCAAAGGTGTCGATCCCGCTTTGGGTGATGATTGTTGGCGCGTTCGGAATCTCCTTTGGTCTCTTCCTCTTCGGCCCCAAACTCATTCGCATGGTCGGGTCGCAGATCACCAAACTGAACCCGATGCGCGCCTATTGTGTGGCCCTGTCGGCCGCAGTCACTGTCATTGTCGCAAGTTGGCTCGGCCTGCCGGTCTCTTCGACCCATATCGCGGTCGGTGGGGTGTTCGGCGTCGGCTTCTTTCGTGAATGGGATGCGGAACGCCGCTTGCGCAATAACAAGATCACGACTCAACCCGAGTTGCGCATCGCGCCGGAAGAGCGGCGGCGGCGCAAACTGGTGCGCAGATCGCATTTCATGACCATTATCGCGGCTTGGGTGATCACGGTTCCTGCGGCGGCATTGGTGTCGGCGCTGGTGTTTCTCGCGTTGAACAGCCTGCCCGTCTAAGGCAATTTCAGAACACGGCGTCAGACGTCTTCGCTGCGTGAGTGCGCCAAACAATCCGCAACCGCGCTGCGCAGGACGTTGGACGATAGCCCCCAGCCGACGCGCCATCGCCGCACACGTCGCTTTCACCCGCTCTTGATCCCCCGCGACGGCATCGTTCATTGCAGACGCACCCCGGACCGTTGATCCTGAACCCATCAGAGAATCTCGTCTGAAAGGATCAGTTTGATGCGTCCTCTCCTGCCGCTTCTCGCCACAACTACCCTTGCCGTTGCTGCGCCCGCCACGGCCGAAACCCCGCCAACGGCGTTTCAACAGCCCGTTCTCATCACCTTTGACGCCCCAAATGATACGCCCACCGCCAGCCTCTCGACCCAGAGCCGCCCGACGCTCAGCAGTTCCGCCAATTGGACCGGCTTTTACATCGGCGGTCAGCTTGGCGTGGGTGTTGTCGATAGCGACATCTCCAGCAACGACGAGGATTTCATCGGCGGTGTCACCTTTGGCTATGACCATGATTTCGGTCGTTGGGTGCTCGGAGGGGCGCTGGATTACGACTTCGCCGACATCAACGCGGGTCCCGGCACCTCGATCGAGGAAATCTTTCGCGTCAAACTGCGCGGTGGTCCCAAGATCGGCAACGGCCTGCTCTATGGCGCGGCCGGTTGGGCCAACGCCGATACAGACACCGCCGGACGCGATGATGGCTGGTTCATCGGTGCGGGCTACGAATACCTCGTCTCCAGTCAGTTTTCCGTGGGCGGCGAAGTGCTCTATCACGAGTTCGACAACTTCAACTCGACCGGCATCGATGTCGAGGCCACCACGATACAGGTCCGCGCCACTTTCCGCTTCTGATCGGCAGGGTCGCGCGGTCAATCGGGCGGGCGCGTCCTCCAGCGCGTCCGCCTACATCCCTTCAAGGGGCGCTGTAGAGGTATTCAACAGAGGGTTGCGTTTTCAACACATTGCCCTGCAAAAATCCGCCGAAAACTCTTTATTATCAGCATTTCCTTGCCACTTGCAGGCGTCTGAGCCGGTTGACGCGGTGGTATCCTTGTCCGGCAAGGCAAGAGAACCGATATGTTTCGAGACGGACGCAACCGTTTGTCTCCGGGCCGCCTCTCCTCCCTCGGCTCGGCCGACATAAACTGATCGAAAGGAAACCAAGATGCTGAAAACAACCACAGCGCTCATGACCGCAACCACCCTGCTGACTGCCCCGGCCTTCGCTGGCAACGTGCAAGAGCCCGTCGCCGAGCCCGTAATCGCGACCCCCGTTGCGCCCCCGGCCCCGACCAGCCCAAACTGGACCGGTTTCTACGGTGGTGGCCAGATTGGCTACGGTGATGTTGACACCAGCGCAGCCGGCGTCGAAGGCGACGGTCTGATTGGTGGTGTGATCGCCGGTTACGATTATGACTTCGGTAACAACTGGGTGGTCGGCGCAGGCCTCGACTATGACTTCGCCGACATCGACCTCGGCGGCGCAGCGTCGCTCGAAGAAGTCTTCCGTGCCAAGGCGCGCGCCGGTTACAAGATCGGCAACGGTCTGCTCTACGGGACCGGCGGCTACGCTTGGGCGGACACCGATACGTTCGGTGATGATGACGGCTATTTCGTCGGCGCAGGCTACGAGCACATGGTCACCGAAAACGTCTCGCTCGGTGGTGAGGTGCTCTATCACCAGTTCGACGATTTCGGCACCTCGGGTGCAGATGTTGATGCGACCACTGTTCAGGCGCGGGCGTCTTTCCGCTTCTGAGTCCGGTCCGACACCAAAGGTAGAGGGCGACCCATTGGGTCGCCCTTTCTCGTCCCGCACGACCGTACGGTGAGACCGCACAAACGTACGTTGCCATTAAACTTCAGTCCAGATCGAGCCGCTGTTTCAACGCCTTCAGCGTGTGCCGGTCGGTGGCCTCCATCGGGGCCACCCGAGACTTGAAGAGTGTCGCCTGTGACTTCAAGATCAGGCCATCTTCCAATATTTTCAAATGGTTAGCCCGCAGCGTGTCCCCGGTCGATGTGATATCCGCAATCGCCTCGGCGGTCTCATTCTTGACCGTGCCCTCAGTGGCCCCTTGACTGTCCACCAGCTGATAATCCGCCACCCCGTTTTCACGCAGGAAATCCCGCACCAAACGATGATATTTCGTGGCAATTCTCAAACGAAATCCGTGCTTTAGCCGGAACGCGGCGGCAGCTGCATCAAGGTCGTCCAAGTGGCTCACATCCACCCAACACCGCGGCACAGCAAGCACCAGATCGGCCTGCCCAAACCCCAGTTCCGCCAGTTCCGCCACTTGATTTTGCCATTGTCCCAGCTTTTCCCGGATCAGGTCCGTTCCCGTAACGCCCAAATGAATGCGTCCGGCGGCCAGTTCGCCTGGAATCTCCCCTGCGGACAAAAGGATTAGTTCAACATTATCAATGCCTTGAACAAACCCCGCATATTCACGATCCGATCCGGACCGCCCCAGCGTGATGCCGTGTCTGGCGAACCAGTCAAAGGTTTTTTCCATCAACCGCCCCTTGGACGGCACTCCGAGTTTCAGGGTCATGCCGCACCCCCAAGGTTCAGAATCAACCCCGGACGGATCACCCCACCCACTGCCGGAATCTCGCGGCCCCGACCCAACTGCCGGGTTAGCGCATCATAGCGTCCGCCAGTGGCGATAGGGGGCAGGTCAGGCCGATTTTCTGCATAGAAACCAAAGACAAAGCCGTCATAGTATTCCATCTGCGTGCGTCCATAACTGGCCTCGAAATCCAGTTTCGTGATGTCGATTCCGCGCTCTGTCATCGCCTCCAGACGTCGCCCCAGACGGTCTACAGCCCCTTGGATCGCGGGCATGTCCACCGCAATGTCGCGCAGCCGCTCTAGCGCGTTGTCACTGGTTTCGCGCACCGCAAGAATGGCATCCAACAACTGCACTTCAGAGGCAGAGATCGGCCCAGCCGTCACATCCTCTCGTAACGCATTGATTCGGTTTGCTATTTCATCCGGCCCTCGCAGCCCGATCAGGGGTTCGATCCCGGCCATTGGCTCTGCCGCCGCCAAGAGCGCGGAGCGTGGTTCGGGCACCACAGCCCGCCCCGAGAACCGATCCATCAAGGCTCGAAACCGTCGTGGTCGCCAGATGTGCCGCCTCAGGGCCGCCTTGCGCCGATCCGTGGTGCGCAGCCCTTCTACAGCAGCCATCAATATCCCGATATCCCCCGTCGCCGCACGCAAACCAAGTGGACGCAGGATGTTGAAAAACATAGAGAAAACCTCTGTGTCCGCCGCTTCTGGCGCATTGCGCTCAAAGATTTCATAGCCGACTTGGATATACTCATTGGCCCGTTGAGCGTCCTCTTCCTGACGCCGAAAAACCTCGCCGGAATAGGTATAGCGCGCAGGTTCCGCCCCATGCTCCATATGCATCTGCACCACCGGCACGGTGAAATCGGGGCGCAGCATCTGCTCCCCCCGCAGCGCGTCCGAGGTCACATAGGCCCGCGCGCGGATATCCTCGCCGTAGAGGTCCAACAGCACCTCTGCGGGTTGCAGGACAGAGGTTTCGACAGGCAATGCACCTGCCGCCTCAAACAGAGCACGCAGACGCGCGGCCTCGGCCCGGATCGCGGCACGCTCCGGCATCACCCGCGCTCCGCCAGAATTTCACGCACCTTTTCAACGAGTTGCGCGCGAGGCACTTCATATTGGCTGGGCCGTTCTTTCCATTCCTCAACCGTCGCATTTTCGGCAATCTGCGCCCCAAGGATCAGGTCCTTGATCTGCACCACGCCTTTCTCGAATTCATCACCCCCGGCAATAACGGCCACCGGAGCGCCGCGCCGGTCAGCATATTTCATCTGATTTCCGAAACTCTTGGGGTTGCCGAGATACACCTCGGCGCGAATGCCCGCCTGACGCAACGCGCCGACCATCGCCTGATAATCCGCCATCCGGTCACGGTCCATCACGGTCACAACCACCGGGCCACGCTCCGCGCCACCGATCTTGCCCTTGGCATGCAGCGCGGCAAGCAGGCGGTCAACGCCGATGGAAACACCGACGGCAGGCACCTGCTGCCCGGTAAAGCGCGCGACGAGATCGTCATACCGCCCGCCGCCGGCGACTGAGCCAAACTGGCGGGGACGACCTTTTTCATCAACGATTTCAAAGGTTAACTCCGCCTCGAACACCGGGCCGGTATAATAGCCAAGCCCGCGCACGACCGAGGGGTCGATCACGATGCGGTCGGGGCTATAGCCTTGGGCCTCCAGCAGCGTGGCGATTTCTTCGAGCTCGTCGACGCCCCGAGTGCCAATCTCCGAGCCGCCCACCGCTGCGCGCAGGTTAGACAAGGTTTCAGGGGCATCGCGGCCCTTCGATGTCAGAAAAGCCAGCACGGGTGCCGCGTGGTCATCCGACAAGCCCACACCATCAATATAGGCCCCAGACGCATCCAGCCGCCCCTTGCCCAACAACTCGCGCACGCCGCTTTCGCCCACCTTGTCGAACTTGTCGATGGTGCGCAGGACGGCGGCCTGTTGGTCAGGTTCAGTGACGCCCGTCGCCTCCAGAACCCCATTCAGCACTTTGCGGTTATTCACCCGCACCACATAGTCGCCGCGCTCGATCCCCACCTCTTCCAGCGCATCGGCCAGCATCGCGCAGATCTCGGCATCCGCCGCCATCGACGCTGTCCCCACGGTATCCGCATCGCATTGATAAAACTGACGAAACCGGCCCAGTCCCGGCTTTTCATTGCGCCAGACCGGCCCCATCGCATAGCGCCGATAAGGCGTCGGTAGATCGTTGCGGTGCTGAGCATAAACGCGCGCCAAGGGCGCAGTCAGGTCATAGCGCAGCGCCAGCCATTTCTCGTCCTCGTCCTGCCAGGCAAAGACCCCCTCATTGGGTCGATCCACATCGGGCAGGAACTTGCCCAAGGCTTCGACTGTCTCCACAGCACTCGATTCCAGGGCATCAAACCCATACCGATGATAGACCCCGGCAATCGCATTCAGCATCGCGGCGCGCGTCGTGACCTCTGCGCCGAAATAATCGCGGAAACCCTTGGGCGTTTCGGCCTTGGGGCGGGGCTCTTTTTTGGGCTTGGCCATGGCATGCGTCCTTGCGGCATCTGTCGTGGCGCGGTCTAGCCCAAGGGCCGCGCCGGGGCAAGGCGGCTGCGCGATTGACCGTGAGCGCATCCGCGCGTAATGCCATGCCATGACCGATATCGAAGAAAAACTGGCCCACCTGATCCGCACGGTCGATGACCTGTCGGATGTCATCGCACGCCAAGACCGCGAGATTGACCGCCTGCGCCTGCGGGTCGAAATGCTGCTCGCACGCGAAGCGGCGAGGCAGGGCGAGAGCGACGGCGGCGTGATCCTAGGCGACGAGCGCCCGCCGCATTATTAGATTTCTTCCACCATCACCACGCCGGTCAGGGTCTTGATTGCCCCCTTGATCTGCGGCGTCACCGGATATTCCGCGCCGCTGTCGATCTCGACCTCGCCGGGCAGGCCTGCCCCCATCAGGCAGAAATGGATCGGGCCGGGGCGCGCCCCGCGCGCGGATTGGCTAGCCCCCTGCAACACCGCAGCGACCGAACCAATCGCCCCCGGCTGATCCACGAAAATCCGCAGGCCCACCGCGCCAGCCCCTGCCACCATCCCATCAATCGGTTGTACGGCACGACAGAGAAGTTTCAACTGATCGGCTTCCATCGTGGCTTCTGCGGTGATTACCACCTGTGCGCCCGTCTCGAGAAACTCGCGGCACTTCTCAAGCGTATCCGAGAATATCGTCACCTCGAAGCTGCCGGTGGTATCGCTGAGCTGCGCAAAGGCAAATCGGTTGCCGCGCGCCGATTTCCGCTCTTGTCGCCCGGCGACGACCCCGGCCATCTTGACCAGTGCCGGACCGCGTTCGGCCTGCGCTGTCACCTCGTCCAGTGTCTTGACGTCCTGCCGCCGCAGCACAGTCATGTAGTCGTCAAGCGGATGCCCCGAGAGGTAAAAGCCCACGGCCTTGAATTCCTCGGTCAGTCGTTCGGCGGGCAGCCAATCGTCAACGGGCGCAAGGCGCGGCTCGGGTAGATCATCTCCCGCCTCGCCAAAGAGCGAGACCTGATTGGAATTCTTCTGCTCGTGGATCGCCGCTGAATAGCTCATCAGCGCCTCGATACTCTCGAACACGCGGCGGCGGTTGCGGTCGAGCGCATCAAACGCCCCGGCGCGCGCCAGCATTTCGAGCGGGCGCTTGCCCACCCGCTTGAGATCGACCCGCTGCGCCACATCGTAGAGCGTAGCAAAGGACCGGTCGCTCCGTCCTGCCGTGATCAGCTTCATCGCCTCAACACCCACATTCTTGAGCGCGCCAAGCGCGTAGTGCAGCACGCCATCCCGCACGTCGAACGTGGCCTCGGAGTGGTTGACGCAGGGCCCGGCCCAATCCAGACCCAGCCCCTTTTTCACCTCTTGAAAATATACCGCCAGCTTGTCGGTCAGGTGGATATCGCAATTCATCACACCGGCCATGAACTCGACCGGGTGATTTGCCTTGAGCCAGGCGGTCTGATAGCTGACCACCGCATAGGCCGCCGCGTGGGATTTGTTGAAGCCGTAGTTGGCAAACTTCTCAAGCAAGTCAAAGACTTCACTGGCTTTTCTCTTGTTGACCCCGTTCTCCATCGCGCCCTTTTCGAATTTCGGGCGCTCCTTGGCCATCTCTTCGGCGATCTTCTTGCCCATGGCGCGGCGCAAAAGGTCAGCACCGCCAAGGGAATAGCCCGCCATCACCTGCGCGATCTGCATCACCTGTTCCTGATAGACGATGATGCCTTGGGTTTCCTCTAGGATATAGTCAATCGACGGGTGGATCGATTCGAGCTCTTTGAGGCCATTCTTTACCTCGCAATAGGTTGGGATATTCTCCATCGGACCGGGGCGGTAGAGCGCCACAAGGGCCACGATATCCTCGATGCAGGTCGGCTTCATGCGCTTGAGCGCATCCATCATGCCGCTGGATTCCACCTGGAACACCGCTACCGTCTTGGCACTGGCATAAAGCCGGTAGGATTTCTCATCATCCAGAGGGATCGCGCCGATATCGTATTCGAACCCCTCGGGCGGCTGGTATAGCTCGGTCCCATCCGCCGCCACGTTCAGCGGACGGCCGGTCTTGCGGATCATATCCACCGCGTTCTGGATCACCGTCAGTGTCTTGAGGCCCAAAAAGTCGAACTTGACCAGACCTGCCTGTTCCACCCATTTCATGTTGAACTGCGTGGCAGGCATGTCCGAGCGCGGGTCCTGGTAGACCGGCACCAGCTCATCGAGCGGCCGGTCGCCGATGACCACGCCGGCGGCATGGGTCGAGGCATTGCGCAACAGCCCTTCCACTTGCTGGGCATAGGTCAGGAGGCGGTCAACAACCTCTTCGTTCTTGGCCTCTTCGCGCAGACGCGGCTCGTCGGCCAAGGCCTTTTCGATGCTCACCGGTTTGACGCCTTCGACCGGGATCATCTTGGACAGGCGGTCCACCTGCCCATAGGGCATTTGCAACACGCGGCCGATGTCGCGCACGGCAGCCTTGGACAAGAGGGCCCCAAAGGTGATGATCTGGCCCACCCGGTCACGACCATATTTTTCCTGCACGTATTGGATCACCTCCTCGCGGCGATCCATGCAAAAGTCGATGTCAAAGTCGGGCATGCTAACCCGCTCCGGATTCAGGAACCGCTCAAAGAGCAGGCTGTAACGCAGCGGATCAAGGTCGGTGATGGTCAGCGCATAGGCCACCAGACTGCCCGCGCCCGAGCCACGACCCGGACCGACTGGAATATCTTGATCCTTGGCCCATTTGATGAAATCGGCCACGATCAGGAAATAGCCGGGAAAGCCCATGCCCTCGATGATGCCAAGCTCGAATTCGAGCCGTTCCTCATATTCCTCAACTGGGGCGGCATGGGGGATTACGGCCAAGCGTGACTGGAGTCCGGCGCGCGCCTGCCGACGCAATTCCTCGACCTCGTCATCGGCGAACTTTGGCAGAATTGGATCACGCTTATAGCAACCAAAGGCGCAGCGCGTGGCAATCTCTACAGAATTCTCCAACGCTTCTGGCAGGTCGGCAAAGAGGGCGGCCATTTCGTCCTGGCTTTTGAAGTAGTGCTGTGGGGTCAAGCGACGGCGCGGCGCGCTTTGATCGACATAGGCGCCATCAGCCACGCAAAGCATCGCATCATGCGCCTCATACATGTCCGATTTTGGGAAATAGACATCGTTGGTGGCGACAAGCGGCAGACCCATCGCATAGGCCATCTCTATGTGCCCACGCTCTGTCAAACGCTCAGCCTCCGGCGCACCGCCGTCGCTGGGGTGACGCTGCAACTCGACATAGAGCCGGTCGCCGAACGCCCGCATCAAACGCTGCATCAGCGCCTCCGCCCCTGGACGCTGGCCAGCCTGCAAGAGACGCCCCACCGGACCATCTGGTCCGCCGCTCAGGCAGATCACACCTTCGGCATGGCGCTTCAATTCGCTCAGCGTCACATGCGGCAGACTGCCGTCGCCGCGCAGGTAGAGGCACGAGTTGAGCTTCATCAGGTTCTCATAGCCGCGCTCGTTCTGCCCAAGCAGGACCAGAGGCGCTGGTGGCTTTGTGCGTTCACCAGGCGCGAGCGCTATGTAGTCCAGATCGATCTGACACCCCATGATCGGCTGCACGCCTGCCCCTTGCGCGCTGACTGAAAACTCCAGTGCGGCAAACATGTTGTTGGTGTCGGTGACGGCAACGGCGGGCATGCCTGCCGCTGCACAGAGGCTTGGCAGCTTTTTCAGCCGTATCGCCCCTTCGAGCAAGGAGTATTCGGTATGCACGCGGAGGTGAATGAATCGGGGACTGGTGCTCATGTCGTCACCCTAGCGCCGGGTGCGGTTGAACAAAAGACTTGCCAAACCATCCGCCCCCCGCTTTCATCGAGAAAAGACATAGCAAGCCCGCCGCCTTCTACGCCGCATCGAAGGTCAGGCAGCATGGGGCAGGGATCGGTAACGCGGCAGGCACCGGCTCATGAACCTCACGTTTCTTCTCAACGGAGAGACCGTGGCGCTGCGGGATGTGGCCGCGACGACAACCCTGCTCGACTTGCTGCGCGAGACGCGGGGCCTCACCGGCACCAAGGGAGGCTGCAACGAGGGCGATTGCGGCGCCTGCACGGTGAACGTCGTGTTGACCGCCACAGACCTGCCGCAGGGGGCCGATTGCTCGCCCTCGGCCCATGACGAACCACTCTTGTGCACTGGTGACGTGCACTATCACGGCCAGCCGCTCTTTCTCGTCGTCGCCACCAGCCAATTGGCCGCGCGCCGGGGCAATATCCGCTATGCAGAGGCGACGCCGATCCTGACCATCGACGCCGCACTGGCCGCCAATAGCCGCTTCGAAGACGGTCCGCGCATCTGGCAAAGAGGGGATGCCACTGCGGCCATCGTGGAGGCCCCTCACGGGATCGACGGCGTGATCGAGGTGCAACACAAGGTGGCAGAGGCCACCGGGCGGCTGACCGGGGTGGAATTCGTCCACTACGCCCGCTGCGGCTGGTCGCAGGATCTGTCGCTGCCGGTGGCCGACCGGGCCATGCTGCATGCCGACAACGCCTATCACTGCCTGCCGTGCGGATCGAAAGCCATCGGTTGCGCACCAACACGGCCTCTGCCACCGCGTTTCGCGGCTTTGGCGGGCCACAGGGCATGCTGGGCATCGAGCGGGTGATGGATCATGTGGCCCATGCGCTCGGGCTTGACCCGCTGGCGGTGCACCAACGCAACTCCTATGCCGCAAGCGCGGGAGGGGGGCTGTCTGCCCCCCGCGCTGCGCGCGCCCCCGAAGGCATTTCGGGTCAGATGAACCCGCAAGTCACGCCCTACGGGCAGGAGGTTGCGGATTTCATCCTGCACGAGATGACCGAGCGGCTCGTGGACACCTCTGACTATTGCGCGCGGCGGGTAGCGGTGGCCGCGTGGAACGCCCACAACCCGGTGTTGAAGAAGGGGCTGGCGCTCACGCCGGTCAAGTTCGGAAGTTCCTTTACGCTCAGCCATCTCAATCAGGCAGGGGCTTTGGTGCATGTCTATCAGGACGGCTCGGTCCATCTCAACCATGGTGGGACCGAGATGGGGCAGGGGTTGTTTCAAAAGGTGGCACAGGTGGCAACCGCAGGCTTTGGCCTGTCGTTGGATGCGATCAAGATGACCGCGACGGATACCGCCCAAGTGCCCAACACCTCGGCCACGGCGGCAAGTTCCGGCAGCGATCTCAACGGCATGGCCGTCAAGGCGGCGTGCGAAACGATCCGGCAGCGGATGGCTGAGTTTCTGGCACGGCATCACGGCGTTCCGCCAGACGCGGTGCAGTTCGCCGGGGGCATGGTGCAGATTGGCACGCAACGCCTGAGTTTCGCCGCAGCCGCCAAGTTCTGCTACGAGCAGCGCATCAGCCTGTCCGCGGCCGGGTCCTACAAGACGCCCGATCTCGCATGGGATCGGATCAAGGGCGAAGGGCGGCCATTCTACTATTTCGCCTTTGGTGCCGCCGTGACCGAGTTGGTGGTGGACGGGCTGAGTGGTGAGAACCGCATCCTGCGCGCCGACATCCTGCATGATTGCGGCGCCTCGCTCAATCCTGCGCTCGACATCGGGCAGACCGAGGGCGGTTATGTGCAGGGGGCAGGCTGGCTGATCGAGCGCCTGTTGCCGATGCGCCCGGTGGTGATCCATGGCGCAGGGCATATCGGACGCGCCTTGGCTGGGATTCTGGCCCCCGTGCCCAGCGTGGCGATTATGCTGGCTGATTCACGACCTGCCCTGCTCTGTGACCTGTCGGCGCAGATCACGCCCTGCGCCGATCCGTTTGCGGCCATCACCATTGCCCCCGATGATGCAGCTCATGTCGTTGTAACCCATGATCATGCGCTTGATCTGGAACTTTGCCATCGTCTTTTGTTGCGGTCATTTGGGAGCGTGGGATTGATCGGCTCGGCGAGCAAATGGGCGCGGTTTCAGCAGAGATTGGCAGCGCTCGGGCACTCGGATGCCCAGATTTCTCGCTTTTCCTGTCCGATTGGTGATCCCCGTTTAGGCAAACATCCACAGGCCATTGCGCTTGGCGTTGCGGCTGCGCTACTGAAAGAGCCGGATACCAAGGCCCAAGACCGAAGGAGAACCGCGTGACAGGCGATTTGCTGACCGTCTCGGGCTTGACCAAGGCCTATCCGGGGGTTGTCGCGAATGACGCCGTGTCCTTTGTCATCCGCGAGGGCGAGGTGCATGCGCTCTTGGGCGAAAATGGCGCGGGTAAATCGACCTTGGTCAAGATGATCTATGGCCTTGTAAAGCCCGACAGCGGAGTGATGACCTTGCGTGGCGCGCCCTATGCGCCGCCTGATCCTCACCGCGCGCGAACATCGGGCGTGGCGATGGTGTTCCAGCATTTCTCGCTCTTCGAGGCCATGAACGTTGCCGAGAATGTTGCACTTGGGATGGAAAACCCTCCGCCCCTTCGCGATCTGGCGGCTAGGATTCGGGACGTATCCGAGACCTATGGCCTGCCACTTGATCCACATCGGATCGTGGGGGATCTCTCGGCGGGGGAACGGCAACGCGTGGAGATTATTCGCTGTCTTTTGCAGAGTCCGCGCCTGTTGATCATGGATGAACCCACGTCGGTGCTCACTCCGCAAGAGGTCGGTATCTTGTTTCAAACTCTGCGCAAGCTGACGGCTGAAGGTGTGGCCATCCTTTACATCTCGCATAAACTGGAAGAGATCCGCGCCCTGTGCGATCATGCCACGATCCTGCGTCAGGGGCGCAATGTGGGGACCTGTGTGCCGCGCGACACCCCCGCGCGCGCGATGGCGGAAATGATGGTGGGTTCAGCCTTTGCCGCTCCGGCTCGAACCGATCGCGAGATGGGGGCCGTCGCGTTGGAAGTGGCTGACCTGTCGGTTGCAGCGACGGGACAGTTTGGCACGTCCCTTAGAGCTGTTACCTTTGCAGTCCGCGCCGGGGAGGTACTTGGAATTGGTGGTGTCGCGGGCAATGGACAGGATGAATTACTTGCCGCGCTCTCGGGTGAAATGCCGGTCGCGGCGGGGGCAGTCCGATTGTGGGGGGAACCCATCGGGCAAATGGGGCCGGCGGCGCGCCGTGTCCTTGGCCTTTTGACCGCGCCAGAGGAACGACTGGGCCACGCGGCGGCCCCTGATATGAGCCTGACGGAAAACGCGATCCTAACGGCAGCTGCCCGTGAGCATCTGATGCATCGCGGCTTTCTCAGATGGGGCGCGGCAGAGGCCTTTACCCGGCGGATCATTTCGGCGTTTGACGTCCGCACACCGGGACCAAGCACTGCTGCGCGGGCTTTGTCCGGGGGAAACTTGCAAAAGTTCGTTATCGGCAGAGAAGTCTTGCAGCGACCTGAGGTTCTGGTCGTCAACCAGCCGACATGGGGGGTTGATGCGGCAGCGGCAGCGGCGATCCGTCAGGCGCTGCTGGATCTCGCGGCGGGTGGCGCAGCCGTGATTTGCATCAGTCAGGACCTTGATGAACTGATGGAAATCTCTGACCGGTTCGGCGCATTGAATGAAGGACGACTGTCCGAGATACAGTCCACGCATGGCCTCAGTGTCGAGGCGGTCGGATTGATGATGGGTGGCGCACATGGCATGGAGGTGGCGCATGTGTGATCCGTCAAATTTGAGTGTATACAGAACGATGAAAGGGCAAGACTTGTCCTCTTTCTTTAACCTGCGTGAGCCCGAACGCACAGCAGGGGTCACATGCTGAAGCTCGAAAAGCGCCCGCAGCCCTCGCGGCTCTGGACCTGGGTCACGCCGATATTGGCGGTGGTGATCACCATGCTTGCCGGTGGCGCACTCTTTGCAGCTTTGGGGCAAGATCCGGTTGAAGCAATCTCAACAATTTTCTGGCAGCCGCTCTTTGGCGAGTTTGCATTCTATTACCGCCCACAGCTTCTGATCAAAGGCGCTCCGTTGGTGCTCATCGCCATTGGCCTCAGTCTCGGATTTCGCGCGGGCATTTGGAATATCGGAGCCGAGGGGCAATATATCGTAGGCGCACTCGCAGGTGCGGGCGTTGGGCTGGCGTTCTATCCGACAGAGAGTTGGGTAATCTTTCCACTGATGGTGCTCGCGGGCGCGATCGGGGGCTGGGTTTGGGGGACAATTCCGGCCCTTCTCAAGCTGAAATTTGGCACCAATGAAATCCTTGTCTCGTTGATGCTGGTCTATGTAGCAGAGCAATTGCTGGCCGCGATGGCGCTCGGGTTGATGAAGAACCCTGAGGGACGCGGGTTCCCCGGGTCACGCAATTTTCGGCAGTATGAGAGCGCCCATAATGCAGAACTGATCACCGGCACAGGCATGCATTGGGGGGTTGTTGCTGCGATGATCGCGGTGATACTGGCCTATGTCCTGCTCAGTCGTCACATCTTGGGCTATCATATTCGGCTTGCGGGTCAGGCTCCCAAGGCGGCCCGTTTCGCGGGTGTGCGCTCTGCACGGCTGATCCTGTTCTGTTTGGGCACGTCGGGCGCTTTGGCAGGATTGGCGGGAATGTTCGAGGTATCTGGACCTGCTGGTCAAGTGAGCATTGATTTCAACGTTGGGTATGGGTTCACTGCGATCATCGTGGCCTTTCTGGGTCGGTTGCACCCTTTAGGTATTCTCTTGGCCGGCACCCTGTTGGCCTTGACCTATATCGGCGGCGAGTTGGCGCAATCCAACATGGGCCTGCCCGCCGCCGCCATCCAACTCTTTCAAGGGATGCTGCTGTTTTTCCTGTTGGCGGTGGACGTGCTGACCAATTTTCGCGTCCGGCTCTCACGACCGGAGGTGGCATGATGATCTTGTCTTCTATTGATCCGGTGCTGCTTCTGGCTTCGCTCATGGTCGCTTCTACCCCGATCCTGCTCGCGGCCTTGGGTGAGTTGGTGGTCGAGCGGGCAGGCGTGCTCAACCTTGGGGTTGAGGGGATGATGATCACGGGCGCCATCTGCGGTTTTGCAATGGCGGTGAATACAGGCTCGCCGCTTGTCGGATTTATCGCAGCCGCCGCAGGGGGGGCCGTGCTGGCGCTTCTCTTCGCGCTTTTGACGCAATTTGCTTTGGCCAATCAGGTGGCAAGTGGCCTTGCGCTGACACTCTTTGGCCTTGGCCTCTCGTCCCTGCTTGGGCAAGGCTATGTCGGGATAAAGCCACCACCTACCGCGCGGCTCGACCTGCCCATCCTGAGCGATCTGCCCTTGGTCGGCAGGGTGCTCTTTTCCCATGACCTGATGGTCTATTTCGCCCTAGCCCTTGTGGCTCTGGTCTGGGCGCTCTTGAAATACACGCGCGCCGGGCTGATCCTGCGCGCGGTGGGCGAGAACCATGAGGCCGCCCACGCGCTTGGCTACAAGGTGGTGCGCATCCGTATTCTGGCGATCCTGTTTGGCGGGGCTTGCGCCGGGCTTGGGGGCGCCTACCTGAGCCTTGTTCGTGTGCCGCAATGGACTGAAGGCATGACCTCTGGTGCGGGCTGGATCGCACTGGCGCTCGTGGTCTTTGCCTCTTGGAAGGCCGGACGGGTTCTACTGGGGGCCTGGCTCTTTGGCGGGGTTTCAGTGCTGCAACTCAATCTGCAGGCTGCGGGCCTTGCCATTCCGGTCGAATATCTTTCCATGTCGCCCTACTTGATCACCATCCTCGTGCTGGTCATCATGTCGGCAGACAAATCCCGCGCGCCCGCCTCACTGGGCCGCATCTTTCACGCCTCGCAATAAGATCACACCAAAAGATCACACCAAAAAATCACAACAGGGAGACCCCGAATGAAACTCACGCATCTACTGACCTCAGCCGCCTTGGCGCTTGGTCTGGCAAGCGCCGCCGTGGCGCAGGACAAGACCAAAGTCGGCTTTATCTACGTGGGCCCCATCGGTGATGGCGGCTGGACCTATGAGCATGACAAGGGGCGTCTGGCGGTTGAGGCGCATTTCGGCGATGCCGTCGAAACCGTCTATCAAGAGAGCGTGCCCGAGGGTGCCGATGCCGAGCGCGCCATCACGCAGATGGCGTTGCAGGGCGCGGACCTGATCTTCACCACCTCCTTTGGCTTTATGGAGCCGACGCTGGCGGTGGCCGAGAAATTCCCGGATGTGAAATTCGAGCATGCCACCGGCTACAAGACGCTGCCCAATGTCTCGACCTATTCCGCCCGTTTCTACGAGGGGCGCGCGGTGCAGGGCCATATCGCGGGCAAGATGACCAAGTCGAACATCGTGGGCTATATCGCCTCTTACCCCATCCCCGAGGTCATTCGCGGTATCAACTCGGCCTATATCCATGCGAAAAAGGTCAACCCGGATGTCGAGTTCAAGATCATCTGGGCCTACACATGGTTTGATCCCGCCAAAGAGGCCGACGCCGCCACCGCGCTGATCGAGCAGGGTGCCGATGTGATCCTGCAACACACCGATTCCACCGCCCCACAGGCCGCCGCCGAGAAGGCGGGCAATGTCGTGACCTTCGGGCAGGCCTCGGACATGAGCGAATACGCCCCGTTCCCGCGCGTGTCGTCGATCATCGACAACTGGGCGCCCTATTACATCGCCCGCACGCAGGCGGTGATGGATGGCACCTGGGAGAGCACGCAGACATGGGACGGCATCGGGCCGGGTATGGTCGGCATTGGTGAGATTTCCGATGCGGTGCCCGCTGAGGTGAAGGAAGAGGCGCTGGCGCTCAAGGCTGCCATGGCCGACGGCAGCTATCACCCCTTCAGCGGCCCGCTCAACAAGCAAGATGGCAGTGTCTGGCTGGCAGAGGGTGCTGTGGCAGATGACGGCACACTGCTAGGCATGGATTTCTACGTCGAAGGGCTGACCGGCGAGATCCCCAACTGAGTAGCTGAAACCCAAAGCATCATGGCCCCGCCAGCCTAGGCGGGGCTTCTATTTCCTGTGTATGGCGTCAGTTTAAACGTTTCTCTAGGACCAAGAGCGTCATCATGCTCATTGGTGGCAACTCTCGGCGCTCGATCACGCGGAGGCGCGGATCTTGCAACACGCTCTCGATTTCGAAATCCGAATGCCACCCAAGCAGATTTTCGAGCGGCGCTGCCGCCCGTGCCAAACCTGCCCACACGCCGCGTTCATGCTTGAAATGGTTGGTTATGATCACCTGACCACCGGGGCGCAACACGCGCGCGATCTCTGACATGACTGCCTCAGGCTCCGGCACGACCGAAAGCACATGCATCGCCGCCACCATGTCAAAGGTGTTGTCCTCAAAATCCAGACGTCGCGCATCCATTTGATGCAGAGAGCCCACATGGTTAAGGTCATGCCGTGCCACCCGCGCACGCGCCTTGCGCAACATTTCCTCGCTGTAATCTATGCCAGTCACCCGCAGCGCACGGTCATAAGCCTCTAAGGAAAGACCAGTGCCAACACCGACTTCAAGCACATGACCGCCACGGTCGTTGATATGGCGCACTGCGGCACGACGTCCCGCATGGGTTATCCGACCGAAAGTCGCGTCATAAACCGGTGCCCATCGGGCATAGGAATTTCGTACCGCGTCAAGATCCATTGCTAACCTTTCCGAATTCTTCAGTCAGAGCCTTCACCGGGATACCAGACCAATGCCGCCCAGATTACGACTGCGACATAGGCCAGACACATTACGATCAACGCAGCCCAAGTGAAGATTACGAGAGCGGCAGCCACGCAGGCAAAGGCGAGAAGGAAGAATTTAACATTCTCCCGCGAAATCTTGGTCCGTTTGAAGGACCACACCGGTACTGGCGAGATCATCAAGAGGCCGACCCCGGCCATGTAAATTCCAACGATTAAAGCCGGAGGGTGTGGTAGTCCCGGAACCGCAAAGGTCACAAACATCGGCAGCATCGCCAGGAGCGCGCCTGCTGGGGAAGGCAAGCCTTGAAAATAGGCTCCGGACCCGCCTTTGGCGCCCTCTTCCCTAGAGCTTACGTTAAACCGCGCCAATCGCATCACGCAGCAGACTGCAAAGAAGAGCACTGCAATCCAGCCCGCTTGGCGAGTGTCCTGTAGACCCCAATAATAAATCACCAGCGGCGCGGCGACGCCGAAATTGACGAAATCCGCCAACGAATCGAGTTCTGCGCCCATGGCGCTCGAACTCCGCAAGAGCCGTGCGAGACGACCATCAAGACCGTCAAGCACACCAGCGATAAGCAAAAGCTGCACCGCGCGCACATAATCGCCCTGCACACCTAACCGGATAGCCGTGACGCCCGCACAGATCGCAGCAACGGTCAACATGTTCGGCAGGAGTTGCGCCAGAGTGACCTCTTTGCGTGCCTTCGGCTCCGGCTCTGGGGTCATTTGTCCAACTCCGCGATCACGGTTTCGCCGGCGACCATGGTCTGACCTACGCGCACACTTGGAGACACGCCTTCGGGCAGATAGACATCAAGACGTGAGCCAAAGCGGATCAGACCGAAGCGTTCCCCGCGTCCAAGATGGGTGCCGGGCTTTACGAAACAGACAATCCGCCGGGCCACGAGACCTGCGATTTGCACCACAGGCAAGAGCCGCCCGTCCGCCATCTCGATTACCACGCCGTTGCGTTCGTTATCCGCGCTCGCCTTGTCGAGCGAGGCGTTGAAGAACTTGCCGGGACGATACGCAACAGCGCTGACCCTGCCAGCGACGGGCGCGCGGTTGATGTGGCAGTTAAAGACGCTCATGAACACGCTGACACGGGTCAGAGGAGTGGCAGGTAGTCCCAACTCGGTGGGTGGCACTGCCGGTTCAATCAGGGACACAATCCCATCGGCTGGGCTGATGATCAGGCCGGGGCGTTCTGGGGTCACGCGCTCGGGGTCGCGAAAGAAATAGTAGCACCAGACAGTGAGGCCCGCGCCGATCCAGCCCAGAACATCCCAGATCATGAAAAGCCCGAGAGTGACGAGCGCAAAGATCGCCACGAACTTGCGCCCCTCAGGGTGCATCGGCTTGATGAAGGTTTCATGCATTTTCATGCGGTGGCGCTCCTTGCGGCGATATCAGTCATCCTTAACCGCCTAAGGCCCCAGTCTTCAACATGCAAGGTGACAGCTTTTCTTTGCCGCATCTGCGTGGCAATCTCTGCCGTATGAAAACACACATCACCTCCCCCGATGGAACCCCGGCCAGCCGCTTTGCCTTTGGTACGATGCAATTCGGCGATGCCGCGGACGAGGCCGCATCGCGGGCCATGTTTGACGTGTGCCTTGACGCAGGCATCACGCATTTCGACACGGCACATCTTTATACAGACGGGGCCGCGGAAACCCTCTTGGGTCGGTTCGCCGCGTCCTGTCGCGAGCGGCTGACCATTGCCACCAAGGTCGGCTATTCCGGCGGGGCGGGGCGCGAAAACATTCTCGCGCAGTTCGATATCTCCCGCCAACGTCTTGCTATGGACAAGGTCGAGATCCTCTACCTGCACCGCTTTGATCCCGATACACCGCTGGAGGAAACGCTGGAAACCTTTGCCGAGTTGCGCGCGCGTGGTCAGATAGACCATGTCGGCCTGTCGAATTTCGCCGCGTGGCAGGTGATGAAGGCTGCCTGCATCGCCGCGCGCTTCGACCTCACGATCTCGATCCTGCAACCGATGTATAGTCTCGTGAAACGGCAGGCCGAGGTTGAAATCCTGCCGATGGCCGCCTCCGAGGGGATGGTGGTGGCGGGCTATTCGCCACTCGCCGGCGGGTTGCTGACCGGTAAATACGCGCGGGGCGAAACCGGGCGGCTTACGGGCAATGAACGCTACGCCATCCGCTATGGGCAGGGCTGGATGCAAGAGGCGGCCCTTGCCCTTGGCCAGATTGCGCAAGAGTTGGGCACGAACTCCGCGACCCTCGCGGTGGCTTGGGCGGCGCAGCACCCGGCTCACCCAGTGCCGATCATTTCCGGCCGTTCTGCCGCCCAGATTGCGCCGTCGCTGGCCGCCCTCGATTTCGAGATGGACGCGGCACTCTATGCGCGTATTGCCGCCCTCAGCCCCGCACCGCCCCCCGCCACCGACCGGACTGAAGAGGCCTAAGCGGATGGAGCGCCGAACCTTGCCTCCCACGGCCTCGGTTGCGCATCCCGGCGACGGGGCCAAGTTGCACGCGCCATCGGCAGAACGTAACGCAGCAGCAATCACCCAAGCACTGGCCGAGATAGCTCCTCTGACAGGTCGCGCGCTTGAGATTGCCAGCGGAACGGGGCAGCATGCCGTGGGCTTTGCTCAGGCAATGCCCGGTCTCGACTGGCAACCGACCGAGGTTGATCCAGAGCGGCGTGCAAGCATAGACGCATGGGTGACGGACGCTGGCTTACCCAATCTGCGCGCCTCCATCGCGCTCAATGCGATCAAACCGGGTTGGGGCGCGGGGCAGGGTGGCCGCGCCCTGATCGTGCTCATAAACTTGTTGCATCTCATCACGACACCAGAGGCGCAAACACTGGTGCAAGAGGTGGCTTTTGCCCTTGCGCCTGGCGGGCGGTTTGCCCTCTACGGACCGTTCCTGCGGTCTGGACAGGCCACATCCGAGGGCGACGCCCGATTTCACGCGAGCCTCATCGCGCAGGACCTCGCCATCGGCTACAAGGATCTGGAGGATGTCCAGACCTGGCTGCGCACGGCGGGATTGATCCTGATCGACACCCGCGCGATGCCTGCCAACAATGTCCTCTTGATCTCCGAACGCCCCGCCTGATCTGAATCAAGGCCACGGGCGATGCGGCATGGTCTCTGCCGGGACAGAAACCAGCATGGAAGGCACGCCAATGAGTTGGCCAGACAAGATCGACACCACCCGGCAAGAATTGCGCGCGCTCAATGCGCTCATTCCCGACACGGCCCGCGCCTTTGGCGGGTTGGGCAAGGCCGTCAAGGAAGGCGGCACGCTTGACTTCAAGGTCAAGGAATTCGTGGCCCTCGGCATCGCAGTTGCCACCAAATGCGAACCCTGTATTGCCCTGCATATGGAGGCGCTCATTCGCACGGGTGCCACCCGCGAAGAGGTGGGCGACGTCCTGTCCATGTCGATCCAGATGGGTGGTGGTCCTGCGATGATGTATGCCGCCAAGGCGCTCGCCTGTTTCGATGAACTGGCGGAAAACTGACCATGAGAGAGTGAGACGGCCAAATCTTCCCCTTTGTCATGATGAGGAATCATGTTTGGCTGAATGTCAGGTTTAGTCAGTGCAGGGAGTTTGAGCGATGTCTATCATGAAACTACTACAGCAGGCGCAGGGCGGTCAGGGCCTTGGGCAACTCGCGGCGCAACTTGGTCTTGATCAAAGCACGGCGAACCAGTTGACGCAGATGTTGGCCCCAGCCATCGGATCAGCCGCCAAGCAGCGCGCGCAGCAAGGCGGCATTGAGAATGTCCTTGGTGCCCTGCGCGGCGAGGATCAGGCGCCGATGTTCGAGGACGCTGAGGCCGCAGCAAGCCCGCAAGGTCAGGCACAGGGCATGGCCTTTCTCGAACAGCTGATGGGCGGGCGGCAAGAGGCCGAAGGCTTGGCGCAAGAGGCGGCGCAACGTGCCGGAGTGGACATGACAAAGGTCAGCCAATTTCTTCCGGCACTCGCTGCGATGGCACAGGGCGGCTTGCAAAAGCAGATGCCCGACAGTCAGATTGACGGGTTGATGCAGGCCTTTTCGGGCGGCGGGCAAGCCTCCGGTGGGGGCCTCATGGGCATGATCGGCGGCTTGTTGGGCGGTTCCTCCAAGGGCGAGGCGGGTGGCCCGGATATGTCCAACCTGTTGAAAATGTTTGATGAAGATGGGGATGGTTCGCCCTTGGACGATATCCTTGGGAAATTTATGCGCTAAACCGGGCATCTGGGATTGAACGGGCTGCCCTTGGCGGCCCGTTTGCGGTAGGCTGATCGGAATGCTGCCAGAAACAGGTATTGCGATGTTCCGTGCGTTAGTCGTGTTGATGCTGCTATCCTTGCCAGCGTTTGCAACCGAGCGGTTCGGCGATTATGCGCCGGTCGATTTCGGCCCGCGCGGCCCCTCCGCGTTTCCTGTGCATGGCATCGACGTGGCGCGCTTTCAGAACGAGATTGATTGGCCGCGTGTATTTCTGGCCGGGGTGGCCTTTGCCTTTATCAAGGCTACCGAGGGCGGCGATCTCAAGGATGCGCAATTCGACCGTAACTGGCAGTTGGCCGCGCGTGAGGGCATTCCGCGCGGGGCCTATCATTTCTACTATTTCTGCACCCCGCCCGAGGTGCAGGCGCAATGGTTCATCCAGAATGTGCCGCGCCGGGGCCGCGCTTTGCCCCCCGTGCTTGACATGGAATGGAACCCATTTTCGCCGACCTGCGTGGTGCGCCCACCGGGGGCAGAGGTGCGGCGTCAGGCGCGGATATTCCTGGATATCGTGGAGCGTCATTTCGGACAGCGCCCGATCATCTACACCACGCCGGAATTCTACCGTGAGACGGGTATCGGACAGCTCGAGGGTGTCGAATTCTGGCTGCGCTCCGTCGCGCAAACACCGGATAAGGTCTATCCTGAACAGCGCTGGACCTTTTGGCAATATACGGGAAGCGGAGTTGTGCCGGGGGTCGAGGGTGGTGTGGACATCAACGTCTTTGCCGGAACGGCCGCAGATTGGCAAAGATGGCTTGGCGCTCATTGGAAATAGGGGGCACCGGATGGCACCCCCTTTGTTTTCTTAGCTGTCCTTGCGGATCGTCTCGTTCTTCGAGTCATAGGGGCTGTCGCAGGTCACGACCGCATCCCAGAGCTGATCGAGCATCTTGACCTTGAGTTTGGTGCCCTCAACCGCCTGTTCAGGTTTGACATAGCCCATGCCGATGGATTTCCCGAAGGCCACAGAATACCCGCCCGAGGTCAGGCGACCCACGCGCTCGCCCTCGGGCGTGTAGAGCACCTCACGGCCCCAGGGATCGGCATCCTGCGGCCCGTCGATCAAGAGCGTGCAGCATTTCGCCCGCACGCCGGTTTCGACCATCCGGGCCTTGCCACGGAACTCCTTGTCCAGATCGACAAAGCGCGGCAGATCGGCCTCGAGCGGGGTGGCGTCGCGGCCCAGTTCGTTGCCAAAGGCGCGATAGCTCTTTTCCTGCCGCAGCCAGTTCTGCGCGCGGGCCCCCACCAGCTTCATTCCGTGCGTCTCACCTGCCTTTTCCAGCAGGTCGAAGAGGTAGGCCTGCATCTCGATCGGGTGATGCAATTCCCAACCCAACTCGCCGGTATAGGCGACGCGGATGGCATTGACCGGGCACATGCCCAATTCGATTCGCTGCGCCGAGAGCCACGGGAAACGCTTGTTGCTGAGCGCAGTTGCCGGATCGGCATCTTTGATCACCTCAGTGAGCACCGCGCGCGATTTCGGCCCGGCGATGGCAAAGACCCCCCATTGCGTCGTGACGTCCTGAATTTCGACATAGCCGAACTGAGGCGTCATATCCTCGGCCGATTTACGCAGGTAATCGGCATCGTATTCCGTCCAAGCTCCAGCAGAGACGAGGTAATATTCATGCTCCTTGAGGCGCACGATGGTGTATTCCGTACGCGTCGTGCCATGCTCAGTCAGCGCATAGGTCAGGTTGATGCGGCCCACCTTGGGCAGTTTGTTGCAGGTGAACCAATCAAGGAAGGCGGTCGCCCCCGGCCCCTTGACCATATGTTTGGAAAACGCGGTGGCGTCGATCAGGCCCACGCCCTCACGGATCGCGCGCGCCTCTTCCACGGCATATTGCCACCAGCCGCCGCGCCGAAAACTGCGGGCATCGTGGTCAAAGTTTTCGGGCGCATCGAGAGGCCCGTAATAGTTGGGACGTTCCCAGCCATTTACGAAACCGAATTGCGCGCCGCGCTTCTTTTGCCGGTCATAAGCGGGCGCGGTGCGCAGCGGGCGACAGGCCGGGCGCTCTTCATCCGGGTGGTGCAGGATATAGACGTGATCGTAGCACTCTTCGTTCTTGCGCGCGGCAAACTCGGTCGTCATCCAGTTCGACGAATAGCGCTTGGGATCAAGGCTCGCCATGTCGATCTCGGCCTCGCCATTGACCATCAACTGCGCGAGGTAATAGCCGGTGCCGCCTGCGGCGGTGATGCCAAAGCTGAAGCCCTCGGCCAGCCACATGTTGCGCAGCCCCGGTGCGGGACCGACCAGCGGGTTACCATCGGGCGTATAGCAGATCGGGCCGTTGAAATCATCCTTGAGCCCCGATTCCTCACAGGACGGGATGCGGTGGATCATCGCCATATACTGCTCTTCGATCCGCTCCAGTGCTAGCGGGAACAGGTCGGCGCGGAAACTGTCCGGCACGCCATACTCAAAACAGGCGGGGGCGTTTTTCTCATAAACACCAAGAATCCAGCCGCCGCGCTCTTCGCGCACATAGCTCTGCGCATCGGCATCGCGCACCACAGGATGCTCCTTGCCGCCATTCTTGCGGAATTCGACCAATGCCGGGTCCTGATCCATCACGACAAACTGATGCTCAACGGGGATTGCCGGGATCTTGATGCCCAGCTTCTTGGCGGTGGTCTGCGCATGGTTGCCGCTTGCGGTCACGACATGCTCGGCCGTGATGACGATCTGCTCGTCCGACGGCACCAGATTGCCACCCTTTTCCACCATCTTGGTGCAGGTCACTTCCCACGCGCTGCCCGTCCAATGAAACGCATCCGCCTGCCACTTGCGCTCGATCATCACGCCCCGCTGGCGCGCGCCTTTGGCCATCGCCTGCGTCACATCGGCGGGGTTAATATAGCCGTCGGTGTTGTGATAGAGCGCGCCCTTGAGGTCAGAGGTATTGATCAGCGGCCAGCGCGCCTTGATCTCATCAGGTGTCAGCCATTCGTATGGAACGCCGCAGGTCTCGGCAGTTGAAGCATATAGCCTATACTCATCCATCCGCTCGTCTGTCTGCGCCATGCGCAGGTTGCCCACGACGGCAAAGCCAGCATTGAGCCCGGTCTCGGCCTCCAGCGTCTTGTAGAAATCGACCGAATACTTGTGAATATGCGTGGTCGCAAACGACATGTTGAAGAGAGGCAGCAGTCCGGCCGCATGCCACGTCGAACCAGAGGTCAGCTCGTCGCGCTCCAGCAGCATGACATCCTCCCACCCGGCCTTGGCCAGATGATAGGCAATCGAGGTGCCAACGGCCCCACCGCCGACGACGAGGGCTTTGACCTGGGTTTTCATGACGTGCGACTCCCTTCGGGTGACTTGAGTTGCGCGGATGTTTATCAATCCTGCCAATCCGCGCGCTGCCCATCCGACGCAACGCCGCACGAAAGCGACGTCGCGCCGGATCGCATACGAAAACAGAGGTGTGGATTTCTCTGACAAGGATTGGTAGCGTGCGCCGCAATGCAGAAATGACCGGAATTAAGCCTATGAGCGCCACTGCCAACAAGACTGCCCCTCTGCCGGATGACATCCGTGCTATGAAAGGCGGCACGCCCATCGTCAGCCTGACGGCCTATACGACGCCAATGGCGCGCATGATGGACCACCATTGCGATTTCGTGCTGGTGGGCGACAGCGTGGGAATGGTGGTGCATGGCCTGCCCTCGACCCTCGGTGTGACGATGGAGATAATGATCCTGCACGGTCAGGCGGTCGCGCGCGGCCTCAGCCACTCCATGCTGGTGATCGACATGCCCTTCGGCTCTTACGAGGAAAGCCCGGAGCAGGCCTTTCGCAACGCGGCTCGTATCCTGCGAGAGACGGGTGCTGCGGCGGTCAAGCTTGAGGGTGGGCGGCACATGGCCGACACCATCGCCTTTCTCGTGGCGCGCGGCGTGCCGGTGATGGCGCATATTGGCCTCACGCCGCAATCCATCAACACGCTTGGCGGGTATAAGGTTCAGGGGCGCGGCGATGCCGCCGAGACGCTCTTGGCCGATGCCCGCGCCGTCAGCGCGGCGGGGGCTTTTTCGGTGGTGCTGGAAAAGGTCACAGCCACGCTCGCCGACCGCATCACCGCCGAAATCCCCATTCCCACCATCGGCATCGGCGCCTCAGTGGGCTGTGACGGACAAATCCTCGTGGTCGATGACATGCTGGGGCTTTTCACCGAGTTCAAACCGAAATTCGTCAAGCGCTATGCAAGTTTGGGCGCAGAGGGCGAGGCCGCCATCGCGGCCTATGCCGCCGAGGTGCGCGCACGGACATTCCCCGCGCCCGAACATACCTTTGCCGACAAGGCTCCTCGCGGATGAGCGCGCCCATTCTGCGCGACGTTGGCGCATTGCGTGCGGCCACCCGGCCTTGGATTCTTGCGGGCGAGACGATTGGCGTGGTGCCCACCATGGGCGCGCTGCATGACGGGCATCTGTCGTTGGTGGCGGCGGCCAAGGCGCGCTGCGACCGGGTGCTGGTGACCATCTTTGTCAATCCCAAGCAGTTCAACAATCCCGAAGACCTCAAGAACTACCCAAGGACTGAGACCGAGGACGCACGCAAGCTGGAGCGCTTCGCGGTGGATGCCCTCTGGGTACCGGCGGGCGATCAGATGTATCCGGCGCATTTCGCCACCACGGTTTCGGTGGCCGGTCTCACCGATGTGATGGAGGGCGTCTATCGCCCCGGACATTTTGACGGAATGGCCACGGTCGTGACCAAGCTCTTTACCCAGACAGCGGCCACCGACGCCTTTTTTGGCGAAAAGGACTATCAGCAACTGATGGTCGTGCGCCGGATGGCGGCGGATCTGGATATTCCAATCACCGTACATGGCTGCCCGACGATCCGCGAGATTGACGGTCTGGCCATGGCCTCGCGCAACCTGCTTTTGTCGGACCGCGCCCGCACCACGGCGCCCGTGCTGCATGAGGTGATGGAGCAGATCGCCGCAGGGCTACGCGCGGGGTCGGAGTTTGACGGGTTACAGGCCGAGGCAATAGCGCGGCTGGACCGAGCGGGTTTTACCGGGGTCGATTATCTGGACCTGCGGGCCCAAGACGATCTGTCGGCCTTAGCGGCCCCCACACGCCCCGCCAGGCTCTTCGCCGCCGCTTGGCTCGCGGGGGTGCGCCTGATCGACAATATTGCAATCGGCAGCTGAGCGGCTTCATCATTCCATAAATACTCAAATTCCTGCGCCTGCGGCCTGCGCAGGTGTTGAGTATTTGCAGAACATTGAATTCACGGCCCCAGCAGCTCCACAAGCGCAAGCGCCATCACCAGCGCGGACTGTTCCATATCCTCGATCCCCACATATTCATCCGGCTTATGCGCCAGATCGAGGATGCCGGGACCATACGCGATGCAATTCTTCAGCCGTCCGATCCGGTCGATATGTTTCTGGTCATAGGTGCCGGGGCTGACCACGTAATCCGCGGCATGGCCAAACACCTGAGCCACTGCCCGCGCCACCGCCCCCACCACCGGCGCATCGCGGTCGGTCATGGTGGGCAGGACGCGGTGCAATTCGCGGATCGTGTAGTCGAACCCCTGTCTGCCGGTGCGCAGGGTTTCCAGCAGGTTGCGGATTTCTGTCTCGACCGCATCAATGTTTTCTTCGATCAGAAACCGCCGGTCAATCACCATCCGGCAGCGATCCGGCACGCAGGGCGAGGGCAGGCCGGTATAATCGGCCGCCTGTTCTCGCTCGCCGCCATGAATGGAATTGATGTTGAGCGTGGAGTGCCGCGCGCCTTCCGGAACCACAGGCATCTCGGTGCGCCGCGCGGCTAATGCCGGGAAAAGATGCTCTTCCATCCGCGCGATCACCGCCCCCATATGACGCACCGCGCAATCGCCCAGAAAGGGCATGGAACCATGCGCAATCTCGCCGTGGGTCTCGATCTCGGCCCACCAGACGCCGCGATGCCCGAGGCAAATGCGATCCTTGCCCAAAGGTTCGGGGATGATGACGTGATCCACCCGTCCGGGGCTGAAATAGCCGCGCTCTGCCAGATAGGCCACGCCGCCAAAGCCGCCTGATTCCTCGTCCGCCGTGCCGCTGATCTCGATCGCTCCGGCGTAATCGGGACAGGTGGCGATGAACGCCTCTGCCGCGATGATACTCGCCGCGAGCCCCCCCTTCATGTCGCAGGAACCACGCCCATAGATTTTGCCGTCGATCACGATCCCGCCAAAGGGGTCGACGCTCCACCCGTGACCCACCTCGACCACGTCGATATGGCTGTTGAAATGCACGCAAGGGCCGGGGCGCGCACCTTCGCGCCGCGCCAGAATATTCCAGCGCGGATGCCGGCCGCTGTCGCCCGGCGCGCCTTGGGCGCGGATCAGCTCTGTCGCGAACCCTGCCGCACGCAGGCGGCGGTCGAGATAGTCGCAAATCTCGCGGTAATTCTCGCCGGGGGGATTTAGCGTGGGAATGCGGATCAGGTCCTGCGTGAGCGCGATCAGATCGTCGCGCCGCGCCAATATTTCAGCGTGCAGGCGGTCAACCAACGCCATCAGGCCCAGCCCGGCGCGCGCCGGAGCAACGCCTCTGCCTCTTCGACCATGCGCGTGATGATGTCGGCGACCGGCGGGCGGTCATGGATCAACCCCGTCGCTTCGCCAACAAACGTATTGGCGCTCTCGGGGTCACCTGTGGTCCAGCCCTCTGCCCAATCGGCCCGGGCAGCAATATTCTCGCGCAAACCATCGGGATCGTCATGCCAACGATCCGTCACCGGATTGCGCAGCACGCGCGCCGTATACCGCGCGGGCCAACGTAGATTGCGCGCCGCATCCATCACCGTCGAGCGGATCGTCTGATCCCCCGTCGCCGAAATCGCCGCCTCGGTCATGGCCTCGGATACCTGCGCCTCAGCCGAAGCCCAGAGGCGCGAGCCGATGAGCACGCCATCAGCCCCCAGCATGAGAGCGGCGGCCAATCCCCGCCCATCAGCAATGCCCCCTGCCGCGACCAAGAGCACCTCGGGCGCGCGACCAGCAAGCCAATCTGCCACCTCGGGCACCAGCGTGATCGTGCCGCGCCGCTCGCCATGGCCACCCGCCTCGGACCCCTGCGCCACGATGATCTGCGCGCCGCACTCCGTAGCGCGCTGCGCATCACGCAGGGTCTGAACCTGACAGATGAGCGGCACGCCGGCGTCGGCAATCCTTGGCGCAAACGGGGTCGGATCGCCAAATGAAAGGCAGAGCGCCGCCGGTTCGCGCGCCAGAACCTGATCCAGAACCGCAGGGTTTTCAGCCATTTTCCAGGTGATGAAACCGCAGCCCACCCGCGCATTCCCGGCCTCGGCAAAGGCCCCCTCCAGCCAGTCGGCATTTCCGTAGCCCCCGCCAATCAGGCCCAGCCCCCCCGCATGGGTCACAGCCGCCGCCAGCCGCCCCCCGGCAGCAAAGGCCATCGGCGCGCAGAGAATGGGATGGGTCAGGCCTAGGGCCGTGGTCAAACGGGTTCGCATGGGACTAGTATGCCCGTGCAAGTCCCCTCAGGACAAGAGGTCAGTGATCAGCTCCTGCAGGTCGGCGAAATCGGAAAAGGCCCGGTCATGGGCGATCTGCTCGATCGGTCCCTTGCGATAGCCCTCCGTGTAGAGAACAAAGGGCACGCCCGCCCGCGCCGCCGTTTCGGCATCGACCTCGCTGTCGCCGACAAAAACCACATCCCGCGCACCAAGCGCTGCGGCCGTGGCCTGAAGCGGCGCCGGGTCAGGTTTCCGCAAGGTCAGGCTGTCGCCGCCGATGATCACCGGGAAATACCCGGCCAGCCCCAGATGTGCGAGGATCGAATGGGCCGGACCCTCGGGCTTGTTGGTGCAGAGACCAAGCGCCAGATCGGCCCCGGCCAGCCCGTCGAGCGCGCCCATCACACCCGGATAGACCGTCGTCAAGGTCACGGCGGTTTCATAATCGGCGATGAAGTCCTCGATCAGGCGGGCGCGCAACGCGCCATCCCCCGCCCGCCCACGCGCCGTTAGGCAGCAGCTGATGAAATGCGGTACGCCGCTGCCTATGAAGCTTCGTGTTTCTTCGGGTGCGAAGGGATCAAACCCATTCTGCACCATCAATCGGTTGGCGGCGGCGTGGATGTCCGGCGCGCTGTCGATCAATGTGCCATCAAGGTCGAAAACGACCGCACGGCTCATGCCATGGCACCGGTTGCCGCCTCTGCTGCGCGACGGATCGCGCGGATATTCTCGCCGTAGACGGCGGGATTGTCGACACTGCCGCCCTTGAAGACCGCAGATCCCGCCACCAGCACATCCGCCCCGGCCGCCGCCATCAGCGGGGCGGTTTCCGTGGTGATGCCGCCGTCGATTTCAATATGGATGGGCCGGTCGCCGATCATAGCGCGCAGCCGCTTGACCTTGTCGATCTGGCTGTGAATGAACTTCTGCCCGCCAAAGCCGGGGTTCACCGTCATCACGCAGATGAGATCCACCATGTCGAGCAGATGGTCGACCGCGTCGATCCCTGTGCCGGGATTGAGCGCCAGCCCCGCCTTGCACCCCGCACCACGAATGGCCTGCAAGGTGCGGTGGATATGCGGCCCCGCCTCAAGATGCGCGGTCAGGATATCGGCCCCGGCCTGCGCGAAGGCGTCGATATAGGGATCGACCGGCGAAATCATCAGATGCACGTCCATCACCGTCTTGATATGCGGGCGGATGGCGGCGCAGAGCGGCGGGCCAAAGGTTAGGTTGGGCACAAAATGCCCGTCCATCACATCGACATGAACCCAATCGCAGCCCTCGGCTTCGATGGCGCGGATCTCGGCCCCGAAGTTGGCGAAATCCGCCGAGAGGATGGAGGGGGCGATCTTGATCGAACGATTGAGGCTCATGGCAGAACTCCTCTAGGGTGCATGCAGGGGACATGCGCCGACTGAGGGTCGAGGTCAAGACCCTGAACCAGCGTGTCGCGACTGGAGAAGTGATTGTCCTAGCCGGACGGCGCTGACATGTCGGAGAGCCAACCGGACGTTGCGTTGACCGCCGAGGCCACCCACAGTCGCGCCATGTTCACCGCATCCACATATTGCGCAAGAGGGGCCTCCATGGCGGGGAGTGTGGTGGCAAGACGCGGAGCAAACACATACACCAAAGCCGCAAGAGCGAATGTTATGATCGCAAGGCGAAAGCCGCTGCGAAACCCACCGCTTCGGACTGGCATTTTAATCTCGTCGGGGATCGGCATCATAGGCGCATCAGATCTGTCCCCCGAGGAGGTGAGTGACGAATTTATCTCTTCGATATCTGGCAGCAGATTGCGGCGTGAGGACGGGTCAATGCTCGCATGTGCATCCTGTTTCTCGATCTCGGGTGAGGGCGAGGCACCGGAAGCGCCGCGCAAACGTTCCATCCGGGCGCGTGCTTGTCGTGTACGCTCGTCTTCGGAAATTTCGGGATCTGACAAGCCTAGGTCAGGCTGTGTCTCGATCCCACCTGCCGATGATCTGACCTGTCGCTCGCGCTCGGCCTCCTGTCGCAGGATATCGGCGACCGCAGGATCCACGCCGCGCCGCACGGGATGCGCGCCACCTGAGTCTGGTTCATCCCGCGCAATATCGTCTTCGTCTTCGTCATAATAGTCGTCTGGATGCTCGTCTTCATCTAGTTTCTCGGACAGCGGGGCAGTCGGAGCCACATCCTCTTCTAAGGGCGAGGGGCCCAAGTCGTCAGCACTGGATGCAACTGGCGTGTGCGACCGATGATGCTGAAACCAGGTGTCGCCGCAATTGGAACATTGCACATCTCGACCGCTCGTCGGGATCACCTCGTCGGGCACCTCATACTGTGCTCCGCAATTTGGGCAAATCAGCCTCATTCTGCCACCTGCTTCTTGCTGCCGTTGTCCGGCCCCTATCATTGCGCGTCACCATAGGCCGTTCTGGGCTTTCGGAAAAGGACAAAGCGAATCACGTGCAGGATCATTGCACATGTGTGGCCTCTGGGGCATTTAGGGGCTGAGAGTGACAAGGGGGCAGCGGTGATCGAGCTGGAGAACGTGGCCTATAGCTATGGGGGTGGCGAGTTGCTGGCGGACGTGTCGCTGTCGCTCAGCCCCGGATCATTTCATTTCCTGACGGGGCCGTCGGGATCGGGCAAGACGACACTGCTCAAATTATGTTATGGGGCCTTGGTTCCAACAGCAGGGCAGGTACGTTTGTTTGGTCAGGAACGTCGCGAGATGGAGCGCGACGATATCGCCATGGTGCGGCGGCGGATCGGCGTGGTGCATCAGGATTGCCAGTTTCTCGATCATCTCACCGTGTCAGAAAACATCGCTTTGCCCTTGGCTGTGTCGGGGCGCGATCTTTTGGCTGAGGATGCCAATCTGCGCGAGTTGACCGGCTGGGTCGGCCTCAAGGAGCGGGCGAATGCTCTGCCACCTGAGCTCTCGGGCGGCGAGCGACAGCGCGCAGCCTTGGCTCGTGCGGTGATCATGTCACCGGATGTGGTACTGGCAGACGAGCCTACGGGCAATGTTGACTGGGAAATGTCGCAGCGCCTCTTGCGCCTGTTGATCGAACTGAACCGGATGGGAAAGACAATCCTCATTGCGACCCATGATCTGGCCCTCATCCGTGCTGCCAAGACACATGTGCAGGCACGGGTCCTGCGGATCGCATCGCGCAAGTTGCAACTCGCAGGAGCGGATCTGTGAAGCTTGATTTTTCGCAAGTGACCGCATTCCTGCTAACAGATCGTCAATCTGACAGAGTGGTGCCGCCCACCGGGTTCACGGCTTGGCTTACGCTCTTTAGCGCGGCGGTGATGGCATTTCTCGCGGTCTTCGCATTGGCGTTGTCATTGGCGACAGGCCGTTTGGCGGATCGCTGGGGAAATGAATTGGCGCGCACGGCTACGGTGCGCATCTCTGCTCCTGAAGGTCAGATGGACGCGCAGACGGCAGCCGCTCTACGTGTGCTCGAGACGACCGTTGGTGTGGAGCGGGCTCGCGCCCTGACTGACGAAGAACAAGCGGCTCTGTTGGCGCCGTGGTTTGGTCCTGATTTGCCGATTGAGGATTTGCCGATTCCGAGGTTGATCGAGGTGATCGAGACTGGGGACGGATTTGATGCTGACGGCCTGCGTCTACGCCTCAGCGCAGAAGTGCCTGGCGCAATGTTGGATGATCATACGCGTTGGCGGCAACCTCTGGTGCGCGCCGCCAGCCGGCTCAGGCTTTTGGGCTGGATCTCGATGATCCTTATTGGCGGGGCCGTTGGAGCGATGATCACCCTAGCCGCAAACGCCGCATTAGCGGCCAATTCGCAAGTGATCAGTGTGCTGCGGCTGGTGGGCGCACAGGATGTCTATATCGCGCGGGCTTTCGTGCGACGATTTACGTTGCGAGCACTTGGAGGCGCCTGCGTCGGAGTGGTTCTGGGATGCGGTGCAATTTTGCTTTTGCCTCGGGCACAGATTGAAGGCGGTTTTCTTACCGGTCTTGGGTTCCAAGGATGGCACTGGATCTGGCCGCTGATCATTCCGCCACTGGCGGCGGGAGTCGCGTTCGCGGCAACGCGCCTTGCAGCACACCGCAGCTTGAAGGAACTACCATGAGATATGCCGTTCAATGGCTGCGCTCTCTTGTCTTTATCGCGCAGATGTATCTGATGCTGCCTGTCTTTGGGTTACTCTACATGCCCGCCGCGATTTTCAGCCGAAAAGGGGCTCTGGCCGGGTGCAAGGCCTATTGCCATTGGGTGCGCTGGACGGCCTGCTGGATGGTGGGGCTGCGGACCGAGGTGCGCGGCACGCCACCCGACGGGCAGGTTCTGATCGCTGCCAAGCACCAATCCTTTCTCGATATTCTGCTGATTTTCAGCGAATTGCCGACCGGGCGTTTCATCATGAAGCGCGAAATTTTGTGGACCCCGGTGATCGGTCTCTATGGAATGCGGATCGGGTGTGTTCCAGTTGATCGCGGCAAGCGTGGGGCGGCTATCAAGAAAATGGTCGAGGACGTGGCGCGCGGCGCGCAAACCCCCGGGCAGTTGATCATCTATGCCCAAGGCACCCGTGTCGCCCCCGGAACCAAGGTGCCCTACAAGATAGGAACCGGTGTCCTTTATGAACAAATGGGGGTGCCCTGCGTGCCTGCCGCCACCAATGTCGGCGTGTTCTGGCCCAAGCGGGGGATCTATCGCAAACCGGGGCTGGCGGTCGTGGAGTTTTTGGCACCAATCGAAACGGGGCTGGACCGAAATGTTTTCATGGAACAGCTCGAGCATGAGATTGAAGGCGCTTCAAACGCGCTGATGCGTGAGGCAGGGTTTGATCTGGATGCCGTCTGAGCAGAGCGCAGCCCGCAGATTTCCACAATTTGTTCACATAAAACGCGCATCCTGCTGCGACTGTCCCTCATGACATCGGAATGCAGGGTTGAGGTATATGGGATATCTGACGGATCTTTTGGCGCTATACGTAAACTATCTGCTTCATTTTCTGGCTTTCTTCTGGTCGCCGGGTGAACGGCTCTTCGCGCTCTATCTCCTGACTGCGATCGGCTTTGCCTATGTCGTCTACAAGGCCCACGCTTGGCGCAGGCATGATGACGCGGAGGATGTCTCGTCTTTCGTGAGCTTTCTCGTGCCCAAGCGCGTCTGGTCGCACCCGTCAGCTTGGCTGGACGTGCGGTACTTCTTCTTTCACAAGCTCATTGGTCATTTCCTGCTGTTCGGCGTCATGGCGGGAAGTTCCGCATGGGCCTATGCGTTGGTGACCGGCGGGGAGAACCTTGCCGAGACGGCGCGCATTGGTGATCTCCGATCCGGGCCGGGGGCCTACATCATTGCTTTTGGCTATATGGTCGGGTTTTTCGTCCTGTCCGATCTCATCGCCTATACGATCCACTATCTTCAGCACAAGAGTCCGATCCTGTGGGAGTTTCACAAGGTCCATCACAGCTCCGAAGTGATGCATCCGATGTCGAATTTTCGTGAGCATCCCATCGACAACCTTGTCTATCTAGTCAGTCTAGGGGCCTGGAACGGCATTTTCATGGGGGCCGCTGCTCAGCTTCTGGGATATCTGCCGAGCATGCCGTCGGTGCTTGGCGTACCGTTTCTGATGTTTCTGTTCAACGTCATGGGTTACAACCTGCGGCACTCGCATATCTGGCTGCGCTGGCCCGGCATCTGGTCGAAGGTATTTCCCTCTCCGGCGCACCACCATGTGCATCACAGTTGTCATCCGGATCACATCGACAAGAACTTCGCTTTCATGTTCCCGGTTTGGGACGTGATCTTCAATACCTATGAACTGCCTGAGGATAACCGGGATGTGCGCTTCGGGGTGGCCGGCATGAATCCAGAGGAATTGAACAGCTGCGCAAAGCTTTATCTGGTACCGTTTCGGAACGTAATCCGGCGTCTATGCAAGCCGAAAAAGCCGAAAAGAACGATATCGCCCGCGGAATGAGACTTTGGGCCGGGTGGCGCGTCGTGACGGATTGGGGCCATGTCATGCTTTGAGGTGAGCCCTGGATCGGGCAGGCCGTCATATCCCTGTCCCTCACCCGTGACGGAGGCGGGCATTGTGCTGCCCGCCCGAAAGGCCGGGATGATCACCGATACGAGGGGTCAGTATGGCATTTTCATTCCACTACCTTGGCATCGCGTAGCGGGGGCGCATATCTCAACATGGTTGATCCGTCGGGTGAGGTCGGTAGAAACGCGTAGAGTATGATACCCCATCTATCCGGCGCTCTGAAGTCGCCGCTCATCCAAAACCGTTCCAAAGTTGCATCATCCGGGTTTGTGTCGGGTTCAAGCGTCAGCGCGGGAAAGTCCCGTGCGACGACCCGCTCAATGCGCGTAACAAGGGCACCGACCTCGGACGACGACAGGTTATGCGCGTCAAAGGCATTAACCGAGCACCCGCTCCCATTGTGAACTATCAAGGTACGCGACCGTGTATCCACCCACTCCCCAGCATAGCCTAGGCGTGGATGCAGTCCGAGAGCGCCGGGATCAGAGTCATCGGCACCGAGACAAAGCGCCTGAAAGACATCGGCGATGCGGTCCGCCCGGTCAAAGGTCAGACGATCAACGGCTATATGGCCGCCCAACCCCGCGAGAAACCCAGCGATAACGATAAACGCGAGACGGCCCGCCTTCATCGGAGAACCACAGCTTGCCAATGGAGGCGCATGCGGCGCAACGTATCTCGGCCCTTTACGCGTGGATTGCCCCGTCACCACAAGCAAGCGCCGCCTCGCGCACCGCCTCGGAATAGGTGGGATGCGCGTGGCAGGTCATGGCCAGATCCTGCGCCGAGGCACCAAACTCCATCGCCACGCAAATCTCGTGGATGAGATCGCCCGCCGCCGGCCCGATGATATGCGCCCCAAGGATGCGGTCTGTTTCCTTGTCGGCGAGGATCTTCACAAAACCATCACCGGCAAAAACCGCCTTGGCGCGGCCATTGCCCATAAAGGAGAATTTGCCAACCTTATAGGCACGCCCTTGCTCTTTCAGGCTTTCTTCGGTTTCGCCGACATTGGCGACCTCGGGGTGAGTGTAGATCACGCCGGGGATGACGCCGTAATTCACATGCCCATGCTTGCCCGCCAACACCTCGGCCACGGCCATGCCCTCGTCCTCGGCCTTGTGGGCCAACATCGGGCCTTCGATGGCGTCGCCTATGGCGTAAATGCCCTTGACCGAGGTCTGCCAATGGGCGTCCGTGGCGATCTGCCCGCGCTTGGTTATCTCAACGCCCAAATCAGCCAGACCTAGGCCCTCGGTATACGGTTTGCGCCCGGTGGCGAGCAGCACGGTATCGGCATCAAGCTGATGCTCACTGTCGTCCTTGCGCAGTTTGTAGTTGACTTTGGCCTTGGTTTTGAGCGTCTCGACGGATTGCACGGCGGCACCCATGATGAAGTTAAGCCCTTGTTTCTTCAGTATCCTCTGGAAGGTTTTTTGTACCTCGCCATCCATGCCGGGGGTGATGGCGTCGAGATACTCGACCACCGTCACCTCGGCCCCCAGACGGCCATAGACCGAGCCCATCTCAAGGCCAATGACTCCGGCCCCGATCACCACCAGCGATTTGGGGATCTTGCCCAGTTCCAGCGCGCCGGTGGAGGTGACGACGATCTTTTCATCCACCTCGACACCGGGCAACGACGCTGGGACAGAGCCGGAAGCGATCACGATCTGCTTGGCCTCGTGGGTGTCGTCGCCGACCTTGACGCGGCCCACCTCGGGGATTGAACCCCAGCCCTTGAGCCACTCTACCTTGTTCTTTTTGAACAGAAATTCGATGCCCTTGGTGTTCTGGCCGATCACGTCATCCTTATAGGCCAGCATCTGTTTCCAATCGACCGAAGGGCTTTTGCCCTTGAGGCCCATGGCGGCAAAATTATGCTCTGCCTCGTGCAGCATGTGGCTCGCATGCAAGAGCGCCTTGGAGGGGATACAGCCCACGTTGAGACAGGTGCCGCCCAAGGTGGCGCGCCCCTCGACGACGGCGGTTTTTAGCCCCAGTTGCGCGCAGCGAATGGCGCAGACATAGCCGCCGGGGCCGGCGCCGATGATGATTACGTCGTAAGAGGCCATGGGTCATATCCTTTCGTTTTTCGCGGCGGGGGCCGCGTCGGTATTCTATCGGTCTTGCGTCGGTGCGGGCCGGGCAGAGAGGGGGCGCTGCCCCCGTCGCGCTGTCCGCGCCTCCCCCGAGGTATTTTGAGCCAGATGAAGCATCATACGACCGCCGCCAGCAGCATGAGAACCGTTGCCCCAAACCCCACCGCCCAAATGAGCGAGCGCCAAGGGCGCAGGCCGAAATAATAGGCGGGGATGTAGAGAACGCGCGCGGCGAGATAGGTACAGGCGCAGGCAGCGGTGAGCGGGCTCGATTGCGCACCGAGCGTGACGACCACGACCGCGATGGTAAAGAGGATCAACCCCTCGAAATGATTGGAAAGCGCACGGCCAAGCCGGGCGGTTTTCGGCGAGAGTTGGCGGGAAGGTTCGCGGTCCCGCGCGGACATGGTATAGCCCGGCCCAAGCTCGAGATTGGCCGGGATGGCATAGAGTACGAATTGCACCGCTTGCAGGAGCGCGGCGAGAGTGAGGGCTGTGAGTTCGGGTGTCATTCGGAGCCTCTTGCCATGAGGTGCGCGATGAATGCGCACCCTACGGGGGGTAGGGTGCGCCTTCAAGGCGCACCGGTTCAGAGATCCATCAGCAAGCGGCGCGGGTCTTCGAGCGCCTCTTTGACGCGCACGAGGAATGTGACAGCACCCTTGCCATCCACAATCCGGTGATCGTAGCTGAGCGCCAGATACATCATCGGGCGGATCACCACCTGACCGTTGATCGCCATGGGACGATCCTGGATTTTGTGCATGCCCAGAATACCCGATTGCGGCGGGTTGAGGATGGGCGAGGACATCAGCGAGCCATAGACACCGCCATTCGAGATCGTGAAGGTGCCGCCCTGCATTTCCGCCATGCTGAGTTTGCCGTCACGCGCGCGCGCGCCTTTTTCGGCGATGGCCTTTTCGATGGCGGCAAAGCCCATGGCATCCACGTCACGGATCACCGGCACGACAAGGCCGGTGGGAGTGCCAGCCGCGACACCCATATGCACGAAGTTCTTGTAGATGATGTCGGTGCCGTCAATCTCGGCATTGACCTCGGGCACTTCTTTCAGGGCATGCACGCAGGCCTTGGTAAAGAAGGACATGAAGCCAAGGCGGACGCCGTGCTTCTTGTAGAACTCGTCCTTGTACTGGTTGCGCAGCGCCATCACCTCGGTCATGTCCACCTCATTATAGGTGGTGAGCATGGCGGCGGTGTTCTGGCTGTCCTTGAGGCGGCGGGCGATGGTCTGGCGCAGGCGGGTCATCTTGACGCGCTCTTCGCGGGCCACATCTTCGGCTGGGGCGGGGGCACGCGGCGCTTGGGCCGGGGCGGCGGCAGCGGCGGGCGCTTGCGTGGCTGCAGCGGCGGCACGGGCCACATCCTCTTTCATCACACGGCCATCGCGGCCAGAGCCCGTGACCTGATCGCGGCTGAGACCAGCCTCGGCCATGGCCTTTTTGGCCGACGGCGCATCCTCGACATCCTTGCCGGAGCTCGGTGCAGGTGCTGCGGCTTGTTCGGCCTTGGGCGCTGCGGCGGGAGCGGATGCCCCGGCGCCGGAGGAGAGGATCGCGAGCTTGCCACCTGCCTGCACGGTAGACCCCTCAGCCGCAAGGATTTCGGTCAGCGTGCCAGCAGCGGGGGCTGGCACCTCGACCGAGACCTTGTCGGTTTCCAACTCGCACAGCATCTCGTCGGCGGCGACGGGGTCGCCCACTTTCTTGAACCATGTCGACACGGTCGCCTCTGACACCGACTCTCCCAGGGTGGGGACCATCACATCGACATTGGCACCGGCATTGGCGCTGTCACTCTTGGCAGGCTTTTCGGCCTTTTCGGCCTTGTCCGCTTGGGTCGGGGCTGCTTTGCCTTCGCCTTCGGAGATGGTGGCCAAGAGGGCATCGACGCCGACGGTCTCACCCTCTTGCGCTACGATTTCACCCATCGTGCCTGCGGCAGGGCTGGGCACCTCCACGGTCACCTTGTCGGTTTCCAACTCGCACAGCATCTCGTCGGCGGCGACGGGGTCGCCGGGTTTCTTGAACCAGGTGGCGACGGTCGCCTCGGTCACGGATTCGCCAAGGGTGGGGACGCGGACTTCGGTAGTCATGGGTTATTTCCCTTCGATGGTCAGCGCGGCATCGACCAGCGCTTCTTGTTGTGCTTTGTGCTGCTTGGCAAGGCCCGTTGCGGGCGAGGCCGAGGCGGGGCGACCGGCATAGACGGGCCGTAGATGCTTGGCCTTGATCCGGGTCAGAACCCATTCGATATTAGGCTCGATAAAGGACCACGCGCCCTGGTTCTTGGGCTCTTCCTGACACCAGACCATTTCCGCCCCCTTGAAGCGTTCCAGTTCCTTGACCAGCGACATCGCCGGGAACGGGTAGAACTGTTCGATGCGCATCAGGTAGACATCGTCGATGCCACGGTTGTCGCGCTCTTCGAGCAGGTCGTAATAGACCTTGCCCGAGCACATCACGACGCGCTTGATCTTCTTGTCTCCGACCAGCTTGGTTTCAGAGTTGCCGTATTGCGCATCATCCCACAACACCCGGTGGAAGGACGAGCCGGTGATGAATTCCTCGGTTTTCGAGACCGCCATCTTGTGCCGCAGGAGCGATTTCGGCGTCATCAGGATTAGTGGTTTGCGGAAGGTGCGATACATCTGGCGGCGCAGGATGTGGAAGTAATTGGCCGGGGTGGTACAATTGGCCACGATCCAGTTGTCGCCGCCGCACATGGTCAAGAAGCGTTCCAGACGGGCCGAGGAGTGTTCCGGCCCTTGTCCCTCGTAGCCATGTGGCAAGAGGCAGACGAGCCCGGACATGCGCAGCCATTTCGATTCACCCGATGAGATGAACTGGTCGAACATGATCTGTGCGCCATTGGCAAAATCGCCGAACTGCGCCTCCCAGAGGGTGAGCGCGTTGGGTTCGGCCAAGGAATAGCCATATTCAAAGCCCAGCACCGCATATTCCGAGAGCATCGAGTCGATGACCTCATAATGTGCCTGCCCGTCGCGGATATGGTTGAGCGGGTAGTAGCGGTCTTCGTTGTCCTGATTGATCAGGCCGGAATGCCGCTGGCTGAAGGTGCCGCGCGTGCAGTCCTGCCCCGAGAGGCGGACGCGGTAGCCTTCGGTCAGGAGCGAGCCAAAGGCCAGCGCCTCGGCGGTGGCCCAATCAAAGCCGGTGCCGGTCTCGAACATGTTCGCCTTGGACTCGAGCAACCGCTCGACCGTCTTGTGCAGCGGGAACCCTTCGGGCGCGGTGCTGAGCGCGCGGCCTACTTGGGCCATGGTCTCGGGCTTGATCGCGGTTTCGCCGCGCTCATATTTGCCGCGATGCGCGTTCAGGTCGGCCCATTTGCCATCCAGCCAGTCGGCCTTGTTCGGTCGGTAATCCTTGCCCGCGTCGAATTCATCCGCGAGATAGGCCTGAAAAGCGGTCTTCATGTCCTCGATCTCGCCCTCGGGGATCAGACCATCCTTGACCAGCCGCTCGGTATAGAGGCTGAGCGTGGTTTTCTGCTGCTTGATCTTCTTATACATCACCGGGTTGGTAAACATGGGCTCGTCGCCCTCGTTGTGACCAAACCGGCGATAGCAGATCATGTCGATTACCACGTCCTTGTGGAATTTCTGACGGAACTCCGTGGCGACGCGGGCTGCATGCACACAGGCCTCGGGATCGTCGCCGTTGACGTGGAAAATCGGCGCCTCGACCATTAGCGCGATATCGGTTGGATAGGGCGAAGAGCGGCTGAAATGCGGTGCGGTGGTAAAGCCGATCTGGTTATTGACGACGAGATGGATGGTGCCGCCGGTCCGGTGGCCCTTGAGGCCCGACAGACCGAAACATTCCGCCACGACGCCCTGGCCTGCAAAGGCCGCATCGCCGTGCAGCAGGATGGGCAGTACCTTGGTGCGGTCGGTGTCGTTCAACTGATCCTGCTTGGCGCGGACCTTGCCGATCACCACAGGGTTCACGGCTTCGAGGTGACTGGGGTTGGCGGTCAGCGACAGGTGCACCCTGTTGCCGTCAAATTCGCGGTCCGAAGACGCCCCGAGGTGGTATTTCACATCGCCCGAGCCGTCGACCTCTTCGGGTTTGAAGCTGCCGCCCTGGAACTCGTTGAAAATTGCGCGATAGGGCTTGCCCATCACATTGGCCAGAACCGACAGACGGCCCCGGTGCGGCATGCCGATGACGATATCCTCGACGCCCAGTTGACCGCCACGCTTGATGATCTGCTCCATCGCCGGGATAAGGCTCTCGCCCCCATCAAGACCAAAGCGCTTGGTGCCCATGTATTTCACATGCAGGTATTTTTCAAAACCCTCGGCCTCGACCAGCTTGTTCAGGATTGCCTTGCGCCCGGTGCGGGTAAAGGTGATTTCCTTGTCGTAGCCCTCGATCCGCTCCTTGAGCCAGGCGGATTCCTCGGGATCGGAAATATGCATGTATTGTAGCGCGAAGGTGCCGCAATAGGTGCGCCGGACAATCGCCAGAATCTCGCGCAGGCTCGCGATTTGCAGGCCCAGCACATTGTCGATAAAGATTGGGCGATCCATGTCGATCTCGGTGAAGCCGTAGGATTTCGGGTCCAACTCCGGGCGCAGCGGCGTCTCGCGCAGGCCCAGCGGATCTAGATCAGCGGCCAGATGCCCCCGGATGCGGTAGGCGCGAATGAGCATCAGCGCGCGCACGGAATCGAGCACGGCACGCTTGACGTCCTCGTCGCTGACGCTCACGCCCTTCTCGGCCGCTTTGGCAGTGATCTTCTTGCCTGCATCCTTCAACTCGGGCTCTGCGGGCCATTCGCCGGTCAGCGCGGCGGTCAGGTCATCGGCGGGCATGGGGGGCCAATCGGCCCGCGCCCAGGAGGGGCCAGCGGCCTCGGCCTTCACATCGTCGTCGCCATCACCGAGCGCGTCGAAGAAGTTCTTCCACGCCGCATCGACAGCGTTCGGGTCATTGGCATAGCGCGCATAGAGCTGTTCGAGATACTCGGCATTATGCCCCTGCATGAAGGAGGAGGCATGAAAGAGGTCGTTGGGGGATTGATCGGTCATAGTGGCACCTCGTTAGGGTTGGGACCGTACTTGTTGGGACCGGGTTGTGGTGGAAGCAGGAGAAGGCCCATGGTGTGCGAGAAAAACATCAGCGTAAGTACAATTACAAAGAGCGCGATGACCACAAGGACTGCCACCAACGGTTTGGTGAAAAACATTACCGCCATTAGCAAAGTAAGAGTTCCTGATGATGTCATGGACATCCAGAGCCAAATCAACGTCATGACGATGAAAAATCCGATGGCAGGCTTTAGCGGATCAAGCATCAGTGTCCCGCTTTCGCCGACATCATGCAGCCGCCGCACACCCGCCGCCGTGACGGGAAGGTAGAAAATCGCCGTAAGGACATAGATGCCTGTCGCGATACTTTCGGAAGGCAGCAACCTGATACATAGGGCGATGCCGACTGCAAAGGCGCAGGTTGCCGCAAACAGAAACCAAAGGTAAGCCGCGCGCGCCGTTCGACCGCCAAGGTCGAACATTCTTGCCGTTTCAGCCAGAATTGCGCGCGCCGCAGGCATGTTTTACCCAATCGCCGTGAGCACGGCCTCGCCGAGGCCAGCGGGGCTCTCGGCGACGGTGATGCCGGCGGATTTCATGGCTTCGATCTTGCTCTCGGCGTCGCCTTTGCCGCCCGCGACGATGGCGCCGGCGTGGCCCATGCGGCGGCCCGGCGGGGCGGTGCGGCCAGCGATGAAGCCTGCGACGGGTTTCTTGCGCCCGCGTTTGGCCTCATCCTTGAGGAACTGCGCTGCCTCTTCTTCCGCGCTTCCGCCGATTTCGCCGATCATGATGATCGACTGCGTCTCGTCATCCGCGAGGAACCATTCCAGCACGTCGATATGTTCGGTGCCCTTGATCGGGTCGCCGCCGATGCCCACGCAGGTCGATTGACCCAGACCGACGTCGGAGGTCTGCTTGACCGCCTCATAGGTCAGCGTGCCGGAGCGGCTGACCACGCCGACCGAGCCGCGCCGGTGGATATGGCCGGGCATGATGCCGATCTTGCAGGCGTCGGGCGTGATGATGCCGGGGCAGTTCGGGCCGATGAGGCGCGATTTGCTGCCTTCCAGCGCCCGCTTGACGCGCATCATGTCGAGGACCGGGATGCCTTCGGTGATGCAGACGATCAGCTCCATCTCGGCATCAATCGCCTCGAGGATCGAATCGGCGGCGAAGGGGGGGGGGACGTAGATGACAGAGGCATTGGCCTCTGTCACATGTTTGGCCTCATGCACCGAGTTGAAGACCGGCAGGTCGAGATGCGTCGTGCCGCCCTTGCCGGGGGTGACGCCGCCGACCATCTGGGTGCCGTAAGCGATGGCCTGTTCGGAGTGAAATGTGCCCTGCGAGCCGGTAAGGCCCTGACAGATCACGCGGGTATGTTTGTCGACGAGGACTGCCATTTTGTTTGGCTCCTGAGTTCTGCGGCGGGGCCGCGTTATGGTATGGTCGGATGATCCGGGGCTCCGCCCGTTCGCGCCTCAAACGCTCCACCGGAGCGTTTGCCGGGGCAAAGGCCCCGGACCGGCGCTCACCCTTTGACGGCCTTGACGATCTTTTGCGCACCGTCCTTGAGGTCGTCGGCGGCGATGACGTCGAGGCCGGAGGTGTTGATGATCTCCTTGCCCTTTTCGACGTTGGTGCCTTCGAGACGGACGACGAGCGGCACCTTGAGGCCGACTTCCTTGACGGCCGCCACCACGCCCTCGGCGATCACATCGCAGCGCATGATGCCGCCGAAGATGTTGACGAGGATGCCTTTGACCTGCGGGTCAGAGGTGATGATCTTGAAGGCCTCGGTGACCTTTTCCTTGGTCGCCCCGCCGCCCACGTCGAGGAAATTGGCAGGCTCGGCGCCGTAGAGCTTGATGATGTCCATGGTGGCCATCGCCAACCCCGCGCCATTGACCATGCAGCCAATCTCGCCGTCGAGGGCGATGTAGTTGAGGTCGTATTTCGAGGCTTCGAGCTCCTTGGGGTCTTCTTCGGTCGTGTCGCGGAGTTCGGCAATATCCGCGTGCCGGTAAATGGCGTTCGAGTCGAACCCCATTTTGGCATCGAGACATTTCAGATCCCCCTTGTCCGACACGATCAGCGGGTTGATCTCCAGCATCTCCATGTCTTTTTCAACGAAGAGCTTGTAGAGCGTGCCCATCAACGCGACGCATTGCTTGATCTGACCGCCGGTGAGGCCGAGGTTGAAGGCGATGCGGCGGCCATGGAATGGTTGATAGCCGGTCGCGGGATCGACGCTGAACGACAGGATCTTTTCCGGGGTCTTTTCGGCGACCTCTTCGATATCCATGCCGCCCTCGGTCGAGCAGACAAAGGACACGCGGCTGGTCTGACGGTCCACCAGAAGCGCCAGATACATCTCGGTCTGAATGCCAGAACCATCTTCGATATAGATACGGTTGACTTGCTTGCCCGCCGCGCCGGTCTGCTTGGTCACCAGCGTGCGGCCCAGCATGCGCTTGGCCTCTTCGGCGGCCTCTTCCACGGAACGGGCCAGACGAACGCCACCGGCCTCGCCGGCGCCCGCCTCTTTGAATTTGCCCTTGCCGCGCCCACCAGCGTGGATCTGCGCTTTGACCACCCAGAGCGGGCCATCAAGTGCGCTTGCGGCTGTTTTTGCCTCTTCAGCGCGCAGAACCACGCGGCCATCCGACACCGGGGCGCCGTAAGAGCGAAGCAGGGCCTTCGCCTGATACTCATGGATATTCATCAAACTGTCCCGTTTTGCTGCGATTGGGACAGGTATAGGCATAGATTGAGTGACGTAATAAACCGTTTTTTGTTGTTTGGCAGCTTTTGGGGTGAAAATCGTCATTTTGTGATCACACGGATAAATCGTGTGATCACAAATCGGAAATTCGGGATGTGCCGGGGTCAAAAAGAATCAGGGCTGACGCATGCCAGCCCTGACCCAAACACGTTGATCTCAGGTGATCAGACCAGCGAAGGGTCGATGTCCTTGCAGGCCTTGACCAGACCTTTGACCGCATCGACCGATTTGTCGAACATGTCCTGCTCGTCCTTGTTGAGCTTGATGTTGACGATCCGCTCGATCCCGCCCGCGCCAATCACCGTGGGCACGCCGACATACATGTCCTTGAGTCCGAATTCGCCGTCGCAATAGGCCGCACAGGGCAGAACCCGCTTTTGATCCTTGAGATAGGCCTCGGCCATTTCGATGGCAGAGGTGGCGGGTGCGTAGAAGGCGGAGCCGGTCTTCAAGAGACCGACGATCTCGGCGCCGCCATCACGGGTGCGCTGCACGATGGCGTCAAGTTTCTCTTGCGTGGTCCAGCCCATCTCGATCAGGTCGGGCAAGGGGATACCCGCGACGGTCGAATAGCGCACCGAAGGCACCATCGTGTCGCCATGCCCGCCCAGAACGAAGGCGGTGACATCCTTCATCGAGACGTTGAATTCAACACTGAGGAAGTGACGGAACCGTGCAGAGTCCAGCACGCCGGCCATGCCGCAGACCTTGTGTGCAGGCAGCCCAGAGAATTTTTGCAACGCCCAGACCATCGCATCGAGCGGGTTGGTGATGCAGATGACGAACGCGTCGGGGGCATGGGCGGCGATGCCTTCGCCCACCGATTTCATGACCTTGAGGTTGATCCCCAAGAGATCATCGCGGCTCATGCCGGGTTTGCGCGGGACGCCTGCGGTGACGATGCAGACATCGGCCCCCGCGATATCGGCATAGGATTGCGTGCCCCGGAGCGCGGCGTCGAACCCTTCGGACGGGCCGGATTCCGCGATATCGAGAGCCTTGCCCTCGGGGGTGCCTTCGGCGATGTCGAACAGGACGATATCGCCCAGTTCCTTCAGCGCGGCGAGATGGGCGAGGGTGCCGCCAATCTGTCCGGCGCCGATCAGCGCAATCTTGGGTCTGGCCATTGGATCATTCTCCGTCGGTTGAAAAGTTGCGCTTGGGCGTAGTCCGAATTCTGCGCTCTTGCAAGGGTGCTGCGCTGCGGCGGATTTTAGGCGTGACAGCGGGATGCGGTCGTATACCGTGAAAGTGCAAGCAGAGTCAGGGGTTAGGGATCAAAGGGATGACAGGCGACGTGATTGCAGTCGGCGTGTTCGCGGCCCTCTTGGCCGGAGTGTCCAAGGGCGGTTTCGGCTCGGGCGCGTCATTTGCAGGGGCGGCGATTCTGGCGCTTTTCGTTCCGCCCGGTGTGGCTCTTGGGATCATGCTACCGATCCTGATGCTGATTGATATCGCCACTTTGCGTCCCTATTGGCGGCAATGGGGCAGGGTCGAAGTGACGATGTTGATCCTCGGCGGACTGCCTGGGATTGGTCTTGGCATGGCGTTCTACCGGATGGCCGATGCGGATCTGTTGCGGCTGTTGATCGGGGGCATCGCGTTGGCCTTCGTGCTGTGGCAGGCTGTGCTGAGAGCGCGCGTGATGCGTCGGGGGAAGTCTCCGCTCCCGGGATGGGTTGGCCTGTTTGCGGGTCTCGTTGCGGGGTTCACCAGCTTTGTCAGCCATGCAGGCGGGCCGCCTGCGGCGGTTTACCTCCTATCGCGGGGGCTGGACAAGACGCGCTATCAGGCGACCACCGTGCTGATGTTTTTCGTCTTCAACATCGTCAAGGCAGTGCCCTATGGGATGCTGGGCCTCTTCACGCAGCAGACGCTGATGATCGACCTGGTCCTCGCCCCTTTTGCCCTCTTGGGGGCGTGGATTGGCGTGCGCGCGCACCGGATCATGCCGGAACGCGCGTTCTTTGCGGTGACCTATGTGTTGCTGACCCTGACGGGGATCAAACTCATCTGGGACGGGCTGTTTTAAGCACCCTTGCCTGGCTTGGGGTCGGTTTCGGTGGTGGCCTCATAGGCCTGTCCGCTGGCCATCAGACAGCTGATGCCGTCGCTGCCTGTCACGGTGATGGTCCAACTGCCGGACGTGTCCGAGGCAAAGACCTCGACCACCATGTTGTTGGCCCCAAGCCCCATGGATTGCCGCGTCTCGCCATAGGCATCGGCCAACCGCTGCACCACCATGTCGCGCGGGGCGCAGGCCCCCGATTGCGCCTGCGCCGGGGCACTCGTCAGCGCTATTGCGCTCAGAACGGCCATCACTGCTTTGATCATCAGTCACCCTTTCTCTTGGGTTGGCTCCCCGGCCGTCGCGCGACCGATCATGCCGAAAGAGAGATGAACAGGTGGTTAATGAACGCGCCCGGACCGCGGACTCTGGTCCATCGCTGCGTCGCGGCGAGAAATCTCTTGAACATTTCCACCGAAAAGTGCCATGCCTGCGCAAGATTATTACCGCAGATAGAATCCAAAGAGGGCAGACCCATGGACAGCAGCATGCATCCCTACCGTTCGGTGCTTTACATCCCCGGCTCCAAGGAGCGCGCGTTGGAGAAGGCACGCGACCTGCCCACCGATGCAATCATCTTTGATCTTGAAGATGCGGTGGCGCCGGATGCCAAGGCTGAGGCTCGCGCCACGCTGGTGGATGCCCTGCGGCAGGGGGGCTATGGCTATCGGTTCAAGATTGTTCGGATCAACGCGCTGACCACCGAATGGGGGCTGGAGGATGCCCGCGCCTTGCGCGATGCGGGGGCTGATGCGATCCTCTTGCCCAAGGTCAATACGCCCTCGGATATTGACAATCTGTCAGACGTGATCGGGTCGGATCTGCCTGTCTGGACGATGATGGAAACGCCTGTCAGCGTTTTCAACGCCCGAGAAATCGCGGCGCACCGGCAAGTGACGGGGCTGGTGGCGGGCACCAACGACCTGATCAAGGATCTGGGCTGCCGGGTGCGCGCCGACCGGATGCCGCTCTGGACCGGGTTGCAGATGATCGTGATGGCGGCGCGTGCGGCACGGATCGTGGCGGTGGATGGGGTTTACAATCGCTTTCGTGATGGCGACGGGCTCAAGTTCGAATGTGAACAGGGGCGTGATCTTGGGTTTGACGGCAAGACTCTGATCCATCCCGCACAGCTTGAAATCGCCAACACCGCCTTTGCCCCGACCAATTCCGAAATTGAACTGGCTCAACGGCAGATCGCAGCCTATGAAGAAAGCCGTGCCTCGGGTCAGGGGATTGCCGTGGTGGACGGGCAGATCGTCGAGAATTTGCACGCGGTGTCGGCACAGCGCATCCTCGCCAAGGCACAGGCGATACGGGAAATGGCAGCGGAGTAGCACCCATGGTTTACCTCATCCTCGGACTGATCCTCTGGATCGCGGCGCATCTGTTCAAACGGGCAGTTCCCGATCTGCGCGCAAGGATGGGGAACGCGGGCAAAGGGCTTGCAGCGCTTGGCATTCTGGCGGGTCTGGTGCTGATGGTCATCGGCTATCGGCAGGCAGAGGTCATCAATGTCTGGTATCCGCCAAGCTGGACAGTGCATATCAACAACCTGATGATGCTGGGCGCGGTGTTTCTCTATGGCATGAGCGCGACCAAGGGGCGGTTGCGTGGTGCGATGCGTCATCCGCAATTGACGGCGGTCAAGGTCTGGGCGGTGGCGCATTTGTTGGTCAATGGCGATCTGGCCTCGCTCGTGCTGTTCGGCGGGCTGCTGGTGTGGGCCGTGGTTGAGGTGGTGATGATCAACCGGGCCGAGGATTGGGTCCGACCCGCGCCGGGCGAGGCGAAACGGGATATCGTGCTGGTGGTGATCACCGTGGTGATGTTCCTGACGATAACCTTTATTCACAACTGGCTGGGTGTCTGGCCGTTTCCGGGGTGAACCATGAAACTCTACCGATTTCTCAGCGCCGACGACACGTCGGAGTTTTGCCACAAGGTCACGGCTGCGCTCAACAAGGGATGGGAGCTCTACGGCGACCCCACCTATGCCTTTGACGCGGCCAATGGCGTGATGCGGTGCGGTCAGGCGGTGGTGAAAGAAAAAGACGGCAGCTACTCGGCCGACATGAAACTCGGAGAGCAGTGAGCATGGCCAAGACCAATCCGGGCCGGTTTTTCGAGGATTACAGCATCGGGCAGGTGATCCCCCATGCGGTGCCGCGCACCGTGTCGGGGGGTGAGCGCGCGCTTTATCACGCGCTCTATCCGGCGCGGCACGCAATCTATTCGTCGGATGAATTCGCCCATGTCTGCGGCCTGCCTGCGAGCCCGATTGACGATCTGGCGGCGTTTCATATCGTGTTCGGCAAATCTGTGCCCGACATCTCGCTCAATGCCGTGGCCAATCTGGGCTATGCCGAGGCACGGTGGCTGCGTCCGGTCTATGCTGGCGACACGCTGCGCGCGCAGTCCGAGGTGATCGGGCTCAAGCAAAACTCCTCGGGCAAGACCGGGGTGGTCTATGTCCGCACCACCGGGTTTAACCAACACGACCTGCCGGTGATGGAATTCGTCCGCTGGGTCATGGTGCGCAAGCGGGATGAAGCGGCGCCCGCCGCCGCAGATCACGTCCCGGATACTGCCGCCTGCGTGGCGGCGGGCGACCTCATCATTCCTGCGGGGCTCGATTTCACACATTACGATTTCACCCTCGCCGGAGAGCCACATCGTTGTGGCGATTACGAGATTGGCGAGCAGATTGACCATGTGGACGGCGTGACGATTGAGGAGGCCGAGCATATGATGGCCACGCGCCTCTGGCAGAACACCTCCAAGACACATTTCGACGCCACGCCGCGTGCCGATGGCAAGCGGCTCATTTATGGTGGGCATGTGATCTCGATGGCGCGGGCGCTGTCGTTCAACGGTCTGGCCAATGCGCAGATGATTGTGGGAATAAATGCTGGCAGCCACGCCAACCCCTGCTTTGCGGGCGACACCGTGCGGGCGTGGTCCGAGGTTTTGGATCGTGCTGAAACATCCGCGCCGGGGGTCGGTGCGCTGAGGTTACGCTTGGTCGCCACGAAGGGCGGCGCGCCGTTTACGCTGCGGGGGCCGGACAGCAAATACTTGCCGCATGTCCTCTTGGATCTGGATTACTGGGTTCTGATGCCGACATAGGCGGGCATCAGAACTTGCGCAAGATTTCCTGCAAGTCAGGTTCATCCACCAACTTGGCCGCTTTGCGCGGAGTCACCCAGATGCGCCGCCGCTCTCGCACCTCGGGAAAGGTGTCCTTCATTTCGCCTTTGCGCAGGCGGATCTTGAATAGGTCCGCCTCGACCGGCAGTGCCGTGCCGCTGGTCAATCCCTTGTCATACGCGAACCGTCCGACGTAGCGCGCCTTGTCCGCATCGGCAAGCACGCCTGCCTCTTCCCAAGCCTCTTGCAAGGCGGATTGCGCTGCTGTGAGTCCCGTGATCGGCCAGCCCTTGGGCACGACCCAACGTCCTGTGTCACGGCTCGTGATCAGCAAGACTTCCTTGCGCCCCTTGTGCTTGCGCCAGCATAGGGCCGCCACCTGCATATTGGGTGGAATCGGAGGAAAGATGACCGCGCCGGGCGCGGTCTGAGGAAAGACTTGGCTCATTATGATTTGCTCTGCTCGGGCAAAATTGTTCTAGCACTATACATAGGACTGAATGTCGCAAAATTCAAATCACGCGTTGTTGCGAGGCTTGGCACGTAATGTGGGGTCCGCTTGGGTTGGATCTTCGGGCCAGGGATGCCGGGGATAGCGGCCGCGCATGTCCTTGCGCACATCCGCATAGGAACTGGCCCAGAAGCCGGGAATGTCCAGAGTCGTTTGCACCGGGCGATTTCCCGGCGATAGCAGCGTCACGCGCAAGGGTGTCCGCCCCACCATGGGATGGGTTGTCTGGCCAAACATTTCCTGCAAACGCAGGGTGATCTCGGGATGCTCGCCGCTGTAATCTATCGGGATATTGCGCCCGAGGGGTGTGGTGAACTGTGCCGGGGCTGCGTGGTCAAGCATCTGCATCTCGTCCCAGCTCAGACGCGCCCGCAGAGCGTTGAGCATGTCAAACCGTTTCCAGTCTTGGGCGGCCCGAACCCCAGTCAGATAGGGCAGGAGCCAGTCCTCCAGACTGTCCATCAGCGCTGTCTCTGACATGTCCGGGAGTGTCTCTCCGCCATCGCGCAGCAATAGAACGCGCGCAACAAACCTCCGCGCCGGGTCGGACCACGACAGCCCCAGATCACGCACCCCATCCAGCATGGCGCGTGCGATGGTATCCTCGGGTGCGTCTTTCCAATGGCGGTCGTCCAGAACCAGCGCGCCCAGTCTTTCTTGAGCGCGCGCCACAACGCGCCGCTCGCGTTTGTCCCAAAAGCAGACATCTTGCCACGTGATGCGATCCGCAAATAGCCCGCGAACCTCGGCTTCGGAAATTGTGATGGCTTGCCGGACGCGTGCCTCGCGCGGGTTGCCATCCAGATCGGTTGCCACGATCAGGCGCGCTTGTCCCATGGGGTCCGCATCCGGCAGGATCGCGCCTTTGCCCCCTGACAGCACATAGCGCGGCTCATCGCCCTTGCGGCGCAGGCCAATTCGGTCGGGATAGGCAAGTGCTGCACATTCGGCGTCACTCATGTCGGCATCAGGTGAAGTCCTGGATTGAGATGCAAGTCGCCGGGCTTCAACCTTGATCCGCTCCAACGTGCCACGGTGGACCGCGTGCGAGTGCCGGGCCTCATACCCGCGAAGATCGCGCAGGGCAGCCAGCCGGAGCGCCAAGTCGACAGGCGCACCACGCCCCAGCGGGTCGCGTTCGGCCAAGAGGGCAGCCATCAACGCCGCCTTTGGACCAGCCCATGCCAGCATATGCGCCAGACGCGGGTGCAACGGCAGGGCCGCAAGCGTCTTGCCGTGCGCGGTGATCCGGCCAGCGACATCCAGAGCGCCCAGGTGTCGCAAGAGCGTCTGAGCCTCGACATAGGCACCGGGATTGGGCGGTGTGAGGAGCGGCACATCCTCTGGCGCGGCCCCCCAGAGCGCCAGTTCCAGCGCCAGACCGGCCAGATCCGCCGCCTCAATCTCGGCTGGGGGAAAGGCTTGCAAAGCACCCTCTTCGCCCTTGGTCCAGAGCCGATAGCAGCGTCCCTCGGCCACACGGCCTGCACGACCGGCGCGCTGCGTCGCCTCGGCACGGGTCACCGGCTCTGTCACCAACCGTGACATGCCAGAGCCCGGATCAAACCGTGCCCGACGGGACCGGCCCCCGTCAACCACGACACGAATGTCTTCGATCGTGAGAGACGTCTCGGCGATGGCCGTGGCCAAGACAACCTTGCGACCTTGCTCCATCGGGGCGATGGCGGCGCGCTGAGCGGCAAACTCCATCGCGCCGAAGAGCGGGCGCAGGTGGCAGTCCCCGGGCAGACCTGGACGCAACAGGGCTTCAACTCGGCGAATCTCTCCCTCGCCGGGAAGAAAGACCAGGATGCCGCCCGTCGTCTCTGCTGTGGCCTCTGCCACAAGATCGGCCAATGCCTCTTCAAAGCGGTGTGTCTTGGACCGGGGACGGTCGCGCCAGCGGATTTCAACCGGATAGGTGCGCCCCTGCGAGGTGATCATGGGGGCGTCGCCCATCAGATGCGCAACCGGCGCGGCATCGAGTGTGGCGGACATGACCAGCAGGATCAGATCGTCGCGGAGCGCGCCCGCGACCTCGAGACAGAGAGCCAGCCCCAGATCGGCATTGAGCGAGCGTTCGTGAAATTCATCAAAGATCACCGCACCCACGCCGCGCAACTCGGGATCGGATTGGATCATGCGGGTCAATATCCCCTCTGTCACCACCTCAATGCGGGTTTGCTCCCCCACACGCGCCTCGCCGCGTACCCTGTAACCGACGGTTTCACCGGGGTTTTGCCCAAGGCTCTGCGCCATCCGCTCGGCTGCGGCGCGGGCCGCAAGGCGACGCGGCTCGAGCATCAGGATACGTTGGTCAGTCAGTCCGGCCTGCAACATCTCGAGCGGCACGACCGTGGTCTTGCCCGCACCGGGCGGGGCCTGAAGGACCGCGCGGCGACGGGAACGCAACGCGTCAAGCAGGGCCGGAATGGCATCATGGATGGGTAATGCGGGCGTCATGCCCGCGTTATCGGGCATCGGCGCAGGCTTGGCCAGAGGGTTGAGGTCTCTCGGCTCTAGACAAGGCCCGTCGGGCCAAGGCATGAAGGCACGCGAGGACAAGAAGGGCAGCGCATGGATATTGCGGACATCGCAGACAAGATCATCGCGGGCGACCGGCGGGCGTTGGCGCGGGCGATCACCTTGATCGAGAGTGCGAGACCCGATCACCGCGCTCAGGCTGCGGATCTGATGGAAGTGTTGAAGCGTGTCGGCAAGCAAGCTGTGCGCATCGGCCTCTCGGGCACGCCGGGGGTGGGAAAATCCACCTTCATCGAGAGTTTCGGTATGATGCTGACCGGACGGGGTCTGCGGGTGGCGGTGCTGGCGGTTGATCCATCCTCGGCGCGCTCTGGCGGCTCGATCCTCGGCGACAAGACGCGGATGGAGCGGCTGAGCCGCGATCCGGCGGCCTTTATCCGCCCCTCCCCCAGCCAGAGCCATCTGGGCGGCGTGGCACGCCGCACGCGCGAGGCGGTGGCGCTCTGCGAGGCGGCTGGGTTTGACGTGGTGTTGATCGAGACGGTTGGGGTGGGTCAATCCGAGACTGTGGTCGCGGAAATGTCTGATATCTTTGTGCTTTTGTTGGCCCCAGCGGGCGGGGACGAGTTGCAGGGCGTCAAGCGCGGCATCATGGAAATGGCCGATCTCATTCTGGTGAACAAGGCTGATGGCGATCTCAAACCGGCGGCGCTGCGGACCTGTTCGGATTATGCAGGCGCTTTACGCCTTCTGCGCAAGCGGCCTCAAGATCCCGACGGCTATCCCAAGGCGATGACGGTTTCGGCCCTACAGGATGAAGGTCTGCAAAGGGCATGGGACGAGATGACCGCGCTGGTGGAGTGGCGGCGCGAGACCGGGCATTTCGACGGGCGCCGGGCGGAGCAGGCGCGCTATTGGTTCGCACAGGAGGTGCGTCAGGGTCTCTTGGCGCAACTGGAAACACCGGCTGCCAAAGCTGCGATGCAGGAGTACGCCGCGCGCGTCGCGGCGGGAGATATCACGCCAACGGTGGCTGCGGCCGCGGTTCTGAGCCAAGTCAAAGGTTAGATTTTCATTTGCTTTCAGGGGGTTGAATGTAAACCCCTTCAGGCAGATCAAGCGCCGCTCTGAGGTCTCTCAATTGGGCCATGGACAGGGTGATCTTTTGCATGCCGTCCGAGCGCGGATCATATTGCTCGATGGTCACACATTCTTCAAACGCATTTATTATCACATCTTCGCCCAAGGGCGCAGTACCCTCATCGACGAGGGTTATCACGGTGGAGTCAAACTCGTGTTCGATGGAAAACATATCCATAGAGTACTGCGTTGGCGGGTCTTTGCAAGGGGGAGGAGTCTGGATGCAAAAGGGCTGTAAGTGTCGCAAAACCCTGATAGGTTGGGCCCTGATCTTGGAACTGGCAGGGGTGTTGTGATGCGGTGGATGTCTGTTTTTGGTCTTCTGGCGCTCGTCGGTTGCGTCGAGGTTGTGGAACAGGGGCCTGTCAGCCGCCCGGCACCGCAAGGCACATCGCGGCCAGTGGCGACAACCCCGACGCGGGCGCAGGTGGATCAATTTATTTCGGTTGTTCAACGGGTTGAGCCTGTTGCAGAGCGGGAGTGCCGCGCCCGGGCACCCGGTCAGAACTGCGACTTCCGGATCGTTGTGGATGACCGACCGGGGCAACCACCGAATGCCTATCAGACTTTGGATAAGAGCGGTCAGCCCATTCTGGCCTTTACGCTACCGCTGATTGCGCAGGTGCGCAATCGTGACGAACTGGCCTTTGTCATGGGGCATGAGGCGGCACACCACATCTCGGGGCATATTCCGCGTCAGCAACAGAATGCTGCGGCGGGAGCAATCCTGTTGGGGGGATTGGCGGCGATCACGGGCGCCAGTCAGACCATGGTGGATCAGGCGGTCGACATTGGGGCCGGGGTTGGTGCGCGGAGTTACTCCAAGAATTTTGAATTGGAGGCGGATGGATTGGGCACGATCATCACCCATCGAGCCGGTTACAATCCGGTCAAAGGTGCTGAATACTTTACACAAATTCCTGATCCAGGGAACCGCTTTCTTGGGACGCATCCGCCGAATGCGCAGCGGATTGAAACCGTGCGGCGGGTGGCGGCCGGGCTGTAATGCGGCAGTTGAAGGGTGTCGTCAGTGACCGGGGATCGAGCTATGCGGTCTCGGGCGGGGTGGCCTGCGACCGGGACGCCGTGGATGAATTCCTCAAGTTGTTGAAAAAAGACAAGAAATTTGCCCGCGCCACGCATAACACCTGGGCTGTTTTGCTCAGAGACGGTACCCCGCTGAAGGGCGATGATGGCGAGGCTGGCGCAGGGCAGGTGATCCTGCGCATGCTGGAACGCGCCGATTTGCGCGATCATCTTGTTGTCGTAACCCGTTGGTATGGCGGGAAAAAGCTGGGTGGTGACCGGTTTCGCCATGTGCAGGACTGCGTGCGTGCCTATTTGGAGGAGAGCCCGGATTGATCTAGGTCAAGGTGCGGCGTGGCTTTCGAAGGCAAACTGGCGTGGCAGCAAAGGGGAATTGGCATGCAAAGCACGACGACCTTGAAACGTCACGCGCAGTTGGTGGATCAGATGGCCAGCAGCTTGGGCGTTGATTTAGAACAGAAAATCATGGAAGGCCATCTGACGATGGAGGCCTTGAGCGATGTGGTTCTGGCCTGCACCGGCTGTTCAAATCCCGAGGCTTGTGGCCATTGGTTGGAAGAGAACAAGGTTGCGACGGCGACCCCGGATTACTGTCGGAACAGCAACGTTTTTGATTTGCTGATCGCGGGCAAACACGCCTGACCGGAAGGTACAGGATGTACCAAACGTACGCGGCTTTTGTACGCACGCGGTGCGCGTGCCGATGACTCAGAGGCGTGCGCCGAGCGCAGAGGCAATCCCGAAGAAGAAACACGCCGTGGCCAGAGCCACGAAGAGATGCCAGATGGCATTCGAAAAGCGCAAGCTCTCCCACGCGTAGAACACGACACCGAAGGTGTAGAGCAGACCGCCCGCCAGAAGAAGCCCGAGGCTGTGACCCGGCAGAATCGGAGTGAGCGGGATAAAGAGCGCCACCCCGATCCATCCAAGCGCCACATAGGGCATCCAGCCGGTCGGCATCTGGCCCGGTTTGGCCCTGATCTTGGTCACGGCACCAAAGATCGCGAGCAGCCACACCAACGCAAGAACGACATAGCCAAAGGCGGTGCCCAAAAGCACGCTGAGCGGCGTGAAGGTGCCCGCGATTTTCACATAGATCGCGGCGTGATCAAGGCGACGCAGGATGGGCCGGGCGGCGGTATGGGCATAGAGATGATAGGCCGCAGAGGCGCCCAGCATTAACAAGAGCGCGCCGGAATAGACGATGGTCGAAGCCAGCGTGACCCCATCCATGCGCAGCGCCCACATGGCAAAGAGCACGCCCACACCGGTGAGCGCCGCCAGCAGGCCGACAATATGCACCGCCCCGTCAGCAAGACGTTCGGCGCGGGAATAGGCGGGATAGGACATGTCAATCATCCGGTCTGTTTGGCAGAAGTGTATTAATTTTTCTATGAGCTGTCTCACGATATGGTTGGAGTCCGCAGAATTTCGTGGCGTTTTGAGGGTGACGTTGCGGCAATCCCGGCGCAGCGAAAAAAAGAATCGAGTCGCACCCCACCGCAGGATTTGCGATAGTATGCGCTGCAACAAAGGAGTGTGATCATGAATCGCCGTCTTGTTCTGGGTTTTGTGAGCGCCGGAATGCTCACCCTTGGCTGGCCGGTCACCGCGCAAACCGCGCAGATGAGCGCCGCCGAAATCACCGCGTTGTTGTCTGGCAACACCATTGTCGGGAATTGGTCCGGCACCGACTATCGGCAGTTCTTTGAGGCCGATGGCCGCACGGTCTATATGCTCGGCGATGGCCGCCGTGACGATGGCCAATGGCGCGTGAGTGCCGAAACGAACGACTATGAAAGCTGGTGGCGCAGCACCGGCTGGACGCCCTATGCCATGGTGCGCACCGATGCAGGCGGCTATGCGTGGATCAATGGCGACCGGCTCGAGCCCTTCGAGGTGCTGAGCGGGCGGCAGATCGAGTAAGCGCCCGCGCTCTGACAGGAGCACGAGCCACCTTTCCCAAAGTCAGTTCACCAGATTGGCTGGCGTTTCCCCGGCAAAGAAGGCGCGCAGGTTCTCGACCGCCATCAACCCCATCGCCTCGCGCACTTCGAGGGCTGCGGTGCCCAAATGCGGCAGGAGCGCGACGTTTTCCAGTGCCTTGAGCGCATCCGGCACAATCGGTTCACGCTCGTAGACATCGAGCCCGGCCCCGGCGATGCGGCCCTGTTGCAGAGCGGCGACCAGCGCCGCCTCATCCACCACATCGCCGCGGGCGATATTGATGAAATGCGCGGTCGGTCGCATGGCCTCGAACACGGCGGTATTGAGCAGGTGCCGGGTCTCGGCCCCGCCGGGCACGGCGACGACCAGGAAATCCGCCTCAGCCGCCACGGCCTCGATCGAGCCAAGCTGGCGGGCGTCGAAATCGAGCGGTTTGGGCGAGCGGTTGTGATAGACGACCTGCATGCCAAAGCCGAAGTGGCAGCGCCGGGCAATTGCCTGACCAATGCGGCCCATGCCGATGATGCCCACCGTCTTGCCGGTGACATGCAGCCCCAGCATCTGTGTGGGATTCCAGCCCGGCCATTTGCCCGTGCGCACCAAACGGTCGCCTTCGCCTGCTCGGCGTGCGGTCATGAGGAGCAGGGTCATCGCGATATCGGCGGTGGCATCCGTCACGGCACCGGGTGTGTTGGTCACGGCGATACCCACAGCGCGGGCGGCGGCCACGTCGATATGGTTATAGCCCACACCGAAATTGGCGAGGATGCGACAACGCGAATTCTCGGCCTCGGTAAAGACATCGGCCTGAAACATGTCGCCCAGCGTCGGCAGGATGCCATCGTAGAGCGCCAGTGCGCCGCGCATCTGCCCCGGCTTGAGCGGGGTGTTGTCGTCGCGGGTCTCGACTTCAAAATGGCTGCGGGCGGCGTCGAGCACGCGGTCCGGCATGGGGCGGGTCAGAAGGATCCGTTTCAATGCAGTTTTTCTCCGATGGGAATGTCTTGGTCGGGGCCTATCAGAACGATATCGCCATTGCTATCGCTCAGCCCCAGCACGAGGATTTCTGACAGGAACTTGCCAATCTGGCGGGGCGGAAAATTGACCACGGCCAGCACCTGACGGCCAATCAGCGTCTCTGGCGTGTAATGGGTGGTGATCTGGGCGCTCGATTTCTTTTCGCCAAGTTCGGGGCCGAAATCGACCCAGAGCTTGATCGCGGGTTTGCGGGCCTCGGGATAGGGTTCGGCGCGGGTCACGCGGCCGACGCGGATGTCTACGTTGAGAAAGTCGTCAAAACTGATCTCAGCCATTGCGCAGTACCTTGGAGCGGTCGGTGGCGGCCGCCACGGTTTTCAGCATCAGGGGCGGCAGGCCGGTCTCAGGGTGCATCAGCACCTCCAGCCCCGCCTGCGTGGTCCCATTGGGGCTGGTGACGTTCTGGCGCAACTGCGCCGGGGTTTCGTCTGCGGCCTCGGCCAAGGCGCCCGCACCGGCGACGGTGGCCTGAGCCAGTTGCATGGCGAGGGTGGGCGAGAGGCCCTGCGCCTCGCCCGCCTGAGCCATGCATTCGATCATGTGGAACACATAGGCGGGGCCAGAGCCAGAAAGGCCGGTCACAGCGTCCATCTGGTCCTCATGGTCGAGCCGCACCACCTGACCCACCGCGCGCAAGAGGGCCTCGGCCAGATCGAGATGGGCGGCATTGGCATTGGCATTGCCGATGATAGCGGTGATGCCGCGCGCCACGGCAGCGGGGGTGTTGGGCATGGCGCGGATGATCGGGGTCTGCGCGCCCAAGACGGACTCGAAGGCGGCAATCGGCGTGCCGGCGGCGACAGAGATGAACAGCGTGGTGCCATTGCCCATGGCGGCGAGGCTGGGGAGGGCCGCGCCCATCATCTGCGGCTTGACCGCGACAAGGGTGATGGCGGGGCTGGCGGGCAGGTCGGTGTTGACATGCACGCCGGTGCCGCGCAGCCAGTCGGAGGGGTTGGGATCCATCACCCAGACCGATGCGGGCGGCAGCCCACCCGCCAGCCAACCTTGCAACATGGCGCTGCCCATCTTGCCGCAGCCCAATAAAACAAGGCCTTTTTGGGCCAGATTGTCCATGTTCATGGTGGTATCCCCGCGTCTGTGAGTGCAATCGCGGGGACAGTGTTACGCGCGCCCGTAGGCCTCTGCAATGGCGACTTGCATGGCGTCGCGGGGGGATTGGTCACCCCAGATCGCGAGTTGCAGAGCGGGGTAATACCGCTCGGCATTGGCAACGGCGGCATGCAGCATGGTGTCGATCTGCTCGGGGCTGGCGACCTGAGCACCGGCGAGGACGAGGCCGTAACGATAGACCATCAGTTTCTGCTCGGCCCACCAAGTAAAGGCGCCGGTCCAGCATTCATCATTGATTTCATTGAGGATTTCAAAGAGAACGGGGAGCTTGTCGGCGGGCGGGTCCATGTCGAAGGTGCACACCAGACGCAGGGTTTCGTCATATCCGGACCAGGCGAGGGTCAGGGAATAGGTGCGCCATTGCGCCTCGACGGCCATGGCGATCTGGTCATCGCCGATGCGGTCGAACTCCCACTCGTGATGCTCGGCAATATGTTCAACGATATCAATGGGATGGATATCGTCCTGCAAGAACTGCTCTGAAAGTGCCATGGCGCCGCCTCATTTGCTGTAGCGCGGGGGTGGCGTTGCACCCCTAGCGCTAGGTGCCTGCTCTACGGACGGGGGCCATTCCCCTCGCCCATACCAGATATGGTGCGGGGTTTCGCGCAGCCTGTAAAGCTATTTGTTGGGGGGAGAGGCAATATCTTGTGGATGGAATGATGGCTGCCGCAAGAGAAGGCGACAGGGGAGGAGATTGGGGGGACGTACGGGTGTGCGGTTTGAGCGTACGGGAGAGCGGAGAGACTAGGCAGCCGACTCATAAAACTCGATCCACAGCCTGATCGATGCCAGTTTGATCATCGACAGGAAATTGCGTGAGGTCTTCTCGTATCGGGTTGCGATACGGCGGAACGAGGCTTTCAGCCTGCCAAAGAAGCGCTCGATTTTGTTGCGTTCCCGGTAGATTTCAGCATCAAATTCGGCGGGTAGTTTACGGTTGGCCTTGGGAGGGATCACGTCGATAGCCCCCTGTTCCCAGATCATATCCCTGATCCAGTCTGCGTCATATGCTTTATCCGCGAGCACATGTTGTCCAGGTTGCAAGTTGTCCAGTAGCGTCTTGCACGGCGGCGCGTCATGGGCTTGACCGGGTGTCAATTCATATCGGATCGGCAGCCCATCCTGATTGGTAAGTGCATGTATTTTCGTCCCTAATCCGCCCCGTGAACGACCTAAACAGCGGCGTGGGTCTTTTTTTGAGCGTGGTGGCGGAATGATGCGCACGCACGCTGGTCCCGTCGACCATCACCATGTCAACGTTATGCGCGTCGGCGATGGCCTCCATGATCCGGTCCCAGTGGCCTGCATAGCTCCACCGGTTGAAGCGGTTGTAGACCGTGGTCGGTGGGCCGTATTGCTCTGGTAGATCAGCCCAAGGGATGCCGGTGCGCAGGACGTAGAAAATGCCGTTGATCACGCGGCGGTCATCAACCCGCTTCTTGCCACGTGTTTTGTTGGGCAAGACAGCTTTGATGAACTCCCATTCCAGATCGCTCATATCTGATCGCGCCATTTGCATTCTCCCGCCCAGTTTTGTGCGAGAGTGAATCACAAACTTATGCTTCTAAACAAGAATTAATGAGTGTGCTGCCTAGGAGTTTCGAAAGCCGATGGCAAACATGGATCTGTTCTTCGTCACTGTCACCCCGCGCGAATAGCACCGGAGGTGCCGCGCGGATCGCCGGGCCGCCCATCGCACCAAAGCTGCGCCGGTATTGGTGGCACGCCTTCGGCGTGACGGCCTGGCGATTATGAGGGGTCGCGCGCGATCGAGGGGGTACAATGACTTGGCCGGCATAAAGGGGCAACCACGGGTGTTACCTCGCCAGACCGCGGCCCTGCGACCGCGTGGCAAGGGGAGCGGGGTGTGGTCGGCGCGGCGTTTGCCAAGCGTGAGGATTTGGTGGGTGGGCACCCACCTTACGGGGTTGTTCGGTGCGCGGGGGCTCTGCTTACTTCTCCAGCGCCTCGATGCGCGCTTTCAGGGCTTCGTTTTCCTCGCGGGCCTTTTGGGCCATGGCGCGCACGGCGTCGAATTCCTCGCGCGTTACGAAATCGCGGTCGGCGAGCCAGCGGTCGATCAGGGATTTCATGGCGGTCTCGGCCTCGGTCCGCGCGCCCTGGGCGACGCCCATGGCATTGGTCATCAACTGGCTGAGGTCGTCGAGCACTTTGTTACGGGTTTGCATCGGTTTCTCCGGCGTTGCATCTGCTCTCTTATATGTGTCGGGCGGGCCAGATCACAAGGTTGACTTGGCCTGATGGCAGAGGCAGACAGGCGCCTATGCAAGCCATGATCCCCTTTCCCGACATCGCGCCCGAGATCTTCTCGATTTCGCTCTTTGGCATCGACTTTGCGCTGCGTTGGTATGCGCTGGCCTATATCGCGGGAATCGTGATCGGCTGGCGGTTGGTGGTGGCGAGCGTGAAGCGACCGGGCCTCTGGCCGGGAGGTGTCGCGCCGATGCGGCCCGAACAGGTCGAGGATCTGCTCACTTGGGTCATTCTGGGCGTCATTCTGGGCGGGCGGCTGGGCTATGTGCTGTTTTATCAGCCGGGCTATTATCTGGCCAATCCGGGCGAGATTCTAGCGGTCTGGCAAGGCGGGATGGCGTTTCACGGCGGGCTGATGGGTGTGGTGCTGGCGGTGGTGGTGTTTTCCTGGCGTCAGGGCATTGCGTGGCTGTCGGTGGCGGATGCGCTCTGCATGGTGACGCCGGTGGGATTGCTGCTGGGGCGGATCGCGAATTTCATCAATGGCGAGCTTTGGGGGCGGGCGACGGACCTGCCTTGGGGCGTGGTCTTTCCGGGGGCGGCGGCGCAGGATTGTGCCGGGGTTGTGGGGCTTTGTGCGCGGCATCCCTCGCAGCTATACGAGGCGGCTCTGGAGGGGTTGATCCTTGGCGCGGTGCTGTTGTGGCTGGGCTGGCGGCGCGGGGCGCTGAGGGTGCCCGGCACGCTGACGGGGCTGTTTTTCGCAGGCTATGGCGTGGCGCGGTTCATGGTGGAGTTCGTGCGCCAACCGGATGCGCAATTCGTGAGCGCGGGCAATCCGCTGGGCTGGGCGGTGCAGATGGGCGAGATTGGTCTGACCATGGGGCAGCTTTTGTCGCTGCCGATGCTGGCCTTTGGGATTGGCATGGTGCTCTGGGCGCGGCGTGCGGGGGGACATGAGCGGGCTTGAGGCTCAGTTGCGCGCGCGGATCGCCGAGGCGGGGCCGATCAGCCTGGCGGATTACATGGCCGCGTGCCTGATGCATCCCGAGTTTGGCTATTACGCGACGCGTGATCCGTTCGGGGCGGGGGGCGACTTTGTCACCGCGCCTGAGATCAGCCAGATGTTTGGCGAATTGCTGGGGCTGTGCCTTGCACAGGTCTGGCTGGATCAGGGGCGGCCCGCGCGGTTTGTTTTGGCGGAACTGGGGCCGGGGCGTGGGACGCTGATGGCCGATGTGCTGCGCGCGACGCAGCGCGTGCCGGGATTTCGCGACGCGGCAGAGGTGCATCTGGTCGAGGGATCGGCGGTGTTGCGCGCGGCGCAGCGGCGGGCGATTGCGGGCGATGTGATCTGGCACGAGCGGGTTGAGAGCCTGCCGGAGGGGCCGCTTTACCTGCTGGCGAACGAGTTTTTCGATGCGCTGCCGATCCGGCAGTTTCAGCGGTTCGGGGATGGCTGGCGAGAGCGGGTTGTGGGGCTGAGCGACGACCGCCTGGCGCTGGGGCTGAGTGGGCCGGTGGCACCGCCTGCGCTGGTGGAGCGGCTGGCGGAGACGCGCGAGGGCGATGTCGTCGAGATATGCGGACCCGGTGAAGCTGTGGCGGCTGAGATCGGCGCGCGGATCGCGGGGCATGGCGGGGCCGCGCTGATCGTGGATTATGGCGATTGGCGATCACTGGGTGATACGTTTCAGGCGGTCAAGGGCCATGCGCCGGTTGATCCGCTGGCAGCGCCGGGACTGGCGGACCTGACCGCGCATGTGGATTTCGAAGCGCTGGCGCGGGCGGCAAGCCCGGCGGTCTACACCCGGTTGACACCGCAGGGGGTGTTTCTGGAGCGGTTGGGGATTGGGGCGCGGTCCGAGGTCTTGGCGCGCAATCTGAGCGGGCAGGCGTTGGAAAACCATCTCGCGGCATATCAGCGCTTGACCGGGGCGGAGGAAATGGGGACGCTCTTTAAAGTGCTGGGTCTCTATCCCGAGGGAACCACACCACCACCGGGATTGGACCCATGACGCTAGAGATACTGACCGCTGACAGTTTGGCACCGCTGCGCCACGGTTTTTTTACCCGGCGGGGCGGCGCGTCATCGGGCGTGTTCTCGGGGCTCAATTGCGGGCCGGGATCGTCGGATCAATCCGAGATCGTGCAGATCAACCGGACGCGGGTGGCCGAGGCGATGGGGATCGCCCCGGATCATCTAATCACCGTGCATCAGGTGCATTCGCCGGATGTGGTGACGGTCACGGGGCCATTGGACGCGCGCCCGCGCGCCGATGCGATGGTGACGGATGTGCCGGGCGTGGCGCTGGCGGTGCTGACGGCGGATTGTCAGCCGGTGCTCTTTGCCGATGTGGCAAACGGGGTGATCGGGGCGGCGCATGCCGGATGGCGCGGGGCGCTTGATGGTGTGCTGGAGGCCACGGTTGCGGCAATGGTGGATCTGGGCGCCGAGCGTCGCCGGATCAAGGCCGTGATCGGCCCGTCGATTTCGCAGGCGGCCTATGAGGTCGGACCGGAGTTCATCGAGGAATTTCTGACGGATGATCCGGACAATGCCCGGTTTTTCGCCAATGGGGAGAGCGGACGGTATCAGTTCGATCTGCCGGGATACGGATTGCATCGGTTGCGGCAGTCCGGAATCGGGCAGGCGGAATGGACGCGGCATTGCACCTATGACGATCCCGAGCGATTCTATTCCTATCGGCGCACCACCCATGCCGGTGAGGCGGATTATGGTCGGCTGATTTCGGTGATCCGCCTCTGATTGGGGCGGGATTCGGGCCGAAATTGTGGGCGCAGTCTGGCGCTGTCGGCAGTGAGCCGAGAATGTCTGAAAATTTTTATTAGAATTCAAGGGATTGAGTTTTTGTTCGGGCTGTGCCTGTGCCCTGATCTTGTCTGAATATTCACGATTTCCGCCAAATCTTGGCCCCAAACCGGGGGCATAGTTGCTGGTAACGAAACAATGAGCCCTGCGAATTGGGGCCTGAGGCAAGAGGTTGGAGCCATGAAAGCACGTTGGTTGAAATCGGTCGTGAAACACAGCAAAGAGGCGGCCACGGCGCTGCCCTTTCAGCGCGGACAGCGCAAACTTGCCGTGCGGATCGTGGAATTGCCCAAGGTGGTCAAGACGGCCTGAGCGGTTTGGTGCCGCTCTCGGCCCGGTTCGAGACCTCGATCAGATTGCCGTCGGGATCGCGCAGGTAAAGCGAGCGGATCGGGCCGGTGGCCCCGGAGCGGGGCAAGGGGCCAAGCTCGACCGTCACGCCAAGGGCCGCGAAATGCCGCTGCCAGTGCTCTAGCGGGGCCTCGCTGAGAAAGCACAGATCGGCGCTGCCGGGTTGGACATGCGCCGCCTTGGGATCGAATTCCGCCCCGGATTGATGCAGGTTGATTTTCTGAATGCCAAATTTCAGCGCCCAGCGGGTGCTGCCATCGGCGGGGTGAAATGCCTCGGGTGTCATCCCCAGAACGTCGCGGTAAAAGGCGCAGGTGGCGGGGATATCGGTCACGGTCAGCACGAGATGGTCGAGTGCTGCGAGTGTGGGCTGGGTCATAAGGACGCCTCGGGTCTGAAATCGTCGGGAATCCGGTCGATGCCGTCGAGCATCAGATCGGCCATCACCGCGCCCACCTTGGGGGCCATGCCAAATCCGATTTTAAAGCCGCCATTGGCGAGGAATTCGCCCGGTCGAAAGGGATGTGCGCCCAGCATGGGTGCGCGTGAGCGCGAGCGCGGGCGCACCCCGGCCCAACGTGCGATCACCGGCGCACCGGAAAGTGCGGGCACTGCCGCTACGGCGCGGGCGATGACATCGTCAAGCTGGGCATCGATGCTGGTAGGGTCGTCATAATAACGCTCGGAGGTCGAGCCTATGGCGGTGGTGCCATCCTCATGCGGCACGATATGCACCTCATTGGCGAAAATCTGCGGCTGGTTGCGGGCATCATAGGCCAAGAGCGCGCCCTGGCCCTTGACCCCGTTGCCGACGGACCGGGTATGCGCGGCACTGAGCGCGTCGAGCCCCGCGATGCCGGTAGCCCAGAGGATGCGGCCCGTTGGCTTGCCGTCGGTCACAACCTCGGAGCCGCGCGCGCGCAGGGCGGCAACAAGGGCGGCGCAGGCCTGACGCGGGTGCAGGCGGGCGGTGAGCGTGTCGTGGATGATCTGGCCGGTGGCGCTGGGCGGGCACCAAGGGCCGGATTCAGGGATGATGCGCCACTCGGCCTGACCCTGCCAGAGGGTTGCGGCGTTCTCGATGCGCTCTGCGGCCAGTTTGAGAGCGGCGGCATCGGCGATGGGTTGCAGGCGGCCAAGGCGGGCATAGCCGGGTGAAAGATGTGAGACCTCGGCCACTTCGGACCAGAAATCACCGGCCATGAGCAGGCTCTCAAGCTGAAACGCCTTTTTGCTATTCCAAAGCTCGGGCACATGCGGGGCCATAGCGCCGACAATGCCGCCCGAAGCCCCCGCACCGGGGCCATGCGGGTCGATGACGCGGACGCGCGCGCCGCGCCGCGCGCAGGCCCACGCCACCGAAAGGCCAAAAATGCCCGCGCCCATCACCGTGATATCGACCATTGCCAATCCTTTGCCGCCGCGCGATGGTCGCGCGCGTTTCGGCCATGCTTTAGAGGATCATGCCATGCAGGACCAGACCGCAGACCTGATCTGGCGCGAGGGCGATGTGCCGGTGTCGGTGCGGTTCGATGATCCCTATTTCAGCCTCGACAACGGTCTGGCGGAAACCCGGCATGTGTTTCTGGGCGGCAATGACCTGCCAGCGCGGTTTCGCGATGGGTTTCACGTTGCGGAACTGGGCTTTGGCACGGGGCTGAACCTCTTGACCGCGCTTACGGCGTGGCGCGCCGCAGGCGTGGCTGGGCGGCTCTGTTTCACCAGCTTTGAGGCCTATCCGATGGCACCGCAAGACATGCGCCGGGCACAAGGCCGCTTTGCGGAACTGGCGGGGGTTGCGGCGGAATTGGCACCGTATTGGCAGGGGCGTTCGCAAAGGATCAGCCTGCCGGATCTGGAGTTTACGTTGATCGAAGGGGATGCGCGTGAGACGCTAAACCCTTGGCAGGAAACGGCAGATGCGTGGTTTCTGGATGGGTTTTCGCCGGCCAAGAACCCCGAGATGTGGCAGCCGGATCTGATGGCGGAGGTGGCGCGGCATACCGCGCTGGGGGGCACCGCCGCGAGCTATACGGCGGCGGGGTTCGTGCGACGGGGGCTTGAGGCCGCTGGCTTTTGTGTTACGCGGGGTCAAGGATATGGCCGCAAACGGCACATGACCATGGCCCGGAAAGATATTTCGTGAAAGACCGCTCGTGAAAGACCTCTTGTGACGCTGCAAAACACCCGCTTGGGCATCTGGTTGATGGTGTTGACCACGGTCATCTTTGCCGTGCAGGACGGTATTTCGCGGCATCTGGCCGAAGAATACAACGTCCTGATGGTGGTGATGATCCGGTTCTGGTTCTTTGCCGCCTTTGTGATGGTGATCGCCGCGCGCAAGGCCGGGGGGCTGCGGGCCGCTGCCACCACATCGCAACCGCTGATGCAGGGGTTTCGTGCCGTGCTGTTGGTCGCGGAAATCTGTGTGATGATCTACGGCTTTACCCTTTTGGGTCTCATCGAGGTGCATGCGGTTTTTGCCTGCTATCCGCTGTTGATCGCGGCGCTGTCCGGCCCGGTGCTCGGCGAGCGGGTGGGTTGGCGGCGCTGGGCAGCCATCGGGGTTGGCTTTGTTGGCGTGCTGATCATTCTGGAGCCGGGGGTGGGCGTGATCGACCCCAAGGCGATCGTGCCCTTTATCGCGGCGCTGATGTTCGCGCTCTACGGGTTGCTGACGCGCTATGTGGCGCGCCGGGATACGGCGGCGACGAGTTTCTTTTGGACCGGGACGGTGGGGTCGATTGCCATGACCCTCGCCGGGATCTGGTTCTGGGAGCCAATGACAGGCGATGCCTGGGTCTGGATGATCACGCTCTGCATCACCGGGGCGGCGGGGCATTACACGTTGATCAAGTGCTATGAGGTGGCGGAGGCGAGTGCGGTGCAGCCCTTTGCCTATCTGCAACTGTTCTTTGTCACCGGGATCGGGATTTTCATCTTTGGCGAAACGATCCGGATGAATGTGGCCGTGGGCGGAGCGCTGGTCGTGGGGGCGGGGTTGTTCACGCTCTGGCGACAGCGCAGGGTGGGGTGAGGGGGCGTCTGGGTCCTTTGTGACTGCGCTCTGAAGAGCCGCGCGGTGCCCGTCCGCCGGGTGGGCGCTGGAACGGCACCGGCTGGCACTTGATGCTTGCCAAACACTCCTGCGTTATCAATAGGGTGATACGTCGCAAAAGCGCCCGCCCGGAGGGGCGGACGGGCGCTGCGCGGCGGTGCCTGCGGCCCCTTGATTCCGCGCATTGGGGATTCGGGCTAAGGTCGGTTCAAGCCCTCTGAATCGCCCCTTACCCCGGTGTTTTCTCCATCACCCGCCATGTCAGGGCCGCGTCGGACTGGCCCGAGAAATCCTCGGCCAGCGCGCGCATCCGGGCGTGATGGGGGGATTTGATGCAGACCGGATCGGTCGCCGCCGGATCGCCTGCGATGGCCATGGCCTGACAGCGGCAACCGCCGAAATCAATCGTCTTGCGCTCGCAGGAGCGGCAGGGTTCCTGCATCCAGTCGGTGCCACGAAAGGCATTGAAGGCCGCACCGTTGTGCCAGATCTCGGCCAAGGGGCGGTCGCGGACATTGTCGAATGTCAGCGTCTTGATGGTCTGCGCCGCGTGGCAGGGCAAGACCAGCCCATCGGGGGCGACGTTGAGGCCGGTGGTGGCCCAGCCGCCCATGCAGGTCTTGGGGTAATCGGCGTGATAATCGGCGGGCACATAGTCGATCACCAGACGCCCCTTGAGGGCGGCGCGCGCCTCGGCGACGATGCGGCTGGCCTCGCGGGCCTGGGCGCGGTCGGGCATGAGCGCGCCACGGTTGAGCATGGCCCAGCCGTGGAATTGCACGGTCGCCACTTCGATCCGGCGCGCGCCCATGTCCTGCGCCATTTCAATCGCGCGGGGCAGTTGGTGCATGTTGCCGCGATGCATGACGAAATTGAGCGTGAGCGGAAAGCCGATGGCGGCGATCCATTTGGCCACCTGCATCTTGCGGTCAAAGCCGCCCTTGTAGCCGCCGATGCGGTCGGCCATTTCGGCATCGGTGCCTTGGAGCGACAATTGGATATGGTCGAGACCGGCGGCGTCGAGCGCTGTCAGCCGTCTTTCGGTCAGGCCGATGCCGGAGGTGATGAGATTGGTATAAAGGCCCGCGTCACGGGCGGCTGTCACCAGCTCTTCGAGATCGCGGCGCGAGGCGGGTTCGCCCCCCGAGAGGTGGAGTTGCAGCACTCCCAGATCGGCGGCCTGTTGAAAGACGGAAGTCCAGTCAGCGGTGCTCAGTTCCGTGTCGCGCGCGGTCAGTTCCACCGGGTTGGAGCAATAGGGGCAGGAGAGCGGGCAGCGATGGGTGAGTTCGGCCAGCATCGCGATGGGGGGATTGGCCATGTCAGCGCACCTCCAGAAACCGGCGCTCTGCGAGGCCGTCGAGGAATTCGGCGCTGTCACGGGTGACGTCGTCAAGCGGCGCGTTGAAGGTGGCGGCGAGATCGGCCGTGAGCGCGCCAAAGCTCTGCGCCCCGTCCACCCGGCTGAGAATGGCGTGACCTATCGGGTCAAGACGCACCGCGCGTTCGGGGGCGAGCAAGACCCAATCCTCGCGCACGCGGTCATACTGCAGGCGCACGCCGCGCGGCAGGCGGGGGATGGCGTCGGGGGTCATGCCGCGCCTTTGGCGAGCAGCCCCTCGCCGGGGTGCCAAGCGCCGGGCGGGATCCGGGCGGGATCAACATAGGCGGAATAGAGTGCGTCAAGCTGTGACCAGAGCACATCGGTCTTGAAGATGAGGGCTGCGGCGGCGGCCTCCTGTTTTTCCGCCGTATCGGCACGGTCGAGCACCCATTTGAGGCCAAAGGCCACGTCCTTGGGGGCCTCTTTCAGGCGGTTGCGGAAATAGGCGAGGCTGGAGTCATCGGCAAAGGCGTAATTGGCCAAGAGCCCCTCGATCCGTTCGGCGTGGATCTTGGGCGCGAAGAGTTCCGTCAGCGAGGCCGCGACCGCCTCGAGCAGCGGTTTTTCGCGGACAAAGGCGACATAGGCATCGACCGCAAAGCGGGTGGCGGGCAGCACGCCTTGGGCGGAGGCCACGTAATCGGGATCGAGCCCCACCGCCTGCGCCAGCCGCAGCCAGCGGCGAATCCCGCCCTCATTCTCGGCGGTGCCGTCGTGATCCTCGATCCGCGAGCGCCAGATGCGGCGCAGGTCGGCATCCTCGACCCGGCTGAGAAAGGCGGCATCCTTCATCGGGATGCGGGATTGGTAGTAATAGCGGTTGATGACCCAAGCGCGGACCTGATCGGGGGTGCATTGGCCGCCGTGCAGCAGGTGATGGAACGGGTGGCGGTCATGATAGCGATCTGCCCCGATTTGGCGCAGGCGGGCCTCAAAGGCGTCGCGGGTGGCGGTCATGCTGTGATCTCCATGCCGTCCTGTCCAATCGTCCAACCGGCCGATTCGGCCTCGGCCCGTTCGGGGGCGTCGGGGCGCAGGACAGGGTTCGAGTTGTTCATATGGATGTAGATTTTGCGCCCGATTCCGAGATCGCGCAAGGCGGCAATGGAGCCGTCGGCACCGCTCATCGAGATATGGCCCATGCGCCGCCCGGTTTTCTGGCTGAGGCCCATGGTGATCATCTCGTCATCGCGCCAGAGCGTGCCGTCGAAGAATACCATATCAGCACCGCGCAGGCGGGTGGCGAGCCGGTCGGTGACAGTGGCGCAGCCCGGAATGTAGAAGATGTTGCGCCCCTCGGCCTGAAGATGCACGCCGGTGGTCTGTTCGCCCTCAAGATCGGTTTGCACGGTTTCGCCCTCCATATAGAGCGGCACCTTGCCGGGGACGGCAAAGAGCGTGGCGGTGAGGCCGGGCAACAGGGTCACAGGCTGATCGAGCGCGATGGGGGTTCGCGGCACGCGGGTCGAATCGACCGCCTGCATCAAGGGGTTGGCGGCGAGGACGCTGTGAATTTCGCCGGTGGCGTAGAGGGTGAACGGCTGTTGCTCGCGCAGGCTGAGCAGCCCCGCGACATGGTCGATATCGCCATTGGTCAAGAGCACGCCCGCGATGGGTGTATCGCGCAGGCTGCGCGGATGCAGCGCCGGATTGGCGGCAATCTGGGCGAGAATGTCGGGGGAGGCGTTGAGAATCACCCAAGATGCGCCGTCCATGGTGACGGCCAGCGAGGATTGGGTCGAGGCAGGGATATGCCCCGAACGGGCGAGATTGCAGTTCTCGCAGCCACAGTTCCACTGTGGCAGACCGCCGCCGGCCGCAGCACCCAGTATCAGAGCCTTAAACACCTGTTACCTCGCTGCAGCCGAACGGGTCGTTTAGAACAGGACGCCGTCGCCTTCTTCGGCGGGGCCGTACATGTTGATTTCCATTCCGCAGTTCAGTTCACGCAGAACCGGCTTGCTCCATGCCATAGTCTATCCTCCTCTTAGATCAGTGCAGATAGGGTGATTAGATATTCCGATCCCGCACATGTCAACTTTGGCATGGTCGTAGAGCCCTACGACTTTAGTGCAATCCAAGGATGAAAGGGTTGTGTCCGGGGCTGGACCTGAGTGACACTGAGATCATATCTGAGCATATGGCGGGGGCCCTCGTCAGAATGCGGGAGAATGACCATGATCGAGCTGTTGTTTGTGGCCTGTCTGGCGCGTCAACCAGAGGTCTGTGAGGAGCGGGCGTTCCAATATACTGACCGAAGCGCGCAAAGATGCATGGCTGAGGCAATTCCGGAGTTGAGCAGATGGGCGTCGACACATCCAAGATGGCGCATTGCGCGCTGGTCCTGCCAGCCGCTGGGCGGGGCACGGTTGCGGGCCTGATGCGGGGCGTGACAGGGATTTTTCTGAGCCTCATGCTGGCGGCGGCACCGGTCGTGGCGGGCACGGCGCATGAGGGGTATGACCTTATCTTTCGCACCGGCACGCTGGCGGCCTTTGCGCCGGGCGATGCGCTGCACTATCAGAGCGAGACGGTGAATGAGGCCACGCCACCCGAGACGCAGGGGGCGCAGGCCTATGACCTGCGGATCGAAGAGGGCGGCACCGCGCAGCTGATGCATGTTCTGGACGCGGGGCAACAGCCGGTGGCGGGGTTTGACGCGAGCGTGGGCAATCCGATGGCGATGTTCTTTCTCGAACGGCTGGTGCGCGATCTGGCGCAGGCGACAGGGGGCAGCACATTCTATATCCGCAACCGGATCAAGGAGTCGCTTTTGGCACCGGTGGGGATTGCTCCGGTAGAGGTGAGTTGGGCCGGGAAGAGCCATGCCGCGCAGGAGGTGGTGCTGGCGCCCTTTGTCGGCGATGAGAATGCCGCGCGGCTGGGGCCGTTTTCCGAATTGCGCGTGGTGTTCGATGTCTCAGAAGTCGTGCCAGGCTGGTATCATTCGATGCGCGCCGAGACGCCAGAGCGTGACACTGGCGGGCGCTATTTCACCTCGACGCTGACGTTGAGGGAGGCTGTGGAATGAGGTCTCTGGCGGTCCTGCTGTGTCTCTTGCCCGGCATGGGTCTGGCGCAGAGCGTGGCGGAGCAACTCAACGATTATCCCACTGAGGCGCGGGCGGATTATGTCTTTGGCTGCATGGCGGCGAATGGCAATACGCGCGAGATGTTGCGTCGCTGCGCCTGTTCCATCGACGAGATTGCGGCGATCCTGCCGTATAAGGATTATGTGTCGGCTGAGACGGTTCTGGCTCTGCGTCAGGGCAGTGGCGAGCGGATGTCGATGTTCAAGGCGGGGCCAGTGAGCGAGGGCATTGTCGCCGACCTGCGCCGGGCGCAGGCGGAGGCCGAGATCGTCTGTTTCAAGTGACGCGGATCAGGACGCACCGGCCTTGGGCAGCAGGTCTTCAAACACATTGCCCTCGGTATCCTCGGCCCGGATGCGCAGATCCGGCGTGCCGTTGTCGGTATAGCTGAAGCGGAACACCGGATCCTCGGAAATCGAAATGCCGCCTGTCAGGGAAAAGAGCATCTCGTCCCCTTGCCAGACGGTCAGATCCTGAATGAAATGCGCAGGCACAAAGAGCTGGGTGATCTGGTCGCGTTGCAGGCCCGAGTAATTGGGATGGCGGATCATCAGTTGCGCGTCGCGGCGGCTGCCGATCTGGACCGGGGCGGTATCGAAATGGCGCAGGCGCATTTCACCCATATGGGCAAGCGCCACCTCGGGATCGCGGGTGGCGGGGGCAGCACAGCCACCGGCGGCCTTGACGAAACGCCCGTCGATATAGCTGGCGCTGGCAGTTTCGGCGACGACGCGCAGGTTGGAATAGGCATTGACCCGCACGCGTGTCTCAAAGCTGAGCGGGGCCATGGCGGGGCCAAAGGTGATTTCGGCGGCAAGCGGGGCCGGGTTTTCATCGACCACGAGTTTGAGCGTGGTGATCGGCCCCACGCTCTGATCGGTTTGGGTGACGACCACGGGCACGGTGGCCGCGTCATGGGCGCGGTAGGGCGCATCGACCGCAAAGATCGCACCGGAGCTGAGCGCCTTGCCTGCGTCGAGAATGTCGGCGCGCAGATAGTCCCATGTCTCGCCATCCTGTAGCGGATTGCGCGGCTCTTCGGCCAGCGCGGCGGTCCCGAGCGTGAGGCTCAGGCAAAGGGCGGTCAGGGGAAATCGGGTCATCGGCACCTCCGGATCGGGCATACTCGCACCATTGGACAATAGCACAGATCCCGCGCAAATTGTATCAACCTTTGGTAGCAGTTTTGCGAGGGCTCCGAGATGTTCGAGATCGTGCTGAGCCTCTGTCTGGTGGCCAACCCCGAGACGTGCGAGACGCGGCTTTTGCCGGTGGGCGCTGCGGATTGTGCGCAGGCCATGGCGCGGGCCGAGGAGATCGCGCCGGACTGGGGCGCTGCGCTGCGGGCGAGTGCGTTTGACTGCGTGGCGCGGCCCGAGAGCGGGCGTGTGTTCGAGGAGGCCGCGCCGGGCGTCTATGTGCATCGCGGGCAGGTGGAAGATGTGACGCCGGACAATCTGGGCGATGTCGCCAATATCGGATTCATTATCGGGGATGACAGCGTCGCGGTGATTGACGCCGGAGGCAGTCGCGCGGTTGGCGAGGCGGTCTATCTGGCGGTGCGGCAGGTCACGGACAAACCGATCACGCATATGATCCTGACGCATATGCACCCCGATCATGTGATGGGGGCTGCGGTCATGGTTGAGGCGGGCGCGCAGATCGTCGGGCATCGCAAGCTGGGGCAGGCGCTTGCGGCGCGGGCCGAGACCTATGAGACCGCCTTTGCGCGGCTCATGGGAGCGGGGTTCATCGGTAGCCGGGTGCCGGAGGTGGGCGAGGGGATCGGTGAGCGTGCCGAGGTCGATCTGGGGGGCCGCGTGCTGGATCTGGTGGCGTGGGAAACAGCGCATAGCGAGAGCGATGTGACGGTGTTCGACCGGAAAACGGCGACGCTTTTCACTGGGGATCTGGTGTTTGACGCGCATAGCCCGGCCTTGGATGGCTCGGTGCTGGGGTGGTTGCGCGTGCTGGAGGCGATGGGGATGCCGGAACCCGCGCGCATCGTGCCGGGGCATGGCGGGCCGGTTCTGGAGTGGCCCGAGGGGGCGGCTGATCTGCGGCGCTATCTGGAGGTTTTGCGCGACGAGACGCGCGCGGCGGTGTCGCAGGGGTTGCGGTTGGGTGAGGCGATTGAGACGGTCGGTCAAGGCGAGGCGGGACGCTGGGCGCTCTTTGACCTCTTTCACAAACGCAACGTGACGGCGGCCTTTACGGAATTGGAGTGGGAATAGGCCCGCGTTGGGGTAACGGTTCTGCGTGGCTTGCAGCGCGTCTGCCGAAATTTTAATCGGCTCGCACCGTATCTTGCGGCGGCGCAGGTTTTTCAGCCGGTCATAAATTTTACCAATTGATAAAATTTAGAATCGTGGAATACTGATCCTCAGCCATCCTTGACCGGAGAACGCCATGAGAGATCGCCAACTCGCCCCGGGTATCGTCGCAGGCCGGATTGATGCCGCCGCCTTGCAGGGCAATTTCACCGATCTGCATCCCCCGCTTGATGATCACGAGGCGTTGGTGGCGGCGGATCGCTGTTATTTCTGCCATGATGCGCCCTGCATCACCGCCTGCCCCACCTCGATCGACATCCCGCTCTTTATCCGGCAGATCGCCACCGGCACGCCCGAGGCGGCGGCCAAGACGATCCTCAGCCAGAACATCCTTGGCGGCATGTGCGCGCGCGTTTGCCCCACGGAAACGCTGTGCGAAGAGGCCTGTGTGCGTGAGGCAGCCGAGGGGCAGCCGGTGCTGATCGGGCGGTTGCAGCGCTATGCCACGGATAGGCTGATGGACAAGGGCGTGCATCCCTTTCGCCGTGCCGCGCCGACAGGGCGGCGTGTCGCGGTAGTGGGGGCGGGGCCTGCGGGTCTGGCCTGTGCGCACCGTCTGGCGATGAAGGGCCATGACGTGACGCTCTATGATGGGCGCGCCAAGCCCGGTGGTCTTAATGAATTCGGCATCGCGGCGTACAAGAGCACCGACAGTTTCGCGGCGCGTGAGGTCGACTGGCTGATGCAGATCGGCGGGATCACTCTGGCCACGGGGCAGCGTCTGGGGCGCGAGATTGTCTTGGATCAGTTGCGACAGGACCACGATGCGGTCTTTCTTGGCATTGGGCTGGGCGGGGTCAATGCGCTGGGCCTCGCAGGCGAGGATCGCGAGGGGATGCGTGACGCGGTGGATTTCATTTCGGAGTTGCGGCAGGCCGATGATCTGAGCCGCCTGCCGGTGGGACGTGATGTGGTGGTGATCGGCGGCGGCATGACGGCGGTGGATGCCGCCGTGCAGGCCAAACTCTTGGGCGCGCTCAATGTCACGCTGGTGTACCGGCGTGGACGCGACCGGATGAATGCCAGCCGCTATGAACAGGATTTGGCAGCCTCAAAGGGCGTGCGGATCGTGACCAATGCCACGCCCATTGCCGTGCATGGCAATGGGGCCGTGCGCGAGGTCGAGTTTGAATATAGCGATGATGATCTGAGGCCGACGGGCGAGCGGTTTCGCCTTGCCGCCGATCAGGTGTTCAAGGCGATTGGTCAGACGCTTGAGGGGGCCGATTTGCCCGCGCTGGACGGGCGCAAGATCGCCGTTTCAGACCGCGGGCGCACCTCTTTGCCCGGCGTCTGGGCCGGGGGCGATTGTGCGGCGGGGGGCGATGACCTGACGGTCACGGCGGTGGCCGAAGGCCGTGACGCTGCTGAAGACATCCACGCAACCTTGATGGCGGAGGGCTGAGCCATGGCGGACCTGACAACCAACTTCATCGGCATCACCTCGCCCAATCCGTTCTGGCTGGCCTCGGCCCCGCCCACGGACAAGGAATACAACGTGCGCCGCGCGTTCGAGGCGGGCTGGGGCGGCGTGGTCTGGAAGACGCTGGGTGAGGCGGGACCGCCGGTGGTCAATGTGAACGGGCCGCGCTATGGGGCGATTTATGGCGCTGACCGGCGTCTGCTGGGCCTCAACAATATCGAGTTGATCACGGATCGCCCGTTGGAGGTGAACCTGAAAGAGATGCGCCGGGTCAAGCGCGATTGGCCGGATCGTGCGCTGATTGCGAGCCTGATGGTGCCGGTGAACGAGGACGCCTGGCGCGAGATATTGCAGCGGGTCGAGGATACGGGATGCGATGGGGTCGAGCTGAATTTTGGCTGTCCGCATGGCATGAGCGAGCGCGGCATGGGCAGCGCCGTGGGGCAGGTGCCGGAATATGTGGGGCAGGTGGCCTATTGGTGCAAGAAGCACTCGAACCTGCCGGTGATCGTGAAATTGACCCCCAATATCACCGATATCCGCAAGCCCGCGCAGGCCGCCAAGGAAGGCGGCGCCGATGCCGTGAGCCTGATCAACACGATCAATTCGATCACCAGCGTTGATCTCGATCTCTTTGCGCCGGAGCCGACGATTGACGGGCAGGGCGCGCATGGTGGCTATTGCGGCCCGGCGGTGAAACCCATCGCGCTCAACATGGTGGCCGAGATTGCGCGGGACCCGGCCACGGCGGGCCTGCCGATCAGCGGTATCGGTGGGGTCACCACATGGCGCGATGCGGCGGAATTCATGGCACTTGGGGCGGGCAATGTGCAGGTCTGCACGGCGGCCATGACCTATGGCTTCAAGATCGTGCAGGAGATGATCTCCGGCCTGTCGCAGTATATGGATGACAAGGGATTCACATCCGTTGACCAACTGGTCGGGCGCGCCGTGCCGAATGTGGTCAACTGGAAGGATCTCAACCTTAATTACGTGACCAAGGCCAAGATCAATCAGGACGACTGCATCAACTGCGGGCGCTGCTATGCCGCCTGCGAGGATACCAGTCATCAGGCGATTGCGATGTCCGAGGATCGGGTGTTTACCGTCAAGGATGACGAGTGCGTCGCGTGCAACCTTTGCGTCAATGTTTGCCCGATCGAGGGCTGCATCACGATGGAGCGGATGGCGGCGGGTATGGTCGATCCGCGCACCGGCGAGGTGGTGCGGGAGGAATATGCCAACTGGACAACCCACCCCAACAATCCCGGGCGATGTGCGGCGGAATAGGCAGGCAGATCACACCAGGCCGCCCGTAATAGGCGCTGGGCTGTGGCGTGCGGCGCGGCGGATGGCGCGGCGGTAGAGGTAGCGCGCCCAGATCTGTGTGAGCGGGGGCTTTCGCTCGACCGTCTCGGCGTTGCGGGATACGCCCGAGGGGTAAATCCCGGCGGGGCGCAGGCGCGTGTGCCAATGGCTCTGGATCAGGCAATCAACCGGGCGGTCGAAGGTCTCGGTCAGGCTGAGCAGATGGGCAGCGGCGTCACGACCTACCATCTGCGCCGTGCTGCGCAGCCCGCTGACCAGGGACAGGCTGAGCGCGCAGCCGCCATTGGTGTCGATCAGTCGCGCAGGTCCGCGCAGGGCTTGCGTCTGGAACTGGATGTAACCCAGATCGTCGATCTGCGCCCGCGCCAGAGCGAGAGCGCGCGCGAAAACCACGGGATCAATCGTCGCGTCATCCTCGAAGATCAGCCCATAGTCGAGATCACGCCGGACAATCTCGGCCCAGATCTGGCGATGGCTGAGAAAGCAGCCGAGCTGGCTGGTTTTGAGCGCGAAGGGATAAGGGGGCGCGAAAATGCCCGCTCCGACCGTCGCGGAAAGCTCGTTGGACGACAGGCTCGATCCATCGACGGCGGACCAGATTTCGCCCTCCAGCCCGCAGGAGGCGAGAAGGGCGCGCGCCGCCTCGCGCCGCGCACTGGCGCGCGGCAGGTGCAAGACGAACGCGCGCCCGGTCACGCGGTCAGGCGCCGGGGGTCCAGCCCGAGACGGATTTGACCTCGAGGAAATCCTCGATGCCCCATTTGCCGCCCTCGCGCCCGTGGCCCGATTGTTTCATGCCGCCAAAGGGCGAGCCGGCGCCGCGCGATTGGCCGTTCATTTCCACCATGCCCGAGCGCAGGGCGCGCGCCAGCCGGTTGGCCCGCGCCGGATCACCGGTCTGCACATAGTTGGTGAGGCCGTAAGGCGTGTCATTGGCGATGCGGATGCCGTCCTCTTCGGTATCAAAGGGGATGATCGACAGGACTGGGCCAAAGATTTCCTCGCGTGCGATGGTCATCTCATTGGTGACATCGGCAAAGACCGTGGGTTTCACATAGAAGCCCCGGTTGAGCCCGTCCGGACGCCCGGTGCCGCCTGCAACCAGCCGCGCGCCTTCGTCGATGCCCTGTTGGATGAGGTCCTGAATCTTGTTGAACTGCACCTCATTGACCACCGGGCCGATGTGGCGACCGGCCTCTTGGGCGGAACCGACGGTGATCGCGTTTGCGGCCTCGGCGGCAATCTCGACCGCAGAGTCGTAAATCTCGCGCTGCACCAGCATCCGGGTGGGCGCGTTGCAGGATTGGCCGGTGTTGTTCATGCAGCGGATCACGCCGCGCTTGACTGCCTTGTCATCGGCATCGGCAAAGATCAGGTTGGCCCCCTTGCCGCCCAATTCAAGGCTCACACGTTTGAGCGTGTCGGCGGCGGATTTGGAGATGATGCGCCCGGCGCGCGACGAGCCGGTAAAGCTGATCATGTCGACATCGGGATGCGCGGTCAGTTGGCTGCCCACGCCCACGCCATCGCCGTTGACGAGGTTGAACACGCCCTTGGGCAGGCCGGCCGCATCGACGATCTCGGCAAAGATCACGGCATTGAGCGGTGATTCCTCAGACGGTTTCAAGATCATGGTGCAACCGGCCACGAGACCCGCGATCACCTTGAGCGTGACCTGATTCATCGGCCAGTTCCACGGGGTGATCATGCCGACAACGCCCACCGCCTCGTGAATGATGCGGTCATTCGGCGCGTGATCGCCAAGCGGTTCGTCAAAGGCGAAATCGCGGGCGGCGGTGATGAAATTGGCGATGTGCCAGCTTCCGGCGCCGACCTGCTGTTCGCGGGCCATGTCGATGGGCGCGCCCATTTCGAGGCTGATGGCCTGTGCCATATCCTCGGCGCGAGCCTTGTAGGCCTCGAGAATTTTCTCCGCATAGGCAATGCGGTCTGCGGGTGGTCTGGCCATCCACGCCGGAAAGGCCGCCTTGGCGGCGGCGACGGCGGCGTCGGTGTCGGCCTGACCGCCCAAAGAGATCACCGCGCAGGGCTCTTCGGTCGAGGGATTGATGACCTTGTGATCTTTTGCCGCGAGGGGATTGACCCAAGCGCCATTGATGTAGAACTGACGTTTCTCGATCATGGTATTGACCTCCAGTGATTTGGCGGCACTCTGTCAGGGGTGATGCCGACCTGCAAGGTTGGAAACTAGCGGAGGCCGTAATTTGATCAAATTGCCGCCGACGACTGAAACAACACGAGAAAGGATGCTGCTATGGGCCTTCGTATCAATGATGTGATCCCGGATTTGACCGTAGAGACCGATTTGGGCACGATATCACTGCATGACTGGATTGGCGACAGTTGGGCGATTCTGTTTTCTCACCCCAAGGATTTCACCCCTGTCTGCACCACCGAATTCGGCGCTGTGGCGCGCTTGGCCGAAGAATGGGAGAAACGCGGCTGCAAGGTGATCGGCGTCTCGGTGGACGGGGTCGAGGACCATCGCAAGTGGAAGGGCGACATCGAGAAGGTGGGCGGCAGTGCCGCGCGGTTCCCGATCATCGCCGATGCGGGGCTGGAGGTGTCCAAGGCCTTCGACATGCTGCCCGCCGAGGCCTATCTGCCCGATGGGCGCACGCCCAATGACAGTGCCACGGTGCGCTCGGTCTTTATCATCGGGCCGGACAAGCAGTTGAAGCTGAGCATGACCTATCCGATGACCGTGGGGCGCAATTTCGCGGAAGTGCTGCGCGCGCTCGATGCGCTCCAGACCACGTCGCGCAATGGCGTGGCGACACCGGCGGATTGGACCGTGGGGCAGGATGTGATCATCCCGGCCAGCCTGAGCGATGCCGATGCGGAGGCCAAGTTCGGCAGCTTTGAGAAGGTCTTGCCGTATCTGAGAAAGACCAGTTTGAAGGGGTAGTTTGGGTCTGAGGGAGGCTTTGGCACCGCGTGGGTAGCCGCGCGGTTGCTGGGCCGGGGACTAGCGAAGCAACGGCAGTGGATGCCACTTTATGCCAGCAAAATCCGTGTAACCCCTCAGCGATGCGCTCGCTCTCCAAATCGCTAGGCCGTCACGCCAAAGGCGTGCCGATTTAAAGCGGCGCACCTTCGGTGCGACGGGCGGCCCAGCGATCGCGCGGCGGCGCGTGCCGCGCCTTGTTCCGCGCGGGGGTGATTGGGGCTGACGTTTGCTCTTATCGACCTCACCCCAGCCGCGCAAACACCGCCATCTGGCTTGCCCCGCCCAAGGCGGGGTGGGTCTCGCCGATGTCATGGCGGGTGACTGTGTAGCCGTGGCGTGCCGCCACGCCTTCGGCCCAACCTGCGAACCGCGCGCGGTCCCATTCGAAATGATGCCCCGGATGGCGAAAGCGGTGCGCGGGCACGCCCAGCACCGGGTTGAACTCCGCATTGGGCGTGGTCACGATCACATGGCCGGGGCGCATATCGGCAAAGAGCGCGTGTTCCAGCCGGTTGAGATCGCCAAGCGGCAGGTGTTCGATGGTTTCAACGAGGCAGGCGCAGTCATAGCCACGCAGATTGGGATGCGCGGCGGTCATCGAGGCCTGCGCCAGTTGCACCTTGGCGCGGGCCTCGGGGGGCAGGTCCGCCAGCCGCGCCTGTGCCGCGCGCAGCGAGGCCAGATCAATGTCGATCCCGGTCAGGCGGGAGAGGTCCGGCAAGCGCGCCAGACGCAGGATGAGATCGCCTGCGCCGCAGCCCAGATCAAGGAGCGTGCGCGCGCCCGTGTCACGCACGGCGGCGCAGACGGCCCGGAGGCGTGCGTCATGCAGGGCGGTGGTCATTGGGGGCCTCTCGGCTTGGCGACGTTGCGGAGCGATGTGCCATGCATCCCGCGCAAAGACCAGAGCCGCGCAGGTCTGCAAGCACCATGGACAGGCTGACGTGATTTGCCTAAGCCTTGGCATCAGAGAAAACGAGGATGCCATGGCGCGGCGAAAACCCTTTGAGATCGGTGGAGTGTCCGTTGAGTCGGGCACACGGGCGCGGGTCGATATCCCTGTGAGCACGCTCTCCAATCATACGCCGGTCAATCTCTCGGTTGAGGTGATCCATGGGCGGCGCGGCGGGCCGGTGCTGTTTGTGTCGGCGGCGATTCACGGCGATGAGGTGATCGGGGTCGAGATCATGCGCCGCCTGCTCAAGGCAGCACCGCTCAGCTCGATGGCGGGCACGCTCTTGGCTGTGCCCATCGTCAACACCTTTGGGTTTCTCAATCACAAGCGTTATTTGCCCGACCGGCGCGATCTCAACCGGGTGTTTCCGGGGGTCAGCGAAGGCTCGATGGCGTCGCAACTGGCGCATATTTTCATGGATCAGGTGGTGCGGCGGGCCGATGTGGGGATCGACCTGCATTCGGCGGCGATTCACCGCACCAACCTGCCGCAAATCCGGCTGACGCCGGGCAATGCGCGGCTGGAGGAGTTGGGTCGTGCCTTTGGTGCGCCGGTGATGATGGAGTCGAAGCTGCGCGAGGGCTCGCTTCGGATGGCTGCCGAGCAGGCGGGTGTTGACGTGCTGCTCTATGAGGGGGGCGAGGGGCTCCGGTTTGACGAATTCGCGGCGCGGGCGGGGGTGAGCGGTATCCTGCGGGTGATGCAGCATCTGGGCATGATTGGCGCCAAGGGCGTGCCGCGTGCGCGCGGTGTGCCGATCCGCGCCGCGCGATCGCGCTGGTATCGCGCGCCGCGTGGCGGGCTGTTCCGGGGCTATCTGGCGGTGGGGGAGGCGGTGCAGCCGGGCACGGTGCTGGGGGCGGTGGCCAATGCCTTTGGCGATGTCGAGACCGAGGTGGTGGCCGATGTGACCGGCATCATCATCGGGCGCACCAACCTGCCGGTGGTCTATGAGGGCGATGCGCTCTGCCATGTGGCGGAGACGCCGCGCGCCGAGGCCGCGGCTGAGGGGATCAGCGCCCATCTTGAGGCGGCGGCGCTGTTTGACGAGGATGAGATCATCTGAGGGGCACCGCCGCTCTGCGGGGCGGCGGCGCGACTTGAGTATTTGCGCCAAGAAAAAGCACACATGCGGGTTTGGCCTCTCAGCCTTGGGGCCAATCGTTGATGATCTGCATGGCCTCATCCGCCGTTTCGACGAATTGGAAGAGCTCGAGATCCTCGGCGCTGATCGTGCCGGCCTCGGAGAGCGCCGCCCAATTGATGATGGTTTGCCAGAAGGCGGCACCGAAGAGCAGGAAGGGCACGCGCTTCATCCGGTCGGTCTGAATGAGGGTCAGCGCCTCGAACATCTCATCGAGCGTGCCGAACCCGCCGGGAAAGACGCAGATGGCGCGGGCACGCATCAGGAAATGCATCTTGCGGATGGCGAAATAGTGAAAGTTGAAACAAAGGCCGGGGGTGACATATTCATTCGGGGCCTGTTCATGCGGCAGCACGATATTGAGGCCGATCGAGGCGCCGCCCGCATCCGCCGCGCCGCGATTGCCCGCCTCCATCACACCCGGTCCGCCGCCGGTGGCAATGACATAGTCGCGCCCGTCGGTGGCCATGGATTTTTCCGTCATCAGCCGCGCGAATTTGCGGGCCTCGTCGTAATAGGACGAGAGATCAGCGAGCGTCTTGGTGCGCGCCGTGTGCTTTTGCGACGGTTCGGGAATGCGCGCGCCACCAAAGAGCACGACTGTGCTCTGGATGCCGTGCTCGTTCAGGGCCATTTCGGGCTTTAGGAGTTCGAGTTGCAGCCGCACGGGGCGCAATTCGTCGCGGCACATGAAATCGGGATCGGCAAAGGCCAGACGATAGGCCGGGGCGCGGGTCTGGGGCGTATCGGGCACCTGTTCGGCGGTGGACCGGTCGGAACCGGCATCGCGGAACTGGCTGAGGCGGTCGTCTTTCATTGCGGGCGATCCTTGCTTGGGTCTTGGATTTCAGGAGTATAGGGTTTGGCCGATCAAGAAAAGCCAAAGAGGTGTGAGCGATGGGATGGCAGAGGTGGATTTCCGAGGCGGGGGGGCGCATTGCCGCGCATGTGCGGCGCACGCCGGTGATGCAGGTCGAGCTGGGGGGATTCTCTATCGCGCTCAAACTGGAGCAGATGCAGCACACCGGCAGTTTCAAGGCGCGCGGCGCGTTCAACACGCTGTTGCAGGCGGCGGTGCCGGAGGCGGGGATCGTTGCCGCCTCGGGGGGCAATCATGGCGCGGCGGTGGCCTATGCGGCCGCGCGGCTTGGCCACCGCGCGCGGATTTACGTGCCCGAGATTGCAGGCCCCGCCAAAATCGCGCTCATCCGCGCGCAAGGGGCCGATTTGCAGGTGGTGCCGGGGGCCTATGCCGAGGCTGCGGCGCGCGCCGCCGAATGGCAGGCGGCGACGGGGGCGATGGTGGTGCATCCCTATGATGCCGAGACGACCGTGGCGGGGCAGGGCACGGTGATGGCGGAATGGGAGGATCAGGGATTGGAGGCCGATACGGTGCTGATTGCCGTGGGCGGCGGCGGGCTGATTGCCGGAGCGTTGGGTTGGCTGGGCGCGCGGCGGCAGGTGGTGGCGGTCGAGCCCGAGACCTCTTGCGCGCTCAATGCGGCATTGGCGGCGGGTCAGCCCGTCGATGTCGAGGTGTCGGGGGTGGCTGCCAATGCGCTGGGCGCGCGGCGGATCGGGGATATCTGCTTTGATTTGGCGCAGGGGGTGCAGAGCGTGGTGGTCTCTGATGCCGCCATTCTCGCGGCGCAGGCGCTCTTGTGGCGGGAATTGCGGCAATTGGTGGAACCGGCGGGGGCGACGGCGCTGGCGGCGCTCTTGTCGGGGGCTTATCGGCCTGCGCCGGGGGAGCGGGTGGCGGTTCTGATCTGTGGTGGCAATATCGCGCCTGATCCGCTGGCATAAAGCAATTTCAGAAAAAGTTGATAGACTTTTTCGGTTCGAAATTGCGCCCAATCAGCGATTTAAAGTGTTTCGGTGTTTCAGGGAAAAACCGAAACACTTTGGGGCACGAGCACCACGCGCGCCGGACAGGAGCGCCATGGCGGGCCGGTCAGCAAGTGCCACGGCGGCCAGCGTCATCAGGACGCTGGCCGCTGCAATCACGATTTCGCAGATGCCGCGCAAGGGCGTTTAGCCTTTGCCGACGATGTTATGTTCGGGGCCGAACGGAAAGCCGGTGATATTCTCGGCCCCATCTTCACCGATGACCAGAATGTCATGCTCGCGGTAGCCACCGGCACCGGGCTGGCCCTCGGGGATCATCACCATCGGTTCCATCGACACGACCATGCCGGGTTTCAGCACGGTGTCGATATCCTCGCGCAGTTCCACCCCTGCCTCGCGGCCATAGTAGTGGCTGAGCACGCCAAAGCTGTGGCCGTAGCCAAAGGAGCGGTATTTCAGCAGATCCCAGTCGCGATACATCTCATTGAGTTCGATCGCGATATCCATGCAGCGCGCGCCGGGCTTCATCAGTTCCAGCCCGCGGCGATGCACGGCGACGTTTTTCTCCCAGATGTCGAGGCTGGCGTCATCGACGTGATCGCAAAAAAGCGTGCGTTCGAGCGCGGTGTAATAGCCAAAGATCATCGGAAAGGTGTTGAGGCTGAGGATGTCGCCCGATTGCACCACGCGGTTGGTCACGGGGTTATGCGCGCCGTCGGTGTTGATGCCCGACTGGAACCATGTCCAGGTATCCATCAGTTCGACAAAGGGGAAGGATTTGGCGATCTCGCGGATCATCGCGTTGGTGCCCGCGATGGCCACCTCATGCTCGGGCACGCCTGCCTTGACGGCACCGGCCACGGCATAGCCGCCGACGTCGCAGATGCGCGCGCCTTCGGTGATGAGCTTGATTTCCTCGGCGGATTTGATGGTGCGCATCCACATCGAGGGCTGGCTCACGTCCACCAGTTCGACGCCCGGTAGCGCATCCTGCAAGAGTTGGCGGTAGTCGAGCGAGACATGGTCAAACTCGATGCCCACACGGCGGGCGCCCTTGGTCAGGCCCTGCACCGCGCGATAGAAATTGTCGCGCCGCCAGTCGGTATAGGTGACGTTGCTGCCAAAGGTCCGGCGCCACGGCTGACCGCCGTCGATGCCTGCGGAAATCGTCGTGGCGTTCTTTTGGTCAATGACCATGCCATATTTGCGACCGAAATAGCAGTAGAGCCAGCCCGAGTAATAGTTAATGCAGTGATAGGACGTGAAGAGCGCCGCATCGACATTGTTGTCGGCCATCCAGACGCGCAATTCGTTCTGGCGGCGGGCCATTTCATTGTCGGAAAAGGGCGAAAATTCCTTTTCTCCGTTGTGCCATTCGGTCACGTGCAGCATGTCGTCAAGCATTTGGGTCACTCCTCACTGGCTTGGATATCTCTCCGCTACCAGCAAAGATGCTCTACACAAAATTAATAGGTTTGATCTGAGAATAAGAAAACGAAATGCCGACTAGCTGCGCGCATGCGTTGGTTTGCGGAACGCGCTGACCCCTTCGGTGATCTGTTCGATCAGTTTCAGCGCCGCGTCAGAGGCTTTGATATGTTTGTAAAAGAGCCCGACGTGCAGATTGGCGAGGGGTGGAAATCCCTCTTTGGGCGAGAGGACGCGCATGCCGGGCAGCAACGTCTTTTTGGTGAGGGCCGTCACGCCCATCCCATCCAGAACGGCATTTTGCACCGCCGTGATGCCGGGGCTCTCGAAGCAGATGCGCCACTCGCGCCCCTCGGTGTTCAGGGCGTCAATCATCCGCTTGCGGTAAAAGCAGCCCTTGGGGTGGGCGATGATTTGGACCGGCTTGTCGAGCGAGAATTGATAGTCACGCCCGCAGACCCAAAAGGGGCGTTCGGACCAGTAGAGCGAGACATAGGGCGCGGGCATCGTATCGGTGATGGCGATGGCAAGGTCCAAGTCATCGACATGCAATTGGCTCAGGATATTGCGGCTCCAGTCGCAGCGGATGTCAAAAGTAACGTCAGGATTGGTGCGGGCGAAATCGGCGATGATGCGCTGAAAATATCCAATCGCGTAATCGGTGGGCAAACCCACCCGCAGCGTGCCCATGAATTGAGCCTCGTGCAGGTTGGCAACGGCGCGATCATTCAGGCGCAGCATCTCGCGGGCATAGCCGATGAGGGCGTGACCCTGCGGTGTCAGATCCAGAACCTTGCCCTTGTGATGCAGGAGCTTGGCGCCGACCAGATCCTCCAACCGCTTGATCTGGAGGGAAATTGCAGGTTGCGTGCGACCCAGAACGTGACCGGTTTCAGTGTAGTTGCCAAGGTCCACCACGGTGACAAAGGTGCGGATCAGGTCGGTTTGCAGGTTTACGAAATGGCGCATGATTAAGAATCCTTATTCACTCATTGCTACTATGAATTTTGCGCATGAGGCAAGCTGTTCTAGGATCAGCCAATCCGAAAAGAAAGGCAACGAAATGGCCCAAGATACCGTTTTTGCAGCAGAATTAGCTTGGCCTGAGTATCAGCGACGGGTGGCGCGGGGGGCTGTGCCGATTCTCATCCCGCTGGGCTCTATGGAGCAGCATGGTCACCATATGCCGATGCATGTCGATGTGCTCTTGCCCACCGAATTTGCGCGCCGCGCTGCGGTTGAGGTGGGCGGGCTTGTCGCACCGCCCTTTACCTATGGGTACAAGTCGCAGCAGAAATCCGGTGGTGGCAATTTCTTTCCGGGCACGACCAGCCTTGATGGTGCCAGCCTTGTGAATGCGCTCAAGGATGTGATCCGCGAGTTTGCGCGCCACGGCAATCGTCAGATCTGCATCGTGAATGGCCATTTCGAGAATTCATGGTTCATTGCCGAGGGGATCGACCTTGCGCTGCGCGAATTGGGCTGGTCGGGCATCCATGACACCAAGGTCGTGGTGCTGTCCTACTGGGATTTTGTCGATCAGGCGGCGATTGCAAAGCTCTATCCCGAGGGATTTCTGGGCTGGGATATCGAGCATGGCGGTGTGCTGGAAACCTCGCTGATGCTGCGGCTCTATCCGGACCTTGTGTCGCTGGAGCGGGCGGTCGATCATGCGCCTGCCAGCTTTCCGCCCTATGATGTCTATCCGCCGCATCCCGAATGGACGCCCGCCAGCGGCACGCTGTCCTCACCCAAAAATGCCAGCGCTGAAAAGGGCGACATCCTGATTGATGTCTGCACGCGCGGCATCGTGGCCGCGCTGCGCACCGAGTTTGCGACGCGCGACCGCGTGGCGGCTGAGTGACGAGATTGAAAACAAAGAATAAATGCATGCCAACAAGGAGAACACAATGACCCTGAGAACCCCGACCCGCCGACATCTCTTGAAAATGACCGCAGGGGCCGCACTCGCCACGCCGTTTCTGTCGATCCGGGCGTCGGCACAGACCGTCAATCTGTCGATGCTGGCCTGGTACGGCCATGCGGAGCCCGATATCGTTGGGGCCTTTGAAGAAGAGAACAACGTCAAGTTCACGCCGAAATACTATACCGGCGGTGACAATATGCTTGGCCTGATCGCGCAATCTCCGGCGGGCACCTATGACGTGATCCTGTCGGATGCCGAATATGTGCAGCAGTTGAATGCGGCGGGTTATATCGAGGCGCTCGATGCCGCCGATTACGCCTTTGACGATTTCTACCCGGAGTTCCAGAAATTCCCCGGTCATTGGCAGGGCGATACGCTCTATTCGGTGATCACGCGCTTTGGCTTCCTCGGTGTGGCGCATAACACCGACGTGCTGAGCGAGAAGGACGCGGCCAGCTATTCGGTGTTCTCGGATGCCCGTGTCACCGGCAAACTGGGACATTTCGACTGGCATCTGCCGAACCTTGGGCAAATGAGCCTCTCGGCGGGCAATGGGTCTGCTTATGACATCGACGCGGCGGGCTGGGACAAGGTGCAAGAGGCCACGATGGCGCTGCGCGGTCAGGTCGGCGGATTCTTTGACTATGGCGGCACGTTCTCATCTCTCAATGACGGGCAGATGCTGGTCTTTGCCGGGATCGGCGACTGGATCACCGGTGTTCTGGAAAAGAACGGTGCCAAGGTCCGCACCACCATCCCCGACGAGGGCGGGTTGCAGTGGACCGAGTCCTTTTCGATTGGCAAGGGCACGCAAAACTACGACATGGCGCGCAAGTGGATCCAGTGGATCACCTCGGCCGAAGGTCAGGCAAAATCCGCTGATATGGCAGCCTATCCCGCGCTCATCCCCAACAAGAAGGGATGGGAGGTGCTCAACGCCACCAATCCCGCCGAGGCCAAGCGGCAGAATATGCTGCTGGGCCAGCATAACGCGATGGACATGATCCGCGAGGGGCGTATCCAGTATCGCCAATTGCCCGTACAACAGAGCCTAGAGGACTGGAACGACTTCTGGTCCGACTACAAGGGCGCCTGACGCAAGGCGCTTGGCCGGGGTCTCTTTCTCCCCAGACCCCGGCACTGTCCTCTTGCCTCTGAGAAAGCCGCATTCCATGACCCGACCCAGCCTATTCTCGCTCACTTTGGCGCTGCCGCTCTTGATCTGGCAGTTGGCGTTTTTTGCCGTACCGCTGCTTTTCCTGATTGCCATCAGTTTCTGGACCGTGCGCAATTTCCAGATGATGCCGGACCTGAATTTCGGAAACTGGGAACGTATTCTGACGCGCGGCACCTTTTGGGATGCCTATGCACGCAGCGCCATCCTGGCCACGGCGAGCACTGTTCTGACCAGCGTCATCGCCTTTCCGGCGGCCTATGCGATTTCGTTCAAACTGTCGGAGCGGGTCAAGCAATGGGTGATTTTCGTGCTGATTATCCCGTTTTTCACCAGCTACCTTGTGCGTATCTATGCGCTGCAAGTGTTTCTGTCGGATGGGGGGATCATCAACGCAGCGCTGGGGATGCTGGGGATTGGGCCGTTCGGGATGCTCAACACCACGTTTGGGACACTGGTGGGCATGGTCACGCTCTGCCTGCCGCTGGTGATACTGTTGCAGGTGTTCAGTCTCAATTTCGTCAATCGCGATCTGGTCGAGGCGGCGCATAATCTGCGCTGCGGGCGGCTGCGCACGGTGTTTTCGGTGATCGTGCCTTCGGCGCGGGTGGGTCTGGTGATTGCGGCGCTCTTTGCCTTTATCCTGTCGTTCGGTGATTTCGTCAGCCCGCTTTATCTGGGCGGGGGCAATCCGCCGACGCTCTCGATCCTGATCACCGATATCACCAAATCTGGCCAGCAATGGCCCCGCGCCGCTGTGGTCGCATTGATGATGATCGGCACGCTGCTGACCGTGGCCTTTGCCGCCATCACCTATGCCTATAAGGAGCGCGGCAAATGACCGGCAATGACAATCGCCTGATCAATGGCGCCCTGAAACTGCATATCGCGGTCTGCGTAGTCTTTATCTTTGCGCCGATCCTTGGAAGTTTTGTCTTTTCGCTCAATTCAGACCGGTTCCCGTCGCTGCCCTTGGGGCATTTCTCGACCGAGTGGTATCGGCTGATCTGGGAAGACCCGTTCGTCTGGGCCGGGTTCCTGAATACCGTGCTCGTGGGGCTGATTGTGGCGGTGATTGCGACGGTGCTGGGCTTTGGCGGGGCCTATACCGATTTTCGCTACAACTTTTTTGGCAAGAACGTCTATCTCGCGCTGGCGCTCTTGCCGCCCACCATTCCGGTGGTGATCATGGGGTTGGCGATGCTGGCGTTTCTGTCGCGGGTGAACCTGTCGGGGAGTGCGATTTCCATCATCATCGCGCATGGCGTGATGTGCAGCCCCTTTGCCATGGCGATCATCCGCCTGCGCCTGTCGCAGATGGACCCGGACCTGGAGGCGGCATCGTGGAATCTGGGGGGCAATGAATGGGCGACGCTGCGCCATGTCATCATCCCCTTTACCAAGCCCGCGATATTCGCCGCGCTGTTCATCACCATGGCGGTGTCGTTCGACGAATTTGCAGTGGCGTGGTTCGTTTCGGGCCTGAATGAAACGCTGCCGGTGAAAATCCTCGGGTTTCTTCAGGGGCAGGTCAGCCCGCGGATCAACGCCATCGGCTCGCTCGCCTTTCTGAGTTCCATCACGCTGATCATCCTTGCGCAGATGCTCTTGCGCAATTCGACAAAGGAAAAGTCATGAACATGCAAACCCCCGTAAAATCCGAGGCCATTGTCAGGCTGGAAGGTGTGGTCAAGAGGTTTGGTGAGTTCACCGCCGTGGAACGCGCGGATTTCGAGATCGGGCGCGGCGAGTTTCTGGCGATCATGGGCTCGTCGGGCTGTGGCAAGACCACGACGTTGCGCATGCTGGCGGGGTTGGAGGACCCGAGCGAAGGCAATATCTATCTCGACGGGGCGCGGGTGAACGGCAAGGCGACATGGGACCGTGACACGCCGATGGTCTGGCAGAGTTTGGCGCTGTTTCCGTTTCTCACGGTGCAGGAAAACGTTGAATTCAGCCTCAAGATGCGCGGCGTCAGCACGGCTGAACGCATAGAGCGGGCGCGCAAATGGCTGGATAAAATGCAGATCCTCGAATTCGCGGATCGCAATGTCTCGCAATTGTCGGGTGGTCAGCGGCAGCGTGTGGCACTGGCCCGCGCGCTGGTGACAGAGCCGAAAATCCTGTTGCTGGATGAGCCGCTTTCGGCGCTCGATGCGCATCTCAAGGTGCGGATGCAGGCGGTTCTATCCAATCTGCAAAAGGATCTGGGCATCACGTTCGTTTATGTCACCCATTCCATGTCCGAGGCGTTTTCGATGGCCGACCGGGTGGTGATCATGAGCCGGGGCAAGATTGAACAGATCGGCACGCCGCAGGAAATCTATCATGCGCCGCGCAATCGGTTCGTGGCGGAGTTCCTTGGCTCGGCCAATATCTTTACCGGCAAGCTGGTCGAGAAATCCGGCGATCTGTGGCAGGTCGAGACGGCGCATGGCCGCTTTGCGGTCAAGGCTGGTCCGACGCCGGTGAAATCGGTCGGCGATACGGTGTCCTTTGTCGTCAGCGCCGAAAAGATGCAGATCAGCGCCGCAGATACGGGCGTTCCGGGTCTTCGCGCGCGGGTGGTGGGCGAGGAGTTTGTCGGTGCCTCGGCCATCGTCTTTCTTGAGACGGACGCAGGTGAGGAGTTGAAGGTGCAGAAAAGTCATGGTGAACTGGCCTCTATTGATCTGCATTCAGGAAGCCCCCTGAATCTGCATTGGGAGCCAGAAGCCTGTCATGTCCTACCCGGAGAATGACGCTCATGTGACGCGCAAGGCGATTGTGCCGCAGGGGGCGGCATTCTTTGCGATCGAGACCACCAAACCCGCCCGGCATTTCGCCTTTCACCTCTTGCCGGATTTCACGCTGCTGGCATTCAGCGCGGCGCTTGATCCACTGCGCATCGCCAATCAACTGGCGCAGCGCCCGCTCTATCGCTGGACGGTCACCTCTCAGGATGGGGAGCCGGCGGTCAGCTCTTGCGCCATGTCCGTAAATGTCGATCAAGGGCTCGGGAGCTTTCCGCGTGAGACCGATCTTGTGGTGTGCGGCGGCACAGTGCGCACCGGCGCGGGCAGCAAGAATTTGCTGTCGCTGCTGCGCCAGCATGCGCGCTTTGGTGGGCGCGTGGGCGGTATCTGCACCGGGGCGATTTCACTGGCGCAGGCGGGGCTGCTGGAGGGGCGGCGTGCAACGCTGCATTGGGAAAACCAACCCGCCTTTCGTGAGAAATTCCCCGAGGTCGAGGTGACGGGCAACACCTATGAGGTGGATGGCGGGATTTTCACCTGCGGCGGCGGGGTCGGGGCCACCGATATGATGTTGGAAATGATCGAGTCCGATTATGGTCGCTCTTTCGCGGATGTGGTGGCCGATATGTGCCTCTATAGCCAGCGACGGGCCGAGCGCGGCCCGCAGCGCGCCTCGATCAGCAATGCACTGGATAGCCGCAATCCGCTGTTGGTGCGGGCGATTAAGGTGATGCAGACCAATATCGAGACGCCGATCAGCATGGATGATCTGGCCGATGCGGCAGGCTGTTCGCGTCGTCAGATGGAGCGGCTCTTTGTGAAATACCTGCGCAAGACGCCCTATCGTTTTTTCCGCGATCTGCGGCTGGATCATGGCCGGAGCCTCTTGCGGGAAACGGATTTGAGTGTGACCGAGATTGCCATGGCCTCTGGCTTTGCCTCGCCCATGGTGTTCATCAAGACCTTCCGCAGCCGCTTTGGTCATTCGCCGGGGCAATATCGGCGGGCGGGCTGAGTGCGACAGCGCTTGTCGCCGCGCAGGTGATGTTGTCAATTGGGGGCAACTGACAGCAAAGGGCCGGTGATATGGACATGAATTTGGGAATGCGCCCCGAGATGCGTGCGCTTTTGGCGCGGGTGGCAGCAATGGTGCGCGACGAGATCATGCCGCTGGAGGCTGAGTATTACGCGGAAATCGGCAAGGGGGAGCGGTGGGGATACACGCCGCGACAGGCCGAGATTCTGGAGGGGCTCAAGGCGCGTGCCAAGGCGGAGGGGCTGTGGAATTTCTGGCTGACCGACAGCGCGCGGGGCTTTGGCCTGAGCACGGTGGAATACGCCTATTTCGCCGAGGCCATGGGCAAGACCCCGATGGGGGCCGAGGTGTTCAACTGCAACGCGCCCGACACCGGCAATATGGAGGTGTTCGAGCGCTATGGCACCGAGGCGATGAAGGCGCAGTGGCTGGCACCGCTCTTGGAGGGGGATATTCGCAGCGCCTATCTGATGACAGAACCGGATGTTGCCAGTTCCGACGCCACCAATATCGCGATGTCCTGTGTGCGGGATGGCGATCATTATGTGCTGAACGGCCAGAAATGGTGGGCGACGGGCGCGGGTGATCCACGCTGCAAGGTCTATATCGTGATGGTGAAAACCGGCGGCGATGACCTGCCCAAGCATCAGCGTCATTCGATGATTGTTGTGCCTGCTGATACGCCCGGTATCGAGAAACTGCGCCCGATGCAGGTCTACGGCCATGACGATGCGCCGCATGGGCATATGCATTTCAAGTTCGAGACTGTGCGCGTGCCAGCGGAGAACCTGCTCTTGGGTGAGGGGCGGGGGTTCGAGATTGCCCAAGGGCGGCTTGGGCCGGGGCGTATTCACCATTGTATGCGCGCCATAGGGCAGGCCGAGGCGGCGCTTGAGATGATGTGCAAACGTGCGCTGGCGCGGGAGGCGTTCGGCAAGCCGCTGGCGCAGTTGGGGGCGAATTACGACATCATCGCGGAATGCCGCATGGAGATTGAACAGGCGCGTTTGCTGTGTCTCAAGGCCGCGTGGATGATGGATCAGGGCGATGCGCGCGCGGCGGCCCCGTGGATCAGTCAGATCAAGGTGGTGGCGCCCCGTGTGGCGCTCAAGGTGATCGACGAGGCGGTGCAGATGTTCGGCGCGCAGGGCATTTCGCAGGATGTGCCGCTGGCGGCGATGTGGACGCATGTGCGCACGCTGCGTCTGGCAGATGGCCCGGACGCGGTGCATCGCAGGCAAGTGGCGCGCGCCGAGTTGCGTCAATATACACAAGCAAAGGTCTGAGCGTTTTCGCACAAGGGGTTCTGCGGCAGGGAACGCATCTCACGCTTTGGTGAACGGTCAAGCGGTTTCAAAAACTTGCGCCTCTGATTAGCTGCACGGTGACCACATCACACGCAAAGGAGAGGTCCATGACTGCTGAGTTTCGAGTGGAGACACCCCCCGTGAGTGACGATCAGGCCGCTGGTAAGGCCAAGGACTTGTTAGAGCGCGCGCGCGCCAAGCTGGGGTTCGTGCCCAATATGTATCGCGGCATGGCCGTCAATCCCGGCCTCTTGTCCACCTATCTGCATGGCTACGCGCTCTATCGCGAGTCGGGCAATTTCACCCCGCCCGAGCAAGAGGTTGTGTTTCTGACCATCTCGCTGGCCAATGGCTGTGACTATTGCACCGCCGCGCATTCGATGCTGGCGATCAAGATGTCCAAGCTGGGCGAGGCGCATACGCAGGCGCTGCGCGACGGCAAGCCGCTGAGCGATGCCAAGCTGGAGGCGCTGCGCAAGTTCACCCATCAAATGTGGGAGACACGCGGTCTGCCGACCAAGGCCGACGCCGAGGCGTTCAAGGCCGCAGGATACGGCGATGTGCATGTGCTGGAGATCATTTTGGCCTTGGCGGTCAAGACGATCAGCAACTATGCCAATCACGTCAATCACACGGATGTGGATGAGGTCTTTGCGCCCTTTACCGTCGACAAGACGGTCGAACCGGCCTGAGTTCCGGATGTCTGCGCCCTCAGGTGTTGGGGGCGCAGAACAACTCGTACACCACTTCGAGCACCTTGCGGGGCCGATCATCCGCAAGGCTGTAGTATATCGTCTTGCCGTCGCGCCGCGCCGTCACCAGCCCTTCGAGCCGCAGGCGGGACAATTGCTGCGACACCGCCGCCTGACGCGCCGAGAGCAAGGTTTCAAGTTCTGTCACCGATCGCTCGCCCGACACCAGATGGCAGAGAATCATCAACCTTCCCTCATGGCTGATGGCCTTGAGGAAGTTTGCGGCATTGGTCGCATTATCGACCATGCGATCCATTTCTGCCGGATCAAGTGTGTCATCGAGAATGGGAAGGGGCATTTTCCGAGATTCCTGAGCGTGGTCCTCGTTTACTTAGGGCGTTTTTGTCGGATTTGCAAAAGCTGGCGGGGCAATCCTGTGAAAAAGTGACCAGATGTGGCGCGCAAAGCGCCATCCCGCCCGAGGCGCTGCCACAAATTCGAGCGATGCCCTTGCAGCCCCTTGGGCGCAACACTAAGACTCCTTTAGGAACTGGCCGGTTACGGTTGGAATGATTTAATAAGCCCGACAGCATCGGTTGGGCGCAGGACAGGCGGGCTGTGATGAAAGACCCTATGGACATCTATATGAACACCCTCGTTCCGATGGTGGTTGAACAGACCAGCCGGGGCGAGCGGGCCTATGATATTTTCTCGCGTCTGCTCAAGGAGCGGATCATTTTTCTGAGCGGTCCGGTGCATGACGGCATGTCGAGCCTCATTGTGGCACAGCTCTTGCATCTTGAGGCGGAGAATCCGTCCAAGGAAATCAGTATGTATATCAACAGCCCCGGCGGGGTCGTGACCTCGGGTCTGTCGATCTATGATACGATGCAATACATCAAGCCCAAGGTCAGCACGCTGGTCGTGGGTCAGGCCGCGAGCATGGGCAGTCTCTTGCTCACGGCGGGCGAGCCGGGGATGCGGTTCTCGCTGCCCAATAGCCGGGTCATGGTTCACCAGCCTTCGGGTGGCTATCAGGGTCAGGCGACCGATATCATGATCCACGCGCGTGAGACGCAAAAGCTCAAGGATCGGTTGAACGAAATCTATGTCCGGCACACCGGACAGACGCTGAAAAAGGTCGAAGAGGCGCTTGAGCGGGACAATTTCATGTCGCCGGACGAGGCCAAGGCCTGGGGATTGATCGACGAGATCGTGGCCAACCGTGACAAAGTCGACGAGGCGAAGAAATAAACGTGATCCGGCCCGAGGGCGGGCCGGATATTTTCGGATTGTGGTGCCATACGGCCTGACTTAAGCTGACGGGTAGCACAGATCACAGACGAGGCCCCGCGCGGGGCGCGCGGACGGCAGACGGCGCAGGGCCCGAAAGGTACGGAATGGCGAATAACTCAAGCGGCGACAGCAAGAACACGCTCTATTGCAGCTTTTGCGGCAAGAGCCAGCATGAGGTGCGCAAACTGATCGCCGGTCCGACCGTGTTCATCTGCGATGAATGCGTCGAACTCTGCATGGATATCATTCGCGAAGAGACCAAGACCGCCGGTATCAAATCGAGCGAAGGTATCCCTGCGCCGCGCGACATCTGCAAGGTTCTTGACGATTATGTCATCGGTCAGGCGCGCGCCAAAAAGGTTTTGTCGGTGGCGGTGCACAACCACTACAAGCGTCTGAACAATTCCGGCAAGAGCGACATTGAACTCAGCAAATCGAATATTCTGCTGATCGGGCCAACGGGCTGCGGCAAGACATTGCTGGCGCAGACGCTGGCGCGGATTCTCGACGTGCCCTTTACCATGGCCGATGCCACAACGCTGACCGAGGCGGGCTATGTGGGCGAGGATGTGGAGAATATCATCCTCAAGCTGCTGCAATCGTCTGAATATAATGTCGAGCGCGCGCAGCGTGGCATCGTCTATATCGACGAGGTCGACAAGATCACGCGCAAGTCCGAGAATCCTTCGATCACCCGCGACGTGTCGGGTGAGGGCGTGCAGCAGGCGCTGCTCAAGCTGATGGAAGGCACGGTTGCCGCCGTGCCGCCACAGGGCGGGCGCAAGCATCCGCAGCAGGAATTCCTGCAAGTGGACACCACGAATATCCTCTTCATCTGCGGCGGGGCCTTTGCCGGTCTCGACAAGATCATCGCGCAGCGCGGCAAGGGGAGCGCCATGGGCTTTGGTGCCGATGTGCGTGACAATGATGCGCGCGGAATTGGCGAGATCTTTACCGATCTGGAGCCCGAGGATTTGCTGAAATTCGGTCTGATCCCGGAATTTGTCGGACGTCTGCCCGTGATTGCGACGCTTGAGGATCTGGATGAAGACGCGCTGGTTACCATTCTGACCCAGCCAAAGAACGCCCTTGTGAAGCAATACCAACGGCTGTTTGAGTTGGAAGGTGCGCAACTCAGCTTTACCGATGACGCGCTCAAGGCCATCTCAAAGCGTGCCATCGCGCGCAAGACGGGCGCGCGCGGGCTACGCTCGATCCTCGAAGATATCCTGCTCGATACCATGTTCGACCTGCCCAGCATGGAGCATGTCGAAGAGGTTTTGGTCAACGAAGAAGCGGTCAATTCAGACGCCGCGCCGTTGATCATTTACGCCGAGAGCAAGGGCAAGAAAGAGGGCGCCAGCGCCGGTTGAGCCTGAAGCACTACAAGTCGCAGAGCCCGCAACGCGCGTTGCGGGCTTTTGCTTTGGCGCGATTACGGTGGACCGCGCATCAGGCGGAGCGATGCGATGCGGCGCCACGGGCACTGGACCTTCGCCGTCAAATCCGCCATATCGGATGGGAATTATGTCGGAGGGTCGAATGGGCATTCTCAACACCTTGCTGCGCTCGGTTACCTGGTGGAACGGGCAGACGCTCAACACTCAGTTTTATACGTGGCGCAGGGGCGTCCGGGTGGGTGAAGATGCGCAGGGCAATGCGTTCTACCGCACCGGCGACGACAAACGCCGCTGGGTGATCTTTAACGGCGAAGCCGAGGCAAGTCGGGTTGACCCTGATTGGCACGGCTGGTTGCATCACACCTATAAAGAGCCGCCGACCGACAAACCGCTTGCGCATAAGTCGTGGGAAAAGCCGCATAGTGAGAACTTGACCGGCACGCCACTGGCCTATGCGCCCGCTGGGTCAATCCGGCGCGCGGCACCGGCAGAGCGGCGCGACTACGAGGCGTGGTCGCCGGAATAAGGGCCAAGATATGTCAGAGAGTAAAACCGAGGTTCTGGTTGGCGGCGTCGTTCTAGCCGTGGCAATCGGGTTTCTGGTCTATGCGGGCAAGACCACCGGCATGACCAGCGGCGGAGCGGGTGAATATCCGCTCAGCGCCAGTTTCCGCAGCGCCGATGGGGTGAGTGTGGGCACTGATGTGCGCCTGGCTGGCGTCAAGGTTGGACGGGTCACGCAAATCGCGCTCGACCCTGAGACCTATCGCGCCAAAACCACCTTTACCGTGCAAGACGGCATCAACGTGCCCGATGACAGCGCCGTTGCGATTTCCTCTGAGGGGCTTCTTGGCGGCAATTACGTCGAGATCATGCCCGGTGGATCGCCGTTCTACGTCGAACCGGGGTCCGAGATTGAATTCACCCAAGGGTCTGTGAGCCTTGTCTCCTTGCTGATGAAATTCGTATCGGGAAGCGAGGATGGGGCCGCGCAATGAGAGCGTTCTGGCTGACCCTTGGCCTCTGTCTCGCGGCTGGTGCGGGTGCGGCGCAAGAGGTGGCGACGGTTGCACAAGGCGCCATCCTGCGCGGTCTCGACAAGATCAATGGTCAGGCCAGTGATCTGGACCTGGCGAATGGTGAGATGGGTGCCTTCGGCACGCTTGACGTCGAGCTTGGCGAATGCCGCTATCCCGAAGGCAACCCGGCCGGGGATTCCTATGCCTATCTGACGATTCGCGAACAGAATGGTGGGGCTGTGGTTTTCTCAGGCTGGATGTTGGCCTCGTCTCCGGCGCTGAATGCGCTGGAACATGCGCGCTACGACATCTGGGTCTTGCGCTGCAAGATCTGACTCGGATCGGGATCAAATGGCGGGTTGGTGATGTCTGCCTCGGTTTCCATCGCCTCTTGCAAGAGCGCGCGGTACTGAACACGCGGAATTTCACGTCCGCCAAGACGCCCGAGATGTGGGGTGATGAACTGCGTGTCAAAGAGGCTGAACCCGCAGCGGGCAAGGTGGTCCGTCAAATGGGCCAATGCCAGTTTCGAGGCATCAGTCCGGCGTGAGAACATGCTTTCGCCAAAGAACGCGGCCCCAAGGGCCACGCCGTATACCCCGCCGACAAGCTGCCCCTCCTGCCAGATTTCCAGAGAATGCCCGTGCCCCTGCTGATGGAGCGCGAGATATGCGCGATGGATCGGTGGGCTGATCCATGTATCGGCACGGTCTGCACAGCCCAGCACCACCGCCTCGAAATCATGGTTGAGCGTCGCCTCATAGTGACCCTGACGCATCCGGCGTGCCAGAGAGCGCGAAATGTGAAAGCCGTCGAGCGGAAGAATGCCACGGTGATGCGGATCGACCCAGAACACGTCTGGATCGTCACGATGCTCTGACATGGGAAACACGCCAGAGGCATAGGCCTGAAGCAAAAGGGCGGGGGTCAGGGGTGTGGTCATGGGGCCTGTGGCGCTGAAAACGGTCGGTGCTTAAGGGTTCAGTATCTTTTGTCATGTTACAAGGTCAAAGGCGATACTGGGTGATAGGTGTGTGATGACGATCCTGGGGTATGGGTTTGCCAAAACAACGGGCGATGTCCGGACGGGCGGGTTCAACCGTGCGCAGGCGCGGCATGCCATGCTGATTGATGCCTTTCGCCACGCCATTGCCGATTCGTCGGTGATGCTGGTCGGGGCCGGGGATGGCGCATGGTGTTATGCGCTGGCGGCGGCGGGGGGGTTGCAGGTGGTCGGGATTGAAACCGATCCAAGTCTGGGCGAGCGGTTTGGTCGATTGCCGGATGTCGGATTGCGCGAACGTATTGATCTACGCTGTGCCGACCCGATCGAGGAAATCCGATCCGAGGTGCGGGCCGGGCGGCAATATGATGTGGTCATCCTTTTTGATCTGCTTGACCAGGGTGCGGATTTGCATGATCTCTTTGGTCTGATCCGTGAGTTGGAGCCGCGTCTCGTGGTGGTGGATGGCTGGTTTGTCGCCTCTGAGGACCCGATTCTCTGGATCGAACGCTCGCGCGAAGCGCTGGCGGGGCGCGCGCGACCGACACGGGTGCCGAGCCAAGGGGCCGTTGCAATGGTCGCCTTTGACAGCGGCTTTGATCTCGACTGGATTGACTGGACCGTGCTCGATCCCGACGTGCGGCAGGGTCTTGAGGATTACTATGCCACCGGACCCAAACGGCGCGCCAGTTTCACACTGACACCGGAGCAAACAGCCTGATGGGATGCGGCAAGGCGCTTGTCGAGGTCACACGGGAATCATGGTTCCCGTGAGCAGCGCGATATGGGCTTCAGCCCCATCCCTGAGCGCATACACATCCGCCTGAACTATCACCAGACGGCGCCCCGGCTTGATCACCCGCCCACGGGCGATCAGGCGCTCGCCCTGCGCCGGTGCGAGTAGATTGATCTTCATCTCGGTTGTCAGAACCTCTGCCCCCTCGGGCATCATGCTGAGCGCCGCGTAGCCCGCGGCGCTGTCGCCAATGGCAAAGGTCAACCCGGCATGGCCAAAACCGTGTTGTTGGCGGCTTCCGGGCAGAATGGGGGCTTCGATCTCGATCTGACCGGCGGAAACCGCGACCAAGCGCGCCCCAAGAGTGGTCATCATGGACTGAGCGGCAAAGCTCTGCCGAATTGTCTGTTCGATGTCAGGGGACATTCGTGCCGACTTTCCCATTGATTACATTGTCGTATTGAGTTGACAGTAAAGTGATCCGAGTTGCTGTCGTTAGATTGGACTAGAACGCACAGGCTGATAAATGCATATCGAAAGGGAACGGGCAAGGGTGGTACGTTGAACTGGACTGACCTTCGACTGCATTTCGTGGAAACGTTTTCGATCCTGTTTTCGTCTGTCACATTCTATGTTTGGGCGGCGGCACTGGGTATTGTGGTGCTCGCCGGGCCGTTCGGCAGCTATGACACAATGAGCATGCCGATCCGCATGGTCTATTGGTCGTTGGTTGTCACCGCTGGATTTGTGATCGGATTCGCCGCACGCGCGGTCATGCGCGCGCTTTTGCAGCACCGGCATCCGGCCCTGTTCGACCTCGGGGCAAGTTTTCTTGTCGGGATATTCCTCGGGCCTCTGATCTGGGTATTGCGCGGTTGGCTGGACCCGGTGTTGGGCTATGAGGATCTGACACTCATCAAGATCACTCTGAACACCTTTTTTATAGCGAGCGGCATTTTCGTTGTGCGTCGACAGATCGGCGCCGAATTCCCGTCCAGCTATTGGCCCCAGACAGACCCCTACATTTCCCCCCAAACCCGGCTTCACCGGCGGCTGTCCTGTCCGCCCATGGCAGAGATTCATCGGCTGACTGCCAATAATCATTATGTCGAGGTGGCGACCAGCGTCGGCATAGAGACCCTGCGTTTGCGTCTGGTGGATGCCATCGAAGAGATGGAGCCGGTGGCCGGATTTTGCACGCACAGATCGCACTGGGTCGCCATCGACGCCATCTCGAGGATGGAGCGCCACAGTGGCGGCAAGGTCTTTGTGCTTCTCAAGAATGGTGATCGGGTGCCGGTCAGCCGCAAGTACCGGCCGAATCTCGAGGCGGCGGGTCTGTTAGAGCCACCCGACGTTTCCGCTCAGGGTCGTTGACGGGACCGCTCTGCGCGCGGCATCGGCACCGCATGCACCATGGCCCCTGTGAGCACGGCGATGGCTTCGGGGCGCATCAATCCGGTGAGGACTGGATCATCTGACCACAAGCCGCCCGTATAGGTGCCAAAAGCGGGCAGAATCACCCGGTCGCTGTCTATCAGAAAGGCGGGGCGGCTCAGGCCGCACCCTTTGAGCGCCAGCCGCACCTTGGGGTGGTAATGGCCTGAGATTTCACCGCTCTGACCGGCGTGGGCGATATGGCGAAAGCAGAGCGGCGGCACCGGCAGTTCGGCCATATGCGCGCCACCAAGGTCAACCGGACCCGGATCGTGATTGCCCTCAATCCAGACCCAACGCCGCCCCGCCTGCAATTTGGCGATCCAGAGCTTTTCCGCATCGGGGAGGTGGGCCGCGGCGGCGCTGTCGTCGAAACTGTCACCAAGGCAGATGACGGTCGCCGCCCCGGTGCGGCGCAGATCACTTTCGAGCCGGGTGAGTGTGTCGCGGGTCTCGTAGGGGGGCAGGGGCGGCTCGCCCAACCGGGCACGGCGCAGCGCCTTGCCTAAGTGGAGATCAGACACGCACAGGAGATTGCGCGCCTCCCAATAGAGCGCGCCCGAGGGAAGGGCCGTGAGCGCCGCGCCGGCGAGGGTGAATCCGTATCCGTCCATGTCGCAGTGGTGACCTTTGGCGTTCGGAATGGCAAGGGCATGCGCAGTCGCGCTAGCGCGTGATTTCGCGCATTGGCGCGAGGCCCGCCGCCGCCAGAAGCCGCGCGCTTTCCTCGGCCAAGAGCCGCTCTTGCGCCGCCCCTTCGACCGGCATCCGCCCCGCCTCAAGAAAGAGCGGTGCTGCCAAGGGACTCACTCGCGCCAGCCGCCGCAGGGTGACGCGCCTCGCGATGCGCGCCAGCATGTCCTCGATCCGGCCAAAATCCACGAGGCCGCGCATCGCCTCTTGCCGGGTGATGTCAAGGAGCAGGTGACCGGGATCGTATTTCACCAACGTGTCATAGAGAATGTCCGACGACAGCGTCGCCTGCCGCCCATTCTTGCGCGCGCCGGGGGTGTTGCGCTGGATCAGCCCGGCAATGGTGGCCGAGGCGCGAAAGGTGCGTTTCATCACGGCGTTGGACATGAGCCAGCTTTCAAGTCCCGCGCGCAGGGCGTCGGGGTCCAGAAGGGGCGCTGCATCCGTCACAGGCTCCAGCCCCCAGATCAGCGTGGCGTAATCGGTGGCAACAAAGCCCAGCGGTGCCAAGCCCGTCTCTTCCATCCGTTTTGTCACCAAGAGGCCTAGCGTCTGCATCGCGTTGCGCCCCGCAAAGCCGTAGATGCAGAGATGCTCGCGCGCCTCATGGGCAAAACTCTCGATCAGCAGGCTGTCGGGTTCCGGCATTTGCGACACCTGCCGTTGCAGATGCAGCCAGTCGCGCACAGGGTCCGGCAGATCAGGCCAGTCGGGGGCACCAAGCATCTGCAGGATACGTTCTGACAACTGGGTCGAGGTGGCGAATTTGGTGCCCATATAGGTGGCAATCTTGGGCTTGCGACCGGGATCGCGGCTGACCTCCACTACCATCTCGCGCAAGGATTCAAAGCGCACGATCTGTCCGCCGATGAGGAATGTATCGCCGGGGGTGAGGGTGGCGGCGAAGCCCTCTTCGATCTCGCCCAAGGGTTTGCCGCCGCGCGTGCGCCGCAGCCGCACCTTGAGCGTGTCGGTGTCCTGAATGGTGCCGATGTTCATGCGGATGATCCGGGCAGAGCGCGGATCGCGCAATTGCCAGAGGCTATTGGCGCGCTGTTGCAGGCGCTGCCATTGGTCATAGGCCCGCAGCGCATAGCCCCCCGTGGCGCAAAATTCGAGGCAGGCATCGAAATCGGCGCGGGTGAGGGCGGCATAGGCCCCGGCCCCGGTCACTTCGGCAAAGAGTGCCGCGGCGTCGAACGGCCCCGCACAGGCGCGGATCAGGATATGTTGGCAGAGCACGTCGCGCGGCCCCGGCCCGCGCGGCTCGCCATCCAGATCGCGGGCGCGCGCGGCCTCAAGGGCTGCGCGGCATTCCACCACTTCGAACCGATTGGCGGGCACGAGGAGCGCCTTGGACGGCGCGTTGTAGCGGTGATTGGCGCGCCCGATCCGCTGCACAAGGCGTTTGACGTTCTTGGGCGCGCCCACCTGAATGACCAGATCGACATCGCCCCAATCCAGCCCCAAATCGAGACTGCCGGTGCAGACGACGGCGCGCAGATCGCCGCGCACCATCGCCGCCTCGACCCGTTCGCGCTGCACCCGGTCAAGGCTGCCGTGATGGATGGCGATGGGCAGCGCCTCGTCATTGGCAAGCCAGAGGTTGTGAAAGAAAATCTCGGCCTGCGCGCGGGTGTTGTGGAAAATCAGCGTCGTCTTGTGCTGCCGCACCTGATCCAGCACGGCGGGGATCGCATAGGCGGCCCCGCCCCCGGCCCAAGGGGGCGGCTCTGTGGTTTCGAGCATGGCGATGTCGGGCTCTGGTCCCGGATCGGCCATGAGGATTGCGCAAGGGCTGTTGCCATGGGCCATGTAGCGCGCAAGGGCGGGCGGGTCTTCGACCGTTGCCGATAAGCCCACGCGCCGCATCTCGGGGCAGAGCGCCTGAAGCCGGGTCAGCGCCAGCATGAGTTGATCGCCGCGCTTGCTCTCGGCCAAGGCATGCACCTCGTCGATCACGACGCGTTTCAGGCCTGCGAAAATGCGCGGCGCGTCCTCGTAAGAGGTGAGCAGCGCCAGACTTTCGGGCGTGGTCAAGAGGATATGGGGCGGGTCGGCGCGTTGGCGGCGCTTGGTGTGCGAGGAGGTGTCGACGGTGCGGTCCTCGATCCGGATGGGCAGGCCCATGTCCGTGACCGGCGTGGTCAGGTTGCGCCGGATATCGGCCGCGAGCGCCTTGAGCGGTGAGATATAGAGCGTATGCAGCCCGGTGTGATCACCTGTGGCGAGATCGGCCAGCGTCGGCAGAAACCCCGCCAGCGTCTTGCCCCCGCCGGTGGGGGCGATGAGCAGCGTTGCGGGGTCGTCCGCCCGCGCCAGCATCTCCGCCTGATGCGGGTGAAGCTGCCAGTTGCGGGCAGAAAACCACGTTGCAAGAGGGGCGGTCAGGACGCACATGACGCCCTATCTAGCGGCGGGCCGCAGCAAAGCAAAGTCGGACGACGCCCCCTACATCGCCTCTTGTTGCGCCAGCCGCGTCGCGATCAGCCCGCTGACCCGCGCGATGCCTGCCTCGGGACAATGCCCTGCCAGACCCGATGCCGCGTCGGCCAGAACCGCATCGTTGGCCGCGCGGGCCACGCTGGCCAGAAATTGCGCGGCATAGATCAGGATGTCGGGCGATCGGTCATGGCTCAGCAGGCTCTGTACATGCTCCAGATCGTCGCGATAGGCTAAGGGATCGGGGTTTATTCTGTCATCTTGGACCACGTAGGGGCCAAGGGGCCGCCGGTCGGCGGGGACGTGCCGCAGCACCTCTTGCTGAAAGATGCCAAGGCTGGCCACCGGTTTGAGCAAGAGCCCATCAGCCCCCGCGCTGCGCGCCCGCGCCTCTGCCCCGGCATCGCCGCTGGTGGCAAGGATGACGCCGACACGGGGAGTTGCGCGGTCAAGTTCGGCAATCAGCTCTTCGCCGCGCCCATCCGGCAGGCCCAGATCGACGATCACCGCCGAAGGCCGGTACACCTGCAGATGCCGCCGCGCGGAGGCCAGACAATCCGCGCGCCGAATCCGCGCGCCGCTGCGCAGGCACATCAGGCGCAGCGCCTCAGAGGCATAGCGGCTATCCTCGACCGCGAGCACAGTCATACCCAAGAGCGGGCGTTGGGCGTTTGGCGCGCGCTGGGGCGCGAGGCTGTCAAGACCGGTCATATCGGGCTGATCCTTCTGTGACGATACGAGCCACAGCATGGCCCGCTTATGGTGAACGCGAGGTTAATGCGCGGATTGCGTCCCCCTGTCGCTTGTCAGGCCCCGAGATCATCCCCATAACAGGCTCAAATCACACGAAAGGATCGCCCCATGATCGGACGCCTCAATCACGTTGCCATCGCCGTGCCAGACCTGACTGCCGCCGCTGACCAATATCGCCATGCGCTGGGCGCAAAAGTGGGCGCGCCGCAGGACGAGCCGGATCATGGCGTCACGGTGATTTTCATCGAGTTGCCCAATACCAAGATTGAACTGCTCTATCCCTTGGGTGAGAACAGCCCGATCCAGAGCTTTCTGGACAAGAACCCCTCGGGCGGGATCCACCATATCTGCTATGAGGTCGAGGATATCATCGCCGCACGCGACCATCTGAAATCCACCGGCGCGCGGGTGCTGGGCAGCGGAGAGCCCAAGATCGGCGCACATGGCAAGCCGGTGCTCTTTCTGCATCCCAAGGATTTCAACGGCTGCCTCGTGGAACTGGAGCAGGTCTGATGGGCATTACCTCGGCCATCGTGCTCTTTGCCGTGATCTGGTTCATGACGTTTTTCGTCGTGCTGCCCATTCGTATTCAGACCCAAGGGGATGTCGGTAAGATCGTGCCCGGCACCCATGCCGGATCGCCCGAACATCATCACCTCAAGAAAAAGGCCTGGATCACAACCGCCATCGCCGTGGTGCTCTGGATCATCATTGGTGGCACGATCATTTCGGGTGTGATCAGCGTGCGCGATCTCGATATATTCAACCGGATGAGTGGCGCCGCACCTGCGTAGCGTGAAAGATATGGGTGAAGGTGGCGGCCCCAAGGATCGGGATCAACAGGTTCACCAGGGGCACCGAGAGCGGCATCGCCATCAAAACACCCGCCGCCCAGATCGTCATGCGATGCTTGCGGCGGAGTGTCTTGGCCCCCTCCCGCCCGACGCGGCGCATGGCCACCAGTTGGAAATATTCCATTCCCAGCAAATAGCCATTGAGCGCCCAAAAGATGAAGAGCGCGAAGGGTGTGAAGATCGCATAGAGGAGCAGCGCCACGATATTCGCGCCGATGATCACGCCGAGAAAGTTGATCGTGTCGCGCAGCGCCTCGCCAAAGGGCACGATACTGGCCGGGGTCAGATGCGGATAATGCCGGTCCTCGACCGCCTGCGCCACCTCATCGAGAAACATCGAGGTTATGGCAGAGGCGACGGGCACCATCAGAAAGACCGACAGCACGATCATCAAGAGGAACGACGCGCCGCTCAAGAGATCGCCCAGCCATGTCACCTCGCCCAATAGCGGCAGGGTGGTGCTGTCGCCCACCGCCGCCTGAATGAGCCAGAGCACTCCGGCATAGGTCGCGATCAGAAGGGCGAGCGTCAGGCCCACGCCCAACAGCAGCACCTTGCGGAACCGTGGATCGCCGATCTGGCCCACGGCCTTGAAGAAACTGGCAAAAATCATTCCGAAACCCAGGTTGTGATGCTGTCGATCTCGGGACGCGGGCGCTCGGGCGGGGCGGCGCCTTCGGTGCCGATATGGAGGAACCCGGCGATGCGCTCGTGTTCGGTCAGCCCAAGGGCGGTCTGCGCGAACCCTTGGTCATGGCTGGGCCAGCCGCTCAGCCAATTGGCGCCCCAACCGGCGGCAAGGGCAGCATTCAAGAGGCTGAGGCAGACACAGGCCGCCGAATAGGTCTGTTCGATGGCTGGAATTTTTTCCGAAGGTTTCGGGCTCTCGATCACTGCCACGGCCAGATGCGCATCGGCGAATTGCGTCTCGGCTTTGGCGATATCCTCGGGCGATTTGCCCAGCTGCGCGCCCGCCTCGGCCACCAGCCCCGCAAGCCGCACCAGCGCCGCGCGCTCCAGCACGATCAGGCGCCAGGGTTCCAGCTTACCATGATCGGGCACGCGGGTTGCGGCGGCCAAGAGCGGGCGCAGCGCCGCCCTGTTTGGCACCGGCAGCACCAGCGTCTTGGCCGGGCGCGAGCGGCGGGTCTGGAGGAACTCTGACGCGGCGGAATTGGGCTGGGGCATTGGTCTCTTTCTCATGCAAAGCACCCCACATGTCGGCAAGCAGGCGTCCGGGGTCAAGCCCTGATGCTGCAATTCCTCTTGGAGCGCTGCCGCGCAGCCGGTATGCCGGGCGCATGGATATCCCCGACCTCAGCGCGCTGGCACGGCCCGGCACCACGATTGCCCTGCGCGTGACGCCCAAGGCAGCGCGCAACCGGATTGTCGCGGAAGACGGCGCGCTGCGGGTCTATGTCACCACGGTGCCCGAGGATGGCAAGGCCAATGCCGCTGTTCAGAAACTCTTGGCCAAGGCGCTGGGCGTGCCGAAATCGCGCCTGAGCCTGCTGCGCGGTCACACCAGCCGGGACAAGGTGTTTCAGGTCGACTGACGTTTGGCGTGGCTGCCCGCCACATGCACCCGTGTGCCCCAGCCGATGCAGTGTTCTATCAGCGGCGCGGGTAGGGGGCGGTCGGTGAAGACCTGATCGACATCGCGGATTGACCCAAGCCGCACCGGCGCGCTGCGCTGGAACTTGGAATGATCTGCGACCAGAAACACCTCGCGCGAGCGGTTCAAGAGGGTCTGGCCCACCACCACCTCCTGAATGTCGAAATCGAGCATGTCGCCATCCTCATCCAGCGCAGAACAGCCCAGAATGGCGTAATCGAATTTGAAATTCTCGATGGTGCGCGCGGTCAGATTGCCCACCAGCCCATTGTCCGAGCGCCGGAGCGCGCCGCCGGCGACGACAATCTCGCAATCCTTGTTGGCCAGCAGGATTTGCGCCACGTTCATGTTGTTGGTGACGACCATCAGGTTGCGGTGATCCATCAATTCGCGCGCCACCGCCTCGGTCGTGGTGCCGATGTCGAGAAAGACCGAGGCATCATGCGGAATGGCCGCCGCACAGGCGCGGCCAATGGCGGCCTTGGCGGGCTCATTCAGGCGGCGGCGTTCCTCGTAGAGGATATTCGAGACGCCCGAGGGCAGGATCGCACCACCATGCACGCGCTCCAGCTTGCCCGCGTTGGCAAGTTCCGTGAGGTCGCGGCGGATGGTCTGGACGGTGACGTCAAAGCGCTCGGCCAGCCCCTCGACCGTGACCTTGCCCTCGGCGCGGGCGATTTCCAGAATGTCGGGTTGGCGAAAGCTCTGGGACATGGGCGGCCTTGATTGGTTGCAGGTTCGATTATGTTCGTTTTGTCGTGCTCTGCAAGCAAAGCCTCCGCTGCGCTGCGGCGAGGCGGGCGAATCGCGGGCGAGAGAGGTCGGTTCACCCGACGTCAGGGACGAAAATGCGTTCGGTCACGCCCTGGATCACACTTGATCCTGAAAATTGATGAATGAAATCAAAGGATGTATCAATAAAAGAAACAAAACGAACATTCATTCTTGACCCATGCGGTCAAAAAGTGGTTCGTTTGCGCTCATCTTACGGTGGGAGGGGCGCGTGTCGCAGGACCGCGAGGGCACAGTGATCGACCTGTTCGTCATAGGCGGCGGCATCAATGGCTGTGGCATCGCCCGCGATGCGGCGGGCCGCGGGCTGCGGGTGGAACTGGCCGAGATGAACGATCTGGCCTGGGCCACGTCGAGCGCCTCGACCAAGCTGTTTCACGGCGGTCTGCGCTATCTCGAATATTTCGAAATCCGGCTGGTGCGCGAGGCGCTGATCGAGCGGGAAACATTACTGCGCGCGATGCCGCATATCAGTTGGCCGATGCGGTTTGTGCTGCCCTATCACCGCGACATGCGGTTTGAGGGCGAAACGCCCACGTCGCGCATTCTCAATCTGGTGATGCCGTGGATGAAGGGGCGTCGGCCTGCCTGGCTGATCCGTCTGGGGCTGTTCCTCTACGATCACCTCGGAGGGCGGAAAATCCTGCCTGCGACCGCAACGCTCGATCTGCGCAACGCGCCTGAGGGGGCGCCGCTCAAGGACAAGTTCACCCGCGCCTATGAATATTCCGACTGCTGGATCGAGGATAGCCGCCTTGTCGTGCTCAACGCCCGCGATGCCGCGGCGCGCGGCGCGCGTATTCGCACCCGCACCCGCGTGCAATCGGCAGAGCGGGTGGGCGATCTGTGGCAGGTGACGCTGAAGGATCAGGAAACCGGCACGAGTGAGGTGGTGCAGGCGCGCGCGCTGGTCAATGCCGCCGGGCCGTGGGTCAAGGATGTGATCTCGGGCACACTGCGCCTCAACTCGGCCGAGGGTGTGCGGCTGGTGCGTGGCAGCCACATCGTGACGCGCCGGCTGTTTGACCATGACAAATGCTACTTTTTTCAAGGCACCGATGGGCGGATCATCTTTGCCATTCCCTATGAGGGCGATTTTACCCTGATCGGCACCACCGATGCCGAACATGGGCAGGCCGACACGCGCCCGGAATGCACGCCGGAAGAGGCCGAGTATCTCTGTCGCTTTGCGAGCGCGTATTTCAAGACGCCCGTGACCAAGGCCGACATCGTCTGGACCTATTCCGGCGTGCGCCCGCTCTATGACGACGGGGCCAAATCGGCCACCGCCGCCACCCGCGACTATGTGCTGACGCTGGCCGAAGGACCGGGCGCGCCGCTCCTCAACATCTTTGGCGGCAAGATCACCACCTATCGCAAACTGGCCGAGGCGGCGCTGGCCAAGCTGCGCCCGTTCTTTCCACAGGCCGGGGCGGATTGGACCGCAGGCGTCGCCCTGCCGGGGGGCGATTTCCCCGTTGACGGGTTTGACCGGCTGACAGAGAGTCTGCATCGGGCCTATCCGTTTCTGACGGCGGCCTGGGCGCGGCGACTGGTGCGCGCCTATGGCACCGAGGCGCTGGATGTTCTGGGCGAGGCGCGGGAGGCCGCCGATCTTGGCCCCGATTTCGGGGCGACCCTGACTGGGGCCGAGGTGCGTTGGCAGATGGACCATGAATACGCCCGCGCGGCGGCGGATGTGGTCTGGCGGCGCACCCGTCTGGGTCTCAAGATGACAGAGGCGCAGATTGCGGCGCTCGACGACTGGATGCAGCACGAACGGGGGCTGAATGGGGCCGCCCCCGTGGCTGCCAAGGGATAATGGAGGAAACGACCGCATGGCGCTGACACTGGAGGGGGTATCGAAACGCGTGAACGGGCAGGTGCATATTCACCCGACCGACCTCACGCTCGAGGCCGGCACGATGAACGTGCTTCTGGGGCCGACCCTCTCGGGCAAGACCTCGCTCATGCGGTTGATGGCGGGGCTCGATGTTCCCGCCACGGGCCGCATTCTGTGGAACGGGCAGGATGTCACCGGCATGCGCGTGCAGGATCGCCGCGTGGCGATGGTCTATCAGCAGTTCATCAACTACCCCTCGATGACGGTCTATGACAACATCGCCTCGCCGCTGCGCCTGATGGGTAAATCCAGCGCTGAGATTGATGCGGCGGTTAAGAAAACTGCCGATCTGATGCAATTGTCCCCGATGCTCTCGCGCAAGCCGCTGGAGCTTTCGGGTGGCCAGCAACAGCGCTGTGCCTTGGCCCGCGCGCTGGTCAAGGAGGCGGGGCTGGTGCTGCTGGATGAGCCGCTGGCGAACCTCGATTACAAGTTGCGCGAGGAATTGCGCGCGGAAATTCCCAAGATTTTCGAGGCGGCAGGCAGCATCTTTGTCTACGCCACGACCGAGCCGGAAGAGGCGCTGCTCCTTGGTGGCAATACCGCAACCCTCTGGGAGGGGCGCGTCACCCAATTCGGCCCCACGCCGCAGGTTTACCGTCAGCCACGCGATGCCACCACCGCGCGCGTGTTCAGCGATCCGCCGATGAATTTCCTGACCGTTACTAAATCCGGTGACCGTATCCTCTTTGGTGCTGACCAATCCGCGGCGGCGCTGGGCAGCATGGCGGATCTGGCGGATGGCACCTATACGGCGGGCTTTCGCCCCAACCATCTGGAGCTTGAACAGCAGACCGCCGATGCGCTGACCTTTGACGCGCGCCTCAACGTGACCGAGATCACCGGCTCAGAGACCTTTGTGCATCTCGATCATCACGGCGAGCGGTGGGTGGGTCTCATCCACGGCGTGCGCGATCTGAAACTGGGGGCGGCGCTTCGGGTCTATCTCGATCCGGCGCATGTCTATGTGTTTGGGGCGGACGGTGCGCTGGTCGCCCCCGCGCCCTATGCGCAGGCGGCTTAAGGGAAACGCAATGGCAAAGATCACGCTTGATAATCTGGCACATAGTTACCTGCCGCGCCCGGCCTCTGAGGCCGATTTTGCGCTCAAGGAGCTGAACCACGTCTGGGGCGATGGTGAGGCTTATGCGCTGCTTGGTGCCTCTGGCTGTGGTAAATCCACGCTGCTCAATATCATCTCTGGCCTCTTGCACCCGTCGCAGGGGCGTATTCTCTTTAACGATCACGATGTCACCAATCAGGCCACCGCGGCGCGCAACATCGCGCAGGTGTTCCAGTTTCCGGTGGTCTATGACACCATGACCGTGCGCGACAATCTGGCCTTTCCGCTGCGCAATCGCGGGGCAGAGGCGTCCTATATCGCCGAGCGGGTTCAGACCATCGCTCACATGATCGGGATGGAGGCAGAGCTGGGGCGCAAGGCGCGCGGTCTGACGGCGGATGCCAAGCAGAAAATCAGCCTTGGGCGCGGCATGGTGCGCGAGGATGTCAACGCGCTCTTGTTCGATGAGCCGCTGACGGTGATCGACCCGCATATGAAATGGGAACTCAGGACGCAGCTCAAGGCGCTGCATCACCAGTTTGGCCATACGATGATTTACGTGACCCACGACCAGACCGAGGCCCTGACATTCGCCGACAAGGTGGTTGTGATGCACGATGGCCGCGTTGTGCAGATGGGCACGCCACAGGAACTCTTTGAGCGGCCAGAGCATACATTTGTCGGCTATTTCATCGGCTCGCCGGGCATGAACCTGCTCGATGCGCAGGTGGCGGGCGCCAAGGCCCTTGTGCAGGGCGTCGAGATCCCGCTTGGGGCCGACTATGGCCGGCCTACGGGTCGGGTGCAGATCGGTGTGCGGCCTGAATTCGTGCGGCTCTCGGCTGGCGACGACGGTTTGCCAGTGACCGTCACGCGGATCGAGGATGTTGGCCGCCACAAGATCATCCGCTGCGATGTGGCCGGCGTTGCGGTCAATGCCATTGCCGCTGAGGGGGCCATGATCTCGCCCGATATGACCCGTCTCACTTTTGATCCGGCGGCGATCAATGTCTATGTCGATGATTGGCGCGTCACGCCGAAATCCCAAGCGCAGGAGGCCGCGTGATGGACAAGACCGTCAACCAAAAGGCATGGTTTCTGGTCCTGCCCGTGCTGATCCTCGTGGCATTCTCCGCCGTGATCCCGCTGATGACCGTGGTCAACTATTCGGTGCAGGACACATTCGGCAACAATCAATTCTTCTGGGCAGGCCTTGAATGGTTCGAGGAAATGCTCAGCTCCGAGCGGATGTGGGACGCGCTGGCGCGTCAGGCGGTGTTCTCGGCGATCATCCTAGCCATCGAAATCCCCTTGGGCATCTTTGTGGCGCTCAATATGCCCAAGAGCGGCTTTTGGGCGTCCCTTTGCCTCGTTCTGATGTCGCTGCCGCTGCTGATCCCGTGGAATGTGGTGGGCACCATCTGGCAGATCTTTGGCCGGGTTGATATTGGCCTTCTGGGCCATACGCTCGACGCGCTGGGCATTTCCTATAACTACACGCAGGACACGACAGCAGCGTGGATCACAGTGATCGTGATGGATGTCTGGCACTGGACCTCGCTCGTGGCCCTCTTGGCCTATGCCGGGCTGCAATCCATTCCCGACGCCTATTATCAGGCCGCCAAGATTGATCAGGCGAGCCGCTGGGCCGTGTTCCGCTATATCGAATTGCCCAAGATGGCGGGCGTGCTGATGATCGCCATTCTATTGCGCTTCATGGACAGTTTCATGATCTACACAGAGCCGTTTGTCGTGACGGGCGGCGGGCCGGGCAATGCCACAACGTTCCTGTCGATTGATCTGGTCAAAATGGCGTTGGGTCAGTTTGACCTTGGTCCCGCCGCCGCGTTTTCGATCATGTATTTCCTCGTGATCCTGCTGATTTCATGGGTGTTCTACACCGTCATGGTCAACCTCGACAAACGGGAGGGCAAGTGATGGCCGATCTGACCGCCGCCCGCAGCGCCACACGCGGCCTCAGCCTGCCGCGCATCAACGTGGTGATGGTGCTTTACCTGCTGTTCCTGCTCTTGCCGATCTATTGGCTCATCAACATGAGCTTCAAGACCAATGACGAAATCCTCGGCACCTTCTCGCTCTGGCCGCAGGATCTGACCTTTGCGAACTATGCCACGATCCTGACCGACGCGAGTTGGTACATGGGCTATGTCAATTCGCTGATCTACGTGGTGATGAACACAGTTCTGTCGATTGCCGTGGCGCTGCCCGCCGCCTATGCGTTTTCGCGCTATCATTTCCTGGGCGACAAGCATCTCTTCTTCTGGCTCTTGACCAACCGCATGGCGCCGCCTGCGGTCTTTGCCCTGCCGTTCTTTCAGCTTTATTCAAGTGTGGGGCTATTCGATACGCATATCGCCGTGGCGCTGGCGCATTGCCTCTTCAACGTGCCCTTGGGGGTGTGGATTCTGGAGGGGTTCATGCGCGGCGTGCCCAAGGAGATCGACGAGACCGCCTATATCGACGGCTATTCCTTCGGGCGGTTTTTCGTCAAGATTTTCATGCCGCTGATTGCGAGCGGCGTTGGGGTGGCTGCGTTCTTCTGCTTCATGTTCTCATGGGTGGAATTGCTGCTCAGCCGCACCCTAACCAGCGTGGATGCCAAGCCGATTGCGGCCACGATGACACGGACGGTCTCGGCGAGCGGTCTGGACTGGGGCGTGCTCGCGGCGGCAGGGGTGCTGACCATCGTGCCGGGGGCGTTGGTGATCTATTTCGTGCGGAATTACATCGCCAAGGGTTTCGCGTTGGGGAGGGTGTGATGGAACGGTTTGTTAACCATAACGCCGTCATCCTCGGGCTTGACCCGAGGACCTCTTTGACTGAGCGCCTCATCAAATCAGAGAGCGACGATGCCCACGGAGATGCATGTCTACATCGTCACCAACAAGCCACGCGGCACGCTTTATATCGGCGTGACAGGCGATCTCAGAAACCGTGTGTGGCAGCATCGCACGCATGCTCTGGACGGCTTCACGGACAACTACAATCTGGAGCTGCTTGTGTGGTGCGAGCAGCACAGCGACCCGAGACTTGCCATTCAGCGCGAAAAGTCTCTCAAGCGCTGGTATCGCAACTGGAAAATCGCGCTCATAGAACAGTCAAACCCGCAATGACGCGACCTGTGGCAGGACATTTGCGGCGCGTAGATGCCATGGATCATGCGGTTTTGAGAGGTCCTCGGGTCAAGCCCGAGGATGACCACAATCGAGAACTCACGTCATCTTCGGGCTTGACCCGAGGATTTCCAACGGCAGAGATCGCCCGATCCAGCCGGATGATTACAGCTTGCCTTAGAGGGAGGTGCTAAACATGGCTTGGATGGCTTGGACACTCCCCACCGCGATCTTCTTTATCGTGATCGCCTCTCTGCTCGTCACCTTCACGGTGCTGGCCATAAAATTCCCCGAAACCCCGCGTGTTGGTATCCTCCGGATTGAGACCACGCGCGGGGATCGGCTTTTTATCACACTTCTGGGCTCGGCCTTTCTCAATCTGGCCTGGCTCGGGTTTGTCGGCGCAAACCAGCCTTATGCGCTGATCCTCTGCCTGATCTATGCCGCGGCGGTGTTTCGCTGGGTCTAGACCGGGACCAATCACCAACAAAGTTCACCTAGGGAGGGAAACCATGAACTTGCGAATGAAAACAACCACCGCGCTGGTGTCGCTGGGCCTGCTGGCCTCGCCCGCCTTCGCGGATATGGAGGCCGCCACCGCCTTCCTCGACGCCGAGATCGGCGATCTCTCGACGCTCACCCGCGCCGAGCAAGAGGCGGAAATGCAGTGGTTCGTAGATGCCGCTCAGCCCTTTGCCGGGATGGACATCAAGGTTGTCTCGGAAACCATTGACACCCACAGCTACGAATCCAAGGTGCTGGCCCCGGCCTTTACCGCCATCACCGGCATCAAGGTCACGCATGACCTGATCGGCGAAGGCGATGTGGTCGAAAAGCTGCAAACACAGATGCAGTCGGGCGAGAATATCTATGATGGCTATGTCAACGACAGCGACCTCATCGGCACCCATTGGCGCTATCAGCAGGTCCGCAACCTGACCGACTGGATGGCGGGTGAGGGCGCGGATGTGACCAGTCCGACGCTTGATATCGACGATTTCGTCGGCCTGTCGTTCACCACCGGCCCCGATGGCAAAGTCTATCAATTGCCAACGCAGCAATTCGCCAACCTCTACTGGTTCCGCTACGACTGGTTCAACGATGACAAGAACAAGGCCGATTTCAAAGAGAAATACGGCTATGATCTGGGCGTTCCGGTCAACTGGTCGGCCTACGAGGACATTGCCGAATTCTTCACCGGGCGCGATCTGAGCCATATGGGTGTCGACGGCGAAGTCTTTGGCAACATGGACTATGGCAAGAAAGACCCGAGCCTTGGCTGGCGCTATACCGACGCATGGATGTCCATGGCCGGGATGGGCGACAAGGGTGAACCCAACGGGTTGCCGGTCGATGAATGGGGCATTCGGGTGAATGAGCAGAGCCAGCCGGTTGGCTCTTGCGTGGCCCGTGGCGGCGCAACCAATGGCCCCGCAGCGGTCTATGCTGTGACCAAGGCGATCGAGTGGCTGCAAAAATACTCGCCCCCCTCGGCGGCTGGCATGACCTTCTCTGAGGCTGGCCCGATCCCGGCGCAGGGTAATGTCGCGCAGCAAATGTTCTGGTACACCGCCTTTACCGCCGCGTCGGTGAAACCCGACCTGCCGGTGATGAACGAGGACGGCACGCCCAAGTGGCGCATGGCCCCCAGCCCGCATGGCGTCTATTGGGAAGAGGGCATGAAAGTGGGCTATCAGGATGCAGGCAGCTGGACCCTGATGCAATCCACCCCCGTGGACCGCGCCAAGGCGGCCTGGCTCTATGCGCAGTTCGTGACCTCGAAAACCGTGGATGTGAAGAAGGCCCACACGGGTCTGACCTTCATCCGCGAGTCGACGATCCAGCACGACAGCTTTACCGAGCGCGCGCCGAAACTGGGCGGTCTGGTGGAATTCTACCGCTCGCCCGCGCGCGTCCAGTGGTCGCCCACCGGCACCAACGTGCCGGATTATCCGAAACTGGCCCAGCTCTGGTGGCAGAATATCGGCGACGCCATGTCCGGTGCCAAGTCGCCGCAAGAGGCGCTCGATAGCCTCTGCGCCGATCAGGAGCGCGTGTTGGAGCGTCTGGAGCGCGCCGGCATCCAAGGCGACATCGGCCCGAAACTCAACGAGGAAATGGACCCCGAGCATTGGCTGAGCCAGCCCGGCGCGCCCAAGGCCAAACTCGAGAACGAGGACGACGAGCCGGTCACGATTGCCTATGACGAGCTGATCAAGTCTTGGCAGTGACGACACTCAT
>NZ_CH902584.1:856374-1028326 GCF_000152845.1 Roseovarius sp. 217
GTCTAAGATTCCCCACTGCTGCCTCCCGTAGGAGTCTGGGCCGTGTCTCAGTCCCAGTGTGGCTGATCATCCTCTAAAACCAGCTATGGATCGTAGGCTTGGTAGGCCATTACCCCACCAACTACCTAATCCAACGCGGGCCGATCCTCCTCCGATAAATCTTTCCCCCGAAGGGCGTATGCGGTATTACTCACCGTTTCCAGTGGCTATCCCGCAGAAGAGGGTACGTTCCCACGCGTTACTCACCCGTCCGCCGCTAGATCCGAAGATCTCGCTCGACTTGCATGTGTTAGGCCTGCCGCCAGCGTTCGTTCTGAGCCAGGATCAAACTCTCAAGTTGAAACGCGTCTCCGCGTATCCTTGACGTTCGAACCTCTGCACATCTTCAATGCACTACCGCTTCGCTACTTGAGTGCAGATAAATCTACCCCCAATCGCTCCGCAGCATGGTCGACCCGGCTAAGGAAACGACCGCATTGAAAGTCATCTGTCTGATGTACATCGTTTCCAAAGAAACGAAGTCCATACAAGACAGTGAAGCTGACACTCCATCATCGGGCCGAAACCCTAAGAGCGTTGATATACAGACGTTGATCCATCGAAATGAACCAAACCGCCCACATATCTCTTCAGTTACCAAATTTTCAAAGAGCGTCGAGACAAAATCAACCGGAAGCGCCAATCTACCTAGCGCAACCCGCCAACCTTACCTCCGAAGTTCGTCCCGCAGCCTTCCCAAGAGCACCGCCCCAAGTCCGTCCCGCGTCCCAACAACCGCCTCAGCAGCGCCGGTGAAGGGGTATTTACGGTTAGAGGCTCAGACCCGCAACCCCTTTTTTACAGAAAAATGAAATTTTCTTCGCAGCGCCTGTTTTTTCTTCAAATGGCCCTGTTTTTCAACGTTTGAGGCACGAGCTCTTGACCTTACAGTGACTGGAATCCCTATCTCTTCACCAGAATAGCAAAGGAATCGTCATGTCTGGTGGTGCAGGACTGAGAATCGAAGTGCAGGGGCTAAGCTGTGCGGGATGTGCCGGACGGGCTGAGCGCGCGCTTAGCGGCGTGCCAGGGCTAAGCGACATCTCCGTCAATTTCGCCAATGGGCAAGCGCATATGGTACTGCATGACGCCCGCGCCACCGACATCGCGAGGGCCCTGCGCGCGGCAAACTATCCGGCTCGCGAAGAAACCATCTCTCTCACCGTTTCTGGGCTCAGTTGTGCATCGTGTGTGGCCCGGGCCGAGGCGGCGCTGAACGCGCTGCCCGCTGTGCTTGAGGCACGGGTCAACCTGGCGAATGGGACTGCCTATGTCCGATATCTCCCTGGCAGCACTGATGCTGGCGTTCTGGTTCGTGCCTTGACCGAAGCGGGCTATCCCTCCCGTATGAAAGATGACCACGGAGAAGATCAGGCCGCGCGGCGCAGGGCGGAGATTGGCCAGGCGCGACGGCAGGTCTGGACTGCCGGATTGCTGACCCTGCCGGTCTTTGCGTTGGAAATGGGCAGTCATGTGATCCCGGGCATGCACGCTCTGATTATGGACACGATTGGCATGACCACCTCATGGCTGGTACAGTTCGTGCTCACCACGTTGGTCCTGATCTGGCCCGGGCGGCAGTTTTATCGGCTCGGTGTCCCTGCATTGCTCAAGGTCGCTCCGGACATGAACAGCCTCGTGGCACTGGGCGCATCTGCGGCCTGGGCCTATTCGACCGTGGCACTCTTCCTGCCTGCATTCCTCCCTCAGGGCAGTAGCGCTGTCTATTTTGAGGCCGCAGCGGTGATCGTCACGTTGATTCTGACCGGCCGCTGGCTTGAGGCTCGTGCCAAGGGCCGCACCGGGGCAGCTATTCAGCGTCTGATCGGGCTGCAACCAAGAACCGCCCGTGTCGAACGCAAAGGCAATATCACCGACCTGCCAATAGAAGAGGTCGCGGTTGGTGACATCATTCACTTGAGACCCGGAGAAAAGGTGGCAATTGACGGAGAAGTGGTCGAAGGCTCCTCTTATATTGACGAGTCGATGATCACAGGTGAACCCGCACCGGTGGCCAAAGGGCCAAGCGATGCTGTCGTGGGCGGCACCGTGAATGGTGCGGGTGCCCTGAGTTTCCGTGCGACCGCAGTGGGACACGATACGGTGCTGGCACAGATAGTATCGATGATCGAAGAGGCACAAGGGGCCAAGCTGCCGGTTCAGGCATTGGCGGACCGGGTGGTGCGGATCTTTGTGCCAGTAGTGATCGCGATTGCGCTGCTAACGGTTGCGGTTTGGTTGATCCTCGGGCCTCAACCGGTTCTCACTCACGCGCTGGTGGCTGGAGTTTCGGTCCTGATCATCGCCTGCCCCTGTGCCATGGGTTTGGCGACGCCCACCTCGATCATGGTGGGCACCGGGCGTGCGGCAGAACTCGGTGTTCTTTTTCGCAAGGGCGAGGCCTTGCAGCGGCTGGATGAGGCGCAGATCGTAGCCTTTGACAAAACCGGCACCCTGACGCGCGGCAAGCCCGAAGTAACGCGCATCTCTCTGGCCGCGGAGCAGACTGAGGACGACATTTTGCGACTGGCCTCAGCCGCGCAATCCAAGTCCGAGCATCCGATTGCGCGCGCCATCGAAGATGCAGCGGCCCGCCGGGGGGTGGACATTCCGCAGGCCAAGACGTTTCAGGCAATTGCCGGGCATGGCATAATTGCAGAGGTAGAAGGTCACGCATTGGTGATAGGTTCCGCACGCCTGATGACCCGTGAGGCGATTGAAACAGGCGCATTGACTGACGCCGCGCAAAGCCTGGCCGCGGCGGGACAGACGGCCATCTATATTGCGATAGACGGGAAACTCGCCGCAGTGTTTGGCGTGGCGGACGCGGTCAAGCCGACAAGTCGCGCGGTGATCGAGGCCTTGCACGCCAAGGGCATCAAGACAGCCATGATCACCGGCGATAGCACGGCCACTGCTCAATCCATAGCCCAAGAGTTGGGGATCGACCATGTCGAAGCAGAGGTTCTGCCCGATGGCAAGGTGGCGGCGGTGCGAGCGCTGCAAGAGCGCTTTGGCGTGCTGGCCTTTGTGGGAGACGGGATCAATGACGCACCAGCATTGGCACAAGCCGATGTGGGCATTGCCGTGGGCACCGGCACCGATGTGGCGATTGAGGCGGCCGATGTGGTCCTCATGTCGGGTGATCTGATCGGGGTGGTGAACGCACTCGATCTGTCACATCGCACCCTGCGCAATATTCGGCAGAACCTCTTTTGGGCCTTTGCCTATAATGCGGCCTTGATCCCGGTGGCGGCGGGCGTGCTCTATCCGGCCACGGGCACGATGCTCTCGCCCATGCTTGCGGCGGGCGCGATGGCCCTGTCGTCCGTTTTTGTTCTGTCGAACGCGCTGCGCCTCAAGCGTCTGCACCCGGCTATGGAGGGCACAGCATGAACATTTCAGAAGTGGCACGAGAAACCGGCCTGCCTGCCAAGACCATTCGCTACTATGAAGACATCGGACTCATCCGTCCTCTGCGTGAAAGCAACGGTTACCGGGCCTTTCGCAAGAGCGACATCCACAAGCTGGCATTCTTGGCCCGGGCCCGCGCCTTGGGCTTCTCTATCGAGGATTGTCGCAAGCTCCTGGCGCTCTACGAGGATCAGGACCGCGCGAGCGGTGATGTCAAACATTTGGCTGAAGAGCATTTGGCGCAGATTGAGGACAAAATCGCTCAGTTGCAATCCATGCAGGCTACCTTGCGCCATCTGGTGCGGGAATGCGCCGGTGACGCCCGCCCAGATTGTCCGATCCTTCGAGATCTCGCCGAAGGCTAAACAGACCGGGGGCACTGCCGCCGAATCCCCGAGGTATTTTAGGCCAGATGATTGCGACTTTGCGTTTCGCCTTAGGTCGAGCACCCAAACCGTCACTTGCCGTAAGCGAGCCCTTCACGGCGAGGATCCGCGCCACCAAACAAACGCGCGCCCTGTTCGATCACATGCAGCCCAGACGTGAGGGAGGTCTCCCGGACCTCAAAGCCCATGGCAGTCAGTGGCTCCGCCAGCGCGCTTGCCTCAGGTTCGATGTCATAGGGACCAAAACGATTGACCAGATGCGGCAGGCTGACCGCCTCTTGCACATCCATACCCCAATCCACCCAAGCGATGATTGTCTTGACCACATAGCCTATAATCTGGCTACCGCCCGGACTGCCGAGAATGAGCACAGGCCGCCCATCACGGCGCAGGATGGTCGGGGTCATAGAAGACCGTGGTCGCTTGCCCGGAGCGACCGCATTGGCAATCGGCACACCGTTCTCATGGGTGGCAAATGAGAAATCGGTCAACTCGTTGTTGAGCAGGAAACCCCGCACCAAAAGGCGTGAACCAAAGCCATTCTCGATGGTCGTGGTCATCGAGAGCGCATTGCCATGGCTATCGACAATCGAAATATGCGACGTTGAGGGCAGTTCCAGGGACTGATCATCGGCCCAGTTTAGAGCATGGTCGAATTCGGGGGTGCCGGGCGAGACCTGTGGCAAGGCATCGTCACCCCTCAAGAGATCAGAACGAGATTTCAGGTAGTCAGGTGAGAGCAAACCTTTGAGCGGAACAGGCAAGAAATCGCTATCCGCAAGATAGCGCCCCCGGTCTGCATAGGCCAAGCGGCTGGCATCACCGATCAGGCGCCAAGCCTCAGGGCTATCAGAGCCAAGGGCTGCCAGATCAAACGACTCCAAGAGCCCAAGAATTTGCCCCAGAGTGATTGCCCCCGACGAGGGTGGGCCCATGCCGCAAACCTCAAAGCCGCGATACGGCGTGCATATAGCAGGTCGTTCCTTGACCCGGTAGATCGCCAGATCAAGCGGACTGAGGACCCCCGGATTTCGACCCGAGCGCTGCACCCGTTCTGCGATGTCGAGCGCCAGCTCGCCGGTGTAGAACGCCTTGACACCCTCCTGCGCAAGAAGCTGCAGGGTATTGGCATAGTCCGGATTGCGCAAGATTTGCCCCGCTGTGAGCGGCGCGCCATCCGGCAGAAAATAATCGCGGGTTTCCGCAAAGACCTTCAAGTGGTCTGCATCCGCGGCAATCAAACCAGCCAGACGCGGGCTAACCGGGAATCCATCCTCGGCCAGCCGTATCGCATCGGTGAAAAGCCCTGACCAATCGGCACGCCCCCACCGGGCATGTGCGTCGGCCATGAGCGCGGGCGTGCCGGGTGTGCCGACGGATCGTCCGCCCACGACCGCATCAAAGAATTGCAACGGCTCCCCGGCCTCATCCTGAAAGAGGGTCGGTGTAACGGCAAGTGGCGCTGTTTCGCGCCCGTCCAATGTGGTGATTTCTCCGCTCTGGCCATCATGCCAAACAAGGAAGGCCCCACCACCCAAACCAGAACTTTGCGGCTCAACCAGACCAAGCACGGCTTGGACGGACACCATGGCGTCCGCAGCAGTTCCGCCCGCCGCCAACACACGAGCGCCGGCCTCAACCGCCAGGGGATGCGCGGCAGCGATCATCCAAGTCTGCGCTTCGACCGGACGACCTGCGTCCTTGGCGGCCTGTGCCGCCTCCAACATCGGAGGCACTTGCACTGCCCCTGCCCCGGCGCCCTCCGGCGCGACCGTATCAGCGGTCTGTTGCGCCAGACCCGGACCGCAAAAGAGTACCCCAACAGCCAGAACAAGCGCGCGCATCGTCGGTCTCCCTAGAGTGGATCGGTACGCCAGAGCGTCACCTTGAGCCCACCATGCGCCACCGGCGGTCCCGGTGGCAAGAAGGGCAGACCGGTCGTCTTCGCAAGGCCTGCGTCGCTCGTGACGAGCCCGACGCGCCAACCCTTCATTTCTCGCTTTAGAACATCGCCCAAGCTGGCATAGAGGCCGAAGAGCAATTTGCGGTTGCCAATGCGCGCGCCATAGGGCGGGTTGACCATCACCAATCCCGGTGGCCCGTCCGGTCGGGTCAACGCCGATAGCGGCTGGCAGGTAAACTGCGTGATCCCATCCACCCCTGCGCGCTCCGCATTCTGGGACGCCATACGAACGGCGCCTGCGTCGCGATCAAAGCCGAAAAATCTCAAAGGTGTCTCACGCGCGCCTGCGGGATGCGACATCGCCGCCCAAGCCACAGACTCAAACGCGGCCATATCTTCAAACGCAAAGCGGCGCGCGCGCCCGGGGTGACGCCCCGTCGCGATCTCTGCCGCCTCAATAGGAAAGGTCCCCGAGCCGCACATCGGATCGAGAACCGGCTCGCGCCCGTCATAGCCGCATTGCCGCAGGAAAAGCGCCGCGAGGGTCTCGCGCATTGGGGCCTTGCCAACCGCCTCTTTGTACCCGCGCCGGTGCAGCGGTTCGCCCGAGGTATCAAGGCTGAAGGTCACCAGATCATCCTCGATCCGGGCCATAAGGCGCAGCGCCGCCTCATCATGCACTTGCGCGCCAAGCGTCTCGGTGATCGCCTTAACGATCCTCTCTTCAGCGGCTCCTGCGTGATAGATCTTGGACTTTCGGCACGTCACTTCGACGCGCAGCGGGACATCGGCGCGCAGGTGCGCGGCCCACTCGAATTTGCGCGCGCGTTTGTCAAGTTGCGCCAGATGAAAGGCGCGGAACGAGCCAATCCGCGCCAGCACCCGCCCCGCACCGCGCAATTCCAGATTTGCCCGCCATACATCGGGCCAGAGCCCCACGAAACTGACCCCTCCAGGCAGGATTGTGACCGGACCGAACCCGTGCTCAATAGCCTCTTCGGCTAGAGCATTTTCATGCCCCGGTGGTGCGGCGAGAAATATCTCAAAAGGCTCTGATTGGCTCATTGCGCCGTCATAAGAGGAATTGCAGCCAAAGGCGAGCGCTCAGAGCATTGAGGGCACAACCTGATCAGGCGGGCGATGCCCATCGTCAAAGGTCTTGATGTTGATGATGACCTTTTCGCCCATCTCGATCCGACCTTCGAGAGTGGCCGATCCCATATGCGGCAAGAGAACGACATTCTTGAGCTCTCGCAATCGGGGATTGATGTCCGCACCGTGCTCGTAGACATCAAGCCCGGCACCCGCGATTTCACCTGCCCGCAGCATGCGCGTCAGGGCATTCTCGTCGATGACCTCGCCGCGTGACGTGTTGACGATCACCGCGTCGGGCTTCATCAACTTGAGCCGCCGCGCATTCATCAGGTGAAAGGTGGAAGGCGTATGCGGGCAGTTGATGCTGAGCACATCCATCCGCGCCACCATTTGATCGAGGCTCTCCCAATAGGTTGCCTGCAAGGCCTCTTCGGTTTCGGGACGCAACCGGCGGCGATTGTGGTAATGGATCTGCATGCCAAAGGCGGCGGCGCGCCGCGCCACTGCCTGTCCGATCCGCCCCATGCCAAGAATACCCAGACGCCGCCCAGCAACCCGGCCACCCAGCAAAGCTGTCGGCGACCAACCCTGCCAGTCACCAGACTGCATTACTGCCAAGCCCTCGGGCAAGCGTCGCGTTACGCTAAGAAGCAGGGCCATGGTCATATCCGCAGTATCATCAGCGGACACTCCCGGTGTGTTTGATACGAGAATTCCATGCTGGCGCGCGGTGCCTACGTCAATGTGATCAACCCCTGCCCCGTAGTTGGCGATGAGTTTCAGACGGTCCCCGGCCTGCGCGATCAGGCTGGCATCAATCCGGTCCGATAGCGTTGGGACCAGCACATCGACGTCCCTGACGGCACGCGCCAGTTCCTCGCGAGTCATTGGCGCATCTGTCTCGCGCAATCGGACATCAAACAGTTCACGCATCCGCGTCTCCACCGGTTCAGGCAGGCGTCGCGTAACGACAACACTCAGGCGTGCAGATGGCATGAAGCCCTCCTTAAAACTTTCCTTTCAGGCGCGTTGCTGCCAGAGTGGCGCAGGAAAGAGCGGGGCACAAGAACCCCCTTGCAATTTGTCGGGCAGAAATCGAATGACAGTGATGAAATCAGGTCTTGCGGCCGTTTTTACGTTGATATTTGTCGGTCCGCTGGCCGCCACCGCTGAAGACCGTGGGCCCGTCACAAACCTACCTCTACCGCGTTTTGTGTCGATGAAGGCCGCCGAGGGGAATGTGCGCCGGGGGCCCAGCCTGACGCATCGGATTGACTGGATCTTTAAGCGCCGCGATATGCCGCTCGAGATCACCGCAGAGCATGGCCATTGGCGGCGGGTGCGTGACCGCGATGGCGCAGGCGGTTGGGTGCATTACACGCTCTTGTCAGGCGTACGCACAGCAAGTGTCGAAGTCGAGATGCTGGATCTTCTGGTCAGGCCTGAGCCGGATACAATGGTTGTGGCGCGGCTGGAGCAAGGCGTCATTGCCCGAGTCGAGGAATGCAAGCCTGACTGGTGCGCGATCTCGGCTGCGGGATACGACGGATGGGCCCCCAAAACTGCACTCTGGGGTGTCAAAGCCAGCGAAACCTTTGAATGATGCAGCCAATTATGCGAAGGATTCCAAAGTAATTTCAGAAACATAATGAGCGAAACACACGAGTAGGTGTTTTTTTTACCAAGCACCCTTGAACCGCGCCAAGGTCCAGAGTAATTAGCGCGGCACGTTGGGGTGTAGCCAAGTGGTAAGGCATCGGTTTTTGGTACCGTGTACCGTAGGTTCGAATCCTACCACCCCAGCCAAGTCTCCTAAGTTAATATTTTTCAATAACTTAGACGAGATACAATATTCATCTCCGGAACACTTTGCCGTGCCACGGCTTCGTATCACCTTGGCCCATTGTGAACCGACGAGTCGATCAAACCGGCCAACTCTAAAGCAACGGATCGCAGGGACAGGGCGCTCAAGACCGCACACGCTGTGATTTGCCCCAGTCTCTGCCGCCTGTAGGCCGAGAACGGGCGCTTCCGACACCGATTCGAGTTCGACAGATAGAAGGACACAGTCGCCTGCGCCTCGAGATCATCCACGACAGAGCCGCTACCGTCTTCGGAGCCTCAAAAGGCAGATGCGTAAAGCATCACCCAGAGCGACAGCTTGACAGAGCGAACATATCCCCCAGAAACTCCGACACAGGTGTCAGCCCGGAGACACTTTGGGAGCAGCGCCATCGAACACCGATGTGAAGCGCAGCATGAAGAGGCCGCAAATCGAGTCGATCTGGCCTTCCTGATTTCTAGATGACCTCAGTCCACCCAAACGGCAAGCGGGAGTTCATTTAACTCGCGGCGGATGCCTCTCCAACGTGGCAGCTCACCATCCAAGACCTAAGTGAATTTATTGTCATGAGTGGGGAAATAAGATGTGCGAGTTCATGGTCACTTCGTCGTTCGGAATAGAACCGGGATCAGATCGCGTTCCACGACGATATCGTATGAGCTCCTGAACAAAGAGGTCGCGACCGCGTTTCGGCATCTTTGTGGCCCACATCGATGATGCTCGCCTTGACCTTGTAGGCATACGGACGCCCAGGCACCCAGCCGGGTGGGGAAAGGCCCCCAGTACCTGAAAATCGGTGGGCGAGTCGTTTACAGGACCGAAGACTTGGAGGTTTTCGGGCGCGAAATGCTGCGAGCAGCCGACGAGCAGAAGAACGGCAGATAGCCACAACACATCAAACCTGCCGCCTCGCCGGGGCAAGAGCTAAAGCTGCGTTAAGCATTTGCATTGCCAGATGATGATCTCTCGGCTAACCTGCTGTAGGCCCAGAAAATGGGCGCGCATAGTTACCATGCGCATCAGGGGGCTGGGAGGCCACGGTGGACAACGAGAGGTCCGAACTTCGCTGGGGAGTCGAGCAGCGTCTCGAGTTCATAGAGTTCCGCCTGTTCTGGGAGGGACATGTGAACCGCAGCGACCTGATGGACCAGTTCGGGGTCTCGGTGAACCAGGCGTCCACCGACCTGAACCGCTACATCGGCTTCGCGCCGGACAACATGGTCTACGACAAGAGCGCGCGGACCTACGTCCGTGGCCCCGAGTTCAAGCCCCGTTTTCTCGAACCTGACGCAAGCCGCTACCTCGCCCAGCTTCGGTCGGTGGCAGACGGGATCCTCGACCGCGAGGACTCCTGGATCGCCGATCTCCCACCCTACGCCTCAGCCCCGACCCCGGTGCGCGGCGTCAATCCGGTGACGCTCCGCTCCGTGGTCGGCGCCATACGCCGGTCCGAGGCGATCGAGGTGAAGTACCAGTCCCTGTCCAGTCCGGAGCCGCGCTGGCGCTGGATCGCTCCGCACGCCATCGGGTTCGACGGGTTCCGCTGGCACACACGGGCGTTCTGCCTGACCGACGAAGCCTTCAAGGACTTCCTGCTCTCGCGAATGCTCGAGATTCGAGAGTGTCGGGAAAGCGATGTGTCCGCGATTGACGACCGCGACTGGAATACTGAAGCCACTCTGGAAATCGGGCCCCACCCCGCCCTTTCCGAAACCCAGGCCAAGGTCATCGCGCTCGACTACGGGATGCGTGGCGGCAAGGCGAAGATCAAGGTCCGGCGCGCGCTGCTGTACTACGCGCTCAGGCGTCTCGGGCTTGATACTGATCCCGGCGCGAGGAAGCCGCAGGACCAGCAGATCGTGCTTCTCAACAGGGAGGTCATTCATGAAGATCATGGATAGACTGTCCCGCATCCTCGGCAGTCGCGACCAAACGACGAGCGAACCGGAAAGCCATTTTCTTGGGCCTTTCGAGATCCGGCTGATCGCCGAAGGGAAGCTCGAGAGGCTTGCCGAATTTGCGGCATCTTCTCGCCTCCACACCGCCGACCCGAAAGGAGATACACCACTCCACCTTGCCGCGCGCATGGGCAATCTGGCCGTCTGCGATCTCTTCATTCGGTCAGGTGCCGACCCCGGTGCACTGAACCACGACCGACAGACACCTGCGGATGTGGCATTTGCCGAAGGTCACGGTCTCGCCGCGCAGCTTCTGTCTTCGCTTGTTGCGGGGTCGCCGGAGACGGAAACGGAGACGGTCGGCGAGCGCGAGGTTTCACTTGTGGTCGAGGATGTCGTCATCGGGCCCGATGGAGTTCCGGAGCATCGTGTCGCCGTTTCTCAGGAGACAGAGCCAACCGATAGGACCGACGACCTGGATGACCTGCTGACTTTCGAAGCTGAGGCAGAGCCAGAGGAATTCTTCGATCAGTACGCGGGCGATACGGCATCGGGGACATTCGTAGCGCTCATCAGTTCGTCACCAGTGGTTTCGGATAACGTGGACGTGGATTGGGATCTCGACCTTTCAGCTGCGCCGATTGCTGGAGAAGGCATCGGCTCCAGCGCCGCGGTGACGGCCGATCATGGTGCAGAGAACGACTTCCTGAAAGTCCGGAACCGCGGCCGGCAATCGGTCAAACGCGCTGTCGTCCAGACCGGCACGCGGATCTCGATCGACCCGGAGCTCTGCTTCACCTGGGCAGAAGAGATTCTGGCAAAGGGTCGGTGCTCCCTCGACGATATCGACCGCCTGGTCGCCCATTGCGAAGGGAATGGTGATCTCGAGGAACTGCGCAGCAATCTCCAGCGCAACATGGAAGCAGCTGGCTTCGATCTCGCTAAGGCGACGGAGCATGATGCCGACATCTGGGACGCCGTCTCAGACACATCGTCCGATGACCTTGCTGACGCGATAGAGGCAGCCCTTACGCGTCGGACGCGGCTTCCCGGCACACAGCGCTTCGTCATGGACAAATCAGAAGAGCTGCAGTTGCTGGAGCCCATGATGCGGGCCAAGCAGGAACTCCAGCTGGGCATCCTGGCCTCCGAGACCGCCGTCGAAACGATCCTCGACGTCATGAACCGCCTCCGCGACGGTTCGCGAGACCCCGGCTCGGTCTCCCTGCGAACCATTATTCCCTCGCGACCGGGCCATGCGGAGACGTCCGAAGTAATGGCCGCCGCGGACGCCCTGAGGTCGTGGAACACTACTGGCCGGGTAATGGACGGCAAACGACGAAGAGAGGCTCTTGCTGCGCTCGAGGCATTGGAACTCTCTCTCGCTTTCCACAAGGAGTTGGTCCGCAGACTTGAGCAGTTCCCAGCGTGCCAAGCAGAGGCCAGTCAGCTTGAAGCCGAAATCCTGATCTCCGAATCCGCTACAGAACACCTAATCCGCGAGCACCTGCCTTACGTGCGGCGGTTTGCCTCGCGGAACGTGGAGGAAGGAGAGGAACCAGAGGACGTCTTCCAAGTGGCGTTCATGGGTCTGCAGCGTTCCACAAGGCGATTTGATCCCGAACGTGGTTATCGCTTCCTCATCTACGCGACATACTGGATGCGACAGGCCATCATGCGATGGCGCGCTGATGAAGGCGCAGCGATCCGAATCCCCGTGCACCGGAACGAGAAGGTCACCAAGCTTGATCGCGCCCTCGACAGGCTGGACGTTCGGGTCGGCGGTGCCGTTTCCGACCTTGATCTTGCCGAGGAGCTGGAATGGGCAATCGACGAGGTCAGACAGTTTCGCTGCATCCCGCGTAAAGCCGAATATCCCGCAAGCCTCGACGACTGGGACAACCTGCTGCCCGAGCCTTCAGAAGTGGATGTCTTGGACCAAGCAGAAACCGAAAGGATCGTGACAGAAGCACTGGCCGATCTGCCGGAACGTCAGGCTGATGTGATCCGGATGCGTTTTGGTATAGGGCATGATTCTGAAATGACCCTCGAGGAAATCGGTCAAATCTACGGCGTGACACGCGAGCGCATTCGTCAGATCGAAGCGAAGGGCCTCGACCTACTTTCCCATCCGGGCCGTAAGCGTCGGCTCCAAGAATTACTGGGCTACAACAGCAGTCGCGGACCGACAGTCTCCGCCGATCGGCGCCAAGAATTACCGGGCTACGACAACGGTCGCGGACAGAAAGTCTCCTCTGTGCAGCACACAGAAGAAGATGGCCCATCCGAAATAGATAACAACGAGAGGCGACTCATGTCTTGGACGAGATACCGCGTAGCTCGTCTTGAGGAACTTTGGGCGGCTGGCATGAGCGCAAGTGAAATTGCTGAGAATCTGGGGGGAACCAGCCGGAATGCTGTAATTGGCAAGTTGAACCGCCTCGGTTTGGCAGACTCCGGCAGGGGGCAATGCCAATGACTGTGCGAAATGCTCCCCCGTATGCCGGTTCGATGCTCGAGTCACTTCGCGGGCTCGGCTATGCGCTTCCTACTGCACTGGCCGATCTGGTCGACAATTCCATTACGGCGAATTCAACCGCGATCGCAATCCATCTCGAATGGGCCGGTCCAGAAAGCTGGGTAAAAATCGTCGATGACGGTGAAGGCATGGACGACGAGGCTCTGGAGGCTGGCATGCGCCTTGGCGCTCGCGATCCGAGGGCTGAACGCGCCGCCAACGACCTCGGGCGCTTCGGGCTGGGCCTGAAGACGGCCAGCTTCTCTCAGGCTCGTCGCCTCACCGTCGCCAGTCGGAAGGAAGGTGGACCGGTCGTCTGCCTGCGCTGGGACCTCGATCTCATCGGTCAGGAGCACGGTGCCGAATGGCCGCTTTTTGAGGGACCCGCGCCGGGATCGGAGCATCTGCTCGCACCGCTTGACCAGATGGCGCACGGCACAATTGTTCTCTGGGAGAAGCTGGACCGTATCGTGACAGATGGCTTCGCGGCCACGGACATGATCGAGCTCGCGGATCGCGTTGAAGCCCATCTAACGATGACCTTTCATCGACTCCTCGAAGGCCAACTCCCCATGCTGCGCCTCGCGCTCAATGGCAGAGGATTAAAGCCTTGGGACCCATACCTCATCGGTCATCCCGGTAAGGCACTTGAAAGCGCCGAGTATCGGATCCTCCACACCACCGGAGTGACTGTGCAATGCCACGTCCTTCCGCATCGCGACATGCTCAAGCCTGCCGAACAGGAAACCGCAGCGGGGCCGGGAGGATGGACGCAGCAGGAGGGATTCTACGTTTACAGAAACAGGCGTCTTCTTCTCGCTGGGGGCTGGCTTGGCCTCGGCGATGGCGGCAAGCCGTGGCTGCGGGATGAAGCTCACAGACTCGCTCGCATCCGGCTCGACATACCGAACAGCGCGGATGCAGATTGGAAGATCAATGTCCTTAAATCGACGGCCAGCCCCCCAGTGCGCCTGCGATCCCAGCTCCACCGTCTCGCATCAGAAACACGCGACACGGCACGGCGGGTCTTCGCTCACCGGGGCCACGTGACCCCGGCCTCAGGCACGCGCTCGAACGCAGTTGCCGAAGCATGGCAAGTGCGGCGTTCGGCACAAGGGACGTCTTACCGGATCGCTCGTGACCATGATCTTGTTGCCTCGATCCTCGATCGCGCCGGTCCACTCAGGCCCGACATTCTCGCTCTTCTGAGGCTGATCGAGGAGACAGTACCCGTGCAGCGCATCTGGCTGGATACGGCGGAAGACAAGGAGACGCCGAGAACTGGTTTCGCCGGAGCGGCCGACAACGAAGTGATGGAGACCCTGTCCTCCATGTTTGAAGCACTGGTGAAGTTCCGCGGGCTCAGCCCAACAGACGCGCGCGAGCGGCTTGGTCGTACGTCCCCATTCGACCGGCACCTCGACTTGGTTGCAGCCCTTGAAGCGAAAGACACCCAATGACGATTTCAAACCAGAAGGCCTTCGATTCAATCCTTTCCATGGCCCAGAACATGCTCCGCCTCGCCGCGGAGCGCGCGCAGAGCTCTGTCACGCCGGAAATGATCGAGAAGGAGCTGACGAAGCTTTCGATCATGATGGAGGACGATTTCGCCCTTGTTGATCGGGACGCGCTCGTTGACGAACTGATCCGCCGTTCAAGCCGCACGGTGGGCGAGAACGCCACACTGTCGAGCGGCGAGGACCATATCGCTTGGCTTGATGCGGAAAGGAAGAAGGGCTGGACCTATTGGCAGCGCTACTCAGAGTATATGGAAGCGCGCATCCCTTGGACGGCCCTCGACGCCCTCGACGTCGCCACTGACGAAGTCCTTTCACAGCTCGAGGACCCGACCCGGGAAGGCGCTTGGGATCGTCGCGGACTGGTCGTGGGCCACGTTCAGTCGGGGAAGACAGGCAATTATACCGGACTGATCTGCAAGGCCGCCGATGCCGGTTACAAGATCATCATCGTACTTGCAGGCTTGCACAATAATTTGCGATCGCAGACGCAAATTCGCTTGGAAGAAGGCTTCTTGGGGTACGGTCTGAGCAACAGTTCTGATGAGCTTGAACTTGTTGGTGTCGGTAGCATCGACGCGGATCCGTCAGTTAGGCCTCATACAGCGACTAACAGACGGAACAATGGTGATTTCACGACGGCAATTGCTTCAAAACTTAATGTAAGTCCCGAACATCGGCCTTGGCTATTCGTTGTCAAAAAGAACAAGACAGTGCTGGAGCGCTTGTTGCATTGGATACGGAACCGCGCCATAAATCACGTCGATCCTGCAACTGGGCGCAAGTTAGTCACCAACTTGCCTCTTCTCGTTATTGACGACGAATCGGACAACGGATCAGTCGACACTGGTGAGGATATTGTGGACGAGTTCGGTAATCCGGATCTTGAACATGAACCCAAGACAATCAACAGGTTGATCCGCTCGATCCTTCATCATTTCTCGCGGAAGGCCTATGTAGGCTACACGGCGACGCCCTTCGCGAACATCTTCATTCATGACCGCGGCACGACACAGGAATACGGACCGGATCTTTTCCCGGCAGCCTTCATCACCAGCCTTGCGGCGCCATCGAATTATGTCGGACCGGGTCGTGTCTTCGGATCGGCTTCCAGCACGCCGGAAGACCTGCCTCTGGTGCGCTCGCTTTCGGACGATGAGTTCCAGCCGTGGATGCCGCCACGACACAAAAACGGCTACCGGCCGGGATGGCAGGGAGAGGACCGTGTCCCAGACTCGCTCGCAGAAGCGATCCGCTCCTTTGTCTATGCCTGTGCGGTGCGGAAGCTGCGCGGACAGGGCAGCAAGCATTCTTCGATGCTCATCCATGTTACCCGCTTCACCTCGGTACAGAACGCTGTCGTCAACCAAGTCGCAGATTACGTGCGGGATCTGAAGGGCCGCTACACCCGCGGCATCGAGCTTGAGGACCTCGAGGCGTCCATGCGCAAGGAATATGAAAAGACCTTCCTGCCAGGCATGCAGGGAATCCGCTATGCTCTCGTCGAGGGCGAAACGCTGGAGGACTTCGCTTGGGCGGACATTCGTGCCGTCCTCCCCGACGTCCTGTCCGACATTCGCGTGCGCGAGATCAACGGCACGGCGAAGGATGCACTCGATTATGCCGAGAACGATGGCACTGGCCTGAAGGTGATTGCCATCGGCGGCGACAAGTTGGCGCGTGGTCTGACGCTCGAAGGTCTCTGCACAAGCTACTTCCTTCGGACCGCGCGCATGTACGACACGCTCATGCAGATGGGGCGCTGGTTCGGCTACCGCGACGGCTACCTCGATGTCTGCCGCCTCTACACGTCGCAGGAAATGGTGGAGTGGTTCGGCCATATCGCCGATGCCGCCGAAGAGTTGCGTCAGGAGTTCGACAACATGGTCGCGGCCGGCGCCACGCCAAAACAGTTCGGTCTGCGGGTGAAATCGCATTCGGTGCTGACGGTGACCTCTCGGGCCAAGATGAGAAACGCTCGAGCGATGCAGCTGACCTATTCGGGCGACCTTCTGCAGACGATCGTGTTCCCCAACCGCAAGGACGACATCACGGCGAACTTCGAGGCCACGGATCGGTTCATCAACGCACTCGGTCCATCGACGGATCTGAATGATCAGCATTTCGTTCCACAAGGCCAGAAGTGGAACGGTCACCTTTGGCGAGATGTGCCAGCCCTGAGCGTCATCTCGTTCCTGCGGGATTACAGAACCCACCCTGCTAGTTTTCGGATAATGAGTCCGCTGATCGCGGACTTCATCGAGGAGATGAACAAGGATCGTGAGCTGACGAACTGGACGGTCGCACTGATCGGGAAGGACAGTGGCCAGGACGACAAGCACCGCACGGTAGGCGGTTGTTCGGTCAACATGCTCCAGCGCAAGCGCACGACCGAACATGCGGATCGATACTCGATCAAGACCCTGATCTCGCCTCGCGATCAAGCCATCGATCTGACCGAAGCGGAATGGAAGGCAGCGCGTGATCTCAGCCAAAAGACCTGGCGCAACGACACGGATCGAAACGAAGGCAAGGAGCCGCCTTCCGAACCAAGAGGTCCACAAATCCGTCACATTCTGGGAGAAGGCGTTACCGACGTGCATATTCCGGCTCGCCGGGAACGTGGTCTCTTGATGCTTTATTTGCTCGATCCAGCGGAAGCCAAGGTCGACGAGATAAAAGATGCTGATCCCGTCGTCGCTTGGGCCATCAGTTTTCCGTCGAGTACTTCCGAGAGAAGGGTCTCCAACTCAAGGTACATCGCTAACAGCGTGCTTTGGGGAGGCCTCAATGAGTGGGTGGACTGAAGATGGGATTGCACGCGCCTGGCGAGCGCTCGCGCGCCAAGAAGCGGCGGAAGACTGGCGATTTGTCCACCTCACTGGGATGGGCGCCGTCTCGGTTGAAGCAGGCTGTCACTTTCCGCTCGGTCGGGAAGCCATGATCGTCTCCTTTCCCGGATCGTGGCCGGTCAATCCGGCACGGCTGCCCGAAGGCAAGGGTTTCGACGTCTCCTGCATCGAGGGTCAAACCGTATTCGCAGGGAAGACGGCGATCGCTCTCGTAAGGCAGCCAGAGGGCTCACCCGACATCTTTGCCATAATGGTCGTGGATGTCTTGAGAACGCTGGAGACTGCAGCCAACAGCGTGAGCCGCGACGTTGTGGAGGCCTTCCTCGAACGGGTCAGAGAGTGGCAGGCTTTCATGGCCCGAACGCACCGTCCTCTTTCGTTCGATGCGCAGATCGGCCTGCTCGGCGAACTCTGGATGCTCAGGCTGCTCACGGACACCTCCCTCGGAGCTGGTGCTCTCGACTGCTGGCAGGGGCCGTTGCGAGCTGCACAGGACTTCCACGTTCGGGGTGGCGCGATAGAGATGAAGAGCACGGTCCGGACCGGCAGCTTCCTCGCGCGGATCAACAGCATCGAACAGCTGGATGGTGACCGGGCGCCCAACTTCCTGTGCGCCTTTCGCTTCGAGGAGAATACCGATGGGATCTCGCTCGTCGGTCTCGTGACTGAACTCCGAGAGAGGTTCAGACTGGCCGGAGTGCAACGCGGGTTCGAAGCACTGCTCATGGTGATGGGCTACCTCGACGAGCATGCAGCGCTCTACGGGCGCACACTAACATTGAAGGACGCAAGGGCGTTCCGCACGGAAGGTGACATGCCGCGTCTCACGCGCGCTGCGCTTCCAGCTGCCATCCGCTCAGCTGCCTATGTGCTCGACCTCGACGCACTCGAAGTTCCCTCGATCGGACCTTCGGAGTTGATTAACGAATTTGGACTGGATTGACATGAGCCTCGATGATTTTCACCGCAACTTTCGTTCCGATCTGCAGACCATCATCGCCGAGCGCGTAGAGGCCGGCGAAGGCCCATTTCCTTCGGATGAGCTCGTTTTTGCGGAAATGGTCATGGAGCATGTCGCAGAAACCGGGATCTGCGAGGCACCAATCGTTTGCCACTGGAACGGCAAGATCGGCAACGCGAAACTCCGCATTACGGGCTATGCGCTCAGCTCCGATGAAACGGCGCTCGACCTCTTCGTGACCCACTATTTCGGGACCGAAGAACTGAACGATCTGAGGGACACTGATGCCACCGCAACCGCAAGCGAAGGCGTTCGCTTTCTGTTTCGCGCGGCCAGCGGCAACCTCGATGCAAGGATCGATCCGACGCATCCGGTCAGGGATCTGGTTGCGACCATTCGTTCTCGCTGGGGCGACATCGACAGACTTCGGGTGTTCGTGATCACCGATGGCAAGACCAAGACCAAGCGGTTCTCGAACAAAGAGGTTCACCAGAAGATGGTGGCCGTTGAGGCCATGGATATGGAGAGGCTGTTCCGCCACACCGAGGGCAAACCGCGAGACGAACTAGCCGTAAGTTTTGTCCAGTCGATCGGTCGGGCGCTTCCCTGCGTACATGTCCCAGACCCTGACGCTGACTACGAGTATGCCCTAACTGCCATTCCCGGGCAGCTCATTCGGGATCTCTATCTGCGCTACGGGACGACCCTGCTCGAAGCCAATATTCGCACCTTTCTGGGGAACAAGCGCGCGGTCAACAAGGGCATCGTCGAAACGCTGCGAAAGGAACCGGAGCACTTCCTCGCCTTCAACAATGGCCTTGTGCTTGTCTGCGACGAAGCGGCCTTCGAGCGGACCGACGACGGGAATCTGGGCCTGTCCTTCCTCAAGGGTCTGCAGATCGTGAACGGCGGCCAGACAACCTCGACCATCTACTTCTCATCCCGCGATGATCGTACCATCGACCTCAGCCATGTCATGGTCCCGGCCAAGATCATCATCCTCAAGGGATCGCAGGACGAAGCGCGCGAGAGACTGATAAGCAGCGTGTCCCGCTATGCGAACAGTCAGAACGCGGTGAAGATGTCCGACCTGTCGGCGAACCGCCCGTTTCATCGAGAGCTTGAGAAACTCGCGAACGATACCTGGTGCCCTGACGGTGCAACGCGATGGTTCTACGAGCGCGCAGCTGGCGCCTACAACGTCATGCTTCTGAGAGAAGGCACCACGCCGGCCAAAAGGCGAAACCTGAAGGAGATGATTCCGCCGAAACGCAAGCTGACCAAGAACGACATCGCCAAGTACCACGAAGCGTGGCGCTGCAAACCGAACCAGGTCGCCATGGCTGGCGAGAAGAACTTCGCGGCCTTCATGGCTGCACTCGATGCCGATCCGACCATTGTGCCCAGCCCGCTCGATGCCCGCTGGTACCGGGCGATGATCGCCAAGGTCATTCTGTTCAAGGCAATCGAAAGCATGATCAAGACGAAGGAGGCGAAGGAGGTTTTTCGCCAAGGATGGGTCAACATCGCAACTTACGTCGTTTCGGTGGTCGCTGACAGACTTGGCGACAGGCTCGACCTCGAACAGATCTGGATGCGGCAAGGGATTTCAGGCGGTCTGCGCGACCTGCTCTGGGACTGGGCCGTCGTCGTAAATGCAGAGTTCATCAGGATTGCTCCGGGCCAGCAGATTTCAGAAGTGGCGAAGCGTGCGGACACTTGGACCAAGATACGGGCGGCAACCTTCAGAATTCCCTCTATTAGTATTCTGGAAGTGAAGCAGTGAAGCGGCTAATTATGAGAGAAATCTAGGAGTTGAAATGTCCGATAATCCAAGGGGAACATTTACACCGGTACATGGAGTGCTCCCGAATCCAAGCGAGCCGGACTGGGATGAACCCACTGATCTAGGCGCGGGTGAAAATGAATCATTGCCAATAGACCCGCTACCTGAACAGGGCGCGCTTACGTCGGCTGATCAATTAATCTCCGCCTTGCAAACAATAAAAGAAATCTTGGAGCAAAAAATTGACTCCTTAAATAAACGAGGAGCTGAGCTCTTTAAGGAGTCAAACTACGCAGAAGCCCAAAAGAAGGCTGAGCAGGGAAAAACCCTCGCCCATTTCAAGTCAAAAGCTGAAGATCTGCATAAGGACTGGCTATTCGTTAGTAAGGATATCTTTCTGGATAATGAAGTGAAGGATTACGAAAGCCAAAACGGCACGCGTAAGCGCAAAGCGCCACAAAAGCTCATTGTCCACTTTGAAAATGACGATCGAATTTTTGAGAACTCTGCAGCTGAAACTTTCTCGAGAGCAATTGCCAAGATTGGCATCTCAAGAGTTGAAGGCTTAGGAATCAAACGGTTGAATCATCCTCTTGTTTCCCTCAGCCCGCCAGACAAATATCAGTCAAACTTTGTCGATGGGCATTACATAGTAACGCACTTTAGCACGGAAGATAAACGCCGATTGCTTCTAGAGATCGGGGAAAGATTGGGAGTGTCTATTCAAGCAGATTTGGTGGATTAGGTTTGACGCGAAAGATAGAGAAAATTAGGATTCGATCCGACGACTTGGTTCTAGTCGGGTACTTTTTGTCGCGTTGCACAGACTTTTCCGATGGCAAAGCGCCAAGACCACCTGCAGCACTGGGCGTGGAAAGTTGGAACAGTGCATACGACCTTTTCTTTAATGTTCTTTCGGATGGTCGCTCTCAACAACAGTTTCGCCATACTCTAAAGGGCACACGAGACATATTTGACTCCCTTTTTGACAATGGTCGAAAGGGTTGGTCCGTAGGGCAAAAAAGAGGACCACAGCTTAGTGAACGAGACCGCGCAGTTCACGAACACTGGATACGGAACAGCGATGAAGATCTGTTCAGCAGGGTTCGTGAATTTCTTGTAGAACAGGGTCGACATCGAAATCCGGCTTGGACCCGTGACGAGCTAATCATTGCTCTCGATTTTCATCTGAATCATCGTAATTTTGATCCTCGACCCCAGTCTGAGGAACTCGTTGAACTCGCGCAGCGTATCGCAAGAGTTAGTGCGGCCTTGGGCCTGATCGATCGCGGATTGCGTTTGCGAACGCCAGATGCAGTCGCCATGAAGTTACGAAACTTCAGTTCTTTCGACCCCCAATACACCGATAACGGCAGAAAAGGGCTTACCAATGGCAACATGCTTGAAATTGAGCTTTGGGAGGAGTTTTCGGGACGTCCGGACGAGGTAACGCGGGTTGCAAATGGGATCTTGCAGTTAATCGGCGCCAGTGAAACGGAGATATTGGCTCTCGACGACCTCGATTTCGAGGCGCCAGAAGGTCGAATAATGACCCAAGTTCATATTTCCCGAGAACGAAACAGTACACTCGTGAAGAAAAAGAAGGCCGCCGCCCTGAGACAGCATGGCGGTCTTGCCTGTGAGGTCTGTGGTTTCGATTTCTTGCAGACCTACGGAGAGAGGGGCCGGGAATTTATCGAATGCCACCACACCCTGCCGGTTTCATTGCTCGGTGAACACGGTAAGACGAACCTGAAGGACCTTGCCTTGGTCTGCTCCAACTGCCACCGGATGATACATGCCCGGCGCCCTTGGTGGTCAATTGACGATGCTAAAGCCGCGGTGAACGGCGCCAACGGATCAAGAACCCAAAGCTGAAAGAAGCAATCTTGAAATCTGCCTCGCAAGAAATGGCGGCACGGCGTTTCCGACTTGGACATATTGCTGCGTGCGGTTGCCAAGAAAAAGGTAGTCGTCGGGAAATGTCTGCAGCCGAGCAGCTTCACGCACCGTCAGGCTCCGGCACTGGATCGGGTCGGGGTGAATGAAGTAGTGGCCATCTTTCGAGATATGGCTCGTGACCGTCGTCGATGCCTCGTCCGCCAGCTGAACCCGGAAGCGGTCATTGAAGACACCGCTGTGCCAGTTGCGGTGATCGGGGCTGAGCACCAGAGGAAAATTGGCGGCCTTTGGGCTATAGCCGCGCACTGCTCCGAAGACAGCGGCGAACAGATACCGTCCCAGATCCGACACCATGTGCCCGCGCGTTTCGTGCTGGGCAATGGCGCGCAGTTCTGGCCGCTCAAGCCAGCGCAGCAATTCATCGTTTGAGGTGCCATAGCCATCCGGCTGGCATGACGCTGTCCGACGGCTCTGCGCTTTCGACTTCATGCGCTTGGCAACGGATGAGAACGCTTCCCGAAGCGGAGCATTCTCTTTCCCCTTATGGATTTTGGCCAGAAGTTTCGCCGCTTCGACAACCTCGTCTCGCCACGCCGATGAATCGTCTCTACCACGACTGATGCCGCTGCGCAGGTCGGGCATCGTCCCGATTACGTCGCTGACCGTTCGCGTCAGAGCCGAGACCGCAATCTCGGCGCGCGCAGCCTTGCCCGAGAGGTCGGACCGAATTCCTACGATGATCACCCTGTGGCGCCGTTGCGGGACCCCGAACTCCTCAGCACGCACGATGAAGTCAGATGGTCGTGCGGCTTCTCGCAGGCTGGCTTTTCCATCCTCCACCCGGACCGCCCGAAGATCGTAGTGGTGATCCTGGCCCGTACCAAGCGAGGACAAGTCTTCCATCAGCATCTCGAAGACAAGTCGGCTTTCGATAGTCGAGGACAGCATGCCCTTGACGTTTTCCATCACGAAAGCAGCGGGACGAAGCCTGTCGAGCACGCGGATATACTCTCGGAACAGGTAGTGCCGCTCATCTTCTTCAGGCACATAGCCAATCTTGCCCTTCGCCCGAGCGCGCCCTACCAGGGAATAAGCCTGACAGGGCGGTCCGCCGATGAGAATCGTATCGTCATAGTTTTTGCGCAGCTTCGCGATGGCACCGTCAATCGCCCTTGCAGCGGTCTCAGTGCCTAGTTCGAGTGCACGAGCCTCATCAATGGCAAGCTGCCACGCTTCGGCGTCGACTGCTGACCAGTCCGGCTCGGGAACAAGCCCGGCATGGAAATCGATGAACGGTTCGGGCAAGACACCGTGAAGCGCTTGGTATTCACGCAGGAACGCGCGCAGCGCTAGGGTGCGATGGGCCGATGCCTCCTTCTCGACCGAGATCCCGATCCGGAACGGCGCATGTCCGTCCTCGACGAGGGAAGCAAAACCCTCACCAAGTCCGCCTGGACCGGCGAACAGATCGACAATGCCGAAAGTGGCTGACAAATCAGGCTCCTGACGAATTTCATTCAGTCGGTGTATACTAGGTTCCAGATCGAAGACCAGGGTGCACGTGGCCGATATCGTAGACAAACAGACCCGATCCCGAATGATGGCCGGGATCAAGGGGAAGAACACGAAGCCCGAATTGGTGCTTCGGCGGGCACTTCATGCGCGCGGCTTCCGTTACCGGCTGCATTCGAAGACTGTCCCCGGGCGACCTGACCTCGTGTTTCCGAAGCATCACGCAATCGTCTTCGTGCATGGCTGCTTCTGGCACCGCCATGAGGGCTGTCGTCACACAACCACTCCATCGACACGTCCGGAGTTCTGGCAGGCGAAGTTCGACGCGAACGTTGCGCGGGACAGGTCGGTGCACGATCAGCTGCTTGATGCTGGCTGGCGTGTGGCAACAGTCTGGGAGTGCGCGCTCAGGAGACCGGCGGAGACTGCATTGGCAGCCAATCTCTTGGCCGCTTGGCTCCGCAGCAGTGCTGCCGAAATCCAAATTGGGAATGCAGTTGTCATCGCCGGCGAAAATGCAGGATAATGTGCTTCAAGCTGATTGAAATTCCGATTCCGTTCCAAATGGCCGAAGGAGACTAGCGTCGAAGTCAATTTTCGGCCCTCGAAATAAAAACAATAAATCATCTACTTACAAGCCATTCACTAAATCGGCGCAGTCATGAGGTCTGGAGAATATCGGCGCTGAGAGGCTGCTTCCGGCCCTCCCGGCACATGGGCCGGTGAACAGCCCCGCCCGCATAACCCTTGAATATAACGGAAAAATCCGGCCGCAGCCGGATCGGGAGAAACGTTTCTCAAGGGCAAGTGGCGGAGGGAAAGGGGTTCGAAAACTTGCGCTGGTTGTGATTCTGACGTTTCGATCGTCAAGCCATCCCAAGCAGGCATAAGGGTCCGAGAGCTTTGGCAAGCGAACTGCGCCAGAATCTCCCGAACCTGAGAATCGTGTATAGTAACGATCGGTAGCTGGCACTGCCTATCCAGTGATAATCGTGACGTTTTCCTGCGCGCGGGTGATCGCCGTATACAGCCAACGCGTCTCAAATTCCCGGAAACAGCCGGATTCGTCGACAATCACAACATGGTTCCACTGGCTGCCCTGCGCAGAATGCACGGTGAGTGCATAGCCATACTCGAAGTACTGCGATGACCGAAGTTCATTCGTTGAAAGGCGCACGTCTTTTCCGGTGAAGTATTCCTTGAGCACGTTGATGCGCTTTTTACCCTCCTCGGGAAAGTCTTCGGACCTCACCAAGAGCGAAATCTTCGCCGGGTCGGACTTGTGCTCGCTCGCATCCGACACGGCTTTGAACAGTTCACCGTTAAGTACACCAAGGCTGTAATTGTTGCGCCGGCAGACCAACCGATCACCAATCTCCGGCCATGTTGACCTAAAGCCAAGCTCCTCCCTGATCTCACGATTCAAACCATGGCGCGTGGCATTGCGGCCAACGAGGATCTGGTCCCCAGCGAGGAAGTCCGGCATGTCGACCTCGTCAGAGCTAATGACACGGCTCTTGCCGAATGTGCCGAACCGAAGCGGCCGCCCTTCCCGGACATCCGTGGCGAGCCGCAACACGGGGCTCTCCTTGGCCTGCCGATGAATTTCCGTGAGCATCACGTCCGGTTCTTCGTTGATGAAGTATCCAGCCCCTTCAATCGGCGGCAACTGGGCCGGGTCGCCGAGGACCAGGATCGGCACCTTGAACGATTTCAGATCCTTCGCGATCTTGGCATCGACCATCGAGCATTCATCAATCACGATCAGCTTGGCGGTTGCCGCAATGCTCGCATCGTTGAGTTCGAACTCGAAAGTTCCGTCGAACCGACGCTTGTGCTCATAGATCAACTGGTGGATCGTGCTGGCACCTTCGCAGCCATTGCGCTGCATCATGAGTGCTGCCTTGCCAGTGAAGGCGGCATAGCAGACATCACCATCTACACCTTCGGTCAGGTGCCGTGCCAACGTTGTCTTGCCGGTGCCTGCGTATCCGAAGAGGCGAAACACCTGCTTTCTCTTGCTTTCGTGCTTGAACCAGTGCGCGACCTTGTCGAGAGCCGCAGCCTGCTGCGGCGAGAACTTATGGGTCATATTGGTCAACTTTGATACTCCGTTTTTATGGGGTGGGTTGGATTTTGGGTCGACGGTTGGATCGGCGACCGCAACGGTCGCCGAGTGGGTTTAAAAGGTGCTCGGTGAAGTCGTAGGTTTGCACCACATCCGCGTCAGATCGGAGACCTTGGTCTTGTAACGCTCCCCTAGTGCACTCGTTCTTGTTCCCCGGTGCGGAAAGAAATTCTGCATATAGTAGGGGGGCGTTACCAATCTTGTGCCGGAGAATATGAACTCATCCCGGGAGGTAGCAGAGCTGTAACGCTCCCCTATTATATTACATCTGTTCCTGTGTATTCCTCCGGATCTAAAGAGACCTTAGGGGAGCGTTACACACCTCTAACCTGCACGCGGCTGCCCTTCTTGCTCTGCGGCAGCAATCTTGCGTTTACTCCGGAAACGGGCGACCCGGTCCCGGACGACACGCTTGCGGTGGTCGGCAATCGGTTCCGCGCTGCCTATCTTGGCGAGCACGGACGCCACGACCTCGTCACGCAGCTCAGTGCATGCTGCGCGAACGGGACAGCTCAGACAGGGCGGCTTGAACCGCGGCTCCTCCTCGTCCAGCGAGTCCTCGGCCCCAGGCAAGCCGAAACAGCTCTGCAGAAGATCGCCGGGACCCGGGCGTTCGTGTTTGTGCAGGACGACGTCAAAGCTCCTCTCGACGCGCTCTGCGGCGAGCGACACGACTTCAGCTCCGACGTGACTACACTGCTCCCGCGACAGGTAGCCGAGGGCAAGCACGTTACGCGCGATGAAGCCATCCAGTGCAGAGCTACTGCCCTCCTCCGCCTCTGTGAGCTCCTGCCGAAACCGCGTCTGCGCAGGCAGTCCCTGATCGTGGATCAACGCATATTGCGTCATGGGCCGCATTCTCGTCAGGGCGAGCCTGCGCCTGTCACCGGTCCAGAAGTCCTCCAGCTTCCCAAACCACGCATCACGTGTTTTCGGATTAGGGCCCAGCTGGTTCGGTTGAGGAAGATGACGGCGATTGCGCGCGAGCGCAAAGTTGAAGGCAAACTCGAGATAAGTCTCGTAGGGCATCGACAGCATGTCCGCGGCCTGCCGCGCGGTCCACATCTGTGTCAGGTAGCTGTTCTGGGTCCACGTCTTGTAACCCGTCGCGATCTTGATCTGTTCTCCGGCATTCCGGTCGATATTTGCCTTGTAGGCATTCTTGTACGCTTCGACGTATTTATCCTTGAAGATCTCTGTCGCCCTAAGCGGGTCAAGAAAGCGATACGCCGGCCATTTTTTCAACAGGAGCACAGCTTCAGCTGCGCGGTGCTCGCGCGGGATCACCTTCACGATGCGACTGAGGCGGTTTATGCGCGCGCTGTAATTCATCAGTGTCATTGACACACCCTTTCGTTTCCGGAAATCCGGATCAGTTGTTCTCGTTGTATGGTTTTCGGTTTTGGCGCGGATCTCAGACGCGGTGCGTCTCTTCCTCGCCATCGTCCCAACGCCCATCGGTCCAGTGACCAAGCTTGAGGGCCGTGTTACGCAAACGCGAGAATTTGCGCCGGGCATTCTCAATCATATCATAGGCGTTGATGTAAGGAGGCGCGATGTAGTAGCCGTCCTTGGCCTCATCGACGGTCCGCCGCAGCCCCTCGATTTCGCGCAGGAGCTCGCTAGCGCGTTTGTCCAAGAGGCGCTCCTGTTCAGCCCGATCCAGACGCAAAAGTCTTTGCCACGACGGAAAGGGCGGCAAATGGGGCGGGTAAACACCACATTCCTCACAGGACCCAAGTTCGAGTTTCAGATGCTCTGCTTCGAGTACATACAGGATGTGGTGTGTCAGATTCATAAGCATTTCAAGATAAAACTCAGGGTTTCTCTCAATGCCAGCATGCCTTGCCAGTAACTCAGTGAGAAACTGGATTTCCTTAACATTGACGCCTGCTGCTTTCGCTTGAGGCAAGGACGTCTCTGCACGCGATGCTGCCTCGAGAGCTGCAGCATAAGCATTTTCCTCAGCGGTTGCATGCCGCGAGCGATTGGTGATATTCATGGGATAGCCTTTTGTTCGAGGGCTCAGGTTGGGCAAGAAGAGGGTCCTACCCCTCGATCTTGCCGTTTATTGGTGGGTCGAAATTGCAGTTTCGGCCCACCGTATCTTCAAGCAGTTCATTCGGGTGTCGTTTTCCGTTTTCGCGATCTCCTTCTATGCATCCGTTATCAAACAAGTCGCTCACTCGGGGCAACTTGTCGCCCAGTTCACTGTGTGCGAAGTCAGTTGATTATCCGGCGTTAAACCAACCAGTATTCCCGAAGTTGCACTAGTCTTCGATGACCCGCCACTCCGGCACCGAGCGACGCACCATGCGGTCAAGTTTTTCAAGCAACTTGTTCAAACGCACGGCCTCTTTCATCGCAAAGGCCCGATCTACATTCTCATCCGCCTCAAGTTCAGCCAGACGCGCCTTGATCTCATGCCGTTTGTAATTGTTGATTGCGGTCGCAAGAAGCAGAGCCGTATCGCCTAGAATACCAACAGTAGACTCAGCGCGACCAAGCGCCCCTTTGGCGCCATCGAAGAGATCACCATCACCGAACGCGGAGATCCTGTCGATTACGTAATCGTGCGGGTCACGCTCTTCATCAAACGGTGGAAGCTCAAATCCAGCCAGGCCGGTGTATTGAATGAGTTCATCGATATTGCCGTCGTTTTCCGCCCATTCTGAGAAGGGCATTCGATAGAGATCTGAAACAGGATCTCCACCCTGGCGGCGCAGTCGCGCCTCCTCTTCACGTTCCTTTTCGCGCTGTCGCCGCTTTCGCTCTGCCGGACTTAGAACCATGACGTTACTCCTTGATTCGAGACGTGACGCGATACTGTCACGTGACATGTTTACGTCACGTTCCCATAATTGAGCAAGCGGTTTTTTCGCACGAGGCGAAGAAAACTCTCGAAGGCTCTAAGATAGATTTTGCAGGGAGGCTTGAGACCAGATTCACCAGATCTTCTCACTCAGACAACGAGAGCGACGCACTCGCCCTAATCTAAGGAACGCAGTGTTGCTCTCAAAGGAAGCGCGCCCACTACCATGTGACACAAGCCACGAGGATCACCCCAGAGCCGCAATGCTTTGAGAGCGCCTAGAGCGGCCCAAGGGCACGTGTGGAGCCTTTGCAGAGAAGTGGGGCACGTCACGCCCCAAAGCGTTCTCACGGCCTCTCTCTGAGCCTCTGGCAGCCCAAACTTGAACGACTACTTGATCAGCCCATCAGGTGATTGATCACCCGATCGAGCTGCGTGAGCGCCGTGATTTGAAAGCAGACCAGATCGGCATACGCCAATTCTCGCATTGGCTTCAGTGCGGAGTGGCGACCGTATATGGGCTTTCCATTGAACCCCTTGACCGCGTTGAGAACCGAAGCGGGAGCGAGGCGGTGACCCAGACTGTTGTCCTCAAGCAGTTGGCCTACACGGCTTGCAGCGACCCAGAGGTTGGCTGGGGTCTTCGGCCCCTTTTCGAACATCAACTCCATCACTTCGCCGCCCTGCCCACGCAACAAATAGCGCGCGGCCAACTTTCCTTGGTGCCCGGCCGGATGTTCTGTGGCGCTCTCATTGAGCCTCCGCAAGCAGGCGGCCTTCAGGTCTTCTCGGTTCATCATGCAGTCTCCAGCCTCGTCAGGTCGAGCAGGTGCTCGCGGACCTTTCTTCACGGTACTGCACAAACTCCGCCAACTTCGCACCGGTCCACATCTTCGGCATACAGGAGATCTGGTGGCATGTGCGATAGGCATAACTGCGCGCAGCGATCCAGAATTTTAAATACATGTCGCACTTTTTCGAGATTCTCCTGTCCGGGCAAAAGTTGCAGATTGCCAGCCCTGTTCAACGATTTCAGGATCTTCAGTATACAATGCACGGGCAAGTTCATTCCCATCACTGTCGGTGCCGTGAAGTGCTGAGGGGTCTTTGCTTTGGGAGCTTTGGTCACAGGACAGTGCCGGCACCAATACGCATCCCCTTCGCGATCGCTGTAAATGTCTAGGACTTCGCCGGATCCCATTCATTCCTGCTGATGGTAATACCCGGATGCTGAGCCATTCCTCGGCGGGGAGGATTTGGACTAATCTTGGCAACGCAATTGTAGGGTACGTTCTGGCACTTGCCGGCGCCCGCACACATCACCGGCACTTTACCCGATGACCAACATCCGGATGATCAGCTTTTGATCAATCGAGGGACGCCCCATGTGGCTGTAGAAGGGGCGAAGAGCCTCCCGCATCCCATCCACGTCGAGGAACCGGTCGATCTCGCGAAGCATACGGCCTGAAGGAACATGACGCTCCAGATCGAAGTCATAGAACAACTGTGCCGGTGCCGTTTGGGTGCCCATCATGACAAAATCCTCCAATCCCCTCATAATCGTGTGAATCAAATGATTTGCCGCACTACAAAAAAGACTTTTTCAACAGCATGGGCGGAAAGTGTGAGTTCGCTGCACCTACAAGGGCATCCTATCAAAGACATGAAAGCGGCCATTCACGGCTCAGATTCAACACCACCATGCTGCACCAAGCACCAAGGTCGGCAATGCGCAGGGAGCCGACCCTGCAAACTTGCGAACCGTGGTCACCCATCAAGACGCTCTCGACCCTTATCAGACTTTGGCGCAAATCGGGTCCAAGGTCCGCTTCCAGCCTTTTGAGGACGGTCATTTGGGCTGGGCCCAGAGGAGCACAATGGCTTCAAATCCCAACGGATGAAAAGTAACCTTCCAAAAAAATTCATTGCCCTAACGAATAAAAAAACTCTTTGCGAATTCATCAATCATCGAAATATCAGATGCTTGGAGTTCAAGATTCGCGGCTTCAAGTAGATCGGCAAGGTGGTTCGTATTGCGCGGCCCAGGAATTGGCACAACGTTCGACCCCCGAGATCGAACCCAGCTCAGCGTGACAGCGGTCGCTGAGACGCCATAGCTTGATGCAATTTCTTGGATGCACCCGTGAAGTTTTTTTGGTGCCGACTGCTCGGGGTTTTCGAAGGCTTTTATCTGCGCCCGATAGTCGTCCGCAGTTCGGGCAGCGCGAGCAGTCTGCCAGCTCAGTAGCCCACGAGCGATCGGTGCATAGGCCATGAAAAAAGAACCCATGTCTCCGACCTCCTTAGGAGCGGACCAGAGATCTGGATCACTCAAAATAGAAAGTTCATTTTGAACCGCCGCGATGGTGCAATGTGCTGCCACTGGTTTGATGCGATTAATAGGGGTACCTGAAAGACCAAAAGAGGCAACTTTACCTTCTTCTATGAGATTTTGCACAGCGCCCGCTACCTCCTGATCATCCACATCTGGATCAGGACGGTGTTGGAAAAGAAGGTCTATTCGTTCACGACGCAAGCGGCCCAGCGACGCTTCTACGGATGCACGAATTGAACTGGGTCGGCTATCCCGCACAAGTTTATTGTAATTGTTTTCCGAGAGGCCGAATTTTGTCGATACGGTTATGTCAGCCCTTGAGCCAAACACTTCACCGATCAATTCTTCGTTGTTGCCGTTAGCATACAATGGCGCCGTGTCGAAAAGTCGAAAACCAAGGCCTGCTGCACCATCCAGCACATTGCGTGCATCAGATGCAGCTATGCGGCCATACAGACCAGAAAGTGCCATGCAACCAATACCGATGCGAAGAGGCCCGGCGACAGTTGCTTTCTCACAGGCAAGATCTTGTGGAGCTGCTTTCATTTGCCAGAAGCGACGCGCATAGCCAACTCCATGGATTGCTCCGAGTTCGCCGACGTGAGAACGTGATGCTCTGGAGCCAGCTTCATTAACACTTCGGCAACCGCTTCGTCGGCTGCGGCCCTGAAAACATGATCGTTATCCCGGCCTGGCCCAATCGGTATGTTTATGTCAAGTCTTGTCACAAAGATGAGATCATACTCTTTCACCCAAGCTTCGCAGATGGCTTCAAGGCGACTCAACCGATCTTGATCAATTGAACGGCCTGTAGTGCGCAGAGCCGCGGTCAAATACCCAAAGGCGTCGGGAACAGGTCGGTCAATAAGGATAACGTTAGCTTCAAGCGCGGCAACGGTTTCAAGACGGATTGCTTGAGCGATTAACCAAGCTGTACTTTCAAACGTGTGGTTTCTCAGGATTGGAAATCCTGCGGCGAGCGCCTCAGCTGCACTATCGTGTACATAAGCCACGTTAAGACCTGCATCGATCATACGTCGCTCCAAATCCTCCATGAAAGTCGTTTTCCCCGTGGAATGGGTCCCAGCGACAGCGATTTTTACTGTACGGGTCACAGAAGCGATCCTTGTCTGACGTTTATTATGTCAGCATCCATCAAGACGCTGTCTCTCTCAGTCACCGACAAAGGTGTCAGCAAGCGTTCCAGTAGGATTGCAGACATAGCAGCATCGTATGGGGCCGAGTGCGCCGCACCTCCGCCGACCGCTTTTGACGCGGCATCTTTGAGGCCAAGCGCGTCGCCGAGCCGCTCCAAGCCGAATTTTTCTTGGTATGGCAGAAGCCTTCGCGCTACTTTCAACGTATCGTAAGCCGCTGCTGGCTTCCAGCCTGGTAAGACTTTGGAAAGAGCCTCTAATTCGACCCGAACATTGTGTCCAACAATTGGGGCGCCCTCAAGCCAAAGTAAGATGTCGTCCACGACGTCATCAAATGGAGGCGCGTCGGCAACATCCTCATTAGTAATTCCATGTATCCTGCTAACTATGGGAGTAATTTCGAGCTCTGGCCGGAACTGCCAATGCTTTATTCTCCCTGTCAGCCGCAGTCCGTCCATTTCAACGATCCCCAACTCAATAATTTCGGGTGGGGTAGCGCCATTGCCCTCTACATCGACGGCCCACATACGTTTCATTAAGTCCATCCTTCTTCGGCGCGTCCATGGCGACCCGGAAAGTGCGGGTGAGCGCGGTCATGCACTTGAAAGCCAGTCGCATGTTGAACAAAATATCGCTGTTGCTCCGTGCTGTTTCCAACGACGATGTGGCCTGGAAAAACCTCTATTCCATCCACCTCAAGACCCACTTCCTTGGCAAAGTTTAGCAACTGAAGTTGGGTTGGAGGCTTGTGGGCTGCAGTACAGATTTTGACCTGATCAGCCGGACAAATATCACAAATGCGTTCGATCCCAAGGTGACCGTTGTAGTCATGAACCCCATGCGCATACGCTACTCCGCAAGATGTCTTTCGAAATATTGGCGTGTTGCTGAAAGCCTTGAGAATGCGGTCTTCGACTTCTCTCGGAAAAATTTTTCGCCGAGGCACCATCTCATAAAGATCAGGCACATTTACCGAACGAAGATAATCTCTGATCTGCTCCCTATGGAAAAGGCCTGTGAAAACCGTTGCATCTGCAAACTGGCTCATGGAGTGGGCTTCCGCGATCAAGTCGTCGGTGTCATTCAGCCCTTTAACAATTGGTCGCCAGTAAAGAATTCGACGTGTGCGGGAAGCAAAGGCTGCGAGGGTCTTTAGAGATTTTTGTGCAATTGAACTGTCGATGGGTTCGATGCGCGGGTCAGAAATTCCAGACCAAGTGACCAATATCGTAACCTTGAGGTTCTGTAGCCGTTCCAAACGGGCCACATCGTCCTCCAAGACATGCCATCTGGTGATTACAAGCATGTGGTTCGTCAAGCCAAGTTCATCCAGCAATTCCAAGGTCCGGTGAAGATGATCCTTCACTCTTGGAAGGAAGGGGTCCGTTGCTCTGTTGAAAATTTGCAACGGAGTATCATGAGCACGGAAAGCCGGGTGGCGAACAAGCTGGTCTACAGCCTGCTCATCTGACATTATCAGATGCGGTCGCTTCATTTCATAATTGTTAAAAAGATGTCGCACGCAGTATGCACAATCGAGCGGGCAGCCTACGATATGATTGAGGCTGAGGCCCGATTTTCGGTATTCAATGACATTTTCAATATCTTGAGGCAGATTTTCTGGGGCAGATCGAAGGGTGGCCTTCGCATAACTAATATCTGGTTCAAACGGCATTTTCTCTTCTCAAATAATCTTTTCGAAGCAGTTGTCACGAGAGATACGATCCAATGAAGGTTCCCCCATAGGTGGAGACCGTACGAAGTACTCGCGGATAAAGAAATGGCAAAAGTCCAATATTTTGCAAGTGGCATCAGCACACCTTGTCGAAGTTCTTGGGCATAAGTCCGTCGATGCTGGAGGCTGGACGTCAAGGAAGCCGGACCCACGTTGGCGCAGCACCCGCCAAACTGAGTAAACTGTCAAAAGACCATAAGAAAATTCGAAAACCAAAAAGCTTAATCAGGCTTAATCCATCTGCCAACCGCACGCCTCTACTTTGCATGCAACTGCGACTTTGCGAAGTACAGGTTTCGGCAAAGCCGACTTTCGCTGCAAACGCTCCACACAATATCTCGCGTGCTGAAAGCAGACATTGGTCGCCATGTGGTCCGCCAAGTCGACCTTTGTGCCCGCGCCTTCTATACGCACCCTTTGACTGGGAAGAGAAAGTGGTGCAAGGATGTGTGGCTGGCCCCGAACGTTTTCGCTTGTGAGCATGCTCCGCAACTATTGCAGCGAGGAAGTCGGGCGCATTTGCCAAGAAGTAGTCCTCGTTGAGTCCGACCTTCAAGAGACAGTTTGAATATTGGCGATAAAAAAAAGAAATCGGTCCACTTTGCCCAAAAGGATGAATGAGGATCTTCTCAGAGAGATATCCAAGCAATACCTGCTCCCTTTATTTTCGGGCGCGTCTTTAGACGCGTCCTCTGAAAGTTCAAGCACCTCAGAGGCGACGGTTGCTTATCTCAGCCCCCAGAAGATTGGGTTTAAGGTAAACAAGTCAGATATATACCGGCTAGTATTTCGAAGGGATCAGCCTTTCGCACAGAAAAAGGACCCTGCCCGAGAAATTCGGGTGGTTGAAGCCTTTTCAAGTATCCTTGCTGAGATGAATGACGAGCTGAAAGGAGACCTCAAGAGTGATCTGCTCTCGACCTTCCAAAGGCGAGTAGTTGCAAGAGCGGTTTCCGAAGAATCTATCGAGGTGCAGGTTCTTAGATTGCTCGATCAGATGTCGAGCTGGTCGGCGCGACTTTATGAAGGTACGCCAATAACCTGCGCGATAGGCATCGATCCCTCTGCGAATGGTGACAAAGATATCAATTTCGACCTATTCGTTTCGAATGACGTCGGCGCGGTTCTGTCTAACGGATACAACAGCATGCTGACATTCGATGAAGGTCTGAGTTTCACTCAGCACCTTTCTCTAAACCAGAAGGCCCAGACTGCTCCGGCAAGTCCTTTGATGCAATCGGCAATCTCTAGCTGGACGGCAAATCGAGACGGTAGGGTTGCCGTCGCACTCAATGGGTATGGAGAGTTGCTTGTCTTTCGCGATGGGCAGCTTCTTTTCTCAAGACGGAATGGAATTTGGCATTTCCTAACTCACAGTCCGATCTTGGGTCAAATGGCTGTGCCGCGTGATCCCAAGATCCGTGGGGCCATATACGAATCTGTTCTCGACGCCTCGTTTGGGAGACGAGGTGCCTGCCTAGGCATTGTCGGTTCCAGTCAACGAGAGAGTTGGCACTCGCTGGTATCCGAATTTGACAGGCTGGACCTTAGGACTTCGGAAAAAACGAAAGCGCTTAGCGCCGTTGTTCAGGATCGGCCCTTCCACGAACTGGACCGTACGCTTAGGAGTGAGTTGCTTTCAATAGACGGAGCGACACTCTTGGATCACAAGGGTAATGTGCTGGCAGTCGGCGCTATAGTAATGATCAGCAATACTGGCGATGGCGGCGGCCGGACATCGGCCGCCCAAGGGTTGGCAAGGTACGGTCTTGGAATCAAAATCTCGCAAGATGGAAGCATAATAGGCTATAGACCTAAATCGAGCGGAAGTTCTAAAGTGTCGCCTGCGTTTAGGTTAATGTAGGACATAGCGCAAACTTCATTCAAGTTCAGCTAAAGGGATGTGCCGTCCGAAGCTGTTAGCTTTGCATTCGCTTTGCTTCAATTTTGCCCGCGGTGTTTAGACCACGAGAGGCATTTCTGTTAGTCCAATACCAACCGCGCATGGATTGGAAGTCGGGGGCTATCTCAACATGAGCAGCGCCGAAGTGAGTCTGCTCGTCACTCGGTTTTGGCGCCGGTGTCTCGTTCCTGAAAACGTACGTGAGCGTGAACCGGCCCGTATCACGATCTTTTCTCGGCTCGACAACAAGTGTGTTTGAGGTTGAGTAGCGGTCATCAGAATCGAAACGGATGAAGAGCCGGAACCAGTTCTGAACGATCTCAAATTCTCCGGGCACCGGTGTTCTTATGGTCTGTAGGTCAGTGTTCGCAAAATCCGGATGGTACGCGGCCATCGCGGCGATGTTTGAATGGATTTCAGTTCCCCAACGCCCGTTTAGATCGGGGAAGACCCACCTGTTTAGTTGCGGGATACGAGCCCAGACCTTGCGCCACAGAGGGGTTGCTCCGACCACTAGACTGATGAGACCGAAGGTGGCCGGTGTCGTATAGATTACACGCATGACTTCCGAGGCCGTCTCCGGTCGGATCAGCACCGCGTTGACGGCGAGGCTCACCCCGAACAGGATGAACAGGACCCAAATCAACGCTATTTTGTCTAAAACTCTGTACAACCGCTAGAATCCTCAAGATCTGGTTTGTTTTCTGCCCGCCCATCCTATATGATGTAGGATAACATGTCACGAACTCGGTGGGTCCTATGTCAACGATGAATGCCCATGCTCTCTTTCTCGGCGCGAACACGACCGCGTCCTACCATCAGGCCATCTTGCTGCCAGATGAGACGCGCCGCACATTGTTACAGGCCGACCGGAAGCTTCGCGCCGCCATACGCCGTGACGCCGCCGAAGCCGTTCAGTTCGGCAAACAGATGGCACTCGCCACCGACGCCTATCGCGCCTCTAAGCAAGCGCCGCCGACACTTGAAGTTCGCTTCCTTCTCCAAGGGGGCCTTGCCTATGACACCGCTGTCGAACCGGCCATCATACCGCCGCAGCAATGCGACCGCGACACGGGCGTCTACGTCAAGACTTCGTTCTTGGCCCGTCAGGAACCTAGTCTTGCCGCTAAGAAGTTCTTCGATCTGGTCGAGAATGCCATCAAGGCTCTGTGTGATGCCGAAGGCTGGACGATTAAGAAGAAGAGCACCTGCGTGCGGGTAGAGCTCAACCCGTTCATGCATATCGATTACCCGCTCTACGCGATCCCCGATGATGCCTTCGAGACCTTGGAAAAGAGCCTTCGCGATGCAACCGGCGAAACATTGGTGAACGCCGCATCCCAGATGCTCACTCTGATGGACCGGCATCGCACTCTTCGCATCCCCTCAGACCGGATCATGCTCGCCCACCGCGAAGAGGGTTGGGTGCAGTCCGATCCCCGCGCCCTTCATGACTGGTTCGAAGAACAGTTCTCACGCTACGGGCCACAAGTCCGGCGCCAGAGCCGATACTTCAAGGGATGGCGCGATTTTGCCTTCGAGCAAGACGGGCCGTCTTCGGTTGCCCTTATGGTCTGTATCGCCAACTGCTACCGCGACGGCCTTGTCTCTGCCGACGAGACGCGAGACGACTTGGCCTTTCATCAGGTCGCCGGTGCGCTTTCCGATTTGATGCGCGATCCGATCCAGAACCCGGTCTTGGACGTGCCGAGCGCCCTCAATGACTGGGACGACATCGAGCGTGCCCGCTATCGCAGCGCCGCGAACCAACTGCACGATACTGTAGGAACAGCGCTGAACGGGCATTACTTGCGAGACCTTACCGTACAGCGCCTTCAAAGTGCGCTCGGGCGGCGCGTGCCGAACCGGCCCGATCTTGTCAAAGCTCATAGCAAGGTGCCCGAGATCGCCGCCCCTGCGACGATTATCTCCAGCGCACCGCTCAAGACCACAGCGCGCACGACTTCGGGGTGATGGACGCTTGGGAGCGCGTGCGTGAGGTTCTTGCCGGACACGGTTTTACGCTCGTGCCCGGGTCCGGGCGGGATCGGTATCAGGGCCAGATTAAGGTTGGCTCGGTGCCAGTATCCTTAGAGATCGAGATCGCCGATTACGACTTTCTTGACTTGCCGAAAGTCCGCGTTCTAAAGCGCGAAGCTCTTCCTAAGCGCCTCACCGGGCATATCGTTAGTGACGGCACCCTATGCTACGCGGACAAGGCTACGTTCTTGCTTGACCGCTACCAGCCAGATCGCAGCGTTGTATCCTGTCTTGAGCAGGCCCGCACAACTCTCAACACGTTACTTCACGGCAACCCTAGCGTAGCCTACATGGCTGAGCTGGCTGCCTATTGGAGCGCCACGCCGTATTGCCTTGTTGATAAACAGTCGGGCTTGACACGCTGTGTGTTCGGGGTTTGTGCGTTTCGGAACGGTCCGCAAATCCTCATCGCAGGAAAAAACGAAGAGCGCCTTCAAGCTTGGACTAAAAAGGCCGGAGGGACATTCACCAAGACCTTCGAAGCGCCTGTTGTACACGCTATTGATGCAATCCGACCGCCATCTTCCGGGACGCTTACGCTGGAAGGCGTGACCGACTGGCTTCAGCCGCAAACGGGAATTGCACGATCATTAATAGATCTTGGCATTGGTAAGGGCAAGGAAAGACCTGCGCTCTTGATCGCAGCTTCGAATGCGATCATTGGGTTCCGCGCGGAAAAAACCCCGCTTATTAAGAAATCGGAGCAAGGGGGATTTCGGGCGTCTGCACTACCCGGTCTCTGGAAAAAAGAGGCCGGACGAGCGCGCTTGGAGACCTTCCACTGCGTGCCTGCCAGCCATGATGAAATCACGGCACGTAATCTCGATATGGCCGCGCCGCTGACAGGACGGCGGCTGGCCATGATCGGGTGCGGAACCATTGGCGGCTATCTCGCCCGTGCGCTTGTGCAGCTTGGTGCGGGGCAAGGTACGGCGTTGCTGCTTATCGACCATGATAACCTCAAGCCGGAAAATCTCGGGCGGCACATCCTGGGCGCTCGCCATCTTTGGCGAAATAAAGCCGTGGCCTTGATAGACCAACTCGGAAGCGATTTTCCGGATGCAAAGCTTGAGGCCGTCGCCGCGCGCGCGCAGGGCACTTTTGACCGGCTTGCAGGCTATGATCTGGTCATCGATGCAACGGGCGATGAACAGTTCTCCGATGCGCTGAATGCATTCGCGCTTTCGCGGATCGGAGCCGCTGAACGCTTTCCGAAGACGCTTTTCACCATGCTCTTTGGCAACGGATTGGCCGCGCAAAGCTATCTCGCAAGATGGGAGACGGGGAAGGCCTGCTATCGCTGTCTCAAGCCCCGTTTCGAGGGCGAGTGGCGCTTTAACCCGCTTAGGCCAGAGTCCAAGGAAACTGGTGTTGCTGTTCGTCCGTGCGCTCAAGGCTCATTCGTCCCCTATGCGGTTCCAGCATCCATGCAAGCAGCAGCGCTGGCCGCTTCCCACGCAAGTGAAGTCTTCTTGGATCGATACGATTATGATTTGCGTACGGTTCGGGTAGACCCATCAGCTACGGTCCAAGTTCCATTCAGGAACATTGAACGAGCAAAAATCTGTTCAGCTTGCTCTACTTGAGTCGAATGCCCCCTGAGGGCCGTCCGCTTTTGGGAACAGTTTTGTCCCACGGCACCACCTTCAGCTAACAATGCCGCGTGAAGCACGAACGGCAGTATGCGGGATCGATCATCAGCGCTTGAGGGCAGCTTAGTGCCGTTCTCACGCGTCTTTCAGGCGCATAGATCGAGGATGCTGTACCAGTCCAAGCACTACAGATAACCCAATCATGAACGAAGTTGCGAGTCCACTAGCGTGGCGACTTTGGCCTGCCGACGGTAAAACTGGTAGCCACCATAATTCGCGCCCGTAGCGAATGGCCGACCTGACGGGCCGCGCCGCAGCATAGCCTACCGGCATCGGGCGGCAGCTCTGGGTCGGTTATACCCAAGCAGCCCAACGTCTTGGGCGTGTTGCAAACCATCTCAGTGAATGGATCTTGGTGGCAGGATGTCGTCGGTATCGAGGTTGAGCGCGCTGCGCCAGAGCGGGGTCTTGAACACATGACACACGTGCCTTCTAGTGCCGTCTTCGCGGGTCTCGATCAGCAATCCCGCCCATTCGAGCGGCCGCAGCACGCAAGATGAGAACGCAGCCATCTCTAGCCACCCTGCGGTGCGCCAATCTTGCGGCTCACCGTAGAAGGTTTCGAACAAGGCGGCCTCGGTCGTGCCATGATCGGCCTCTACGTTGATCACGTTCAGCCAGACGTCCCATTTTCCGAACGGGCGGTTGTCGAAGCGCGCATAGGACGCGTGATCGATCCGGAGAACGAAGTATGGGATCAGCTCAGCAAACAGACGGCCAGGGGCTTGCGCCATCTCTACACCACGCTTGGTCAGCCGAAACTCACCCTTGTAGTGACGTCCCAAGCGCAGCGAAATCAGCAGGAAATGCAGAACCTCAAGCGGGGGAAACTCATATTCATTGATCACCTTGTTGTAGCGGAACATCTCTTCGGCGCTTTTACCGGGCCAGTCGAAATGCTCGACGGCCCAATGGACGAAGATGCGCTTGAAGGCTTTGGTTTTGGTCATACCGATTGATCCATGCTCCTGTGCATATTGCAGGGTCAGAAGAGCGCCCCGAAGTAGCGGAGAATGCACGAGGTCAGGATGGTCATCGGCGAGAGTGCGGAATTCGATCATGGCAGGACGTTGCCACAGGCCGCGCTGCAGTTCCATACGGTCCATATAGAGTGAATTAACGCGTCACGAGATTTTACTCTTGCCGCGCATGGCTTTTAAGACGAGCCGCTCTGCGGCTTGTCGGCTTATCTCCGAAAGACAGTTGTGGGACGTCCCATCTCTTTTTTATGAGGAGTGCCGCCACGGCTACCTGACTGCAGCACATGGCGCGCTTTGACGTTACCAAGCTCCCATAGATGATCCTCGCTCCGACCAATATCGCCGCCAAGCTCCTCTCCCCCATGCCTCATCCATGCTGACAAAGCGCCTCACCACGTCTTCCTATTACGGTCCTTCAGCACGCTCGATGCATAAAAAGTGTCAAGGAATAGCGCCCGGCGCTCTGGGGTGGTCCATGACTGCGATCCGCATGTCTAGACGAAGTGACGATGCGCCTGACATTGCGTTACGGTGCGAGCGTTTCTCCCGGCCTGCTCTCGTGGTTCCGTTTTGACGTTTCTGTTTATTTTTTTGGCATTTCAGATCGACAATGTTTCCATCAAAGTCCAGAAAAACGTCATTTCCGATTAATTTTGTCAACTTAAGGTAAACTTAGCGACAACCTTTCATGCCCATGCTGGGCAATTTCAGGGGCATTTTGCCCTCAATTCGCGACGCAAAGGTTTCCCACTATTCTCATCAGGTAAACCTTTGGCAACCTTGCGCACCTCTTATGTTGGGACCCGGCGAGGAACAACGCTCCAGCCATTCCTCGCAGCGGATTCACACCGACTCCTGCCTACGCCCTCCTAGCCTCACAGATACGCCGCAAAAGCTGCACGCGCCGCAGGGTCGGAGCGGGGTCGCGGTCCAGACTGATCATCCGCAGGAATTCGACCCAACTGCGTTCGTTCTCAGTGAGATCTTTCATCTGTAGCATCTCGCTCACCTCCCGAAGATCACATTGAGGGCCGCCTGCGCGCGGCTGGTCAGGCGCGGATCGCTGTTGTCAGAGGCGTCGCGGATCGCCTTGATCCAGCCCAGTTCGTTTTCTGTGATGGGTTCACCGAAGACTTCGATCAGCGCGACCGCGGCGGTCCGGCCAATCGCTTGCTCCAGCCCGAGGCGCATCAAGAATGCCGGGTCCACCTCCAAAGCACGCGCCATGGAGGGCACACGGTCAAGCGCGAGCTTGCTGGCACCACTCTTGATCATGCTGATAACATTCGGGTTCACGAAACCTGCCTGCGCGGCGATCTCGGCCTGCGTTTTCCTGGTTCTCAACTCTAAAATGCGGCGCTCGACAAACTGCGCCAACTGCGTGCCTTCATGCGGTTTCTTGGTCATCTTTGGGTCTCTCTCAATCTGATGCGCAGCACATGCTGCTGAATTCATTATAGAAATATATGAATGGGGCTGTTCGGCAGGATGAGAAAACGCGTGAGGCTCCGTCTCCTTAGTTTAATGGAACATGGCCCGAATGTGATCTGGAGAAAGTCGGACTTCAGAGCGTTTTGGGGAGAGTTCATGCGGAATGCGTCAGCCTGCCGCATTGGTCCTCGGCGCTTCGTTCTAAGTCCACAACAAGGAAACCGTCAAAGAGGGAAAACGTAAAATGTTCAAAGGCCTAGGAATTTCAATTGGTATCATTTGCGCAGGAATGCTGGGCCTACCTGCGCTTATACTCGCCGCTCTTTAACACTGTTGACGGCAGAAAGAATGGCATCCTCAATGTCGGCGTGACAACAGCTCCCGACTGCAGCAGCTCAAGTCGGACAAGTCAGTTCTAAGGTGTGCACCTTACTCAATGTCGACGCTGAGTTTTAGGTCGGGCTGATCGGACAGGTCGGACAAGCCGTTAAAGCAAGCGGTGAGTAAAAAGGGGACCCGACTGGACCGCTTGCTCTCTTCTCTTGGTCACATTGATCCGGTCAAAGGGTCTTGAGGTGATCGATGTCCAGCCCTGGATAGGCGATGGTATTTATCAACTCGATACGTTTCTCTAGGAGGCCCTGAGGGATCATGCCGTATCTCCCAGTCATGGAAGTGTCACCATGGCCCATCAGAAATGTGAACTCATGATCAAGGTAGCCTGCTCGCCGAAGTGCATCAGCTGCGCCATGCCTGAACGAATATTGGCTGTAACCGCGACCTTTCTTGATACCCAAGCCAGATAGATATCGCGAAAACATTCTAGAGAAGTCAGCCATCATCTGGCCCCTCGGATTTCGCTTCGCCTCTGGGAAAAGGCGCGTCTGCCCAGACAACTTGAGTCTTGAGTGATAGTCTATGAGGCCAAGCTCAAGTAGCTGCTCGTGAACCGGCAGGATGCGTCGCGAATTATCGTTCTTGACGCTCTTGTCGCCTTCCCCGTCGTCCGTGATGTGCATGATCCACTGACCATGCTCCTCTCGGAGATCATCAATCGCCAACTGCCCAATCTCGCCCGGCCTTGCCCCTGAAAATAGCATGATAAGCGGCACCCAGTATCGGTGATCCCTTATCATCACATTCCCAGGTTGTTTTATGAACCTTGGCTGATCATCTCTGCGGCACCCTGTAAACAAAGGTGACCTGAAGATTACATTTAACTGCTCGGCACTGAATGTAAGGGTCTTGGAATGCTTTTCCTTGTTGAGCGTCATGCCATCCACAGGATTTTGGTCCAGATAGCCGTGGCTAACAAGCCACCTACAGAACGCACCTAGACTTGATAGATGACGGTTAACCGTGCGAGGTGTGATCGTTGGCTTTCCTACCTGTGCATTGTGCTGCACGGTCTGCTCAAAGGACATGCCTCTGAACACCTTACTTTCGGCGGCTTTGACTGGATATTTGAGGAGCAGCGCCTTCCATTCACGCACGTTCTTTTTGCTGATCAGTTTCACTGGATACGTGCTGCCGACAAATTGCGCGAACAAGCCAATATTCCGGCGCGCTTGGTTTAGCGTGTCAGCCTTCACCTGGTTGGGATTTTCCGCCGAATAGAGCTCAAACACCTCGACAATACTCTCACCAGGTCCGGCCAGCACTCTCGCGCTTCCACTTGCCGGTTTCACGATCGGGTCTAGCGGGACGCCACTGTAGTCGCCTTCATCGCGCTCTTGTGCGCGCCTCAGCGCCTCTATCTCGGCGCGCATCATCATTCTGGCGAGGGCTTTTCTGTCAGGGGAGCCGCGCGTCAAAACTAGCTTGTTCCTCGCCAGAAACGCATCGACCTCATGCTCGATAAGTGCGGTCTCTCCGGTAGCCAAGTGCTTACGCAGAGCTGACAGCTTGGCTTTACGCGCCTTGGCATCGACACTCTTCGCTCCTCGCAGGCAATCTTGGAGAACCTGCACCTCAAGCCCGGCATCGAGAAGTGCGAGCGGGTCATTTATGTCGATGCTTTCTTTCTGGACGTAGCCAACAGCGCGCTCAATCGCTTCATCAATGTCATTCTGTGTCGGCAGGTTCTGGCGGCGCGCCTCGTCACGCTCAACGCTATCGGTATAATGCTGCCACACGGCGAGTTCTAAATCAGCCTCAACGAGAGTGCGCTGTGCGCGAAGTAAATCGAACTCTCGCTGCCATTGCTGGATCACAGGCCACAAACACCGCTTTGCGGTAGCCTCATCAGAGGTCTTCAGTGACTTCTTGAGGGTTGTCTTACCTACAACCGATACTAGGTCGCTCGGGACATCCATGCGCGCATAATAGACCGCGTTACGGCGCCACAAATACGTTTGTCTGCCCATCTCCGAACCAGCCCTCCGGAACACCACTCCGGAACAGTTCTAGATAAATAAATGAAGCGAAGGCAATGGGTTATTTGAAAACAAGCACTTAGAAAAAGTTGGATTTTGTTCCTACCACCCCAGCCAGCTTCCTTAGACAGTTTGAAACAAAGGCCTCGGGGCCTCTCTAGGGCCAGAATTGCCCCCAATATTGCCCCTCCCTTAGGTGCCCGGTACCATGACCTAACTACGGTCATCTTTAGGGGGCTACCTTGACGGGCTTTAGAGCGGTGGGGGAACCCCCTGAGAGGGATAGTTTTCCTAGATAAGATAGTACCCTTATAATAGGTATAAGTAATGAATAAGAAGTAAGAAGAAGAAAGGGAAAGGAAGTCTAAGAAGGGTCTATACTAGGGTCTCTAGGTAAGGTCTTGTCTTCCCCAAGGTCTTGGCCTCTCCTGCTACCAGTTTACCCTAGGGCTAAGGTTCCCGAATGCCAAAGATAGATAACCCCAGACACTCTAGACCCTTAGACGTACACCGGTGGTCAGAGCACCCAGAGGTGAAGGTGTTGATTGTCACTGAGAACTGACCCGGCAACAGCAGAAATTGTCATTGAGAATTGACCCATGTGCAACCTTGCCCCGGCTTGAATCAGCTGGGGGCGCATGGAGTGATAGACATGGGATTTTTGAAAGTTATTCGGCGATGGGCGCTGCGAGAGAAGATGCCCATTCGCGAGATCGCGCGGCGGACTGGCGTGTCTCGCAACACGATCAAGAAGTATTTGCGGGAGGGGATTGTTGAACCTGCGTTTCAGGTGCCAGATCGCCCCAGCAAGTTGGACCCTTTTGCCAAGCATCTGACAGCATGGCTGACGACTGATCAGCGCAAATCACGCAAGGAACGCCGAACGGCGAAGCTGATGCACGCCGATCTTGTGAAGCTTGGATATGACGGTTCTTACGAGCGTGTTGCGGCCTTCGTGCGGGACTGGAAGGGTGAACGGCAGCGTGCGCATCACACGACGGATCGCGGGACTTTCGTGCCACTGGTGTTCGCGCCGGGTGAGGCTTTCCAGTTCGATTGGAGCGAGGACTGGGCCTATATCGGCGGTGAGCGCATCAAGCTGCAGGTTGCCCACATCAAGCTGTCACATAGCCGCGCGTTTCTGGTGCGGGCCTATCTGCTGCAAACACATGAGATGCTGTTTGATGCCCACTGGCATGCATTCCGCGTCTTCGAAGGCGTCCCTGGGCGCGGCATCTATGATAACATGAAGACAGCCGTCGACCGGGTTGGCGTCGGCAAACAGCGCGATGTGAATGCGCGGTTCCTGGCCATGACCAGCCACTACGTCTTCGATCCCGAGTTCTGCAATCCGGCGGCTGGTTGGGAGAAGGGTCAGGTTGAGAAGAGCGTGCGTGATGCCCGACATCGCCTCTGGCAGGTCGCTCCTGTCTTCCCAGACCTTGCTGCACTGAATGAATGGCTGGAAGACCGTTGCAAGCTGCTGTGGGCGGAGACGGCACATGGCGCACTGCCTGGCAGCATTGCTGATGTTTGGGGGGTCGAGAAGTCTGCCCTGATGCCCCTGCCCACGATGTTTGATGGCTTTGTCGAAGAGAGAAAGCGCGTATCGCCCACCTGCCTGATCACTTTCGATCGCAACCGCTATTCCGTGCCCGCCAGCTTTGCGAACCGGCCGGTGAGCCTGCGCATCTACCCCGAACGTCTGGTCGTTGTCGCCGAGGGGCATGTGATCTGCACGCATGAGCGGATCATTGAACGATCCCATCGTCAGCCAAGGCGCGTCATCTATGACTGGCGCCATTATCTGGCGGTCGTTCAGCGCAAACCCGGGGCGCTGCGCAATGGCGCGCCCTTCGTCGAAATGCCCGAACCCTTCCGCTTGCTGCAGGCGAAGATGCTACGACAGCCCGGCGGAGATCGAGAGATGGTCGATATCTTGTCACTGGTCTTGCATCACGATGAACAGGCGGTGCTCTGCGCAGTGGAATTGGCGTTAGAGGCCGGCGTGCCGACCAAAACCCATGTGCTGAATCTGCTCCACAGGCTGCTGGATGGCAAGCTGACTGACCAGCCAGACGTGAACCCTCCAGCCGCCTTGTCGCTGAGCCAGGAGCCCGAGGCCAACGTCGCGCGCTATGATGGGTTGCGCGCCCAGAAAGGAGTGCGCGATGCGTCATGATCCCGCAGGTGCTGCCATCGTCATCATGTTGCGCAGCAGAAGATGCCAGGCATGGCGCAGGCTGTGCAGGATTTGCATGAGCAAGGATCGCCCGCATTTGAAGCCGCCATGCCGATCCTGTCGCAACTGCTCAAAGCGGAAATGGCCGAACGCGAGGTGCGCTCTATCGCCTATCACATGAAGGCGGCGCGCTTTCCGGCCTATAAAGACCTCTCTGGCTTCGACTTTGCCGCCAGCGAGATCCGTGAAGCCTTGGTCCGTCAACTTCATCGTTGTGAGTTTATGGACGCGGCTGAGAATGTGGTGCTGATCGGAGGTCCGGGGACAGGGAAATCACACGTTGCAACGGCTCTCGGCATTCAGGCCATCGAGCATCATCGTAAACGCGTGCGCTTCTTCTCAACCGTCGAACTGGTCAACGCGCTGGAGCAGGAAAAGGCTCACGGCAAGGCCGGGAAGATCGCCGAGGCGCTGGTCAAGACCGACTTGGTGATCCTGGACGAGCTGGGATATCTGCCGTTCAGCGCCTCTGGTGGCGCGCTGCTCTTCCATCTTCTGAGCAAACTCTATGAACGCACCAGCGTCATCATCACCACCAACCTGAGCTTCAGTGAATGGGCCAGCGTCTTTGGCGATGCCAAAATGACCACAGCGCTACTCGATCGTCTCACTCATCGCTGCCACATCCTCGAGACCGGCAATGACAGCTACCGCTTCAAGGCCAGCTCCGAAACGGCAAAGAAAAAGCGAAAGGAGGCAACAGCATTGACGCCATCATAATCAGCAGATCATAACGACTGGGTGGGTCAGATCTCGATGAAAATGCCGGGTCAGTTCTCAGTGACAATCAACAGGTGAAGAGCTAAGGATTGCTAAAGACTGGGTGGATGAGCGACGCGGGCGGGATCGTATTACATTCAAAGGGATAACTGATCGGTTCGTTGCAGTTGGTATGAATAGAGAAGCAGCGCGGCAGGCCGCAAGGGCCCTTGGAGAAAAGATCCGGCAGTCGGTTGAAGATCCTGCAGACCGGCGACTGCCACTCCGAATTGCCGAATATCTGCGGCCTGGATACCCGCTTCTGAGAAATGGCTCTGTACTTTACGCCGTTGAGCGTTGAGCCCGCTCAGGGCCACCCCCCACCACCAGCTTAAAGCCCCCGCCACCTCACCTGACACCCCGTGAGCCAGTCCGCCCGCCACCCCCGGAGACGTCACCCCCGGCACCCTTCCTTTCTGTTTTTCTCGAAGAGTGCCCCCGGGTAATGCCCCGTTAGTGGCACTCGATCCCGGTTCTCGATGGGCTTCTTCGGCTTTGAGGGTCTCCTACCACCCCAGCCAAGTCTTCCCGATCCTTGATCCGATGAGCCGCGCGGGCTGTGTTAAGCGCAAAAGTGACCTGGTTACTGCCCCCTGACGGGTGGCTCGGTCGCGTCGGCGAGAGCCTCTCCCACGGGGACGTCAGAGGTAGTCCGGTAATTGGGGTTAGTAGGGGAAGACCCTAGGGGAATACGGATAAGTAATGGGAAGAGGGATAGGGGAGGTGTGGCGTAGGTGTGGGCCCAGTTTACTTAGGGGACACTTCTCCGAAAACTAGACGTATCCTTCGCCGCCGCAGTTTCTACAGCGCATTCTTTTCGAGCCAAAGCACCCACTGCACCGAGTATACTTCGTATTCCCGAACGGGTCGCGCCCCGCAATCACCTCGCCCCTGCCGCCGCAAATCTCGCACGCTATTTGACCGGTCGCATGGCAACGGGTGCATCTTCGCTTGTCAGGCTTTCCTTTTAAACGAGAATGATGCTCATCCATTCCTGATAACTTCCCAAGTTGACCAGTTATATTTTAGGAAAGCATAGATTGGCCCTTCTGTAACGCGAAACTGACTGTTGCGTGTGATCAGATCGGCTGGGTGACGCAACTGCAAAAGGTAAAGCAGGTTTCAACCGCTGCGCCTTCTGCTGTCACATGGTTCCGTGTCAGAGGTAGTCGGGATCAACCCCGTAGGCCCAATTCGCCCAGTCGTCGCGCTTGTTGTCCGCCTGTGAGCCGATCTCGAGATGCTCGGGTTTGATGCAGCTGCGGTTGAGGCACCGACGGCGGATGACATGGTCGCGTGTCCCCACCGCCATCGAAGACAACCGAATTCAATCAATCCAGAGTCTTCTGAAAGAAGGTGTGTGTCCGGCTTCGGTCGGCAGACAAGACAGGTGCAGCCGATTTTCGCGGCCCGGCGAAAAGATTGCAGCCCAGAGGCTGGCATATTACAAATTGTGACAACACATTGGTCACTCTGACCAAGTTCTTCAATTTGCGTCACACGACTTGGCGTTTCATAGGGAAGAAAGCCTCCGCTATGTCATCCATGCATTCAGAGATGCCCAGGTTTCTGGCGGAACTCATGCGCTTGCTTGAGAAGCCCTGCCTTGATCAAACTGGCGCACCGTCGGTTGCATTGGAACCGCAGTTGCAGGCAGGGCTGGCGTGGCTTCGGGACCTCGATTCAAACGAAGCGCGCCCTCTTGCAGATTTGATCGGGTGTTTGCTGATGCGGTTGGCGCAGGACAAGCTCGCGTACCGCATTGCCCTTCAGTCCGTCCAATTCGAACTGCAAACCCTAAGGCAAGCGCGCAATCTCGTCGATGAAACCCGGCTCTCCGGCGAGGCTCACGCCCTGGCCATGCTCTTGGCGCGCCTGCTTCCCGATTTGCCAGACGACATGCGCGAGGTGGCATTTTCCCCCGCCGAATACCTCGACCTCAATCCAGACGTGGCCGCAGCTGGCCTTGATCCTATGGAACACTATGTTTCAAGCGGGGCCATAGAGGGGCGCGCGCCCCGGCGTCTGACTGTGGGATCAACTCAGCCCAGCACCTCTGACCTGTGCAATAGTCTTTCCACGCTCGCGAATTCCTCCGTGGCACCACGCTTTTGCCGCGACATGCCCGACCTGCTGCGCAGTGAGGCGCTAAAGCTGCTCGGCGAGAAAAAGCCAAACGTGACCGTGATCTTGCCGACATGGAATCGGGCACACACGGTTCTGTCAGCGGTCGCTTCGGCGCTCTTGCAATCCTATACGCCAACGGAAGTGATCGTCATTGACGACGGCAGCACCGACTTCACCGTAGAGCTTCTTCGACAGCGCTTTCCCGAACCCATTCGAGAAGGTCGTCTCGTGCTCATGACCCAAGAAAGCTCTGGGGTCTCAGCCGCGCGCAACGCTGGTCTAGCACGAGCCCAAGGCGATTTCATCGCCTATCTCGACAGCGACAACCATTGGGAGTCCGACCATTTGCTCTATGCGTTAGCTGGACTGCTGGCCGTACCGAATGCGCAATGCGCCTATACTGCGCTCTGCAGGCACAACCTCTCGCACGGCTGGAGCGACATTCTCTTTCGCACATATGACAAAGCGGCTCTGATCGAGGCAAACTTCATCGACCTCAACAGCTTCGTGCATCAGCGCAGGCTCTATGAGACATGCGGAGGATTTGATACTGCTCTGACGCGGCTCGTGGATTGGGATCTGGTGTTGCGCTACACAGCCGATGTTGCCCCGGTCGCTCTGCCGGTCATCACCGGCCATCATGTTGTGGACACCGTCGGTTTGGACAACATCACCACACGCGAAAGCCTTGAACCAAATCTCGCGTATATCCGCGCCAAGCACAGCACTATTTGAGAGGCCCTGTGACACATTCTGAGGACGAGAACACACAGAGGGGGATCGCCGCGCTTGAACACCAGAACAGGCTTCTTTTGGCGCAGGTAGAGGGGCTACGCGCAACCCTCGCCATCAAGGATGATGAAATCACCCGATTGATCGGGCGCTTGCTGGAGTGCGAGGCGAGAATCTCGACACCGCCCGGCCTATGGGCGCGACTGCGCAATTGGCGGGACTGAGTCGTGCGGCTCTTGGTTGAACAGGGTGACATCGCTCGCGTCCGCTCCAGCGCGTTCTTTGATGCCCGGTGGTATAGTGACACCTATCCAGACGTTGCGCGCACGCCGCTTGATCCTGCATCGCATTTCGCGCGGATCGGGGCCTTTCTTGGCCGCGATCCGGGACCGCAGTTTTCATCACGGTATTACCTTGCAGCAAACCCGGATGTCGCTGCGGCGGGCTTGAATCCGCTTCTGCACTATCTCTCGACGGGCCACAAAGAGGGGCGGACGCCAAATCCCGGTGTCCTGCCGACGGGCCCAACGCCGCAGTTGCAACGACTCAAACACTTGCGCGACCTCCTGGAGACCGGCGGCTTGGACGCCGGTCCACGGGCCGCATTAAAGGACATGGCGGGAGGGCGTGACGGACCCGATGCCGCTGCCGGCGCGGCCGAGGCGCTTGCCCTGACGGCATACAGGTGCAATGACATGGCCGAGACCCTGCACTGGCTGAATGTCAGCCACACGATCAGCCGCGATGCCTTTGCCCGTCTTGCCCCTCTCATGGCCATTGCAACCGCGCGTACCGGGGACACAGCGGCGGCAGAGGCCGTGGCAAACACCGTCCCGCAAACTTCGGCGTTGCACCTGGCGCGCATATGGTGGGCCAAGACCGAGCCGGAAACCTTGGCCTGCCTCAATGCCGCATTGACCTCTGCAAGTCTCTCGCCCGTGGCAATCGAAGACGGCACGGGACACACGTTTGACCGGATTACCCAGAGCGTCAAAGTCGGACAAGCTCCCGATGATGGCCCGGTCGTCAGCGTTCTGATGGCTGCATATAACTCTGAGGATACGATTCCAACAGCCCTGCGCGCGATGCAGTCCCAAAGCTGGAGCGCGTTTGAGCTTCTGGTGATCGACGACGCAAGCACGGATACCACCCCCAAGATCGTGGCCAAGCATGCCGCCCAAGACCCTCGAATCCGGCTGATCCAACTCCCACGGAATCAGGGGGCTTACAGTGCACGCAATGCCGGTCTGGCTGAGGCAAAGGGCCATTTCGTGACCCTGCACGACGCCGACGATTGGTCCCATCCCGACCGTCTGCGTCATCATGTTGAATTTCTGTTGGCAAACCCCGGATATGTCGGGTGTCTCAGCCAACAGGCGCGCTGTGCCCCCGATCTGCGTATCAGTCGCTGGACTGGTCAAGGCGAAGCATTCTTTGAGAACATGACCTCGCTCATGTTGCCCACCAATCTCGTGCGCACATGCCTTGGGGGATGGGACGATGTGCGTGTCTCCGCCGATAGCGAATTGCTGCGCCGTGTGCGCCGATTGTTCGGAGCGCATGCCGTTGCCACCCTGAATAGCGGTCCACTGGCGCTACAACGCGCCAGTGAGTCCAGCGCCACCGCCGATAAGGCCATCGGCATGGGTTGGTTCTATTACGGAGCGCGGCGCGAGTATTTTGAGGCGCAGTTGCATCATCACGCCACAGCATGGCATCTTTGCTATCCACCAGACCGCACCCGACAATTCCCCGTCCCGACCATTCTGCGCACACGGCAGGATGAACAGAGCGAGACCTCGCTCGACCGTGTCTATGCTGGTCTTTTGACCGCGCAGAATGACGCCCTCGACATGTTGCTTGACTGGCTCAACGAGGATCGCGTCAAAAATCACAAAGTTGGTCTTGTGCCGCTCTACGCCACAACCATGCCGACTGAGGGCGGTCTTTCCATACATCCACATCTGCGCGACCTTATCGACGGGTCCAATCTACGTGTGCTCTGCTATGGTGAAACAGTGCAATGCGCGCGTTATATCCGCTTGCCCGGTCAGAGCGTCACAGAGCCCCATCGCTATCTTCCGACCGTCCACGAAGGTCATCGCTGCGTGCTCGCGCCGGGACAAGTCCCCAGAGATCAGTGATAACCTTTGCAACCGAATAAGAGGATCGGCGCAACGCCCCTGCCTTCGCTTCGGTTCAGAGGAACTGAAAATCGTCCACCGTCAGATCCGCCGCGGCGACGCCCTCGACCAGAACCTGATGGCGGTTGACGTTCAACTGCGCGCCTCCCGCTGTCTCCACAATCCCCAAAGCCGCTACGAAACCCGCAATCCCGTTGCCACCGTTGGTGATCTTCTCCGCACCTGTATCCCAAGCTGAAAGGGGCAATCTAGCGGTTGTTGGCCCACACAGGGCACGACTTCACCTCGTCCTGCACGGTGCCAAGGGATACGGGTTGAATCCACCAGATCAACTTGGACTACCCAAGTTGAACTTCCGCTTCCTGATGATCCATATCGACCTTGACGCTTTGGGTTCTGCCGTCCTTTGTCTCGCCAAAGTAGATCGTCTGATGCGGGAACGGAATCTCGATATTGCGCGCGTCAAAGACCTTCTTGAGCACGCCATTATAGGCCCGGCCAATGCCCCATTGCCGACCCGGAACGCATTTGATCCGGGCGCGCAGCATCACGGCACTATCCCCAAAGCTGTTGACGCCGAACCATTCCAGATCGTCGAGAATACCCTCGGCCTGAGCGGGATCGCCTCTGAGTTCGGCAAAGGCATCGAGCATCGCCTGTTTCACCTCATCGACATTCTCGCGGTACGCCACGCCCATGTCACAGACGAAATAGCCGTAATCGCGCACATAGTTCGACACCATGTCGACCGAAGAAAACGGGATGATGTGATAGACGCCCTGCACGTCGCGCAGGCTGACCGAGCGGATCGTCAACCGCTCGACCGTGCCGGTGACGCCCCCAACGGTGACCACGTCGCCCACATTCATCGCATTCTCGAACTGGATGAAAATGCCGGTGATGATGTCCTGCACCATCTTTTGCGCGCCGAAACCGATGGCGAGGCCCAGCACCCCGGCAGAGGCCAGAAGCGGCGCGATGTCGAGCCCGATTTCGGCCAACACGAACATCAGGGTGACAACGACGAGGGCAATCGTCGCGGCATTGCGCAAGAGCGTGAGCAGCGTCTGTTCGCGGGCGGTAGCCACCTTGCCGAATTCAGGGTTGAGCCGGTAATCCACCCAAGAGGTCAGCGCCAGCCACAGACCAAATGCCACAAGCAGCACCAGAGACACCGACAGCATCATACCCGTGAGACGCAGGCCGAACTGGCTTACCATCCAAGCGCGCACGTCGATCAGACCAATAGCGTTCACCGCAAGCACCACGACCAGACCAAAGATCATGGCGCGCAGCACAAAGAGCACCTTTGGCACAAAGGCGTTGAGCCGCCCTTGCAAAAGCGGGACGCGCGCCGACACCCCCGGCGGAAGCATCACACCGCGCACCATCGCTCGGCTGAGAAACCCCGCGACCGAAAACCCCAAAAGCCCGACGACAAGCACCTGACCAGACGCAAGAAACGTCCGGAATACCGCATTGCCCGGACTGAGCAGCACGATCACGAACATCGCCAATAGGTATCCAAGTGCAGGCCAATGCCAGTGCCGCGCGAGATAGGACAGCGCCCCACGTCCCCTGCGGCGCGGAGTGATCGGGCTTTCAGTCAGACCAAGGTCGTTCGTGTCCTGTAGGCTGGCCGCTACACGCGGTGCGCCGATTTCTTCGACCGCCTCAGGTGTTTGCGTTTCCGCAAGCCGCTTGCCAGCGAGATCTATGTCCCCTTCCCCAAGAAGCCAATCGGTCACTGTCTTGCGGTCGCGCAGTACCAGCCAGATAGCAAAGGTGAGGACGGTAAAAGCGATCAGCGCGGATACAGCCCGACCAGCGGCAAAGGACACGTTGCTGTTGATGATCGGCACGACCAGCAATTGACCATATCCTACAACCCCGACCATGAGGTTGATCCGCGACGACAGATAGCTTGCCGCCCGGTCGCTGATTGGCAGCGGCCTGAGAGATGTCGCCGAGGGCGACAGCACAAGTCTGACCGCGACCTTTGCCATTTCCACCAAAAGGAACGCGTTGAGATAGAGTGTCTGGCGGATGCCGATCTGTCCAAACTCGCCTAACGCCAAGGTTGCCAAGGCATATCCTGCGGCCCAAGCGGCAATGACAATCAAGGCGTCTATCACCGCAGAAATGATGAATAACATGACGGTCCGCACCATACCCCCGTCGCGCGCAGAGGCGCTCATCCGGGCGTAGAGTGATTTTCCAAGTCCCCGCAGCACAAAAAACGCAACGATGGTTCCCACGATCACCAGCGCCAGTTCGGCCAGCGCGTCGAGCAGAATACCGGCCTCTCCGCCGCTCAAACCATCAAGCACAGCGGGCGCACGCGCGACCTGTTCTGAGAGGCTCGCAGCCCACCCTGCGATATCTTCGGCAGCAGCTTGCGTGATCAATGCCACCCGGCGTCCAAAGGACAAATCCTCAGGTGGGGCCTCGCCTTGGGCCAAGGTGTCCACCACCTCATCCCCAAGGGGCGCGGCTTCGGGCACACCCACATCCCGGAGCCGCTCTATCAGGTCGGCCCTCGCGGTGTCGTCTTCAATCACGTCAAGAAGCAGGTCAACGCTCGAACGCGGCGCGCTGGAGTCCTCCGAGGTCGGCGCGGTTTCCTGCGCGGCGACCGCCGTAATCATCAAAAACAGTGCAACGAGAAAACTCGCAAAAAATCGTGCCATGACTCAAAGTCTCCATGTCCCATTTGATTTTTGGGCACATGGAAGCGCCCGTGATAGCGCGTCGAAACAGTCTCGCTACGCGCCGCGCTGATAAGCGTCAGGACCACATAACCTATTGGAATATCCTCTGGGGTCAAGGATTGGCCGGGATTTAGTAAGTTTTGCCATGACTGTGCGACACGGGTCGCATTGGCAACACGCCAGCAAAATCACAATCGCTTGCAGTGCCGCGTCCTTATACGCGCAGGGGATCGCGACCCGTCGCAACCGGGCGGGTCGCGTCCTTTCTCAGCCGAGGTGATGGACGTCTTGCCGCCCATAAACCGGCGTTTCGATCCCTTCCATCCGCGCCTTGAGTTGCAGGGCTAGGAATTGTGAATAGTGCCGCGACTGATGCAGATTGCCACCATGGAACCAAAGCGCCTCGACTTGGGTGGGTTTCCACATATTGCGCTGTTCACCTTCCCATGGGCCGGGGTCTTTCGTCGTGTCAGAGCCAAGCCCCCAGACCTTGCCGATACGGTCAGCCATCTCCTGCCCCATCAGGTCCGCAACCCAACCGTTCATGGAATTATAGCCTGTCGCATAGACGATCAGATTCGCCTCTAGTTTCTCACCCGTATCCAAGATCACACCATCCTCCACCACTTCGACAACCTGTCCCTGTGTCAGCTTGACCTTGCCGTCGATGATCAACTGACTCGCACCCACGTCGATATAATAGCCCGATCCCCGTCGCAGATATTTCATGAAGAGCCCCGAACCGTCATCGCCCCAGTCGAGCTGAAATCCGGCGTGCTCAAGGCCTGCGTAGAAATCGGCATCGACCTCTCGCATCTTGTCATAGAGGGGAATCTGGAATTCATGCATGATCCGGTAGGGCAGCGACGCAAATATGAGATCGGCCTTTTCCGTGGTCATGCCGTCGCGCACCGCCTGTTCCGAATATAGCCCGCCCAGACCGATCTCCATCAGCGTGTCAGAGCGCACGATATGCGTGGACGACCGCTGCACCATGGTCACATCAGCGTCATGCTCCCAAAGCGCGGCACAGATGTCATGCGCAGAGTTGTTGGAACCGATGACAACGCATTTCTTGCCTGAATAGGCATCGGGGCCGGGGTGCTGTGACGAATGCTGCTGATCGCCCTTGAACTTGTCCATGCCGGGAAAATTCGGCAGGCGTGCCTTGCCCGACATACCCGTTGCCATGACAAGCTGTTTTGGGCGCAGCGTGACCTCCTCACCGTCGCGATCCACGACGACGACCCACTCACCGTTTGTGTCGTCATAACGGGCGGATTTTGCCTCCGAGCGGGTCCAGTAATTCAACTCCATCACCTTGGTGTACATTTCCAGCCAATCACCAATCTTGTCTTTGGGGGCAAAGACCGGCCAGTTTTCCGGAAACTTGATATAGGGAAGATGATCGTACCAAACCGGATCATGCAGGCAGAGCGATTTGTACCGCTTGCGCCAACTGTCGCCGGGGCGGTCGTTGCGTTCAATGATGATCGTCGGCACGCCCAGTTGCCGCAACCGCGCGCCCAGCGCAATGCCTCCCTGCCCACCGCCAATGATCACGGTATGTGGCTGCGTCTCGTAGCCCAGCGTTTGCGCCTCCTCCTCGCGCTCTTCCTTCCATGTGGTGCGCTTTTTGTCCGCGCCGTGTTTGGCCCCTAGCGGGCGGGCAAAGCCCTTGGGCTCCTCGTAGCCCTTCAACTCGACCATGGTCGTGAGCAGCGTCCAGATCTTTCCCGCCTTTAGCCGGATCAGACCATAGCCGCGCGCCACCTCGGTCTCGAACTCGATCCACGCCGTCGTGACGCCCCCGGCTTCGTCCGGCACCTCGCCTGTGGCGAGTCTCCAGTTGCGGGGTTTTGTTGTAGCAAGTTGCCGGCGCAGCATGTCCTCAACCTGATCTTTGCCTTCGACCGTCTTGAGGTTCCAGGTGAACGTAACCAGGTCACGCCAATAGCAATCGTCCTGAAACATCTCGCGCGCGGCGGCAATGTCGCCTACCTCAAGTGTCTTGCCGAATTTATCCAGAAACGCCTGTGTCTGATCGACCACTGTCGAATCGAGCATGTTGTCCTCCCTTGGTTGTGGCTTTTCACAACGCAAAGCTGGCATGCTCAGGCCGTCCCTGACCATGGTTTTGCATCCCGCACAGGTTCAATTCCGCGATTGCACCGCCCTGACGTTGCGCGCGCAACGCCGTGCAACACTGCGCCCCCTATCTAGTGCGGTGGCACCAACCCCGCTTTACGCACACGTCGCAGAACGGTCGAGCGGTTGAGGCCAAGCCGCTTGGCGGCCTTGGACATATTCCAGCCACAGGCATCAAGAAGCGCCTCAAGATCTTGTTCAGGGGTATTGTCCGGTTCTGCGGCAAAACTGGGCGCAGGTAGATCGGGCAGATCAATAACCTTGCCGTCGGTGACGCTCACGGCAACCTTGATCACGCTTTCCAACTCTCGGATGTTGCCCGGCCAGTTCCGCGCGCCTAGTTCCGCCCGTGCGCCGGGCGATAGGCTCAGATCAGTTTCGGCAAACCGTCGCATCAGCCGATCAATCAGCCAATCGAGATCATGCCTCATCCGCAGTGGCGGGAGCCGCAACCGATCACCGGCAAGCCGGAAAAAGAGATCGGATCGAAACCGTCCCTCTTGCGTCGCACGGGCAAGATCGCAGCGAGAAGAGATGATGACACGCAGATCATCGCGCGTCTCCAAAACCCTCAATAACGCCGCTTGGCCGGGCGCATCCAGATCCTCGATCCCTTTGAGGAAAAGCGTGCCACACGGCACATCCGCCAACCCTGCAATGCTTGGGTAAGTTGCAGCGGCGCAACTCAAGACATGAAACGGGCGTCCCGATGGTCCGCAAACATGAATCCCACGCGCCAGCCGCTCCTTGCCAGTGCCAGTCTCGCCTTCGATCAAGAGCGGCACACGCGTCGAGGCCAGCCGCGCCGCACGCACCAACAGAGGGCCAAGTACCGGATCAGCCCCCGCGAAACTCGACAAGGTGCCCGGCAAGGGCGCGGGCGCCGGACCTCGAACAACCCGCGCCACTTGTGGCGCGATGGCATGTCCGAAAAGACCCCGCCCATCCTTGAGGCGTACCACCCGCTCCTCTGTTGGACGGCCACGCATCAGATCGGGAAGATCATCGACCGACATTTCCAGAACGTGCTCAATTGAACTGCCGATCAACCCCTCGGACCGCCCCGGGGCCAGCAGACCGACCGCACCATGCGTCATGCCGACGATCCGGCCCGACCCATCCAGTGCCACTGCGGCCTCGGGGTCGACCTCGAGAAACTCGGGACTTGCGGAAAACCGCAGCACCCAATCGCGCCGCGTCATCGCCATGAGATTGGCCATCTCGACCCGCCGCGCCGATGCCCTGACGAGATTGATCGCAAGGTTTTGGCTGGATTTTTGCGACGGTGAGCGTAGGAGCGAGATATCGAGCACCGCCGTCAGCTGTCCCTGCATGTCATAGATTGGCGCTGCGGTGCAGGAGAGTGGCGTATGCGCCACCCCAAAGTGATCACTCTGATGGATTGTCACAGCCTCGCCGGTGACAAGACAGGACCCAACCCCGCAGGTGCCCGCCAGATCCTCGGACCAATTGGACCCGAGGTATAGCCCCGACTGACGCAGCTCGTCCTCGAACCTCGGATCACCAAAAAAATCGACACATATACCTTCTGAGTCGGCCAAGAGCAGCACATAATTCTGCCCCGCCACCTGCCGAAAGAGCGATTGCAACCCGGACCGCGCCGTGGCGATCAGACGCTCGGATTGCTCGCGGTGACGTCGCAATTCGGCATCGGTCACGATATGCGCAGCGTCCGCCTGCGCCGGGTCCATGCCATAGGTCTCGACACAGCGCCGCCAACTGTCCAGCACGATTGCATCACGGCCCGGCACCAGAGAAGTGCTGCGCAAGGCGCGGTCAATCTCCCGCACATGGTCCAGATCACTCATGCCGTCCTCCTCGGCCTGAAAATCCTACAGTGACTGAAACAGTGACTGAATAAGCGTCTGCTTTCTCGCACCTCAGGAGGCGTCCGAGAGCGTGTGATCGAGTATATCAAGCCGCAGCAACGTTGGCTCTAGGCCTTTGGTATGCCTCGTCATGCCACCGATCGCCGTCAGGCGACCATTTGCGCGGCCTTCTTGAGGTCCACGGAGACAAGCTGACTTACGCCTTGCTCAGCCATGGTGACCCCAAACAGACGATCCATCCGGCTCATGGTGACAGCGTGATGGGTGATAATCAAAAACCGGGTCTCAGTCCGGCGACACATCTCGTCGAGCAAATCACAGAACCGGGTGACGTTTGCGTCATCCAGCGGCGCATCGACCTCATCCAGAACGCAGATCGGCGCAGGATTGGCCAGAAACACCGCAAAGATCAGCGCCAGCGCCGTCAGCGTCTGCTCGCCCCCGGACAAGAGGCTGAGCGTCGAGAGCTTCTTGCCCGGAGGCTGGCACATGATTTCCAGCCCCGCCTCAAGCGGATCGTCGCTCTCGACCAGAACAAGATTGGCCTCACCGCCGCCAAACAGATGGCGGAACAAGAGGGTGAAATTGGAGTTCACCTGCTCAAAGGCCGTCAAAAGCCGCTCACGACCTTCACGGTTGAGGCTGGCAATGCCGCTGCGCAGGGTCTTGATCGCCTCTTCAAGGTCAGTCTTTTCCTTGATCAGACCATCATGCTCCGCCTCGACCTCCTTGGCGTCCTCTTCAGCTCGCAGGTTGACCGCGCCCAGCGCATCGCGCTGACGCTTCAGGCGATTCACATCCGCTTCGATGACCTCAGAGGCGGGCATGGCGTCAGGATCGGCCCCAAGGCTCTCAAGCAGAGCGTCGGGCGTGACCTCCAGCGTCTCTTGGATCCGCTCGGCAGCATAGTCGCGCGTCTCGCGCGCAGCGTCGAGCCGCGCCTCGGCGCGTGCGCGCAATTCCCGCGCCTCGGAGGCCAGGCGCTCGGCCTCGCGCTCGTCCAGCGCGGCCTGACGCGCCTCACCTTCGGCGGTCGAGAGCGCATCGGCAGCGGCGGCGCGTCGGGCCTCGCTGCGGGTGATCTCCTCGCCGAGTTCGGCACGTTTGGCCGCAAGAATCTCCGGCGCGGCGCTCGCATCGGTCAGTTCTTCCTCCGAGTCCAGTTTGCGCTCTGCCAATTCCGCGATGCGCTTTTCAGCTGTGTCCAGTCGATGTCGCCAACCACTGATCTCTTTGGTGATTTCCTGACTGCGGCGGGTGCGCCGCTCGCCCTCACGGCGCAGCTCATCCGCCCCTGACCGCTTGGTCATCATCATCATCCGAGCAGCCTCTACTGCCATCTTGATCGTTTCCAGATCTGCGCGAGCCGCCTCCAGGTCCCCCAGATCGGCTATTCCTTTTTCAGCCTCTGACAGGCTCTTGCGGGCGGCCATGGCCTCTTCGTCATGGCGGGTCACGGCGAGACCGAGCGACTCGAGCCGCGATCCGGCAAGATTACGATCTGCCTCGGCGCGGCTCAGGAACCTGTTGGCCTCGTTCACAGCCGTATCCGCCGCGCGACGTGCGTCACGTGCGGTACGATCCTCGTCAGTGCGGCGGATCAAGGCCTCGCGTAATGCCTCATGCGCGCGCATCGCCCCATCGGCGCGGGCGGTAGCATGTTCCAACTGCTGCTTGAGTTCCTCCAGCCGGTTGAGCTGTTGCAGACGAAGGGCAGCCGCCGATGGCGCATCTTCTGCCCAGGCTCGGAATCCATCCCAGCGCCACAGATCACCCTCGGTGCTGACCAGCCGCTGACCGGGTTTCAGAAGAGCTTGCAGGCGGGCGGCGTCCTCGGGATCAATCAATCCGATCTGTGACATGCGCCGGGCCAGAACTTCTGGCACCGAGACATGGTTGCTGAGTGCCGTGACGCCTTCGGGAAGCATTTGCGGAGCGGCGTAACCGGGCAGAACAGTCCAGCCCGAGGGGCCGTCGGCCTCGACCTCGGGGGCACGCAGATCATCGGCGAGTGCCGCGCCCAATGCCTTTTCAAACCCCTGCTGCACCTGAAGGCGGTCCATCACCTGCCCACCCTCGGCGGTGTCGCGCTGCACCAGCTTGGCCAAGGCTGTGACCTCGGCGCGCAGCGCGTTGACCTCTCCCTCGGCCTCAGAGCGTGCCGCACGCGCCTCGGCCTCTTGTGCCTGAGCCTCTGCGCGGGCTTCGTCAGCATCCACCAAGGCCAACTCTGCTGCCTCGGCTGCGGCCACGGCACCGGCTTCGGCCTCAATTGCTGCGGCATGATCGGCTTGCGCCTTGGCCAAGGCATCGTGAGACTGGCTCTGCGCTGAGCGCGCGCGCTCAGCCTCGGCCTCGCTCTTGGCCAAAGTCTTGCGACTATCCTCCAGCAGGCGTTGCGCAGATTGATGGCGGGCGGCAAGGCGCGCCATATCCTCTGTCATCTGGCTGAGATCGTTCTCACGCTGTTGTAGAATCTGCGCCGCCTCGCGCGCCTCCGCCTGCGCGGCGTCCAGCCGCGCCTCATGCCCGTCGGCCCCTTTGACAAGTTCACCAGCCTCCCAATCAAGTCGGGCAATGGTGTCGACAGCATCGCGGTTAAGCCCCGATTCGCGGTCGATATCGCGGGCCAGTTGTTCGATCCGGCCACGCAGGGTGGCGATCCGGTCGCGCGCATTCACCTCTTGTTCGCCAAGGGCATCTCGCTGCACGCTCAGACGTTGCAGGATTGCAGCCGCGATGGCCTCTTCCTCGCGCAGTTTGGGTAGTGCCTCCTCTGCCTTTGAGCGGGCTTTGGCTGCTTCGCGCGCCCCAACTTCTGCACGCGCTGCGGCGGTGGTGCGGTCTCGAAGCTCATCCTCGGCGCGCGCGCGCGCAAAATCCGCCTCTTTCCAGCGACGATAGAGCAACAGCCCCTCGGCCAGACGCAATTCTTCGCCGATTTGCCGATAGCGCGCCGCCTGTTTCGCCTGCCGCGCCAATTGCGCCAGTTGTGCCGCCAATTGTTCGACAACATCGTCAACACGCGTCAGGTTGGTTTCTGCGCCGCGCAGTTTCAGTTCGGCTTCATGTCGCCGCTGATAGAGACCAGAAATACCGGCCGCCTCTTCTAGAATGCGCCGACGCGATTTGGGCTTCGCATTGATCAATTCAGAAATCTGCCCCTGCCGGACAAGAGCCGGGGAATGCGCGCCAGTCGAGGCATCTGCGAACAGCATCTGAACATCGCGCGCCCGTACGTCCTTGCCGTTAACTTTGTACGCTGAGCCCACGTCGCGGGTGATCCTGCGGACGATCTCAAGATGATCGGAGTCGTTGAAACCCGCCGGTGCCAACCGGTCGGAATTATCGAGATGGATCACCACCTCGGCAAAGTTTCGCGCAGGTCGCGTCGCAGCCCCGGCAAAGATCACATCCTCCATGCCGTCGCCGCGCATCGCGGTCGGGCGGTTTTCGCCCATCACCCAACGCAGTGCCTCGAGCAGGTTTGACTTGCCACAGCCATTGGGTCCAACAACGCCGGTAAGACCGCCCGCGATGATCAGATCGGTCGGGTCGACAAAGCTCTTGAAGCCGGTCAATCTGAGTTTCGAGAACTGCACCTGCGCGCGTGCCCCTGGTCCGGTGATTCCGTTGTCATCGGAGTGTGGGGCTCGGGGTGCCTACCTGTCAACGGCCAACCACAGCATATAGGGTGGCTGGGCCAGTTATCCACATGATATTGGGCAAAACTCTGCCAACACTCAACGAAACAATGCCGCAGACCGTCCTTGAGCGGTCGCAAACCACCTTGACGCATGCTGATGCAGCCTGCATACGAGAGTGGCAAGGTTCCTCGTTTCGGTGCAAAGCGCCGCGAGGATAAATGGGAATGACGTGCCGGCGGACCCAATCAGGGCGTCCATGCGTCAGCCGCCCCCGCGACTGTAAGCGGCGAGCCCCTGCCAGATGCCACTGAGGTGTAAAACCCTTGGGAAGGCGGCAGACAGGCGACGACCCGCGAGCCAGGAGACCAGCCCTGCGTTTGTTAATCCCGCCTCGGGTGAGAGGTGTAAAGGAGATACCGCTATGACCGCATTGGTTCAAACCGCTGCAAAATCAACTGTCCTGCCGTTCGTTGCCGCGCTCTTTCTGGGCCTTGGCATCGTAACCGTCGCTGGCCATGTGCAGGCTTCGGCACTGCATGACGCCGCACATGACGTGCGCCACGCGACCGGCTTTCCCTGCCACTAATCCATGTTTTCAAAAATTGTCACCAGCGCGTTGTTCGCTGGTTTCTGTGCGGGGCTGATTGCCGCCCTGTTGCAGTTGGTGTTCGTACAGCCTGTACTTTTGCATGCAGAGCTATACGAGGGCGGTGATCTCGTGCATTTCGGGGCGGAGGCGGTTAGCGCTCATCCGGACCTGCCCGGTCTTGATCCGGTGCGCGATGGGCTGAGCCTGTTGTTCTCGGCGTTGATCTATGTGGGCTATGCGTTGATTCTGGTTGCTGCCATGGGCATGGCCGCTGATCGAGGACACGCGATCAACGCGCGCAACGGGTTAATCTGGGGCATTGCAGGATTTGTCGCGTTTCAGTTCGCGCCGGCCCTTTCCTTGCCGCCAGAGGTGCCGGGTGTTGCCGCCGCAGATGTGGCCGAGCGTCAGATCTGGTGGTGGGCAACGGTAGCAGCAACTGCGATTGCGCTCGCGCTCATCGCCTTTGGCCGCAACTGGGTCTTGTGGACGGTGGCACTTCTATTGATGCTGACGCCGCACCTCATTGGCGCGCCCCACCCAGATGAGCTATCCGGCCCGGTTCCGCCCGAGATTGCCGCGCTCTTCGCAGCACGCGCCTTGGGTGTCGGCTTTGCCGCTTGGGCCCTTCTTGGTCTCTTTGCCGGGTATTTCTGGCAGCGTGAGAGCACGGCAACCTGACAGGTCAACACCCCGGTGCCTAGGTGCCGGGGCCATCCGACGGGAGACAACATCATGGCCAAACCACTCGCCTTTCTGGGCATCGGCCTCTTTTTCGGCACGGGGCTGGGGTTTCTGGTCGCCGCCACATCCGGCGTGCAACTTGGCGGACATGATCACGATCATGGCGCGGCCGTGCATGACCATAGCGCCCATGACCACGGCGGGGCGGCGCATGCAACCCTGACCGAAGTCACTGATCCCGCTCCAGCAATGACGCTGACCCTGCATCCCGACGGGGCGCAGAGCCGCAATCTGCATATCGGCGTTGAGAATTTCACTTTTGACCCCGAGGGGGTGAATGGCCCAGCCGTGCCGGGGCGCGGTCATGCGCATCTCTATCTGAACGGAGTCAAGATCGCGCGGGCCTATGGACCGTGGATGCAGTTGGATGCGCTTCCGGTCGGCACGCATGAACTCCGGGTGACGTTGAATGCCAATGACCATACGCAACTGGCATCGAATGGCGTGCCGATCGAGACCACGATTGCGGTGGTGATCGAATGACCGCTCAGCCCGGCACGCGCCCAATCAGGCACTGCCGCAGCCGCCCGGCGGGGCGCGCATCCTCGATCCAGCCATCGGCGCATTCGGCATATAGCGCCGCAAAGGCCAGCGTATCCTCAAGATCGCCCGCGGGATCAATGTCGCCAAAGAGATACGTGGCCTTGCCCGGAGCGGAGAATGCCACGCTGAGTGGCCGGGCACAGTTGGACATGCAATCATGGTCCTGCACCGTGAACTCCATGCGCCGCTCAGATAGGGCAACACGCAGCCGCGCCGCAAACCCCTTGCCATCCGTGCCCTCGCACGTAGAACAGACCACAATCCGATGCGTCATCGACGATCCCCTTTTCCACCGGGCTTAGGCCAGCCGCCCCGCCCGATGCAAGCCCCCTGAAGGAGCCAAGATATGCAAGCCAAGATTCCCGCCACCGTCGTCACCGGATTTCTCGGCGCAGGCAAGACCACGCTCATCCGGCATATGCTGGAGAATGCAGGGGGAAAGCGCATTGCGCTCATTATCAACGAATTCGGTGATCTGGGCGTGGATGGCGACATCCTCAAAGGCTGCGGTATCGAGACCTGTTCAGAAGAGGATGTGATGGAATTGTCGAACGGCTGCATCTGCTGCACCGTGGCCGAGGATTTCATTCCCACTCTGCAAAAGCTGTTGGACCGCGAGCGCGCACCCGATCACATTGTGATCGAAACCTCGGGACTGGCACTGCCGCAACCGCTGGTGCGGGCCTTTAACTGGCCCGAGATTTCGACGCGCGTGACGGTCGATGGCGTGGTGACGGTGGTCGATGGCAAGGCCGTGACCGAAGGACGTTTTGCGCATGACGTGGCCGCGGTCGATGCACAGCGCAAGCTCGACGAAAATCTGGACCACGAGACACCGCTGTCGGAACTCTTCGAGGATCAGATGGCCTGCGCCGATATGATCGTGATCAACAAATCCGACCTGCTGACCGAGGACGAGCGCGCGGCGCTGACCGCGCGGCTGCGCGCAGACTCGCGCGAGGGCGTGCAGGTCGTGACCGCGACCATGGGGGCGCTGCCCGTCGAGGTGCTGCTCGGTCAAGGCATCGGGGCCGAGGCAGATATGGAGGCGCGGCATGAATTGCACCATCATCATGACCACGACGACGAAGACGATCATCACGACGAGGATGATGACCACGATCACGATCATGGCCACGATGCCTTTGAGAGCTTTGTGGTGACGCGGCCCGAGATCAGTGATCCGGCCAGCTTTGCCAAGGTAATCACGGAGGTGATCCGCACCCATGATATCCTGCGGCTCAAGGGCTTTGCCGCTGTGGAAGGCAAGCCGATGCGCCTGACGATTCAGGCGGTAGGGCCGCGCGTGGACAGCTATTTCGATCAGCCCTTTGGTAAAGGTCCGCGTCAGACTCGGCTTGTAGTCATTGGGCAGGCGGGTCTGGACCGGGCCGCGATTACGGCGGCGCTCTCGGCATGATCATCGTCGAGGCGGCAGACCCGCGGCATCCAGAGGCCAGCGCGCTCTTGCGCGCGAGCCATGCTCTGATGGAATCGCTCTTTCCGCCCGAGGATAATTTCTTTCTCGATATCGATGCGCTCTGCGCACCCGATATCCGCTTCTTTGCCGCGCGCATTCAGGCGCAGATCGTTGGCACCGGCGCACTCGCGCTGCGCGACGGTTACGGCGAAGTTAAATCCATGTTTGTTGATGAAGCGGCGCGCGGACGGGGAATCGCGGATGCGCTATTGCGTCGGATCGAGGATGAGGCGCGCGTGCTTGCCCTGCCCTGCCTGCGGCTGGAAACCGGTAACCTGCTTGAGGCGGCGCACAAGCTCTATGCGCGCCACGGGTTTGTGCTGCGCGGGCCATTCGGGGACTATCCCGAGGCCGCCTCCTCCGTCTTCATGGAAAAGTCGCTATGAGCCTATTTCGCGGTTTTCTCGGTCTTGGCCTTGAGCCGGGCAATCAGCTCCTCCTTGGAGGGACGCTTACCGAACGGATTCTTGTCCGTGCCCGGCGCGTTATGCTCATTGTGACGCGGGATCTTGCCGCCTTTCTTGGGGGTGCCCTGTGCTTTGTAATCCATGCTGTCGCCCTTTCGGCTCTGCGCCCCAATCCGGGCGGCTCTGATGCTGCTCTTGCCGCAAAGCCTGTCCTTGATCAAGCCGGAACCGTGTGATGCATCTTCTCGCAGCGACACCTGGAGTCATTGATGATGGCAAAGAACCGGTGGATCTGGGGCAAACGCCCGCCGATCTGATCTTCATTTCGGCCGCTGATACTGAATTGGCCGCGCTGAGTGCGGCACGCGCCGAAATGGCAGAGTCTCCGAGCCTCCGGCTGGCCAATCTGAGCCATTTGCAACATCCGATGTCCGTCGATCTGCATCTCGATCACTGCGCCAGCAAATCGCGGCTGGTGATCGCAAGGGTGCTGGGTGGTGTGGGCTATTGGAAATACGGGACCGAGCAATATGCCGCGCGGCTGCATGAGGCTGGCGTGCCGCTGGCACTCTTCCCCGGCGATGACAAGCCGGACGCGGAATTGCGTGGTTTGTCCACGGTGCCGGACGCGGATTACGACGCGCTTTGGGCCTATCTGGTCGAGGGTGGACCAGAGAATGCCAGCAACTTCTTGCGGTATGCGGGGGCACTGCTGGATGCAACGGACACGCCTGCCGCCGCGAGCCCATTGTTGCGCGCAGGGGTCTATTGGCCGGGGGCGGGCGTGGCGGGCCTGACTGCCGCGCAAGAGGCGTGGGGGGAGGGGCAGCCGGTCGTTCCGGTGATCTTTTACCGCGCGCTGGTGCAGGGGGCCGGGCTCCATCCGATCAACCGGCTGGTGAAATCGCTCTTGCGCGCCGGGCTCAATCCGCTGCCGGTCTTTGTCGCCTCGCTGAAAGACCCGGTATCGGTGGCGACGCTGGAGCATCTCTTTGGTGTGGCCCCGCCTTCGGTGATCCTCAATTGCACCGCCTTTGCCGTGGGCTCGCCGCATGCGGGCGACGACAGCCCCGAAAACCCGCTTTCCATGCCCGCCGCCAATGGCGCGCCGGTGTTTCAGGTGGTGTTGGCAGGCTCTTCTGAAGAGACATGGGCCAAGGGGCTGACCGGCCTCTCGGGACGCGATATCGCCATGAACGTGGCCCTGCCCGAGGTCGATGGCCGCATCCTCAGCCGCGCCATTAGCTTCAAGGGTGAGGCGTTTTTCGACGCGGCCACAGAATGCCCCATCGCCACCTATCGTGCGGTGGGCGACCGGGTGGATTTCGTGGCGCAACTGGCCGCCAAATGGGCCAAGCTGCGCCAGACACCTGCGCCGACGCGCCGCGTGGCGCTAGTCCTTGCCAATTATCCAAACAAGGATGGGCGGCTGGCCAATGGGGTCGGTCTCGATACGCCTGCGGCCACGGTGCACGCGCTGCGCCTGATGGCCGAGGCGGGCTACACTGTCGCCAATCCGCCTCAGGATAGCGACGCCCTGATGCGGGCGGTGATGGCGGGGCCGACCAACTGGCTCACGGATCGCGCCAACCGTGATGGGGGCGAGACACTGCCGCTGGATATCTACCTAGAGCATTTCAACGCCCTGCCATGGGATCTTCGCGAGGCGATGACCGCCCGTTGGGGTGCGCCTGAAGATGACCCTTTCATCGTTCCACAAATACTCAAATCCGACGGCACCGCCGGCGCAGGCTTTGCCCTGTCGATCCTGACCTTCGGCAATGTCGTGGTCGGGTTGCAACCGGCGCGGGGCTATAACATCGACCCGACCGAGACCTATCATTCCCCCGATCTGGTGCCGCCGCACAACTACTTGGCCTTTTATATCTGGCTTCGGCATAGGTTCGGGGCGCAGGCCATCGTGCATATGGGAAAGCATGGCAATCTCGAATGGTTACCCGGCAAGGCCTTGGCGCTGAGCGCCGAGTGTTGGCCCGAGGCGGTGCTGGGGCCGATGCCGCATGTCTATCCGTTTATCGTCAACGATCCCGGTGAGGGCACGCAGGCCAAGCGCCGCGCGCAGGCAGTGATCATCGACCACCTCACCCCGCCGCTGACCCGCGCGGAAACCTATGGCCCGCTGCGCGATCTGGAGGCGCTGGTGGATGAATACTATGAGGCTGCCGGGGTCGATCCACGCCGCATAGCCCATCTGCGCCGCGAAATCCTGACGCTGAGTTCCGCCACCGGACTCGACAAGGATGTCGGCATGTCGGGCAAGGATGAGGCGGGCGATCTGGCGCGGCTCGATGCCTATCTCTGCGAGTTGAAAGAGGCGCAGATCCGCGACGGTCTGCACGTCTTTGGTCAGTCACCGACTGGTCGGTTGGAAGTTGATCTTGCCATAGCCTTGGCCCGGGTTCCGCGCGGCGATGGAAAGGGCGGCGATGCCTCGTTGATCCGGGCCTTGGCGACGGATCATGGGCTCGGCATTGACCCGCTCGATTGCGATATGGCCGCCCCTGCCACTAGAAAGCCGCAGGCGCTGGTCGGTCTCTGCGCCGATCCCTGGCGCAGCAATGGCGACACGGTCGAGCGGCTGGAACTTCTGGCACAACGTCTCTTGACCGGGGAGGCGCAGGCGGTCGGGCCGCATACAGCGGCGGTTCTGGCAGAGATTGCGGAGCGCATCCGCCCCGCCATTGCCGCTTGTGGCCCAGAGGAGGGCGCGGGGCTTTTGCGCGCGCTGGAGGGGCGGGCGATTGCCCCCGGCCCCTCGGGCGCTCCAACGCGCGGGCGGCTCGATACCCTGCCCACGGGGCGCAATTTTTACAGCGTGGACAGCCGCGCCGTGCCCACGCCGACCGCTTGGGCCCTGGGGTGGAAATCCGCCAACCTCTTGATTGAAAAGCATCTGCAAACCCATGGCGATTGGCCGCGCGCCCTGCTGATTACCGCTTGGGGAACGGCCAATATGCGCACTGGCGGCGACGATATCGCGCAGGCGCTGGCACTGATGGGGGTCAAGCCGAAATGGGATGCCGCCAACCGCCGCGTGACCGGATTCGAAATCCTGCCTGAGGGCGTGCTGGGGCGACCGCGGGTGGATGTAACCTTGCGTATTTCGGGATTTTTCCGCGACGCTTTTCCGCAGCTTATCGCGCTTTTTGACAGTGCGGCGCGGGCGGTGCAGGGGCTTGATGAGGCCGAGGACAGCAATCCCGCCGCCGCAAGAGCGCGGAGCGAGGGGATCGGGCCGCGTATTTATGGCTCGAAACCGGGGGCTTATGGCGCGGGACTTCAGGCGATGATTGACGAGCGACTCTGGGCCAACAAGGCAGATCTGGCCGAGGCATACCTGACTTGGGGCAGCTATGCCTACGGTGTCAAGGAAGAGGGCACGCCCGACCGCGTCAGGTTTGAAACGCGGCTGCGCCAGACCGAGGCGATTGTGCAGAACCAGGACAATCGCGAGCATGATCTGCTTGATTCTGATGACTATTATCAGTTTGAAGGTGGCGCCGCGGCGGCCGTGAGCACGTTGCAGGGGCGCGATCGACCGATCTATCACAACGACCACTCGCGCCCCGAACGTCCGCTCATCCGCACGCTGGAGGATGAAATCGGGCGGGTGGTGCGGTCGCGCGTGGTCAATCCGAAATGGATCGCGGGGGTCAAGCGGCATGGGTATAAAGGCGCTTTCGAGATCGCCGCGACGGTGGATTATCTCTTTGCCTTTGCGGCCACAACGGGCGCTGTGCGCGGCCATCATTTCGATCTGGTCGAGGCGGCGTTTCTGGAGGATGACGACACACGCGCGTTCATTGCAAATCACAACCCGTCCGCCCTGCGCGAACTGGCCGAGCGTCTCGCCGAGGCGATAGACCGGGGTCTTTGGATGCCGCGGTCGAATTCTGCGCGCGCGCGGATTGAGGCCGCTCGCAACGCTTCTCCTACGCCCTGATCTGGCTCGGCTAGAACAACCACGGAAGAATCGCTCCGCTTTTTTGGTCTAAAGCGTTATCCTCTTGCACAGCTTTCCAGACCAGAGGCTTGCTCATGCGTCGTTATCTGCCTGCTGATGACCTCAACGCGGTTCACGCACTGCTGTGCCGCACCTTTGCCTATATGGAGGGGCGCATTGATCCGCCCTCATCGCTGGCACATTTGGATGTCGATGCGTTGCGCGTTTTAGCCGCGACCTCTGAGATCTGGGTCATCTCCGAGAGGAGTTACCCCATCGCCTGCATGATCCTGACACCACAGCCAGATGCGCTCTATCTCGGTAAGCTTGCGGTAGATGCAGGCCATCGAGGACAGGGATTGGCGGGTAAGATGGTGGCACACGCCGAGACTCGGGCAATAACACTCGGCCTGCCGCGCCTGCGGCTACAAACCCGACTGGAACTGGTAGAGAACCATGCCACTTTTGCGAACCTCGGGTTCGTGATCACGGCGCAAACCGCTCATCCCGGTTATGATCGCCCGACCAGCCTGACGATGGAACGGTTGGTGCCAATACCCCTTGAAGATGCGCCCTAGACCTCACTCGCGCCAAGTGCAGATGAGATCGACGTATCCGCGAAAGACCGGCTCTTGCTCGCACTCAAGGATCTGTGGCGGCGGGAGGGATGGCAGGCCGGCGCCGCAATCAAGCTGCGCCTCCACTACCGCTGCATCGCCCCAGAGCCGTGCCACGCGACAGCCGCTGACAGCCTCTATTGCCGCAACCCCGCGTGGGGCAACTGCCGCCAGGCGCGGGGCCCATTCCGGGCTGACACGCATCGCCTGCGCCCGTGTGCCCGCGATCCGCACATCAAAAGCACTATGACCGATGGTGATTCGTTGTGGCGTCAGAGTCTGAAATGCCGGGCCGGGAGAATTGCATCCGACCAAAGCAATTATGAGAAACAAGGTGAGTCCGCGCACCAGCATGGGACAGTCTTGTCCTTTGGGCGTTAACCGAGAGTTAAGGCGGTGCGGTCATACTTGCGGTTCATGTCGTTATGTGACGTCGTTTTCAGATCATTAACCTTCGGATTCTCTCGATATGTGGAAATCGCGCAGGAGACATGCTGCAAACGCATGGATTTTCTCAGTATTTGCCATTGCGCGGTCACAAAAATCCATTATGTGCGCAGCGTGGCCACAAAGACGGCCCTGATCTAAACCTATAGGATGGAGGCAACCCGATGACCCGCGACGAACTGAACCGTGAACTGCGCGCGCACAGTGCCTCTTGGCAGGCTGTTGTGATCGTCTATGCAGCGATCATCGGGACATTTGTAATGTCCGCCATGGCGATCCTGTAATAGCCCGATAGATCAACGGAATTCAGACCGAGTGAGGGGCGGATGAGGATAACCTCTCCGCCCCGTCTTGCACTTGTATCACGCGTTTACGCCAGTGATCTTGGGATCCTTCGGATCAATACGGGCTGCTGCCGCATCGCCCACATTATCCACGCCACGCTCTTCCAACAGTGTGGTCAGCCAATTCGGGTCCATCTCCGGCACTGAGCTGAGCAAGAGATCAGTATAGGGATGGTGCGGCGGCGTGAACATCTCGTCCTTGGGCCCCTGCTCCACCACTTTGCCATGCTGCATCACAACCACCTCATCGGCGATGGAGCGCACGGTGGCGAGATCATGGGTGATAAACATATACGCCAGCCCCAGCTCGTTTTGCAGCCGGTCGAGCAGGCGCAGAATGCCTTCAGCTACGAGTTGATCAAGAGCGGATGTCACCTCGTCGCAGACGATGAAGGTGGGCTCCGCCGCAAGCGCGCGGGCAATACCGATGCGTTGCTTTTGCCCACCGGACAACTCAGGCGGATAGCGGTTGTAATATTGCGAAGGTTCAAGCTCGATCAGGTCAAGCAATTCATCAACGCGGTTCTTGAGCGCCACACCTTTGAGACCGGAATAGAAGGCCGCGGGCCGTCCGATGATTTCCGAGATGCGAACCTTGGGATTCAGGGCTGTATCAGCCATCTGATAAATCATCTGGCACTGGCGCAATTGGTCCTTGGTGCGGTCCTTGTAACTCGGCGGAAAGGGTTCACCCTTGAATAGAACTTCACCCTTGGACGGCGGCAAAAGGCCCGTTATCACCCGCGCCGTGGTGGATTTTCCAGAGCCGGATTCGCCCACAACAGCCACGGTCATGCCCTCGTAGATATCGAAACTGACATCATCCAGCACCTTGTCGCCGCCGGTATAGGAGGCGTCGACATTACGGATCGAGATCAGCGGCACGCCATCCTTGGGTCGGTGGCGCTGTGGGCTCTCAAAGCTACGGACCGCCCAAAGCGACTTTGTGTATTCCTCTTTCGGATTGTCCAGCATCTCTTTGGTCGAGGCTTCTTCGACCTCTTCGCCCTTGAGCAGCACCTTGATGGTATCAGCCATCTGCGCCACAACAGCCAGATCGTGAGTGATATAGATCGCTGCGGTGTTGAACTGATCCACGATATCTCGGATCGCGGCCAGCACTTCGATCTGAGTGGTCACATCCAGCGCAGTTGTCGGCTCGTCAAAGATGATGAGATCAGGCCGACAGGACATTGCCATGGCCGTCATGGCACGCTGCAACTGCCCACCAGAGACTTGATGCGGATAACGAAATCCGATCTCCTTCGGATTGGGCAAGCGCAGCCTTTCGTAGAGGTCCATCGCATCCTCTTGCGCCTCCAGCCTCTTTTTGAGCCGATATTGCAAGGGCGCTTCGGTGTGCTGGTCGATGATCTTGTGCGCCGGGTTGAACGAGGCCGCAGCCGACTGCGCCACATAAGCGATACGAGAGCCGCGCAGCGCGCGACGCTCGCTCTCGGACGCGGTCGTGAGTTCCATTCCATCAAACTCAATCGAGCCATTGGAGATGCGCGTGCCGTCACGGGCATAGCCCATACAGGCCGCGCCAATGGTAGATTTGCCTGCGCCCGATTCACCGATCAGGCCCATCACCTCGCCCCGGTGCAGGGTGAGGTCCACGCCCTTGATGATGTCGATCCAGGATTCGTCGGAATAGCCCTGAATCTTCAGGTCACGGATTTTGAGAAGAACGTCTTTTTTCTTGGGCATCGGTTCACACCTTCAGGCCAGAGGAGCGGTAGAGCATCCAGTCCACCACAAAGTTGACCGCGACGGTCAGCAGAGCGATGGCCGCCGCGGGAATGAGCGGGGTGATGTCACCAAACGAGATCAGCGTTGCGTTTTCGCGCACCATGGAGCCCCAATCCGCCGTGGGTGGCTGGATGCCGAGGCCGAGGAACGACAAGCCCGCGATGAGCAGGAACACAAAACAGAACTCGAGTCCGAATTCGGCAACCAACGGAGCGGTGGAGTTGGGCAGGATTTCACGACGGATCAGATACCACGTCTTTTCACCCCGCAGCTTGGCCGCCTCGATATAATCCATCACCACGACGTTGCCAGCCACAGCGCGCGTCAGACGGAAAACGCGTGGACTGTAGATAACCGCAACGACGAGGATCAGAATGATCTCGGACGGGTTGAAGATAATGAGCATAAAGCCGGAAAACGCCGTCGAGACCCCGACCAGCACGGCCAAGCCAACGGCCCAACCGACAATACTGTTCTCGAAAATGGCAGTGACCATCAGAAGCCCGACGACTCCGGCAAAGCCCGTGAGCAGCCAAAAGCTGGTGGTGTCATTGGCCAAATCCCCGCCGAAAATCGACAGCATCAACAGCGCAAAGATCAACGATGGAATCGACATGATCACATCGGAGGTACGTGCCAGAGCCTGATCGAACCAGCCTCCCGTTGTCGCAGCGAGCAACCCGGCAAGAGCCCCCAGCAAGAACGCCATGACCGTGCCAGCAAGGGCCAGAGCAACGGTATTGCGGGCGCCGAATACCAGTCGGCTGAATACATCCCGCCCCAGCTGATCCGCGCCAAGCAGCATGTTTGCATCTGCAGGAGCAAAGGCCGAGGTGATAACCTGCGCCTCGCCATAGGGCGCGATGAGGGGGGCAAATATCCCTGCAATCGCGACGGTGAAGATCACGAACATGCCAAACGCTGCGGTAAGTGGCGCGGTGCGTAGTTCCTTGGCCAGATTGTGCGAGGCGATGGCGATCAGGAATTCACGGAACGCATAGGAGACCATCGCCGAGAGCCCCAATAGCCCCGCCAAGATGGCCACGATTCGCAATGCGGAAACACCGCCAATGATCCCTAGAATGAACGAAACCAGTGTTAGCGAGAACAAAAGCAAGAAGGCGGAGCGTTTGTTGAAATAGGCCGCAAGGCAAGACGCGCCGAGAAGCAGAGTGTAGTAGATGATGACGAAAGCACTCATGTTTCTGCCCCCCTTATTTTGGATGCCGCAAGCGCGGATTGGTGAGGATAGACCCCACATCCGCCGCGAGATTGAGCAGGATGAAGGTCGCGGCAAAGATCAGGCAGCAGGCCTGAACCACGGGGAAATCACGCTTGCTGACCGCATCAACCAAGGCCTGACCGATGCCCGGATAGACGAACACCACTTCAACCAGCACCACACCCGTAATGAGATAGGCCAGATTGAGGGCCACCACGTTGATGATCGGAGCCCAGGCATTGGGCAGGGCGTGCTTGACGATCACCTTCCACGGGGGCGTGCCTTTGAGGCGTGCCATCTCGATATAGGGCGAAGCAAGCAGGTTGATGATCGCCGCGCGAGTCATGCGCATCATATGAGCCGTCACCACGAGCACCAGAGTCAGCGCAGGCAGAAAGGTGCGGTACAAGAGATCTCCAAAGCTCATGTCGTTGCTGAGGCTGGCGATGGCCGGGAACATGCCCGTCTTGACCGCAAGATACAGAATCAGGATGTAGCCCAGAAAGAATTCAGGGCTGGAGATCGAGGTAAGTGTCGCCACGTTGGCGACCCGGTCAAAGATCGAGTTGCGCAGAAGCGCCACAAGCACACCGAGCACAATTGAGATCGGCACCGCGATGGCGGCGGCATAGGCTGCGAGGAACAATGTATTGGCAAACCGCTCGCCAATCGTCTGGGCGACACTGGCACCGGTGACGATGGAATTGCCAAAATCGAGCGTCACTGCACCAGATAGCCAATGCAAATAGCGCAGGACGGCTGGCTGATCGAGCCCCATTTCCTTGCGCAATGCGGCCAGGTTCTCAGGCGTTGCGCCCTGCCCCAGAACGGCTTGCGCGATGTCTCCGGGCAAAAGCTCGACCATAAAGAATATGATTATGGAAATGACCAGTAGAATGATCAAACCCATTCCGAGCCGTTTTGCAACGAGCCCTAGGATGTCCCCCATCTTTCCCTCCTGCTGTTTTTTCGCCTGTCGCCTTGTGGTTCGGCGCGGCCTTTTATGGCTTAGGCTAACAGTTTTTTATGAGCCGGACGAAAAATAATTCTCGTTTCAGGCCTCTCGCAATGACGCGATAGGCCGAAGCAGGGATTTCCCTGCCCCGGCGGCTAAAAACCCGGCACCTTTCGATGCCGGGTCGCAGATTGGCCTCAGGCTTCAAACCACCAGCGGCTTGCGGCACGCGCGCCGTCACAGCCCCAGCTTGCCGCAACCTGTTCATGACGTTTGACGCCTTTGCCACGGGCATAGACCCAATTGTTGAAGAACGGCAGGAGCGTTCCGCCATCATCGCGCATCAGGAGGCACATTTCGTGATACATTTCGGCACGCAGCGTTTCGTCCAGTTCTGACTTGGCCTGAAGCAACAACTCATTGAAGCGTTCATTCTGCCAGCGAGTCTCGTTCCAGGCCGCGTCATCTTTGTAGGCCAATGTAAACATCACGTCCGGGGTCGGACGCGCACCCCAAGACACGGCGCTGAACGGTTTTTTCAGCCAAACGTCCGAGTAGTATCCATCACTCGGCTCGCGCACGACCTTGATGTTGATCCCTGCGGCCTTGGCCTGCTCCGCATAAAGCACGCACATGTCGACGGCACCAGTATAGACGCTGTCTGCAACCGAGAGATTGACCGACAGGCCCTCTTGACCTGCCTCTTTGAGCAGTGACTTGGCCTGATCGGGATCATACTCGCGCTGCGGGATGTCTTCTGGCCAATAGGGCTGCACCGGCGAGAGGTGGAAATCATTGCCTTTGGTTGCTGCGCCAAAGGCGATTTTCTCGATGATCTCGTCGCGATTCATGGCAAGTTTCAGCGCCGTGCGCACGCGCACATCGCTGAAGGGTTCCGTGTCGCAGAACATCGGCATCGTGATCGCCCCACCAGAGGGGATATTGTCGACCGAGATGTCTGGATTGCGCTGCAAGAGCGCGAGCGTCTTGAGTTCGATCAGCGAGACGCAGTCTACATCGCCCGTCACCAGCGCCGTCTGGCGCGCGTTGGGGTCGTTGAGGACGAGCATTGTCACCTTGTCGAAATAGGCACCTTCTCCGTGCCATCCATCGTGGCGGGTCAATTCCCAACGGATGCCAAATTCGCCCGAGTCGATCTTGTACGGGCCAGTACCGTCGCCCGATTTCCAGTCGATCGTGCCGTCGCCGTTCGAGGGGCAGATGGCAAAGTGATAATCTGTCATCAGCCAGGGCAAGTCAGCATTGCCCCGAGCAAGGCTGACCACAACGGTATGGTCGCCATCCGCAGTGACATCGGTCACGTCGGTCAACAGCGCCTTGGCGGCAGAGGTCGAGCTATCGCCACGATGATGATTGAGGCTGTCAATCACGTCCTGCGCCGTGACCGGCTTGCCACTGTGGAACGAAGCATCGGGATTGAGTTCGAACGTCCACTGCATGGCGTCGGGTGACGCCTCCCAGCTGGTGGCGAGATCCGGCCCAAGCGAATTGTCCGCCTCGATCAAGGTCAGATAGCTGCGGTGGGTATGGGCCAGAAAGATCATCTGGCGGGTCACATAGGTGCCCGGATCATGGGTATCAGAAGTGTTGCCATCATGCACACCCCAACGGAACGTGCCGCCCGGCGTCGGGTTCGCAGCAGCGGACGTGCCCCATAGACCAGTGGCAGCCGAGGCCGTTATACCTGCAGCTGCGGCGAAATGCATGAAGGAGCGACGCGAGATATCGCCGGTGCGCGCTGCCTGTGCGAGCCGGTCCAAAAGGACCTGATCGGTTTTCTTTTTCATTTGGTTTCCCTGTCTTGTTTTGAATCTGTCATTGGTGAGGCCGCAGCATCAGCCCACACTGAAAGCTTCCTTTTCAGTGGGGCTGCAAGGATGCTCAAATACGACATGTTTCTAACAGAACACGAAATGCCCCTTGTTTCCAGTGCTTAATCCAGCAAAGGAGAAGCTTTAAAAGGTCATAAATGCTGAGGTTTTCTGAGATTTCGCCGAGTTTTCTAACTGCGACGCATCCGTAGCTTGGCAAAGTAATCGAGACGTTTCTTGAGCTCACGCTCGAACCCTCTCTCGACCGGCTGATACAGAACCGGGCGTTTCATGGTCTCCGGAAAGTAGTTTTGTCCCGAGAATCCATCCTCTGCGTCATGGTCATAAGCGTAGCCTTCGCCGTAGCCCTGCTCCTTCATCAGACGGGTTGGAGCGTTGAGGATATGTTTGGGCGGAGGCTCGCTTCCGGTTTTCTTTGCCTCGCGCAGCGCGGCCTTGTAGGCCATATATCCAGCGTTGGATTTCGGCGCGAGGGCCAGATAGGCCACAGCCTGAGCCAGCGCCAATTCGCCCTCGGGGCTGCCGATCCGCTCATAGGTTTCCCACGCATGCAGGCAGATCGATTGCGCCTGTGGATCAGCGAGGCCGATATCCTCGATCGCCATGCGCAGGATGCGTCGTGCGAGATAGCGCGGGTCTTCGCCACCTGTCAGCATCCGGGCCAGCCAATAGAGCGCGGCATCAGGATCTGAGCCGCGCACGGATTTATGCAATGCCGAGATGAGGTTGTAATGCTCGTCACCCGACTTATCGTATTTTGCCGCGCGTTTCATCAGGCGGGTGGCAAGGGCGCTGCTATCCAGTTTTCCCTCGACCTTCCACGCCGCCACCTGTTCGATCAAGTTCAAGAGCGCGCGGCCGTCGCCGTCAGCCATTTCAAGCAAGGCCTCGCGCGCCGGACCATCGAGCGGCAAGGCGCGGCTCAACTCTTGTTCGGCACGTTGCGCGAGGCGTTCGAGATCAGCGAGCACTAAGCGCGTCAGAACCAAGACCTGTGCCCGGCTGAGAAGGGCGGCGTTCAACTCGAAACTCGGGTTTTCCGTGGTCGCACCAACCAAGAGGATCGTGCCATCTTCCATATGCGGCAGAAACCCATCCTGCTGTGCCTTGTTGAACCTGTGGATTTCGTCAACGAAAAGCAGGGTGCCGCGGCCCTGAGTGCGGCGGTGCTTGGCCTCTTCGAACACTTTGCGCAGTTCCGGCACGCCGGTAAAAATCGCACTGATCTGGATGAAATGCAGATCGGTTTCGTCAGCCAACAGTCGGGCAATGGTGGTCTTGCCTACGCCGGGCGGGCCCCAGAAGACCAACGAAGAGAGGCTGCCGGAGGCAAGCATCACGCCGAGCGGGGCTTCGGGGCCAAGCACCTGATCCTGTCCGATGACATCCGTGAGACGACGCGGTCTGAGCCTATCGGCCAAGGGGCGAGGGCCCGTGTCGGGACGCGGCGTGTCGCCTGTATCAAAGAGATCCGCCACCGCTCAGATCCGGAACCGCAGCGCCATGCGCCGGCCACCACGCTGCACCTCAAGGGCCAAGGTCGTCTCGGCGCGCTCCAACGCCTCGGCGGCACTTGCACTATCAGGTGTGGTGCGACCATTGACGGACCGCAAGATATCGCCGGCGCGTAACCCGGCACGCGCACCGTAGGGGCCGGGATCATCCACAATCACCCCCTCCGACAGAAGTGGAAGGCGGTAGTCCTCGATCACGGCGGGGTTGATTGTCGACAAGAACATTTGAGGGATTGCAGCACGCGGGCTGGTTTCCAGTCGGTTGCGCGGTGGGGTGTCGGGGGCGGCGATCATGTCCACCTCGATCTCTTGCTCAACGCCATCGCGCAGGCGGGTGATTGTGGTCTTGGACCCGATTCCGGCCAGAGACATGCGATAGATCATCTCTGCGGGGCTGTTGACGGGCTGACCGCCGACCATCGTGATCACGTCGCCGGGGCGGATGTCGCGGACAAAGCTGCTGAGGGGATGCACCTCGGAAATCACGATGCCGTCGGGGCGGGCGATGCCAAGCCCCTCGGCCATATCCGGGGTTACAGGCTGACCACCCAAACCCGCCCAAGGGCGTTCAAATGTCGTTTTTCCATCCCGTGCCTGTGCCACGAACTGTGCCACCAAGGCCGAGGGAATGGCAAAGCCGATACCGTTCGATCCGCCCGAACGCGACAGGATTGCTGTATTGATTCCAATAAGATGGCCGTTCACATCGACCAGAGCACCGCCCGAATTTCCGGGGTTGATCGGTGCGTCGGTCTGGATGAAATAGCCACGCGCGTTGCCGGTGGCCGTGCCGGAGCGGGCGAGGCCGGAGACGATTCCGCTGCTGACGGTTTGGCCCACGCCAAAGGGGTTGCCGATGGCCAGCACCAATTCGCCGACCTGCACGGTGTCGCTGTTTCGCAGGGCGAGGGCGGGCAGGGCCGGTGCATCCTCGATCTGGAGGACGGCCAAATCCGCCTCTTCATCGCCCAAGAGGACGCGGGCGGCGTATTCGCGGCGGTCATTGAGGACCACGCGGATATCTGTAGCCTCACCCACGACATGATAATTCGACACGACGATACCATCCTCCGAGAGGACCACGCCGGACCCAAGAGAGTTTTGAACGCGCGGGCGCGTTGCGCCGAAGTCATTGAAAAATCTCTCGAAAAACGGGTCTCCCCGGAATGGGCTGGCGCGGGTGGCGACGACGCGACTCGCGTAGATATTCACCACTGCCGGAGCGGCCTGTTGGACGACCGGGGCAAAGCCCAACTGAATTTCGGCCGGCGAGACCGGCACGCGGGTTTCGGCGTGCGGCAGGCCGGGAAGGGCCAATAAAACAAGGCAGAGAAGGCGGAACATGACTGGCTCCCCAAGGGTGATCTTGGCCTTTGAGATATGCTGGGAGTGGCGCGGCAATGCAAGGCTTTGCGGCGTCTTGCGGTGGCATATCCCCGAGGGCCAACATGCAAAACCCCCGCCGGTGAGGGCGGGGGCGTATCTGTAACCACTTGAAATGGTTATGATCTTATTCGTCGTCAGACATTTCAAACGCTGCGACGCGCGCCTTGTCGGCGGCACCTTTGGCGTCGACGTCACGGTCCACGAATTCAATGATCGCCATCGGTGCCATGTCACCATAACGGAAACCGGCCTTGAGAACGCGGACGTAACCGCCCTGACGTTCCGCATAGCGCGGTCCGAGAATGTCGAACAGTTTGGCCACATAGGCATCCTGCTTGAGCTGGCTCGCGGCCTGACGGCGCGCATGCAAATCCCCACGTTTTCCGAGGGTTATCAGCTTTTCGATGATCGGACGCAGTTCTTTTGCCTTGGGCAATGTGGTCTTGATCTGCTCATGTTCGATGAGCGAGCCGGCCATGTTCGCCCACAGCGCCTTGCGGTGCTCGTGGGTGCGGTTGAGGCGGCGGTATCCTCTTGCGTGACGCATTTTCTATCTCCTAAGCGTTTTTGCTTTGTCCGGCGGTCTGATGCGTGTCAGCCGCTCTCCTTGGGGCGGGATTGCCCGGGTCGTGATGCGTACATGGCGTACCATGTGTACGCGGGTTTTGTACACTGGGTTGAACGGTGCGCAGAGGCTGCGCACCGCCCAAAATCTTAGAACGCGTCTTCGAACTTTTTGGCGAGGTCTTCGATGTTGTCTGGCGGCCAATCCTCGACATCCATGCCAAGGTGCAGACCCATGCCCGAAAGAACCTCTTTGATCTCGTTGAGCGACTTGCGGCCAAAGTTCGGGGTGCGGAGCATCTCGGCTTCGGTCTTTTGGATGAGATCGCCGATATAGACGATGTTGTCGTTCTTGAGGCAGTTCGCGGAGCGGACCGACAATTCCAACTCGTCCACTTTCTTGAGCAGGAGCGGGTTGAATTCGAGACCGTCGTCGTCGTCCTGACGGCTGGCCGATTCGGGTTCGTCGAAGTTCACGAAGATCGACAGTTGATCCTGAAGGATGCGCGCGGCATAGGCCACGGCGTCATCCGGGGTGATCGAGCCGTCGGTTTCGATCTTCATGGTCAGTTTGTCGTAATCCAGAACCTGACCTTCGCGAGTCGGCTGGACCTCGTAGCTGACCTTGGAGATCGGCGAGTAGATGGCGTCAATCGGAATGAGACCGATGGGTGCGTCCTCGGGCTTGTTCTTGTCAGCCGAGACATAGCCCTTGCCCTGATTCACGGTCAGTTCCATGAACAGGTCAGCACCTTCGTCGAGGTGACAGATCACATGATCCTTGTTGAGGATCTCGATGCCTGCGCTGTCGGAGATGTCACCGGCGGTGACGACGCCCGGACCCTTGGCATTGACCGAAAGACGCTTGGGCCCTTCGACTTCCATGCGGATGGCCACGCCCTTGAGGTTGAGAACGATGTCGGTCACGTCTTCGCGGACACCGGCCACCGAGGAGAACTCGTGCAACACGTTGTCGATCTGCACGGCGGTGATGGCCGCCCCTTGCAGCGAGGACAGAAGAACGCGGCGCAGCGCGTTGCCCAGCGTGAGACCAAAGCCGCGCTCGAGCGGCTCGGCGATCAGAACCGCCTGACGCAGCGGGTCATTGCCCGGTTTCACGTCAAGCTGTGTCGGCTTGATCAGTTCAGCCCAATTCTTGTGGATCATGCGTCCCTCCATTCTTGCTCTGTTCCCATGTCCAAAGGTCCAGAACGCCCGAGGATGTAAAATGACGAAAAGGGGACCGCGCCATAGCGCGGCCCCACCTGGATAGATGTTGTATCAGACCCGGCGGCGTTTCGGCGGGCGGCAGCCATTGTGAGCCATCGGGGTCACATCACGGATCGAGGTGATGTTGAAGCCAACGGCGGCCAGAGCGCGCAGCGCCGACTCACGACCCGAACCCGGACCCTGAACTTCGACGTCGAGCGACCGCATGCCATGTTCCTGCGCCTTTTTGCCTGCATCTTCGGCAGCCATCTGAGCGGCGTAGGGCGTGGATTTACGCGAGCCTTTGAAACCCATGGTCCCGGCAGAGGACCATGCGATTGCATTGCCCTGCACATCCGAGATCAGGATCTTGGTGTTGTTGAAAGACGAGTTCACATGAGCAACGCCGGTGGCGATGTTCTTGGAGACCTTTTTCTTGGTGCGTTTGGTATCGCGTGCCATATTGAATGCCCTCCCTTATTTCTTCTTGCCGGCAATGGCTTTTGCCGGGCCCTTGCGGGTGCGAGCATTGGTGTGGGTCCGCTGACCACGCACCGGCAGATTGCGGCGGTGACGCAGGCCACGGTAGCAGCCCAGATCCATCAAGCGCTTGATGTTCATCTGGGATTCACGGCGCAGGTCACCTTCGACGGTGAAATTCGCGTCGATGTGTTCGCGCAGGGCCAGGGCCTCGGCATCCGACAGCTCGTTCACGCGACGCGAGGTGTCGATGTTGAGGGCTTCGCAGATGGATTTAGCCGAGGAATGGCCGATTCCGGTGATATAGGTGAGGGCGATTGGAACCCGTTTGTTGGTCGGGATATTGACGCCGGCGATACGTGCCAAGTGCAGTTTCCTTTTTCGTTGCGGTTCCGTAGCACCAGAACCTTTTTTCACAACGTAAGCCCGAGGCGATCACGCACCGGGCCGCGGCTGATATCAGATGAGCGATTCGCAATTCGGGGGCGACCCGGAAATAGAATCAATCTCGCGTTCGAGATAGGGCTGGTTAGGGGGAAATGAACGGAGCGTCAAGGCCCCGCCCTCCGGCATTGCCCTATTTGTCAAGTGCTTTGGCAATCTCGGCCTGAACCACATTGATTTCCGCCAGACCGTCGACCGAGGTCAGTTGGCCATGAGCGTAGTAATAGCCGAGAAGCGGGGAGGTTTTCTTGTAATATTCCATCAGGCGGTTGCGCAGCGCGTCTTCGTTGTCGTCGGCGCGGCGCCTGACATCTGTCGAGCCGCATTTGGCACATTTGCCATCGGCGGGCCAGGGTTTGGTCATGTCGTTATAGACCTCGCCGCAGTTGCCGCAGGTCGAACGGGCTGTGATGCGCTGAACGAGCGCCTCGTCATCGACACGCAGTTCGATCACGGCCTCCAAGGTCTCGCCCATCTCTTCGAGCAGGTCGGCGAGGGCATCGGCCTGTGCCAGCGTGCGGGGGAAGCCATCAAAAATGAAGCCGCCCTTTTGCTCGGCCTGCAATTGTTCGCGGATGAGGCCGATCACGATCTCATCAGTCACAAGATCGCCGCGCGCCATGACATCGGCGACGATCCGCCCCATGTCCGAGCCGCTGTCCTTGGCGGCGCGCAGCATGTCGCCGGTGGAGAGCTGGATCATGTCGCGGCTCTCGACCAAATGATGCGCCTGTGTGCCCTTGCCCGCGCCCGGCGGTCCGAGAAGGATGATATTCATCTGCGCGCCGGTGCTTTTCTGCGGGAGCGTTTCTTGCCCTTGCCGCTGAGCTGGGATTTCTCGATCAGCCCTTCGTATTGATGGGCGAGGAGGTGCGATTGCACCTGCTGGATCGTGTCCATGGTGACAGAGACCACGATCAGCACGGATGTGCCGCCAAAGTAGAAGGGGATCGCGAATTGATTGCGCAGCACCTCGGGCAGAAGGCAGACCGCCGCGAGATAGGCAGAGCCCAGAACCAGCACGCGGGCCACAACATAGTCGAGATATTCCGCTGTCCGCTTGCCCGGACGGATGCCGGGAATAAAGCCGTTCTGGTTCTTGAGGTTGTCGGCCACTTCATCGGTCTTGAACGCGACGTTGAAGGTGTAGAAATAGGCGAAGAACACGATCATGATCGTGAAGAACAGCAGATAGAGCGGCTGGCCGGGGCCGAAATAGGCCATCACGGTCGAGAGGACCGGATTGGTCGTGCTGCCCGAGAAGGTGGTGATCGTCGCAGGCAGCAGGAGCAGCGAGGAGGCAAAGATTGCCGGGATCACGCCTGCCGGGTTGACCTTGACCGGCAGGTGCGAGGAGCCGCCATCATAGATCTTCATGCCCACCTGACGGCGGGGATATTGAATGTGGATCTTGCGCAGGGACCGCTCCATGAAGACCACGAAGGCGATCACGGCGACGACCATCACCATCACGCCGACGATCACGGCAGGGCTGACAGCGCCGGAGCGGCCAGAGGCGAAGAACTGCGCCAGAGCGGCGGGAACCTCGGCGATGATGCCGACAAAGATGATCAGCGAGATGCCGTTGCCGACGCCGCGCGCGGTGATCTGTTCGCCCAGCCACATCAGGAACATGGTGCCGCCGACCAGCGTGATCATGCAGGAGACGATAAAGAACATGCCCGGATTCGTGACCATTTCGCCGGATTGCAGGCTGACGGCCAGACCGTAGGATTGCAGCGTGGCGAGGACGACCGTGCCGTAGCGGGTGTATTGGTTGATCTTCTTGCGACCCTGCTCGCCCTCTTTCTTGAGTTGCTCAAGAGCGGGCACCATGGCGGTCATCAACTGAACGATGATCGACGCCGAGATATAGGGCATGATCCCCAGAGCAAAGATGCCCATGCGCCCGAGTGCGCCGCCGGTGAACATCGACAGCATGCCGCCAATGGACGCCTGCGCGCCTTCCATGAATTCACGCAGCGCGATCCCATCAATCCCCGGCACGGGGATGAAGGTGCCCAGCCGGTAGACAATCAGCAGGCCGAGGGTGAACAGGATGCGTTTGCGCAGTTCGGTGGCCTTGCCAAGCGCGGACCAGCTAGTGTTGGCCGCCATTTGCTCTGCTGCAGATACCATTCGCGGGTCTCTTTCATGTGACAACGCCGCCTTGGGCTGTTTTCCAGCTCAGGCGGCGTCAAAGGAAAACTTGGGCCATATGTAAGCGGCACGGGTGCCGCTCACAACCTCTTATTCAGCCGCCTGCGCGGTTGTGACCGAGAGGGAGCCGCCGGCCTTTTCGACCGCTTCGATCGCGGAGCGCGAGGCGCCTGTAACCTGAATGGTCAGCTTGAGGGTCACGTCACCCTTGTTCAGGACGCGGATGCCATCGAGTTTGCGGCGCACCAGACCGGAGGCGACGAGCGCATCCTCGGTGATCGGGGCGGTTGCGTCGATCTTACCGGCTTCGACGAATTTCTGGATCAGACCCAGATTGATGACGGCAAAGGATTTGCGGTTCGGCTTGGTAAAGCCGCGCTTGGGCAGACGCTGATAGAGCGGCATCTGGCCACCCTCGTAGCCACCGATCGAAACACCCGAACGGGATTTCTGACCTTTGATACCCCGGCCACCGGTTTTGCCCATGCCGGAACCCGGACCACGACCAATGCGCTTGCGCTTTTTGGTGGCACCGGGATTGTCGTGCAGTTCATGCAGTTTCATTGTCGCTATCTCCTTGCCGGATGCGGCCCCCAGCGACGGGAGCGGCCGAACGCGGCGTGTGTGGGTTGAGTCGGACCCCAAGACGGGGCCACCGGGGGCGTATAGACGCAGGGCGCGTCGGGATCAAGGGCTGAGAATGCGTTGGGTGTCGTGGTTTGCGCGCGCAGACCTCAGGGGATCTTGGCGACACTGGCCGGTGACCGGTGACGAAGGGATCTGCCACAACTTTTCAAACACTGCGCCAGTCGGTAAGTCTAGGGACAGTTCACAACCAGATTTGACGTCTGATGGTAAAAGGTTCCTAAATGATGCGGTTTTTCAGCAAGTCCCCTCGGCCCGGTCCGGTTTCGGAACAGAAGCAAGAGGTGCGGTTTACCGCAGCGGATGCGGCCTTGGCGCTGGAGCAGAGAGGACCGCGCCTCTTGGAGTTTGTGGCGAATTGCGTCGAGCCTCAGGCTCTGGGGGTGGAGATTGGCCCCTTTGACCGCCCACTTTTGACCCGCCCGGACTGGAATGTGCGCTATGCGGACGTCAATACGACGGACGACCTCAAATATCTCGCGGGTCGCAGCCCGCTGCGGCATGTCGAGAAGGTTGTCGAGGTGGATTATGTGCTGAAGTCCGTGTCCCTGCCGCGCGCGATTTCCGGGCATGGGGTCAAATTCGTCTTTGGATCGCATGTTTACGAGCATATTCCGAACCTTTTGGGATTTCTGCGCGACATCGCGACGGAACTGGGCAGCGGGGGCACAGTCATCGGTGCCTTTCCGGATCGGCGCTACACCTATGATATCGACCGCCCAAGAACGACATTGGGCCAGTTTCTGGACCGCCATGCGCGGGATATTTCCCAGCCGGACCCGCAGACCGTGTTCGATCATTTCTATCACAACAGGGAGGTCAAAGCGGGTCAGATCTGGACCAAGGGTGCGGATCACGGTGCGCCTCGGAGATTTTCCCTCGGCCATGCGCAAGAGATGATGCAGCAGGCCCAGACGCGCTATGTCGATGTGCATTGCAACGTGCTCACGGATCAGGAGTTTGTCGACCTGACGGAGGTCTTTCCAGAGCTTGGGATCAACCTGGGTCTGCATGCCTTGGTCAAGACCTATCGCCCGCTGCACGAATTCCACTTTTGCCTGAAGGTGTTGTGACGACGCGCCGCAAGGGGGCATGACCCCTCAACGCATGCGTCCTCTCTGGACATGTGGCGGGATCGCGATAGGCTGGAAGTACTGCCCTGACCGGAGGCCCGCGATGCGCGCTCTGGCGCTCTGCCTTGCCCTGACGATCCTGCCGGGACCTGCGTCCATGGCGGCGACGGGATGCGCCACCGATGCGATGCTGGTGTTCGACGGGTCGGGGTCCATGGCGGAGGTGGGACATGATCCGACCGCCCCGACCCGGATTATCGAGGCGCGCGTCGCCCTGCGGCGGGTGATGCCCGAGATTGCGCCCTATCGGCGGATTGGCCTGTTGAGCTATGGCGCGGGGGGCAGTCATCCCTGTTCCGGGATCACACGCCACTTTGGCCCGATGCCGGATGCCGGGGCTGCGGTGGTGGCGGGGATCGAGGCGTTGACGCCCGGTGGCCTGACCCCGATTGCCGCCTCAGTCGCGGCGGCGGCGGAGGTCTTGGGCTATCGCACGCACCCGGGCATCGTGGTCTTGGTCACGGATGGCAATGAGACCTGCGGCGGCACGCCCTGTGCGCTCGGGACGGCGCTCGCGGCGGAGGCGCGCGACCTCACGGTGCATGTGATCGGATTTCGCGTGGTGCATGACCCGTTTTCGTGGAACAGCCCCGAGGCGAAGGGCTATGACGGGCAGACGGTTGCGAAATGTCTGGCGGATGCGACGGGGGGATTGTTCGTCTCGACCGAAACGGTGGACGAGTTGGTGGCAGCCCTGCGCGAGACGCTGGGCTGTCCGCTGATCGGCGGGCTGTGGGTGGAAGCCCCGCCGCGTGGGCGGGGCTGAGCGTTCAGGCCGTGAGGCCCTCGGGCTCTGTCAGACCATTTGCGCGGCAGCAGGCGGTGAGGGTATTGGCCAAGAGGCAGGCGATGGTCATCGGACCGACGCCACCCGGCACCGGGGTGATCGCCCCGGCAACAGCGGCAACCGAGGCGTAATCGACGTCGCCGACGAGGACGGTCTTGCCGTCCCGCTCGATCCGGTTGATGCCCACGTCGATCACGGTGGCCCCCGGCTTGATCCAGTCACCCGGCACCATTTCGGGGCGACCGACGGCGGCCACAACGATATCGGCGCGGCGGCAGACATCGGCGATGTCCTTGGTCCGGCTATGGGCAATCGTGACGGTGCAGCTATCGCCCAAGAGAAGCTGTGCCATGGGTTTCCCGACAATGTTCGAGCGGCCAAGCACCACGGCATCCATGCCCGCAAGCGAGCCGTGATGGTCGCGCAGCATCATCAGGCAGCCCAAGGGCGTGCACGGCACCATGGATTTCTGGCCGGTGCCCAAGAGGCCCACGTTGGAAATGTGAAAGCCGTCGACATCCTTGGCCGGATCAATCGAATTGATCACCAGATCGGAGTCGAGATGTTTCGGAAGCGGCAATTGCACGAGGATGCCATGCACGGTGGCGTCCTTGTTGAGTTGGTCGATCAGCGCCAGGAGATCGGCCTCGGACGTGTCTACGTCAAGTTTGTGTTCATAGGAGTTCATGCCCACCTCGACGGTCTGCTTGCCCTTGGAGCGGACATAGACCTGGCTGGCCGGATCTTCGCCCACAAGCACCACCGCGAGACCCGGCGTGATGCCGTTTGCCTCTTTCAGGCGCGTCACATGCGACGCCACCTTGGCGCGCACCTCTGCGGCAAAGGCCTTGCCGTCGATCACTTTAGCCGTCATTCGCAGCCCTTTCCTCATTCTTGAAATATTCACGCCCAACGCGTAGCGCCGCCCGAGGCACTATACCCCGGGCGGCGCTGTTCGGTTTGGCTTAAAAGAGACCTTCGATCTGACCACCCGCATTGAGACGGATCGTCTCGGCGGCAGGTTTGCTGGGCAGGCCCGGCATGGTCATGATCTCGCCGCAGACCACCACGACAAAGCCAGCACCGGCCGAGAGCCGCACTTCGCGGACCGGCACGGAGTGGCCGGTGGGCGCGCCGCGGCGGTTCGGGTCGGTGGTAAAGCTGTACTGCGTCTTGGCCATGCAGACCGGCAGGTTGCCATAGCCCTGCGATTCCCATTCCTTGAGCTGATTGCGGATTTTCTGATCCGCGAGCACCTCGTCGGCACGGTAGATGCGCTTGGCGATGGTCTCGATCTTGTGGAAGAGCGACATATCATCGGGGTAGAGCGGTGCAAAGTTGGCTTTGCCGGACTCGGCCAGTTCGACCACCTTGCGTGCCAGCGGCTCCGAGCCTTCGGAACCGAGTTCCCAGTGACGTGACAGCACCGCCTCGGCGCCGTGGCCCGCGACATACTCTTTCACGGCTGCAACCTCGGCGTCGGTGTCGGTGACGAAATGGTTGATCGCAACCACAACCGGCACACCAAAGGATTTGACGTTCTCAATGTGACGCCCAAGGTTGGGGCAACCGGACTTGACCGCGTCGACATTCTCTGCACCCAGATCGGCCTTGGCCACGCCGCCGTTCATCTTCATCGCGCGGACCGTGGCCACGATCACCACGCAATCGGGGGCAAGACCCGCCTTGCGGCATTTGATGTTCATGAACTTTTCAGCGCCAAGGTCGGCACCAAAGCCCGCTTCGGTCACAACGTAATCGCTGATCTTGAGGGCGGTGGTGGTGGCGATGACCGAGTTGCAGCCATGCGCGATATTGGCGAAGGGGCCGCCATGCACGAAGGCGGGGTTGTTTTCCAACGTCTGCACCAGGTTCGGCTGCATCGCGTCCTTGAGGAGCACGGTCATCGCGCCCTCGGCCTTGATGTCACGGCAGAAGACGGGTGTCTTGTCGCGGCGGTAGGCCACGATCATCGAGCCGAGACGGTCTTCGAGATCCTTGAGGTTCTTGGCGAGGCAGAGGATCGCCATGACTTCGGAGGCCACGGTGATGTCAAACCCGTCTTCACGGGCAAAGCCGTTGGACACACCGCCGAGCGAGGATGTGATCTGGCGCAGGGAGCGGTCATTCATGTCCACCACGCGACGCCAGACGACGCGGCGGGTGTCGATGTCAAGGTCGTTGCCCCAATAGATGTGGTTGTCGATCATCGCGCTGAGCAGCGAATGCGCCGAGGTGATGGCATGGAAATCGCCGGTGAAATGGAGGTTCATGTCCTCCATCGGCACGACCTGCGCATAGCCACCGCCCGCGGCCCCGCCCTTCATGCCGAAGTTCGGCCCGAGCGAGGCCTCGCGGATGCAGACAGTCGCCTTTTTGCCGATCCGGTTCAGGCCATCGCCGAGACCGACGGTGGTCGTGGTCTTGCCTTCGCCAGCCGGCGTCGGGTTGATGGCGGTCACGAGGATGAGTCGACCGTTCTTGTTGCCCTGCACCGAATCGATGAACTTCTGGCTCACCTTGGCCTTGTCATGTCCATAGGGCAGCAGATCTTCGTTGGAGATGCCGCGCTTTTCGCCAATCTCTTGGATCGGACGCTTCTTTGCCTCGCGTGCAATCTCGATATCGCTCTTGTAACCCATAGTCGTTTCCTTCCCTTGTCTGTTGAGCCTGGTCTGACCACGGTCATAGCCAATCCCCGGCATCCCACAGCATGCGAATCCGACACATGGACCCGTGGTTGCGGCGGGCTGTCGCAGTCTGTGTCGGATCGGAAACGATTTTGGGGACTTTCAGAGCAGGCTGCCACGGGCACGCGACAGCTCGGACCAGATCGGTTGATCGGGAATATGCAGGCGCAGGGTATCGCCGCGGCTGAGCCGTCCCTCGCGCTCGACCCAAGCGGTGACGCCGCGCCGCCCCGAGGCCGCGCGCTTGAACCGCGCCCCAAAGCCCGGCGCGTATCCCTCGATCACCTTGGCGGGCAATTGGCAGGGGCGGTTTTCCATATCCACCACCAACGTCACCCCATCCGGCCCTTGCAGGCGCGACGAAGGCGGCAGGTGGCTGAGATCGGGAATACCCTCGATCACCAACGACGCCCCGAGCCATGCCGGGTCGAGCCGCGCTATGCCCATGGTCGCGGCGATGGCTGTGAGCTCTTCGACCGAGAGCACCGAGAATTGCCGCACATTGCGGATCTCGGTGTTACGGGGATGTTGTGACAGCACGCGGCTACAGGAGGGACGCGTCAAGCCTGCGTGGTCCTCGCCTGCGATCCCGGCGAAGGTCACGTCCACGGCGTCGAGCGGTTCCGCTTCGAGCGTGGTGTCGCGCTGGGCAACCCGGCCCAACCATGTGAGTCGAGCCTCATACTCGGTTGGGATCAATGCAGGCATTGGTGCGCGCCCCGTTTTTTCTTGGTGACAAATACTCGCCCCGCAGGGTCGCTCGCCGTGCGGCTCAAACGGTGAGGGTAAAGAACAGGCGGCGGAAGGGGAAGAGCACGGTGCCATCGGCGCGGACCGGATAGGCGGTGTGCATCACCTCTTCGTAGCGGCGGATGAGATCGGCCTTTTCATCCGGCTCGAGCGCGGCCAGCACTGGGCGGGCATAGGTGCTCTCGGTGTAGCGGCGCACCGGATGGCTGCCGGGTTCTGCGGTGAGGCGTTGGTAATAGTCGGTTTCCCAGAGGCGGAATTGACCGAGGGGGGCCAACAGTTCCTCGTATCTGATTGGGGTCATCACGCCGGGAGTGCCCATTTTCTCGACTCGGCCGTCAAACAGTTCTTTGGCGAGCGAGAGCCAGACGCGGTGGGACGGCGCCTTGTTCTGATGCGGCATCTGCACGGCGAGCGTGCCCCCCTTGCCCAGCATGCGCACCAGCCGGGGCATCAGCGCCTCGTGATTGCCAACCCAATGCAGGGCCGCATTGGAATAGATCAGACCCGGCGCGCGGCGCGGATGCCAATCGGCGATGTCGCCCTGTTGCAGCGCGTCATAGCCCCCGGCCGCGCGGGCCTTTTCGAGCATCGCCGGGCTGGCATCGACGCCGACCACCGTTCGATTGCCCGCACGGGCGCGCAGCGCCTCGGCCATCACGCCATTGCCACAGCCGAGATCGACCACATCCCCCGCGCCCATTTGCCCGACCGCGTTCAAGAGATCGAGGGCGGGGCGCAGACGTTGATCCCGGAACCTTGCATAGGCTCCGGGATTCCAGTCTTGTTTCGCGGGAGTCGTGCTCACGTCGAGGGCTCTGGCTCCAGCCCGCCGTCACCGGTGCCAGGCGTGGATTTGGGCTTGGTCTTGGGGATGGCGGTGACAGAGGGTTTCATGGCCTCTGCCGTGCCATCATCGTCATCATCCGCCGCGGGCGGCTCGCCGCGCATGACGCGCTTGATTTCCTCGCCGGTCAGGGTTTCGTATTCCAAAAGGCCCTGTGCCAGACGTTCCCAATCCTCTTGACGGTCGGTCAGGATCTTCTTGGCGCGGATATAGGCCTCGTCGATCAGGCGTTTGACCTCTTCCTCGATCAGCTCTTTGGTATGAGCGGAAATCGAGAAGCCACCCGCGCCGTTGCCCATGTAGCCTTCGTGCGCCTGTTCATAGTCGATATTGCCGACCTTGTCGGACATGCCCCAGCGCATCACCATGGCGCGCGCCAGACCGCTGGCCTGCTGAATGTCGCCTGCGGGACCGTTGGAGACGTTATCCTCGCCGTATTTGAGGATTTCGGCAGCCTTGCCCGCCATGGTCATGGCGAGTTTCTCTTCGCATTCCGAGCGGTGCCAGTTGAGGCGGTCGATCTCGGGCAGGCTAACCACCATGCCGAGGGCGCCACCGCGCGGGATGATCGTGGCCTTATACACAGGATCGCATTTCGGCAGGGCGAGGCCCACGACGGCATGCCCGGCCTCGTGATAGGCGGTTTTTTCCTTTTGGTCGTCGGTCAGGACCATCGAGCGGCGCTCGGCCCCCATCATCACCTTGTCCTTGGCGTTCTCGAAATCGACCATGGTGACAAAGCGGCGGCCCACACGCGCGGCGGTCAGCGCCGCCTCGTTGACGAGGTTGGCAAGGTCCGCCCCCGAGAAGCCCGGCGTGCCGCGTGCAATCAGGCGCAGGTCCACATCGGGGCCAAGCGGCGTCTTGCGGGCATGCACGTTGAGGATTTTCTCGCGGCCCTTGATGTCGGGGTTGGGCACGGTGACCTGACGGTCAAAGCGACCGGGACGCAAGAGCGCGGGATCAAGCACGTCCTTGCGGTTGGTGGCCGCGATGATGATCACGCCTTCGTTTGCCTCGAACCCGTCCATCTCGACAAGGAGTTGGTTCAGCGTCTGTTCCCGCTCATCGTTGCCGCCGCCATAGCCCGCACCGCGGTGGCGACCGACGGCGTCAATCTCGTCGATAAAGACGATACAGGGCGCGTTCTTCTTGGCCTGCTCGAACATGTCGCGCACACGGGATGCACCGACGCCGACGAACATTTCCACAAAGTCAGAGCCGGAGATGGTGAAGAAGGGCACGCCCGCCTCGCCTGCAATCGCGCGGGCAAGCAGGGTTTTACCGGTGCCCGGCGGGCCGACCAGCAGCGCGCCCTTGGGGATCTTGCCACCAAGCCGCGAGAATTTCTGCGGGTTGCGCAGGAATTCAACGATTTCCTCAAGCTCTTCCTTGGCCTCGTCGATGCCAGCCACATCGTCAAAGGTCACGCGGCCATGCTTTTCGGTCAGCATCTTGGCCTTGGATTTGCCAAAGCCCATCGCGCCGCCCTTGCCGCCGCCCTGCATGCGGTTCATGAAATAGATCCAGACGCCGATCAACAGGAGGAACGGCAGGAGCGAGACCAGAAAGGTCTGAAAACCGGATTGCTGCTGGCTCTCGGCCTTGACCGGGATACCTGCGTCGATCAGGCGTTGGGTGATTTCTGCATCCTCGGGCTTGATCGTGGCGTAGTCCTGACCATCCGCGCCGCGATAGCGGACGGTTTCGCCATCCAGTGTCACCTGGCTCACGGCACCGCTGTCAACTGCCTCGACAAAATCGGAATATGGCACCGCGCGGCTCTGGAGTGTGTTGCCCGAGCCACTGAACAGGTTGAACAGCGCGAGGATCAACAGGAACAGCACCAGCCAGAAGGCGATATTTCTTGCGTTACCCAAGGGTTCTCTCCCAAAATTCGTATTCCCGTGCGTCTAGCACAGGGTGCGTGGATCATAAATAGAGATCACGGGCCTATCTTCAATGAGATAATAGCGCCATCAGCAGATTGTCCTGATCGCGGCGCAGGGTCAGGGCCCAGCCGTTCGGCCAGCCCATGAGGGGTGCGGCAATCAGGGAATCGCCCTGCCAGAGACCGGGTGTCGCCAAGGCAGACGCATGCGGCAGGCCGCTGAGACGCCAATCGGGGCAGGCGCTCAGGCCCGCAGGACCGAGGGCCGCAATCTCGATATCGGCAGGATCTGACGGGCCGATTGCCTGCCAGCGAGTGTCCCACAGGGCGGTTGCGGGCGTACGCAGATCCTTGACCGCGTCATATTCGCGCGTGAGGCGCAGGTGACCGGATTTGGCAGGCAAAAGCAGGCCGCCCTGCAGGGTCATGGTCTGGCCTGCGCGCGCCGCTGCGAGCAGGGCGGACAGGGCCGCGCCACGCGGCGGATACTCCGCCCCGGTCAGCCACTGGAGCGCGCCATGCAGCAGGCGGCGGGCGATCTCATCGGGCAGATTGGCAAAGCCCGCGTGATCAATGAGCAGGTCGCCTGCCTCAACACGGGTGAGCGTGCGGGCGGCGGCGTGGGTGGTGTGAGAGAGCGCGGTGCGCGCGTCCGACAGATTGCACGCCACTTCGGCAAGGGTTGCGGCATCCAGGCCCAGAGGGGCCAGAGCCGCGAGGATTTCGCGCGCGCGCGGGCGAAGATAAGACGTGTCCACATTTGTAGGATCGTCAATCCACGTCTGCCTGAGCCCGCGAAGATGGTCGCGCAGGGCTTCGCGGGCAAGACCCAGGAGCGGGCGATGAAAGGTCACGCCCTCTTGGGTCCAGCGCGGGCGCATGGCGGCGAGACCGTCCACCCCCGCGCCGCGCGCCAGCCGCATCAGGAAGGTTTCGGCAAGATCGTCCTGAGTATGGCCGATGGCGATGTCGGTCAGGCCTTGCGCCGCGGCCCAGTCCGACATGAGCGTGTAGCGGGCGCGGCGGGCGCGGTCGGGCAGATTGCCGGACCCGCCGCAGCCCTGCCAATGCAGAGTGTGGTGCGGCACATTGAGGCGGGCGCAGATATGCGCCACCTCTGCGGCCTCGGCCCCCGCCTCGGGGCGCAGGCCGTGATCGACGGTGACAGCGGCAAGGGCCGGGCCGCCTGCGCGCTGCCAGTCATGGAGGAGATGGAGGAGCGCCAGCGAATCGCTTCCGCCGGAGACCGCCACCCCGAGCCGGGGCGGCGGATGCCCTGCAAAACAGGCCGCGACACGGTCGCGGAGCCGCGCATCGGGCGGTGTCACGAACAGCCCAGGCGGCTCATCTCGGTTTGCGCGGAGGCAACGGCCGCCGCCGTGGGATAGCGCGCCGCCACTTGGGCGAGGGTCACGCAGGCCTCTTGGGTCTGGCCCAGACGGCCAAGCGCGCGGCCCAGACGAAAGAGGGATTCCGGGGCCTCTGCGCCGTCGGGGGCGGCGCTGAAGCTGTCGAGATAGGCGCGCGCGGCCTCGCTTTGTTGGCCCGATGCCTCGAGCGCCTCGCCGCGCAGGAGACCGGCCCGGCCCGACAGCGGGCTGCCCGGATAGGTGGAGAGGAAGGTGGCAAACCCTGCCGCCGCCTCATCGTGGTTGCCGGCCTGCAAGGCGGCCTCGGCCCGCTCGAAATCGTCCTTTTCGCCGATTGCAAGTTGGGGGGCATTGTCAGTGGGCGTGGGGGTCGACGGTGATGGCAGAGCGGCGGTGCCGCCGCCCGCTGTCACCGGATCAACCCCGCCCAGAGTGCTGCCCGGCTCCAGCGTGGCGATGTCGCAGGCCGGTTCCAGTTCGCAGAGGCGGAATTCCAGATCGCCCACGCGATTGGTGCCGTCAGACACCACGCGGTCGATGCGGAATTCCAGCTCTTCGGTCTTGGACGTGAGGCGCTGCACCTCGCTTTCGATGGCATTCACGCGGTCCACGAGCGAGCCGCCGCCGCCGAGTTGCCCCGCGCCGCCAGTGGTGCTGAGTTCGCGCTTGAGATGCTGCAAGGTCACGTAAAGGACCGACAGTTCCTGTCGGATATCGGCCAAGGTCTGATCCGATTGCGCGACAGCCCCATAGGGCGCGACAAAGAGGCCAGCGGCCAGAAGAAACGCGAAACGGCGCATGGTTCTGCCCTCTCTGTTGGCTTAGCTGCCCAGACCGGCGGCGAGCACGGTGACCGCGCGGCGGTTCTTGGTGTAGCAGGCCTCGTTGCTGCAAATCTCGATCGGGCGTTCCTTGCCAAAGCTGACGACGCGCAGACGGTTGGGGGCGACGCCCTGAGTGATCAGATATTCCTGCACGGCGTTGGCGCGGCGCGCACCCAAGGCGAGGTTGTATTCGCGGGTGCCCTGCTCGTCGGCGTGGCCTTCGATCACGGCGGTGAAATCGCGATTGGTCATCAGCCAGTTGGCCTGACCGTCAAGCGTGGATTGTGCCGTTGCATTGAGGGTGGGTTGGTCCACCTCGAACAGCACGCGGTCGCCAACGGCCTGCTGGAAATAAGCCGCCGACGTCGGGTCCTGCGCCGACCCTGCAAGGCCAGCCCCGGCACCGTTATTGAGATCGACGGAATTGCCGTTGTCGAAGCGATCAGGATTGGTACAGGCGGCCAGTGCCAGCCCTGCACAGAGGATCAGTGTCTTGCTCAGATAGGTCATTTTAGCCCCATTCGGTTTCTGCCTTGGCCGTTAATATCACAGCCTGCGCCCCAAGGAAACGCAGGCCTTGTCTGTTCAATTCTGGAGCGGCGACCACGACGGGTCGCTCGCCCCGGTGTTGGTGGGCACGGCCTTGAGGTTGCGCCCGGTGATGTCCACCGAATAGAGGCTGGCCTGACCCTGCGCGCCTTGGGTCTCGCGGGTGAACATGATCACGCGGCCATTGGGTGCCCATGTCGGGCCTTCGTCGAGGAAAGAGGCGGTGAGCAGGCGTTCTTCGCTGCCATCGGTGCGCATGACGCCGATGTGGAACCGGCCCTTGGATTGCTTGGTGAAGGCCACGAGATCGCCCCGCGGCGACCAGACGGGCGTGCCGTAGCGCCCCTCGCCAAAGCTGATGCGCCGGGCCTCGCCGCCGCCTGCGGACATGACATAGAGCTGCGGTGTGCCGGAGCGGTCGCTCTCGAACACGATCTGGCTGCCGTCGGGGTTATAGCTGGGCGCGGTTTCGATCGAGGGGGCGGTGGTCAGCCGGGTGCTGGCCCCGCTTCCGACGTCCATGGTGTAGAGATCGGTGTTGCCGCCCTGGGTCAGGGAATAGACCACGGTGCGCCCGTTGGGGGCAAAGCGTGGGGCAAAGCTCATGGTGCCGTCGAGTGTGGGCAATTCACGGCGGCCAACATTGGCGACGTCAAGGACATAGATCCGCGGAAAGCCGGTCTCGTAGCTGGTATAGAGCACCCGGTCGCCGGTGGGGGAGAAGCGGGGTGCCAGAACGATGCTGGCACTATCCGTCAGATATTGCGTATTGGCCCCGTCATAATCCATGATCGCCAGTCGCTTGGCGCGCTGGTCCTTGGGGCCGCTTTCGGCGACAAACACAACGCGGCTGTCGAAATAGCCGCCCTCGCCGGTGATCCGGCTGTAGACCTGATCGGCAACCTTGTGGGCGATGCGCCGCCAACCGTCCTGTGTGCCGACCAATTGCTGACCAGATCCCAGTTCCTGACCGGAGAAGACATCATAGATGCGGAATTTGGCGACGATGCGCCCGGCCCCATCGGTGCTGACCGCGCCCGTGATCAGCGCCTGCGCGTTGACCGCGCGCCAGTCGGCATATTGCACCGGGCTTTCGAAGCTGGTGATCCGGCTGATATGCGCCTCGGAGGGGATCTGGCGAAAGAGGCCGGTGCCCGACAGGTCGGCCGCGATCACGCTGGCGATGTTGCGGCCGAGTTCCTGACCCGCCGCGCTGTCCGACACGAAATCAGGCGCGGCAAAGGGCATCGGTTCGATCACGCCTTCGGTGATCTCGATCCGAAGCGGGCCGTTGCCCTGCGCCAGTGCGGGCATGGCCCAAAGCGTGAGGGCTGCAAGGAGGGTCATCATAAAGCGCATCATTTGATCCTCATACTCTCCGGATTGAATGTCATTTCGATGTCACGCCACTGATCGTATTTGTCAGCAGGTAGGTTAAATCCATTGGCACCGCAACGAATGATGGCGCGGCGGGCGGCCTCGAAGGCCTGACGGGCCGCAGCGTCAGCGCCACCCGAGAAACTGTCCATGCGGATCGAGCCATTGTCTGGCCTGCCATCCTCGCCCATTCGGACCGAAACCACAACCGTTGTGCCCAGCGCCTCGGTGCTGAGAGAGCCCACGTTCCAGCATTGCTGCACGGCGACGCGGAGGGCGTCCTTTTCGCCCGATGTCAGAGGCGGGCCGCTGGGGGCTGTGTCGGTCTGCTGGCTGGCGCCAAGGGCGGCGGCGAGCGCGTCATTGACGGCGCTCTGATCGGTGGCGGGCGCGGTGGCGGTGGGTTTCGGTGTCTCTGTCGCGGCGGGTTCCGGGGTCTCGGCGGGGGCCGGGGTTTCGGCCTGTTCGACGGGGCGCGCGGGGCGTGGTTTGGGGCGCAACGAGGAGGTGGGCGCGGATTGCTCCGGCTCTTCGGCCTCGGTCACGATCTCGGTGGCGGCCTCTTCGGGGGCTGTGGCCTCGGACGGTTCTTCCTGAACCTCGGCCCCTTGGTCGGGGGTGACGTCGGGTTGCGCCACATCGTCGATGCGCACATCCGGCTCTGGCGGTGCCACGGCCTCGGGGGCGACGCGGGGGACCGGGCGCGGCTTGGGGCGGGGCGAGACCTCGGGCACCACGACGGCCACGTCCTCTTGCGGCACGTCCATCACGGGTGCTGTGTCTTCGACCTCGGCGGGCGCGGGTGGGGTGATCTCGGACACATCCGGCGCGGGATCGGGCGGGACGCTTTGCTGAGCGTCGGGCGGCGTGCTCTCGGGTGCTGCATCCGGCGTAGAGGCAAGCGGCGGGGCGGCATCGCCCGGCGCGGGGGGCTCTGGGGTGTCGATATTGGCGACGGCCTCGGGCGAGGTCGAGCGCGCGACGAGGGCGGCAAAGTCTTCGGTGGAAATGGTCGTGGCTTCGACCACCTCGAAGGGTGGTGGATCAGAGCGGAACACGCCCCCGAACAGGGCCCAGCTGATCAATGCCAGATGGCCCGCGCCCGATATGATCTGTCCGGTGTTCACCAGATGCGCCCCTAGCCGCCCTGCCCGTCAAGCGCCGGGCCGCCAGCATCTGTGACCAGCCCGATATTGCCAAAGCCGCCGCGATTGAGCGCGCCCATGACCTGCATCACTTCGAGATAGGGCACAGCCCCGTCTGCGCGCAGGAAAACCCGCGTGCTGTCGCGCTCGGTGGCGATGGCGCGCAGGCGGGCGATCAACTCGTCACGCGGCACCTCTGTGGTCTGGATCATCACGACACCGTCGGCGGTGACGGTGACGGTCAACGGCTCTTCTTCCTCGCTTGGGAGGGAATTCGCGGCGGTCTTGGGCAATTCCACGGGCACGCCCACCACCATCAGCGGCGCGGCGACCATGAAGATGATCAAAAGCACCAACATCACGTCCACAAAGGGCGTGACGTTGATTTCTGCCATCGGACGCGAGCGGCCGCGCCCGCGCCTGCGACGCCCTTGATCGCCCGATTTCTGAACGACACCCGCGCCCATGGTCTAGCTGTCCAACTGTCGGCTGAGGATGGTGGCGAATTCGTCGGCAAAGGCCTCGTATCCCGCGACGATGCGGTCGGCATCGGCGCTCAGCTTGTTGTAGAAGATCACCGCCGGAATGGCCGCGATGAGGCCAAGGCCGGTGGCCAAGAGCGCCTCTGCGATGCCCGGTGCGACGACGGCAAGGTTGGTATTCTGCTGCTCGGCAATCTCGATGAAGGCGTGCATGATGCCCCAGACCGTGCCGAACAGGCCGATGAAGGGTGCGGTGGAGCCGACTGTCGCCAACACCTGAAGCCCGCTCTGGAGCCCTTCGGATTCCTTGGCGATGGCCACATCCATGCTGCGGTCGATCCGCGCTGTGGCCCCGGCGATCAGGTTGCCATCATTGCGATGACTACGCCGCCATTCCATCATCCCGGCGGCGAAAATCCTCTCGGATTGTCCGGCGGGATCGGGGCCGATTTCGTCGAAGAGACCATCGAGCGGCTCTCCGGACCAGAATCGGCGGTCGAAGATTTCGGCTTCGAGCCGGGCCTTGCGGTAGACGATGATCTTTTGAATGATGATCGACCACGACCAGAATGAGGCCACGATCAACATGAACATCACAAGTTTGACGATGAAGGTGGCGCGCGCAAAAAGCGCCCACATGGAGAAATCCATCTCCTGTGCCAATGCCAGGGTTTCTGCTTCCATTTGCCTGCTCTTTATGTGTCTGGCCGTTTTCCGGCCTTATTGCGAGGCAAACTATCCTATTTGTATGGGGAAAGCCAACACCATCCGATGGTTCACGCGGGTTTCAGGCGAATTTCGCGCAAGGATCAGGCGGATAATTGCCGGATCATGCCGCGCGGCTCAGGCTTTGCCTTCCGATTGTGCTTCGAGCAGCATGTAGCCGCGCCCGTGCACCGTCTTGATGCGGCGGTTGCCCTCATCACTATCAAAGAGTTTGCGGCGAAGGCGGCTGATAATCCCGTCCACCGACCGGTGGCTGATCGACCAGTCGCTGCCATGCACGGAGTTGATGATCTTGTCGCGGGACAAGATGGCATTCGTATGGGACGCGAGCACCATCAGGACGTCGAACTCGAGCGTGGTCAGGTCGACAAGACGGCCTGAAACATTGACACTGCGGACCACGCCGCAGATTTCCATGTCGTCGACACGGCGTAAATAGCGATCAGGCAGGGGCCGCGCGCCGCCCTCTTGCAGCGGTGTGATCACGGTCCGACGCAACACCGAGCGGACCCGCGCGCAGAGTTCTCTGGGGCGAATCGGTTTGGCGAGGTAATCGTCGGCCCCCATTTCAAGCGCCATGACCGTGTCGATCTCGTCATTGGAGTTGCCCATCACGATCACGCCCGCTGCGGATCTGTGACGCAGGTCGCGCGCTATTTCATAACCATCAAGTCCACGGTAACGGGTCGCAACCAGACAGATGTGAACCTGATGCCGCTCGACGGTTGCCAGAACGCTGTCATCCGGGCCGCATGAAACGGTCTCGAAGCCCTCATCCGCAAGCCGGTCTGTCACGAGCGAATGAGTCGTGCGGTCCTCATCCAGAACCAGAGCCCTGAGTGGCATTCTTGTCTCGCTTTGAGTCTGCCCGCACCTCTCCGGCGCGCGTGCCGATGGCGAAATGGGGGGGGGTAAAACGGAAAGCCGGAGGACAAAAGAACATGCCGCGGCGCTCTGGGATCAGACCGGTTGGTCCCGATACTCACAAAATCGTGAAGAGGCATATAGAAGTAATCTTTGGAGCACAACCCACACTAGAAAACATTTGGTAATCCTAGGAAACAGAACCTTAAACGGCTTCGCCCGATTGTGGACACAATCGAAGATGATCCTCTCTGTGTTGCAGATCGCAACGGGATACAATCATAAGACTATGGGGTGCATGTTATGACTATTCAGTTCTTTACCCCGCGCGGACCGGGGAACGAGGTTCTCAGACTGCCGAGTTCTTTGCGGCGCTCCGTTAAATGGTTGCCGCAGATTGGTGACACATTTCCTGATTTCACTGTGGATACGACCCAGGGTCCGTTGCGGTTTTGGGACTGGGCCGAGGGGAGTTGGGTCCATCTGTTCAGCCATCCCGGCGCCTATACGTCGGTTTGTACGACCGAGCTTGCCGCCCTTGCCGATTGTTCGTCGGAGTGTCAGGCGATCAATCTCAAGAATCTGGCGCTGACCGGGGCCACGGTCGAAGACCAACGCGCTTGGCACGAGGATATCCACAAGCTATTTGGCTGTGTCGTCGATTTTCCCGGCGCGAGCGATCTAAACCTGAAACTTTCCCAGCTGTTCGGGATGGTTCATGACAAGCAGGAGGTGTCACGACCAATCCGCAAGAGCTTTCTCATTGATCCGGCCTTGCAGGTGCGGCTGATCTTTGAGTATCCGACCTATATCGGGCGCAACATTGATGAGGTTTTGCGCGTGACCAAGGCGATACAGCTACACGACAGAACCGGCGCGTACACGCCCGCTGACTGGGACCATGGGGATCTCGTGATCGTCCCTGACACGCTCCCGGAATCCGAGGTCAGACGGCATTTCGCCTCTGACTCGGTAAGACTCACACCCTATTTGCGGGTGGTCGAACCGAAAAGCCACCTCAGGCTGGTGTCAGGGACGCAGAAGCAAGGGTAAGCGCACAGGCTGACCAGAAGGCCCCACGCACACCACCGTCACCACGGCCTGCAAGAGCCGCTCTGTCCCGCGCGTCACGGTCTGTTCCATCACCAGACGTGCGGCGGTGACAGTGATGGTGCGGGTCTCGACCTCGAGCAGATCGTCGAAGCGCGCGGGGGCGAGAAAATCCATCTCGACCCGGCGGACCACAAAAATCGTGCCCGCCGCGCGCATGGCGTTCTGATCAATGCCAAGGTCGCGCACCCATGCGCTGCGGGCGCGTTCGATGAATTTCAGGTAATTGGCGTGATAAACGATCCCGCCCATGTCGGTATCCTCGTAATAGACGCGGATGGGAAAGACATGCGGCGGGCTGGTCACGGGCTCTGTCCTGTTTGGGATGCAGGTGCAGCAAAGCACCCTCCGGGGCTGCGCGCAAGAGCCGCGGTTTCACGACGTGGAAAATCGTCACAAGCTGGGTTGTGGCGCGCGGAGGTGGCCGTATATTACGCGAGATCAACTGAAACGGCGCAAAAATTGCACCCGCAACGTGGTGCTGTAGCCGAGGCAGATAACAGGGACAGGGGGGCAGGACACGCATGGAGAACGCCGGAGGCTTTTTGCCGATCATCGCGGTGCTGCCCTTTTTGGGTGCGCTTTTTCCGGGGTTGATGATTCAGGCAGGGCGAAACACCTGCGCTGCCTTTACCGCCGCTCCGACGATCCTTGCGCTCATCTTGCTGTTGCTTTCAGCCCCTGCGGTGATGCGTGGCGACGTGCTGACCTTTGGCATCGACTGGCTGCCGTCCTTGGGTCTGAACGTGAATTTCATGCTGGATGGGCTTGGGCTGCTGTTTGCCGGGATGATCCTTGGCATCGGCCTGCTCATCATCCTCTATGCCCGGTTCTATCTGTCGCGCGAAGATCCGATGGGGCAGTTTTACACCTATCTGCTGCTGTTTCAGGGCGCGATGGTGGGGATTGTCCTGAGCGACAATATCCTGTTGCTGCTGGTGTTCTGGGAACTGACCTCGCTGTCGTCGTTTTTGCTGATCGGCTACTGGAAGCATCTGCCCGAGGGGCGGCAGGGCGCGCGGATGGCGCTGACGGTGACGGGTCTGGGCGGTCTTGCGATGATCGCGGGCATGCTGATCCTGGGGGATATCGCCGGAAGCTATGACCTGAGCGTGATCCTGACGCAGAAGGACGCGATACAGGCAAGCCCGATGTATCTGCCGGCGCTGATCCTGATCCTGTTGGGCTGTTTCACCAAATCGGCGCAGTTTCCGTTCCATTTCTGGCTGCCGCATGCGATGGCCGCACCGACGCCGGTCTCGGCCTATCTGCATTCGGCGACGATGGTGAAGGCGGGGCTGTTCCTGATGGCGCGGATGTGGCCGGTGCTGGCGGGCACGCCGGAATGGTTCTGGATCGTCGCCTCGACCGGTCTCATCACTATGGTAATGGCGGCCAAGATTGCGCTCTTCAAGGATGACCTGAAGGCGCTCTTGGCCTTTTCGACGGTCAGTCATCTGGGTCTGATCACCATGCTTCTGGGATTTGGCACCAAGATGGCGGCGGTCGCGGCGGTGTTTCACATCATCAACCACGCAACCTTCAAGGCGGCGCTGTTCATGACCGCAGGCATCATCGACCACGAGACTCACACCCGCGACATCAAGCGGCTGGGAGGATTGCGGCACCTCATGCCGATCACCTTCGGGATTGCCACCATCGCGGCGCTGTCGATGGCGGGCGTCATCCCGCTCAACGGGTTCCTCTCGAAGGAAATGATGCTGGAAGAGGCGACGCACACGGTCTGGTGGGGCAATCCCTGGCTGGTTCCCGCTCTGGCCACGATTGGTACGCTCTTCTCTGTGGCCTATTCACTCCGCTACATTGCTCATGTCTTTTTTGGACCGGAGCGGAGCGATTACCCGTCTCATCCGCATGATCCGGGATTCGGCATGTGGGCGGCCCCTGCCTTTCTGGTGGTGCTGGTCATAGGCATCGGCGTGGCGCCGTTTCTGGTCGAACCGCTGGTCAAGGTCACAGCCGGCGCCGTGACCGGCGGCGGTCTGCCCGACTTTCATCTCAAGATCTGGCACGGGCTTACATTGCCCCTCCTCCTGTCGGGTCTCGCATTTCTGGGCGGCGCCATCCTGCTGGCCCTGCATGCACCGCTGATGCGGCTCTGGCTGGCCACGCCGCGCCCGGAGGCCAAGGTGATCTTTGACGGGATCACGCGGGCGGCGACCCGAGCGAGCACGGTCTTGACCGATGGTGTGCACAACGGCGCGCTGACGCGCAACGGCGCGATTTTCGCGGTGACGGTGATCGGCGCGGGCCTGTTGGCCTTTACCGGCGGCAGCATGGCCGAGGCGACGCGGGCCCCCCTGCCGATTACGATGCTGCCTGCGATTGGCTGGCTCTTGCTGGTGCTGGCGACGATCTGTCTGGTGGCGTTCCATCGCAACCGCTTTCTGGCGCTGGTGCTGATGGGGATTGTGGGCCTGATCGTGTCGATGGGCTTTGTCTATCTCTCGGCCCCGGACCTTGCGCTGACGCAAATCTCGGTCGAAGTGGTGACGATCATCCTTCTGCTCTTGGCGCTGAATTTCCTGCCGCGCGAGACTCCGATCGAAAGCAGCGTCGCACGGCGGATGCGCGATGCGGCGATTGCCGTGGTGGGTGGCGTTGCCGTTACCGGCCTGACCTACGCCATTCTGCTGCGCGATTTCGCAGCCGAGAGCATTTCGGTCTTTCATCTGGCCAATTCCTACAAGGGCGGCGGCGGCACCAATGTGGTCAATGTGATTCTCGTCGATTTCCGTGGCTTTGATACCTATGGCGAGATCATCGTTCTGGGGATCGCGGCGCTGGTGATTTTTGCGCTGACCGAGACCGTGCTCAAGGGCCCCGGTGGGCGCTGGCTGTCGACGTGGAAGGCACAACGTTATGCCGAGGCGGGTGACCGTCACCCGCTGATGATGGTGGTCGCCACCCGCGTGATGATGCCCATCGCACTGATGGTGGGCGCCTATATATTCCTGCGCGGCCATAATGAGCCGGGCGGCGGGTTTATCGCCGGTCTGATCGTGGCGATTGCGTTTCTGATGCAATACATGGCCTCGGGCTTTGCCTGGGCGGAGTCGCGGCAGCGTGTGACCTATCATGCGACCATCGGTGTAGGGGTTCTGATCGCCTCTGTGACCGGGATTGGCGCCTGGCTGGCCGGGCGTCCGTTCCTGACCTCGGATTACGGCTATCTGCATTTCCCCCCGATCGAGGAATTCGAATGGGCCACGGCGATGGCGTTTGACACCGGCGTGTTCCTGACCGTGGTCGGGGCTGTGATGCTGGCGCTCAACAGCCTGTCGAGCATGGCGCGGCGCACGGGGGAAACGGTCAACGTCTTTCCGATGGACATCAACCCGGCCCGCAATGACGCGCCGTCCGAGGGGGAGGCCTGATATGGAACTTTTGTTTGCAAGCGCAATCGGCCTCTTGACCGCCGGGGGACTCTATCTGGTGCTGCGGCTCCGCAGTTTTCCGGTGATCATCGGCATTTCGCTGCTCAGCTATGCGGTCAACCTGTTCCTGTTTGGCACCGGGCGGCTGGTGGTCGATATGCCCCCCGTTTTGCAAAAGGGGGTCGAGACCTATACCGATCCGCTGCCGCAGGCGCTGGTGCTGACGGCCATCGTGATTTCATTCGGCATGACAGCCGTCGTGGTAATGCTGGCGCTGGGATCGTTTCTCTCGTCGCGCGACGACAGTGTAAATATCGGCCCCGAGACGCCGCCCGAGCAGGAGAATGAGGCATGAGCCACTGGATTATTGCCCCGGTCGTGCTGCCTGCTGTGCTGGCCGCGATCCTCACGCTGGCAATGCGGCATCATCCACCCTTGCAGCGGGTGTTTTCCATCGCAGGCGTTGCGACCGTGCTGGTGGTGGCGATTGGCCTGACGATGCAGGCATCAAGCGGGGCAATCGAGGTCTATGAACTGGGCAACTGGCCCGCGCCCTTTGGCATCGTTCTGGTTCTCGACCGGCTGTCGGCGCTGATGGTGCTAGTGACGGCGGTGCTGGCGCTGGTGGTGCTGCTCTATGCCGTGGGCACCGGATGGGACCAACGCGGCAACAATTTTCACGCGCTCTATCAGTTTCAGTTGATGGGTATTTTCGGCGCGTTTCTGACCGGCGATGCGTTCAACCTCTTTGTGTTTTTTGAGGTGCTGCTGATTGCCTCTTATGGTCTGATGATCCACGGCGGCGGGCGGCGCAGGCTGAAGGCGGGCGTGCAATATGTGATCTACAATCTGCTTGGCTCGACCCTGTTTCTCTTTGCGCTTGGCACGCTCTATGCGGTGACGGGCACGCTCAACATGGCCGATCTCGCGGTGCGGGCGGCGGAAATTCCGGTTGAGGATGGGGCGCTGTTGCGCGTCGGTGCCGTGCTCCTGCTCTTGGTCTTTGCGATCAAGGCCGCGCTTTTGCCGCTGCATTTCTGGCTGCCTGAGACCTATGCCGAGGCCCCTGCCCCGGTGGCCGCCCTCTTTGCCATCATGACCAAGGTGGGGGCCTATTCGATCCTGCGGATGTATACGCTGGTGTTTGGCCCCGATCTGGGGGCGACAGCCGATCTGATTGATCAGTTGTTGATCTATGCGGCGTTGATCACGCTGGTGGTTGGGATGGTCGGTATTCTCGGGGCGAAACGCCTTGGGCGACTGGCCGCGTTCGCTGCTATCGGGTCGATGGGCACGATGCTGATTGCGCTGTCCGGGTTCCGGCCCGAGACGACGGCGGCGGCGCTCTATTACATGATCCATTCGACACTGACGGGGGCGCTCTTGTTCCTTGTGGTCGATCTGGTGCGCGAGCGGCGTGGGCCGATGGGTGGCGCGATGCAGCCCGGACCACGCATGGCGCAGCACGGGATGATCGCGGCGCTCTTCTTTGGCGCGGCGATTGCTATGGCAGGGATGCCGCCGCTGTCGGGATTCGTCGGCAAGCTGCTCATTCTCGATGCCGTGCGCGGGATGGATGAGGTCTGGTTGATCTGGGCCGTGATCCTTGTCACCTCGCTGGTGGCGATCGTGGGCTTTGGTCAGGCTGGCAGTGCGATTTTCTGGAAGGTGGCGCCCGAGACCGGCGAAGAACCGGCCCCTGCCCCACAACCTGCGTTGCCGTTGGTCGCGTGTTTTGTGATGCTGGGCGGGATCGTGGCGCTGTCGGTGCTGGCCGGTCCGGTGATGGGGTATATCGAGGCGACGGCGGTGCAGTTGCACACGCCCGAGGGCTATATCGCCGCCGTGTTGAACGGTGGTTGAGAGAGGAAAGACGATGCTGCGCAAGATCCTGCCCCATCCGTTCCTGACACTGGCCCTGATCGTGGTCTGGCAGATGCTGGTGAACAAGCTGACCTTTGGCAATCTGGTGCTGGGAACAATCCTCGGGTTGATCATCCCGGTGATCACCTCGCCCTACTGGCCCAACCGGCCGCGCCTGTCGAGCCTGCCGCGAATCGTGGAATATGTGCTGATCGTGCTCTGGGATATCTGCGTCGCCAATGTGCAGGTGGCGATGATCATCCTGTTCAAGACCAATGCCAACACCAAGCCAGCCTGGATTTCGATTCCGCTCGAGCTTCGGACACCGGAGGCGATCACGGTGCTGGCGGGCACGATCACCATGACGCCCGGCACGGTGTCGAGCGATCTGTCGGCGGATGGCCGCAGCCTGCTTGTGCATTGTCTGGATGCGCCTGACCCGGATGCGGTGCGCGATGACATCAAGGCGCGCTATGAACGCAGGCTCATGGAGATTTTCGAATGATCGAATACACGCTCTTTTTCGCCTTTGGCTGTTTCGGGCTGGGATTGCTGCTCAACATATTCCGGGTGATCAGCTCGCCCACCGTGGGTGACCGGATTCTGGCGCTGGATACGATGGTGGTGAACATGATCGCATTGCTGGCGCTGTTCGGCATTCTCAAGGGCACGACGATGTATTTCGAGGCCTCGATGATCATTGCCATGACCGGCTTTATCTCGACTGTTTCATACACGCGCTTTTTGCTGCGCGGCGATATCATCGAATAGGGGGCGGATCATGGTAGTGGATATTCTCATTTCGGCCTGCCTCGTGATCAGCGGCGTGTTTGGCCTGGTCGGGTCATTTGGGTTGATCAAGCTGCCCGATCCGATGATGCGGCTGCATGCGCCGACCAAGGCGACGACCCTGGGTGTGGGCGGGGCGTTGGTTGCCTCGATGTTGTTTTTCTATTTCAAGGTCGGGCAGCTTTCGTTTCACGAATTCATGATCGTGTTGTTCCTGCTTCTGACCGCGCCGATCACCGGGCATTTCATTGCCAAGACGCATCTGCATCTGTTGCATAAACCCGGCGATTTGCCGCCAACTGGCACAGATCGACCTTGGGCCAGTTATGAAAGCGATGCCGAACGGGCGCGGATCGAGGCCGCGGCAGCGGCAGCGGAGGCAGAAGAGGTGACGCGCTAGGGTAGAGGCCGTGCTCGTGAGGGCGACATTGGCCCCAAGCGGTGAGTCGCGCGATCACTGGGCCGGGGACTAGCGATTCGACCATGGGAACTGCCACTTTATGCCAGAAAATCCCGTATAACCTCAAAGAGTTGCGTGACCCCTCCAAATCGCTAGGCCGCCGGACGGCCCAGCGATCGCGCGGCGCCCTTCGGGCTTGATTCCGCGCGGCTTATCGCTTGGGGCCAATGTCGCCTTCACGCCAAACTCACCCCAGCCGCGCGCCTGTCGCCGTGTCAAACAGATGCATATTGGCAGGCGAAATCGAGAGTCGCAGGGTCTCGCCACCATGCGAGAGCGCATGCACCCCCGGCAAGCTGGCGGTAAAGCCTTGGCCCGTGGCCAGTTTGCCGTGCAGCAGCGTGTTGGCACCCAAGGGTTCGGCGAGCAAGACCTGCATCACAATTGCGCCCTCTGGGTCGGGCGTCAGATGCTCGGGTCTGAGCCCGAGCATGACGGGACCGATATGGCCTGTGGGATTGGGTAGGCGCATGTCGCCGAGCCAGAGCGCGCCGTCGCGCCCCTCGACCTCGAGCACATTCATCGACGGGCTGCCGATGAACTGCGCGGCAAAGAGCGTCGCGGGGCGTTCATAAACGTCCAAAGGCGTGCCGATCTGTTCGGCGCGGCCCGCATTCATCACGATCATACGGTCGGCCATGGTCATCGCCTCGACCTGATCATGGGTGACATAGAGCGATGTAATGCCCAATTTCGCCTGTAATTCGCGGATTTCCAGCCGCATCTGCACGCGCAGCTTGGCATCAAGATTTGAGAGCGGTTCGTCGAACAGGAACACCGAGGGCGCACGCACGATGGCGCGCCCCATGGCGACACGCTGGCGCTGACCGCCCGAAAGCTGCCGGGGTTTGCGATCAAGGAGTTCGGTCAGTTGCAGGAGTTTGGCCGCGTCAGCCACCTTGGTCGCAATCTCGGCTTTGGGCAGGCCCGCAATCTTGAGGCCATAGCCCATGTTCTGCGCCACGCTCATATGCGGATAGAGCGCGTAATTCTGGAACACCATGGCGATGTCGCGGTCCATCGGTTCGAGATCATTGGCGCGGCGGTCGCCGATGCGCAATTCCCCCTCGGTGATCGTCTCGAGCCCCGCGACCATGCGCAGGAGGGTGGATTTGCCACAGCCAGAGGGTCCGACGATGACGATGAATTCTCCATCGGCCACGTCGAGGCTGACACCCTGAATGACCTCGGTCGGACCAAAGCGTTTCTTGATATTGTCGAGGGATACGGTTGCCATATCGTCTATTTCTCGCTGTCCACAAGGCCGCGGATAAAGAGTTTCTGCATCGAGATGACCACCACCACCGGCGGGATCATTGCAAGGATCGAGGTGGCCATGATCACCGGCCAATCGGCCACGTCATCGCCCGACGGGAACATCTGGCGGATGCCCATGACGATGGTGTTCATCGAGGGGTCCGTGGTGATCAGAAGCGGCCAGAGATATTGATTCCAGCCATAGATGAAGAGGATCACGAAGAGCGCCGCAATGTTTGTCCGGCTCATCGGCAGGAGGATATCCCAGAAGAACTGCATCGGGCTGGCACCGTCGACGTGGGCCGCTTCGGCCAATTCATCGGGGATGGTGAGAAAGAACTGGCGAAAGAGAAAGGTCGCGGTGGCAGAGGCGATGAGCGGAAAGATCAGACCCTGATAGCTGTTGAGCATGCCAAAGCCAGCGATCACCTCATAGGTGGGCACGATGCGCACCTCGACGGGCAGCATCAAGGTGAGAAAGATCAGCCAGAAGAACATGTTGCGCCCCGGAAAGCGGAAATAGACGATGGCAAAGGCCGAGGTGAGCGAGATGATGATCTTGCCCACGGCAATGCCCACCGCCATGATCAGCGAGTTGCCCAGCATGGTCAGCACCGGCACGTTGACGCCCGCAAAGAGGGCTGCGGTGTAGTTCTCGATCAGTTGGTCACCGGGCCAGAGCGGCATCGGCGGGCGCACGATTTCGGGCTGCGTGACGGTCGAGGCCACGAACGCCAGCCAGATCGGGAAGAAGATCACCAATACGCCCGCAATCATCACCAGATGCGTGAGCCAGAGGCCAAAACCGCGCCGCTCGACCATGCCTGTGATCTCGCGGGCCATCAGTAATGCACCCGTTTTTCGATATATTTGAACTGCAGCACGGTGAGCAGGCCGACGACCAATAGGAGGATCACGGATTGCGCCGCGCTGGAGCCGAGATCCTGACTGACGAACCCGTCGGAAAACACCTTGTAGACGAGGATGGTGGTGGATTGCTGCGGTCCGCCGGCGGTGATGGTGTGGATCACGCCGAAGGTCTCGAAGAAGGCGTAGACGATGTTGACCACCAGCAGAAAGAAGGTGGTGGGCGACAAGAGCGGCAGCACGATGGTAAAGAACCGCCGCCAGAAGCGCGCGCCGTCGATGGCGGCGGCCTCGATGATCGAGCGGGGCACGGCCTGAAGGGCGGCAAAGAAGAACAGAAAATTATAGCTGATCCGCCCCCATGCAGAGGCGGCGACGACCAATCCCATCGCTTCGGTCCCGTTCAGCACATGGTTCCAGTCATAGCCCAACTGCCCCAGATACCACGACACCACGCCGACGCGGGTGTTGAACATGAACATCCAGAGCACCCCGGCGATGGCCGGGGCCACCGCATAGGGCCAGATCAGCAGCGTGCGGTAGGTGCCAGCCGATTTCACCAGCCGGTCGGCCATGACCGCGAGAAACAGCGCCGGGATCATCGACGCCAGAGTGACCAGCGTGGAAAACACCGCCGTGGTCAGGAAAGACGCGCGGTAATAGGGGTCCCCGAGCAGGTATTCGAAATTTCCAAGCCCCACGAATTGCGACGAGAGGCCGAAGGGATCGGGAATGAAGAGCGACTGCCAGACCGCCTGCCCTGCCGGATAGAAGAAGAACACCGCAGAGATAAACACCTGCGGGGCAATGAGGCAGAGCGGCAAGAGCCAGCCTTTGAACGTGACACGTTTTTCCATGCGCGGTCAGGGGCCGGTTGCCCGGCCCCAACGTGACTCAGCGGTTGGCTTGTTCGAACCGGCGCAGCAGTTGGTTGCCGCGTTCCACGGCCGTATCCAGCGCCGCCTGCGCGTCCTTGTCACCGGACCAGACCGCCTCTAGCTCTTCGTCGATGATGGCGCGGATCTGGTCGAAAGAGCCAAGGCGCAGACCCTTGGAATTCTCGGTCGGTTCCTTGCTGGTCATCTGGGTTACGGCAATGTCCGTGCCGGGGTTGGCCTCATAGAACCCTGCGGCGCGCGTCACCTCGGCTGCGGCGGAGGTGATGGGCAGGTAGCCGGTGTTCTGGTGCCATTGCGCCTGCACCTCGGGCGAGGAGAGATAGTTGAGGAAGGCGGCGACAGCCGTGTATTCTTCGGGCTCGTGCCCCTGCATCACCCAGAGCGAGGCCCCGCCGATGATGGTGTTCTGCGGCGCGCCCTCGACACCGTCCCAATAGGGCAGCGGGCGGATCTGGAAATCGAACTGAGCCTCGGCTTTGACGCCGGCGTAGCCTGCCGAGCTCTCGGTAAAGAGCGCGCAATCGCCGCCACGGAAATTGGCACCCGCCTCATTGCGGCGACCGGCGTAGATGAATTTGCCGTCCTTGGCCCATTCCCCCAGCTTGGCGATATGCTGCACCTGAAGCGGGCCGTTGAACACCAGTTCGGTATCCAAGCCGTCAAAGCCATTGGCCTGCGTGGCGAAGGGGACATTGTGATAGGCCGAGAAACTCTCGAGATGCACCCAACTCTGCCAGGAGGTGGTATAGGGGCAGGCATGGCCCGCCTCTTTGAGTTGGCCCAGAACCGTATCGACGTTCTGCCAAGTGCTGAGATCGGTATCAGGGTCGATGCCTGCGCCCGACAGCGCGTCGCGGTTCACATAGAGAACCTGTGTGGAAGAGTTGTAGGGCAGCGAGAGCATCTGACCTTCGGCGGTGGTGTAATAGCCGGTCACGGCGGACAGATACGCCTCCGGGTCGAAGGGCAAGCCCGACTCGGCCATCACCTCATACACCGGCTTGATTGCGCCCTTGGCGGCCATCATGCTGGCGGTGCCAACCTCGAACACCTGGAGGATATGCGGCTGCTCGCCCGCGCGAAAGGCGGCGATCCCGGCATTGAGCGCCTCGGAATAGTTGCCCTTGGGCGATGCGGTGACCTTGTAATCGCTCTGACCGGCGTTAAAGCCTGCGACTTGTTCATCGAGCAATTCGGCCAGCCGCCCGGTGAATGCGTGCCAGAACTGGATTTCGGTCTGAGCGGCGGCGGCGAGCGGCGCGAGGGCCGTGGTGGCGGCAAGAATGGCGCCAAAAGCGAATTTAGACATCTGATCCTCCCTGTGGAACGCGTGCCCGGATCAACCCGTCCCGCCGCGTCTTGCGCGGTCAAGCTACACGTAAAAAGAGAACAGGCAACCGTGGTAACGGCTGCCTGTGCAAATTTCACCAAACTGTTATGAAGCAATTTCAGAAAAAGCTCATGGACTTTTTCGGTTCGAAATTGCGTCGAAACAAACAGTTAACGCGGATCAGCCTAGGGTGATGGGTGTCACCAGCCCTTGTTCGCGCGCCAGTTTGGCCGCGACAGAGGCCACGGCGAGATCCTGAAGCCCCACGCCGGTGCCGTCAAAGAGGGTGATTTCCTCGGCATTGCTGCGCCCGGTATGGGTGCCGTTGATCACGGCCCCGATGGGGGTAATGTCAGCCTCGGCAATCAGACCCTTGCCGACCGCATGCTGTGCCTCGCCAATGCTGATCGACTGCGCGATTTCATCAGCAAAGACGGCGGCACGCTGGAAGAGCGCCGGATCGACCTCTTGCTTGCCCTTGGTATCGGTGCCCATGCAGGCGATATGGGTGCCGGGTTTGACCCAATCGGCCATCATCAGCGGCTCAAACGCGGAGGTGATCGTGATGATCACATCGGCCTGCGCGCCCAGCTCTTCTTGGGTGACGGCCTCAAACTCCAGCCCCAGCTCCTCGGCCACAGCGCCAAGGCGCGGCAGCATGTCGGGATGCGGGTTCCAAGCCACGACCTTTTCAAAGGCACGCTGCTCGACGGCGGCGCGCAATTGGAAGGTGGATTGGTGGCCTGCGCCGACCATGCCCAGAACCTTGGAGTCGTTACGCGCCAGATGCGCGATGGAAACCGAAGACGAGGCCGCCGTGCGCAGCGCGGTCAGATAGTTGCCGCCCACCAGCGCAGAGAGCCGCCCGGTATCGGGATCGAACAGGAACACGGTGGACTGATGGTTGGTCAGCCCCTTGTCCATATTGCCCGGCCAATAGCCCCCGGCCTTGAGGCCCAGCGACAGGCCAGAGCGGTCAAACCCGCCCTTGAAGCCATAGAGCGCGTCGGCATGGCCAATCGCCTCGCGGACGACCGGAAAGTTATAGGCATCGCCGCGCGCCATGGCGGCAAACACCGCCTCGACCGCGCCAAAGGCATCCGCGCGGCTGATGATTTTCTGGCAGATTTCCTCGCCGACGATCACGAAACCGTCGGCGGACACTTCGTTCTGGGTATTCATCATGCCAGCCCTTAGTAGGCCCGACCGCGTGCCGAGACCGGCCACACGGTTTCGACCTTGCCGTTCCGCACGCCGACATACCAGTCATGCACGTTGCAGGTCGGATCGCAGTGACCGGGAACGAGGCGCAGCTTGTCGTTTACCTTGAGCACGCCATCGGGATCGGCAACGACGCCATGTTCGTCCGAACATTTGACGTATTGCACATCGGTGCGGCCAAAGATGACCGGCAGGCCCGAGTCGACCGACTGCGCCTTGAGGCCCGCGTCAACGATGGCCTTGTCGGCCTTGGCATGGCTCATGACGGAGGTCAGGATGAAGAGCGCGTTTTCCCATTCGCCCTGGTCGATACGCTTGCCATCCTTGTCGAGGATGCGGCCATAATCGGCGTCCATAAAGGCGTAAGAGCCACACTGAAGCTCGTTATAAACGCCCGAGTTGCCCTCGAAATAGTAGCTGCCGGTGCCGCCACCGCCGACGATGTCACACTCGAGCCCCTCGGCCTTGAGCGTGTCGACAGCATCCTTGACCTGTGCCACGGCGAGGTCGATCTTGGCCTTGCGGTCCTCGTATTTGTCCATGTGCTGCATCGCGCCCTGATAGGCCTGAATGCCCGCGAACTTGAGGCCCGGTGCGGCGTCGATGGCCTTGGCGATTTCCACCACGGCGGGGGTAGTGGTCACACCGCAGCGGCCTGCGCCACAGTCGATTTCCACCAGACATTCGATCTGGGTGCCATGCTTTTGCGCGGCCGCCGAGAGATCCGCCACATTGGTCAGATCATCGACGCAGCAGATGGTGCGCGCGCCCAGTTTCGGCATCCGCGCCAGACGGTCGATCTTGGCGGGATCACGGACCTGGTTCGACACGAGAACGTCCTTGATGCCACCACGGGCGAACACCTCGGCCTCGCTGACCTTTTGGCAGCAGACGCCGCAGGCACCACCAAGGCTTTCTTGCAGGAGCGCCACATCAACGGATTTGTGCATCTTGCCGTGGACACGGTGGCGCATGCCATGATCGCGGGCCCAATCGCCCATCTTCTTGATGTTGCGTTCCAGCGCATCGAGATCGAGCACAAGGCAGGGCGTCTGGATGTCGGATTCGTCCATGCCCGGCAGGGCGGGAATGTCATAGCCCACTTCGAATTCGTCGAGATTGATCGTGTCTTTCATCGGATATCCTCCCAGATTACGGGTTGTTCAGTTGCGGCGCGCGAGGATCGCGCACCGAAGGAAATTGGTCATTTGATCCACGGCAGCGTGTCGAGATCGACATTGCCGCCGGTGATGATCACACCCACGCGCTTGCCCGCGAAAACCTCGCGGTTTTTGAGGATGGTGGCAAGAGGTACGGCGCAGCTTGCCTCGATCACGATCTTCATCCGCTTCCAGGTGAGTTTCATCGCGTCGATGATTTCCTCTTCGCTGGCGGTCAGAATGTCGGTGACATTGTGGCTGACGAAATGCCAGGTGTTTTCCTTGAGCGGCACCTTGAGGCCATCGGCCACGGTCTCAGGCGCGTCATCCGCGATGATGTGCCCCGCCTTGAAGCTGCGATAGGCGTCGTCCGCCTGTTCCGGCTCTGCGGCATAGATTTTGACATGCGGTGCCAGATTCGAGAGCGTGAGGCAGGTGCCCGACACCATGCCGCCACCGCCAATTGGGGCGATCACGGCATCCAGCCCATCCACCTGTTCCAGCAGTTCGGCAGAGCAGGTGGCCTGACCGGCAATGACGCGCAGGTCGTTGTAGGGGTGGACGAATTCCGCGCCGGTTTCGGCCTGAACCTTGGCAAATACTTCTTCGCGGCTGGTGGTTGATGGCTCGCATTCCGTAATGATGCCACCATAGCCCCGCACAGCATCCTTTTTCGCCTGCGGGGCGGTGCGGGGCATGACCACGTAGCAGGGGATGCCTCGCCGCCCAGCGGCATAGCTGAGCGACAGCGCATGATTGCCAGAGCTGTGGGTTGCCACACCCTTTTCCGCCATCGCGTCGGTCAGACCAAAGACCGCGTTGGAGGCACCGCGCACCTTGAAGGCACCGGCCTTTTGGAAGTTCTCGCATTTGAAGAACAGTTCCGCCCCGGTCAGGTCGTTGAGAAAGGACGAGGTCAGCACAGGCGTGCGGTGGATGTAGGGTTTGATACGCTCATGCGCGGCGCGCATGTCGTCAATGGTCAGATCGCTTGCGATGCGTTGATCCAGCATGTCTCTTCCTTTCACGCGGCTTTTTCGGCCAGAACGGGTTTGGCGGTCGAGCGGTAGTATTCCTGCGCCGCGATCACACCAGACCCCAGTTTAACCGGGTAATTCAAATCCACCATCGCCATTTCGAGCGTCGCCAGACCCGAGAGCATCATCGACTCGGTCAGGCTCCCGAGATGGCCGATGCGGAAGGCGCGGCCGTTCATCTCGCCCAGACCCACGCCAAAGCTCATGCCGTAGGTTCCAAAGACACGCTCTGTTAGGCGGTTGCTGTCAAAGCCCTCGGGCACAAAGACCGCACTGACGGTGTCCGAGTAGAGATCTGGCGTCTGCGCCACCAGTTTCAAGCCCCAGGCGTCAACCGCGCGGCGCACGCCCTCTGCGATCCGGGCGTGACGGGCATAGACATTCTCAAGCCCTTCTTCGAACAGCATGTTGAGGCTCTCGGCCATGCCGTAGATCAATTGCAAGGGCGGGGTATACGGGAACCCACCTTTGGCATTGGCACCCATCATATCACGGAAATCAAAGAAGGTGCGCGGCAATTTGGCGGTTTCCATCATCGCCAGCGCCTTGGGGCTGACGGCGAGGATTGCCATGCCGGTGTTGAGCATGAAGCCCTTTTGCGAGCCGGAGACCGCGATATCGACGCCCCAGTCATCCATCTCGAAGGGCATAGAGCCCAAGGAGCTGACGCAATCGACCATGAGAAGTGCCGGATGCTTTGCAGAGTTCATCGCACCCCGGACAGCGGCGATGTCCGAGCGGACGCCGGTCGCGGTCTCGTTATGCGTGACAAGAACGGCCTTGATGCTGTGGCCCTTGTCGGCGGTCAGCGCCTCTTGGAAACGGTCAGCGGGCGCGCCGCTGCCCCAAGGGCATTCGATGATCTGCACGTCGAGGCCGTGGCGTTGGCACATGTCGATCCAGCGGTGGCTGAACATGCCGTACCGCGCCACAAGAACCTTGTCGCCGGGGCTGAGCGTGTTGGTGATCGCCGCCTCCCAGCCGCCGGTGCCGGAGGCGGGAAAGGTGATGATCTCGCCCTTGGTGGTGCTGAAGACGGTCTTGCAGCCCTTGAGCACCGGGTTGAGCGTGTTGACGAAAGCGGGCGAGCGGTGGTCCTGCGTCTGCACCTGCATGGCGCGACGCAACCGGTCGGGAATGTTCGTGGGGCCGGGAATGAAAACCGGGTTCTGATCTGACATTGCGCCATCCTCCTCTGAGATGAGCATACTATGACGCAGGAAGTCCGCCTTTGCAATTTTCTTGAAAGGTATTTTCATTATATTAATAAAATAATCAAACATATGATATTGTTTGATTTTTATTTTTTCATAACGAATTAAAAGAATAACATGAAAATATTTTTTATTCTGCATACAATCGCCCACCACGACAGCCACCAAGGGAATCACCGCCATGACCCAGACCAAGCGCGCGCGCGGCCGCCCGAAATCGCAATTCGCCGATAGCAGCGCCGGGACAATGCAGGCGCTGGATCGGGCGCTCTCGGTGCTGACCGCCGTGGCGCGGCAAGAGGGGGTGAACCTGACGGATCTGTCGCTGAGCCTTGGGATTCCCACCGCCACGACGCACCGCATTCTGACCACCTTGCAGAAACGCGATTTCGTGCGGTTCGACGAAGAGCGGCAGGATTGGACCATCGGGATCGAGGCCTATCGCACCGGGGTGGCCTATCTCAAGCGGACCAATCTGGCCGATGCGGGCCGCCCGGTGATGCGGCGGTTGATGGAGCAGACCGGCGAGACCGCCAATCTGGCGGTGCCGGACGGGGCCGAGGTGGTGTTTATCGGTCAGGTCGAGACGCAGAATCCGATCCGCGCCTTCTTTCCACCCGGATCACGCACCCCGATGCATGCCTCTGGCACCGGCAAGGCGATTCTGGCATCGCTGCCTGAGGATCGGCTGATGGCGCTGCTCAAGGGGGCGGGCCTCAAGGGGTTTACCGAAGAGACATTGATCACGCCGCGCGCCCTCTTTGATGATCTGGCCGAAACCCGCCGCCGTGGTTGGTCGTTTGACCGCAATGAGCGGTATGACGGGATGTCCTGCATCGGTGCCGCGATTTTCAATGACCGCGGAGAGCCCTGCGCCGGTGTGTCGATCTCTGGCCCCAGCAGCCGGTTTGGCGATGCCCAGATCGCAGAGTTCGGTGCGGCGGTGGCGCAGGCGGCGACGCAGATCACCCACCTGATCGCGGGCAAGGGTGTGGTTATTTCTGAAACAAACGGGTCGCGTTGAACAAGGCGTCAAGCTGTTCATAGCGCTCGCGGGTGGCGGGCCAGCGTTCTTCTTGCACCGCTGCGATCAGCGCCTCCAAGAGCATCATGGTCGAGATGTTGGAATCCCAAGCCGAGGGGATTTCGACCCAGCAGTTGAATGTATGGGTGGCCAGATCCGAGATGGGGCTCATCCACTGATCGGTGATCAGCACGACGCGGACACCGCGCGCCGTGGCAATCTCGGCCAGACGCATCAGGCTGGTTTCATAACGCCGGATGTCGAACATCAGAAGCGTGTCGCCCTCGACCATATCCAGCACGTAATGCGGCCAAGTGGCGGAGGACGAGGTCATATGCGTGACCCGTCCGCGCACCGCCTGAAAATGGGTGAAGGCATAGTCGGCCAGTGCGCGGGTGATCCGCCCACCGACCAGATAGAGTCGTCCGTCGGTATCGGCCAAGAGGCGCGCGGCCTCGTCAAAGCGGGCGCTGTCGATATTGGCGAAGGTCTGTTCGATATTCTGTGTCACCGCCTGCGCAAAGCGGTTGAGCGAATGGGTGGCGGGGGCCTCTGAGGCCCAGTTGGCGCGGCGCTGCGTCGGGCCGGAAACCTTGGCCTCCAACTCTTTCAACAGGGCCTGATGGAATTGCGGATAGCCCTTGAATCCCAGTTTCTGCACCATGCGGGCGATGGTGGGCGTAGAGACCCCGGCATTCGCCGCGACGATGGTGATCGAGGCCAGACCCGCCGCCGGGTAGCTGTCGAGCAGCGCCTGCGCGAACTTGCGTTCGGATTGGGTGAGAGCGCTGTAATGCGCGCGGATCAAGTCGCGCACGGTTGGCGGGGGCTTGGTCACATCGCTGATCCTAAACTGGTGCCGTCGAAACAGGCAGGCCGGATCGCAATCCGGTGATACCCGCTGGAAATATATTGACACAAATTTCTTCATGTGGAAACATTTTTACAAACGCCGCAGGGGGGCGCATGACACGCGATTTGCAAGAGGATGATTCTGACGTGGTCGAGGTGATCGGCGGGCAGGCCACTGGCCCGGCGTTGATCCTGTGCGAACATGCGTCGAATGTCATCCCGGCGCAGTATCACGGCCTTGGACTGAGTGCCGAGGCGCGGCAGAGCCATGCGGCCTGGGACCCCGGTGCGCGGGCTGTGGCGCTGGCCTTGGCCAAGGCGCTGAATGCGCCGATGGTGGCGGCCAAGGTGTCGCGCCTTGTCTATGACTGCAACCGCCCGCCCGAGGCAGAGAGCGCCATGCCCGACCGCTCCGAGGTGATCGAGGTGCCGGGCAATCGCAACCTTGATGCAGCGGCCCGCGCCCAACGGGTTGCAGAGGTCTATGCGCCGTTTTGCACCGCTGTCAGTCAGGTGATTGCCGCTCGCAAGGCGGCGGGGCTGGTGACGGCGCTGATCACCATCCACAGCTTTACCCCTGTCTGGTTCGGCACCCCGCGCGGCTGCGAGATCGGTATTCTGCATGACAGTGACACAGGGCTGGCGGATGCGATGCTGGCCGAGGCGCACCGCCTGCCCCATCGGGTGATCCGCCGCAATGATCCTTACGGCCCCGAGGATGGTGTGACCCATTCGCTCAAGCTGCATGGTCTGGCGCATAACCTGCCCAATGTGATGATCGAGATCCGCAATGATCTCTTGCGCGATGCGGCGGCTGAGGCGCGGATGACGGATGAGCTGCTGACCCTGCTGCGTCCGGCGCTGAACGTTCTTGGCGAGACCGTCAAAGGGGGGGCGCATGCCTAGAGCCGTGCTGAGCTATATCCGTGCCATCGACGCGATGAACCGCTTTATCGGGCGGGTCGCCATGTATCTGATTTTCGTGTTGATCGGGGTGCTCCTGTGGTCCTCGATCTCCAAGACATTCTTTGATCCCTCGCTCTGGACGCTGGAGACGGCGCAATTCGTGATGGTGGCCTATTACGTGCTGGGCGGGCCCTATTCGATCCAACTGGGCAGCAATGTGCGGATGGACCTGTTTTACGGTGCCTGGACGGATCGCACCAAGGCCTGGGTTGATGCGTTTACCGTGTTCTTCCTGCTGTTTTATCTCGGTGTGCTGCTCTATGGCGCGGTGGGCTCTACCGCCTATTCGCTGGGGTATTTCGGGACAGAGCCGTTTTCGTGGTTCTGGAAGGTGGTCAAGACCCTGGTGACCCAAGGGCCAACGGCGGCGGGCGAGATGTTTGGTTTTATGGAGCGCTCCTCGACCGCGTGGCGACCATTTATCTGGCCGATCAAGGCCGTGCTCTGTCTGGGCGTTTTCTTGATGCTGTTGCAGGCACTGGCAGAACTTTGCCGTGACATCCTTCGGATCAAAGGCGAGGCGCTCTGATGCCCTATGAAATGATCGCCATCCTGATGTTTTCCTCGATGATGCTGATGCTCCTGACCGGGCAGAGGGTCTTCGGGGCTATCGGATTTGTCGGCGCGGCGGCGGCGATGCTGCTCTGGGGCGTGGGCGGGGTGGATGTGCCCTTTGCCAGCGCCATGAAGCTGATGAAATGGTATCCGCTGCTGACGCTGCCGATGTTCATTTTCATGGGCTATGTGCTGTCGGAATCCAAGATCGCCGATGATCTCTACAAGATGTTCCATGTCTGGATGGGGCCGGTGCGCGGCGGATTGGCGATTGGCACGATTGGCCTCATGGTGCTGATTTCCGCGATGAACGGCCTGTCGGTGGCGGGCATGGCGATTGGGGCCACCATCGCCCTGCCGGAACTGTTGCGGCGCGGCTATGACAAGATCATGGTGACGGGGGTCATTCAGGCGGGCTCGTCCCTCGGCATCCTTGTGCCGCCTTCGGTGGTGCTGGTGCTCTATGCGATGATCGCGCGGCAACCCGTGGGGCAATTGTGGCTGGCGGGCGTGCTGCCGGGGCTGATGATGGCCACGATGTTCGTGATCTACATCTATGTGCGCTGTCGGATTCAGCCCGAGCTTGGCCCGGTGCTGCCCGAGGACGAGCGCAACGTGCCACTGGCGGAAAAGCTGCGCCTCTTGCGCGCGGGGCTGCTGCCGCTGGTGATCTTTGCCGCGATGATGTTTCCCTTTGTCAAAGGTTGGACGAGCCTTGTGGAAAGCTCGGCGATTGGGGCAATGGCAGCCTTTGTGGCGGCGGTGCTCAAGCGGCGGATGACACGGGAGGTGTTCGAGACCTCGGTGCGCAACACACTGGCGATTTCGTGCATGTTCATGTGGATCATTCTGGCCGCCTTGGGCTTTGGCGCGGTCTTCGACGGGTTGGGTGCGGTCAAGGCGATTGAATATCTCTTTACCGAGCAACTGAATCTCAGCCCGTGGATGATCCTGATCCTGATGCAACTCTCGTTCATCCTGATGGGCACATTTCTGGATGACACCGCGATGCTCGTCATTGTGGCGCCGCTTTATGTGCCGCTGGTGGGCGCGCTTGGGTTCGATCTGATCTGGTATGGCGTGCTTTATACGATCACCACGCAAATTGCCTATATGACGCCGCCCTTTGGCTATAACCTCTTTCTCATGCGGGCCATGGCCCCACCGGAAATCAGCCTGCGCGACATCTATCGCTCGATTGTGCCCTTTGTCGGTGTGATGGTGCTGGCGCTGGTTCTGGTGATGGTGTTCCCGCAAATCGCCCTCTGGCTGCCAGAGTATGTTTACGGAAAATAACCCCGAGAAGAGCCCCGGACAGGGGCCGGATTTCACAACAAGGAGAGAAGACGATGACCTCTAGACGCAAGTTTCTGACCTCTGCCGGGGCAGGCGCGCTGGCCGCGCCGCTGGCCACCCCGGCGCTCGCGCAATCGACCATCACCTGGCGGATGCAGACCTATGCCGGGGCCGCGCTGGCCGAGCATGTGGTGAAACCCGCCATCGACATGTTCAACAAGATCGCCGGCGACCGCATGCAGATCGAACTGTTCTTTGCCGATCAGCTGGTGCCAACGGGCGAGTTGTTCCGCGCCATGCAGCGCGGCACGATTGATGCGGTGCAGTCGGATGATGACAGCATGGCAAGCCCCACCGAAGTGACCGTCTTTGGCGGCTATTTCCCCTTTGCCAGCCGTTACAGCCTCGATGTACCTGTCCTTTTCAACCAATACGGCCTGAACGAGATCTGGGACGAGGAATATTCCAAGGTCGGCGTCAAGCATATCAGCGCGGGCGCATGGGACCCCTGCCATTTCGCCACCAAGGAGCCGATCAACAGCCTCAAGGATCTGGAGGGCAAGCGGGTCTTTACCTTCCCGACGGCGGGCCGGTTCCTGACGCAGTTCGGTGTCGTGCCTGTCACCCTGCCGTGGGAGGATATCGAGGTCGCGGTGCAGACCGGCGAACTTGATGGCATCGCATGGTCGGGCATCACCGAGGATTATACGGTGGGCTGGGCGGATGTGACCGATTATTTCCTGACCAACAACATCTCGGGCGCTTGGGCCGGGTCGTTCTTTGCCAATATGGACCGCTGGAACGAGTTGCCCGAGGATCTGCAAACCCTGTTCCGGGTGTGCTGTGACCAGTCGCATTACTATCGCCAGTGGTGGTATTGGGGCGGCGAGGCCTCGCTGCGGGTCGATGGCACCAAGATGAAGCTGACGACAATTCCCGATGCCGAATGGCAGCAGGTCGAGGATGCCGCTCTGGTGTTCTGGGACGAAATCGCCGCCGAAAGCCCGACCAAGGCCAAGGTTGTCGAGATCTTCAAGAAGTACAACGCAGACATGGCCAAGGCCGGACGACCCTATCGCTACACCTGAGTCCAACTGCCCCCCGGTGTCGCGCCGGGGGGCGCTTTACCCACAACCCGAAACCTTTAAAGACGTTCAGATACGGAAAGACGGAGCACATCATGGGGCTGACATTCGAAACCCTCAAGGCAGAGGTCGCGGCGGGCAAGGTGGATACCGTGCTCGTGTGCCTTGTGGACATGCAGGGCCGCCTGATGGGCAAACGCTTTCACGCCGCGCACTTCGTCAACAGCGCCTGGGAAGAGACGCATTGCTGCAACTACCTGCTGGCCACCGATCTGGAAATGACCACGCCCGAGGGCTTTGCCGCCACAAGCTGGGAGCGCGGCTATGGCGACTATGTGATGAAGCCGGACCTGAGCACATTGCGCCCGATCCCCTGGCTCGAGGGGACGGTGATGGTGCTCTGCGATGTGTTGGATCACCACACGCATGAGCAGGTGCCGCACAGCCCCCGCGCCATGCTCAAGGGGCAATTGGCGCGGCTGGATGCCATGGGTTTTGACGCGATGATGGCAACGGAACTGGAGTTTTTCCTGTTCGAGAAAAGCTATGATGAAATCCGCAAATCCGGCTATCGCGCGCTGACGCCGCTCTCGGGCTATAACGAGGATTACAATATCTTCCAGACCACCAAGGAAGAGCATGTGATGCGGCCCATCCGCAATCACCTCTTTGCTGCCGGTCTGCCGATCGAGAACACCAAGGGCGAGGCGGAGGCGGGGCAAGAAGAGCTCAACATCAAATATGCCCCGGCGCTCGATACCGCCGATTACCACACCATTGCCAAGCACGCGATCAAGGAGATTGCGTGGCAACAGGGCCATGCCGCGAGCTTTCTGCCGAAATGGGATCATCGGCGCGTCGGCTCATCGAGCCATGTGCATCAATCGCTGTGGCAGGATGGCAAACCGGAATTCTTTGACCCTGCGGACAAGCTGGGCATGTCCCAGATGATGAAGCATTACATGGCCGGATTGCTGAAATACGCGCCTGATTACACCTATTTCCTCGCCCCCTATATCAACAGCTACAAGCGGTTCCAGAAGGGCACGTTTGCCCCCACCCGTATCCTGTGGTCGGTCGACAATCGCACCGCAGGCTTTCGCCTCTGCGGTGCGGGGTCCAAGGCGGTGCGCGTGGAATGCCGCGTCGGGGGATCGGACCTCAACCCCTATCTCGCCATGGCCGCGATGCTGGCGGCGGGGATCAAGGGGATCGAAGACAAGCTGGAATTGGCCCCGCCCGCTACGGGCGATGCCTATAGCGGCGAGACAGGGCGCATCCCGGAAACGCTGCGCGATGCCTATCTCACGCTCAAGCAGTCTCAATTCCTGCGCGACACATTCGGCGATGCGGTCATAGACCATTACGCCCGCGCCGCCGAGGTCGAGATCGAGGATTTCGACCGCGTGGTCACGGATTACGAGGTGGCGCGCGGATTCGAGCGGGCCTGAGCGCCGCACGGTCGGATTTGAGTATTTGTGGAACGATGAAAGGACGGGCGTCATGCCCGTGATCAAGGATGCGATCATGCAGACAGTGAAATGTATCTCTCCCATCGACGGGTCGGTCTATGCCGAGCGTCCGGTGCTGACGCTGGAAGCTGCGCAAGCGGCAGCGGGCCGGGCGCGTGCGGCACAGGCGGCTTGGGCGGCGCGGCCTTTGCAGGAGCGGATAGAGTTGGTGATGGCCGGTGTCGCCGCCGTGGGCGCGATGAACGATGAGATCGTGCCGGAACTGGCGCATATGATGGGCCGCCCGGTGCGCTATGGCGGCGAGTTCCGCGGTTTCAACGAGCGTGCAAGCCATATGGCGGCGATTGCCCAAGGCGCGCTGGCGGATATCGCGGTGGGCGAGGATGCCACGTTCCTGCGCTATATCCGGCGGGTGCCGCATGGCGTGGTCTTTGTCGTGGCCCCGTGGAATTACCCCTATATGACCGCGATCAACACCGTGGCGCCCGCGCTCATCGCGGGCAATACCGTGGTGCTGAAACATGCGACCCAAACCCTTCTGGTGGGCGAGCGCATGGCACAGGCGTTTCATGCGGCGGGCGTGCCCGAGGATGTGTTTCAAAACGTGTTTCTGGACCATGACACCACATCGGCGCTGATTGCGGGGGGAGCGTTCAATTTCATCAACTTTACCGGCTCTGTCGGCGGCGGGCGCGCGATGGAACGCGCGGCGGCGGGCACCTTTACCGGGCTCGGGCTGGAACTGGGGGGTAAAGACCCCGGTTATGTGATGGAGGATGCTGATCTGGATGCCGCCGTTGAGACGCTGATCGACGGGGCGATGTTCAACTCGGGGCAATGCTGCTGCGGGATCGAGCGGATTTATGTGCATCAGAGCCTGTTCGATGCCTTTGTCGAGAAATCCGTGGCTCTGGTAAAGTCCTATAAACTGGGCAATCCGCTGGAGGCTGAGACCACGATCGGGCCGATGGCCAATGTGCGCTTTGCCTCAGAGGTGCGTGCACAGGTGGCCGAGGCGCTGGAGATGGGAGCCAAGGCGCATATCGCGACCATGCCCGGCGACGATGGCGCAGCTTACCTCACGCCGCAGATCCTGACCAAAGTGACCCACAAGATGCGCGTCATGCGCGACGAGAGCTTTGGCCCCGTGGTGGGCATCATGCCGGTTTCCTCGGATGACGAGGCCATCGCGCTGATGAACGACAGCGAATTTGGCCTGACCGCGAGCCTCTGGACGGCCGATGTCGCCCGCGCACAGGCGGTGGGCGACCGCGTCGAAACCGGCACGGTGTTTCTCAACCGCGCCGATTATCTTGATCCCGGCCTCTGCTGGACCGGCTGCAAGAACACCGGGCGCGGCGGCGGCCTGTCGGTGATCGGCTATCACAACCTCACACGCCCCAAATCCTACCATCTCAAGAAGGTGACGCAATGACCCTGACTGCCAACTGGTCCTATCCGACCGCGATCAAATTCGGCGCTGGCCGGATTGCTGAACTGCCCGCTGCCTGTGCGCAGGCCGGGATCACGCGCCCGCTTCTGGTCACCGACAAGGGGCTGGCGGGGCTGCCGGTCACGGCGGGCGCGCTCGATATCCTCGATGCCGCTGGCCTTGGCCGCGCGATGTTTTCCGAGGTCGATCCCAACCCCAATGAGATCAACCTTGCCGCCGGTGTCGCTGCTTATCAGGCGGGCGGGCATGACGGGGTGATCGCCTTTGGAGGTGGCTCTGGCCTCGATCTGGGCAAGATGGTGGCGTTTATGGCCGGGCAAACGCGGCCCATCTGGGACTATGAGGATATCGGCGATTGGTGGACACGCGCGAATGCCGATGCCATTGCGCCCATCATCGCCGTGCCCACCACCGCCGGGACCGGATCAGAAGTCGGGCGCGCCTCGGTGATCACCAATTCCGTGACCCATGCCAAGAAGATCATCTTTCACCCCAAGGTGCTGCCCACGGTGGTGATCTGCGATCCCGAACTGACCGTCGGCATGCCGAAATTCATCACCGCAGGCACCGGGCTTGACGCCTTTGCCCATTGCGTCGAGGCATTCTCCAGCCCGCATTACCACCCGATGTCCCAAGGCATCGCGCTGGAGGGCATGCGCCTTGTGATCGACTACCTGCCGCGCGCCTATGCCGATGGCACGGATATCGAGGCGCGCGCGCAGATGATGAGCGCCGCCGCCATGGGGGCCACCGCGTTTCAAAAGGGTCTGGGCGCGATCCATGCCATGAGCCATCCGGTCGGCGCCTATTTCAACACCCATCACGGCACCACGAATGCGGTCTGCATGCCTGCCGTGCTCGATCTCAACGCCGATGTGATCCGCGACCGGTTCGACCGGGCGACGGGATATCTGGGCCTCAAAGGCGGCTATGCCGGGTTCCGCGCTTTTGTACAGGACTTCAACGACAGCCTCGGCATCCCGCGCGGCCTGCGCGATCTCGGCGTGACCGAGACCGCGATTCCCGACCTCGTCGCGGGTGCGTTGACCGATCCAAGCTGTGGCGGCAACCCGGTGCCACTGACCGAGACCAATCTGACGGCGCTCTTTAAGGCGGCATTCTGACGGTTTGGGGGACAGCGTCCCCCATCCCTCCTCCCCCGGTCAGAAGCGGGCGCGCAGAGCCATGATCCCGAGGCGGGGCAGGCGCAGCACCAGACGCGCCAGAATTTGCCCATACTCCACCTCTCCCGCCATCAGGCGCAGGTAATCGTGGCGCAGGGTGGAGGAGCGTTGAAAGGCACGGGCAAAGCCCGGCTCTAGCGCGGGCAGAAAGATCACCGGACGGATCAGGCGCGCCATGTGCAGGGCGCGGTGAACCGGGCGCAGCGCGCGGCGGTAATGGCTGAGTGCCGTCTGGGGCCGCCCCGCGCCCAGCGCGGCAATCGCGGCCTTTGCCGCCAATTGCCCGCTCTGCATCGCATAGCCGATGCCTTCGCCGGTGATCGGATCGACCAGCCCCGCCGCATCGCCCACAAGCAGCACGGCACCCTGCCCCGGTATGGGACGAAAATCGCCAAACGGCAAGAACTGACCCTTGACGCTCGCCTCCTCCGACGCGAGCCCCAGCACCGCGCAATAGTCCGCCATGGCGCGTTTCATATCCGGGTTCTCTGACAAGAGGCCGCCCACCCCCACTGTGGTCGAGCAGCGCTTGGGAAAGACCCAGCCATAGCCCCACTGCGCCGCCGCCAGATCTATTCGAATCGGCGCGGCGGGGTCGCTTGGCGCGCCGCGCGCCTCAATCTCGAGCCCAAAGCCAATGCGCTGCCGATCGAATGGCTGGCCAAAGAGGGCGCGCGCCACTTGGGAATGGACGCCATCCGCGCCGATCAGCACGCCGTAGTCCAGCACAGCCCCGCCTTTGAGCATCACGGTCCGGGCGTCGTGGTCGATCTCAGCCACCGCCTGCCCGGTGAAATCCTGCGCCCCTGCCCCGAGAGCCTGCCCGCAGAGCATCGCATCCATATCCCAACGCATCGTTGTGTAGAGGGCGGGGGCGTCTTTGATCAGGCCCATGGGCCGCCCGCGAAACCAGAAATCCACCGTGGTCTTGCAGTCCTGCGGTTCGAACGGCATCGCATGTCCAAAAATCTCGGCGTAGTGCCTGCGCGCGCGCCCGGTGATCAACCCGCCGCAGAGTTTCTCGCGCGGGAATGACTTGCGGTCGATCAGCGCCACCCGCAGCCCCGCGCGCGTCGCAGCATAAGCGGCGGATGCGCCAGCAGGCCCGGCCCCGACCACGATCACGTCGAACCGCTGCACGGCTCAGACCTCGGGCAACGCGTCGCGGCGGATCATGGTCCGCAGCGCAAAACTTGACCGCATGGAGCGGATGCCGGGGGTCTGCATCAACCCCTCCTCGAGAAATCGGTCAAAGTCTGAGAGGTCGGCGGCCACCACCCGCAAGAGCACGTCGCGGGTGCCGGTCATCAGGTAGCATTCCATCACCTCGTCAAACCGCCTGAGCCGAGTTTCAAACGCTGTGATCGCGTCACGGGTGTGATGCTCCAACTCGACAAAGATGAAGGCGTTGAGCGGCAGGCCGAGCTTCTCTTGATTGACCCGCGCGGCATAGCCGGTGATGACCCCATCGGATTCGAGCCGGGCGATACGCCGTGCCAGAGGCGTAGGCGAGAGGCACACCACCGCCGACAGATCGGCGAGCTTTTGGCGTCCGTCGCGTTGCAGGGCGGCGATGATCTGGCGGTCGATACGATCCATTTAACCTAATCTACTCCCTGTTCTTGGGGATATCACCCAAAATCTCCACGCATGTGACCCATGTTTGCCGTTTTATCGCGTCTGACCGCTCTTATCCTTGCGGTCAAGGAGGAGTCCATCATGCTCACACGTCTGGCCAGTCCCACCCATGAGGAAGTTTACCGCGTCGAGGATCGCGAGAGCGGCTTGCGCGGGTTTATCGCGCTGCATTCCACCCGGCTTGGCCCGGCCGCGGGCGGCCTGCGCATGCGCGTCTATGACGGTGACGATGCCGCGCTTGAGGATGTGCTGAACCTCTCGCGGGGCATGAGCTACAAGAACGCCGCCGCCGGCCTTCCGTTGGGCGGTGGCAAGGCGGTGATCATCGGTGATCCGATGCGCGACAAGACGCCCCAAATGCTGCGGGCCATGGGCCGTGCGATCAACATGCTGCGCGGTCGCTATTGGACCGCCGAGGATATGGGCATGTCGCCCGAGGATATGGCCGAGATCACCCGCGAAACGCGGTCTGTCGCCGGGCTGGACACGGGCGCGCATGCCAGCGGTGATCCCTCTCCGGTGACCGCGCGCGGCGTGTTGGGCGCGATGCGCGCCGGTGCTGCGCAGCTCTGGGGCACGGACGATCTGAGGGGGCGCCATGTCGCGGTGCAGGGATTGGGGCATGTCGGCTGGCATCTTTGTCTCTTGCTGCATGAGACCGGCGCGCGCCTGAGCGTCGCAGATATGAACCCGGCGCATGCCGCCAGCACGGTGCGCGAGTTTGGCGCAACCGTGGTCGATCCGCGCGCCATCCATGCCGTTGACGCCGATATCTTTGCGCCCTGTGCCATCGGCGGCGTGCTCAATGCGCGCAGTATCCCCGAAATCAAGGCCAAGATGGTCTGTGGCGCGGCCAACAACCAACTGGCCACGCCCGAGGATGCCGACCGCCTGCGCGCGCGCGCCATCCTCTACCTGCCCGATTACGTTGCCAATGGCGGCGGGATCATCAATGTCGCCGCCGAAATCCTGCAGATCGCGCCCCGCGCCCCGTGGGTTGAAGAGCGGCTGGGCGCGATGCAGGCGCGCATGGCGCATATCCTGACGCGCGCAGCGGGCGAAGGGATAAGCCCCGCAATCCTCGCCGACCGTCTGGTCGAAGAGCAATTGCTGCAAGCGGCGGGCTGACGCCGCTCCGCCGAGGTCAATTGAGCTGGGGTGTTTGGCCTGCTACACTGCACCAAACACCCCCGGAGGCTCTCATGCTGCGTTTGTCCCTGTCATTTGCTCTGATCCTTGGACTGGCCGGGGGCGCAGAGGCGCAAACCACGCTGAGCGAGCGGGTGAGCCTCGCACATGGCACCTTCAGCAGCGGTGGCGGCCTGACCATCGCCACCGAGCTGCGCCCGACAACGGACGGGCGCACCGCGCTCTGCGGCGTCTGGTCCGAGAGCGAGAGCCAGTCGAGCTATACCACAGGCGCCGCGCGCGAGATTGTGCGGCTGGCGACGGTCTATGTGGATGGTCAGCGCGTCGCGCGGAACCTCGGGGATTTACCGCAGATCGACCCGAGGCTCGATTATGCCGGCGCGCCCGCACGCTGCATCCTCACCACGCTGACATGGCAACCGGGCCGCGTGCCCGAGGTGTTCGTGCCGCGCAAGCAGATCAGCCGTAGGAACGGCGGCGGCAGCGATCCGCAGATCGACTTTCGCCAGACCGGCACCGGCGCGATGAGTGCCGCATTGGAAGTGCTCCCGTTCCTCAGTCGCAACAGCCGCACGGTGCCGCTCTCTGGTGCCGCTCAGGTGGTCGAGGGGCGCTACAGCAGCGGCGGGGGCCTGCGCCTTGCGGCGGAACTGCGGCCGATCAACGGGCGCGCGCATCTCTGCGGGGTCTGGTCCGATCTGCCAGGACAGGACACCCGCACCGAAGGTCTGGGGCGCGAGATGTTGCGCCGCAGCAGCGTGACGCAGGCGGGGCGCGAGATTGCCCGCGATCTGGGCAATCTGCGGTGGGTGTCGCTGCGCCGCGACTATACCGGCGCGCAGGCGAGCTGCCTTGATCTCGGCCAGCCGTGGCGGGCCGGGCTGGCAGAGGCACCGCTGACGCTACACCTGCCCGAGACGGTGGTGTACCGCAGCACAAGCCCCAAGGGGCAGAGCCTGATCCGGTTTGGGTCTTGAACCGGGCGGGTTAGTCATAAAGCGCCGGTCAGGCCCGCAAGTTTTCGCTTGAAGCAGGCAGAGCGACGGTGCTATCCAGAGCGCCGCGGCGGGTATGGTGAAAAGGTATCACGAAAGCTTCCCAAGCTTCAGTTACGGGTTCGATTCCCGTTACCCGCTCCAGATATTTTCAGCCACTCAGCCGCGCAATTCGGACAGAATCGCCTCAGCCGCCGCGCGCGGATCTTGGGCGGACCAGATGGGGCGTCCGACGACGATGTGATCGGCCCCGTCAGCAATTGCCTGTGCCGGGGTTGCCACCCGCTTTTGATCACCCAGCGCACTGCCCGCAGGCCGCACTCCCGGTGTAACGATAAGGCGGCCCGAAGCCTCAGGCAGGGCACGAATCATCGCCGCCTCTTGCGGGCTGGCAATCACGCCATCGGCCCCGGCGTCAAAGGCGCGGCCCGCGCGCTCGGCCACCAGATCGGGCAGATCGCCCGGTTTGATCATCCCGGCGTCGAGATCGGCGCGGTCGAGCGAGGTCAGGATCGTCACCGCGAGGATCTTCATCGGTTTGCCCGAGGCCCCTTGCTTGGCGGCGCGCACGACATGCGGATCGCCATGCACGGTCAGGAAATCCAGATCAAACTGCGCCAGCCCCCGCACCGCCGCCTCGATCGTGGCGCCGATGTCAAAGAGCTTCATGTCCAGAAAAATCCGCTTGCCCAGTTCGGTCTTGAGCTCGTTGGCAAGGCCAAGACCCCCGCCTGTGAGCATCCCCAAACCGATCTTGTAGAACCCGACACTGTCACCCAATTGCTCTGCAAGCTTGAGCCCCTTCAGCGCGTTGGGCACATCCAGGGCTACGATCAGGCGATCATCGGTCACGACGGCGGTCATTGGCGGCGCTCCTCTTGCGGCAGGTGTCGCGCCCTTGTCGCGGCGGCGGTGGGCTGCGTCAAGCCTCTGTCACGCCTCTGCGCACATCCCGTCCAAGGCGGACGCCGCCAAGGTGATCTGAGCCGCGTTGCGCCGAAACTCTGGCAGGCGTTGCAATTGTCGCAAGGCGTCCGACCAGAGACCGTCGTTGAGGGCTTCTGCCACGGGGGCGCTTACATTGAGGCTGACTTGTCCGTTTCCGGTTTCCAGCAAGAGAACTCCGCTGACACAGCCGGTCGGGACGTCCCGGCGCAGATCGCGCGCGCGCACTTTGGTAATATGCATTCCAGAAAACCCACTCACTCGTTACTCTACTAACGGCACGCTACGCCGATATTTTACCTAGTTTACTCCAAATATACATGCGCGCGGAATCACGCCAAAAATATGACTGCGCCCTGTATGACTGCGCCCTGGCTATCATACGCGCAACATGCGTTCAGGCCGTCAGGGCAGGCGGGGTCCGGCCCGGGGCGCGCCGCATCCTCAGGTCCGCGCGGCCAGAGCGATGCAAGTGCCGGGCGCAGTCTGTCAAGCCGCGCGCGATGCGGGCGAATTCTGCGGTCAGGGGGGCGCAGAAATGCACGGGATAGACCAGCCGCTCGGCCCCTTGGATCACCTCGGCCCGTGCGACAAACGCGGCCCATTCGGGATTATATCCGATGGCTTCCAGTCTCACGCGTGATTCTGTCATGGTTCTTGTCCTCCGGAATGGGCGAAAACGTCCTGTGGATAACTCTTGAACAGATTGGGTGGCCAACGGCTTCTGCCAAGACCCCGTCACGAAAACGTGGGGATTGCGCGATTCCCGTAAAATCCGTCTTGAACCGCACAGGCGCGTTACCCATTTATCATTTGAGGTTCCCGACCGACGCATGCCTAATGCTGGGTGCGCCACAGGGGTAACGCTTGTCACAAGGAGAAAGCCCATGGACTTCAATAAGTTCACGGAACGGTCGCGTGGTTTCATTCAGGCCGCCCAGACTATCGCCATGCGCGAAAGCCACCAGAAACTGGCCCCCGAACACATTCTCAAGGCGCTGCTCGATGACCCAGAGGGTCTGGCCAGCAATCTGATCAAACGTGCCGGTGGCGCGCCCGAGCGCGTGACACAGGCCAATGATATTGCCCTGTCCAAGATTCCGCAGGTGTCCGGCGATGCCGGGCAGACCTATATGGACCAACAGACCGGCAAGGTTCTGGCCGAGGCCGAGAAACTGGCGCAAAAGGCGGGTGACAGCTTTGTCCCCGTCGAGCGTATCCTCACCGCATTGGCGCTGGTGAAATCCCCCGCCAAAGAGGCGCTGGCGGCTGGGGCAGTTTCCGCCCAAAAGATCAACGAGGCGATCAACGACATTCGCAAGGGGCGCACGGCGGATTCTGCCTCGGCAGAGGACACCTATGAGGCGCTGGAGAAATATGCCCGCGACCTGACCAAGGCGGCGCGTGAGGGCAAGATTGATCCCATCATTGGCCGTGACGATGAAATCCGCCGCGCCATGCAGGTGCTCAGCCGCCGGACCAAGAACAACCCGGTTCTGATCGGTGAGCCGGGGGTGGGTAAAACCGCCATCGCCGAGGGTCTGGCCCTGCGCATCGTCAATGGCGATGTGCCGGAATCCCTGCGTAACAAGCGTCTGTTGTCGCTCGACATGGGCGCGCTGATCGCGGGGGCCAAGTATCGCGGCGAATTCGAGGAGCGGCTCAAGGGCGTGCTCAACGAGGTAACGCAGGCGGCGGGCGAGATCATCCTGTTCATCGACGAGATGCACACGCTGGTAGGGGCCGGCAAGGCCGATGGCGCGATGGATGCCGCAAACCTGATCAAACCGGCGCTGGCGCGCGGCGAGTTGCACTGTATCGGCGCGACCACGCTCGATGAATACCGCAAGCATGTGGAAAAGGACGCGGCGCTTGCCCGCCGGTTCCAGCCGCTGATGGTTGAGGAGCCGACGGTCGAGGATACGATTTCGATCCTGCGGGGCATCAAAGAGAAATACGAACTGCACCACGGCGTGCGCATCTCTGACTCGGCGCTGGTGGCGGCGGCGACGCTCTCGCATCGCTATATCACCGACCGGTTCCTTCCCGACAAGGCGATCGACCTGATGGACGAGGCCGCGAGCCGTCTGCGCATGGAAGTGGACAGCAAGCCCGAAGAGTTGGACGCGCTCGATCGTGAGATCCTGCAAAAGCAGATCGAGGCAGAGGCGCTCAAGAAAGAGGACGACGCCGCCTCGCGTGATCGGCTGGAAAAGCTGGAGCGGGAACTGGGCGACTTGCAGCAGCGCTCTGCCGAGATGACCGCCAAATGGCAGGCCGAGCGCGACAAGCTGGCCGGGGCGCGCGACATCAAGGAGCAGCTTGACCGCGCCCGCGCAGAATTGGACATCGCCAAGCGCGAAGGCAATCTCGCGCGCGCCGGTGAGTTGAGCTATGGCGTCATTCCGGGGCTGGAGAAGCATCTGGCCGAGGCCGAAACCCAGGGTGACGATGGCGTCATGGTCGAAGAGGCCGTTCGCCCCGAGCAAATCGCGCAGGTGGTGGAACGCTGGACCGGCATCCCCACCGCCAAGATGCTGGAGGGCGAGCGCGACAAGCTGCTCGGCATGGAGGACAACCTGCACCGCCGCGTGATCGGTCAGAACACCGCCGTCAAGGCCGTGGCCAATGCCGTGCGCCGGGCGCGGGCGGGTCTCAATGACGAAGGCCGCCCTCTGGGCTCTTTCCTCTTTCTCGGGCCGACCGGCGTGGGCAAGACCGAACTGACCAAAGCGGTGGCCGAGTTCCTCTTTGACGATGACAGCGCCATGGTGCGGATCGACATGTCCGAATTCATGGAGAAGCATTCAGTGTCGCGTCTGATCGGCGCACCTCCGGGCTATGTCGGGTATGACGAGGGCGGTGTTCTGACTGAGGCCGTGCGCCGCAGGCCCTATCAGGTGGTCCTGTTCGACGAGGTCGAAAAGGCGCATCCCGAGGTGTTCAACGTGCTCTTGCAGGTGCTCGACGATGGCGTGCTGACCGATGGTCAGGGGCGCACCGTGGACTTCAAGCAGACGCTGATCATCTTGACGTCGAACCTTGGCTCTCAGGCGCTCAGTCAGTTGCCTGAAGGCTCGGATGCCGCCACCGCCAAGCGCGACGTGATGGACGCCGTGCGCGCGCATTTCCGGCCCGAGTTCCTCAACCGGCTGGATGAGATCGTGGTGTTCGACCGGCTCACAAGACCGCAGATGGACGGTATCGTCGATATCCAGATGGCACGTCTGCTCAAGCGGCTGGCGGCGCGCAAGATCCGTCTGGAGCTGGATGACGCTGCCCACAAATGGCTGGCCGACGAGGGCTATGATCCCGTCTATGGCGCGCGCCCGCTGAAACGGGTGATCCAGCGCGCGTTGCAGGATCCTTTGGCCGAGGCGCTCTTGGCGGGGGATATCCTCGACGGGGCCGTGGTGCCGGTGACGGCGGGGCCTGAGGGGCTGATCATCGGCGACCGGGTGGGCAACACCACGCAGGAACCGCCACAGAACGCCGTGGTTCACTAAATCAAAACCGCCCCTCTGAATGGTCAGGGGGGCGGTTCTGGCCTTTTGCTGGCATTGGTCCCGTGCGATGAGCCGCGCGATCGCTGGGCCGGGGACTAGCGATGCAACGGCGGCAACTGCCACTTGATGCAAGCAAAGTCCGTATGACTTCAAAGAGATGCACACCATCTCAAAATCGCTAGGCCGTCACGCCAAAGGCGTGCCGAGGCAAAGCGGCGCACCTTCGGTGCGACGGACGGCCCAGCGATCGCGCGGCGGCGCTTCGCGCCTTGTTCCGCGCGCGTGGCAAATTAAACGACCGCAACTGGCCCAAAACCCACTCTCTACCGACCGTGACTCCCATCATACCCGTTGCGCGCGGGGCTCTGCCATCCCTGCAGCGGGCCCTTCACAGGCGCGAACACCTCGACCAGCATCGGATAGCAGGCCGCCGTATCGCTGGTATGCTCGGACGAGCAATCGCCACCGGGACAGGCGCTGAGCGCGCCAAGCAGGTCTATCTCGGCGAAAAACTCCAGATAGTCGCCGGGGCGGACCGGGCTGGCCTTCATGAAATACTGCCCCGTATCGCGGGTGAATCCGGTACACATAAAGACGTTGAGCACGTCATGCACATGGCGCTCAGCCTCTGCCAAACTCACGCCCAACTCATCCGCCAAGGCGCGCGTCAGGTTGGAATGGCAGCAATGGTGATACTGCACACCTGACAGCAGATTACCGGTATAGGGATCGCAGCGCGTGCCGATCACATCATGCACAGAGCCACCGAATTCGTCGATCCCGTACCAGCCCAATGTGTCCTCGACAATCGTGGCAATCGGCCGCAGATGCGGGAAAGATGACCAGAGCCGCTCGCCGCGCGTCACATGCGTGCCATGCAGCGCCCGCGTCTTGCCGGAATAAAACCGCTCTGACAGGTCCGTCGCGTTCCACAGGTTGAGGTCGCCCACCTGCGGCCCCTCGACGCTGGTGATCCGGAAAAACTGACCCGCAGCGACGCGAAAACAGGCGGCCTCGCGCGGAGGGATCACCACTTCTGCCAGCTTCTCTGCCCCCTCGCGCGCGGCGGCATAGAGCGCCAGATCAGGCTGCGCCAGCGTGTCATTGGGATAGCAGATCACCGGGCGCAGCGCACGGCGGGCCTCGGCATCGGCGGGGGCTTGGGTCATCTCACACCTCTCAGGGATTGCGGGGGTTCACCACGCAATCCAAAGGCGGTTTGCCCGTGGATGTAAAGACCTCTGCCCCGCAGGCCATGCAGCGATAATAAAACTGCCCGTCGCGATCCTGTCGCCGGTCCGCCCGCCAGCGGCAGACGCGTGTGCGCCGGTTGGACAGGATCAGCACCAGCACAAAGGCTATGATCAGGCCGACCACGACAAGCATGCAACTATCCCTTGGCCATTGCCTCTATCATTTCACCGAACCGGCGATAGGTTGCCGCCTGATCCCCGGGCGTCGATCCTGCCGCGGGATGGCCGTCTGGCGCCTCGGCATAGTCAAAATTTACGCCCGTCCCCTCGATGATCCGGTTCATCATGTTAAAGAGTGCGCAGACCTGCACCGCCTCATAGAGCGCCGCCTCGGACCAGCCCGCGTCATAGACCGCCTGCGCGTCGCGCTTGATCAGCTTGCTCGGCAGGGTGTTGAGCTTGGCCACATAAGCCAGCACCGGGCGTAGTCTTTCGTCCACCGGCGCTGTCTCGAAATCCTCGATCAATGCGTCGATGAGCGCGCCGTCGATCCCAAAGACCTCGGCATAGGCGCGATGCGCGCCGGTGCAAAAGGAACAGGCATTGAGGGCCGAAACATAGGTCGCGATCAACTCACGCTCGCCCACGCTCAATTCCCCGTCGCCGCGCAAGAGACCGTCGGTATACTCCATGAGCGGGCGAACGTTATGGGGAAACCGCGCGTATAGATCCCTCAGATGCGCGGGATCAGGCAGGCTTGGCAATAGCGGCATCGGGTCATCTCCTCTGGTTGCAGGGGACAGTCCCGCAGCACGGGCCAAAAGAAAACCCCCGCCGTTTCCGGCAGGGGCCACATCTGCGTGAACGCTCAATCAGGCGTCGTAATACGCGTACATCTGCTCCAAGGCATCGACGCCCGGTGCTGTGGACTGGTTGGCGGGTGCCTCCGGACTGTAGTAAACCGCCACCCAATCAGGGGTTTCGGCTTTCGGGGACGGGACCGGGTTCACGGGTTTTTTGGCCGGGTAAGCCATGGCATTATCTCCATATTTCCTATGTTGGAAACATAAGACGCTGCACCGCAGCATAAACCCACATCCCTGCATGTTCGCCATGCAGGAACCGCATGGCAAACGTCGCGCAATGGTGGATTTACCTCAGCCCGCCCGCTCCATCGCCTCGACCGACAAGACCGTTGGCAGATGGCGCGCGATCTCGGTCCAGCTCTCGCCTTCATCCCGGCTCGCAAAGACAGAGCCGGTATTGGTGCCAAAATAGACGCCAACTGGGCTGGAGGTATCCGTGGCCATGGCCTGACGCAGCACGGTGAAATAGCAATTCTGTCCGGGCAACCCCTCACGCTTAGCTATCCAGCTGTTTCCGCCATCGGTGGATTTCCACACCGCCGCCGCAGCCTCCGGGGGATATCGCCCCTCGGTATCACCGTTGAGCGGCAAGACCCAAACCGTCAGAGCATCGTGCGGATGCACAGCGATGGGAAAACCAAAGGTCGAGGGCAATCCGACCGTGATGTCCTCCCATGTCCTTGCCCCGTCAGTGCTGCGAAACACGCCATGATGATTCTGCTGATAGATCACTTCATCCCCCGCCGCGCGCGCCATGTTATGCACGCAGTGTCCAATCTCGCCGTCACTCGGTGCCGCCGGGTGGTTATGTTCGGCGCTGGCACCGGCGTTCGACAGACGATTGCGACGCACCCATGTTTCGCCCCCATCTTCCGTGGCAAAAACGCCCGCCGCAGAAATCCCCAGCCAGAGCTTGTCCGGCTCCTGCGGATCGCTGAGGATCGTGTGCAGCACCAGCCCCGCAGCGCCGGGATTCCAGCTTTCCCGCGATGGATGATTGTTCAGGCCTTCAACCCGGTCCCAGCTTTGCCCACCATCCCGGCTGACAAAAAGCGTCGCTGGCTTTGCCCCCGCATAGAGCGTGTCATGCGCATGATGCAGCGACCAGATTGACGATACCTCGCCATCATAAGGGGCCTCGACTGGCTTCCAGCCAAACATCCCAGCCAATTTCGGATCATTTGCAGCCCATTCGTCCAACTGGCCATTCGAGAGCTTGGAAAGGGTCCAGCTTTCGCCGTCATCGTCTGACCGCCAGACACCTGCGCCGTGCCATTCACCGCCGCCCGCCGCCCAAAACCGCCCGGTCTCCGGATCACCCACCACATGATTGATCGGCCAGCCATCGCAGAACGGACCTTCGACGTCCCAGCGCCCATCATCGGAACGTAGCAGGAATGCACCCTTGGTGGTGCCCACCATGATTGTCATCGACATATCAAAGGTCCTCCCATTTCTGAGAGAATATCACAGTCGCAACACGACTCCCAAAGCCTATCCCGCAGATCGGCAGGCTGTTGCCCACCGCAAGAATGTCAGGACCTCAGACGTGCCGCTCGACCATCTGTTTCTTGATCTCGGCAATCGCCTTGGCCGGGTTCAAACCCTTGGGACAGGTCTTGGTGCAGTTCATGATCGTGTGGCACCGATAGAGCTTGAACGGATCTTCCAGATCATCCAGACGCTCGCCCGTCGCCTCATCGCGGCTGTCGATGATCCAGCGATAGGCATGCAAGAGCGCTGCCGGTCCAAGGTATTTGTCGCCATTCCACCAATAGGACGGGCACGAGGTCGAGCAACAGGCGCACATCACGCATTCATAAAGACCGTCCAGCTTTTCGCGGTCCTCGATCGACTGCTTCCATTCCTTGGCGGGGGCGTTGGTCTTGGTTTCCAGCCAGGGCATGATGCTGGCATGCTGGGCGTAGAAATGCGTGAGATCGGGGATCAGGTCCTTGACCACCGGCATATGCGGCAACGGATAGATCTTCACGTCGCCCTTGATCTCATCCATGCCATAAATGCAGGCCAGCGTATTGATCCCGTCGATATTCATCGCGCAAGATCCGCAGATCCCCTCACGGCAAGAGCGGCGGAAGGTGAGCGTGGGATCAATCTCGTTCTTGATCTTGATCAGCGCGTCCAGAACCATCGGGCCACAGGTGTCCATATCGACGAAATAAGTATCGACCTGCGGGTTTTTCCCATCATCCGGGTTCCAGCGGTAAATCTGGAACTTGCGCACAGTCTTGGCCCCTTCGGGCTTGGGCCATGTCTTGCCCGTCGTCATGCGCGAATTCTTGGGGAGTGTGAGTTGAACCATCTTGCTACTCCTTGTCAGCCGCCCAAGAGGGTCAGGCTATTTTGGGCAATACATTGCACGGCCTCGGGGCGCTGCGCGATTGCGATCACTTGTTGCGTGGTCTCCGGCGTCACCCCTGTGACGCTTGCGCTCGCGATCTGGATGATTTCACCGGCAGAGGCGGCATCAATCACGCAATCGGTGATCGGGGCAGCGTTGAGACCCGGAAACCGCTGCGCCACGACCGTGTTGACCACGCTCTTGGCCTGCGCGCGCGCGAGGCCGTCCGCGACCTGATTGGTCGCCTCACAGGCGCTCAGAGCCGCAAGCGCGAGACAGGCCAAAGCAATCCGCATCAGAACGTCCGTTCCTTTGGCGCGATCTTCTTGAGGCTGATACCGCCCTCATCCTCGGTCGTCAGAGGATCGGTGATGATCGGGCGATAGCTGAGATCGACGGTATTGCCTTCGACCCGTGCAATCGTGTGCACGCGCCATTTTTCATCGTCGCGGGTGCTGAAATCCTCATGCGCATGCGCGCCCCGGCTTTCTTGCCGTGCCTCGGCACCAAAGATCGTGGCGAGTGCGTTGGGCATCAGGTTGGTCAGTTCCAGCGTTTCCATCAGGTCGCTGTTCCACACGAGGCTCCGGTCCGTGACCTTGATATCGTCCATCTTGGCCGCCACGGCCTTCATCTTCTCGACGCCTTCGGCCAGCGTTTTCGAGGTGCGGAACACGGCGGCATCGGCCTGCATCGTGCGCTGCATCTCGAGCCGCAACTCGGCCGTCGGAATTTTGCCGGTCGCGTGACGCAGCGCGTCAAAGCGCGTTAATGCCTTGTCGACTTCGGCCTTGTTGGTGCCCGGAACGGCGGACTCGGCGTCCACCACCTTGCCTGCGCGAATGGCGGCGGCGCGGCCAAACACCACGAGGTCAATCAGCGAGTTGGAGCCAAGCCGGTTCGCGCCATGCACGCTTGCACAGCCCGCCTCACCCACAGCCATCAGACCGGGGACGACGTTATGGGGATTGTCCTTGGTGGGATTGACCACCTCGCCCCAATAATTCGTCGGCACACCGCCCATGTTGTAGTGGACGGTGGGCAGAACCGGGATCGGTTCCTTGGTGACGTCCACACCCGCAAAGATGCGCGCGCTTTCGGAAATGCCGGGCAGGCGCAGATGCAGCGCCTCGGGTGGCAGGTGGCTGAGGTTGAGGTGAATATGATCACCATCCGCCCCCACGCCGCGCCCTTCGCGGATTTCCATGGTCATGCAGCGGCTGACATAGTCGCGGGGGGCGAGATCCTTGTAGTTGGGCGCATAACGCTCCATGAACCGTTCACCCTCGGAATTGGTGAGGTATCCGCCCTCGCCGCGCGCGCCCTCGGTGATGAGGCAGCCCGCGCCGAAAATACCAGTCGGGTGGAATTGCACGAATTCCATGTCTTGCAGCGGCAGGCCGGCGCGCGCCACCATGCCACCACCATCGCCGGTGCAGGTATGGGCAGAGGTCGCCGAAAAATAGGCCCGGCCATAGCCGCCGGTGGCCAGCACGACCATCTTGGCGTTAAAGACATGAATGGTGCCATCGTCCAGCTTCCAGCAGACGACGCCGGTGCAGGTGCCATCGGTCATCACCAGATCAATGGCGAAATACTCGATGTAGAACTCGGCCTTCTGCTTGAGGCTCTGACCATAGAGCGTATGCAGGATCGCGTGCCCCGTCCGGTCGGCGGCGGCGCAGGTGCGCTGCACCGGCGGGCCTTCGCCGAATTCCGTTGTATGGCCGCCGAACGGGCGCTGATAGATCTTGCCCTCTTCGGTGCGCGAGAACGGCACGCCGTAATGTTCCAGCTCATAGACCGCCTTGGGGGCCTCGCGCGCGAGATATTCCATCGCGTCGGTATCGCCCAGCCAATCCGAGCCCTTGATCGTGTCATACATATGCCACTGCCAGCTGTCGGGGCCCATGTTACCAAGGCTTGCCGCAATGCCGCCCTGCGCCGCCACGGTATGTGAACGGGTCGGGAAAACCTTGGTCACACAAGCGGTGCGCAGCCCCTGTTCGGCCATGCCCAGCGTCGCGCGCAAGCCCGCCCCGCCCGCGCCCACAACAACGACGTCATAATCATGCGTCTCGTATTCATAAGCAGCCATTTAATACTTCCTCACAGCGCGATCTTGGCGAGGGCAAAAAGCCCGGTGGCGATCAGCCCATAACTTAGGACAGTCACCGCGATAATCAGGCCCCGGCGCATGCTGCCGTGGCTGTAATCCTCAATCATCGTCTGCGCGCCGCTGGCATAGTGCCGCAGCCCGAAAAAGATCACGAGACCCGTGAGGATTGCCATGCCGGGGTGGGCAAAGGCGGCCATCACCTCGGTGCGGTCGCCGCCCAAAGCGCGGCCAAAGGCCACCAGAAACACCGGGATGATCAGCGCAAGACCCACGCCGGACAGCTTCATATACCAGAAATGTTCGGTCCCGGTGCCGGCGGCACCCTTGCCCTCGGCGCGTTTACGTGCGGTCAGATAGCGCATGATACTCTCCTCAAACCAGCAAAAGCGTGATGACGCTCAGCACGACCGACCCGATGATACAGGCCCAGCCCAGCTTTTCCGCCGTGGGAATATCCATCCCCTTGCCCGCATCGAAATAGAGATGCCGCAGCCCGGCCAGATAGTGATACCACACCGCCCAGAGAGAGAGCGTCAGCACCAGATCGCCAAACCAAGAGGTCAGCACCGCATCGGCCATTGCGAAATAATTGTCAGAGGTCGAAGCCGCCAGCAGCCACCACACAATCAGCGCTGCCGCCACCACCAGCGCATTGCCGGTGATCCGTGTCAGAATGGAGGTGATCGAGGTCAGTTGCGGACGGTAAATTTGCAAGTGCGGCGAAAGCGGGCGTTCAACCTGTTTGGTTTCAGCCATGGAGCAACTCCTTTGCAGATGGCGGGCGGCGCGATAGCCGTCTTTTGCTGCGCCTTTTGTTATACTTTTTCTCGGCTCTGTCACCTGTCCAGCATGACAAATCCCCCAATTAGGGTCAAATGGCCGCAAAAATTTTACTTTTGTGATCACGAAAATAATCGTGTGATCACAAAGCTCAAGCAAAGGAATCAAGGTTTCCGTCGCATTTGCCCCGAGTCTCTGGCCGACAGGGCACCGGCCACCCTGATGAAATCTTGAACAGACACGAATTTGTGATCACAAATCTCAATCTGACATGAAAAAGCCCGAGTCGTTTCCAACCCGGGCCAATTACACCTCTGTCAGCCGCTCAATGCAGCTTGGCATCCACATCGGCAATGGCCGCGTCGATCAGCGCGTTGCCGTCTGCGGCGGTCATCTGCTTGGCGATCACATCGCGCGCGGCAGCGACAGCCACGACCACGGCCTGATCCCGCACATCGCGGATGGCGCGGGCCTCGGCGCTTGCGATCTGCTCCTCGGCGGCCTGCATCCGGCGTGCAATCGACGCCTTGATCTCATCCTTGGCCTCTTCGGCGGCGGCATTGGCTTCGTCCTTGGCGTGCGCCACAATCCGGTCAGCCTGCGCCTGCACTTCCTTCTGCTTGCGCTCATAGCTGGCCAGCAGGGTCTGTGCCTCCTCACGCAGCGCGCGCGCCTCGTCGAGTTCCGCCTTGATGCTGACTGCCCGCTCATCGAGCTTCTTGCCTACAAGGCTTGGCACCTTCACATAGATCAGAAACCCGACAAAGAGCAGAAACGCGAGCAACACGACGAAATTCGTGTTGGCCAGCGAAAAGAACGGGCCACTCGCTGCCAGCGCAGGGCTGGCGATAAGAGCGGCAACCATGGTCAAGAGCATCTTTTGCATGGCGCTTATCCTTTCATCCGGGCGTTGACGGCTGCGCTGACCGTTTTCGCGTCTGCCTTGCCCCCCATGACGGCAACGATCTCGGCAGCGGCGTCCTTGGCCACTTCCTTGACGCTGTCCATGGCATTGGCCCGGATTTCCTCAATCTTCTGCTCGCCTTCTGCGGCGCGTGCCGCAATCTCGGCGTCCGCCTTGGCGGTGGCGGCATCAAGCTCCGCCTTGATCTCTGCCTTGGCCTTGGCGACGATCGTCTGCGCCTCGGCGCGGGCATCGGCCAGCGCCTTGAGATAGGCCAGCTCGGCCTGCTCGGCCTTGACCTTCAGATCCTCCGCCGCAGCGAGGTCATTGGTAATGGCCCCCTGACGCTCTGCCATCACCGCCGCAATGCGCGGCAGCGCGATACGCGACAGGACAAAGTAAATCACGACCAGCGTGACGAGGAGCCAGAAAATCTGGTTGCCAAAGGTCGAAAAATCCAGCTGGGGCAGGCCCGGCGTGGATGCGGCTTGACCAGCGGCGTCATGCGTTTCGCTTGCCATGTCGTCCTCCTAGGGGAAAGTTCCGTGTCACCGAGGGCTGGCGATGCGCCACCCCTCGGCCGTAAGGATCAGCTACCCGAGGGACTTAGACAGCAAACATCAGCAGAAGCGCGATGAGGAACGAGAAGATCCCCAGAGCTTCGGCGAATGCGATGCCGATGAACAGCGTCGCGGTCTGACCGGCGGCAGCAGACGGATTGCGCAGCGCGCCTGCGAGGAAGTTGCCGGCCACGTGGCCCACACCGATCGCGGCAGCACCCGAACCGATGCCTGCGAGGCCTGCACCGATGAATTGACCCAATTGTGCGATATCGCCTTCCATGAGATGTCTCCTTACGTTGGAATTGGCATTGCGAGGTTGGTCGTGAGGCGGGCGGACCCGCCGTAGTCTGGTTGTTCACAGGGTGGTTAAAACCCCTCGATCACCCTCAATGGTGCGGATGCAGCGCATCCTTGAGATACACGCAGGTGAGGATGGTAAAGACATAGGCCTGGATGAAGGACACCAGCACTTCGAGCCCATACATAGCCGAGACCGCAAGGATCGACAGCGGGGCGATCATCGCCACCTGACTGAAGCCAGCGAACACCTTGATCACGGCGTGACCGGCCATCATGTTGCCGGCAAGACGAATGGAATGGCTGACCGGGCGCACGAAGTAGGAAATCAGCTCGATCACGGCCAGAATGGGCCGCAGCGCCAGCGGCGCGGAACTGACCCAGAACAGGCTCAGAAAGGCCGGGCCGTTCTTGACAAAACCGAGGATCGTCACCGTCAAAAACACCATCACAGCCATCACCGCCGTCACCGCGATATGGCTCGTGGTGGTAAAGGCCATCGGCAGGAGGCCAAGAAAGTTGGCGAAGAGGATGAAGAGAAACAGCGTCATGATATAGGGGAAGAACACCAGCGCATCCTTGCCTGCCACATCCTCGACCATCTTGCGGACGAATTCATACAGAAGCTCGGCCACCGACTGCATCCGGGTCGGGATCGTCGCCCGTCCAGAGGTGCCCATAACCAGAAGCGCGATAATCGCGAGAACCGTCAGCGCCATCCACAGCGTGACGTTGGTCAGCGTGAACACGCCCACCGCGCCCTCGCCAAACAGCGGCTTGACTATGAACTGATCCATCGGGTGGAAAACCAGACCACCGTCATCGGCACCGTGCGCTTCAGTCGCCATTCTTTGCCCTCTCATCCCCGCCTTGTGCGGGATCGTTTATGCCCTGCTGGATCTCGGCGGCGCTGCGCATCATCGTCTTGACGCCCGCGGCCATCCCCAGCAACGTAAATATGACAAGGAAAATGGGCATCGTTCCCAAGAGGGAATCCAGCCCGTACCCCATGCCAAAACCGATCATCAGACCGGCCACCAACTCAATCACCATCCGCCATGCCATCTGAGCCTGCGAATAATGCTCGTCCTGATGGGGCTTTGGCGCGTCCTTGGCCTTGAGCTTGGCGATCCTTGCTTCCAGCTCTGCCAGTCGCTCGCTCTGCTCGGGATCGGTCACGCGGTTCCCCCTCAGGATGTTGCGCACTTGCTAGGCCCAAGGCGCGCATGAGTCAAGCATCCGAACCGTATCAGAACGTTACGGTCAAGCCATTGCTAATGAACGAATTTTTCACCAAGAGGCTTGAGGCGGCCATTCTGCCGCAACCGCCCCTATCCGCCCAAAGGGCCATTTGCCATATTCAACCGAACGGTTGAGTTTCAGCGCACGACAAAGACCGACACCTTGGCATGCTGGGCAATATAGCCGCCATGCGAGGCAAAGATATGCTCAAGAAAGCCCGGCACATGGCTGGCCACCACGACCAGATCGGCACCAGTCCGCTCGATCGCCTGCATGAGCGCCGACGTTGTCTCGACCTCGGGATCGTGGCTGATGATCGGCTCGGCCTCGACCGTGACGGCGTATTTGGTCCGCAGATCATCGGCAAAGCGCTTCAGCGTCTGCGAGAATTCGGCAGCGTTGTGACCCAGCTCATTGGGCAGTTCCCCGCCCACGCTGACCACCTTGATCCGCGCCCCGTGCCGTTTGGCGAGATCCCCCGCCACGTCGAGTGCCTTGGTCAATGTGTCCTTGTGGAGCAGATCAACCGGAACCAGGATTGTCGAGAACATGGTCTTTCCTTTCGTGTTTCCGTTTTGCGTCGAACCAGCCTAGCGGCTCTGGCGCAGCCCGACATTGTCACAGATCAACACCAATTTCAGCCCTGTCGGCATGGATCTGCCGTTGACGCGGGCCGCGCGCTTGGGCTTATGAGAAACATGCACAGCACGCCTGCCCTCGATATGATCTTTGCCGCCCTCGCCGATCCCACCCGGCGCGCGATCCTGTCGATGCTGCTCGAGGATGACATGGCGGTCACGGATGTGGCCGAACCGTTCGAGATGAGCCTTGCCGCGATTTCCAAACATCTGGGCATCCTCAGCCGCGCCGGTCTCATCAGTCAGGACCGGCGGGGCCGGGTGACCTGGTGCAAGCTGGAGCCGGACGCCCTGCGCGATGCCTCGATCTGGATGCAGAGCTTTGGCCAGTTCGAGGCGGTCAATCTCGATGCGTTCGAGCGGTTCCTGCAAAGCGAATTGCCGGATGATCCCTGACGCCCGCCATATGCCCGAGGCGCGGATCGACACCGTGCCGGGGGCCATCCTCATGCCATTGCGCGCCGAGACCGGCATGGCCTGTGGTGCGCTCATGCCCGACGGCATGGTCCTGCCTGCGGCACGCACCCTCTTATCCGCCGGGCGTTTTACAGCCGACCCCGTGCTGTCACCCGGCGCATGCGCACAGCTTCCGGGACGCTGGCTTTTTGCCGGGGTGGGGCGGCACCATTTCGGTCATTTCCTGCTCGAAGCGGTGCCACGTCTCTGGGCGCTCGATCATGTGATCGGGGCCGTGGACGGCATCGCGCTGCTGCCAATGGCGGGCCGTGACATCGCCGCCGTGCTGCGCCGCCGTCTTGGCCCGCTGCTGGATATGCTGGGGCAGGCCCTCCCCGTGCATCTGGTCGAGATCCCGACACAGGTCGATGAGCTGATCCTTCCGACACAGGGATTTGGCCATTTGCACTGGAGCGGCGGCACGCCCGAGGCCCGCACCTATATGCGCCGCCACCTCTGCGCCGGGGACGCGCCCGTTGGACCAGACAAGGTCTATGTCTCGCGCCGTCGCCTCAAGAATCCGGAACAACAGGTGCCGCATGAACAGCTCATCGAGCGTTGGATGTCCCGCGCGGGCTACGACATCTTTCACCCGGAGCGCCACAGCGTGACCGAGCAGATTGCGCGCTACCGCGCTGCCCGCGTGATCGTCGGCCCTGATGGTTCGGCGTTCCACATGGCCGCCTTCGTGATGACCCCCGGAACCAACGTTGGCCTCATCCAGCGCCGCACCCGTCAGGACACATTCGACGCCATCGCCCGGCAGATCACCAGCTTCTCAGAGGTGGAGTTGACCACGACCGCCGCCCTTGCGCAGCTTGCACCCAGCGCGGAGGACGATCCGACCCCGACCGAATTGCGCCAGCTGCGCGGCGATCTTCAGGCCGCAGGTTTCATCTGAGGCGCGCTCTCGTCCTTTAACAACAACACCAGCGCCACCACCGTCAGCCCCACCCCCATCAGGACCAAAAGCGGTGGCAAGGCATGCCCAAGCGCCGCCTGCCAGAGCGTCACCCATGTGGGCGTGAGATAGGTATAGGCCATCACCTTGGCACTGGGCAGGTTCAGGCTGGCATATTGCAACAGAACGAAGGTCATCGCGGTGGCGAAAACCGCCGTATAGACAATGGTGACCCAGACGATCGCGGGCAGGCCCGCCCAATCGGTCGCCCGGATCTCGCCCCAGCCCGCCGCCGTGATCAGCACCGCAGCCCCCAGCATGGTGCCAAAGGAAAACACCACCGGCCGTTCGCCGCGATTGAGCAGGCGTACCAGCGGCGTGTAAATCGCATGTGCGGCACAGCCAAAGAAATAGATCACTTCGCCGCGCCCGACCTCGAACGCCACCAAAGCCGAGAGGTCGGCGCGAAAGATCACCCAGAGCGCGCCCATCGCCCCCACACCCAGCGCCAGCGCCATGCGCGGCGTGGTGATCTGGCGCAAGAGCACATAGCCGGCGATCCCCGCCATGATCGGGGTGAGGGTAAACACCGCCGCTGCCGACACCGGCGCCGCCGTCTTGAGCCCCTCGAACATCATCACGAAATAGAGCCCCATCGCGCCGCCGAGCAGCAGGTAGCGCCAGGGCGCTACCCAGGTGCTGCGCGGAATACCCGTGCTCAGCATGGCCCCCGTGCCCACGATCACAGCCGCCAGGAGGAAACGCGGCGCGTTGAGTGCCGCAGGTGCCAAATGCTGCGCCGCCATCGAGCCCAGCGCAAAGGACCCGGCCACCAACCCCGAGAAACACAGCATCGCCAAATGCCCCTTGAGGGCAGGTGTCATCCCGCCTGCCACGCTGCCGCGCGTTCCTTGAGGTGACTCAGAAATGCCTGCACCTTGGTGGTGCGGTGGAGATCCATATGCGTGACAAGCCAGAGCGGCGCGGCCCATTCCGGTCTGGGGGGCATGACCTGTATCAGCCCCGGCATCTCTGCCGCCTGCAACACTGACGTGAATCCGATCCCCGCCCCGGCAAGAATCGCATTGCGCTGCGCATGCACATCGCCCGAGCGAAACACGATGGCCTCGCCAGGCACATTATCCTGCAACCAGCGCAGAAACGGCGCGCGCGTCTTGGGATCATCCGCGCCGATAAAGCGATGCTTGGCCAGATCCTCCGTGCCCTTGGGCAACCCGTAGCGCGCCACATATCCTTCGCTGGCATAGAGCGTGAATTGCTGCTGAAAGAACGGCTGCACCACATTGTCGGGTTGATCCGGCACGGACCCCGCCCGGATCGCCACATGCGCCTCGCCATATTCCAGCCGGAACAGGCGATCGCCCGTCAGATAGCGCACCACCAGACCGGGATAATCGTGCTGAAACGCCGCCAGCACCGGCACTAAAAGATGGCTCAAACCGCCGATCGAGGTCACGACCAACTCGCCCGAGACATCGTTGCCCTGGCCCTTGATGCGCCCGGCCAACTGATTGAACTGGTCATCTGTCGCCTGCGCCACACGCAGCAGGTCATCGCCCGCCTCAGTCGGGGTGTAGCCCCGCGCGTGCCGCTGAAAGAGCTTGACGCCCAGCCGCTCCTCCAGCGCGTCGATATGGCGGATGACAGTGGCATGATGCACGCCCAACACCTCCGCCGCCCCGCTCACAGTGCCGATCCGCGCCACATTATACGCGGTCCGCACTTCGTCCCAATTGTCCATCACCGCGATCACCCTGCCCGCTGTCCCGTTCGCCGCGCAACTATGCGGCGGCGGAGCGGCGGTTGCAATCACCTGCGATGCGCGTAGCATAGCGGCACCCAGCCGTAGAGCGCCCCCTGATGAACGTCACACACACCAGCCCGGATCTGCTGATCATCGAAGAGATACCGTGGTTCATCGCGATCATGCTCAGCCTCTTTACGATGCTCTTTGCCGGGGTGGGTCTTTTGGTGATGCCGCAGAGCCTCGTTGGCGGTCTGGTCTTTCTGCTGGTCGGCGGCGGCATGGGGCTTGCGGGTGTCGGCATCTTTGTCGAACGCCTGCAACTCATCCTAGACGCGGGGGCGGGCACCGCAACCCTGCGCTCACGCACCATCTTTCGCCACCGCGAGACGGTGTTTCCGCTTGACGACTTAGTCCGCGCCACGGGTGAGACCACCTTGTCAGGCTCTGCTACCGACATTGACCCCGCCCGCGTGCGACGAAAACTGCACCGCCCCTCGCTCGTGCTGCGCGATGGCGCAAGTGGTGATGCGCTCCTGCACCCGATCACCGAGATCTATGACAGCAGCCGCTCCTCAGGCGAGGTGGTGCGCGCCATCAATGACTGGCTCGCCCAGCGCCGCGTCTTAGACCCCACGCTTGACTCCCCCCCACCCCCGCGCTAAACGCCCCCCAATTCCCGGAGGCCGATGCTTCCGGTCCCGGCCCCGTGTCGGGATCGCCCCCCGTCAGCGCGTTGCGCCCACGGGGGCGTTTATCGTTTGAACCGTTGCCCCTATATGGGGGTGACATGGCAGCAACCGGCACAGGAGCCTGAGCGATGTTTGAAAATCTATCCGAACGCCTCTCCGGTGTCTTTGACCGGCTCACCAAGCAAGGCGCGCTGTCCGAAGAGGATGTGAAAACCGCCCTGCGCGAGGTGCGTGTCGCCCTGCTTGAGGCTGACGTGTCCCTGCCCGTCGCCCGGGATTTCATCAAGACCGTCGAGAGCCGCGCCACCGGGCAGGCCGTGACCAAATCCGTGACCCCGGCCAGCAGTCGTCAAGATCGTGCATGACGCCTGGTCGAGACATTGCGCGGCGCCGTGATCCCGCGCGCTCAAGATCGACACCCGCCTGCCCCATTCTGATGGTCGGCTGCAAGGCTCGGGCAAAACCACCACCACCGCCAAGCTCGCCAAGCGGCTCAAGGATCGCGACGGCAAGCGCGTGCTCATGGCCTCGCTTGATACCAACCGCCCGGCGGCGATGGAACAGCTGGCAATCTTGGGCAAACAGATCGGCGTCGATACGCTGCCCATCGTCAAGGGCGAAGACCCGGTTCAAATCGCCAAACGCGCCAAGACCCAAGCGGCGCTTGGTGGCTATGACGTCTACATGCTCGACACCGCAGGGCGGCTGCACATTGACGCAGAGTTGATCGCGCAGGCGGCGGCAGTTCGCGACGTCGCCAATCCCCGCGAAACCCTGCTCGTGGTCGATGGTCTGACCGGACAGGATGCCGTCAACGTCGCCACCGAATTCGATGACAAGATCGGCGTCACCGGTGTGGTCCTGACCCGGATGGATGGCGACGGGCGCGGCGGTGCGGCGCTCTCGATGCGCGCCGTGACCGGCAAGCCGATCCGCTTTGTCGGCCTTGGCGAAAAGATGGACGCGCTCGAAACCTTCGAGCCGGAGCGTATCGCGGGCCGCATCCTTGGCATGGGCGACATCGTCGCCCTCGTGGAAAAGGCGCAGGAAACCATCGAGGCCGCCGAGGCCGAAAAGATGATGCGCCGCATGGCCAAGGGTCAGTTCAACATGAACGACCTCAAGGGCCAGCTTGAGCAGATGCAGAAAATGGGCGGCATGGAAGGGCTCATGGGCATGATGCCGGGCATGGGCAAAATGTCGAAACAGGTGCAGGAGGCCGGGTTCGACGACAAGATGCTCACCCGCCAGATCGCCATGATCCAGTCAATGACCAAGAAAGAGCGCGCCAATCCCGCGCTGCTTCAGGCCAGCCGCAAAAAGCGGATCGCGACCGGGTCCGGCATGGAGGTCTCGGACCTCAACAAACTTCTCAAAATGCACCGCCAAATGTCCGACATGATGAAAAAAATGGGCAAGATGGGCAAAGGCGGCATGCTGAAACAGGCCATGAAGGGCATGTTCGGCAAGGGCGGCATGCCCGACATGAACGACCCCAAAGCAATGGAAGAGGCGGCCAAATCACTTGGCGGCAAACTCCCCGGCGGCTTGGGTGGCGGTCTGCCCGGCCTTGGTGGCGGCATGGGCCTGCCCCCCGGCCTCTCCGGCTTTGGCAAAAAGAAATAACGCCATGCTTTCACTGTTCCCAAAATACTCAAATCCCACTGCGCAGCCGGCACCTCGCCGGGGGATGGCACAGCGATGAACCTGACCCAGGCCCCCACGCTGGAAACCTCGCGCCTGATCCTGCGTGGACCAGAACCACAGGATATCGCCCCCACCATCGCCTTTCTGCTCGACCGGGAGCGGTCCGAGGGGTTTGGGTCTTCGCCCAACCGGGGCGAGGCATGGCGCTGGTTTGCCCTCAACGTCGGCCATTGGCATATTCATGGCTACGGCTATTTCACCATCGAGATGAAAGACAGCGGTGAAACCGCAGGCATCGCCGGCATCTGGAACCCCGAAGGCTGGCCCGAGCCGGAATTGGGCTGGGCGCTCTATGCCGGGTTCGAGGGGCGCGGCATCGCCTATGAGGCCGCGGCCCGCGCGCGCCGCTATGCCTATGAGGATCTTGGATTCTCGACACTCACCTCGAATATCGTGCCGGGCAACACCCGCTCGGTCGCCCTTGCCGAACGCTTGGGCGCATGGTTCGAGCGGGAATATGAGAATATCCACATGGGACACGATCTGCTCTACCGCCACCCCGCGCCGGGCGCAGACGATGGCCGCGACGACGACGGTTCGGTCGAGGCCTATGCATGACCACCCTCACCCTGCATATCCCCGAGGTCAAAAGCGGTGATCTTATCCTGCGCACCATCTGCGAGGATGATCTTGACCAGCTCGCTGCGTTCTACGCAGGCACCCGCAGCCAATTTGTCGGTGGCCCCCTGTCACGCGCGGACTGCTGGCGGCTCATCGCGGGCAACCTCGGCCATTGGGCGCTGCGCGGCTTTGGCATGTGGGTGATCGCTGATCGCGGCACTGGCAACCCGCTCGGGGTCTGCGGTTTCATCTTTCGCGAAGGCTGGGACGAGCCGGAGCTTGGCTGGCAGGTTTGGGACGGGTACGAGGAGCGCGGCATCGCCTATCGCGCGGCCCACGCCGCGCGCACCCATGGGGCCGCGCACTTCGGCCTCGACGGCGTGATTTCCTATATTGACCCGGCCAATACCCGCTCTCAGGCTCTGGCCGAGCGTCTCGGTGCGCGCTTTGAGCGTGACGGCACCCTGCTCGGCACACCTTGTCAGGTTTGGCGACACCCGAAATCCGGCGAGGTGGCAGCATGACCTGTTTGACCAAACTCAATGCACCGCACACGGCCCCCTCCGGGGCCTCAAAGGCGCGCCACATGACCGACATCCCGACCAGTACGGGTGACATCGCCCAAACCTTACGTTTCACGCCGCAAACCTCAAGGTTTGTACAGGCCGGAGGCTCGCATGACTGACGCAACCGCCCTTGCCGCCCAGCTTTTGAAAGAGCACCGCCAGAGCATCGACCGGCTTGACGCGATCCTCGTCTTCACGCTGGCTGAGCGGTTCAAACACACGCAGGCCGTGGGGAAACTCAAGGCTGAACACGACCTTCCCCCGTCCGATCACGCGCGCGAAGCCGCGCAGATCGAACGGCTCGAAGAATTGGCGACAACGGCCGATCTGGACCCGGAATTCGCCAAGAAGTTCCTGAACTTCATCATCGCCGAGGTGATCCGACATCACCAACAACACCAATCGTAAGGTGGGATCAAACCCCATCAACCCCCGCCATTAAAGGAGAATATCAAATGGCTATGAAAATCCGTCTCGCCCGTGGTGGCAGCAAAAAGCGCCCCTTCTACCGTATCGTCGCCGCCGACAGCCGCATGCCGCGCGATGGTCGTTTCATTGAGAAACTGGGCACCTATAACCCGCTTCTGCCCAAGGACAGCGAAGACCGCGTGAAAATGGATGTCGAGCGTATCCAGCACTGGCTGGCGCAGGGCGCTCAGCCGACCGACCGCATCAGCCGCATGCTTGAGACCGCCGGCGTTGTCGCCAAGAAAGAGCGCGCAAACCTGAAGAAAGCCGTTCCGGGCAAGAAAGCTCAGGAACGTGCCGCAGAGAAGACAGCCAAGGCCGAAGCAGCCGAAGCAGCGGCAAACGCCCCCGCCGAAGAGGCCGTGGTCGAAGAGGCTGCAACCGAGGAATAAGACAGGTAAGGCGCTGGAATGTCACAGTTTTCCAAGGACTTCCAGACCGCCCTGCGCGATCTCATGCGGTGGCGGCGCGACGTGCGCCGCTTCCGCCGGGACGCGGTGGATGAGGCTGTCTTACAGGACTGCCTCGACACCTTCCTGCTCTCGCCCTCTGTGGGTCTGAGCGAACCGTGGCGCGTGATCCGGGTGCAATCCCCCGAGGCCCGCGCCGCGGCACTGGCCAACTTTACAGCCGAAAATGACCGCGCCCTCAAGGGGTATCACGGTGAAAAGTCACGCATTTACAGCGGCTTGAAACTGTCCGGCATGCAAGAGGCGCCGGTGCAATTGGCGATCTATTGCGACGAGGCCACCGACAAGGGCGCGGGCCTTGGCGCGGGCACCATGCCCGAGATGCGGCGCTATTCCGTTGTCGGCGCGATCACCCATTTCTGGCTCGCGGCGCGTGCGCAGGGGCTTGGCGTCGGCTGGGTCTCGATCCTTGATCCAGAGCAACTCGCGCGCGACCTCGACGTGCCCGCCGACTGGGCGTTGGTCGCCTATCTCTGCGTCGGCTGGCCCGAAACCACCAGCGACACGCCAGAGCTGGAACAGGCTGGATGGGAAACCCGCCGCCCCACCCTGCCGACCGAGGTGCGTTGAGCATGCGTGTGGCCCCATTGCACATCCGCGGAATTCAGCGGATCATATCCCGATCTGTCAAACCGGAGACCACGCCATGAGCGACAGTGACCGCATTTGTGTGGGCGCCATCGGCGGCGCCTTTGGCGTGCGCGGCGAAGTGCGGCTCAAGAGCTTTACCGCCATGCCCGAGGATATAGCCAGCTATAGCCCTCTGACCTCTGAGGATGGCACGCGGCAGTTTGACATCAGCCTGACCGGCCAGACCACCAACGGCTTTACCGCACATCTGTCCGGCATCGCCACCAAAGAGGCCGCCGATGCCCTGCGTGGCACCCGGCTCTATGCCCTGCGCGCGCAACTGCCCAATCTGCCGGATGATGAATATTACCACGCCGATCTCATTGGGCTTGAGGTGTTCGACACGGGCGGCACCCTCTTGGGACGGGTCAAGGCGGTGCTCAATCACGGTGCGTCTGACCTGTTGGAAATCCACGGTCCCGGCCTCAGCGCCACGGTTCTGCTGCCCTTCACGCTTGAGGCGGTGCCAACCGTCGATCTGGCCTCTGGCCGCATCATCGCCGACCCGCCCGATGGTCTGATATGAGCGACACGCCCCGCTCGCACGGGCGCAAATCCATCCGCGCCACCCTGACCCCGCGCGAGTTGATCACGCCCACGCCGGACCTCGCAGGCGTCTGGACCGCGCGGGTGATCACCCTGCTTCCCCAAGCGTTTCCGGGCATTCTGGGCGAGAGCCTGACGGGACGCGCCTTGCAAAACGGCCTCTGGGCACTCAACGCGATCGACCTGCGCCCTTACGGCGAGGGCAAGCATCGCAACGTCGATGACACGCCCGCCGGGGGCGGCGCGGGCATGGTGATCCGCGCCGATGTCATGGGCCGCGCGATTGACGAGGCTATGGCGGCCACCCCGCCCGGCTGGCCGCTGATCTACCTCAGCCCGCGCGGGCGGCGGTTTGATCAGGCGATGGCGCAGGACCTCTCGCAGCGCCCCGGTGTCACCTTGATCTGTGGTCGGTTCGAGGGGCTGGATGAGCGCGTGATCGAGCATTATGGCATCCAAGAGGTCTCCTTGGGCGATTTCGTCATGACCGGCGGCGAGATTGCCGCGCAGGCGATGATCGACGCCACCGTGCGGCTCTTGCCCGGTGTGCTGGGCAATGCCGAAAGCACGGCCGAGGAAAGCCATTCCAACGGGTTGCTGGAGCATCCGCAGTATACCCGCCCTGCCGAATGGATGGGCCGGGTCATCCCAGAGGTTCTGACCTCTGGCGATCACGCGCGGGTCGAGAAATGGCGGCGCGAAATGTCCGAGCGCCTAACCGCTGAACGGCGTCCCGACCTTTGGGATGCATATCGGGCGTCCCAAAAGGCCAAGTAAACGCTGCGCGGTGATATCCGCTTAGCAACCAAACTTCTTGAGATCAAATTGAAACGCCTGCGGCGCGGCGCATTTTGCCAAGACATACGGCACGGATCCGGACGCCAAGTCGAATGGATCTCCGGGAAGGCTTGCAACTTTGGCTTTTTGCGACAACGCAAGGCTCTGACATGCAAATGCGCCGCCTGTGGTTTTGGTGATCGGGTTGTAGCTTTTTGTTGGGTGGCGAAAACAGATCGCAGAGGACCCATTGACGGTGTCAAGCTTCCACTCTTCGGCGACGCCCCTACGGTTGCCTGGATACCATAGCCAAGCCTTACCCCTAGGCCCTATATAATTGATCTGAAACCCGTGTGCGCCATCGAATGACAAATAAGTGGTGCCGATAACAGGATAATCAGCGAACTGATTATCCCGTGCCGTCACCTCTGCAATAGCGCCCGTCGCGCTGCGGCTTGGAAGGGACGCATCGCTACACGCCGATTGCAAAACCACCGCCCCAAGAGCAACCGCGCGCCTAACGCGCCGATTTAGCATGTCAGGCTAACGCTCCATCGGAATGGTTGGTTGTTCTTTCCCTTGACAATTTTTAGATCAGCAGTGCCGTCAAAGCCGCCCATGAAGGCCAAAACACCAGCTTCAAACTTGGGTTTGCAACCGGTCTTGCTGCGCGCAACTGCTTCGACATCGTTCGGCGTGTAGGAAAAATTCTTATTGCCTGCTTGAACTTGAGCAACTGTTCTTTCCGGATTAACGGCGATCTCGAACGGATTGCCGTTGTAAGTGACAGCTTCACGCGTCGCCCAGCCAGCGTCGGTCTTGGCTTGTGCCTGAGTTTCCGCTGCCGTCGGGACATCTCCACACCCGGCCAAGAATGCCGCCAGCATCAGCACAGTACTCGTTACTCTCTTCATGATTTCTCTCTTGTTGATTGCATGCATTTGCATGGATAATCGCCATCCAAACAAAGCTCAACCCTGACCTTTAATGCACCGCTTTGAACGTATCATCGGGCTTGATCCGCCCGCCACTTGTCCCTATATACCGCCTTGCTTGGAATCGCTTTGCGGCTCCGGGCCTGTTTGTTTTAGGCATGACGGCCCACCAGACCTTCTTCGGTCGCCTGCGGTAGCCTTGGCAAACGGATCACAGACAATGACGACCTGATCTCTGGCGGGCGCAACTGCGGACCCGGAAGAAGACCAAGAGCTCTGAGGGCGCGAGACATCTTTGCGGAAAAACCGCAAGTAAATCAGGAGAGAAGCGATGGATATTATCGCTCAGATTGAGGCGGAACAGATCGCCTCGCTCGGGAAAACCATTCCCGATTTCAAGGCCGGCGACACCATTCGCGTCGGCTACAAGGTGACCGAAGGCACACGTTCGCGCGTGCAAAACTTTGAAGGCGTCTGCATCAGCCGCAAAAACGGCAAGGGCATCGCAGGGTCGTTCACCGTCCGCAAGATTTCCTTTGGCGAAGGTGTGGAACGTATGTTCCCGCTCTATTCGACCAATATCGACAATATCGAGGTTGTGCGCCGTGGTCGCGTGCGTCGCGCCAAGCTCTACTACCTGCGCTCGCGTCGCGGCAAATCGGCCCGCATCGCCGAGGATTCCACCTACAAGGCCCAATCGGGCGCTTCCGCGTAAGGATTGGTACGATGAAAAAAGAGATTCACCCCGATTACCACGCCATCAACGTCAAGATGACCGATGGCACTGTTGTGCAAATGCGCTCGACCTATGGCAAAGAAGGCGACACGCTGTCGCTCGACATCGACCCGTCGGTGCACCCCGCCTGGACCGGCGGCAGCTCGCGTCTGATGGATGCCGGTGGCCGCGTGTCCAAGTTCAAGAACAAATACGCCGGTCTCGGGTTCTGAACCCTGTTTCTGGACGGATACGACAAACGCCGCCCCTCGGGGCGGCGTTTTGCATGGGGCGCAAGCGTGCCTTTACTTTTTGGTAAGAATTGGGCTATAAACAGGACATCCGAAAATCGGTTTTCAGTGACCTCACCGAAAACGTGACCCTGCGGAGCGCCTACTCCGCAGGGTCTTTTCTTTCAGGGGCTTAGAGCCCTATCAAGAGCCGGATGATCCCAACAAGCAGCGTCCCCGCTGCAAGTAAAACCATCCATTTCCGAAAGTCGGTTTCTCTCAGTTTCCTCACCTCCTTGCGCTGCAATGGGTTGCAGCAGGACTACAGCACCGCGTCGGCGTGAAGGAAAGGTTAAAATTGTCGATATTCGTGGTGATTTTTGGCAGAGCCCGCCCCTACACTTGCACCTGTGCCGCAACCGGATAAAACGGACTCAGACGAGCAAGAGGACGCGCAATGGCGACGGCACTGATCATACTGGCGGCAGGTCAGGGGACGCGGATGAATTCCGAGCTTCCCAAGGTGCTGCACCCAATTGGCAGCGCGCCGATGTTGGGGCATGCGATACAGGCGGGCGCGACCCTCGAGCCCGATCATGTGATCGTGGTGGCCGGACATGGGGCCGAGGCCGTACGCGCCGCGGCGCTGGAGTTTGACGAGACCGCGCAGATCGTGATCCAATCCGAGCAATTGGGCACTGCCCATGCGGTGGCCCAAGCTGCGCCGCTCCTGGCGAACTACCCCGGTGACGCGCTTGTGCTCTATGGCGACACACCCTTCATCCAGCCCGAGACATTGGAGCGGATGCAGGCCGCGCGCAGTACCCATGACATCGTCGTGCTGGGCTTTGAGGCGGCCGATCCGGGCCGCTACGGGCGGTTGGTGACGGACGGCGATGATCTCCTGCGGATCGTCGAGTTCAAGGACGCCACCGAGGCCGAGCGCGCTCTGACCCTATGCAACAGCGGCGTGGTTCTGGCGCCCGCCGCTTTGCTTTTCGATCTCATCGCACAGGTTGGTAATACCAATGCCTCGGGCGAATATTATCTGACCGACATCGTGGGTCTGGCGCGGGTGCGGGGGCTGTCGGCGACTGCCGTCACCTGCGAAGAGTCCGAGACGATGGGCATCAATTCCCGCGCCGAACTCGCACGCGCCGAGGCTGGATTTCAGACCCGCAAACGCGCCGAAGCGCTGGAAACCGGCGTAACCCTTGTCGCGCCGGAAACGGTGCAATTCGCCTATGACACATGGCTCGGCCGTGATTGCGTGATCGAACCCTATGTCGTCTTCGGCCCCGGCGTGACCATCGAAACCGGCGCACATATCCGCGCCTTCTCGCATCTCGAAGGCTGCCATGTGGCGCGCGGCGCGGTGGTCGGCCCCTATGCCCGGCTTCGCCCCGGGACAGAACTGTCCGAGCACGCCCGCATCGGCAATTTCGTCGAGCTCAAGAACGCGCTGATCGGCGAGGGGGCCAAGGTCAATCACCTGAGCTACATCGGCGATACGCGCGTGGGAGATGAGAGCAATATCGGCGCAGGCACCATCACCTGCAATTACGATGGTGTCTCCAAGCATGAGACTGTGATCGGCGCGCGGGTTTTTATCGGCTCCAACACCATGCTAGTGGCCCCTGTCACCGTTGGTGACGGGGCCATGACCGGGTCGGGATCGGTGATCACCCGCGATGTCGCACCGGATGCGCTGGCGATCGCCCGCGCGCGGCAGGTGGACAAACCCGGAATGGCCGCCAAACTGTTCGAAATGCTCCGCGCCAAGACCCGAAGCCGCGACAAAGGATCAAACTGATGTGTGGAATTGTTGGAGTTCTTGGCAATCACGAGGCAGCGCCCCTCTTGGTCGAGGCCCTCAAGCGGCTGGAATATCGTGGCTATGACAGCGCCGGGATTGCCACCGTGCATGGCGGGCATCTTGACCGTCGTCGCGCGGTGGGCAAGCTGGTCAATCTCTCGGATCTCTTGGTGCATCAACCGCTGGCGGGCAAGGCCGGGATTGGCCACACCCGCTGGGCCACGCATGGTGCGCCGACCGAGGCCAATGCCCATCCGCACCGCTCTGGCCCGGTCTCCGTTGTGCATAACGGTATCATCGAGAATTTCCGCACCCTGCGCACCGAACTGGCCGCCGCCGGGATCGGCCATAAGACCGACACCGACACCGAAACCGTCGCCCTTCTGACGCATCACTACATGACGCAGGGCATGGACCCCGTCACAGCCGCGCGCACAACCATCGCCCGGCTCGAGGGGGCCTACGCGCTCTGCTTTCTGTTTGAGGGCGAACCCGATCTTCTGGTGGCGGCACGACGCGGCAGCCCGCTGGCCATAGGCCATGGCACGGGCGAGATGTTCGTTGGCTCGGATGCCATTGCGCTGGCCCCGATGACCGACCGCATCACCTATCTCGAAGAGGGTGACATCGCGGTTCTCACGCGGACCAGCCTGACCATCACCGATCGCCATGGCCATCTGGCAAATCGCCCCATCAAGACCATCGAGATCGACAGCACCCGCGTCGACAAGGCTGGCCACCGGCATTTCATGGCCAAGGAAATCACTGAACAGCCCTCGGTGATCGGCGCGGCCTTGGGTCATTACCTCAGCAGCGATGGCACCCGCATCACCCTGCCCGAGGGGCTGCCGGATTTCGCCGGCATCGAACGGCTGACCATGGTCGCCTGCGGCACCGCACATTATGCCTGCCTCACCGCCAAATACTGGTTCGAGCAATTGGCCCGCCTGCCGGTCGAGGTCGATATCGCCTCGGAATTCCGCTATCGCGAGCCCCCCGTGACCCCCGGAACCGTGGCGCTGTTTGTCAGCCAGTCGGGCGAGACCGCCGATACGCTCGCGGCTCTGCGCTATGCAACGGGACGCGCAGAACAGATCATCTCGGTGATCAACGTCTCCGAGAGCTCCATCGCCCGCGAGAGCGATTTGGCGCTGTCCATCCATGCCGGGGCCGAGATCGGCGTGGCCTCGACCAAGGCCTTTACCTGCCAACTGACCGTGCTCTTGTTGCTGGCGCTCAAGGCGGCGCAGGACCGGGGAGAGATCGAGCCGGAACGTCTGGTTGACCTCTTGTCGGCCCTGCGCGCTCTGCCCGCCACCCTCAACACCGCAATGGGCTGCAACGCAGAGATCCAGACCGTCGCCCGCCAGCTTGCGACATCCCCCAGCGCGCTCTTTCTGGGGCGTGGCCTGATGTATCCGCTGGCGCTGGAAGGCGCGCTCAAGCTCAAGGAAATCAGCTATATCCATGCCGAGGCCTATGCCTCGGGTGAGCTGAAACATGGCCCGATCGCCCTCATCGACGACACAATGCCGGTGATCGTCATGGCCCCCTGCGATGCGCTCTTCGACAAGACCGTGTCCAATATGCAAGAGGTCATGGCCCGTGGTGGCCGCATCCTGCTCGTGTCCGACGCGCGCGGTGTCGCCGAGGCCGGTGATGGCGTCTGGCAGGCCATTACAATGCCCGCCACTGACCCCATTCTCACCCCGATCCTCTACGCCCTGCCTGCCCAACTCCTCGCCTATCACACCGCCATTGCCAAAGGCACAGACGTCGACCAGCCCCGCAACCTTGCCAAATCCGTCACGGTCGAGTGAGACAGGGCATCGCGCGCGATGATGCCGACCGGGTGGGGCACCGCTTGCATTGCGCCCAACGCTCCGTTAGACGCCAGACGGTATTTCGATCACTCTGGACATGATGTCTCCTTGCATTTTCATCATAATGGCCGTGTTTCGGCCAGAGCCTGATTATCTGGAGGCACAGATCCGATCTATCGCGGATCAGACCCATGCATCCCGACGTCTGATTGCCGTGATTGCCGATACCAGTTCAGATACGCTGGTGTCCGACCTCGCCACAGCGGCGGGCCTTCCCGTTAGCCTTGTTCCCAGCGACGTCACGCTGGATTCCGTCCGCGCCTTCGAGGCCGGATTGAGCGAGACGCTGCGCCTAATCGCCGCCGAAGGGCTGGACGACGACGCGGTTCTCATCGCCCTGTGTGATCAAGATGACATCTGGCATCCGGATCGTCTGGAGAAAGGCGTGGCTGCCCTCGCAGCCAGCGGTGCCGACCTCGTGCATAGTGATGCGCGGCTGGTGGGGCCGGATGGCAAGACCGTCTTGCAGCGCTCCATGTTCGCCACCGAGCGGCGCAAGCGCAATCCCGGTCTGCGCGGGCTGCTCTATCGCAACAACATCACCGGCATGACGACCCTCATGCGACCCCGGCTGGTGCGACTGGCCCTTCCCTTTCCCCCCCAGAGCGGGGTCCATTTCTATCACGACCTCTGGCTCGGACTGTTGGCGAGTGCGACCGGCGGCGTCCACGTGATCGACGAGTGCCTCGTTGATTACCGGCAGCATGACAGCAATGTGATGGGCGCAATCGACCGCCGCCAAGGCGGAGGCCTGCGCGTCAAGCGCCCCGACGCGATGTGGCTGCGCAAAGAGGCCACGGCCTATGCGCTGGCCCGCTATCTCGGACAATCGACCTATAACCGGCTCACCGATGCCATCGCCGATGGCCGACTCAGTCATGGCGAGGCCAAAGCCGCCCCGCTGCGTCCCTATCTGCGGCGGATGCGCGGGATGGGCACGCATCTGCGCGACGCGCTCGTCCTGACCCTACAGGGGCACACGGGTCTGGCGCGGATCGCGGCGGGCTTTGCCGTGGTCAGCACAGGACGCATGGTCTGGACCCTGCGCGAGGCCTTTGGGCCCAGCCTGAAAACCACGATCGACGGGTTCGACACCCGGCTTTACTCGCTCTCTCCCGGCATGACGCCCCGGCCACCCTCGTCCTCGCACCGGCAGGACAGGCCCCCGGTCAAATACGAGAGCATTGTCGACCTGCGCAAAGAGCCGCGCTTTGTGCCCGAGTTCACAGCGCCCCATCCTGCGCTGAACATCCTTGTGCCGACGCTGAACCCAACCGAGATCTTTGCCGGAATCGCCACAGCGCTCGACATCGGTCTCGGGCTTGCGGCCCGCGGCTACCACGTCCGGTTCATCGCCACCGACTTGCCCCTCTCGTCCCCCGGCACCTCCCGCAGCTTTGTGCTGGGCCGCTTGCCCAGAGCGCATGACTTGCAAGGCGCGGCGGACCGCATCAGCCTGCTCTGCGGCGTTCAGAGCAAGACCCTGTCGCTCAATGCCCAGGACGTGTTCATGGCCACCGCATGGTGGAGCGCGCATGTCGCAGAAAAGCTGATCCGCCGCCACGCCATGACCCATTCGCGGTTTCTCTATCTCATTCAGGATTACGAACCGCATTTCTACGCGTGGGGCCCCGAATTCGCCGATGCCATGGCAAGCTATGATTTTGCATTTGATCCAGTGTTCAACACCACCCTGCTGCGCGACTGGTTTGCGGGTCAGAACTTTGGCTTTGCCACCGATGATGCCCTCGCCTTTCATCCCTCGATCGACATCGAGCGCTATAGCCGCGTGGCACGCGCCACGCCGGGTGGCGCACCGCGCCGTCTGGCGCTCTATGGGCGTCCGGACGTGCCGCGAAATATGTACGCCACCGCAATCGAGGCCTTGGCCCGCTTTGTCGCGCAAGAGCAGCTTGGCGCGGAGGATATCGAATTGGTGTCCATCGGCCAGCATCATGGCGATGTCACCCTGCCCGGCGGTCTCGTCCTCAAGAGCCTCGGAAAACTTGCTTGGGAGGATTATCCCGACTACCTTGGCAGCGTTGATCTGGGTCTCTCCTTGATGTATTCGCCTCATCCCAGCCACCCCCCTCTCGAAATGGCCGCCGCCGGTGTGCGGGTCGTCACCAACACGTTCGGCCCCAAGGATCTGAGCCGCCTCAGCCCGGCAATCCTCTCGGTGCCAGCGACCGCACCCGATCTGGCGGGGGCGCTCAGCGCGTCTTGGCACGCCGCCCCGGTGAGCCAATCCGACCGCGAGATCAATCTGCTTGATCTGGGAAGCCACCCCGAAGATATGATCGACAGTCTGGCCAATCGGCTTGTCACGCGCGTGCCACGGATCTAAAATACAGCCCCATGACACAAAAGATCATCCTGCATATCGGCTCGCCAAAATGTGGCTCGACCTATCTTCAGCGCGTCATGCTCCAGAATACAGACTGCCTGTCGCAGCACGGCATCTGCTATCCAGCACCGACCGGATCACATCCCGGCAATGCCGGCAAACTGGCCGAGATCACAGAAGATCAGGTCACAGCCATGTTCGCGGATGGCGCGGAAACCGTTGTTCTCAGCCATGAGGATCTCTACTCGCTCTCGAAACGCGGCATCGCACTTGCAGAGATCACCGCCAAGGCTGGAATCGCCGTACAGATTCTCGCTTTCTTGCGTCCCTTCAGCGATTTCGTTTTCGGCGATTACTCGCAGTTCATGAAGCAGCATTTCGATACCTTTCTGGCCGAGCGCAGACCCTATGGCGGGCGCGATTTCCCGACCTTTGCCAAACGCCGGATCGACACGATGAAACCGGCGGCCTATTTGGCCAACTGGGGCAAGCTGTTTCCGGACCTGCCGATCATTCTCGACAGCCACCGCAACATTCAGCAGGTTCTAGACGACGTGCTCGGACATCCCACGGGGATGAACTGGGACGTGCCGATCCACGACACCAATCCGTCACTGCGCATGCAGGATTGTGACATCATCGCCGCCGCGATGCTGGACCCGGAATGCGCCGACGAGGATATCCGACAGATGTTCCTCACAGCGTATCATCACACCCAGAACCCGGACATGGGTCGCAACCCGCAGCGCATTGCGTGGCTCGAAGAGCAATTCAAACCCCAGAATGACGCTCTATTGGCGCAGTTCGGCTTTGATAACCGGGTCATTATCCCAGAGGATACCGAGGTTTGATTCCCGGCATCGGCACGGCGGGGCGTTCGACGCTGGCCCTCCGCATCGCCTGAACGTCCTCCCTCAGGCAGATTTCGCCGTGTCGATTTTCATCAGGGCATGATGATGCGCAATCGCTTCATCGACATCGGAGTAAAAGCTGAACTGCCCATTCTCGAGCACGGCGGCATGGCTACAGAGGCGTTTGACCTGCCCAACCCCATGCGTCACCATGATGGCACCGCTGCTCTGAACCCGCTCGGCAAACAACTCTTCTGACTTTTCGCGGAATGCGGCATCGCCGACCGCAGTCACCTCGTCCACGAGGTAGGTGTCAAAATGAATGCCCATGGACACGCCAAACGCCAGCCGCGATTTCATGCCCGAAGAATAGGTGCGCACCGGCAGGTTGAAGTGTGGACCCAGCTCAGCAAAATCCGCGACGAAATCCGCAAGCTCCTCGGTATCGACACCGTAAACCCGCGCAATGAATCGCACATTCTGCAGCCCGGTCATCTCGGGGTGAAAACTCCCGGCAAAGCCGACCGGCCAGGAAATCGTCCCGGTGCTGATCACCTCCCCACTGTCGGGGTCCATCGAGCCAGAGATCATCTTGAGCAAACTCGATTTTCCAGCGCCATTTCGGCCAAGAATGGCAACTGCTGTGCGGTCTGGAAACACAGCCGAGATGTCATCCGCAACCACCTTGTGCTGCCCGTTGAGCACAAAGGTCTTGCACAGGTTGCGTATCTCGATCATTGGCCCGGCCCGCTCAGCGCCTGTCACGCAAGGAATAATAGACCATCACCATAATCGACCAGCACATCAGCAGAAATCCCGAGATCATGCCCAATAGCATCAGACGTCGCGGATATTCCGCCGTTTCGGCCAAAGTGGGTGAAATATGGGTGGCCAAGTACCGCGATTGCCGTTGCGCCTCGGCCAAGGCCACATCACGCGCCGCCAGAGCAGACAGATAGCTTTTCTCGGCAAACTGCCGTTCAAGTTCCAGCGCCTGATACTCTTCCAGCAATTCCGCATATTGCGTCACACCCGAGACCCCGCTCACGCCCCCGAAACTCGACCGTTCTTCGTCAATCAATTTCTGAATGGCCGCAATCTTGCGATTGGTCTGGGTCACGCGCGGGTCGCTCTCGGCAGACCCGTCGAGCAAAAGTTCCAATTCGATCTGGGCTTCTGCCATCTGCGCGTTGAGCGAATTCAACAGCCCCATCTGGCCTTGAATATCCGCCACCGGATCAACAATCTGGGTCCGGTTGCGAAAGCTGGTAAGCGACTGGTTGGACACCAAAAGCCTATCTTCGGCACGCGCCAACTCTTCTTCGGCATAACGCATTGCATCCGCCCGCGCGATCGCAGACAGTTGGTTGATCATATCGCTGCTCTCGCGAAAGACCACTTCGGCGATGGACCGCGCATCCTGCGGATCAAAGGCCAGAACCCGAATTTCAACCAGACCGCTGCTGCGATCGTAAAAAATCTTGACCATGCGCTGCCAATAGCTCGACAGAGCCTCAATCCGCGTATCGTCCCCAAGGGTAAACACCGGATCGCCGGGCCGCTGATAGATCCGCGAGAGATCAAGCTGCTCGTTGACCGCGCGCACGATCTGCGGGCTCTGGATGAACTCATACAGAATATCCGTGTCCGAAGAGCTGGACCCCGACAACTCGGTGATCCCGCCCAGCAACTCGATGGCTGATCCGATCTCTTCGGTGCGCACCGAGAACCCGACATGGCTGGCGTATTGGTCGCGGGCGATCCCGTAGAGATACCAGATCGACAGGATCACCGGTAAAACCACCAAGGCCACAAAGCTAAGCCCAATGATCACATGGCGCGTCTTGACACGCGCGGGCTTTGCAGTGGGGCGCACAGGAGTTCTATTCGCCGGAGCCTGAACCACGTTCGGACCCGTCTTCGTTTCAGGCGCAGCCCCCTTGCCCGGGGTTGCAGCCAGTTTTTCCGCAGGAGAGTTGGTCTGAGTCAAATCTAGCTCTTCACTATGCTACCGCCCGACAGATGCGCCGGTTGGGGATTTTCTATCAAAGGACACGGTGATACACCATCCATCAAGATGACAAATATAGCCCTCCCTCCGGCCTTACCGCGCAAGCGCACAGGCACTCTTCAGACCGTCATGGCGCTGATCCTGCGCGAGATGTCCTCGACCTATGGTCGTTCGGCCTTGGGCTATCTTTGGGCCATTCTAGAGCCGGTCGCAGGCATCATGCTGATGACCTTCCTTTTCTCATTGGCCTTCAGAAGCCCGAGTCTTGGAACCAATTTCCCCTTGTTCTTCGCCTCGGGCGTCCTGCCCTTCATGGCGTATATGGACATCAGCGGCAAAATGTCACTGGCGTTGCGGTTCTCAAAGCAACTGCTGTTCTATCCCGGCGTCACCTATATCGACGCGCTCATTGCACGGTTCATCCTGAATGCGCTCACGCATGTCTTGATTGCCGTCATGCTGTTTCCCCTCATCCTGTTTCTCTATGACGTGAATGTGATCATCGACATGAAGGCGTTGGCGATGGGCTATCTTCTGGCATTTGCGCTGGGCATAGGCGTCGGCACTCTGAATTGCTTCCTGCTCTCCGTTTTCCCGATATGGGAGCGCGCATGGGCGATCTTGAACCGTCCCTTGCTGCTGATCTCGGGCGTCATTTTCCTCTATGATACGGTGCCCATGCCCTATCGGGACTGGCTGTGGTGGAATCCCTTGGTGCATCCCATCGGTTTGGTGCGCAAAGGCATCTACAGCACCTATGACGCTGAATATGTGTCTTCGGTCTATGTTCTGACGGTTTCCGGGATCACGCTGATGCTCGGCTTGCTGCTCTTGCGGCGCTATCACCGCGACATCATCAATTTCTGACGCGCGGTCGCGACACGGTCCGCTTCAGTGCGCCTAGTCCCCGTCGCAGCCGGCTGCGAGAATGCAGCGCGGTTTGTCCCTGCACATGATACGCCGCGAGAATGACCGCCGCCTCTGCGCCCAGCGGGGTCTCGCTGGCCTCATCATAGTCGGGCGTCATGTCAAAGGCGGCGTCGCCGTTCAGAAAATTCCGCGCCAGCGCAGCATTCGACATCTCGCATTGCTCCAACAGGCGTTGCCGACGCAGAAACGTCATCAGAAACCGCCGTGACGGCACACGCACCACCGCCGGCGCCTTGGCAAAAAAGCGGTCCACCTCTTGTCCCACCAACAGCGGTGCAACCCCCTGATCCAGCATGGCCCGCTTGAGATAGCGCGCGGGTTCGATCAACCCGGTCGGGGGGCTGACATTATGCGACCGAGGGGACACCGCATCATCGGGCAACATATCCGATATGCCCAGCGCCTCCAGAAATCGGCGCACTGCATAGTCCGGGGCTTGCTCTGGTCTCAGGGGCACGGCGAGGATATTCTCGCGCGCAACGCTACGGACCCAGTTCATCAGCATCGCATTGTAGTTCAGCACCTGCTTTTCGACCCGCATCTCCATCAGCGCGGTAATGCCGCGACGCCAGTCAGCCCCACTTTTGACATGCTGCTTGTAGTCGGATTCGATCCACAGATCCTGTCGCCGGAAATAACAGATCACGCCGACGTCGAATCCAGCCTGTCGCATGCGCTCGACCACCTCAAGAGCAATCGAGCCGCGCGCGACACCGAACAGATACTCCGAACTCAGGATCACATCGCCATCGCGCCGCAGAAAGAAATCGAGCAGTGATTTCACGCGGGCCGTGTCCCCCTCGAGCATCGCATTGGCGAGATGCAAGGCATTGCCCTGCTCGGGAACACGCTCTCCGGGGGCGAACTCATAGTGAATTCCGCGCGCCGCCAGTTCGTTGGCATGGTCTGCCAGATAGGCCTGAATTGACGTCGTCGCACATTTCGGCATGCCGACATGCAGGAAAAGGCGCTTCTTCATACTGATCAACTGCCTCACCAACCGGTCGGCAGCACCCTAGTGTTCCCCAAGAAATGACACAAGCCGCAAATACGCAAACCCCACGTTGCCAAGCATCCCTCGGGGCTTTAAGCCAAGGCTCAGAGAGAATGAAGGCATCGCAGGATCACATGGGCTGGCGCGGATATATTCACGATGACAGCAGGGCCGTGTTCTTCTGGTCGCAAAAGGCGGCCTGCACCACCCTGTTCAACTTTCTCGCCGACAACATGCCCTCGCGCCCTGCCAAAAAGCAGTATTTTCACACCAATAGCGCGCCCTTTCGCGGCTGCGCCGAGGCGCTTTTGACGCGCAACTTTCGCTCGGTGATCCTGGTCCGGCATCCGGCGACCCGCATCATCAGCGCGTATTTCAACAAGTTCTGCCTCTATCGCGGCCGACAATTGCTCAGCCGCGCGGATCTGGAACCCTTTGCACAGGATCTCCACGATCTCTATTGCGCGCGCACCGGTGCCGATGCCAACGACAACAGCATGTCCTTCGAGGCCTTTCTGGACACGATCGCGCATCTGCACGCCAGCCGTCCACGCCCCGAAAACCTGATCAACGGGCATTGGGAAACGCAGGTGCCCGCCTTTTACAGAGAAGAGGGCATCCATTACGATTTCGTCGTCCATGTCGAGCGGCTGGATGTCGAACTCTCTCGGGTCGCCCGCAAGCTGCGGATGACCTATACACCGCGCGTGCTGAACCGCACCCGCCTGCCTGAAACCCCGCTCAGCGGGTATCTTGGCAATCTGTCGGCGCGCGATCTGGTGGATATGAGTTTCAACTATGACAATTTCATCACCCCAGACACACTCTCGACCATCCATCGCATCTACGACATTGATTTCAGAACCCTCGGCTATCCGGTCGATCCGCGCGACGGGTTTCATGGCACCGGATGGGCTGGCGCGTTGAACCGGACCTTTCCCGCTTTGGGGCGCCTCACAGGAAGATGAAATCCTCCACCGACAGGCTGCTTGTCGCCACATCCTCCAACAGAATCTCGTGATCCGCATAGCGCACAACCGCACCATCGACCGTGTCAAAGAGATCAAGCGCCAGAAAGCGGCCCATCAGCCCCGGCCCCGCAACCCCGCTCAGCCGAATCTGATCCTCACCGATCTGGAAATCGGCGACCACGTCGCGCTCTCCGGCGACCAGATCATTGAACACGAAAACATCCGCCTCCGCTCCGCCCCGCAGCGTATCGTGACCAGCGCCGCCGTTGAGCGTATCGCGCCCCGTGCCACCATCCATCAGGTCGTTCCGCCCGCCCCCGGCCAGAAAATCGTCGCCGCTACCGCCCAATAGGGTATCATCCCCCTCTCCGCCACCGAACTGATCGTTGCCTGCCCCCCCGTCCAATAGATCGCGCCCCGGCCCCCCTCCGATCACATCATCCCCGTCGCCGCCGCGCACTGTGTCTCGGTCAAAGCTCCCCGCCAGCCTGTCATCCCCGGCGCCACCTTCGAGCAGGTCATTGCCCGGCCCGCCGCTCATCACGTCCTGACCGTCCCCGCCGCTGAGGACATCATCCCCGTCGCCGCCGCCCATCGTGTCATCGCCGCCCTGCCCCCTGAGCCTGTCCGCGCCAAGACCCCCTCCGATATTGTCCTGCCCAGCACCACCTTCGATCAGGTCATCGCCCGCTCCGCCCGCAAGCCGGTCATCGCCCGCGTCGCCGCGCAGCGTGTCATTGCCGCCATGTCCGGCCAGACTGTCCGCGGCCACGCCCCCCTTCAAGCAGGTCCGCGCCCTCGCCCCCAACCAGAACCAGCGACACAGGCGCAGGTGGCGAAACAACGACCGGGCTCGGTGGCGGATCAACGCGCGTTGGCGGGGCGATCCCCCCCATTTCCAAAGGTCCAAGCACAATATCGAAATGTGACAGCAAGGGTGACACCATCGCGGACAATTCCGCCGCCGCAAAGACCACGCCAGCGGCGTTGCGCACCTCGAGCTCTTCGGCCCCGAACCGCAGCACGGCCCCTTGGCTCGTCGGCGCAAAACCAAGCTGCCCGAGATTGCGCAACATCGGCCAGAGCGACAGGTCAAGCCGGTCCTCCCCCAGCGTGAAATCCGCAATCACATCGCGCTGTCCATCCGCCATGAGGACAAAGACATCTGCCCCGGCACCGCCAATCAGCGTATCCTTGCCAGATCCGTCGCTCAGCACGTCCTCTCCCGCGTGGCCCTCCAGAACGCCATCGCCCCCACGGCGTGACAAAAGATCATTCCCGGCCCCGCCCTCGATCCGCGCCGCATCGCCACGCAGCACCACGCCAAGTGACCCCAGATCAACCCGAAACAGGCTCAGCCCCGCCTCTCCCGCCGCCGTCACGAGAATGTCGATACCCCCCGCCCGGATCTGTGCCGCCAACCCGGACACACCCTCCAATGCAAAGACCTGCTCATCAGCCAGCGTATCCAGATGCAAGAGCCGCCCTTCGGCCGTCAGCCGGAACAGGCTCAGCCCCGCGTCCCGCCCCGCCACCAGCACAAACACATGCCCGTCCTGTGCGATCACCTCCAAATGCGACACCCCGGCGAACCGCGTCAACAGCCCGTCAATCACATGATCCGCAATCCCCAACGTGCCCCCCGCCCCAACACTCAGCACCGTCAGGCTCGCACTGTCCGCCGATGCCACGATCAAGAACGACCGCCCCGCCACCTCAGCGGGCGCAAGCCCCGTGATTGTCTGCACCGGCA
>NZ_CH902584.1:1028499-1235654 GCF_000152845.1 Roseovarius sp. 217
GCAAATAGAGATCCGCCGCATCCGCCTGCGAGCGGACTGTCTGCACCGTCTGATCTGACCCAAGAGCAAAGACCGACAGGCCCTGACCGTCGGCCGCGGCTATAATCAGGTAATCCTGATCCTCGACCCGTGCCGCCAAAAGGCTTGCGGCTTCCGTCTGCACCCCACCTTGACCCAAGAACCCCAGAGTGCCACTGCGCGCCCCCGCATCCCAAGCCTCGAACAGATCGCCCACCAGAGCCTGTGGCAGTGCCCCCGGCGTGCCGATCACATTGAACGCGACGCGCGCCGTTTCTTCGTGAAACCACTGCCCTTCCAGCACTGGCCCGCTCGTGCCAACCCGCACCACCCGGCTGAGGCCCGCACCGTAGTCCGCGACCACAAATCCCCCATCGGACAGGGCCGTAATCGCCACCGCTGCGCGCGCGACCTCAAAGTTCGCCGCATGACTCGTCCCGACATGCACCAGCCTGACCGGCATCCCCGTCCCACCCATTTCCCGCGTCCCCACGCAAGAAACAGAGTGCCGCTGCAAGACTGCCATGGCCTTAACGAAATATGGCTGCCTCGCGGCATTTACGAAAAGTTAAAGGAAAATCGGTCCGGTCTCTGGGCGGGAAACCCTCTTAGAGAAAGATGAAATCAGCCACCGTCAGGTCCGTCGCCGCAAAGTTTTCGAGCAAAATCTGATGCCCGTTCACAGTGAGCTGCGCACCCGCCGCCGTGTTCACAATCCCCAAAGCATCGACAAAACCCGCAAGCCCAGTGCCACCGTTGGTTAGGTTGATCGCTCCGGTATCCGGGTCCAGGATGCGAATGAAGAGGCGGTCGATGCCATCCTCGAAATCGGTGATCACATCCGCGTCCCCCGGATTGAACGCGCTGAACACGAACTGATCCGCGCCCGAACCGCCAGTCATAAGATCGTTGCCAACACCGCCATTGATCGTGTCATTGCCCGCGCCGCCGTCAAGGATGTCATCGCGCCCGCCACCTGCGAGAAAGTCGTGGCCATCGCCACCTTGGATGCTGTCATCGCCCTCACCGCCGCCAACCCGGTCATTGCCTGCGCCTGCGTCGATGGTATCGCGTCCCGCCCCACCGCCAAGGTCATCCGTGCCATCCGCGCCAAACATCAGGTCATTGCCAAAGCTGCCGGACATGCTGTCGTCGCCCGCGCCACCGTCGAGCGTGTCATCGCCCGCGCCGCCCGCGACCACGTCATTGCCATTGCCGCCCGACACCAGATCGACCCCGAGGCCCGCACCGATCACATCATTGCCATCGCCACCGTCTATGACGTCATCGCCCGGACCACCCCCGATCTGGTCATGGCCAAATCCACCGACAACAACATCATTGCCGTCAGAGGCCGAGATGGAATCGTTGCCGCTGCCACCGTCGAGACTGTCATTGCCAAGACCACCCGCCAGAATGTCATCGCCGCCAAGACCCATCAAGGTGTCGCTGTCATCGGTGCCATTCAGACGATCCGCCAGCCCGCCACCCGTCAGGTATTGGCCAAGAGGCCCGTTGATCTCTTCGATCAAAGCCGAAATGCCGACGACCTCATCTGCAAATGTGACCCATTCCATCTGGATCAACTCATCCGTCCCAAGCGCAGAGACCACCCGTAACCCGCCCGCAATCATGCTGACCGTGGCCGCCGCGCGTGTCACCCCGTCCAGATTGGCCCAATCCGTGCCGGCCCCCCCGTTCAGCTGATCATTTCCGGCACCGCCCTCTAGCGTGTCATCTCCACCCAACCCGTTGATTGTCTCATCCGCGCCGGTGCCGATGATCAGATTGCCCAACGCGTTGCCGTTGACGGTCAAAACCTCAGGATTATGCAGGATGGTCACGGACTCCAGATCCGCAGGCAGGGTATAGACCACCGGGGCGCTATCCTGCGCGCCATAGATTTGCCGGATACCTTGGATGTCATCCGCCAGAATATCGGGCTGGGTCAGGATCGGATTCATGATCGCATTGACCGTTTCGATATGCTCCAACCCAAGCGCATGACCGATCTCATGCACGGCCAATCCCCGAAACAGCGGAACATCGAAATTCAGGGAACTGTCCACATCCAGCAGAATATCCCCGGCAATTGCATACTCCAGAAACGGGGGGAAAAACGCAAACCCAAGGGTGTTGCCCGGAATCGGCGCAAAGAAAATCCGAATGTCAGGGGTTGAGATGTCGCCAGCGGCACCACCGGGGTCTCTGACCTGCAAGAACTCGATGTTTCCATATATCGACCACTCCGCAAAGGCCGCACGCAACTCGGCTTCGAGATCGAATGTATAAACCGACTCTGGGTCGACCGAGAGCTGGCTGCCATCCGGCTCGCTCTCAAACCAGGATATGTCCTGCCCGCTGGCGACAATGCTCCATGTCACGACACCGCCGGGCGTGCCCACGCCTTGGGAACCCCACTTGGCGCCGTTCAGGTTAGGCATGGCAGCGCGCTCCATAATTGCGTTGAGCGGATAGGATACAACGCGGGCATGACCCAACACCAGATATCCTTACGAGGTCTATCCTTATGGGTAAGGTGATGATTTGAGAAGCAAACAAAATGTCTCACCTCTAAGGATGAGCAACTGGTCCCGCATGATCTCGACATCGCAAAGGCGGATGGAATGACCCGACCCAAAAGGCCGGGCCCTTCCACACCAGCCTTACAGGAACTGGAAATCGTCCACTGTCAGTTGCGCCGCCGCGATCCCCTCAACGAGGATCGTGTTGCCGTTGACGGTCATCTGTGCGCCCGCTGCGGTGTCGACGATATTCATAGCCGCCACGAATCCGGCCAGACCGTTGCCACCGTTGGTGATATTCTCAACGCCGGTATCAGGGTCCACCCGCCGGATGAAGAAGCTGTCGATACCATCCTCGAAATCGGTGACCACATCCGCCTCGCCCTCAAAGAAGGACGCGAACACGAATTGATCCACGCCGGTGCCACCAGTGATCACATCGTTGCCAGCGCCCGCGTTGATCGTATCATTGCCAGCCCCGCCGTCGATGATGTCGTCCCGCCCGCCGCCAGCCAAGAAATCACTGCCATCGCCGCCAAGGATGCTGTCATCGCCTTCGCCGCCGCCAACGCTGTCATCGCCCGCGCCCGCGTCAATCGTATCGCGCCCGGTGCCGCCGCCGATGTCATCCGCGCCGCCGTTGCCAAAGATCAGGTCATTGCCAAAGCTGCCGGACATGCTGTCGTTGCCCTCGCCACCTTCGAGCGTATCGTCGTTTGCGCCGCCTGCAACCACGTCATTGCCGTTGCCGCCGGACGCAAAGTCATTGCCAACGCCCGCGCCGAGCACGTCATTGCCGTCATTGCCAAAGATCGTGTCATCGCCAAAGCCGCCGCCGATGCTGTCATCGCCCGGCCCGCCAAAGAGCGTGTCATTGCCATCCGAGCCGGAGACGTTGTTGTTGCCGCCGCCGCCCGAGTCGATGTTGTCATTCCCGGCGCCCCCGGCAAGTGTATCGTCGTTGACCGTGCCAATCAGCGAGTCGTCACCATCGGTGCCCACGATCTCTTCGCCGGGAATGCCCGCCCCATTGATGAGATCGGCCGCGCTGACCAGCGCATCGTCGAACTGAAACAGCTCGACCGAGGTAAAGAAATCCGTGCCCGCGCTCGAGATGATGCGGATGCCGCCGTTGATGGCAGAGACCTGCGTGTCGGCGCGGTTCACGGCGAGCACGGCGGTATCGGTGCCCCCCTCGCCGTCGATGGTGTCATTCCCGAGACCGCCCACAAGCCGGTCATCGCCTGCCCGCCCCTGAAGCCGGTTGGCGGCATCGTCCCCGATGAGGATGTCATCGCCAGTGCTGCCGCGCAGCCATTCGATATTGGCGATCGTATCAGTAAAGGCCAGACCATTGGCGGTGCCCGTCACGATGCCGGTGGCGAGGTTGGCGTTGACCTGCGTGACCCCGAAATCGTCATAGCGCAGCCGGTCAAACCCGGCCCCGCCATCGACCGTGTCATTGCCACCCGCCACGCGAAAGGATTCATCCGCTGCGCTGCCAAGGAGCGAGTCGGATTCGTTGCCGGTGCGGATCTCGAACACGGTCCCGTTGACGGTGCTGATATTACCGCCCTGCGTCACGGTGCCCGCCACGAAATCAGCCGTGACCGCCGTACCCCTGAAATCAAGCTGCACCAGGCCCGCGCCGGTCAGGTTGAACGTATCGCTGCCGCCATTGCCGCGGACGCTGATCCACTGGTTTGAGGCCGTGTTGAAACTGAAGATGTCATCGCCAGCGGTGCCCCGGATACGCAGCCCGCCGTTCAGGAACCCCGAAAACATCGGGTTCTCGACATCGACGAATGTATCGGTGCCCAGCGCGCCCTTGGTGACGGTGCCGGTATTGGCCACGCCATCGACGGTTGCGATGATCGGTGTCGCCAGACCTCCATAGCTGACCTCGACAAAGCCATCGACGAGACCGCCGAAATCGACCGTATCATTGCCGCTGCCGCCAATCACGACATCGCCAAAATCGGGATTGTTCTCGCCCGTCCGGATCAGGTCATTGCCTGCGCCGCCGGTCAGTTGGTCATTGCCAGCACCGCCATCCAGCGTGTCATTGCCGCCCGCCCCGTCGAGCAGGTCATCGCCATCCAGCCCGTTCAGCATGTCATTGCCAATTCCGCCAAGAAGGTCGTCGTTCCCAGGCGTTCCCGTGAACAGCTCCCCATCCGGCAGCACGGACACCACCGTATTGTCAAACCCGCTCAGCGGGATGTTCTGGTTCGGGGCAAATTCGCCAGAGGTAACGGCCCCGCCGCCAGTAATCGAGTCTTCCAGCGCATTGAACCCGGCCAGGGTCGAGGGCAATGTCACGCCGGCATCGCCGCCAATCTGGAAAATATAGTCCGTATCGGAGGTCTCATCAAAAAGCCCCAGAATGATCAGCGTCCCCGCCGAGGTCGAGACAAACCCAAGGGTTAACTCGAATGGCTCTCCAGCCGGTCCGGTCAGGTCCAGCCCATCAAGGCGCGCGACTGTCAGATTGGCGTCATTGTTCAATGAGATTTCCGGCAAAAGCGAGTCCGGCTCAGGGAATCCCAAGACACTGTAGTTGAGCACATCACCTGTGATCGCAAGCTCGAATTCCGCAGGGGTTACTTCGGTCGGATTGCCCTCGGGCGTATCGTCGTAACGCACGCGAATCCCCGAAACTGTAAACAGGTTCATGGCAATGTCCTTTCTCAATCTATCTGTATTTTTCTAGTCGGACCTTGGCATCACGACATCCTGTGATCAAGGTTTTTTGTAATGTTTTCAATAAACACGCAAAGGTTGTGCGTAACAGAAAGGGGCGCTTGATGGCGCCCCTTTCGTTGCTTTTGGTCCGGCTTAGAGGAACTGGAAGTCGTCCACCGTCAGATCCGCCGCGGCGACGCCCTCGACCAGAACCTGATGGCCGTTGACGTTAAACTGCGCGCCTCCCGCTGTGTCCACAATCCCCAAAGCCGCCACGAAACCCGCAATCCCGTTGCCACCGTTGTTGATATTCTCCGCACCCGTATCCGGGTTGATGATGCGGATGAAGAAGCTGTCGATGCCATCCTCGAAATCGCCGATCACATCGCTCTCACCGGCGACAAAGGCCGAGAACACGAACTGATCCGCGCCAGTGCCCCCCGTCATCTGATCATTGCCAGCCCCGCCGTTGATCGTGTCATCGCCAGAGCCGCCGTCGATGATGTCATTGCGCCCGCCGCCGGCAAGGAAATCATTGTCGTCACCGCCAGAGATAACGTCATCGCCTTCGCCGCCTCCGACCTGGTCATTGCCAGCCCCGGCGTTGATCGTATCCTGCCCGGCGCCGCCGCCGATGTCATCGGCCCCACCCCCGGCGTTGATCAGATCATTGCCAAAGCTGCCGGACATGCTGTCATCGCCAGACCCGCCCGAAAGCGTGTCATTGCCAGCGCCACCCGCAACCACGTCATTGCCCGCAGCCCCCACGACACTGTCATCGCCAAAGCCCGCGCCCATGATGTCATCGCCGTCACCGCCGTTGATCGTATCATTGCCAAAACCGCCGCCGATATTGTCATTGCCAGCCCCGCCGTTGACCACATCATCGCCGTCCGATGCCGGAATGGAATCGTTTCCACCCCCGCCAGTTATGCTGTCATCGCCCAGCGTGCCGGGCAGGAACTCTGACGCGGCGGTTCCGTTCACGATGTTGATATTCGGTAGCGCCCCAGCGCTGGTGATCTGGGTATTGCCTCCGGATGTCTCGACATTAAAGGTCGCATTGGTGAAATTGCCTTCCAACGTGACCGTGCTGTCGGCAATGCCATCGCCATCGGTATCGACATCCAGAATAGCGGACCCAAGGGTAACAACGATGTCTTCAAGACCGAACACCGCATCCAGGAACTCTAGCAGATCGTCATCGCCCCAGTCGTCGATGATATCCCCGTCGAGTTGTTCCGCCGTTCCGGACACCGTGTCCGCGCCCGCGCCGAGGGTGATCAATTCCGGCGCACCCGTCGCATTGATCTGATCCGCGCCCGACGTGCCGCTAACATTCACAAAGCTCCCGCTCGAATTGAAGTTGGAGGCCTGCATATTGCCGATGAAGAGACCAGAATCGAAAATGAAGTCGCCCGTATCGGCGATCCCGATCTTGACCTCGTTCACCCCGGCCTGAATTGGCGCAATCACCGTGATAACACGCGAGAACCCGTCATATTCCGTATCGAATGCCCCGGTAAAGGCGTTGGCCGGATCATTGATGCCGTTATTGGAAAAGAAGTTGCCCGGCGTGTTGATGCTCTCGCCCACGATGGACAACGGCTGACCGGGATCATTGTTGAAGAGCGCAAAATTCTGCCCGTTTACAAAAACAGCGGCAATGTCGACAAAGCTGCTGTCAACGAATTCCGGGAATTCATCCGACCCGAAGAACAGATCGAAGGACACCGAAGGAGCGCTCCCCAGATCGGTCGCGTCAAAGGTAAAGGTAATGACCGACGCGTCATTGGTTTCCCCCGCCCCGGAAAACGCATCACGTGCGGCCCGGTCCAGATCCGGATCGCCCGGCTCTCCCAGAGAAACGGAAAAACTCGATTGCGTGTTGCTCGTACCGGGACCACCGCCCGTGGTCAGAAAGACGCCACGGTCAAGGGTCACCACAGGGGTCACGCTATCGACGATGCCATCTTCATTGGTATCCACCAGCCGGTTGATCGTGAACCCCTCAGGCAAGAGCGCGACACCCTCGATCCCCCCTGTGAACACCAAATCGTTGAGAACCAGATTGGGGTCAGAAACGAGCACGTCCTGAATCTCGTTAAACCCTGACGCGCCGGAAATCGGCACGCCGATCCCGGCTGTTGGTGTCTCGCCCAATCTCAGGACGGTCGCGCCATTCACAATAGACTGCACCAGCGTCGCACCGGATTCACTGGTCTCGACCGCAAAGCTCGACTCTGTCAATCCATTGCCATCCGCATCAATCGAGACGGACAGACCATCCTCGCCAATAATGACATTTGACGACGGCGTCAGCCCGGTGATCCGAATCTCATCGCCATGTCCAATCACAAGCGTATCGCCATTCAGCTCCGCAGATGTCCCCTGCAGGATGTCCAGCCCAAGACCACCATCGACCGTATCTGCCCCCGGTCCACCAATCAGCAGGTCGCTGCCATCATTGCCGAACAATCTATCATCGCCGGTGCCGCCCAGAAGGGTATCTGCACCACCCGAACCACTGATCTCATCATCGCCGCCCAGGCCGTCGATGGCATCATTCGACCCAAATCCGGTCAGCGTGTCATTGCCTTCGGTCGGGGAAAACAGGTCGACCTCCGCTGTCGTGACGCCCGGAACCGATGTGAGCGCAAAGGGCACGCCCGGCGAGAACGGCCCGCCGGCCGGGATGTCGCTCAGCGACGCGCTGCCCAAGATAGCGGTCAGTTCGGCTTCGGTCGGAACCGGTCCCGCAAAAATCGGCACATTGTCCAGTTGAAACAAGAATGTCTCGTTGGTGAACGGGTTGGTAAATCCAACAAACTGCGCCATCTGCCCGTCAAATTCGACCTCGGCCATAATGCCTTCGAACACGTTGTCAAAGACAAGCGGGTCAACGCCGTCCAATCGCACTTCAAACAAATCACCCGACGTTGCATCAAGCTCACCCTGCGGATCAGTCGGATCGACGGTTGTTGACGTATAGGTAAACTCCAGATCATCACTGCCCAGAACCTCGAGCGTTGCTGGTCCAAGACCAGAAATACTCACCCCGGACGCGATAAACTGGAACCCTGTGAGCGTGAAAAGTGTTGCCATTTCTGATCTCCCAAGCCGCATAAATTTCAGAATTTAAAAGCGGGTCTCTTCAAGGTCACGGTGAATTGACTTGATTCCGCTCGGCACATGGTAACCACAAAACGCAACAGATCAACAATTGACGTCTCAGACAGGGTCTGCGCCACGGCAAGACCCTGCTATTCATAGATATTTATCGCAAGCCTGACAAAGAGAGCGCCCCATCGGGGCGCTCAGAACACAACCATAGCACGACCACCTCCGGGACAGGACGACCGGTGAGGTCAAAACCGTGCCGCAAGGCCGACAACACCGTCGGGAACCTTTGGCCAGACCGCATCATCGCCGCTCTCAATCGAGCGCCGACATTCGACCTGCATCGACGTCACCCATGCTTTCCAATCGCGGGCCAGTCCCAGATCCCCTTCGCGCAGCCCGGACGCCTTCAACGCGACCTCACGCGATGCGCCGTCCAGCACCGCCGCCGTAAACACAATTCCGGCCTGTGCGATATTCATCTGCGTGGTCTCAGAGCCGATTGCCAGAATGCGCGCCCGGCATTCGGCCTTGATGTCAGCGGCCCGTACCGACGCGGCGATGACCGCCTTGGCCTCGGCGGTGATCATTTGACTGAAATCAATCTGCATCGGGGATCTCCTGATCATAGGGCGGCAGGGTCACAGGCCCGTCGTCGGTCACAATGACGGGCTCGGCCATGAGGGTCTCAAGCGGCGGATTTGGTCCATGGGGCAGGATCAGGCTGAGGTGCAACACACCGCCCTCCCGCTCAACCGGTCCGGCGAACCACTCCGAGTCCATGGCCTCCCGCGGCAAGGTAGCCCCCTCTGGAAGCGGTGAAAAATCGAACGCCTCGCCGTTGATCGTCAGAGTGTCCCCCGACCGGACCAGCGCCAGCCTTAGATCCCGGCGCATTGGTGAGAATTTGATCTGCATGGTCATCTCCTTAAATCCACCGGCCAATTGCAAGGAGATAGGCAAAGCCGCTCACCCGTGTGCCAGACGTGTTGAACCCCCCGATCTGAATGCTCAGGTTGGAATTGCTGAGGGTGCGCGCAAAGGCGGCCTGACTGCCCGTCAAGACCGCCGCAACGCGAGGCGCGGTGAAGAACTGCGCCGGATAAGTCCAGGTCGTTTCGCCAGAGGTCGAGAGCGCCACTGTCGTTCCGCAAATCTGCGTGCCATTGGCAAACCGCGTATATTCCCCGTTCCCGCCCACAAACTGATGCTCGATGATCGCCCCGGTCGGCACTCCGTCCGATAGGGACACCGGGCCCATCACGCGCCCGCTGTGATACAGTTCAAGCCAGGGTGTCCACCCGCCCGTGCCCCAGGATCTGACGAATTTCCGCAGCGCCGAAGCCGCTGAGGTGCCCCCATAAGACGTGAACTCCTGCACAACATTCGTGGCAGAGCGCGCAATCACCAAAAGCGCCCCAGCAGACGAAATCGGATAGGAGTTGCCCGAGGTATTTCCAGCCGTGGGATTATAATAGAGGCCGGACAAGACCAGGGTATCGAGCCCGTCAGAGGCGGTCAGGCTGATCGCGGTGCCAAGCCCGAACGCCCCCACTTTGAGCAATCGCTCTGCGGCATTGTCGGTCGGTGCGGACTGAACCGCCGCACCGCTGATCCGCGCCGTCTGCGCATCGACCCGCAGAGCCTCGGTCCATGTCGTGCCATCCGCACTCACCTTGATGGAGAAATCGTCATCGCCCGCCAGACCCATCTCGGCATGACCCGCAAACCCTGACTGAAACACCAAACTCGCGGTGTCATCGCTCTGCGCCTTGTTTATCTTGAGCTGATGTCCCGATCCGGCATGGCTCAGCAGGGTGGCCGCCGCCGCAACGCTCAATCGGTTGACGGCGTCGGCCTGCGTCGCGATCCCCAGGGCATCGGTCCGGTCCGGGAACCCGCGCCACCCCCCATCGCGGTAAATGCGCACCGCGGTGCCGCCGCGCTCCGCCGCAATCCAGCCCTCTTGCGGCGTCACAAACATCCAGGCCTCGCCCAGAAACGCGGCGATCTTGCCATCCTGCCCCGCCCAGACGCCCGTCGCCCCCGTCCCCAGCGCAAATCGCGCGCCGGTCTCAGGCGCGGCAGGGGGCTCCGTCGCCTCGAACCCGTCCAGCGCCATTTGAACCAACAGATCCAACCGCTGCACAGCCTCATTATGCGTCACATGCTTTTGCGCCTGTGACGGGGCGATAAACGGCAGGTCAAGGCGGGCTGATAAATCCGACATCGGTCTCTCCAGAACGGTTGCGCAGGCGACAAACTCGGTCAAACACCCTTGCCAGTTCGTTAAGACTGCGGACGCAAGCCAGATTAGACTCTGATTACAAACATAATCACTGACACCACCGATCCCCGCAGCCCCGCGATGAAACATCAAACACCCTCTCGTGTAATCGCGCGAAAAGGGATGCAGCCCACGCCGGACATGGTATCGTGTGCCGGGAAACGGGACGCAGCCCACCATTACTCACAGCCACCATTTCAGCATGACGTTTCCCGATCTGACCGTTTGACACGCATGGGGGCCGCAGGCCCTCTCTTTGACCAAGGAGTTTGTTATGAAATCCACCTGCTGCGCGCTCGCGCTCTGCGCCTTTGCCCTCCCCGTGACTGCGGCGGATCTGGGCAAGTCGGATGAGCCAATCAAGCTCGCGCTCACCCAACAGACCGAGGCTCAGATCACCGCGCATGTCGCGGGCGAACTGCTCAAGGCGGCAGGCTATACAGTCGAATTCGTCCCGGTTGATGACATGGCCGTTTTCCGCCAGATGGGGCGGGGCAATATCGACGCCAACCTCGAAATCTGGCCCGCCAATGCCGCACCGTCCTATCGCGATATGATGATGGAGCGGAGCCTTGTCGATCTCGGAGACCTGGGCCTTTCCATGACAGAGGGGCTGGCCTATCCCGCCCATATGGAGACCGCCTGCCCCGGCCTGCCCGCGCTCGCGGCGTTGCGTGATTGCGCCACAGCCTTTGCCAGCGATGGCGGCGCGCCTGTGCTAATCGACTATCCCACCGATTGGGAGTCACCGGGGGCCGATCTGATGACCGCCCTCGATCTGCCCTTCACCGCCTCTCCCGCCGCGTCCGAACAGGCGCTGGTCGATGCCCTCGTCAGCGCAAGCACCAACGGCACCCCGGCACTCGCGATGTTCTGGCAACCGCATTGGGCCGGCGCCGTCCATGACCTGCGTTTTGTCGATCTGCCCGAGGCTGAGGCCGCCTGCTACGAAGACGCAAGCTGGGGACCGAACCCCAAGGCCGTGGGCGATTGCGGAGTCCCGAGCCTGAGCGCCGTCAAATCTGTGATCAAAGGGTTCAAGACCCGCTGGCCCGCCGCCTATTTTCTTCTTGAGGATTTCCAGATCACCAATGAAACACAGGCCGCGCTGATGGTCGCAGTCGCGCGTGATGGTCGCCCCGTGGCCGACGTCGCTGCCGAATGGGCTGCCGCAAATGAAGACAGCTGGCGGCCAATGGTCAACGGTGCCATCAACTGATCGTCACCCAGAGCGGGGCAGGGTTAGCCAATCCTGCCCCGTCCGGATCACCCGAGCCCTGCGTGTCGGTTCCCGGCCTGCGCCTCAGAACCGTTCCAGCAACCGCCGCAGATAGTCGAGCTCCACATCCGGGCGCTCGCCCTCGCCGGACCGTTTACGGATCTCGTCCAGCAATTCCCGCGCCCGCCGATAGACATCCTCGCCCTGCAAGAGACTGTCCTGCGTGCCCGCCTGCCGCCCCTGTCCGGCCTCGCGCCCGAGGGGATCGGCCTGCGCCTGCCCCGGCTGACCTTCGGCATCGCCCTGGCCACCGGGATTTTGCTGCTCGGCCATCGCCTCACCCATGTTGCGCATGCCCTCGCGCAGCGCTTCCATCGCGTCGGCCTGATTGTCGATCGCCCCGGCCAGATCATCACTGCGCAGCGCCTCTTCCGCACCTTCCATCGCCCGTTCCGCCCGCTCCAGCGCCTCGCGCGCGGCCTCTCCCGCCTCGCCGCCGAGTTGCGGCAGACCCTGCCGTTGCCGCTCCAATTCCTGCCGCAACGCGTCCTGCCGCTCGGCCAGCGACCCCTCGCCGGTCTGACCGTCCTCGGCCTGTTCGCGGCCCTCGCCGCCTTGGCCCTGCTGCTCGCCGCCCTGTCCGCCCTGACCCTGCTGACCATCATGGCTCTCGCCGCGCCCTTCGCCACCGCTGCGACCCTCATTATTCTGCGACTGGCCCGACTGCGCACCGGGGTTGAACTGTTCCTGCAAGTCGCGGAACGCCTGATCCGACAGGCCCTGTTGCTCCCGCAATGTCTCGGCCAATCCCTCCATCGCCTGCTCGCCCGGCGATTGACCCTGCTGGCCCTGGCCTTGGGTGACCTGCATGTTCTCCATCATCTGCTGGAACTCTTCGAGCGCCTGCTGCGCCTCGGCATAGCGGCCCTGTTCCATCAACTCCTGAATGCGGTCCATCATGTCCTGCAGATCCTGTTGGTTCATCTGCATCATGTTTTCAGCGCTGCGCTGATCGCTTTCCTCGGGGTTCTCGCGCTCGGCTTGCTGCATCTTCTGGCGCAGGTAATCCTGTGTCGCATCCCGCAGATCCTGCATCAGCCGCGCGATCTCTTCCTCGCTGGCGCCGTTCTTCATCGCCTCGCTCAATCGCTCTTGGGCCGCGCGCATCCGCTCCAGCGCGTCGCCCATGTCACCATCTTCCAGCAACACACCCAGATCCCAGAGCGCCTGCGCGATCTCATCGCGCTCGGCCTCGTCCAGCCCCTCGCTCTGCGTCATCGCCTCCAACTGCCGCACAATCACCCGCAACCGCAAATAGGCTTTCTCAGACCGAAAGAGCCGCCCCTCCGGCTTGTAGGACACCGCCCGCAACACCTGCACCACGCGCCCGGCGTTCTGCCGCGACCACAACAGATCGCGCCGCTGCTCGATCACCGCCGCCGCCATCGGATCAAAAAACCGCCGCGCGGGCAGGACCATCACGAACGGTTCGGACTGCCCCTCTTGCCCCGCCGCATCCGCAACCTGCAACCTCAGCGTCACAGGCAAATGCGCCCACGGATGCTCCGAGAGGTTCTCGACCAGGGTCTCGGTAAACTCGGTCCGATCCCCGGCCAAGGGCATCGGCAGATCCAGCCGGATCACCTCGCGCGGCTCCGGCTCCACCGCCAGACCATACCGCCGATCCACCCGCGCCAGATCCAGTGCAAAGACCGCCCCGCCGCTCACCACGCCGTAATCGTCGCGCGCGGCAAAGGGCTGGCTCATCTGCCCATCAAAGGCGGTGCGCGCATCGCGCTCGACCACCTCGACCTCCGGGGCTGCGTCTGCCAGCGCCGCAACGGCCCAGCTACGCCCCCCCGGACCGTCAATCCGCATTTCGCCGGCGCGCGCGACCTCAAACTGCTGCTCAGGATCGGTGCTTGCGGCCTCTGCGCCCTCACCCGACACCGTTTCTGTCAGGCTCAGCGCCCCCACCTCACCATAGAATCGCAGGGTAATCCGGCTGCCTTCCGGCACCTCGATCACCTCACCCTGATCGGCAAGATAGAGGCTCGGAAGTCCTGTGTAGCTGGGTGGCTCGATCCAGCCTTCCCATGTCGGGCCAGCGGCCAGCGCCGCGCCACGCGCGCCCCCCGGCACCATCTCCGCCACCGACCCGGCCCGCCAGATCGAGCCAAAGAGCAACGCCACTACCAAACCCAAGAGGGCGATGTAGCGCAGCCCGAACGGATCCTGCCGCGACAGCCGCAAATCCGGCTCGACTGCGCGTGCGCCCGCTGCCCGTGCCGCCATCCGCGCCTGATGCGCCCGCCAGAGCGCCGCCGACCCGGCATCGCCCGCGCCAATCGCCTGCACATCCGCCAGCGCCGCCAGTGGCCTGCCCGGCATCGCCTCATCCATCCGCGCCAAGGCCTCGGCCCGACGCGGAAACCGGAACTTCACAAACCCCAGCACGCCGTAAACCAGCACCGCCAGCGCGGCCAGCATGGCGGTGCCCCAGACCACCTCGACCGCTGCCAGATCGTGAAGGCCCAGCATCAGCGCCGCAGCCCCCGCCGCAATCACGCTCCACATCGGCCAGAATGCGCGCACCAGACGCTCGGCAATCAACCCCGCCCATGTCAGCAGAAGAGGCCGCCGCAACCGCGCGGTCAGAGCTTTCAGGGGGTTTTCGGTCGCAGCCATGCGCGGCACCTCATCTCGGCCCCGCGCGCCCATCGCGTCAGAGCCATTCAGGGATGGTATCGCGATTTATCATTTCGTCAAAGGTCGGTCTGCCCCGGATCACGGCAAAGTCACGCCCATGCACCAGAACTTCGGGCACCAGAGGCCGCGTGTTATACTCGCTCGACATCACCGCGCCATACGCGCCGGCACTGCGGAACGCCACCAGATCGCCCTCGGCCAGCGGCGGCAACATCCGCCCCTTGGCAAATGTGTCCCCCGATTCGCAGACCGGCCCGACCACATCATAGGGCTGTTGCTCGACCCCCGGCGCGGGCTCCACCAGCGGCACGATGTCATGATGCGCGTCATACATCGCCGGTCGGATCAGATCGTTCATCGCGGCATCAAGGATCAGGAAATCCCGCCCCTCACCGGATTTCAAATAGATCACCCGGCTCACCAGAATCCCCGCATTGCCCGCAATCAACCGCCCCGGCTCGATCTCGATCTCACAGCCCAGATGCCCCAGCACCTCGCGGATCAGCGCACCATATTCCGTGGGCAGCGGCGGGGCCTCGTTCGAACGGGTATAGGGAATCCCCAGACCGCCCCCCAGATCGAGGCGGCGAATGTCGTGCCCATCCTCGCGCAGAACCTGAGTCAGCTCCGCCACCTTTTCATAGGCAAGGCGGAACGGCGCCAAATCGGTCAGTTGGCTACCGATATGCACGTCGATCCCGATCACCTCCAGCCCCGGCAGGGCCGCAGCCTGCGCATACACCTCGCGCGCCCGCGCAATTGGGATGCCAAACTTGTTCTCGCTCTTGCCGGTGGCAATCTTGGCATGGGTCTTGGCATCCACATCGGGATTGACCCGAATGGTGATCGGCGCACGCAGACCCAGTTCCACCGCCACGGCACTCAGAACGCCCATTTCCGGCTCGCTCTCGACATTGAACTGGCGAATACCGCCCATCAGCGCCAGACGCATTTCCTCGCGGGTCTTGCCCACGCCCGAGAATACGATCCGCTCACCCGGCACACCCGCCGCCTTGGCGCGGGCATATTCCCCACCCGAAACCACATCCATCCCAGCGCCCAAGCGCGCCAGTGTTTTCAGGATCGCCTGATTGCTCGCCGCTTTCATCGCGTAACAGACCAGATGATCCATCCCCGTCAGCGCCTCGTCAAACAGACGGAAATGCCGCTCCAGCGTCGCGGTGGAATAGCAATAGAACGGCGTGCCCACGGCCTCGGCAATCTCCGAGAGCGGCACATCCTCGGCCTGCAACACGCCATTATGATAGAGAAAATGATCCACGCAGCGTCCTGTCCCGTTTCATCTTGCCAAAAATACTCAAATCCCGCGCGCACCGCCCCGCGACGCCCGCAAGAACAGATAGAGCGGCAAACCGCAACTCACCCCGATACCGAATGTCGCCGGAATCGCAATCAGACCCAGCCAGTGCCGGTTCTGCACCGCCTCGACCACCACCCAGACCGTCAGCGCCACCGCAGCAATCGTCAGATCCCAGACCAGACCGGAACTTGCGGCATTGGCATGCCAGGCATCGACCATGCCCATCAGGTCATAGCCGTTCTGCCCGAACCAGTGCAGGAACCAATACATCGGATGAATCGCACCCCAGATGGCCAGCGCGGCATAAACCCATCTCACAGGCCCACCCCCACGCCGACATTGACGCCGCCCACGCGCACGCCGCCACCCACGCCGACCGTGACGCCATGTGTGCCCACGCCCACGTTCATCCCCGCCGTGGGGCGCACCGGCTCTCCGTCGACGCCGCACCCCATCAGCACCGTGAGGCTCAGCACAGCAAAACCCAGCCGTATCATCCCAACCGCTCCTTCCACCGCGCCACCTGCACGCGCACCTGTGTGGGCGCGGTGCCGCCATAGCTCACCCGCGAGGCGACCGAATTATGCACCCCCAGCACATCATAGACCGACGCGGTGATTTCGCCATGCACCTCTTGCATCTCGGTCAGGCTCAGGTCCGGCAGATCACAGCCCTTGGCCTCCGCCTTGGCCACCAAGGCCCCGGTGACATGATGCGCCTCGCGAAACGGCATATCCAGCACCCGCACCAACCAATCCGCCAGATCGGTCGCCGTCGAAAATCCCGACCCGGCGGCCGCCTCCAGATGATCCGTCCGCGCCGCCATGTCGCGCACCATGCCCTCCATCGCGGCCAGCGCCAGCATCAGGTTGTCGGCGGCGTCGAACACCTGCTCCTTGTCTTCCTGCATGTCCTTGGAATAGGCCAGCGGCAGGCCTTTCATGACCATCATCAGCGCCACATTGGCCCCGAAAATCCGCCCGACCTTGGCGCGGATCAACTCCGCCGCATCGGGATTCTTCTTCTGCGGCATGATGCTCGATCCGGTCGAGAACCGATCCGACAGCGCCACAAACCGGAACTGTGCCGAGGACCAGATCACCAATTCCTCCGCGAACCGGCTCAGATGCATGGCGCAAATACTGGCAGCCGCCAGAAACTCCAGCGCAAAATCCCGGTCACTCACCGCATCCAGACTATTGGCGCAGGGGCGGTCAAAGCCCAGCGCCTTCGCCGTCATCTCGCGATCAATCGGAAAGGATGTCCCCGCCAGCGCCGCCGCCCCCAAGGGGCATTCATTCATCCGCGCCCGCGCATCGCGCACCCGGCTCAGATCACGGCCAAACATCTCGACATAGGCCATCATGTGATGCCCCCATGTCACCGGCTGCGCGGTCTGGAGATGGGTAAACCCCGGCATCACCCAGTCCGCCCCCGCCTCGGCCTGCGCCACCAGCGCCCGCATCAACGCCTGCAAGGCCTGATCCACGGCATCCAGTTGATCCCGCACCCAGAGCCGGAAATCCGTCGCCACCTGATCGTTGCGCGACCGCCCGGTGTGCAACCGCCCGGCAGGCGCGCCGATCAAATCCTTGAGCCGCGCCTCGACATTCATGTGAATATCCTCAAGCGCCGTGGAAAAGGTGAATTCCCCCGCCTCTATCTCTGACAAGACCGTGAGCAGCCCTTCCCTCATCGCCGCCGCATCACTATCACTGACAATACCTGTTGCCGCCAGCATCGCGGCATGGGCCCTCGAGCCGGCGATATCCTGTGCCGCCATCCGCTTGTCGAATGAGATCGAGGCATTAATTGCCTCCATGATCGCATCCGGCCCGGCGGCAAAGCGGCCGCCCCACATCTGGTTCGAGGTTGTGTCAGTCATGTCTTTGGCCCTTCGGAGGGAATTATGAAAATCATTCGTCAGATCGTCCTTTATATGGCCGTGGCCCTTGGTGCAAATACTGCCCACGCCGATACCGCAGCACTTGAGGCGCTGCGCGACGGCGACATGAAGAAACTGAATTTCCACTCTGCGCCGACACCCGCCCCCACAACCGCATTCACCCGCGCCGATGGCTCCACAGGCACCCTTGCCGATTTTCAGGGGCGGTATGTCGTGCTGAACTTCTGGGCCACATGGTGCGCGCCTTGTCGGGCCGAAATGCCGACGCTCTCGACCCTGCAAACCGAGATGCGCGGCGACACCTTCGAGGTCGTCACCATCGCCACAGGCCGCAACGCCCCCACCGCGATGGCCAAATTCTTTGACGAGATCGGCGTCGACAACCTGCCGCTGCACACCGACCCCAAAAGCGCCCTCGCCCGCGCCATGGGCATCTTTGGACTGCCCATCACCGTGATCCTTGATCCCGAGGGCCATGAAATCGCCCGCCTCCTCGGCGATGCGCATTGGGACAGCGACAGCGCCAAGGCGATTGTTCAGGCGTTGGTTGAGGGAAAAGGCGAGAGCTGAGAGGCGGCGTTGCTTTAGACACAGGGTGGTGGCTATGCGGACGCAGCGGCCCTTGACAGGTTGCGCTGAGCTTGGAACATTTGGGAAACATTTTGCGCCAACAAACCAACCGCAAACCGAATTGGGGACCCTGTGATGCTGAAGTATATCTATCCTGACGGAACGCATTGCTATCGGGCAATTCATTCTGCCCACGCAGTGTTTCGGGACTCCGATGGCAAACTGATGGCCAGGGCCGAAAAGGCTGACCAATCGGGCATGTATGAGTTCGAAATTAAGGGCTTCGAGATTCTAGGTCCTGGCGTGGTCTACGACTGACATTGGCTCACCCCCCACCCCCCATTTCATCTTGCCCGAAATACTTCGGGGGAGTCGCTGCTTGCAGCGACGGGGGCAGCGCCCCCCTCCCTTACCCCAAAACGTACGGTCCAACCGCACAACCGTACCAATCGCGTTCTAGGATAGAGAACGAACCGGACCCTTTTAAAGAGTTCGCCCCCCGCCCAATCCTTACCCCACCGCACGCTTGACAGCCCCTCACACACCCTTGCCTGCTCCCCGCAAAACCCCTAAAGCCAGCCCATGCTAGACGAGACCGAAGAGATCCATCCGCTGTTTCACGGGGCGCCCAGCAGCACCGAATTCAAAAAGCTGCGCAAACGCATTGTCCGCCACACCCGCGAGGCGATCGAGCAATATGCCATGATCGAGCCGGGCGGCAAATGGCTTGTCTGTCTCTCGGGCGGCAAGGACAGCTATACCCTCCTTGCGGTGCTCCATGAGCTGAAATGGCGCGGCCTTCTGCCGGTCGATCTCTTGGCCTGCAATCTTGATCAGGGCCAGCCCGGTTTCCCGGCCACCGTCCTGCCGGATTTCCTCAATCGCATGCAGGTGCCCCACCGGATCGAGTATCAGGACACCTATTCCATCGTCATGGACAAGGTGCCCGCCGGGCGCACCTATTGCGCGCTATGTTCCCGTTTGCGCAGGGGAAATCTCTACCGCATCGCCCGCGAAGAAGGCTGCACGGCGGTTGTTCTCGGCCATCACCGCGACGACATTCTTGAGACCTTTTTCATGAACCTCTTTCATGGCGGGCGGCTCGCCACCATGCCGCCAAAGCTGGTGAATGAGGAGGGTGATCTCTTCCTCTACCGCCCCCTCGCGCATGTCGCCGAGGTGGATTGCGAGCGGTTTTCGCGCGCCATGAACTACCCCATCATCCCCTGTGATCTCTGCGGCTCGCAAGACGGGCTGCAACGCCAACAGGTCAAACAGATCCTCGACGGATGGGAGGCGAATGCCCCCGGTCGTCGTCAGGTCATGTTCCGCGCCCTGATGAACGCGCGGCCCTCGCATCTGCTCGATCCCAAACTCTTCGATTTCGCGGGCCTGACAACCGAATCGATAAAATCCAACGCAAATCCCGAGGGATTGCCCAAACTCCGTTAACCCCTCTGCGCTAGGCTCAAGACCGGGCTATGGGATTTCGGATGTTTTACAAATCAAAACAATGGTTTGGCGCGTTTTTGGCAGACTTGCCTCAGGTCGGTCGCGGGCCAAAATCGCTGGTCTTTCTCGCCTCGGCGGGCCTTGCAACGCAGTGGTTTGGCCTCCCCGCACTCCTGCTTTCCCCACCTATCCTATTGATCATAATCACTCTTTTCGGCCAACAGTCCCGCACCCAGAGGGACGGTGCCAGCGTTGCGATGCGCGCCCACCTCAACCGCACCCTGTCAGAGGCGCGCCGCACGGGTCAACGCACCGCCTGTTTCATCCTCCAGATCGACGATTATGACATCTTATCAGAGCGTTACGGTCGATCCGCGACAGACCGCGTCACAGTGCAAAGCCTCGATCGCCTCGCCCGCGCGCTCCGCGCTGCCGATCAGCTCTTTGACCTCGGCGCAGGCCGCATCGGAATTTTTCTATTTCCGATCAATACCTTAGAATTGGAGCCGCTCCTCACGCTCGCCAGCCGCCTGCAATCCGCCGTCGAGGAACCGATCACGCTGGGTGCCACGACCGTCTATATCTCCGCCTCGCTTGGGTTCTGCCCTGCCACCCACGCCCCCACCCAAACAAGCGACGCGCTCTTTGACGCTGCGCTCACCGCGCTGGACGAGGCCCGCCGCCATGGGCCTTCCGCGATTCGCGCCTTTTCCCGCGACCTGCGCGCGAGGGTCCAAATGCCGCAGCACATTGCAGAGGATCTGCAACAGGCGTTCAAGACCGGCCAGTTGATCAGCTGGTTTCAGCCACAAATCTGCACCAATACAGGCGAAATCAGCGGATTCGAGGCGCTGGCACGGTGGCAGCATCCCACCGCCGGCCTCATCACCCCCGCGGAATTTCTGCCACTCCTCGCCGCTTCTGGTCGGATGGAGGTGCTGGGCGATGCCATGCTGAGCAACGCCCTGCGCGCGCTCCAGACATGGGACAATCTTGGCCTCGACATCCCACATGTCGGCGTCAACTTCTCGCCCGAAGAGCTGCGCAATCCACAGCTTGCGGACAAAATCGCATGGGAACTGGACCGTTGCAATCTGCCGCCCACCCGACTGGCGGTCGAAATCCTCGAAACCGTCCTTGCCACCTCACCCGATGACGTCATTACCCGCAACATCGCCGCGCTGGCGGATATGGGCTGCCTGATCGATCTTGACGATTTCGGCACCGGCCATGCCTCGATCTCGACCATCCGACGCTTTGCTGTAGGGCGGCTCAAGATCGACCGTTCCTTTGTCACCAAAATCGACCGCGACCCCGAACAACAGCGCATGGTCGCGGCCATCCTCTCCATGGCGGAACGGCTGGACCTCGCCACTCTGGCCGAAGGGGTCGAAACTGCAGGCGAACACGCGATGCTCGCCCAGCTCGGCTGCGGCCATGTTCAGGGCTTTGGCATCGGTCGCCCGATGCCGCTCGATGCGACCCCGGATTGGATCGCGGCCCATCGCGCCAAACTCGCCCACCTGCCCCGGATTATCCGCGCCAAGGGGTGAGCGCTGCGATATATCCCCGCGCGACCGGCGCAAATTCCCGGATTCCGCTTGACGTTTGGGCCCGCACTCTGTTGAACCGCCCTGACATGTAACAGACGGATGGCCATCGGCGATGGATGATCAGAACAAGAACCTAATCTTTGCAACTGCGCTCAGTTTCCTTGTGATTCTGGTCTGGTTCGTGATGTTCCCCCCCCCGGAGTCCCCGGCAGTCGACCCCAACGCTCCCGTCCCGAGCGCCACACAGAGCGTGCCCGCGCCAGTTGCGGACAGCACGGCCGATGCGACCACAACCCAGACAGCGGCCCCCGCAACAGAGCCGGACGCCCCGCGCCTGAACATCGACACACCCAGCCTGCAAGGCACGATCTCGCTGCAGGGCGGCCGAATCGATGACCTCTTCCTCAAGAATTATCGCGAAACGATTGATCCCGCCTCTGACATCGTGCGCCTGCTCGCCCCGGTCGGAAGCGAGGCCCCCTATTACGCCCTCTACGGTTGGGCGCCCGGTGCCGGTCTGACCGCCGATCAGGTCCCCGGTTCCAACACGCTCTGGCAAATCGAGAGCGGCGAGACCCTGACACCGACCTCGCCCATCACCCTGTCTTGGGACAATGGCGCTGGTCTCATCTTCCGCCGCGAACTCAGCGTGGACGAGGATTTCATGTTCTCGGTCCGCCAGTCGGTCGAGAATACCGGGGCCAGCGCCGTGAGCCTTGCGCCCTACGGCATCCTTGCGCGCCACGGACGACCCGCAGATCTCAAGAAGTTCTTCATTCTCCATGAAGGGCTGATCGGGATGGCCGATGGCACCCTGTCGGAAATCAAGTATGACGATGTCGAAGAATATCCGTTCAACGCCCGCGAGGGCGCGCCCGCCGAGGTGACGCAAGTGACCGAGAACGGTTGGATCGGCTTTACGGATCACTACTGGATGACCACCCTCATCCCCGCCTCGGGCAACCCATTCAAATCCGTGAGCAAATTCGATCCGCAGCGCGGCATCTTTCAGACCGAAACCGTGCAACCGACCCAGACGGTCGAGCCGGGTCAAACCGCGTCCGCCGACACCCGCCTCTTTGCCGGGGCCAAGGAATGGGCCACGATTCGCGCCTATCAGAACGAGCAGGGCGTCGACCGCTTTCTCGACTCCATCGACTGGGGCTGGTTCTTTTTCCTGACCAAACCGATCTTTGCGGCGCTGCACTGGCTGCACGCGATCATCGGCAACATGGGCTGGGCGATCATAGCGCTGACTCTGCTGATCAAGGCGCTCGTGCTGCCCTTGGCCTATAAATCCTACGTCTCCATGGCCAAGATGAAGGAACTCCAGCCGCAGATGGAGAAGATCAAGGAGACTGCCGGGGATGACCGCCAAAAGCTCCAGAAGGAAATGATGGAGCTGTACAAGCGGGAAAAGGTCAATCCGGCGGCGGGCTGTCTGCCCATCCTGTTGCAAATCCCGATCTTCTTCTCGCTCTACAAGGTGATCTTCGTCACGCTCGAATTGCGCCACGCGCCATGGGTGGCCTGGATCAAGGATCTTTCGGCCCCCGACACCTCGTCGCTCTATAATCTCTGGGGCATTCTGCCCTGGGCGGCTCCAGAGCCGGGCTCAGTCTTGGCGCTGATCTTCATTGGTATTCTGCCGCTCTGCCTCGGCGTGTCCATGTGGCTGCAACAAAAGCTGAACCCATCGCCCACCGATCCCACGCAAAAGATGATCTTTGCCTGGATGCCTTGGGTCTTCATGTTCATGCTGGGCAGCTTTGCCTCGGGTCTGGTGATCTACTGGATCGCGAACAACGTGATCACTTTCAGCCAGCAATACGTGATCATGCGCTCGCATGGCCATAAACCGGACGTGTTTGGCAATATCCTCTCCAGCTTCAAACGCAAGAAGCCGGCACCGGAACCCGCGCCCAAAGCAACGCCCAAGAAAAAATGACAGAGGTTCGCGCCCTCTGGCGGCATCCGATCAAGAGCCATGGGCGCGAAGCGCTGACCGCCGTCACGCTCACCGCCGGGCAGGCGATGCCCGGCGACCGCCTCTGGGCCGTGGCGCTTGAAATCGCCCGGTTGACTGACGGCGAATGGGGGCCTTGCGTCAACTTCTCGCGCGGGTCCAAAACTGGCGCGATCATGGCGATCAATGCTGCGCTGGATGAGACCTCCGAGACGGTCACCCTCACCCATCCCGACCGCCCCGATCTGACCTTTCGTCCCGATCACGACAGCCAGGCGTTTCTCGACTGGGTGCGCCCCCTGATCCCTGCGGAAAGCACGCAACCAACGCGCCTCTACCGGCTCGACGGGCGCGGCTTTACCGATACCGATTACCCGTCGGTGAGCCTGCTCAATCTTGCCTCCAACGCCGATCTGGCTGACAAGATGGGGGCCGATGTCTCGCCCCTGCGCTGGCGCTGCAATATCCATCTCGACGGGCTGGCCCCTTGGGCAGAGTTTGACCTGATCGGCAAGACGCTGCGCCTCGGCAGTGCCGAAATGATTGTGCGCGAAGCGATCCGCCGCTGTCTGGCCACCACGGCCAATCCGGCGACAGGCCGACGCGATCTCGATACGCTGGCGGCCCTTAATAAAAACTGGGACCATCAGGATTTCGGCATCTACGCCGAGGTGATCACCGGCGGTGACATCGCCCTCGACGACCGGCTCGAGGTGCTGTGATGCAACTGCGCTTCCCCATTTCCGAAGAACCCGATCACCTCACCTCCGAACAGGGGCGCAAGCTCTTTGCCGGACCGGTTGAGTTCGTCAAGGGCGTCGTCGCCATGTCTGGCCTGCCGCCTGCCGATCGGCTGGAGGTCTGCTTTGCCGGGCGCTCAAATGTCGGGAAATCGAGCCTGATCAACGCCCTCACCGGGCGCAAGGCTCTGGCCCGCGCCTCGAACACGCCCGGCCGCACGCAGGAAATCAACTTTTTCGCACTGGGCGAGAGCCACTATCTCGTGGACCTTCCCGGCTATGGCTATGCCAACGCGCCGCTCGCCGTGGTCCAGAAATGGCAGGCGCTCTTGAAACAATACCTGTCAGGCCGCCAGACCCTGCGCCGCGCCTTCGTGCTGGTCGATGCCCGCCACGGGATCAAGACGGTGGACGAAGAGATAATGACCCTACTCGATGGCGCCGCCGTGACCTTTCAATGCGTGCTGACCAAGACGGACAAGATCAACGCCGCCGACCGCGACCGCGTGCTGGACCAGGTGCGCAGCAAACTCGCGCCCCATCCGGCCGCCTTTCCCGAACTGATCCTCACCTCAAGCGAGAAATCCGAGGGTCTGGCCACTCTGCGCGCAACCATCGCCACGCTGGAATGACCGCCGCAAAATAGATCGGCCCGCGGACCCCTCCTGATCCACGAGCCGCTCCTCCCTCTACCGGACGCGCCTTAACGTGAGGCCTCGATCACATCCTCGACCGTACGCAACCCGGTGCGCGGTGCCTGCACCAGCACCGCCATATTGCCCGGCTTGTGCTCGTTGCGCAGCATCTTGACATGCGCTTGCGGGATCTCATCCCACGGGAACACCTCGGACATGCAGGGATCAAGCCGCCGCTCGACCATCAGCTTGTTGGCCGCCGCCGCCTGCTTGAGATGGGCAAAGTGACTGCCCTGCAACCGCTTCTGATGCATCCACATATAGCGCACGTCGAAGGTGCAGTTGAACCCGCTCGTGCCGGCACAGATCACCACCATGCCGCCCTTTTTGCAGACCAGCGATGACACCGGGAATGTCGCCTCGCCGGGATGCTCGAACACCATATCAACGCTGACACCCTTGCCGGTGATCTCCCAGATCGCCTTGCCGAACTTGCGCGCTTCCTTGAGCCAGTCGTTATACTCCGGCGTATTCACCTTGGGCAGTTGACCCCAGCAATTGAAATCCTTGCGATTGATGACGCCCTTGGCCCCCTGATCCAGCACGAATTGCCGCTTGCTCTCATCCGAGATGACGCCAATCGCATTGGCCCCCGCCGTATTCGCCAATTGGATCGCATAAGAGCCCAGACCGCCCGACGCCCCCCAGACCAGCACATTCTGACCGGGCTTGAGATCATGCGGCGCGTGGCCGAACAGCATCCGATAGGCGGTGGCGAGCGTCAGCGTATAGCAGGCACTCTCTTCCCATGTCAGATGCTTGGGTCGCGGCATCAATTGCTGCGCCTGCACGCGAGTGAACTGCGCAAAAGACCCGTCGCCGGTCTCATAGCCCCAGATCCGCTGTGTGGGCGAAAACATCGGATCACCGCCGTTGCAATCCTCATCGTCGCCGTCGTCCTGGTTGCAGTGGATCACCACCTCATCGCCGACCTTCCAGCGCTTGACCTTGTCGCCCACCTTCCACACGATCCCTGCGGCATCGGACCCGGCGATGTGATAGTCCTGCCCATGCACGTCAAAGGGGCTGATCGGCTGGCCCAGGCCGGCCCAGACGCCGTTGTAATTGACGCCCGCCGCCATCACGAGAACCAGAACCTCCTGGCTGTCGATATCCCAGACATCGACCACCTCTTTCTGAAACGATACATCCGGCTCGCCATGCCGCTCGCGGCGAATGGCCCAGGCGTACATTTGCTTGGGGACATAGCCCAAAGGTGGCATCTCACCGACCTCATAGAGGTCTTTCTCGGGTGCGTCATAGGGCGCGATGCCCGTTTTGGTATCCAGAGCCATGTTAAACCTCCTGTCTCAGCAATTGCCGCGATGCAGAATCGCGCGCGTCTGCCCCGGAATACAAACCGCTTGGTAATATTGCAATAGCATTTGGATCAATTTTGTAATTTTATAACCGAGCGGGTGCAGAAAGTCCTCTCACTCCCCGCTGCGCTCGCGAAAGAGATGGTCAATCGACGCTGCATAATAGGCCACAACCGCGCGCTCCGCCTCGGTCACCTCAAAGGCTCCATTGTGCTCTTCTATCATACCGCGTTTCCGCAGCACCTGAATGCCAAACCGCGCGGCATGGCACAAATCCTTGCGCGGCAGATGCACATGCGCGCGCGGTGCCTCTTTCAGCATGCACGCCAGCGCCGCATCCAACCCGTCGCGCGTCAGCGGCCCCTCGGCCCGCATCAGTGCCCGCGCCACCAGGGGCACCGGCAACACCGGCACCTCTGCGCCGATCCGCGCCATCAGGGCCCGCGCGAGCCCCTTGAGCCCGGCCGCCGGATGATCACGCTCAAACTCCGCCAGCGACATCGGCGCACCAAAACTTACCGCCGCATAGCCGTGGCGATGATACCGCCCGCGCAGCCGCAACCAAAGCTGTCGCAGCACGAACCCCGTCACCACACTGATCCGCGCCGGAAACTTTCGCCCGCCCGCCTCTCCTGCCGCCACCAACAGCCGATCCTCAAACACCCGATCATAATTGATCGCGACCGGCACAAAGACCACGTCACGCCCACCGGGGCTGCGCTCCTCAACCAGATATTTCAGCAATCCCAGCTTGGGCTGCTGCAATGCTCCGCTTAGGCTCAGCCCGCCTTCGGGAAACATCGCCTGCGTCACGCCGCCATCCGTGGCCATGCCCACATAGCGCGCCAGTACCCGCCGATAGAGATCGCCCCGCGATTTGCGCCGGATGAAATAGGCCCCCATCGCCTTGATCAACCGGCTCAGCGGCCAGACCCGCGCCCATTCCCCCACCGCATAGCTCAGCGCTGACCGCTCCGCCGCGAGCCATGTCACCAGCACATAATCCATATTGCTGCGATGGTTCATCACGAACACCACCGTCGCCTCACGGTCCACCGCCGCCAGCGCCGCCTCGTCGAAATGCCCCAACCGCACGCGATAGAGCGACCGGCTCAGCCATTTCGCCAGACGGATCGCAATGCCGAAATAGGCGGTGGCGGAAAAGCTCGGCACGATTTCGCGCGCATAGCGCTTGGCCTGCTCAAAGGCCACGTTCTCGGGGATGCCCTCGGCCTGCGCATGGGCGGCAATCGCGCGGCTCACCTCGGGATCATAGATCAAGCGCTGGATCATGTCATAGCGCCGCGCCAGCTTGAACGGCTCAATCGGGCGCTGCAACCGCGTGTTCAGCCGCGCCACCACCCGCTCCAACCTGCGCCGCAGAAACCACCGCACCGAGGGAAAGAGAAAATGACTGGCAAAGGTGACGGCCGCAAACCCCACCAGCAACACCAGCACCCAGAGGGGCATTTCCACGGTCTGTCCCATGGTCTCACCAAATCAGGATTTCGGGTTTTGGTAAATGGCTGGTGCACTGTCGCGCAAAGGAAGCAGGCTGTGACACTTACGCTTAAAATCAAAATGAACCTATACCTTGCTTAGGTTGGTCACAGGCTTCGAAACTTAGACCCCTTGTTCATAGGTAACAAAAATAATCCATTCGCTTGTGTCTCCCGCTGCCTGATGATCGCACCCCACTGCCAAAGGATCGTAGCCGCCTGTTGATACACAGGAAGTTTCTCGACTGAAGGGGCTAAAAATATTGCGACCACGCCAGAGTTGAGTATTGCCGCACGCTCAGGCGGCCGTTTAGCTTGTGCAACATCCTTAGAAATTACGACCCATTCACCTGCTCGCCCAAGATGTTGATACAGTTCGATGTCAGTGATGGTTACAGGAAATCTATCTTTCAGAGCGTATGCTGCGTGTCCGTCAAGAGACACAATCTCGTGCAATGCCCTTGCGATTAGGGGTGGCATATTGTGGTCAAATAATACTTTGACCAACTACTGCACTTTCAGCTTCTGTCAAACGCTGTTCATATTGAACAGCATCGCGCACTAGGCTTACATCAAGGTCGTAGATGCGCCCTATATACTTGAAATCACGATGCCTGTCCCATTCCCGGTAAAGAATCTGAGTGGAAACTCCTGCTTCATCGATCAATGGCGAGCCGAAAGCACGGCTGGGATCAATAACCACATGTTTTGCGGTTTCTGGACGCCATCTACTCGGCGTCTTACCATCATACTCAAGGCCAGACACAGATTGGTCGATGATCTTTTTGAATACTTTTTGACCTGGGCGCTTTCTTGAAAGACTGACTAAATCTCCATCATTCTCGAGGGCATCGACGAGAATTTCTGGGCCATCAGTTTTGAAAGTTAACGCGGACAAAGGACGCTCGATAGAGAACTTTTCTTTTGCAAAATTTATCGCATAGCGAATTGCCTGAAGTGAAATCCCGTTCGACCTCAAAGCGCGGACTACGCGTAGTTCGACTAGGTCAAGGAAAGAAATCTCACTCGAATCTTCAATAAACTGGTAATGAGCAGTCCAAATGGGCTCGTTTACTCCACTACCGCGTGTCCAACGAATAATATCTTGCGGATTAGCTCCAATTAACCGAGCTGCTTCGCGCGGCTTATAAATGCCTTCCCCAAAGATTGATCCATCGAGTGCCATTACGGTGTTTCCTTGGTCACAGCGCTACAAAGGCTGGCATAGGTAGAAATAATCATATCGTTCAATTAAGCAAGCCGCATACGGCATCCAACATTTCCCTTTGATACTATCGCACAGCCCGCCCAAGTTGTCGCCATAATAGAGGTGATCCATCTCTCCTGCCCGCCTGTCGTGCCCTATAGTATCCTCCCGATAGGTTAAATCAGTCTGAACCTGTCCCCGCAAACATCCCACCCCTCATGCCGCAACGCAGCGAATTGACAGCGCAACCTTCTTGCCTATACCCTGCCTCTCAACGTAACAAAATTGCGCACCCTGATTCACGAGGCCCCATATGTCGCAGCCGCAGCAAGACCGCCCCAAGGACAAGCCTTGGCTCATCCGCACCTATGCGGGCCATTCCACCGCCGAGAAATCCAACGCGCTCTACCGCGCCAATCTCGCCAAGGGGCAGACCGGCCTCTCGGTGGCCTTCGACCTGCCCACCCAGACGGGCTATGACAGCGACCATATCCTCAGCAAAGGCGAAGTGGGCAAGGTGGGTGTGCCGGTCTGTCACTTGGGCGACATGCGCACGCTTTTCGCGGATATCCCGCTCGACCAGATGAACACCTCGATGACGATCAACGCCACCGCCCCTTGGCTCCTCGCGCTCTACATCGCCGTGGCCGAGGAACAGGGGGCCGATGTCACCGCCCTGCAAGGCACGGTGCAAAACGATCTCATCAAGGAATATCTCAGCCGCGGCACCTATATCTGCCCGCCCGCACCCAGCCTGCGGATGATCGGTGACGTGGCCGAATACTGCTATACCCATGTCCCCAAATGGAACCCGATGAACGTCTGTTCCTATCATTTGCAAGAGGCAGGTGCCACACCGGAACAGGAATTGGCCTTTGCCCTTGCCACCGCCATCGCCGTGCTCGACGAATTGCGCCCCCGCGTCCCCGCCTCTGATTTCCCGGCGCTGGCGTCGCGGATTTCCTTCTTCGTCAACGCCGGCATCCGCTTTGTCACCGAAATGTGCAAGATGCGCGCCTTTGTCGATCTCTGGGATGAAATCCTGCGCGACCGCTACGGGATCGCGGATGCCAAATTCCGCCGCTTCCGGTACGGCGTGCAGGTCAATTCCCTTGGCCTCACCGAACAGCAGCCCGAGAATAACGTCTACCGCATCCTGATCGAAATGCTGGCCGTCACCCTCTCGAAACGCGCCCGCGCCCGCGCGGTGCAATTGCCCGCCTGGAACGAGGCGCTCGGCCTGCCGCGCCCCTGGGATCAGCAATGGTCGATGCGCATGCAACAGATCCTCGCCTATGAAACCGACCTCTTGGAATTTGACGACCTTTTTGATGGCAACCCCGCTGTCGATGCCAAGGTCGAGGCGCTCAAGGACGGCGCACGCCATGAACTCGCCAATCTCGACAGCATGGGCGGCGCTGTCTCCGCCATCGACTACATGAAATCCCGCCTCGTGGACTCGAACGCCGACCGCCTTGGCCGGATCGAGCGCAACGAGACCGTCGTCGTCGGCGTGAACCGTTGGCAGACGGGCGAACCCTCGCCCCTGCAAACCGAGGATGGCGGCATCATGACCGTCGATCCTGCGGTCGAGGCTGAACAAATCGGCCGCCTCGCTGACTGGCGCCGCGCTCGCGACACCGCGGCCGTCACATCGACCCTTGCCGCCCTGCGCGCCGCCGCCGCCGAGGGACGCAATGTGATGGAACCCTCCATCGCCTGCGCCCGCGCCGGTGTCACAACAGGCGAATGGGCGGCCCAGATGCGCGCCGTCTTTGGCGAATACCGCGGGCCGACTGGCGTCTCCGCCAACCCCTCGAACCGGACGGAAGGGCTGGATGACATTCGCAATGCCGTCAGCGCGGTCTCGGACCGGCTTGGTCGCCGCCTCAAATTCCTCGTGGGCAAGCCCGGTCTCGACGGTCACTCAAACGGGGCCGAGCAGATCGCCTGCCGCGCCCGCGATTGCGGCATGGACATCGGATATGAGGGCATCCGCCTCACCCCGGAACAGATCGTCAACGCCGCACTCGAGGACCGCGCCCATGTCGTCGGCCTCTCGATCCTCTCAGGCAGCCATATGCCGCTGGTCGAGGATCTGATGGAGCGGATGCGCGCGGCTGGCCTTGGCGACGTGCCGGTGATCGTCGGCGGCATCATCCCCGAGGATGACGCCCGCCGCCTACGCGAAATGGGCGTGGCCCGCGTCTATACGCCCAAGGATTTCGAGCTGAACACCATCATGATGGATATCGTTACCCTGGTCGATCCGCAGGCGGTCGCGGCGGAATGACCGCCGCCCTCACCATCCGCCCAATAGAAGCCGCTGATCGCCCCGCTTGGGGCGACCTCTGGCGTGCCTATCTCGATTTCTATGAAACCACCCTGCCGGAAACGGTCTATGACACGACCTTTGCCCGGCTCCTCTCGCCCGATCATCCCGATCAGAACGGGCTGATCGCACTTCTCGATGGGCGCGCCGTGGGTCTGGTGCATTACATCTACCACGCCCATAACTGGCGCGTCGAACAGGTCTGCTACCTTCAGGATCTCTACGCCGCCCCCGAGGCGCGGGGTCTTGGTATTGGCCGCGCGCTGATCGAGGCGGTCTATGCCCGCGCCGATGCCGATGGCCGCCCGGCGGTCTATTGGATGACGCAAGAGTTCAACACCACCGCGCGCCAGCTTTACGATCGCATCGCCACTGTGACGCCGTTCATCAAATATTCCCGCTGACTCTGTCAGGACAGGGCCGCGTGGATGAGCGCGACATCCGACGTTACAACACACCCTCACAAACCTTATAGAACTGCACATTCAAAAGGGCCGCTCCTCGCGGAAACGGCCCTCTAGAAGTCGCGGAGGTGGGCCGGTTAGGCGCACCAATCTGGTTGGCTTTCGCCTCGGGGCTGCCCTAGGCGATCATCTCCCAAACTGTTCCGACACCTCGCTCCAATCCCTCTGTAGACACTGGACCACCTCCTTTCGCTTGTTGAACTTATCCACAGGTTGCCACAGATTTTGCGGTTGTCAAAACAAAATCATGTGGTCCATGCAAAATAATCCGCAGCATGCTGATTTAATCAGCCTGCAACACCGCCACGCACTGTCCGGGCAGATCCGCCATGGTCAATTCCCGCTTGGGCACAGGCTTGGGCGCGTTGGGATCAGGCGGCGGTGGATTCAGAATATTACGCACCCACTGTTCCGCTTCGGCACAGCCATCCCCCGATGGCGGCGCATCCTGCGGTACGCAACCCCTTGCCCCAGAAGGGCAATTCAGCCTGACGTGGAAATGATAGTGATGCCCGTACCATGGTCGCACCTTGCCCAACCACGCTCTGTCACCGCCTTGTTCATCCCTGCACATCTGCACCTTGGCACCGGCAAAGATAAAAATTCGCGCTGTGCGTGGGTCTTTCGCGGCAGCTTTGACAATCTCGTGATGGGTGCGGGTCCAGCTGCTGTTGGTATAGGCGCCATTCGCCCTTTGCATTGAAATCGAAGAGATATTTTCTCGCTGAACCGCCGTCAGATTGAGATTGTCTGCCGGTCTCAGCCAAATGTCCGCGTCCAGCCCCATCTGGTGACTGGCATGCCCGGTCAGCATCGGCCCGCCGCGCGGCTGGCTGATATCCCCCACATACAGGCCGCTCCACCCCGGCTGCTGCGCCGCGACGCGCGACAGTTTTTGAACAAGATCAATGGTTTCCGGGTGCCCCCAATTTCGGTTTCGGCTGAGCCGCATCGCCTGCCAAGTCGGTCCGGTCTCGGGCAAGGCGACACCCCCTGCCAGACAGCCCTTGGCATAGCTGCCATAGGCTGCGGGACTGTGTTCAGACCCGCGCGCCTCAGCGCCGAACAGTCGCTTGGCCTGAACCCCTTGCATCGCCGCCGGGATACTCTGGCTCGACAGGATACCGGCTGGCTCGGGTTCTGGTTTGGACGGCGTACAGCTTGCCAACCCAAGCACAAGCGCGCTGATGACTATGATCCGACCCATGTGTCCTTGTCCCCTTCCGCCTTGACCCAACGTAACAGAACGAGGCCAATCACGAAAAGCAAAATCACCGGTGACACCCCGATGCGCGCCGACCCGCTCAGCGTTGTCACCATCCCGATCAACGCCGGAGCCATGAACGCCGTCGCCCGTCCTGAAAGACCATAAAGCCCAAAGTTTTCAGTGGGTAAGGCTGGATCTGTGTGCCTCACCATCAGCGACCGGCTGGCCGATTGCAACACCCCGCCAAAGCCACCGATCAGCACGCCACAGCCGAAAAAAACCACGTCCGGCAGCTTGGACCCGTCGGCCAGCGGCACCCCTAGAATCTGGCTCCGGTCCATGCCCACAACAATGACGCAAACCGCCATCAGCGCCCAGATCGCCACTTTGATCACGGGCTTGGGGCCAAACCGCTTGTCCGCCTTGCCTCCGACCCAGCTAAACACCGCCCCGGCAATCGCACCGATGATCCCGAACACGCCGACAGAGGTGATCGACCAGTTCAGCACCAGAATGGCATAGGTCCCGCCAAAGCCATAGAGCCCGTTGAGCGCGTCGCGGTAGAACATCGACGATCCCAGATAGGTGCTCAGACTCAGCCGGTACCGCAAGCTCTTGAGGGTCATGAGCAAGGTCGCAAGGGCATCCGACACGCCCCGGCCATGCCCCTTGGGGCCGGTGTCACGCACCCAGAGGAAATAGGGCACCATGAAGATCAAATACCACAGCGCCGTGAACGGCCCCACCGCCCGCGTGCCTTCACGCAGCGTGGCATCCAGCCCAAAGGCCGGATCAAGCCCGATCAGCGTTTTGCCGTTCGATTGCTCGACAAACAGCGCCAGAACAATCAAGAGCGACACCACCCCGCCGACATAGCCAAAGGCAAAGCCGGAACCGGACAGGTTTCCGACCTCCTCCGCTGTCCCCAAGGAGGGAAGCTGCGAATTGATGAAAATGAGCGCGTATTCCGCGCCGATGAACCCGAACCCAAAGGCCATCAGCCCCCACCAGAGGTTCGATCCGTCCGGCATCGTGCCCCAGACCGCCGTGGCCCCCACGACATACATCATGGAAAACACGATAATCCACGACAACCGCCGCCCCGAGGTATCGGCAAAGGCCCCCATGATCGGCGCGCCCAGCCCGATGATCAGCCCCGTCACCGTCAGACACCACGACCACATCGCCTGAGCACGAGCATCCGCCACGTCTTCAGCAAGACCCGTTCCGATGAAATACTCGGACGCGACCGTGGCAAAATAAGGTCCAAAGACAAAGGTCACCAGCAGGGTGTGATACGGCTGACTCGCCCAGTCAAAGAAATACCAGCCCCAGATCCGCTTGCGCCGCGATACGCCTGTCATGCCCCAACCCCTTTGGTTTCAAAGGGATATGACAACCGTTGCGCCGTTTGCGCAAGCTATTCCTGAGCATCCTGCATGGGCGGCCAGGGACGTGTGGACTCCGCCGCAACCCAGGCGGCGGCCCAATCAGGCATGGCGGGCGCGCTCATGTCCTGTCCTATTTCGGCCACCACGCGATCCGGCGCAATGATCCCGTCGCGCCCCGTGATGGCGGAACGCAGCAGGATGTGGTTGGCACATTCACCCGACGCCTTCCACATGGATTGCTCGACATAGACGAATTTATCATCCCATGACAGCAACCGAGAGCGCATCTCGATCCGCTCGAACATGGTAATCCGGCGGCGATAGCGCACACTCGCCCCGGCAATCGCCAGCCCCCAGCGATTGCGTTTGAGCGCGCCAATCAGCCCCACACGCCCCGCCAGCGGTATCCGCCCCAGATCAAAAATCGTGAGCGTCCGCCCATTGTTCAACTCGCGCCACAGGTCAATGTCCCATGGCATGCAGATATGGTGCGACACATGCATTCCCGTCAGCGGCAGGCGCGGGGATTTGCGATAGAGAAACAACTGCCACATCAGGCGCAGAACGGGATACATCGGCATTCTCCTTCACCGGGCGGCTTGGCATCCCCGCCAGCAGGCGTCAACCGCGACCACGCGTCAGACTTGCGCTTTGCGATGGCGTTTAATAGGTCATAGTGGCTCAGCCCCCAGAGGACGCCCACCCATGCAATCGCTTTTCCAAATCCTGATGCTCCTGCTCGATATCCTTTGGTTCTTCATCATCGCGCATGTGATCATGTCATGGCTGATCAATTTTCAGGTCTTGAACCTGCGGCAGCAATTCGTGGCGCAGGTCTGGTATGGTCTCAATCGCCTGCTGGAACCGATCTATAGCCGCGTCCGCCGCATCCTGCCGCCGATGTCCGGCATTGATCTGGCCCCGCTGGTTGTTCTGGTTGCGGTCTATGCGCTGCGGATCGTGCTGATCAACAACGCTGCCGCATTTTACTGATGTCCGGGGCTTGTTCACCGAATCTTAGTATGAAAAACTTTCTGTAAGAGCAGATAGATAAATCTTACAGGAAACTCCCATGCCAGGCGCTGCCACGCTTTTGCGCGATGTGTTCGGATTCGATGCCTTTCGTCCCGGGCAAGAAGAGATCATTCACACCGTCGCCACCGGCTGCAACACGCTGGCCATCATGCCCACGGGGGGTGGAAAATCCCTGTGTTTTCAGATCCCTGCGCTGATGCGCGAGGGTGTAACGGTTGTCATATCCCCCCTCATTGCCCTGATGCGCGATCAGGTCCGCGCTCTCAAAGCCGCAGGCGTCGAGGCGGGTGCCCTCACCTCCGGCAACACCGAGGAAGAAACCGCCGAGGTTTGGCAGGCGCTTGAGGCGGGGCGCCTGCGCCTGCTCTATATCGCACCGGAACGGCTTGCGGCGGGGTCATCGCTTGGCATGCTGCGCCGCATCGGTGTGGGCCTCATCGCCGTCGATGAGGCCCATTGCGTAAGCCAGTGGGGCCATGATTTCCGCCCCGATTATCTGCGCATCGGCGAGTTGCGCCGCGCGCTCAACGTGCCGCTTGCCGCCTTTACCGCCACCGCCGATGCCGAAACCCGCGACGAAATCGTCGAGAAACTGTTTGACGGGCAGGCACCGCAGATTTTCTTGCAAGGCTTTGACCGGCCCAACATCCACATGGCTTTTGCCGCCAAGGATAATCCGCGCGCGCAGATCATGGCCTTCGCCGCCGCCCGCAAGGGGCAGTCGGGCATCGTCTACTGCGGCACCCGCGCCAAGACCGAAACCCTCGCCCGCGCGCTCTTGGACGCCGGGCATTCCGCCTGCGCCTATCACGGCGGGATGGAGGCCGAGGCCCGGCGCGTCGTCGAAGGGCGCTTCAGCAGCGAGGATGGGCTGATTGTCGTGGCCACCGTCGCCTTTGGCATGGGCGTGGACAAGCCGGATATCCGCTGGGTCGCGCATGCCGACCTGCCCAAGTCCATCGAAGGCTATTATCAGGAAATTGGTCGCGCCGGGCGCGATGGCGCGCCTGCCGAAACGCTGACGCTCTTTGGCCCCGATGACATCCGCCTGCGCCGCTCGCAGATCGACGAAGGCTTGGCCCCGCCCGACCGGCGCATGGCCGATCACGGGCGGCTCAACGCCCTTCTGGGTCTGGCCGAGGCCTTGGAATGCCGCCGCGCCACGCTCTTGCGCTATTTCGGAGAGACCGCCACCCCTTGCGGCAATTGCGATCTCTGCGACACCCCGCCCGAAACCTTTGACGGCACCGAGTCGGTGCGCAAGGCGCTCTCGGCGATCCTGCGCACCGGCGAGAGCTTTGGCGCAGGCCATCTGATCGACATTCTCACCGGCACCGCCACCGACAAAATACGCCAACGTGGGCATGAGACGCTCCCCACCTTTGGCGTCGGGCGCGACATGGACAAACGCGGTTGGCAAGGCGTCTTTCGTCAGATGATGGGGCGCGACCTGATCCGCCCGGATCGCGAACGCCATGGCGCGCTCGTGATGACAGAGACCGCCCGCCCGATCCTGCGCGGCGAAGACAGCGTCACCCTGCGCCGCGACACGATCAACCACACCCCGCGCCCCGCCGTGCGTGCCCTTGTGTCAGACGAAGACGCACCACTCCTCTCGGCCCTCAAGGCCAAGCGACGTGCATTGGCAGAGGCCGCCAGCGTCCCCGCCTATATCGTCTTCAACGACCGGACGCTGATCGAGATGGCCGAAACCCGACCCGAAACGCTCGATCAAATGGCCCGGATCAGCGGCGTCGGCGCGAAGAAACTAGAGCGGTATGGCGCGGAATTCCTCGAAGTGATCACCGGGGCGGCCGATCCCGTGCATCCCACGCGCCGCAAACTCGCCGGCAGCACCGCAGGCGAGGTTTACGACCGGCTGATGCAGGCACAGGCCGATCTGAGCCGGGGCGAGACCGGCATCGACCGCCCCCTCAGTTGCTCTGCGTCATTGGTCGCCAAAGTCGCCAGCCAGAAACCCCGCACCGCGCAAGAGATGCAGCGCTTGCTCGGCGAAAAATATGCCGACCGTTTTGGCGCTGCCTTTCTGGACGTTCTGCACGCCGCGTCCTAGATCACGCAAAGCGCTGCACAAAGGATCATTGAATGCTCGTCGTCGTCTCCCCCGCCAAGAAACTGGATATGACCCCGGTCGAGGGGATCACGCCCACCCGGCCCCAATTCACCCACGAGGCCGGGGAGTTGGCGCAGGTGGCGCAGGGGCTGAACGTGGGCGACCTGCAAAAGCTGATGCATATCAGCGAGAGTCTTGCGCGCCTCAACGTCAACCGCTTTGCCGATTTCGGGCAGATGGCGGAAAAACCCGCCGCGCTTGCCTTTGCTGGCGACACCTATCAGGGGCTCGAGGCCGGGTCGCTCGACCCCGAGGAAATGGCCTGGGCGCAGGAGCATTTCCGCATTCTGTCCGGGCTCTACGGTGTTCTGCGCCCACTTGACGCGATAGAGCCCTATCGCCTCGAAATGGGCAGCCGGTTGAAAACCGCGCGTGGCAAGACGCTCTATGACTATTGGGGCGCGCAGATTTCCGAGGCTCTGAATACACAGGCCCAAACCCTTGGCACCGAGACGCTCATCAACTGTGCCAGCCAGGAATACTTCGGCGCGGTGAATCGCGCTGCGCTGACCCTGCGGGTCGTCACGCCGGTTTTCATGGAGGACAAGGCAGGCACGCCAAAGATCGTCAGCTTTTACGCGAAACGTGCGCGCGGGGCGATGGCGCGGTTCATCATCCAGCACCGCCTGACAGATCCCGATGCGATCCTTGACTTTGACAGCGGTGGCTATCGCCATGACGCCAGCCTGTCAAAACCCGATCAGCCGGTGTTCCTGCGCGATCACCCGACCGCCTGAACCGGCTCAACCGCCCCCTCAGGCGCGCGTGCGCCTTTGGGGCAAGCGGCAATGATGTGAGCAAGGATCATCTCCTTGCGCAGCGGTTTGGTCATATAGTGATCCAACCCGGCCGCCAGAATTTGCGCGTCATCCCCGGTCATCGCATGGGCGGTCATCGCCACGATGGGCACATGCCGCCCACTCTGCGCCTCAATCCCGCGAATGGCGCGCGTGGCCTCCTTGCCATCCATTTCCGGCATGGAAATGTCCGGCCTTATGTATCAAACGCACCAACAATCTAGGCAGCCGACTCATAAAACTCGATCCACAGCCTGATCGATGCCAGTTTGATCATCGACAGGAAATTGCGTGAGGTCTTCTCGTATCGGGTTGCGATACGGCGGAACGAGGCTTTCAGCCTGCCAAAGAAGCGCTCGATTTTGTTGCGTTCCCGGTAGATTTCAGCATCAAATTCGGCGGGTAGTTTACGGTTGGCCTTGGGAGGGATCACGTCGATAGCCCCCTGTTCCCAGATCATATCCCTGATCCAGTCTGCGTCATATGCTTTATCCGCGAGCACATGTTGTCCAGGTTGCAAGTTGTCCAGTAGCGTCTTGCACGGCGGCGCGTCATGGGCTTGACCGGGTGTCAATTCATATCGGATCGGCAGCCCATCCTGATTGGTAAGTGCATGTATTTTCGTCCCTAATCCGCCCCGTGAACGACCTAAACAGCGGCGTGGGTCTTTTTTTGAGCGTGGTGGCGGAATGATGCGCACGCACGCTGGTCCCGTCGACCATCACCATGTCAACGTTATGCGCGTCGGCGATGGCCTCCATGATCCGGTCCCAGTGGCCTGCATAGCTCCACCGGTTGAAGCGGTTGTAGACCGTGGTCGGTGGGCCGTATTGCTCTGGTAGATCAGCCCAAGGGATGCCGGTGCGCAGGACGTAGAAAATGCCGTTGATCACGCGGCGGTCATCAACCCGCTTCTTGCCACGTGTTTTGTTGGGCAAGACAGCTTTGATGAACTCCCATTCCAGATCGCTCATATCTGATCGCGCCATTTGCATTCTCCCGCCCAGTTTTGTGCGAGAGTGAATCACAAACTTATGCTTCTAAACAAGAATTAATGAGTGTGCTGCCTAGCTGATTTTCGCGCCCATGTGAATCACAATGCGGGTATGTTGGATAAGACAGTCACAAACGCATTGCTGCACCTTCGAGCGCAGATGATCCGCGACAGCCTAGACGGTCTGGAGCATGTAGAGGCGTTGCTTGTGATGCGCGGTGTTGATCTGTCTGCGCATGCAGTTCCCCGCAAGATCGCTCAGAGGCGTGATACGTCGATACTGGCAATGGACGCTCTGCGCAGCGGTCCTAAGACTGGCAAGGAAGTGTCGCTCTATGCCGCATCAGTCACTGATATGACCTATGAGGAAGCGCGCGGGCGCATGTATCAGGCGCTGCACAATCTGCGGCGCAAAGGCTGGGTGGAACGTAACGGAGCGCTATGGGGAACTTCGCAATTTCCCATATGAGAGCCAGAGAGGCCCGCACAGTGCCGATTTCTTTTTTTGACTACCCATTCCCCGAATTTAAAAGACGCAACTCCAGTTGCCCTTCTATGGACTCTGAGCGGCACATGCCCTATGGTCAAAAGGAAGGGGTCACGCTAATTCTAGCGGACCCCCTCTAAACCACGTTGTCGAGCAACGCAAACACACAACATATGTCCCACAGAATGGACAAACAGTCAATGCTCGATAACCCCATCAACAAGGAATAATCGAGCATGGTTTTCGCTGAGATAGAAGATTACACAATTGCGGCACCTCATTTTGATGATCAAAATGAAATGATGAAGCTTGATGTTTCAGCATCTTGGGTGAAGCAAAACGCAATCCACTTGCGCCGACAATCCTTAATGGATTTTTGGACGTGTGTTAAAGGGTGCGCGCCGCCCGTAAACAATATTGGATATCACGAAGATGGCAGAAAGGTTGTTCTGAAAGGTATGCTGGCCTCTCATGCGGTTTACCGTGGATTGGAGCGACCAATTGATGGGTCCGACAATGGAGAAGAGGTGTATGTTTTTATATCCAGCCCGAGTACTTTCTATAGGTATGTACCGCATATGGTTTGCGTTGCAAAATCATGCCCAAGTCCTAAAAATGCCGTTTTCGCTTGCTATGTTCGTCGTTATAAGCAAGAGACATCTGCTGGCTCAAGTGGTATGATCCTTTCGTGGGAATGGGTAAAGAACGACGAAAACGCGCCAACCGTTCCTTATGAGGCAGAAGTCAGATACAAGGTGCAAGTTTGGAGGCTGTAATGACAAAACATGTTGAATCGACGGACTTCCAGCCCGTTGAAGGCAAGGAGTTTTCTAAAGTAGCCGTGTATTTCCCCAGCATGGATTACATCGACTATGTACAACGGGATACCCTTACAATTTCGGATCGTATAGATCAGTTTTTGACAATAACTTATGATGAAGACGGGGAGATGGTGGGTTTCCGGCTAAAGGGCTTGAAGAACGTATTTCTTAAAAAAATAAAGCCCACGCTTCAACTCACCGACAGTGACTTCGTTCATGTCCGTGACATCTTCATTGCTCTTGTTTCCCAATTTGGCGATGCCCTAATTTCGGATAACGCGAAGAGGTCTGCGTACAAGAAAGCTTATAAGTTGTCAGAAAGCGACAACGTGACGCTCGATGTGTCAGAATATAAAATGGCAGCGTGAACATTAAGCCGCGCGCTGCCAATACCCTTTCCAATTACGGCTAACTGGCGCGTCCATTGCGTTAGACACCAGACGGTGTGCCAGTTCGCCGTTGTCAAAGCGACGGTTGTCCTCAAGCCATGCAGCGTGGTTCGCATACTGGTAAAGGTATTGCGGGCTAACGTGGTGATGCTGGCCTGTCACCATGCGGCGCAGGCGCGAGAAATAGCTTTCAACCATGTTGGTGTGCTTGCCGTGGTCGCTGTAAATCTCACTGTGGTTCACGCGGTCAACCGACCAGCCCATGTGCAACTCATCCCAATGGCTTGCCTCATCGGCTGACATGGTGGCCATGCGGCACACGTTCTCGTTTGCCAGTGCAACGCCTTCGGCCTCAGACATGCCTACAACGGGCAGGGTGCGGCCAGTGCGCTCACGCATGGCGATAACCACGCGGCGCTTGCCGGTCTGGTGTGCTTTCAAGCGGCGGTCCTTGCGGTCTGCCTTGGCGTTCTCAGGGCGAATATGGCCGCCAAAGTATGCGCCATCAATCTCGACGTGGCCTTGCAGCACTTCGCCTGTCTGGACCTCTTGCGCCATTGCCTCGCGCAGTTTGTGCGCCAGAACGAAAGCGGTCTTGTATTGGCAGTCCAGATCGCGGGAAAGCTGGATCATGGAAACGCCCTTGGCCCCATTCACGATGATGCAGATCGCGGCCAGAAGGTCTACAAAATCCATCTTGCGGCTGGCAAAGATCGTGCCGCTCGTCACGCTGAATTGGTGCGCGCATGCCTTGCACTTAAACTTGCGGCGCGTGGTGATCTTGTAGGTCTCATGGTTCGAACACCGCGGGCAAACTGCCTCGCCATTTGTCTCAGACCAGCGCATTTCGCAGAACGTCTGGTAAGCCGCGTCTTCGCCTGCCTTGTAGATCTGGCGAAGGCTGAGTGTGCGTGATGCTGCTGAGAGAAGAAAATGCTGGGCCATTGTCACTACATCCGTTTCTTATGTAACGTATATAGTGCGTTGACGTATCCCATGCAAGGGCATAAGTAATAAATATGATACTTTTAAACATAAAGGTGATACATGCCGACACAAACGGAATGGGAAATGAAGGCCGCAAACCTTCTAAAAGCAGAGCTGAAGCGGAAAGGCGTGACTTATGCTCAGCTAGTTGAAAAGCTGGCAAATATTGGAATCAGTGAAAAGGAAGTGAACGTCCGCAACAAGCTATCCCGAGGGAAGTTTTCGGCGGCGTTTATGTTGCAATGCCTAAACGCTATTGGATCATATCAGTTACACTTGGACTAGCAGTAATTTTAGCGATTGGATGGGGCGTCTATGCTACTGGTCTAAAATTGGGCGAAACCAAAGCCAAGAATGCCTATCACACCAGCCGCTATGCCGCACATGCCACTAATCAAATAGAGCAATCCTGCCTCATTAGTGACCTGTCCAATTTTTCTAAATGCGTAGCCGAAATTATAAACTCCACCAACGAGGACCAACGCGCTCAGGATGACCTTGAGGCCCAAACGGAAATGGCCCTGTGGGCTTTTTGGATGCTTGTAGCCACTGTAATAGTGGCCTTGATTACTGGCCTTGGTGTAATCTTTGTTTGGCAAACCCTCAAGGCCACCCAAAGAATGGCCACTGACACCAGGGAAATCGGCCAAGCGCAAACTAGGGCATATCTTAGTATCACTGGTGCAAAATACTTCCGAAATGGAAGGCCCGGACGTGAAGGCCATAATTATGTAAGGCTTACTATCCACAACAGCGGTAACTCTCCGGCCAGAAATGTGAATCTCCGCGTAACTGACGTCAGAGTGGAGGCGGATATCTCGGTTGACCTCTTTTCTAAGCCAAAGCAGATTGGTGATATTGCGAGCGGGGACAAAAAGAATGTCGATATTCTTTTCGCGGAGCCGTTCGAGGTGAAGGGGTACGTTTCGTTCACGGTTTACGTGTGTATTTCCAGCAAAACGGTTTTCAAGAATGACGGTGTTATTCGCGAGTTTGGAAGCGTTAATCACAGAGTGAAAACTATAAACAGGGAAAACATGGCTGTTGTTCCTATCTTCCAAATCACAAATGGAAACCGCAACGCATAGTGCCAATGTGCTAATCATCGCTCAGCCCTCGGGTTGGTGCGTTTGATACATAAGGCCGGAAATGTCCATGAAAACCACATCCGGCACGAGCGCGCGATAGAGCTCCACCGCCTCACGCCCATTCTCGGCAAAGCTCAACTCGATATCCAACCCCCTGACCATCTTGGAAAACACAAGGCGGTTGGTCCTGTTATCCTCAGCCGCCAACACCCGCATGGGTCGCGCCTGCACAGGGTCTGATGGCATCAACGCGGCCAGCACACCAAACAGATCCCGCCGCGCCACAGGCCTTTGCAGCACCGCCTGCACATGCACGCGGGCCGGGTCCTGCTCGGCATAGCCGGTGTTGTGGCTCAGCAGGAGAAACGGCATGCCATGCCCTGCATCGCGCAGCGCCTCGGCCAGCTCCAGCCCGTCCATCCCGACCATATTGTGATCACTCACCACCAGATCAAAACCCGCGCCCACCTGCACCAAGGCCTCTGCCGCGTTCTGGCAACTGACCACCGCGACGCCCAACTGCTCCAATTGGCGTTCCAGGATGGCCCGGCTAGTCGCTTGCGGCTCGACGATCAGCGCCCTGAACTGGCCGTTGATCAGATTGGGCATATCCGCCTCGACAATCTCCGCCACTGGCAAGGACACCGAGAAGCCGAAGGTCGACCCCTTGCCCGGCTCAGAGTCGACCCAGATCTTGCCGCCCATCAGCCGGATCAGCTTTTGCGAGATGGCAAGGCCAAGGCCGGTCCCCTCGAACTTGCGGTTGCGCTCGTCATCGACCTGATTGAACTCGCCAAAGATATGGTCGATCTTATCCGGCGGAATCCCGATGCCGGTATCCTCGACCGTCACATGCACGCTCGCCCGCCCCTCGGCATCAGGATGAACGCCCGTCACCCGCACCAGAACATGGCCCGATTCCGTGAACTTCACCGCATTGCCCAGAAGGTTTGTCATGATCTGCCGGATACGTCCCGGATCACCGACGAACCGCGTGGGGAGAAACAGATCGTAATCCACCAGCAACTCTAGCCCTTTATCGCGGGCATTGACCTGCATCAGCGTCACCAGCTCGTGAATACACCGCTCCAGATCAAACGGCTCGGCGTGCAACACCAGCTTTTCGGCCTCGATCTTGGAATAATCCAGTACATCATTGATGATCACCAAAAGCGCCTCACCGGAAGTCTTGATGGTCGACGCAAAGAGCCGCTGCTCTTCGGTCAGATCGGTTTCCATCAACAGTTCTGCCATGCCCACAACCCCATTCATCGGCGTGCGGATTTCATGGCTCATATTGGCGAGAAACGATGATTTCGCCCGGTTTGCCGCCTCTGCGCGCCGCCGCGCCTCGGTCAATTCTTTCTCATGCCGGATCGTATCTGTGATATTGAGCGCAAGGCTCACCATATCGCCACCATGTCCACGCTGATCAATCAGCTTGATATAATGCCCATTCCAGAGCCGGATCACCTCTGGTTCAGGCGCGAAACTCTGCCAGCGATCCAGCATCTTCTCCCGCCATTCATGCGGTTTCAGCGCGCCGATATTGACGACCCCCTCTTCTGTGATGAATTGCAGGATCTCGATATAGCTCACGCCGGGCTTGACGGCTTCCAACCCGTCGAACACCGCGAGATAGGCATTGTTGGCCGCAATCATCCGACTGTCGGCATCAAAGAAGGCAAAGCCATCCTGAATCGTCTCGATCGAATGCCAGAGCCGACGTTCGGCAATCTCGACCTTTTGATAGGCGTCATTCAAATCGGATTTGACGCGCTGGTTCTCGTCGCGGACGGTCTGCACCTCGGCCCGCGTCTCATGGATCTCATGCGACAGGGCAAGCGCATGCTTACCCAGCTTGCGATTGGCGGCCTGCAATTCGGCCTGTTTCTGTTCCAGCAGGCGTTCAGCGGCCAGTCTGGCGCGCCGTTCTTCTGCCAACTTATTCGCGAGGCTCATGCCCGTGCTCCGACATGCCGGATCGTGATCGTCCCACAATCCGGCATCGTCGTGAACAAGCGGTTAAGGCCGCTGAAAATACCGGCTCAGAGCCGTTCAATCGCCAAGGCAATCCCCTGACCGCCACCAATGCACATGGTAATGATCGCGCGCTTACCCCCGGTCCGCTCCAACTCATAGAGCGCCTTGACCGTGAGAATAGCACCGGTCGCCCCAACCGGATGGCCAAGCGCAATGGCCCCCCCATTGGGATTGACCCGGGCAGGATCAAGACCAAGCCCCTTGTTGACCGCAAGCGCCTGCGCGGCAAAGGCCTCGTTCGACTCCACCAGATCGAAATCCGATGCTGCCAGGCCGATCCGCTTGAGCAGATTTTCCACCGCAGGCACCGGACCGATACCCATCACCTGAGGGCGCACCCCGGCATGAGCATAGCCAAGGATGCGCGCGCGTGGCTTAAGGCCAGCCGCCTCTGCGGCATCGGCACGCGCCAGCACAAGGGCGGCGGCCCCATCGTTGATGCCGCTGGCATTACCGGCGGTCACGGTGCCATCCTTCTGGAACACGGTCTTGAGACCGGCAAGCGCTTCGGCGGTGGTCGCCTTGGGATGCTCGTCGGTGTCAAACGCCACCATGTCGCGTTTCACCCGCACCTCGACCGGCACGATCTGGGATTTGAACCGCCCCTCGCTGATCGCCGCACCGGCACGCCGCTGGCTCTCGAGCGCAAAGGCATCCTGATCGGCACGGCTGATGCCATGTTCTGCCGCGACATTCTCGGCGGTGACACCCATATGTCCGGTGCCAAAGGGACAGTTGAGCGCCCCCAGCATCATGTCGAGCGTCTTCACATCGCCCATCTTTGCACCCCAGCGTTGGTCGGGGATGATAAAGGGCGAGCGGCTCATGTTCTCGGACCCGCCTGCAAGGCCGAAATCGGCATCGCCCAGCATCAGGGATTGCACGACCGAGACAATGGCCTGCGCCCCCGAACCGCAGAGGCGGTTGACGTTCATCGCCGGTGCCGTATCCGGAATCCCTGCCTCCATCGCGGCCACGCGGCTCACATACATGTCACGCGGTTCGGTGTTGATGACATGGCCAAAGACCACATGCCCGATCTGCCCGCCCTCGACACCGGACCGCGCCAAGGCCTCGCGCGCCACGATGGCCCCAAGCGTGGTGGGTGGCGAGCCCGCAAGCGCGCCGCCAAAAGTGCCAATCGCCGTGCGGCAGCCGTCCAGAATCACGATGTCGGTCATGGGTATCCTCCCCCCGGGTTACATTGCGGCGAGCCTAGCGGCTGCGGCACGCTCATGGCAACGGGGACGTGTCGTCAGACGGCGCAATCCTCACGGACAGAGCGCGATCCGGCCCGTTTCCGTCAAGAGCGACGCCTCGCGCCCCTCGAACACCGCTGGCCAGAGCGGACGGCCATAGGCGGCACCACCATCCAGATCAATGCGGTTGCCGAAATGGGTGGGCATCTCAAGAGCGGTGTGCCCATGCACGACAAGCCAGGGGTGCGCACCCTCATGGTCGAGAAACCCGTCCCTGATCCACATCAGGTCCGCGGGATCTTGGGCGGGCAAGCTAAGGCCGGGCCGGATACCCGCATGAACAAAGAGCAACTCGCCCACCTCTTGCCAGAGCGGCAAACCCGCCAGCCAGTCGCGATGCGCTTGCGGCACGGCACGCCGGGCGGCCTCCCACGCGGTCGCGTCTTCCGTCACGTCGAGCCCGTAGGAGGCCAATGTCGTGGCCCCGCCCAAACGGTGATGCAGCCAGGACAGGCCAGAACGGATATGCGGTGACTTGATCACGCCAGTATCGAGGAAGTCCATGAACATCTGATCGTGATTGCCGCGCAGCACGGTCCAGGGGCGGCCCTGCGCCTGCGCCACCCGCAATCGCTCGATCACGGCACGGGAATTGGGGCCACGATCGACCAAATCCCCCAAGAAAACGATGCGCGCCTCCGCCCCGCCATCCCGCGCGACAAGATCGAGCGCGGCCTCGAGCAAGGCATCCTGCCCGTGAATATCGGGGATGGCATAGATTGGATCTGTCATGGTCCCGTTGAACTCCTGCGTGCCGTGGATGTCCAGAAGGATTAGCAAAAAGCCGCCCCGAAGGGCGGCCCGTTTCACGCGTTAGGCAACGTCGAACTTCAACTCGCGAATCTGCTGGAATTTTCCAGTGGCATGCAGCGCCTTGATCGCCGCCTCAGGTACTGGCGCATCAACATAGAGCAACGCAATCGCCTCGCCCCCCGCATCCGACCGGCCAAGGGTGAAATTCGCGATGTTGACGCCGTTCTCGCCCATGGTCATCCCCAAGGTGCCGATGATGCCCGGCACATCCTCGTTGGTGGTATAGAGCATGTGACGACCGATTTCGGCGTCGATATTGATGCCCTTGATCTGGATAAAGCGCGGTTTGCCATCCGAGAACACGGTGCCACCAATCGAGCGCTCACGCTTGTCCGTGACGACCGTGATCTTGATATAGCCCTCGAAAGCGCCGGATTTGTCCTGCTTGGTGGTGCTGATCTTGACGCCGCGCTCCTTGGCCACCACCGGGGCCGAGACCATGTTGACCTCGGGGTTCACGCATTTCATGATCCCCGCCACAGCGGCAGAGGTGAGCGCGCCAAGGTTCATCTCGGACACCACCCCGTCATAGAGGATGTTGATCGCCTTGATCGGCTCGTCGGTCATCTGGCCGATGAAATTGCCCAGATGATCCGCCAGCTTGATCCACGGCCCCATCACCTTGGCCTCTTCCGCCGTCACCGACGGCATGTTGAGCGCGTTGGTCACAGCCCCTGTGAGCAGATAGTCGGACATCTGTTCCGCCACTTGCAGGGCGACATTTTCCTGCGCCTCGGTGGTGGCGGCCCCCAGATGCGGCGTGCAAACCACATTGGGCAAACCAAAGAGCGGGTTGTCCACCGCCGGTTCCTCGGTAAACACGTCAAAGCCCGCGCCCGCCACATGGCCGGATTTCAAGAGGTCCGCGAGCGCCTGCTCATCCACCAGACCGCCACGCGCGCAATTGATGACGCGCACGCCCTTCTTGGTTTTCTCCAGGTTCTCGCGGCTCAGGATATTGCGGGTCTGATCGGTCAGCGGCACATGCAGCGTGATGAAATCGGACCGCTTGAGCAATTCCTCAAGCTCGACCTTTTCCACGCCCATCTTGTCGGCCTTTTCCTGTCCCAAAAAGGGATCATAGGCGATCACCTTCATCTTGAGGCCCCGCGCCCGGTCACAGACGATGCCGCCGATATTGCCCGCGCCGATGACGCCAAGCGTCTTGTTAAACAGCTCCACGCCCATAAAGGCGTTTTTCTCCCATTTGCCAGCATGGGTCGATACAGAGGCCTCCGGCAGTTGCCGCGCCACAGCGAACATCATCGCGATGGCATGCTCTGCCGTGGTGATCATGTTGCCAAAGGGCGTGTTCATCACGATCACGCCTTTCTTGCTCGCCGCTTCCTTGTCGATATTGTCAGTGCCGATACCCGCGCGCGCGATCACCTTGAGCTTATGCGCATTGGCGAGGATCTTTTCCGTGACCTTGGTCGCGGACCGGATGGCGAGACCATCATACTCACCGATCACCTCGGCGAGTTTATCCTTGTCCTTGCCAAGTTCGGGGCGGAAATCCACCTCGATGCCCCGATCACGAAAGATCTGGACGGCGGTTTCAGAGAGTTTGTCAGAGACGAGAACCTTGGGGGCCATTGCTGGGCTCCTTGACTGAAAGTCTTGAGGGTGAGACCCGGACTCTTGAACAGAGTCCGGATCAATTTCTTTTCAAGAAATCGGGATCACGCCGATACGGACAGCGCTGCGATCTCGGTCTCGAACGCCCATTTGATCCACGGCATCAGCGCCGCTACATCGGCGGTCTCGACCGTGCCACCGCACCAGATCCGCAGACCGGCAGGCGCATCGCGATAGGCGCCGATGTCATAGGCGACACCTGCCGTTTCCAGCCGCTTGGCAACCGCCTTGGCAAAGCTCGCGCCATCGCTGATCCGGGCATCCTCGAAGGTGAGGCAGACCGACGTATTTGAGCGGATCGCCGGATCAGTCGCCAGAAATGCCAGCCAATCGTTCTGCGCCACGAAATCCTCAACCGCCGCCAAATTGGCATTGGCGCGCGCTTGCAGACCCGTCAGACCGCCCACCGACGCCGCCCAGTCGAGCGCCACAAGGTAATCCTCGACCGCCAGCATCGAGGGCGTGTTGATCGTCTCGCCCACGAATATGCCGTCAATCAGCTTGCCGCCTTTGGTCAGGCGGAAAATCTTGGGCAGGGGCCAGGCGGGGGTATAGCTCTCCAGCCGTTCCACCGCGCGTGGGCTCAGGATCAGCATGCCATGCGCCGCCTCGCCGCCCAGCACCTTTTGCCAGGAAAATGTCGTCACATCGAGCTTGTCCCACGGCAAATCCTGCGCAAAGGCGGCGCTCGTCGCATCGCAGATCGTGAGACCCTGACGATCCGCCTTGATCCAGTCGCCATTCGGCACACGCACGCCAGAGGTGGTGCCGTTCCATGTAAAGACCACATCCTTGTCGGTATCGACCGATGCCAGATCAACGATCTGACCATACTCGGCGGTCTTGACCACAGCGTCGAGTTTGAGTTGCTTGACCGCATCGGTGACCCAGCCTGCGCCAAAGCTTTCCCAGGCCAACATCTCGACGGGGCGCGCGCCCAGCAGGTTCCACATCGCCATTTCCACGGCGCCGGTATCAGAGGCGGGCACGATACCGATCTTGTAATCGGCAGGCACGCCCAGAATGGCGCGGGTGTTCTCGATGGCGGCCTTTAGCTTGGCCTTGCCCCCGGCGGCACGGTGGCTGCGGCCCAAAGGGGCGTCAGACAACATGTCGAGCGTGAATGTGGGGATCTTGGCACAAGGGCCAGACGAAAAACGCGGATTTTCCGGCCGCGTTGCCGGTGCTTCAATAGCCATTTAGCTACCCTCTCAGATAAGCGCCCCTCGTTGGGGAGGGGTGTCCCACTGACGGGATTACGGCCAACCGGGGTCTTTCGCAAGTGCAGAAATGACGCTAGAACGCCGCTTGAGTGAGAAATTGCGACACAGCGCGCCTACGATCGGAAACCTGCCCCATGTTCACCACTACATTGATCGCAGCCCCCGGTGCGCTGCAACCGGCTTTGGTCGAGGCGCTGCGCAACGCTTGGGGTGGCGGCTCTGCACACTGGCTGGCCCCCGACGAGGCGGCGGAGTTCGACATGCCCGAGGTGCCGGGCAACCGATGGGAAATCTGGGCCGAACTGCAAAACCAAGCCGTTGATCTGGTGGTTCAGCCGACAGAGGGGCGGCGCAAGAAAATGCTGCTCGCCGACATGGACAGCACCATGATCCAGCAGGAATGCATTGATGAGTTGGCCGAGGTCGCCGGCGTCGGCGCGCATGTCCGCGCCATCACCGCGCGCGCGATGAATGGCGAGTTGGATTTCGAGGGCGCGCTGATCGAGCGTGTGGCGCTCCTCCGGGATCTGCCCGAAACGGTGATCCAGGACGTTCTGACAAGCCGGATCACCTATATGCCGGGCGGCTCCGCTTTGGTCTCAACCATGCGCGCCACCGGAGCCTATTGCGCGCTGGTCTCGGGGGGGTTTACCGCCTTCACCCAATCGGTCGCGGGACATCTCGGATTTGACGAGAACCGCGCCAACACGCTTTTGGCCGAGAATGGCCGCCTGCTCGGCGATGTCGCCCGGCCCATCCTCGGGCGCGCGGCCAAGGTGCAGGCGCTGGAAGAGATCAGTGCGCGGCTCGGAATCACCGAAACCGACGTTCTCGCCGTCGGGGATGGGGCCAATGATCTGGGTATGCTGGGGCGCGCTGGTGCAGGCGTGGCGCTCCATGCCAAGCCGAGCGTCGCCGCTGAATGTGACATCCGCATCAATCACGGGGATCTTACGGCGCTGCTCTATATCCAAGGCTATGTGCGGGACGAATTTGCCTGATCGAATAAATCCAGGGTATCCCGAGGCGGGTTGATGGCCCCCGCCTCGAGAAGGGAAGAGGAGAGGCGCTCAGGCCCCGATCACCCTTCCGTGGCGGGCAATACGCCCGCATCCTTGGCAGCGGCGATTTCGTCTTCGGTCAGCGCGCCATCGGCATCGGCATCCGCTGCCGTAAAGGTATCCGCCGTCGCCTCAGGCATCGCCTGCTGGAACTCGGACATGGTTACATAGCCATCTCCGTCCGCATCCATCGACGAAAATTCGCCAGCGAGGGCCACAGCGGGCAGGCTCATGGCAATCGCGAAACTGGCTGCAACGAATTCCTTGGTCATGTCGATCTTCCTTCTTTCAGGTTTAGGGGGCGCGGTTGCGCCGCCATGGCCCTAAGATGGGACCACGTTGCCGCGCTGTCGCGGGGGTGATTGAAACCGGGCCAAAAGGCGCGAAATTCAGCCAGACTCAGGGGGTTGCATGCGCGGACCTACGCCGCTCCCCAAGGGCTGGCGAGAAGTGGCGCATGCACGGACCCCGTTTGAGCAATGCCGCGCCGAACCGGTTGCCACTCGGGGATCGGACGGGCTCCAGTCGAACCAGAGCCGAGTCGGGTCAGGCGAGGGCAGCGGCAGGCCGGATCATACCTGTCTCGACCCCGCGCCAATTGACGATCGGTGCATTGCGATACTTGAGCGCGGCTGGATGCGCCGGGTCCAGAACCCCCAACCGTACAAGGATCGAGGCAATCGCACATTCCGCCCCGCGCGTGCCGCCATCGGCGATCTTGAGCGCCACGCCCAGCTTGCGCTGCGGCAGGATCGCGATAAAGAACGCCTCGGCCCCGGTCTTGAGCGCCACAGGCTCGGAACAGGCCCGCATCAATTCGGTGCAGGCCCGCCCCTCCCCGGCCACAAGCGCCGGATGGGCCACCATCGCCTGCCAGAGGCGCACCGCCGCCCGCTCTGCCACATCGCCGCTCTCGGACGCCCCGGCAAACCATGCCATTGCACGGGCCATGCCGTGCAAGCTGCTGGCATGATTGGGCGCGGAACAGCCGTCAATTCCATAAAAGGGCGAGGTTTCCCGCGTCACCGTCTCGAACGCCTCCAGCACCGCTCTTTGTACCGGATGGTCAGGGGCGATATACTCCGGCCCGCCGCTGAGATGGCGGTTGAGCGTCAGAAACCCGGCATGTTTACCGGAACAGTTGTTATGGACCTGACAGGGCGACGTCCCGGAACACAGCAGCGCCTTATGCGCCTCCTTGTCCTGCGGATCATGCGCGCCACAGCGGAAATCATCATCGGTCAAACCCAGATCCGACAGCCAACGAGCGACGCGCCCGGTATGGATCGCCGCCCCGTTATGCGACGCGCAGGCAAGCGCCAGTTGCTCAGTCGTCAGACCCTGCGCATCCGCCGCACCGCTGGTGATCAAGGGCAGGGCCTGGATCATCTTGGAGGACGACCGCGGCAGGATCGTCTCAGAGGGATTGCCCCAGGCCTCGACAATAGAACCGCCTGCGTCACAAATCACCGCATGACCCAAGTGCACGCTTTCGGCCATCGGGCCGCGCCAGATTTCGGTCAAGGGGACAGGTTGGCTCATTGGTTTGCTCCGGCATAACGAGGGTCTGGGCGGGATGTGCGAAAATCCGCCAATTGCGTCTTTCACTTCTCGCCTGTTTCAGGCTAATATTGCAATGTCGAGACGGGACTGGTCGCATATAAAAATATTCCCGTAAAGGGTGACTGGCGACCCATGAATTTGAGGCTCAGGACAGCTTGGAGGCTGGACATATGGTATCACGAATTGCAGGCAGCATGGCCATCGCACTGGCTATGCTGGTCACACCCGCTGCGCAGGCGCAGGGCACAAGCACCAATCAGGTGGCAACAAGCACCGCATGGAGCGTGTTCGAGGATAACGATCCCCGGGAATGCTGGGCCGTGTCAGCGCCGACAGAGTCGGTCAACACCAAAGACGGGCGCGTCGTTGCGGTTCGGCGGGGCGATGTCCTTTTGATGACCTTTTTCCGCCCCGGTGCCGGCGTTCAGGGGCAGATCACCTTTACGGGCGGCTATCCCTTTGCCGGGGGGTCTACCGTCAACCTCAATATCGGCGGTAGCCAATTCGAGCTTTTCACCGAAGGTGAATGGGCATGGCCCGCCAGCACCGACGATGACGCCAAGGTTCTCGCCGCGATGAAGCGCGGGGCCGACGCCGTGCTGACCGCCCGATCCGGGCGTGGCACAGTGACCAAGGATACGTTCTCGCTCTTGGGCTATACGGCGGCGGTCGAAGAGGCTGAGAAACGCTGCAAGTAAACGATCCGGGATTTCTGGACATTGATCAGAGCGGCGGGCCACATTGGCACCGCCGCTTCTTTTTTCGGGTATGCCGCGCTATGCCTCGTCCGTCAGGATCGCGCTGACCTTGAGCGCACGTTGCACATTGCCCTCAACCTTCAATTTGCCCGACATATAGGCCATGATCGGATTCTGCGCCCCGACAGAATGTTGCGAAAGACCTCATCGCTCGCCCTCAGAACCACATCGGCCGCGTCATCACCGGCCTGAGCGCCCTTTTCACTCAACATGACGCTGCCGTGATCCGTGATCACCAGCTTGGCCAGCCCCTTGATCCGGCCGCGCGCCTTGGGGGTCAGGGTGGTAACATAGTCGTCGATGATCGCGCTCATGGGATGCTCTCTGTGTGGTTGCTCGCGGGGGTGATCTTTCCCGGAACGCCGCCCTACGCAAGCGGAACCGCGCGTCAGTCGCCCTGTGTACAATAGCCGCGTACAAAAGGTACGCCCTGTACACCTCTCACCAGCGTGACAGCGCGTCTTCGTCCTCGTCCCGCGCGGCAACCCAATCCGTGCCTGCCTCGGTCACTTCCTTCTTCCAGAACGGCGCGCGGGATTTCAGAAAATCCATAAGAAATTCAGCCGCTTGAAAGGCGTCCGCCCGATGCCGCGCTGCGGTGGCAACCATCATGATCAGATCATCGGGATGCAACATGCCGTAGCGATGGATGATCAAAATATCCCCAAGATTCCAACGACTTGCGGCCTCATTGGCAATGGTATCCAAGGCCTTCTGGGTCATACCGGGATAATGCTCGATTTCCATCGTGCTCAACCGCGCCCCATCGAGGTCTCGCACGATCCCGGTAAAGGTCACGACCGCGCCCATACCGGATTGTTTCGCCACAAATGCATTGGCTTCGGAACCGAGATCAAAGGCAGCCTCCTGCACCCGGACATCCATAGGCTAACCCCCTGTCATCGGTGGGAAAAACGCCACTTCCCGCGCTCCAGCAAGAGGGGCGTCAAAATCGCTCAACTCTTGATCCACCGCCACGCGCAACGCGCCCAGATCGGCAAAGGCCGCCTCATACCGCTCTTCGCGGGCCCGCAACTCGTTAACCAAATCCATCACCGTCGCAGGCGGCGTGTCGATCCGCTCTTTCGGAAGGCCGATCCGTTCCCGCACCCAGGCAAAATAGAGCACATCCATTATGCATCATCCTTTAGATAAGGGATTGATTTATTGAAGTAATCAAACCCCGTCAGCAGGGTCAAGGCCGCCGCGAACCACAATAGCCAGATGCCCACATGCCCGGCCCAGACCATGCCGGTATATTTCCACATCAGTCCGTGAATGTCATCTTCACGCCCATCCAGAATAGAGATCACCAGTTGATCATCCATGCCGAAGACCGACATTCCAAAGTAGTGCTCGAACACGCCTTGGGCAAATAAGACTGCAATTGCAACCATTTGCGCAGTGGTTTTCCACTTGGCCAATTGCGTCACTTTGAGCGTCCCGGCAGTATCACCCAAAAATTCTCGCAAGCCGGACACAAAAACTTCGCGAAAGAGAATCACCGTGGCTGGCAGCACCAACCATGGCGACATGCTCGAATAACCCACGATCACCATCAACGCGATCACCACCATCGCCTTATCGGCAATCGGGTCCAACATCGTGCCCAGCTTGGTCACTTGCTTCCAGCTGCGCGCCAGATAGCCGTCGAACCAATCGGTGATTGCGGCGCTGACGAACAGGATCAGGGCAAACCAATCAGCATAAGGTCTTGTAAAATATAGAAACATGACCGCAACTGCCGGGGCGGCGAGCAGGCGGAGCGTGGTCAGGATATTGGGCAAGGTCCACGTCATGGCCACTGTTCTATCCTGTCACAGAGCGGAGGGAAAGCGCCCTTGGCACCTAGAAATCACTCAGCCTGCGGGTGGTTTCCGGGTCCATGAATCCGGCGATCGTCGCCTCTGTTTCCAGATCCATCGCGCGGCGCAAATCGGTTAATGCAGTGGCGTTCAAGACACGTTTCATAGCCCGCACCGACAGGGGCGGCAGAGCGGCCAAACGCCGGGCTGTATCCAGTGATAATTTCATAAGATCTTGATCTGGAACGGTTCTCCATGCCACCCCCATCGTCCGCAACTCGGTCGCATCGTAGCGGCGTCCCAAGAACAGCATTTCGCGCGCTGTGTTAAGACCGACCAGCGCGGGCAGCAGACTGCTCACCCCGCCGGTGACAAAGACATTGAGCGACACTTCGGGAAAGAACCCACGCGCCGATTCGGCCCATATCGGAAAGTCACAGTTGATTGCCCACTCGAACCCCCCTCCCACGGCCCATCCGTTGATCGCGCCGACGACAGGTTTATTATTTAAAACAATGGCATAGGTGGCACGTTGGATCGCGCAAACCAGATCGCGCGCCTCTTCTTCACAGGTCGGATGCACGTGTTCGCGCCGATCATCACCGGCACAAAACGCCTTGCCTGCCCCGGTAAAAATGATCGCGCGTGTTTTGGAATCGGCATTCGCATCCTCAAACGCCCGCGCCACATCGTCGATTAACCGGCGGTTCATCGCATTCAGACTGCCGGGACGATTCAGCGTGATACAGCGGACGCCATCCTCCAAGATTTCGCTAAGCACAGTTTCATACATAAAATCAGTCATTTATGGGACCTCACCACACGCTTAGTCTTGCCCTCGGTCAGTGGAAATGTCCCATGTGGCACGATTTTGACCCGCGCTGTTGCCCCGAGTTTGGCCTTGATCCCGGACGCAATAGCGTCGGCCAATCCGTCCGACGCACCCTGCCCCTTGGCCAGTTCCACAGATACCGGCAAGGCGTCATAAGGCGGCGGCGCATCGAGCGTGATCCGGTAATCCCCTGATAACTCGACGAATTCATTGATGACCGCCGCAACCATTGTGGGAAAGAGGTTGAGTCCGCGCACGACAACCATGTCATCCGACCGCCCCACCACCCGGAAACGAAACCCGGTGCGCCCGCAGGTGCACGGCGCGGTTTCATCCACCGCGATGATATCGCCACTGCGAAACCGCACCAGCGGCTGACAATCGCGCAAGAGATGGGTCAGCACCAACTCGCCCGTCTGCCCCGCCTCAAGTGGGAGAGGCGCGCCGGTGTCAGGGTCGATCAGTTCAGGGTAAAGCACGTCGGCGGCCATGTAGTGCAGCCGCGTGTCCTGTGTGCATTGCGCCGCGAAATTGCAGAACACATCCGAGACGCCGTAATTGGCATTGCGCGGCTCCATCCCCCAGACATCCCGCAGACGCGCGCGAAAAGCCGGATCATCCAACCCCGCCTCGCCACCAAAAAGCCCGAGCCGAAGGCCCAGATCACGTGGCCTAAGTCCCGGAAACTTCTCGGCAATCACCCGCTCCAACACAGATGGATATGAGGGCGTGCAGGAAATCGCGGTGATCCCCACCTCCTGAATGGTGCGTACCAATAGCTCAGTTGATCCCACACCAAAGGGCACCACCATCGCGCCCGTCGCCTGCAAGGTCATGTGATCGGTCAGCCCCCCCATCCACATCTGATAGTTCAGGCAATGCACCACGGTATCCTCAGGCGTAAGGCCAGCGGCGGATTGACAGCGCCCGCCAACCGTTTCCGTCACCGCGCAATCGCGCGCCGAGAGCGCCAGATTCATCGCCTGCCCCGTGGTGCCAGAGGTGCGATGCAGGCGCACGGCATCACGACGCGGCGCGGCCATGTAATTGCCAAACGGCGGATGATCGGCCTGAGAGACCCGCAATTGCGCCTTGTCCGACAGGGGCAGGTCCGGCAGGTCGCGCAGGTCGGCGGGGGGCGTTTGCCCCTGCCACAGTTCACGGTAGAATTCCGAGCGCCGCGCGACATGGGCGCTCTGCACCGCCCAGGCGGCGGCCTGATGCACGCGAAAGCGTTCGAGGCTGGCATATTCGGCTTGGTCAAGCGGGCTCATGGCTGCATTCCCCGTTCCCAGATGGTTGTGAGCGTGGCAATCACCGCCGCGCGGTCGGCGGACACATCAACCAGCCCCGGCTCCTGCGAGAGATAGAGACTGGATAAATACTGATCCGTCATGCCGCCCAGCGCATAGGCGCGGCGGGTAAGTTCGGCGTCGCTCAACGTATCGCGCCCCTCGCGCGCCAGCCTGCGGCGGGTAGCGGCCACGACGGTGTCGATCCATTCTCGATTGAGGCGATGAAAGGCCGCGCGGGCCGCCGGAAACGCATCGACTTGGTGGATGAGGCATTTCATCAACCCGCGATTGGCCTCGAACAGGCGGGCGTAGGCCTCGGTCGCGGGGCGCATGCTCCGCTCGGCGCTGGTCTGGCTGGCGCGGATCATCCCCGCTTGCAGAAACGCGGCGAACCCTTGCAGCAGGTCATCGAGCAGATGCGCCTGATCGGGAAAGTAGAGGTAAAAGGTGCCATTGGCGACGCCCGCCTCCTTGCAGATCGCGGTGATGGTTAAATCCGTGAGCGCCGCGTGTTCCAAGAGGGCGCAGGCCGCGATGCGGAGCGCCTGCGCGGTGCGGATGCCCTTGGGCTCGCCCTCGACCTGCGCGGCAAGGAACACGGGATAGCTGGTTTGATCGGCGGGTGATTGCATGGCGACTCAAAATGAAACTGACGTCATATTCAGTTTCAGAGCCCGCTCTGTCAACCCGGTTTCCCACTGCCCCGCTCAGCCGCGTTCGTGGAAGAAATCATAGAGCTTTTGCGCCATCGCGTCAGAAACCCCCTCTACTGCACGCAGGTCGGCCAGATTGGCGCGGCTCACCGCCTTGGCGCTGCCGAAATGCGCCAAGAGCGCGCGCTTGCGCGCGGCCCCGATGCCCGGCACCTCATCCAGCGGTGTGGCCCCCACCGCCTTGGCGCGTTTCGCGCGATGGGTGCCGATGGCAAAGCGATGCGCCTCGTCGCGCAAACGCTGCACGAAATAGAGCACCGGGTCATTATGGCGCAGCGCCATTGGATGTTTGCCCACCCGGTGAAACTCCTCTTTGCCGTGGTCGCGGTCCACGCCTTTGGCGACGCCCACCATCGGGATATCCTCGACCCCCATCTCGCGCATGATACTGGCCACGACGCTCACTTGCCCCGCCCCGCCGTCGATCAGCAAGAGGTCGGGCCATTGGCCTTGGCTGCGGTCTGGGTCCTCTTTCAAGAGGCGCTTGAAGCGGCGAGTCAGCACCTCTTTCATCATCCCGAAATCGTCACCGGGGGTGAGGGCGTCACCGCGTATGTTGAATTTGCGATACTGGTTCTTCATCATGCCTTCGGGGCCTGCGACAATCATCGCACCCACGGCATCGGTGCCCTGAATATGACTGTTGTCATAGACCTCGATCCGCTGTGGCGGCCCGGCCAAATCAAACGCCTCCGCCAAGCCGCGCAGCAGTTTGCCTTGGGTGGCGGTCTCGGCCAATTTACGCGCCAAACTCTCGCGGGCATTGCGCATCGCGGCGTCGATCAATTCGGCCTTCTCCCCACGCAGTGGCACCGTCAGCGTCACCTTGCGACCGAGCTTGTCGCTCAAGGCCTGTTGCATCAGATCGGCATCCTCGATCGGATGCGAAAGCAGCAAGCCGCGCGGTGGTTCCTTGCTATCGTAGAACTGGCCGATAAAGGCCTCGAGCGCCTCGGCCTCTTCGACATCCACGCCGACGCGGGGATAGAAATCCTGATTGCCCCAGTTCTGCCCGCCGCGAATAAAGAACACCTGCACACAGGCCTGCCCGTTTTCCAGATGCAGGGCGATCACATCGGCCTCGTCCACGGTGCGGGGATTGATGCCTTGGGCGGTCTGCACCTGTGTCATCGCCTTGATGCGGTCACGCAACGCGGCGGCACGCTCAAACTCCATCGCCTCGGCGGCCTCGGCCATTTGGGCCGCAAGTTTCTCTTGGATTTCAGTGGACCGGCCCGACAGATACCGTTCGGCATCGCTGACCTGCACCGCATAGTCGGCGCGGCTGATCTTGCCAACACAGGGCGCAGTGCAGCGTTTGATCTGATGTTGCAGGCAGGGGCGCGTGCGGCTCTCGAACATCGCATCGGTGCAATTGCGCAACTGAAATACGCGCTGCAACTGGGCGAGTGTCCGGTTGACCGCTCCCGCGCTGGCGAAAGGGCCATAATAGGAGCCCTTCTCCCGCTTCGCGCCACGATGTTTTTTGATCATCGGAAAATCATGACCGGTGACAAGGATGTTGGGAAAACTCTTGTCATCGCGCAAGAGCACGTTGTAGCGCGGCTTGAGTTGCTTGATGAGATTCTGTTCGAGCAGCAACGCCTCGGTTTCGGTCGCGGTGGTCAGAAACATCATTGAGGCGGTTTCTGAAATCATCCGCGCGATGCGCCCCGTATGTCCACTAGGGCGGGCATAGTTTGACACGCGAGCCCGCAGATTGCGCGCCTTGCCGACATAGAGCACCCGCGCCTGCGCATCGAGCATCCGGTAGACCCCTGGTGAGGCATCCAGAGAACGCAGGTAGTCGCGGATTACCTCATAGCCGGTTTTCGGTGTGGTGATGGGGTCAGTGTCAGGCATTGTCGTCCAGATATGATTCCCAATGAGTGCTGCAATGATACCGAACCGAGAGCAAGAGAGAAGCTGTCCACGATTCTTGTGGATAAGTCTGGAGATAAGTTTCAGTAAAGTGGAAATTTCCCTTGAATTCGGCTGGCTTCGTTGAGTTGCCTACTTTTTAAGCAGTTTCTCAAGGCTTTGATTTTATGCAGAAAAAATAAAGGTGGCGAACAAAACACTGATAACATTAGCATTTTTGTAACGGCCACGTGACGGGCCGGTGACCAGTGCAAAACTTTTCCGGCAGGACGGGTCCTTTATTCTACACCAAGGACATCCGGGGTCTGCCAGCCAAGGTGCTGACCCCCATCCACACACAGCAATTGACCAGTCACAGCCGGCGCATTGAGGAAATAGGCGAGCGCCCCAGTGATGTCGGATCCATTCGCGCCGCGCCTCAAAACGGTGGCGTGGCGCTGGTTCTGAAAATGGCTGTCGCTCTGGCGATGGCCCTGCAACGTGGGGCCCGGCCCAATCGCATTGACACGAATGCGTGGCGCAAGCGCTTGTGCGGCGGTTTGTGTAAAGGCCCATAGGCCTAATTTGGCGATGGTGTAGGTCATGAACTCGGGCGTCAGTTTGCGCACACGTTGGTCGATCATGTTGATCACCAAACCCTGCGCCAACGGCTCACCCTGCGCATCAGGAACGGGGTCAGGCACCTGTCGAGCCATTTCTTGCGTCAGCACGAAGGGCGCGCGCAGATTGCTCTCCATATGCCGATCCCAGCTCTGTCGGCTTGCGCTCTGGATATTGTCATACTCAAAAATTGAGGCGTTGTTGATCAGTGTCGTGATCGGTCCACCAAGCGTCTCGGCGGCACGGGCCACCAACGCCGTCACTTGCGTTTCGTCAAGCAAATCGGCCTGAAGTGTCACGGCACGACGCCCCAGAGCGCGGATTTCTTTTGCCACACCCTCGGCCTCGTCCCTCGAAGAGGCAAAATGCACCGCAACGTCATGACCTTGTCGCGCCAGCTCCAGCGCCATCGCCCGGCCCAGACGTTTGCCTGCACCCGTCACCAAAGCTCGAGTCATTCAGTCACTCCAATCATATCAGGATGAACGAGACATAGGCCACGTAGGTGAAGGTCAAGGCGATGCCCCAAAAGCGAGTGATGTCGACCTTGAAGAATACAAAGGGAATGATCAGGAGAGCTGTGCCCAACATAACCCAGAGGTCAAATCTTAGGAACTGAGGGTCCACCGGAATGTTTCCGACCAAAGCGGCGACCCCAATGATCCCCAAGAGGTTGAACATGTTCGAGCCGATTACATTGCCAAGCGCCACATCCGCCTGTTTGCGCAGGGCCGCCATAACCGTGGTTGCAAGCTCTGGAAGAGATGTCCCCACCGCGACCAGCGTTAGGCCAATCACGGCCTCGCTCACACCATAGCGTTCAGCGATGATCGAGGCATTATCCACGAGAATGTCGGCACCAAGCGGAAGACCTACCAAACCAAGCACCAGAAAGGTCATGATCTGCCACCAAGGCATACTTGGATCGGCACCTTCCACATCTTCAATCCGGTCTGCATCGGACAGCGGGGCAGTGGCGGCATCACGGCGATGGGCAAGCGTATCACGAAACGCGTCCGTCAACATGAGCACCAAGGCGGCCAAAAGGATCAGAGCAGCTATCCAATCAAATGTGCCGCGAAAGGCCAGAAGGATGAAGAGCACAGTTGCCGCGAGCATCTGGAGATAGGATTTAGAACAGCTGCAGCCGCTGGTGTGGAGAACCGAGAGAATGGCCGGTATTCCCAATACAAGCAGGATATTGGCGGTGTTCGATCCCACAACATTGCCAAGCGCCAATCCGGGCTTGTTATCCAGCACCGCATTCACGGAAATCAGAAGTTCGGGGGCGGAGGTGCCAAAAGCCACCACTGTGAGGCTGACGATAAGGGCAGGAATTCCCACCCGCAGGCTGAGATTCACCGCGCCTTTGACCAAGGCGTCACCAGCCAGCAAAAGGATCACCAGCCCAAGCGCCGATAAGAGCCATGGCATCATTTCAACTTACCTTTTTCGCAAGAACAAGGGCCTTTGCCGATGCGGTAGCGGCCGCATTTTGGGCATTTGGCCTCGCTCAGCCGCTTCTGCCCCGGAAAGCGTAGGCGCCCAAACATCGCCAGCACGCCCATGGCAACCAGAAACAATATGACGATCTTGACCAACACGTCAGAGACCGAACCGGGCATAGCTTGCCCGTTCCTCGACAAATGACAGGGCATCCTGTGTGAGAGACGCTCCAAACCTTTGAAAGAGACCGCGCTTGCGCCCGTATTTGGAAAACCGGACCTTGTCGCCGTAAAGCGCTTTCATCTTGGGAACCAGATGACCAATTCCATCGGCGAGTCCCAATTCTATGCTGCGCGCACCGAGCCAGAATTCGCCGGTGAAGAGATCGGGATCGTCCGCCAGCTTGCTTCCGCGCCGGGACTTCACATGGGTGATAAAGGCTCCATGAATATCCTCCAGAATACCCTTGAGGCGGGTCACATCCTCGGGCTTTTCCGGCATGAACGGGTCCAGCGTGCTCTTGGATTTGCCCGCCGTGTAGATGCGGCGTTCGACCCCCTGCCGGGTCAGAAACTCGTTCGCGCCAAAGCCCGCCGATATCACCCCGATAGAGCCCAGCACCGACGAGGCATCGACCCAGATATCATCCGCAGCCACCGCCAGCCAATAGCCGCCCGAGGCCGCAACATCCTCGACAAAGGCATGAACCGGGATGCTCTTTTCCTCGGCGAGCCGCCGGATACGGGCGGCGATCAAAGAGGATTGCACCGGCGATCCGCCGGGGGAGTTTATCACCAGCGCCACCGCCACCGGCTTACCGCGCGAGAATGCCTTTTCAATGACCGGACCGATGGTCTCGTCACTCAGGGGCGCACGCGAGCCGGAGCCAATCATGCCCGCGAGTCGAATGACAGCTACCGTTGGCTTGCGTTTGATAAATGGGATCAATTGTCTCATGCAGCCCGATGTAGAGTGCTGAGCCAAGACAAACAAGGCAGGCCGCGCAACTGACCCCACTACATCGAAGCAATAAAGACGGCGCCGCGTGAAAAAGATCACGCAGCGACACTCAGGATTTAATCCGGTAGCCGGTCTTAAAGATCAGCCAGACCACCGCGAGGCAAAGGCCAAAGAACAGGCCAACCGCCAGCAGGCTGTAGCCAATACCCACATCCGCCACACCAAAAAAGGACCAGCGGAAACCCGAGATGAGATAGACCACCGGGTTAAAGAGCGTAACGACCCGCCACGCAGGCGGCAGCATCGAGACCGAGTAAAACGCGCCACCGAGGAACACCAAGGGGGTGATCACCAAAAGCGGAATAAGCTGCAATTGCTGAAAGTTCTCGGCCCAAATCCCGATGATGAACCCAAACAGGGCAAAGGAGACACAGATCATCAGCAGAAATACAACCATGATTACCGGATGCTGAATGTCGAGTTCGACAAAGATGCTGGCGGTGATGAGGATGACGGCGCCGATCATCAGTGCCTTGGTGGCAGCGGCCCCAACATAGCCCAGAACGATTTCGAGGAAGTTGACCGGGGCCGACAGCAACTCAAAAATCGTGCCGATGAACTTCGGGAAATATATTCCGAAAGACGCATTGCTGATCGCCTGCGTCATCACACTGAGCATGATAAGACCCGGCACGATGAAGGCGGCATAGCTCACACCTTCGACCTCTTCGATTCTGCCCCCAATGGCTGCGCCAAAGACCACAAAATAGAGCGTGGTGGAAATGACCGGTGACAGCAGACTCTCAAGAATAGTGCGGAAAAACCGTTTCATCTCGTAGATATAGATCGCAAGGATCGCATGCAGGTTCATGCCGCATCCTCCCGCACGAGGCCTACGAAGATTTCTTCGAGGCTGCTCTCCCGCGTTTCAATGTCACGCACCGATAGTCCCTCTTCGGCCAATGCCTGCAAGAGCCGGGTGATCCCCGTGCCCTCCGCACGCGTTTGGTAGTTGTAGATGAGCGAATGTCCATCCTCGGCACGGTCCAAATCATAGGTCGCAAGGCTCGCAGGGATTGTGTCGAGAGAGGTCACAAGCTCAATGCGCAACGACTTACTGCCCATTCGGCGCATCAATGCGGTCTTGTCCTCAATCAGCAGGATTTCTCCCCGATTGATGACCGCGATGCGATCTGCCATTGCCTCTGCCTCTTCCAGATAATGCGTGGTGAGAATGATGGTCACACCGCTCTTCTGCAGATCGCGCACCACCTCCCACATGTCCCGGCGCAGTTCCACATCGACGCCCGCCGTCGGCTCATCCAGAAAGAGAACGCGCGGTTCGTGGCACAGCGCCTTGGCAATGAGCACCCGCCGCTTCATACCGCCTGACAGTTCCCGTATCCGATTATTGCGTTTGTCCCAAAGTGACAGTTGCCGTAAAATTTTCTCGATCAGCACTTCGTCGCGTGGCTTGCCGAATAGGCCGCGCGAAAACCGGACGGTGTTGATTACCTTTTCAAACGGCTCCAACGCGATTTCCTGCGGCACGAGGCCGATCATCGCCCGCGCGGCGCGATATCCAGTGATGATGTCATGCCCGCCGACAGAAGCGTGCCCGCCGGTGGGCGTGGTGATTCCGCACAGCGTTGAAATCAGCGTTGTTTTGCCCGCGCCGTTCGGACCAAGCAGCGCGAGAATCTCACCCTCTTCGATGGCGAGCGTAACATTGTCGAGCGCAGTGAACCCGCCCCTGTAGGTTTTGGTCAGACCTTCGACCCTGACGATTGCCGCCATATCAGCCCCCTTTTTTTGTACGCAGAACGTAAACCGCTGGTGACTGAGCGCAACATGCATCCCCGCATAGGCATCTGTGCGCCGATGCGCGGCGTTGCCGATCAGAGAACAGTCTGTTTTTGTGAGTTTGTTCATAGTTTCGCGGCATGCTGTTAGAGTATCGGAGATGCCCTGTGGCGCGCCTGACGGACACGAGGATGACGGAATGATCAGACAGATTTTCGCCCTGAGCCTGCTGGTATTGGGGATGATGATGACCCCAACCCCTAGCCGCGCAGAACCGCGCATTCTTGTGATGGGTGATTCTCTCTTGGCGATGCACAAACTGTTGGGGCGCTCGGTCTCTTCCTCGGTTGAGCGGGAATTGCGCGTGCGCGTCACCGACATGTCGGTTGCCGGGGCAAGATTCCTCTACCGCCTGCCCATCAGCGGTGCGCTTGGCCTCAATATTACCAAGCAATTTCGTCAGGGCGATTGGGATTGGGCCGTGCTGAATGGCGGCGGCAATGATCTCTGGCTTGGCTGCGGTTGCATGCGCTGCGCGGGCAAGCTGGATCGCCTGATTTCCAGCGACGGGCGGCGCGGCGTGATCCCAGGGTTTGTTTCACGTCTGCGTCAGAGCGGCGCACAGGTGATCTATGTGGGCTATCTGCGCACGCCCGGTATCACATCACCAGTGGAACATTGCACCGATGAAGGGGCCGAGATGGATCGTCGCGTGGCCCTTCTCGCGGGGCTGGACCGGGGCGTACACTTCCTGCCACTGGCGGATATGGTGCCCCATGGCGACCGCTCTTATCACGCCATCGACCTTATTCACCCCTCGTTCAAGGCCAGCCGCATGATCGGTCAACGCATTGCGCGGATCGTTGTGGAGAATGATCCCGGGCGGGTTTCTCATAACCGGATCATGACAGACTGACCGATGCTAACTAATCAACCGTTTGAGCCAGCCCTTCTTCTCGGCCTCGGGTTCAGGGTCATCCTCGGATGGCCCTTCGAGCACCTCTTCGAGACGGGCAAAGAACTGATCCGCCATCTTCTTGGCAAAACCGTCCACTAACCGACTGCCCAATTGTGCCAGCTTGCCGCCGACGCTGGCCTCTACATCATAGCTCAGCCGCGTGCCGGTCTCGCTATCCTCCAGCCGCACATTGGCGCCACCCTTGGCATAGCCTGCGGCCCCGCCCTTGCCCTCACCGGTCAGGGTCAGGCTCTGCATCTCGACAATGTTCGAAACTTTCACCATGCCCTTGAACGTGGCCTTGACCGGCCCGACCTTTTGCACAACGGTCGCCTCAAAGCCATCCGCTGGCGTGCCTGTCACGTCTTGGGCGCCGGGCACACATTCCTTGAGCACCTCGGGGCTGAGCAGGGCGGCCCAGACCGTCGCCCGATCCGCCTTGATGTCGCGTGCGTCACTCATCTGCATGTGGTCATCCCCTCCCAGTCCGTGATGCCTGCACCCTAGCGCAGCGCCCGTGCCGCGCCAAGGGAGCAGAAAGTCGGAGCAGCGCAAGGCATCTGGCCTTCGCGCGCCGCTGCCCTTACCCTGCGCCAAAACGAGATTGGGGCTAGGATGCTGTCAGGGCTGCGCGTGGTGGAATTCGAGGGGCTGGGGCCGGCCCCCTTTGCCGCGATGATGCTGGCCGAGATGGGGGCGGACGTGATCGTGATCCATCGCCCCGGTGCGGGCAATCCGGTGGCAGGCGCGCGCAACCTCTTGGATCGCGGCAAGCGGTCCATCGTGCTCGACCTCAAGACCGCGACGGATGTAGCCACCGCCCGCGCCCTGATCACACGCGCGGATGCGCTGATCGAGGGGTTCCGCCCCGGCGTGATGGAGCGTCTGGGGCTGGGGCCAGAGGTGATGCAGGCCGCCAACCCGCGCCTTGTCTACGGCCGTATGACCGGCTGGGGCCAGACCGGGCCGCGCGCGCAAGAAGCAGGGCATGACCTCAATTACATCGCCACCTCCGGCGCGCTCTGGTATGCGGGTGCGCCCGGCACACCACCCCAGACGCCCCCGACCCTGGTGGGCGATGTCGGCGGCGGCGCGCTCTATCTCGTGGCGGGCTTGCTGGCGGGACTTATCCACGCCGGGCGCACCGGACTGGGCACCGTGGTGGATGCGGCCATTGTGGATGGTTCGGCGCATATGATGGCGCTCTTGATGTCGATGATGCCCACGGGCAACCTCAGCATGACGCGTGGTCAGAGCCTGCTTGATGGCCCGCACTGGAGCGGTGTTTACGCCTGCGCCTGCGGCGCTTGGCTCTCGGTGCAATGCCTTGAGCCACAGTTTTACGCGGCGTTTCTGGCGCGTCTGGGCTTGACGCGGGATCCCCGCTTTGCCGCGCAGCAGGACCGCGCGCAATGGCCGGAACAGCGCGCAGCTTTGACCACGCTTTTTGCCTCAAAACCGCTGGTACATTGGGCTGAGGTTTTTGCCGGGTCTGACGCCTGTGTCGCGCCGGTTCTGTCCCCTGACGCGGCGGCACATGATCCGCATATGGCGGCGCGCGGCATCTGGCAAGAGGAGGCAGGCAGCTTGTGCCCCGCGCCCGCGCCGCGCTTTGACGGCGCAAGCCCTAGCATCGCCCCACCGCCCACACGCGGAGAGCACAGCGCCGAAATTCGCGCCTGGCTTAAGGCTCCACTCTGACCCTTTGCTAAAGGACCACGCCATGCCCATTTACGTCGATGCCGATGCCTGCCCGGTCAAGGACGAGGTCGAGCGTGTCGGCACGCGGCACGGGCTGCGGATGTTCGTGGTCTCGAATGGTGGGTTGCGCCCGTCGCGCAATCCGCTGGTCGAGACGGTGATTGTGCCGGATGGCCCCGACGTGGCGGATATGTGGATTGCCGAGCGCGCGGGGCCGGGGGATGTGGTGATCACCGGGGATATCCCGCTGGCCGCGAAATGTGTGGCGGCTGGCGCGCTGGTGCTCAAACACAATGGCGAGGCGCTGACCGGTGCCAATATCGGCAATGTACTGGCGACGCGCGATCTGATGACCGACCTGCGCGCCGCCGATCCATTCCGGCAGGGCGGCGGCAAAGGGTTTACAAAGGCCGACCGCTCGCGTTTTCTCGACGCGCTGGAACGGGCGGTGCGCGCGGCGGCCCGTAACATCTGAAGGACCCCCATGACGACAGCCATCACTATTCAGCGCTCCAACCTCATTGGCGCCGCCTATGCGCTTGCGGCGGTGTTGTGCTTTTCCCTCAACGATGTGGGGATCAAGTTCCTGTCTGACAGCTATGCGCTGCATCAGGTGGTGTTCATCCGGGCACTGGTGGGCATGGCGGCCTTTGTGGCCTTTGTGATGCCCTTTGCGGGCGGTCTCGCCCTCTTGCGCACGCGCCGCCCGAGAATGCACCTTCTGCGCGGCCTCTGCGTGGTCAGCGCCAATACCTGTCTCTTTCTCGGGCTGGCGGCGATGCCGATTGCCGATGCGGTCGCGGTGTTCTTTGTCTCGCCCTTGGTGATCACGGTGTTTTCCGTGCTGTTCCTACAAGAGACCGTCGGCACGCGGCGTTGGGCCGCCATTGGCGTGGGCTTTTTCGGCGTGATGGTGATCGTGAAACCGGGCACGGCAGCGTTTCAACTTGCCTCGCTCTTGCCGGTTGCCGCGGCCTTTCTCTATGCGGTTATGCACATTCTGGCACGCAAGATCGGGGGGACCGAGAGCGCTCCAACCATGGCGTTCTACATCCAACTTACCTTTGTGATCGCAAGCAGCCTGATCGGTCTTAGCTTAGGCGACGGGCGGTTTGCCGGGATGGGGCATCCTTCGCTGGAGTTCCTGTTTCGCGCCTGGATCTGGCCTGATCCGGGGGATTGGCCGATCCTGATCATGCTCGGCATTTCCGGCATGTTGGGCGGGCTTTTCATCTCTCAGGCGTACCGCCTGTCCGAGGCCGCCTTTGCCGCCCCCTTTGAATATGTGGCCATGCCGATGGCGATCATGTGGGGGGTGACGGTGTTTGGCACCTGGCCCGATGCCACCGCGTGGATCGGAATTGCGCTCATTGTGGGCTCTGGCCTCTATCTCTTGTGGCGCGAGTCGGTCAAGGATGCGACGCTGGCCACCAAGGGCCCGACCTATCGCCGCTAAACACAGGAGAGACGCATGAGCCTGACGATCATTCCTTTTGCCCAAGGCGAGGCGCATCTGGAGTGGCGGGGTCTTTGCGCGGCATTCGAGGCGGGGCACCGACTGCCCAAGGCCGAGATTGCCGATACGCTGCTCTATCGCGGCCGCGATACGCTGCTCAACCGGGCGGCATGGATCGACGGGATGGGACTTGCCGTGAAATCCGCCACGATCTTTCCGGGCAATCCAGAGCAGGGCGCGCCGATGATCAACGGGGCGGTCAACCTCTATTCCGATACCGATGGCACGCTGGAGGCGCTGGTGGATTTCCACCTTGTGACCAAGTGGAAAACCGCAGGCGACAGCCTCTATGCCGCCACGCGGCTGGCCCGGCCCGATAGCGAAACCATCCTGATTGTCGGCGCAGGCACCGTGGGTCGCTCGCTCTGGCAGGCCTATCGCGCGCTTTTCCCGCAGGCGCGTTTCAGCGTCTGGAACCGAACCCATGCAAATGCTGCTGCGATGGCCGCTGCCTGTCACGGGATCACAGTGGCCGAGGATCTGGAAACGGCGGTGCGCGCGGCGGATATCATCACCTCTGCCACCATGTCCACCGATCCGCTCATCAAGGGTGACTGGCTGCGCCCCGGCCAGCATCTCGATCTGATCGGGGCCTATCGGCCTGACATGCGCGAGGCGGATGATGCGGCCATCGCGCGGGCGCGGGTGTTTGTCGATAGTTTCGATACCACGGTGGATCATATCGGTGAGATCATGACACCACTGGCGAGCGGCGTGATCACCCGCGACCACCTCATCGCCGATTTCTATGATCCTGAGAGATTTCGACGGCACGCGCCCGAGGAGATCACCCTTTTCAAAAACGGCGGCGGGGCGCATCTCGATCTGATGACCAGCCGCTATATCCTCGATGCCTGGAGGGCTGTGGCATGATCTGGTTCGGACTGCTCATCCTTGCAGGGTTGGCCATCGCGGCCCCATTCCTTCGGGAGGCGATGAAACCCGCGATGACCGATCATCTCCGCAAGGACGCCCCCGGCGATTTCGTCACGTTATCACGCGGCAAGACCCACTATCGCTGGCTGGGCGCCACGCGCGGGCCGGTGGCGGTCTGTGTGCATGGTCTCACCACGCCCTGCTTTGTCTGGCATGGCATCGCGGCGGGACTGGGCAAACTTGGCTACCGCGTGCTGGTCTATGACCTCTATGGGCGCGGCTATAGCGACCGGCCCGACGGCCCGCAGGACAGCGCCTTTTTCATCACCCAGCTTGAGGAGTTGCTCGAGGATCAGGGGATCGCAGGGGATTTTACGCTTGTGGGCTATTCCATGGGCGGCGCGATTGCCACGGCCTTTGCCGCGCTGCATCCCGAGCAGCTACGCGCGCTGGTGCTGATAGCACCTGCCGGGCTCGGGCATGATCTGGGGCGCTTGGCCGAACGGGTCGCGCAGGGTGGACCGCTGGCGCAATGGCTGATGCTGTCAGGTTTCCCGCGCAGCTTTCGCAAGGGCTGCGAGGCAGAGCGGCACCTGCCCAGCAGCGTGCCGGGCATTGTCGATCTGCAACAGGCCCAGCTGCGCTATCGCGGCTTTGTGCCTGCCGTGGCGCGCTCCATCAGTGGGATGGTGTCCGAGGATTTGACCGAAGAGCATGCCGATATCGCCGAAACGCGGCTGCCGGTGCTGGCCATCTGGGGGCGCGAGGATACGATCATCCCGCTGCGCAGTATGGCACGTCTGGCTGAGATCAACCGCAGCGCGCGACAGGAGGTAATCGAGGGTGCAGGCCATGGTCTGACCTATACCCATAGCGAAGAGGTGCTGCGCGCCATGCGCGATCTCGTGCGCGATTAGGCTGGCTGTAACTGCCGTTCCTTTACCGGCAGGTGGACGATTGCCGAGAATGCGCCAACCCCAACGCCGATCCACCACACCATCGTGTAATCGCCATAGAGATCATACATCTTGCCGCCCAGCCAGACGCCCATGAAGCTGCCAAGTTGGTGGGAAAAGAACACGATCCCATAGAGCGTGCCCATGTAACGCAGCCCGTAAAGATGCGCGATGAGGCCCGAGGTCAGCGGCACGGTGGCCAGCCAAAGCGCCCCCATCGAGACCGAAAAGAGCAGCACCGTCGCAGGCGTGATCGGCGTCATGATGAACGCCGCCGCAATCAGGGTCCGGCCCAGATAGATGCCCGCCAGCAGGTTTTTCTTGGAGTAGCGCTTGCCCAGCCAGCCAGCCGTGAGGGTGCCCGCGATATTGGCCAGACCAATGATCGAAATCGCCACAGCGCCCAGCGCCGAGGTGGTGGTGATGCCGATGTTATGCAGCGCCCCACCGGGCAGGATCGGGCCGCACATTTCGGTGACAAAGGCCGGGAAATGCGCGGTGACAAAGGCCAGTTGATAGCCGCAGCTGAAGAAACCCAAGAAAATCAGCGTAAAGGACGGATCGCGAAAGGCGCGGCGCAGGATCGTGCCCATCGATTCCTCGATCACTGCGCGCCCCACCGGCTCGGGCGCGCGCATCAGGGGCAGCATGGCCAAGACAGCGATGATCACGGCGGCAAAGATCAGGAACACGCTCTGCCATGTCATCAGCGACAGCAGGAATTCCGCCAGCGGCGCGCCAAACACCTGCCCCGCCGATCCCGCAGCGGTGGCAATTGCGAGGCTCATCGAGCGGTTCTCGTCCGAGCTTGCCCGCCCCACCACGGCGAGGATCACGCCAAAGCCGGTGCCCGCGATGCCAAACCCCACGAGGATTTCATACATCTGATGCGCCTCGGGCGTGACGGCAAAGGACGATAGCACCAGACCCGCCGCATAGGTCAGCGCGCCCAGAATGATCGCCTTTTGGTCGCCGATTTTTTCCGCGAGCGCGCCGAAGATGGGCTGACCAATGCCCCACGCAAGGTTCTGAATGGCGATGGCGAGTGAAAATTCGGCGCGAGGCCAGTTGAACTCGGTCGCAATCGGAATCTGGAACACGCCGAACGATGCGCGGATCGCAAAGGAGATCAAAATGATCACGCAGCCCGCAACGAGCACGGGGGTAATCAGAGGTTTGGATTTCAGCATACTGTCCTCGCGCGATGTTGACGCAGATTACGGAAATGCACGGGGGCGTCAATTCACGCTTTGTGATGGGGGTCATCACGTTCTGCGTCACCTCAGGAGTTGCGACACCATACGGCTATCCCCATCGGCCAAGGCCTCGATCACATCGAAATGGTGCCGCCCCTTGGCAATCTCATGGCCCGCGTTCCACGCCTCTGCCAACCACCGCGCCTGATCCAGAAACACCGGCCGCTCGTCAGAGCCGACCCAGACCGTGACCGGCACGGGCCGAGGCCGCATGAGCGCCGGGCTCTCAGCCTCTGCCGCCGCCCGGTCAAGCCGGAAGTGTTCGTTCATCGAGGTTTGCAGCAATGGCCGCAGGTCCGACACCGGGGAAATCGGCATGACGTGGCTCAACCGCGCCGCCACATCACTGGGAAGAACCCCCGGCACCGCCATCCGCGCCACCAGATGCGCGCCCGCCGAATGCCCGACGAGGGCTATCGGCCCGTTGCTCTGCGCCGCAAGAACGCAAACCGCACGGGCAATCTGCCGGGTGATGTCCGAAATACGCACCTCCGGGCAGAGGTCATAGGACGGCATCGCCACCGCCCAGCCTCGCGCCAGCGCCCCCGCTGCCAGATGGGACCAAAAGGACCGATCGAAGCGCAACCAATAGCCGCCATGCACAAAGATGCAGAGCCCCCGCGCCGTATCCTTGGGGTGAAAGAGATCAAAGGCCTGCCGCTTGCCGTCGCCATAGGGCAGGCCAAGCTCGGCACGCCGCTCTGCGCTTAGTCGGGCGCGGAACGCCTCGGCCGCGACGGTCCAGCGCGCCGGATACTGGGCCCCACCGGGAATATAAGGTACATTGGCATAGGCATCGTCCAGTTCCACAGCGCATTCTCCCTTATCTGGCCCTAGACATTCCTAGCCCAAGCTGGTCTGTGTTTGCGAGACCAAAAGCCATGCCAAGAAGGAAACGCCATGACCAAGACCGACCTGAAATCCATGCTCAAGGACCCCAGCCTGCTCTGCGAACGGGCCTATATCAATGGCGAGTGGGTGGATGGCGACAATGGCACCTTTGAGGTGACCAACCCGGCACGCGGTGAGGTCATCGCGCATGTGGCCGACCTCAGCCGCGCGCAGGTAGCGCGCGCGATTGCCGCCGCCGAGACCGCACAAAAGGAATGGGCGAAATGGACCGGCAAGGAACGCGCCGCCGTTCTGCGCCGCTTCTTTGACCTGATGATTGAGAACCAGCACGATCTGGGCGTTATCCTGACCTCAGAGCAAGGCAAGCCACTGGCAGAGGCCAAGGGCGAGGTCGCTTATGGCGCGGCCTTCATTGAATTCTTTGGCGAAGAAGCCAAGCGGATCTATGGCGAGACAATCCCCGGTCACCAGCGTGACAAACGGATCACGGTGATCAAACAGCCGATCGGTGTCGTGTCATCCATCACGCCATGGAACTTCCCCAACGCGATGATCACGCGCAAAGCGGCCCCGGCGCTGGCGGCGGGATGCTCTTTCGTTGGCCGCCCAGCTGCGGAAACGCCGCTTTCTGCGACCGCGATGGGCCTTTTGGCAGAGCGCGCAGGCATTCCGGCGGGGGTGTTCAACATCGTCACCTCGTCGCGCGCCTCCGAGATTGGCAAGGAATTCTGCGAGAACCCGGCCGTGCGCAAGATCACCTTTACCGGCTCGACCGAGGTGGGGCGCATCCTCTTGCGACAAGCCGCCGATCAGGTGATGAAATGCTCGATGGAACTGGGCGGCAACGCGCCGTTCATCGTGTTCGACGATGCCGATCTCGATGCGGCGGTCGAGGGTGCGATCCTCTGCAAATTCCGCAACAATGGCCAGACCTGTGTTTGCGCCAACCGGATCTATGTGCAGGCGGGAGTTTACGACGCCTTTGCCGCCAAGCTGAAGGCGGCAGTCGAAAAGCTCAAGATGGGCGACGGCATGGACGAGGGCGTAGCCCTTGGACCGCTCATCAACGCCGATGCCATCGTCAAGGTGCAAGAGCATGTGGCCGACGCCAAAGCCAAAGGTGCCACGGTCATTCTCGGTGGTGGAGAGCCGACGCAGGGTGCGGGGTATTTCCTGCCCCCCACCATCGTCACTGGTTGCACGCAAGATATGCAGTTTGCGACTGACGAGACATTCGGTCCGCTGGCACCGCTCTTCAAGTTCCAGACAGAAGACGATGTGATCGCCATGGCCAATGACACGATCTTTGGACTGGCCTCTTATTTCTATGCCAAGGATCTCAGCCGCGTCTACAAAGTGGCCGAAGCGCTGGAATACGGGATCGTCGGCGTCAACACCGGGATTATCTCGACCGAAGTTGCTCCCTTTGGCGGCGTCAAACAGTCCGGGCTTGGCCGCGAAGGCAGTCATCACGGGATCGAAGATTTCCTCGAAATGAAATACATTTGCATGAGCATCTGACCAAAGCGGTACTCGACCAAAGGCGGGGCAATCGCTAGGATGCCCGCAACTCTAGTTGCAATGGAGGCAGGCGATGCCCCGCTCGATCCTTTTGGCCAGTTTTCTGACCTTATCGTCCGCGGTCGTGGCACAGGCACAGGACGAGACGCGCACAGTCTCTGGCGGGCTTGGCTATCTGCAACGCATCGCCTTGCCTCCCGACGCTCGCGCCGTCGTCGTGGCCGAAGGGCGTTTCGGAACCATGCTGGGTGAAGTGACGATTGACGCGGATGGCAAACAGGTGCCGTTACCGTTTGAAATGACGGTGCCTGCCGACCTATCGGGACGGCTGAGCGCGGTAATCCGGGTACATAACCAACCGCGTTGGATTCTGCGGGACCTGCCCTTTGCAGCTGGGACGGAACCGGTCGACCTCGGCACACTCATTCTGGAGCCGGTCTCGGCACTGGCCTTTGCCGTCGATTTTATCTGTGGGGATACCACGGTTTCCTTTGGCATGTTGGGGGATGAAATTGTCCTGCGCGCCGAGGGACGAGATATTCCTATGAAACAGGCGGTATCCGCCTCTGGCGCGCGATTTGAGGGCATCAAAGACCGGGATACGGAATTTTGGAACAAGGGTGACACGGCCATGGTCCGGTTAGAAGGACGGGATCTGCCCGAATGTCAGGAGGCACCGCCACCGCAACAGCAGAGCTATCGCGCCGGCGGAAATGAGCCCGGGTGGTCCGTCGTGTTAAACGATACCGCCATAATCACCGCAGATTACGGTGAGATCACCCACACTCTTCCTCGTCCCGATGTGCAGGTCCTGCCCGGCGCCTATGTGTTTGATATGTCCGATGTCGAGGCACGCCTGACGATCCGCGAGGGGATTTGCAGGGACGATGCCACTGGCATGCCGCATCCAGACGCGGCGGCCCTGGACCTTGGCGGACGAACGTTCCAAGGCTGCGGTGGTGCGCCTGAGGACTTGCTGGTTGGATCAACCTGGCAGGTCATGTCCTTGGGGGATGCAGAGTTGATCGAGCCAGAGCAGCTATCCCTGAACTTCACGGCACCGGGTCGGCTGGCCGGCGGCACAGGCTGCAACCGTTTGGTCGGGGGCTACACACTGACTGGTGAGGGGCTGCATTTTGGCTCCATGGGCAGCACATTGATGGCCTGCCCTGAACCGCTGATGGACCAAGAGCGCCGCATGCTCGATGCGTTGGAACAGGTGGCGCGATTCGATATCACCGAGGATGGCGCATTGCACCTGATCGGTGGGTCCGAAGACAGCCTGCTGATCGAAGCGCGGCGTCCCTGAACAGCCAACGCTCGGCCAGAGGAGTCTGACCGAGCTTGGATTGAGACGCTTAGTTCACCTTGTCGGCGTCCACCACATCCTTGGTCACAATGTCGCCGCTGGCAATCGCGATGCGACGCGGCTTGAGTGCTTCGGGCACTTCGCGGCGCAGGTCGATGTGCAGCATCCCGTCGGCATGTGTGGCCCCCATCACGCGCACATGATCGGCGAGTTGGAAACGACGCTCAAAAGCCCGCGTGGCGATGCCGCGATGCAGATAGGTACGGCCTTCGGTTTCGTCGCTTTTGCGCGCCGAGACGACAAGCGAGCCATCCTTCACGTCGACGCCTAAATCATCGGCGGCAAATCCAGCCACCGCAATCGAAATGCGATAGGCATCGTCTGCGGTTTTCTCGATGTTGTACGGCGGATAGGTCGGCTGTGTCACATCGCTGGCCATCACGCGGTCCAAGAGATCAGCGATCTGGTCGAAACCGACCGTGGCACGATAAAGCGGAGCTAGGTCAAAATTACGCATGGGTCATCCTCCATTGAGCGATACCAAGTTGCGCCTTCCCCTGTGGGGACAGGCTATACGTCCGGCCCGTCCTGCGGCACCGGAACACCTGTGATTTGGGAAGTGCTCTAGCGGCTGTCAAGACCCCAGCCCGCGCGCTTAGGGCCGCGCGAACTTCGCCCCGGAGGTTGCCGCATCCCCGCCCACCGTCACGCGCCGGAACCCCGGGTTTGCCGCAAGCGGGCGCGAGGCCGCCGCACGCAGATCCTTTTTCAGCCGCGCCACGAGGTCGGGCAGGTCCACGCCATAAGCGCGGCTTTCGCCGCCGTCCCAATTGCCACCGCTGACCAGCGACAGGATCCGCACCCGCCCGCCATCCCGCGCGAAGACCGGCGCGCCGGACGAGCCGTTGATCACTGCGCAATCAAACCCCATGACCCCCTCGGACCGCCACAAGAGACCGCAATCACGCTGCCATGACGGGGCCTTGTCTCGGTCCCGGCCATAAGAAACGACGCTGACCCGCTGTCCCGGCGCAGGGGTGGCCGCAAGGTGAAACGGCGACGCGAGGGCCGCAGGAATTGGGGTGGTCAGGTGCATCAGGGCGACATCGCGCCGGACATTCTCGGCCTGCATCCCTGCCGCCGGATCATATCCGGGTGCAACCACATAGCGTGCCACGCCAGACTCGGCGATGACGACGCCATCGCGCAGACCGGCGCGAAACCGGATGATGTCGGAAGGGATCGCACGTTGCGCTCGGTCAAAGACACAATGCGCCGCCGTCAGAACCTGATCGGGGGCAATCAGAACGCCCGTGCAATAGCCATCGCGCCCAAGGTCGACCCGGCCCACCGCCTCCCACCCAAAGAGATCGTCGCGGTCGGTCAGTCGAATAAGGCCGCTTGTCTGCGCCATAGCGCCCGATGCGCTGAGAACGAGCGCCACAAGACAGGCGCGCCAGCCTCTCATGGCTTGGCGAATTTCGCGCCGGTATCGCGGCGGACGCCAGAGGTGAACATCTTGGGCGCTGCATCCTGAAACACGCCGCCGCCCTCATCCAGCGTCGCGCGCAGCACCCGTAACGGATCGGTCAATTGTGTGCCCAGCGATACCTTGCGCCCCTCGACCTCAGCCATAGCCGAGACAACCGAGACAATGCGCGGCACCCCGCCTTCAAAGCTGAAGATCGGCGCGCCGCTCGATCCGAAATCGACATCGCAAGACATGACCAGAACGCCATCCTGACGCGCCAGAACTTCGCAGATATTTTGCAGCGAAGGCGCCTCGGATCGGTCGCGGGCATAGCTGACAACGCCAATCTTTTGTCCCTTGCGCGGGCGCTCGTCGGTCTCGAACGGGGTCACGCGCGTGTTGTTGATCGGGTGATACAATTCGAGCAGCGCGACGTCGTTGCGCACGCGATCTGCGGTCACATCGGTCGCCGGTGCATAGTCGGGATGTGTCACCGCACGGCGCACCGAGCGGTAGGCCGCCGCGCGGCCATTACGCCACCCGGCCATGAACTCGATCCGCGCTGGATCGAGCCGCGCGCCGGTTTCCTTGTCAAAGAGGCAATGCGCCGCCGTCAGCACCAGATCGGGGGCCACCAGCGCCCCGGTACAAAACCCGCGCCCGCCCAATTCCAGCCGCCCCACAGCCTCCCACTGGCGGGCCTCGTCGCCGACATCCAAGCGTTGCAATCGGCTGTCCTGCGCCATCGACGCGCCTGCGATGCAGGCTGACAGAAGGGTGATGATAAGGCGCAGCATGAGGTCTCCGACCGGGTCCAGACACTTGCCGGATAGCAAGCGTTTTGGGCCAGATTATGACCGGATCAGCGCAGGATCGGAACCCCGGTCATCCCTTGGGCCGCGCGGCTCATGGCGGGCGGTTTCGGCCCCCCCGTGGCCCAATCCAGCAACTCGACCGTGTGGACCACCGGAATCCCGGTGCCAGAACCGATCTGCATCATGCAGCCGATATTGCCCGCCGCGATCACTTCGGGCTTCTTCGCCTCCAGCGTCCGCACCTTGCGTGCCTTGAGCTGTTTGGAAATCTCGGGCTGCATCAGGTTATAGGTGCCTGCCGATCCGCAGCAGAGGTGGCTGTCCGCCGGTTCCACCACCGCGAACCCGGCGCGCTTCAAGAGGTCCTTGGGATAGGTCTTGATCTTTTGTCCATGTTGCAGCGAACAGGCGGCGTGATAGGCGATCACCATCTCCTTGTCCTCGCCTTGCGGCAGATCGAGCTGCATCAGGATTTCGCTCACATCCATGGCAATCGCGCTCACGCGCGCAGCATCCTGCGCCAACGCCGCGTGCCGGAACATGTGGCCGTAATCCTTGACCGTGGTGCCGCAACCGCTGGTGTTGATGACGATGGCATCAAGGCCCGCGCCATCCATCTCACGCGCCCAAGCCTTGATATTCTTGGCCGCCGTCGCGTGGCTTTCATCAGTCTTGCCCATGTGATGCGTGAGCGCCCCGCAACAACCCGCCCCTTCAGCCACCACCACTTCACATCCCAGCCGCGTGAGCAGGCGGATCGTGGCATCGTTGATGTCGGTGTTGAGCGCCTTTTGCGCGCAGCCCGTCATCAAAGCCACGCGCTTCTTACGCGTCCCTTGGGGGGCAAAGGTTTGCGGATCGTCATTGCGGCTCACGGGTGGCACCTGTTTCGGGGCCATCTCCAGCATCGCGCGCAGCCGCGCATCGGGCATCAGCCGCGCGAAAGGCCGCCCGATCTTGGCCCCAAGCAAAGCCAACCGGAACCGCGTTGGATAGGGAAGGATTCGCGCCAGAATCCAGCGCAGCGCGCGATCCCCCAAGGGACGCTTGTAGCGCTCTTCGATATATTCCCGCGCCTGATCCACCAGATGCATGTAATGCACGCCAGAGGGGCAGGTCGTCATGCAGGCCAGACAGGACAGGCAGCGATCAATATGCTTGACCGTCTTGGCATCCGGCACGCGGTCATTTTCCAGCATATCCTTGATGAGGTAAATCCGCCCTCTCGGACTGTCCAACTCATCACCCAGAACCTGATACGTCGGACAGGTGGCGGTGCAGAACCCGCAATGCACGCAAGAGCGCAGGATCTCGTTGGCGCGGGCAATCTTGGGGTTTTCAAGCTGTTCGGCGGTGAATTCGGTTTTCATCTATCTCTACTTTCCCGCCATTCAAACGGCTGCACCCGTGGCCATCAGCCCGGGGTTCAGAATTTGCCTTGGATCAAATTTGAGCCGCAGCCCTTCTTGCAACGCCGCAACCGGCGCAGGCAGGGGGGGAAATGCACCTTGGCTGCGATTCCCGCGGATCAGCGTCGCATGGCCACCGCGCGCCGCCACTGCGCTGCGGACTCTAGCGGCACTCAGCCCCGATCCCTCGGCGGCCAACAGCCAGATCAACCCGCCACCCCAATCGTAAAACGCCCGCGCACCCGGAAGGTCCGCCACAATCCCCGGCGCATCGGTGGGTTTCACCGACAAGCGCCAGACATTACCCGCCTGTTTCTGAAACGGTCCAACATCGCGGATATGCGCCCAATGCGCGGCGGTCTTGTCCGTATCCGCCTCAAAGATCCAAGTGCCATATTCGGCCAAGAGGCGTGTCAGCGCCTCGGCGCGGTAGGCGACCGAGTTCTCAAAGCCTTCCAGCCGGATCATCGTCACCGACGTGCCATCCGGCCCCTGTTGCAGATGCGCGGCCCCCGTTACCTCATAGGGCGACGCCAAAGAGCGGCAAAGCGCCGCCACGGCCGCGGCATCGCTCAGCCCCTCGATCCGCAGCATTCCCATGCTGCGCGGCCGCGGCAAGACCTTGAGCGCGACCTCAGTCAGCACCCCCAGCGTACCGAAACTGCCCGCCATCAGTTTGACCAGATCATAGCCGGTGACATTCTTCATCACCCGACCGCCATTCTTGACGATCTGCCCGCGCCCATCGACAAATCGCACGCCCAGCAGAAAGTCGCGGCAGGCGCCGGCCTGAATCCGGCGCGGCCCGCTGACATTTGCGGCGACGACGCCGCCAATCGTGGGCGTGCCAGATGTGCCCAGCAAACCCCGGTGATCCATCGGCTCAAACGCCAGCCGCTGTCCTTCTGCCGCGAGCGCCGTCTCAATGTCCGCAAGCGGCGTGCCCGCTCGTGCCACCAGCGTCAGCGCGCCGGGCTCATAGAGCGTAATGCCACGCATCGCGGCGGTGCTCAGTCGCGCGCCATTCGACGGCGCGCCAATCGGGCGGGTGCCACCCCCTTCGATGCGCAAGGGGCCGTCGGCACCCCGGATGATCTCGGCAAGCTCTGCCTCGGTGTTGGGTGTCATGCTGCTTCTTCTTGGAAAATACTCATGAGTCCGGGGGCGACGCCCCCGGTCGGATCGCTCAGGCTACACGCCGGGCGTCAGAGGACGCCAGCGGAAAGACCTTGGCCGGGTTAAGAAGCCATTTCGGATCGAACACATCCTTGATCGCCATCTGCGCCTCCAGATCTTCGGGCGCATATTGATGGGTCATCAGATCACGCTTTTCGATCCCCACCCCATGCTCGCCGGTCAGACAGCCACCAACCTCGACACAGAGCTTGAGGATTTCCGAGCCGAGATCTTCGCACAGTTCGAGATCCCCGGGCTTGTTGGCATCAAACAGGATCAGCGGATGCATATTGCCGTCGCCCGCGTGAAACACATTGGCGACATCAAGGCCAAACTGCTTGGACAATTCACCAATCCGCTTGAGAACATGCGGCAATTGGCTGACTGGGATAGTGCCATCAAGGCACATGTAGTCGTTGATCTGCCCCATCGCGCCAAAGGCCGATTTTCTCCCCAACCAAATAGCCGCACTTTCCTCGGGCGAACGGCTCTGGCGGAATTCCACCGGATCATGCCGCCGCGCGATGTCTTCGATCAGGCCCAGTTGCTCGTCAATCTCGGCGTCCGAGCCTTCGACTTCGACGATCAGCAGCGCCTCGCACATCGGATAGCCTGCCTTGGCGAAATCCTCGGTCGCCTCGATGCAGGGGCGGTCCATGAATTCAATCGCCACCGGCAGCACGCCCGCCTTGATGATGTCGCTGACACAGGCACCCGCCACCTCGTTGCTGTCAAATCCGATCAGCACAGGCCGCGCGCCCTCAGGCTTGCGCAGGATGCGCAGCGTCGCCTCGGTCACGACGCCCAATTGCCCCTCGGACCCACAGACAACCCCCAAGAGGTCCAGCCCTTCGGCCTCCAGATGTGCGCCGCCCAGGTCCAGCACGGTGCCATCCATCAGAACCATGGTCACACCCATCAGGTTGTTGGTTGTGACCCCATATTTCAGACAATGCGCCCCGCCCGAATTCATCGCGATATTGCCCGCAATTGCACACGCCAGTTGGCTCGACGGATCAGGTGCATAGAAAAAGCCATACTCTTCGACTGCCCCCGTCACGCTGAGATTGGTGCGCCCGGTCTGCACCCGGATAAAGCGGTTGTCGTAATCGGTTTCCAAAACCTCGTTCAGTCTCGCCACCCCGAGAATCACACTATCGGCGGTCGGCAATGCTCCACCTGCCAGCGATGTGCCTGAACCACGAGGCACCACAGGCACACCCATCTCGTGACAGATGCGCAGGGCGGCTGCGACCTCTTCGGTCGATCCCGGCAGAATCGCCACCAGTGGCGGACACTTGTAGGCAGTGAGGGCATCGCATTCATAGGCCCGTGTCTCGGCCGGATCGGAAATCACCGCATCTGCGGGCAGAACTTCGAGCAAACGTTCAACAAGTTCAGCCTTGCGCGCCAGAATCTCTGGACGGGGGACGGGCATTTCCATGATATGTTCCTCTCTGATTGGTAATAAAATATAACCAATTTTTGCATCTGGCAAGTTAAACCTCTCAAGGATAGCGTGATGCAATGATTTGGATGGATCAACTGACACATTTCAACGGTCTGGATGCCGTAGCACTCGGTGCATTGGTCGGGGGATGGCTTCTGCTTGGCCTGATGATCGAGAACCCGCCCCGCAAACGCCCGTCGGTCACGGCGCTCATGGCTCAGTACCGGCGCGAGTGGATGGTGCAGATGGTCGCCCGCGACGCGCGCATCTTTGATGCTCAGCTTCTGGCGAGCCTGAGACAGGGCACTGCGTTCTTTGCCTCGGCCACACTGATCGCCATCGGCGGGGCGCTAGCGATGCTGGGCGATCTGGATCGGGTGATGGGGATTGCAGACGATCTGACCCCGGCAACCGTACCGGTCATTGTGTGGGAGGTGAAGATCCTCGTGATCCTCATCTTTCTCACCAATGCCTTTCTCAAGTTTGTCTGGTCCAATCGCCTCTTTGGCTATTGCGCCGTGATCATGGCCGCTGTGCCCAATGACCCCACCGATCCCGCCGCTCTGCCGCGTGCGCGCAAGGCCGCAGAGATCAATATCACGGCGGCGCGCGGCTTCAATCGTGGCCTTCGGGCGATCTATTTCGCATTGACCGCGGCGGCTTGGCTGCTCGGCCCGATCGCGCTGATTGGGGGCACGACAGTGACTTGCCTCGTGTTGTTGCGTCGGGAATTCGCCTCTCAGTCCCGCGTGGTGCTCATGCAACCGGATGTGACGGACCGCCACACTCAGACGTGACTGTGTTTTGCTGCGGGGCAAGTTATACTCTCCTGCATGAGACATATTTGCCTAACCTTCGCCGCCGTTCTAATTGCCGGTCCCCTGCTCGCCCATGAGCCAGAAATTCTGGGAGTGCGTGTCGAAAAATCCGGCACGGGTCTACAGGTGGCGGTCACACTCATGCACCCTGACACCGGATGGGATCATTACGTCGATGGATGGGAAGTGCTTGACGCCGAGGGAAATCGGCTGGGCTATCGCCTGCTGCATCATCCACATGTCGAGGAGCAGCCCTTTACCCGGTCGTTGAATGACTTGGCGCTGCCAGACGGCGCGCAAGAAATCTTTGTGCGGGCCCATTGCTCGGTTGATGGATGGAACAGCGAGATATTTCGTGTCGCGTTGGAGCCTTGACCGCCATTGCTCACCTCGGTTTCACCGCCGCCCCTCTCTTAGCCAGCCAGCCAGGATCAGCCCAGACACCAGCAACAGGACAAGCCAAGGCGGCAAGATGTCCATCTGGCGCAGGCTTTGGGTTTCATAGGCACCGCGTGGCGTGATACCGATCCAACCGCGCCCGGCAGCCGGACGCCCTTCGCGTATGTCACGGATCGCAGGCACGCCGTCCTGCAATGCCCACACCCCGCCATTGGTGGCATCCACCGAGCGTTGCAGCACTTCGGCGCTGGCGATTGTACGCTCAAACTCCACCGGCGACGCGGGGCCAAGGCCAATGACCGCGCGTTGATCATCGTTCTCCAACCGATAGAGACCAATCTCTGGTCCATCGTAGACGGTCTCGAACCGTCCAGGCGACACTTCGTCAAGCGAGCGTTCGATGACTTCGCCCGAAGGTGTTGTAATGGTCACTGGACCAACAGTGTCCTCAAGCGAGCGGCGAATGACTCGCATTTGCTGACCTGTCGCCTCTGCCCAGAGCGCCTCTTCCTCCAGTTCCGGCTCTTTCATCATCCAATGCGCCAGACGTCGTAGCAATTCGAGTTGCGGTCCACCGCCTTCAAATCCACGCCCCCAGAGCCATGCATGATCCGAGGCCAAGAGCGCCACGCGCCCCTCACCCACGCGGTCCAACAGCAGCAAGGGCCGATCATCTGCACCAGACATCACCACGTCACCGGCGGTCTGATTGACCTCGATTTGGCGCAGCCAACGACCCCATTCACCGGAAAACTCCTGCTCCAGCCCTGCGGTAACCGGATGCCGCGCGCCCAGATCCGTAACCTTGGGCAAATACCCTTTCTCAATGACACGGGCAGTTGGGCGAGCGGGCACAATGGCTTCGAACGGACCGCGATAGATGCTCTCGGCCCCGGCGAAATCCGGACCGGCCGCAAAGAGGACGGCACCGCCATTTTCGACATACTGCCGGATATTCTCCAAATAGACGTTCGGCAAAATACCGCGCCGCCGATACCGGTCAAAGATGATCAGGTCAAAATCATCAACCTTTTCCAGAAACAGCTCGCGGGTCGGGAAGGCAATCAGCGACAATTCCCGCACCGGCACGCCATCCTGCTTTTCCGGTGGCCGCAGGATGGTAAAATGTACCAGATCAACCGAACTGTCGGATTTGAGAAGATTGCGCCAGGTGCGGGTTCCGGGATGCGGCTGACCAGAGACCAAGAGCACGCTGAGCCGGTCGCGTACCCCGTTGATCTGCACCAGCACGGTGTTGTTGCGCTCAGTCAACTCGCCTGGCACGGCAGGGGTGGAGAATTGCAGCACGTTGCGGCCCCCGTGTGGGAGGATCAACGGCAAGGTGATTTCTTGACCCAAAGGAACCTCAAAGCGGCGCGATTCCTCACCATCCACCGAGATATCGAGCGGTACATTGGTGACGCCCTCGGGCGCAGCCCCCTCGTCGGTTACCGTCAGCGTCATCTGCACCTCTTCGCCTAGAATGGCAAAGGCGGGCGCGTTGTCGATCTTCAGCCGCCGATCCCAATCGCCCTCGCGGCCTGTATGCAAAAAATGCAGCGGCGCGGGAATATCCGGCGCACGCTCTGCGTCGTGAATGCGCCCATCCGAGAGCATGATCACGCCGGCGATTCGACCCAGAGGCTCTTCGGCCATCGCCTGCGCCAATGCGGTCATTGCCTGCGTGCCACCATTGTCCGGGGCGTCAGGCACCCGAATGCGGCGCACTTCCGTGTTGTTGCGCGCCTCAAGACGGGCTGCAAGCGTCTCTGCGGCCTCTCGTGTAAGCTCCGCCCTGTCCGCCAGTCCCTGACTGGCGCTTTCATCCTCGACGATTAGCACGATATCACTGAGCGGATTGCGCTCTTCTTGTTGATAGGCGGGGCCCATGAGGGCGGCGAGTATAACCAGCCCCGCGAGCGCCCGAAGCGGCCAACCGGCAAGCCCCTTCCAGATCGCCAACACCAGACCCGCGACCACGATGATCGCCAGCCCAGCAATCAACCAAACCGGAAGAAGAGGATCAAAGATCACACTTGCGGTCATTGGCCCAACCTGTCGAGAAGTGCAGGCACATGCACCTGGTCAGATTTGTAGTTACCTGTCAGCACATGCATCACCAAATTCACACCAAAGCGGTAGGCCAGTTCCCTTTGCCTCTCACCCGCATAGCCTCGGCCCACCGGAAACATCGGATCGCCGCGCTCGTTCACCGCCCAGGCAGCGGCCCAATCGTTGCCACCGATCACCACAGGCGTCACACCATCGTTCAGGTTGCGAAATGGCATGCCTTCGATCTGTTCGGCATCCGGAGGTGCCGCCTCTACCCACACGGCGCGGCCCATGTGACGGCCCGGAAAGTCGGTCAAGAGATAGAAAGTTCGTGTGAGAACATGATCTTCGGGGAGCGGCTCCAGCGGTGGAATATCCAAGGGCGCCGCCAATCGTTGCAAACGCGCGCCATTTGGCGAGGCCGCACCAAATCCTGCGATATCAGCATCCCGCGTATCAAAGAGAATTAGACCACCATTTCGCAAATAGTCGTTCAACTTGACATATGCCTCCGCTGAGGGAGTCGGCTGATTGGCGCTGATCGGCCAGTATAGGATCGGGTAGAACGTCAGGTCGTCCAGCTCAAGATCGACGGCAATCGGCTCTGCCGGCTCTACAGAGGTCCGGAAATTGAGCACTTGTCCGAGACCACGGAGCCCAGCGCGGGCGGTGTCATCCAACTGCGCATCTCCCGTGAGGACATGCGCGAGCGCCAGTTCCTCTGTTGCGAGAATTGCGCGGGCATCATCCTGCGCTCGCGCCTCTTGCACCGCACCAAGGCTCAGCGTGAGTGCCAGCAGAGCGACCGCGCGCGCAGGCCAAAGTCGCCCTGAAAGGGCCAGCGACGCCAGAATGTCCGCCGTCAGCAAAAGGAGCGCTGCGGCCAAGAGCCAACCCGCCAGAGGTGTTTCAGGCGCACGTTCAAGCCCCTCGACCGTGACGCGAGCGGGCCACTCCATCGGGGTCAGCACCGTGTCTGCCGCAATCACATTTCGTGCAACGCTTCGCTCTGGCCCGTCATAGAGACCCGGCAAGAGATCGGGGCCAAGCGGTGCCTCAAGCAGTCTCTCTCCCGGCACGCCGGGGCGATTGTCCGCGTCCTTCAGCCGTCCAAACCCGTCGAGCACTTCGAGGGGTTGCCAAATGGTGCCTTCAAGTTCTGCTGCATCAGGCGGGGCCATGGCCGAAGAAACCGCCAACCGCTCCAACATCTGGACAAAGAGACCAGAGAGCGGCAGGCTCGACCATTCTGCATTGGCGGTGACGTGAAACAAGACCACCTGCCCCGCGCCGATGCGCTTGCGCGTGACCAAAGGCGTGCCATCGGTCAATTGGGCAATCACCCGGTCTGCCAGAGTTGGATCGGGTTGCGCCATGACCTGCGCGCTGACGGTGACATCGGACGGAATGGCAAGTCCTTGGAACGGGCTTCCCTCGACAAAGGGGGCAAGGGCCTTGGGTTCGCCCCAGCTCATCGCGCCACCGACCGTACGTCCACCCGCCCTCAAACGTACGGGCATGAGCGGATCTTCGTCGCTGCGCGACACATCGCTCGCCGCCACCCGTTGCCCGGCAAACCGCAGGAGAAGCCCCCCCTCGTTGGTCCACTCAAGCAGAGCCGCCTGTTCGGCACCCGACAACGTCGCCACATCCGCCAGAACGATCACGTCCGGATTCGCAGGCAGAATATCCATCAGCCCCCCCTCCAGCAAATCGGCCGTCGGGCTGAGCGCCTGCTGGAGGTAGTGAAGCGGCGACAAGAGTTCCAGGCCCTCACGATCCTCGCGGCCTGCGATCAGGGCCACCTCACGGCGTTTCAAACCGTCGTCGGTCAGGGTCACGGCACCGGCCTGAGCCTCGCCCGCAATCTCAAAGCGTGTGACGCGGGCGCGCAGTTCCGGTGGCAAGGACAATGCACCCGTTGTCTCGACTGCCCCCTCGTCAAATCTGAGTGGCAGGTTCGCCAGAATGCGCGAGACCCCGGCGGGGTCAAGACCATGGGCGTTCACCGTGATGTCGCGTTCGGGTGCTGGCGCGGCACGCAGGACGCGCAGCATAATCTGACTGTCCTCCAGCACGGGTGGGGTGAGCGCAAGGACGGGGCGCGCGCTTTCATGCACGGTCACCGGACCACGCGCCTCTAAAACCTCCAAAAATTCAGTGCGTCCCGGTTGCGCCAGCCCGTCCGAGAACCAGCGCGTCTCGAACTGACCGTCGCCCAACATGTCCGCGGCGCGCTCTAAAACGTCGTCTCCAATCGCCCAAGAAGCGGGTGTCAGCCCCGGCACCCGACTGCGCAGGGTTTCGGCAGCCTGAAACACGGGCGTTTCGGCCTTGCTCAGTTGCATCAACGCCGTCGGTCGCCCGTCGCGCCCGGCCTCGGCGAGCATCGCGTCAATCACACCCATCTGAGCCGCCCAGTCCCGCGCACTGGCCCAACTGCTGTCGAGCAGAATCAAGAGCGGCCCCGAAGCACGCCCTTCACCTTCGTCGCGCGGATTAAGCACAGGCCCGGCCAGCCCTACGATCACAGCCGCGACCGCAAACATCCGCAGAAGCAAGAGCCACCAAGGCGTGCGATCACTGACGCTATCTTCGTCCTTGAGACCCAAGAGAAGCGCAACACCGGGAAATCGCCGCCGGATCGGCGCGGGCGGCACGGCGCGCAGGATGATCCAGAGGATCGGCAGGGCGACGAGCGCCCAAAGAAGCCAAGGTGCCGCAAAACCGATGGGACCCAGAATCATGCGCCCGACCCCCCGGCCATCGCGCCATGCAGCCACAAGAGCGCCGATTGAGCGCTCTCTCCGGTGTGATGACAGCCATAGCGCCAACCTGTCGCCGTGCAGAGCGTGGCGAGTTCGTCTTTGCGCTGTGCGAGGCGTTCCAGATAGCGCGCACGCAAATCGCCCGCCTTGAGAGTCTCATGCGCCAAAGTGCCGCCGACACTTTCGAAAATCGTGCGGCCTGTGTACGGAAAGGCCTCTTCTGCGGGGTCGAGCACCTGATAGAGCAGTCCGCGCACGCCCCGATCCGCCGCAGCGGTCAGTGCGCCGCGCAGTGGTGAGAGATCACCCATGAAATCCGATATCAGGAGCGCGCGACCATGCGGGATAAGCCCGGACATCTCAGGGCTGGCATAATCCTCGTCGCTTTCGTGCAAGAGCGCCTCGGCCAGCCGCGTCACTTGCGCCTGACCACGCCGGGGCGGCAAGGCGGTGCCGGTTAGCCCAACCCGCTCGCCACCGCGCACCAAGAGCAAGGCCATCGCGAGAGCCAGAAGGCGTGCGCGGTCTGCCTTGTCGGGCAGGCTTTTATCGCTGGTAAAGCGCATTGATGCGGCGGGATCGACCCAGAGCATCACACTCTGCGCGATCTGCCATTCCCTCTGCTTGACGAATTGCACGTCTGAGCGTCCCGAACGCCGCCAGTCGATCATCCGACGGCTGTCACCGGGCTGGACCGGGCGGTATTGCCAGAAATCATCACCCGCCCCTGCCCGCCTGCGGCCATGTTCCCCCAAGAGCACCGTGCGCGCCAAAAGCTCTGCGCGCGCCAAAAGTGGGGGCAGGCGGGCGGCCTCTGCCTCGGCGCGCGGGCGCAGGGTGTTTGGGGAGGGGGCGTTCATCTCAGGCGGCAGCCTGCACGTGGGTTACGTCTTCGACCGTCCGGGAAATCAACGCCGCAAGGCTATCGCCACGCGCACGGGCCGCGAAATTGAGTGCCATGCGGTGCCCAAGAACCGGCTGTGCCATGGCGGCCACGTCGCTGGCATCCGGCGCAAGCCGCCCTTGCAACATCGCCCGTGCGCGCACTGTCAGCATCAGCGCCTGTGCGGCGCGCGGCCCCGGACCCCAAGCCACACTCTGACGCACCGTTTCGGCAGCGCTTGTGTCTTCGGGACGGCAGGCACGCACCAGATCGAGAATAACCTCCATCACTTTTTCACCCACCGGCATTCTCCGCAACATCTGCTGCGCCGCGATCAATTCGGATGGGGTGAATACGCCGTGAGCGGTTTCTTCGGTTGCGCCCGTTGTGGCCAAGAGGATCGCACGCTCTGTGTCGCGGTCCGGATAGGGCACCTCGATCTGCACCAAAAAGCGGTCAAGCTGTGCCTCGGGCAGCGGATAGGTGCCTTCTTGCTCAATCGGGTTCTGGGTGGCCAACACATGAAACGGCGTGCCGAGCGAGCGGCTTACACCTGCCACGGTCACGGTTCGCTCTTGCATCGCCTGTAACAGGGCGGATTGGGTCCGAGGGCTGGCGCGGTTGATCTCATCAGCCATTAAAAGCTGGCAAAAAACTGGGCCTTCAATGAATTTGAACGCCCGTCTGCCGTCTTCGGCGGTTTCCAGAACTTCGCTGCCGAGAATGTCCGCGGGCATCAAATCAGGCGTAAATTGCACCCGATTGGCATGCAGACCCATAACCGTGCCCAAAGTCTCTACCAGACGGGTCTTGCCCAAACCGGGCAAGCCGATCAGAAGCCCATGCCCACCACAAAGGAGAGCTGACAGTGCGAGATCGACCACCCGCTCTTGCCCGATGAACCGCCGGGTGATCGAGTCGCGTGCTTGGGCCAGTTTCCCTTCGAGCGCCTCTAGCCCAGCCAAGAGATCGGTGTCATCGGTCATGGCAAAACTCCTGTCAGAACTATATCCTATAGATAGAGTGTATAGCTTGAGACAGAAATGGCAAAAGCAATGAGCAAAGATTCCGTCACAACCCCGTCAGCCGAGGGACTTGCCGCCACGGCGCGCGCCGTTCGCGCGAAAGGTAAGGGTCTGCCGCCCGTTCATCTGTGGACTCCACCATTCTGCGGTGATTTGGATATGCGGATCGCACGGGATGGCACATGGTTCTACCTTGGAACCCCGATCGGGCGGCCCGAATTGGTTCGGCTGTTTTCCACCATCCTGCGCCGCGATGGGAACGATTACTTTTTGGTCACCCCTGTCGAAAAGGTCGGAATCACCGTCGATGACGCGCCTTTCATCGCCGTGGATTTCGAGGTCGATGGCGCCGGACCGGAGCAGAGTTTGCGGTTTGAGACGAATGTCGGCGATCACGCGAACGCGGGCCCCGAACATCCCATCCGGGTCGAGCGTGATCCCGAGACCGGAGAGCCCGCCCCTTATGTGTTGATCCGCGCCAATCTTGAAGCGTTGATCGACCGCAAAAGCTTTTATCGTTTGGTCGAGATTGGTGACCGGGTCGATGGCTGGTTTGGTCTTTGGTCGGGAGGCGAGTTTTTCAGGATCATCCCCGAGCGTGACCTACCCTAGCCGCCTGGAGTGGGTCAGTCGCGACTCCGCAGGGCTGTGCGCTGGATGAGGAAGACGGTCAGAAGCGGCAAACCGACCGTGACCAGCGTGACTGTGAGAAGCAACACGCCAAGCTCACTATAATCTGCAGGCGTGGTAATCTGCCCAGACGCGGGATCGCGAACTTCGCGGGTGACTATGAAAATCTGGTTCAGGTATTTGGTCAGCAAGGAACTGGCCGAGAGCGCCAGATTCGTAAAAGACGCCATCACGGCAAAGAAGGTTGCCTTGAGATTGTCAGGCGCATTGCGGGCGATCCAGGCCAACATCGGGATCATCGCAATCTGCCCCAATGGCGACTCGATGGCCGTGTCGAGGATCGCTATGAAACGTGCATCAACGATGCCACCGGTCAGGGCGGCCGTGATTTCCTGCACCCCGTAATAGAGCCCGATATTGGGCAGCGACAGAACACCCCCGATCAGTGTGAGCAACACCACGATATAGACGATGCTGCGATGCGCCATCAGCGGGCGCAGAATGACCATCCCCGCCAGCGTCAAGAGCGAGGTAATGAGCGACAGCACCGATAGGAACTGTTGATCGAACGCCAAAAGGTCGATGGAAAACCACGTGTAGCCATCCCCGGGCCGGGGAGTGGCGCGAAACATGAAGATAATCACTGCCGTGCCGACCAGCGTGCGCGCCTGCGCCACCGGCAAGACCGCCACAAGCTGACGCATCAGCAAGAGCACAATCGCCATGGACCCCGCAAAGATGATCTCTTGCCCATAGGGAATATCGCTGAGGCCGATGGTCAACGACAGCGCCACAAACCCGGCACCGCCGATGAAATACCACGGGTTTGGCCGCGTCTTCTCACCTGGTCGCTCGAACAGCGTGTCGGCTTCGGTTCTGCTCAGCCCATGAGTGCGCAGGCCCCGGCGCAGGCGGTGTTTCTGCCACGCCGCCAAAAGAACGCCCGACACTGAGACCAGCGGGATTGTCAGAGCGGCGAGATAGATCAGCGCGTAGGTGGCGCGCTTGGCCTCTGGATCCAGCGCCTCGATTCCCGCGAACATGTAGATATTGAGTGCTGCCACCGCGACTGTGCCGGAAATCAGCGCAAACCGGCCTAGCGTTTGCATCGTGGTGTGAAGCGCGCGGGCGGTCTCTTGCGGGATCGGGGTTCCGTCTGCATCCATGCGCGGCACCGCCTCGACCGACATCGCATCGGCGACCGCGTCCTGAATGACCAATCCGCAGGGAGCAAGAATGTAAGAGGTCACATACCATGCGCCCATCGGCATGATCGCAGTCATCGCTTCGGTCCGGGTCAAGAGCAGATACATGATGAACACCGACAGCCCGATCAACCCGGCTCCGACATAGACCAGCAGCCATTTCCAACGCCAAATGATGTCGACCAGATGACCCAGTGGCATTTTGAGGGCCCATGGCAGTCCCGCCCAAAAAGCAAGACCGGCAAGGTAGGCGGCTGAGAGGTCAAGATACTCCTTCACAAAGAAGGTGCCCACGATCATCGTGAGCCCGGAAAACCCCGCCGCGAAATAGATCATCAAGGGCGGTAGAAACGTCCAACGCATCTGTCGCCCAAGATCGAAGACAACGGCGTCAACCCATCTGACAAGACGCTCTGTCAGGGTCATGCGTTGGGACGCGGCATGATGGGGTCAGGCCAGCGGGCGGTGGTCTCGGTCAAGACGGGGGCCGCGATTTCGAGCATCTCAAGCGGCAGGATCACGAGCATCTTTGGCGCCGTTACGGCGAGATGCACCGGACCCATGGCCGTATTTGACGTCCCAACACGCCCGTCGGGGGCAAGGTTGAGTCCGTTGATCGGCCATTGCAGCCCCTCCGACACGCCCTCTACCGCGCCCATTGGAAAGAGCGAGATCCGACAGCCCGCAGGTAAAGGCAGACTCAAAGATGGCGGGCAAAGAAACATCAAATCGCTCGAGCCCAGCAGAATGCAGCGTTGCCACGAATGACGCGTCAGCGCATTGCAGACGGCCAGTTGATGATCAAGCCGGTCACCACAAAACCCCAGACCTAGAATGAGTGGTGCCGAAATCGCGGCAAGGCACTTCTCGAAATCCGTGGTGTTCTGATCCCGGTCTGGATATTGTGACACATCTGGAATGTTCGCGCGGGCGGATTGCGATATACTGTCGAAGTCGCCAATCACCGCCCGTGGCATGATGCCATGTTCCAGCGCGGTATCGGCCCCGCTATCGGCAGCGATCACGATCTGGGCAAGTGTGAGCGCATGGTTAACAAGCCCCTCCGGCACGGCAGCCCCGCCGATCAAGATCACTGGTTCAGATTCTCGGACAATCATCACTTTTGCCTGTTATCGTTGCCTTAACTAACCTGATGTCACATTCTAGCCACGAAATGATACGGTAAAAATCTAAGAATCGGGCCGCTTTGGTCTCTGGCGTCATGGTAAACCTTAACTTTGCAGGCAAGCAAAGCGAGCGCATATTATGGTTGGTTCAAGTAAGATACTGACAGTCTCCTACGGCACGTTTTCGTGCACGTTGGAAGGTTTTGACGATTCATTTGATACAATGAAAGCAATTGCGGAGTATTTTCGCGATCTGGCGGCGGATGACCGTTACTTCGGAGCAGAGCCACCGACCCCCGATGCAGAGATGCTGGCGCGAATCGCGGAACGGGAAATCGCCCGGCGAGTCGAAGCGCATGAAGAACGCGGCAAGATCGTGCTGCGGGCCGGGTCCGGTCAGGCGCTTATGCCTCGGACGGACATAACGGAGACGAGATCGGCAAACCCTGCACCGAGCCCGGAGCAAGCGCCTGAAGTGGCGCAATCTGCTGCCTCCGTCAAAGCAGCGGAGCCAATACCCACGCCGCAGCCTGTGGCAGAGGTGGCACCAGAGTCCTTCGATACTGACGAAGCTGCGGCTGAGCTTGAAACCCTGACAGATATGGCGGAAGCCGAGACTGAGGTCGAAGCGCCCGCTGCGGAAGATGTCGCACAAGACTTGCCCGAAGGGTTGGAAGACGAGCCTCGCGCAATGCAGGCCGACTCCGAGTTGACCGAGACGGTCGTTGACAGCGAGAGCATTGCCGCAAAGCTGAGCCGTATCCGGTCGGTTGTGGCGCAATCCGAAGAGGCCAGCGAAGATCAGTACACCGAAGATGAACACGCGCAGGATTTTCTGGACAGCGTCGCAGAAGACCTGAGCAGCGTTCTCGCAGAGGATGACCGCGTCGAGGCCGATTTGATCGAAGATGATCTGATCGAGGATACCTTGGACGAGAGCGACTTTGACCGGGAGGACCCGGACGAAGAGGCAGCACTGACTGCGGTCCTGTCTGCCGTCGGCACCGATGAAACGAAGACGACAGAAGCGATGCAGGCAGAAGAGGTCTATGACGCGGCTGACGAGTTCGAAGATACTCTCGCGGCACTGATGGCCGACGCGCAACCCAAGCAGTTGACCCGCGATGACACAGCCACGATCCACCAAGAGGCGGAGGCCGCAGAGCAACCAACTGCACACGTTATCAAGGTCAAACGCACGGAGTTTGAGGCGGCACTGGCCAATGGTATTTTTGAGGAAGACGAGGGCGAAGAAGGCGAGTTCGACGACGACGACGACGACGACGATAATTTCTTTGGTGCGACTGGAGCCGCACTGAGCCCAGAAGAAGAAGCGGAGTTGCAGCGCGAATTGGCCGAAGTTGAGGCCGAGTTGGCTTTTGAGGATGCGACAGAATCTGAGGCGGACCTTGAGACCGAAGCCGAAGAAGAGATTGCCGAAGCCGAGCCTACGCCCGAGGCGGTAACGCCGCAGGACGACGTGGAGCCTGAAGTCGCGGAACAACCCGGCGCAAACCGGTTTGGACGCGCGGAAGGTTCAAGCGACTTGACGCGGATCTTTGAGAAAACCGATACGCAACTTGAGGCACCCGCCTCGAGTCAACGACGCAATGCCATCCAGCACCTGCGCGCCGCCGTTGCCGCAACGCGGGCAGAGCACAATGCCGGATCAAGCCTGCGCGAGAACGTGGATGACAGCCCCTACCGGAGCGATCTGGCCAGTGTCGTGCGGCCCCGCCGCCCGCAGATTGCTGCCCCCACCGAGCGCTCTGCGCGCCCCGAGGAAAGCCGTCCTGCGCCGCTCAAGTTAGTGGCGGAACAACGCATAGATACGCCACGCGCCCCGATCCGTCCGCGCCGCATCTCCTCGACCGAGATCGAAGCTGAGGTCTCTATCGAAAGCCAAGCCGGAAGTTTTGGCGCCTTTGCCGAAGAGATGGGCGCAAGCTGCCTTCCGGATCTGCTCGAGGCGGCGGCAGCCTATCTGTCCGATGTCGAGGGTCGTCCACAGTTCTCGCGACCGATGCTGATGGGCAAGCTCAAGGAAGTCGAGAAAGAGCGGTTTTCACGTGAAGATGGCCTGCGTTCCTTTGGGCAGCTCCTGCGTCAAGGCAAGCTGCAAAAATTGGCGGGCGGGCGGTTTGCCGTCACTGAAGAAACAGAATTTCGCGCGACGGGCCGCAGACACGCCAGCTGAGCGTAAAGGTTTGGTGCGGTAAACGGTGATGACCCCCTCGTCCGACAAGGCGAGGGGGTTTTCGTTCGCGTGGCGATTTGTCTCTTTCCCGCGCTTCGCGGAGCGGTCAGACTTGTTCTGAGAGTTTGGAGAGGGGACAAAGTGCATGCGGGCGATCTTGCTTGGCGGGGCGTTTCTTGCGCTGACCGCAAGCGACCTTTGGGCGCATGCCGGAGAGCAGGGATTTGTGCTTCTTCTCCCGACGGATGCTTATATCGCGGCGGGGGGTGTGACCGTTGCCGTAACATTGGCGCTCTTGGCTGTGCTGCCGGAGCAGATTGCAGAAGCATTGTTTCGGTCTGTCGGCATTTTTCGACTGCGAGCCCCGGCGTTCCTCCGTTATAGCGTTAACCTCGGTGCTGCTGTCTTGCTCGGCGGGCTGGTCTGGCGTGGACTTGTGGGGCCGGGCGATCCGGGCGTCAATCCGTTGCCGCTGGCGATCTGGGTGGTGTTCTGGATCGGGATCGTATCCGTTCAGGGTCTGATCGGGGATGTCTGGCGCTGGATCAATCCTTGGGTGGGCGTTGGGGTTCTGCTGCGCCACCTCACCGGATTGCGCGCGCCCTTGCGCTATCCGCGCGTGTTGGGGCATTGGCCCAGCGTTTTAGGATTACTTGCCTTTTCCGGGTTTCTCTTGGCGGACCCCGCTCCAAGCTATCCGGAGCGGCTGGCCGTTGTGGTCGGGTTCTACTGGTATGCGATGTTGGCCGGGCTGGTGCTTTTCGGCCCCGTCTGGCTGGTGCGGGGCGAGGCGATCACGGTGCTGATGCGCGCCTATCGTCGGGTATCTTTCTTAGGGTTTTCAAAGGGCTGGGTGTCTGTTGGGCTTCCAGGTTGGCAGATACTTAGCAGGCCAAAGGTCAGTTTGGGACTGGCGGCCTTTTGCTTGATCCTGCTCGGCTCTGGCAGCTTTGACGGGCTCAACGAGACTTTTCTATGGCTTGGTATTCTTGGCCTCAACCCGCTGGAGTTCCCCGGGCGGTCAGCGGTTATTCTACCCACTATATTGGGGTTATTGTTGACCAATACCGCACTTATTGTGGTCTTCGCTATCGCGCTGTGGCTGGGCAAACGGCTGGCCGGAGGGCGCGCGCCGCTTCGTGATCTGTTTTGCCTCTATGCTCCAACGATCTTGCCAATCGCGCTGGCCTATCATGTTGCGCATTATCTGACGGCATTTCTGGTTGACGGGCAGTATGTTCTGGCGGCCTTGGCACGGTCGCTGGGCCTTACGGACCTTACAATTTCCGCCGGATTCCTTAACACTCCCGGCCCGGTCAAACTCATCTGGATGACACAGGCAGGCGCGGTGGTCGTTGGGCATGTGATCGCAATCCTGCTCGCGCATGCGCTAGCGATGCGCCTAGGCGAGGGACGGCGGCGGGCGGTGCTGGGTCAGATCCCGCTCGCTTTGTTCATGGTGGCCTATACAATCTTTGGTCTTTGGCTGCTGGCGACGCCGCGCGGGGCGTGACATGTAAGCGCTGGACAACCCCAAGGGGGTTGCGCAAGGTGTGCAGGTGCGGCATTTGTCCTGCGAATGCGACTGATCTTTGGAGGATGCGCGATGAACAGCCCAAAAATGAGCCCGGCTACCGGCACGTCCCGACGCGGTGCGTTGACGGCACTTGCGGGCGGCGTTGCTGCGGCGAGCCTGCCGATGTGGGCGCGCTATAGCCATGCGCAGACCGCCGCGCCGATCAAGATCGGGTTTCAGGTGCACCGCACTGGCATCGGTGCCGCCTATGGCCGCTGGTATGACCGCACCACGCAGGCCGCGGTCAAACTGATCAACGACGGCGGCGGCATCAATGGCCGCATGGTCGAGATTGTCGCCGAGGATGACGGCACCGACCCCAAGCGCGGGGCCGAGGTGGTCGAGAAATTCGCCAATCAGCATGTCTGCGATATCGGGTTTGGCACGTTGTTCAGCCATGTCGTGATCGGCTCTGCGCCGCGTGCGGGGGAATTGAAGCTGCCGTATTTCGTCGTCTCGGAAGGGCATCACGTGGCCTCTGGCATGCTCAACCGCTACACGCTGCAACCGGGCATCACGGATGTCAAAAGTCAGGTTCAGGCGATGGCCCCCTATGTGGCTGCGAACCTTGGCAAAAAGGTCACGATGGTGTTCCCGGATTTCGCATTCGGCCATGATCACCGCGATTTCTTTACGCAAGCGATCGAGGCGCAGGGCGGCGAAGTGCTGGCACATATCGCGATTCCGCCCTCTGAGACCTCGTTCACCAAGTATTTCCCCAAGATTCCGCGCGACACCGAGGTTCTGTATCACGTCATGGTCGGGCCTGCTGTGCTGACCTTTGTCAAGGAATTGGGCGAATTCTTTGGCGGGCAGGGTCCGGCGCTCTTTGGCTTTATCGACAGTCTGGAGGCGGTGGCGATTGACAGCCCCGGTCTGGAATTCCTTGAGAACAGCTATTTCTGGGAAGGCATGTGCCGCGATCAGCAGCCGGATGAGAGTGCGCATGAGACCGCCTATCGCGCGGCGGTGGGTGTCAACGAGCGCGGCGCGTCGGTCAGTGACCCGCGCGACGTGTCCACCTATGCGCATATGTTCGGCTGCTGGGAAACGCTGCATGTCATCAAGGCGGGGATGGAGGCGGCGGGCTATACCGGGCCGCAGGATCGCGCCGCGCTGATCGAGGCGGTCGAGGCGATGACCGTCCTGCCCGAGAGCCTTGCGCATCCGCAGGGCGACAAGATCTTTAACGGCAAGACACATCAGGTGTTTGGCCATCAGAATATTTCGCAGGTGCAGGGCGGAAAACTGCTGCGCGTGCATCGGACCTCGATCGAGGATACGCTCTATCCCGACGAAATTGATTACACGGCGCAGCCGTTCTGAAGCGGGTTGGGTAAGCGGGGCGAAGCGATGAGAGGTCTGCATATCATTCTGACACTGGCGCTTGTGGTGCTGGCGGGTTGCGGTGCGCCGCCCCCGCCGCCCGAGTCGCAAGAGGTGACGCGGCTGGCCGCGGCGATCCGAAGTCTCGGGCCCGAGGTGGACGCCGAAGAGGCCGAACGCGCAGCACGTATCACCTATGAGCATACCCACCAGCTTGCTCTGGAGTACGAGATCACGGATCCGCCCATTGTGCATAACACCAAGGTCAACATGGGGTTGAAACCGGCTGGCCTGTGCTGGCATTGGGCCCGCGACATAGAAGATCGGTTGACGCAGGAAGAGTTCCAGACGCTTGATCTGCACCGCGCGGTTGCCAATTCTGAGAACGCCTTTCGGCTGGAGCACAGCACGGCGATCGTAAGTGCCAAGGGAGACGCGTTTGATCAGGGGATCGTTCTTGATCCTTGGCGCAAGGGCGGACAATTGACATGGACGCCTGTGGTCGACGACCGGTCCTATAAGTGGGAGAAGCGCAACGACGTGGTAGCCCGCAAGCTCGAACGTTTGCATGGGCAGATCGTGACGCTGACCGACGATGACCGAATCCTGATGGGCGGGCTCGAGTACGCCGTGCCATGACGTGCCTGCGCCCATGGAGCTAGGCCCATATCTGGTGCTGGCCACGTTGGAGGGCGCGGTGACGGCGGCGGTGCTTGCGCTGACGGCGGTGGGGCTCAGTCTTGTGTTTGGCGTGATGCGGGTGGTCAATATCGCGCATGGCGAGTTTTTCATGCTGGGCGCGGTGCTGGCGTGGTGGATCGCGCAGAGCGTGGTCGGGCATCCGGAAATCGGCTTTGCTCTGGCGCTGGTCGTGGCCCCGCTGATCGTGGGGGCGCTGGCGGTGGCCGCCGATATGACGATCCTCAAGCGGCTGGATTATGATCCTGAACGCACCATCGTGGCCACAATCGGGCTGCTCTATATCATTCAGCAAGTGACGCTGATGGGCTATGGTCCGGATGCGCGCCCCGTCGCGGCGCCGTTCAACACGCGGCTTGCAATCCCGTGGTTTGAGCATGGGCCTGAGGGCTGGGCGATGATCTGGCCCTGGGGGCTGGGCACGACCTCTTACAAGCTGGCGGTGATCGGCGCGGCGGTGGTGCTGCTCTGCGCGGTCTGGGTCTTGATGACGCGCACACGTATCGGCCTTGTGATGCGGGCAACGCAGGCGGACCGCGAGATGGCGCTGGCCTTTGGTATCCCGGTCGAGCGGGTTTATGCTGGGGTCTTTGGTCTGGGCGCGGCGCTGGCGGCGCTGGCGGGCGTGTTGATCGTGCCAATCCAGCAGGCGCATTACCTGATGGGGGCGGATCCTCTCTTGTTGTCATTCATAGTCGTGATCATCGGAGGACTCGGCAGTCTGCCCGGCACGGTGGTGGCGGCGATCCTGATAGGTCTCAGCGATGGCATCATCTCGGTGTTTTTCTCGCCGACGCTGGCCAAGATACTGGCGACGCTCTTGGTCGGGTTAGTGCTGGTGTTTCGGCCACAGGGCCTATTCGGGACGCGCGCCGCATGAGGGCCTATGCCTTGCATGCCGGGCTATTGGCCGTGCTCTTGGCGCTGCATTTCGTGCTACCTGCGTATCACCACGGCAATCTGGCGCGGGTGATGGTGCTGGCGAGCTATGCCATGGGCTACAACCTCATGTTTGGCTATACCGGGCTGCTCAGTCTGGGCCATGCGCTGTTTTTTGCGGCGGGCATGTATGGGATGGGCCTCGGTGTGCAGTATCTGGGGCTGACGGCGGTGCCCGCGCTGATCCTCGGGTTGGCGGCAGGTGCAGTGGTATCAGGCGTGCTGGCGGCGCTGGCCCTGCGCACGGCGGGGGTCGCGTTTATGATTGTCACGCTGATGTTCGCGCAGGCGGGGTATCTAACTGTGCTCTATTTCGGAGCGCTGACGCGGGGCGATGAAGGCTTTGTGATCCAGCAGGCGGATCGGATGCTCTGGGGCATCGACCTGAGCCTTGAAGGCAACCGCTATCTGGCGGCGCTGATCCTGTTTGGTGTTTGCCTGATGCTCTGCCTCTGGCTGGTGCGGTCGCCCTTTGGCCGGGTGCTGGTGGCGATCCGCGAGAATGAAGAGCGGGTGCGCATGCTGGGCTATGACGTTTTCGCGCATAAGTTCGCGGTCATGGTGATTTCGGGCACGATGGCGGCGGCGGCGGGGGCGGCATATGGGCTGCTCTTTGGCTATGTGGGCGCGACCTTCGCTTCGGTGCAATACTCGATCTTTCCCCTGCTTTGGGTGCTCTTGGGCGGGGCGGGCACGGTTCTGGGACCGTTCATCGGCACGCTTTTCATGTTCTACCTGATTGACCTCAGTTCCGGTGTGACCACCGCCTATATGCTGATCGCCGGTGTGGCGCTGGTGGCGCTGACGCTCTTCGCGCCGCAAGGGCTGATGGGGGAATTGCGGCGTCGGTTCTGGCGGGGGGTGCCGTGATGCTCTTGTCCACGCGGGGGCTGTCCAAGAATTTTGCCGGGTTGCGCGCGGTGGAAGACGTGGATTTTGACCTGCCCAAGGGCGAGATTCGCGCCCTGATCGGCCCCAATGGTGCGGGCAAGACGACGCTGGTGGGCATGATTTCGGGGCGCATCGCCCCAAATGCGGGGCGGGTGATGCTGGATGGGCAGGATATCACCGCGCTGCCCGCGCACCGGCGGATGCGGCTCGGAATTGCCTATACGTTTCAGATCACCTCGGTCTTTGGTCGGCTGAGCGTGCAGGAAAACGTGGCCCTCGCGGCGCGGCGTCATCTGCGGGGCACGGCGGTAGAGGCGGCAGTCGATGCCGCGTTGTCACAGGTCGGACTGGCAGAGCGCGCGGCGCAGGAAGCGGGCGATCTGGCCTATGGGCATCAGCGCCTGCTGGAGATTGCCATGGGCCTTGCCCAAAGCCCGCGCCTCTTGATCCTTGATGAGCCAACCCAAGGTCTGGCCGAGGGCGAGATCGACAGTTTTCTGCGCCTGATCCGCAAGGTGGCAGAGAAGGCCACGATCCTCTTGATCGAGCATAACATGCGGGTGGTAATGGATCTGGCGGACCGGATTACCGTGCTGGATGGCGGCCGGGTGCTGGCCGAGGGCACGCCTGCGGAAATCCATGCCAACCGCGCGGTGCAGGCGGCGTATCTGGGGGGGCTGCCCGATGCTGCGGCTGGATAGGGTCAGCGCGGGGTATGGTCGCGCCCAGGTGCTGCGCGATCTGAGCCTTGAGGTGAAGGCGGGCGAGATCCTGTGCCTCTTGGGGCGCAACGGGGCGGGCAAGAGCACGACGATGCGCGCAATCATGGGGCTTTTGCCGCTCATGTCGGGCACCATCTGGTTGGGTGAGCGGAGCCTGAGCGCGCTGCCCGCGCATGAGGTGCCACGCGCAGGCGTGGGGTATGTGCCGCAGGGTCGCAGGCTGTTTGCCGACCTGACAGTGGCGCAAAATCTGGAGATTGGTCTGATGGCGCGGCAGAGCGGGCCAGAGGTGCGCGAGCAAGTGCTGACACTCTTTCCCCGCCTGCGAGATCGGCTGGGACAGAAGGCGCAGACCCTTTCGGGGGGCGAACAGCAGATGCTGGCGATGGCGCGGGCGCTCTGTCTGCGGCCAGAGGTGCTGTTGCTTGATGAGCCGACCGAGGGATTGCAGCCCTCGATGATCGCAGCCATTCGCGAGGTGATCACGGCGTTGCGGGCAGAAGGCGTCGCAGTGCTGTTGGTGGAACAGCGGGTCGATGCGGTGCTGGAGGTGGCGGACCGTGTTGCTTTTCTGGAAAATGGCCAAGGGGGTGCCGTGATGAGCGCCGAGGCGTTGCGCGCGGATCGCGGATTAGTGGACCGCTATGTCGGGGTTTAGTGCGATGCTCTGAGGGGAGGATTGTGGGTCAATTCCCCGTGCCGCCCGTCAGATTTATGTCAAATCTGCGCAAAAATATGCTAGAGGCCCGACGCGGGCGCACAAGAAGACCCGTGTGTGACAGTGGAAAAGGGACGAAAATGATTCAAGAGTTCAAGGATTTCATCGCCAAGGGCAATGTCATGGACATGGCCGTTGGGATTATCATCGGTGCGGCCTTTACTGCGATTGTTGGCTCGATGGTGGCGGATCTCATTAACCCGATCATCAGTCTGTTTATGGGCGGCATTGATTTTTCGGGCCTCTATGTCGTGCTTGGATCAGGCGAGTATTCCTCGATCGCAGCGGCGGAAGAAGCCGGGGCAGCCGTTTTTGCCTATGGTCGATTCATCATGGCCGTGATCAATTTCCTGATCATTGCCTGGGTGGTGTTTATTTTGGTCAAGCTGGTCAACCGCGCCAAAGATGCCACATCCAAGCCCAAGGCAGAGGCACCTGCCGCCGATCCCGGCCCGTCCGAATTGGATATCCTGATGGAAATCCGCGACGCCCTGAAGAAGTAATCCAATCAAGGCGAGGGGCACATGGTCCCTCGCCACTTCAAACACGATGATAGGGGCTTCCGGCCAATATCGAGGCGGCGCGATAGAGCTGTTCCGACAGCATCACCCGCACCAACATATGTGGCCAGACCATCCGGCCAAAGGATAGTGCGAAATCCGCCCGCGACCGCAGTTCTGGCGCGATACCATCCGCGCCGCCAATCACCAGAGCCAGATCGCTGCGCCCGGCATCGCGCCAGCCCGCCATCGTATCTGCAAAGTCTGGAGAGGACAGCAGCTTGCCTCGTTCATCGAGGACCACAAGCACGGACCCTTGGGGGATCACCCGGTCAAGCAAACTGGCCTCGGCGGCCATGCCACCGCCCTTCTTATCCTCGACCTCGTGCAGGGTGGCAGGGCCAAGGCCGTGCGCCCGCCCCGTTCGGTCGAACCGGGTAAGATAATCGTCGAACAATGCGCGTTCCGGGCCGGTCCGCAACCGGCCCACCGCGCAGATGTGAACCCTCATTCAGACCTGAGACGCCGCCGTCTGCCCGGAAGGCAGCCACATCTTCTCAAGCTGATAGAAATCGCGAACCTCAGGGCGGAACACATGGACGACCACATCGCCCGTGTCGATCAGCACCCAGTCGCCGGTTTCCTTGCCCTCACTGCGGGCAACGATCCCCATATCCTGCTTAAGCCGATCCATCAGTTTCTCTGCGATGGCAGAAACCTGCCGCGAGGAGCGCCCCGAGCAGATCACCATATAGTCGCACATGGCAGTTTTTCCGCGCAGGTCGATCTGCACGATGTCTTCCGCCTTGTCATCGTCGAGAGAGGTCAGGATCGCCGCAAGCTGCGCTTCGCTATCTGCGGTCATGGTGGGCATCATCGAGATGGCCCCCTGGTCAGCGGCGTTTGCCGCATATGTCGTAAAAGACAGGACATCGTCCTCCTTTGCTGCACACCGCAGGCCCCGGTGCTAGGTATGATATCAAAGTAGCAAGAGATGCATGACTTTTCAATAAACCGCCGCATCCTATTGCACCATGACGCGGGAATGTGCTGCAAATTTACCCGATCTGTGGTTCGTTACCGGGTTCGTCCCCCAGCATTCTCACCTCGCGTTGTGGGAAGGGGATGGAAATGCCATGCTCTTGAAACGCATCCCAAAGTGCCAGATAGACATTGCCGCGAATGTTGGTCAGGCCTTGAGTGGGGTCCCTGATCCAGAATCTCAGGATATAATCCACGCTGCTGTCACCAAAGCCAACGATGTGACAAACCGGGGGCCTCTCGTTCAGAACGCGGCCAACGCTCAGGGCAGCTTCGACTGCGATCTTGCGCACTTTATGGGGATCGTCGCCATAGGCTGTACCAAAGTAGATGTCGAGGCGCACGAAATCGTTGGAATGGGACCAGTTGACCACTTGTCCAGTGATCAGATCCTCGTTCGGGATGAGGTATTCGCGCCCATCTCGGGTTGTGATGGAAACATAGCGGGCACCCAAGCTGTTGATCCAGCCGAAGGTTTCGCCCAAGCTGATGACGTCGCCGGGTTTGATCGACTTGTCGAGCAGGATAATGATCCCTGAGACCAGATTCGAAACCACCTTTTGCAGACCAAAGCCGAGGCCCACGCCAATCGCGCCGGACAGCACGGCAAGCCCGGTGAGGTCCACCCCGACGGTGCGTAAGCCAATGAAGAACGCGGCACCATAGAGCAGCACCTGCATGAATTTGACCACCAGCACCTGCATCGAGGGGGAGAGATCTTCGTTGCTGCGGACCCGTGCGCTTGTCACCCTTGCGGTAAAGCGTGCCACAACGATGAGCGCGCCGATCACGATCACCGCCTGCACAACCAGCCAGAGTGAGAATCGTGTCTCGCCCACGTCTATTGCGGCGCTGTCCAACAGCGCTTGTGCCTCGTGGGTGAGATTGAGAATGCTGAGCGTGACCCAAGTCCAGCCTGCGTAGCGCACAAGGCTGCGCAGCAGGCTATTGCCAATCAACCGGGTGACGATGGCGATCACCAACCAAGCAAGAGCCAATTCTCCGGCGATCGCCAGTAGATAAGAGCGGCTAGGCCATGTCACTTCACGCATGATCCAGCACACCGGCCAGATCAGCATCACGAAAAAGATAAGACGCAAGCGCCGGTGCAGCATGACAAGCAGCCGCATGCGCCACTTCGGCCAGCCTTCGCGTTGCCGCATCCATTCGCGGCACGCTGGTCCCAAGAGGCGTTCGAGCAGATATGCCGCGAAGAATAGGGCAAGCAGGATGCCCACCTGATAGGCATTCCAAGGCCGCAGCATGCTCCACAGGAACAGTTCGGCCTGACCCCAAACGGCAAGCACGATGTCCTGAGTCACTGAGGCGGCATCTCCTTCCATGTCTGCCAGACTGGCACGCGGTCAAGCCGCCCACAAGGCTGCACTGGACAAGCCCTGAAATTCAGGCTCTTTTTGCGCCAAGTATGGAGGAGCGCCATGACCACAGCCCTGATCACACATCCCGATTGTCTGGGGCATGAAACACCCGACGGGCATCCCGAACAGGTGGCCCGGCTGGAGCGTATCCTCGAGGCGCTCGAGGGCAAGGACGTGACCCGCGTGACCGCCCCGCTTGCTGCCGAAGACGATCTGTTGCGGGTGCATCCGAAATCCCATTTGGAGGCCATCCGCGCCGCATCCCCCGTCAAGGGGGTGGTGCCGCTGGATGCCGATACATGGATGTCGCCGGGCACATTGGCGGCGGCGCATCGCGCGGTGGGCGGTGCCGTGCGTGCCGTTGATCTGGTGCTGTCGGGAGAGGTGCGCAACGCTTTTGTCGCCACCCGACCGCCGGGGCATCATGCCGAGCGCGAGACGACCATGGGGTTCTGTCTCTTTGGCAATGTGGCGGTGGCGGCGAAATATGCGCTGGATCATCACGGGCTGAAACGGGTGGCGGTGGTGGATTTCGACGTGCATCACGGCAATGGCACGCAGGACCTGTTGGAAGACGAGCCGCGCGCCTTTTTCGCCTCGTCGCATCAATACCCGCTTTGGCCCGGCACCGGGGCGGCGCATGAAACCGGACCGCATGACACGATCCTCAATGTGCCACTGGCCCCGCGTTCGGGCGGCGCTGTGTTTCGACGCGAGTACGAGGCCAAGGTCTTTCCGCGCGTTCGGGCATTCAAACCTGAGCTGATCCTTGTCTCTGCCGGGTTTGACGCGCATCGCGAAGACCCGTTGGCCGATCTCATGCTGGAAACAGAGGATTTCCGGTGGGTCACGGAACGGCTGTGTGATCTGGCGGATGAACTCTGCGGTGGCAAATTGGTGAGCTGTCTTGAAGGTGGCTATAACCTCTATGCGTTGGCCGAGAGTGTGGCGGTGCATGTCGATGTCCTGATCGCGCGCGGAGCAGCCTGATCTTAGCTTCAAAAGGGAAACCGCATGCGTGCTGGCCTTGTCCTGCTGAGCCTTGCCTATGTGCTCAGCCAGTTTTTCCGCGCTTTTCTGGCGGTTCTGACCGGCCCCTTGGCACAGGATGTACGTGCAACGCCCGATGATCTGGCCACAGCCTCGGGCCTCATGTTCGTGACATTCGCAGTGATGCAATTGCCGGTGGGGTGGGCGCTCGACCGGGTCGGGCCACGGCGCACGGCGGCGGTTCTGCTGTTGCTGGGCGGCGGCGGGGGAGCGGCGCTCTTTGCGATGGCCACCAGCCCGCTGCATATCAATCTAGCGATGGTATTGCTGGGTGTGGGTTGTTCGCCGGTGCTGATGGCGTCTTATTACATTTTCGCGCGGCAATTCTCGCCTGCGCGATTTGCAACGCTGGCGGCGGTCATGCTGGGGGTTGGATCATTTGGCAATCTGGTGGCCTCTTATCCAATGGCATGGGCGGCGGAAACGATTGGCTGGCGCGCGGCGCTCTGGGGATTAGCTGCCGTCTCGGTTGCGGCAGCGCTTGGTATCCTTGCGGTGGTTCGTGACCCCGAGGCGGTGAGCGGCGACACGCGCGGTTCGCTCCTTGATCTGCTGCGCATGCCTGCCGTTTGGACCATTCTGCCATTGATGTTTGTCGCCTACGCGCCGGCGGCAGCGCTGCGCGGGCTCTGGGCAGGCCCGTACCTGCGCGATGTCTTTGGCCTTGATACCGGGCAGGTGGGGCAGGCGACGCTGGTCATGGGCGTGGCGATGATCGCGGGCACCTTTGCCTATGGTCCGCTTGATCGGATTTTCCAGTCACGCAAATGGGTGATTTTCACCGGCAATGTGATCTGCGCCCTGGCCATCTTTGCGCTTATGCTCTGGCCGGATCGGGGCCTCATGCTGTCCATTACCCTCCTCGCGGGGATCGGGCTTGCGGGGTCCACCTTTCCCGTGCTCATCGCGCATGGGCGGGCGTTCTTTCCGGCACATCTGGCAGGGCGGGGTGTAACGCTGCTCAACCTCTTTGGGATTGGTGGGGCCGGGGTGGCGCAATTTGCCTCTGGACCGCTACACGCCTCAGCCCCAAGCGTATTGGCCGGATATACCGCCATTTTTGCCCTGTTCGGCTTTGCCCTGCTGGCGGGTCTGGTGACATACCTCTTTAGCCGCGACAGCATGAACTGAGCGCGGCCCCTTTCACATCTTGTGCAATCCTTGTATGACCCGCTCCGCAACCCCCGCTATGGAGGCAGACACACATGGGTTACAAAATCGTCGTCGCAGGTGCCACGGGCAACGTGGGCCGCGAAATGCTGAATATCCTCGCCGAGCGCGAGTTTCCGGTAGATGAGATCGCGGTGCTCGCTTCGCGCCGGTCTCTGGGCACCGAGGTCAGCTTTGGCGAGCGAACTCTCAAGACCCAGGATCTGGATACGTTCGATTTCACCGGCTGGGACATGGCGCTGTTCGCCATCGGGTCGGACGCGACCAAGATCTATGCGCCCAAGGCCGCCAAGGCGGGCTGTGTCGTGATCGACAACTCGTCGCTCTATCGCTACGATCCCGACGTGCCGCTGGTCGTGCCGGAAGTGAATGCCGATGCGGTGCTGGGCTATGCCAAGAAGAACATCATCGCCAACCCCAATTGTTCGACTGCTCAGATGGTTGTGGCCCTGAAGCCGCTGCATGACCGCGCGCGCATCAAGCGCGTTGTCGTCTCGACCTATCAGTCGGTGTCGGGCGCCGGCAAGGAGGGCATGGACGAGCTCTGGGATCAGACCAAGGCTGTCTATAACCCCACCGACGACAAGCCGGCCAAGAAGTTCACCAAACAGATCGCGTTCAACGTGATCCCGCATATCGACGTGTTCCTTGAGGATGGTCAGACCAAGGAAGAGTGGAAAATGGTCGCCGAGACCAAGAAGATCCTTGATACCAAGATCAAGGTCACGGCCACCTGCGTGCGGGTGCCGGTCTTTGTCGGCCATGCCGAAGCGATCAACATCGAGTTCGAGGATCATCTCGACGAGGCCGAGGCCCGCGATATCCTGCGCGAATCTCCCGGCATCATGGTGATCGACAAGCGTGAGGACGGCGGCTATGTGACGCCAATTGAATGCGTGGGCGATTACGCCACCTTTATCAGCCGCATCCGTCAGGACCCGACGATTGATAATGGTATCAACCTCTGGTGCGTCAGCGACAACCTCCGCAAGGGTGCCGCGCTGAATGCCGTGCAGATCGCCGAAGTGTTGGGGCAGCGCGTGTTGAAAAAGGGCTGAGATACCTCAGACAGAATAGAGACGGGCGCGCCATCAGGTGCGCCCGTTTGCATTTGCCGGGTTCGCTATTGGACCGGCGCGACCTTGAACTGAACGGAGGAATACCAGTCTGCCACCGCGCGGATTTCATCATTCGTCATCTCGGCGGCGATGCCGCTCATGATGTCATGCTGACGCTTGCCGGTGCGGAATGCCTTGAGCTGCGTGTCGATATACATCACCGTCTCGCCCGCAAGATTGGGCGCGTCGTCGATCACTGCGATCCCATCCGCGCCGTGACAGGCGGTGCAGCCCTCAGGCGCGCTCTCGGCGGTTTGGGTTGGGGCGAGGGTCGCGATAGGCGTCTGGCTGCTATACCACGCCGCCAGATCGGCAATGGCCTGATCGGTCAGGTTCGCGGCCACCACGCTCATCATTTCGTGCACGCGCCGCCCCTCGCGAAAAGCGGTCAGTTGATGCTCGATATAGGACGGGTTTTCGCCGCCGATATGCGGGACGATGGGCATTTTCGCCATACCTTCGATCCCGTGACAGGTGCGGCACTGCCCCGCCAGCTTACGCCCCGCCTCGGGGTCGCCGGTCAGATCCCCTGCAACAGCAATCTGGGCGAGGAAAACCCCGCCCAGACCCAGAATACATGCCTTGAGCATCAGTTGCCCTCGTACCAGATGCGATAGATGGCCCCCGCCAGATCGTCGGACACGAGGATCGAGCCGTCGCGCAATTGCGCCACATCGGCGGGACGGCCCAGATACTCGCCGTTCTCGTCAATCCAGCCTTCTGCAAAGGGTTCCATCGTGGCGTTGCCCTCTCCGTCGATGACGGTGACCATCACGCGGGCGCCGACCGGCTCTGTGCGGTTCCAAGACCCGTGCTGCGCCGAAAAGATGGCGTTCTTGTATTTGGCCGGGAACATCTTGCCGGTGTAGAAAGTCATGCCGAGGTCCGCGGCATGGGCCACGGTTTCGACCGCAGGCATTACCACTTCAACCGGGACGTCTTCACCCTTGTACTCATTGGTGCGCACGGACCCGCCGCCATACCAGGGATGGCCAAAATGCTGACCTGCCTCGGTTTGGTGGTTCAACTCGCCCGGCGGGATATCATCGCCCATGCCGTCAACCTGATTGTCAGTCCACCACAAATCGCCGGTTTCGGGGTGGAAATCCTGACCGACCGAGTTGCGGACGCCGTAGGTATAGACCTCGCGGCCGGTGCCGTCGGTGTTCATGCGGATAATGCCACCGATGCCCCATTTGGTGTTGGTCTCCAGGTTCTCTTTCGGGGCCACGTTGAAGGGCTGGCCGAGCGAGATATAGATCTTGCCATCCGGGCCAATGTCGCAGACGCGCGCGGTGTGGTTGAAACTTTCCTGCTCCTCAGGGATCAGATCGCCCTTGGCTACAAGATTGAAGGCCGCCACATCGGGGCTTTCGTAAAAGAACTCGGCGGCGGGAAAGAGCAGGACGCGATTCTGCTCGGCGATATAGAGGAACCCGTCCTTGGAAAAGCAGGGGCCATTCGGGATAGAGAATTGCAACGAGGGCGCGAAATCCTTGACCTCATCGGCCACACGATCCTTGTTGCGATCGGTGACGGACCACACCTTGTCCTTGCGGGTGCCGACAAAGGTCACGATGCCCTGCGGGCCGACAGCCATGTGGCGCGCATCGGGGACGACCGCATAGAGGCCGATCTTGAACCCGTCGGGCAGGCTGATCCCCTCCAGCGTTTTCTTGATTCCCTCGGCATAGTCGCCGCCCTGTTCGATAAAAGTGAAATCGGTGACGCCGGTGGACTGGAAATTCGACAGCTTTTCCAGATTGTCCGGCACATTGGCCGCTTGCCCGTGGGCAAGGCCCGCGCTGAGTGCAAGGGTTGCGATGGATGACAGCAGTTGCTTCATGGGGTTCCTCCCGTTTGAAAATCCAACCAGCCTGTCCGCCGCTTTGCGTCAGAACAGGACCCTGATCTTAGACCTCTAAAAGCAGACCCAACGCGCTCTCCCCTTCGCGCGGCTCATGCGAGTACCGTTTACGTTGTAATCGCACAGGTCTGACCCTATCGCAGTTTTGCGAACGAACAAGACCTTGCTGTGCTCATTGCCTACGACCAAAGTAGGAGTAATATCTGCCGATCACTGCGCTTGCGCTGAAAGTTGGAAGAGGTCGACAAAGGCCTGCGCGGCATCTTGATCGCCCCGCAGGGAGATCACACCCAAGTGTGTCATGTCGCGCAGAGATTTTTTTCCGTAAACGGCGGCTGCCAGAGTGTTGCCGTTTCCGACGAGCACAAAGGGTGCGCTGGGCTTGGCCACCAAACGGGTATGGAGCGCACCATCCGTCAAGTGCATTTCGAAGACTTCGCTTCCGAAATCAAACCCGGCCTTCACATCAAGACCCGAAGCCCGGTCGCGCCGGAGCATCGCACCCATCGAGATCATCAAGGCCGAGGGGCTAATAAAGCGCGAGGGGTCATGGCCAGGTATCGTCAACGCCCATTGGCAGAGTGCCTCGAGGACTGGCAAGAGGGCGCGACCGGGATCGGTCAGCGCATAAACGCCCAACCGCGTGTCATGCGTCAGCACCCCGCCCTGTTCCATCTGTGCCAAGCGTCCGGTCAGCACGCTAGCCGTGATGCCCGGAAGGCCGGCGCGGATCATCTGGAAGCGCTTGGGCGCGAACATCAGTTCGCGCACGACCAACAGCGCCCAGCGGTCGCCGATCAGGTTGAGCGCATGCGCGGCAAGACAGCCTTCGTCATAGCGCAGCGTGGGGGATTTCGCCTGTTTGGTCATTTTTTCATACTTATAGTTGTTTTTTAATACTACTCGCGGCACAGTATCGATGCAAGAGTGATTCTCTCGCGCGCGAACACATAGGAAAGGAGAGTTAAAATGCCCTATTTCACAGGCTCGGTTGCCGCCGTCCCCTCCACCAACAAGGATGCTTATCAGACCCATGTCGACACGGTCTGGGAGATGTTCAAATCTTATGGTGCCACCCGCATGATCGAGACCTGGGGTGTGGATGTCCCCCATGGCAAAATCACCGATTTCTACGGCTCAGTCGCCGCAGAAGCCGACGAAGCCATCACATTTTCCTGGATCGAGTGGCCCGACAAAGCAACTGCGGATGCCTCTTGGGAAAAAATGCAGAACGATCCGGCAATGAAGGAGATGCCCGCAATGCCGTTTGACGGCAGCCGGATGATCTTTGGCGGGTTTGACCCGGTTGTTGAATGCGGGTCGCACAGTGGAGCGAATTACTATCAGGGCTTTCTGCTCGCCGTCCCCGAAGCCAAAAAGCAAGCCTATGTCGATATGGCGCGCGAAGCCTGGGACATGTTCCACAAGGGCGGTGCGCTCGGCATGGTCGAGAACTGGGGCGTGGACGTGCCCAAGGGCAAGAAGACGGATTTCTACCGTGCCACCAAGGCGGAGGACGGTGAAGTTCCAATCTTTAGCTGGATCGCCTGGCCGGACCGTGCGACCTGCGATGCGGCGTCCAAGGCAATGGAAGCCGAGATGGGCGACATGGATATGTCCGCGATGCCGTTCGATGGCAAGCGCATGATGTGGGCGGGGTTCGAACCCATTTTCGATTCGGGAAAAGCGGCATGACTCTGACACTGATCACGCTGGATTGGGTGCCCGAGTTTCCGCGTGGCTTTGTGCGTGACCTGCGGGTGAGGTGGGCGCTCGAAGAGATTGGCCGCGCCTACCAGGTTGAAACAGCGCCCATGCAGCCCAAGAGCGACGTGCACCGCGCAATGCAGCCCTTTGGGCAGGTGCCCATAATCCGCGACGGGGATTTGACCCTGTTCGAGAGCGGGGCGATCCTGCTCTATGTGGGCGAGGGCACCGCGCTCTTGCCCGAGGCGCGGCGTGCGGAAATCACGCAATGGCTCTTTGCCGCGTTGAACACGGTCGAGATCGCAAGTGCGATCTGGCTCTACAAGGTGCTTGCCGAACGCTGGCCGGAGTTCTTTGGGCCACCGACGGGAGAGGAGAGCAAGGCGTTCGCGCGGCAGGCGTTGAAGACCAAACTTTCCGAGTTGCAATCTGTGATCCAGGGACATGACTGGATCGCAGGCGATTTCAGTCTGGCCGATGTTGCGATGGTCGACACGCTGCGCGTGTTAGCGGGCGAGGGCGTGCTGGACGATATGCCCGTCCTGAGCGCCTATGTTGTGCGCGCTGAGGCGCGTCCGGCGTTTGTCAGGGCGATGGCGGATCACATGGCGCATTGGCAGGCGGCTGACGTCGCCATGGCCCGCACGGCCTGAGGGGCTCAGACCCGTGTCAGCCTCATGCTGACCTCACCCAAGCCGTCGATCCGGCCCGTAGCTGTGGTCGGCGGCGTCACCCAAGGCAGCCCGTTGAGTGATCCGGTGATCACCACATGCCCCGGCTGCAAGCCGCCGCAATGGTTCCCCAAGGCGCGAACGAGGGCGCAGAGCGTGGCAAAGGCATCGCCGCCGGGCACCGATGCTGGACCGTCAAGCAGGGAGTCTTGGCCAAGAGTCAGATGCGCCTCGGCGCGGGTGACGTCGATGGTGTGCCAGTCTCGGCGGGGTTCACCCAACACCACCGCACCGTTGAGTTGATTGTCCAGCATCTTGAGCGCAGGCGTAGCGCCCTTGGGGTCAGCAAGTCGGGTCTGCACAAGTTCAAAGACCGGCAGCAGTTCGACCGCATTGCGCAACTGTGTCTCGAAATCCGAAGCGGCAATATCAGGCAAGGGAGCAATCAGGCGAAAGGCGTATTCCAGTTCGACGCCCACCTCTTCGCCCTCGGAACACTGAATTATGGCCGGGCTGGCGTGAATGTCAGTGACAAAGATTGGCGCGATGATAATTGGGGCACCGGTTGGGCACGCGACCTTGAAGCCGCCGACAGGTCCAAGTTGCGCCGCGACCGCCGCCTGTACGGTAAAGATCCGATCGCGCGTCAGCCCGTCGCCTGCCGATGCAGGCAGTTTTGGACCCCCGTTTCGCGCTGCGATCAGCGCTGTCACCATGGGGTCACTCATGCTGCGATCACCGCACCGGAGGCGATCATCGCCGTGATCTGGTCCGCCGCATACCCGGCCTCATGCAAAACCTCGCGGCTGTGTTGCCCAAGCGTGGGTGCGGCACGGCGGATGCTGGCAGGGGTCTCGCTGAACTTGACCGGATGGCCAAGCGTCTTGACCTGACCCGCAACCGGATGATCCACCTCAACGATCATGTCGCGGGCGTGCGCCTGTGGATCGGCCTGCATTTGCAATATGTCGAGCACCGGACCGGCGGGCAGCCCAGCGCGCTCCATCCGATCCAGCCAAACCTCAGAGGTTTCGTGGCGCAGGTGATCGTTGAGGATGTCTTCCAGCTGCTTGAGATGCTGCATGCGGTCATGGTTGGAGGCAAAGCGAGAGTCGTCGTTCAACTCGGGCGCACCGATGACATCGAGAAAGCGCAGCCAGTTGCGCTGATTGGCAGCACCCACGTTGATCCAGCCATCTGCGGTTTGGAATGCCTGATAGGGACCGTTGAGGGGATGCGCCGACCCCATCGGACCGGGGGCAACGCCCGTGGCAAAGGCAATCGCCGATTGCCAATAGGTCTGGGTGATCGCTGCCTCAAAGAGCGAGGTATCGACCTTTTGCCCCTGCCCGGTTTGCAGCATGCGCGCATAGGCGGCGGACACCCCCATCGCTGCCACGATCCCAGCCGTGATGTCCGACACCGGCGCGCCCGTCTTGACCGGGGGTCGCCCCGGTCCCTCGCCGGTGATCGACATCAGGCCCGACATGCCCTGTGCGATCAGATCAAAGCCACCGCGCTCCGCATACGGACCCGTACGGCCAAAGCCCGATATTTCGCAATAAATCAGACGGGGGTTGATGGTGCGCAGGGCTTCGTAGCTCAGCCCCAGTCGCTCCATCGTACCCATGCGGTAATTCTCGATCACCACATCGGCCTCTTCCAAGAGACGATGCAGCGCCTCGACCGCATCGGGTTCCTTGAGGTTCAGCGCCACGCCGCGCTTGTTGCGATTCATCATCATATAGGCGGCGGATTCGCCCTCGATCGCCGGGGGAACAAAGCGGCGGCTATCGTCGCCATCGGGCTTTTCCACCTTGATCACATCTGCGCCCATATCGGCCAGCATCAGGCCACAGACAGGCCCGGCCATGATATGCGCAAGCTCGATCACCTTCATCCCCGCAAGCGGGCCGGTCGCCCTCATGTGCCGCTCCATTCGGGTTTCTCCTTGGCAAGAAATGCTTCCATCCCGTGGCGAAAATCATTGCTCATGTAGCACATTTCGATCAGGTCGGCGTCTTCGACGCGGGTGGCGGCGCTCACACGTCGCATGGCCTCTTTGGTGGCGCGCAGGGTCAAGGGAGCCATCTGCGCCAACGTGCCGGCAAGATCTTCGGCGCGGGCCATCAGAGCGGCCTCGTCCTCTAACACCTCGGAGATGAGGCCATAGTCTAAGGCTTCCGGGGCACTTATCAGCCGCGCGGTAAAGATCATCTCGCGCACCCGACCCGCCCCCATCAACGAGGACAGCCGCGCCAAGTTCGCGGCGGCAAGACAATTGCCAAGTGTGCGCGCGATCGGAAAACCGAACTTGAGGTTTTGGGCGGCGATGCGAATGTCGCAGGCCCCGGCAATCGCCGCCCCACCGCCGGTGCAGGCACCGTTGATGACGGCGACCGTGGGCAGTGGGCAGCGCTCGACCGCCTCGAGCACAGTCTCGATCCGGGCCTCGTAAACCAGCGCATCCTGCGCGCTTTCGAAGGCGCGGAACTGTGTCATATCGGTGCCTGCGGCAAAGGCCTTGCAGCCCGCGCCGTGGATAACCACGGCCCGGATGCTTCCATCGGTCGGCACCTCGCTGCAGAGTTTTGCGAGCCCCTCATACATCGCAAAGGTCAGCGCATTGCGGGCCTGTGGACGGTTGAAGGTAATCCAGAGGGTATTGCCCCGGACCTCGGACAGGATCTCGGTCATCTGCATCCCCTTAGCGGTAAAAGTATTCAACAAGGAAGAGTGGCACCGACGGCACATAGGTGCAGAGCAACAGCACTGCCAAAAGTACCAGAATAAACCAGATATTGACCTTGGACACTTCCCAGATATTCGCCCGCGCCACCGCACAGGCAGTAATCAGCACCGAGGCGACCGGTGGCGTCTGTTGGCCAATGGCGAGGTTGAGCGTGACGACCAGCCCGAAGTGCACCGGGTCGATGCCAGCAGCGGCAATCAGCGGCATTACGATTGGAATCACCAGAATGATCGCCGCAGCAGAGTGCAGAAAAAAGCCGATGATCAGAAAGAAGAAGTTGAGAATGAGCAGGATCGCCCATTGTTGATCGGTTATATTGAGAATGCCCTGTGCCAGTTGCTGCGGGATCTGCGCGCGGGTGAGAAACCCACCCATCAGAACCGAAGCCGCCACCAGAAGCATGACGACTGCCGTCTGCATACCGCCGTCCAGCATGGCGCGGCGAAGATGCTTGAGATCAATCTGCCGATACCAGGCCGAGACCACGATAGCCGCGATCACGGCCAGCCCCGCTGCTTCGGTCGCTGTGACATAGCCGCCAAAGATGCCACCCAGAATGATGACCGGCAGAAAGAAAGCTGGCAGCGCATCCATGAACGTTTCCCGCACGCGCGGTATATTGAACGCTTCTTCGGTTGGCAGATTGTAGCGGCGGGCAAAAATATAGGCCACAAGCATCAAGCCAGCGGCCCCCAAGAGACCGGGGACCACGCCTGCAACGAAGAGTTGCTCAACTGATGTATTGGCAGAGGCCGCATAGAGGATCATGGGAATCGATGGTGGAATGATGATCGCCAGCGATGCGGACGAAGAGGTGACTGCGGCGGATAGTTCCTTGGAATAGCCGCGCTTCTTCATTTGCGGAATAAGGATGGAACCCATGGCTGCGACGTCGGCCACGGCAGACCCTGAGATCTCGGCAAAGAAGAGGGAAACCCCGATGTTCACCATCGCGAGGCCACCGCGAATGAAGCCAATCAGCGACGAGACAAAATTGATCAGCCTGTCAGTGATTCCCCCCGCATTCATGATCGCACCCGCAAGAACGAACATTGGAATGGCAATCAGGGAAAACTTGGTGGAGCCATCGTACATGTCGAGCGCGATGGTCACGAGGCTGTTGGCACCTTCGGTCACGAAGAGACCCAACACGCCTGCCAATGCCAGCCCGATGGCGATCGGCACGTTGATGCAGATCATCGCCACGAGGGCCGCGAAAATTCCCAGCATCAGCATCACACGCGCTCCTTGTTCTTGTCGAGTTCGGTTTCGACCTCTTCCTCTATCTCGGCATGTTCCAGAGAAATGCCGCGTGCGGTCTGGGTCCAATAATTTGGCAGGCTCAGCAATTGGCAGGTGATGAACAGGATTGCACCGATAGGAATAACCGATTGAGTGAATTGCACCGGCACCCAAGTCAGGGCCGTCAGATGATCGCCTTCTAGGACCTCAAGCACCTGAAACCCGGCACGCGCCATCAGAACGAAGAACAAGAGAACGAGGCCTTCGCCAATCAAGACCGCAATCATGCGGCCACGCGGCGGAATGGCCAGCAATACGGTGTCAAATCCGATATGTCGTCGATGCAGCGCTGCGAGAGCCGAGCCGTAATAGGTAATCCAAGCGAGCATAATCGCGGCCACTTCGTCATACCACGAAAAGCTCTGCCCCATCAGGCGGGCAATAACAGCGACGATCACGGTTACCGTGAGTGCAACCATCAAAAAGATCGTAATCCATTCCAGAAGGCGGCTTGCCATCATGTTGGTGCGTTGAAGAAGAGCGTTCATTTGGTCCTGCGTTCGGGTGCATCGAACCTGCCCGGCAGCGCTAGGCCGGGATTGATCCGCAATGTCATGTCCAGGGTGAAACGGCGGCCCCTGAACGGGACCGCCGACCGTCGCTCTTAGCTCGATTCGCCAAGAGCAAGAACCGCATCAACCAGTTCCTGACCGCCCTCAACTTCGGCTGCGAAGGCATCATAGATTGGTTTGGACGCTTCGATGAACGCTGCCTTGTCGGCCTCGTTCACCTCGACGCCGGCCTCTTTGATCACGTCGAGAAGCTCGGTTTCAAGCTCTGCCGCTTTCTCATATGTGAAGGTCTGCGTCTCGCCGGCGCAGTCGGTCAGCACCGCCTTCACGTCGTCAGGTTGATCATCGAGATGCTTTTTGGACGCCAGAATATACGCTGGCGTATAGACATGGCCCGTGATCGAGAGATACTTCTGGACCTCTTGGAACTTGGCCGAGGCGATTTGGGCATAGGGGTTTTCCTGCCCGTCGATCACGCCCGTCTGCAAAGCGGTGAACACGTCAGAAAAGGCCATCGGTGTGGGATTGGCGCCGTATTCCTGGAACATCTTGACGCGCCATTCGCCGTTGGGCGTGCGTAGCTTGATGCCTTGCAGATCCTCAGGGACATTGATCGGCCGGGTGTTGTTGGTGATGTGGCGAAAGCCGTTCTCGGCAAGGCCCACTATGTGATAGCCATTTTCGTTGGCGGCCCCCTGAAACTTGTCCATCATCGCATCCTGAACGCGGCGCATGTGGTCGCGATCCTTGATGATATATGGCATCTCGAAGACGCCAAAGATGCCGTCCACCGAAGACATCACTGATGAGGGTAGCGCAAAATCTACCTGACCTAGCTTGAGCTTTTGCAAGAGTTCCTTGTCCTTGCCCAACTGCGACGAGCCGAAAGTCTGGACTTCGACCTTGCCGCCAGATTTCTCAGCGACGCAGGCGGCATAGTGATTGGCGGTCGCCTCGAATAGTGATCCTGGCGCACCGACATGGCCGAACTTCATCGTGATATCTGCTGCCATTGCGGGCAGCGCGATGAAGGACGCTACTACGGATGCAATCAATGTCTTTTTCATGGTCTTCCTCCCTTGGTTTCTCGTTATTGACGCGGATTTTGCCGCGCGGTCGTCATGCGTTCTCCCGGTAGGGATCATAATGTTCCGGGCAGGCTCCTCCTCCCACCCGGAACGCGCGATCGTCAGGCTGCAGCGCGCGCGCTATCAAACTTCTGACCCAGCACCTCCATCGCAGCCTGCACGCCCCCGGCCCGGTGCGGCACGCCTGCATCTCGCAGGCCCATTTCAACACCAGCCAATGTGCCGATCAGCATGAGATCATTGAAATCCCCCAAGTGACCGATACGGAACACCCTGTCCGCCACTTTGGACAGACCGTTGCCAAGCGACATATCATAGTTGCGCAAGGTGACGGAGCGGAAGTTGTCGGCAGAATGTCCTTCGGGCATCATCACCGCGGTGAGCACGGGCGAGCAGTCAGGCGCCTTTTTGCAGAGCACCTCAAGCCCCCACGCCTCGACCGCCGCACGCGCCGCAGTGCCGTGCCGTTTGTGCCGAGCAAAGACATTGTCGAGCCCTTCTTCGTGCAGCATGTCGATGGCCTCGTTCAGGCCATAGAGCAGGTTGGTTGCGGGGGTGTAGGGGAAATAGCCGGTATCATTTGGCCCGGTCATTTCAGCCCAGCTCCAGTAAGAGCGTTTGAGCGCGGCGCTTTCGGATACTTGCATCGCCTTGGCGCTAATCGCATTGAACGACAGTCCCGGCGGCAGCATCAGACCCTTTTGCGATCCGGAGACTGTGACATCCACGCCCCAGTTATCATGCCGGTACTCTACAGAGGCGAGCGAGGAAATCGTATCGACCATCAAAAGCGCCGGGTGATTGGCGGCATCCATCGCGCGGCGCACGGCGGCTACGTCGGTCACGGAGCCGGTCGAGGTCTCGTTATGCACGACGCAGACGGCCTTGATGTCGTGGGTCTTGTCGGCGCGCAGATGCTCTTGGATCTGCGCGGCATCGGCACCGGCGCGCCAGTCACTGTCGATGAAGACAGGATTGAGCCCCAGCTTCAGCGCCAGTTTCTGCCAGAGCATAGCAAAATGGCCGGTTTCATACATCAGCACCGTGTCGCCCGGTGAGAGCGTGTTTACCAGTGCCGCCTCCCAAGCGCCGGTCCCGGAGGACGGATAGATCACCACGCGGGATTCGGTCTTGAAAATTCTCTTCATACCCTCGAGCGCCTTGCGCCCGACTTCGGCAAAGGCCGGGCCGCGGTGGTCCATGGTCGGGTAGTCCATCGCCCGCAGGATTCGGTCCGGCACGTTCGACGGGCCGGGGATTTGCAGAAAGTGGCGGCCAGCGGTCATTGTCGATCCTCCCAAGATACGTCCCTGTGCAGCCGGTTCTGTTGATCGTCATTGCTGGCACACAGGTGAATTTTGTTGAATTGAATTCTGAATTCAATATTCTGTCAAGACTAAACTCAGACCATCGACCGGATCGGGGACCCATGCTCGGCAGTACAATCCAACAGCGCCTCGACCGAGAGGTGCAGGGCGAAACGCGCTTTGATGCCTTTTCGCGCGGGCGGTATGCGACCGATGCCTCGATCTATCAGATCATGCCTGCGGGGGTGCTCATTGCCAAGGTGCCGGGGGATATTCTGGCCGCATTGGACGCTGCGCGTGAGGCGGGTTTGCCCCTGACGATGCGCGGCGGCGGCACCTCGCAATGTGGGCAGACGGTCAACTCCGGCCTGATCGTCGACTGCTCGAAATACCTAAACCGAATTCTGGAGCTGGATGTCGCGGGTCGACGCGCGGTGGTCGAGCCGGGGATCGTTCTGGACGATCTGAACCGGGCGCTGAAGCCGCATGGCCTTTGGTTTCCGGTCGATGTCTCGACTGCCTCGCGCGCCACGATCGGCGGTATGGTGGGAAACAATTCCTGTGGCTCGCGGTCGCTGCGCTATGGCACGACACGGGACAATGTGGAGCGGATCGAGGGGTTTCTGGCCGATGGGACGCCGTTCGATTTCGGCCCCGGATCGGGCAATCGCGTGCCAGAACCCCTGTTGCGGCAAATGCTCGATCTGGGCGCACGCGAGGCTGAGGAAATCGCCGCGCGGTTCCCCAAGGTGCAACGCCGTGTGGGCGGATATAATATCGACGCACTGGTCCCCGGTGAGAGGCCCATCAACCTTGCGCATCTGCTGATCGGGTCCGAGGGAACGCTGGCCACCTCGACTGCTATCGAAATCCGGCTCTCACCGCTGCCGTCGAAAACCCGTGTGCTGGGCGTCTGCCATTTCCCCACCTTCCGCGCCGCGATGGAAGCGGCCAAACGGCTGGTCGAGCTGGGGCCGACGTCGGTCGAATTGGTGGATAACACCATGATCGACCTTGCGCGCGCCATCCCGCTCTACGCGAAAACGCTGGAGCAATTCGTGCGCGGCGCACCCGCCGCGATGCTGCTCGTTGAATTCGCCGATAGCCCGCCGGAGAACGAAGAGAACATGCGCCGTCTGGCCGATACCATGTCGGACCTTGGCTATGGGTTTGGCATGGGGGGTGCCCATGAGGGCGGTGTGGTCGAGGTCTGGGATATGGCCCTTGCCGCCGAGATTGGCGAGCTGCGCAAGGCGGGGCTCAACATCATGATGTCGATGAAGGAGGCGGGCAAACCTGTGTCTTTTGTCGAGGATTGCGCCGTGCCGCTGGAGCATCTGGCGGATTATACTGACCGGCTGACAGAGGTGTTCCATAGCCACGGCACCACCGGCACATGGTATGCCCATGCCTCTGAGGGGTGCCTGCACGTGCGCCCCGTCCTGAACCTTAAGCTGGAGCAGGACGTGCGCAAGATGCGTGACATCGCTGAAGCCGCGTTTGAGATGGTGAGGCAATATAAGGGCTCGCATTCCGGCGAACATGGCGATGGGATCGTGCGGTCGGAGTTTCACGGCGCGATGTTCGGTCCGCGTATCCTGAGCGCGTTCGAGGAGGTCAAGGCGGCGTTCGATCCCGACACCCGCCTCAACCCCGGCAAGATCGTGCATGCGCCAAAAATGGATGACCGCAGCCTGATGCGCTATCCGCCGGGCTATGATTTCGTCGATCTGAAAACCGGCCATGACTGGTCCGCCTGGACCGGCAAGGGCGGCGGATTCCAGGGCGCGGTCGAGATGTGCAACAACAACGGGGCCTGTCGCAAACTGGCAGGCGGTGCGATGTGCCCGAGTTATCGCGTGACGCGCGACGAGCGGGACGTGACGCGAGGCCGCGCGAATACGCTGCGGCTGGCGCTGTCGGGACGGTTGGGTCAGAACGCGCTTTTCTCTGACGAGATGGCGGAAACGATCAAGCTCTGCGTCGGGTGCAAGGCCTGCAAGCGCGAGTGCCCGACCGGCGTGGACATGGCCAAGATGAAGACCGAAGTGCTGTATCAGCGCGGGCAAAAGCTGGGATTCGGCCTGCGCGCACGGCTTATTGCAGAGATGCCACGCTATGCGCGGTTTGCCGTGACGTTGCGCGCCCTCATCGCGTTGCGTAACCGTGTGCCGATGCTTGCCGCCTTGGGTGAGCGGATCACAGGGCTGGCGCGGGCGCGCTCTCTGCCGCTCTTCCGGGGAGATTTTTTCAAGGATTCAGAGGTCAAACGCGCCCGGTCTTCGGCCAAGGCGGGCAAGGTCATCCTTTTTACCGACACGTTCAATCGCTGGATGGAGCCAGAGATTCCCCGCGCCGCGCTGCGCGTGTTGACGCGCGCAGGCTATGAGGTGATCACCGCCCAATCGCCCGGTCGCCCGCTCTGCTGTGGGCGGACCTATCTGGCGGCGGGCATGATCGACAAGGCCCGCGCCGAAGCGAAGCGCACGCTCAATGCGCTCTTGCCCTATATTCGCGCAGGCGTGCCGGTGGTGGGCCTGGAGCCGTCGTGCCTTCTGACCCTGCGCGACGAGTTCCTGACTTTGCTGCCGGGTGAGGACACGCGTTTGCTGTCGGAGAACGCCTATCTCTTCGAAGAGTTCATCGCCCGCGAATCCCGGGCGAACAAGCTCAACCTGCCCCTGTCCGATCTCGGTCGGGCAGCCCATGTGCACGGCCATTGCCATCAAAAGGCGTCGGGGGTGATGGGCGATATGGCGCAGGCTCTGGCGCTCATCCCCGGTCTTGACCCCAAGACCATCGAGAGCAGTTGTTGCGGCATGGCGGGGGCCTTTGGCTATCAGGCCGAGACGATCGATATCTCGCTCAGGATGGGGGAATTGACGCTCTTGCCCGCTGTGCGCGCCGCTGCCCCCGATGACCTTTTGATTGCCAATGGCACCTCTTGTCGTCACCAAATCTTCGACGGGACCGAACGTCGCGCGCTGCACATTGCAGAAATCTTCGACAGAGCGTCGGAAACTACTGTAAGGGAGGGCCGAAATGATGGATGACCATAGTCAAGAGCCCCCCATGACCGCCCTCAAACCCGATCCAATCGGACGAACAGCGCTTGCCGTCGAGATTTCCAACCGCCTGCGCCAGATGATCCTCGAGGGTCAATTGCAGCCCGGTGAGAAGATCAACGAGAAAGTTTTAACCGAGCAATTTGGCGTATCGCGCACGCCGCTGCGCGAGGCGCTAAAGGTGCTGGCCGCCGAAGGTCTGCTCGACCTCATCCCGCATCGCGGCGCGGTCATCACCCGGCAGAGCGAGGCTGAACTGGCGGAGGTATTCTGCGTGCTGGCCGCTCTGGAAGGGCTGGCAGGGGAATTGGCGGCCGAGCACGCCAGTGAAGACATCCTTCACGAGATCGCAGATATGACACGGGCGCTGCGCCGCACCTTTGACGAGGCAGACCGCCCCACTTATTTCCGGATCAATCAGGCAATCCACAAGACGATCCTCACTGCTGCGGGCAATGATATGCTGCTGCGCTCGCATGAATTGCTGGCCTATCGCGTGCAGCGGGCGCGCTATCAGGCCAATCTGACTGCGGAACGCTGGCGCGCGGCAGTCGAGGAACATGAGGCCATCCTAGAAGCGCTGAGCAGGCGGGATGCCGAACGCTGTGGCAAGCTGATGAAGGACCACCTCTTGCGCAAGTTCGCCTCGATCAAGGCCAAGACGCAAGGATGAGCGCAAAGTGTTTGAGGGGGAGCGATGCCTGCGCGCCACGTGCCCCCTTAGGCCGATCTGAACCGTCCCGGCGCCATGGCTGCCAGAACATGATCCGGCACCTCGGGTGGGTTCCCTGCAATCAACGCCGCCGTCAGCCGTGAGAGCGCAGGCGCGGTCTGCACACCGTAGCCGCCCTGACCCGCAAGCCAGAAAAACCCGTCCGCCTGCGGATCAAACCCCACCACTGGCGTGCGGTCTGGGGCAAAAGTGCGCAGGCCCGCCCAACTATGTTCAACCCGTGTCACCGGCATGCTGACCGCCTGCTCGAACCGATAGAGCCCCTCGGCCAGCACCATGTCATCAGCCCAGGCATCATGGGGTTCGACCGGGTCTTCATCGGCGGGGGAAACCATCAGCTTGCCGGCCTCGGGTTTGGCATACCATGTCTCTGCGATAGAGCCGAAGATCGGCCAATGCTCGGTTTCATAGCCCTGGGGTGCCGGAATGATCGCGGCGGAGCGCCTGTAGGGTTGCAATCCTGCGCGCGGCACCCCAGCCAAGGCTGCCACCTCATCCGCCCAGCCACCCGCCGCGTTGACGATGATCGGCGCGCAATGCTGTCCCTGTGCGGTTTCGATCTGCCATAACCCGGCGCTCTGCGACAGGGCTGTGACCTCAGCGTTGGTCACGATCTGTCCGCCCCGCGCCCGCAGCATGCGCGCATAGCCTTGCAACAAGAGGTCCACGTCGATGCCACGCGCGCCGCGTTCGATCATCGCACCCGCGATGCGGTCAGCGCGCAGAATTGGGACGATTTCGGCGGCCTCTTTGCCGGTCAGACGGTCGATGCCGGTCGAGCCGTCGAGATAGGCGTCGAGGATCGGCAACTCTTCCTCGGAGGCGACCATCAATTCGCCGCGCGGGCTGAGTAAAGGTTTATCGCTGATCTCGCCCGGCTGCTCGAAAATCGGTTCGGCCACGGCGTTGAGTGCGCGCAGGGTGGCATTGCCGTAATTGCGGATAAAGATGGCGGCAGAGCGGCCAGTGGCATGATAGCCAATCTGCGGTTCCTTCTCGAGCACGAGCACAACCGCACCGCCGCGCGCAAGCTCTGCCGCCGCGCTGATTCCGGCGATGCCACCGCCGATCACGATCACATCGGTCACGGTCACGCCCCCTCAAAGCCTGTCAGGACCGAAGTCAGATTCTGACCCAGCTCCGCGCAGAGATACCCGCCCTCTTGCACAAAGAGGGAGGGCAACCCAAGCCCAGAAATCGCCGCGCCAATACGCCCAAATCCGGGCGTGGTGATTGCCAGTCCCTGAAACGGATCGCCCTCATAGGCATCAAGACCAAGGGCCACGACCACCACATCGGCCCCGAAATTCGTCACCCGCTCCAGAGCGATGTCGAGTGTCTGCAGATAGGCATCGTCATCGGTGCCACGCGGCAGCGGCAGGTTGAGGTTATAGCCCATGCCGCGTCCTGTGCCGCGCTCGTCCGCATGCCCCCAGAAAAAGGGATAGAACCGCGCCGGGTCGGCATGGATCGAGACGGTCAGCACATCGTCGCGGTCGTAAAAAATGCCTTGGGTGCCATTGCCGTGATGCACATCGACATCGAGGATCGCCGCGCGCAGGCCATATGCGCGCAACCGCTCTGCCGCGATCCCGGCGTTATTGAGAAAGCAGAACCCCCCCGCCAGATCGCCAAAGGCATGATGCCCCGGCGGACGGCAGAGCGCATAGGCGGACCACTCTCCGTCGACCAGCAGATCCGCGCCAGTGACAGCGGTTTGTGCCGACCAGTATGCAGCCTCCCATGTGCCTGCCCCAATGGGGCAGGCGGTGTCAGCCTGATGGTAGCCCGCCTGCCCTACTGCAGATTTGGGGTAATTATCGCTGCGGTTGGCGGGATGTATGTTGGGGATCACCTCTTCTCCCGCGCCGTCGATATGCTGCCACCGCGTGTGGATGTTGCGCAGGAAGGTAACATACTCTGGCGAATGGATTGCCGCGATGGGGCCAAGCCCGGCATCGTCGGGCGACACAAAGTCACAGCCAGCCGCCTTGGCCCCGTCCGTCAGTCGCGCGATGCGCTCGGGCTGTTCCGGGCTGGGTTTGATTACTCCGTTGGCCATGAAATGCTTGGGATCGTGCTGCCATTGCCGCGCGTCAAAGATTGCCTTCATCCGTCCTCTCCCATCAATCTGCGCATGGCCGCCTGTGGCAGGCGCATCTGTGTCACGTGATCTTGTGCTTCGAAGCCCAGCCGTTCGTAGAACCGGCGCGAGGCGGGCGTATGGGCATAGACCGCCAGCATCATCCATTCCGCGCGCCAGAGTGCGCCCGCGCGGCGCGCCACCTGAGATAGGAGTGCGCGGCCCAACCCCTTGCCGCGCACTGCCTCCGTAACCCAGAGGTCAGAGACATAAACGCCCGCCGCCCCGCGTACGGTGGAAAACATCGGACCAAAGAGGGCCGCGCCGATTAGATCGTGCTCTAGCGCAAGCAAGCCGTAAGCCGCCGGAATCTCGCCCGTCAGACCGGCGCTTAATGCGTCCAGCCCAGCGCTATACGGGTCGCCCAAATCCGCGCTCAGTTCGCGCAAGGCCGCGTCCAGCAAGGCCAGATCATTCTCAGTTTCGACCATCCGAAATTCTACCATTGCTCAGATTGCCACCCGGTCAGCGCCCTTGAGGCCCAGCAGCGCGCGCGCCTCGTCGGGGCTAACCACTACCCGGCCCAACGCCTCGACGATCCCGCGCACCTTGGCGACCTGTTCGGCGTTGGAGCTTGCCAGAGTGCCACGCGCAATGGTCAGGCTATCTTCAAGCCCCACACGCACATGCCCGCCCATTGCTGCCGCCTGTGCCGCCATAGGCATCTGATGCCGGCCGGCGGCCAGCACGGAAAACATATAGTCGCGACCAAAGAGCTTGTCCGCGATGCGCACCATATGCGTGAGGTTCTCAGGGTCCGCGCCCATGCCGCCCAGAACACCAAAGACGAATTGAATGAAATAAGGCGCGCGGATCAGCCCGCGATCCGCGAAATGCCGGAGCATGTAGAGATGGCTCAGGTCGTAGCATTCAAATTCGAACCGCGCACCGCGTTCCTGGCCCAATTCGGTCAGAATGCGGGCGATGTCACGAGGGGTGTTCTTGAACACCAGATCGTCAGAGCCTTCGAGAAACGGTTTCTCCCAATCATACCGCCAGTCAGTGATACGTTCGGCCAAGGGGTAGAGGGCGAAATTCATCGTGCCCATGTTGAGTGAGGCCATTTCTGGGGCTGCTTTCTTGGGTGCTGCAAGCCTTTCATCGAGGGTCATTGTCGCACTGCCCCCGGTCGAGAGGTTTAGCACCGCATCGCAGCCCTGCTTAAGGCGAGGCAGGAAGGCGCGAAAATGCTCGGGATCAGCCGAGGGCCGCCCGGTCTGAGGATCACGGGCGTGCAGGTGAAGGATGGCCGCCCCGGCCTCGGCCGCCTCGATCCCGGCACGGGCGATTTCGTCGCCGGTGATCGGCAGGTGTGGCGACATGGAGGGGGTGTGGATCGAGCCTGTGAGCGCGCAGGTAATTATGATCTCGCGCATTACACGGCTTGCTCCAGCGCGGGGCGGATTTCGTCGGTAAACTCTGCCAGCGAGGCATCCAGCATTTCGGTGATCTCGTCCAGATGCGTCTCGGTCACGATCATCGGGGGGGCAACGATGATGTGATCCCCCTCAATCCCGTCACGGGTGCGCCGCGCATAGACGATCAGTCCCTTGTCATAGGCGATCTGCACAAAACGGTCAAAGGCGCGCAGGGATTTGGGCAGAGGGGCCTTGGTGCCGCGATCCGCCATGAATTCGAATGCCGTCAGCAGCCCCTTGCCGCGCACGTCGCCGATGATGGCATAGCGCTGCATCAGGCCGCGCAGGCGCTCTTGCAGCTGGTCCCCCATGCGCGCGGCATTGCCCACCAGATCCATGCGCTCGATCTCGTCTATCACGGCTAGACCGGCGGCGCAGGCCAGCGGATTGCCAGCGTAAGTAAAACCATGCAAGAAGCCGCCCGCGTCCAAGACCGGCTCGACCAGTCGCTCATGCGCCACCATCGCGCCAAGCGGCACATAGCCAGCCGCAAAGCCCTTGGACATGACGACGATATCAGGGGCGAGGTTCCAATGCTCTGAGGCGAGGAACCTGCCGGTGCGCCCGGCCCCGGTCATCACCTCGTCCAGAATGAAGAGCACGCCGTATTTGCGGCAAATCTCCTGCACCCTTTCCATATAGCCGCGCGGCGGCACCAGCGCGCCCGTTGAGGCACCGCCGATGGGCTCAACCACGAAGGCCAGCACGCTGTCGCGGCCTTCCTCCAGTATCTTGGCCTCCAGCATGTCCGCGTAATGATGGCCAGTGGCCTCATCCTCGGGGTCCAACCCATCAAGGTAAGCGCGCGGCGCGGGGATTTTCGGCATTGCCTGCATCAGCGGCGCGAAGGCTTCGGTCAGCGGCGCGTAAGAGGTGATGGCGAGCGCGCCGAGGGTGCAGCCGTGATACGACGGTGCGCGGCTGATGATTTTCCAGCGGCTGCCTTCTCCGATTGCCAGCGCATATTGCCGCGCCAATTTGATCGCCGATTCCACCGCCTCGGACCCGCCCGAGACAAAGAATACCCGGTTCAGCCCCTCAGGGCAGAGTGCGGCGGTCTTGGCGGCAAGTTTCTCTGATGCCTCGGTCTCGAAATGCAGGCGGTAGCCAAATGTGGATTTCTCCATCTGGCGGCGCATCGCCTCGAGCACATTCTCATTCGAATGCCCGATGTTGCAGACCATCGCGCCCGATGACCCGTCCAGATAGCGTTTGCCATCCACGTCCCACATATAGACGCCGCGCGCCTGATCGAGCACCGGCTTGCGCTCGCGCCCCTGATAGAAAAGGTGTGAGGGTTTCACGTTCATAATCTTACCCCGGTAACGCCGCACAATCCTGCGGGCGCAAATGCAGATGGACCGCCTCACCCGCTGCAAACGGGTGGTCGTCGATCATGTTGATGGCTTGTAACTGCACCTCACCCGCGCGCACGAAATACCGCACCGCCTGTCCCTGATAATCCACCGTTTCCACGGTGGCGGGAACAGAGATTACACCCGCAGGTGCGGGCGCTTTTGAAAGCAGAAGCTTTTCAGCACGCACCACCAGCTTTGCCTTGCCAGTGCCGGTCAGGTTGGGGGCCTTGGCGGCAGGGACGGTGACACGACCAAAAACGGCATCCTCAACCACGATCGTCGCGCCGTGCTCGATGCAACGTCCCTCGGAGATGTTGGATGCGCCGAGAAAGTTCGCCACGAATTCCGAGGCGGGGGTGTTGTAGACCTCTTCAGGCTTGCCCACCTGTTCGACGCGCCCCTCGGACATCACGACGATCAGATCGGACAGTGCCAGCGCCTCGGATTGGTCATGGGTGACAAAGACCGTGGTCACGCCGATGCGTTCCTGAATGCGTTTGAGTTCTACCCGCATATCCTCGCGCAGATTGGCATCGAGCGCCGAAAGCGGTTCGTCCAAGAGCAAAACGTCTGGCTCGATCACGATGGCGCGCGCGAGTGCGATGCGTTGTTGCTGCCCGCCCGACAGTTCCTTGGGGTAGCGGTCGCCGACATGGGGCAGTTGCACGAGGTCGAGGGCGTCGCGCACCTTGGCCGCAATCTCGGATTTCGTCACATTGCGGTATTTGAGGCCAAAGGCCACGTTCTCGGCCACGGTCTTGTGCGGGAAAAGGGCGTAGTTTTGAAAGACGAGACCCAGATTGCGCTTGTGGATGGGCACATCGTTGACCCGCTTGCCCCCAATGAGGATTTCGCCTTCGGTGGGATCGAGAAGACCGGCGATCATCCGCAGATTGGTCGTCTTCCCACAGCCAGAAGGGCCCAAAAGCGTGACAAATGCGCCCTCCGGGATTTCCAGCGTGGTGCGATGCACGGCAGTAAAGGTGCCGAACCGCTTGACGATGTTCTTCAGGGTGACGGCGCTCATTGGCGGGGTCCTTTTGAGTCACGGGCCGCGCCCCGATAAAGGGGCGCGGCAAGGGGTTAATACCCGCGTTGGACGCGGCTGAAGGTTTCGGACCATTCGGCCTCGTTGCCATTCCAATAGGTCGGGTTGGCAAAGGTGAGCGACGCCAGCGTGCCCGTCGGATCAAAGGCGGGCAGCGTCGGGATCTTGGCACCCAGATCGACCTTGGTTCCGTCGAGAGCGGGCGGATAATTCTGCCCTTCGGCCACAGCAATCGACGTTTCGGGCGCCAGCATGAAGTTCAACAACTCCTCGCAGGCCTCGACCGGGCTGCCCTTGAGCACATGCAGACATTCCTGCCAGGCAAAGCTGCCGGGGGCGTCGTAATAACCGATGTCGTGACCTTCCTGTTGCAAGGCGGCGATGCGGCCCGACCAGCCTTCGGTGACGTAGATTTCCTCTTCTGCCAGAAGGCTCATGAGTTCTGCGCCCGAGGACCAGTATTTCAGTGCCAGATCACGGTGACTGCGGATCGCATCCCAGACCGCTTCCATATCCTGAATATTGTTTGGGTCTTGCCCGGTCTGCAACGCGCCGTACCAGACCCGCGTGCGCCAATCCGTCCAGCCGCCGATCTTGCCTTTGTAGGCCTCGTCGATCAGGATCTTGGCACCCTTTTCCTTCATCTCTTCGTCGGAGATATACTTGCGGTTATAGGCAAGACCCGTGGTGCCGTAGTCGTAGGGCACCGCCGAGAGGTAGTCCGGCGTGACGCCGCGGAACGCGTTGGTCAGCGCATCCATCACCAGCGACATGTTGGGGATATTGTCGAGGTTCAACTCGACCGTCAGGCCGAAATTCACATAACGGGCATAGTCGAACACGCCCGACAGGTGCGCGATGTTGTACTCACCCTCCTGACTGGAGCGGACCTGGGCCAGATATTCATCGCCGCCTGCAAATGTGCCATCGACAACGGTAATCCCGGTCTCTGCGGTGTAGGGGTCAAACGCATATGTACGGAATGCTTCGGACACGACACCGCCCCAGCCGTCAAACCGGACCTGTTTCACATCCTGTGCATGGGCGAATTTGGCAAAGGGCGTCTGCACGCCGTAAGCGAGGCCCGCAGCACCGATCAGGCCCAGAAAATTGCGCCGGTCCAGATCACCATTGCGAAAGCGATCCAGCAGTCGTTCGTAACGTTTGGTATTATCCATTTCTCAGGTCTCCTTGTTGAATGTTGGGGCGGTTCTCAGGTGCCGCCTTTCATGGCGAGTTTGCGGGCTACCGCTGCTCCCAGCAGCGGCAGGCCCACGGTCATCACGATCATCACCGTGCCCAGCGCGTTGATTTCAGGGCTGATCGAATTCCGCAGCATCGAGAAAATCTGCGTCGGCACGGTCTCGACCCCGCCGGGTTTCCAGAAGAGTGTGCCGGTGATGTCGTCAAAACTGATGGTAAAGGCAAAGAGCGCGCCTGCCGCGACGGCGGGCAGCATCAACGGCAGGGTCACCGAAAAAAAGGTCTGCACCGGCGATGCGCCGAGGCTGAGCGCCGCTTCTTCCATATCCCGCTTGATGCTGACAAGCCGCGCTTGCACGACGAGGATCACGAACGGCAGGGTGAATATCACATGGCCAGCGAGCAGCAGCGCAAAGCTCTTGCCGATGCCCAGCCAGTTGAGAAAGAGTAAGAGCGCCACCGCCAGAACCACCTCTGGCACAAGGATGGGCGCGATCAGCAGCGTGGTGATCGCGTTGCGGCCGGGGATGTTGTAGCGCACCAGAGCAAGGCTCGCCAAAATCCCCAGCGTGGTGGAAATCACCGCCGTCATCAGCCCCAGCACAAGCGAGGTGCGAAAGGCGCGCATCACCGCGTCATTGTTCCACAATTCCTGAAACCAGTGCAGCGAGACGCCGGTCATCGGAAAGCTGCCAAACTGATTGGCGTTGAAGGACAACAATACCACCACTGCCACCGGCAGGAACATGAAGCCATAGACCACAATGGTCCAGGCGCGGATGATCTGCCAGCCCATCAGCCTAGTCCCTTGGCCAGTTGCGCCATGCCCAGGTAGCGGTTGTAGATCGCCACCAAGAGGCCCAGCACGATCAACAGCAAGAGTGACAGCGCCGAGCCGAGTGGCCAGTTCAATTGTGTGATGATCGCCTCGAACACAAGATTGGCGAACATCGCATCGCGCGGCCCACCGAGGATGACGGGCGTGATGTAGGTGCCCGCGCCCAGCACGAAGCACAGCAATCCTCCAGCCGCGAGACCAGGTAGAGAAAGGGGCAAGGTGACTTGGGTAAACGCCTGCCACCGGGTTGCCCCGAGGGAATTGGCGGCATCCTCAAGGTTGGTGTCGATGCCCTCAAGGCTGACGTAGACATTCAGCACCATGAAGGGCAGCAAGAAATGCACGAGACCGAGGATCACCGTGGCCTCGTTATAGAGCATCTGGATCGGCTCGCTGATGATCCCAAGAGACATGAGCAAGGAATTGAGCGCACCCGACGTGCCCAGAATGTTGATCCAGCTCATCGTGCGGATGATATAGCTGATCCAGAACGGCAGCATCAGCAAGAGCAGCAACACCATCTTGTTGCTGCGTGACCGGGCGATGAAATAGGCCGCCGGATAGCCCATCAGGGCACAAATCACCGTGGTGATCGCCGCTATTTTCAGGGTGTTGAGCAGGATGTCCCGGTAAAAGCGATCGGTGAGCGTCTTTTGCCAGTTGTCGAGGTAGAACCCAACCGTATCTGCGCCCATGGCCGAGCGGAGCCAGAACGAATAGACCACGATGAACATCAGTGGCACGAGCAAAAGCAGCGCCACCGCACCTAAGGCGGGTGACAACAGAATCCACGGCTGCCTCGCTTCGCGGGCCTCGACCGACATGCATCGCCCCTTCACGCTTTGCCCATGATGTCCGGGCTTGCGAGCAGGGTGCAAAGCAGGCAATCATTAATCAAATAGATAATAGGAATTGTCACAATAGATGCAGCCTATAGAGGATCGCAACAGCCCCGAACGCATCATGCGCGAGATGGATTGGAATCTCTTGCGCACCTTTGTCGTGCTGGCGCAGTCCACCTCCGTCACAGACGCCGCGCACCGCTTGCGTCTCACGCAGCCTTCTGTGTCTACGGCGTTGAAAAGGCTAGAGGATCGGGTGGGTAAGCGCCTTATCCATCGCGCGCCGGGGCATTTCGCCCTGACCGAGGCAGGCGAAGTTCTGTATCGCGAGGCGCTGGATATCCAAGGCTCTATCCTGCGCCTTTCGACCCTCATGCGCGATATGACGGATGAGGTGACGGGTCACGTGCGGCTGTCGTTGGCCTCTCACGTGATCTGCCCGGTTTTTGATCAAGTGCTGGCGGAATTTCACGCCGAGAACCCGCGCGCGACGCTCGCCATTGAGGTGCATTCCTCGGCGCAGGCGATTGAAACGGTGTCGGCGCGTTCGGCCTCCTTTGCCATCTGCCTCGTGCATCAGCGCAATCCCAAGCTGGAGTACATGCGGCTTTATCGGGAGTTCTTTGGCCTCTTTTGCGGGCCGCGCCATGCGCTCTTTGGCCAGCGCGATCTGACGCGCGCAGATCTTGCCGGGCGTTCTGCGGTCAGCTTTGAGACGGACCGTTTGCAGGACGCGCTGAAACCCGTGACCCTGATGCGGGCGCAGGCGGAATTGGGGGATCAGATCATCGCCACCTCCAGCCATCTGGAGGAAGTGCGCCGCATGATCATCGCGGGGATCGGTGTGGGTCCGCTACCCCTGCATGTGGCGGCCCGCGATGTTCAAGACGGGCTCTTGTGGCAATTGCCGCCCTATGACCAGACGGCGGCGGTGGATGTGCATGTGGTCTGGAACCCGCGCGCCGTGCTCAATCGTGCGGAACAGAGCCTGCTTGACCGCCTGCTGGCCCGGATCGACGCGACGCCCATAGAGGATCGGACCTATCGTTGATCGGTCGTCTGTCATAAAACATTCACAAAACCGTCACACTTCACAACTCCTGCCCAGCGCCCCCTTGCGCCGCTCGGCCTCACAGGTCACTCTCGGTGCTTTCAGAGTCCAGCCGGAGCATGAGCCACAGCCTTGGAAAATCCCAACCTTACGCTTTTCTTTCTTCAGATCGCTGGGGCGGCGGCGCTTCTGATTTGGTCTGTGCGCCTCGTCCGCACTGGCGTGGAACGTGCCTTTTCCGCTCAGTTGCGCCTTTGGCTGCGCCGTTCAGGTCAGAGCCGAATTCTTGCGGCCTTGACCGGCTTGACCTCGGCCATGGCTCTGCAAAGTTCAACCGCCGTTGCCGTTCTCACGGCCAATTTTGTATCCTCAGGCGGCATCGCTGTAGCGGCAGGGCTGGCAATCCTTTTGGGCGCTGATCTGGGCTCGGCCTTGGTCGCAAAGCTGCTTTTGGTACGCCAGACTTGGCTCATCCCGGTTCTCTTGCTGGCGGGAGTGGTGATGTTCCTGCGCGGGCATCAGAAACGTGTGCGACAAGGTGGACGCATCCTGATCGGGCTGGCGCTGATCTTTGTCTCGCTGGACATGCTGCGCGCTGCAACTGAGCCGTTAACCGAGAGTACAGCAGCGGTCGCAGCCATGCAGTATCTCGGGCGCGACACACTCACCGCTTTCGTAATCGGCGCTATTTTTGCCTGGATCGTCCATTCCTCAGTGGCCGCCGTGCTGCTGTTTGTAACCCTTGTGCTTCAAGGGCTGATGCCGACCTCTGCCGCGACCGCGCTGATCCTCGGGGCAAATCTTGGCGGTGCCTTTATCGCCTTTGCGCTGACACTTGCCGCTGATGTCGAGGCGCGTAGATTGATCCTCTCCAATCTTATATTGCGCGGTGGGGGTGCAGCACTGACGTTGGCCGCCCTTACGGCCCTTCAGCCACCGATGGGCTGGCTCGGGGCAACTCCGGCAGCGCAGGCTATTCACCTGCATATCCTGTTTAACCTTGCGCTGCTTTTATTGATCCTGCCGTTTACAAGCACAGCTTCGCGGGCAATCGGTGCATTTATTCCCAACCCAAGCACAGCTTCAGCACTTGATCACATCACCGCGCTTGATCCCGGCGCGCTTGGCGCCCCGGACCGAGCCCTGTCCTGCGCCACGCGCGAGGTGATCCGTATCGGCGAGTTGGTCGAAGCGATGCTACGACCGATCCCGGCACTCTATGCGCAGTGGGACGACACCACAGCCGAGGCCATCACCGAAACCCATGGTTCTCTGCGCAAACGCCACTTCGACACCAAACTCTATCTTGCGCAACTCAACCGCAACGGTCTGAACGAGGAGCGAAGCCAACGCTCGATGGACCTTTCTACGATCGCCACCAATCTTGAAGCTGGGGGGGACGCCATCGCGACCACCATGTTGAGCCTCGCCCGTCGCCTGAACAGCGAAGGCGTGCAATTCTCGCGCCCCGGATGGCAAGAAATCTGCGATTTCCACGACCGGGTTCTGGCCAATGCACAGCTCGCGCTCAGTGTGATGATGACCCAGCATCCTGACGATGCCCGCGAATTGGTGGCCGAAAAGGACAGTATCCGCACGCTCGAACAAGAATTGCAACGCGCCCATCTCGGCCGCCTGCGCGAAGGCTTGGCCGAGAGCATTGAAACCAGCAATATCCATCAAGAGACGTTGCGCGCGCTCAAACAGGTGAACACCAGCTTTACCATGGTTGCCTATCCAATCCTGACAGAAACGGGTGATCTGCTCTCCAGTCGGATTTCCTCGCGCGGATGATCCTTTCTCCTGACCCGGAAACTCCGGGGCCACTGCCGCCTGACGATGCACGCGGAAAAGGCGTGGTCAGCAAAATTGATTCAACCAATTGGAAAATTGGTGTACGCTTCGACCTGTCCCTTATTCCGGGGATACGATCCATCACCCAATTCAGGAGACCGGTTTTGAACGCAGACAAATCCCCCGGCACGCCGGTCACTCTAACCCTGTCGATTGACGGGGCCGCGCCCACGACCAAGACCTGTGATCTTCTGGTCATTGCCTGCGAGCCGCGTAACCTGAGCAGTATCTGCGATTACACCGCGACGGAACAAGCCGTGTTTGGAAAGCTGTGCAATTTCACCTTTCACACCACGTTGGTGCGCGTAACGGTCCCCAATCCTGCCCCGACGTATGGCATCATCCTCGCCCCCACGGAAATTAGCGCGATGGCAGGCCATGTCAGCGGCTTTCGTAACGAGACAGCCAAGCAATTCTCGCTCGAGACCGCAAACTCCATGACCGAGAACCTTGTCACCGTCTATCAGTTGCAGGGGCCTACCGATACGCCGATGACCGAAGCCGAGTTTCTCGCAAATCTGGAACAGACCCTGCCCACACTCGACTGGTGGCCCTATCCCGATTACGAGATCGTCACCGACAGCGCGGGCGCGACGGTTGATCTGCGGACGCCCTATTTCGACCATTTCGACATTGATGGGCTGCGCGCGGGCGGGCCTTGGAATTACCTGAGCCTTCAGGGCAAGAACAACACCCTCTTTGTGCATGGCTCGACCTGTTTTGAATCCGTGCTGCAATGCTGGCAGTACGGCGGGCTCTTACTGGATCACCAGGAAAAGCTTGGCTGGTCGCTACCCACAGACAAGACGGCACCGATCATCGTGCTGGGGGCCGGTCCCTCTGGGATGATGTTCGCGCATCGTCTGCAAGGGTTGGGATACACCAATGTCGAAATCCTCGAGTCCTCAGCGCGTTTCGGTGGTAAGACGCACACTGTCACTTTTGATGCCCCCTCGCCCGATCGTCAGCCGACGGCCTGCGAATTAGGCACCTGCTATCTCTCGCCTGCCTATGATCATATGGCGGCAGATTTCGCCGCCAGTGGGTTCATGGAGGGCAATATCCGCGAGGGCATGTATCTGACCGCCGACCATCAGGACCCGGCGGGCCACACCATCCGCGCCATGGTGACGACCGGACAGTTTCCCGGCGTGCCTGCCCCGGCGACGTTGATGGATTATGACGAGTACACCCTGCTCAAGGGGTATTACGAGGCCAATCAACCGTTTGCCGATCCCGAAACCTGGATGGCGGGGTTCGATGCGGACAAGGTCAAGGCCGAGATTTTCGTGCGCCTCGCGGAATATGACGTCTTGCTGGCGCTCTATCGTGGCCTGACCCTGCCGATGCCGCTGAGCGCGCCGACCGAGTTACTACAGTATGACAGCTTTTACGACTTTCTCGCCAAGAATGATCTGCTCATCCTCACCGGTATGTTGGAATACGCCTATTCCGTTCAGGGATACGGCCCGTTGAAACAGATTCCTGCCTATTACGGTATGATCTGGATTTCACTTCCTTTGACGCTTGGGCTGATCTTTAGCGACAAACCGGCCGTAACCGTCCTGTCAAAAGGTTGGCTTGATATCTGGACTCAGATGGCACCCACACTAGCTATCACTTTAAATGCTCAGGTGACAAAGATCACCCGCATGGCCTAGAGATAGGACGCGGAAAGGGCACCGCGACAAAGGGGACAAAGGTGAAGACGCTGGAGCGCAGGGCGACAACCATCGCTGCCGCTGATGTGGTGGGGTTCTCTCGTCTTGTTGCGATGGACGAAGATGCGGTATTTGACCGCCTTCGGCGGCTGCGTCAGAACATAATCGACCCGGCTATTGCCACGCATGGCGGACGCGTCGTCAAATCCATGGGTGACGGGCTGCTCGTTGAATTCCCGGGTCCGACCGCTGCGGTATATGCCTCTCTTTCGGCACAGCGTGCGATTGCCGCACATGAGCTGACTCAGTCAGAGGATCTGCGCATTCGTTTGCGGGTGGGCATCAATCATGGCAGCGTTCTGATAGACGGATCTGATGTCTTGGGCGATGTGGTCAATATTGCGGCCCGGCTCGAAACACTGTCGTCCCCCGGCGGCATCTGCGTGTCACGCACGGTGCGCGATATGCTGGCTCAAGATGCCAGTCTGAGCATCACTGGACAGGGCATGCAATATGTCCGAAACATCCCAACACCAGTCGAGGTCTGGCATATCGCCACAGGGGTCGAGGCAGAGAGCCGCAGCACCGTAACCCAGAGCGCTGATCGTCCTTCGGTCATCGTCCTGCCGTTTGATAACTTGTCGTCTTCCGTCGAGGACGGCTTTCTCGCCGATGGGATCGCCGAGGATCTGATCAATGAGCTGTCGCGCTTTCGTTCGCTCTTTGTGATCGCTCGCGGGTCCTCCTTTGCCTACAAGGACCGGGCACAGGACATGCGCCAGATCGCGCAGGACATGCGTGTGCGTTACGTGGTCAAAGGGTCCGTGCGCCGCGCGGGCGCTCGTCTGCGTGTCACCGCGCAACTGATCGAGGCCGAGACAGGCCATCAGATCTGGTCTGATCGTTATGACCGTGACATGGCCGATCTCTTTGCGCTTCAGGATGACATCACGCGCTGTATCGTCACCGGACTTACCCCCGAAATCGGTGCGCATGAACGCGCAATGTCCCGCGCCAAACCGACCGAGAGCCTTTCGGCCTGGGAAATGTGCCAGCGTGGATTGACCGAGATCGACATGCGGACCACCGGCGGCATTCGCAATGCGACCGCCCTTTTTCACGCTGCAGCCGAGGCCGATCCGACCTATGCGCTGCCGCATGCGTTGATTGGTCGGGTGCATGCGGTGCGCATCTATTCCGGCCGGAGCCGCAATCCCCGCGAGGATGTGATCAAGGGTATGTATCACGGCAATCGGGCCATCGAACTCGATGATCGGCTTGAACTGGGCCACATCACCCTAGCACAGCTCTTGACCCTACAAGGGCAAGAGAAGGACGCCCGCGACGCCCTGGCCCGCGCGCGCGCCCTCAATCACAATGACGCGCTGGTTTATAATGCGCAGACCTTTATCAACCTCTTTCAAAAGACCCCCGACACCGCAGAGATGGAAGAGGCTGGGTTGGAGGCCATTCGCCTCAGCCCGCAAGACCCGATGCTCTGGTCGTTTTACTGGATGCTCGCCGTTGCGATCTGGATGCGCGACATGACCTTGGGTGAGAACATGCGCAAATATCTCGAACCAGCGGCGCGCAATCCAGGGGCCGAGGCCTTTGTGCATTCGGCCTATGCCGTCCTGTCCCTGCGTGCGGGCAACCGGGGTACCGCTCAACGAGCCTTGGAGCAAGCGCTCACTGTGCGTCCTGATTTCACACTTGAGGTGATCAAATACGGTTTTCACTTTCCAAAGTGGCCCGCGCTGGTCGCAGGTATCAAGACCGATTTGGAAACCCTAGTCGCCATGGGACTCCCGCGGCGTTGATGCATCAGCCTGTACGATGTGCTAGACTTTCGGAATTACCGCTCGACCCAATTTGGTTCAAATCGCGTTTCTGTCGGAGAACCGTTGCACTGATAGCTCCGCCTACACGCCCGCGCCGCGAGGTGTCACATGACGAGCATTTTCAACCTAAGTCTTTTTTTGATCTTGTTTCAGATCAAGCATTACCTTGCCGATTTTCAGCTTCAGACCGGGTGGATGGCTGCCAACAAGGGACGCTATGGTCATCCTTCCGGTGTCCTTCACGCCGGATTGCATGGCGCATTCAGCCTGCCCATCCTGCTCTGGTTCGGTCTGACTTGGAAATTTTCTCTTGGACTCGCAATCGCGGAAACGGTCCTGCATTATCACATCGACTGGGCAAAATCCCGCGCTGTTCGCCAGAACGGTGTTGATGATGCTGACCCGCGTTTCTGGCATTACCTTGGTCTCGATCAGGCCGCGCATCAGCTCACTTATGTGGCGCTCTTTGCCATCGTCGCCAGCCGCGCAGCCTGAGCATGTCAGGCCGCGCGGCAGTCGAACTTAGTGGCCAAAGGACAGACCCATATCCCAGAAACTCACCTCAAGCCGCGTGGCGGTGGTGAAGCGTTGGCAGAGGCGCGCCCAACCCGGCGTGCTCTGCGCTCCTGCACCCAGACGGCGGGCCACAGCCCCATCAAACAGCGCGCCCGCATCACGGCACACCTGTTGATAGGCATCACCTGCATAGGTGTTGATCCAATCGGCATAGGGATGATCGGCCGCAACCGGACCCAACCGCGCGCCAATCTCGCCATAGCCCATGACACAAGGGGCAAGCGCCGCCAGCAGATCGAGGAAGTTGCCGGAATGCCCGGCATCGAGCACATAGCGCGTATAGGCCAGATTGGAGGGATGCTCTTCGGCGCGGTAGAGGTCTGCCTCGCTCAGCCCCGCCTCGGCACAGGTTTTCACATGCAGGCTGAGTTCGTGATTGACCAGCGCATTCACCGTGACGGCACAGGCGCGCATTTCCTCGAGAGCATCAGCCTTGGTTACGGCCAAGGCCCAGGCCCGGGCGAAATGGATGAGAAACACGTAGTCCTGCACCAGATAGCCTAGAAACGCCTTGCGTGGCAGCGTGCCCTCGCGCAGCCCCTCGACAAAGGCGTGATGGGTGTAATCCTGCCAAACCGTACCCGCCGCATCGCGCAGGCGGGGAAAGGTTGCTCCGTATCCTTGGGTCATTCTGCGTTCAGGTCCATGGCCAGCCCGGAGACAGGTGTTGCATTCTCGATCATCCCGGTGTCGAGCAGGAATTGTTCGAACCGCTTGTAGCGCGCGTGATCAAGGGCCGCGGGCCGGGTGGCAAAGCGCGGAAAGGTGTCAATCCACGCCTTTTCGTTCAACTCATCCTGCAATTCGGGCGAGGTGCCTGCGAAAATCTCCCAGCTCTCTTGCGGATGGTTCATGATGTATTGCGTCGCACGCTCTGTGGCATGGAGAAAGCGGCGGATCATGTCGGCGCTCATCGTGTCGGGATTGGCGACATAGATCAGCTCGTCATAGGCGGGTACGCCCTCTTCCTCGATGTAGAAACAGCGCCCCGGAACGCCCTCGATCTCCATCTGATTGAGTTCAAAATTGCGATAGGCGCCGATGACCGCGTCCACTTGGCCAGACATAAGCGAGGGCGAGAGTGACCAGTTGACGCTGACCAGTTCAATGTCGCTCAGGCTATGGCCATGCTGCGCGAGAATGGTCGAGAGCAAAACCTCTTCGACACCCGCCACCGAGAAGCCCACCTTGCGACCTTTGAGATCGGCCGTGGATTTGATCGGCCCATCCTCGAGCACCAAGAGGCAGTTGAGCGGCGTGGCGACCAACGTGCCAACGCGGCGCAGCGGCAGCCCGTTCTCGATCTGCATATGCAACTGCGGCTGATAGGAAATCGCCAGATCAGCCTGGCCGGCAGCGACCATCTTGGGCGGGTCAGAGGGATCGGCAGGGGCGATCACCTCGACCTCAAGTCCAGCGTCTTGGAAATAGCCCAGTTCCTCGGCCACAATGATCGGGCCGTGATCCGGGTTTATGAACCAGTCGAGGATCAGGGTCATCTTGTCCTGCGCCAAGGCTGGACTCGCCATCAGGGCAAGGATCAGGGTGAGGTGTCTCATGTGTCAGTCTCCTGTTGAACGTCGCCAAGGGCGATCAAGGCAATCTCTCCGTCCCAATAGGCGCGCAATCGCGTCGCGGCCTGCCAAGACCGCAGGCCGGAACGGCAGGCGAGCACGGCACGCGCGCCTTGGGGGCGGGTGTCGGGGTTATTGAAATCGGGGACGCAGCGGCGGATGGCGTTTGGCAGCGCGGGACCGCTCTCAGTCTCGGCGCGCAGGTCGATCAGCCAGTCGTCGGGTGTGATCTGACCGGTCGCGATAAAGCGGAAACCGTTCTCTGGCTCGGGCGCACCATCAAAGCGGAAACCGCCAAAGCGATGGCCAATCGCCTCGAACGTCACGAGTTGACCAAGCGGATCAGGCTCTATTCCGGCCAAAACGGCCAGTGCCATCTGCGCCTGAAGGCTACCTATGACGCCAACCGACGGGCCCAGCACGCCATCGGCATCGCAACTGCCCAGCCGGTCGGGCAAATCCGGGAAAAGCGCGCGCAAAGAGGGCGCGCCAGCGCAGAAGCCGCCCACATAGCCAGAGGTGCCAACGATGGAGGCGCTGATCAGCGGCTTGCCTTGCGTCAGGCAGGTGTCGGACAGCACATAGCTCGCCGCGAAACTGTCAGCGCAGTCGAGAACCAGATCGGCGGCAGCGACATAGCGGGGAGCGTTTAGCGGATCAAGCGGCTCTAACACGGCGGAAATCGTGCAATCCGGGTTGAGAGCGGTCATATGTGTGGCCGCAACCCGTGCCTTGTGTTTGCCGATATCCGCCATGCGAAACAGCGTCTGACGGTGCAGGTTGCTGAGGGAAACGTGGTCACCATCCATCAACGTGATCCGCCCGACGCCTGCACCCACGAGGTAGTGCAGCACCGGCACCGCCAGCCCGCCTGCGCCCACGACCAGCACATGCGCCGCGGCCAGCCGGTCCTGCCCCACGGTCCCGAACTCGGGGAGGGCGATCTGACGCGCATAACGACTCATCCAGTCACGTCCAACCATTGCCGCACCCGAGCTTCGGGGTCAGGGTTGAGGGTAATGTCCGTCACGGCAGAGACCACATCCGCCCCGGCGCTCAACGCGCCTTGCGCACGCTCCACCGACATGCCGCCGATTGCGATGAGGGGGATATCACCGATCAGGTGCTTCCATTCCGTCAGCTTGCCCAGCCCTTGTTCGTGCCACTTCATCTTTTTCAGGATGGTCGGATAAACCGGACCAAGCGCCACGTAATCAGGGGCATAGGACAGCGCGCGGTCCAGTTCGGCATGGTCATGGGTGCTAAGCCCGATCTTGATCCCGGCGCGGCGGAGCGCAGGGATATCGGCGGTATCGAGATCCTCTTGCCCCAGATGCACCCAAGTGCAGCCTGCATCAATCGCCGCCTGCCAGTGATCGTTAACCACGAGAATTGCACCATGGGCGCGGCACAGACCCTGTGCCAGCGCGATTTGCTGTTTCAGCATGCCGTTGGGAACATCCTTGATCCGCAATTGGACCAACCCCACGCCGAGCGGCAGCAGACGGTGCAACCAGTCGGCGTGATCGAAAATCGGATAGAAACGCGGCAAGGTCATCAGGTAAAGGCCCTCCCCAGAACGGGGGTCGAAGGTGCCGCCATGTCGCGCGGCTCCATCGGGTCGGCTTCAAAGGCCAGCCGCCCGGCCTCTAGCGCGCGCGCGAACCCTTCGGCCATCATGGCCGGATCGCCAGCCTTGGCGACGGCGGTGTTCAGAAGAACGGCGTCATAGCCCAGTTCCATCGCGTGCGCCGCCTGTGAGGGAAGGCCAAGGCCAGCGTCGATCACCAAGGGCAGATCGGGGAAATGCGCGCGCAAACTGCGCAATCCATAGATATTGTTGAGTCCCAGCCCCGTACCAATGGGTGCGCCCCAAGGCATCAGAACCCGGCACCCGGCCTCGACAAGCCGCTCGCAGAGCACGAGATCCTCGGTGCAGTAAGGGAACACCTGAAACCCGTCCTCAGACAGGATTCGGGCCGCCTCGACCAATCCAAAGGGGTCGGGCTGCAGGGTGTCGGCATGGCCGATTACCTCTAGTTTGATCCAGTTGGTGTCAAAGATCTCGCGCGCCATTTGCGCCGTGGTCACCGCCTCGCGCACCGAGTGACAGCCGGCCGTATTGGGCAGGACGTGCACGCCTAGTTCGCGGATCATGTCCCAGAATGCCTGTCCCGCGCGGTCGCCCCCGGACTCCCGGCGCACCGAAACGGTGGCGATGCCCGCGCCAGAGCGGCGGAACGCCTGCGCGAGGATCGCCGGCGACGGGTATTGCGCAGTGCCCAACATCAGCCGCGATGCGATCTCGGTCTCGTAGAAAACAGGCATCTCAGCCCCCTTGCCGTGGTGCGACGATCTCGATGCGGTCGCCGTGATTCAGTCTCTGTTCCGGCCTTTTTATAGCAGGAACAAAACTTTCATTCACCGCTGTGGCCACCTTGGCCTCGCCATAGCCCAACTCGGTCAGCAGCGCGTCGAGCGTTGTGGCTGCGGTATCCTGCGTGGTGCCGTTAACCGTGATATTCATGGGCCAAAAACTCCGGGTTTGCATTGTCGCCTGTCACCAAACCGGCCACCATCCGTGCCACGATAGGCGACAGAAGAAAGCCGTGACGAAAGAGGCCGTTGGCATAGATCGTGTCCCCTTTGCGGATGATGCGCGGCAGGTTGTCGGGAAAAGCTGGGCGAGCGTCTGCACCGATCTCCATCACCTCCGCCTCGCCAAAGGCCGGGTGCAGTGCGTAGGCAGCAGAGAGCAACTCCATCACAGACCGGACCGAGGTGCGCCCGCGTTCCTCACTTTCGATCTGCGTCGCACCCAGCATCAAAACACCGTCTCCACGTGGGACAATATAGAGTGGAAAGCGGGGATGAAGTAGACGGATGGGCCGATTTAGGGTCACATCCGGGGCGCGCAGGATGACCATTTCGCCTTTGACGCCCCGCAGTTCAGGCAATGCATCTTGCGCCGCAAGTCCGCGGCAATCGATCACAGGGCCATGCGGGGTCTCAGCGCTTTGCTCGAATACGACGCCAGAGAGAACAAGCCAATCCCGCAACTGCGCGAGGGCCATGCGCGGGTTAATATGCGCCTCATCTTTGAAATACAGCGCACGAGCGTGATGCTCGGCCAAATGCGGCTCTAACTTGGCCAGTTCCTCACTTGATACCAGCCGGTGCCCCTTGGTCCTTCGGGCAAATTGATCCAGTTCGCGGCGATCACGTTGCAACGTTACCACAAGAGTGCCTTTACGCTCGACTTTGACGCCCTGTGCTGACCACCAATCCGCCGCCTGTTGACCCAGGCGGACTACGGGTTCTTCTGCACTGAATCCTTCACAAAAAGGCGCAAGCATACCCCCCGCCCACCAAGAACATGCGGTTGGTCCCGGCTCTGGCGCAGGATCACGCAGGATCACGCGCGCGCCTTGTGCGATCAACTCTGTGGCAACGCAGAGGCCCACGATCCCCGCCCCTCGTATGGTGATCGCCTTGCTCATGTCCAGATCTCGTGAAAATGATGCACCGGGCCATGTCCTTGGCCGATCTCCAACATGTTGGCGGCCAGAATCGCCCGATGCAGCCAGATATGTGCGTTTTCTACCGCTTTGGGCAATGTTAGGCCCTTTGCGAGCCCCGCCGTGATGGCAGAGGACAGAGTACATCCCGTCCCATGGGTGTTGCGCGTGGCGATACGGGGCGCGTCGAACCTCACCACCCCGTCAGAGATCAGCCAATCGCTGCAAGTGTCGCCGCGTCCGTGTCCACCCTTCATCAGTACCGCTTGAACACCCATGTCGCGCAGGCGCTGACCTTGAGCTTGCATCTCAGCGTCATCCTCAGCCTCTGAGGCGCCAAGAAGGCTCGCGGCCTCGGGTAAATTCGGGGTCATTAGATCGGCACGCGGCAAAAGCAGCGCGATCAAAGCCTCTCGGGCTGCATCCGGCAAGAGCTTTGCTCCGGATTTGGCAACCATGACCGGATCAAGCACGATCGGTCCGGAGTACCCCGCCAGAGCCTCTGCCACGGTCTCGATCAGGCTGGCATCGCCCAACATGCCAATTTTGATACAATCGACCCTGATATCGCCCAAAACAGCAGCGATCTGAGCGGCAACAACGGCATTCGGAACGGGATGCACATCGGTGACCGCACAGGTGTTTTGTGCGGTCACCGCGGTGATCACACTGGTGCCGTAAACACCCAGGGCCGAAAAGGTTTTGAGGTCCGCCTGAATCCCCGCACCTCCACCGCTATCGGAGCCCGCGATTGTCAATGCCGTTGCCACCATCGGCCAGTCCTCTCATGTCGAGGGAAACGGACTTGGGACGCGTGTTGCGTGCTGATGTCCGTTCCCTACGCCGGTATCAACCGGATCAGGTTCGATGGGTTGACGTAATGTCTCTCAGCCCGAAAACGGGCACCCCAACGGATGTTGCCAATAGCTAACAGCCGATTTCTTATGCTGCAAGAGGAGATTGCAGGATAGGACATGTCGCAAACAGGACTCAAGGCTTCGCGTAATCGCGTCAGGGTGAGGAAATGTTCCTTGCAGAAAGATGCCTTGATGTCCTTTGCTCCGGTGCCTCATCAGTTTGATAAGATCGCTGACTTTTCGCTTGATCCTTCGGTTTCCATTCCTGAGGCGGTGCTTGAACGGGCCGCATTACTGCTTGTCGACACACTTGGGGTTGCGGCGGGGGCGGCATCGCTCGACGTGAGTAGGATCGCGCGCGAGTTTGCGGTCGATTTTCACGGTGCGAGTAGTGACAAACACAGCGCAACTTTGCTCTTTGATGGTCGGCGCTGCGCGAGGCCGGGGGCGGCTTGGGCCTTGGCCACGCAGATTGACAATCTCGATGGGCATGATGGCTACAACCCGACCAAGGGACATATCGGCTGTGCCCTGGTGCCAGCGCTCTTTGCCTATGCCGAGCAATCCTTGGATCTGACCGGGCGGCAGGCGCTCACAGCCCTTGCCGTGGGCTATGAGATAGCCGCGCGGGCGGGCGTCGCGCTGCATGCAACCACCGCTGATTACCACACGTCGGGGGCATGGAATGCATTAGGGGTCGCGACACTCGGGGCACATCTTCGGAGGCAAACGCCCGAGGTGTTGCGTCAGGCCATGGGTATCGCCGAATACCATGGGCCGCGCAGTCAGATGATGCGCGAGATTGCCAATCCCACCATGCTGCATGATGGCTCAGGAATGGGCGCATTGGTTGGGATTTCGTCTCTGATACAGGCCGAGCGTGGCTTTATCGGCGCGCCCGCCATCACGGTCGAAGGGGCCGACGTGACGCATATTTGGGGAGATTTGGGACAGGATTGGACGCTCTTGCGGAACTACATTAAGCCCTATCCAATCTGTCGTTGGGCCCATGGTGCGCTCGAAGGCGTTCGCGTGCTGATGGTCGAGCACGCGGTTACTGGACCCGAAATCGAGACGCTTGAGGTTGCAACCTTTGCTGAATCTGCTGCGCTTTACTCCGGACTTCCCACCACCACCAGCGAGGCACAGTATTCGCTTGGCTTTGCTCTCGCGTCCTTGTTGGTTCATGGGCGGATCGGCCCGGAACACATAACCGGCGCAGGACTTCGGAATGCAGACGTTGCCAAGATACATGCCCGTATCACCGTGCGCGAAGAACCGCGCCATTCCGCCCGCTTTCCCGCCGGGCGCTGGTCGGATGTCACGGCCATCCTGCGGGACGGGCGGCGGCTTTCCTCAGGCGATGTCAATGCGCGCGGCGGACCTGAGGCCCCGATGCCCGAGGCGGACATAAGAGCCAAGTTAGATGCAATGGCTGGTCATGTTCTGTCCGCAGGGCGCATCTCCGCGCTCTGGGATATGAAAGAGAGACTATTGCAGCCCAATACACTCTTTTCCGAGCTGACCGCTCTTGTCACTCGTGCCCCGGACCAGTGACGAAAAAAGCCCCGCCATGAAGGCGGGGCAGGTCAATGGTGCCCGAGAAAGTCAGGCCTTGGGCACCGGCGGTGTCTTGGGGATCAGTTGGGGCGCTCTTCCATTTCCGAGCGTATTTGCTGGCGTAGCACGTCGATGGGCACAACCTTGCCCTCGCGCTTGAAGCACCAATAGGTCCAGCCATTACAAGAGGGCGCGCCTTCGAGATGTGCGCCGACCTGATGGATCGAGCCCTTGATACTATCAGCCACCAAAGTGCCATCAGCGCGCACCTTTGCGGCGCATTTCCCGTTCATGGATGTGAGCATTTCACCGGGACGCAACATGCCGCGCTCGATCAACTGACCAAAGGGCACACGCGGCTCTGCCCGTTTCGAGGTCGAGACCTGAAGCGCGTCGCGGTCAAATTTGCGAATGCTTGCCAGCCGCTTTTCCGCGACCACGCGATAGGCGGCCTCACGCTCGATGCCGATGTAGTCGCGGCCCAGCATCTTGGCAACGGCCCCTGTGGTGCCCGTGCCAAAAAATGGATCCAGAATGACATCTCCGGGGTTGGTGGACCCGACCAAGACGCGGTGCAACAGGCTCTCGGGTTTTTGCGTCGGATGCGCCTTGTCGCCCTTGTCATCCTTGAGCCGCTCATGCCCGGTGCAGAGCGGGAGCACCCAATCCGAGCGCATCTGCACGCCATCATTCAGCGATTTCAGCGCCTCGTAATTGAATGTGTATTTCGCGCCCTCTGATTTCGAGGCCCAGATCATCGTTTCATGCGCGTTGGTCAGGCGCTTGCCGCGGAAATTCGGCATCGGGTTGGACTTGCGCCAAATCACATCGTTCAGGATCCAATAGCCCGCGTCCTGCAACGCCGCCCCTACCCGAAAAATGTTGTGATAAGATCCGATGACCCAGATTGCCCCATGGGGTTTAAGCAGTCGGCGCGCCGCTTTGAGCCAGTCATGGGTGAACTTATCATAAGCAGCGAAGCTGGCAAACTGGTCCCACGCATCATCGACCGCATCCACCTGGCTATTGTCAGGACGATGCAGATCGCCCTTGAGTTGGAGATTATAGGGTGGATCGGCAAAAATGAGATCGACGCTTGCCTCTGGCAAGCTGTTCATCACCTCGATGCAATCACCGGCAATAATCGTATTGAGAGGGAGCGCAGGCGCGCTCTTGGCTTTGGTCATTGTTGTCATCTTCTGCCTCTGTCCCGGCGCTTTTGCGCTCTGGTGGTTGGGGACCAAGATGAGTCAAAGCTGATTCGCCGTCAATTTCTTTTTTGAATCATAGGGTTAGTTATTCTTCTTGATACAATATATTGTGGACTGGTTTGAATGAACGTCTATGGTGTGGGGTCACCCCAAGATTTAGAAGCGCTTGCTTGTGGCTTTTCGACGGGTATCCTGCGTTTCGCTCCCAGCCATAACCGGGAAACTGTTGCGCCAAATCCCACATGATCTGATCGCGCCTGATTTTCGCGACAATTGAGGCTGCCGCAATAGAGAGTGAAATGGCATCGCCGCGCACAATGGCGCGGGCTGGCAGGGTCAGACCGCGTGGGATCAGGTTGCCATCAATCAGCGCGAGGTCAGGCGCAAGTCCAAGCCCCGCAATTGCACGCTCCATCGCGAGATGTGAGGCGCGCAGGATATTAAGCCGGTCAATCTCGTCTACGCTGGCATGGGCGACACTGACATGTGCCGTCGCGAGGATTACGCCACAGAGCGCCGCGCGACGGGCAGCACTCAGCTTTTTGGAATCATTCAGGCCTTCGGGAATATTGCCCGGATCCAGGATCACGGCGGCGGCGGTCACCGGCCCCGCCAGCGGTCCGCGCCCGACCTCGTCAACACCGGCAATGCGCCGATAGCCCTGTGAATGGGCGGTGTGTTCATGGCTGAAATCAGGACCGGACATGGCCCGCAAATACACAGGGCGGCGGCAAATGCAAAGGGAGGGGCAAGCCCCTCCCCCTCCCGTCTGCTCGAAGGGTTCAGTAATAGCCGTATTGGTTCAGACAATTGTCGCGATAGATCACCTGATGATGCCCGCCTACGCGCACGGCACAGGCTGACGGCAGGGCATTGTAAGAACCGTAACGCTGGTTCAGGCAGCGGCCAGAATATCCAGCCCGGTTGCCCGCGTAGACACGACAGGCCCCCGGCAAGTTGACGCGCTGCGCCCGGCCATAGGTGTTGCCATAGCCTCCGCGACCGTTGCCATGGCCGCGATCGTCATAGGCGTTGTCATGGCGACGATCATGGTTGTAGTCATTTCGACCATCGTAGTCCCGATACCCGCCGTTGTTTTTCTGCTTGTTGTTGCTGGCAATCGCCGCGCCAACGATTGCGCCCAAGGCAAGCCCAACGGCGAGGTTGCGATTGTCGCTTTTATCGCGGGCAAGCGCAGGCGTTGCGGTGACCGTGGTCAGCGCAAGAGCGCCGATCATAAGGACTGAGGTGAACTTGCTGAACATCGGACGCTCCTTTCAGATGCGACGAGTTTAGTTGCGATGATTGTCCCGGTGGTAAGGAACGTGGTTGCCATACCCGCGCTGATAAACCGGGCGGCCTTGGTGTGGACGCCCATAGCCACGCTGGGGTTGATAATAGCGCTGCTGGTTGTAGTGATGCCGCTTGGGGCTGTGGTTGTAGACCTGCTTGTGATGTCTTTTGGGGGCATAGTAGGGTTGCTGATATCCGTGACCACGTGTGACATAATCCTTGCGGCGGTCGCGGTTACGGTCGTCGGAAATCGCGGCGCCGACGATGGCCAGCGCAGCCACACCGGCGATGATGGCGGCGGTCTCGCCCCGGTTCTGCGCTTGGACAGGTGCGGCGGTGAGGCTGGTCACGGTCAGAGCCGCGCCGATGATGAGAGCGATGAACTTGCGATGCATGGTCATTCCTTTCAGGATGCTGACGGTCGTTACTCTGCGTCGGCCCACATGACCGGACGCTGTAACCCAAGGGTGAGGGCAGGCTGTCCAGACAGGCAATAACGCCCAGATGATATCAGATAACACGCCGTTTCGCGGTCACTCCGTCGCACAAGTTATTGAATAGCTGCTGGCCTTGGCGCATCTTCGCCGAATGACACAAAGCATACGCCCCCTCATTCTTGCCTTTGGCCTCGTCCTTGCCGCATCTTCGGCGCATGCGGCCTGTCAGGTGGAATACAAGGCCAAGCGCGACAAACCGCTTGAGCTTTATTACGACGTGACCGTCGTGAACGCGCCCTGCGCCTCGGCAGAGGCGGCCCTTCGAGCGCAACTGGCACAGCAAGGGCTGACCTTGCTCAAGGTGCTGTCGAAGAAGGAAAACTAAGGTGACTTTTTCACAGGCACTCCGATGCGCGGAATAACCACCACCGCCGCCGATGCGCGCCGATCTGGCAACCGCGTGGTGATTGCCGGAGTGGGTGGCATTGTGGCGATCCTCACGATTGCGGCCATTTTCCTGTTTCTCAGCCTGCCGGACGCCAACGCCTTTAATGCGCGGGTCGAGCGGATATTTGTCGAGAACGACGCACTGACCGGTCAAGGCGAAATCAAACTGCTGGAGATCCTTGCTCTTTCTGGCACGGCATTCTCAGAAACATTGGTCAGTTACAGGATGGTCATCTTTGTACTGCTGGTCTTTGCAACAGCGCTCCTCGTGGCCTCACTTGTGTTTCTGGTGATGCTGATTGCCCTCAACCGCCGGATGGCACAAATCGAGCGGTCGGGAATTCAGGTCAGTTCGCTGTTGATCAGCCGCGATGAAAAGACGGTCTATCTCAACGATATGGGATTCAAGCTGACCGATGCCGCCATGGAAACCCTCAGCGTTCTGGCCGAGGCGCGGATGGATGATGACGTGATGACCGGAGCAGAGATTGAGGCGGTGATTTCAGGCCGCAAGCCCGAGGATTGCGAAGAGGCGGCGGGCGCCACAAGGATCAAACGCCTTCGTGATACCTTGGGCAATCAGTTGGTGAGCGAGCTTTTGGTCAAGAATATCGCGCGTCATGGTTATATGCTCGCCATCGACAAGGATGTGATCCGGGTGGTCTGAGCTGGCTCAGACACCCAATGCCGCGACCAGCCTCGACCAATCATGCGCCCAGCCATCATCGCTGCGTTCACTGAGCCGGATCATCCAGAGCTCCATTTCCTGCCCCGGCAAGGTCAGATCGAGCGGCACCAGACGCCCCTCATCCAGATCGCGTTGCACCATGCCTTCGGGAAGCCATGCCACCCCGATTCCCCGGCGCGCATATTCATGGGCTGCCAGCGTCAGGGCGGTTTCGGCCCGACGGCGCAGGATACGGTTCGCGGGAATCCGTGGCAGGATCGCGCGGGCCATGATCTGACCCAGAAACACGTCTCCCGGATAGCCGATGAACGGCAGATCGTCACCCTGCGCAAGACGCGGGGCCGCCACGGGCCTCAGCCGTTCGCGTCCCAAGAGCACCTGCTCAAAACTTCGGCTGAGCGTGAGCGGCGCAATCTCGGGCACGGCATAGACCACGGCCAGATCGGCCTCGCCGGATAAAAGGCGCAAGAGACATTCCTCGCGGTTGTCAGAGCGCACCCGCACGGGTCGCCCGCCTTGTGCGGTCAGGATGCTGACAATCGCGGGGGAATGGGTGGTGGTGATGGCATGCTGACAGGCGAGCGTGAGGCCGCGGGCGCCGGAGCTCTGCATCAGGTTCTCGCGTAGGTGGCGCAGTTGCGTGGCCAGCGCCCGCATCTCGCCTGCCTGCGCCTCGATATCGGGTAAAAGCACCACGGGTTTGCGCCGCCTGTCAAAGAGCGGCACGCCGAGCGCCTCTTCAATGGCACGCAGACGTCGGGTGAAGGCGGATTGACTGACATGCCGTATCTCGGCGGCGCGTGCGAGTGATCCCGCATCTGCTACTGCCAGAATATCATCCAGCCATTCCATCCGCATATTGCACTCCTTGCATTATAGGTGACGATAATAGCATTAGACGCGGCCAATGTCCCGCCTTAGCCTACAGAAAACGCATGTTAATGGAGGACACCCATGCATCTTGCCCGCTATCCCCGCCGCTTTCTCGCCCATCTGCCAACGCCACTGGAGCGGCTGGATCGTTTGACCAAGGAATTGAACGGGCCGGAAATCTGGATCAAGCGCGACGATTGCACCGGCCTCAGCACCGGTGGCAACAAGACCCGCAAGCTCGAGTTCCTGATGGCCGAGGCCGAATTGCAGGGCGCGGATATGGTGATGACCCAGGGCGCCACCCAGTCCAACCACGCGCGCCAAACGGCGGCCTTTGCGGCCAAGCTGGGCATGGATTGCCACCTGCTACTTGAGGACAGAACCGGCTCCAACAACGCCAACTACAACAATGGCGGCAACGTCCTTCTGGACCATATGCACGGCGCGACCACGGAAAAGCGCCCCGGCGGCGGCGATATGAATGCCGAGATGGAAAAGGTCGCGGACAAGTTCCGCGCCGAGGGGCGCAATGTCTATACCATCCCCGGTGGTGGGTCGAACCCGACGGGCGCGCTAGGCTATGTCAACTGCGCCTTTGAGATGCTGGCGCAGTTCAATGATCGGGCGCTCAAGGTGGATCACATTGTCCATGCCACCGGAAGTGCAGGCACGCAGGCGGGGCTGATCACCGGGCTCAAAGCGATGAATGCGCAGATTCCGCTCCTCGGAATTGGCGTGCGCGCGCCCAAGGCAAAGCAGGAAGAGAACGTCTATAACCTCGCCTGTGCCACTGCTGAAAAGCTGGGCTGCGCCGGAGTGGTCAAGCGCGAGGATGTGGTCGCCAATACCGATTACGTCGGCGAAGGCTATGGTATTCCTACAGAATCCGGCATCGAGGCAATTCACATGTTTGCCGAGTTGGAGGCGATCCTGCTCGATCCGGTCTATTCGGCCAAGGGGGCTGCGGGCTTTATCGACCTGATCCGCAAGGGGCATTTCAAGAAAGGCGAGCGTGTTGTGTTTCTGCATACCGGGGGTTCTGTTGCGCTCTTCGGTTATGACAGCGCCTTTGATTTCTCGGGCCGCTGGAAGAAGTAATCCGCCTGAACCGGCGACCAAGACAAAGCCCCGCAGCAATGCGGGGTTTTCCATGCCCGACATATCCGGTAAAGCCCTCTGTAACCCATATTTGCAGGCGGAAGAGCACGCATGAAATTCACACTGTCCTGGCTGAAAGAGCACCTGGAAACCACGGCCTCGGTTACCGAGATCGCCGAGACCCTGACCGATCTGGGGCTGGAGGTAGAGGGGATCACCGATCCCGCCGCGCGGCTGCGTGAGTTTACCATCGGCAAGGTGCTCAAGGCGGAACCGCATCCCGATGCGGACCGGCTGCGAGTCTGTCAGGTGGCCACGGCGGATGGCGAGACACAGATCATCTGCGGCGCGCCCAATGCACGTGAAGGGATTACCGTAGTGATCGCCAAGCCGGGCGTCTATGTGCCCGGGATCGACACCACCATCGGCGTGGGCAAGATCCGTGGTATCGAGAGCTATGGCATGATGTGTTCCGAGCGCGAGATGGAGTTGAGCGAAGAGCACGACGGCATCATCGAGCTGCCCTCGGGCGAAGTTGGTGAGCGGTTCACTGATTGGTTGGCCACACATGACCCCGCCAAGGTGGACCCGGTGATCGAGATTGCGATTACCCCAAACCGTCCCGACGCGCTTGGCGTGCGCGGCATCGCAGTCGATCTCGCGGCGCGGGGGCTGGGCACGATGAAACCCGCTAAAACCGTTGATATTGAAGGGCAATTCTCTTGCCCCATTGGCGTGACGATTGACGAAGATACCGCGACCGGCGGCTGTGAGGTTTTTGCCGGACGACTGATCCGGGGGGTCAAGAACGGTCCCTCGCCGGAGTGGCTGCAACAGCGGTTGCGGGCCATCGGGCTGCGCCCCATTTCAACGCTTGTCGATATTACCAACTTTTTCACCTATGACCGCAACCGCCCCTTGCATGTGTTCGACGCTGACAAGGTGAGCAGTGATCTGCGTGTGCATCGCACGACAGGCGGCGAGACGCTGATTGGCCTCGACGAAAAGGAATATACCTTTGGCCCCGGTCAGGTGGTAATTTCCGATGACAGCGGCATCGAGAGCATTGGTGGCATCATGGGCGGGCTTCCAACGGGATGCACCGATGAGACCGTGAATGTCTTTCTGGAAGCGGCGGTCTGGGACACGGTGCAAATCGCCACGACGGGCCGTGCCCTGCGGATCAACTCTGACGCGCGCTATCGCAACGAGCGTGGCATTGATCCCGCGTTCAACATGGAGGCGCTGGATCTGGCGACGCAGATGATCCTGGATCTTTGCGGTGGCGTTCCGTCCAACCGCGTGGTCGCGGGCAAGGTGCCGGATGTGAGCCGCGCCTATCGGCTCGACCCGGCTCGGGTGCAATCTCTCGTCGGGATGGACATTCCAGAAAGCGAGCAACGTCAGACACTTACAGCGCTTGGGTTCAAGATTGAGGGCAGCATGGCCTATGTCCCTAGCTGGCGACCGGATATTCTGGGCGAGGCCGATCTGGTGGAAGAGGTGGCGCGGATTGCGTCGCTGACCAAACTGAAAGGCCGCCCAATGGCGCGTGCGCTGCCGGGCGTGCCGAAGCCAATTCTGAGCCCGATGCAAAAGCGCGAGCAGATCGCACGGCGTACGGGGGCGGCGCTTGGCTATAATGAATGCGTCACCTACAGCTTTATCGACCATGCGGCGGCGACGCTGTTTGGCGGTGGAGATGATGCGACAATGCTGGCCAATCCGATCAGTTCGGACATGAGTCATATGCGCCCCGATTTGCTGCCCGGTCTGTTGCAAGCGGCAGCGCGCAATCAGGCGCGAGGGATCATGGATCTGGCCCTATTCGAGGTGGGGCACGCATTCCATGGGGGTGAACCGGGAGAGCAACACCTACAGGTAGCGGGTCTGCTGGTTGGTCGCACCGGACCGAAGGACGTGCATGGGGGCGCGCGGGCGGTTGATGTGTTTGACGCCAAGGCGGATGCAGAAGCGATCCTGTCAGCGATTGGCGCACCGTCCAAGGTGCAGATCCTGCGGGATGGTCCGGTCTGGTTCCATCCGGGCCGGCATGGGCGGATTTGTCTTGGCCCGAAGAAGGTTCTGGGCGTGTTCGGAGAGGTTCATCCGCGTATTTTGCAGGCGCTGGATGTCAAAGGACCTGCCGTGGCCTTTACCCTGTATCCGGCTGATATTCCCCTGCCGCGCAAGAGCTCGGCGAGCAGAGGCGCTTTGGATATCAGTGACTTGCAAGCCGTTGAACGGGATTTCGCCTTTGTCGTGGATGCGCAAATCGAAGCGCTCACCTTGATCAATGCGGCGTCCGGCGCAGATAAGGCGTTGATCGAGGATGTGCGTATCTTTGACGCGTTCATCGGCGGCAATCTGGGCGAGGGCAAGAAATCTCTGGCCCTCACTGTGCGGCTGCAACCGCGCGATAAAACGCTGACTGAGGCCGAAATAGAGACTGTTTCGGCCAAGATCATCGAGAAAGTGACCAAGGCCACCGGCGGGGTGCTGCGGGGCTGAGACAAGAGGAGGACACCATGCTGACGGTTTATCTGTCGGGAGAAATCCACACCGACTGGCGGGATCAGATTATTGAGGGATCTCAAGGACTTGATGTCAAGTTCTTGAGTCCGGTCACCGATCATGCGGCCTCGGACGATTGCGGTGTCGCGATTTTGGGGGAAGAACCCAACAAATTCTGGCACGATCACAAGGGGGCGATGGTCAATGCGATCCGCACCCGCAAGGGTATTGCAGACGCAGATGTTGTGGTTGTCCGCTTTGGTGAACACTACAAGCAATGGAATGCCGCTTTTGATGCGGGCTATGCGGCCGCACTTGGCAAGTCGCTGATCATCCTGCAACGCCCGGAACATGACCATGCGCTCAAGGAGGTGGATGCCGCAGCACTCGCCGTGGCGCGGGAACCGGCGCAGGTGGTGGATATTCTCAAGTATGTCCTGAACGGCAGCTTGCCGGGCTGACCATGTGTACAGCAGGTACATTAGGTACGCGCGTTTTGTACACGCCATCCAAGCGGCGTGGATGGCGGGCGCACGGCGCGTCAAGGTGACGTTAACCGGGATCAAGGCAGGGTGACATCAACCCGCCAAAGCCCCGGAGTGCCAGCCATGTTCGTCAATGCCAACACCCGCAAGATCCGTGCGAATTTTCGCAACTACCTTGATCACGTCATGACAACGGGAGATCGGGTGCTGATCTTTCGACACGGCAAAGAGGTGGCGGCGCTGGTCTGCCGCGAGGACTTCAACGCGCTAGAGGAGGTCTCGGGGCGGACTGAACGGCTGATGGAACAGCGCCACCGGGAGGCTATGGAGCGGATGCGGGTGATGAAGGGCAGAATGCGGCAGGATCTGTAAGGCGGGCCTGCGGTGCTATGGGAGAACGCTGAAACCAAGGCGATTCCTCCCCTCGCTCAGCGCAAGGCCAAATGCCCCGCGATTACTGCGTAGTCTGAACACTCTTGGTGACCCCGGCAGGATTCGAACCTGCAACCTGCCCCTTAGGAGGGGGCTGCTCTATCCTGTTGAGCCACGGGGCCACGCGGGGACTTGATTAGCGCGCGCGGGGGCGTTTGTCATCGTCCGATTTCTATGACGGGACGTTTTGGTGTGGGGATGCGCAGCATGCTTGATCCTGTCCGGGCGTTCGCGGTAACAATGGGCATCAGACTTTGTGGATATTTCCCGTGACACAACATGACCGACACCCCCTGACCCTGCGCGATGTGTCCGAAGCGGCGGGCGTGTCGGAGATGACGGTCAGTCGGGTGCTGCGCAACAAGGGCGATGTGTCAGACGGCACCCGGCAGCGCGTGCTCGAGGCGGCCAAGCGGCTGGGATATGTGCCAAACAAGATCGCGGGCGCCTTGGCCAGCCAACGGGTCAATCTGGTGGCCGTGATCATTCCGTCGATGTCCAACATGGTGTTTCCCGAGGTGATGACCGGGATCAGTGCCGTGCTGGAGGAGACCGATCTTCAGCCGGTGGTTGGATTGACCGGATACCGACCGGAAAAGGAAGAAAAAGTCCTCTATGAGATGCTGTCGTGGCGGCCCTCTGGGGTGATCATCGCGGGACTGGAACATTCGGATGCCAGCCGCGCCATGCTGCGGGCGAGCGGGATTCCCGTGGTCGAGATCATGGATGTGGACGGCACGCCGATTGACTCGGTCGTGGGAATTTCGCACCGGCGCGCCGGGCAACAGATGGCGCAGGCGATCATCAAGGCGGGCTATCGGCGGATCGGGTTCATGGGCACCAAGATGCCGCTCGATCACCGGGCGCGCAAACGGTTCGAGGGGTTCACAGAGGCGCTGGCCAAGGCCGGGATCGAGATGGCGGATCACGAGTTTTATTCGGGGGGATCGGCGCTGCTCAAGGGGCGGGAAATGACCGCTGAGATGCTGCGGCGCACGCCGGATCTGGATTTCCTCTACTACTCGAATGACATGATCGGGGCCGGCGGTTTGCTCTATCTGCTGGAGCAGGGAATCGACATTCCAGAACAGATGGGGCTGGCCGGGTTCAACGGCGTGGATCTTTTGAAAGGGTTGCCACGCGAGTTGGCGACGATGGATGCCTGCCGGCTGCAAATCGGGCGTAAGGCGGCCGAGATCATCGCAGCGCGGGCCGTGAGCCCCGGTGAAGTGGAGCCGGTGCGCATCACGCTGGAACCGACGCTGAGCCTTGGTGACACGCTGCGCCGTCGCTGAACATCTTTTCCCTGTTTGTGTCGCAAATGGCTTTGCATTTCTGAGGCGAATCGCAAAAGGCTGCGCTCAGCCGTCCAAAGAGCGGTGCAGGGAAGGACTGTGAGAGACATGAAAATCGGTTTCATCGGGCTGGGGAATGTTGGTGGCAAGCTGTCGGGCAGCCTATTGCGCAACGGTCACGATCTGACGGTGCACGATCTGAATGCGGAGCTGGTGCAATCCTTCGTGGTGCGCGGGGCCAAGGCCGCCGCAAGCCCGGCGCAGATGATGGGCGATTGCGAGATCGTGATCACCTGCCTGCCGTCGCCCGCCGCCTCGGATGCCGTCATGCAGCAGATGTTGCCCGAGGTCGGCCCCGGCAAGATCTGGCTGGAGATGTCGACCACCGATGCGGATGAGATCCGCCGTTTGGGCGGGCTTGTGATCGCGCGGGGGGGCGCGGCAGTGGATTGCCCGGTCTCGGGCGGCTGCCACCGGGCCGATACCGGCAATATCTCGATCTTTGCCGGATGTGACCGGGCCACGTTCGAGCGTATTCTGCCGCTTTTGACAACCATGGGGCGGCGCGTTTTGCATACGGGCGATCTGGGCAGCGCGTCTCTGCTCAAGGTGATGACGAATTATTTGGCGACCGCCAATTTGCTGACGCTCTGCGAGGCGATGGTGACGATGAAGGGGGCCGGGCTTGACCTTGCGACGACCTATGAGGCGATCAAGATCAGTTCGGGCACGTCTTTTGTGCATGAGACCGAAAGTCAGGTGATCCTCAACGGGAGCCGCGACATCAGTTTCACCATGGATCTGGTCAAAAAGGATATCGGGCTGTTTCAGAAGATCGCCGATGATGCGGGCGTGCCGCTGGAAATTTCGCCACTGATGATCTCGATCTTTGACGACGGTATTCGGCGTTATGGCGCGCGGGCGCAATCGGATGATATCATCCGGCGACTGGAAGAGGCGACCGGCCTTGATATTCGCGCCCCGGGGTTTCCGGCGGAAATGGTTGATGATGAGCCCGAAGAACAGGGCTATGAGGTTGTCCCGCCGGGGCGCTAGGCCGTTAACCACGGAGTCGGGAAAGATTTGCCAGACAGGCGCGTTGGGCCTTTAATCATCGCGGGTCAATGTGAGTGGCGTGCGATGCTGATGTTTGCGAGTCTTCTGGGAATGGTCGCCGTTGGCGCGGCGGCGTTTGTTGGATTTCAACCCGTGGCGGAGGAGGTTGAGACCGACAGCGGCGAAGATGAGCGCGGCAATGAGGGGCCTGACCTGATCCAGAGCGTGTTTGGTCCGCAGCCGCCTGTCGGCGCGGGCGAGGTCGTCAGTGGGACACCTGAGGCAGAGGACATCACCGGGACCGAGGGGGACGATCAGATCAACGGTCTGGAGGCAGATGATACGATTTCCGGCGGGACCGGGAATGACAGTCTGCTTGGCGCTCAGGGTGATGATCGGATTTCCGGCGAGGCCGGCGACGATACCCTGCATGGCGGCGATGGGGCGGATGTGCTCGCGGGGGGAGAGGGGCGCGACGCGCTCTATGGCCATAATGACGCGGATGATCTGTCTGGCGGCGTGGGCGATGACAGCCTTGTCGGCAGCGCCGGAAATGATCTCTTGCACGGGGATGCGGGCGACGATGCGCTGCACGGTGATCTGGACGATGATACGCTGCACGGGGGGTTGGGGCGTGATACGCTGTTTGGCGGCTGGGGCGATGATGTGGTCGTTGGGCTGGTCGATGATCCGGCGACCTTTGGTCTTGATGACATCGACGGTGGTGATTTCCTCAATGGTGGCCCCGGTGACGATCTGATCCTCGCCGGTCATGACGATCTGGTGGATGCGGGGGAGGGGGCCGATTTGATTGTGCTGGGGGATTGGATTTCGGCGGGTCATGCGGCGGAGATCGTCGATTTTGATACCGAAGAGGACCGGCTCTTGGTCTTTTATGATGCGTTGAGCGGTGGTGATCCCACGCTCAGCCTTGAACCTGATGCAGAGGGCGGCCCGGTCCAAAACCTGCTGTTGAATGGTGTTGCCATCGCAACGATCGCCAATGCATCCGGCCTGACGCTGGATCACATCGCGCTGATACCGCAGAGCGCAATGGCCGAAATCAGCGGCCTCTAGCCACAGGGCGCAGCCGCAGCGATTCGCGCTTTCAATTCCAGAGATTTTCTCCTATACGCGCGTATCCTTTGGGCATGGTCCCGAGGGCTTTCCATGGACCTTGCTGGACGACATCCCGGCTTGTGCCCGACACACTTTATGCAAGGAGACCCCGATGTCGATTACCGCAGAAGAAAAAGACCGCGTCATCAAGGAATTCGGAACCAAAGAAGGCGACACTGGTTCGCCGGAAGTGCAGGTTGCCATTCTGACCTCGCGGATCACCACGCTGACCGAGCATTTCAAGACCCACAAGAAAGACAACCACGGTCGTCGTGGCCTTTTGATGATGGTCGCACAGCGCCGCAAGCTGCTGGATTACCTCAAGGGCAAGAACGAGGGCCGGTATCTGGACCTCATCAAGCGCCTCGGCATCCGCCGCTAAGACAAAATACCGCGCCTCCAAAAGGGCGCGGTTTTCGTATGATCCGATTGCTGTCTCGGTTTGGCTTTGCCGGGATAGCAGGATGAAGACCAAAAAGCCGCGGGGCAATGCGGCCCCGGATGCAAATGGGCCCGACGGGATACGCCCGGATCGGCCAAATTAGGAAACGTGATGTTTAAAGAGACGAAAAAATCGATGCAGTGGGGGGAAGAGACCCTCACTCTGGAAACTGGCAAGATCGCCCGTCAGGCGGATGGAACGGTTATTGCCACCCTTGGCGAGACCTCGGTCATGGCCAATGTGACCTTTGCCAAAGAGGCAAAGCCCGGTCAGGACTTTTTTCCGCTGACCGTTCATTACCAAGAGAGATACTATGCCGCCGGCAAAGTGCCCGGTGGCTTTTTCAAGCGTGAAGCACGGCCCTCTGAGAAAGAGACGCTGACCGCACGCCTGATCGACCGTCCGATCCGCCCGCTGTTCGTGCCGGGTTTCAAACATGAAACACTGGTGATGTGCACCGTGCTCAGCCACGATCTGGTCAATGACCCCGATATCGTGGCCATGATCGCAACCTCTGCGGCGCTGACCATTTCGGGCGCACCCTTCATGGGTCCGATCGCGGGTTGCCGGGTGGGTTTTGTGGATGGGGAGTATATCCTCAACCCCGAAATCGACGACATGCACAATCTGCGCAACAATCCCGAGCAGCGGCTCGATCTGGTTGTCGCGGGCACCAAAGATGCCGTGATGATGGTCGAATCCGAGGCCTATGAGCTGACCGAAGAGGAAATGCTGGGCGCCGTTACCTTTGCGCATGAGCAAATCCAACCGGTCTGTGACCTGATCATCTCGCTCGCCGAAGACTGCGCGAAAGAGCCGTTCAACTTTACCCCGCCGGATTACTCGGAGCTCTACGCAGCGGTCAAAGCCGCTGGTGCAGAGCAGATGCACGCGGCTTTTGCCATTCGCGACAAGCAGGAACGCACCCATGCGATTTCCGCAGCCCGTGAGGCCATTAAGGCCAAGCTGAGCGAAGAGCAGCTTGCCGATGAAAACCTTGGTTCGGCGTTCAAGAAGCTGGAATCGAGTGTTCTGCGCGGCGACGTGGTCAAGAATGGCAACCGGATCGACGGGCGTCGTCTAGATGAGATCCGTTCGATCGTTTGCGAAACGGGTCTTTTGCCGCGCACCCATGGGTCGTCGCTGTTCACACGCGGCGAAACGCAGGCGCTGGTCGTGACCACGCTGGGCACCGGCGATGACGAGCAGTTCATTGACGCGCTGCACGGGAATTTCAAATCGAACTTCTTGCTGCATTATAACTTCCCTCCGTATTCGGTGGGCGAAGCTGGGCGCGTTGGCCCTCCGGGTCGTCGTGAAATCGGCCATGGCAAGCTCGCTTGGCGTGCGCTTCAGGCGGTTCTGCCGCCCGCGACCGATTTTCCCTACACGATCCGTCTGGTGTCTGAGATCACCGAATCGAACGGCTCTTCGTCCATGGCTTCGGTCTGTGGCGGGTCGCTGTCGATGATGGATGCGGGCGTGCCTCTCAAGACGTCTGTGGCCGGTGTGGCCATGGGTCTCGTGCTGGAAGAAGACGGCTCTTTTGCGATCCTGTCGGATATTCTGGGGGATGAAGATCACCTCGGCGATATGGATTTCAAAGTGGCTGGCACCGCGGATGGCATCACCTCGCTGCAGATGGATATCAAGGTTGCGGGCATCACGCCCGAGATCATGAAGAAAGCTCTGGAGCAGGCGAAAGCCGGTCGTTTGCACATCCTCGGCGAGATGGACAAGGCGCTGTCGGGTGCGGCAGAGTTCAGCGTTCATGCGCCGCGCATCGAGACCATGCAGATCCCCACCGACAAGATCCGGGAAGTCATCGGATCGGGCGGCAAGGTGATCCGCGAGATCGTCGAAGTGTCCGGGGCCAAGGTCGATATCAACGACGAGGGCATCATCAAGATCGCCTCGCCGAATGGTGAATCGATCAAGAAGGCCTATGACATGATCTGGTCGATCGTGGCCGAGCCGGAAGAGGGCAAGGTCTATGACGGCAAGGTCGTCAAGCTGGTGGATTTTGGCGCTTTCGTCAATTTCTTTGGCAAGCGGGACGGTCTGGTGCATGTCAGCCAGATCGAGAACCGTCGTCTGAACCATCCGAGCGACGTGCTCAAGGAAGGTCAGGACGTGAAGGTCAAGCTCTTGGGCTTTGACGATCGCGGCAAGGTGCGTCTGTCGATGAAAGTTGTCGATCAGGTCACTGGTGAAGAGGTCGCGCCCGAGAAGGGCGATAAAGACGCCGACTGAAACGCAGTCGCCGTTTGACATTGGCCCCGGTGGAAACGCCAGGGCCTTTTTCATGCCGTGGGTGACGCGACGTCATGCGCTCATTTGGCCCTAAGGTAAGGTTTTCCATACGGGACAAGAGCCCGGTTATTCCCCATGAAGATAAGGTTGATTTCTGCGACATGTACCCGAATGGTCAGGTTGACGAGTTGCGCGCAGTGTACGATCAAATTGGCAGCGCCATCACTCACGAAAGTGCTTGCCAGTTGGCCCCGGCGGAAACGCCGGGGCATTTTTCTAAGATCGCTGGCGTTTCTGCCGCCAAGGGCAGCCGGGCATCCCCGACTTAGTCGATCAACGCCTCGATCTTTTGCGTGATCTGGCCAGAGGTTGGGCGAGTGGTCGACCCCCAAGTGCCGATAACGCGGCCATCGGGCGCAATCAGAACCTTGTTGAAGTTCCAGGACGGGGCAAATCCGGTCTCGGTGCGGAGGGACGCATAGAACGGATGCGCAGCATTGCCGCTCACGGACGTGATGGTGGTCATGGGAAGATCGAGGCCAAAGTTGACCTCGCAGAATTCCTTGACCTCTGCCTCGCTGGACAGCTCTTGGCGGAAGTCGTCCGAGGGCACGGCAAGCACGACGAGACCCCTGTCACGGTAGCGGTCATAGAGCGTCTGAAGCCCGTCATACTGTGGGGTAAAGCCGCAGCGTGACGCGGTGTTGACCACAAGCACGGGCTGGCCAGACCAATCCGACAGCCTGATCTCACCGCCGTCGATATTGCCAAAGGGCGCCGTGAGGTCGAGCGCTGCGGCGGGCAGCGCGACGAGGGACACAAGAATGAAACCGAGCAGGCGCATGATATCCTCCTGTCAACCTGTAGAGATACGCCGTGACAGACATTGCGGATCACGTCACGCTATTTGATTTTTGCCGCGCCACCCCATCTGTTAACATAGAATGATCACAGGAGGTGTCTACCGTGACCCAGTACAGCAAAACCCCGGAGAAACTCGCAGCGCTCAGCCGCGAAGAATTCCGGGTGACGCAGCAGAGCGGAACAGAACATCCCGGCACCGGCAAGTATCTGCACAACAAGGAGCCGGGGATCTATGTGGATATTGTCAGCGGCGAGCCGCTCTTTGCCAGTTCGGACAAGTACGAATCGGGGTGCGGCTGGCCGAGTTTCACCAAGCCGATTGAGCCTGCGCATGTGAAAGAGTCACATGATTTCACGATGGGCATGATTCGGACGGAGGTGCGCAGCGCGCATGGCGATAGCCATCTTGGCCATGTTTTTCCGGATGGGCCGCGGGATCGGGGCGGGTTGCGCTATTGCATCAATTCAGCGAGCCTGCGATTCATACATCGTGATGACATGGAAGCAGAGGGATACGAAGCGTATCTCGATCAGGTGGAGGATGTAGCATGAGCGAACGTGCCGTATTGGCAGGGGGCTGTTTCTGGGGCATGCAGGATCTGATCCGCAAGATTCCGGGCGTGATATCGACCCGCGTGGGCTATACCGGCGGCAATGTTCCCAATGCCACCTATCGCAATCATGGGACGCATGCCGAAGGCATCGAGATCCACTTTGATCCGGCCAAGGTCACCTATCGTCGGCTGTTGGAGTTCTTCTTTCAGATCCACGATCCGACCACGGTGAACCGGCAGGGCAATGACGTGGGCATGAGCTATCGGTCGGCGATCTACTTTTGCAACGAAGCGCAAAAGGCCGAGGCGCTGCGCACGATTGCCGATGTCGAGGCGAGTGGGCTCTGGCCCGGCAAGGTGGTGACAGAGGTGGAGCCGGTCGGGGAGTTCTGGGAGGCGGAGCCGGAGCATCAGGATTATCTCAAGCGGTTCCCGCAGGGCTATACCTGCCACTTTCCGCGGGCCGATTGGGTGTTGCCACGCAAGGCGGCGGAAACCGACGCCTGAGGCGGAACAGAGACTGAGTTTACAGATCATAGGGCGATGGACCCGAGAACATGCGCCCTCTGACTGGAATATCGCTCAAGCTCATTTCGGTGATGCTCTTCATCACCATGTCATCGCTGATCAAGGCCACGGCGGCGCATGTACCGCCGGGCGAGGCGGTGTTTTTTCGCTCGTTCTTTGCGATTCCGGTGATCCTGATCTGGCTGACGCTGCGTGGGGATCTGCGCACGGGTCTCAGGGCCACCTCGCCGATGAGCCATTTTTGGCGGGGATTCGTGGGCACTGCGGCGATGGGCCTTGGCTTTGCCGCCTTGGGTATGTTGCCGTTGCCAGAGGTGACGGCGCTCAGCTATGCCGCGCCGCTGTTGGTGGTGATCTTTGCGGCGATGTTTCTCAATGAACAGGTCGGCGTCTTTCGGATTGGCGCGGTGGCGCTTGGCCTTGGGGGTGTGTTGATCGTTCTGGCACCGCGCCTGACGGCGCTGAGTGGGCCGACGGTGGAGACCATGCAGGCGGTGGGCGCGATGCTGGCCGTGACAGGGGCGATCTGTGCCGCGCTCGCGCAAATCTATGTCCGCAAATTGGTGCAGACCGAGGAGACCAGCGCGATTGTGTTCTATTTCTCGGTCACGTCGACGGTGCTGTCGTTTCTGACGATCCCGTTCGGATGGGTCATGCCGACCGGACCGGAGCTTGGACTGCTTGTTCTGGCGGGCCTGCTTGGCGGATTGGGCCAGATATTTCTGACGTCTTCGTATCGCTTTGCTGATGCCAGTGTGGTGGCCCCGTTTGACTATGCGTCGATCCTCTTTGCCTTGGGGATTGGCTATTTCATCTTTGATGAGGTGCCGACGCGCGCGATGCTGACAGGGGCGTCGCTGGTCATTCTGGCGGGCATCATCATCATACTGCGTGAGCGGCAGTTGGGTATCCAGCGCAATCGCGCACGTTCGGCCCGGACGCCGGAGTAGGATCAGCCTCCGGTCAGCGTGGCCAGAGCATAGGGCGGCCACAGCATCGCACGCCGGAATCGGCCCAGAGGCCAGCGGCGCGGCGGTTTGCGCATGATCTCAGGGTAGAGGGCACGTGGGGTGCGGTCCAGCGCCAGGTCGGCAAGGATCGCACCGGCATAGCTCGCCATTGCGACGCCATTGCCGTGATAGGAGAGGCCAGTGAAGGCGCCCGGCATATCCGGGATCGGCCCGGCATAGGGGGTCAGATCCGGGGCAAGGGACAAGAGGCCATTCCAGCTATGCGGTGTTTCGACATGCGCCCAAGCCGGAAACATCGCCTCAAAATGCCGCCGGATCGTGCGGTGCATCCGGGCATCAAAACCCGGAGAGCTAAAGAGACCGCCACGCATACCAAAGAGCATGCGATTGTCGGGCATCAAGCGGAAGTAATGCAGAAAAAAGCGGTCGTCATAGCACATCTGCCGCGTGGTCCAGCCTTGGGCGGCCAGCTCATCGTCGGTCAGGGGGCGGGTGACGATGACGTTGGATTGGGTGGGAATATACCGCGCGCGCATCCAACCCGGCAGATCATCTGACGAATAGCCGTTGGTGGCGACGATCAGGCGGCGGGCTGTAATGCGTGCGTTGGGTGTTGTGAGAGTGAAAAGTCCGGTCTGCTGGATCGCTGTAACGGGCGTGTTGGCATGGATACGCACGCCCGCCCGGCTTGCGGCCTGTGCCAGACCATTTGCGTATTTGAACGGGTTGAGGGCCACGCCAAGGGGCGTGGTGAGCGCCGCGTAGAACGGGCCTTTCATCCCCATCTGGGACAGTTCGGAGCCGGGGATGAAGGTGGGCGTGAGCCCGTAATCGGATTTGATCCGTATCGCACGGTCGGCAAAGCTAGCGGCGGCCTTGGGCGTATGGGCGAGCACGGTTTCGCCATCGGAATGGATGTCGGGGGCGATGCCGTGGGAGTCGATCAGGGCGCGGGTGAAATTCACCGACTCGACCTCGGTGCGGCACCATTCGCGCCGGGCGGATTCGCCGTGCATCTTGCGCAGCATCGCGTCGGAGGCGGCGGAGCCACCGAGGCAGCAAAAGCCACCATTGCGGCCCGATGCGCCCCAACCGGGTATCTGGGCCTCGAACACCCGGACATCCTGCCCCGCCTCTGCAAGATGCAGCGCAGTGGACAGGCCGGTAAAGCCAGCGCCGATTACGGCGACATCACAGGTGATGTCCCCCTCTGCTGCGGGGTAATCGGGCGGCGTCGCCGTGGTCGGCCAATAACAGCGCTCGCGCGGGCCTTCCCCATAGGCATGGGCGGGAAAAACACGGGTCATGCGTGCACGGCGGCGCGTTCGTCAGCCTGTTGGCGCAGCGAGGCGCGTTTCGTGATCAGCGAGGCGGAGATGACCCCAACCGCAACGATCCCGATCATGATGGTCGAGAGCGCGTTGATTTCCGGCGAGACGCCAAGACGCACCGCCGACCAGATCTTGATCGGCAAGGTGGTGGCCGAGGGACCGGCGGTGAAGCTGGCTATCACGAGGTCATCGAGCGACAGGGTGAAGGCCAGAAGCCAGCCGGAAATGACCGCGGGCGCGATGATGGGAAGGGTCACGAGGCGGAAGGCATCGAAGGCCGAACAGCCCAGATCGAGTGCCGCCTCTTCGAGCGAGCGATCAAAGGTGGCCAGGCGCGACGACACAACGACCGAGACGAAACACATCGAGAACGTGGTATGCGCCAGAATGATGGTGAAGATCCCGCGATCCAGCCCAATGCCGATGAAGAGCAGAAGGAGCGACAGGCCGGTGATCACCTCGGGCATGACCAGCGGCGCGTAGATCATGCCAGAAAACAGCGTGCGACCATAGAACCGCCCGGCGCGCACCAGCACGAGGGCCGCCATGGTGCCCAAGATCGTGGCGATGGTCGAGGAGGCCACCGCCACCTTGACCGTCACCCAAGCGGCATCGAGGAAGGACTGGTTGCTGAGCAATTCGCCATACCATTTGGTCGAGAACCCGGCCCAGACCGTCACCAGCTTGGATTCGTTGAAACTATAGGTGATCAGGATGATCATCGGCAGGTAGAGAAAGGCGAATCCAAGCGTGAGCGAGGTGGCGTTGAACCATGTGAGCCGTCTCATTCTTCGGCCTCCCGCTGTTTTTGCTCGTTGCGTTGAAAGAGCACGATGGGGACGATCAGGATCAGCAACAGGACGACGGCCACGGCGCTGGCCACGGGCCAATCCCGGTTGTTGAAGAATTCTTCCCAGAGCACCTTGCCGATCATCAGGGTTTGCGATCCGCCCAAGAGCGAGGGAATGACGAACTCGCCGATAACCGGGATAAAGACCAGAAAGCATCCGGCTATGATGCCGGTTTTCGATAGGGGGACCGTGATCAACCAGAATGCCTTGATCCGCGAACAGCCCAGATCCTCGGCCGCTTCGAGCAGAGAGCCATCCATCCGCTCGAGCGCGGAATAGATCGGCAGGATCATGAACGGGAGGTAGGTGTAGACGATGCCGATATAGACCGCCGTGGGCGTGTTGAGGATGATCAGCGGCTCGGAAATCAGACCGAGTTTCAAGAGCAGCTGATTGAGATAGCCTTCGGTCGAGAGGATGCCCATCCAAGAGTAGACCCGGATGAGAAAGCTGGTCCAGAACGGCAGGATCACCAGCATCATCAGGGTCGGGCGCCAGTGATCCGGCGCATTGGCCATGCCATAGGCGATGGGATAGCCCACCAACAGGGTCAGGATGGTGGCAAGAAAGGCGATCTGGAGTGAGGAGACATACGCCTTCCAGTAGAGATCATCGGTCGTCAGAAAGGCGAAATTCTCTAGGTCCAACGCGCTGAAAAACGCCTTGATCCCCTGCCAGCCCTCGGTGAAATCCAAGGTTGGCGTATAGGGTGGAATGGCTGTGGCGATATCGCTGAGGCTGATCTTGAAAACGATCAGGAACGGCACCATGAAGAGGGCTAGAAGCCAGATATAGGGCAGGAAAATCAGGGTAAAGCGGCGCATCACGTCACCCTTTCAACAAAACGGCGGCGGTATCGGTCCACGATAGCCAGACGATGTCTTCCCAAGTGAAGCCGCGCCGGGACAGGCGGCGGGTATTGGCGGTCTGCGCCTTGATCATCTGACCATTGGGCAAGGCAACGTGATAGGTCGAGAGGTTGCCAAGATAGGCGATGTCGATAATCTTGCCCTGCACGGCGTTGCGACGGTCTGTCGGTTGCTCGGCGCTGATCACCACCTTTTCCGGGCGCAGCGCAATGTGACAGGTCTCGCCATTGTCGAAATTGGTCTCGCTCTCGGCATAGAGCGGCGGCATGCCTTCGGCATAGGCGATTTCATATCCCTCGCCGGATTTACGGGCGGTGCCGGGGATGATCGTGACCTCGCCGATGAAATCGGCGACATAGACGGAATTGGGCATCTCGTAGATGCGCGCGGGCGTGTCGGCCTGAATGATGCTCCCGTTGTCCATCACCGCGACACGACTGGCCACGGTCATCGCCTCTTCCTGATCGTGGGTCACGATCACGAATGTGGTGCCGGTTTTCTCTTGAATATCCATCAGTTCAAACTGGGTCGCCTGCCGCAATTTGGCGTCGAGCGCGCCAAGCGGTTCGTCGAGCAGCAAGAGTTTGGGGGCCTTGGCCAAGCTGCGGGCAAGAGCAACGCGCTGACGCTGACCCCCGGAAATCTGGTGCGGCTTGCGTTTGGCGAATTGTTGCAGGCGCGTGAGCTTGAGCATTTCGTCGACGCGGGCGGCAATCTCGTCCTTGGGTTTGCTATCGCGTTTGAGACCAAAGGCGATGTTCTCCCAGACTGAGAGATGCGGGAAAAGCGCATAGGACTGGAACATCATGTTCACAGCGCGCTTGTTGGGGGGGATCGGTGCAAGATCCTGACCGGCAAGGAGAATCTTGCCCTCCGTCGGCTTTTCAAAGCCTGCCAGCATACGCATCATCGTGGTCTTGCCGCAGCCTGAGGGGCCCAGCAGCGCGAAGAACTCGCGCTCGTAGATGTCGAATGTCTGATTGTCGATCGCGGTAAATTCACCAAACCGCTTGGTCACGCCTTTGAACTGAATGAGTGGCTTTGCCTCTGGATCATTCCAAGGCTCGAAAACAACTTGCGCCATACCTGCCCCCGACTGTTTGAGATCGCCCGCGCATGGATTGGCCATGCGCGGGTAACTGTCTGTCCGGGTCAGGTGCCGGATTTGATCTTGGTCCAGAGACGGGTCACGACGCGCTGAACCTTGGCGTCATAGGGTGTGGTGGTGAAGAGATTGTTCAGAGCCTCTTCCGACGGATAAATCGCCGGATCGCCGATCACGTCCTCAATGAGAAACTCCTGGCTCGCCTTGTTGCCGTTGGCGTAATAGACATAGTTCGACGCGGCGGCCATGTTTTGCGCGTCCATGATATAGTTCAGGAACACATGCGCGCCGTCTGGATTGGGGGCATCGACGGGGATCGCCATCTGGTCGAACCACATCTGCGCGCCTTCCTTGGGGGCGTTATAGACAATCTCGACGCCATTGTCGGCCTCTGCGGCGCGGTCACGGGCCTGAAGAATGTCGCCGGACCAGCCCACAGCCACGCAGATATCACCATTGGCGAGCGCGTTTATATATTCCGAGCTGTTGAATTTCTGGATATATGGGCGCACCGCCATCAACACCGGCTCGATCTTGGCGATCACGTCGGGGTCATGGCTGTTGGGGTCTTCGCCGATGTATTTCAGCGCCATCGGGATCATTTCGGCGGGGGCGTCGAGGAAATGCACACCACACTCGCCCAGCTTGGCCATGTTGTCCGGGTTCAGAACCAGTTCGAGACTGTCGAGCGGCGCATCCTCACCCAGCAGTTCCTTGACCTTGCCGACATTGGCACCGATGCCGGTGGTGCCCCACATGTAGTTGATCGAATAGGCGTTGTCGGGGTCATACTGCGCCGTGCGGCTGCTGACGACGTCCCACATATTCTCGTGATTTGGCAGTTTGGACAGGTCCAGCTTCTGGAAGGCGCCAGCTTCGATTTGCCGCTGGAGGAAGGTGCCCGACGGGACAACCACATCATAGCCGGAGCCGCCCGCGAGCATCTTGGTTTCCAGAACCTCGTTGCTGTCAAAGACGTCATAGATCAGCTTGAGCCCGGTGTCCGCCTCGAACTTGGTCAGCAGTTCCTCGTCGATGTAATCGGACCAGTTGTAGACCCTTACCTCTTGCGCCTGCGCGGCAAAAGCGCCGAGCGCGATGGTGGCTGTCGTTGTCAGTATCAGATTTCGCATCATGTTCTCCCGTTGATCGGCATGTGTCTGCCTTAAAGCGGATTTGATCAAAAAATACCGCTCATGGCAATATGGTAATGTTTTCATGCAGAAGCTAAACTCGCAAGGCCAGACGTAGACCTGCCTGATCGGAATGCTTTGCAGATGAACACCGCCGCACAGAAATTCAGCACCGACGGGGGCGATATGCCCCGCCTGCCCGCGCATGAGTTGATTTATCGACAGCTTCGCGATTTGGTTCTGTTCGGGGATCTTGCGCCCGGTCAGGCCGTGACAATTCAAGGGCTGTCGGAGCGTCTGGAGGCGGGCATGACCCCGGTGCGCGAGGCAATCCGCCGCCTGATCGCAGAAGGCGCGTTAGAGTTTCAGGGCAATCGCCGGGTCTGTGTGCCCCTGTTGACCGCCGATAATATCAGCGAATTGATCTATGCAAGACAATGGCTTGACCCCTATTTGACGCTGCGCGCCACGGAGCGGGCGAGTCTTGCGGATCTGGATCAACTGGCAGCGTTGGATGATGAATTGGATCGCGCAATCCTGCGGGGAGACCTGCGGGCCTATCTTGAACTGAACTACCGATTTCACAAGCGGCTCTATGAGATTGCACAGGCGCCGATCCTTGCGGATGTCGCGGATGGGCTGTGGCTTCGGTTCGGGCCATCGCTCCGGGTGGTCTGTGGACGCATGGGCACGCAGAACCTGCCGGACAAGCACAAGGACATGCTGGCCGCGATGCATGCCCATGATGCAGAGGCCGCAGCGCGCGCCATTCGCGAGGATGTGATTCAGGGAATGGAGCAAGTGCGCCATTCTCTTGAGCGATCTGGTGCCGCTTACTGATTCGATTGACACCAGATAATTTGATCATATTTTGGGTGCACCGGCTGCGCTTGCGCAGCTTAACCGACTCTGGAAAGGGAATGCCATGACGATGATCACCAATCACATGCCGACTGCTGAATTGCAGGCGCTGGATGCCGCGCATCACATGCACCCCTTTACCCATGGCAATCAATTGGGGAGCAAAGGCGCGCGAATCATCACCCGCGCCAAGGGTGTGACCCTGACGGATAGCGAAGGCAATATGATCCTCGACGGGATGGGCGGTCTCTGGTGTGTCAATATCGGCTATGGCCGCAAGGAGCTGGCGGACGTGGCGGCCCGGCAGATGCTGGAACTGCCGTTCTACAACACGTTTTTCCAGACCAGCCATGTGCCCGCTATCGCACTGGCTGCAAAACTGGCCGAACTGGCGCCGGGTGATCTCAACCATGTGTTCTACGCCGGGTCGGGGTCTGAGGCGAATGACACCAATATCCGCATGGTCCGCACCTATTGGGCACAGTTGGGCGAGCCGGAGCGCAATATCATTATCAGCCGCAAGAATGCCTATCACGGGTCGAGCGTGGGCAGTGGCAGTTTGGGCGGCATGTCGGGTATCCATGCCCAGGGCGGGTTGCCCATTCCGAACATTCACCACATTGACCAGCCGCATTGGTATGCCGAAGGCGGCGATAGCGACCCCGAGGCGTTTGGACTGGAGCGCGCGCGGCAGCTTGAGGCCAAAATCGAGGAACTGGGCGCGCACCGCGTCGCCGCCTTTATCGCAGAGCCGGTGCAGGGCGCGGGCGGCGTGATCATTCCGCCCGACAGCTACTGGCCCGAGATTCAGCGGATTTGCGACAAATACGGCATCCTGCTGATTGCCGATGAGGTGATCTGTGGGTTTGGGCGCACCGGCAATTGGTTTGGCAGTCAGACCTATGACATTCGCCCCGATATCATGACCATCGCCAAGGGGCTGAGTTCTGGGTATGCGCCGATTGGCGGCTCTCTGGTGTCGGACCGGGTGGCCGAGGTAATCAACAACTGTGAGTTCAACCACGGTTACACCTATTCCGGGCATCCGGTGTCCTGCGCCGTCGCGTTGGAAAACCTGCGGATTCTCGACGAGGAAAAGATTGTCGAGCGCGTGGCGCAGGATACCGGACCCTATCTGCAAGAGAAATGGAACACGCTGGCCGAGCATCCGCTGGTCGGCGAAACCCGGATCATCGGTATGATGGGATCGCTGGCGCTGACTCCGCACAAGGCGAGCCGCGCCAAGTTTGCATCCGAGCCGGGCACGGCGGGCTATATCTGTCGTGAGCGGTGTTTCGCGAACAATCTGGTGATGCGCCATGTTGGCGACCGGATGATCATCTCGCCGCCGCTGGTGATCTCGAAATCCGAGATCGACACGCTGATCGAGCGGGCGTGGATGTCGCTTGATCAGGCGGAGAAGCAGATCCGCGACGACGGCTTGATGAAGGCCGCTGTCTGAGGCGGGATTACGGGGCGACCGGGCGCAACGCGCGCCCGGCCAGCATGAGATGTGTGGTCATTGCGCCGATCCACATGCAGGTCACCGCCACCCATGCGGTCAGGGCAAAGATCGCACCGCCAGACATGCCCGCGCCGACGGCACAGCCGCCCGCAAGCATGCTGCCGAAGCCCATCAGCGCCGCGCCGATCAGGTAGCGCTCCATCGGGGTGTCGGGGCCAAAGCGCTCGATCTTCCATTCACGGGTCAGGATGGCCATGGTGGCGGCACCGGTAAAGACACCCGGCACAAGGCCCACGCCAAAGCCAAGCGGCAGGCTGGTGCTGTTGACCAATCCCATCAGCGTGTCGGTGGACGGGCCGGTAAAGGTGACGGAAGAGATCTCGACCACCTCGAATGAGGTCTGGGCAATGGCATAGGTCAGCAGCCAGCCAAGGCCTACCGCACCGCCAACCAGAGCGGCGGCAATGGCGTGGCTGGGGCGCACCCCGCGTCGAAAGGCGAGGAGAACGCCGCCTGTCAGACCCAGCGCGGCGATCAGCGTCGCCATGCCCGGCCCCATGCCGAGATAGGACAGGATATTGCGTGCCTCGCCCCCCGGCACGAGCCAGAGGCTTGCCAATGCCTCACGCGAGGGGGCGAGAACACCGCGCAGCGCCGATTGCGCCACAAGCGTCAGGACAAGCCCCGTCACGATGGCGCGCAGGTTGCCGGTGGCCGAGAGCACGAGCAGGCGGCTGGCACAGCCGCGCGCAAGGATCATGCCGGCCCCGAACATCAGCCCGCCGATGATGGCCCCCGACATACTGCCCGTGGCCGCCAATGGGCGCGCCTCGGACACATCGAGCAGGCCTAGGGCAATCGCGCCCTGAACCGAAGCGACACCGGCGGAAAAGGCGATGAGCCAGATCGAGAGGCGCGGGCCAAAGCCCCGTTCAGCCACTTCGATCGTGGCCGCACGCAGACAAAAGCGGGAATGTTGGGCGGCGGCCCCAAAGAGCACGCCGACAAGGGCACCCGCCATGGCCAGAACCGCCCCATCGCCAAATCTGTCTATCAAGGATTCAAGCATACGCCGCCCCGCGATGAAAGATGCGACTGGATATCAAGGCAAGGGTTTGAGCGCCTTGATATGGGTCAACCGGGCCGCCGCAGCGGCCCGGCTGCACTGGTTTATTGCAAAGCCTCTTGAACGATCTCGTCCAGCATCGCCTGCACTTTCTGCATCTCGCCCTCGGGGTAATTGCGATAGCCGATCAAGACCTCACCGCCTTGATCGGCAACGAAGATACCATAGGGGCAGTGGGCGATGTTCATGGGATCTGCCTCCATCACCTCGCGCGAGAGGGTGGCGGAGCAGAACAGAAAGATATCCGCCGCGTCGAAGATTTTGACATCGCTGCCAACATCCGCGCCGGTGCGGTTCAACATCTCGCCGACATGGCTTTGCAGGTCGATCACCAGACCGCGACCGACAATCGCGCTCTCGACGGCAAAGGTGGCGTCGTCAAAGCTGCCGTCATAGGGGTAGGTGGTGGCCTGCTCTGCCGCCGCAACAGGCAGGGCCATCAGGGCCAGAGCACCGGCCAGAACTGTGCGTTTCACTGGAAATCTCCTCTTTCAGACTGGGTGGTGCGCGTTTTCAATTGAACATGTCCGCGGTGATTCCGGCGTACCAGCCGACGGATTCCTCATAGGTCGCCTTGCGGGTTGCGGCGTCTTCGCCGGTCTGCGAGACAAAGCCGTCAACCTTGGCGATCTTTTCCGCCGTGGCCTCGTAGGTGGCCCCCACCTTGACGCCATCGTCGGGGGCGATGAGCGACCAGCAGGTGTTGGTGAACTTGGCCGGAAAGACCTTGGAGTCGGTCAGCGCACCGCGCACCGCCATGGCGCAGACCTTGGCCTGAGAATTGGCGGCAAAGCCGGATTTGGGCATATCGCCCTGTTGCGCCGCATCGCCCAGAACATGCACATCCGGGTCAGCCTTGGACGACATATCGGCGGCATTGACCGGCGCCCAATTGCCATCGGTGACGCCCGCCATATCGGCGATGCGCCCGGCCTTTTGCGCGGGGATGACGTTACAGACATCAACATTCTCGACCGATCCGTCGATGTCCACGGTCATCGCCTCGGGATCGACGGTCACGTTTGTTGCCCCGAAATCCGGGCCGACCCGTTCTATCATGCCGCTGTAATGGCGTTCCCAACCTTCCTCGAACAGACCCTGTTTCGAGAATTTCTCCTTGGGGTCGACCAGCAGAATCTTGGCGGTCGGGTTGGTCTGCTTGAGCACATGCGCGACCATGGAAATCCGCTCATAGGGCCCCGGCGGGCAGCGGAATGGGTCGGGCGGGGCCACCATGGCAAAGCGTCCGCCCTGCGGCATCGCCATGATCTGCGCCTTGAGAAGTTCGCTCTGCGATCCGGCCTTGTAGGCGTGGGGCATCTTGTTCTGCGCGGCGACAGACCAGCCGGGCACAGCCCCCTCGACGAAATCAATGCCGGGGCTGAGGATCAGCTTGTCATAGGGCAGCACGGAACCACCTGCGAGGCTGACGGTCTTGGCGTCGCGGTCCACATCGACGGCCCAGTCATGCACGACGTTGATCCCGTATTTGGCCGCAAGTGTGCCATAGGTATGGGAAATATCGCCTAACTCGGTGAAACCGGCGATATAGAGGTTGGAAAAGTAGCAGGTGAAATAGGTGCGCGAGGGCTCGACCAGAGTCACGTCAATCGCGCCCTTGCTGTCCTTGGCGATATAGCGCGCGGCGGTAGCCCCGCCCGATCCGCCACCAATCACCACGACGCGGGGTTTGCCGTGGTTATCGGCCAGCACGCGCGGTGCCGAAAGGGTCGCAGCCGTAGCCGCGCCCACGGCAATAAACTTTCGTCGGTTGAATGTCATTTTCCGTCCTCCCTGGATGGACCCCGGTTCAGTCGAGGTCCTTGAAATAGGCCGCCAATGCCGCAATCTCCTCGTTCGACAGGCGTCCGGCCATCATCTGCATCACCGGATGGGGACGCAGTTTGTCTTTGTAAGCGTGCATGGCGACCACGAAATCCTCTTGGGGCCAGCGGGTGATCGAGGGGATACCTTCGGTCGAACCGTCTACCTGATGACAGCTTACGCATTCACTCGAGAGGTATTCGCCATATTCGGGATCACCCTGGATCGCCAGAATTGCGGGATCGACGGTGTGATCGGTGCCGCGCGCGGTTGGCGCGGCCTCGGGGATATTCGCGGGGTTGGCGGAAAAGCGGCGCAGATAGGCCAAGAGGTCCGCACGGTCCTGCGCGTCCTTGATGCCCCGAAAACTCATGCGGGTTTTGGACACGAGGGCGCGGGGATTTTCGATATAGGCGTCGAGCGTATCAAAGCCCCAGATCAGGCCATCGACCCCGGCGCGCTGCATCGAGTCGGAATAGGCAAAGCCCGTATGCGATGCGGCTCGCCGCCCGAAGAGGCCATTGAGATGGGGGCCAATACGGTCCTCGGCCCCCTGTCCAATCTCGTGACAGCCCTTGCACTGCCCATAGAGCGCCTCGCCTGCCGCTGTGTCGCCTGCCAGTTCGGCGCGCACGGCACCTGCCGCCAGTATCGCGGTCAGGGCAATCGGCAAGAGGAGGCGCGCTGTCATGGCCGCATCTTACTGGCTGAAGTTTGAAAGATAAGCTGAAATTGCCGTGAGATCCTCATCCTTTTTGAGGCCTGCAAAACTCATCTTAGTGCCCTTCATAAAGCCGCGCGGATTGGCGAGGAACTCTTTCAGAGTTTCGTCGGTCCAGACCAGACCATCGCCGGCCATCGCTTGCAGAGCGTCGGAATATTTGAAGCCCTCAGCCGATCCCGCCGCGCGCCCCATCACCCCATTGAGTACCGGGCCAACGCGGTTTGTGGCCCCTTCGCCGACCTGATGGCAGGCGCTGCATTTCTTGAACACCTTTTCACCAGCGGCGATCAGGGCCGGATCAATCGCCGCCACCTCTGCGGCGGGGGCCGCTTGCGGTTCTGCGGCCGGTTCAGGCGCGGCCACGGCCACGTCGACAGGCTCTGCCGCGCTCGCCTCTTCTGTGGCGGTCTGTTCGTCTGGCGTCACATCGAGAACGGTGGCGTGCATCGTGATCTCGACGCTGTCCTTGCAATTTTCCATGCAGGGCTCGCCATGCCAGATCGCATATTCGGTCACGGCGCGGTCATCGACGATGAAGCCACCCGCATTGGGCAATACCACGTCCATGAAGTTCTCATTGCTCAGCTCGAAATCGTCCTCCACGAGATTGTTGGAATAGAGGATATAGGCGACGATGGCATAGACATCGTCGGGCGTCAGGCTTTGGGCGTTGCCAAAGGGCATCGAGCGGTTGACGTAGTCGAACACGGTCGAGAGATGGGGCCAGTAGGACCCCACCGTCTTGAGCGGGTCGTCCCGGTCGAGCGTGTCGGCCCCACCGGCCAGTTTGGGCCAGTTGCCGATACCTTCGGCGAAATCGCCATGGCAGACCGCGCAATGCTCGCCAAAGACCTCATCCCCGGTCCAGACATCGCCCGATCCTTCGGGGAGGCCGCGCCCATCGGGCATCACCTTGACATCCCACGCGGCGATTTCCTCGGGCAGGGCGGGGCGGCCAAGGCCGTAGTCGCCAGCCCAAAGCGCGGTTGCCGTGGCGCTGAGAGCAAAGCCTGTGATCAGCGTAAACTTAAGAAACTTCGACATTTTCTGCCTCCCCGTTGGGCCGCACCCACCATGTCTGAATACAGTTGTTGTGATAGACCGAGTTCAGGCCGCGCACCTCGCGCAGTTGCGCCTTGGTGGGCTGAATATAGCCGGTTTCATCCATGGCGCGGCTCTGAAGCAGCATCTCTTCGCCGTCCCATGTGGTGTCGAGGTAGAAACGGGTCAGCGCCTTGGCCTCGCCCGGTTTGGCAAGACGGGCGGTTTCCCATGTCTTGCCACCGTCCTTGGACACATCCACGCGGGTGATTGCGCCATGTCCGGACCATGCGAGGCCGCTGATCACAAGCGGGCCCTTGCCATGCTTGATGGGCGATTGCGGGCTGGGCGAGGTGACGACCGATTTGGCATCCATCACCCAGGTCCATTTGCGGCTGGTGCCGTCGGCCAGCGTGTCGGTGTATTTGCTGGTCTCTTCGCGGCTCTCGACGGCGGCGTCGGTCACTTCGATGCGGCGCAGCCACTTGACCCACATGTTGCCTTCCCAGCCGGGCACAACAAGGCGCACGGGGTAGCCGTGTTCCTTGCGCAGCGCCTCTCCATTGGCCTTGAACGCAATGAGGCAGTCGCCAAGCGCCTTGGCCATCGGGATCGAGCGGCCATTGGACGACGCATCGGCCCCTTCGACATAGACCCATTTATCCTTGAGCTCGCCTGCTGCGTCCAATCCCGCCTCTTCCAGCAGGGTACGCAGGGACACGCCGGTGTATTCCATGTTGTGAATCATGCCATGGGTGAACTGCGCGCCGTTCAACTGCGCGCCCGCCCATTCCATGCCGGTGTTGGCGGCACATTCGCAGAAGTAAATGTGGTTCTCGCGCGGAAAACGCTCGAGATCTTCGTAGGTAAAGACCAGCGGCGTATCGACGAGGCCGTTGATCATCAGGCGATAGTCCTCTTTCTTGAGGTCGATCGCGCCGGAATGGTGCCGCTCGAACGCGCAGCCTTGCGGCGTGATGGTGCCGTCGAGCGCGTGAATGGGGGTAAAGTTGATCGAGCTGATCGGATCGGCGGTGAGCCACGGCACATTGCGCCGCACCACGTCCGCCTCATAGTCGATGGGTAGGCCATAGGGGGTGGCATCAACCCCATCGCCAAGGCTGATGGCCCAGTCCTGCACTTCGGTGATCAGCGGATCGGGGGTGGCGGCCTGTGCCGCGCCCGCCGCGACGGCCCCTGCCGCCGCTGCCACGCCACCGCGCAAAAAGGCGCGCCGGGAGGTGGGTTTGCCTTTGAATGTCGCTGACATCTCAAATGCCTCCTTTCAGCAAGTCGTTACGCGCCAATCACTTGGACGCTGTTATTGGGGGTGACACTGACCGTGCCGAGTTTGCGGATGTGGTTTTCGACCACGTCCCAGATTTCCGGGCCTTCGGTGTTTTCATTGACCGAAGCCCAACCGGCGACAACGTAGGATTTCGCGGGATCAATCGCCTCGCCGGTCTTGAGCAGGGTCATGTCGCTGATCCGGCTGCCCTGCGGCTGGTTGATGTCGATCCGATAGCCCATGCCGCCGATCCGCACCATGTCGCCGCCCTGTTGGTAATAGGGGTCGGGGTTGAAGATGTTGTCGGCCACGTCTTCGAGAATGACCTTGATGAACTCGCCGGTCATCTCGGAGCGATAGGCCTTGCCATAGGTCATGGAGGTGACGTTGAAGAGATCCTCGCGGGTTATGTCCTGACCGGGGATCAGGCTTGGCCCCCAGCGGACGCCGGGGGACATGGCGATATCGGCCTCGCGCTCCGAGATCAGCGCATCACAGATCAGATCGTCCCACGTGCCGTTGAAGTTGCCACGCCGGTAGAGCAGGCTGTCGGTCTTGCCGATCACCTCTTCGAGGTCCGCCTTGAACGGTGCGCGCTCGGCGTCGATCAGGGCGGCCACCTCTTTATCGGGCTCGATCACATCCGAGAAAATCGGGATCAGCTTGTGCCGAAAGCCCATCATCCGGCCGTCGCGCACATCAAGATCAACGCGGCTGACGAATTTGCCGTTGGAGCCGGAGGCGACGATGATCGTCTCGCCGACGAGCGCGGGCTCGGGCAGGGCGTCATGGGTGTGCCCCGAGAGAATCACGTCAATACCAGTGACGCGGCTGGCCATCTTTTTGTCTACGTCAAAGCCGTTGTGGCTCAGCACGACGACAAGCTCAGCGCCCTGCCCCCGCACCTCATCGACCATGGCCTGCATGTTCTCGTCACGGATGCCAAAGGAGTATTCCGGGAACATCCAACCGGGGTTGGCAATGGGCATATACGGGAAGGCCTGACCGATGACGGCGATCTTGACGCCGCCGCGTTCAAAGAACTTGTAGGGCGGGAAAATCTCGACCGGCTCGTCCCATTCGGCATCAAAGATGTTTTGGCCCAAGGCGGCAAAGGGCAAGCCTTCGACAATCTCCTGCACGCGGGCGGAACCGAGGGTGAATTCCCAGTGAAAGGTCATCGCGTCAGGTTTCAGCGCGTTCATCACGTTGACCATGTCCTGACCGGCGGTTTTGTAGCAGGTATAAGAGCCATGCCATGTGTCGCCGCCATCCAGCAGGATTGCATCGGGACGGTCGGCGCGGATGGCGTTGATCACGGTCGCGACGCGATCAAGCCCGCCAACCTTGCCGTAAGACTGCGCGAGGGCACTGAAATCGCCAGCGGACAGGGCGTAGTGCGAGGGGCTGCCATCGTCGATGCCATAGAGCTTGCGGAAATCGGCACCGGTGACATGGGGCACAGCACCCTTGTTGCCGCCCACGCCGATGTTGATCGACGGTTCGCGGAAATAGATCGGCTTCAGTTGGCCATGAATGTCGGTGATATGGATCAGGCTGACATTGCCAAAGGTGTCGAACTGCAAGAGTTGATCCTGAGTCAGCGCCTGCTGCGCCGCCAGCTTGGCCCAATTGCCAAGGGAAGACGCCCCAAGGATGGCTGAGGCCGCCATGCTTGTCTGAAGAAAATCACGCCGCGAGATCATGGTGGACCTTTCCAACTCCCGCACGCATCACATGCGGATTTTTGAATGTTTTAGAATGTGGAAAACCCCGCCGACACGCTGTCAGGCGGGGCATTCCGATTAGTTTCGGATCGACGGTCCTTCGACCGACAGGCCATTGCCGCGCGAGGCGACATAGAGCTCCAGCGCGATAAACTCGGGGCTGCCCTCGGCAAAGGTTTCGGCCCGGGTATCGCGAATGCAGCCTTTGAAGCGGTCGTGCGCGCTGTTCAGCTTGGTGTTCTTGAGTCGATAGGCCGGAAAGCCGTTGATCTGCCCCTGGCTCAGGTGATCCGCGCGGATCATGTTGCCATAGTTCTGCTCGTGACAGTTGGCGCAGGACAACTCGAGCTGACCATAACGGGTGTAGTAGATTTCCTTACCCTGTTCCCAAGTGGTCTGAGCGGGGCCGTCAATCGCAACGTTCACCGGCATGCCACGCGAGACAGAGGCGAGCAGCGCGGTCATGTTGACCATATCGCTCCCGCTATACTTCCACTTTTCCGCGCCCATCCGCTCTGTCCGGCAGGCGTTGATCTGCGTTTCGAGCGTGCGAACCTCGCCAGCGGTCTCGTTCCACTTGGGATAGACAGCGCGGACACCCTTCATGCTCTCTGTGGCGTCGCCATGGCAGCTTGCACAGGATTTGCCCTCGGTGCCTTCGGCGGTTTCCCATGCGGTCAATGCGTTCTCGACAAAGATCATGCCGGGATTGTCGAAATCGTCGGCCTGCATGGCACGGGTATCCGCCTCGCGGAAATGCCAGCCAGACAGCACCTCGTCGAACCTATCCGCAAGATGCGCAGGTGCCGCGGTGCGGGTGGTGATCTCGATTTCGTCGTTCACGACGAGCGTGTCATCAACCGGGTCAGCCAAGGCCGCCCCCGCCAAAAGCGCCGTTGTGCAAATCAGGCTGGTAATCCGTCCTGTTCTTTTCATTCTCGTCCCTCCCTTGACGATTGGCCCTTATTTCAGCGCGATTGGCTTGATGTCCTCGTAGACCGAGCCATCGTCATCGTACCAAGTGAATTTGAATTCACCCGCTTCGGGCACCGTGGCTGCGAACTCGATGTAAGGGTTGGTCGAGATTGCGGGCTCCATGGTCACGTCGACGACGCTCTGACCGTTGAACTCGCAGGTGAACCGATTGATGATCGAGCGCGGGATGATGTTGCCTTCTTTATCCTTGCGCTGACCGGATTCCATCGGGTGGCTGATCAGGGTCTTGATCGCGACCGCTTCGCCTGCGGCTGCGGATTTCGGGACCTTGACGCGGGGTGTGACGTCTTGTGCCATTCTGATTTCTCCTACCTATGCCTCAGCCGCCGCAGCCGCCGATTGTAACCTTGACGTTGCTCGATGCCTTGGCAAAGGAGCCGTCGCTCATCTTGGCAATCGCCACCACGTCCTGCGTGCCCGCAAGACGGATGCGGGTGGACGCGGTTTGCGAAGCGGCCAGCGGTCCGAATTTGAAGGTTGCAACGCCGGGCGTCGGATTGCCCGTGGCCAGCACGAGGATTTCGACGGCACCGGGGGCCGCGACTTCGATCGGGACGGTGTTGCCGTTCTCGGCAATTTCGGGGGCGGTCAAGGTGATACCGCTGTCGGCCATGGCAGCGCCGCCGGTGAATTCGGCGATACGGTCCTCGGCGGCGGCGGTGGCGCGCATGGGCAGACCAAAGGCAACAAAGGCCCCTGCTCCCATGATCATCACGTTGCGTCGTGTCAGTGTCATAGTCTCAAACTCCTGATCTTGGTCACGCTCAGGGCGCGATCACTCTTTGAGGGTCACCAGATAGGCAACCACGTCTTCAACTTGCTGAGCGGTCAGAAGGGGGCCGAACGTGCTGTCCGCCGCCTCGCCGGTAAAGGCGTTGCCCGGCCGCGTGTAGCCATCCGTCCGGTAGAAGGAGGGCATCAGCGACTCGGGGAACATCATCTTGGCATTCACGACGATGCCGCGCAGGTCGGCCTCGCTCCACCGGGAGCCGGCGCCATCCAGCATCGGGCCGATTTCGCCATGAAACGGAACGTCGCTCATGTCGGTGATTTGATGGCAGGCGACGCAGTTGCCCAACGCGCGGTCCCCCAGCACGTCGCGCCCGGCGACCGGATCACCCGCAACGCCTGTGAGCGAGTCCGCAATCGCGCCATCGGTGAATTTGACATCCGTCGGCGCCACTTCAGCCGCAGATGCGCTCAGTGCCGCGCAGATCAGCGATACCGTGAAAATTGATCGTTTCATGCGTCCTCCCTAACACATTCAGATTTCTGTATATCATAGAGCACAATTCCGCGATCACACAACATTAAATTCGTATTCTTGAATTTAATGTCATTGCGCGGACCTGATCACTGCGATTTTCCGGCCTCGCGTTCGGCGATACGGCGGGCGTGATAGCGCTGAAAATCTTCTTCGGTATCAAGCGCGTAACGTTTCTCGTGAACCCATGTCAGCAGGTCCAGCGTCGTGCCCGGCCCAAAGGCTCCGGGCATCATCGCAACCGCTGCCTGAGCGGCGGTCTGATCCTCCGCGACCTCTTCAGGCAGAAACAGAATCGAGGGGGTGAACAGGAGGCCCCATTTACGCGCCGCCTGTTTCTCGGTCAGCGACTCACCGTCGAAATCGACAACCTCCAGATCGCCATGCAGGTTGAGTTGCACGACGAAATAATTCTCGCGGATGAAATCGGCGATCTCGGGGCGGGGGAACACCTCTTCGTGCATCTTGGTGCAGTAGATGCAACCGCGCTGTTCGACCATCACCATCAGACGCTTGCCCTCGGCATTGGCATCCGCCAGATCCTCGCGCAGATCCTTGAAGGTGTCGCGCATCCAGTCGGTCTTGTGCAGGCCGTCATCGCCCAGGTCCGCCGCAGCAATGGGCAGGGCGAACAGGGCGGCGGCCAGAAGGGTGAGCACTCGGGTCATCATGGTCCTCCTCGATCAGATGTTTTGAAAGGCTGGGAACGTCTCCAGCATCCATTGGGCGATGTAATTGACGCTGTCGGTGGCGATGAGCGCGGCAAAGACGATCAAAAGCAGCCCCATCGCCTTTTCCACCTTGGGCAGGTGGCGGCGGAATTTCGAGGCAAAGCGCAGGAACGGCCCGATAAAGAGCGAGGCCACCATGAAGGGCGTGGTCATGGCGAGGCCAAAGACCAAGAGCAGCACCAGCCCTTTCATCGCCGTGGCCTCGGTGCTGGCGGTAAAGACCACCGCTGTCAGCACACCGCCCACGCAAGGCGTCCAGCCAGCGGCAAAGGCGAAGCCCACGACATAGGCCCCTAGAACGGACATATTCTTGGTATCGCCCGCATCCATCTGCAACACGCGGTTGAGAAAGCCGATGCGCAGCACGCCCAGAAAATGCAGCCCGAGAACCAGCACGACGAGGGCGGCAAAGAGGCGAAACTCGGTCTGAAAGCCGCGGAACGCCTGGCTGAGGCCAAAGGCAGCCGCCCCTAGCAGCACAAAGACGGTGATGATTCCCGCCGAAAACATGACCGACGCGGCAAAGGCGCGGCGGCGTACGCCGGGGGCAAGACGACCCTCGGCGCTGATCTCGGACATCGAGGCGCCAGCCATATAGCTGAGGTAAAACGGCACGATAGGCAGCACACAGGGCGAAAAAAAGACGATCAATCCCCCGACGAAGGCGCTGAGCAGTGAGACATCGAACATGGGGCATCCTCAGACGGGTTGATCCGCAAACATATTCAAACTATCATATGTTTTAGTCTGTCCGTCAATCGGAACACCGATGCATACGCTCGTTGCCTTTCTCGTCAGCCTCTCGCTGACATTCGGCCTGATCGGTCCGCTGTCGGCGGCAGAGCTGGTCATGGTTGAGCGACATGGTTGCCATTGGTGCGAGCAGTGGAATGCCGAGATTGCCCCGGCCTATCCCAAGACCATCGAGGGCACACGCGCGCCCCTGCGCCGGGTGCAGATCAACGCGCTGCCCGAAGACATCGCCTTTCGCAGCCACCCGGTCTTTACCCCGACCTTTGTTCTGGTCGAGAACGGCGAGGAGCTTGGTCGGATCGAGGGCTATGCGGGCGACGAATTCTTTTGGTTTCTGCTGACACAGCTCTTGGATGCGCATCCCGATGCCACCAAGGCGCCGTAGCCGGCGATGCTGCGCCGCTCCCCCCCTCCCGGGATGGACGTGTCCGAAGAAAGCGTCGATGCGATGCTCACCCTTGCCCATACGGCGGCGGAGTTCCTCAAGGCGATCAGCCATGAGGGGCGGCTGATGATCCTGTGCCATCTTGCGACGGGCGAAAAGACTGTGACCGAGCTGGAAGAGTTGCTCTCTGCGCGGCAGGCGGCGGTGTCACAACAGCTCTCTCGGTTGCGGCTGGAGGGGCTGGTTACACCACGACGTGAAGGCAAGGCGATCTATTACCGTTTGACAGACCGGCGCGCGATACAGATGCTCGAAGTGGTCTACGATCTGTTTTGCAAGCAACCTTGACCAACCTGTCAGATCCTTGCCCACGTCAAACGGAGAAGCATCATGCCTGGCGGCATTCCTGAAACCCTGCTCATAGTTCTCTGTGGCTTTGCTGGCGGCGCGATCCTTGGGCTGGCGGCGCGCGTGGGGCGCTTCTGCACCTTGGGGGCCATCGAGGATCTGCTCTATCAGCAGAGCGATACGCGAATTCGCATGTGGGGGCTGGCGATTGGGATGGCAGGCTTTACGGCCTTTGGCTTTGCCGGGATGGATCTGTTTGATATTGCCGCCAACGCCTATTGGATCACGCCCTGGTCACCCTTGGCGAGCGTTTTGGGTGGGCTGTTGTTTGGCTATGGCATGTCACTGGCGGGTAACTGTGGATTTGGTGCATTGGCACGGTTTGGAGGCGGCGATCTGCGGGCCTTTGTGATCGTGTTGGTGATGGGAATTTCAGCCTATATCATGATGTCCGGGCCGTTTGCGCGGTTGCGCATCATGGCGACTGAGGCCACCAGCCCCGCGCTTGACAGTCAATCCTATGCGCAGGTTTTAGGCGCATTCACCGGGTTACCGACGATTTGGGTCGGGCTGGCGGTGTCCGCGCTGATCACGGTGGCCGCGCTCGCGTCGCGGGATTTCCTGCGGAACCGACAGGCGCTCTTTTGGGGGGCGATGGTCGGGCTTGCTGTCACCTCGGGTTGGCTCGGCACCTCTTGGGTGGCCACACATGGATTCATGCCGCAGCCGGTACAGACCCATACGTTCTCTGCGCCGCTTGGCGAAACCATCATCTTTCTGATGACTGCGAGCGGCGGCGGTCTCAGCTTTGGCGTGGCCTCGGTCTTTGGCGTGCTTGCGGGTGCGTTTTGCGGCAGTTTGTTCAAGGGGCATTTCCGCTGGGAAGCCTGCGAAGACCCGCGCGAGTTGCGGCGTCAGATTCTCGGGGCGGTCTGCATGGGGTTTGGGGCAGTGCTGGCCTTTGGCTGCACGGTCGGTCAGGGAATTTCCGCATTTTCCGTGCTGTCGTTCAGCGCACCGATCACCTTTGCCGCGATTTTTGTGGGTGCGGCGATTGGCTTGCGTCAGCTCATCACCGGCTTTGCCTGATCGCCCGCCACGGTATCGGGGGCAAGGGCGGCAAAGGCATCGTATTGAGCGAGAAACACCTTGCCGGTGAGATCGCGCAGGAAATGCGCGCGGCAGAGGCGGTCCATCACCGGGCCTTTGACCTCTGACAGATGCAGGCGGATGCCCATTTCCTTGAGCCGTTTGGTGATCTCTTCCAGTGTTTCCACCGCGCTCAGGTCGATCTCGTTGATGGCAGAACACATCAGCACCACGTCACGCACCGGCCCCCCGGCCTGCACGCGCGCGAACACGTGATCCTCGATAAAGCGGGCATTGGCGAAATAGAGGCTCTGATCCGGGCGAAAGGTGACGATCGCAGGGTCGGTCAGCACCCTGTGGCGCAGGATATTGCGGAAATGCTGCGTGCCGGGAACAAGGCCCACTTCGGCAATATGGGGCCGTGAACTGCGATAGAGATGCAGGCCAATCGAGAGGATCACGCCGGCGGAGACGCCGGTTTCGACCCCAAAGCCGAGGGTGAGCAGGATGGTGCCCGCCACAGCCGCGAAATCCGCCTTGGAATAGGCCCAACTGCTGCGCAGGATGGCGAAATCCACGAGGCTGAGCACGGCCACGATAATCGTGGCGGCCAGCGTGGCAATGGGCAGAAAATAGATCAGCGGCGTGAGGAATATCGCGGCGATGGCCAAGCCCACGGCGGTGAAGGCCCCCGCGGCGGGTGTTGCAGCACCTGCGTCGTAATTCACGACAGAGCGGGCAAAGCCACCGGTGACAGGATAGCCGCCAGTAAGGGCCGCGCCGATATTGGCCGCGCCGAGGCCGATCAATTCCTGATCCGGGTCGATCCGTTGGCGCTTCTTGGCGGCCAGCGTTTGCGCCACCGACATGGATTCCACAAAGCCGATCACCGAAATCAAAAGCGCGGGCACAAAGAGCGCGCCGATCAGCCCCGGTGAAAAGGACGGAAGCGTCAGCGGTGGCAATCCCTGAGGCACCGCCCCGACAACGGCAACACCATGCTGATCGAGCCCGAAGAGCCAGACCAGAAATGTGCTGAAGGCCACGGCGATGACCGGCCCCGCCTTGGCCCCCATATCGGCCGCACGCGGACCGAACCCGCGCTGCACCAGCAGGGGTTTCAACCCGCGCCGCACCCAGAAGAGAAAGGCGGCAGACGCCACGCCGATGAGCAGCGTGAGACTGTTGATATCCGCCAGATGCCACAGCAGAGACCAGAGCATGTCCGGCAGGCTGCCACCGCTCGCCTTGACCCCCAAGAGATGTTTCAACTGGCTGACGGCGATCAGGATGCCGCTGGCGGTGATAAACCCGGCGATCACCGGATGCGACAGGAAGTTCGCCAGAAACCCAAGGCGCAGAATGCCCATGGTGAGCAGGATCAGGCCGGACAGCCCGGCAAGGGTCAGCGCCGCCACGGCATAGCCCGCCGTGCCCGCCTCGGCCACATCGCCAATCGCGGCGGCTGTCATCAGGGATACCACCGCGACCGGACCCACGGCCAAGGCACGGCTGGTGCCGAAAATGGCATAGAGGATGATCGGACGGATCGAGGCATAGAGCCCCGCCTCGGGCGGCAGACCGGCCAAGAGGGCGTAGGCCAGCGATTGCGGGATCAGCATGATCGTCACGATCACCGCCGCCATGCCGTCATCTGTCAGCGCATGCCGGTCATAGTCGCGGCCCCAATCCAGTACCGGCAGGACGCGCCCGAGGGATTTAAAATCCATGTTACTTGTTCCGCGCCCCGTAAGAGGGGGCAATGTCTCAGAGCTTGTTCACCGGCAGTTTCAGCATCGGATTACCGTCGCTGTCGCGTGGCACCTCACCTGCGCGCATATTCACCTGCAAGGAGGGCAGGATCAGACGGGGCATATCCAGTGTCGCGTCGCGTTCGGTGCGGAATTTCACGAACTCCTCGCGCGTCCTGCCGCCGCCGACGTGGATGTTATGCGCTTTTTCCGCGCCCACGGTCGTCTCCCACTGAATGTCACGGCCATTCGGGCCATAATCGTGACACATGAAGAGGCGCATGTCGTCGGGCAATCGCAGCACCTTTTGGATGCTGTCGTAGAGCTCACCCGCGTCGCCACCGGGGAAATCGGCGCGGGCCGATCCGCCGTCGGGCATGAAGAGCGTATCACCGACAAAGGCCGCATCGCCCATCACATGCACCATGCAGGCGGGTGTATGGCCGGGCGTGTGCATGGCAAAGCACTGCATGCCGCCCACTTTGTAGGTGTCGCCATCCTTGAACAGGGCGTCAAATTGCGACCCGTCGCGCTGAAATTCCGTGCCTTCATTGAAGATCTTGCCAAAGGTGTCCTGCACAATCAGGATTTTTTCACCAATGCCGATCTTGCCGCCAAGCTTTTGCTGGATATAGGGCGCGGCCGAGAGGTGATCGGCATGGACATGCGTCTCGATGATCCAGTCCGGTGTCAGGTCGTGATCCAACATATAGGCGATCATGGCATCGGCATGACCATAGGTTATCCGTCCCGCCGCCATGTCGATATCCATCACGCTATCGACCACGGCACAGGCCCGCGATCCGGGGTCTTTGACCACATAGCTGATGGTGTTGGTCGCCTCGTCAAAGAACGCCTTGACCTCTGGCGTCACGGTCATGTCCACGGGATAATCGGTCATGCTGTCACCTTTCTCTCTGCCTGTTTCGTCTGTATGGCGCGCGCCACCCAGATCCCGGCAAGCAGGGCTGCGACAAAGGCCAGCACGTCGGGCTTGCCCGAGCCAAGAGCCGGGATTGCCGCACCGGGGCAAAAGCCCGCAATGCCCCACCCGAGGCCAAAGACCGCTGATCCGCCGATCAGGCGCGCGTCGATGACCGTGTTGGTGGGCAGCTTGAACTCTGCCTCGACAATCGGTCCGGGGCGTTTGAGCACCACACGGTAGCCGATGAATGTGGTAACCAGAGCGCCCCCCATGACAAAGATCAGACTCGGGTCCCATGTGCCTGCGACGTCAAAGAAATTGAGCACCTTGGCCGGGTTTATCATGCCAGAGATGGCAATTCCCACACCAAACACAAGGCCTACGAGCAAAGCGGACAGGATGCGCATGGTTCAGACTCCTATAACGTGACGGATGATATAGACCGTCAAGAAGGCCACGACCATGAAGGTGAGCGTGGCAACGATCGAGCGTGGTGACAGCCGCGCGATGCCGCAGACCCCGTGTCCAGAGGTGCAGCCTGAGCCAAAGGTAACGCCGATGCCCACGATGAACCCGCCAATCAGGATCATTGGCAGGCTGATCGGCACCTCGACCACGGGCATTTGCCCGGTCAGCGCCAAGACAAGCAACGGTCCCGCGATCATGCCGACCATCATCGCCGCGCGCCAGCTCTTGTCGCCCGGCACATCACCGGACATCAGGCCCGACAAGATTCCCGTGGCCCCCAGTATCCGGCCCTGAAAGACCATCAGCAGCACAGCAGATAAACCGATCAACACACCACCAGCCAGCGACGCCAATGGGGTAAACTCTGTTTCAACACCCACCATATCGTATCCTCTCACGTCAAAACCCGGCTCACTGGAGCCGATTTCCATTATATCATCATTTATGAATATATGAAGATGTGTTTCTTTTTCATACCCCCTGAGCGGTATGTCACGAAAATCTTATCACGCCTGACCCGACGGGTGAGCAGGGATAGATGCGGTATGGTTCTGCCGTGTATGCGCCGCTTGATTTGACAGAGTCTCAGCTCTTTTCGCGGGCCTTGTCCAAAGTGCCCCGTGCAATCGCCACCACGGCAAGCAAGGTCAAAGCCCAGAAGAACCATGTGATCGGCCCGCGCAGCAAGATGTCCGGCGCTCCCCCGGACATGAGCATGGATTTGCGGAAATTATCCTCGAGCAGCGGGCCGAGGATGAAGGCAATAAGAAAAGGGGCGGCAGGGATATGGTAGCGGGTCATCACAAATCCGACCCACCCCATAACGAACATCACCGCCACGTCAAAGATGCTGTTGTTGACGGCAAACACCCCATAGATGCAGAGCACGAGAACGATGGGCATCAAGATGCGCTTGGGAATATCGGCCACCGGTTTGAATCCCCGGATTGCCAGCCCGCCCACGATAAAGAGCAGGCCCGAGGAAAAGATGAGGCCGATGAAGAGGCCATAGATGATATCGACATTCATCACGAACATCATCGGTCCCGGCTGTAACCCATGCACCATGAAGGCCCCGATGATGATCGCGGTGATCACATCGCCCGGCACGCCAAGTGCCAGTAGCGGGATGAGTGTGGCGCCGGCCACGCCATTGTTGCCAGCCTCAGAGGCGGCGACGCCCTCGATTTCTCCCTTGCCGAAATTGGCCTTGTTGGGGGATTTGCGCCGTGCCTCGGAATAAGACAGGAAGGCCGCGGGGGCCGCGCCGATGCCGGGGATAGAGCCCAGAAAGACGCCAATGAAGCTGCCGCGCACGATAGAGCGGAAACAGCGTTTATACTCGGCAAACGTGACCCATTTGTTGCCCAGGGTCTGCACCTTGCCCATGTGCCCGGTGGGGTGCCAGACCATGTTGATGACCTCGGGGATGGCAAAGAGGCCGATCAGCACCGCGATGAAATTCAACCCGCCCATCAGGTTGGGGTGGCCGAATGTGAAACGGTTTGTGCCATAGACGAGATCAAGCCCGATGGTTGCCAAGAGCAGGCCCAAAAGCGCCGCGAGAGCGCCGCGCAAGAGGCTCTCGCCCGAGACGCCCGCAATGATGGTGAGCGAGAACAGGATCAGAGCAAAGAACTCTGGCGGGCCAAAGCTGAGCGCGAAAGAGGCCAGCCAGCCTGCAAGCAGGATCAGAGACAGGTTCGAGATCAGATCCGCTGTGCAAGAGGCCCAGAGGGCCATGCCGAGCGCGCGCCCCGCCTCACCTTTGGCGGCCATAGGATGTCCGTCAAGCACCGTGGCCGAAGAGGCGGGCGTGCCCGGCGTCTTGATCAGGATGGCCGGAATCGACCCACCAAAGATACCGCCCTTGTAGACGCCAAGGAGCAGCAAGATGCCGTTGATCGGCTGCATCGGAAAGGTAAAGGGCAGCGTCAGCGCCACCGCCATCGTGGCCGAAATCCCCGGAATCGCGCCACCGATGACGCCGATCACAATCCCTATGGCCAGCGAGACTAGCGCCTCGACATTGCCGACCAGCGCGAGACCGGCCATGATGCTGTCAATCATGCTCATGGCAACCTCACATAATCGCCCTGCGGGATGGCAACGCCTGCGACATGTGCAAAGAAGCCGTAGAGCAGGAGCGGAACCACCAGAGCGCAGATCAGCGCAGTCTTGGGATGGCGTGTCCTGACCAGAAACGCGAGGGCCGCAAAGGCCAGCATCGCGGCCCAGACCATGCCGATGCGGGGCAAGAGCCAGAAGGTTACAGCCATCAGCACCGCCATGCCCGCCAGCCGGATCAGACCCGCGCCGGGATCTTCAATCGGGTCATTGACGGGGGCGTCATCCTCATCCGGCTTGCGGTTGGCAAACAGCATGCCCAAACCCACAAGCCCGGTCAGCCCGGCAATCGCATAGGGCCAGAACCGGGGCGAGAGGACGATATTGCGAATATTGCTGGGGGCAGAGATCCAATACGGAATGGCGTAGAGGATCAGGAAAAGACAGGCTGCACAGGCACCGATGCCCAGTTGCAGCTGAATTGCGCGTTTGCTCACCCTGATCCTCCCCGATCAGTTTGCTGGCCTTGATAGGCCGGGCATCTCTGCGCCCGGCCTATGCGTGCGACAGACTTCAGCCTTCGATCCGCATGCCGAGTTTATCGACAAGCGCGCGGAAGGTTTCATACTGCGCCTGAATGAAGGCGTTGGCCTCTTCGGGGCTCATCACGTCAATCACGGACCCGAGTGAATTCATCTGTTCGATGAATTTCTCATCTCCGGCGGCGGCAGCCATCCATTCACCCCATTTGGCCGCCACATCTTCCGGCAGATCATCCGGCCCGGCAATGCCCGTCCAGCCCACCAGTTGGGTCAGATTAGGCTTGCCCAGTTCAACGGCAGTGGGCGCATCAAATCCTGCAACGGGTTCGGCCGTGGTGACGAGGATCGGTTTGAGCTGACCATTGGCCACGAAATTGGCAAGCGCCGACGTATTGGTGCAGATGAACGTCACGGTGCCGTTGAGAACGGCGGTCGCCGCCTCGCCACCTCCGCCTTGAGGAATGTGAATCGCCTTATCCAGCGGGTTCTCGACGCCGAATTCATCCAGCACCATCACGGCCGCGAGATGCAGCATCGAGCCGACGCCAGAAGAGCTATAGCTGGTGCCCTCGGATTCCGTCAGAGCGATGAGATCCTCGATCGTCTCGATGCCGGAATCCGGGCGCACGGCACAGGCGACGGGGTTGATTTCATAGACCGTCACAAAGCGGAAATCGTCGAGTGTATAGGGGAGCGTTGCCTTCATCGCCGGGTTGACCGTGTGCGAACCGACGCGGGCAAAGAGCATGGTATAGCCGTCCGCCTTGGCGTTTTGCACCGCAACAGATCCGGTGGCCCCCCCTGCCCCCGTGATATTTGACATGACCAGCGGCTTGCCGACCACGGTGCCCAATGGCTCTGCGATGGTGCGGGCCGAAATATCGGTCGCACCGCCTGCGCCATAGGGAATGACCATGTTGATGGGGCGTTCGGGATATTCGGCCACTGCGGCGGTTGCCGTCAGGCCAAGTCCTATGGCGCAAACCGCGCCCAACTGTCTCAGCTTCATGTTTTCCTCCTCCTCTGTGGTGTCGGCGGCAGGGTGATCGCGGATTGCAACGCCGTCGGCTTTAGGTGTAACTTTAAGGCACGCTTAATATAAGCAATATTCCGTTACAGCTTGTGTTACAAAATCTTACGGAAGAGGCAGGGCATGTCAATCCGGCGCTTGCGCACCCTGATCGCGGTGGACGATCACAAGACCTTTAGCGCCGCTGCCGAGGCGGTGTTTGTCACCCATGCCGCCGTCAGCCAGCAGATGCGGAGTCTCGAAGAGGAATGGGGCATTGCGCTGTTTGACCGATCGCGACGGTCTCCGGAGTTGACCCCAACCGGTCGTGCGCTTGTCGCGCGGGCGCGCGACATTGTGCGCGCCTATGATGGCATCGTGCCATCGGTTTTAGGCGATGAGGGGTTTCGCGGCGAAATCTCTTTGGGCGCTGTGCCTATGACGCTGACCGGGCTGACGCCATTGTCTGTGCGATTGCTCAAAGACAGCTTTCCGGATTTGCATGTGCGCATTGTGCCGGGCATGACGACCGCCTTGATTGCCGAGGTCGAGCGGGGCGCGCTTGATGCCGCAATCCTGTCGCGGCAGGGACCGTTACCGCCCGACGTCGACCATGCCGATATCGCGCAGGAGCCCATGGAACTGCTGGTGCCGCAAGAGATCGAAGGCGACGATGTGCGAGACCTTTTGACCCGATATCCGTTTATCCGGTTCAGCCGTGATGCCGTGGTGGGCGGGCTGATCGACGGCTGGCTGCGCGATAATGCCATTGCCGTGTCGGTCACCATGGAGTTGCAGGGGCTGGAGGCGATATCGAGCATGGTGTTGGCGGGGCTTGGTGTGTCCATTGTACCGGCGCGCTGTGTGCGCGGGGTTCAACCGCTGCCGCTGCGGCGACTGCCGTTGCCCAACGGAGCACCGGTGCGGCAATTGACGTTGGCGCATCGCCGCGACAACCCGCGTATTCGGATCATTCAGGAGATTCACATGGCTCTGCTTGGCGCGGTGGATATCGGTATCTTTACCCCCTCTGCCCGAAGCACCGCTGCATGAACGCGGAAATCGTTGCCTACATCATCGCAGGGGCTGCGGCGGGCGGGTTCATCAACGGGCTTGCAGGGTTTGGAACGGCGCTCTTTGCGCTTGGATTCTTTCTCACCGTGCTGCCGCCGTTGCAGGCCGTGGCGATGCTCGTTGTGCTTTCGGTTATCACGGGATTGCAAGGGGTCTGGGTGGTGCGCCACGCCATCGGCCAGAACAAACGGCGGCTGGCACGTTTCCTTGTGCCGGGGCTGGCCGGGATACCATTGGGCGTTCTGATCCTGAGTGTGATTGACGCGGGCACGCTCAAGGCGGTGGTGGCGGCCATGTTGCTCGTTTATGGCGGTTATTTTTCCTTTCGGGCGCGTCTTCCAAGGTTTGAGCGGCCAACGCCGCTGTGGGATATGCTCGTGGGTTTCTTGGGGGGCGTGCTTGGTGGCGCGGCCTCGCTCTCGGGGGCGCTGCCGATGATGTGGTGCACGCTGCGCCCTTGGCCCAAGCATGAGACGCGCGCCGTGCTGCAACCGTTCAATGTGGTCGTTCTTGCCGTAACTACGGCTCTTCTGGCGTTCAAGGGAGCCTATACACGGGAAACTCTGATCTATATCGCGATTGCGATCCCATCCTCGCTCGCTGCCGCGCAGATCGGAATTGCGGTGTTCAAGCGTCTGCCCGACGCCGCATTCCGTCGCCTATTGATCGTGATGACCTTAGTTTCGGGCGTGGTCTTGCTGGCGCGCGAAATGCTCTAGCCAATCACCTCATCAGAGCGGTCATCCGTCTCGCCATAGCGTTTAAGCGTCGCGGGGCGCGTGCCTTCATAGACCCGTTCGAGGTTCTTGGCGATCTTGGCGTTCTCGCGTTCAAAGAGGCAATTACCGTCAAGATCCGACGCCACGATGAACGGCCCCATCTTGTTGCAGCGAATAACCCACATCGCCTGCGCCAGACCTAGCTCATCCTGCCAATGCACTGCCTCCACCTTTTCGATGCCGCGCCCCAGCAATGCGCCGGTGCCATAGCCCACTGTTGAGAGGTAAATCGCGCCATTCGGCACAAAATAAGATCTGTAATCTTTGGACGACATGCCGCCCTTGCCGATGATCAGCTTCGCGCCGGTCTTGGCCATCCATTCCGGCAACCATTTGGCAAAGCGGAAGGAGGCAGTTGCCGTAACTGCGCCCATGTTGAACGACCCATCGGGACGAATGGCGGCGGCGGGGGAGCAATGGAAGTTCGTGGCGCTCTGGCTGGGCAGTTCCAACGGGATATTCGCCTTGTCCTCAAGCGCGCGCATATAGACCCCTTCGCGGGCGGTATAGAGCAGCCCGTCGAGATAGACGATGTCGCCAAGCCGCAATTCGGCCAGCGCCTCGGGCGTCGGCGTGGTGCTCAGGCGGATTTCACGGGGCTTGGTCATTCTGCCGCCTCCTGTGCGCCACCCTGCCATTCGACGGTTTCGCGGCGCTGATAGGGGGTGAACCAATCCGGATCGGTGCGGTATGCGACGCGACCATCAGGATAGAGGCGCGCGACCGCCCGGCGGGACGAAAGACAGAAGGCATGAACGGACATCTGCATGCCCCCGGTGTGGCAATAGCCTACTTCGATGTTGCAATTGATCACCATGTTCTTGCCGACAAATCCCATCGCCCCCATGCCGATGGAATTGCCCAGATCCTTGAACTCCCGCTCCAGCGCGGCGATTTTCGGGTCCGGGTTCTCACTCCCCACGACGCGCAGGCAGGCGGCGCGCTTGCCCAGCACCATGCAGGTATCCTTGGACCCACCAAGGCCAATGCCGATGATCGCGGGCTGACAGGCCAGACCGCGTTTGCCAAAGGCGACAAGGCTATCAAGGTAAAACCGCTTGATCCCTTCGATACCATCCGAGGGAAAGAGCATGCGATAGTCCGTACCAAAGAGGCCCCCTTTATGTACGGTGATGAGGTCGATCCAATCGCCCTCGGGCTCGAACCCATATTCAATCTCGGGCGCGCCGATGCCAACGTTGTTGTTGTGATCCGTGCGCCAGAGCGGATGCACCCGATTGGGGCGCAGGGGCACGTCATAGGTTGCCTTGGCTGTGGCGCGGCGCAGCGCGGATTCGAGCGCGACCGGCCCGCCCTCAATCTGGGCCTCGTTGCCCATCTTCACATACCAGCGCGGACAGCCAGTATCGCCGCACATCGCACGCCGATCCTCCTTGGCGGCCTTGTAATTCTCCAGCATCGCCTGAAGGACAAAGGACGAGAGATCACCATCCTCGGTCTCGGCGGCGGCCTGAAGGCCCGTCAGGTAATCCTCGGGAATTTCAATGGCCGCCTTGTCCATCAGGCGCTCGGCGGTGTTTTGGATGAGGTCGATTGAGATCATTGTGCAGCCACCAATGTTTCGGGTTCGCTCTCGGGCAGGATTGTCTCACCGGGGCGGATGATGGTGAATTGCACCGGATCGCGGCGGACGGTCAAATCGCTGCCCTTTTGGGTAATCACCGTGTAGTAAGAAGCATCAAGATCACCTTCATCCAGGAAATCCTCGCGGTAATGCGCGCCGCGCGAGTTTTCACGCGCAAGGCCCGCCAGCGTGATCGCCTCGGATACGTCGCAGAGTGAGCGCAGGTTGAGCCAGTCGTGCCAGGTGAGGTTGAAGGCGAGATTGTCGTCTGCGACGCCAACACCCATCAGCGCATCGGAAATCTCGGCAACGCGGGTCAAACCACGCTCCATACCCGTAGCTGTGCGCATGACGCCGACATCATCCCACATCGCGTCTTGCAAAGCGGCACGCAGAGGATGGACCGGCGCGGGCTGGCGCGTGAGGGGATGCAGGGCGCGGTCAATCTCGGCCTGCAACGCGTAGGGGCAGGGATCGCGCAGCGCGCCCATGGTGCGGATATCCGCGCCCATCACGTCGCCCGCCACCCCGCCATAGACGGTGGAATTGGCCACGCCATTGCCGCCCAGACGGTTCGAGCCATGCGCGCCGCCTGCATCCTCGCCCGCCACATAGAGCCCTTCCATCGCCGTGCGGGTATCGGCATCCACGACCACGCCGCCCATGAAATAATGCGCGGTTGGCACCACCTCGACCAGACCTCCCGCCAGATCAAAGCCGCTATCGGCGCAGCGTTTGACCATGCCGGGGAATTTGGCGCGCACGTTGTCGGGGCCAAGGTGGGCCATGGAAATAAAGACGCCGCCATTCGCCGAGGTATTGTTCTTGCGCATCTCGGCATAGATGGCGCGGCTGACGACATCGCGGGTCGCACGCTCGCCCTTGGGGTCATAGTCGAACATGAAGCGGTTTTCCGCGCCGTTGAGCAATTGACCACCCGCGCCGCGCAGGCCCTCCTCCAGCACGGTTCCGGTCATCCGCGTATGGTCGCCGGCCAGCAATCCGGTGGGGTGAAACTGCACCATTTCCATATCGCGCAGTTCCAGCCCCGCGCGCAACGCCATGGCAAGGCCGTCCATCGTCTTGTCGCCCGACGGCGTGTTGTATTTGTACATGGTCGGGCCGCCGCCGGTGGCCATGAGGACCGTCTTGGCCCGGACCAGACGAAAACCGCCTGTGCGCATGTCGATAAAGAGCACGCCTGCCAAGGCGCTGCCGTCGCGCGTCGGGATCAGGCCAATCGCGCGATGCTCTTGCAGCTTGTCCACGGGACGCGCCAGAACCTGCTCCATCAAGCGGCTGATGATCTCGATGCCGGTCAGGTCGCCCTTGTGGACCGTGCGGTCGGCGGTCTGCCCGGCAAAGGCCTTTTGATGCAGCGTGCCATCGGGGTTGCGGTCAAAGAAGCAACCGATTTCATTTTCCAGCTCGTGGATACGCACCACGGCCTGTTCGCAGAGTTTCCACGCCATATCCTGATTGGGCAGCCATTTGCCGCCCTTTATGGTGTCCATGAAATGCCGCTCGACGCTGTCACCGCCGCCCAGCGCCACGTTGTAGCCGCCCTGCACCATGCGGGTGCAGCCGCATTTGCCAATGAGGCCTTTGACGGCGATGGTGATCCGCGTGTCTGCGGGTGCGGATTGCTGCGCGTGGAGCGCGGCAAAGAGGCCCGCACCGCCTGTGCCGATGATAAGAATGTCGGTGTCGTGTCGGTCGATATGGGTCATCAGATCGCCCTCAGGAAAAACGTACCGGACAGAAAGAGGGCCGCGCCGACCGCCCCCGCCGCCAGCGTCTTTTGACGGTCGGACCAGGGCAAGAACTCGAGCGCCATCAGGCGCAGGCCGCCGAACATATGGACGGCAAGCAGAAAGACGAGACCGAATTCGGCGATCTTGACCAGCGGGTTTTCGGCAAAGGCGAGAAAGCCATCAAGCCGCGCAGGGGCGGTAATCGCCTGTGCCAAGAGCCAGAAATGCGCAGGCAGAAACAGCGCGAGCGCCAGGCCGGACACGCGGTGCAGCACAAAGGCAAGCCAGAGAGGATGCGAACGGGGCGGCTGTTTCATGGCAGCGTCACCGCAAAAACGGCGCTGAGCCCAAGGGTGAGAAGTGCCGCACAGATGCCCCATGTCAGTACGTCAAGGGCGATGCCGCGCAAGCGCAGCCATTCATGTACGATGACGCGCAGACCGATGGCGGCGTGGACAGAGACGGCGAGGACAAAGGTGCCGTAGAACAGGAACCAAAGGAGGCTGCCTTGGGTGCGGCCCAAGATTTCCGTCGTGCTCAGCCCGCCCTGGATGGCGTAGATCATCACGGCGATGTGGCCCAACACCAAGGGCGCCATCACCAGCGCGCTCAGGCGTTGCGCCATGTAGAGCCGCAGGTCAAGCATCGCGCTTTCCTCGCAAGGCTGCCTTGACTGTTTCGCGCTTCAACCCGGCAATCGCGCGCATCGGGTTCAACTCGTTGGGGCAATATTGCGCGCAACTGCCCATGGAGTGACAGTTATGGCAGCCGCCCTTGCCCGAGACCGCCGCAAGGATGGTTGGGCGATCGGCGTCGCGGCTGTCGTTGAGCAGGGTCCAGGCGCGTTGCAGCGCGGCCGGACCGAGGTAATCGGGATTACCTGCCACCGTGTCACAGGCCGCGTAGCAGATCCCGCAGTTGATGCATTCGATTCCAAGGTTGGCTTCGGCCCGCTCGGGATTGTCGGGCGTGATCGGGTCAAACTCTTCGAGCCGTCCGCGCGTCGGGTGGTGCCGCGCCTCGGCGGCGACCCATTTGTCAAAGAACGGGTCCATATCGGTCGCCAGATCCTTGATCACCGGCAGGTTGCGCAGGGGGGCAATGTCGAGGCGACCGTCATTAGCGACGCGGCTGACATGGGTGCGGCAGGTCCAGCGCGGCACGCCATTCACCATCATTGCGCAAGAGCCGCACATGCCCACGCGGCATGCAAAACGGTAACTCAGCGTCGGATCTGCCTCTTGCTGGATCCAACTGACCACATCGAGAACTGTCTGATTTTCGCGGGCCGGAACATCAAAGCGCTGCATCCGGGTTTTGCCCGCCTCGCCCCGCTGGACGGTCACTTGCAACATGTCGCGCGTTCGGGTCACGGCATCCTCTGGCTGATTTTGGCGGTTCTGACATCGTTTATAATTATGAGTTTTGCTAACAAAAAGGAATTAATGCTAATGGTTTCTGTAAGTCATTCTATCATATTTGGAGCGCCACACGGGCGGACCAATCACAGGCTCCCGAATGACAAGCCTTTGCCAAAGCCTAAAAATTGTGCATGGTTGAGGGATAAGCGGGCATAAAACCGCATCGGGCCCGTCCTGTCGCAACAATTTCGATTGCACAGGGCCCCGGACAGGGAAACCATGATCCTATGGATATGTTTGATGAAATGCAGGGGCAGAACGGGCAGATTCGCAGCCCATATGCCACATTCGACGCCTGGCTGAGCGACGAGGACGCCGCCCGCCTGCGTGCCAAAAGCCGTGAGGCGGAGGATCTCTTTCGCCTGACGGGCATCACCTTTAATGTCTATGGACGGTCCGAAGCCGAGGAGCGTCTGATCCCGTTCGATATCATTCCACGCATTATTTCGGCGCGCGAATGGCAACGGTTGGAACGTGGCATCGAACAGCGGGTGTGTGCGATCAACGCCTTTTTGCATGACATCTATCACCGGCAGGAAATCCTGCGCGCCGGACGCTTGCCGCAAGAGATGATCTCGAGCAATGAGGCGTTTCTGCCGCAAATGATCGGGATGATGCCGCCCGGTGGGGTCTATACCCATATCACCGGCATTGACCTTGTGCGGACCGGGCCGGACGATTTCTTTGTTCTCGAGGATAACGCGCGCACGCCCTCTGGTGTCAGCTATATGCTGGAGAACCGTGAAACCATGCTGCGCATGTTTCCAGAGTTGTTCAGCCGCAACCGGGTGCGTCCGGTCTCGGATTATCCGCGCAATCTACGGCGGTCGCTGGCGGCCTCGGCCCCTGTGGCCTGCGAAGGGACGCCCACCGTGGCGGTGCTGACCCCTGGAATCTTTAATTCGGCCTATTATGAACACGCCTTTCTGGCCGACAAGATGGGCGTCGAGCTGGTCGAGGGACATGATCTGCGGATCGTCGACGGGCGGGTGGCGATGCGAACCACGCGCGGCTATCGCCCGATTGACGTGCTTTATCGCAGGGTGGATGACGATTTCCTCGATCCGCTCAACTTTAACCCCGACTCGGCGCTTGGCGTGCCGGGGATCATGGATATCTACCGCGCAGGCGGTATCACCATCGCCAATGCCCCCGGCACCGGCATTTCCGACGACAAGGCAATCTATAGCTACATGCCCGAGATCGTCGAATTCTACACCGGCGAGCGGCCGATTTTGCAAAACGTGCCGACATGGCGCTGCAACGAGAAAGAAAGCCTCGATTACGTTCTGGCGCATCTGTCAGAGTTGGTGGTCAAGGAGGTGCATGGATCGGGCGGTTATGGCATGTTGATCGGCCCTGCGGCGAGCAAGAAAGAACTCAAGGACTTTGAACGCAAGCTGCGAGCGCGGCCCGGCAATTATATCGCGCAGCCCACGCTGAGCCTGTCGACTGTGCCAGTGTTCACCAAAGCCGGCCTTGCGCCACGGCATGTCGATCTTCGGCCTTATGTGTTGATGTCGCCCGAGGGGATCAATGTAACGCCCGGTGGGCTGACACGGGTGGCGATGAAAAAAGGCTCTTTGGTGGTGAATTCGTCCCAAGGTGGAGGCACCAAGGACACTTGGGTGCTGGAGGACTAGAGGATGCTGGGGAAAACCGCCGGAGGTCTATTCTGGATGGCGCGGCTGCTGGAACGTGCCGAGAATACCGCTCGTATGATCGAAACCGGGCAGCGGATCGCCCTGACGCGGGCGGGCAGCGGCGCGGATGACTGGCTTTCAGTGTTACAGGCTGCGGCGGTGGCCTATGGCTATCAACAAAAACACGAGGAGGTCCTGCCAGAACTGGCGATCGACTGGATGCTGCGCGACCCGGACAACCCATCCTCGGTGATGGCTGTCGTGACACAGGCGCGCCACAACGCGCGATTGGTGCGCACGGCCCTCACGCATGAGGCGTGGGAGGCGGTCAATTCCTTCTGGATGCTGCTCAAGGTCGCGCTTGCCCGCAAGGTTGCGACTCGGGATCTGCCCAAGGTCCTGTCGCTGATCCGGGAACGCAACGCGCTGGTGCGCGGCTCTATTCTCGGGACGATGCTGCGCAATGAAATCTACGATTTCATCCGCATCGGCACCTTTATCGAGAGGGCGGATAACACGGCCCGCATTCTCGATGTAAAATACTACGTGCTGCTGCCATCGGCGGCGGCGGTGGGATCGCGGCTCGACAATGTGCAGTGGGATACGATTCTGCGGTCTGTCAGTGGGGAGGGAGGATATCGGCTTGCCATTGGTCCCGATGTCACGCCGATGGGCATTGCTCAATTCCTCATCCTCGACAAACGCATGCCGCGCAGCCTGAACTTTTGCTGTGCCAAGCTGCGGGACAATCTCAATTATCTGGCGACGGATTACGATCTTCGCATGCCGTGCCACCAATTGGCGGACACGCTCTGCCGCCGGTTCATGAGCCATGACGTCGCCGCGATCTTTGATTATGGCCTGCACGAATATGTGCAGGAGGTGCTTGGCCATCTGAGCAAGCTGAGCCATCAGATCGAAATCGAATACAGGTTTAACGGATAGCCCATGCGTCTCGCCATCAGTCATATCACCCGTTATTCATACTCCACGCCCGTGCCCTATGGTGTGCAGCAGATCAAGCTCTATCCCAAGCCGACGCGCGGGCAGGCCGTGATCAATTGGTCGATCACCGTCGAGGGGGCAACGCAAGAGGCAGAGTTCACAGATCACCACCGCAATCATGTGATGTTGTTCAGCTTTGATCAGGGCGTCACCGAATTGGTGATCCATTCTCAGGGTGTTGTGGAAATGGCCGATCAGGCCGGGATCGTCGGACCGCATGAAGGATTGGCGCCGCTGTGGCTGTTTCAGCGGGCAACAGAGCATACCCGCGCTGGCAAAGGGTGTCGCGACATTCTGCGGAGTGTTGAAGGCGATAGTGATCTGGAGCGTCTGCACGACCTGTCGGCCCGAATTCACGCCGCCATAGTCTATGAGACCGGGAAATCCGAAATTGCCTGGTCCGCAGAGGATGCTTTGGCTGCCGGTCACGGGGTCTGTCAGGATCACGCGCATGTCTTCCTTGCCTGCGCACGCGCAATGGGTCTTCCGGCGCGGTATGTTTCAGGGTATCTGCGGATGGACGGACAGGACGAGCAAAGTGCGACCCACGCTTGGGCGGAGGCCCATGTCGAAGGGTTGGGCTGGGTTGGTTTTGATGTGTCAAACGCGATCTCGCCTGATACGCGCTATGTCAGGGTTGCAACGGGTCTCGATTACACAGAGGCTGCGCCGATCGCCGGTCACCGCTATGGCGTGGCAGGCGAGAACATGGATGTGACGCTGCGGGTGACCCAGCAACAGTGACAGAGGATTTCATAGGTGACCTATTGCGTGGGCTTGTGTCTTGATCGCGGCATCGTCTTTATGTCCGACACACGCACCAATGCGGGGCTCGACAATATCTCGACCTTTCGCAAACTGCATCACTGGCAGATGCCCGGTGAGCGGGCGATGGTTCTGCTGACAGCGGGCAATCTGGCAACCACTCAAGCCGTGATCAGCCTGCTGGAAGAGCGCACCAAGGCACATGACGAGCGCGACCCGACGATCCTGTCGGTGCCCTCGATGTTTCAGGCTGCACGACTGATTGCGGGCACGTTGCGCGATGTGATCGAAACCCATGCCAGCACCGGACAGCGCGCCGACAGCAGCTTTAACGCCACGATGATCCTTGGCGGTCAGATCAAGGGCGGTCCGCCCCGCCTGTTTCTGATCTATCCCGAGGGCAATTTCATCGAAGCCAGCTCCGAAACGCCGTTTTTCCAGATCGGTGAGACCAAATATGGCCGCCCCATTCTGGTGCGCGCCTATGAGCCGAGCATGAGCTTTGCCGATGCAATGAAGCTCTTGTTGGTGAGCTTTGACTCCACCATCAAGGCCAATCTTTCGGTTGGTCTCCCGCTGGATATGTGCATCTACGAGGCCAACAGCATGAAGCTGCCCGAGGTGCATCGTATCGAGTTGGACGATCCTTATTTCCGCACGATTTCGGATGGATGGGGCGATGCCCTCAAACGCGCGTTCGAGAGCCTGCCAAACCCCGAGATTTGAAGGGCGGCCAGGGTCAAACCCGGCCAAACCCCCCCGCGGTCGGCGTGATCACTGTCACGGCTTCGCCCGCCTCTAGCACTGTCTGATCACAGGCGTTCAGCACCTCTATTGCGCCCGAGAGGCGGCGCAGTTCGGTCCGGCCCGCCTCGCCTGCGCTGCCGCCCGCGCCCCCCTGCGGCGCACGGTTGCGGTGGGATGAGAGAATGGCGCAATCCATCCGGGTCAGGAACCGCAACGTGCGGATCGTGCCATCGCCGGCACTGGCCGCCCCCTTGCCGCCTGACCCCGGACGCAGGGCGAAATTCTCTAACAGCACGGGAAAGCGCAATTCGAGGATCTCAGGATCGGTCAGGCGCGAGTTGGTCATATGCACATGCACGCCCGAGGTGCCGGGAAATTGCCGCCCGTCGTTGAATTGCCCGGCGGGCGAGCCGGAGCAGATGGTCTCGTAATACTGGAACTCATCATTGCCGAAGGTCAGATTATTCATCGTGCCTTGGCTATTGGCCATCGCCCCCATCGCGCCAAAGAGCGCGTTGGTCACGTGCTGAGAGGTTTCCACATTGCCCGCCACCACCGCCGCCGGATAGCGGGGCGAGAGCATCGAGCCTTCGGGCACGATGATCCGGATCGGGCGCAGGCAGCCTGCGTTCATCGGGATCGGTGCCTCGACCATCACGCGGAAGACATAAAGCACAGCGGCGCGCGTCACCGGCTCTGGCGCGTTGAAGTTGTTCTTTCGCGCCTCTGAGGTGCCGGTGAAATCCACCGTCGCTTCACGTGCGGCGCGGTCGACGGTGATCTTGACCCGGATCACCTGTCCTGTGTCGGTTTCATAGTCATAGGAACCATCCGACAGTTTTTCCAGCACCCGTGCCACCGCCTCGGCCGCGTTGTCCTGTACATGGCCCATATAGGCCTGGACCACGTCGAGGCCGAAGTTGGCGACCATCTTGCGGAGCTCGTTGATGCCGCGCGCATTGGCGGCGATCTGCGCCTTGAGGTCAGCCACGTTCATGTCGATGTTGCGGCAGGGGTAGGCGTGATCACCAAGGATCGTGCGCAAGGCGGACTCGCGGAATTGCCCCTCTTCAACCAGCCGGAAATTGTCGATCAAGACGCCCTCTTCATCCACCGTGGTGGCGAGCGGCGTCATCGAGCCGGGGGCGGTGCCGCCGACATCGGCATGATGGCCGCGCGACGCGACCCAGAACAGGACGTCTTGCCCATCCTCGTCAAATACCGGCGTGACAACGGTGATATCCGGCAGATGCGTGCCACCGTTATAGGGCGCGTTGAGGGCAAAGACATCGCCGGGATGAACACCGCCCTCATTCAGGCGGATGATCGTCTCGACGCTGCGATCCATGGAACCAAGGTGCACCGGCATATGCGGGGCATTGGCGACCAGCGCGCCGGTTGCGTCAAAGACCGCGCAGGAAAAATCAAGCCTTTCCTTGATATTGACCGATTGCGCGGTGTTTTGCAGGGTCACGCCCATCTGTTCAGCGATCGACATGAAGAGGTTGTTGAAGACTTCAAGCAGAATCGGGTCGGCCTCGGTCGTGCCGATGGCCATATCGCGCGCCATCCGTTCGTGGCGCGACAAGAGCACATGGTCATGCGCCGTGATTTCGGCACGCCAGCCGGGCTCAACCACGATGGTCTGGTTCTCCTCGATGATCAGAGCAGGCCCGGTGACGGTATTGCCGGGTGTCAGACCCGCGCGGCGGAACACGCTCGCAGGGGTCCAATCGCCGTTGCAAAAGAGGCGCGTGCGCGTGTCGGTCTGCGCCTCAGCCACTTGGCGGGCGGCCTCGCTCTCGGGGGCGTCGGGACGGACGGTATCTGTGGCCTCGACCTCGGCGCTGTCGATGATCACGCGCTTATCGGGTGTGGTAAAACCGAATTGCGCCAGATGCGCCGCCTCGAATTCGGCGCGCGCCTGCGTCGGGGTGTCATAGGCCACGGGCAGGGCGGTATCGGTGCCATCATAGCGCAGATAGAGCCGCGGACGGGTTTCAGCCCCGGTCACGCCTTGGGCCTGCATTTCCTGCATGACCTGCGCAGTCAGATCGTCAAGCACGCTTGTGATGACGCTATCACTGTCCTCATCCAATGGCTCTACCACCATCTGTTGCCGTGACGCGCTCACGCGGGCCAGCCCGATGCCATAGGCCGACAAAAGGCCAGAAAGCGGATGGATCAAAACCTTTTCCATCCCCAAGGCATCCGCCACAAGGCAGGCATGTTGCCCGCCTGCCCCGCCAAAGGAATTCAAGAGATAGCGGGTCACGTCATAGCCCCGCTGCACCGAGATTTTCTTGACCGCGTTGGCCATGTTTTCAACGGCGATGCGGACAAAGCCTTCGGCCACGTCTTCGGGCGATTTGCCGTCGCCTGCCTCTGCGGCGATTTCTGCAAAGCGCGCGGAAACCGTCTCACGATCCAGCGGTTGATCCTGACCGGGGCCAAAGATGGGCGGGAAGAAATCGGGGTTGAGCTTGCCCAGCATGACATTGGCGTCGGTCACGGTCAGCGGCCCGCCGTTGCGGTAGCAGGTCGGGCCGGGATAGGCACCGGCGCTGTCAGGGCCCACGCGAAACCGACCCGGTTCGGCATGCAGAATCGAGCCGCCACCGGCCGCTACGGTATGCACCCGCATCATCGGCGCGCGAATGCGGACGCCTGCCACCTCAGTGTCAAAGGCACGTTCATATTCGCCCGCGTAATGCGCCACATCGGTCGAGGTGCCGCCCATGTCAAAGCCGATCACCTTGTCAAACCCGGCAATCGCGGCGGTCTGCGCCATGCCGACGACACCCCCGGCAGGGCCGGAGAGAATCGCATCCTTGCCCTGAAACCGCTCGGCGGCTGTGAGGCCGCCGGAGGACATCATGAATTGCAGTGTGGGGCCGGGTTCGCCCGGCGGCGTCGCGCCAAGCGCCGATGCGACCCGCGCCACATAGCGGCGCAGGATGGGCGAGAGATAGGCATCGACGACGGTCGTATCGCCGCGCCCCACCAGCTTGATCAGCGGTGAAACTTCGTGGCTGACGGACACCTGCGCAAAGCCTGCGTCGCGTACCGCCTCTGCAAGGGCCAGTTCGTGCGCGGGGTTCTTCCAGGCGTGCATGAGGACAATCGCGGCGGCATCAATCCCTGCGGCACGCGCCTCGGCTAGGCCTTGGGTGAGGGCTGTCAGGTCGAGCGGAGTTTCAACCGTGCCATCGGCGCGCAGGCGTTCGGGCACCTCGATCACGCGGGAATAGAGCTGTTCGGGGAGCAGGATTTCCTTGGCAAAGATATCCGGTCGGGCCTGATAGGCGATGCGCAGTGCGTCGCGAAAGCCGCGCGTGATCAAGAGCACCGTGGCATCGCCTTTGCGCTCCAGAAGCGCATTGGTCGCCACGGTCGTTCCCATGCGCACGGTGCCGATGCGGGCGGCGTCAATGGTGCCGCCCAAAAGACGGCGAATGCCTTCTATTGCGGCGTCCTCATAGGCCTCTGGGTTTTCGGACAAGAGCTTGAGCGGTTGCATCTCTCCGTCCGGGTTTCGCCCGATCACGTCGGTAAATGTGCCGCCTCGGTCAATCCAGAAATCCCAAATCTTGCTCATCACATCCATCCCGTTGTGCTTCATTTACATTTTGTTGACAAATTATAAATGATCCGTCAAGCTTTCCTTGAACCGGGGCAACAACCGGTCACCAAA
>NZ_CH902584.1:1236718-1246358 GCF_000152845.1 Roseovarius sp. 217
TGCGACTGCGACCAATGGTGAGTTGACCATCACCGTCCATTCGGCGGGTTCGCTCTATGCCCATCCCGAGATCCGCGATTCCGTGCGCCGGGGTTTGGCGCCGATCGGCGAAATTCTGATGTCGCAGCTGGCCAATGAGGATGCGGTGTTCGGGGTCGATTCGGTGCCATTTCTGGCCGCGAGTTATGACGATGCCAAAAAGCTCTGGGATGCCTCGCGGGACGAGATCAGTGCCAAGCTGATGGAGCAGGGGTTGGTTCTGCTTTATACTGTGCCATGGCCGGGCCAAAGCCTCTATCTGACCGAAGAAGTGACGTCGGTTGAGCAGATGAAAGGTGTCAGTTTTCGCGCCTACAACACCGCGACAGAGCGGTTGGCGCAGTTGATGGGTGCCGTTCCGACCACAGTTGAGGCCGGGGATATCCCGACCGCTTTCTCGACCTCGCGCGTTGCGGCGATGATCACCTCGCCCTCGACCGGCGTGGCGTCGCAGGCCTGGGATTTTGTCAGCCATTATATCGATACGCAGGCTTGGCTGCCCAAGAACATGGTTTTTGTTAACGCCGAAGCGTTTGAAGCGCTGACCGAAGCGCAACAGCAGGCGCTCTTTGAAGCCTCTGCTATGGCCGAAGCGCGCGGGTGGCAGATGTCGATGGCAGAAACCGAAGAGAAAATCGCCATTCTCAAGGAAAATGGCATGCAGGTGTCGTCACCCTCTGCGGAACTGGCGCGTGAGCTGCGTGCGATCGGGGAAACCATGACGAAAGAGTGGAAGGCGAGCGCCGGCGATGCCGGAGAGGCAATCCTGTCCGCCTACACCGCGCGCTGAACGGCAGAGGCGCGGGCACGGTCCCGCGCCACCAATCACTGACAATGGGGGACTGCGGATGCTACGCGGGCTGCTTGACCGTATTTACGGCGCGGGATTTGTGCTGGCTGCCCTGTCGCTGGTGGCGATTTCTGTGCTGGTTCTGGTGCAGGTGCTGGGCCGGGTGATCGACAAGACTTTGCTGGCCCTTGGTCAAGAGCCGGTCGGTATCGCGATCACATCGCTTTCGGAGCTTGGGGGGTTCCTGTTTGTTGGTGCAGCGTTTCTTGCCTTGGCAGGCACATTGCGAGCTGGCGGACATGTGCGGGTGACGCTGTTGTCACAGTCTGTCCCACCCGGAATTGCCAAGTTTCTGGCTGCCGTGGCGCTAGTGCTCGCCCTTGGGCTCTGCGGCTTTGCGTTCTACAGCGCGGGCGTGCAGGCGTGGGATTCATGGACCTTTAACGCCGTGTCCTTTGGGATGGCAAAGTTTCCGCTCTGGGTGCCGCAGTCGGTCATGGTGCTGGGTCTGGGCCTATTCTGGCTGGCCCTCTGCGACGAGTTGGTCGCGGTATTGCGCGGGCGAGAGCCCGCATTCCAGCGCGCGGAAGACAAGAAAGGCGTTCAGGATGGGCATTGAAACTCTGTCTTTGATCCTGATGGTCGTGCTCTTTGGCGTTCTGGCGCTCGGTCTTTGGGTTGGGTTCGCTCTGATCGCCGTTGGGCTTGTTGCGATGACATTGGCCAGTTCTGCGCCTGCGGAGCTGGTGTTTGGCACCAAGGTCTGGGGCGCGCTCAACATCTGGGATCTGACGGCGCTGCCGATGTTCATCTGGATGGGTGAGATTCTGTTTCGCTCGCGGCTCTCGTCGGACATGTTTTCAGGCCTTGCGCCGCTGACCGGGCGGTTACCGGGTCGGTTGCTCCATGCCAATATCTTTGGCTGCGCGCTCTTTGCCGCCGTCTCGGGATCGTCCGCCGCCACGACGGCGACGGTTGGGCGCATGTCGGTGCCGGAGCTGACCAAGCGCGGCTATGATGATCGGATGATCATCGGCACACTGGCGGGATCGGGCACGTTTGGATTTCTCATTCCGCCCTCGATCATTCTGATCGTCTATGGGGCCGCGACGGAACAGAGCATCGCGCGGCTTTTTCTGGCCGGGATCGGACCTGGGATTCTGCTCGCGGCACTTTTCTCGGGCTATACGATGATCTGGGCGCTGATGAACCGGGCCCGCATGCTGGAACGTGAACCTGAGACGACATGGACCGAAAAGCTGCGCGCCATCACGCTCTTGGGTCCAACCATTCTGTTGATTGTCGCCGTGATCGGCTCGATTTACGCGGGCCTCGCTTCGCCCACGGAGGCGGCTGTTGTGGGCGTGCTTGGCGCGTTGATCCTCTCGGCCTTGGGTGGTTCACTTGATTGGCACAGCACGTGGGAGGCGCTGCGCGGGGCGACGATCACGACCTGCATGATTGCCTTTATCCTGGCGGGTGCAGCCTTTTTGACGGTCGCGATGGGCTATACCGGTATTCCGCGCGCGCTTGCGACATGGATTGGAGAACAGGGGTATTCGGCCAATCTGCTGCTTGCGGCGCTCGTGGTGTTCTTTGTTATCCTTGGCATGTTCCTAGACGGGATTTCCATTGTGGTGCTGACCACTTCGGTCATCCTGCCGATGGTTCTCGCGGCAGGGATTGATCCGATCTGGTTCGGCATTTTCCTTGTTCTGGTGGTCGAGATGAGCCAGATCACGCCGCCGGTGGGATTCAACCTCTTTGTGCTGCAATCCATCACCGGGCGCAGCATTTTCGAGATCGCGCGCTATGCCTTTCCCTTCTTTCTGCTCTTGGTTCTGGCCACCGCCATTCTGACCCTGTTTCCGGAGATTGCCCTATGGATTCCTCAGACAATGCTCGCCCGTTAGGGCCAGTCGTCTCATCTGCGCATCTGGCCAATTCAGGATTGCCGGAGCTTTCGGAGATGGAATTCGCGTTGACCATGGCAAACCATGCGTTTCAACGCTGGATGGTTCGCTGCATGACGGCGGCGGGGATGCCGGGTCTGACACCGCTGGAGGTTTTGATCGTGCATCTGGTGCATCACCGGGAGCGCGCCAAGAGCCTTGCCGATATTTGCCTCGTGCTCAATATCGAGGATACGCATCTGGTGAATTATGCCGTGAAAAAGATGGAAAAACAGGGGCTTGTCCGATCTGGCCGCAGCGGAAAGGAAAAGACCATCACCATCACCGAGGCAGGGCAAGAGTACTGCGCACAATATGCTCGGGTCCGAGAGGCACTGCTGGTGCGTTCTGTCCAACAGATGGGCGTGGACAAGGCGGAGATTTCCCGGCTTGCTGCGCTGCTGCGCGCGCTATCCGGCGGCTATGATCAAGCGGCACGCGGGGCGGCAGCGATTTGACACCTCTGCTGCACGCATTGGCGCGACACGGACGACTGGTGCTTGTGCTCGGGTTGATTGGGGGTGTTTTTGCTCCGGAATTCGCCGAATCCATGGCGCCCCTGATCTTTCCTATGGTCGTTTTTCTGTTGTTTCTCAGTACATTGAGAGTTGACGTGTTAGACGCCTTTCCGGGTTGGCGCGAGGTTCCGGGATATCTCGGGATTACGGTGGTCATGCAGGTGGTCATGCCTCTAGTGGCAATTGGTTTTTTGTGGGTGTCCGGTGGATTGGCCTCACTTCTGGGTATCGGTGTGGTGCTCGTCCTTGCAGCGGCACCGCTCACGGGCAGTCCCGGGCTAACGCTCATGGTCGGAGGGCATCCCGCTCCTGCTTTGCGGCAACTCATTGTTGGAACCATGCTTTTGCCGCTCACGGTGATCCCGGTATTCTGGTTGATGCCAGTCTTTGGCGCGCCCGAAGTGGTGGCAATGGCCGCTCTAAAGCTCTTGCTGGTGATCGCGCTGGCGGGGGGGGCGGGGCTCTTGCTCCGCAAACATGGGACGTTTTTTCGGACGGCGCATGGCGAAAAGGCAGTAGAAGGTGTGATCACAGCCGTGATGGCCTTCGTGGTCATTGGATTAATGTCGGCCGTTGGTCCGGCGCTCCGTGACTCGACCTCTAATGTCTGGGTGACGCTTGCGGTGGTCTGTGGCCTGAATTTTGGCGCACAGGTCGCTGTGTATCTAACTCTCACGCGACGCGGTCAGGGCGAGGCGGCACCGGCTATGGCCGTCATCGCCGGCAATCGCAACCTGGCGCTCTTTCTCGGGGCTTTGCCGCCAGAGACGGCGTCTGCCTTGCTGCTTTTCATCGGGTGTTATCAAGTGCCAATGTACCTCACTCCGCTGGTGATGGCACCGCTGCTGCGCAGAGATTCAGGCTAAGGGATGACGCATTTCGAATGGCGGGCGTGAGCAATCGCGACATCATTGTCGCCTCGCGCATCAGATTGGTGCGGTTTGTTCGGCAAACATCTGCCCGCATAGGTTCGTTCTTAATATCCACTTTAACATGTGCAGTCGGTTTGCTACCTTTGTCATGCGGCTGTGGTTTTGATTTTTATATCTCGTGGTTTCAATGTTTTGCGTAAGGTGTGCCTCCTTTGCGAGTATAGGGCTTGTGATGATCACATTTCCGTGTGACCGTTCTGCTGCTATCGTTGGTTGTGTTTCGCTAGGTCTTGAGTGAACCCACCAAATGAGAATGCCTTGAATAGAATGATTTCCAAACCGCGCTACGGAGCGCCGTATGAAACTGCAAAAAGCAACCGCAGTCATGTTTCGTATGGCGAAGGAAAGTCCAAGCCAAGCTTTGCTGTTCTGGTCCTTATGCTGAGTGTTGTGGTGGCAGCATTCACCTTTGCCGCTGGCGTCATTTTTGTCGGATCAGTCTGGTGGGCCGTCCTGATCGCCTATGCGAGTCAACTGAGCTTTGTCTTGCTGATGGTCGGAGGCTACTTTGTCTTGCAAACAGACCGGCGCTCCGCAGGGCGCGGTAATCCTACCGTGCCCGATGCATCCTATGACCGACTTATTGACACAGACCCTGCGGTTTGGATTTCCTATCAGCCAAAGCAAGAACGCCTGAATCGCGTGCGCCGCGTGGCGGTCAGCGCGGCGAGCGACAGGGATAGCCGCAAATGTTGTGAATGGCTGGCGGAATATGAGTGTGAAGTTCATCTCTGCTCGGACCACGACACCTTGATCGGCGATCTGACTGCGCGGCCGGAGAGATGGTCCCTGCTGATCATTGACGTCGATCACATTGGGGGGCCGGAGACCGTACTGCGAGAGCTGGAGTATATCCGGAGCGGTCTGGGCAGCCTTCCCATCCTTTTTCTAAGCGGTCGCCCGGAACAGGAAGTTCTTGGCGCAGTGATCCCGCGCGCTCAAAATCTGGTGGTGGCAAAGCCGTTCTTTCGCAAGTCATTGTTTGCGGCCTTAGAAAAGTTGAATCTGAAGACGGCGCGGGATCACCATTGAGGCAGAGCCGTGGTCCTGATAAGGGAAACCCGGCATAGTCCCATGAGGAGGTTTCCATGGCCGATCAGGAAAATGGTGCAGCACAGCAAGCGCCGCAGATGAAAATGAACATCCTGTCGCAATTTATCCGCGACATGTCCTTTGAGAATGTTTTGGCGCAGCGGGGCACCGGCGGAGACGTGCAGCCGGATGTGCAGGTGTCCGTCAATCTCGACGCCAAGAAACGCAGCGTTGAGCATCAGTATGAGGTGGTCGTCAAACTCAACATCAACTCCAGAAACAAGGCTGCGAATGAGGTTCTGTTCGTTCTGGAGCTGGAATATGTGGGTGTCTTCCACATCGAAGGCGTGCCGGATGATCAGTTGCATCCCTTCCTTTTGATCGAATGTCCACGGATGATCTTTCCCTTCATCCGCCGGATTGTCAGCGACGTGACACATGACGGTGGATTCCCGCCGCTGAACCTTGAAAATATTGATTTCGTTCAGCTTTATCGTGGGGAAATCGCGCGCCGTCAGGCACAGGCAGCTGCACCCAAAGCTGACGCCTAAGAGGATTTGCGCCAGAGAGCGGCTTCGCCCATCCTGGCCACAAAGGCCTGATGGGCGGCGGCCTCAGACTCGGTCAGACGCGGCGCGAGTGGGGTAGGTCTTGGATGGGGTCGCCAGACGTCGGGTTCAGTCATGTCACTAGATCTGGTGGATGACGTGCTTGAGAGTGCGAAATCTGGTTGACGCCCTCCGATCAGTTCGAGGTAAACCTCTGCCAGAATTTCTGAGTCGAGCAGCGCGCCGTGCAGGGTGCGTGCGGAATTATCTATTTGAAACCGGCGACATAGCGCATCCAGAGAGGCGGGGGAGCCGGGAAATTTCTGGCGCGCGATGGCGAGGGTGTCGATGGCCTGCTCCCAAGGGAGATGCGGCAGTTTGAGCCAGCCCAATTCAGCGTTGAGAAACTTCATATCAAAGGCGGCGTTGTGAATGACCAGCTTGGCATCCAACACGAAATCCAGAAATTCCTGAGCGATTTCAGCGAATAAGGGCTTGTTGCGGAGAAAATCATCGCCCAGGCCATGCACGGCAAAGGCTGCTTCGGGCATGGCGCGCTGTGGGTTGATGTATTTGTGAAACGTGCGGCCCGTAGGCATGTGATTGTAAAGCTCTACAGCGCCGATCTCGACAATGCGATCGCCAGATTCTGGTTCAAAACCAGTGGTTTCCGTGTCCAGGACGATTTCACGCATGGGGGGTCTTTCGTCTGATATCTGCCAACACAGCCTGCACCTGTTGACGGGCGGATTCAAGGGTGTCGGTTTCGATCACATAATCGGCGCGGGCACGTTTTTCGGTATCAGGCATTTGTTTTTGAACGATAGTCTCGAACTGAGCCTCAGTCATCGTGCCCCGCTCAAGAACCCGAGCGCGCTGCACCTCCGGTGGGGCCGAGACAACGACCGTGGCGTCCATACCGCGGTCAGCCCCTGTTTCGAACAGAAGAGGGATGTCGAGCACGAGGATCGGAGTACACTTTGTACCTTGTGTCCCCTGATTGTGTACAAACTCGGCGCGGTCCTGCGCGACAAGCGGATGCACGATCCGTTCGATCCGGGCGAGCGCATCCGGGTCGCGGGATATGATCGCTTTCAGGCGGGTCCGGGACACGGCGCCGTCCTGGATTGCGTCGGGGAAGGCGGCGGCGAATGCCGCGACTGCCGCGCCGCCGGGCGCATAAAGGCGGTGAACGGCGGCATCGGCATCCCAGACTGCGCAGCCCTCTGCTGCGAAGAGTTGTGCCGTCGTGGATTTGCCCATGCCGATAGAGCCGGTCAGGCCAATAAGAAAGGTCATCGCAAGACGGCGGCGCGTGTGGCGCTGTCGACGGTGGGGCGGACCCCAAACCACCGCTCGAACGCTGGCACCGCCTGATGCAAGAGCATGCCGAGGCCATCGACCGTCACACATCCCATTTGCTCGGCCTCAATCAGAAACCGCGTCTTGAGCGGCGCATAAACGAGGTCCGTCACGAGCGCGCCGCGTCGCAGGCCATCGAGCGGCACACGCAGCGGGGGTTTGCCGATCATGCCGAGTGACGTGGTATTGATCACTGTCGCCGCCTCTTCCAGCATATTGCCGGCCTGCACCCAATCGACCACCGTCAGGCGTTTGCCAAACTCGGATTGCAGCGACTCGGCGCGAATGCGGGTTCGGTTGGAGATCAGGATCTCGGGCACGCCGACGTCGAGCAGCGACGCCACGACGGCGCGTGCTGCCCCACCAGCCCCCAAGACCGCCGCCGGGCCAGCGTTTGGCTGCCAGTTGGGGGCATTCTGGCGGAGGTTCTGGATGAAGCCATAGCCATCGGTATTGTCGGCGTGGATCTTGCCATCCTTGCGGAAAATGAGCGTGTTGGCGGCACCGATCAATGTGGCGCGATCCGTGACGAGATCCGCCAGATCGAGCGCGCGTTCCTTGTGCGGGACGGTGATATTGACGCCCACGAACCCCAATTTGGGCAAGGTTCGTAACACATCCGCCAAATCCGGGCCCGAGACATCCATTGGAATATAATAGCCTGCAATGCCATTCGCCCTGAGCCAGTGGCCGTGCAGTTGCGGCGATTTGGAATGGGCGATGGGGGACCCGATCACGCCCGCCAACGGAATCCTGGCCAAAGGCTTCTTATCATCGCTCATTGTTGGAGGTCTCCTCGAAGGGTGAGAAAGGATAGAAGGTCGAGCAGCGGCAGGCCGAGCACGGTAAAATAGTCCCCTTCCACGCGGGAAAACAGCCGCAGGCCTTCGGCCTCGAGCTTATAGGCTCCGACACAGTCTGCGATATCCGGCCAATTGCGCGCCATATAGCCGTCGAGCCATGCGTCGGAAAAGGGCCGAACCGTCATCCGCGCCAGTCCAACATACCGCCAGAGGGGACGCCCGTCCTGACAGATCACAACGGCAGACAGAAGGTCGTGGCGTTTGCCCTGCATGGCACGCAATTGCGCGCGCGCCTCATCGGCGGTTTGCGGTTTTGAGAGCAATTGCCCCTGAAGATCAAGCACCTGGTCGCATCCAATGACCAAGGCTGCGGGATGTTTGGCGCTGACCTTGGTTGCCTTGAGTTCCGCCAAGGCATCGGCGATGTCCCGCGGCGACATGGTCTCGGCCATGAGGGCGATGCGCACGGTGTCTTCGTCGACGCGGGGGGCGACACAGTCGAAGGCGAGGCCTGCATTGCGCAGCAAGGTCTGTCGGATGGCGGACCCCGAGGCCAGAATGATCGGTGCGCTCATGTGGATAACCTGCTGCATAACGTTAGGGGTTTCTTAGGAACAATTAAGGTGAAAATCCATCCCATCTGTGATGCGGGGGAAAACTCGGGGTATCCGGGAAGACTCGCGGCAGTCTGTCCCCTGTGGGAAAGGATAACTGCGGGATGGGGATGGCGGTGAGGCGCAGAAAGTTATCCCGAGATGATAAGATGATTCCAGTGTCGATTGTTTATTTGTAAGCGACTGATCTAAATATGTAATACTGAGATAAATCCATTTTCGTTTCTCGGGTTCTGAAATTCGCCAACAGAGTTATCCACCTGTGCATGGGTCTGTGGAGAGCATAATGATCCACAGATTTCACGCTCCCTTCATCACACTACATCCTTTCTAATCTATCTATTAATATTTAAGAGCATCAGGACGGAATGGAGCATTGCATGTCTGATCTCTTGAGTATGACCTATCCATGGATCAAAGCGTTTCATATCATGTCGGTGATTGCATGGATGGCGGGTCTGTTCTATTTGCCGCGGCTGTTTGTATATCATACCGAACAGTCGCAGCCGGGTGATAGCCGGGATTCGGTGTTTCAGGTCATGGAATACAAGCTCTTGCGGTTCATCATGACGCCCTCAATGATCGCGACCTGGGTTTTTGGTCTTTTCCTCGTGATGACCCCGGGGATCGTGGATTGGGGATCGGTGTGGCCCTACACGAAACTTGGAGGGCTCCTTGTGATGACCTGGTTTCATATGTGGCTGAGCGCACGGCGCAAAGAGTTTGCGCGGGGCGCCAATACGCGCACCGGGCGTCAGCATCGGATCATGAATGAGGTGCCGACGCTGGCGATGGTGGTGATCGTGCTGTCGGTTGTGGTCAAGTTCTGAGTCAGATTGACGAATGGGGCGGAGTTGCCTATGTAGGCGGTGGGCCACCGTCCTGGTGGCTTTTGAATTCCCATCAATGACTGAGAGATGCATCCGGTATCGGGTGTCACCATAGGAATTATCATGTCCGAAGACCGTTTGAACCTCGCTGACCTCAAGGCGATGACCGCCAAGGAGCTGTTGACGATCGCCGAAGAGTTGGAGATCGAAAACGCGTCGA
>NZ_CH902584.1:1246478-1330269 GCF_000152845.1 Roseovarius sp. 217
GGTTTACGGCGACGGTGTCTTGGAAGTGTTGCAGGATGGGTTTGGATTCCTCCGCTCTCCAGAGGCCAATTATTTGCCGGGCCCGGACGATATTTATGTCTCGCCCGATATGATCCGGCAATATTCGCTGCGCACCGGCGATACGATTGAAGGGCAGATGAAGCAGCCCGATGAGACCGAGCGGTATTTTGCGCTGACCTCGGTCACACAGATCAATTTTGAGGACCCGGAGCGGGCGCGGCATAAGATCGCGTTTGATAACCTGACGCCGCTCTATCCGGACGAGCGGTTCAAGATGGAAATTGAAGACCCGACCATCAAGGATCGTTCGGCGCGGATCATTGATCTGGTGGCGCCGATTGGCAAGGGACAGCGGTCACTGATCGTGGCACCGCCGCGGACGGGTAAGACGGTGTTGTTGCAGAATATTGCCAATAGCATCGAGAAGAACCACCCGGAATGCTATCTGATCGTCTTGCTCATTGATGAGCGGCCGGAAGAGGTGACGGATATGCAGCGCTCGGTCAAGGGTGAGGTCGTCAGTTCGACCTTTGACGAGCCCGCGACGCGACATGTAGCGGTCGCGGAGATGGTGATCGAGAAGGCGAAGCGACTGGTGGAGCATAAGCGCGATGTCGTGATCCTGCTGGATTCGATCACGCGACTGGGCCGGGCCTATAACACGGTGGTGCCATCCTCGGGCAAGGTTCTGACTGGCGGGGTGGATGCCAATGCGTTGCAGCGGCCCAAGCGGTTCTTTGGCGCGGCGCGGAATATCGAAGAGGGTGGATCGCTGACGATCATCGCAACCGCGTTGATTGATACGGGAAGCCGGATGGACGAGGTGATCTTTGAAGAATTCAAGGGCACTGGCAACTCTGAGATCGTGTTGGATCGCAAGGTCGCGGACAAGCGCGTGTTCCCGGCGATTGATATTCTCAAGTCGGGCACGCGGAAAGAGGATCTGTTGATCGACAAGGGCGATTTGCAGAAAACCTTTGTCCTGCGGCGCATTCTGAATCCGATGGGGACGACGGACGCGGTCGAGTTCTTGTTGTCGAAGCTGAAGCAGACCAAGACGAATGCCGAATTCTTTGATTCGATGAACACCTGAGGCCTGCACAGAAGGCCTGCAGTGACGCGGAGGCGTTCCGATGGACACGATCTATGCGCTGTCGACGGCTCAGGGGAAAGCAGGCGTGGCCGTCATTCGGGTCAGCGGGCCCCTGGCGGCTGAGGCCTGTCGGCGGCTTTGTGGGGATGTGCCTGAGCCCCGTCGTGCGGTGTTGCGGGTGCTGCGCGATGAAGGCGGCGAGCGTCTCGATCAGGCTTTGGTGCTGATTTTTGCCGAGAATGAGAGCTTTACCGGCGAGAGCACGGCAGAGTTCCAACTGCATGGAAGTGTCGCGGTTGTGGCTTCTGTTCTCGCAGATCTCGGGCGGATCGACGGGTTGCGCCCTGCGGAGGCAGGAGAGTTTACCCGGCGCGCATTGGAGAATGGGCGGCTGGATTTGGCGCAGGTCGAGGGGCTGGCTGACCTGATTGAGGCCGAGACGGAGGCGCAGCGTAAGCAGGCCCTGCGGGTATTTTCTGGTGCTCTTGGGGAAAGATGTGAAGGCTGGCGTCGCAGTTTGATCCGTGCGGTCGCGTTACTGGAGGCAACCATTGATTTTGCCGACGAGGAGGTGCCGGTGGACGTCTCACCAGAGGTCACGGGCCTAATTCAGGGTGTGATTCAGGGGCTTGAGGCTGAAATCGCCGGTGTTTCGGTGAGTGAGAGAATTCGGACGGGCTTTGAGGTGGCAATTGTCGGAGCGCCGAATGTTGGAAAGTCGACATTGCTCAATGCATTGGCGGGTCGGGACGCGGCGATCACCTCTGAATTTGCTGGCACGACGCGGGACGTGATCGAAGTTCGGATGGATTTGGCGGGGCTGCCGGTGACGCTGCTTGACACGGCTGGGTTGAGAGAAACGACAGATGCGGTGGAATCCATTGGTATCGCGCGCGCGCGTGCGCGTGCAGCACAGGCAGATTTGCGGGTGTTCCTGATTGAAGACGGCGGTGACTTTGAGTTCGTGCCAGAGGCTGATGATATTGTTGTCCGGGCCAAAGCGGACATTTCCGGTGATTTGATGGGCGCTGTATCCGGGAAGACCGGGGCGGGCCTATCGGAATTGGTCGATCGGATTGCGGCTGTTTTGGGAGCGCGGGCCATGGGCGCGGGGCTTGCGACCCGTGAGAGGCATCGGCAGGCGATGGTGCGTGGCCTCAAAGCCTTGCAAGTCAGTCTGGACACGCTGCCGCTCGGTGAGGTAATGGCCGAGATCGCAGCGGAAGAGCTGCGAGTGGCTATTCGCGCGCTCGATTCTCTGGTAGGACGCATTGATGTCGAAACCGTTCTGGATGAGATCTTCGCCAGCTTTTGTCTGGGCAAATGAAAGGTGTTTCACGTGAAACATTTTGACGTCATCGTCATTGGAGGCGGGCATGCTGGTGCGGATGCAGGGCATGCTGCGGCACGCATGGGCGCGCGGACGGCGTTGGTGACCTTGAGCCGATCCGGAATCGGCGTCATGTCGTGCAACCCGGCCATCGGAGGCCTGGGCAAAGGACATCTCGTGCGGGAGATTGACGCGCTGGATGGCGTCATGGGGCGCGTCGCAGATCGCGCTGGCATTCAGTTTCGTTTGCTCAATCGCCGCAAGGGCCCTGCTGTTCAGGGGCCACGGGCGCAGGCGGATCGCAAGATTTATTGCGAAGAGATGCTCGGGGAGATCGAAAGCTGCTCAGGACTCAGCATAATTGTGGGGGAGGCCGCTGATTTTCTGATGCAGGGTGAGCGCGTTGCCGGGGTGCGATTGATTGATGGCAGCGAGATTTCTGGTGCTACCGTGATCCTGACAACCGGGACGTTCTTGCGCGGGGTTATTCATATTGGCGAAGTGTCCCGACCTGGAGGGCGTATGGGCGACCGCCCATCCATCCCGCTGGCGGAGCGGTTGGATGGATTCGGCCTGGCTATGGGGCGTCTCAAAACAGGGACGCCGCCCCGGCTTAACGGCAAGACGATTGATTGGGCGCGGTTGGAAGAGCAGCCCGGCGATGATGACCCCACGCTTTTCTCGTTTATGTCCAAGGCTCCATCCGCGCGCCAGATCTCTTGTGGGATCACGCATACGAACACGCAAACCCATGATATTATTCGCGAAAATCTCGGGCGTTCGGCCATGTATGGTGGACATATTGATGGTATTGGTCCTCGGTATTGCCCGTCGATCGAGGATAAGATTGTCCGGTTTTCTGATAAATGCTCACATCAGATATTTCTTGAGCCGGAAAGTCTTTCTGATGACGTGATCTATCCAAATGGAATTTCCACATCGCTGCCCGTCGAGGTTCAGGAGGCCTATGTTCGGTCGATCCATGGGCTGGAGGCAGCAGAGATTCTACAGCCCGGCTATGCCATTGAGTACGATTACGTCGACCCGCGCGCGCTTGATGGTCGGCTTGCGGTCAAATCGGTGCCCGGTCTCTATCTCGCCGGACAGATCAATGGCACGACCGGCTATGAAGAGGCGGCGGCACAGGGGCTGGTCGCAGGGCTGAACGCCGCGCTCGAGGCCTTGGGGCGCGCGCCCGCTCAGTTTAGTCGAACCGATAGCTACATCGGCGTGATGATCGACGACCTGACGACCCGAGGCGTGAGTGAGCCGTACCGTATGTTCACCTCTCGGGCGGAATTCCGATTATCGCTCCGTGCCGACAATGCAGATCAGAGAATGACGCCGTTCGGGCTTGAGTTGGGATGTGTCAGCGCGCCGCGCAAAGTGGCCTTTGAAAAGAAGATGGAGCGCTTGAGCGCTGCGAGGCTCCGGCTGGAAACGGCAAGCTATACGCCGCGGCACCTGTCAGATCTCGGCCTGAATGTAAATCATGACGGCGCGAGACGGAGCGCATTCCAGATCTTATCCTATCCTGATGTAACGTTTTCTGATCTTGTGCAGCTTGATCCAGAGTTTGCCGAGATCGACCTTGAGACGCAGAAACAGATCGCCAAAGACGCGCTTTACGCAACGTATATCGAGCGACAGAATCGAGATGTCGCGAAGCTAAAGCGGGACGAAGCCTATGTTATTCCAAGATCTTTTGGCTATGGGTCAATTGAGGGGCTGTCGAATGAGCTCAAAAGCAAACTCGCGGATGTGCGCCCAGAGAACCTCGCGCAGGCGGGGCGAATCGAGGGGATGACGCCGGCCGCGCTGAGCCTCATTCTGGCGAAGCTGCGGCAGGCAGCGCGGGAGAAGATTGCGTGACAGGCTTACCTGATGTTTCACGTGAAACACAGGAGCGGCTTAAGGTCTATGCTGACCTCCTTGTCAAATGGAACCCGCGCATCAACCTCGTGTCCAAGGCGAGTCTTGATCAGATGTGGACACGACATTTTGCGGATTCCGCACAGATTTACGATCTCGCGCCGCATCCTGTCGAGCATTGGGTGGACCTCGGGTCTGGGGGCGGATTTCCCGGTCTGGTCGTTGCGGTGCTCGCGCAAGAGACCGGGTCGCCGGACCGTATGACGCTGATCGAGAGCGACGCTCGGAAAGCAGCCTTTCTGCGGGTGGTTATTCGGGAAACCGGGGCCGCCGCGACCGTTCTCAATGAGCGGATAGAGACCGCAGAGCCTCAGGCGGCAACGGTCTTGTCGGCGCGTGCGCTCGCGGATCTTGATGGGCTTCTGGCTTTTGCTGAGCGTCATCTGACTGCGGAGGGCGTGGCGCTCTTTCCGAAGGGCGCTACTTGGGAAATCGAGTTGAAAGCGGCACAAAGAAAGTGGCGCTTTGACTATCAACTTGCTAAAAGCGTCACAGAAACCGGTTCGGTTGTTTTTGCCATCACAGGAGTTGCCCGTGCCTGATCCGACGCGACCCGAGGGGCCAAAGATCATCGCAGTTGCCAACCAGAAAGGTGGGGTCGGCAAGACAACAACGACGATCAATCTCGGCGCCGCACTGGCAGAGACCGGGGCGCGCGTGCTGATTGTCGATCTTGACCCACAGGGGAATGCGTCGACCGGGCTGGGAATTGAGGCGGAGGCCCGGACGTTTACGGCCTATGATCTGCTTTTGGACGAGATTTCCTTGGACGACGTCATTCAGCCGACCGGCGTGGACCATCTGTCGATCATTCCAGCGACAGTGGATTTGTCCTCTGCTGATATCGAGTTGATTTCAAATGAGAAACGCAGTTTTCTTCTCCATGACGCCTTGCGCCAGCCGGCGATGGATGCCTATGAGTTCGAGTATATTCTGATCGATTGCCCGCCCTCGCTCAACCTTTTGACGGTAAACGCCATGGTCGCGGCGCACTCTATTCTTGTGCCGCTTCAAAGTGAATTCTTTGCGCTGGAAGGCTTGTCGCAGTTGATGTTGACCATTCGCGAGATACGGCAAACCGCAAATCCAGCGCTCAGAATCGAAGGTGTCGTCCTGACGATGTTCGACGCTCGAAACAATCTTTCGACGCAGGTAGAGCAGGATGCCAGGGACAATCTGGGGGATCTGGTGTTCAAGACGCGCATTCCGCGGAATGTTCGGGTGAGCGAGGCGCCGTCCTATGCTATGTCGGTTCTCTCTTACGATCCCCTGTCCAAAGGCGCGCAGGCCTATCGCGATCTGGCGCAGGAGTTGATGCAAAACAGCGCCCGGATCGCGGCCTGAATAGAGAGGACAAGCCTATGACCAGCAAAAAACCTCAGCCTCGTGGATTGGGTCGCGGGCTTTCGGCGTTGATGGCGGATGTGTCCGCTGATGTTACCGCCCGCAAGGATGATACGCCGCGTCGGCCGGATCTCATGGTGCCAGTGGAAAAGGTCCGCCCAAACCCGAATCAGCCGAGGCGGTCCTTTGATCCGACTTTGCTTGAAGACCTTGCTCGGTCAATCTCTGAAAAGGGCATCATTCAGCCGTTGATCGTTCGACTGGTGTCCGGTCGTGCTGATGAGTATGAGATTGTCGCTGGAGAACGGCGCTGGCGCGCAGCACAGATGGCCAAGCTTCATCAAATACCGGTATTGGTCCGCGACTTTGATGACACAGAGGTTCTCGAAGTCGCCATCATCGAAAACATTCAGAGGGCCGATCTTAATCCTGTTGAAGAAGCCTCTGGTTATCAGCAGTTGATGCAGAAATTTGGCCATACTCAAGAAAAGCTGGCCGAAGCCCTGGGCAAGAGCCGCAGCCATATTGCAAACTCCATCCGTTTGCTCGCTCTGCCAGAAGAGGTCTTGAGCTATGTTCGCGACGGCAAGCTCTCTGCGGGTCACGCCCGCGCGCTGATCACAGTTGACGATCCAGCCGCCCTTGCCCGTCAGGTGATTCAAAAGTCACTCTCGGTGCGAGAGACGGAGAAGTTGGCCAAATCTGGCCCGGGCAATATTTTCAGGGAGAGCGATCAAAGGCCAAAGCCACGCAAAGAGCCGTTGAAAGATGCAGACACCAAGGCGCTAGAAGAAGACCTCTCTGCGAATCTGACGATGAAGGTGCAGATTGACCATATCCCGGGTCGGGAGAACGGTCAGATTACGATTCACTACGCGTCGCTGGATCAACTGGATCGTTTGATTGGAATGCTCAGCATCTGACGTTCACACGTCCGGCAGCAGATCACGAATCACAGCATTCAAAACCGCGCGCCCGGCGCGGGTCGCACGAAGGCGGGTGCCTAGCGATTCGATCATCCCGATTTGTTGCAGGTGATCAACGACGGTGGGCGAAAGCGGTTGACCTGCAAGTTTCTCAAACCGGCCCGGATCAATGCCGTCGGAAATCCGCAGGCCCATCAAGAGATATTCAACCGCTTGATCCTGTCCTGACAGGCGCACTGGCTTACGCTCTGAACTGGCCGTTTCCACTGAGTCGAGCCAGCGCCCCGGCGCCCGATGGGCCTCGGTTGCGTGTTTCTGTCCGTTGCGTGTGATGCGGCCATGTGCGCCCGGACCGATGCCGATGTAGTCCCCATAGCGCCAATAGATCAGGTTGTGCCGTGACTCGGACCCCGGCCGCGCGTGATTTGAAACCTCATAGGCGGGCAGTCCTGCCGCGTCACAGATCTCTTGCGTTGCCTCATACATATCCGCCGCCGTCTCATCCTCTGGTAAGCCGCGCAGTTTTCCCGCTGCATAGCGGTCCCCAAAGGCCGTACCTGTCTCTATGGTCAGTTGATAGAGCGACAGATGATCCACCGCCATTGCCAGAGCTTCGCGCAACTCCGCCTTCCAGGCTTCAAGGGTTTGATCCTGGCGCGCGTAGATAAGATCAAAGCTCACTCTGTCAAAGTTTTCTCTCGCTATATCAAAGGCTTGCCGCGCCTCTGCCACAGAGTGAATACGCCCCAAGCGTTTGAGATCTATATCGTTCAAGGCCTGCACGCCCATTGAGATGCGTGTGACCCCGGCCTCGGCAAAGGCACGAAAGCGTCCGGCTTCGACCGAGCCGGGATTGGCCTCTAGGGTTATCTCGGGCGCATTGGCCATGGGCCATGAGGCTTTGATGCGCTCTATGAGTGCCGCGATCGTTTCAGGGGCCATGAGGCTGGGCGTGCCGCCGCCAAAGAAGACGGTGTTCAGAACCCGACCCGGCACAAGAGCGGCATAGCGATCAATCTCGGCCAAATAGGCAGTGCACCAACGGGTTTGGTCAATCTCGCGCGCCACATGGCTGTTAAAGTCGCAATAGGGACATTTGGCCTCGCAAAACGGCCAATGAACATAGAGGCCAAAGCCTCCCTCTTGCCAATCCTCAGGCAAAACAGCCTGCAACCAGCTTGCGGAACGCATCGGCGCGGTGGCTGATCCGGTTTTTCTCTGTCGGGACCATCTCGGCAAAGGTCACGTCATGGCCAAGCGGTTGAAACATCGGATCATAGCCATGACCCTGCGCGCCGCGCATCGGCCAGACCACCCACCCTTCGGCCGTACCCTCAAAGACTTCGTCATGCCCATCCGGCCATGCGAGGACCAGAGTGCAGCAAAACCGAGCCGTCCACGGCTGCGGTTGTTTGCTCGCGACCAGCGCGTCATGGGCCCGGTGCATGGCCATGCCAAAGTCTCGACCCGTTTCTGTTTCGGCCCAATCTGCGGTATAGACGCCGGGTGCGCCATCCAGAGCGTCAATCACGATACCCGAATCGTCCGACAGGGCCGGCAAACCCGTGGCGCGCGCAGCCGCATGCGCCTTGATCCTCGCGTTGCCAAGAAAGGTTGTCTCGGTTTCATCTGGCTCCGCGAGGCCCAGGGCAGCCGCACCGACGACCTCGACACCATAGGGTGCAAGCAGGGCGGTAATTTCCCCCAGCTTGCCCGCGTTATGGGTGGCGACCAGAAGCCGATCGTCGGTGAATTTACGCACCCGTTGCCTCGCGCTGTTTCGCAACCAAAAGATCAACGCCCTGTTCGGCCAGATCGAGCAGGGTATTCATCTGATCGCGGCTATAGGTCGAGCCTTCGGCGCTCATCTGCACCTCGATCAGGCGCTTGCTTCCGGTCATGATGAAATTGCCGTCCACACCGGCTTCGCTATCTTCGGGATAGTCGAGGTCGAGCACGGGTTGCCCCGCATAGATCCCGCAGGACACCGCCGCAACGGGGTCGATCAACGGATCGCTGATCACGTCGCCTGCCTTCATCAATTTCTGAACCGCCAGCTTGAGTGCGACCCAACCGCCGGTGATAGAGGCGCAGCGCGTGCCGCCATCGGCTTGGATCACATCGCAGTCGACCGTGATCTGTCGTTCACCCAAGGCGACCCGGTCCACGCCCGCGCGCAGGCTGCGACCGATGAGGCGTTGAATCTCGACGGTGCGCCCGCCCTGTTTGCCCGCCGTTGCCTCGCGGCGCATGCGGCTGTTGGTCGAGCGCGGCAGCATCCCATATTCCGCCGTGACCCACCCCAGACCCGACCCTTTGACAAAAGGCGGCACGCGCTCTTCGATTGTGGCGGTGCAGAGGACATGCGTATCGCCGATCTTGATCAGGCAGGAGCCTTCGGCATGTTTCAAAACACCGGTTTCGATTGAAACTGGCCGCATTTCGCTTAAATTCCTACCCGAAGGTCGCATTACATGTCCCTTTCACTGTTGGCTCCGGGATATATGTGCAAGGCCTGTGATGGCAACCCCGATTGACCTTTGCCGTGCTCAGTCTTTAATGACATTCTAGACAGGAATACCATCTGATGAATGACGCCAGTTCGCTTCTGGATCAGCTCAACGACCGCTCGCGCGAGGTGTTCCGTCGCGTGGTCGAAAGCTATCTTGCCAAGGGCGACCCGGTCGGTTCGCGGACCCTGACACGGGATTTCAGTGAAAAGGTCAGCGCCGCCACGATCCGCAACGTGATGCAGGATCTTGAGTATATGGGTCTCTTGGGCAGCCCGCATATCAGTGCCGGCCGGATTCCCACGCAAGAGGGGCTGCGCATGTTCGTGGATGGTCTGCTGGAGGTCAGCAATCTTGAGGTGACCGATCGTCAGGCGATTGACGCGACCGTGGGCAGCAATTCGCAGGATGTCGCCGGAGCGCTCGACCGGATCGGGGCGGCCCTGTCGGGGGTGACGCGGGGGGCGTCTCTGGTGCTCGCGCCCAAACATGAGGCACCGATCAAACATATCGAGTTTGTCAGTCTTGGGCATGACCGTGCCCTTGTCGTGCTGGTGTTTTCGGATGGCCATGTTGAGAACCGCATTTTTACGCCGCCACCGGGACAAACACCCAGTTCGATGCGCGAGGCGGCGAATTTCCTCAATGCGTTGATTGAGGGAAAAACGTTGTCGGATCTGCAAACCGTGATCTCGCGGCAGATTTCTGTACGGCGGCAGGAGATTGATCAACTTGCCCGCGACCTGATCGACAGCGGCCTTGCCGTGTGGGAGGGCGAAGGCGACCATTACGAGCGTTTGATCGTGCGGGGCCGCGCCAATCTGTTGAGCACGACCGCCGAAGAAAAGGATCTGGAGCGGATTCGAATCCTGTTTGATGATCTGGAACGCAAGCGCGACATTGCCGAATTTCTGGAACTGGCCGATGAGGGGGCCGGCGTGCGCATTTTTATTGGCTCTGAGAACAAACTTTTCTCACTTTCGGGTTCCTCTTTGGTGGTCTCTCCATATATGAACGCTGACCGTAAGATCATCGGTGCGGTGGGCGTTATTGGCCCGACGCGCCTAAATTATGGACGGATTGTGCCGATTGTGGATTACACGGCGCAGCTCGTGGGCAAACTGATCTCCGACCGGAGCTAGAGGTGAAGAATGGCAGAGCCGAAAGAAGACAGCTTTCTCGACGATATCGAAGAAGCAGCCGCCGCAGAGCGTGAGCAAATGGATGAAGACATCAGCGATGAGGCGCTCGAGCTTGACGCCCTGCGCGCGGAGCGGGACGCCCTGCGCGACAAGTTCATGCGCGCGCTTGCGGATGCGGAGAACGCTCGCAAGCGGTCCGAAAAGGATCGCCGCGAGGCCGAGAATTATGGTGGATCGAAACTGTCGCGGGATATGTTGCCGGTCTATGACAATCTGAAACGGGCGCTTGAAACCGTGACCGAAGAGCAGCGCGCCGGATCGGCGGCGCTGTTCGAAGGAATCGAGCTGACGCTGCGCGAGCTGCGCAATGTCTTCACCAAGCACGGTATCACCGTGATAGATCCGCAGGTTGGCGACCGTTTTGATCCGCAGCAGCATGAGGCGATGTTCGAGGTCCCGCTGCCCGGCACCAAGGCAGGCGAGATCATTCAGGTGTCGACCCAGGGGTTCATGCTGCATGACCGCATCCTGCGACCGGCGCAGGTCGGGGTGTCGTCCAACCGGGGTTGAGTGTCGGGGGGTGTCAGCCCGCCTTGCTCGCCGTGTCGGTCGCCAAGGCCTTGAGTTCATAGATCAAGTCGAGCGCCTCGCGTGGACTAAGGCTGTCGGGTAGAATATCCTCCAGCCGTTTTTCGACCACCGAGTGGCGTCTTGTCGGGGCCGGCGGCGGCGGGGGGATCGCGGCAAAGAGTGGCAGATCGTCAATCAGGGCCCGTTGCGCCCCACTGCCCTCCCGCTCGCCTCTCTCCAAGGCTTCAAGCACGACCCTTGCCCGCGCCACGACCGCAGTCGGCAGGCCAGCCAGCTTGGCCACTTGAACGCCATAGCTGCGGTCCGCTGCTCCACGACGCACTTCGTGCATGAAGACCACGTCGCCGTCGTGCTCCTTGACGGTCACGGTGGCATTCTCGACGCGCGCGAGTTTGTCACTGAGGTTGGTCAGCTCATGGTAATGCGTGGCAAAGAGCGCGCGGCAGCCATTCACATCATGCAGGTGTTCCAGCGTGGCCCAAGCGATGCTCAGACCGTCATAGGTGGCGGTGCCACGACCGATCTCATCCAGAATGACGAGCGCGTGATCATCCGCCTGATTGAGGATCGCCGCGGTTTCGACCATCTCGACCATAAAGGTCGATCTGCCGCGCGCCAGATCGTCCGAGGCCCCGACGCGGCTGAAGAGTTGGCTGACCATGCCAATATGCGCTGATCTCGCCGGCACATAGCTGCCCATTTGCGCCAGAAGGGCAATCAACGCGTTCTGACGCAAAAAGGTGGATTTCCCCGCCATATTCGGTCCCGTCAGCAGCCAGATATCACTGTCCTCGCCGAGATCACACTCATTGGCGATGAAGGGCGCGCCGCCTTGGGCACGCAGGGCGCGCTCTACCACCGGATGCCGCCCGCCTGTGATCCGAAGGGCGCGACTCTGATCCACTTTGGGGCGACACCAGGTCTCGGCACGAGCCAGATCTGCAAGGGCGGTGGACAGATCAATTTCCGCCAGCCCGCGTGCGGTTTGGGCGATCTCGGCGGCGCGCGCCAGAATCGCGGTTTTCAGGTCGTCATAGAGCCGTTTTTCAATCCCCAGCGCCCGACCTCCCGCGTTGAGGATACGGGTTTCCATCTCGGTCAGCGCGATGGTGGTAAAGCGCAATTGATTGGCAGTGGTCTGGCGGTGTTTGAAGTGGTCGTTCAGCGGAGGCGCCAACATGCGGTCGGCATGGGTGCTGGTCACTTCGATGAAATACCCGAGCACGTTGTTGTGTTTGATCTTGAGCGACTGAATGCCGGTTTGCTGTATGAACTCGCCCTGCATCCGTGCGATCACGCCGCGCCCCTCGTCGCGCAATTGTCGCGCCTCATCGAGGCCACCGTCAAAGCCGGGCGCGATAAAGCCGCCATCGCGCACCAGAAGCGGTGGCTCTGCAATCAGCGCCTGATCCAGCAGGTCCAGGAGAGTGTCGTGCCCGGTCAAGCCAGAGACCGCCTCGGCCAAGAGCGGCGGCAGGTCACTGTCCGTGAGCCGTTCGGCAATGTTTGCCGCTTGGGCCAGGCCATTGCGCACCGCCGCCAGATCCCGAGGACCGCCCCGGTCAAGCCCAAGGCGGGAGAGGGCGCGATCAAGGTCAGGCACCTTGCGCAAGCTGTCGCGCAGGTCGGCGCAAATTCGAGACTGTTCCACCGCAAACTGCACTGACTCGAGCCGCGCCTGCACCACGTCGAGCGCCCGGCTCGGGCTCGACAGCCGACGCTCCAACAGCCGCCCACCGCCGGGCGTGACGGTGCGGTCGATGGTGGCGAGCAAGGATCCGGCGCGGCCACCATTCAGGGCGTGGGTCAGTTCGAGATTGCGCCTAGTGGCGGCGTCGATCTGCATCACGCGCGCCTCGTTCTCGCGCACGGGGGGCCGCAACAGCGGCAACTTGCCTTTTTGCGTGATGTCGAGCCAATCGACGATGGCACCCATCGCGGCGATCTCGGGTCGTGTGAATTGGCCATAAGCGTCAAGCGTACCGACGCCGAAGAGGGCGCAAAGCCGCCGCTCTCCTGCGGTGCTGTCAAAGGCTGCTTGGCCCAGAGTCGTCAAAGATGCCCCAGACTCAGAGACTGTTTCGGCTAAACTTAGAACATCTGCCTCAGCCAGCAGCACCTCGCGCGGGGCAAGGCGGGCAAGTTCGGGGCCGAGCCGGGCGGCGGCCATCGGCATGACATGAAATGCTCCAGTCGAAATGTCGACCCACGCCAGCGCGCCCGTGTCGCGCACATTGGCAAAGCTCGTGAGATAATTGTGTCGCCGGGCGTCGAGCAGGCTCTCTTCGGTCAGGGTGCCGGGGGTCACAAGGCGCACAACCTCGCGGCGCACCACCGATTTCGCACCTCGTTTCTTGGCCTCGGCGGGGTCTTCCATCTGCTCGCAGACCGCGACCCGGAAGCCTTTGCGGATCAGCGTAAGAAGATAACCTTCGGCGGCGTGAACGGGCACGCCACACATTGGAATGTCCTGATCGAGATGTTTGCCACGTTTGGTCAGTGCGATATCGAGCGCCTCGGCGGCGGCGGCGGCATCGTCAAAGAACAATTCATAGAAATCACCCATCCGGTAGAACAAGAGCGCCTCTGGATAGTGCGCCTTGATCTCCAGATACTGTGCCATCATCGGCGTGACGGTTGGTCCCGCGTTACTCACCTTGCCCCCTTTGGTTCTTGGGGCTGACCTTACAAATCTGTGTCAGGTGGCGAAAGCCCAAAGCGCAGCTTGGGCGCTCAACGGCCGTTGCGATCAAGAGCCGCTGGTGAAAGGAGCGTCCTTGCCCCAAAGCTCTTGGACGCGGGCATCCCGTCCGCAGGCGTCACGGTAGAGTTTATAGGCCTTGGCCTTGGTTCGGGGGCCAAAGCGGGTGAGCACGATCTCACTGCTTTTGTGGTAATCCTGATGATAGGCCTCGGCGGGATAAAAGGTCTGTGCGTCAAGGATTGGCGTGACGATGTCTTGTCCCAAGGCCGCCTGAGCCTTGGTTATAGCGCTCTGGGCGATCTGCTTTTGTGCTGGATCAGTGACGAAAATCGCTGTGCGATAGCTATCGCCCCGGTCGCAGAACTGGCCACCGGCATCGGTTGGGTCGACCGAACGCAGGAAGAGGTGCAGCAATTGCGCGCGGCTGACCTGAGCCGGGTCAAAAGTAATCTGAACCGCCTCGAAATGGCCGGTGCCACCGGCCGTCACCTGTTTGTAACTGGGGTTCTCCACCGTGCCGCCGGTAAAGCCCGACTCGGCCGCAATCACGCCTTTGACCTGTTCAAAGTCTGATTCGACGCACCAGAAGCAACCGCCTGCAACGACCAAAGTTTCGGTCTCGGCGGCATGCGCCCGGCTACTGTTAACGCAGAGCCCAACGATGATCAGCATCGCCAGAGCCGCCGCCTTGATCTCCCGAAGATGTGGGTTCATTGGATTGCCCTCCTGTTTGATTGCTATCATGCAGCAAATCGTGCGGCTCACCAACGCAGGACTCCGGGATGTCACGGTCTATTGAGCAATGTTTCGCCGGATGTGAGCGGATGGCTGCTAGATCGCTGTCAGGTGCAGGGCCTTTTCCCGCGCGGGGCAGACGCCCTTGAGACCTCCCGGCACGTCGATATCCGCAAGCTGTGTGATGGTGTAGCGTGTGCCGTATTGCGCGCGCACCGCTGCCCCCGAGAGGGAAAAGGGCGGGCCCGCCATGACCGACTGGTCGTACTCAAAGGTGACGAGCAATTGCGGTGCAAGGTCGGTGAGCGCTGCCAGATGCCCGGCATAGCGCCCTCGCATCGTGTCGGGCAGGGCAACGAACGCCGCGCGGTCGTAAACGGCATCGACCGGACCGAGCAGATCGGCGGTGAGGTCGAAGATATCGCCCACGAATATATCCAAACCCACTGCGGCATAGCGTTTGAGGGGGCCGTGCGCAGTCACCTCGGGTGTGACGGCCATCTCTTCAAAGAGCTGTTTCACGGCGATTTCGCTGAGCTCGGCGCCAGCCACCCGATAGCCTTGGGCCAGGAGCCAGGCGATATCGCGGGTCTTGCCGCAAAGCGGCAGGAAAATCCGCGTGCCGGGATCAAGGCCCAGCGCGCCGATATGGGCCGAGAGCATGCGGTTGACCGCGCCCTCGTGAAAGCCGATCTGCATGTTTTCCCAACGGGTATGCCAGAAATCGGCTTCCATGATGTTTAGCCCTTGAGTCTGCGGTTGCGCGCGGCGAGCAGTTTCAGGCGCAGCGCGTTGAGTTGGATAAAGCCTGCCGCGTCCTTTTGGTCATAGGCGCCGGCGTCATCCTCGAAGGTGACATGCGCCTCGGAATAGAGGCTGTGATCGGACCAGCGACCGACGCAGGAGACTGAGCCCTTGTAGAGTTTGAGGCGGACGGTGCCGGTGACATGTTCTTGGCTCTTGTCGATGGCGGCTTGCAGCATTTCACGCTCGGGTGAGAACCAGAAGCCATTGTAGATCAGTTCCGCATAGCGCGGCATGAGCGAATCCTTGAGATGGCCCGCGCCGCTATCAAGGGTGATCTGTTCGATGCCACGATGCGCCTCGAGCAGGATGGTGCCGCCGGGTGTCTCGTAGATGCCGCGCGATTTCATGCCGACAAAGCGGTTTTCCACGAAGTCGAGCCGGCCGACGCCATGTTTACGACCAAATTCGTTGAGGTCGGTCAGGATCGTGGCGGGGCTGAGGGCGGTGCCGTTGATGGACACGGCGTCGCCACGCTCAAAGGTGACTTCGATGAATTCGGGGGTGTCGGGCGCATCTTCGGGGCTGACGGTGCGCTGATAGACGTAATCGGGGGCCATTTCAGCGGGGTCTTCGAGCACGCGGCCCTCGGAGGAGGTGTGCAGCAGGTTGGCATCTACCGAGAAGGGCGCTTCGCCGCGCTTATTCTTGGCGATCGGAATCTGGTTTTCTTCAGCAAAGGCAATGAGCTTGGTGCGGCTGGTCAGATCCCAGAGGCGCCAAGGCGCGATCACCTTGATATCAGGGTTGAGCGCATAGGCGGCCAGCTCGAACCGCACCTGATCGTTGCCCTTGCCGGTTGCACCATGCGCCACGGCATCGGCCCCGGTCATGGCGGCAATCTCGACCAGACGCTTGGAGATCAGCGGGCGGGCGATGGAGGTGCCAAGCAGATAGAGCCCCTCATAGAGCGCATTGGCGCGGAACATCGGAAAGACGAAATCACGCACGAACTCTTCGCGGACATCTTCGATATAGATGTTCTCGGGTTTGATCCCCAGCATCTCGGCCTTTTGACGCGCGGGGTCCAGTTCCTCGCCCTGACCGAGATCGGCGGTGAATGTCACCACTTCGCAGCCATATTCAGTCTGGAGCCATTTCAGGATGATCGAGGTATCGAGGCCCCCGGAATAGGCCAGAACAACTTTTTTGGGCGCGGACATGTCATTCCCCTTGCGTCAAATCTGGCTGGCGGAGTAGCGGCTTTTGCGGTGATGGGCAAGTGGACGCGGTTGACTGTGCCTTTGGTTGTGCTAGCGAGGTCGGGCAATAGTCCAAAAGGTGTGGTGATGGTGGCCTGGCGTATTTTCATCCATTCGGTGCAGATGATTTTCAACAACCTGCCGCAGGTGGTGCGGATTGTGTTAGTGCCGATGGGGATCGGGATTGCGGTGATAGCGCTCTTCGCGTCTCTCGGCATTTTCATACAGGAGACGCGGGCAGAAGCGGCCACGGGGGGACAGATCGCGGGGATGATCCTGTTGGCGCTTGTGTTGATCGGTCTGGCGCTCTGGGTCATTGTGGCGTGGCACCGCTTTATCCTCTTGGCGGAATATCCCCAAGGCTGGGTGCCGATGCTGCGCACGGATCGCATGCTGTCTTATATCGGTCATTCGCTCTGGCTTGGCCTTGTGATGATGGGCCTGATGTTGCCCCTCTTTCTGGTGGTTGGGGTTATTGGCGGGCTGGCCCCCCTGATTGTCACCATTGTGAGTGTCGTGGTGATCGTGGCGGCCAATGTGGTGTTCTTTCGGCTCTCGACGATGCTGCCAGCGGCGGCGATTGGGCAGCCGCTTACGTTGAAAGAGGCGTGGACCGCGACCGGAGGCAGCAGCGTCACGATCCTGATCCTTGTTCTCATTCTGGGTGCGGCGCAATTCGCGCTTCAGCTTTTGCTGGGGCTGCTGCTCTTGGCGCCGGTGATCGGGGCCGTGTTGATGGTGCTGGGCACAGTTATCTCGGGTCTGCTCAATATCAGCATTTTGACCACGCTTTACGGCTATTATATCGAAAGGCGCGCGCTCTGAGCCTTGTCAGGGGGGCACGATTGCGGCACTGAGGCGGGCATGACCGAGTTTCAGGAAAATGCCCGCGCCGCAGAGGCGGCGATGCGCGCTGTGTTCGAGCCGACGCCGCTCCAGCGCAATGATCACCTGTCCGAGCGCTATGGCGCTGAGATCCTGCTCAAGCGCGAGGATCTGAGTCCTGTGCGGTCCTACAAGCTGCGTGGGGCGTTCAATGCGATGCGCAAGGTTCTGGCGGCGCGGCCGGACACAGCGACGTTTGTCTGTGCCAGTGCGGGCAATCATGCGCAGGGCGTGGCGTATATGTGCCGGCATTTCGGGGTCAAAGGCGTGATTTTCATGCCGGTGACAACGCCGCAGCAAAAGATCGGCAAGACCGAGACCTTTGGTGGCGATGCGGTGGCGATCCGGCTGACGGGCGACTATTTCGACGACACGCTGGCGGCGGCGCAGGCCTATTGCGCGCAGGTCGGCGGGCATTTCCTGTCGCCGTTCGATGATGAGGACGTAATCGAGGGGCAAGCCAGCGTTGCGGTCGAGATCGAGGCGCAGTTGGGCGGCATGCCGGATCATCTAATCCTTCCGGTTGGGGGTGGCGGGCTCTCGGCGGGGGTGCGCAGCTATGTCGGCGCGCGGGCCGTGCTGACGTTGGTGGAACCGGCCGGGGGCGCGTGCCTTGGGGCGGCGCTGGCGGCGGGCGAACCTGTGCGCCTGCGGCATGTGAATACCTTTGCCGATGGGGCGGCGGTGGCGCAGATTGGCGCGCGCACTTTTGCGCGGCTGGCGGATCTGGACCCGGCGCAGGCCATGGTGATCGAAGAGGACCGGCTCTGCACCACGATGCTCGAGATGCTCAATATCGAGGGGATCGTGCTCGAGCCTGCGGGGGCGCTGGCGGTGGATGCGCTCAAGGATCTGGGAGACGTGATCCGGGGCAAGACGGTGGTTTGTGTCACCTCGGGCGGCAATTTCGATTTCGAGAGGTTGCCGGAGGTCAAGGAGCGCGCGCAGCGGTTCTCGGGCGTGAAGAAGTATTTCATCCTGCGGATGCCGCAGCGCCCCGGCGCGCTGCGCGAGTTTCTAGAGATATTGGGACCGGAGGACGATATTGCGCGGTTTGAGTATCTCAAGAAATCGGCGCGCAATTTCGGTTCTGTGCTGATCGGGATCGAGACCACCCGGACCGAGAATTTCGAGCCGATCCTGACGCGGCTCGATGCGGCCGGGTTTGAGTATCGCGACATCACCCGTGATGAGGTGTTGGCAGAGTTTCTGATCTGAGCTTCAGGCGGCGATGACCCGGTCAAGACCGGAGAGAAACTCTGATTTTGAGTGGGCGTAGCATGACAGAATTTCAGGCAGGTTGATCGCGCCGTATCGACCGGCGGCAGCGGACTGTTCGCCCCGGTGGCAGAGATCAGAAAAGGCGGCAAAGCCGAGGTTGAGTGCGCTGCCCTTGAGAAAGTGTAAATGCCCTTCGAGGTGCAGATTGGGGCCGGTGTGGCGCAGTTTCTCGATTTCGGTATCCACTTCTTCGAGAAACAGGTCCACCACCTCGCCAAAGGCATCAGCCCCGATTTCGTCGCGCAGATCCTGAACGCGGTTCCAGTCGATCATCATTGAGCCTCCGATTCCTGCGGCAAGACTGCGGCCAAAGAGCTACGGAAAGTTTAATGCCGCCGGGAAAGCCGCGCGAATTTTAACATTCAGGGGCTGTTAAACTTTGGGCGGTTAGACAGGGTCAGGACAGGACAAAGGTGGCCCGGGTGCGATCACGAATGGAACAGGCGGCAGAGGCGGATGCGGGCGGCGGGGTGATCCGCCGCGTGCTCGTCGTGGATGACAGCCGCCTGCAACGGCGGATTTTAAGCGCGTCGTTGCAACGTTGGGGATTCGAGGTGCAGGAAGCCGATTCAGGCGACGCCGCGCTGATTCTGTGCCGTGATGAGCCGCCCGATCTCGTCATGAGTGATTGGATGATGCCGGGGTTGAGCGGGCTGGAGTTCTGCAAGAGATTCCGAGAGATGTCGCGCGATAGCTATGGGTATTTCATCCTGCTCACGTCCAAGAGTGACAAGGATGAAGTTGCGCTGGGCCTTGATGCCGGGGCAGATGACTTTCTGACCAAACCGGTCAATGCCGCGGAACTGCGCGCGCGAATTTCGGCGGGCGCACGGATCCTGCGGATGGAGCGCGAGCTAACCGAGAAGAACCGGCTGATCAAATCCACGCTCGACGAATTACAGACGCTCTATGATTCGCTCGACAGTGATCTGGTCGAAGCCAAGAAGCTGCAGCAATCGTTGGTGAGCGAGCGCTATCGCGATTGTGGCACGGCTGAGGTGTCCTTGATGCTGCAATCTGCCGGCCATGTCGGCGGTGACCTGGTTGGCATGTTTCCTATTGGGCATACACGCATCGGGCTCTACGGAATTGATGTGTCGGGTCATGGTATCAGTTCAGCGCTGATGACGGCGCGGTTGGCGGGGTATCTCTCGGCCTCGGTGCCGGAACAGAACCTCGCCCTGCGCAAGACGCGCGACGGTCGTTTCGTGGCGCGTCCCCCAGCGGAGGCGATTGCAATGCTCAATCGCTTGATCATGTCGGAGATGGAGACCGAGCATTACTTCACCCTCGTTCTTGCCGATGTGGATCTGGAAACCGGGCGCGTGATCCTGTCACAGGCGGGGCATCCGCATCCTGCATTGCAGCGTGCGGATGGAACGGTGGAGTTTATCGGGTCGGGTGGTTTGCCTGTAGGCCTGATTGATGGAGCAGAATTTCAGCAGTTCGAAGTGATGATGGCGCCGGGTGACAGGCTTCTGATTCATTCCGACGGGGTGATCGAATGCTCTGGTCGGTCTGGTGATCTGCTCCACGATGAGGGGCTGGCGCGGATCTTGCGGGATCTGCGACAGACGCGCGGGATGGCGTTTCTCGAATCTCTTTTGTGGAAACTGTCAGAGTTTGCGGGGGATAGTGACTTTAACGATGATATTTCCGCCGTATTACTGGAGTTCAAAGGCAGCCCGTTTCCCGGCTGACGAAATGCCGATCCCCGGCGTTGCCCAGATCGCGCGTCGCCTGTTGCGGTGTGATCCAGACTGGGCGATGCCCCGGCTCGCTGGGGGGGCCCAATCGGCGCACCGGATGAGCGCGGTAGATAATGCAGAGTTTTTCGGCCCAGAACCCGTATTCCGGCATATAGGTAAAGCGACGAAAGGCACCGAGCCTCTGAGGCCGGGCGATCAGCCAGCCGGTTTCCTCGAAAACCTCGCGGTGGAGGGCCTGGAGCGGCGATTCTCCCGGGTCAATACCGCCGCCGGGCAATTGCAGCTCTGGCACCGGGTCCGCCTGATGGGTGACGAGCAGCCGCCCGCGACGGGGCAGGATGGCATAGGCGCCCGGTCGCAAACGGTAGGCGATACCGGGTTCTGGCCTCTCTCCGAATCGTCTAATCACTTTGTGTCTCCCGGGCCTGACTTGTCCTGACGGTACAGTCGCGATATGCCAAGTCGAGACCCCAAAGGAAAGCCCATGACACTTGGACAGAGAATCGCTTGGGATGATACAATCCTGCCATTTCAGCTAGACCGCGCCGATATCCGTGGCCGCGTCGTGCGTCTGGACGGGGTGCTTGATGGAATCCTGAAACAGCATGACTATCCGCCTCAGGTCGAGGCGTTGATTGCCGAGATGGCGCTTTTGACCGCGTTGATCGGTCAGACGATCCAATTGCGCTGGAAGCTGTCCCTGCAGGTGCAGACGCGCGGTGCTGTGCGTATGATCGCCACCGATTATTATGGCCCGAGTGAGCCGGGTGAACCGGCCCGGATGCGCGCCTATGCCAGTTTTGACCGCGAGCGCCTGAGCCATGCGCGCCCATTTGATCAGTTGGGCGATGGCTATTTCGCGGTAATGCTGGATCAAGGTAAGGGCACCACGCCCTACCAAGGGATTACACCGATTGCGGGCGAGGCGCTCCGGCATTGTGCTGAGGCGTATTTTGCCCAATCCGAGCAGTTGCCAACGCGATTCGCGTTGAGTTTTGGCAAATCCACCGAGGCAGGCGAGGCGGAGCATTGGCGCGCGGGTGGCGTGATGCTGCAGCATATGCCCAAGGCGTCGCCCTTTGCCAGTGGTGGCGGATCGGGCGAAGGCGGGCTCTTGCAGGCGGAAGATATCCTGATGGGTGACGAGGCCGAGAACTGGAATCGCGCCAATGTTCTGCTCGATACGGTTGAGGATCTGGAATTGATCGGGCCGTCTGTCACGCCAACGGAATTGCTTGTGCGGCTGTTTCACGAAGAAGGGCCGCGGGTGTTTGACATGCAAGCGGTGCGGTTTGGCTGCACCTGTTCCGAAGAGCGGGTGCGCAGCAGCCTGTCGATCTATTCGGCGCGCGACATCGCCACGATGACCACCGACGAGGGCATCGTGACCGCAGATTGCCAGTTTTGCGGGGCGCATTACCGGCTGGACCCTGCGACAGTGGGGTTCGAGGCCAAGGATGGGACAGCGGACGGTGACTGACCCGCTCGATCGGGTGCTTTTGGCGCTGCGGGCCGAGCGCGCGCCGTCTTCGGATTATGATCTGAACCCAGGTGTCGTTCTGCCAGAGGGGCGCAAGTTGCGGTCGGCAGCCGTGTTGGTGCCTATATTTGAGGCGCGCGTGATCCTCACCAAGCGGTCATCAAAGCTCCGGCATCATCCGGGGCAAATCGCCTTTCCGGGCGGCAAACAGGATCTTGGTGATCCTGATATCACGACAACTGCGTTGCGCGAGGCGGAGGAAGAGATCGGGCTTGATCGTGGATTGGTTGAAGTTCTGGGGTTTCTGCCGCGCCATGAGACCGTGACCGGGTTTGACGTGACACCGGTTCTAGCACGGGTACATGGGCCATTTCGGCCCCGCGCCGAGCAGGGCGAGGTCGATGAAGTGTTTGACGTGCCATTGGCGCATTTGCTCGAATTGGGCCGGTATAGGGTCGAGAAACGCCGCTGGCGTGGGGATTGGCGGCGTTACTATGCGGTGCCCTATGGCCCCTATTATATTTGGGGCGCCACAGCGCGCATCCTACGCAACATGGCAGATTTGGCGGGACCGGAATGAAGGTTTCGGGGGCGTGGATCGAGGCCGAGGCGACACAAGCGGTCTGTCGCATGTTGAGCGGGGCGGGACACCAAGCGCTCTTTGTCGGGGGCTGCGTGCGCAATGCGCTCTTGGGTGAGACGGTTGCGGATATAGACATCGCGACCGACGCGCGGCCAGAGGTGGTGATGGACCTGGCCGCGGCGGCGGGGCTGAAACCGGTGCCGACAGGCATCGAGCATGGTACGATTACGGTGGTATCGAGCCACATTCCGCATGAGGTGACGACCTTCCGCGAGGACGTGGAGACATTTGGCCGTCATGCGGTGGTGGCCTTTTCCATGGATATTCACAGCGATGCGCGGCGGCGCGATTTTACCATGAACGCGCTCTACGCGCAGGCGGATGGCACTGTGATCGACCCGCTTGCGGGACTAGAGGATCTGCGCGCGCGCCGGGTGCGGTTCATCGAGAATGCCGATCAACGGATTCGCGAGGATTATTTGCGGATTCTGCGGTTTTTTCGGTTTCATGCCTGGTATGGCGACCCTGAGGGCGGCCTTGATGCTGACGGGCTAGCGGCTTGCGCGGCTAATCTGGATGGGTTGGCGCGATTGTCGCGAGAGCGAGTGGGAGCCGAGATGTGCAAGCTCTTGGGCGCACCCGATCCGGCGCGGTCGGTGGCGGCGATGCAGGCGGCTGGGGTGCTCAATGCGGTCCTGCCCGGGGCGGGTGCGCGCCCGTTGGCGCTATTGGTTCATCAGGAAACAGAGACTAACACGGCCCCAGATGCGATTTTGCGCCTTGCCGCGCTGGGGGGCGAGTCGGTAGCGGAGCGGTTGCGTTTGTCGAAATCGGACACAAGGCGGTTGGCGCATTTGCAAGAGAAGGCTGCAGGGCTGATGCAGGCGGCAGAACTGGGCTATCGGTATGGGGTCGAGGAAGGCCAGGCGATTCTGCTGTTGCGCGGTGCTTGGCTGGAGACATTGGTGAGCCCTGAGACCGCCGAGGACCTTAAAATGGGGGCAGCGGCACGGTTCCCGGTCGCGGCGACAGATCTTATGCCGGACTATTCAGGTCCGGCGCTTGGCGCACGATTGCAGGCGTTGGAGAGACGCTGGATCGACTCGCGGTTTGCCCTCAGCCGTGATGATCTGCTCTGAGTAGGCTTTCGTATGGCCGATTTGCAGGCTAAAGCCGCAGGTATGAGCGAGCATGACATCATACGGCTGGGCCATCAGGGTGACGGCATCGCCGAAGGCCCAGTCTTTGCACCGTTGACGCTGCCTGGTGAGCGGGTGTCCGGCACGCTGGTGGGGCAGACCTTGACCGAAGTGCGGATCGTGACGCCGTCGGCGGACAGGGTAACGGCCCCCTGTCGCCATTTTCGGTCCTGCGGTGGCTGTCAGGTGCAGCATGGCTCGGACGGGTTTGTCGCCGACTGGAAGCAAGACCTTGTGCGCTCGGCGCTGAGTGCGCATGGGATCACGCCCGAATTCCTGCCAATCCATGTGTCGCCACCGCAGTCACGGCGTCGGGCGACATTTGCCGCAAAGCGCACGAAAAAGGGTGCGATGGCGGGGTTTCATGCGCGTGGCAGTGATTTGATCATCGAGGTTCCCGACTGTCGTCTGCTCCATCCCGATGTGATTCGCGGTTTGGTGGTGGCCTCTGATCTGGCCGAGATCGGGACGAGCCGAAAGGCTGCGTTGGCGGTCAGTGTCACGCAGTCACGCGCTGGGCTTGACGTGGCGGTCATGGACGGCAAGCCGTTAGATGGGCCGCTACGGATCGCGCTGGCGTCACTGGCGGAGCGGCACGATCTGGCACGACTGGCCTGGGGTGATGAGGTTGTGGTGACCCGCCGTACTCCGGAACAGATGTTTGGCGCCGCGCGCGTGGTGCCGCCGTCCGGCGCGTTCCTGCAAGCGACCGCAGAGGGAGAAGCGGCGCTTTTGGCGGCAACAGAGACGATTCTAGCGGGCGCGCGCCGGATTGTTGATCTCTTTTCCGGGTGTGGCACCTTTGCCTTGCCGCTCGCTGAGCGTGCGCAGGTGCATGCGGTCGAGGGTGATGCGGCTATGCTTGCGGCGCTTGATGCCGGACGACGTGGGGTCGACGGGCTCTACCCGCTGAGCACCGAGGCAAGGGATCTCTTTCGTCGTCCGCTCTTGCCGGATGAGTTATCGCGGTTCGACGCGGCGGTGATTGATCCGCCTCGCGCCGGGGCCGAAGCGCAGATTGCGGAAATCGCCAAATCACGCCTGCGGTGTCTGGCCTATGTGTCCTGTAATCCGGTGACATTTGCCCGCGATGCGCGGGTTCTCCTGGCGGCGGGCTACAAGATGGGCCCGGTGCGGGTGGTGGACCAATTCAGGTGGTCGTCACATGTGGAACTGGTCGCGGGATTCAGGCTGAATATCGCGTGATTTCGTGAAAATTCTCTACCGCAAGGGCATTGGTTTGAGGTAAAAGAGTCGCGAGCAGTAAGCGGATCAAAAACAATGAAACTGAAGAGGCGCTTTGTGGTGATGGCGGGGCTATGTGCTCTGTCCGCCTGCGGCACAAATTCCAAATTCCGGAGCTACCGTGGCCCTGAGGTGACGCGAGTCATCGTTAACAAAGGTGAGCGCGAGATGTATCTGTTGCATCACAACAAGCTCCTCAAACGATACAAGGTCGATCTTGGGTTTGCCCCTGCGGGACACAAACAATTCGAGGGTGATGGCCGCACGCCCGAGGGCGAGTATGTCATCGACCGACGCAACCCGAACAGCTCGTTCCATCTGTCGCTGGGGATTTCCTATCCGAACGAGGCGGATATTGCCTATGCCGAAGCGATGGGCGAAACGCCGGGTGGGGATATCTTTATCCACGGCGAACCGAATGCTCTTGCCGTTCTCAGCCGGGATTGGACAGCAGGCTGTATCTCGGTCAAGAACCGAGAGATGGAAGATGTCTATGCAATGGTTCGCGACGGGACGCCGATCACGCTGACTGCGTGATCAGCTTCCCAAAATCATCGTCCACCAAATCTTGCCGCCCCGTTCCTGAAGCCATGAGAACCCCATCTTGCGCGCGTCGGGGGACAGGATCACGCGGCGCGTTCCCTCTTCTTCCATCCATGCGGCGAGGGTCTGAAGTTCGGTCTCGTAGGTTTCCGATATGGTTTCGCCCACCAGATTGCCAGAATAGCCGACGCGGCGAATACGGTCGATCGGCGACGATCCGTCAGAGCCGAAATGCCATGGCCGGTTCTGGACCGACATGTCGCGGGAATGAGTCGCGGCGGCAGCGGTGAGGGACGAATCGAGCGTGAGCGGCGGCTGGCCCGAGGCCTGACGCAGGGAATTCACCGAATCGAGCATGCGGAACTGAATTTCAGAGGTTTGGCCGGCGCTGATTCGGTAGACCCGCGGCAGCGGCTTTCCGTCAGAGCCTATTTGCGGCGGTGCCGGAGGCGCGGCGCAGGCCGAAAGAGCCAAAAGAGCCGACACCAGTAGAATATAGAGACGCGCCATGATCGAGAACCACCTGATATTTGTTTCAACATTCGCTTTAGCCCGGCTTGCGTTGCGATTCAAACCCACATGCGCGCTAGATTGCCTTAGGGGTGTTGTTTGATTTGCGACTGCGTCCTTCGCGCCATATATTGAGTCGATGACTGCTATGACCGGGTGGAGATACGCAAATGGCCTCAAACTCTCGCATTTCTTGGAATCGGCGTACGTTTCTGACGGGTGCCGCAGCATTGATGGGTGCGCCAGCCCTCGCGCAGAGCGTTGATAGTGACGGTACTGTCGAGATGGAGCGCGATATCGAGCAAACGCAACGTCGCAATATTTCGGGCTTCAGGATGCTCGATTGGCGACCGTATTTCTCGAGTCTCAACAATGGTGCGATTCTGGTCGATATCGATTCGCGCGCTGTGCATTTCTGGAGTGCGGATCAATCGGTCTACAAGCTTTATCCCTCATCCGTACCGCTGACGGAAGATTTGACTCGGCGCGGCCGGACCGCAGTGGTTCGCAAAGTCGAGGGGCCAAGTTGGCGTCCGACGCCATCCATGCTCCAGCGCAATCCGGAATGGCCTGCGTTTGTGCCGCCGGGACCAGATAACCCGTTGGGAACCCACGCCCTTTACCTCAGCTGGACCTATTACCGCATCCATGGCACGCATGACACTCGCAAAATCGGGCGCAGGTCATCTAATGGCTGTGTGGGGCTCTACAATGAACACATCGCCGAGTTGTTCAGTTTGACCAAAGTTGGCACGCAAGTGTTGCTAATTTGACGAGATTTAAGGGCTTCTTGCAGTATCCTCCGCAAGATACATTTGCATTTGACCATGTTTGCTGATTAGAAAAATCTACGAGGTTAAGTCTTGGGTGCTTGCCGTTGCGCTATGCAACGTCAGGCCAATATCTGGAGGATAATCATGAAGAAACTCGTTCTCGCTGCTGCCCTGAGCGCTGCCGCTTCGACCGCTTTTGCAGGTAACCTGTCCGAGCCCGTCATTGAGGCACCGGTTGTTGTTGAAGAAACCAATGCAAGCTCGTCCGCCGCTGGCGTGTGGGTTCCGCTGGTTCTGCTGGCAATTGTTGCTGCGGTTATCGCTGCTGACTAATTCGGCACCTGCACTACATGAAAGAGGCAGTGGGAAACCGCTGCCTTTTTTGTTTGCAGGACGCGGCGTTATCAGTCGAGCCAGCCCTTCAGGTTCGACTCGACGATAGATGACAGAGCCCGAATATGGGCGTCGTCATCATTGAGGCAGGGGATATAGGTGAATTTCTCGCCGCCGGCCTCTTCGAAACTTTCGCGAATTTCCTCGTTGATCTCTTCCAGCGTTTCAATGCAATCGGCGGAAAAGGCGGGGGCCATGACGGCGATGCGTTTCTTGCCGTCTTCGCGGGCCAGTCGCGCGACCTCATCCACAGTATAGGGCTTGAGCCATTCCTCGGGGCCAAAGACCGATTGGAATGTGGTCTTTATTTCGGTGTCGGTCCAGCCGAGCCGCTCCTTGAGCAGGCGCGTGGTTTTCTGGCACTGACAATGGTAGGGGTCGCCCTGCATCAGATAGCGTTTCGGCATGCCGTGATAGGACACGACAAGGATTTCAGGGCGCTGTTCGGCCGCGGCATAGGCGCGCTCGACCGATTGCGCGAGCGCCTCGATATAAAGCGGGTTCTGGAAATAGGGCTCGACCACGCGGGCGATGGGCTGCCATGTCTCATCCATCAGAGCGCGAAAGAACTGGTCATTCGCGGTGGCGGACGTGGCACCGGCGTAATGCGGATAGAGCGGGAAGAAGAGGATGCGGGTGCAGCCCGCCTCGACCATCTGGCGTACCTTGGATTTGGTCGAGGGATTGCCGTAGCGCATGCAGAAATCGACCATGACCTGATCGCCATAGCGCTCGTGCATCGACGCTGCCATCTTGGCGGTCTGGTCGCGGGTGATGGTCATCAGGGGGCTTTCGCCCTTCTCCTCATTCCAGATGGATTTGTAGGCATGCCCGCTGGTAAAGGGCCGCTTGGTCAGGATGATGAGCTGCAGGAGTGGCTGCCATTTCCACGGGCTATAGTCGATCACCCGGCGGTCGGACAGGAATTCGTTGAGGTAGCGGCGCATCGGCCAGTATGTATAATGATCGGGCGTGCCAAGATTGGCCAGAAGTACGCCGGTTTTCGCGCGCGGCACCTTGGGGTGATCGGCAGCGGCGTGTTCGGGGCGGGCGGCATTTTGGCTGGCATCGAGCATGGCGTGGGTCATTCCTGTAACCTCTTAGTCAGAGGTGACATATAGGCTGTGCTTGAAAGGTCAATCTTTCAGGGGTCTCTCGACGGCGCCCAGCGCATCCGCAAGCCGCGCGCTGGCTGATCCGGGGCGCAAGGGTTGGGGCTGACTGGCGTCTGGGGCCCAACCTGTGAGGAAAATCATCTCGAAGGTGGCGGGGATGCGCCCGTCGGCCGTGCCGAAGGCTTGTGAATATATGTCGCAGGCACGGAGCAGCACGTTGCGGCGCGAGAGCGTCTTGCGCCGAGCGCTCATTGCGTTGCTCTCACCCATGCCTCTGAGTTCGCGCATGAGAGCCATGGGGTTGGCGTAGCTGGTGGTGAGGGGCAGGGTATCGGCCACCGGCAGGGTGAGGCCTGCGCGCTGCATCAGTCCGCCCAGATCGCGAATCTCGGCCATGGGCAGGACGCGGGGCGAGAGGCCGCCGCTGATCTCTGCCTCAGCCTGTGCCAGCGCGCTGCGCAATTCGCTGAGCGTGGCACCGCCAAAGAGCGCCACGAGGAGCAGGCCATCAGGGCGCAAGGCGCGTCGAGCCTGAATGAGTTGGCCCACGGGGTCATTCGCCCAGTGCAGGCAGAGCGCATGAACGACCAGATCATGCGCGCCGGGGTCAAGTGTCAGCACCTCGTCATCGGATACGATGTGCGCTTCTGGCATACGGGAGTGCCAGAATTGCGGAAAACCCGTCACCACGGCGGGCGCGGTAAAGGATTTGTTAACCACACTCAGGCGATCCTCGACCTCAGCGGCGGCGATCTCATGCAGGAACAGAACCGGCGCGCACAGAGCGCGCTGGCGGTTCTTGTTCAGGGCGGTGCGGTCGGTCAGGGGCGTTTGGGTCATGAGGACGAGAATAGAGTGCTGACAGCGGCTTTTCAAACGGCGGTTCACATGATCTATCCGCCGCGCTGTACGCTCTGCGGGGCGGTGGTGGAGAGCGACTTTGGCCTTTGCGGTCCGTGCTGGCGCGATACGCCGTTTATTTCTGGTCTTGTCTGCGACACCTGCGGTGTGCCTCTGCCCGGTGAGGTGCATGCAGGAGCCGAGCATTGCGACGAGTGTCTGCGCATCGCGCGACCATGGTCAGAGGGCCGCGCGGCGATGCGCTATCACGAGAATGGGCGTAAACTGGTCTTGATGCTCAAACATGGAGACCGGCACGACGTGGTACGTCCGGCGGCAAAATGGATGGCGCGGGCAGCGCAGCCCCTGTTACGACCCGATACGCTGATTGCGCCCGTACCGCTGCATTGGATGCGGATGCTGTCGCGGCGGTTTAATCAATCCGCGCTGCTCGCGCAGGCCGTCGCGCGTGAGACCGGGTTGTCCTGTTGTCCTGATCTGTTGATTCGCCCCAAGCGCACGCAGACCCTCAAGGGAATGAGCGTCGAGGCGCGGCATGACATGCTCGCGGATGCGATCCGCGTGCATCCAAGGCATCGGGCGCGAATGGCAGGTCGTTTCATTCTGATTGTTGACGATGTGATGACCTCTGGCGCGACGCTTTCCGTCGCTGCACAGGCCTGTTTTTCCGCAGGTGCCGGGGAAGTGAGCATTCTGACACTGGCGCGCGCGGCCAAGGATGCCTAAGTTCGCGACAAAGCGAAACGGGATACCCAACCATGCAACCAGTCGAAATCTATACGTCGCCGCTCTGCGGTTTTTGTCATTCTGCCAAACGCCTCTTGCAAAAGAAGGGCGTGAACTTTTCTGAGATCAATGTTTTGGCTCAGCCTGCGCGCAAATCCGAGATGTTGAAACGGGCAAACGGGCGGCATACCGTGCCGCAGATCTTCATTGGCAGCACCCATGTCGGGGGCTGTGATGAGCTCTATGCGCTGGATCAGGCGGGCAAGCTTGATGTGCTTCTGCGCGGGTGAGGATGATGCGCACGGCCCTTCTTCAGCTCAACAGCAGCGATGATCCAGAGGCAAATCTGGCGATCACGCGGGCGATGATGGATGCGGCAATTGCGGATGGTGCCACATTTATTCTGACCCCAGAGGTCACGAATTGTGTCTCGGGCAGCCGCGCGCATCAGAAATCCGTGCTGCATCCGGAAGAGAGCGATCCGACGCTGGCGGTCCTCCGCTCGCGCGCGGCTGAGGTCAGTGTCTGGCTCTTGATCGGGTCCCTCGCGCTCAAGACCGACGATCCTGATGGGCGCTTTGCCAACCGCTCCTTTCTGATCGGACCGGACGGCGGCATTGTCGCGCGCTATGACAAGATTCACATGTTCGATGTGGATGTCAGCCCCGAGGAGACCTATCGCGAATCGGATGGGTTTCGCCCCGGAGACCGCGCGGTTCTGGCCGATATGCCGCTGGGCAAGCTGGGCCTGACGATCTGTTACGATATTCGCTTTCCGCACCTGCATCGCCGTTTGGCACAGGCGGGCGCGACTATTCTCACGGTTCCAGCGGCGTTTTCCCATGTCACCGGGGCCGCGCATTGGGAGGTGCTGTTGCGCGCCCGCGCAATTGAAACCGGGTGTTTCGTGCTGGCCCCGGCGCAAACCGGCACACATGCCGCTACAAGCGGCCGAACGCGTCAGACCCATGGTCATAGTCTGGTTGTAGCCCCTTGGGGTGAGGTTTTGGCCGATGGCGGCACGGAGCCGGGCATCGTGACGGTTGATCTTGACCCCGATGCGGTGGCACAAGCGCGCAGGCGCGTGCCTTCGCTGCGCCATGATCGAGCGTTTGACGGGCCCTGAATGACTGACACGACCAGCAATTCCCTCGCCGTGGCGCTCTTTAGCGAGATTCTCACGAATGAGCAGTTGATTCGAAATCGGCTGACGCGGGTTTTGCCCAAGGGCATGGAAATTTCGCATTTCTCGGTGCTCAACCATCTGGCACGGATTGGCGACGAGCGCAGTCCGGCGCAGTTGGCTAAAAGCTTTCATGTGACGCGTGGGGCGATGACCAACACGCTGTCTAAACTGGAATGGGCGGGGTATGTGCATATCCGCCCCGATTGGGACGATGCGCGGCGCAAGATGGTGGCGATCAGCCCCTCGGGCCGTCAGGCGCGCGATGCCGCTATGGCGGCGATCACCCCGATGGTGTCAGACCTGATTCGCGATCTGGGCGAGGACCGCGTGCGCGCCAGCCTGCCGGTGTTGCGCGAATTGCGGGCGCGGCTGGAGCCGCCAGGAACCTGATCAACCGGGCTTGACGCTCGCGGTCACGTAGTTGACGCTCATATCCCTGTCCGAGAGACGCCAGCCCCAAGTGATCGGGTTGAACACGAAGCCCTTGCGGTCCACCGGCTCGAATCCGGCGTTGCGCAAGAGATCGAAAAGCTCGTCCGGGGTGATGAACTTGGTCCAATCATGGGTGCCCTTGGGCAGCCAGCGCATAATATATTCGGCCCCAACGATGGCCATGGCATAGCTTTTGGGGTTGCGGTTGATGGTCGAGCAGATATGCAGCCCGCCCGGCTTTAAAAGCTGCTGGCAGGCCGTTAGATAGGTCTGCGGATCGGCCACATGCTCGACCACTTCCATGTTCAGCACGGTGTCGAATTGTTCGCCCGCCGCTGCCAGATCCTCGGCCGTGGTGTGGCGATAGTCGATGTCGAGGCCGGATTGCGCGGCATGGACCTGGGCGACGGGAATGTTGCGGGGGGCGGCATCGGCGCCGACCACGGTGGCGCCCAAACGCGCCATCGGCTCGCTCAAGAGGCCGCCACCGCAGCCAATATCGAGCAGGCGCAGCCCGGCGAAGGGTGCCTTGTCGCGCAGGTCACGGTCGAATTCCGCCGCGATCTGGGCGGTGATATAATCTAGGCGACAGGGGTTGAGCATGTGCAGGGGCTTGAATTTCCCGTTCGGGTCCCACCATTCAGCGGCCATCGCCTCGAACTTGGCAACCTCGGTGGGATCAATCGTGCTCTGAGCGGCTTGCATTCTGCTCTCCATATGCTCTTTTGGTCTCGCGGCTTATATAGGACATCCATGGACAAATTCTCAGGCCAAAAGAGCGCAGTGCAATATCTTCATCCCCCGGTCGAGCCCTTTGACCGGCAAATGCTGGATGTGGGAGATGGGCACAGCGTCTATATGGAGCAATCGGGCCGCCCCGATGGCCTTCCGGTGATCGTGCTGCATGGTGGGCCGGGGGGCGGGTGCAGCCCGGCGATGCGGCGTTACTTTGATCCGGCGGTCTATCGGATCATCCTGTTCGATCAACGCGGCTGTGGTCGGTCGCGCCCGCATGCCAGTGTCGAGGCAAATACAACCTGGCATCTGGTGGCCGATATAGAGCATATTCGCGCGAAGCTCGGTATCGAGCGATGGATCGTCTTTGGCGGAAGTTGGGGGGCGACGCTGGCCCTTATCTATGGGCAGAGCCATCCTGATCGAGTCTTGCATCTGGTTCTGCGCGGTGTGTTCACAATGACCGAGGCTGAATTGCACTGGTTCTACGGGGGCGGGGCCGGATCATTCTGGCCTGAAACCTGGGCGCGGTTCGTGGAGTTGATCCCGGAAGAGGAACGGGATGACCTGATCGCCGCATATCATCGGCGTCTTTTCTCTGGCAATCTCAGTGAAGAGGTCGCCTTTGCCAAGGCATGGTCCGCATGGGAGAACGCCTTGGCAACTGTGCATTCTACCGGCGTCGGTGGTGACAGCCCCGCCGATTATGCGCGCGCCTTTGCCCGGCTCGAGAATCACTATTTTACGCATCGCGGATTTCTGGACTACGATGGGCAGATCCTCGACCGGATGGGTCGGATAGGACACATTCCCGGCACGATCGTGCAGGGGCGCTATGATATGATCTGTCCTCCTGTGACGGCGCATCGATTGGCCGAGCGCTGGCCAAAGTCTGATTTGCGGATGATCCCGGTGGCGGGGCATGCCCTGTCAGAGCCGGGGATCAGTGCCGAGCTTGTGGGCGTGATGCAGAAGCTTGCCCGCATCGCACGGTAGGTTGATGGAATCCCTGCCTGATCTCTACGCCCGCCTCGTGGCTGATGGCACATTGACCCGTGATCCGGCGCAAGAGGCACTTTTGCCCGAATTTGAGCGGATGCGTGTCGCCGTGGCCGAGTTGCCGAGGAAGGGCTGGTTTCGCCGTTCGGCAGAGCCACCCAAGGGCCTCTATATCTGGGGCGGGGTTGGGCGTGGGAAATCCATGCTGATGGACCTCTTTGTTGAAACGCTGGAGGTGCCGAGCAGGCGCGTGCATTTTCACGCCTTCATGCAGGAAATCCATGCAGGACTGCATGCTGCGCGGGCCCGGAATGAGCAGGATGCGCTGGCCCCGGTGGCGGCTGATGTTGCCAAATCGGTCCGCCTATTGGCGTTTGATGAAATGCAGATCACTGACATCACCGATGCGATGATCGTGGGGCGACTCTTTGAGGCTCTGTTTGCGGCAGGCGTTGTGGTGGTCACAACCTCAAACCGCCTGCCCGACGATCTTTACAAAAACGGGCTCAACCGACAGCTGTTTCTACCGTTTATCGACCTGTTGAAAGAGCGGATGGTCATTCACGAAATGGTCAGCCCCACTGATTACCGGCAAGATCGCCTGACAGGCAGCCCAAGCTACTTTAGCCCGATCAATTCAGAGAGTCGGGCTGAGATAGAGACGATTTGGCAGGATCTGACAGGGGCGCGCGGCAGGCCACATACGATCATCGTCAACAAACGGGCGGTGGAAATTCCGGCGTTTCACAATGGCGTGGCGCGGGCCACATTCTATGATCTCTGCGGCAATCCTCTGGGTCCGGCGGATTATCTGGCTTTGGCCGCGGCGGCGCGGGTATTGATCCTAGAGAATATCCCGCAAATGGGGCGCAGCAATTTCAACGAAGCCAAGCGCTTTGTCACATTGATCGACTCTCTGTATGAGGCTCGCGTGCGGCTGATCTGTTCGGCGGCGGCGGTGCCGGAATATCTCTATATCGAGGGAGAGGGATCGTTCGAGTTCGAGCGCACCGCCAGCCGAATGCGGGAAATGCAGTCCGAAGGCTGGGGCAGGGAGGATTAGCGGCTCCGCGTCAGCTCCAGGAAAACATCCTGTAGATCCGCCTGTTCGGTTTTCACATCGCGAATGCTGATACCGGCGGCATGAACGGCGGCGAGCACCTCTTCGGCGGAGGTGGCACCGGATTTATAGGTGATCACCAGCGCACCATCGCCACGTTTCGTGACCGTCAGACCCTCAGCATGCGGCAGGGTTGCAAGCGGCTTGTCGGGTTGAATGATCATCGTTTTGTGATCGAGCCTGCCCAAGAGATTGGCGGTGCTGTCGCGTGCTACCACCTCTCCGAGATTGATAATGGCGATTTCGTCACACATTTCCTCGGCCTCTTCGAGGTAATGCGTGGTCAGGATGATCGTCATTCCCTGCCGGTTCAGTTGCCGGACATTCTCCCACAACATCTGTCGCAGTTCGATGTCTACGCCTGCGGTTGGTTCGTCGAGAACAAGAATATGTGGATGATGCACCAGCGCCTTGCCCAGAAGCAGCCGACGGCGCATGCCGCCTGAGAGGGTACGGGCATAGGCTTCGGCCTTATCTTCCAGCCCAACCAATCGTAAAATCTCGTCGCTGCGCCGCTCGCGGCGGGGGACGCCGTAAAGCCCCGCCTGCACTTCGAGCGCGCCGCGCGGGGTGAAGAAGGGATCAAGGTTCAATTCCTGCGGCATCACCCCAATAGAGGCGCGGCTCTGACGGGGGTTGCGATCCTGATCAAATCCCCAGATCGTCACCTGACCGGCAGTCTTGACCACAAGCCCGGCCAGAATGTTGATCAGTGTCGATTTGCCCGCACCATTTGGCCCCAAGAGACCAAAGACAGACCCCTGAGGGATATCGAGATCAATCCCCTTGAGAGCCAGTTTCTCTGGGCTATTGCGACTGCCGCCGTAGATCTTTGTCAGTCCGCGGATTTCAATGGCATTTGCCGCCATGCTGCTCTTGCCCCTTGGCTCGTGTTCACTCATATTCGGACCTAGTGGAAAGCACGGCAAAAGGAAACGCCTCGATGGTCACGCAAGCCCCGGAAACCCGCATTGTTGACAGTCATCGTGTCGCTTGCGACGGGGGTGAGGGCGCGCTGGGCCATCCCCGCGTCTGGCTGCAAATCCCGCATGAGACGGGGTTTGTCGAGTGCCCCTATTGTGATGCCAAGCTGGTCCACAAGGAGTTCGAGGGCAAGGCCTGACGTTCCCGAACTGTCCCTTGCGCATGCTGCGGAAGCCTTCGATGCCGGCGCGAGAGCCGTTGTTCGGCTGCCGTTTCCAGAACCGATTTGGCGGCAACTCCGGCGATATAGACCTCCTCGACGGCGCGGTCGTCTCCCATCATCTGTAACACGAAGAGTTCCTCTGCAAGGGTGTCTGCGCGGTCCATGCGCAGAGCCATGGCCGATGTGCTGCGTGCGTTCAACACGACGATATCTGCCTCTGTTCCCGGTTCCAGCGTCCCAATCCTGTCTTCCAGCCCGAGCACGCAGGCATTGCCCCGGGTGATCCAGTGAAAGGCCTGAAGTGGATGCAGCGCATGCCCCCGCAATTGCAACACCTTGTAGCCTTCGTTGAGGGTCTGAAGCATGGAATAACTGGTCCCGGCACCGACATCGGTGGCGATCCCGTTCGTGATTCCGCGCGCGCGGAGTCCCGCATCGTCAAAGAGCCCACTGCCCAGAAACAGGTTAGAGGTTGGACAGAAGATTGGATGCGCCCCGGTCTCTGCGAGGGATGCGATTTCGCGCTCCTCAAGGTGGATCGCGTGGCCAAGCAGCGTCTTAGGTCCGAGCAGGCCGAACGACCCATACACGTCGAGATAGTCGCGGGCGTTTGGATAGAGCTGTGCGGTATAGGCGATTTCGTCCTTGTTCTCGGAAAGATGGGTCTGAATATGGCAGTCTGGATTTTCGCGCGCGAGTACCTGCGCCATCTCCATCTGCTCCGGCGTCGACGTGATCGCGAAGCGCGGTGAAAGCACATAGCCATTCCGGCCCTTGCCATGCCAGTCGGTGATCAGCGCCTTGCTGTCGTCATAGCCGCTTTGCGGCGTGTCGCGCAGCCCGTCAGGCGCATTGCGATCCATCAGAACCTTGCCGCCAAGCATCCGCATGTTGCGCCGCGTGGCTTCGGCGAAGAACGCCTCTGCCGAGGTTTTGTGCACCGAGCAGAAGGCGACAGCGGTGGTGGTGCCATGGGTGATCACCTGATCAAAGAACGCCGCCGCCATGGCATCGCTATGCGCGCCAGAGGCGAAACGGGTTTCTTCCGGGAAGGTGTAATTGTTGAGCCAGTCCAGAAGTTGCGCACCCCAAGAGGCGATCACCTGAATCTGCGGAAAATGGATATGCAGGTCAATGAACCCAGCCATCATCAGGTGCGGGCGGTGATCTATCACCGGCACGCCCTCGGACTGTGCGCTCACTTCGGTGAACTGGCCCATCTGCTTGATGAAGCCGTCCTCAATCAGCAATCCCGCATCCTCGAGATAGGTATAGGCCCGGTCATCGTCGGCGCTTTGCGGCGCGCGGTGGAAGGTCAACAGGCGGCCGCGAAGCAAGGTCTTTGTCATGGCAGGTCTCATTATGCGAAGGAAGGTTATGGGGGCGGCCAAACGGCCGCACCCCGCTCTGGGTCACGCCTGTCGTGCTGGCGTGTCGTGGTCGATCATGTCAGGCTCATCGGGGACGATGATCCGATGTAGCAAATCCTCTTTGGGCGCGAGCGCCGGGTAGATGGAGAGGAACGCGCCGATGATCAGATAGCCCGTCGTGATCCCGTCAAGCTGTGGCATTTGCAGGGTGTGAGAATGGATCACCCCGACAGAACTGAGCGCCGCAGCCGCGATGGCAAACGCTCCAGCCATCCGAAAGCGCGCATCAATCACGTCCGCCACGATGGCCCCCCAGACCAAACCGGTGATGATCGCCCCTTGGCTGAGCGCCAGATGACCCTCGAAATGCGCCCCCTCCATGAGCATCGCGGCGGTGAGGTTCTCGTCGCCCAGCGCGGGCAGGCCCTCGACTCCGGTGCTGCGCAGCGCGTTCATGAGCGAGCCCCATTTCACCACCAGGAAGCCAGAAATATGCGGCAGGATCGCAAAGGTCACTGCGGCCATATGCATGGGCTTGACCGCCCAGGCCGTGTTGGTGATCAGGCTCACCGAAACAAAGACCAGCACAGGCGCGGCAGCAGCAAGCGGGATCAACGCCGCGAGAAAAGAGAGAAAGCCAAGAAACGCTGCTGCCCCAATGACGAAGGCCACGCCGACGATATACCCGGCATGGGCGTCGAGACGCTTGTACGCGGGATGGCCGATATAGACCGTGGTCGGAAAGGGCGAGCCGAACACCGCACCGATCATCGTACCCACGCCATCTGTGATCTGACAGAGCCCAACCGGATAGCTGTCTCCGGCGGCTTCGGCGGATTCAACGTTGTTCATTGTCTCGATGAAATTGTAGATCTGCACCGGAATCAGTACGAGGAACAACTCGGGATTGGCGAAGAGATACTGTACCCCGACAATCAGGTCGCCGAAATAGGGCAAAGGCGGGTAAAAGCCCACACCGCTCAGGTCGATGCGGGACTCGCCCAAGAAAATCCCGATTACGGTGCCGACAACAATGGCCACCAGACCCGCGGGGACGTTGCCCGGCAAGCGAAAGCGCCCGATCAACCCCCAGAGGATGAACAAGAGCGCGGCAAAGCCGATCACCGGATGCTCGAAAATCTCGGCCAGCGGCACGGAGCCGATGAACACCAGCGCAATGCCGCAAAGCGTACCCAGCATTCCGGCACGTGGGGTGATCCGCTTGAGAAACGGGCCGACAATGGCCCCCATTGCCGCGACGATACCTCCGATGAAGCCCGCCCCGATTCCGACTTGCCAAGCCAGCAGTGGATCCTGCGTGGCCCAATAGATCGGCCCGATCACGCCAAAGAGATAGACGAACATCACCGGCGTCGAGATGCCGTAAGGCAGCGCGGTGACATCCTTTTGTTGTTTCTGAGCCGTCCATTTTGCGAGCCAGGTGTACACCGCAACGCCGGCCAGAATGGCGATTGCCGCGCCGGGCACGATCCGTCCAAAGACGATCTCTGCGGGCATCTGGAACACGAACTGACAGATCCCAGACAGGATCAGCAGGTTGACGAGATTGTCTGTAAAAAGTGCCCAGAAGGCACTAAAATCGCTGCTCGTGAACAGCTTGTAGTTGTAACTCCTCCCGTCCATGACGGTCTCCTCCTCTGATAGGACCGGCCCAGCCTGACGACTGTCAGGCCAATTTCCCCTCCCGGTCGTCCTTGTGCCCCAAATGGGGCGCATCCTTGGCCCCGGCGGGGGCGATCGCGGCAGTGTCAGAGGTCAATTCAGCGATCACCTCGGCCACCACGAAGGCGGCGATGACGCTGGGCCGCTTGTCGCGGCTACCGCGTGCCCCGATGGGGCAATTCAGATCGTCGATGGGTTGTCCGTCACAATGCCGCTGCGCCCATTTCCCAAACTTGGCGCGCTTGCTGGCTGAGCCGATCATGCCGATATAGGCTGCATCGCCCCGGCTCAGCGCTGCGGCTGTCAGCAGGAAATCAAGGCCGTGATCATGGGTCAGAACGATATAGGCGCTTCCCGCTGGCGCGGTGGCAATCGCGGCTTCAGGCAGGACACTCACTTGCATCTCCACCGCTGCAGTGCAGAGCGCTATCTCTTCGGGGCGCGTGTCGATGAGCAGGCAGCGCACCGGCAAGTGCTGAAATTGGTTGGCGAGCGCCCGTCCGACATGGCCGGCGCCCAAAACATAGACATGTGGGAGGGCTGCATCACGCTGAGTTACCCGCTCCTCGGCGGCGCGCTTATCAGAGAGCCGCATGCGGTTGAGCCCAAGCTCGACACGCCCGCCGCAACATTGCCCGATCTCGGGACCAAGAGGCAGATCGAGTGCCTTGGTCAGGACATCTTCGCGCAGCATCGCGCGGGCCGCGTCGATGGCGCGAAACTCCATCTGCCCGCCGCCAATCGTGCCCCAGAGTGCATTGGCGGCGACAAACATCTCGGTTCCCTCATTCCGAGGGGACGAGCCGCGCACCCGTGTCAGAACAACCCGGATGACCGAGACCTGAGCGGCGAAAAATGCACGCAGCGAAGGGGCGGAAGCGGCCATGGCTTAGCACCCCCCTTGTAGGCGCGCGACCGCCATCAGGATGCGTTCGGGCGTCGCCGGGGCATCAAGGCGCGGACACTCACGATAGTCTGTCACTGAGGCCACCGCCATCGACAGGGCCTCGAACACCGAGATCCCCAGCATGAAAGGCGGCTCTCCTACGGCCTTGGAGCGCTTGATTGTCAGTTCTCGGTTCTCGGACCAATCGGCGAGCTTGACGTTGAAGATACGTGGCCGGTCCGACGCCAGCGGAATCTTATAGGTCGAGGGCGCATGGGTACGCAAACGCCCGGCATCATCCCACCACAATTCCTCTGTGGTGAGCCATCCCATGCCCTGAATGAACGCGCCCTCAACCTGCCCTTTGTCGAGAGCCGGGTTCAGCGAGAGGCCTACATCGTGCAAGATATCGCTCCGCTCGACGCGGTATTCGCCGGTCAGGGTGTCGATAACCACCTCGGAACAGGCCGCGCCATAGGCGAAATAATAGAACGGCCGCCCCTGACCCCTGGCGCGGTCCCAGTGGATCTTTGGCGTCTTGTAAAATCCGGCTGTCGAGAGCTGCACTCGGGCCATATAAGCCTGCCGGATGAAGGCGTCAAAGCTCATGACCTCGCGCCCGACATGCACTTCGTTCGGCTTGAACACCACCGAATCGGCGGCCACATCCCATTTCTCGGCAGCAAAGTGGATAAGACGGGCCTTGATCTGTTCCACCGCATCGAGGGCCGCCATTCCGTTCAGGTCCGAGCCGCTGGACGCTGCCGTGGCGGAGGTGTTGGGTACTTTCTCGGTGGTGGTGCGTGTTATCTTGATCCGTTCGAAATCGACCTGAAAAGCCTCGGCAACCACTTGCGCGACCTTGGTGTTGAGCCCCTGCCCCATCTCGGTTCCACCGTGATTGAGGTGGATCGAGCCATCATTGTAGACATGCACGAGGGCACCGGCCTGATTGTACCAGGTCGCAGTGAAGGAAATGCCGAACTTGACCGGAGTGAGCGCGATGCCTTTTTTCAGGACCGGAGAGGTGCGGTTGAAGGCGAGGATGTCCTGCCGCCTCCGGCGATACTCCGCGCCTTGTTCCAATTCGCTGACCAGTCGCTCGAGGATGTTGTCTTCGACCGTCTGGTGATAGGGCGTGACGTCGCGGCCGTCAGGGCCATAGAAATTCGCCTTGCGGATATCGAGAGGGTCCTGACCAAGGGCATAGGCGATCTCTTCGATCATCCGTTCGGCAGCGATCACGCCCTGCGGCCCACCAAAACCGCGGAATGCGGTATTGGACACGGTGTTGGTTTTCATTGGATGACTCTGAAGGCGCACATTCGGATAGAAATAGGCGTTGTCGGCATGAAACAGCGCCCGGTCCGTCACGGGCCCCGAGAGATCCGCCGAGAATCCGCAGCGCGCCGCAAAATCGCCTTCAACGGCCAGAATCCGACCTGTCCCGTCAAAGGCCACATCATAATCGATCACGAAATCATGTCGCTTTCCCGTCGCGGTCATGTCTTGGTCACGGTCGGGACGGATTTTGACGGCGCGGTTCCACTTCTTTGCGGCCAAGGCGGCGACAACGCAAAAGAGGTTCATCTGGCTTTCCTTGCCACCGAATCCGCCACCCATGCGGCGCACGTTCACCACAACTGCGTTGGACGGTACACCGAGCACATGGGCCACCATGTGCTGCGCCTCGGAGGGGTGTTGGGTCGAGCAATGCACGATCACGTCATCATCCTCGCCGGGAATGGCAAAGGCGATCTGGCCTTCGAGATACATGTGATCCTGTCCGCCAACATGCATCCGTCCCCTTATGCGGTGCGGTGCGGCGTCCTGTGCCGGGGTCACCGCACCGCGCGTCAGCGTCAGGGGGGCGGTGACGTAAGGATACCCCGCCTCCTGCGCCGCAATTGGGTCGAGCGCATGTGGCAACGGTTCATGATCCACCTTTGCCAGCTCGGCAGCGCGCCGGGCAAGATCGCGGGTCTCGGCGATGACGGCAAAGAGCGGCTGGCCGTGGAACTGAATGGTTTCGGTGGGGAAAACCGGCTCATCGTTGAGATTGGTGGGGCTGATGTCGTTGGCACCCGGTATGTCTGCAGCGGTCAGCACACCGACAACACCAGGCGCAGCACGGACTTGCGACAGGTCTATCCCGATCAGGCGGGCATGGGCCACGTCCGAGACGCCGAGATAAGCATGAAGCGCACCATCGGGCAGGGCGATATCATCGGTAAAATCCGCCTTGCCCGTTACATGTTTGGTTGCGCTGTCATGGATGCGACCGGTATGGACGGCCCCAATGAGTGAAACGGCGTCTTTCATAGTCTCGTCTCCTTCTCTGGGTCAGGTCATAGCGAGGCGCACGGGGGCATCCGTCGCGGTTGCGCGCTCCAGATAGAACCGACGCAGCAGGTTCTGGGCCGAAAGCATCCGATAGGCCGCAGAGGCGCGCCAATCGCTCAGCGGCGAGAAATCCTGGGTCAGGGCTTGTGCGGCGGCTTCGAAACTCTCGCGGACCCAAGGCTGACCTTCGAGAGCGGTTTCTGCCGCTGTGGCACGTCTGGGCGTGGCGGCCATTCCGCCGAAGGCGATGCGTGCCTTGTGGATGGTCCCGTTTGTCACGGTCATGTTTATGCCGACGGCCACGGCAGAAATATCCTCGTCACGCCGCTTGGAAATCTTGTAGGCCGCGTTCAGATCGTTCGGGCCGGGCAAAGGCACGCGAATGCTTTCGATGAACTCACCCGGCTGGCGGTCCTGCTTGCCATAGTCGATGAAGAAGTCCTGCAACCGCAACGTGCGGCGCTCCGGTCCCCGGCGCAGGATGATCTCTGCACCGAGGGCCATCAGCACCGGCGGTGCATCCCCGATAGGCGAGCCGTTCGCGATATTGCCGCCAACCGTGCCCATGTTGCGCACCTGCCAACCGCCGATGCGATCCCAATAGGACGACAGGTGCGGCAAATGCTCGGATAGAAGGTCGCGACACTCGGTATAGCTGGCGCCCGCACCGATCAGGAGATGCGCTCCCACTCTCTCGACGGTCTTCAGGTCTTCGAGGTGGTCCGTGAAAATGGCGGGCCCTATCACGCGCAGAAACTTCGTGACCCAGAGACCCACATCGGTTGCACCGGCCACAAAAGTCGCATCCGGGTAGGCGAGCAAGCAATCGGCAAGATCATCAATGCTGGCCGGCAGGATACTGAGATTGGTCTCGGGCCCGGAGACAACGCGCCTGTTGTCTTTCAACGCGGTTAGGCGGGAAATATTGTGCTCGCGCTCGGTGTTCAGATGATCCGAGGTGGGCGTACCGTAGCGGCTGACCGCAGCGGCGGCGCGAATGATCGGCTGATAGCCTGTGCAGCGGCACAGGTTGCCTTGCAGGGCGGTTTCGATCTGCGTTTCGGTCGGCTCGGGCACCTGCATCCAAAGCGCATAGAGAGACATAACGAAGCCGGGGGTGCAGAAGCCGCATTGGCTTGCGTGATGCTCGACCATCGCCTGTTGCACCGGGTGCAAGCGGCCATCCGGGCCGGCAAGATGTTCGATCGTGACAACGTGACACCCATCGACCGAGGCAAGAAACCGAATGCAGGCGTTAACCGGCACATAATTGAGGCCTGACGCGTCGAGACGGCCGACAAGGACGGTGCAGGCGCCGCAATCGCCTTCAGCACAACCCTCCTTGGTGCCCGTTAGGCGGCGCTCCAATCGCAAATAATCCAGCAGTGTCCGGCTCGCCTCTACGTTGGGCACGCACATGTCGTGACCATTGAGAATAAAGCGGACATCGGTGCGATGCGTCATGGTCTCCTCCCACTAAGCGGGCCTTGCGGCCGATGAACATGGATCACCATAGAAGCAAGGATTTGCCGCGACAATCACCGGAATCGGCAAACACTTTCAACAAATCGTTGAAAAAAGCGCCGCGACGGTGCAGGCTGGATCGGAGCTGGAGAAAGTGTATGTCGTATATAGAGAGCTTGCGGGTCTTTGTCAGGGTCATGGAATTGGGCAGCATTACCTCGGGTGGCCGTGATCTGCGGCTGACCCCGGCAGTAGCCAGCAAGCGCCTGAAGGAACTCGAGAAACGCCTTGGTGTGCGGCTTTTCAACAGGACCACCCGGTCGATGATGCCAACCGAGGTGGGCACGGTCTTTTACGAGGAAGCCAGAGCCGTGCTGCTCGCGCTCGACCATGCCGAGGCACGCGTGGCGAGCTTCTCTGAAGTGCCTCGGGGCGCAATTCGTATTACCGCACCGCTCGGAGTCGGGCGCAGGATCGTTGCGCCATTGGTGCCGGAATTCACCGACCGCTATCCGGAAACCGAGATTAGAATGCGGCTGTCGGATCGCAAGGTCGATATTCTTGCCGACGGTCAGGATGTTGCGTTCTTTGTCGGAGACCCCGGCGAATCCACCATGAAACTGCGCAAGTTCGCTGATTGTGATCGTGTGCTTTGTGCCGCGCCAAGCTATCTGACGCGGGCTGGCATACCCAGGACGCCGGACGACCTAATGCACGGCCATAACTGTCTCTTGCTGCGATACCCGAGGTCGCCAGAGTATTTCTGGACATTGCGCACGGATATGGGAGCGCGCAGGCTTGACGTCCAGGGCAAATATGACGCCGACGACGGCGACGTTCTGACCGATTGGGCGCTAGCGGGTCGAGGGATCGTGAACAAACCACGATTTGATATCCGTGAGCATCTGGAAAGTGGACGGCTGGTCGAGGTTCTCCCCGACACGCCGCCGATGCCGACGATCTTTGGCTGTCTTTATCCGCACAAGAAGCTTCAGGATCCCAAGGTGCGGCTTTTCGTCGAGTATATCGCGCGGCAGTGTAAACGCTATTTTGCCTGAGGTGTCTCAGATGTCGCGAAAGGCTCCGGGCGGACGCAGCGGCATGTGCCGGTTCACGTCCTTGTAGAGCAAATAGCGGAAGCGGCCTGGACCACCAGCATAGCATGCCTGCGGACAAAAGGCGCGCAACCACATGAAATCGCCTGCCTCGACCTCGACCCAATCGGTATTCAACCGGTAAACCGCCTTGCCTTCGAGCACATAGAGGCCGTGCTCCATCACATGCGTTTCCAGAAAGGGGATTACCGCGCCCGGTTCGAATGTCACCACAGTCACATGCATGTCGTGGCGCAAGTCGGCGGGATCGACAAACCGAGTCGTTGCCCATTTCCCATCGGTCCCCGGCATCAGCGTGGGCGTGATGTCATTTTCGTTGAGAACAAGAACATCCGGTACATCAAGGTCCTCAACGGCCTCATAGGCCTTGCGGATCCAGTGAAAGCGCAAGGGCGCGTCGCCTTGATTGTGCAGGGTCCAACCGCTGGACGGCGGCAGGTAGGCATAGCCGCCTGGCGTCAGTGTGTAGGTCGTGCCGTTCACGTTGAGCGTTGCTGTGCCCTCGACCACAAACAGCACACCTTGTGCCTGCGCACAAGTCTCGGGACGGTCCGAGCCGCCACCGGGCTGCACCTCCATGATGTATTGCGAGAAGGTCTCGGCAAAGCCACTCAGGGGCCGGGCGATCACCCAGAGGCGGGTCTCTGTCCAGAAGGGCAGAAAGCTGGTCACGATATCGCGCATCGTGCCTTTCGGGATCACCGCATAGGCCTCGGTGAACACGGCGCGGTCAGTCAGAAGTTGGTCTTGTCCGGGGTGCCCCCCGTGGGGTGCAAAGTATTTGTTGCTCATGGATCATCCCGATTGTCTAAGGTTCTGTAACGATGTGCGGTGCGATGGCGACGAGCGATCCGGAAAATGATCGCTTTCGCGATCATTGCGTCACGATGATCTCGCGGTCGAACCAGTGCTCCTCAAGGTTCGGCCCCGTGCCGATGCGGTCGATGACAGTGAAGAGGCCCGGCTCTGCCAGGGGGCACAAAACGCCGTGCCAGATGCCGCGATGATAGTTCACGCCCTGCCCCGGCAGAGTTAGAAAGGCGAGCGGTTGGCCCGGTCCGCCATCCACGTCGGGGGCGACGACCAAGAGAAACGGCGCGTCGGTCATCGGCAGAAACGCCTGACTGCCGTCGGGGTGGCGTTCTACAAGATCCAGCCTGAAGGGCAGGCTGCGCGGTTCGGCTTTGAACAAGCTGATGCCGGCGCGGCCATCGGAAAAATCGAGCCGTGCGCGATCATGAAAGCGACCACACATCCCAGCGTTGATGATCAAGTCGGGCGGACCACTCGTATCGAGAACGTCGCCAAAAGGCGCAAACGCCTCTCCGGTCAGCGGCCGGATTTTAACGATCTCGGTCATTGAGCAAAAATCTCCTGCAGCCGAATTTCCGCGATGCGCTCGACCTGACGGCAGGCCTCTGCGAATTCGGTGGCACGATCGTTTTCTATTCGACGCTGGAAGGTCGACAGGATCGAGGCCTTGCTGTGGTCGCGCACCGCGATGATGAAGGGAAAGCCGAACTTGGCGGTATAGGCATCGTTCAGCGCGGTGAAGGTGGACCGCTCTTCGTCCGTCAGCATGTCGAGCCCGGCCCCGGCTTGCTCTGTCGTGCTCTCGCGGGTGAGGCGGCCCGCCGCCGCCAGCTTGCCAGCAAGATCAGGATGGGCGATCAGAACAGCAAGGCGCTTGTCTTCGGCTGCGGAACGGAAGATCCGGGCAAGGGCATTATGCACCCCTGCCGCATTGTCGTGGGTTGGACCGAGTTCAAGATCATAGGCCGCATCTGCGATCCACGGGCTATGCTCGAAGACTCCGCCAAACGCAGCAACAAACCCCTGTCGGTCCATCGCAGAGGGGCGCAGGGCCCGCGTTGGCGGATGCTCTTTTGCCCAATGGTCGGCGATCTGCGCGCGTGTGGCGAACCAGACACCTTCGTGGGCGAGGAAATGATCAAGCGCGCGCTTGAGAGCCAAGGCCCGGCCCGGACGCCCGGCAAGGCGACAATGCAAACCAATCGAAAGCATCTTGGGTGCGCCGGCCTGCCCCTCGGCATAGAGCATGTCGAAGCTGTCCTTCAGGTAAGTTTCGAATTGCGCACCTGTGGTGTATCCGGCCTGAATCGCAAAGCGCATGTCGTTGCAATCCATGGTGTAGGGAACAATCAACTGATCCTTGCCGCCGGCCCTCACCCAATAGGGCAGATCATCCGCATAGCTGTCGGCGATATAGGCAAAATCACCTTCTTCTGCAGCGAGGTCGACCGTGTTCATGGAGCATCGTCCGGTATACCAGCCTCGCGGGGGGGTCCCCACAACCTCGGTGTGCAGGCGGATTGCCTCGCGAATTTGCGCGCGCTCCTCCTCGGGGCTCATGTCCTTGTGTTCGATCCATTTCAGACCGTGGCTTGCGATCTCCCATTCCGCTCGTTTCATCGCCGCAAGTTGCGCTGGCGCGCGTGCAAGCGCGGTGGCGACGCCGTAGACGGTGACCGGCAGATCCTTCAACAGGCGGTGCACGCGCCAGAAGCCCGCCCGGCTACCATATTCGTAGATCGATTCCATATTCCAGTGCCGCTGCCCCGGCCATGGGGCGGCGCCGGTGATTTCGGACAGGAACGCTTCCGAGGCGGCGTCACCGTGCAGGATGTTGTTCTCGCCGCCCTCTTCGTAATTGAGAACAATCTGGACGGCGATTTTCGCTCCGTCGGGCCAGTTGGCGACCGGAGCGTGCTCGCTATAGCCGGTCATGTCTCGTGGATATCGTGTCATGCCATGGTTCTCCTGTTCCGATCTATTCATAAACCAGAAAATCTGAGATGTTTTTCAAAAAAAATGCGAAGCTGTGTTTTGGCAGAGTGGATTTGCCTCACATGCGGCAACCGGTTTAGAAGCATCTGAGCTTGAGGAGGCTTCAGAATGACCGGTTATCTCACGACGCATGTTCTCGACACCGCACGCGGCTGCCCCGCTGAGGGGCTGAAAATCGAGCTTTTCCGGATCGAAGGCGCAGGACGGGTTTTGCTGAGAACGCTTGAGACAAATGGGGATGGGCGCACTGACAGGCAAATTCTGCCAAAGGATGAGTTTGCCACGGGCACATATGAGCTTGTGTTCCACGTCGGGGACTACCTCATGGCCTGCAATACCCCGCCGGAAGAACCGCGCTTTCTCGACGTCATTCCAATCCGTTTTGGCATGTCGGAGGCGTCGCATTATCATGTGCCACTTCTGCTATCGCCCTTTGGCTATTCTACGTATCGCGGCAGCTAACGCAAAGTTTCCGCGGCCTTGATCATGGCCGCGATACGCTCGACCATGAATTCCATGAAGAGACGCGTTTTTGGGTCTTGCCAGCGGCGATGCGTAAAGAGGCACGCCATCTGGATCGGCTCCGGTGGGGTGCGGGTCGCGACCGGAATGAGGGCTCCGGCCCTCAGGTGTTCGGCAATTTCGAAGATCGGTTTCAGCGCAACTCCCTGCCCTGCCAATGCCCAATCTGTCAGCACATCACCATCGTCGGATTCGCAGCGCCCGGAAACGCGAAATCGCTTTGGGCCATCGGGGGTCGAGAGCAGCCATTGAAACTCGGTCGCGCCCGGAAAGCGCAGATTGAGGCACTCATGCCCGTCCGCGATCAGGTCGTCACCACTCTCGGGAAGTCCTCTTTTTGCAACGTAATCTGGCGAGGCGCAGAGAATGCGTGCGACATCCGCAATCTTGCGGATGCGTAGGTTGCTGTCTTCGGGTTGGCCAAGGAAGAAAGCGAGATCCAACCCCTCGGTTGTCAGATCGACCTTGCGGTCGGTGAGTCTGAGCCGCACCTTGACCTCTGGATAGGCTTGCAGGAATTCAGGCACTTGGGGCGCTATCAGCCGGCGGCCAACACCCAGAGGCGCCGCCACGTAGAGCGACCCTTTCGGGTTTTCTGTCATGTTGACAATCTGCGCCTCGGCGCGTTCGACCGCCTCCAGGATTTCGCTCGCGCCGCTGTAAAAGGATTGCCCCTGTTCCGTCGGTGTCAGACTGCGGGTTGTGCGCTGAAAGAGGCGTACGCCGAGATGCTCTTCCAGTTGTGAAATCCGCGAGGAGGTGACAGCGGGGGAAATTCGCAGATCGCGCCCGGCGGCGGACATGCTCCCCAGCTCATAGACTCGGACGAAGGTGCGGATATTGTCGAGATAGGACATTGTTCTGGATTTTTTGATGCTGCTTGGCTTTTCTTAGCCATACCAGAGCAATTCGATCTCGCCTAGAGTGCTCGGGACTTTGACACTCGGGAGGCTGGCAATGTACGATCTCGCAATTCTTTGGGAATGGATCGCCTTTTCCGTTCGCTGGCTGCATGTGGTGACGGCGATGGCATGGATCGGCGCATCGTTGTATTTCATCGCGCTTGACTTGATGCTGAAACCGAACGCCGCCCTGCCCGAAGGGGCGCATGGCGAGGAATGGGAGGTGCATGGTGGAGGGTTTTATCACACGGTCAAGTATCTTGTGGCGCCGGCGCGGATGCCAGAGCATCTGACTTGGCACAAATGGCAGAGCTACGCGACATGGCTCTCGGGTGCGGCGCTTATGATGATGCTTTATTGGGTGGGCGGCGAGCTTTATCTGCTCGACCCGACCAAGGCCAACCTGGGGCTCTGGCAAGGAATCCTTATTTCAGGCGGTTCCCTGACGGTTGGCTGGCTGGCCTATGACAGTTTGTGCAAATCCCGCCTTGGCGCGCGGCCGACGGTGCTGATGCTGCTGCTGTTTGCCATTCTTGTCGCAATGTCCTGGGGGTATCACCAGATCTTTACCGGGCGTGCCGCGCTCTTGCATCTGGGAGCGTTCACAGCAACGATCATGACCGCCAATGTGTTTTTTCAGATCATGCCGAACCAGCGTATCGTGGTGGCTGACCTCAAGGCGGGTCGGATGCCTGACGCCAAATATGGCCAAATCGCCAAGTTGCGTTCAACCCATAACAACTATCTGACTTTGCCGGTCGTGTTCCTGATGCTCTCCAACCACTATCCGCTGGCCTTCGCCACGGAGTATGCGTGGATCATCGCATCGCTGATCTTCCTGACCGGCGTGACCATCCGACACTATTTCAACACTCTGCACAAGACTGGCACGGGCCCGCATTGGACATGGGCTGTTACAACGCTGTTGATGGTGCTGATCGCATGGCTTTCAACCTTCTCTGGCGACGACACCTTTGACGCGGCAGAAGCCCGCACTCTGACACCCTATGAACAGAAGTTCGCAGCCGCCGAGAGCTTTGAGGATGCCTATGTCGCCGTTGTGGGCAACTGCTCGATGTGTCATGCACGCGAGCCGTCTTGGGGCGGGCTGCATTGGGCACCCAAAAACGTGTTTCTTGAAACCGAAAGCGACGTGGCCCGCCACGCCGAGCAGATATATATGCAGGCCGGGCTGAGCCACGCGATGCCCCCACCCAATGCGATCCAGATGAGTGCAGGGTCACGAAAGACCATTGTGACATGGGTTCGCGAAGTCCGTGAGTTGGATTAGTCGCATACCTCTCCCACACCGCAAGCCAACCCGATCATCTTGGCCGACACAGGTCCGAATTTGGGAAAAATTTCAACGGCCAGCGACTGGGTTCTACCTGTGGGAGTGGGCAAAACTTGGTGGCCGATGGGATGCGCTGGGGTTTTGGAATGAGGCGGGGCCTATCATGGATGTTCGGATTTTTGTTGAGACGGGTCCGTTGCAATAACTTAGCCTTTGCGTGCTGAGAGCGGGCGGCGGTGTTCTTCACGCGGCTTCAGTGAAGAGTTTGGCCACAAAGTCGATCTCATTCGCGACCTCGATCCTGCAGGTCCCGGACAGTCTCCTGCGCCTGCCGCAGAAAAGCCCTTGCTGCCTTGGCATTGCGCCTTGCCGTCAGGCGAAAGTCAATCAATTGGCCAATTTGGTCGACGGCTCGCCCTAGAGAGCACCAACGTCCGCCGACCCGGATATAGGTCTCGTCGACATGCCACTGCAGCCCGCGCCACGAGCGGTGTGCGCCATAAGCCCGTTTGCGGACCTCGGGGCCGAACTTGCGAACCCAGCGATGGATCGTAGAGGCATCGACCGTCACTCCGCGCTCGGCCAACATGTCGCGCACATCCCTGTACGGCAACGGGTAGCGACACTACCAGCGCACTGCCATACGGACGATCTCACGAGGAAACCGGTGCCGTGTGAACGGAGTCTTACCTTGCCCCATCGGCTCCTCCATCATCGAAAAAGAGACCAAGCTACTGCGTCGCCAAGTTAAGGCAACGGACCCCTTTTAAGGTATTTAGATAGCTGCTCTCATCTTATGGATCAAAGCGTCTCAGACATATTGGGATCAAAATAACCAGCAGCAGAATTCGGGCGAAATGATGTATTGCGACGTAGGCAGGGTCATAGCCTAATGCCAAACCAATTGCCGCCATCGCTTCGACCCCGCCGGGCGCAAATGCGATCCAGATTTGTGCAAGAGGCAATCCCGTAAAGACGTGAGTGATACCGGCGAAGCAGAGCGACACCACGACCGCTGATCCTACCAGCAAAAGCCCTGCCCCAGATAATTGCATGAGCTTGGAAAGCTTGATGGAGGTCAGTCTCGCACCCAACGCTGCTCCGGTAATGATGAAGCTCGCGTTAACCGCCCAGACGGGCGCGGGTCCTTGCGCCAATCCCGCGACATGGGCGCCAGCGCTCAGTAACATTCCAAACAACAAACACGCCGCAGGGATGCCCATGCGCGAACCCCAAAGTCCCAAAGACAGTGCCGTAGAAACAAGCAGAGCGAGAGGTAAAAGGCCCATCGATGCCATTGGTAAAAAAATTCCGTCTGCATCCAGTAGCATGGCAACGGGTGGAACGACCGACACGAGGACCAGCAAGCGGAACATTTGTAAAATCAGGATGGTCGTCGCGTCTCCTCGTCCTTCAAGCGCAAGCGCAATTGCATTTGACATCGTTCCGGGGCTCGTTGCGAGAATGGCGGTATCGCTGTCCATCCCGAAAAGTCTCTTTAACAAAAGCGCGCCCGTCATAAGTGTCGTCCAGAGGCACACCAGCAACATAGTGAGGCTGACTGACCAAGCACCAATTTGGCTAAGTGCTTCAGCCTCGACCCCGGCGCCCAGTGAGATGCCGATCACGCAAAATGCTAGGTCGCGGAGGCGTTGATGAACGGCCAACGAGATGGGAGTAACTGCTGCCACCGCAACCGTAAGAGTGGACCCGATCAAAGCTGCTGCTGGAAGGCCAAGGCCAAGAGCCAGAACGCCACCGCCCCCACCAAGGGTGAGGGCGACGACATGTGGCTTCAACTTACTAAGCAGCGGCGGCACGACGTGCCCTGCGGGACAACCAAATCGGAGCAAATACCACTGCGAACGCAAGGATATAAAGAACAAGACTTGTCCAATCCTCTGTCAGGATCGCCCAATCGCCGCCCGAAATCGACAAAGCGCGGCGCAAGTTGTTTTCAAACAGCGACCCCAAGACAAAGCCGAGAATGACTGGAGCCAGTGAGAACTCCAGCTTGCGCAGGAACCAGCCAAACACCCCCAAGGCCGTGATCAGGAACAGATCATGCGGGTTGCCCACGATGGTATAGATTCCAATGAACGCAAGGATCGCAATCAGCGGCGTCAGATAATGGTGCGGGATCGTTAGCAGCCGTGCGAACAGACCGACGAGTGGCAAGTTGATCACTAGAAGGGCGACGTTGCCGATATACATGGACGCCACAAGGCCCCATGCAATCTCTGGCTTTTGCGTGAACAGGAGCGGACCAGGCTGCACGTTGAACATCAAGAGTGCCCCCAGCAAGATCGCCGTGGTCCCCGAGCCGGGAATACCAAGCGTCAGCATTGGAACCATCGCCCCGCCCGCAGCTGCGTTATTTGCCGCTTCGGGGGCGGCAAGACCGCGAATGTTGCCAGTACCAAAGCTCTTCGCTTCCTCCGGTCCCGCCAGACGCTTTTCAGTGCCATAAGCAACCGCTGAGGCGACCGAAGCGCCGGTGCCAGGTAAGACGCCGATGATAAAGCCGATCAAAGAGGACCGCAGGATTGTCCAGCGCAGCTTAATGATATCGGCGGCCTGCACAAAACTTTTGTCGACAGGCAAGGACTTGAGCGTCCCTTTCACTTGCTGTTCTACCAGGTGGAGCAGTTCGGCCATCCCGAACAAGCCGACCACGACAATCAGGAAGTCAATGCCTGCAAGCAGGTCAGGAATCCCGAACGTATAGCGCGGCACGCCAGTATTGGCGTCGATGCCAATGGTGGCCAGCATCAGCCCGATGAGGGCGCCGAGCAATGTCTTGACAGTGCTTTTGCCAACGAGTGAGGCCAGAGATGCAAATGCAAAGACCATCAACGCCACGTAGTTCGCAGGTGAAAACCCAACGGCGACGGATGCGAGGAGCGGACCAAAGAGTGTCATCAGGACGACCGCAATCGTGCCTCCGATAAAACTTGCCACAGCCGAAGTAGATAGGGCTTTGCCAGCCTCGCCGCGCAAGGCCATCGGGTGACCGTCAAGGGTCGTCATGACTGCGCTCGCATCACCAGGCACGTTGAGCAGGATCGAAGAAATTCGCCCACCATATTCTGCGCCGTAGTATATACCGGCGAGCAAAATAAGCGCGCTTTCGGGCGGGAAGTTTAGGCCATAGGCGATCGGAAGCAGGATCGCGACGCCATTGATTGGCCCAAGCCCCGGAAGTGCGCCAATGAGCGTGCCAAGGAAACAGCCGACCATCACCAACAAGAGGTTAAAGGGGTCAAGTGCTACGGAAAAGCCCGTCGACAGGCCTGAAAGAATCGCATCCATTATTCAGCGTCCCCGCGAAAGAATTCTAGTGCAGCCTCGACCGTTTCGCCTTCTGGCAAATTAAGGCCCATGAGCGTGAAACAGAGCAAATAGCCAAACACGCCTACTCCTAAGCCAAAGGCCAAGGCCCCAAGCCGCGGCGCGCCTAGCGTCAGGGCAACGATCGAGCCGAAGAGAATTGTCGAGATGATGAAGCCGAGCGGTTCATAGAGTTCGGCATAAGCAAACAGCAACACCACCATCAGGGCGATCCTGAACCAAGTGTATTTTGTAACCGCAAAGGGTTCGGCGTCCGGACGCCAAAGTATATACAGAATGCAAGGAATAGCGGCTCCGGCAAGAATGCGCGGCCAGCTTTCGGGACCCAGAGGGTCGTATTGGAACGGCGCTTGGATCAACGTCCACGCGATATAAGCGTAGGCTAGTGTCACGATCAGCAGAAAGCTGGCGAAAAGACGGTCGGCCATGGACTGCCTCCTTGGCAAAATAGCGACAAGCCGCCGCCACTTGGGCGACGGCCGATCGGATTAGTCAGATCAGTTGAGCAAGCCTGCTTCTGTGCTGATTGTGCGCAGAAGGTCCATGTTGGTCGAGATTGCAGCAGTCAGGTCGTCACCCGCGAGATTAAGCGGCAACAGGCCTTTTTCTGCCTGCACTGTCGCGAATTCTGGCGCTGCGTAAGCTGCCTCGAATGTCGAAACCCAAGCATCATAGTCTTCGTCAGAAACGTCGCCGCCCATGTAGAAGCCACGCATGATGGTCCATTCGACATCAAAGCCTTGCTCTTTTGCGGTTGGGATCTCTGCGAAGATACCGTCAAGGCGCGCCGGAGACATCGACGCAAGAACGCGCATTGTGCCGGCTTCGAGATGTGCGGTCATTTCGCCCATGTCGCCAGTGTAGACGCCAATGGAACCACCCAAAAGTGCTGCGATCGCGTCGCCGCCGCCATCAAACGCAACATAACGCATCGCTCTTGGATCGCCACCAGCACCACGCAGCAATAGCGCAGCTTTCATCCAATCCTGTGAGCCAACGGATCCACCGGCACCGATCACAACCGATGCAGGATCCGCGCTAAAGTCTGCCATAAGCGCGCTCAGGTCCTGATATGGGCTATCTGCACGCACGATTACAGCGCCGAAGTCAGCACCGGCAGTTGCCACCCAGCGAACATCATTCTCATCAAACTCGCCGTATTTGCCCGTCACAATGTTCAAAAGCGAACCCGTCGAAAATGCAACAATTGCACTTGCGTCGTCGGTCCGCGTGGTGTTGAAAAGGCTATAGGCAACTGCGCCGATACCGCCGGGCATGAAGCTTACTTCCATTGCGGTTCCCAACTGTGGCGCCAAGCCTGTTTGCGCAATACGACAAGTCAGGTCAAAACCACCACCTGGGTTCGCAGGTGCGACACATTCTGGTCGAGTGATTTCGGCAAAAGCTGGCACAGCCAGAGTTGCGGCAACGGCAAACGCGCCGCAGAGGCGGATCAAAGTCATTGGGGTCTCCTCCCTTTTGAGACAAGCGGGTTTGTCCCACCACGAAGGGACCCTACAGAGTGATGCTGACAAAAACCTGAGCTGTTTCTGTGGCAAGGCTGACTCAAAACTGACGCGAAGCTGACAGCAACAAAACGGCTATCGCAAACACACCTTGACTCATAGACTATGACTATGAGGATCCTCTTGATCGAAGATAATGAAGAATTGGCCGGCACGATCGTTGATCGTCTGCGGGCCGAAGGCCATTGTGTAGACCGTGAAAGCGACGGGAACGAGGCCAACGACCTGCTTCGCCACTCCCTGTTTGATATCATCCTACTGGACGTCAACCTACCAGGCAAAAGCGGATATGAAATTCTGCGCTCTTTGCGCGCCCGCGGCGATGCCACGCCTGTGCTGATCCTGACGGCGCGGTCCCAAATCGACGAACGAGTGGTCGGCTTGGACGCAGGTGCGGACGACTATATGGTCAAACCCTTTGATTTTAGGGAATTGCTTGCCCGATGCCGCGTCCTTGCGCGCCGACGCTCTGGAACAGCCAGCAATATCTTTGTTGCAGGCGGGCTGTCTTTCGACAGAGCAGCAAAGCGTGCCATTGTTGCAGGAAAAGATGTCGATCTTCGCGCCCGCGAAGTCCAACTGCTTGAGATATTGATCGACAACCTTGGCCGGATGCTGACCAAGGAGGAGGTTGCAGACAAACTTTACAGTTTTGACGAAAGCCCAAGCATGAACGCCGTCGAACAGATTGTCACGCGACTGCGCCGCAAACTGCATGATACGCCACTCGTGATCAAAACCGCTCGTGGCCTAGGCTATATGGCCTATGTTGCCGATGACGAGTAAAACGCGCAGCTATTCACTTCAACGTCGCCTTTTGTCGCTGATGGCGCTGGGATTTATGGCCCTTTTATTGATCATTTCGCTGTTGCTTTGGAACTATGCACGCGGGGCCGCAAACCGGACTTACGACCTCTTACTGGCGGGGGCGGCGTTGGCTATCTTGGAGCGCGTATCACCCGGTCCTAATGGCCCTTCGATCGACCTGCCGTCTTCGGCCATGGAAATCCTCGCACTCGCGCCCGATGACCGGGTCGTCTACCGGGTTTTTTCGCCTGATACGGGGGTGATTACAGGCACCACTGATCTGCCGGTTCCTTCGGATATGGCGTTGCAGGCAACACCGGTCTTTTTTGATGCACCTTATGGCGATCCATTCCGTTTCGTCTTACAGGGGCGTCAGATGAATTCGCCAGATGGGCGACTTTGGGTTGCAGTCCAGATCGGCCAGACCCTTGAAGCAAGGCACGCGCAGCAATTGTCTCTTTTCTTGAACGGAATGACGGGCTTGGCCGGCATCTCATTGATCGGCCTTGGGTTTGTCTGGCTTGCGATCCGGCGCGCGCTTTCTCCTTTGCGCCAGATCGAGGCCGATTTAAGCGCGCGTTCGCCCGGCGACCTCACCCCTGTCGAGGAGGCCTCTCCGAGTGAAATCAGCGGTCTCTTTGACGCGATCAACGGCTTTATCGTCCGCCTTGACCGAAACCTAAAACTGACCGAAGGCTTTATCGCCGATGTCGCGCACCAGATCCGCACGTCGCTGTCTGCGCTCCAAGGCCATTTGTCGTTGGCGGTCGACTCCAAGGATCCGAAGAAAATGCATGCGCGTCTTGTCCGGGCCGAACTGCAAGCCGAGCGGACTGTGCGTTTGACCAATCAGCTTTTGGCGAATGCTATGGTGATCCACAGGTCCGACCGCGCGACATTGAAACCGATCGCCCTAAAACCTGTTGTCCGTGACACAGTTGCCGAAATGCTCCGTGACAGTCGTATGCGCAAAATCATTGTGACCTTTGATGCGGATCAGGTTGCGGACGGGGAGGACATAGTTATTGCGGACGCTCTGTCGATCCGCGAAGCCCTGCGCAACCTCATCGACAATGCGATCCGCCATGGTCCGCCCGACAACACGATCGACATCACACTGGGCATCGAAGATGATGCATTGGCGCTGAAGGTCGAAGACGCGGGACCCGGGATTCCCGAAGCTGACCGTGCACGCGCCACAGAGCGGTTTACATCCATGCGGCAAGACACCGCCGGATCGGGCTTGGGCCGTGCGATCGTGCAGGCGGTCGTCGATGGGCATCACGCGAAGTTGCGCCTCGGGACCGCGCGCAAAGGGGGTCTTTCCGTGATGATCGCTTTTCCAAGAGCCATCGGGCGTGCCGCCACATCACTGTTTATCATCATCGCTTTGGCTTTAGGATTGGTTGTGCCCGACGGGGCAGTTGCGCAGACGATTACAATATTTAGCGCCACTGACACCCCCGCGATGGCCCCTGTTATCGCAGAATTCGAAGCGCGCAATCCCAGTGTGACGATTGTGTATGAAGAATACCAGACGGTTGCGCTGCACGAGGCAATGTTGGCTGGTGCGGCACCTGACGTGGTTATCAGCTCGGCGATGAACCTACAGGTCGATCTGGTTAACCGGGGTATTGCGCGGCGGCTCGATATGCCCGAAGCCGAAGCTCTGCCAGAGTGGTCCACTTGGCGCTCCGAACTTTTTGGTTTTACTTTCGAACCAGCCGTTATCATCTACAACAGCGAATTATTTACCCCCGAGTATCTGCCCAAAGAACACCGTGAACTGGCCAATTTTATTCGCGACAACGCAATAACGCTGGAAGGGCGCATCGGCATCTATGACCTTCGCGGCTCTGGAATTGGTTATCTTTTTGCCACCCAAGATGCCGAACAGGGGATGCAGTCGCAGCGGATCACCGAGATCCTTGGTCAAAGTGGCGTTCGGACATTTTGTTGCACCTCGGATATGGTGGCGGCGACCGCATCAGGCGAAATCTCGCTTGCGATCAACGTGATTGGCTCTTATGCGATGTCTCTGGCCGCTCAAGACCCACGCGTGGGGGTGCACTTCTTGTCGGATTACAATCTTGTCATGGCCCGCAGTGCGTTTATACCCAAAATCGCACCCAATCCTGCAGCTGCCGAACTCTTTGTAAGATTCTTGATCTCCGAAGACGGACAGCACGTCGTCGCAACCCAATCGCAACTCATTCCGATCCTCGAGGTCGCAGAAATCGAAAGCTGGGCCTTCTCTCAATTGCGTGCGCAAAAGGGTAGTTTCCTGCCCATTCGCCTCGGGCCTGGTCTGCTAACCTATCTCGACAATCTCAAAAAGAGCAATTTTTTGGAAGGATGGGACGCCTCAGTGCGGCGTTCACGATGAAGGCTATTCGATTAGCCGGTCCCGTCGCGCTCGGTTTATAACGTAAAGCTAATTTGAGATTTATTTCGAACCCAAAGCCGACTTTTGAACAACATGCAGCATTCGCCAAAATGGGTTCGAACCGGACCTCCGCCGCAATAGGCACCAAGGTCCGCTAGTGGAATGTACCGGCTGCTTCACCCGGCAGGTTAGGCTGAGCCTATTTCTGCAAACAGGAGAAGTAGCATGGCGAAGAACGACTTTGATGAACTGATGTCGCTAGGGATCGATATTGGCAAAGACACATTCCACTTGGTGGGTTTGGATCAGGCGGAGCGGGCCCTGCGGAAACAGATCAAGCACCTCGCGTTAGTCGCGACATTTGAAAAGCTGTTTATCTCAGACAATTGGCCGCCGATCAGGGCATAGACGGAGACCGTCTCTTGCATGATATGAACTCTACCCGAGTAGCACAGAGGCTGAACCAATCCGCGAGGCTGGCCCGGCAACTGGGCTTTTATGGCTCGCCTGGTTTCGTGATCGGCCGAACTGTCATTCTGGGAAACCTGACAACACGTCAGTTGCATCGCATTCTGGTCATGGAACGGGCTGAACCTATGCCCTATCCGTGCCGGTGAACCGCGGTGTCAGATGGATGCAAAATCTTTAAAGATCATCTTTGGTGTTGAAATGGGTTTCAGGGGTATTCCGGATGCCGGTCCGGGCTCTCTGGGTTTTGGGGCTGGTTTTGCCATCTTGCGCCTCCGCTGATCTGCGGCTACCGGCCAAAATGCGCCTGACCGGCGCTGCGGGTTTAATTTCGTGCGGAGGCACAGGGCCTGAAACGACTACTTTAAAATCACTGAAAAACTTGGGCAGACCGCCCTCCGCAACCCCAGTGTGTCAAGTCGAGGCGGTTTGATCTACGGGGCAGTTGGAAAAACTGTGTCGCCAATTCGGGGAAAATGTGGCGACATCATGGCAGAGCATGAACTGTCTGGAAGTGGCGGGCACTTCGTGGCACACCGTCAGACGTAATTCAAACTGTTGAGCGGGGCTCTCATGACCATGCAATTCGGAAAAGGCTGTCACCTGCATCTGATTGATGGCTCGTCGTTCATTTTCAGAGCCTATCACGCGTTGCCACCGCTCACGCGCAAATCCGACGGACTTCCCATCGGGGCGGTGTCAGGCTTTTGCAACATGCTGCAACGCTATGTAGAAGGGAATAACGGTCCTGACGCGCCGACCCATGTGGCGGTGATTTTCGACAAGGGCAGCCACACGTTCCGCAACGATCTCTATCCCGAGTACAAGGCCAATCGCGAGGCGATGCCCGAGGACCTGCGTCCGCAGATCCCGCTGACTCGTGAGGCGACCCGCGCCTTTAACATCGCATGTGAAGAAATCGAGGGCTTTGAGGCGGATGACATCATCGCCACGCTCGCCTGTCAGGCGCGCGATCTGGGTGGGCGCGTGACGATCATCTCGTCTGACAAGGATCTGATGCAGCTTGTCGGTAACGGCGTTGAGATGCTGGATGCAATGAAGAACCGGCTGATTGATGTCGACGGCGTGCGTGAGAAATTCGGCGTGACCCCGGATCGCGTGGTCGATGTGCAGGCTTTGGCCGGGGATAGTGTCGATAACGTGCCGGGCGCGCCGGGGATCGGGATCAAGACTGCGGCGCTCCTGATCAACGAATTCGGCTCTTTGGAGGCGCTTCTGGACCGCGCCGGGGAAATCAAGCAGCCGAAGCGCCGCGACACCCTAATTGAAAAGCGCGATCAGATCGAGATGTCCAAGCGGCTTGTGCAGCTCGACTGCAACACACCGCTTGAGTTCACGCTTGACGATCTCGAGGTGCGCGATCCTGATCCGGAGGTTTTACTGTGCTTTCTGGCGCAGATGGAGTTTCGCACCCTGTCGAAACGCATCGCGGATGCCTTGGGTAAAGACGCACCTACCATTCCTGAACCGAAGCCACAGCAAGCGGCGGATGAGGGGCAATCCGTCGCGGATTGGCCTGCAATAGAGCCTGAAACCTACGAGCGCGTTTCGGATCAAAAGAGCCTCGACGCGTGGATCGCAGCGATCCGGTCGCAGGGCTATGTGGCGGTTGACACCGAAACCACCTCGCTCAATGAAATGCAGGCTGATTTGGTGGGCATATCCCTCGCCATCGCACCGGGCCGGGCCTGTTATATCCCGCTGACGCATAAGGACGGCGCGGCGGATGATCTCTTTGGGTCTGACAAAATGGCAGAGGGGCAAATGCCGGTTGCAGATGCCCTCGCCGCCCTTAAGCCGGTTCTGGAGGATCATGCCATCCTCAAGATCGGCCAAAACATGAAATACGACGCCAAGATATTTGCCGCGCGCGGTATTACGGTCGAGCCGATCGACGACACGATGCTGATGTCCTATGCGCTGCATGCGGGGCTGCATGGTCATGGTATGGACGCGCTGTCAGAACGGTATTTGATGCATACGCCGATTCCGATCAAATCACTGCTTGGGTCTGGCAAAACTGCCGTGACGTTTGACCGTGTGCCGGTTGATGAGGCGGTGAAATATGCCGCTGAGGACGCAGATATCACGCTACGTCTCTGGCTGACCTTCAAGCCGCAACTCCACCGCGCCCGCGTTACGACGGTCTATGAAACGCTAGAGCGCCCTTTGGTGCCGGTTCTGGCCCAGATGGAACGCTACGGCGTCAAGGTTGATCGCGCTACGCTGCGTGCCATGTCGGGCAAGTTTGCTCAGAAAATGGCAGCGTTAGAGTCTGAAATACACGAGCTAGCGGGGCGTAGCTTCAATGTCGGGTCGCCCAAGCAATTGGGGGAAATCCTGTTTGATGAGATGGGCCTTTCGGGCGGGGAGAAAGGTAAGACCGGGGCATATGCGACCGGTGCAGATGTGCTTGAAGACCTCGCGACCGAACACGAGTTGCCAGCGCGTGTGCTTGATTGGCGGCAGTTGAGCAAGTTGAAATCGACCTATACCGATGCGCTTCAGGATCATATCGACCCGGATACGGGACGGGTTCATACATCCTATGTCCAAGCAGGGGCGAACACGGGGCGCCTCGCCTCGACCGATCCCAATCTGCAGAACATCCCCGTGCGGAGCGAGGAGGGCCGCCGTATCCGCGAGGCCTTTGTTGCCGCGTCTGGCCACCGCCTTGTCAGTCTCGACTACAGCCAGATCGAGCTGCGCATTCTCGCGCATGTGGCGGAGATAGAGACGCTCAAGCAGGCATTCAGAGAGGGGCATGACATCCACGCCATGACGGCATCAGAGATGTTCAATGTGCCGCTGGACCAGATGACGCCCGAGATTCGCCGCCAGGCCAAGGCGATCAATTTCGGGGTTATCTATGGGATTTCGGGCTTTGGCCTCGCGCGCAACCTGCGCATCCCGAGGTCCGAGGCCCAAGGCTTTATCGACCGGTACTTCGAACGCTTTCCGGGTATCAAGGATTACATGGACGCGACGGTCGCCTTTGCCAAGGAACACGGCTATGTTCAGACTCTGTTTGGCCGCAAGATCCACACCCCCGAGATTTCTGCCAAAGGTCCGCGCGCCGGTTTTGCCCGCCGTGCGGCGATCAATGCGCCGATTCAGGGCAGCGCCGCCGACATCATTCGCCGCGCGATGATCCGAATGCCGGACGCGATTGAAGGGCTGCCCTGCAAGATGCTCTTGCAGGTCCATGACGAGTTGATCTTTGAAGTGGCCGAAGAGGCTACAGACAGGCTGATCGAGATTGCGCGCGATGTGATGCAGGGAGCGGCAAGCCCGGCGGTGCATCTCGATGTGCCTTTGGTCGTGGATGCGGGACAGGGTGTGAACTGGGCAGAGGCGCATTGAGCCTCGCAAGGCTTACCGACGCTCAGGCTTACCAAAGCGGCTAGGGAGCGCAGACCGCAAGGAACGATAAACGTCAGGGGTGTTCTCATGGTCGCGTTCCCTATCTCTTGTTCCTTTACCGCGCTGCGTTCTGAACCAGCGTCGTGATCCGGCGCACGGCGACACGGCGGTTCAATCGCTCGGCCTCTTGAGTGGGGATCTTGAGGTAACTTTCTCCATAGCCTTGGACAACCATATTTTCTGCAGGCACGTCGAAATACTCGCTAAAGGCCAAGGCCACAGATTCCGCGCGGCGATCAGACAACAGCAGATTGTAACCGGGTGCGCCGACAGCATCGGTATAGCCCTCGATGAGGAACAATTCAGTCGGGTCTTCCGCAATGAGATCGCGCATCATCACCCCCATCTCGCGCAGATTTTCTGCCTGAGAAGGCTGAATCGCCGCGGAGGCAGTGGCGAAAGTGACATTCTGCAGATTGATTTCTGGGCTCATTTGACGGACCTCGACGGTTTCACGCACTTGACGCAGGCTGAATGTGCGGTCGATGTCGCCTCGATCGGCGGCAAGCAGGGCGCGTCGCAGGGCGTCGCGGTCGCTGGCGGCCTGATAGTCGAAGGAGTCATAGGCGGGCTTGGGCAGGTTGCGGACCTCGACCGGCTCAAAGCTGCGGGTGTCGTCAAACAGCAGATACTCGCGCCCGTCGGGGTCAACCTGTACTCGTCGCAGCACGCGGCCAGTTGCATCGCGGATGGTGATGATTTCAGAGCCATCGGCGCGCATCACATTGCTGCGGGTTGATCCGTCGCTGAAGCGTTCGGTGCGAACCTCTGATCCGGGTTGGCGCAGGAGGGCATCGTCGTCCTTGAGGATTTGGTACTCGTCATTCTCATCGACAACGACAACCCGGTCGCCTGTGTTCGATTCTACCCGCTTGTTGTTCAACACGAGCGCGCCCACGACCGCCGCGCCAAGGGCGACCAATCCGGCACGTTGCAAATCACTCATCCCGTTGTCGTTATTGGCCTGTGCCGCAGTGGTTTGTGCGGATGTGGTCGCCGCGTCAGGGGCGTCGGCCTTAAACTCTTCGTCACTGGAACGGCTTGTTTCTTCGGTCACAGTCTCGGTCGTCACGTCAGCGGATGGTTCGCTGTCTGTTTCGGCGGCAAGGGCTTGGGTAGACCCACTCTCGGCAATGGGAAGCGTGTTTTCAGCAGGCTCGTCTTCTGCTGATTGGGTCTCTGTGCTTGGTTCGCCGTCTGCTTCTTGTGCGTCTTGAGTTTCGGCAGAGGTTTGCGCGTTAGATTCGGGCGTTGCCTCTGCGTCCTCATTCGCCTCTGCTGCATTAGTGTCAGTTGCGACGTCGGCCTCTGCCTCGGCAGCTTCTGCTTCAGCAGCGGTGTCTTGGGCGGCCTGCGCCTCTGCTGCGGCGTCTGCTTCGGCTTGTGTTTCCGCTTCGGCTTTGGCCTCTGCCTCTGCGGCAGCCTCTGCTTCAGCAGCGCTGTCTTGAGCGGCCTTCGCCTCTGCTGCGGCGTCTGCTTCGGCTTGTGTTTCCGCTGCGGCTTTGGCCTCTGCCTCTGCGGCAGCCTCTGCTTCAGCAGCGCTGTCTTGAGCGGCTTGCGCCTCTACTGCGGCGTCTGCTTCGGCTTGTGCCTCTGCTTCTTTAGCGGCTTCGGCCGCAACATCTGCTTCGGCTTGCGTTTCCGGCGCTGCTTCTGCTTCGGCCGGCACCTCTGGGTCTTCGGCCGGCTGCTCCTCAGAGGCGGCTTGTGTCTCAGATTCGCTTGCGGCCGTCGCTTTGAGTTCGGCAATGTGCAGATCACACGTCAACTCATCAAGGATCTGCGCTTCGGCGCAGATTTCTTCGGGAGTTTGAATTGGGATTTCTTGCACAGCTTGTGCGTCCGAATTGGATTGTGCCACCACGGGATAGGGTTGAAGCAGGGAGAGGGCGATCATGATCGCCGTCGTCGATTTCAGAGATTTGCCGGTCATGTCGTTTCCTCGCATTGAAAGATAAGAAGACTTGCGCCGCGCCGGGCCTTACATGAAAAGGCCCTTCTGACTGGGTCCGTCAAGGCCAGGTGGCGGAACAGTGTCGATTGTGTCAGCGATTCGGCGATACCCCGCCAATTTAAGAGTACATTTCGGCAATGAAGCGCTCTTGGGTGTCCGCGAACGGTTGTCAAAGGCGCAACGGCCACCCCCTGCCACAGGTGTGCCGCGACCTTTGCAAGCTAAATCAACTGGGTCGGCCTTACGCGGATGCAGGTTAGTGCTTGGGGTCTCAAATTGGGGGACAAGGGCCGCGAGGTGATCTGAACTTTCGTGATGAATGAGACAGATGACATAACATCGGGCAAGTGCGCGAGCTACGGGACCAAGCGGTCACCCCACATGAGGGCAACACCGGCCCGTGCCAAAGGGCCTTACACTTGGCAAGGGTCTGGTCTGCACATCGCGGACCGCGGACGGTTCGGTCCCCTTTCTCCTCGCTCGAAAGGAGCCGAAGGCAGGCCGAATTAGAGTGGACGATCTGTGACTACGCGCATGCCGAGGTGGGCCGGTGGACTACCGACAGCGCAGCCGCCGCGTGCCGGGTCGCGGACGAGGTAGGACATCGCAGCGACGTGTTCGCCTCCAACGAAAAAGGCAGGACAGCGGTCTAGATCCACAACTTCGGAGACCCCGGAGTAACAGTCCTGCGTCCATTCCCAAACGCTGCCATCAAGGTCTGCAATGCCTTCGGGCGATGTTGAGAAGCTGCCTTGGGGTTTGAGGGCACGGGGTGCTGTGCCCTTGGTAAGATAGGTCGATGCCCATGTCAGTGATGGATCGGTGAATACCGGGTCGGTGGTTTTGGGAAGCACCGACGCTGCCATGACAGTCCACTCCTCTATGGTCGGTAAACGATAGGAATTGCCCGGAACCTTGTTAATCCAGGCGATGTATTCCTGAACATCCGGATAGCTGAGGCCGGTTGCAGGCGTAACTGCCGGATCGTGGCCGGGACGGGCGCGAACTTGCAGGCTGCACGCCCCCTGAGCCACGCAGATGGACCACTCAGAAATCGTCACCTCATAGCGCTGCACGTAGAGCAGATGCCCATCTGGAAACACCACCGGCTGATGCGCCATGAGGGGCGCCGAGGTCGGTTCGGGGCCGCGCTGCGTAAGCGCGACCCCGGTGATGGTCGCCAACAAAAGCCCAAGTGCCACGAAACGAAGGGACGTTCTGAACAGCGATGGACGGTTTGCGGCGGCGGTTGTCATGTCAAACTCTCCGGTTATGTGGCAAAGGCATGGGGGGCGACGACTTGTTCCATCAATCCGTTGTCCCAATCGCCCTCGACGACGAAGTGAGCGGTTGCGCCAAGCATCGCGCCTTCGATTAGGTTGTGGTTCACATAGGCGTAAACGCCCGGTTGTTCGAAGGTGTACATCGCCGCCACGGCGCTGCCGCCACGCACGAACCATGTTTCCATGCCGGTCATCGGTGCGTCGGTGAACGAGCTTTCCCAGACAAAATTGCCGTGCCCTCCGATCAAGTGCGGACGCGAGTCGCGGTTCGCTTGATTGTGGATCATCAAGACAGTCTCGCCGACCTTGGCCCGTAGCGCGCGCTCTCCGGTCAGGGCTCCGACTGCGCCGTTGAACACCGAATGCGTCGGGGTCAAGGTACGCATCGCATTGAGGCTGTCAGCATAGTCGTCACCGGCAGCCTCATAGCTGCGGAAATCGCCGTTCTCATCCATCGGCAGGTAGTAATCCTGTTCTCCGATATAGGCGATGCTGTCGTAGTTGAGTGGGTTGCCGTTGCCGTCTCTCAGGCCATCGCGTGGCAGAACCATGACAGCGCCGTTCATTCCATGTGTAACGTGGTAAGGGATCATCGCGCCACCGGGTGCGCAGTGGTAGGTAAAGCAGCCCGGTTTGGTCGCTTTCCAGCGCAGAATGGTTTCCTCACCGGGATAGACATGGGTCAGGCCGCCGCCGCCCAAAGCGCCGGTGGAGGCGTGAAAGTCGATGTTGTGTTCCATCATGCTGTCTGTTGGATTGCGCAGCGTCAGTTCGACCATGTCGCCTTCGTGGCAGATGATAAGCGGGCCGGGGACCGAACCGTTGTAGGTCAGCGCCCAGATTGATGCGCCGGTATCTTCGTCCACCACCATCAGGCGTTCCGTGGTTTTCATGGTGATCTCAATGATCTTGGGTCCACCTGTGGCAACCTGCTCGTGCGCGGGAGCAAAGGGTGGTGCGACCAACTCTTGTCTGACCCGCGTATAGCCAGAGAGATCGGCCGGTTTGGCCGTGGTTTCGGACAGTTGTTGGCTGGCGGCCTTGTAGAGGTTGGCGGATGTCGTATTGGCCTTAGTCAGCCTTGGTGCGCGCGAGGCTGCCATTGCTCCGGCCCCGACCACAGCAGCTGCGCCAGCGAGCACAGTTCCCCGCAGAACGTTTCGACGGCTGGTTTTAACAAGTCCGGGATTGATGATTTTGGTCATGGTGTCCTCCATGAGGTTGATTGCGGTAGGGCCTAAGCCCGAGCGCTGAAAATGGGTCAGAGATTACCGATTTGTTCTTCAAAGCGTTGCTTGGCTTTGGGCGGAACGCGCCCCTCGAGGAAAGAGTCGGGTGCGTCCACGTCGCCGACGGCGATGGTCATCACCATCCCCATTGCGTAATGCGGCTTGCAGATCACGCCGTAGACACCCTCGACATCAAGCACGACCTCGATCTCTTCGTTGATCTTGCCGGCAAAGGGGTCAGCCCCGTCTGGCAACATCCCAGCGTTGATCTCGGCGTTGTGGCCTTTGTCGGCGACCAGAAAGCGAATGGTGTCACCGGGGGCCGCGTGAACGAACGCGGGTTCGAAAACCATGCGCTCACCGTTCGAGCCTTTGTTCAGCATCCGAACTTCAAAGGTTTCTGCGAAGGCCGCAGGTGCCATCAGGACCGCGAGGGCGAGACCGGTTGTCAGTTTGAGGATCATGTCTTGTTCCTTTCATGTTGCGCTATGGCTTGATCACAAGAATATCGGATTTCGCCGCTGCGATTTTGCTCTGGCGCAAACTCCTGAACGATAGATGCAGTGATGCCGGATGATCCGGTTGTGGCGTTGCGCGGGGATCTGTGCGATGACGCGCGTCATGGATGCTCTTCCCGCCCGCAAGACATTGCCGCGGCTTGACGAAAGCCTGCTGACGCATCTGCCGCCGTTCTCACGGCTAGAGCGGCGTCAAATTCGTACGATTCTGGATCAGGCGACCTCGCGGCGCTATGAGGTCGGCGTGGCGGTGTTCAGCGAAGGTCATCCTGCCGAGCGCTTCTATATGCTGCTCGATGGCTACGTGCGGGTGGTGCGCATCACGCCAACCGGGGAACAAGTGACGGCGCTGCACATCCCAGCGGGTCAACTTTTGGGTATCGCCAAGGCCATTGGGCGGACGACCTATCCTGCCACCGCGATCACTGCGACGGATTCTATCGCGCTGAGTTGGCCTACGCGCCTTTGGGATACATTCGTGTCCGAGTATGAGGGATTTGCCACCGAGACTTACAACACTCTGGGCCACCGTGTCGGTGAGATGAACACACGTATCGTTGAACTGGCGACACAGCAAGTCGAGCAGCGCGTGGCGAATGCGCTTTTGCGCCTGATCAATCAGACCGGACGCAAAGTCGAGGGCGGGATCGAGATTGATTTTCCGATCACGCGCCAGGATCTTTCGGAATTGACGGCAACCACGTTGCACACGGTCAGCCGCTTGTTGAGCGGCTGGGAAAAGCAGGGGCTTGTTGAGAGCAGACGCAAGCGCATCAAGGTGTGTGATCCGCATGCTCTTGTGGTTCTCAGTCAGAGCTGAGACAGATCACGCCATTCCGATAGCCATCTTAAGCTCCGCTAGGAACTCGCCTTCGTCGAGATCGTATTCCGCACAAGCGTCCGTGACCGTGTGGAACGGGCTGACGAGACATCCCACGCACAGCATCCGGTGCCGAACAAAGACCGGTATCGTCTGAGGCCAGAGCGCCATCAACTCTATCAGTGGGATATCCGGGTCATCTGGTTGGGGGTGCCGCATCGAGCGCTCCTTTCTCCAACAACGCTAGTCGTGCAATCGTGCCAAACATTGCGCTGCAACAAACTTTGATGCCGAGAGCCCGCTTACAACAGGCCATCCCGAATTCAAGGAGGCCTGACAATGGCTGAAATCTTAACAAAATCGCGGGCGCGCAACATCTTCTACGGGGGCTCGATTTTCTTTGTCGTGATCTTCGTGGCGATGACCGTCCATAGCCACAAGTACGTTGTGCAAACCTCGACGGCGGGCATGGGCCTCAGTGAAGAGGTGATCCACGGCAAGCATGTCTGGGAAAGGCACTCTTGCATCAATTGCCACACGCTCCACGGCGAAGGCGCGTATTTCGCGCCGGAGGTGGGTAATGTCATGACCCGCTGGGGTGTTCAGGATAGCCCCGAGGACGCGTTCGAGATCCTCAAAGGCTGGATGGAAAGCCAGCCGAGCGGCACACCGGGCCGCCGCCAGATGCCGAATTTCAACCTCACCGACGAAGATATCCGCGGCCTCGCGGAGTTTCTGCGCTGGGCCGATCAAACCGACACGCAGGGCTGGCCGCCTAATGATGCCGGCTAAGGAGTAGAATCGATGAAATACCAATCCCAACACGTTGCGTTCTATTATTTCGTTGCCGCTATGGCCCTGTTCGGCATTCAGGTGCTGGGTGGGTTGCTGGCGGGCTGGGTCTATGTCTCACCCAATTTTCTGGCCGAGATACTGCCCTTCAATATCATCCGCATGATCCATACCAACGCCCTGATCGTCTGGCTTCTGCTGGGTTTCTTTGGGGCTGCTTATTATCTGGTTCCCGAGGAATCGGAGCGCGAAATCTGGTCGCCCAAGCTCGCCTATCTTCAACTCATCATTCTTGTCGTGGGAACGCTGGGCGCGGTCGGGTCGTATCTGGTGGGCATCCACGGCGGGCGGGAATTCCTTGAACAGCCACTGTGGGTCAAGTTCGGCATCCTTGTCGCCGCCCTGATCTTTCTTCTCAACATCTCGATGACGGTCCTTGCTGGCAAGAAGACTGCGATCACCAACGTGCTCTTGATGGGGCTGTGGCTGTTGTCGCTGCTCTGGGTCTTTGCCTTCATAAACCCCGACAACCTCAGCCTCGACAAGATGTACTGGTGGTTCGTTGTCCACCTTTGGGTCGAAGCGACCTGGGAATTGGTGATGGCGGCGATCCTCGCCTTCTTGCTGCTGAAGCTGACAGGCGTGGACCGTGAAGTCGTGGAAAAATGGCTCTATGTCATCGTAGCGACGGCGCTTTTCTCGGGTATTCTCGGGACCGGGCACCATTTCTATTGGATCGGCCTGCCGGGCTACTGGCAGTGGGTTGGCTCGATCTTCTCGACCTTCGAGGTGATCCCCTTCTTCCTGATGATGTCCTTTGCCTTTGTTATGGTCTGGAAAGGCCGTAAGAACCATCCGAACAAAGCCGCTCTGCTTTGGTCGCTGGGATCGTCCACCGTGGCCTTCTTTGGGGCAGGCGTCTGGGGATTTCTGCACACGCTGCATGGTGTGAATTTCTACAGTCACGGCACGCAGATCACCGCAGCCCATGGGCACCTTGCCTTTTATGGCGCCTATGTCGCCCTGAATCTCGCGATCTTCACCTATGCAATGCCGATTCTGCGGGGACGGGCGCCCTATAATCAGGTGCTGAACATGGCATCGTTCTGGCTGATGACTGGAGGCATGGCCTTCATGACCTTTGTGCTGACCTTTGCGGGCACAATCCAGACGCATATGCAGCGTGTGGTTGGCGACTATTACATGGATGTACAGGACGGCCTGTCCTTGTTCTATCTGATGCGGTTTGGTGCAGGGGCTGCGGTGGTCATCGGTGCTTTGCTATACATCTATTCGCTGCTGGTCGTCCGCAAGTCCGAGGTCATTCAACCCGGTCTCGCCACCACTGTTCCTGGAGAATGAGCGATGAATATGGCACTGAAACCAAGTTTGCCGTTTTATCAGACGACGGGTCGTGAATGCGAATTGTTCGAGATGGCCTATGACAACGGTTTGCCCCTTTTGCTCAAGGGGCCGACCGGATGCGGCAAGACCCGCTTTGTCGAGCATATGGCCGCCCGTCTGGGCAAGCCGCTCTATACTGTGGCCTGTCATGACGACTTGTCGGCCTCGGATCTTATCGGACGGTATCTGCTCAAGGGCGGCGAGACTGTCTGGGTCGACGGCCCGTTGACCCGTGCGGTGCGCGAAGGCGGGATCTGTTACCTCGACGAGGTGGTTGAGGCGCGCAAGGATGTGACGGTCGTCTTGCATCCCCTGACAGACACGCGTCGAACCTTGATGATAGACCGGACCGGCGAAGAACTGGCGGCTCCGCAGGGGTTCATGCTGGTGGCCAGCTACAACCCAGGCTACCAGAATGTCCTCAAACGATTGAAGCCGTCTACCCGCCAGCGGTTCCTCTCGATCTCGTTCAGGTTCCCGAATTTCGAAACAGAGATCGCGGTGGTGGCCAAAGAAAGCCGCTTGGAGCCGGGACGCGTTGCACCTTTGGTGCGACTGGCCGGCCATATTCGCAATCTATCGGGCATGGATCTCGAGGAAGGCGTTTCGACGCGCCTTCTGATTTACGCCGCCACCTTGATGGCGGACGGAATGGGCGTGGATCAGGCCTTGGAGGCCGCAGTAATCGAACCTTTGAGTGACGAGCCAGACGTGCAGCAGGCGTTGCGCGATCTCATCGCCACAATCTACGGATAAGACCGATGCACCTTCGTGATCTCATGGAACCCGAAGAAACGGTCGGTAACCTCTGGCATGACATGGCAAGTGGGATCGGGGCAAATATCGGCCATCCCGAGGCTGGTGTCGCGCTTAGCTCGGTCAGGTCCAGTCTTGCGATGCTGTTCCGCTCTCTTGGGGGGGCGGCAGCAGTGGAGGTCTGCGAGGCACCGGCGACGCTTGTGCGCCACCGTCAACCGCTGCGCCGCAGGTTGGGCGCCGAGCGGGACCGCGAATGGGTTGCTGGATTTGATGGCGAGCGGCTGAGCCTTCCGCCCCTCATCGCCGATTTTCCCGATCCGGCATTGAACCGAGCGGCGTTCTTTTGGTTGACTGCGCTGGCGGCGACCTGTGACCTCCGAAACTTTGATCTGGCGGGTAACGGCCCGGCTTGGGACTGCGTTCAGATCAGGGCCAACGCTGCGGCGGCTGATGCAGCTTATGCTATCTGTCCCGGCTTGAGACCTGCTTACGCGGCCATGACCCGCCTTTGCGTCAAGACGCGGCCAGATGTGTTTCGACCAGCTCAGGAGGCAATCATTGAAACGGCGATTTGCAACCAGCTGTGCGGATCGTCCCCTGATATTATTTCCACATCAGAGGCGCGCGGCCATATGCCATTTGCGCCCATCCCGATCTGGCTTCGGTTTGCCGCACCGGGCTTTGGCAACGCGGCGACCGATGACCCCGCTGACACTGCGGTGCCGCCGCCGGATGCGGCGCAAACCAGCCGAAAACTGGGACGTCGCAAGGATCAGGACCAGCAGAACCGCAAAGACAGCTTCATCATCCACCGCTTTGAATCGATCCTCTCTTGGGTCGAATCGATGAACGTCAACCGTAGCGTTGATGATGACGACCAAGAGAACGCCCAAAAAGCTGCTGAAGATCAGGACGAGATCACCCTCTCCAAACAGAATCGCATGGCCGCAACGCGCCTGCGCCTGCATCTCGACCTCTCCCCGACGGATGCTGATCACGAGGCTTTGGCGGGCACGTATACCTATCCTGAATGGAACCACCGGTCGCGCAGCTATTTGCCGGATCATTGCCGTGTGCTGGATGCACCTGTGGCACCTGCCGAAACAGCGTTTGTACCGAGTGACCGCCGCATGCGCGAAGTGCGCCGACAATTTGAGGCGCTCCGCCCGCGCCGTGTCCTGCAACCGCGTCAGGTTGAGGGAACAGAGCTGGACCTCGATGCGCTCTTGACATCGCGCGCGGATCTCTTGGCCACTGGGCGTGGCTCTGACCGCATCTGGCAGTCGGCGCGTCAGACCGATCGTGATCTGTCAGTGGCGTTCCTGATCGACACGTCTCGTTCTACGGAAGCAGCGATTGGCGACACGTCAGTGATTGAGGTGGCCCGCGAAGCGATGGCCGCCCTTGCTGCAGGGATCAACGCGGCAGGGGATCGACTGGGAATTTGGGGTTTTTCTTCGCTGCGCCGCGACCGGGTGTTTCTGTCCCGCTGCAAGAGATTCGGGGATCAAATGTCCCCCGAGATCATCGCCAATATCGGCGCGCTGAAACCCGGACATTACACGCGGCTTGGGGCGGCGATCCGCCACGTCAGCACCCAACTGGCGGCTGAGCCGAGTGCGCGCAAACTGCTGATCGTCTTGACTGACGGCAAGCCTAACGATCTTGACCATTACGAGGGGCGGTATGGCATCGAAGACAGTCACATGGCCGTTCGAGAGGCCCGCAAGGCAGGCCACAGCCTGCATGGGATCATTATAGACGAGGACGGTCAGGATTGGTTTGCCCGCATCTTTGGGCGCGGCGGCTTCTCTCTTCTGCCGAACCCAGAGCGCTTGACCCGCGCATTGCCCGATATCTATCGCACCCTGACACAGGAGAATTGACATGCGCTGTCTGACAGTCGTCCTTATCACTCTCAACGCATTACCGGTCTTTGCAAAGAGCTTTGACCGACCCATCCCCCAAGCTCAGTCAGCTACGGCAGAGTTCTGGTTCGCCTTGGGCAGCATCGCAATGATCGCAGCGCTGGTTCTGGTGCAGCGGTTGGTGGCGCGCAAGTGACACGCCACGGATGGTCCGCGGCACGGATCGCACTCGCACTCTATCCCTTTGGGGCGGCGGCGGCGGCGGTCAACGTGTTCTTTGCGTCGCTGCTCTTTAGCTGGATCGGCTGGCCCGTGGCGACAACCGGCTGGTCGATTGGATTGGGTTGCGTCATCGGGGTGCCGGCGACATGGTATTTCGCACGCCACATCAGACATTTGATGGATGTAGCAGAGTGAAAGTACAGGCAATGAAGATTGAAATCAGAGATGGGCAACCCGTCGTGGACGCCACGGATCTGTCTGGCCTGCTTGGGCTGACACCAGCAGAGGTCCAAGCCAAGATGCGTGCGGGTGAGATTACGAGCCGGTTTGAAACCGGCGAAGGCAAAGACGCCGGGCGGATACGCCTCAGCTTCTTTCACGGTGGCAAAACCGTGCGCTTGACATGCTCTACAGATGGCACAGTTCTAAAGACAATGCGGACCGATGTCGGGCCCCGCACGCGCTGAAAGGTATGCGCGCAGGGCGGCCAGAGATATGTGCAGCATGGCGATATTGACTACCCCCGACACAGAGGCTGAAAAGCGCGGCAAGAGGCTCTCGGGTGCTTGGCGGTCGGCAAAGCTGACTCCGTGGACCCAGACATCCTCGGTCAGTTAAACCTTGCCGCCGCGCGCATCAAAGACATGCACGTTGTCAGGCAGATCGAGCGCGCCTGTGATGAGCATGGCAGCGACGCGTTCCGAAAGTGCGAGGTCGATGATCCGGACAAAGGCCGCATCCTGATCAAAACACGTCTCCCGATTGGACCATGTCAGCCACAGCGGGAAGGCTCAAGCTGTGGTTGGTAATCCCAATTGCTCCGGATCAGCATCAAGGATACATCTGACGAGATGTTTCGCCCGCTTCTGGACAATTGCACCGCGCGCCGTCTTTTTTTGGACAGGCACCTTTTGCTGCGCCCCGAGGCGGGAACTGGCAAGGGCACAGATCTCAATCGGCTGCTGCATGCCTTGGGATTTGTGCAGGTCGATAGCGTCAACACGCTGGCGCGGGCCCATGACCTGATCCTGTGGTCCAGACAAGGTAAATACCGACCACAGAACTTAACGCAACTCGTTGCCCGGCATCGGTCCGCTTTCGAACACTGGACTCACGATGCGGCCGCCGTCCCGATGCAGTTCTATCCGATGTGGCGGTTGAAGTTCATCAGAGACGAAGCGCGCATGAGGGCGCGTTGGCCGCAATGGCGCCGAGAGGGATGGGATGCCGAAATCGATACCGTTCTTCAGCACATAGCCGACCACGGTCCCGCCTGCTCTCTTGATGTCGGAAAGGACGAAACACGGGGGACGTCTGGCTGGTGGGATTGGCACCCGTCCAAGACAGCTCTCGAATTCCTGTGGCGGTCTGGCAGACTGGCGGTCTGTCATCGCGAGGGTTTTCGGAAGTATTACGACCTCGCTGAGCGGGTGATCCCGACGGAACACCTGAAAGACCAACGAGACGAGGCCGAGATCATAGACTGGGCCATGATGGGAGCGTTCGACAGGCTTGGATTCGGGACCAGTGGGGAGCTTGCTGGTTTCTTTGACATCGTGACGCGAGAGGAGGCTAAAGCCTGGTGCCAGACCGCAATGGCGGACGGCCGCATCATCGAAGTGGACATCGCCATGACGGATGGCTCACTACGGCGCAGTTTCACAACCAAAGCCATTCTCGAGGATGTCTCGTCCCTGTCGGAGCCTTCATCGCGCGTGCGCCTCTTGTCTCCGTTCGATCCGGCCTTGCGTGACCGGTCACGCGCAGAACGGCTTTTTGGGTTTCATTATCGGATTGAGATATTCGTTCCCGAAGCCCAAAGGCGCTATGGGTATTATGTATTTCCGCTGTTGCAGGGAGATCGCCTGATCGGCCGCCTTGATGTCAAACGTGACGGAGGAACCCTGAACGTCCGAGCCTTCTGGCCCGAGGTTGGCGTCAAGATGGGTAAGGGACGACTCGCCAGCCTCACGGCAGAACTGGAACGCGTGAAACACTTGGCCAACGCTGATGCTATCGACTATTCGAGCGATTGGCTCCGGATTTGATTGCATGCCTTTCGGCGGCGCAGACACCACACTCACCAAAGCGTCACGACGGGCTCTTTCGCGCCGATCAAAGTGTTGAACCAAGACAGGCCACGGCTGCCTTAGCCTCAGTGAGGAGCAATATGTGGTGATCGAAAACCTCAGTGTGATAAGATCTCTAGATGGAGGGAGTCTTAACCATGATCGCAGGAGCACATGCCGTCGTTTGGGTCAGGCAGGACCGTCCGGGAAATGACGCCTGCCGTTTTGCTGACGCTGAGGGTGGCTATCTGATTGACGGTTCGTCGACGGATGCGGACTGGAATATTTTGCGCTACCGTGTTCGTGCGCGCGGCGATGGGACGACACGGCGCGCTCGTATCGGCTCCAAGTCGCGCATCTTTGCAGTGCGGGCCCCTGATGACACATGGATGTTGAATGGCGCACCGTTCCCGCAGGTCACGGGTGCCAAGGATATTTATCTTGGTTTTACGCCTGCGGCCCTTACTCTGCCGATCCGCCGCCTGAACCTCGGCCTAGGTGAGGACGCAGAAATCTTGGTTGCAAGGCTCGATCTCGAGACCGAACGACTCACGCCTCTTCGCCTCGTATTGCGACGAATTACAAACGAGACCTACGAATGCCTGAACACCGAAACGGGCATGACAGCCCACCTTTTGGTGGACAAACACCACATCGTTAGGACCTACAGCGGGCATTGGATTGCTCAGACGTGATTCCACCAGAGTCCGTGTTGATGGCACGAGTGGCACCCTATTGAAACGACGAGATTATAGGACCACGAAAGACTGCGGAGCCGTCAGAGGGTCACGATGTGATTGTCCCAGGTGCAACCCAGCCGCGCCAAAACTGCCGGACCGTCTCGCCCGATAGTCATCAGGCCGCCCAGGCCGTCGCTCGCCAGATAGCCGCCCCGCAACGGGGCCAGCCCGCAGATTTCGGATCTGGATATCGCACCCAGAAAAGCGCCGGTGTCGCTGAACCTATGAAGCCGTCCGCCATGGGGCGACGTGATGGCCAATTCGTCACCATCGCCGCTGAAGGAAACACTTCCGGCATAGTCTTGCATGGCCAGTTCATCAGGCAACGGAGCCTCGGCCAGAACGGGGGCTTTTCCCACTCGGTGAAGTCCCAACAATGGGGTTGCCGCGCCCGGCGCACCTTCCCATTGCATCGCAAAGCCCACCAGGCCATCGGCCCGAACCGCCAGATGCCGGATCGAATTCTGATGCAGGTCTCTGTCGAGCTCGAACCGGTCCCGCAACAAGCCATCCAAAGTCAGGTATGACAAGTTCGGGCGCATCGTAGCAAGGTTCAGTTTGGCACGGTCGTCTGGGTCGGTCGCGACGCCGCCGTTGGCGACGACCAATGTCGCCCCATCAGGCATGAGGCGGATCTCATGCGGTCCGATGCCACCTGATGAGAATGACCCGGCACGGGCGTATCCTGCCTCCACATTCCAGACACCGATCATGCCCTCACTGCTATCAGCCTTTTGTTCGCTGGTGAGCAGGAGCGCGCCTCGCTCGGCAAAGACGCCGTGACCGTTCAGGTGATACCCCGGCGGCGGAGCCAATCGGTGCAGCACATCGCCCGATGCGCAGTCGATCACCAGCGCAAATAGACCCGGACGGCGGGCAAAGGCCACAGCTTCGGCTCGGCGCGGATGACCGGCCCCGGCATGGCCTCGGGCTGGTAGTGGCACGCGAAATGTGACTGCGCCGCCCTCGCTCAGCCCATAGAGAGCAAAGCGCCCACCCAAATCCTTTGCGGCGGCCAGATAGGCGGGATTTCCTACGGCTGCCCAGCCAAGGCGCGGAGCAACCCCTGTGGCCAAGAGCGATGCAATAAAACGGCGGCGCGTTGTCATGGCTTAATCTCCGTCTTGCGAGTTGAAGCCGGGTTCAATGCCATAACGCGCGCCGATCTCATTTTTGATTGCTGTGCGCAAACCCGTCACTGCTTGTTGCAATACCTCAGCGCGTAGCCGTCCTTGCGGATCGCTCACGTTCTGAAAGGTTGGGGATCCAATTCGTTTGGCGGCCTTTTGCACAGTCTCCAGCGCTGCGTCAGCCGCAGGGATGGGCCAATCGGCGAGTGCAGCCGACAGCCCGTGCGCGGCCTCGGCTGCAAGTACGACATTTCGCAGGCTGCGCCCGGATCGACGTGCCTCGGCCAATTCAGGTCGCGGGCGCTCGAAGGTGCCCATGGGTTCACCCAGCCGCCTCTTCGCGGAGAATTCCAGTGACGACAGGATCTGCGTGTAAAGCGCGCGCAGAGCCTCGTCCTTTGACAGGAAAGTCGTGTTACCTGCCTCGCCCGCGTTGCGCAGTGTGGCGGCGAATCCCTCTTGCCAGTCAGAGTCCAACGCCTCGGCCTGATTGCTCAAATCGGCGGCAAGTGTGGCGACAAGGTCGCAGGTATAGCTGCCGGACGCGTAGCTGGAAAAGGCCGGGTCGTAGATCAGCATGTCCAGCGCGAAGAGGCCACGGGCGGCAATCGAAACATCCGCATAGCCGGTCGGGTCGCGCGCGACAGGATCTTCTTCGGCAACCAACCGGGACAGTGTGCGCTGGGTAAAGCCACGCGGATCCGGCCAGAAGCCGACGGACAGCGCACCGGTTTCGGATGGACCCAGACGCAGGTCAGCCACGCGCATCCAGGCATCAAAGGCGGCCTGATAGGCTGGCCGCACCGCGTCTGGCTGGCAATTCTTGGCAGCGGCGTCGGCAAGCGTGTCGGCGCTTTGTGCGAAGGCGTTGAATCCGGGCAAGATGTGTTGGCTCAGTGCGCTATCCACCCCCGCAATCGCTGGCGTGGCAAAACCGAGGGTCAGAATGACGATGGGCAGATGTCTCATAAGCTCTCCAAGAAGCGGATCAGAGCGTTGCGATCCTCGGCTGGCATCGAGACAATCCGCTCACGGGCCTTTTGCGCCTCACCGCCATGCCAAAGAATGGCCTCAAGAAGCGACCGCGCGCGTCCATCATGCAGGAAATAGGTGTGGCCGGAAACGGTCTTGGTCATGCCCAAACCCCAGAGTGGAGCGGTACGCCATTCTTGACCGTTCGCGCGCCCCTCGGGACGGTTGTCGGCCAAGCCCGGTCCCAAATCATGCAGCAGCATGTCGGAATAGGGCCAGATCAACTGAAAGCTGGCCGGGTTATTGTCTTTCAGCCGATGAGTGACAAAGTTGGGGCGGTGGCAGGCGGCGCAGCCGGTCTTGAAGAACACCTCGCGCCCACGCAACACCTCTGGATCGTCCACGTCTCGCCGGGCCGGGACGGCCAATGTCTGGCTGTAGAAGGTAACAAGGTCCAGCCCAACCTGATCGATCTCGAAGCCATTCTGTTCGGGATCGTCACCATGCATGGCGGCGGTGCAATCGGTCTGCGCATCAGTGCAGTCACCCGACCCCACTGGATGGATGGGATTTGAAATGCCGATATCGCCCGCAAACGCGCTTGCGGTCTGTTCCAGCACGGTTGGATTGCCCGCTTTCAGGCCAAACCGACCCAGCATGGGCCGGTCATGCACATCGGACCAGACAATTTGGGGACGACCCGAGATGCCGTCACCATCGGTGTCGTCAGGGTCGGCCCAGTCTAGGATATCCTGCACTGGAATCGCCTCCAATAGTCCCATACCGATCATCTGTGGGGCGATGCGGGGCGACAGCATGGCGTTTTGATGAAGTGGGCCATAGGCGAGATCGGCGGCAGTGTAGGTCGGGCTTCGGAGAGTGACTATCTCACTCTCTGACATGTCAACTTTGACATCCTGATAGTCTATGCGAAGCTGGTATTCCGGTGCATGGCCCGGCAGGCTGAGGTCCTGAAGCTGCGTGCCATAGGTGGGATCGGGGGCCGTCGCATGCGTGCCCTCAATATAGGAATTGATCTCTGACGGCTCCGGTGCCGGGATCGAGACACGCAAGAACATTGACACGGACCCGTCCTCCGGTCCTTCGGGCGGGTGGCCGCGACCGTCCTTGAGGTGGCAGCGCTGGCAGGAGCGCGCGTTGTACAACGGCCCCAGACCATCCGAGGCCAGCGTCGACGCCGGTGCCGAGACCCAGGCTCGCCGGAATAGTCCATTGCCGATCCGGAAATCCAGCTGCTGTTCGAAGGTCAGGTTGTCGGCGGGCTGGGAAAAGGCATCGGGCGTCCCGCGCGACCGAACGGTTTGCGCGCCGGCGGAATTTTCTTCGAATCGCCAAGGAGCCGAGAAATCCTTGGGCAGCGCGGTGATATTGGCGACGCGCGCGCGCTCTGCGTCAGTGCGGGGCACGGTGTCGAGATGAATGTCTTCTAGAGGTTGGGCGACGGTCATGCCCGCGCAGATGCTGAGTAATCCGACGACTTGAAGGATAACTTGATATGGCTTTGACTTGGACACGGGCATGATCTTCGTTAGCGTTCCTTAGAATGCATAGGCAAGCAGCGCGCCAATGGTATGGGTCTCATCTCCACCCTCTTCGCCGTAACGATAGGCCAACGCGGCGCTGAGACCATCGAGGATCTCGATTTCGCCAGAGAGCGTGGCCAGATGATCGCGTGGCAGGGTCTCGACGTCGCGCAACGCATAGACTGCTGAGAGCGTGACAGGCCCGACCGGAGCTTCAACTCCGACTGTGGCAAAGGTGGCGCTGTCGGCGGTGCCGTCGAAATGATCGAAATAGGCCACTTCAGCGAGCAGCGTGACAGGCATAGAGCCGGATCCGAATTCATGGCTGACGCCGCCCACGATACCGTTCTGATCCTCCACGTCGCCGACTCCCCGCGCTTGGGATTGCAGGCCGAGGTTATAGGCGGTCGCGCCGAAGGTTCCCGATAGGGCGATGGAAAAGGACTCCGGCCCGCTGGTATTCGATACGCCACCATCATTCCGATTGGTACGCCCGCGGTTTTCGCCAAGCGACTCGCTGAGCACGCTGCGATCTGCGTTGAAGATCGACACGCTGAGCTCATGTTCAATTTGACCAGTGGAGAATGGGATCACGAGGCCCGCTCCGATCCTTTCGGTGATCTCGTAGTCCTCTGCGAAATCGACGCCGTAAATGCCCGGCGCCACGTCCCAAGCCGTTCCAAAGCCGGGGTTGAACTTGCCAAGCACCACCTGTGCTGCGCCGAAATCATGTGCGAAGTAGAGTTCTTCGGCGTAGAGTCCATGATCCTCTAGAAAGCTGTCAGAAGTGGGTGGCGTGATCTGTTCCAGAACCACTGTGCTGTTGATTGAGGTTTGGGACGTGAAGGCGAACGAAAGCGCACCCTCGACGATGGCGAATGTGTTGTTGATCTCGCCTCCGGGTGCTGAGGAATCGACTGTGAAATCGCTTTGCAGTTCGACCGAGAATTCGGCTGAGAACCGCGAGCTCTTTTCCTGTGATTGTGCCGCAGTCGCGCCGAGTGCCGCGCAAGCGGCAAGCGTTAAAGGTAGGGTTTTCATCACTGTTCCTTAGTTTGTTCTTGGATGACGGTCTGCTACGTCATCTATACTGTTATGTGATAACATACCTATCTACAATATAGCTTTCCCATCCGCCGAGCAGGACCGCGGACGAGGGGCGTTACTGAAAGACGGCCGAGGGATTGTCGAGGCTGTCAGAGCCTTCGATCTCGATTCCACCGAGGTCCAATGCCGTGACAACGCGCTCAATTGACCGGGTCTGGTTTATCAGGCCATCGACGCCACCCATGATCAGCGCCTCCCCGCCTTCGTCGCCGCGCGCTAGCATCTCGTCATAGGCAAAGCCGGACTCGGCGGCGGTCTTGATACGGCCAAGGGCCAAAACCGCTTCGGCCAACCGTGTGCGCATCTCCCGATCCAACTCTGGGTCGATGTTCGCGACAAGGTCGGAAAGAGAAGCGCCGCTGACCGTCGTGCCGTCGGTGCGCACGTAGTTGCCCAAGTAGACGCTCCGGATACCAACGCCGTTGTAGTAGTGATCATTGTGGGTGTTGTCGGCAAAGCAGGAATGCTCTTCCTCGGGATCGTTGAGCATCAGGCCGAGTCGCATTCTCTCGCCCGCCGTCTCACCATAAGACAGGCTCCCCATGCCGGTCAGAATGGCAGTGAGCCCCGCCTGTTCGTCTGCGGTAATCGTCGCACGGGCTTCGCCGTCCTTTGCCCATTGCGCGGTGATCCATTCGAGGTCGGATGACAGAAGATCGGTCGCTGCCATCAGGTAGTCAGCCCGGCGTTCGCAGTTGCCGTTGGTGCAGTCTTCGTTCTGCGCATAGTCGGTCCAAGGGCGGCTGCCTGCGCCGTCACCATGGCCATTCAGATCCTGCCCCCAAAGCAGGAACTCGATGGCATGATACCCTGTGGCAACATTTGCCTCGATCCCATCGGCCTCATGCAGGATGTTCTCTAGCAAGTCCGGCGTTATCTCGGTCGCGTCAATCTCCTTTCCCGAGAGAGAGAAGCTCGGATTGGCGATCACATTGAGCGCTGCAAACTGGTTTGCATCGGTCGGACCGCCATAGAGTCCATCGACATAATCGATAAGCCCCTCGTCCAGCGGCCAAGCATTCACCTTACCTTCCCAGTCATCGACGATCGGATTGCCGAAGCGAAAGACCTCGGTTTGTTGATAGGGGACGCGCGCTTGCAACCAGGCGTCGCGAGCGGCAGACATGGACTCGGCTGAGGGGCTTTTGATCAGCGCCGTGACTGCCTTTTCCAGTGCCCGGACAGCTTCCAAGCTGTCGCCATAGTTCGCCTCGGCGATATCTGCATAGGTGTCGAGCACCTCATTTGCGGTCTGTGCCTGAGCGGAACCCAACAGCGCAGTGGCGATGGCGGTGGAGGTCAATAGGGTGCGGAGCATCTGTCTGTCCTGTTGTGTATTTCAACGTTTCGCGCTGCAACGGCGTCAGTTTTGGCACATGTTTTTTGTCCCGCGGTCGATATCGGCCAACTTGACAATCCCAGTGCATCCGAAGCGCTCATGTGTAAGTTGACTGATTTAGTAGGCTTAGGCAATACCCAATATTTTCCGTCAGGTTTTCGCCCAATTCTGCTCGTGTCGAGCCCTGTCGCGGCCTCTTGGCAGTCGAGAATGCCGGACGCGGCCCATTTCGTGGAGAAGCGGTTGAAAACTGCGCTCAAGACGGTTTCCCCCTCTTGAGCGCATTAATGCGCATTCCACGATTGAAGATCGACAGTGATAGCAGCTGGACCCACGCTTTGCCCTCAGCCCTTCTGGTGAAGGCCGATGATTCTGCGTTCCACCTGACTGCAAGAGGGTGCCTGCTTGCGACTGAAATCTTGCCTGCACAACCCGAACCCGACGTCACTGTGAGACTGTTGCGCCACCAACTGAGGCGGGCACAAGGACAAGGTCTATTGCCAGAGCCCTGTAGCGCTGTATTCTAAACTGCCTTTGACCAGCAACGCCGGTCGCTTCTCGGACTTTATCGGCCCTCGCCACTTTGCTTTTCTGGTCTTCTCGAGCCTCAGATACTCGCACTCGATTTCAACCACGAGGCTCATAGCTGTGGCCCACCGCTGCGTCGCGTTTGTCACGAAACGAGCATGAAAATCCAACGATTTCAATGGAATTTGGTGCCCAGGAGAGGTTTCGCTCTGCATCCTACCCCTTTGTTTTCAAAGGAATAATACATGCGCTGGGCAACAATGTGTAGTGAATTGTGGATACAGAACCGATCATCAGTCCAGCGCTTGAGAAAGGATAGGGGCCACACCATCGGCGCAGCCCCTTCATATTCTTATCCGGCTTGGTGGGCTTCTCTCTCAATGAACCAAAAGAACCCCAAGGTCCGTAGCGTCCAGCCCTCATGGCCGCCGCCTTCATTCCTCAACATGAAGAATGCAGGTTCGCCTTCAAGCCGGGGAGTATACTGGATGGATAGTCTATACATTTGATGACCCTTCAAGGTTGCTGTGAAGGGGCTTCGGGATCAACCCACAAGTGGAAGTATCCCTTTCCCTCAATCACTTAGCAGGTTCCATGTGTCGGGGAAAGGGCAAATCACCCCCTCCCAAGCCTCCCCAATTGGGTGCCCAGAGCTTTGGGGATAGCTGGACAGGTTCCCGGCAAGGTCAGGGTGGCCCTCAGGCCGCCCATCATCCTCAATCAGAAATTCACTATCTCACTCTCTTCAAGCTCCTGTTCCTCATCGAATTCCGCCAGCAAGGCGCGACCATCGCTATTGAGGGCTTCCCAAAAGGCCCCCGCTTGGATCAACCCGGAGGGCAACGCAGGGGATATGATCTGCAACGCCCTCGCAAGAACCTCTGGGCTTTCCGCCATCCTCTGACCGCCCAGCGCTCTCCCAAGTTTCTTTGCCCACTCCTGCGCCTGCACTTCAATCATGTCCGGATGAACCCCCCCTTTGTCCTTTCCCTGATCCAACGCACGGGACCAGTCCCAACCCCGATCAATCAAGGTTTCGTGGGGGATGCTTTTGGCCTGTAGCCGATCAAACACTCCCCGCATGATGGAGATTTGGCTTTTGCCTGCGCCCGACCACGCCGCTTGATCCTTGATTTGTTGATTGTCACTGAGAACTGACCCGGCATTTTCATCGAGATCTGACCCACCCAGTCGTTATGATCTGCTGATTATGATGGCGTCAATGCTGTTGCCTCCTTTCGCTTTTTCTTTGCCGTTTCGGAGCTGGCCTTGAAGCGGTAGCTGTCATTGCCGGTCTCGAGGATGTGGCAGCGATGAGTGAGACGATCGAGTAGCGCTGTGGTCATTTTGGCATCGCCAAAGACGCTGGCCCATTCACTGAAGCTCAGGTTGGTGGTGATGATGACGCTGGTGCGTTCATAGAGTTTGCTCAGAAGATGGAAGAGCAGCGCGCCACCAGAGGCGCTGAACGGCAGATATCCCAGCTCGTCCAGGATCACCAAGTCGGTCTTGACCAGCGCCTCGGCGATCTTCCCGGCCTTGCCGTGAGCCTTTTCCTGCTCCAGCGCGTTGACCAGTTCGACGGTTGAGAAGAAGCGCACGCGTTTACGATGATGCTCGATGGCCTGAATGCCGAGAGCCGTTGCAACGTGTGATTTCCCTGTCCCCGGACCTCCGATCAGCACCACATTCTCAGCCGCGTCCATAAACTCACAACGATGAAGTTGACGGACCAAGGCTTCACGGATCTCGCTGGCGGCAAAGTCGAAGCCAGAGAGGTCTTTATAGGCCGGAAAGCGCGCCGCCTTCATGTGATAGGCGATAGAGCGCACCTCGCGTTCGGCCATTTCCGCTTTGAGCAGTTGCGACAGGATCGGCATGGCGGCTT
>NZ_CH902584.1:1330932-1538477 GCF_000152845.1 Roseovarius sp. 217
AACATCAGCAATGCTGCCAGGCAGTGCGCCATGTGCCGTCTCCGCCCACAGCAGCTTGCAACGGTCTTCCAGCCATTCATTCAGTGCAGCAAGGTCTGGGAAGACAGGAGCGACCTGCCAGAGGCGATGTCGGGCATCACGCACGCTCTTCTCAACCTGACCCTTCTCCCAACCAGCCGCCGGATTGCAGAACTCGGGATCGAAGACGTAGTGGCTGGTCATGGCCAGGAACCGCGCATTCACATCGCGCTGTTTGCCGACGCCAACCCGGTCGACGGCTGTCTTCATGTTATCATAGATGCCGCGCCCAGGGACGCCTTCGAAGACGCGGAATGCATGCCAGTGGGCATCAAACAGCATCTCATGTGTTTGCAGCAGATAGGCCCGCACCAGAAACGCGCGGCTATGTGACAGCTTGATGTGGGCAACCTGCAGCTTGATGCGCTCACCGCCGATATAGGCCCAGTCCTCGCTCCAATCGAACTGGAAAGCCTCACCCGGCGCGAACACCAGTGGCACGAAAGTCCCGCGATCCGTCGTGTGATGCGCACGCTGCCGTTCACCCTTCCAGTCCCGCACGAAGGCCGCAACACGCTCGTAAGAACCGTCATATCCAAGCTTCACAAGATCGGCGTGCATCAGCTTCGCCGTTCGGCGTTCCTTGCGTGATTTGCGCTGATCAGTCGTCAGCCATGCTGTCAGATGCTTGGCAAAAGGGTCCAACTTGCTGGGGCGATCTGGCACCTGAAACGCAGGTTCAACAATCCCCTCCCGCAAATACTTCTTGATCGTGTTGCGAGACACGCCAGTCCGCCGCGCGATCTCGCGAATGGGCATCTTCTCTCGCAGCGCCCATCGCCGAATAACTTTCAAAAATCCCATGTCTATCACTCCATGCGCCCCCAGCTGATTCAAGCCGGGGCAAGGTTGCACATGGGTCAATTCTCAATGACAATTTCTGCTGTTGCCGGGTCAGTTCTCAGTGACAATCAACAATCCTTGATTGATCCGGTGCCACAGCATACCAGCCGCCACGCCGCGTTTCCCCGCTCTTCACGAGTGATCGTGACTTTCTCGCGAGCATTGAGAAGGGACGCCGCGCCAAGGGCTTCTTCAAGGGGCATTGTGGGGTGGGCCTTCACGGCCACCTTACGGACTTCCCCGCCACGTTCCTGCGCCAGCCTATGAGCCGCTAGCCGGTGATGACCATCAATCACGATCCAGCCCTTGCCACCCCACCAGACGTGAATGGGATCATCAAGGTCAGGGGCCGAAAGGTCGCCCGCGATCTCCTCGACCCTCTCCATATCCAGACCCGCCGCCCGCACTTGGAAAACCAATGGCTCTGTTGCGATTTCTTTCAGGTGGAGCCGTTCGGGTGTCCTGTTGGGGGGCCGGGGGTTGTCAGCCTTCTCCCGTCTGAGCCTGTCAAGTGCCGCGCTGGGCGTATCCATGGGCGTGCCTCCTGTTCTGTTGATGACCTCTATGGTGATAACGCTGGAGGGGGCGCAGTTGCCCACGCCCTCCCCTACCGGCTCTTGCGGGGCTTTCACCCGCTCTCATCGTCGCGCCGCCGCGTCCCGTCATGCACGAAAGACCTTTCTCGCGGCTTTGTCGGCGGCTTTCCCCGCCATGGCGTCCACATGCTCATTGTCCGGGTCGCCTGAATGGGCTTTGATCTTGTGAAAGGTCACCTCTCGGGTCGCCATGAGGGCAATGATCTTCTCCCACAATTCGCGATTGCGAACCTCTTGGCCGTTCGTCTTTCGCCAGTCTCGGCTTAGCCATCCCTCAAGGTGCTGTTCAATGCCGTCCTTGATGTATCCGCTGTCTAGACACACCAGCACGGGTGCGTCCTCTGGGATCGCTGTGAGGGCATCTATGACGGCCCACATTTCAGCTTTGTTGTTGGTGGTTTCCAGACTTTGGCGTGATTTTTCGATGATCTGCCCATCCGGCGCATAAAGCCGAAAAGCGCATCCACCGGGTCCGGGGTTGTCCTTGCAGCTGCCATCTGTGTAGGCCACGTAAAATCCATCGGCCAAGGCCGTTGTTGCGATAGTATCCATCGGGATTATTCCTGTTCTGTTGATGTTGGTTGAGGATTTCGGACAAGACCGGTGGCCCCTTCGGGAAACCCCCGGGGGAGACACATGGTCTTATCTGAAGGTGCAACCTAATTGGGGCGAAACGGGCCATCAGGTCGCCCATCATCCTCAGTCACGCAATCAAAACAGATAGGAGACACACAGGCACATCAGGGGCGCAACTCGGGGCCTTTGGGGCGCTTTGGCTAGTGACTTGCAGGGGTGAGCTGATTGATGAGTGCCCCTACTCAGCGCCTCCCAAGTCAGCCTTTGACAGTCGCCTTGCTCCACTCCGGTTCAACTCAACCTTTGGGCCGTCCGGGCCAAAAGAAGCCGCAGCAGTGAATGCGAGGAGCGACTTCAGCGCTTGAGCACGGTCGTCCATTTCAGTGTTTGCTGCTTTGTCGGTGAATAGGCCACGTGTGACGCCCTCAATCCACGCCTGCGGTACTTCGCCTTTTTTCTCGTGCTGTACTTCCAAGACCGTCTCGATAATCCAGCTGGCGCGGGCCAAGTCGAGATTGAATCGGTTGATGTCACGTGCTCGTTCGATGTCTGAGTGGTAAAAGCCTCTCATCCAAGTCGCTGCATACACCAACGCACCCATAGAAACGAGCGACGAAAGAACAGTGCGACCAATTAGATACCAGTCTGTGAATGCAAAACGTTGTTCGATAGCCTTTGAGAACTCAGAGATGTCAGCGCCACTTTCCACAGCGCCAGAGATCGCCGATAGCATCGCCTCTGACACACCGAGTTGTAGAAGGCTAGTGTAGGCGTACCAGCCGGACAGGCTAGCGGCCAAGAGTGAAGCGATAAACACTGCCCATCGTGCATAAGTTGCACCTCTCGGTACAATAGCTTGTCTTACGTCTGACGCCGTTTGGCTCGTCAGGGCCCGGTAAATTTCACGGCGCTCAGACATGTGGGATTGAAGACGTAATTTAGCTCGATCTGTCTCGATATCCTCCAGAGCCTTTGCGTGGTCTTCTCGACGCGCTTCTTCTTTCGCTGCGGTCTGTTCTTCGATCTGCTGGCGACGTCTTTCTAGGCTTTTGAAGCTCTCATTGAGGTCATCAACCATCGCTCGATGCTGGTTGCTAAATCCAGTCATGAGTTGGCGAAGAACGTCCACGTCATCGTTCTTCACACCTTCCTCGACAGAGTTAAGGCGGCCGATCAAGTCGTGGACTTCATCTACAAAACTGGTGCGATCTTTCCAACTCGACGGCTCGGGCCCGAAAGTAGTTTGAATCTCGTCAAACGTCGCTGAGGGCTCACGTCCGTTCGCAAGTGTGATATCGCGGCTAAACGCTAAAGAGAACGTTGTCCGCTCGGGCGTGGTGACTGCGATGTTGCCGGTGCGGTAAACATATCGACCTGCCTTCGTCTTTTTTGTCAGAACCTCTGCTATCGGTATGTTTATGCCTTGAGATAGGCTTACATTTCCTTCAAGCGTGTACTCGCTGAAGACTGCCCGTATATCTTTGAAGAACTTAACAAGGGTTGCATCGTCTAATTTGTAAATTCTGAAAACGTTTGGTCTCGACGCCACTTTGCACCTCTTGTTCTTCTGTAAACATAATAGCCTGCGCCTCCACTAGGGGGCTCTGGAGAGCTTGTATGCTCAGCTTCTGGTGGTCCAGAAAAAAGAACCCCTAAGGGCTCTTTAGTTGGTAGTCCGTGGTTCATTGGGCAAACGCCGATGCTTTCAAGACGGCCTTTGGGCAGTAGTTCAACGCCTGCAACCAGTTCTCGAGGCACTGAGCGCGACCCAGCCTCGGTTCGCTGGTTATGTCTAGCTTGGCACAACAGAACGCCGCTCCTAGCTTAGCCACCAGCTCCGCGAACCTATTAGCTGGATACCGTAATCACGGCTTGCAATGTGCTGTAAGCGAAGCCACTTCGCTTTTAGATAAGGGAGGTTTTGCTTGCCTTTATAATCATGTTTCTTGGTGCACCGATAGGCATCCAAACCGCCAGCATCGCGGATGTTGACATCAAGCGCCCTGCATACATCAACCGCCACAAACCACGGGGCGTTGTTGATCTCGATCACCCGGATGGTGTGGCCTTTGAACTTCGATTTGATCGAGGTTCTAACTGTAAAAAGATTACAGTTTTGGTTGACTGGGTAAATATACCAACGCCGCCCAGCAAACCTAAGCCCGTCTTTGCCGTCAGTTAAATCGGATTAAACTGACCCTGCGCCCGCCGGAAGCCCTACGTGCCGCGCCAGCACGTAGCCCCATCACATCCCCCAGCGGGCCAATGCAGCCTCAGCCGCCGCCGGGTCGCCCTTGATCCGCAGCACGGTTTGCCGGGACACCCCGACCGCCTTGGCGATCTCAGAGGTGCCAGAGCCGGTGGTCAGCATATCCCGCACCCTATCCAGCTTGTCACGGTCATATGTGGGCTTCTTGCCGGGATACCTTACCCGGTCCGTCATTTCTCTCGCAGCCGCTATGCCTGCCTTCTGTGCCTCTTTGGTCGCCTCTGCCTGTGCCTGCGCGGTTGCCGCCATGAAGGCGATCAGGGCGTCTCTTACGGCCTCCTGCATGGGGTCTCTGGTGGCCCCGTCGAAGGTCAGCCCATTGATCACCGTCTTGACCACGACCCCTTGTCGCATGAAGTGGCGGATCGTGTCTGTCACGTCCTGATAGTTGCGCCCCAGCCGGTCAACCCAGCGCACCACAAGGGTATCGCCGCGCCGCAGCTTGTCGAATAGCCTTCGCCCGTTAGGCCGCTCTGCCAAGGGGACAGAGACACCGGACACACCATGATCCGACACCACATCATCAATGACAAATCCAGCCGCTGTGGCTTGGGATAGCTGGTGATCAAGGTTCTGGTCTACAGTCGAGACGCGGGCATATAGGATGGTCTGGGTCATAGTGGCCTCTCAGGTGTCCGATTGGGTTATGTCCCCTGATACGTGTGACCGTTGATCAATGTCAATCCTTACGGACACCCTAGCGGCATCTTTTCTGCTGACCGCTACGCCATACCCTTACGGACAAAACAGTATGCACCCCCGCCCAGCCTTGAAGGTGGCCCCTGCATAATCATCCGCAATCAAACACCCCGTAGCGCTGGGCCTCGGCCCCCTGCCCCGTGTCTGACCCGTACGGGTGGCGGTATGGGGGGAAATTGCAGCGCTCGGCTGGGGCGATATGGGCGTTCGGAAATGTGACCCAAAAAAATAGCCGCTGGTGAATTTGCAGAAACACAGTCGGCCCAGACTGGACTTTGGCCAGCTGACCTATCGCTGCGGCGCAGCTTCTCCAGTCCAGCCATTGGTGCACTGCGCAGCATTTTTCGCGATTGGAGGACCACAGTTCGAAGTCTTGGGTCCTGCGCAGCATGTGCAAAATCCCAGTGTTTTGAAGACGCCTTCACACCTCGCGTGGGCAGCTGTCGTTCGCGGCAGGTGCAAAGAAAGCACCCGTATACTCAGTGGGCTTGCGCTGAAGCAACTTGGCAACGTAAGCTGACGGACAATCACAAAGCGGAAAAAAGATGCGGCAATTCTGGAAAGTGAATATATCAAAAAAGACGTTTATTTCAGAGACGTTTATTTCGGGATTGAATGTGGATGAGTAGGCCACCCATACCAGAAACACTCAAACGGGAGGTAAGGCAAAAGTGCAATTATGGCTGCTTGCTTTGCGGCGCGATTCCTTACGATTATGAACACGTAGTCCCGTATAGTGAGTGCAAAGAACACAAGCTAGATAATTTGGTTTTACTCTGTACTAGACATCATCGTGAAATAACTAGTGGCAGATTTCCGAAGAGCGCAATCCGCGATATATTGAGCGGAAGAACACACCCGTTGGGTGTGGCGAAATATAAGTTTTTTCACATTCCTTTAAAGTACTTTTCGCTTGGTGGTAGTGCCTTTGGGCTACCACGGAATGGTATTTTGAACGTACTTTGCTTCAAAGAGCAAACGCCAATTTCGATAAACATGGAGGACGGACTCCCTCTATTTAATATGGAACTTAATGACGTCCGAGGAGACGTTTGCTTCAAGATGGTCAACAACACCATTACCTTGGCGACAAAAACTTTCGATTTTAACGTATCTGGTAAGAGTATTATTGCGCGGCTTGGGCCGCAAAAACGTCTAGTAGATATGAAGATTGACGCGGGTGTCCTGAAAGTAAGATCTATACGAATTGGATCAAGCGGTTTTGCAATTAGAGTCCGCGAAGACAAAATAATTATTTCAACTAACCCTTTGGGTGGCCAAGCAATCTTCGATAGCTGTGCTTTCGGTGGCGATATCCAGAACTGTATTGCTGGCACTGGAGTGTTAGGTAATACAGCTTTCTCCCTTGGTTGTGAAAGAGGCGAATACGGTAATGTCGAGGCCCTAAGAGCAGCTTTCAGATTGTGACCTGAGCCGCAATCGGCGGAAAGTTTGCGGCCTTCATAGGTCGAGGGACTGCTTTGCCGAAATCGACCCTCTCATTTCACGACCGCAGCGAACGACCGCTATCCGCCCTTGGTGTTCAGAGGTAAGATGTGATCCTTCGCATCTCCCGCGCAAGCCTCGGCAGACTGACCTCGCTCTTGCCGTACATCGCCCCCTCATCTCTTTGGTGGCCGTGAAGGGCTACCGTTCGCACGGCCTACTTCTGCCGCTCATGGGGGCTTCCCCTATAGCCCCCCAGCGCTTTCACCAGTGCATCACGCTTCTGTTCCAGCGATGCAGGGCCCCCATAGGCCGCATCCTCACCGCCCTTGAAGGCGTGGCCTTGGATAGCCCGCGCGGTATCCGGAAAAATCTCCTTCGCCCGCATCCTGTCTTTCATGTTGTGGCGTAGGCTGTAGGGGACGTGGCGTTTGTCCTTGGTTAGCGCCCTTATGCGCCTCTTCAGTGCCTGAGACAGGCGATCCATTCCGCCCTCACCATAGAAACGGGGAAACGCTGGGGCCGTTGGATCATTCACCCCCCTCACGGCCTGTGCCGCAGCCAGCAAAGCCGCGCCCACAAGGGGCACCTCTCGGGTAGACCATGAGGTTTTGAGGGTTCTATCGTCGCGCTCCTGAATGACCACATGGGGGATGGGGTGATCAACGATGATTTCACCAACCTGCAATTGGCTGATCTCGCTAGGTCGCGCCCCGGTGAAGTCCAGTAGGGTCCAGATTTGCAAAAGGTCGCGGCGCTGACCGCTCAGAGCATTGTAAACCCCTTCAACCACTTCGGGCGGCAGCGCCAACCGCTCTTCTCGGCGGCTCACCTTTGCCTTGGGCAGTTGGAGACGAAAGAAAGGATTTATACCCCCCGCGTCCAATTCGCTGCGGGCCACGGCTATCACGGCGCTGATGTCGTTCTTCTCACGACTTATTGTTGACGCGGCTTTTCCCGCCGCCACGCGCATATTGCGCCATTTGCGGGCATCCTCTCGGGTCAGTTTGGATATGGGTTTATCCTCCCCGACCGCCGCGATCAGGTGCAGCTCAGCACGGGCCAACCTCTGCTCCTGCTTCTTGCGCTGTTCGGGGAGTGCCTTGGCGTTCTCAGCCAGATAGAACTTGAACGCGTCCGTGATGGTCGGCTCTGGGGTTTCCTTTGGCACACCCCCAATGAGGGCAGAGGCCAGCGCAGCCTCTTTCTCCGGGACACCTTCATATCGACCCGTGTCAGCGTTTTGATAGCGATCAACCAGCTTTGCCGCCGCTTCCCCCCGCCACGTCTGTTCATTGAGATCATGTCCGGGTCCGTAGGGGTCAGCGCCCCACACTTCCAGCATGGCCTTCAGGCGTTCGCGTTGCTCGGCGGGTGTAAGCCCCGTCACGCCATTCTTGGCCAGTGCCAGCATGTGTTCAATGCGCTGATGGTACGGACCGTAAGCGACAAGCGCCTCGCCCTCTGTGCGGCCAAGTGACGAGATAAACTCAGTCTTGCCTATAGTCGCCAACAACGCCTTGGGGACGCGCCTGCGATAGATGTAATGACCATTTCGTTTGTCAGTCTTGACGTGCTTCACGCTGAAACTCCGCATAGATTCACACTCCGCTGTGGATACGGGCGTGGATACAGGAGCACAATAGAGAAGGATAAGCGCCAATGTTATCAATTAGTTATGGCGATATTTTTGGTGCCCAGGAGAGGACTCGAACCTCCACGGCCTTGCGGCCACTGGCACCTGAAGCCAGCGCGTCTACCATTCCGCCACCTGGGCAGGTGTCGTGAAGCAGGCGTTTATCGCTCGCCCATCATAGTGTCAACGGCGATTTTACGGGTGTAGTGGAATTGCCTTATCGTCTTGTCCAAACCGCGCGAGAGCGGTAGGAAAGTGAGCGAATGCGCATAGCCCCGGAGGCCGAAATGTCAAAGCTAGTCACCATCTACGGCGGATCAGGGTTCGTGGGCCGCTATATCGCGCGGCGCATGGCGCAGGCCGGTTGGCGGGTCCGTGTCGCGGTGCGACGTCCCAACGAGGCGATTCATGTCAAACCCTATGGCGTCGTCGGTCAAGTTGAGCCGGTGTTCTGCAACATCCGCGACGATGCCAGCGTACGGGCCGTAATGCAGGGTGCCGATGCGGTGGTGAACTGCGTGGGCACCTTTGATCGCAAAGGCAAGAACAGCTTTGACGCGATCCAAGCCGAAGGTGCAACGCGGGTTGCGCGGATGGCGGCGGAGGTGGGCGTGGCGCATTTGGTGCATATATCCGCGATTGGTGCGGATGCAGAGTCGGATAGCGCCTATGCCCGGTCCAAGGCAGCAGGGGAGGCTGGGATTCTCAAGCATTTTCCGGGAGCTGTGATCTTGCGGCCATCGGTGATCTTTGGGCCGGAGGATCAGTTCTTCAACCGATTTGCCGCAATGACGCGGTTTGGCCCGGTGTTGCCCGTGGTCGGGGCCGAGACGCGGTTTCAACCAGTTTACGTGGATGACGTGGCGCAAGCCGCGGTCATGGGTGCAATGGGACAGGCTGCGCCGGGCATTTACGAATTGGGTGGGCCAGAGGTGGCTAGCTTTCGTGCCTTGATGCAGCAAATGCTCGGGGTGATCCGCAGATCTCGTTTGATTGTGAATATCCCGTTTGGGGTGGCTGCGATCTTGGCAGGGGTAATGGAACTTGTGCAGACCGTGACCCTTGGGTTGATCCCGCCGCAGATCACGCGCGATCAGGTCCGCAGCCTGCGTGTTGATAATGTGGTGTCTGAGCAGGCCAAGGGCTTTGATTCTCTTGGAATTTCCCCGACAGCTCTGGGGGCTGTTCTGCCCGATTATCTGTGGCGGTTCCGTCCTGCCGGCCAGTATTCCGCGATCAAGGAATCGGCCAAGAACCTGCGCGCGCGCTAGGTGTCAGGTATAAGCGATCGCCAGTAGGGTCACGCCAAGGATCAAACGGTAGACCACGTAAGGCGTAAAGCTCACGCTGCGGAGCAGACGCATCATTAGGCTGAGGGCCAGCAATGCCGCCACAAAGGCGAAGGCGGCGGCAATAGCGCCATCACGCAAGAGCCCGAGATCAGCTTGCATAGCGGCCTCACCACCCAAAAGAACGCCACTGGCGATGATTGTAGGCACTGACATGAGCATCGAGATGCGGGCGGCATCTTGGCGCGCGTATCCTATAAACCGCGCGCCGGTGATGGTGATACCAGAGCGGGATGTGCCCGGAATGAGCGCGATTGCTTGCCACAATCCTAAGACGATAGCATCCCGCATGTTCCAGTTTTCGCTCGCTTTTTCGACCTTTCCGGTTTGATCGGCCCAATAGAGTAATACCCCGAAGATCAACGTTGTCCAGCCAATCACGGCGATTGAGCGGAGCGCCTCATCAAGCCCTGAGAGTTTCAGCAGGAGGCCGCAGACCATAACCGGAACCGAGGACACGATCAAAAGTAGTGCCAGGCGGGCACCCGGCGTGTCGGCGCGGCCAGAGATGAGGCGCGGGAACCCCAGGACAGCGCCGCGCAAATCAGACCAGAAATAGATCATGACGGCAAAGAGTGTGCCTACATGCACGGCAACATCAATGACCAACCCTTGGTCCGGAATGCCCAACAGATTCGGCAAGAGGATCAGATGACCAGATGAGGAGATCGGCAGAAACTCGGTGATCCCCTGCACGATGGCGACAAGGAAAATATGGAAAAGTGCCATCGGGACTGCCTTATGCTCGTTTTTGTAATCCTATAAACCATTGTGTTTCAAAGGCAAACTTGATTGTAGGTCCGAATCGGAATTAAAATATGAAGATTTTACTAAGTGTCAGTGCTGTCCAGCATATATTAATTCATAATAGGTCATAGTTTGTGACTTTTAATTACAAAACGACTGGGGTAAACCTTCGCGTAAGAACGTGACTCGGGAGGATAAGCCGTGGCGAAGCAACCTATGCTGAAATTCGTGACCGTCGAACGGGACATGCCCGAGAAGCGTGGCGCGGAGGCGCGGCGGCAGGATTTCCATGAGATCTATGCGGAATTTGCCGATGCGAAGGCCAAGGAGCAGTCGGGGCGGTGCAGTCAGTGTGGTGTGCCCTATTGCCAGAGCCATTGCCCCCTGCACAACAATATCCCCGACTGGTTGCGGCTGACGGCCGAAGGTCGCCTAAAAGAAGCCTATGAAATCAGCCAGTTGACCAATACCTTTCCTGAGATTTGTGGGCGGATTTGTCCGCAGGACCGACTGTGCGAGGGCAATTGCGTGATCGAGCAATCGGGTCACGGCACTGTCACAATCGGCGCGGTTGAGAAGTATATCACCGATACAGCCTGGGACGAGGGTTGGGTCGAGGTGATCAAGCCGAGCGTAGAACGTGTTGAATCCGTTGGGATAATTGGTGCTGGTCCCGGTGGTCTTGCCGCTGCGGATGTGCTGCGGCGGGCTGGGATACAGGTCACGGTTTATGACCGCTATGACCGCGGCGGCGGGTTGATGACCTATGGCATTCCCGGTTTCAAGCTGGAGAAAGATGTGGTGATGCGCCGCGTCGATCAATTGGAGCAGGGTGGGGTCAAATTCGTGCTCAATTGCAACGTGGGTGTGGACCTCAGCTTTGACGAAATTCGCAGCAAACACAACGCGTTACTGATTGCCACCGGGGTGTACAAGAGCCGCGATCTGGAGGGGCCGGGCGCGGGGGCCAAGGGGATCGTGCGGGCGATTGATTATCTGACCGCGAGCAATCGTGTGTGCTTTGGCGATGCTGTGCCGGAGTATGAGAGCGGCGAGTTGAATGCGGATGGCAAACGAGTTGTTGTGGTTGGCGGTGGCGACACCGCTATGGATTGTGTTCGCACCGCGATCCGGCAGGGTGCGACATCGGTCACCTGCCTCTACCGTCGGGACCGCGACAACATGCCCGGCAGTCAGCGTGAAGTGGCAAATGCCGAGGAAGAAGGCGTTAAGTTTGAATGGCTTAGTGCGCCGGTTGGGTTTGTGGGTGATCCGGTCTCGGCGGTGAAGGTGCAGAAAATGCGCCTAGGCGCGCCGGATGCCACCGGGCGGCAGAGCCCGGAACCGATTGAGGGCGCCATTGAGAATGCACCTGCCGATCTGGTGATCAAGGCACTCGGGTTTGAACCAGAAGACCTGCCAAGCCTCTGGAATCAAAAGGAATTGGAAGTCACTCGCTGGGGGACGATCAAGGCCGAGTTCACCACCGGACAGACTGCGATGGAGGGGGTTTATGCCGTGGGCGACATCGTGCGCGGTGCGAGCCTCGTGGTTTGGGCGATCCGGGACGGGCGCGATTCCGCAGCGGCCATTCTTGACTATCTGAGCACCGCACAGGCCGTCGCGGCAGAGTGAGTTTGCGGGTCACTCGTACGTTTGTGCGGTGAGAACGTACGGGTCACCGTCGGAGACAGGGCACGGCAAAAGAACAGCGGAACTTTCCGCATGACAGGACAACAATCCTGACCCACCGGGTAAAGGAAGGGTTAAGACCGATGACAGGAAAAATGACCGGACATTGCCTGTGCGGCGCTGTGACGCTCACGGCCCTGTCGCATGCCGGGGCGGTGAGCGCCTGTCATTGTTCCATGTGCCGCCGCTGGAGCGGCGCGGCGATGTGGGTTCTGGAGGTGCCGGTGGACTCGGTCGAGGTGGCGGGGCCGGTGGAGCGCTATCGCTCATCGTCTTTTGCCGAACGGGCTTGGTGCGGCGCTTGCGGAACGCAACTCTGGATCAAGAACGATGACGGGCCATACGAATTTATGCCGGGGCTGTTTGATGAGGCGCGCGCGCTTCCGCTCTCGCATGAGCTCTACGTTGACCAAGCATTTACCAGCGTCACGCTGGCGGGCGGTCACAGGCGGGTGACGCGGGCAGAGTACGAGGCGTCAGAGCGCGCCGTGCCGGATCAGTCGTGATAAAGAATAAAACGGATGCGCCGCGGCGCAGGATGAGGAGTGATTGCGATGTCAAACTTCGATAGCAACTGGGCCGCCAAAGAAGAGGCCAAGCGCGACTGGATGGCCGAGAACGGGATGTATGCGCATGAAGAGGAGCATTCCTCTTGCGGTGTTGGTCTTGTGGTGTCGATTGATGGTCAACCGTCGCGCCGCGTGGTCGAGGCAGGGATCAACGCGCTCAAGGCGATCTGGCACCGGGGCGCTGTGGATGCCGATGGCAAGACCGGCGATGGCGCGGGCATTCATCTGCAAATCCCGGTGTCGTTCTTTTATGATCAGATTCGCCGCACCGGGCATGAGCCCAACGAGAGCCGCCTGGTTGCTGTCGGTCAGGTGTTCTTGCCGCGCACCAATTTCGGCGCGCAGGAACAGTGCCGGACCATCGTGGAAACCGAAGTGCTGCGCATGGGTCATACGATCTATGGCTGGCGGCATGTGCCGGTGGACATCACCTGTCTGGGGGACAAGGCCAATGCGACGCGCCCTGAGATCGAGCAGATCCTGATTTCCAACGCCAAGACAATTGGGGAAGAGGAATTCGAGCGCGAGCTTTATGTGATCCGCCGCCGGATCGAAAAGGCAGTGCAGGCCGCCGGGATCATGGGATTCTACATGGCCAGCCTGAGCTGCCGCAGCATCATCTACAAGGGGATGATGCTGGCCGAGCAGGTGGCGGTGTTCTATCCGGATCTGATGGACGAGCGGTTCAAGAGCGCCTTTGCGATCTATCACCAGCGCTATTCGACCAATACATTCCCGCAATGGTGGTTGGCGCAGCCGTTCCGCATGTTGGCGCATAACGGTGAGATCAACACGCTCAAGGGCAATACCAACTGGATGAAAAGCCATGAGATTCGCATGGCAAGCGGGGCCTTTGGCGATCTGGCCGAGGATATCAAGCCGATCATCCCGCAGGGATCAAGCGACAGTGCAGCCCTGGATGCGGTGTTCGAGGTGCTGGTGCGCGCCGGGCGGTCTGCGCCGATGGCCAAGACCATGCTGGTGCCCGAGTCGTGGTCCAAGCAGGCCGAGGAGCTGCCGCAGTCCTGGCGGGACATGTATTCCTATTGCAATTCGGTGATGGAGCCTTGGGACGGTCCGGCTGCGCTTGCGATGACCGATGGTCGTTGGGTTTGCGCCGGGCTTGACCGCAACGGGCTGCGCCCGATGCGCTATGTGGTGACGGGCGACGGTCTTGTCATTGCCGGGTCTGAGGCCGGAATGGTGCCGATCGACGAACGCACGGTCAAGGAAAAGGGCGCGCTTGGGCCGGGGCAGATGCTTGCCGTGGATATGGCCGAGGGCAAGCTCTATCACGATTCAGAGATCAAGAACCGGCTGGCCAATGCGCAGCCCTTTGGCGACTGGGTCGGCAAGATCAACGAGCTGGATGAGGCGCTGGCGGTGGTGAGCGAAGCGCCGATCTATTCCGGGGCGGAGCTGCGCACGCGGCAGATCGCGGCAGGCTATAGTATCGAAGAATTGGAACAAATCCTCGCCCCGATGGCCGAGGATGGCAAAGAAGCGGTGGCGAGTATGGGCGACGACACGCCGAGCGCCGTGCTGTCCAAGCAATATCGCCCTCTGAGCCATTTCTTTCGGCAGAACTTCAGTCAGGTGACAAACCCGCCGATTGACTCCTTGCGCGAATACCGGGTGATGAGCCTCAAGACGCGGTTTGGCAACCTCAAGAACGTGCTGGACGAGTCGAGCGCGCAGACCGAGATTCTGGTGCTGGAGAGCCCGTTCGTGGGCAATGCCCAATGGGCGGAGATGATCAAGCAGTTCAATGCCGATGTGACCGAGATCGACTGCACGTTTGCGCCCGGCAAGAACGCGCTGCAAGAGGGTCTGGAGCGTATTCGGGCCGAGGCAGAGGATGCCATCCGTTCTGGCACCGGGCATCTGATCCTGACGGATCAGAACCAAGGTGAAAACCGTGTCGGCATGCCGATGATTCTGGCGACGAGTGCGGTCCACAGCCATCTGACGCGCAAGGGATTGCGGACGTTTTCGAGCCTGAATGTGCGGTCGGCCGAATGTATCGACCCGCATTATTTCGCGGTGCTGATCGGGGCCGGGGCAACGGTGGTCAATGCCTATCTGGCCGAGGATAGTATCGCCGACCGGATCGCGCGGGGATTGATCGACGGCAGCCTGACCGAGGCGGTGGCGCGCTATCGCGCGGCGATTGATCAGGGTCTCTTGAAGATCATGTCGAAGATGGGGATTTCGGTGATTTCCTCGTATCGCGGCGGTCTGAATTTCGAGGCGGTGGGCCTGAGCCGCGCCATGTGCGCAGAGTATTTCCCCGGTCTGACCAGCCGGATCAGCGGTATCGGCGTGTCTGGGATTCAGGCCAAGCTGGAAGAGGTGCATGGGCGCGCCTATGCGGCCGGGCAGGATATTCTGCCGATCGGCGGGTTCTACAAGGCGCGGAAATCGGGCGAAACCCATGCCTGGGGTGCGCAGACGATGCATATCCTGCAAACCGCCTGCAACAAGGCGAGCTATGAGCTCTGGAAGCGGTATAGCGCCGCGATGCAGGCCAATCCGCCGATCCATCTGCGCGATCTGATGGCGATCAAGCCAATGGGCAAGGCGATCCCGATTGAAGAGGTCGAGAGCGTGACCGCGATCCGCAAGCGGTTTGTCACGCCGGGCATGTCCCTAGGGGCGCTCAGCCCCGAGGCGCATAAGACGCTCAACGTGGCGATGAACCGGATCGGGGCGCGGTCGGACAGTGGCGAGGGCGGTGAAGATCCGGCGCATTTCACGCCGGAGGCCAATGGCGACAACCCGTCGGCCAAGATCAAGCAGGTGGCGAGCGGTCGCTTTGGCGTGACTGCGGAATATCTCAACAATTGCGAGGAGTTGGAGATCAAGGTCGCCCAAGGGGCCAAGCCCGGTGAGGGCGGGCAGTTGCCGGGCATGAAAGTGACCAAGCTGATTGCGCGGCTGCGGCATTCGACCGAAGGCGTCATGCTGATCAGCCCGCCGCCGCATCACGATATCTACAGTATCGAGGATCTGGCGCAGCTCATCTATGACCTCAAGCAGATCAATCCCAACGTCAAGGTCTGCGTCAAGCTGGTGGCCCAATCGGGCGTGGGCACGATTGCCGCCGGGGTGGCCAAGGCCAAGGCGGACGTGATCCTAATCTCGGGGCATAATGGCGGTACGGGCGCAAGTCCCGCGACCTCGATCAAATACGCGGGTCTGCCGTGGGAGATGGGGCTGACCGAGGCGCATCAGGTGCTGAGCATGAACAATCTGCGCGAGCGGATCACGCTGCGCACCGATGGCGGCCTGCGCACGGGTCGTGACATCGTCATGGCGGCGATGATGGGGGCCGAGGAATACGGCATCGGCACCGCCGCGCTGATCGCCATGGGCTGTATCATGGTGCGTCAGTGCCAGAGCAACACCTGCCCGGTTGGGGTCTGCACACAGGACGAGGCGTTGCGCGCCAAGTTTACCGGCAATGCCGAGAAGGTGGTGAACCTGATTACCTTTTACGCGCAGGAAGTGCGGGAGATTCTGGCCAGCATCGGCGCGCGCAGTCTGGATGACGTGATCGGGCGCGCGGATCTGTTGACGCAGGTCAGCCGTGGGTCGGCGCATCTGGACGATCTGGATCTCAACCCGATGCTGATCACCGTCGATGGGGCCAAGGATCAGCGTTATGATCGGTTGCGTCCGCGCAACGAGGTGCCCGATACCCTTGATGCGGAAATCGTGCGTGATGCACAGCGGTTCCTCAACGATGGCGAAAAGATGCAGTTGCATTATGCGGTGCAGAACACGCATCGGACCGTCGGAACGCGGGTGTCCAGCCATATCGTGCGCAAGTTTGGCATGCGCAACAGCCTGCAGCCGGATCACCTGACGGTGAAGCTGACGGGGAGTGCGGGGCAATCGCTGGGTGCCTTTGCCGCGCCGGGGCTGAAGATCGAAGTTTCGGGCGATGCCAATGATTACGTCGGCAAGGGTCTCTCGGGGGGGACTATCGTGGTGCGTCCGCCGATGGCAAGCCCGCTGGTTGCGTCGCAGAACACGATCATCGGCAATACCGTGCTCTATGGCGCGACCGATGGGTATCTCTTTGCCGCCGGGCGCGCAGGCGAGCGGTTTGCCGTGCGCAACTCGGGTGCGAAGGTGGTGATCGAGGGCTGTGGCAGCAACGGCTGTGAATACATGACCGGCGGTGTGGCGGTGATCCTGGGCGATATCGGGGCCAATTTCGGGGCCGGGATGACCGGTGGCATGGCCTATCTCTATGATCCGCAAGGCCGCGCGTCGGCCCTGGTCAATGGCGAGACATTGGTGAGTTGCGCCGTAACAGAGCCGCATTGGGAGGCCGAGTTGAAAGGGCTGATCGAGCGGCATGTGGCCGAGACCGGAAGCCGTTGTGGGCAGGATATTCTGCAATACTGGGATCAGGAGCGGGTAAATTTCATCCAGCTTTGCCCCAAGGAGATGCTCAACAAGCTGAGCCATCCGCTGGGTATGGTGCCAGAGGCTATTCCGGCGGAATAGAGCCTGTTGCGGCCCGGTTTCTCTGCAAGAAATCGGGCCAGCACTGCCAAACGGGTTTTGCTGCGCGCGCGGTGTCGCTATAGCAGAGTCATGGCACGGGCGCGCAAATCAAGTGCTTCGCGAAGCACGGCACGATTGAACCCGACAGCATGGCTGTTGCGGTGGGCATGGCGTGTGGCCGTGGTGGCCGTCGTGATCGTGCTGGGCGTGATTGCCGTGCATCGGGAGATCGAGCCGCCTAAGACCTATTACATGGGACAGGAAGAACGACGGTTGGGCACAATCGCGCGCGACTGGGTGCCGATGGCGCGGATAGCGCCTGTGATGGCGCGCTCTCTGGTGGCGGCGGAGGATGCCAACTTCTGCCAGCACTGGGGCTTTGACATGGCCGCGATTCGCACCGCGATTGCCGAAGGATCAGGGCGGGGTGCCTCGACCCTCAGCCAGCAGGTGATCAAGAATGTGTATCTCTGGCATGGGCGCAATTGGCTGCGCAAGGCGCTGGAGGCCAGCCTTACGCCGGTGGTCGAGACGGTCTGGTCCAAGCGGCGGATCATTGAGGTCTATCTCAACGTGGCGGAATTCGATGAGGGTGTGTTTGGCGTTGAGGCGGCGGCGCAGCATTATTTCGGCGTGAGCGCCCAAGACCTGAGCGCGGTTCAGGCCGCGCGGCTCGCGGCGGTCTTGCCCGATCCAAAGGGGCGATCCGCGTCAAAGCCATCGCAAGCCTTGCGCAACCGGGCGGCGGGAATTCTGGACGGGGCGGCGACGATTGACCGAGACGGGCGGGCCGCCTGTTTCGAGGATTGAAAATCGCGGCCAAAGGGGGCATTGAGGGACAACCCCCAAGACCCAAGGTGTGATTTTCCATGGCCAAACTCTATCATGTTCCCCTGTCGCCCTATTGTCGCAAGGTGCGGCTGAGCCTGGCCGAAAAGCGGATCGAATGCGAGTTGGTCGAGGAGCGCTATTGGGAGCAGGACCCGGATTTCTTGCGTCGGAACCCGGCCGGTAAGGTGCCGGTGCTCAAGATCGACGGCAAGACCATGTCGGAGAGCGCGGCAATCTGTGAGTATCTCGAGGAGAAATATCCCGAACCGTCGTTGATGCCCAAGGGCACCGATGCGCGCTATGAGGTGCGGCGGCTGGTCGGGTGGTTTGACGACAAGTTTCACCGCGAAGTGACCAGCAAGCTGGTCTATGAGCGGGTCAACAAGAAGGTGATGAAGCTGGGCTTTCCCGACAGTCGCAATGTCAAGGATGGGGCGCGAGCGGTCAAATACCATCTGGATTACATGGCGTGGCTCCTGGATCATCGCCGGTGGTTGGCCGGAGATGTGATGACGCTGGCGGATTTTGCCGCTGCGGCGCATCTGAGCGCGCTGGATTACATCAGCGATGTGGATTGGACCCGCAGCGAGGCGGTCAAGGACTGGTATGCCAAGATCAAGTCGCGCCCGGCGTTCCGGGGGATTCTGGCGGATCAGGTGCCGGGATTCCCGCCGCCCCCGCATTATGCCGATCTGGATTTTTGACAAAGCATGTTGCTCAAAAGTGGGAACCGGTTTTGAGCTACTCGAACATGCGACATGACTCAGGGGCGCTGCCCCTCTTGGCCTGCGGCCAATTCACCCCGGAGTATTTGCCGGCATGATGAAAGATGGGCTGAAACAGAGACTGGTTGCGCAGGCGCGCGCCGAAGGGTTCGACGCCTGCCGACTGTGTCGTCCCGGGGATGTGGGGCATGTGCCGGAGCGGTTGGCGGCGTTTCTGGCGCGGGGCTATCACGGGCAGATGGGGTGGCTCGCGGAGCGCAGCGCATGGCGCGGCGCGCCTGAGGTGCTCTGGCCCGAGGCGCGGACGGTGATCATGCTGGGAGAGAGCTATACGCCGGAGGGCGACCCGCTGGCGGGGCTGGCGCGGCGCGATTGTGGCAATATCTCGGTTTATGCCCGCAACAGAGACTATCACAACACGGTCAAGAAGCGATTGAAGCGGCTGGCGCGGTGGTTGATCGAGGCGGGCGGTGGGGAGGTGAAGGTGTTTGTGGACACGGCCCCCGTACCCGAAAAACCGCTGGGACAGGCGGCGGGATTGGGATGGCAGGGCAAACACACCAATCTGGTGAGCCGCGAGTTGGGGAGTTGGTTCTTCCTTGGGTCGGTGTTCACGACCTTGGATTTAGAGACTGATCCGGCGGAAGTCGATCATTGTGGGTCTTGCCGCGCCTGTCTCGATATCTGTCCGACGGATGCCTTTCCCGCTCCCTATCAGTTGGACGCGCGGCGCTGCATTTCCTATCTGACGATCGAGCATAGGGGGCCGGTGGATGAGGATTTGCGCGCCGGTTTGGGCAATCGGATTTATGGCTGTGACGATTGTCTGGCGGTCTGTCCGTGGAACAAGTTTGCCGTTGCCGCGCGCGAGGTGAAGTATCATGCGCGCGAGGATCTGGTGACGCCACGGCTGGCGGAGCTGGCAACGCTGAACGATGCAGGGTTTCGCGAGACGTTTTCCGGCAGTCCGATCAAGCGGATCGGGCGCGACCGGTTTTTGCGCAACGTGCTCTATGCGATTGGCAATTCCGGCGATCCGGGGCTGCGCGGCGTGGCGCAGGCGCAGTGCGAGGATGCCGATGCGGCGGTGGCGGATGCGGCGCGCTGGGCCGTGCTGCGACTGGATCGTGACGCAAACGGGCTGGCATCGCGCGTGAAACCCGCTACACCCCTAGCCTGAGATACCAAGAGGGCAGGCAGATGGCGTTGTTGTTGGGCGTGGACACAGGCGGCACCTATACGGACGCCGTTCTGATCCGGGATGAGCGTGAGGTGATCGCGAGTGCCAAGGCGCTGACGACACGGGCTGATCTGGCCGTTGGGATCGGGGCTGCGGTCGAGGCCGTGCTGCGCGAGAGCGGGGCGGATGTGGGCGAAATCGGTCTGGCCTCTTTGTCCACCACTTTGGCGACCAATGCACTGGTCGAAGGGCAAGGCGGGCGTGCGGGCCTCGTCTATATCGGGTTTCGGGCGGCGGATTTGCAGGCGCATGGGCTGGCAGAGGCGTTGGGTGGTGATCCGGCGCTTGTGCTGAGCGGTGGCCATAACCATGCCGGAGGCGAGGCGGTGCCGCTGGATAAAGACACGCTTTTGGCTTGGTTAGAGACTGGAACAGGAGCAGAGGCCTATGCGGTGGCCTCGCTCTTTGCCACGCGAAACCCAGGCCATGAATTGGCAGCGGCCGAGATGATCCGCGCGGTCACGGGACGGCCCGTGAGCCTGTCGCATCATCTGTCGGCCAAGCTGAACGGGCCGAAGCGGGCGCTGACGGCGCTGCTCAATGCGCGGCTGATCGGGATGATTGCGCGGCTCATCGACCGGGCCGAGGGCAAATTGCGCGAGTTGGGGATACACGCGCCGCTGATGGTGGTGCGGGGCGACGGTGCCTTGATCAGCGCGGATCAGGCGCGGGAACGGCCCATTGAGACGATCCTGAGCGGGCCTGCGGCAAGCATCGTGGGCGCGCGTTGGCTGACCGGCGCGGAGCATGCGCTGGTGTCGGATATTGGTGGGACGACGACCGATGTGGCGGTGCTGCGCGAGGGGCGACCAGCGATTGATCCCGAAGGCGCGCGGGTCGGCCCGTGGCGCACGATGGTCGAGGCGGTGGCGATGCGGACCTTTGGCCTAGGTGGCGACAGCGAAGTGCATGTGCGCGACGAGGGGCTGGAGGGGGGTGTGATGCTTGGGCCAAGGCGTGTCGTGCCGGTGAGCCTGATGGCGGCAGAGGCACGCGACGCGGTGCATGGTGTCCTGGAGGAACAGTTGCGCGCGGCGGCCCCCGGTGAGCATGACGCGCGATTCGTGCGCGCGGTGCCGGGGATCGAAGCGGGCGGGCTGGGCGAGCGGGAAGAGGCGCTGTTGGGCCGGATTGGGGTCGATGTGCGCCCCGTGGGCAAAGTACTCAAGACCCGGATGGATGGCGCGGCGCTGACGCGTCTGGTGCGCCGGGGGCTGGTGCAGGTTGCGGGTATCACGCCGTCGGATGCAAGCCATGTGCTGGGCGGATTGGACAGTTGGGACGCAGAGGCCGCGCGCATGGCGCTGGATCTGGTGGCGCGCAAGCGGACGGGGTCGGGCAACCGGCTGGCAGAGGGGCCGGAACATTTGGCGCGGATGATCGTGGATCGCCTCACGCATCAGACAAGTTTGGCCTTGTTAGAGACTGCTTTTTCCGAAGAAGAGATGGATTTTGGCCTCTCGCCTGCGGCGCTGGCAGAGCATGTGCTGATGCAAAAGGGTCTTGATGGGCATCGCGGTCTGGTGCGGATCGAGAGCGGGCTGGCGGTGCCGGTGATCGGGCTGGGCGCCTCGGCGGCGAGCTATTATGGCGCGGTGGGCGACCGGTTGGGCTGCGACATGATCCTGCCCGCGCATGGGGGCGTCGCCAATGCGATTGGCGCGGTGGTGGGCCGGGTCACGATCCGGCGGGGCGGCACCGTGACATCGCCGTCCGAGGGAAAATTCCGCGTGCATCTGGAGAGCGGGCCAGAGGATTATGCCGCGTCCGAGGCGGCGATGGCGGCGCTCGAGGCGGTTTTGCGCGCCGAGGCGCAGGCCGAGGCCGAAGCGGCGGGGGCGGTGGATATTCATGTGACAGCGCGGCGCGCCGTGAAAGAGGCGCAGGCGGAGGCGAGGCGGGTATTTCTGGAGGCCGAAATCGTGGTAGAGGCGAGTGGACGGCCAAGAATTGCCGTTTGAAGCGTGGGGGCGCGGCCCCCGTCGCCCGATGGGCGACTCCCCCGGAGTATTTCGGGAACAGTGAAAGGGAGGGCGACATGACAGCTGCGGATCGGTTTGACGCGGATATGGCGGAGCGGCTGGACGGCCTGCGCGCCGAGGGGCTGTATAAGAGCGAGCGGGTGATTGCCTCGATGCAGGCGGGCGAGGTAACGCTGGCGGATGGGCGCGCCGTGGTGAACCTCTGCGCCAACAACTATCTCGGGCTGGCGGATAACCCGGAGATTATCGCGGCGGCGCATGGCGCGCTGGATCGCTACGGGTTTGGCATGGCGAGCGTGCGGTTTATCTGCGGGACGCAGCAAGAGCATAAAGAGCTGGAGGCGCGGATTGCCGGGTTTCTGGGGAAAGAGGATGCGATCCTCTATGCGGCGGCCTTTGATGCCAATACCGGTTTGTTCGAGACGATTTTGGGGCTTGAGGATGCGATCATCTCGGATGCGCTCAATCATGCGAGCATCATCGACGGCGTCCGGCTCTGCAAGGCGGAGCGCTATCGCTATGCCAATCGCGACATGGCTGATTTGGAGCGGTGTTTGCGTGAGGCGCGGGGCGCGCGCCATCGGTTGATCGCCACGGATGGCGTGTTTTCGATGGATGGGTATTACGCGCCCTTGGATGAGATTTGCGATCTGGCCGCGCGCTATGATGCGATGGTGATGGTGGATGACTGCCATGCCACCGGGTTTGTCGGCGAGACCGGGCGCGGGACGCCGGAGCGGTTCGGGGTGATGGACCGGGTGGATATCCTGACTGGTACGCTGGGCAAGGCGCTGGGCGGGGCCTCGGGCGGCTATACGGCGGCGAGTGCGCAGGTGGTGGATTGGCTGCGGCAACGCTCGCGCCCCTATCTTTTCTCCAACACGCTGGCGCCGGTGATTGCGGATGCCTCGCTCAAGGTCTTTGACATGCTGGAGGAGGGCGCGGAGCGGCGCGCGCGGCTTTGGGAGAATGCCGGGTATTTCCGGGAGCGGATGGGCGCGCTGGGCTTTGAATTGCTGCCCGGAGAGCATGCGATCATTCCGGTCATGTTGCGCGATCCGAAACTGGCGCAGGAGATGGCAGCGCGGTTGAATGCACGGGGCGTTTATGTGACCGCCTTCAGTTTCCCGGTGGTGCCCAAAGGGCAGGACCGGATCAGAACGCAAATGAGCGCCGGGCTTAGCCGCGGGATGCTGGACCGGGCGATTGACGCCTTTGCGGTCGTGGGCCGCGAATTGGGAGTGATCTGATGCAGAACGAGATGAAGGCGCTGGTCAAGGCCAAGGCGGAGCCGGGGCTCTGGATGGAGTATGTGCCGGTGCCCGAGGTGGGGCCATCGGATGTGCTGATCAAGGTGCGCAAATCGGCGATTTGCGGCACTGATGTGCATATCTGGAAATGGGATGAGTTCAGCGCGAAAACGGTGCCGGTGCCGATGGTGGTGGGGCATGAGTTTGTCGGTGAGATCGTCGATACCGGCGCGGCGGCGGTGAAATACCGGATCGGGCAACGGGTCAGCGGCGAAGGGCATATTGTCTGCGGCACCTGTCGGAACTGTCGCGCGGGTCGTGGGCATCTGTGCCGGAATACACGCGGGGTGGGCGTGCATCGGCCGGGGAGTTTCGCCGAGTATCTGTGCATTCCGGAGAGCAATGTGGTGCCGATTCCAGAGGATATTCCCGACGAGATCGCGGCGATTTTTGACCCCTTTGGCAATGCTGTGCATACCGCGCTGAGTTTCGATCTGGTGGGCGAGGATGTGCTGGTCACGGGGGCAGGACCGATTGGCATCATGGGGGCGCTGGTCGCGCAGAAGGCGGGCGCGCGCAAGGTTGTGATCACCGATATCAACCCTTACCGCCTTGAACTGGCGCGGCGGATGGGCGTGCAGCATGTGGTCGATGTGGGCCGCGAGCAGCTGCGCGATGTGATGGCAGAGATCGGGATGACCGAAGGGTTTGACGTGGGTCTGGAAATGTCGGGTGCGGCCCCTGCCATGCAGCAGATGATTGCGCGGATGAACAATGGCGGTAAGCTGGCGCTCTTGGGCATTGCGCCCACGGAATTTGCGGTGGATTGGAACGCGGTGATCTTTAAGATGCTGCATATCAAGGGGATCTATGGCCGCGAGATGTTTGAGACCTGGTACAAGATGATCGCGTTGGTGCAATCGGGGCTGGATGTGTCGGGCCTCATCACCCACCGGATCGGGATCGACGATTTCGAGCAAGGATTTGCCGCGATGATTTCGGGCAATTCGGGCAAGGTGGTGATGGACTGGTGAGGGCCGGATTACCTTCAATTCTAGGCAAATAGATCGGGGGCGTTAGGCTGCGTTTCATAGTCTCTGACCCAAGGTGCCGCAAAGGAGCGGCGCGGCATGGTCAAGACTTTTGAGGGCCTCGATAACGAATTCGCGGTGGCGACGGGCGGTAATGTCAACACTGGGCCGGGGATATCAACCTTTGATTATCCGCCCGATGGCACATTCGATCTGCTTGTCACCTCGCATGAGGGCGACACAAATCCCAACCTCTTTCAGATCGGAGAGAGCTATACGGTCAGTTGGACTGGAAATGGCGGTGGCGGCCTGTTGGAGGATGCCGTCGCGGTGCGCAGCGATCTGGCACCGAATGGCGGTGGGATCGTGGTGTTCGAGGGGCTCGATCAGAATGGCGACCTGGCGCAGGTGGTCTGGTCGCCGGGTTTCGATCTGGAGAGTTGGTACTGGGCGAATTTCAACCATGGGGCCTCGCCAGGGTTTTACACGACGGATCGGACTGCGAGTTATACGCATCAGTTCGTCTGCTTTGCGGCGGGTACGGGGATTGCCACACCAAAGGGCGCGCGGCGGGTCGAGACGCTGGAACCGGGTGACAGGGTCGAGACGCGGGATCATGGGGTGCAGCGGGTGCTCTGGGTCGGGCGGCGCGTGGTGCGGGGCATTGGGGCGGATGCGCCGGTGCGGTTCGAGCCGGGGAGCATCGGCAATCGCGACATGCTGCTGCTCTCGCCGCAGCATCGGGTGATGATCCGCTCGCCCATGGCGGAGCTGCTCTTTGGCGCGCATGAGGTGCTGGTGCCCGCCAAGGCGATGATCAACGGGCGGGCGATCCGCGCGGCGCCTGTTGCGCGCGTGACCTATGTGCATCTGCTCTTGGAGCGGCACGCGCTCCTCGACGCGGCGGGCGGCGCGCCGTGTGAGAGCCTGTTTCCGGGGGATGTTGCCACGGGGCTGTTGCGGGCCGAGTTGCCGGAGGGATTGCCGCGCTACCGCGCGGCGCGCCTGATGCTGACCTATCGCGAAGCCCGCTGCGTGGTGGGCGCGCGGATGCCGGTGGCGCGGATGGCGATGCTATAGGCGCCTTTAGATCGGCAGGGCCGTGGTCTTGAATACGGTGCGCAGCGCAAAGCTCGACTGCATCTTGGCCACACCGGGCAGACGGGTGAGGTATTGGCGGTGGATGCGGGCGAAATCCTCGGTATCCTCGGCCACGACCTTGAGGATATAGTCGGCGGTGCCGGCGGTGAGGTGGCATTCGAGCACGTCGGGGACGCGCGAGACTGCCTTTTCGAAGGCATCCAGCACGTCGTCGGCCTGTGTGGTCAGGGTAATTTCAACAAAGATGGTGGCGGGCACGCCCATCTTGCGGGGGTCAAGGAGGGCGACATAGCCCTTGATATAGCCGTCGGATTCGAGGCGCTGCACGCGTCTGTGACAGGCGGAGGCGGACAGATTGACCTCTTCGGCGAGGTCTGCGTTGGAAATGCGCCCGCGTCGCTGAAGCACGTTCAACAAGCGACGATCTGTCGGATCAAGGGACATAGACGCAATACCTTTCCAACCAAGCACGATTATCCCGAAGGATATTCACAAAATACCGTAGAAGGCGAGCGATTTTTCAATCCCATTGCGCGCGATCCGGTGCAGGATTCGCCCAAAATCAAACAGGGAGAAGCATAACATGAGAATCGGTTGCCCAACAGAAATCAAGCCGCAGGAATTTCGCGTGGGCGTCACGCCCATTGCTGCACAAGAGGCCGTGAGCCACGGCCATGAGGTTCTGATCCAATCCGGGGCCGGACTGGGCGCCGGGTTTGACGACGCGGCCTATCAGGCGGCGGGGGCCAAGATCGTCGGCACCGCCAAGGAAATTTTCGCGCAGGCGGATATGGTGGTGAAGGTCAAGGAACCGCAGGCCGGCGAGCGCAAGATGCTGCGCGCGGGGCAGGTTCTGTTCACCTATCTGCATCTGGCACCGGACCCCGAACAGACCAAGGACTTGCTGGCCTCTGGCGCGACCTGCATTGCCTATGAAACGGTGACGGATCGCGCGGGCGGTCTGCCGCTGCTGGCGCCGATGTCAGAGGTCGCCGGGCGTTTGGCCCCGCAAGTGGGCGCATGGACGCTGCAAAAGGCCAATGGCGGGCGCGGTGTGCTGATGGGCGGCGTGCCCGGTGTGGGCCCGGCGCGGGTGATCGTGATCGGCGGCGGTGTCGTGGGCACGCATGCGGCCAAGATCGCCGCTGGCATGGGCGCGGATGTGACCGTGCTCGATCGCTCCTTGCCGCGTCTGCGCTATCTCGATGACGTGTTTGGCGGCACGTTCAAGACCGGCTATTCCTCGGCCGGGTTGCTGGAAGAATTGCTGCCGCTGGCGGATATGGTGATTGGCGCTGTGCTGATCCCCGGTGCCGCCGCCCCCAAGCTGGTGCGGCGCGATCAGTTTCCGATGATGAAGCCGGGCGCGGTGCTGGTGGATGTGGCGATTGACCAAGGCGGATGCTTTGAGACCTCGCGCGCCACGACGCACCAAGACCCCATCTATGAGATCGACGGGATCATGCATTACTGCGTGGCGAATATGCCGGGGGCCGTGGCGCGCACCTCGACGCTGGCGCTGGGCAATGCAACGATGCCCTTCATGCTGGCGCTGGCCGACAAGGGCTGGAAACAGGCCTGTGCCGATGATGCGCATTTGCTCAACGGTCTGAATGTGCATGCCGGGCAACTGACCTATGCCGCCGTGGGCGAGGCGCTGGGGATTGCGACGGTTGACCCTAAATCCTTGATCTGAAGGGCTGCGCCCCCGGTCTGAACAGGGCCGGGGGCGTTTTCTGACAAGGTGGGGTCGCAAATGATGCTGGACCGCCTGCCCCCTCTCGACTAGCGTCATTGAAAACGCCAACAGGGGGCGACTATGGCCATGTTCATCCTGCGTCGCGTCGGGGTCATGATCCTGACGGCGCTCTGCCTGACGTTTATCGTTTTCTTTCTGACCAACCTCTATCCCAATCTGGAAAAGCTCGCCAAGACGCAGGGCGATTTCCGCATGAGCGATGAGGAGGTGGCGAGCTATCTGGGCCGCAATGGGTATTTGCAGCCCATGGCCGTGAAATACGGGCAATGGTTGGGTGTGGTGCCGGGGTTCGTGATCGAGGATCGCGACGGGGTGACACGCGGGCAGTGTATCGAAGCCGGGACCGCCCCCGAAGATGCCCCGCGATTCTGTGGTATCCTTCAGGGGGATTGGGGCTATTCCACCGTGTTTCGGGAGGATGTCGGCAAGATCCTGAACGACAAGCTGGCGCTGACCGGAAAGCTCATGTTCTGGGTGATGGTGCTGATGGTGCCGTCTGCGCTCATCCTCGGGATTTTGGCGGGGATGCGCGAGGGGTCGCGCACCGACCGGACGCTGTCGACGATTGCCATCACCACGACCGCGACGCCGGAATATGTGTCGGGCGTGCTCTTTATCGCGGTGTTTGCCAGCACGGCCGTGGGCCTTAAATGGTTCAAGGGCACCGCAACTGCGGCGATGGATGGGGCGAATTTCGAGAATTTCTTTTTGCCGGTGCTGACCATCGCGCTCTATGGCATGGGGTATATCGCGCGGATGACGCGGGCGAGCATGGCCGAGGTGATGACCGCACAATATATCCGCACGGCCCGCCTCAAGGGCGTGAGTTTTCCCAATGTGGTGATGAAACATGCGCTGCGGAATGCATTGATTGCGCCATTTACCGTCATCATGCTGCAGTTTCCCTGGCTTTTGAACGGCGTTGTCATCGTCGAGACGCTGTTCAACTACAAGGGCTTTGGCTGGACGCTGGTGCAGGCGGCCGGGAACAATGACATTGAATTGCTGCTGGGGGTTTCAGTGATCTCTGTGGTGGTCGTTCTGGTGACGCAACTGATCTCGGATATCGGGTACGTCTATCTCAATCCGCGCATCAGCGTTCGCTAAAGGAGGTATCGGGGCCATGGACGCACTGAGCTGGAGCGACATCATCCTGCGCATGCTGGAGCAGTTCACGCCAGTCTGGATCGCATTGATCGTGACCTTTGTCCTGTCATTCTCGTTCAAGCGGCATCTGGGCCTTTATGGCAAGCTGTTTGACAGCCCGATTGGGATGGTGGGCTATGCGATGGTGATGTTCTGGGTGTTCACCGGGGTTTTCGGCGGTGGCTTCGACATGATCGTGACGCATGACGTTCTGGCGCAATCCGCTCCGATGAAGAACAAGGGGCCGGGCACGGCCTTTACTCAGCTGATGGGCACGCCGGACCCGAATGCCTATCCCTATTACCTGCTGGGCGGGGATAACCTCGGGCGGGATGTGTTCAGCCGGATGGTGGTCGGCGCATGGGAGGTGATCAAGATTGCCCCCTTTGCCAGCCTCTTTGCCTTTATGGTCGGGATCACGCTGGGGCTGCCTGCGGGCTATTACGGCGGCAAACTGGATACGTTCCTTTCGTTTCTCGCCAATCTGATCCTCGCCTTTCCGGTGATCCTGCTGTTTTATCTGCTGGTCACGCCCGAGATCGTTCTGACGGGAATTCCTGTCTATATGGCGGCGGTGCTGTTTCTCTTTCCCATCGTGTTTCTGGTGCTGCTCTGGAACTCGCGCTATCACACGCAGCCGTCGCGGCGGAATGTCTATGTGGGGATCACGCTGGTGATCGGTCTCTGGCTTTATCTCGGGATTGCCTGGGATGCCGACCCGCTGGGACTGGTCAGTTTTCCGCCGAATCTGCTGGTGGTGTTCGTGGCGGTTGTGTTCGTCAATTCGCCCACGGTGTTCCGGATCGTGCGCGGTCTGACCATGGACATCAAGACGCGCGACTATGTGGCCGCGGCACAGACGCGGGGTGAGCGGCCGTGGTATATCATGCTCTGGGAAATCCTGCCCAATGCGCGCGGGCCGCTCTTGGTCGATTTCTGCCTGCGGATTGGCTATACGACGATCCTTTTGGGCACATTGGGGTTCTTTGGTCTGGGCCTCAGCCCCGAGAGCCCGGATTGGGGCAGCACCATCAATGACGGGCGCAAATTGCTGACGATGTATCTACATCCCGCTCTGCCGCCGGCCTTTGCGCTGTTGTCTTTGGTTCTGGGGCTCAACCTGTTGGCGGATGGGCTGCGCGAAGAAAGCCTGCGCGATTGACGAGTCGAAGATGAGTATTTGAAGAACGATGAAAGAGGGCGGCAGCGCCCCGGTGACAAGGGAGATGGACATGGCCAAGCTGGACTATGACGGGCCGATCCTCGAGATCGAGAACCTGTCGATTTCCTTTTTCACCCGGCTGCGGGAGATTCCGGCGGTGATGGATTTCTCTGTCACGGTGCAACCCGGCGAGGCGGTGGGCCTTGTGGGCGAATCCGGCTGTGGCAAATCCACGGTGGCGTTGGGCGTGATGCGCGATCTCGGCGTCAATGGTCGTATCGTCGGCGGAACGGTGCGGTTCAAGGGCCGCGATCTGGGCGATATGAGTGCTGCCGAACTGCGCGACATTCGCGGCAACGAGATCGCGATGATCTATCAGGAGCCGATGGCGAGCCTGAACCCGGCCATGCGGATCGGCAAACAGCTGATCGAAGTGCCGATGATCCACGAGGGGATTTCCGAGGCCGAAGCCCTAGCGCGGGCGCTGGAGGTGGTGCGCGATGTGAAGCTGCCCGATCCCGAGCGGATCATGCGCAGCTATCCGCATCAGTTGAGCGGTGGGCAGCAGCAGCGGATCGTGATTGCGATGGCGCTGATGTCTAAGCCGTCGCTGCTCATTCTGGATGAGCCGACGACCGCGCTTGATGTGACGGTCGAAGCGGCGGTGGTGGAGCTGGTCAAGGATCTGGGCAAGAAATACGGCACGTCGATGCTGTTCATCAGCCACAACCTTGGCCTTGTGCTGGAGACCTGCGACCGGATTTGCGTGATGTATTCCGGTGAGGCGGTCGAGACCGGCAGTATTCGGGACGTGTTCGACAAGATGCAGCATCCCTATACGCAGGCGCTGTTTCGGTCGATCCCCCTGCCCGGAGCGGATAAGAACACGCGGCCCTTGAAGGCCATTCCGGGAAATTTTCCATTGCCGCATGAGCGCCCGGACGGCTGTAACTTCGGGCCACGTTGCGATTATTTCAGGGCGGGGCTCTGCGACAAGTTTGACATTCCCATGGTTGGGATCAAGGGCGATGATCGCCACTTTACCCGCTGTTTGCGGATTGACGAGATTGATTGGCATGCGCCTATGGAGGCCATGGCACAGCACGAGGCGACCGTGCCGGGCAAGGTCGTGCTCAAGATGGAGAACCTCAAGAAATACTATGAGGTGGCCGCGAATGCGCTCTTTGGGGGGAGCAGCGGCAAAAAGGTGGTCAAGGCCAATGAAACGCTGAGTTTCGAGGCGCGCGAGAGCGAGACTCTGGCGATTGTGGGCGAGTCGGGCTGTGGTAAATCCACCTTTGCCAAGGTGCTGATGGGGTTGGAGACCGCGACCGAGGGGCAAATCCTGCTCGATAACCGCAATATCGAGCAGGTGCCGATCGAGAAGCGCGATACGCAGACGGTGGCCGATGTGCAGATGGTGTTTCAGAACCCGTTCGACACGCTCAACCCGTCGATGACGGTGGGTCGTCAGATCATCCGCGCGCTGGAGGTGTTTGGCATTGGCGACACGGATCAGGCGCGGCGGGACGAGATGCTGCGCCTGCTGGATCTGGTCAAGCTGCCGCGTGAATTTGCCGAGCGGATGCCACGGCAATTGTCGGGCGGGCAGAAACAGCGGGTGGGCATTGCCCGCGCCTTTGCCGGGGGCGCGCGGATTGTGGTGGCTGACGAGCCGGTTTCGGCGCTGGATGTGAGCGTGCAGGCGGCGGTGACGGATCTCTTGATGGAGATTCAGCGCAAGCAGAAGACGACATTGTTGTTTATCAGCCATGATCTGAGCATCGTGCGCTATCTCAGCGACCGGGTGATGGTGATGTATCTGGGGCATGTGGTGGAACTGGGCACGACCGAACAGGTCTTTGCCCCGCCTTATCATCCCTATACCGAGGCGCTGCTATCGGCGGTGCCGATTGCCGATACGCGGATCACCAAGAAACATATCGTGCTGGAAGGCGATGTGCCCTCGGCGATGAACCCGCCACCCGGCTGCCCGTTCCAGACGCGGTGCCGTTGGAAAGCGCAGGTGCCGGGGGGGCTGTGTGAGCGCGAGGTGCCGCCGGTGCGCGAGTTGGTGCCGGGGCATCAGGTGAAGTGCCACCTGTCGCAAGAGATGTTCGACCGGATGGAGCCGGTGATCACCGTTGCGGCGGAGTGAGGGGGCGACTGCCTGTGTCGCCCCCGTTCGGATTACTGCCCCGCGATCATCTCGGACTGTTTGACGATCACCTCGGCCTGTTTGATCGAGGCGATGTCGACCAAGCGGCCCTTGTAGGTGGTAGCGCCTTCGCCGCGCGACTTGGCCTCTTCCATCGCAGCCAGAATTTCGCGGGCTTCTTGCACAGCGGCGTCGGAGGGCGTGAAAATCTCATTGGCGATGGCAATCTGCTTGGGGTGGATGGCCCATTTACCAACCATGCCAAGGGTGGCCGACCGGCGCGCCTGCGCGCGAAAACCCTCGTCATCCGAGAAATCGCCAAACGGGCCGTCCACCGGCAAGAGACCATGGGTGCGACAGGCGGCGACGATGGCGGTCTGTGCCCAATGCCACGGGTCTGACCAATAGCGCTGACCCTCGCGCAGCATATAGTAATCCTCTTGCGTGCCGCCGATGCCGGTGGTCTGCATTCCCATGGAGGCGGCAAAATCGGCGGCGCCAAGGCTCATCGCCTGAAGTCGGGGCGAGGCGGAGGCGATGTCCTCGACATGGGCGATACCAGCGGCGGATTCGATGATGACCTCGAAGGAGATCCGCTTGGCGCGGCCCTTGGCGGCCTCGATGGCGGTGACGAGCGCATCAACGGCATAGATGTCCGCGCCGCAGCCGACCTTGGGGATCATGATCTGATCAAGCCGGTCGCCTGCCTGTTCCAAGAGGTCCACGACATCGCGATACCAGAAGGGGGAATCGAGGCTGTTGATGCGGACAGAGAGGTATTTCTTGCCCCAATCGACGGTATTGATCGCCTGAATGGTGTTCTGGCGGGCGATGCCCTTGTCGGTGAGCGCGACGGAATCTTCGAGGTCGATATTGATCACATCAGCGGCGCTGGCCGCCATTTTCTCGAAGAGTTTGGTGTTGGAGCCGGGGCCGAAGAGCTGGCAGCGGTTGGGACGTGCGGGCGGGGTCGGTTGCAGGCGAAAGCTCATGATCTGGCGGCTCCGTTCAATAAGGAAATTGCGGGATTGTCGCGTTTGTGGTTATGAAATTGCGCGGGGCTCTGCAAGGCAGATTTCCCCTGCGTCTTGCTTGGGCAGTGAATGTGCGGAGTGAAGAAAATTCGATGAATATTATAAATATTCGAAGAATGATGTGTAAATTGTGAGTTAGACATGAAATCAAACAGCAAATCGCGGGCATTTCATAGGAACTTTCCAGTCAAACGCCATTGAGTGAGGACGCGCCATGATCGAGACCCCCTATCTATTGTTTCTGGGCGATGCGCCCGACATGCTGGCGGCGAAGGTCGCTATTGGCATCCGTGACTGGCGGCCCGAGAATGCCGTGGGTCAGTTACGTTTGCCCGGTTGCGGCGCCGATCTGGGCCTGCCTGAGATGACGCTGGCCGAGGCCAAGGCGGCAGGGGTCAAGACTGTGGTGATTGGTGTGGCCAACCGGGGCGGGGTGATCAGCCAGGAGTGGAAGAAGGTGCTGGTTGCGGCGTTGGAAGAGGGGTTCGATCTGGCGTCAGGCTTGCACAACCTCTTGCGCGAGGAGGCGGATTTGCGCGCGGTCGCCGAGGCAACGGGCCGCAAGCTGCATGATGTGCGGGTGCCGTCGGTCAAATATCCCATCGCGGATGGCAAGAAGCGGACCGGCAAACGCTGTCTGGCGGTGGGCACGGATTGCTCTGTGGGTAAGATGTATACCGCCATGGCGATGGAGCGCGAGATGCACGCCAAGGGGATGAAGGCCACGTTCCGGGCGACCGGGCAGACGGGGATTCTGATCACCGGCGATGGCGTGCCGCTCGATGCGGTGATCGCGGATTTCATGGCCGGGTCGGTGGAATGGCTGACGCCGGATAACGACCCGGATCATTGGGATTTGATCGAGGGGCAAGGCAGCTTGTTCCATGTGTCCTTTTCCGGGGTCACGATGGCGTTGATCCATGGTGGGCAACCCGACGCGCTGATCCTGAGCCACGAGCCGACACGGGTGCATATGCGCGGATTGCCCGAGTATACCCCGCCGACGCTGGAGGCGTTGCGCGATATGGTTCTGCCGATTGCACGGATCGCCAATCCGGCCTGTCAGGTTGTCGGGGTGTCCGTCAATACGCAGCATATGACCGAGGATGCGGCGCGTGCCTATCTGGCAAAGGTCGAGACGGAGATGGGATTGCCTGCGACCGATCCCTACCGTTTTGGAGCCGAAAAGCTGGTGGCTGCTCTGGCGGCGATTTGAGTATTTTAGGCAAGATGAAAGGGGGCGCCTGTGCAGATTGATGTAACGCGGGATGTGTTCCGGCTGGCGCAGGTGTTTACCATCAGCCGGGGATCACGGACCGAGGCCAAGGTCTTGACCGTGCGGATCACCCAAGGCGGTGTGACCGGCTGGGGTGAATGCGTGCCCTATGCGCGCTATGATGAAACGCTCGAGAGCGTAACCGCGCAGATCGAAGGACTGCCAGCGGAATTAACGCGGGCCGCGCTCTATGACTTGCTACCGGCTGGTGCGGCGCGGAATGCGGTGGATTGCGCGCTCTGGGATCTGGAGGCGAAGCGCGCGGGGCGTCGTGTTTGGGATCTGGCGGGGTTGCCTGTGCCGGGGCCAGAGATCACGGCCTATACGCTGTCGCTTGATACGCCAGAGGCGATGCAAGCACAGGCCGAGATACATGCGCATCGCCCGATGCTCAAGATCAAGCTGGGCACGCCGGATGACATGCCACGGCTCGAGGCGGTGCGGCGGGGCGCGCCGGAGGCAAAGATCATTGTGGATGCCAACGAGGGGTGGAGCGCCGAGGTCTATGCCGATTTGGCACCGCATCTGGTGCGGCTTGGCGTGGCCTTGGTCGAACAACCGCTGCCCGCCGGGGATGACGCGGCGCTGATCGGCATGGCGCGCCCGGTGCCGGTCTGTGCCGATGAATCCTGCCATGATCGGGGCAGTTTGCCGGGATTGAAGGGCAAATATGACGTGGTCAATATCAAGCTGGACAAAACTGGCGGTCTGACCGAGGCGCTGGCCCTGCGGGAGGCCGCATTGACCGAGGGCTATGGGATCATGGTCGGCTGCATGGTCGGCAGCTCGCTTGCGATGGCGCCTGCGGTGCTTGTGGCACAGGGCGCGATGGTGACAGACCTTGACGGGCCGCTGCTTCTGGCCGAAGACCGCGAGGACGCTTTGATTTTCGATGCCGCAGGCGTACATCCGCCGCGGCCCGAGTTATGGGGATGAGACCATGCGCACTGTCTATGTAAACGGCGAGTATCTGCCGGAAACCGAGGCCACCGTTTCGATTTTCGACCGGGGGTTCCTGATGGCCGATGGCGTTTACGAGGTGACAAGCGTGCTGGGGGGCAAGCTGATTGATTTCGGCGGGCATCTGGCGCGGCTGGAACGGTCGCTGAGCGAGCTCGACATCAAGAAACCGGCGGCGTTTGGAGATCTGCTGGAAATCCACCGCGAATTGGTGCGGGCGAATGATATCGTCGATGGTCTGGTGTATCTTCAGGTCACGCGCGGCAGCGATGGCGACCGTGATTTCGTCTTTCCTGATGCAGAAACCACAGAGCCGACATTGGTGTTGTTCACCCAGTCCAAACCCGGTTTGGCGGCTAATCCGGTTGCCAAAAAAGGCATCAAGATCATCAGCATAGAGGATATTCGCTGGGGTCGGCGGGATATCAAGACGGTGCAGCTCTTGTATCCGTCGATGGGCAAGATGATGGCCAAGAAGGCCGGCTGCGATGACGCCTGGATGGTCGAAGACGGCCATGTGACCGAGGGCACCAGCAACAATGCCTATATCGTCAAAGGCAACCGGATCATCACGCGGCAGTTGTCGAATGACATCCTGCACGGGATCACCCGTGCCGCCGTGCTGCGCTTTGCCCGTGAGGCGCAGATGGAGGTTGAGGAGCGCGCCTTTACGATTGATGAGGCCAAGGATGCCGATGAAGCGTTCGTGACTTCGGCGAGCGCGTTTGTCATGCCGGTGGTCGAGATTGACGGGGTCGCCCTTGGGGGCGGTGTGCCGGGCCGGGTTGCGGCGCGGTTGCGGGAAATTTATCTGGACGAGAGCCTGAAAGCGGCGGTCTGAGCCGCGCATTTCTGCACAGAATATGGGCGGAATCGGGGAATTGAGTGCGGGGGGCGTTGAGGCCATTCTAGGGGAAACCTGAGATTGGAGCCGCAAATGACCCCCGTTCATCCGCAAGCCCGCATCGGCCATGTGCATCTGAAAGTGGCCGATCTTGACCGCGCCATCGGATTCTACTCCGGTGTCCTAGGCTTTGAATTACAACAGAAATTTGGCACTCGAGCGGCGTTTCTGTCGGCTGGCGGCTATCACCATCACCTTGGCTTGAACACTTGGGAGAGCCTCGGCGGGAGGCCTGCGCCCAAGGGTCATACCGGCCTCTATCACACCGCGTTTCTCTATCCGGACCGGGCGCAGTTGGCGGATGCGCTGCGGCGGGTGATCAAGGCTGGGATTTCGATCGAGGGGGCGGCAGATCATGGGGTGAGTGAGGCGATTTATGTGAGTGATCCGGATGGGAATGGTGTGGAGCTATACTGCGACCGCCCCGAATCCGAATGGCCGCGGGATGCCGCGGGTAATCTGGCGATGGGCAATGATCCCATTGATTTGAATGAACTTTTGTCGCATGCCCCGGCAGAGGGCTAGACGATCCGGCGCGCAGAGCCTAGGCTAGTCTCATCGCATCAGGAGAGGGCGCGCAGATGGCGACGGGCATAAATATTCGCACATATTTCAATGGCTTATGGCATGATGGCGACCCGGCGGTGATCCGGGCGGCGGATCATGGGGCATGGTTGGGCACTACGGTGTTTGACGGGGCACGATATGTTGATGGAATTGCCCCGGATATCGCTAAACATTGTAGTCGGGTGAATGCCTCGGCCAATGCATTGATGATCACGCCGACGGTTGACCCACAAGATATGGTAGAGATCATCTGGGAGGGGTTGAAGGCCTATCCCAAGGAGGCCGCGATCTATATCCGGCCAATGTATTGGGCGCTGGAGGGCGGCGATCTGGGAATTGTACCCAAGGAAGGCGCCACGGGGTTTGCCATCAGCCTTGAGGAAATCCCGATGCCACCGCAGGGATTCAGCACGACGCTGTGCCGGACCCGGTTTCGACGCCCGGTGCTGGAGGATGCGGTGGTCAATGCCAAGGCGGGCTGCCTCTATCCCAATAACGCACGGATGCTGAAAGAGGCGCGAAACAAGGGGTTTGGCAATGCTCTGGTGGCGGATGCGCTGGGCAACGTGGCCGAAACCGCGACCGCCAATGTCTTTGCTGTCAAGGATGGCGAGGTGTTCACGCCGATCCCCAATGGCACGTTTCTGGCGGGGATCACGCGGGCGCGGCATATCGAGAATATGCGTCGGGCGGGCATGCCGGTGCATGAGACCGTGATGACATTTGACGATTTCCACGTGGCGGATGAGGTGTTTCTGTCCGGAAACCTGATGAAAGTGACGCCGATCTCGGCCTTTGAGGATACTAAATATAGTCTCGGCCCGGTAACGGAACGCGTGCGGGAATTATACTGGGACTGGGCGCATTCCGCCAACTGAGCGGGATGTGTACAGGCTGTACGTTTCGTACGCGCAGTCTGTACACAAGGTGAAGCTCTGATTTCTTTTCAGAGTCGCATCTCCGCCTGAGCGGGGATGAGACAGTGTTTTGAGGCCAGATTGCCCCCCTATCCCGATCAGAAATCGAGATTGGCGACGTTGAGGGCGTTTTCCTGGATGAACTCGCGGCGGGGTTCGACCACGTCACCCATCAGCTTGGTGAAGAGGTCGTCGGCCTCGGCCACGTCGTCGATTTTCACTTGCAAGAGGGTGCGCGCCTCGGGGTCGAGGGTGGTTTCCCAGAGCTGACCGGGGTTCATTTCGCCCAGACCCTTGTAGCGTTGCAGGCTGAGACCTTTTTCGCCCTCTTTCAGGATCGCATCGAGCAGGTCGAGCGGGCCAAAGATCGGCTGCACGCGGTCCTTGCGGATCAGGGTGGCGCGCTCGCGGTAAATCTCGCGCAGCGGGGTGGTCATCTGCGAGAGTTTGCGGGCCTCGCCGCCGCGCAGCACCGGGCCGTCGAGGGTGCGCATTTCCTCGACCCCGCGCACGGTGCGGGTGAGGCGGATGCCGTTGTCCTGCGTCGGGCGGCCTTGCCAGCCGCGCTCGTATTCATTCGAAATCATGTCGAGGCGCTGCGCGACGGTATCAGCCACGCCTTGCAGGTCGGAATCGACACGGCCCGCCAGAAACGCCTCGGCAATCGCCGCCTGTTCGAGAATGTGGCGGGGATAGTGGGTCGGGAACGCCTCCAGGATACGCTTGGCTTGCCGTGCCTCTTCGACCACGCGCACGAGGTCGGGACCGGCGATTTCCTCGCCCGTGCCGAGGCGGAGGCCGGCATCGGTGGTGCCTTGGGCGATCAGGTAATCCTCGAGCCCGGCCTGATCCTTGAGATAGACCTCAGACTTGCCGCGCATCACCTTGTAGAGCGGCGGTTGCGCAATATAGAGGTATCCGCCCTCGATCAGTTCCGGCATCTGCCGGTAGAAGAAGGTGAGCAACAGGGTACGGATATGCGCGCCGTCAACATCGGCGTCGGTCATGATCACGATCTTATGGTAGCGCAGTTTCTTGATGTCGAATTCATCCCGGCCAATGCCGGTGCCAAGCGCCATCACGAGATTGCCGATTTCCTGAGACCCGAGCATGCGGTCAAAGCGGGCACGTTCGACATTGAGGATCTTGCCGCGCAGGGGCAGAACCGCCTGCGTGCCCCGGTCGCGACCGGTTTGAGCCGAGCCGCCGGCGCTGTCCCCCTCGACGAGGAAGAGTTCGGTCTTGGAGGGGTCTTTGGATGAGCAATCCTTGAGCTTGCCTGCGAGGAAATTGACATCCATCGGATTCTTGCGACGGGTCAGATCGCGTGCCTTGCGCGCCGCCTCGCGGGCGTGGGCGGCCTCGATGATCTTGCTCACGATGATGCGGGCGATCTGCGGATTTTCCTCGAACCATTCGGCGAGTTTCTCGTTGACGAGACCCTCAACCGCCGGGCGCACCTCGGAGCTGACGAGCTTGTCCTTGGTCTGAGAGGAGAATTTGGGATCGGGCACCTTGACCGAGAGCACGCATGTCAGCCCCTCGCGGGCGTCATCGCCGGTGAACGTCACCTTTTCCTTTTTGGCGATGCCGGTGGTCTGGGCGTAGTTGTTGATGGTGCGGGTCAGCGCGCCGCGAAAGCCCGCCATATGGGTGCCGCCATCGCGCTGTGGGATGTTGTTGGTAAAGGGCAGGACGGTTTCGTGATAGCTGTCGTTCCACCACATCGCCACTTCGACGCCGATGTCGTCCCGCTCGCCGGTGATAAAGATCGGTTCGGGCATGGCGGGGGATTTGTGGCGGTCGAGGTATTTGACGAATTCCTTGACGCCGCCCTCATAGAACAGCTCTGACATCAGCGGCTCTGTCGGGCGCTCATCGCGCAGGATGATACGCACGCCGGAATTGAGAAACGCCAGTTCGCGCAGGCGCTTTTCCAAGGTCTCGAAGATGTAGTCGAGATTCGAGAACGTCTCGAGCGAGGCGAGAAAGCGGACTTCGGTGCCCTTGCGGCCGTTGGCATCGCCGACGACGCGCAGAGACTCGACGGTAAAGCCGCCCTCAAAGCGGGCATAGTGTTCCTTGCCATTGCGCCAGATGCGCAGTTCCAGCCACTCAGACAGGGCGTTGACCACCGAGACGCCGACGCCGTGAAGGCCGCCCGAGACCTTGTAGGAATTGCTGTCGAATTTGCCGCCTGCGTGCAGTTGGGTCATGATGACCTCTGCGGCGGAAACGCCTTCGCCCTCGTGCATATCGACGGGGATGCCGCGGCCATTGTCGCTCACCGATACGCTGGAATCCGCGTGGATTGTGACGTTGACGGCATCGGCATGACCGGCCAACGCCTCGTCAATGCCGTTGTCCACGACCTCATAGACCATATGGTGCAGGCCCGAGCCATCATCGGTGTCACCGATATACATGCCGGGACGCTTGCGGACTGCCTCTAACCCTTTGAGAACCTTAATAGAATCGGCGCCATACTCTTCGGGTGCAGCGGCTGCTTCGGACATGCGGTTTTTCCTTCGGAAGTTTTGTCATTTTATACGAGCTATGGGGGGGAATGTCACGTCATTCCCCCATATTTTGCGGTTCTGGGCCGTCAGGTAAAGGGGATGATGAGGCCCACCAGAATCAGCAGCAGACCGGAGCCGAAATTCATCCGCGCGATGGCCTTGGGGCTCTGCAAAAGACGCCGGGCGCGGTCGAGAAAGAGGGCAAGGCCGAGATTGCCCAGCATCGGCACGATGGCAGACACCACGAGGATCGCGGCGATGTCCGGGACTGTCACTGAGGAAAGGTCGAAGAAGCCCGGCAGAAAGCCCATGTAAAAGAGGATCGCCTTGGGATTGCCGACCACCGCCGCGACGCCCACGGAAAAGCCCGCCCAGATTCCGGGGCGCGTCATGCGGCTGTCGGTGCCGGGCGTGCGGGCCGGCGCGCGGATCAAGAGCAGGCCCATCACGATGAACACGCCCGCCGCGACCCAGCGCAGCATCGAGAGGGCGTCGCCATAGAGCGACAGCACCCAAGCAAGGCCGAGGATGGCGCAGAGTGGCCAGATCAGATCGCCCAAGGCCACGCCCACCGCCAGCGGCCATGCCGCACGCATGCCGCCCGAGAGGGCGCGTGCCGTGAGGGCCACCCAGACCGGGCCGGGCACGGCCCAGAGACCCGCCATGGCCGCGGCATAGAGCATCAGATCGAAAGGGGCGATGGTCATGGGGTCTTTGGCAAGGTCAGGCTGCCATCCTCGGACAGTGGCCAGAAGGGGTTCATCGCCACTTCCCAGACATGATCGTCCGGATCGCCGTAATAGCCGGAGTAGCCACCCCAGAATACCTTTTCAGGATGTTTGAGCGCGGTGGCTCCGGCGGCGAGGGCGGCGGCAAAGGCGGCATCCACCTCTGGCTCGGTTGCAAAGTTCTGTGCCAGCGTGATTGCGCCAGTGCCGAGGGCGGCATCGGGGCGGCCTTGGTCAGCGGCGAGATGCGCCTTGCCGAAGAGAGCCAGGACCAGACCGTTCATCTGGTAGAATACCACCTCTGGAAGCGCCTCTGCCGGGGTCCAGCCAAGTGTTTCATAGAAGGCACGCGACCGGTCGAGATCCTCGACGCCAAGGGTGATGAGAGTGACGCGTTGCGGGGTCATGGGGCCTCTGGTGTGATCTGGCTGATGCCAGCGGTGTCGGTGACGTGGATATGTTGTGCGCGGTCGCCCAATTCGGAGAAGAGCTCTGGTCCGGTGCCGGTCATCCAAGCCTGAGCGCCGAGGGCGCAGATTTCGTCATAGAGCGCAGCACGGCGGGTGGCGTCAAGATGGGCTGCGACCTCATCCAGCAACAAGAGCGGTGGCGCGCCGAAATCGCGCGCAAGGGCGCGGGCATTGGCAAGGATGAGCGAGACCAGAAGCGCCTTTTGCTCGCCGGTGGAGCAGTCGGCGGCGGGTACGCCCTTGGCGGCATAGACGCCGTAGAGATCGGCGCGGTGCGGACCGATCAGCGTGCGCCCGGCCACAAGATCGCGAAAGCGGCTTTCGGCCAGCGCCTGACGCAGGTCTTCGGCGGTCTCGGGCATCTCGCCCTCTGTCTGGGTCAGCTCCAACTCGGCGGTGGGAAAGGCGGTTTCAGCCTGCATCTGCGCGCCTGCGATCAGCGCGAGGGCGTGTTGGCGGTTGGCGTGGATTTCGGCACCCGCGTCAGCCAACTGCCGTTCAAGGGCGAGATACCACTGTGCGTCGCGGACCTGATCCTTGAGCAGGCGGTTGCGTTCGCGCATGGCCTTTTCATAGGCGAGCGTGGCCTCGGCATGGCTGGGAACAAAGCTCATGGTCATGCGGTCGAGAAAGCGGCGGCGGCCCTCCGCGCCTTCGATCCAGAGACGGTCCATGGCCGGGACAAGCCAGAGCACGCGCGCGATGCGCCCGAGGGCAATCTGCGTCGCGGTCTTGCCGTCGATCCGGAGCTGACGGGCGGCGCTGCCTTCGGCAAAGGTCTCGACCTCGTGGACCTGATGCAAAGAGTGCAGGATCGTGGTGATCTTCCATCCCAGCGCCTCGGGTCGCCGCGCCATGTCCTGCGCCGCCGCGCGCCTCAGGCCACGACCGGGCGACAAAAGCGAGACGGCCTCGATCAGATTGGTCTTGCCTGCGCCATTCGGCCCGTGAATTGCCACGGGCCGCGCATCAAGCGAAAGCCGCGCGGCTTTGTGCGAGCGGAAATGCGAGAGGGTCAATTCCGACAGGGAGAGTCCGGGCATTCACTGCCCTTTCTTCTTGCCAAAAATATCCCCGCCGGAGGCTCCGACAGGCGTCACACCCGCATCGGCATGACGACATAGACCGCCGTCGTGTCATTGCCTTCGCGCATCAAGGTGGGATCGCCCGAGGAATTGAAGAGGAAGACGGCGTTCTCGCGGTCGACCTGGCTTGCGATTTCCAAGAGGTATTTGGCGTTAAAGCCGATTTCCAGCCGCTCATCGCCATAAGCCACGGCCAATTCTTCTTCGGCGGCGCCGCTGTCGGGGGCGTTGACCGACAGGATAAGACGGTCTTCGTCGAGCGAGAGTTTCACGGCGCGCGAGCGCTCGGAGCTGACGGTTGCCACGCGGTCGACGGCCTGAGCGAATTCGGCGGCGTCCACCTCCATCCGGCGGGTGTTGCCCTGCGGAATGACGCGGGTGTAGTCGGGGAACGTGCCGTCGATCACCTTGGAGGTGAGGGTGATGTCGGGGGTGGCAAAGCGGATCTTGGTTTCCGAGACCGAGACCGCGATCTTCATGTCGTCGTCTTCCAAGAGCTTGCGCAATTCGCCCACGGTCTTGCGCGGGACGATCACACCGGGCATGTCCGACGCGCCATCGGGCAGGTCGGCGTCAATCCGGGCGAGGCGGTGGCCATCGGTGGCCACACAGCGCAGAACCTTGCCGCCATCGGCGTCAGAGACATGCAGGTAGACGCCGTTGAGGTAATAGCGGGTTTCCTCGGTGGAAATGGCGAATTTCGATTTGTCGAAGAGGCGGCGCAGCACCGGCGCGGGGGCCGAAAAGTTGCTGGCATATTCCGAGGAGGCCATCACCGGAAAGTCTTCTTTCGGCAAGGTGGCCAGATTGAAATTGGAGCGACCAGCCTGCACGGTGAGGCGGCCCGAGGTGCCATCGTCGCTAAGCGTGACGAGCGATCCATCCGGCAGTTTGCGCACGATTTCATGCAGCATGACCGCCGATACGGTGGTGGCACCGGCGCGCTCGACCTGGGCCGGGGCCTTGTCCACCACTTCGATGTCAAGATCGGTGGCGCGGAACTGCACGCTGTTGCCCTCGGCCTCGATCAGGACATTGGCGAGGATTGGAATGGTGTTGCGCCGTTCGACCACAGATTGGGCCTGGGACACGGCCTTGAGCAATGCGCCGCGTTCGATGCTGAGTTTCATTCCCTCGCTCCTGTCAGGTGCCGGTTTAACGCCGGGAGGGGCAAGGTAGCAACTCTACCCCGCACCTCAAGTGTTTTCTTGGTGTTTTCGGCTGGAAAACCGACAGCGTCAAGGGCCAGCGCCCCTCAGCCCTCGAGTGTGCGGCGCAGAAGCTCCAGGTCTTCTGCGATTTGCCCGTCTTGAAGGCTGAGTTCCTCGATGCGGCGGACGCCGTGCATGATGGTTGTGTGGTCGCGTCCGCCAAAGCGACGGCCGATTTCGGGCAGGGAGCGCGAGGTCATCTGTTTGCACAGATACATCGCCACTTGCCGGGGCCGCGCATAGCAGCGGGTGCGCTTGGGGCCGATCATGTCGCTGAGGCGGATGTTGTAGTGATCCGAGACCTTGCGCTGAATTTCCTCGATCGAGACCTTGCGTTCGGAGGCGCGGAGCACATCCGCCAGACAATCCTGCGTCAGTTCCAGCGTGATCGGTTTGCGCACCAGTGAGGCGAAGGCAAAGAGCCGGGTCATGGCACCTTCGAGCACGCGGACATTGGTGGTGATCCGGTGGGCGAGGAATTCGAGCACGCCGTCATGCAGGGTGAGGTCCGGATATTGCGCGCGAAAGCGGTCGACCTTGGATTGCAGGATGCCCAGGCGCAATTCGTAGTCGGTCGGGTGCAGATCGACCACGAGGCCGCATTGCAGGCGCGATTTGATGCGTTCCTCAAGATTGGCAATCTCGCCGGGGGCGCGGTCGGCGGAGATCACGATCTGTTTGTTCTGATCCACGAGGGCGTTGAAGGTGTGAAAGAATTCCTCTTGGGTGCTGTCTTTGCCGGCGATGAATTGCACATCGTCCACCATCAACACATCGACCGAGCGGAACACGGATTTGAAATCCATCATCTTGCGGTCGCGCAGGGCCTGCACAAAGCGATACATGAACTGTTCCGCCGAGAGATAGACCACGTTGAGATCGGGGCGGGTGGTTTTCAACTCCCATGCGATGGCGTGCATGAGGTGGGTTTTGCCCAGACCGACGCCGCCATAGAGAAACAGCGGATTGAAAGTGACCGGGCCGCATTCGGCCACCCGGCGGGCGGCGGCATGGGCCAGCTCATTGGGTTTGCCGACAACGAAGCTGTCAAAGGTGAACCGCTCGTCCAGCGGCGCGGAGGGCACGATGCTGTCGATCTGTGACTCCGGTGTCGCGGCAGCGGCAGCGACGGGTTTGGAGGGGCGGTTCGCACTATTGGCCGCGACCCGGAATTGCACACGCCGGACATGCGGCGCGAGTGTGGTCATCTGATAGAGGATCAGATCACCGAAATGCTGCGAGACATAGTTGCCGAGAAAACTGGTGGGGACGTGAAAGGTCGCGACACCATCATCTACCCGAGCAAATTCCAGTGGTTCGATCCAGTTCTTGAAATTGCTCTGTCCGACGGATTGCTGAAGTTTCTGCTTCAACTGGCCCCATTGTTCTTGTGTCATTCTGTCCCCGTTTCACGACGCTGCGATACTGATTCACCAAGATCGGAAAACACAGATTCGATCCCATGCGATACAAGTTCGGGGTGACAACAGACCACATATACCGTTGCAAAGAGCAACGGTCGTATGACCTCTCATCGATAAGCGTGCATTTCGGAATCAGTGAGTACGCTTGCGCAGCCCGTCCCAAAGCTACGCGGTCTCTGACCCAAAATACCTTCGCAATGGACAAAACCAGAGCAGCAGATGCTCAGTCGCGGTGCCTGGGCCGGGATTTCCCCTGTGCCTAGTACCGATGCGGCCTGTCCCCCCAAGCGTGAATCGCAGGTCTGAAACTAGCAACCTCGGAGGCGCGGCGGCAACTACTCAATGCGCTTGACAGGGCCTTTGACTGAAAAGAATCTCTTGGTGTGTTTTGAACGCCAGTCACGAAAAAAGGCACCGCGGGCCGCAGTGCCTTTATCTTCAAAGACTTGGACGAAAGCCTTAGCCGAGCGACTTGACGCGGGCCGAGAGGCGGGAAATTTTGCGCGATGCGGTGTTCTTGTGCACAACACCTTTGGTGACGCCGCGCATCAGTTCGGGCTGAGCATTGCGCAATGCGGTCACGGCTGCGTCTTGATCACCGGAGGCAATCGCTTCTTCAACCTTGCGGATGAAGGTACGGATACGCGAGCGGCGTGATTTGTTGACAGCGAAACGCTTTTCGTTCTGCTTGGCGCGTTTTTTGGACTGCGGCGTATTGGCCATGTGACGTGGACCCTTTCAAGGTTCGATATGTGTAAACGCACGTCATACCCAACCGGGACCCTCGCCGAACGAGGTGATTCTTGCCTGAGCGGGCATCACGCGCATGTCTGGCGTGCCGTATACGCCAGTTTTGCCGGAATGCAACCCCTTGTGGTGGGGCGGTATCGCGGGTGCGGGTCAGTCGCCCAGTTTGGCGTGGACCTCTTCCAAGTCGATTTCTGCGACGGGCATTTTGTTGCCGGGATTCTCGAAATCGTATTTGAAGAGGTCGAAATCGCGTTTGTAGATTTCATAGACCAGATGCATCGACAGGTCGTCGAAATAGGCCTCGACCGGGTGGGCGCGTTTGGGGCCGTGGCCTTCGGATTCGTTGAAGCGGGGAATCGTCTTGAGGTCGATCTTGTGCCGGGTCTGGATCGCGCCCAGCACCTCGCCCATGCCGTCATCGAATTTCTCGGTCCAGAAAATCTTGTCGTAGCGGCCACCGTTGACGATGAAGGTCGAGATATGGCCCGACATGGCGGACCAGTGAATATCCGGCTCCATCGGGCGTTTCCAGCGGATGGTGTCGCGGGCAAAGAGCAGGAATCGCCGAAAGCTCTGGATCTGGTCGAAGTCCTGCTTGCCGTCGTCGCCCCCCACCTCGATCCCGTACTTCTGGATGATGGTGGGCACCAGTTTGCCGCGATAGCGGCTGCCGTTGCGCTGGATGCCGCAGATCTTGTCAAAGAACGAGGACAGAATGCGGGTATAGGGATTGCGCACGCAGGAAAAGGCGTAGGAGGTGTGGGTTTTCACATTGGCGTTGATCAGTTTCTGACTGTCTTCACGCGCCCATTTGTGCAGACCTGTGGTGGCGTCGTGGATGTCACCCTCGAAAAACACGCCGTGATCGGAGTAATAGAGAATCTGGCCGATGGTCGAGCAGGCGCATTTCGGCACCACGCGGTAGACCACGCTCTCGCTCTCGGTCATCCAGGTTCCGGGAAATCCCATGGTAACTGCCTCCGCCATCACTTTCCCACTTAATGCGGGCTTCATCCTGTCTAACCTGTTCAAAAAACCAAAGAAAGTCTGTTTATTCAGGCGCTGTTCACGTCTATTGCTATAACCAGTCGGTAAATCGAGGGTTAAACCGTTTCCGCAATGGCAAAAATCGCGTTCATCCTGTTGTGTCACAAAGACCCTGAGGCGATTATCCGTCAGGCAGAGATGCTGACGGCGGCGGGCGATTACATGGCGATCCATTTCGACGCCCGCGCCAAGCCCGAGGCATTTGCCCGGATCAAGGCGGCGCTGGCGGATAATCCCAATGTGACCTTTGCGAAAAAGCGGATCAAATGCGGGTGGGGTGCGTGGTCGCTGGTGCAAGCCACACTTTATGCAGTGGAGGCGGCGGCAGAGGACTTTCCACGCGCCACGCATTTCTACATGCTCTCGGGCGATTGCGCGCCGATCAAATCGGCGCGGTTCGCGCATCAGTTTCTGGACAACCGCGATGTCGATTATGTCGAAAGCTTCGATTACTTCGACAGTGACTGGATCAAGACCGGGATGAAGGAAGAGCGGCTGATCTATCGCCACTTCTTTAACGAGCGCACGCAGCCAAAGCGATTCTACGCCTCTTATAATGTGCAGCGCAAACTGGGCCTGACCCGACCGATACCGCATGACATCCAGATCCAGATCGGAAGCCAGTGGTGGTGTCTGCGGCGGCGCACGGTGGAATGGATCCTCGAATTCACCCGCAAGCGGCGCGACGTGATGCGGTTTTTCCGCACCACTTGGATTCCGGACGAGACATTCTTTCAGACACTGGTGCGGCATCTGGTGCCGGATGCCGAGATCGAGACACGCACGCTGACGTTTCTCATGTTCACCGATTATGGGATGCCAGTGACCTTCTATAATGACCATTACGATCTCTTGCTCAGTCAGGATTATCTCTTTGCCCGCAAGATCAGCCCCGAGGCGCTGGAGCTGAAGCGGCGATTGGGCACGCTCTATTCCGATGAGGTGACGCAGTTCCAGATTTCGAACGAAGGGCGCGGCCTGTTTCAATTCCTGACCGCGCGCGGACGCGAGGGGCGGCGGTTTGCACAGCGGTTCTGGGAAACCGAGAGCACGCTGGGCCGCGAGCGCGAATTGATGATCGTCGTGTGCAAGAAATGGCATGTCGCCAAGCGATTGCTGGAGCGTATCCGGCAAGTGACGAATGTGCCCGCGATCGAGTATCTCTTTAACGAAGAGGGCACCGCCCTGCCTGATCTGGGCGGGCTTCAGGCGACGCTGGCCAAGCGGACGCGGCACAGGCGGGCGCTGATGCGGATGCTGTTCGATTATTATGAAACCGACCGCCTCTTGGTCTGCATGGACCCCGGCAGCATTGATCTCTTGCAGGATTTCTGTGGGGACCGGGCTGTGACCAAGCTCTTGGAAGTGCAATGCCATTTCACCGATGAGTATCTGACAGGGCATGCCATGCGGGTGGGGCTGGCCGGAGAGCAGACCCCGCACGAGACCTTGGAGCGGCTGTTGCCGACGATCCGGGGTGACATGACCTATGAGAGCGACCGGATTCGCGATGCCGAGTTCGAGAATCACATGATCCTGAGGCAATCGGATGACCGGGGCTATCGCGCCGATCTCCTGGCGCGGTTCCTTGATATTCCGCGCGAAAAAGCGCAGGAAATCGCTGAACCTGACCACCTGTTTGCAGATTGAGGACGCGCCATGCCCTTTGCCTATGATGCCCAGAATATCTTTGCCCGTATCCTGCGGGGCGAAATCCCCAACAAGACTGTGCTGGAGACCGCGCATACGCTGGCGTTTCACGATATTCAGCCACAGGCGCCCGTGCATGTGCTGGTGATCCCCAAAGGCTCCTATGCGAGCTATGATCATTTCGCCGCCGAGGCGAGCGATGCCGAGATCGTCGATTTCAACCGTACCGTGGCCGAGGTGTGCCGCATGACGGGCGTGCATCTGGGCGAGGGTGGGCAAGGTTTCCGTGCCATTACCAATGCGGGCGAGCATGGCGTGCAGGAGGTGCCGCATTACCACCTGCATATCCTTGGCGGTCGTCCGCTGGGCCGGATGCTGGCGCGCAGCGAAAGCTGAGACGACCCCGCTTGCAGGGCAGATGCGATGCGCCCATATGAGGGGCATTGGTCACGCACAGGATTTGATAGGCAGCCCCATGACATTTCGCAGCCGCGTCGGCGCATTTCTTGACACGTCGTTGTTTCAGAACGCCATTCTGGGCGTGATCCTGTTCAACGCTGTGATTTTGGGTCTGGAAACCTCGGGTCTGATCATGGCGCAGGTGGGCGTGTTGATCCTCTTGCTCGACAAGCTCTGTCTTGCGGTCTTTGTGGTCGAGATCGCCGCCAAGCTCTTTGCGCGGGGGCTCGGGGGGTTTTTCCGGAACGGCTGGAATCTCTTTGATTTCGTGATCGTGGGGATTTCGCTGATTCCGGCCACTCAGGGGCTGTCGGTGCTGCGGGCGTTGCGGATCTTGCGTCTGTTGCGCGTGGTCTCGGTCGCGCCGTCACTGCGCCGGGTGGTCGAAGGGCTGGTGACGGCTCTGCCGGGGATGGGATCGGTATTCCTGCTGATGGGCATGCTGTTTTATATCGGGTCGGTGATGGCGACCAAGCTCTTTGGCGCGGCCTATCCGGACTGGTTTGGCGATATGGGGCGCTCTGCTTATTCGCTCTTTCAGATCATGACGCTGGAATCCTGGTCGATGGGGATCGTGCGCCCGGTGATGGAGGAATTTCCCTATGCCTGGGCGTTCTTTGTGCCCTTCATCATGGTCACGACCTTTGCGGTGGTGAACCTCTTGGTCGGTCTGATCGTGAATTCGATGCAGGATGCGCATCACGCCGAGGATGTGGCAAAAACCGACAACTACCGTGACGAGGTTTTGGCGCGGTTGACCCAGTTGGAGGTGATGGTCCGCGAGGGCCAGGCCAAGACCCCCAAGGGCTGAGGTCGGTTTGCGCAGGAATCGGGTCGAGTTTTAGGGCGGCTGCGGGCAGGGTTTCGGAAACCACAAGCCGGAGACCCGCCAATGATCCTTATAACGCCCCTTGCCACCGAGACTGTCCGCGCCTTGCAGGCCGGCGCGCCCGATGCCTATGGAATCCCGCCAGAGCAGCATGTGGCGCAGGGCACTGGCAATCCGTGCCGCCATTGTCTGCGCTTCATACCCGAGGGGGCGGAGATGCTGATCCTCGCCTATCGCCCCTTTGCCGGGCTGCATCCCTATGCCGAAACCGGGCCGATTTTCCTCTGTGCCGATGCCTGCGCGCAGCATGAGGGCGGAGCAATGCCGGAGGTCTTGCGCGACAGCCCCGACTATTTGCTCAAAGGCTATAACGCGCAGGACCGCATCGTTTACGGCACTGGCCGCGTCGTGGCCGCAACAGAGATCGCAGAGTATGCAGAGACGGTGTTCGAGCGCGGCGAGGTGGCCTATATTCACGTCCGGTCTGCCCGCAACAATTGCTATCAGGCGCGGATCGACCGGGGCTGAGCGGTGCAATCGCTTGCACGCCGCGCCGATGCGCGGTAACTCGCCGGAGAGACCAGCGGGATGGATGCGATGAGTGATCTGCGGGAAAAATATCTGACGGCGGTTGCCAATGCCGGTGACGAGGCCACGCTAGAGGACCTGCGCGTGCAGGCCGTGGGCAAGAAGGGCGAAATCAGCCTCGCGATGCGCGAACTGGGCCGGATGAGCCCTGACGAGCGGCAAGAGGCCGGGCCGCGTCTGAATGCGCTGAAAGACGAGATCACAAGCGCGCTGGCCGCCAAGAAACAGGCGCTGGGCGATGCCGCATTGGACGAACGGCTGCGGGGCGAGTGGCTGGATGTGACGCTGCCTGCGCGGGGGCGGCGGATGGGCACGATCCATCCGGTCAGTCAGGTCACCGAGGAAGTGACCGCGATTTTCGCCGATATGGGGTTTGCCGTGGCCGAGGGGCCGCAGATCGAATCCGATTGGTTCAACTTCGACGCGCTGAACATTCCCGGCCACCATCCGGCGCGGGCCGAGATGGATACGTTTTACACGCATCGGGCAGAGGGCGACGAGCGCCCGCCGCATGTCCTGCGCACCCATACCAGCCCGGTGCAGATCCGCACCATGCAGGCCGAAGGCGCGCCCATTCGGATCATCGCGCCGGGGCGGGTGTATCGCGCGGATTACGACCAGACCCATACACCGATGTTCCATCAGGTCGAGGGGCTGGCGATCGACAAAGACATCAGCATGGCCAACCTCAAATGGGTGCTGGAAGAGTTCGTCAAGGCGTTCTTTGAGGTGGATGATGTCGAGTTGCGCTTTCGCGCCTCGCATTTTCCGTTCACAGAGCCGTCGGCCGAGGTGGATATCCGCTGTTCTTGGGAAGGCGGCACGCTCAAGATTGGCGAGGGCAATGATTGGCTGGAGATTCTCGGATCCGGCATGGTGCATCCCAAGGTCTTGCAGGCCGGGAATATTGATCCCAATGAGTGGCAGGGTTTTGCCTTTGGCATGGGGATCGACCGGATTGCCATGCTGAAATACGGCATCCCCGATCTGCGGGCGTTCTTTGATTCAGACCTGCGCTGGCTGCGGCATTTCGGGTTCGCCAGCCTCGATCAACCGACGCTGCATGGTGGGTTGAGTAGGTGAAGCGTAACGATGATTTTTTGCGTGAAATGCTCATTGAGTTTGAAGAGCAGGAGGATTTTCTGATCCTTGACAAGAATGTCATGGGCGCCTCGAAAGAAGATCGACGGTGGCAATACCACCTTAACTTGCTCGAAGACCAACGGCTTGTAACGCCTGTCGGGCGTGGCACCTACCGGATGACGGCCTCGGGCCATGATTTTCTCGAAGCAATCAGAGATGATGGACTTTGGCAGAAAACCAAGGACGCAGTTTCCGAAACTGGGGGAAACGCTACGCTAGAGATTCTCAAAACACTTGCTGTTGGCTTGTTGAAGAAGAAGATCTCACAGCACACTGGTATAGACCTTGGATAGTACCGGTACGGTGGGTGCCAACCGATAGCGTGATGTTTGCGATTGAATGCTGGTTTCCATTCAACATAACGGTGCCGAATCCTCGCGCGGAACAAAGGCGCGGAACGCGCCGCCGCGCGATCGCTGGGCCGTCCCGCGGCCTAGCGATTATGAAGCGCCGCGCAGCGCTTAGAGGTCGTACGGGTTTTGCTGGCATAAAGTGGCAGTTACCGCCGTTGCTTCGCTAGTCCCCGGCCCAGCGGTCGCGCGGCTCATCGTCTTTGAGCGAACGATTCTCTCCTATCTATAGCGGCGCTTAACGCTATGCTAACGTATGGCGTATACCTGTGGGTGGGTTGATCCGGGTCTGGCGGTTTCGTATTCAGGTGGCACAAGCCTTGATGTGAGTGATCCATGGTTGTGCGGGCCCGGTTCCGGGCCGCAGACGATTGGTCTTTGCGCTGAGTCTTGAGGGTATTGTCCTATCGACGGCGCGATCTGCGTCGCCTATCGTGACGCAGTAAGGAGCCACGCCATGCCGCTGACACAGATGATCTATGCCTCGCAGCCCTTTGGCTTTGACGATGCAATGCTGGCGGGGATTCTGCTCGATGCGCGGCGGTGCAATGCGCGCGACGATGTCACCGGGGCGCTGATTGTGCGCGGCGACATGTATCTGCAACTGCTGGAAGGGCCGAAATCCAAGGTTGAGGCGACCTATGAGCGCATCATTCAGGATGACCGCCACGTCAATCCGGTGCGCTTGTTGACCCATGAGATTGACGCGCGGATGTTTCCCGAGTGGTCCATGCTCGACGATCCCGCGAAGAGCTGGGTCTGGAGCATTGCCGAGGTGCGCGGTGGCGCGGTGGAACGGTTTTCTGCCGGGAAAGAGGCGCTGAAATTCTTTCAGCGGTTGGCCGCGTCGCGTGCAGACACGGCGGGGTGACCCCCGCCGCGCCGGTATGTGATCAGCCGACCACGTTGAAATCGGGGCCATAGGGATAGCCGGTGATATTCTCGTTGCCGTCCTCGGTGATGACCAGAATGTCATGCTCGCGGTAGCCCCCGGCACCGGGCTGGTCGGCGGCCAGTGTCAGCATCGGTTCCATCGAGATGACCATGCCCGGTTCGAGCACCGTGTCGATATCCTCGCGCAGTTCCAGACCTGCCTCGCGGCCATAGTAATGGCTGAGAATGCCAAAGCTGTGACCATAGCCAAAGGTGCGGTATTGCAGCAATTGGCGCTCTTCGAGGAAGGTGTTGATCTGATGCGTGACCTCGGCGCAGCTGACGCCGGGTTTCAGAAGCGACATGCCATATTCATGGGCGGCGACGTTGGCCTTCCAGATTTTCAGGCTGGCATCGTCCACGTCGCCTGCGAACATGGTGCGTTCCAGCGCCACGTAATAGCCTGACACCATCGGAAAGGTGTTGAGCGACAGGATGTCGCCGCGTTCAATCGCGCGGGCGGTCACTGGGTTATGCGCGCCGTCGGTGTTGAGGCCGGACTGGAACCAGACCCAAGTGTCGCGGTATTCGGCGTCAGGGAAGCGTTTGGCAATCTCTGCCTCCATTGCATCGCGGCCTGCCATGGCGACGTCAATCTCGCGCGTGCCGATCCTGACCGCGTCGCGGATGGCATAGCCGCCCACGTCCGCCACCTGCGCGCAGGAGCGTATGAGGGTGATTTCCGCCGCCGATTTACGCATGCGCTGGCGCATGGTGGCGGGGGCGAGATCCTTGAGGGCGCTGGGCTTGAGGAAATGCTCTAGCTTGTCGCGCTGCAGGAGCGTCAGGTGATCGCCCTCATAGCCTATGATGCGCCCCTCGCCTGTGACCGACAGGATCGCGCGCCAGTAATTATCGCGCTGCCAGTCGGTATAGGTGATGTTGTCGCAAAACGAGCGCCGCCACGGTTGACCGGCGTCGATGCCTGCCGAGATGGTGACGCAGTCGGTGTCCGTGATAACGAGCCCATAGGGGCGGCCAAATGAGCAATAGAGAAAGCCAGAGTAATAGGCGATGTTGTGCATCGAGGTGAGGACGACGGCGGCGGTGCCGGTCTCGGCCATGATGGCGCGCAGCCCCTTGATCCGGGCCTCATACTCTTCGGTGGCAAAGGCCAGCGGCGCCTTTTCACCATTGTGGAAACGATAGAATTCAGGACGTGCAGTCATAGTGACCCTCCTTGCAAAAGAAGGTCCCGGCGTTCAGGACTGTGGGGAAAGGCCATGAGGGGGCGACGCCATCGCCCGGGCCTGAGGCGTTCTTGCCGATTGGATGCGGTCTGGCAAGCGGGTTTGCGACAAGGATAGAGGGATTGCGGCATGGGGACGAAAATCGCTGCGCGAAATCTGATCACCGATGTGGCGGGGCTGCGCGTGGGCCATGCGCAGGATATGCGGCTGCGCTCGGGTGTGACGGTGCTGGTGGGCGATGCGCCCTTTACCGCGGGCGTGCATGTCATGGGCGGCGCGCCGGGCACGCGTGAGACGGACTTGTTGGCCCCCGACCGGGTGGTTGAACAGGTGGATGCGCTGGTGTTGTCTGGCGGATCGGCCTTTGGTCTGGATGCGGCATCCGGCGTGGCGGATGGGCTGCGCGACATGGGGCGCGGGTTTGCCGTGGGTGATGTGCGGGTGCCGATCGTACCGGGGGCGATTCTCTTTGATCTCTTGAACGGCGGGGATAAGGCGTGGCGCGAGAACCCCTATAAACCTCTGGGCCGGGCGGCGTTGGCGGTGGCGACACAAGACTTTGCGATCGGCAGCGTCGGGGCCGGAACCGGGGCGACCACGGCCAATCTGCGCGGCGGGCTGGGATCGGCCTCGGTGACCTTGCCGGGGGGCGTGACGGTGGGCGCGCTGGTTGCGGTCAATGCGCTGGGCTCTGCCACGGTGGGCGACGGGCCAGAGTTCTGGGCGGCGCCATTCGAGCGGAACGCAGAATTTGGCGGGCGGGGGGTGGCGCGGGCCTATCCCGATCCGGTGCTGGCGCCAACCAAGCTGGCGCAACATGGCAATACCACGATTGGAATTGTCGCCACCGACGCCACGCTCACTCAGGCGCAATGCACGCGGCTGGCCACGGCGGCGCAGGACGGGTTTGCGCGGGCCTTGGTGCCCTCGCATACCTTGATGGATGGGGATTTGATTTTTGCCGCAGCCATGGGCGCGCGGCCTGCGCCCGATCTGGCCGGACAGGTGATGCTGGGTCATGCTGCGGCATGCGTCATGGCGCGGGCAATTGCGCGGGCGGTGTATGCCGCGCAGTCGGTTTCGGGCGATGCGTTGCCGGCGTGGCGGGACAGATTCGGCTGAGGCGGAATCCCCCTTGCAGACTCAGGGAGAGGGGCGTATATGCCCCTCAACAGCGGCGCTTTCGGGTCCACTCGAATGCACCACCGGAGAGTGTAACGGGCCGCGCGCCCGTTTTTTTGTGCTTGGGAAAGATGACGAACGACCTGATTGCAAAAGCAGCGATTGATCGCCGGATGGCAGAGATCATCACCCCCGTGATCGAGGATCTCGGGTATGAGTTGGTGCGCGTGCGGTTGATGGGCGGGCAATACCACACCCTTCAGATCATGGCGGACAAGCCTGATGGCGGCATCGAGGTGGATGACTGCGCCGTGATCAGCACGGCAGTGAGCGCGGTGCTGGATGTCGAGGACCCGCTGGTCGAGGCCTATACGCTGGAAGTGTCGAGCCCCGGCATTGACCGGCCCCTGACGCGGCTCAAGGATTTCGAGGCCTTTGAGGGCTATGAGGCCAAGATCGAGACGACCGAGTTGATTGACGGGCGTCGCCGCTTCAAGGGTGTGCTGGCGGGCGTTGAGGGCACCGAGGTGCTGATCAATGTCGAGGAAGGCACGATCGGACTGGAATTTGACTGGCTGTCTGATGCCAAGCTGGTTCTGACGGATGAGTTGATCAAGGAAATGCTGCGGCAGCGCAAGGCGGCGGGCGTGATCAACGAAGAGCAATTTGACGAGATCGAAACCGAGAACGGTTCTGAGGAGGACTGACACGATGGCAATCACATCCGCCAACCAGCTGGAGCTGTTGCAGACCGCAGAAGCGGTCGCGCGCGAAAAGATGATCGACCCGGCACTGGTGGTCGAAGCGATGGAAGAGAGCCTCGCCCGCGCCGCCAAGAGCCGCTACGGCAGCGAGATGGATATCCGGGTGGAGATCGACCGCAAGACGGGCCGTGCCAAATTCACCCGCGTGCGGACCGTGGTCGCGGATGACGCGCTCGAGAATTATCAGGCCGAAATGACGGTCGAGCAGGCCAAGCAGTTTCTGGACGACCCCAAGGTCGGCGATGCCTTTGTCGAAGAAGTGCCGCCGGTGGAAATGGGCCGGATCGCCGCGCAGAGCGCCAAGCAGGTCATTCTGCAAAAGGTGCGCGAGGCCGAGCGGGATCGTCAGTTCGAAGAGTTCAAGGACCGCGTCGGCACGATCATCAACGGGGTGGTCAAGCGCGAGGAATATGGCAACGTCATCGTCGATGTGGGCCGGGGTGAAGCGATCCTGCGCCGCAACGAAAAGATCGGGCGCGAAGCCTATCGCCCCAATGACCGCGTGCGTTGCTACATCAAGGATGTGCGCCGCGAACAGCGCGGGCCGCAGATCTTCCTCAGCCGCACAGATCCGCAGTTCATGGCCGAACTGTTCAAGATGGAAGTGCCCGAGATTTACGACGGTATCATCGAGATCAAGGCCGTGGCGCGCGATCCGGGCAGCCGGGCCAAGATTGCCGTGATCAGCTATGACAGTTCGATTGATCCGGTCGGTGCCTGCGTCGGTATGCGCGGCAGCCGGGTTCAGGCGGTGGTCAACGAATTGCAGGGTGAAAAGATCGACATCATCCCGTGGAACGAGGATCAGGCGACCTTCCTTGTCAACGCGCTCCAGCCGGCCGAGGTCAGCAAGGTGGTGATCGACGAGGACGCGCAGCGCATCGAAGTTGTGGTGCCGGAAGAGCAGCTGAGCCTTGCCATTGGGCGTCGTGGTCAGAACGTGCGTCTGGCCAGCCAATTGACCGGGCTTGATATCGACATCATGACCGAGGCCGAAGATAGCGAGCGCCGTCAGAAGGAATTCGAAGAGCGCACCAAGCTGTTTGTCGATACGCTCGATCTGGACGAGTTCTTTGCGCAGTTGCTGGTCTCTGAAGGGTTCACCAACCTCGAAGAGGTGGCCTATGTCGATCTCGACGAACTGCTCGTGATCGACGGCGTTGACGAGGACACCGCGGCAGAGCTTCAGGCGCGGGCGCGTGATGTGATCGAGGCGCAAACCAAGGCGGCACTGGACAAGGCGCGCGAACTGGGTGTCGAGGACAGCCTGATTGCGTTCGAGGGTCTGACCCCGCAGATGGTGCTGGCGCTGGCCGAGGACGATGTGAAATCGCTCGAGGATTTCGCCACCTGCGCCGATTGGGAACTGGCTGGCGGCTGGACCACGGTCAAGGGCGAGCGCGTCAAGGACGAGGGTATTCTGGAGAAATTTGACGTCTCGCTGGAAGAGGCGCAACATATGGTGATGACCGCCCGCGTGATGCTGGGCTGGGTCGATCCGACCGAACTCGAAACCGATGCCGACGACAGCGAGATCGACGGCGATGACGAGGAGGCCGAGGCCTGATCCTTCAGGCCTTGGAGCACAGGATGGGGCGCGGTGGTGAACCCAAAGACCGGAGCGACGGTCCCGAGCGTAAATGCATCGCCACAGGCGAGGTGCAGCCAAAACACGGGCTTATCCGCTTTGTGATCGGCCCCGAGGGGCAGATTGCCCCGGATCTGGCGGAAAAGCTGCCGGGGCGTGGCATATGGGTCGCCGCGGATCGGGCGGCCTTGGACAAGGCGGCAACCAAGGGTCTGTTTGCCCGCGCCGCCAAGCAGCCTGTGCAGGTGCCCGAAGGTCTGACTGATAAGGTCGAGGCCCTCTTGGTGCGGAGGGTGATCGACCTCATCAGCCTCGCCCGCAAGGGCGGGCGCGCGGTGTCGGGATATGAGAAGGTCAAGGACATGCTCATGCGCGAGGATGCGCGTGTTCTTATTCAGGCCAGCGATGGCTCTGAACGCGGAAAATCAAAGCTGAGCACGCCGCATGGCGGCTCATTCATCGGGTGGCTGACAGCGGATGAGCTGGGCCAGGCCTTTGGTCGACAAACCACAATCCACGCGGCACTGGGTGCTGGAGGTTTGTTGCAACGTGTTGTAGAGGAGGCGGCAAGACTGAAAGGTCTGCGCGTCTCGGACGGCGAGACAGCGCGCCGGAAAGGAAAGTAGAAGACTATGAGCGACAACGACGGAAAAAAACCATTGGGTGTGCGTGGCGCGGGTTCCCGGCCGGGGAACGTGAAGCAGAGCTTCAGCCATGGCCGGACCAAGAACGTCGTGGTGGAAACCAAGCGCAAGCGCGTCGTCGTGCCCAAGCCCACCGCCGCCGCGACCGGCGCTGCCGGGACTGGAACGTCTTCGGGTATCACCAGCGCGTCCAAGCGCCCGGCCGGGATCTCTGATGCAGAGCTGGAGCGCCGGATGCGCGCGCTCGCCGCAGCCAGAGCGCGCGAGACCGAGGATGCAGCACAGCGCGAAGCCGATGAAAAGGCCCGCGAAGAAGAGCGTATGCGCCGCCGCGAAGAGGCCGAGGCCAAAGAGCGCGAGCAGCGCGAGGCCGAGGAAAAGGCCCGCGCCAAGGTCGAGGAAGACGAACGCCAGAAGCGTGCGACCGAGCAAGCCGCTCTCAAGGCGGCGGCATCGGCGGCAGAGCCGGATGCAGTGCCTGCTGCGGCTCCGTCTCGGGCGCCCGCCTCCAAGGTGACCCCCGTTGCGCGCAAGCGTGAGGAAGACGATCAGCAATCCCGCCGGGGCAAGGCGCGTGGCACGGATGATGCACGCCGGTCCGGCAAGCTGACGCTCAATCAGGCCCTGTCTGGTGGCGAAGGCGGTCGCCAGAAATCCATGGCCGCGATGAAGCGCAAGCAAGAGCGCGCGCGGCAAAAGGCAATGGGCGGCTTGCAAGAGCGCGAAAAGATCGTGCGCGACGTGCAACTGCCCGAAGTGATCATGGTTTCGGAACTCGCCAACCGGATGGCCGAGCGCGTGGGCGATGTCGTCAAGGCGCTGATGCAAAGCGGCATGATGGTCACGCAGAACCAGTCGATTGATGCCGATACCGCAGAGTTGATCATCGAGGAATTCGGGCACCGTGTGGTGCGCGTGAGCGACTCGGACGTCGAGGATGTGATTGATCAGGTCGATGACAAGCCCGAGGATATGATCTCGCGCCCGCCGGTCGTCACCATCATGGGCCATGTCGACCACGGCAAGACGTCGCTTCTGGATGCGATCCGCGATGCCAAGGTTGTCGCCGGCGAGGCCGGGGGGATCACGCAGCATATCGGGGCCTATCAGGTCAAGACCGACAGCGGCGCGATGCTGACCTTCCTCGACACGCCCGGTCACGCGGCCTTTACCAGCATGCGGGCCCGTGGCGCGCAGGTGACGGATATCGTGGTTCTGGTCGTGGCGGCCGATGATGCGGTGATGCCGCAAACCATCGAGGCCATCAACCACGCCAAGGCGGCCAAGGTGCCGATGATCGTGGCGATCAACAAGATTGACAAATACGAGGCCAATCCGCAGAAAGTGCGGACCGATCTCTTGCAGCATGAAGTGATTGTCGAACAGATGTCCGGCGATGTTCAGGATGTCGAGGTTTCGGCCGTCACCGGACAAGGTCTGGATGAGCTGTTGGAGGCGATCGCCCTTCAGGCCGAGATTCTCGAACTCAAGGCCAACCCGAACCGGGCGGCTGAGGGTGCGGTGATCGAGGCGCAGTTGGATGTGGGCCGCGGTCCGGTCGCAACCGTGCTGGTCAAGAAGGGGACGCTGCGTCAGGGCGATATCTTTGTCGTGGGCGAGCAGTATGGCAAGGTGCGGGCGCTGATCAACGACCGCGGCGAGCGGATCAAGGAAGCGGGTCCGTCGGTGCCGGTTGAGGTTCTGGGTCTGAATGGGACCCCCGAAGCGGGCGACGTTCTGAACGTGGTCGAGACCGAGGCGCAGGCGCGCGAGATCGCGGAATACCGCGAGAGCGCGTCAAAAGAAAAGCGCGCCGCTGCCGGGGCTGGCACCACGCTGGAGCAGCTATTGGCCAAGGCCAAGGAAGACGAGAACGTCAAGGAGATGCCGATCGTCGTCAAGGCGGACGTGCAAGGCTCTGCCGAAGCGATTGTTCAGGCGATGGAGAAGATCGGCAACGACGAGGTGCGCGTGCGCGTGCTTCATTCGGGTGTGGGCGCCATCACTGAATCCGATATCGGTCTGGCCGAGGCGTCCGGCGCGCCGGTGTTCGGCTTTAACGTGCGGGCCAATGCGCCGGCACGCAACAGCGCCAACCAAAAGGGTGTGGAGATCCGGTATTACTCGGTGATCTACGATCTGGTCGACGATGTGAAAGCCGCCGCAAGCGGTCTCTTGGGCAATGAAATTCGCGAGAAGTTCATCGGCTACGCCAAGATCAAGGAAGTCTTCAAGGTGACTGGCATTGGTCGCGTGGCTGGCTGTCTGGTGACCGAAGGCGTTGCACGGCGGTCTGCCGGTGTGCGTCTGTTGCGCGACGATGTCGTGGTCCATGAGGGCACGCTCAAGACGCTCAAGCGGTTCAAGGACGACGTCAACGAGGTGCAGTCCGGTCAGGAATGCGGTATGGCGTTCGAGAACTATGACGATATTCGCCCCGATGATGTCATCGAGATCTTTGAGCGCGAAGAAGTGGTGCGCACACTGGCGTAAGTCAGGTGTTCAGGATGAACCAATGAAAAGGGCGGCCGAATGGGCTGCCCTTTTTCATAGGTCTGTCGATGGTGGCTCAGGCGGCGCGGGAGTCGACCGGGCGGCCGGAATAGAGCCGGTTCCCAACCCTGACCTGCATCAGGCCATTGCTCAGCAGCCGAACGAATATTCCCTGAATTGAGACGCAAGAGCCTAATTGAACGGTGCGCAGCATGTCATTCCCCCGAATGTGACAACTCCGTAAAGATGCTTTGATTATTTCCATATCTAGTAAAAAAGAAACAAACATTTCCATAAATTGTGCATTTTCTTGCGCTGGCCCGAAATACTATTTGTTTTCATAGGAAATAGTTGACGACTCAAATTTCATGACACCTGTTTCCGGTGCGAATCACGTCACAGCCAGTCCCGCAGGATGGGAATCAGGGGAATATCGGCGGGGGGCATGGGGTAGGACCGCAGGTCCGCCGCGCGCACCCATTTGAGCGCCTGACCCTCGCGCCCCTGCACGATTCCCTCCCATTTACGACAGGCAAAGAGCGGCATCAGCAGGTGAAACTCAGGATAGGTATGGCTGGCAAAGGTCAGAGGCGCCAGGCAACTGGCCCAGGTGTTGATCCCCAACTCCTCGTCAAGTTCGCGGATCAGCGCCACCTCTGGCGTCTCGCCCGGCTCAACCTTGCCGCCGGGAAACTCCCAGAGACCGGCCATGGATTTGCCGTCCGGTCTCTGGGTCAACAGAATGCGGCCATCCACGTCAATCAGGGCGACCGCCGACACCAGAACGGTTTTCACGAGCGGTAATCCGCGTTGATGTCGATATAGCCATGCGTGAGATCGCAGGTCCAGACGCGCGCCGTGCCGCCGCCAAGGCCCAGATCGACGTGAATGACGATGTCTTGCTGCTTCATATAGGTGGCGGCGGCGGCCTCGTCATAGCTGGGGCTGACAAAGCCGTCCTTGGCCACCTGCATGGTGCCAAACCAGATCGCCAGCAGATCGCGGTCCGCACGTGCGCCGGATTTCCCGATGGCCATGACGACACGCCCCCAATTGGGGTCTTCGCCCGCGATGGCCGTCTTGATCAGCGGCGAATTGGCGATGGCCTTGGCGTGGATATGCGCCTCAGCGTCCGAGGCGGCGCCGGTGACGGAAATTTCAACAAATTTCGTCGCCCCTTCACCATCGCGCACCACCTGATGCGCCAGGTCGAGCATGACGCGGCGCAGCCCTTCCATGAAGCCCATGCTGTTCTCGGTCACGCGGATGCCCGAGGCACCCGTCGCCGCCACAAGCAGCGTGTCAGAGGTCGAGGTGTCACTATCGACCGTGATGCAGTTAAAGGTCGTGCGATTGAGCGCGCTGACCATGTCCTGCAAGATGTCCTGATCTATGGCCGCATCGGTAAAGATATAGACCAGCATCGTCGCCATATCGGGGGCGATCATGCCAGACCCCTTGGCGATGCCCGCGATATGCACGGCCTGCCCGTCGATCATCACGATTTCTGAGGCCCCTTTGGCAAAGGTATCGGTGGTCATGATGGCGCGGGCTGCGGTCTCTATCGCATGGGGTGAGAGGGCCGCAGCCAGATCATCGAGTTTGTCGATGATGCGCTCATGCGGCAGCGGCTCTCCGATCACGCCGGTCGAGGAGGAAAAGACGCGGGTGGCGGGCATGCCCAGCGTCTTGGCCGCCGCCTCGGTGATGGCCTGCACCGAGGAAGCTCCGCGCCGCCCGGTAAAGGCATTGGCATTGCCCGAGTTGACCACGATGGCGGCACCGGGAGTCGGATCGCCGCCGATCTTGTCCTGACAATCAAGCACCGCCGCAGAGCGGGTAGCAGAGCGGGTAAAGGCCCCCGCCATCGCAGTGCCGGGTGCCAAGCTGACCAAGAGCACATCGGTGCGATTCTGATAGCGCACCCCGGCCTCGGTGGTGGCAAAGCTGACGCCGCCAATCACCGGCAGCGCGGGAAATCCCGCCGGGGCAAGCGGGGATAGCGGCGGTTTGGCACCCATGGCTCAGTTCTCCAGCAAGTCGGTTTGGTTGATCACGGCCGGGTCCATGGCGCTACTGTCGGAGCGCACAATCTCGGTTGCGGCCTCGCGTTCGGTCATGAAGGCATTGAATGCGTCGCGGCGCAGGGTGTTCGCCAAATCCTCGCGCACCGCATCGAGCGTTGGGCGTTCCTTGACGCGAGTCTCGTTGAGTTGGATCACATGCCAGCCGAATTGCGTCTGCAACGGGGCGGAAACGTCTCCGACCTCGAGGGCTGCAACCGCCGCAAAGAACTCTGGCACCATCACGCCATCACCGAACCAGCCCAGATCGCCGCCCGAGGGGCCGGACGGGCCGGTGGAATGCTCTTGCGCGAGTGCTGCGAAATTTGCGCCGCCTTCCAACTCCGCCACCAGCTTTTGCGCCTCTTCTTCGGTCTCGACGAGGATATGCGCGGCCTTGTATTCGGTCTGATCCTCTTGCCCCGCATATTGCGCGTCATAGGCGGCTTGCAGGCGCTCTTCGGTCATGTCGGCGTTGACCACACCTTCGGCCACATCGGCGGCCAGCACGGCGCGGCGCTCGTTCTCGAGCCGGAGAGCGGCGGCGCGGGACACCTCGCCGTCATGTGCCTGCACCAGCAATTCCTGCTGGATGAGCTGTTCGAGCACGCCGCTGAACAACGCATCGGGGGGTGTCTGATCAAATTGCTCTGGCAGGGCCGCACGCACCGCCAGCATATGCCCAAGGGTGATGTCGGTGCCGCCAACGGTGGCCATCACCGTTTCGGGGCTGGGGGTATCCTGGGCTGTGGCGGGAGAGGTGAGGGCCAGTCCGGTGACCAGTATGGTGGTGGAAAAGAGGGTGCGGAGCATGAAATCATCCTTTGGTGTGGTGCGCAGGGCGCGGGTGCGCGGGTGCGCAGCGTTGACACTCAACCGGCTGGCCCTTACATCGCCTTGAGACCAAGGCAGAACCGCCGTCTTGCGCCCGTTTTAGGGTGGTGCGGCAAGAGGGGCAAGCGGTTGCCTGTCACGGATAGTCAAAACACCGGAACGGATAGAACATGTTGGGTATTGGAACGGTCGCCAAAAAGATCTTCGGCACCCCGAATGACCGCAAGATCAAGGCGACACGGCCGCTGATCGCAAAGATCAACGCGCTGGAACCCGAATATCAGGCGCTGAGCGATCAGGCGCTGATTGACAAGACCGCAGAATTCCGCAGCCGTATCGCCGGGGGCGAGACCCTTGATGCGATCCTGCCAGAAGCCTTTGCCAATTGCCGCGAGGGTGCGCGCCGGGCCTTGGGGCTGCGCGCGTTCGATGTTCAGCTCAAGGGCGGGATATTCCTGCATCAGGGCAACATTGCCGAAATGAAGACCGGCGAGGGCAAGACGCTGGTCGCGACCTTTCCCGCCTATCTCAACGCGCTGTCGGGCAAGGGCGTGCATATCGTCACGGTCAACGACTATCTGGCAAAGCGCGATGCCGAATGGATGGGCAAGGTGTTTGCCGCGCTCGGCATGACGACCGGCGTGGTCTATCCCCAGCAACCCGAGTCCGAGAAAAAGGCGGCCTATGCCGCCGACGTGACCTATGCCACCAACAACGAACTTGGCTTTGATTATCTGCGCGACAACATGAAATCCTCGCTCGAGGACATGAACCAGCGCGGGCATAATTTCGCCGTGGTCGACGAGGTGGACAGTATCCTGATCGACGAGGCGCGCACGCCTTTGATCATCTCGGGTCCAAGTCAGGATCGCAGCGGTCTCTATCAGTCGATCAACACGCTGATCCAGGAAGTGCAGGACGATCATTACAAGCTGGATGAGAAGACCCGCAACGTCACCTTTACCGACGAGGGCAACGAGTTTCTCGAAAACCTGCTCAGTGTGCGCGGCGTGCTGCCCGAGGGGCAATCGCTCTATGATCCCGAGAGCACGACCATCGTGCACCACGTCAATCAGGCGCTGCGCGCACACAAGCTTTTTACCAAGGACAAGGATTACATCGTCCGAGGCGGCGATGTCGTTCTGATCGACGAATTCACCGGGCGAATGATGGCCGGGCGGCGTCTGTCGGACGGATTGCATCAGGCAATCGAGGCCAAGGAAGGCTGCACTATTCAGCCCGAGAACGTGACCTTGGCGCAGGTGACATTCCAGAACTATTTCCGCCTTTATGAGCGGCTGTCGGGCATGACCGGCACCGCGCTGACCGAGGCCGAGGAATTTGGCGAGATTTACGGGCTGGGTGTGGTCGAAGTGCCGACCAACCGCCCCATCGCACGGATCGACAAGGATGACGCGGTTTACCGCACCGCGCGCGAGAAATACGACGCGATTGTCGAGGCCATTCGCACGGCCTCTGAAAAGGGGCAGCCGACACTGGTGGGCACCACCTCGATCGAGAAATCCGAGAACCTGAGCAAATTGCTGACTGAGGCGGGAATTGCCCATAACGTGCTCAACGCCCGTCAGCATGAGAAAGAGGCGCAGATCGTTGCAGATGCCGGCAAGCTGGGGGCGGTGACAATCGCCACCAACATGGCCGGGCGCGGCACCGACATCAAGCTGGGCGGCAATGTCGAGTTCAAGATCATGGAGGCCATCGCCGCCGATCCCGAGGCCGACCCCGAAGAGATCCGCACGCGGATCGAATCCGAACATGCCGCCGATGAAGAGGCGGTCAAGGCCGCTGGCGGGCTCTTCGTTCTGGCCACCGAGCGGCACGAGAGCCGCCGCATCGACAATCAGCTGCGCGGCCGCTCTGGCCGTCAGGGCGATCCGGGCAAATCCGCCTTCTTCCTCAGCCTTGAGGATGATCTGATGCGGATTTTCGGATCCGAGCGGCTGGAAAAGGTGTTGGCGACGCTGGGCATGAAGGAAGGCGAGGCGATCATTCACCCTTGGGTGAACAAATCGCTGGAGCGCGCACAGGCCAAGGTCGAGGGGCGCAATTTTGACATCCGCAAGCAGCTCTTGAAGTTCGACGACGTGATGAACGAGCAGCGCAAGGTGATCTTCAAGCAGCGGCTCGACATCATGAAGGCCGCCGATCTGAGCGAGATCATCAAGGATATGCGCGGCGAGGTGATCGACGATCTGGTCGATCAGTACATGCCGCCCAAGACCTATGCCGATCAGTGGGATACCCACGGGCTCTATGCGGCGGTGATCGAAAAACTCAGCATGGATCTGCCGGTGATCGACTGGGCCGCCGAAGAAGGCGTGGACGACGAAGAGATCGTCGAGCGGCTGGAAAAGGCCGCCGATGAGATGATGGCGGCCAAGGCGGCGCAATTTGGCCCCGAGAGCATGCGGATGATCGAAAAGCAGGTGCTCTTGCAGACCATCGACGGCAAGTGGCGCGAGCATCTCTTGACGCTGGAACATCTGCGCAGCGTTGTCGGCTTTCGCGGGTATGCGCAGCGCGATCCGCTGAATGAATACAAGAACGAGGCGTTCCAACTGTTCGAAAACATGCTCGACAGCCTGCGCATGGATGTGACCCAAAAGCTGGCGCAGATCCGTCCCATGACCGAGGGTGAACAGCAGCAGTTGATGCAGGAAATGGCGGAACAGCGCGCGGCGATGATGGCGGCGGCAGACACCGGCGAGCCTGCGGAAGTCAACGAGAGCGCCGCCTCCGGCTTTGATGAAGCTGACCCTGCGACATGGGGCAATCCGGGGCGCAACGATCCCTGCCCCTGTGGATCGGGCAAGAAATTCAAGCATTGTCACGGGCGGCTGGCCTAGGCCGCCCGCCCGATTGCCACCTATTCCCTGCCATACCGGGGCCATTTTTCAGCGTTACCTCTTCCGAGACAATTGGTGTGTCAGGGAGAACGGTATGTCCAAGGTCCGACGTTACATCACCGCAGGCGGAACGCTCGCCTGTGCGCTGGGGATCGGGTATTTCATGCAGGCGGGCGCGCAGGTTCCTGCGCAGAACGCTGCGATGATCCCCACCTCGGGTCTCGAGACTCCGGTTGAAATCACCCAGATCGAGCTGACTTCGGCAGAGGCGGTGCCACCGATGACCGCGCCAGAGCCTGTGGCCCTGCCCGCAGCCCCTGTGACGCTTGTGGTGGCTCAGGATGCGCCATTGACCGACGCGCTACCCGAGGAAGAGGCCGTGCCAAGTTTCGCCTGCGACTACAGCATGCAGGCGCGCGCCTTGGCCGCCGCGATGGTCGAGGTGACGTTGAGCGCACCCTGTCAGCCCAACACCGGGTTCACCCTGCACCACAATGGTATGATGTTCACGGCTGTGACCGATGATCAGGGCCAGAGCACGCTCAACGTGCCGGCCTTGGCCGAGTCAGCGGTGTTCATCGCGGCCTTCGAGGACGGTCAGGGCGCGCTTGCCAGTGTGTCAGTGGATACGCTGGCGCTCTATGATCGCTATGTCGTGCAATGGCGCGGCGGTGCGGCGCTGCATGTGCATGCGCTGGAGTATGGCGCAGAGTTCGGCGCGGCGGGTCATGTCTGGGCGCAGGCCGAACAGGACATGACGCGCGCGGCCTCGGGCGATGGCGGCTTTCTGACCCAACTGGGCGAGCGGGATATGGATCAGGCGCTGCACGCCGAGGTCTATACCTTTCCGACCGGCACGGCGGCACGCGACGGCGCGGTACAGGTGCAGGTCGAGGCCGAGGTGACCGCCGGGAATTGCGGGCGCGATCTTGAGGCGCAATCCATCGCAACTGGTGAGACCGGGCTTGAAGTGCAGGATATTGTGCTCGCGATGCCCGATTGTGAGGGGGTCGGTGACTTTCTTGTGTTGAAAAACCTGTTCAATGACCTGAAGATCGCCTCCAACTAAGGCAAGGACTTGCAGGGGGCGAGTGATGACAAAGATGCGTGCGGCGATCCTCGCCGCACTTTCATTTATAATGGCATTTGTGATGGTTCCGGGCCGCGCTTTGGCGCAGGATGTCACGCTGCGGTCGCATGATGGCTCGGTCGAGATTTCCGGCAATTTGCTGGGCTTCGACGGAGAGTTCTACCGCGTTGACACGATTTACGGTGAATTGACGGTCGATGGGTCGGGCGTCGGCTGCGAGGGGCCGGGGTGTCCGGATCTGGAACATTACGTCGCGCGGCTGGTTTTTTCCGGCGCGCCGACGATTGGCCGGGTGCTGATGCCCGCGCTGATCGAGGCCTTTGCCATTCGTGGTGACTACGATGTCACACGCGAGGATCTGAGCGCGCAGGAGGTGCGTTTCGCGCTGCATCAGGGGGCGACGGGCGTTCTGATCGGCGAGTTCCTCTTTCGCATGACCAATACAGATGAGGGTTTTGCCGATCTTTTGACGGATGAGGCTGATATCGCCATGACGCTGCGCGAGGCGCGGCAGGACGAGATCACGCGCGCGCGAGAGGCGGGATTGGGCAATCTGACGGCGCAGGGGCAGGTGCGGGTGCTGGCGCTCGATGCGCTGATTCCGGTCGTGGCCCCCAGCAATCCGGTGCAGGGCATCAGCCTGCGTCAACTGGCACGGGTATTGTCGGGCGAGATCACCAATTGGGCCGATCTGGGCGGGCCGGATGCGCCGATTGACGTGCATCTGTGGGATGCGGCCACCGGCATCGGGCAGGCCAGTGTGGATCAGGTGTTGCGCCCCGAAGGCCGGCAAATTCTGGACCGGGCGATGCGCCATGCCGATGGCGCGGCCTTTGCCGAGGTGGTGTCGCGGGATCCCTTCGCGCTTGGGCTGACGACGCGCTCGGAACAGGGCAACACCTGGGAACTGGCGCTGACGGGTGACTGCGGTTTTGCCCTCAACGCCACGCGCCGCGCGGTCAAGACCGAGGATTATCCTCTGACTGCGCCGCTCTTTATCTATCTGCCGGCGCGGCGACTGCCCAAGCTGGGGCGTGAATTCATGACCTATCTGCGCGACCCCTCGGCACAGTTGGTGATCCGGCGCGCCGGTTTCGTGGATCAAACCCCCGAGGAAATAGAGATCAACGCCCAAGGCGACCGGTTTGCCAATGCGATTGCGCAGGCGGGCGCGGAATTGGGGCTGGACGAGTTGCAGCGCATGGTGCGGGTTCTGGGACCGCTCAAGCGGCTGACCACGACCTTTCGATTCGAGGCCGGATCAGTGCGGCTTGATGCGCAATCACGCTCGAACGCCGAGCAATTGGCGCGGGCGATGGAACTGGGGCATTACGATGCACGGCGGCTTGTCTTTGTCGGCTTTTCCGATGGCGACGGACCAGCGGGCACCAACCGAGACATCGCCCTGCGCCGCGCCGAGACCGTGCGGCGCGCTGTGGTGCGCGCGGCCGAGACCGCCAATCTGGAGCGGATCAAGCTCGAGCTAGAGGCCTTTGGCGAGGCGATGCCGATGGCCTGCGACGACACCGCCTGGGGGCGGCAGGTGAACCGGCGCGTCGAGGTTTGGGTGCGCTGACCCGGCTCAGAGATAGCCTGCGGACCGAAAGCTGACCTCAGCGGATTTGCCGATCACGATATGATCATGCAGCGCGAGGCCGAGCGCCTCTGCGGCGGTCTGAAGCTGTCGCGTCATGTCGATATCGGCGGCCGAGGGTGTGGGATCGCCCGAGGGGTGGTTATGCGCCAGAATGAGCGCGCTGGCATTCAGTTGCAGGGCGCGTTTGACCACCTCTCGCGGATAGACGGGCACGTGATCTACGGTGCCGCGCGCCTGTTCCTCATCCGCGATGAGGATATTCTTGCGGTCGAGGTAAAAGACGCGGAACTGTTCGATCTCGGCATGGGCCATGGTGGTGTGGCAATAGTCGAGTAGCGCGTCCCAAGAGGACAGCACCTGACGCCGCAGCACACGGGCGCGGGCCAGACGATGCGCTGCCGCCTCAACGATCTTGAGCTCTACCGCCACCGCCTCGCCAATGCCGGACAGGGCAGTCAGCCGCTCCAGCGGGGCCGAGATGACCCCGTTGAAATCGCCGAACTGGCTGAGCAGCGCATGTGCGAGCGGTTTCACATCGCGGCGCGGGATTGCGCGAAAGAGCACAAGTTCCAGAAGCTCGTAATCCGGCATCGCGGCCGCGCCCCCATGCAGGAACCGGCTGCGCAACCGCGTGCGATGATCGCGGATGTAAGAGGGCAGTTTCTCAGGCGCGGTCGCCTCTGCCGCGTCGCAGGCAAAGAGGGGCAGGGGCATGTCGGAAAAGGCACGGGCTTTGCTCATGCGCCCAGCTTGCCGCAAGAGCCTTAGCAAGTGGTTAACGCGCGCGGGACAAATGTAAAAACCCGGCCTGCTCGGGCCGGGTTTGACTTAGCTCTTCATCGAATCCCAAAAACTCCGGACCGAAGAGAAAAAGCTCTTGCTCTCGGGGTTGTTATCCTCGCTCAGCGCCTCGAACTCACGCAACAACTCGGTCTGGCGCGCGGTGAGGTTGACCGGCGTTTCCACCGCCATCTCGATGAACATGTCACCATGCGTGCCGCCGCGCAGGGCGGGCATGCCCTTGGCGCGCAGACGCATCTGACGGCCCGATTGCGAGCCCGGCGGGATTTTGACACGGCTGCGACCGCCGTCGATGGTCGGCACCTCGATATCGCCGCCAAGGGCCGCCTTGGTCATCGAGACCGGCACGCGGCAAAAGAGGTTGGTGTCGTCACGCTCAAAGAGGTCATGCTTGGCCACGTCGATGAAGATATAGAGATCTCCCGCTGGACCGCCCCGCATGCCCGCCTCACCCTCACCGGCAAGCCGGATACGCGTGCCGGTTTCCACCCCCGCCGGGATGTTGACCGAGAGCGCGCGATCCTTTTGGACGCGGCCCTGACCCTGACAGACCTTGCAGGGATTCTTGATGATCTGACCCAGACCGCCGCAGGTGGGACACGTCCGCTCGACGGTAAAGAAACCCTGCTGCGCGCGCACCTTGCCCATGCCCGAGCAGGTCGGGCAGGTGGTCGGCTGTGCGCCGCCCTCGGCCCCGGACCCCTCGCAGGCGTCACAGGGGACTGCAGAGGGCACCTTGATGGTCTTTTGCAGGCCGGAATAGGCCTCTTCCAGCGTCACGCGCAGGTTATAGCGCAGGTCGGCGCCGCGGGCCGCGCGTTGCCGCCCGCCGCCGCGCCCACCGCCGCCCATGAAATCGCCAAAGAGGTCGTCGAACACATCCGAGAAGGCAGAGGCGAAATCGCCCTGCCCCGCCCCGCCAGCATAGCCACCGGGGCGCGCGCCGCCATTGCCCATTCCGCCCTCAAAGGCGGCATGGCCAAAGCGGTCATAGGCCGCTTTCTTCTCGGCGTCCTTGAGAACGTCATAGGCCTCACCGGCCTCTTTGAACTGGCGTTCGGAGTCGGGGTTGTCGGAATTGCGGTCGGGGTGAAGTTCCTTGGCCTTTTTGCGGTAGGCCTTTTTGATATCATCGGCCGAGGCGCCCTTGGACAACCCGAGCACTTCGTAATAGTCACGTTTGGCCATCGGGGATCTCCTTGGTATGACCCTTCAAGGGCCGGTCGACATCTCTGCCAAACCGGCCCTCGCTGGGTTCAAAACGGCCTCAGGCGCGTTTGTTGTCGTCGAGATCCTCAAAGTCGGCGTCAAGGATGTCATCCTCATCGCCGCCACGATCCGCCGCGCGCGGCTCATCGTCGGGCTCGCTCTGGCTGGACTTGTAGATCGCCTCACCCAGTTTCATCGACGCTTCGGCCACGTTCTGAATGCCGGACTTGATCTTGCCGACATTGTCGGTCTCAAGCTCGTCCTTGAGCGCGGCAATGGCCAATTCGATCGCCTCGACGGTGGTCGGATCGACCTTGTCGCCATGTTCCTCGATCGACTTTTCGGTCGAGTTGATGAGGCTCTCGGCCTGATTGCGGGCCTCGACCAGTTCGCGACGGGCCTTGTCGGACTCGGCATTCTCTTCGGCGTCCTTGATCATCTTTTCGATGTCGTCGTCCGAGAGACCACCCGAGGCCTGGATCGTGATCTTCTGTTCCTTGTTGGTGCCCTTGTCCTTGGCGGACACGGACACGATGCCATTGGCGTCGATGTCGAATGTCACCTCGATCTGGGGCATGCCGCGCGGCGCGGGCGGGATGTGTTCCAGATTGAACTGGCCCAGCATCTTGTTGTCCGCCGCCATTTCCCGCTCGCCCTGGAACACACGGATCGTCACCGCCGATTGGTTGTCCTCTGCGGTCGAGAAGATCTGGCTCTTGTTGGTCGGAATGGTTGTGTTGCGGTCAATGAGGCGGGTGAACACGCCACCCAGCGTTTCAATCCCGAGCGACAGCGGGGTCACATCGAGCAGCACCACATCCTTGACATCACCCTGAAGCACGCCGGCCTGAATGGCGGCACCCATGGCAACCACCTCATCGGGGTTCACACCCTTATGCGGCTCTTTGCCAAAGAACTTGGTCACTTCTTCGACGACGCGGGGCATGCGGGTCATACCCCCCACCAGAACCACCTCGTCAATGTCGGCAGCAGTCAGGCCCGCATCCTTGAGCGCGGCCTTGCAGGGCTTGAGCGAGGCGGCGATGAGATCATTCACCAGACTCTCAAGTTTGGCACGGGTCAGTTTCACGACCATGTGCAGCGGCTGGCCATTGGAGCCCATCGAAATGAACGGCTGGTTGATCTCGGTCTGGCTGCTGGAGCTGAGCTCGATCTTGGCCTTCTCGGCGGCTTCCTTGAGGCGCTGCAGCGCCATCTTGTCCTTGGTCAGGTCGACGCCGTGCTCTTTCTTGAACTCGTCGGCAAGGTAGTTGACGATGCGCATGTCAAAGTCTTCACCGCCGAGGAAGGTGTCGCCGTTGGTGGATTTCACTTCGAAGAGGCCATCGTCAATCTCGAGGATGGTCACGTCGAATGTGCCGCCACCAAGGTCATAGACCGCGATGGTGTGGGTCTCTTGCTTGTCCAGCCCATAGGCCAGCGCTGCGGCGGTTGGCTCGTTGATGATGCGTAGCACCTCGAGACCGGCGATTTTACCGGCGTCCTTGGTGGCCTGACGCTGGGCGTCATTGAAATAGGCGGGCACGGTGATGACGGCCTGCGTCACCTCTTCGCCAAGATAGCTCTCGGCGGTTTCCTTCATCTTGCCGAGGATGAAGGCGGAAATCTGCGAGGGTGAATATTTCTCGTCACGCGCCTTGACCCAGGCATCACCATTGCCGCCGTCGATGACGGTGAACGGCATGTTCTTCTTGTCCTTAGCGAGAAACGAGTCGTCTGCACGACGACCGATCAGGCGCTTGACACCAAAGATGGTGTTCTCTGGGTTGGTCACAGCCTGCCGCTTGGCGGGCTGGCCGACGAGACGTTCAGTTTCAGTGAATGCGACGATCGAGGGCGTTGTGCGCGCACCCTCAGAGTTTTCAATCACGCGGGCCTGAGAGCCGTCCATGATCGCGACGCAGCTGTTGGTGGTGCCGAGGTCAATACCAATAACTTTGGCCATGTTGTTCGATCCCTTCTAACTTAGGCGATATGACAGAGGCCCGACCCGTTCCGGCATCCGGCCCCCGGTGAATGACAGGTCTGCCAATGGCATGACCAGTGTTTCCGGGCGTATATAGGCAGGGGAATGTGCCCCTGCAAGCGGTCGCTGTCGGGCTAATTCTCAAATTTGGTCCAAATTGGCCCTGTGTGAGGCAAAAGGAGGCATGCGATGACAGAGCCCACGCTGATCCTGAGGGATTTCGCGATCTACAAGGGCTGGCTCAACCCGCAGATGCAGGCCGATCTGGTGACGGACTTGCGCGACGTGGTGGCACAGGCTCCGCTCCTGCGGCCGGTCACGCCCTCTGGCAAAGCCATGAGCGTGCGCATGACCTCTGCGGGGCGCTATGGCTGGATCAGCGACCGGGGCGGCTATCGCTATGCGCGTCAGCACCCCCAAGGCATGGGGTGGCCTGCGATCCCCGCACCGGTTCTGGAGATTTGGCAGGCATTGGTCAGCGATGTGCGAATGCCCGACTGCTGCCTGATCAATTTCTATGCGCCGGGGGCGCGGATGGGGATGCATCAGGACCGCGACGAGGCTGATTTCAACTGGCCGGTTTTGTCGGTCTCTCTGGGGGATGATGCGCTGTTTCGCATCGGCACGCTGGCGCGCGGGGGCAAGACCGAATCGCTCTGGCTCAATTCCGGCGATGTGGTGGTGATGGGCGGTGCCGCGCGGCTGGCGTATCACGGGGTGGACCGGATCAGACCGGGCAGTTCCAGCCTTTTGCGCGGGGGCGGGCGGATCAATCTCACCTGTCGCGTGGTGGAGTGATCCCGGACCTGCGCGGCAGGCATAAAAAAGGCCTTGTCCGCAGCCTATTGGCGGACAAGACCCGTGTTGCGAGGCACAAACGTGTCAGGCGTTGACCGACAGGCGTTCTATCTCTTCCTTGATCTTGAGTTTCTGTTTTTTCAGCTCCGCAATCTCTAGCGTGCTGCTGCCCGGCGCGCGCTGCGCCCGTTCCACTTGTTCCGAGAGCGCGTAATGTTTCTTCTTCAGTTCTTCAATATGCGAACTCAAGCTCATGGGCAGTCTCCTCTGTGTGGTGGGTGTCTATTCGACATGGGAAGTGCATCACATTTTTACAATACTGTCACGCTGCACCTGCAAACTGCGCGGTGTATTGCCTGCGGCATTTTAGATAAATTATGCGGGGAAAGGCAGCGCTGCCGCATTCCTGAGCACATCCGAGGTGGGAGCGGTGTAATCTTCGCCATCTTGCCCATGGTCGTGCCCGGCGTGAAGCAGCCAACCGTCGTGCAGCCGCAGCGCGGCGCGGCCACCCTTGCGCCCGCGGACCAGAATCAGCCGCGCGGCACGGCCCCGGCGCGGAATCAGCGGCAAGATCTCGAGGCTTCCCAGATGCGCCGCCATCGTCGCGAGAAAATCCGGCAATCGTTCGGCCCGCTGAATAAGCGTCACGGTGCCGCCCGCGCGCGTGCGCCGCGCGGCCGCGCGCACCCAATCCGTCAGCGGCAGCGCCTCGCCCATCGCCCGCTCGCGGCCCGAATCCTCGGCGGCGGTGCTGTGGTCGCGGTCAAAATAGGGTGGATTGACGATCACATGATCGAATTGCCGCGCGCGCAGTTCGGCGGGCAGATCCGCAATGTCGCCCTCCGTCACATCGAGCGCCAGACCATTGGTTGCGCTATTCCGGCGTGCCAGCACTGCATAGGCGGGCTGAATCTCCAGCCCCGCCAGCGAGACCCCCGGCACCCGCGCCGCAACACAGAGCGCCGCAATCCCCGACCCGCAGCCCAGATCCAGCAGGGTTTGACCCGCACGCGCCGGAACGCTGGCCGCCAAGAGCACCGGATCGACGCCGGCGCGATAGCCTGTTTTAGGCTGTGCAATCCGTAAACGCCCGCCCAAAAAGGCATCGTGACTCAGCTCTTTCTCGGCAAAGGGCTCAGTCCTCAAGCGAGAAACCATTGTCGATGAGCGTGGTGCGCGCCTCTTCGTAATCAGCCGTCGCAACCATCAGACGGCGCGGGAAAATGCCGATTGATCCTTCCAGGATGCTCATGTTTACGTCCATTTCAAAGCAGTCTATACCCTCGCCTTGAAGAAGCGCCTGAGCAAAGGCGATGGACGCGATATCGTTGGTACGTAAAAGCTGTTTCATAGGCCATAGATAAGAGCATGACGCGCACTATGTCGAGCCGTGTTGACGGGGGAAGTATGGGATTGGACGAAATCGCCACCAAGCCGCATGAACAATTGGCCGCCCATCTGGCGACCAAGATGGAGGCGGTAAATGTGTTGATCCGCGAGCGGATGGCGTCCCGCCATGCACCGCGCATCCCGCAAGTGACCGCGCATCTGGTCGAGGCTGGCGGCAAGCGCCTGCGCCCGATGCTGGTTCTGGCGACAGCGGATCTCTGTGGCTATGACGGTCCGTTTGATGTGCATCTGGCCGCGACGGTGGAATTCATCCACACCGCCACGCTCTTGCATGATGACGTGGTGGACGAGAGCGCGCAGCGGCGGGGTCGCCCCACCGCCAACCTGCTCTGGGACAACAAATCCAGCGTGCTGGTGGGCGATTACCTCTTTGCCCGCGCCTTTCAATTGATGGTCGAGCCGGGATCGCTTCGGGTGCTCGATATCCTGTCCAACGCCTCGGCCACGATTGCCGAGGGCGAAGTGCTGCAACTCAGCGCGGCGCAGGATCTGGCCACAACCGAAGACATCTATCTGCAAGTCGTGCGCGGCAAGACCGCAGCGCTCTTCTCTGCCGCTACCGAGGTGGGCGGCGTCATTGCAGGCGCGCCCGAGGATCACGTCAAGGCGCTCTTTGAATATGGCGATGCGCTGGGCATCGCGTTTCAGATCGTCGATGATCTGCTTGATTATCAGGGTGACGTCAAATCCACCGGCAAGAACGTCGGTGACGATTTCCGCGAACGCAAACTGACCCTGCCGGTGATCAAGGCGGTGGCGGCAGCGAGTGCCGAAGAACGCGCCTTTTGGAAACGTACCATCGAAAAGGGCGATCAGCGCGACGGCGATCTGGAGCATGCCCTGACGCTCATGCAGGCGCATGGTGCCTTGGAGCAGACCCGCGCCGAGGCGCTGGATTGGGCCGCCCGCGCGCGCGCCGCGATTGCCGTGCTGCCGGATCATCCGGTGCAGCGTATGCTCGACAATCTCGCAGGCTATGTGGTGGCGCGGATCAGCTAAGCCGCGTGGCCTGCACCCACCACCCTTGGTGTGCCGCGCTCAGCGCTTGCGCGGCGCGCGTGGCGGTGGCGGCATCGGGATAGAGCCCGAAACAGGTGGCCCCTGATCCCGACATCCGTGCCAAGGCACAGTGCTGCGTCGCGGAAATCGCGTGCAGCACATCGGCCACTACAGGTTCTTCGGCAAGCGCCGCGCCTTGCAGGTCATTGCGCTGCGCGCCCAGCCACGCAATCAGCGCCCTAGCATCGGGCCATGTCGGCAATACTGCGGGCATCGCCGGATTGTCCCGCCGCGCCAGCCTGCCAAAGACTGCGGGCGTCGAGACCGGCACGCCGGGATTGACCAGCACAGCCTCGAGCATCGGCAGACCCACCACCGGCGTCACATCCTCACCAATCCCGCGCATCCGCGCGGCGCGCGCCAGCAGGCAAACCGGCACATCGGCCCCAAGGGCCAAGACATCGCTCGGGAGCGCCAGTCCACTCATCTCTGACAGCGCTCGCAGACAGGCCGCCGCATCGCTTGACCCGCCGCCAAGTCCCGCCGCCGCGGGCAGATGCTTGTCCAGCGTGATGTCGGCGGCGATCCCCATCACCGCTGCCGCCCGCAGCACCAGATTGTCAGGGCCGAGCGGCACGCCCCCGGCCATTGGCCCGGTCACGCTCAGCCGGGATTCGGGGGCCGGTCGCAGACTCAGGCGGTCACCCACATCGGCAAAGACCACCAGCGAATCGAGCAGATGATACCCATCCGCCCGGCGCCCGGTGACATGCAGTGTCAGATTGACCTTGGCGGGGGCGAAGCCGTCAGTTGCCATCTTTGACAAGTTTGAGAGGCTCCGCGCCCTCGTCCTTCAGCACCTGATCCAAGCCCAACTCGAGTTTGCGGCGCACGCGCTCCGGCTCCAGATCGGGCGAGGGCTCGCTCTCGTTCAGGGACAGTGCGCGTTTCCACTGGAACCGCGCCTCGACCTGACGTCCAACGGCCCAGAGCACATCGCCCAGATGGTCATTGACCACGGGGTCGGTCGGCATCAACTCGGCGGCGCGCTCCATATGCACGATGGCCTCTTCATAACGCCCGAGGCGATAGAGCACCCATCCCAGACTGTCGACGATGTAACCGCTCTCGGGCTGTGCGGCGACTGCGCGCTCGATCATGTTCAGCGCCTCGTCCAGATTGATGTGTTTTTCAACCATCGTGTACCCGAGATAGTTCAGCACCTGCGGATGATCCGGGTTGAGCTCCAGCGCACGACGGAAATCGGCCTCGGCCTCGGGCCAGTTGTCCAAACGCTCGTGGCTGATGGCGCGGGCATAGTGCACGAACCACTGATCGCTGCCCCGCGCACTATAGAGGTCAAGCGCCCGGTCATAGGCGGGCACGGCGGACGCGAAATCCTCTTGGGACCGATAGAGATCACCGACCGCAACATGCACCTCCGGCAGGTCGGGATAGATTGTCGCCAGTTGCTCCAGTACCTCGATGGCGGCGTCCGGTTTGCCCGCGCGGCGCAAGACATCGCTACGCCCGAGTTCCGCCAGATGATAGGACGGGTGATCGCGCGGCACCTGCTTGAACGCCTCAATCGCCAGATCATAGCGCTCCAGACCCTCGAGCAGTTCGGCGGCCATCAGGATGGCGTCCACATGCGCCGGCTTGATCATCTCGGCCACGCGGGCATAGATCAGGATATACTCGTCATTGGCCTCTTGCATCAGCGCGCGCCCGAGCGAGAAGAACACCTCTGAAATCCCGTCAGACGCGCTGTTCACCAGATTGAAGGGCACGCTTTCGCCCGCTTCCAGACTGGCGCGCAGGGCACTGATCTCGTGGTCAAGGTCGCTACCGAACGTGTCGTCGATGATGCTGATCGCACGCGTCTGCTCGCCCAATTGGCTCAGAACTTGCGCCCAACCGATGACACCGCGCCGGGTTCGCTGGATCGGAGCGTCATCCTCGCCGCTAAAGACCTTGTCTGCGCCCTCAAAATCCCCGACCGAGGCCAGCGCCAACGCTTTGTGGTAAATCGCAAAGCTGCGCAGCCCGCGTTCTTCGGCCACCGCATCGAACCTTGCCAGCGCCGAGGTCATGTCGCCCTTGCCCAGATCGGCCCAAGCCGCGATCATCCCATCCGCCAGATCACCGACACCGCGATCTTCCTCGATCCGTGTCAACAGGGCGTCCCATTGCCCGTCACGCGTTTCCTGCGCCACCAGGGCCATCTGGCTCACCTGACTGCGCAGCCCATCCGACTCGATCTTGCGCGCAATCGCGGCCGCTGGGTCCAGCCTGCCCAACGCCAGATAGGCGACAGTGGCATTTTCCATCAGCGCCGGGTTTGACGGGTCACGGGTCAAGGCCTGTGCGTAATACTGCGCAGCAGCGGCAAAATCGCCCGTGGCGCGCGCCTGTTGCGCCGCGAGATAGGAACCCGGTGCCTCTTCGGCCACCGCAGGCAGGGGCATGACCTGCAAGAGGGCGGTGAGTGCAAGCGCCGGAAGGGTTCGATAGGTCACGCTGTCCTGCCTTTTATGGTCTGATTTCACCCAAAGGTAATATGCCCGCCCCCCCAAGGCAATGCGGCGCAGCATTTTAGCCGCGCCGCACCCTTGATCTCAGGGGATGGTTACATGTTCGGATAGTTCGGCCCGTCGCCACCCTGCGGCGTCACCCAGTTGATATTCTGGCTGGGGTCTTTGATGTCGCAGGTCTTGCAATGCACGCAGTTCTGAAAGTTGATGACGAAACGCGGGTCCTTGCCGTCTTCGCGCACCACCTCATAGACGCCCGCCGGGCAATAGCGCTGCGCGGGCTCGTCATATTTCGGCAGGTTCACGCCAATCGGCACCGATGCATCCTTCAACTGCAGATGCGCAGGTTGGCTTTCCTCGTGATTGGTCATCGAGAAACTGACATTGGTCAGCCGGTCAAAACTCAGCTTGCCGTCTGGCTTGGGATAGTCGATCGGCTTGTGCTTGGCCGCCGGTTCAGTGGCGGCGGCATCGCTCTTGCCATGACGCAGGGTGCCGAGCAGGCTGAACCCGGCGGTATTGGTCCACATGTCGAACCCACCCAGACCAAGTGAGGTCAGCAGACCATATTTCGACCACAGCGGTTTGACATTGCGGACCTTCTTGAGATCCTTGCCAATCGCACCGCTGCGCACTTCGGTCTCGTAATCGTTCAACTCATCACTCGCACGCCCTGCGGCCAGCGCCGCATGTGCCGCCTCTGCGGCTGCCTTGCCCGAGAGCATGGCGTTGTGATTGCCCTTGATGCGCGGCACATTGACCATGCCCACTGAACAGCCCAAGAGCGCCACGCCCGGCGCCACCATCTTGGGCATCGACTGATACCCTCCCTCGGAAATGGCGCGCGCGCCGTAAGCCACGCGCTTGCCGCCCTTCAGCAGCTCGGCCACCATCGGGTGATGCTTGAACCGCTGGAATTCCATATAGGGATAGAGATACGGGTTCTTGTAGTTCAAATGCACCACAAAGCCCACGTAAACCTGATTGTTCTCAAGGTGATAGATGAACGATCCGCCGCCCGCGTTGCTGCCCAGCGGCCAGCCCATCGTATGCGTGACCGTGCCCTCTCGATGCTTGGCGGGATCGACCTCCCAGATCTCTTTCATGCCAAGCCCGAATTTCTGTGGCTCATGACCCTTGGACAGATCGTATTTGGCGATCACCTCTTTGGCGAGGCTGCCGCGCACGCCCTCGGACAGGAACACGTATTTGCCATGCAGCTCCATCCCCGGCTCATAGTTCGGGCCGGGCGTGCCATCCTCGTTCTTGCCAAACTCACCGGCGACGACGCCTTTGACCTCACCAGTCTCGCCGTAAACCATCGCAGAACAGGACATGCCGGGGAAAATCTCGACGCCCAGCTCCTCGGCCTGCTCCGCCATCCAGCGACACACATTGCCCATGCTGACGATGTAATTGCCGTGGTTGTTCATCAGCGGCGGCATCGGGAGATTCGGCACGCGGATCTTACCCGCCTCGCCCAGCATGTAAAAATTATCCTCTTTCACCGGCGTATTCAGCGGCGCGCCGCGCTCTTTCCAATCCGGGATCAGCGCAGTCAGGCCGCAAGGATCGAGCACCGCGCCCGACAGGATATGCGCGCCGACCTCGGACCCCTTCTCCAGCACCACAACTGCGCAATCGGGATCAAGTTGCTTGAGGCGGATCGCCGCCGACAGACCGGCCGGGCCTGCGCCCACGATCACCACGTCATAGTCCATCGTTTCGCGTGTTATCTCGGTCATCGTCCTCATCCTTTTCCGGGGCGCTGCAACCATACCCTGCCGCGCAACAAAGTTGCGAGTGTGACTAGCCTGCGCATGCGCCAAGCGTCAATTGAAACACGACGTAATACCAGATGGAAAACGGCAATTTGTCACGCTTGTCGCGTGGAATCCGTCGCCTCGCGTGATCCGCTCTTGCAATCGGGCGCGCGCTTCGGGCAAGCTGCGTCGAAATTCGATGCGTGACCTGACGGGGCCTGCTATCCAGCGGCCCCGCTTCTGACAATGGACGGTTGATATGGAAAAGATCCCGATGACGGCGGGCGGCCATGCCGCGCTTGAGGTCGAGCTGAAACAGCTCAAATCGGTCGAGCGGCCCGCGATCATCCGGGCCATCGCCGAGGCGCGCGAACATGGCGACCTGAGCGAGAATGCCGAGTATCACTCGGCCAAGGAAAAGCAGTCCTTTATCGAAGGCCGGATCAAGGAACTCGAAGGTATTCTCAGCCTTGCCGAGGTCATCGACCCGGCCAAGCTGTCGGGCGCGATCAAGTTTGGTGCGACTGTTACCTTGGTGGACGAAGATACCGACGAGGAACGCACCTATCAGATCGTCGGCGAGCATGAGGCCAGCATCGAAAAGGGTCTCCTGAACATAAAATCGCCGATTGCACGGGCGCTGATCGGCAAAGAAGAGGGCGATAGCGTCGAAGTGCGCACGCCCGGTGGTGATCGCGCCTATGAGGTGATAAAGGTCGCCTATATTTGATCAGGCAGCCAGCACATGCGCCCACCCCGCAGCGACACCGGCCCCGCCAAGGGGTTCGACACGAAATCCGACACCGATGGCGTGACGTCGATCGAATTGATTGCCGTCGCGCTCTCTGCGCTCTGGCTGATCGGCACCGCGATCTTCTTTCTCGTACTCGCTCCGGGCGGCGAGGCAGGGGGCAGCGCGCTGCACTTCGTGATCGTGCTGATTGCGGTCTTCATGCCGGTCGCGATGATCTGGGTCGGAGCAACCGCCGCCCGCACCAGCCGCGTGATGCGCGAAGAAAGCCGTCGCTTGCGCGCTGCCATCGACGCGATCCGCAACGCCTATGTCAGCCAGAGCCAGACTCTGGGCCAGACCGTCGACAAGACGGTCAGTCAGAAACTCGATGAAATCGCCGCGGCCCAGCGCAAGACTGAAACGGCCTTGGCAACATTCTCGTCGATTCGCGTCGGCCTGCCAGAGCCACGCCCGGTGCTGGCCCCGGCCCCCTCGCCCGCCGATCCCGGCGATCAGGTGTCGCTGCCGCTTGGCACCTCGGCCGAGGATATGCAGGCCCCTCTGGAGCGCTCCGATTTCATCCGCGCGCTGAACTTCCCCGACAACCCCGAGGACAAGGTAGGTTTTGCCGCGCTGCGCCGCGCGCTCAAGGATCGGCCCACCGCCCAGTTGATCCGCGCCTCGCAGGATATCCTGACCCTGATGTCGCATGACGGCATCTATATGGACGACCTGCGCCCCGACATGGCCCGCCCCGAGCTCTGGCGCCGCTTTGCCGGCGGCGAACGTGGCCGCACCATTGCCGCCTTGGGCGGTATCCGGGACCGCTCATCGCTGGCGCTGACGGCGGCGCGGATGAAACAGGACACGATCTTTCGTGACGCCGCACATCACTTTCTGCGCCGCTTTGACCGGATGTTCACCCATTTCGCGGAAACCGCCAGCGATGCGGAAATTTCGGAACTGTCCGAAACCCGTACCGCCCGCGCTTTCATGCTCTTGGGACGTGTTGCCGGCACCTTCGACTGACGCCCGGTCCGGGGTTCATCTGACCCAAAGCCCCTCGGGGGGGGGCCGCGAGCAGCGCTCCCGACTCTCCGATTGCCCCCGCCAAAATTCCACGGCATGATGCGCGCCTGAGGAGATTGGACCCATGCGCAAGTTTCTCGTCGTGCTGGACGACAGCCGCGAATGTCTCAACGCCATGCGCTTTGCCGCGATGCGTGCCGCCCATACCGGGGCCGGTGTGGAAATCCTCGCGGTGATCCCGCCCGAGGAATTCAACCATTGGATCGGCGTGGGCGATCTCATGCGCGAGGAACAGCGCGAGCGGATCGAGGCGCATTTCGAGGTCTTCGCCAAATGGATGCGCGACAAGCAGGGGATCGACCCGGAGCTTGTGATCCGCGAAGGTGATCCTGCGGTCGAGATCATCGCCCAGGTGCAGGACGACCCGGCCATCGGCGTGCTCGTTCTTGGGGCCGCCACCGGCAAGAAGGGACCCGGTCCGCTGGTCACGCAATTGACCAAGACGGCAGGCACCCTGCCCATCCCGATTACCATCGTCCCCGGCGATCTGACCAAGGAACGACTCGAGGCGATCACCTGAGCGTCAAACCGTACGGTTTGACCGCACAAACGTACGACCGCACGCTGTCGGGCGGGTGCGGAACATCTTAGAATGGTTCTAAACCTTGACACCGACCGGTGCGGCGCGCATATCTAAGGCAACCACGAGAGGGCGCTGCCATGTTCATCCAGACCGAATCCACCCCCAATCCCGCGACGCTGAAATTCCTGCCGGGTCAGACCGTGCTGGACGCTGGCACCGCCGATTTTCCGACCGCAGAGGGGGCCGAGAAATCGCCACTGGCCGAGCGGATTTTCCGTGTGCCGGGCGTATCAGGTGTGTTCTTTGGCAATGATTTCGTGACCGTCACCAAGGGTGAGGCGACCGAGTGGGACCATATCAAACCCGCCATTCTGGGTGCGATCATGGAGCATTACCAATCCGGTCAGCCGGTCATGCTGGGCGAGGGTGGCGGGGCCTCTGGTCATGCCGAACACAGCGGCGAAGATTCGGAAATCGTCAACCAGATCAAAGAGTTGCTGGACACCCGCGTCCGTCCCGCCGTGGCGCAGGATGGCGGCGACATCACCTTTCACGGGTTTGATCGCGGCGTGGTCTATCTGCATATGCAGGGGGCTTGTGCGGGCTGCCCGTCCTCGACCATCACCCTCAAGATGGGGATTGAGAACCTTCTGCGCCATTACATCCCCGAGGTGACAGAGGTACGCCCTGTTGGCCTCTGAGCCACTGACGCTGGGATTTGACACATCGGCCGCGCATTGCGCGGCCGCTTTGTTGCGGGGCGACCGGGTGGTGGTGTCACACAGCGAAGAGATGGGGCGCGGGCAGGCCGAACGGCTCATGCCACTCTTGCAAGAGATCCTGGATGCGGCCGGCGTGACATGGCGCGATCTGACCCGGATCGGTGTCGGCATCGGCCCCGGAAATTTTACCGGCATCCGGATTTCTGTAGCCGCAGCAAGGGGTTTAGCCCTCAGCCTTGATATTCCCACGATTGGCATCAGCACGCTTGAGGCGATCCGGTCGCAGGCGCGCGACGGCACACCCTGCGTGCCCGCCCCGCGCGACATGGCCTATGTGCAACGTCGGGACACCACACCGGAACTGACAGAGATGCGCACGGTCGCCAGCCCCCTCCTGCCCCCCAAACCGGCAGATTTGGCCACACTCATCGCGCGGCTGGCCTCTCTTGCGCCCGAGGACAGCCCACCGCCCGCACCGCTCTATGTGCGCCCCGCAGATGCCGCGCCCGCGCGCGATCTGCCGCCGGTGATTCTGGATGACGCCTGAGACGCTGGCGACCTGTCACGCCCGCGCCTTTGCGGGCTCTGGTCGTGCTTGGACCGCGCCGGAGTTTGCCGGGCTTCTGGAAAGCAGCTTTGTATTTACAGTGGGTGATGCGCGGGCCTTTCTCTTAGGTCGAGTGATTGCCGACGAGGCCGAAGTCCTGACTCTGGCCACCGACCCCGCGTATCGCCGCCTAGGGCTTGCACGCCAATGTCTTGCTGCGTTCGAGAATGCGGCCCGAACACGGAGCGCTGGGGTGGCCTTTCTTGAGGTGGCAGAGGACAATGCGGCGGCGCTGCCCCTCTACCTTGGGGCGGGGTTCGCAGAGGCCGCGCGCCGGGCTGGCTATTACACACGCGCCAACGGCACCAAGATTGACGCCCTGATCCTGACCAAGGCGCTGGACTGACAGCAAAGGCCGCCGCATAGGTCCAGATCTGAGAAAATCATCAGACCTGCGTGCCAGAGCGCGCCCCCACCCTTGCAAACCGCAGGGACATGGCGCTAGGAATTGCCATGCAGATTTACCTCCCCATAGCCGAGGTGTCGGTCAACGCCTTTCTCCTGTTGGGGCTGGGTGGGCTTGTGGGGGTCCTCTCGGGGATGTTCGGTGTTGGCGGTGGCTTTATCCTGACGCCGCTGTTGTTCTTTATCGGCATTCCGCCGGCGGTCGCGGTGGCGACTGGGGCCAATCAGATCATGGCCGCCTCCTTTTCCGCAGTCCTGGCGCATTTCAGGCGCAAGACCGTTGACCTTGAAATGGGTACGGTCCTGTTGATTGGCGGTCTGATTGGTGCGGCAATGGGGGTTTTTGTCTTCAATTACCTCAAGTCGCTCGGCCAGGTCGATCTGCTGGTCACGCTCTGCTACGTGGTTTTTCTTGGCGTTATCGGTGGGATGATGTTCATCGAGAGCCTGCGCTCCATTCGCAACACTCGGCGCGGCGTGGTCCCCAAACGCAAGAAACATGGGTGGGTGCATCGCCTGCCGTTCAAGATGCGGTTCCGCACCAGCGGTCTCTACATCTCAGTGATCCCGCCCCTCTTGGTTGGGACCAGCGTGGGTATTCTGGCGGCGATCATGGGTGTTGGCGGCGGCTTTATCATGGTGCCCGCGATGATCTATTTGCTGGGCATGCCGACCAAGGTCGTGGTGGGCACCTCGCTCTTTCAGATCATCTTTGTGACTGCCTTCACCACGCTCTTGCATGCGACAACCAATTACACGGTGGATATCGCATTGGCCGTGCTCTTGCTGGTGGGGGGCGTGATCGGCGCACAGTTCGGGACATCCATCGGCACCCGGATGAAAGCCGAGCAGTTGCGCATCCTCTTGGCGATCATGGTTCTGGCGGTTTGTGGCAAGCTGGCGTTCGATCTTTTGGTCATGCCATCGGAGCTATATTCTCTCGGTACGGACGGGGCACCGTGATGCTCTGGCGTCTGGCGCTCTTGCTTGGTCTGGCCGCAATGCCGCTGCGCGCCGAAGAGGTGGTTCTTGGCCTCAGCAAGGCCAAGGTGGCCATCACTGCCACCTTTGAAGGGTCCGAGATCCTGATTTTTGGTGCTGTCAAGCGCGAGGCCCCAATTCCCGATGTGCCGCTGGACGTGGTCATCACCGTCGCAGGACCGTCAGAGCCGGTTACCGTGCGGCGCAAGGACCGCCGGTTTGGCATCTGGGTGAATACCGATATGGTCGTGCTTGACGCCGCCCCGAGTTTCTATGCTGTGGCCACAACCGGGCCGCTCGATAAGGTGATGTCGGATACCGAGGATCTGCGACACCGAGTGTCAATCCCACGTGCGATCCGCTCTGTCGGGGCGGCCAGCATGGCGGAAGATGCCGAACGCTTTACCGATGCCCTGATCCGCATCCGCCGTGATCAAGGGGCCTATGCCATGCGCGAAGGCGCTGTGGTGCTGGATCAGGAAACGCTCTTTCGCGGTGCGATCCAACTCCCGGCCAACCTGACCGAAGGGGAGTATCTCACCCGGATATTCCTGACCCGAGAGGGGCGCGTGGTGTCACAACTCGAAACCGTGATCGACGTGCAGAAGGTGGGGCTGGAACGCTGGCTTTATACCTTGTCCCGGCAGCAACCGCTGGTCTATGGCCTGATGTCGCTGGCCATTGCCATCGCAGCAGGCTGGGGTGCATCTGCAGCCTTTCAAGCGATGCGGCGCGGCTAAAACCCGTATCGGGCCGCGCACCTTACGCCGTGACCCCTAACCCTATGATCAAGATAGAGAGCCAATGCGCCTGAACATCGACGTGACCATGGACTATCAGCTGACGGGGCATGACACCGTGCTTTTGACGTTGGAGGCGGCCCAGACCGATGGGCAGATCGTGGTCGAAAGCACACTCGATGTCGAGGGCGCCGATCTGCGCTGGATCAACGTCGAGGGGATGCCGGGGCGGCGGGTCTGGGCGCATGTGACCAGCGACAGGATGAAGCTGCGGTATCGCGCATTGGTCGAGGTGACGCGCATCGGCTCGGGGCTAGAGGGGCTCGCAGCCACGCCGATGCGCGACCTGCCCGGCGAAGTGGTTAGCTACCTTCGCCCCTCGCGGTTCTGCCAGTCGGATCTCCTGACCGAATTCGCGGCCCAACAGTTTCGCGGTCTTGAGGGTGGCGCGCGGATTGCGGCGATTGTGGACTGGGCCCGGTCCGAGATCAGCTATGTGTCTGGCTCATCCGGTGCCACAACCTCGGCCGTGGATAGTTTCATCGCCCGCAAGGGGGTATGCCGGGACTATGCCCATCTTGTGTGCAGTCTGGCCCGCGCGGGCAATATCCCGGCGCGCTACACCTCGGTTTACGGTGCTGATGTGGACCCGCCGGATTTTCACGCGGTGGCCGAAGTCTGGCTTGAGGGGGCGTGGCACCTTGTCGATGCCACCGGCATGAGCAGCGCCGCCGACATGGTGGTGATCGGCTCTGGCCGGGACGCAAGCGATGTGGCCTTCATGGAAACCGAAGACTGGGCGCGTCCACTCTGGCAAACGGTCGATGTGCGGCGGGTGTGATCCCCGGCCTTCAGCCGCGCCCGATATACGGCATTTTTGTCGCCATCAGTGTCATGAACTGCACATTCGCCTCTAGCGGCAGATCCGCCATGTGCAGCACTGATGCGCCCACATGATCCACGTCCATCGTGGGCGGCGGCGCGTCGGGATTGGCGGCGATGATCCCCTCAAGCAGTTCGGTACGGGCGTTGCCGATGTCGATCTGGCTGCACGCGATGTCATAGGGGCGTCCATCAAGGCTGAGCGTCTTGGTCAGGCCGGTGATCGCATGTTTGGTGGTGGTATAGGCCACCGAACCGGGACGCGGCGCATGGGCACTGATCGAGCCGTTGTTGATGATCCGCCCCCCCATCGGGGATTGATTGCGCATCTGGGCAAAGGCCGCGCGCGCACAGAGGAACATGCCGTGCAGGTTCACATCCACGACCTGCCGCCATTCCTCATAGCTCAGCTCGTCGATCATCGCGGCGCGGCCAAAGCTGCCGGCGTTGTTGAAGAGCACATCCAGCCGTCCGGCGCGGGCAATGAAATCCTCGAACACCTGCACCACATCGCCGGGGTCGGTCACATCGCCGGGCAGGATCACGGCGTTGGCATGTCCCTTGGCCACGCGCTCCAACGCCTCAGCCCGCCGCGCCATCAGCCCCACATGCCAGCCGGCCTCTAGAAAGCTCCGCGCGCAGGCGGCCCCAATACCGGCGCTTGCCCCGGTGATCAGAACGGTTTTCATGTCTCTTCCTCCTGTTCGAGTTGCAGAGGCGCGGCCCCGCCGCGCAAATCCTCTACGGTCAGTGGTGCGGTGGGTTTGGACAGGCGGTTGCGCACAATCCAGTGCAACCGCTCTTCGGCGCGGGTGATCGCCACATAGGCCAACCGTTTCCAGAGCGGTTGCCCCGCCTCAGACCGTCCCATGCGGGCCGCGGCGTAGATGTCTGGGGCAAAGACCTGCACATCGGGCCATTGGCTGCCTTGCGCCTTGTGAATGGTCACGGCAGCCCCGTGCAGGAAGGTGGCCCCCATAGTCGCGGCAAAGGGGATGAACGGCTCTTCCTCATCCGGTTTCTCGATCTTGACGATCGAGGCGGCAGAGATTTGCGGATCTTCGGCCCCGATTACATGCAGGCGCGAAAACCCCGGCTTGCGCCCCGGCCCGAGATAGACCACCTGCGCGCCCTTGATCAGGCCGCGCGCCTCGAGATCAAGCCGCTTCTTGCGGTGCTTGAGCGGCAGTTCGATCCCGTCACAGATCAGCGGCTCGCCCGCTAAAAGCGCGGTTTCAGGCGCGCCATGCACGGCGCGAAAGGCATTGATCAGACGAATGCGCGTGGCATTGCGCCAGACAAGGACGGGCGAGCGCGCCATCAGATCAACCTCGACCCGCTCGGCCCATCTCACACGGTCGTCACGTCGCGCGGCATCCTCAATCATCCGCTCGAAATGGTGAAATTCCAGTGCAGGATCAGCGAGGGCGTGGGCCAGATCAAGAATGGGATTGTCCGCGTCCTGTCGATGAATGCGGCTCAGTTCCAGCCGCGCAGGCGCGGGCAGGGTTTCAAACACCATACCGCCGGTGGATTTGACGGGCGGCAACTGCGCCGGATCGCCAAAGAGCAGCAGGGTCGGGAAAATCTCTTGCAGGTCTTCGAATTGCTGGCTGTCCAGCATGCTCGCCTCATCTACAAACCCGATATCGAGCGGCTCTTCCCGCCGCTTCCAGCCGGTGATGAAATCAGACCCTCGCAGGCCCGCAGCGGCCAAGGCACCGGGGATGGATTTGTTGCTCTGGTAAAAGGCAAAGGCACGGTCGAGCGCCAGATCGGTCAGCCCTTCGATCTCGGGCCGCTCGCCTTGGCCTGCCAGCCATTCGGCGATTTTCTCATATTCCGGGTGATAGACGGGGGTGTAGAGAATGCGGTGGATGGTGGTGGCGGGCACGCCGCGCATGCGCAGCACGCTCGCGGCCTTGTTGGTGGGGGCGAGGATGGCCAGGGTGCGTTTATCGCGGCGCTTGCGGCTCTCGTAATCGCCCGAGACGATGTCGACGCCTGCCTCTTCCAACGCGTGATAGAGCGCGGCCAAGAGCAACGTCTTGCCTGACCCTGCCTTGCCGGTGACGGCCAGCACAGCTCTTTTGCCCTCGCGCGGCGGGGTCAATACCCCAGAGTCGAGATCGACCCCGACCGTGCGCAGAGCCTCGGCAATGCGGTCATGCGCCTCGGCCTGATCCGGCGAATATGTCAGTGCGGTTTGCGTCATGGCGCGACCCTAGCGTTCCCTCAGGGTAGGTGCCAGAGCCAAAGGCGCTTGACCAGTCGGGGCGCACTTCCCTATTGCAGCGCAGGCGGTTACTGTCAGGCAAAAAGGCCGGGGGCGCCGGAGACGCGCATCTCGCGACCAAGGGGAAATAGACAATGGCGCATATCATCGTCGTCGGCAACGAAAAGGGTGGCGCGGGCAAATCTACCGTGTCGATGCATGTGGCGACTGCCCTCGCACGCATGGGCCACAAGACCAGTGCGCTTGACCTCGATCTGAGGCAGCGAACCTTTGGCCGTTATGCCGAAAATCGTGCGAAATTCATGGAGAAATCCGGCCTCGATCTGCCGAGCCCGCGCTATCATGAACTGCCCGAAGTGGCGGCGGATCAGCTTAAACCGGGCGAGAATGTCTATGACCGACGGCTGTCGGCTGCGGTGGCAGAGCTTGAGGCGGACAGCGACTTCATCGTGATTGATTGTCCTGGCTCTCATACCCGTCTGAGTCAGGTGGCGCATAGTCTTGCCGATACGCTGATCACGCCCCTCAACGACAGTTTCATCGACTTCGACTTGCTGGCGCATATTGACAGCGACGGCAAGAAAATCCTTGGCCCCTCGGTGTATTCCGAAATGGTCTGGAGCGCCCGACAGTTGCGGGCGCAGGCCGGACTGCGCGCGATTGACTGGGTTGTGGTCCGCAACCGTCTGGGCGCGCAGCAGATGGTCAACAAGAAGAAGATGGGCGATGCCGTCGACAACCTCGCCAAGCGGATCGGTTTTCGTGTGGCGCCGGGGTTCAACGAGCGGGTGATCTTTCGGGAATTGTTCCCGCGCGGTCTGACGCTGCTTGACCTCAAGGATATCGGGGTTAAGGGGCTCAATATCTCGAATATCGCCGCGCGTCAGGAGCTGCGCGATCTGATCAAGGCGCTCAAGCTGCCGGGGGTTACGGCAAATTTCTGAATCTCCGCAGACCAGTCAGACGGGTGGTCCCGTGCGCGGATGCGGGCGGTTGCGCAACCGCTTGTTGCGCGACAACGCCCAGAGGTTTGAGGCAAACAACGCCCCGATCACAACCGCTCCACCGATGATCGCCCAAACTCCGGGATCCTCGCCCACCACGGCCCAAACGAGCAGCGGGGCCAATACGGATTCGAGCAGGATCAAAAGTGCCACCTCAGCCGAGGCGATGTAGCGCGGTCCAAGTGTCAAAAGACAGGTCGAGACGCTGATAAACGCGCCATGCGCCAGGATGAGTGGCCAGTTGCCCTGCCAGACCACCACGGGCTGCGCCACTGGCCAGATTGCCAATGACGCCCCCAAAAAGGCCAGCGGAATAGCCGGGATCATCGACACGGCCCTGAGTTGCCGCGCCGTGGTCATCGCGCCCGCAAAACTGGCCGAGACCCCAAGCGCGATCAAATCGCCGCTCCAATGCGCGCCATGTGTTTCGCCTGATCCCCAGGCAATCACGCCCAGCCCTGCAAACACGCCCAGCATGGTCAGGATCATGCGTTGGCTGATCGCCTCGCCCAGAAAAATGCGGCTGAAAATCGCGGCAAAGACCGGCATGGAGGCAAGGATAAATACCACATTCGCCACACTGGTCAGGCTGACAGCAAAGACGAAACCCGGTGCTGTGATAGCAATCAGAAAGGTATAGAGCAGACCCGGCTTGCCGGTTTGCACCACCTGCCTGATGCCGCGTAGCCCTTGGGTGGTCAGCACACCTGTCAGGATCACAGACCCCGCCGTGATGCCGCGCCAAAACGCGATGCTGGCCGCGTCGCCGTCAATCAGCCGCACGAAAAGCGAATCCGGCACGACGAAGAGCACGCCGAGCGCGGTGATGATCAGGCCTTTGAGATGCGTATTCATCGGGCAATCTCTGGGGGGATTGCCGGGCAAAGTAAACCCCGTCTTGGCTCTCGCCAAAGCGCGCGGGCGCGGTCTATGCTGCGCCGGTCAGCCAAAGGAGTGCCACCCCATGCCCGCCCCCGAAAACCGTTTCAAATCCGCCCTAATGCGCGGCGAGCGCCTGATTGGATGCTGGGCTGGGTTTGCCGATCCCTATGCGACCGAGGTCTTGGCCAGCGCCGGGTTTGACTGGCTTGTGATCGACGGGGAACATGCGCCCAATGATCTGCGCTCGATCTCGGCGCAATTGGCGATGCTGGTGGGACGTGCGAGCCTGCCGGTGGTGCGGCTGCCCATGGGCGAGGCTTGGGCGATTAAACAGGTTCTGGATGCAGGCGCGCAAAGCCTGATCATCCCCATGGTCGAGAGCGCCGATCAGGCGCGCGATCTCGTGCGCGCCACGCGCTATCCCCCCGAGGGTATCCGGGGCTCCGGCGCGGCCTTGGCGCGCGCCTCTGACTTCGCGCGCATCACCGATTACATCCCCACCGCCAATGCCCAGATCTGCCTGATCGTGCAGGTCGAGAGCATGGCGGGCATAGACGCGCTCGGGGATATTCTCGCGGTCGAGGGAGTGGACGGTGTCTTTATCGGCCCCTCTGATCTGGCGGTTGATATGGGCTTTGTCGGCAATAGCCACGCGCCCGAGGTGCAAGAGGTGATCCAGGGTGCATTAAAGCGCATCGCCTCCTCGCCCAAAGCGGCGGGCATCCTCGCGCTCAATCACGACACGGCGCAACATTACGCGAACTGGGGCGCACAGTTTCTGGCGGTGGGCATCGACGTGGTGATGCTGGCACAGGCGGCGCGCGCCACCGTGGCGCGTTGGCGCGTTGATGGCTGATCTCTGGCTTTTGGTCGATGTGGGCGGCACCTCTACGCGGGTCGGGCTGGCGCGCGGCGGACAGCTTGACCGGGGCAGCACGCACAGCTTTCGCAATGCCGATTTCTCGGGGCTGGCCGATATTCTTGATCACTACCTCAACCGTCACCCGACCCCGCCCACCGCGCTTTGTGCCGGGGTTGCAGGGCCGGTGCGGGGCGACACCGCGCAACTGACCAATCTCGACTGGTTCATCGACAGCGCCGATCTGGCACGCGTCACCGGCGCGCGCGATATCCACCTGATCAACGATCTGGCGGCGCAGGGCTATGCCTTGGATGATCTCGATCCTACCGATATCACGCCGCTGATCGACGGGACCACGCCGCCACCAGAGGCCGCGCGCATGGTCATGGGCCTTGGCACCGGCAGCAATATCGCCGTGGTGCATCGCACGCCACAAGGTCTGTTCGTGCCCCCCGCCGAGGCTGGTCATAGCAGCCTGCCGCACTCTGACGGCCCCATCGGCACCCTGATCGCAGGCCTTGCTGGCAAGGAGACCCACCGCCCGCTTGAGGCGCTGCTATCGGGGCCGGGGCTTGTGCGGCTGCATGTCCACCTGAGCGGCGACATCCTGACCCCGGCCCAGATCATCGCGGCGCATCTGGCAGGCGATGCCGGGGCCTGCGCCAGCCTCACGGCATTTGTGCGGCTCTTGGGCACCGTGCTTGGCAGTCTGGCGCTCAATCACCTGCCGATGGGCGGGATATACCTGATCGGCGGCACCGCACGGGCCGTCGCGCCGTTCCTTCTGCCCTTGGGTTTTGCCGAGACCTTTACCGCCAAAGGACCCTACAGCCATATCATGCGGGATATCCCCCTCAGCCTCATTACCGACGACAATGCCGCCTTGCGAGGCTGCGCCCGGTATCTGCGGCAACGCCATCCCTAACGCATCTTCGCCAATGGCCCACTTCCACAGCGGTCCCGGCTCTGCCATAATGCCCCCCAACCAACAAAAAAAGAGCAGTGGCATGAACGATCTTCTCTCGCCCACCCCGAAATCCGACTACGATGCCTCGTCCATTCAGGTGCTCGAGGATATGGAGCATGTCCGCCTGCGCCCCGGCATGTATATCGGCGGCAAGGATGATCGCGCTCTGCATCACATGGTGGCTGAGATCATCGACAACTCGATGGATGAGGCGGTCGCGGGCCATGCGACATGGATCGAGGTGGAGCTGCATGCCAACGGCCATGTCAGCGTGCGCGACAATGGGCGCGGCATTCCGGTTGATCCGCACCCCAAGGACCCAAAGAAATCCGCGCTCGAAATCATCTTTTGCACGCTGAACGCAGGCGGCAAGTTTTCGGGTGACAGTTATCAGACCTCGGGCGGTCTGCACGGCGTTGGCTCGTCGGTTGTCAACGCGCTCTCGGATCATCTGCGGGTCGAGGTGGCGCGCAACCGCGAGCTTTACATGATGGAGTTCTCACGGGGCATGCCGCAAGCGCCCTTGGTCAAGATTGGGGCCGCTCCCAACCGGCGCGGCACCTCTGTCACCTTTCATCCGGACCCCGAGATCTTTGGTTCTCTCACGCTCAAACCAGCGCGGCTGTTCAAGATGGCGCGCTCCAAAGCCTATCTCTTTTCCGGCGTTGAAATCCGCTGGAAGACCGAGATCACCGATGGCGAGACACCAACAGAGGCCACGTTCAAATTCCCCGGCGGCCTTGCGGATTATCTGGGCGAGACCCTGAATGGTGCCACCACCTATGCCGAGCGTCCCTTTGCCGGGACCGTGGATTTCCGCGATAAATACAACGTGCCGGGCAAGGTGGAATGGGCGATCAACTGGACGCCTGCGCGCGACGGTTTTATCCAATCCTATTGCAATACCGTGCCCACGCCCGAGGGCGGCACGCATGAGGCCGGGTTCTGGGCGGCGATCCTCAAGGGGATCAAGGCGTATGGTGAGCTCAGCAACAACCGCAAGGCCGCGCAGATCACCCGCGAGGACCTGCTGGCGGGCGGCTGCGCGCTGGTGTCGTGCTTTATCCGAGAGCCGGAGTTCGTCGGCCAGACCAAGGACCGCCTTGCCACCACCGATGCCGCCCGCATGGTCGAGGGCGCTGTGCGCGACCATTTCGACAACTGGCTGGCGGCGGATACCAAATCGGCGGGGGCGATCCTTGATTTCCTCGTGCTGCGCGCCGAGGAACGGCTTCGACGTCGCCAAGAGAAAGAGACGCAACGCAAGACCGCGACCAAGAAACTGCGTCTGCCCGGCAAGCTGGTGGATTGCTCCTCCAGCACCCGAGAGGGCACGGAATTGTTTATTGTCGAAGGTGATTCCGCGGGGGGCTCTGCCAAAATGGGCCGCGACCGCAAGATTCAGGCGCTCTTGCCGCTGCGCGGCAAGATTCTCAACGTGCTGGGCGCCGCCTCGTCCAAGCTGGGCAGCAATCAGGAGATCAACGATCTGACACAGGCGCTGGGCGTCGGGCTGGGGACGAAATTCAATCTCGACGACCTGCGTTATGACAAGATCATCATCATGACCGACGCCGATGTCGACGGGGCGCATATCGCGGCGCTGTTGATGACGTTCTTCTTTACGCAAATGCGTCCGATGATTGACGCGGGGCATTTGTACCTCGCCTGCCCGCCGCTCTATCGCCTGACGCAAGGGTCAAAACGCGTCTACTGTCTGGATGAGGCCGAGCGCGATGTCTGGCTGGCCAAGGGGCTGGGCGGCAAAGGCAAGATCGACGTCAGCCGCTTCAAGGGTCTGGGTGAAATGGACGCCAAGGACCTCAAAGAGACCACGATGGACCCCCGCTCGCGCAAACTCATCCGGGTGACGATAGACGAGGACGAACCGGGCCAAACCAGCGATCTGGTCGAGCGCCTGATGGGCAAAAAGCCGGAACTGCGGTTCCAGTATATCTCGGAGAACGCGCGGTTCGTGGAGGAGTTGGATGTTTGAGTCGGAAAGGGAAAAAATACTCTGATGGACGAAGTTAAAAAGTCATGGAAACTTCTTACGCCCATCCAGTGGCTGAAAAAGCTGCTGTCGATTGGCTCTTGGCTTTATAAACAGAGAACAGGTTGGGTAGTAGTGCTCGTATCTGCGATTGCATTAATCTTTCCGTGGTTGTTGTCGTCGCTGTTCTCAACAATCTCAGAAAACTGGCTGCGCAAATATGGATTGTTGATTCAGATAATGGGCTTCCTGCTCGCATTGTATGGCGTAAACTCGAATCTCAACCAGCTAGGATTGCGCTCGATCCCCGCTAGAATTTGGGAGTACCTTCGAGAGTTTCCAATCTTGCCTTGGGACGTTAAGCGAACTTATCTCAGGTCTGCTATGTCTGGAGGGTCTTCCGGTTCTTCCGCCGTGTCGGGGACTGTCATCAGCGTAGGTGGTTCACTTGAAGAAAGACTTGATCGACTGGAAGACGATTATAGAAAGTTGGTCAAAGAAATACGCGATATTGATAACAAGCGCGAAGTCGACAAGAAGCAGATTTTGAGTAGGTTCAAAGAACTTGAACGGGACTCTGAGACGCGTACAGATGATTTACGTTCAGAATTCTCGCGGGTGTTTGAAAGTGCTATTAAAATAGAAATTCTTGGTATTCTATTATTTGTAGTCGGATCTGCATACGCTACAATTCCAGATCTGATGGTTAACCTGATGCGCTAGTTGGCGTACGAAGGAACCTTAACATCGGCACCAACCCTCGAAGAAACACCGTCGCGCGAGCCACCTCCACGGCACCCATGGGGTAGGCCATCGCCCACCCCATAATGCCCTCCACGTTCAGGCGTAGAACAGATCACAATGGACATGCCGCGTGATCTGGTTGCGGCTGATCCCCAGAGCGGCAAGGTCCGCGTCGCTGCGGGCCTCAAGTTCGGCAATGAATGCGCGGCGTGAGGTGGTGCTGGTCAGCACCTCGAGCCCTGTCGCGACGGCCCGGACGACCCGCGCGGAAAGCCGGGCGCGCTCTGTTGACCGCTGATATCCTGAGGGGGTCGAGTTGATGAGTGTAGATGCCATTTGCTTGTCTCCTGCATTGTCTGCACTCAGAAAACAAGTTTATTGATCAGTTATCAATATTGATATTCCGTTATTTGATTTTATTTATCTATCGTTGCTCCTGCAAAGAACCGATGGAAGTGATGTGAGTATCTCTGCGCCGCCTCAAATGTGGCGAGCTGAAACTCACCCCATAGACGATCCTGCGACCGTACAGCAACGGCACCGACGAGAGATGCGGACGGCCTTAATGCAATCTGCGGTCGGGGGATTAGCGCGGGTGGTCGGGGGTCACGTCCTGATACTCAGTCTCGACCACGTCGTCTCTGGCGGGGGGCGGACGGTTGCCCATCTCAAACCGGTGCACATGCACGCGTTGGCGAACCTGCGCAAAGACCGCTCGTCGGACCGACGGTATCAGAAGGGCAAAACCCACCGCGTCGGTGAAAAACCCCGGTGTGAGCAAAAGTGCCCCCGCAAAGAGGATCATCGCCCCATGGGCCAACGGCTCTGAGGGGTCATCCAGTTCAGAGAAGGAGCGGCGCAGGTTTGACAAGGCCACCGCCCCCTGCATCCGCAGGAGCCATGTGCCGATCACGGCGGTCAACACGACAATCGCCAGCGTCGGCCAGAGCCCGATCAGCCCGCCCACCTGAATAAACAATGCGATCTCGATAATCGGAACGGCAAGAAATGCCAAAAAAAGCCACATGCGCGGCCCTCCTTTGTTTTATGACCCTTACGGTGGACTTGGCCCTGTCCAACCCCTACATAAGAACGAGCGTTGACGCTTACCATGCCCCGCACAACAAGAGGTGCCCATGAATTCGCCGATTTTGCAGTTACTGGTGCTTGCCGGTATCGCCATCTTTTTGATTTTGCGGCTGAAGAGTGTTCTGGGCACGCGCGACGGATTTGAAGGTCCGGCCCGCAACGCGCCCACACCCGAGACCAGCCGCCGCCGTGAGTTCGAGGTGATCGAGGGCGGACCGGATCACGACATCGTTGATCATGTGCCCGAGGATTCTGAGGCAGCCGGCGCCTTGGCCGATATGAAGCGGATCGAGCCGGATTTCAGTGTCACGACCTTCTTGCAAGGGGCGCGCGGTGCCTATGAGATGATCCTGATGGCCTTTGAGCGTGGCAAGCTGGATGAGATCACGCCGTTTCTCGATCGAGAGGTCTATGAGACCTTTGCGCAGGTGGTCGATTCCCGCGAGCAGCAGGGGCTGAGCATCGAGGCGGAGTTTATCGGAGTGCGGGAATTGTCGCTGTTCGATGCAAAATTCGATGCGGCGACGCGACGTGCGGAAATAACGGTGCGCTATGTGGGCGAACTGGTGTCTGTCGTGCGAGATAGCAACGGCGAAATCGTCGAGGGAGCACCTGGCCAGTCAAAACGTCAGAAGGATATCTGGACCTATGAACGTATCATGGGGTCGGATGATCCCAACTGGCGGCTTGTCGCAACGGGCGAATGACCAAAGGGCTGTGGCGGATCGTTCTGGGGCTGTGGCTCTGGTGCGGGGCACCGGCCACGGCGCAGGACGTGTCGCACGAAATCCTAGGCTTTGATGATCTGAACGGCTGGTCCGAGGATGATCACGCGGCGGCGCTCTCGGTGTTTCTGAACACCTGTCCCGATATGAAGGACCCTGATTGGCGCGCGCTCTGTGCGCTGGCGCAGCAGAGGCCGGATGCGCGGGGGTTCTTTGAACTCTTTTTCCGTCCAGTGATCGTATCCGAAGGCAAGCCCGCGCTCTTTACCGGCTATTTTGAACCCGAGTTGAACGGCGCGACGCGCCCCGATGGGCGCTATCGTTACCCGGTTTACCGAGAACCCCCCGAAGCGCGACTGTCGAACCCCTGGATCACACGCCGCGAGATCGAAACGACGGATGTGATGCGCGGTCGCGGGTTGGAGATTGCCTGGGTTGATGATCCGGTAGAACTGTTTTTTCTACAGATCCAAGGGTCAGGGCGGATCAGACTCGAGAATGGACAGGTGATCCGGGTGGGTTATGCCGGAGCCAACGGCCAACCCTATCGGTCGATTGGCGTCGAACTGGTGCAGCGCGGCATTTATTCGGTGCATCAGGTGTCGGCTGAGGTGATCAAGAACTGGGTGCGGCGCAATCCGGAAGAGGGGCGTGACCTGCTCTACCACAACCCGTCCTATGTGTTTTTTCGCAGGCTGGATAATGTGCCCGCAGAACGTGGACCGCTTGGGGCGATGAACCGTTCTGTGACGACGGGGCGCACAGTGGCGGTCGATCCGGCCTTTGTGCCGCTTGGTGCGCCGGTCTGGATCGAGAAAGAGGGCGATGGCCCGATCCGCCGCCTGATGGTGGCGCAGGATACCGGATCTGCGATCAAAGGTGCACAACGGGCTGATATCTTCTTTGGTACTGGCGATGCGGCGGGGCAGGCGGCGGGACGGCTGCGAGATCCGGGTCGGATGGTGGTGCTGATGCCGATTCAGCGCGCCTATGCGATGCTACCGGAGCAGGCGCCGTGAGCCGCAGGCGCGTCCGGCCTGACGAGTTGGACCTGTGGCATCAGGTGGCGCGCACGGCGCAGCGCATGCGACCCGAAGAGCCACGATCCGACGACAGAGCACCCGAACCCATGATCCGCAATCCGCGGAACGCCCCGGTTCAGGCCCGGCTGGAGGATTTTCAGATCGGTGCCACGTCTGGGCGCCCGAGTCCTGCTCATGATGTGTTGCCTGCGATCTCAGAGCGGCTGGCCACCGCGCCGGTCAGCATGGACAAGAAGGCGTTTCAGCGGATGAAACGCGGAAAACTGGTTCCTGAAGGCAAGATCGACCTGCATGGCATGACCATGGACCGAGCGCATCCTGCGCTGACGGGGTTCATTCTGCGGTCGCATGCGGCGGGGTTGCGGCTGGTTCTGGTGGTCACAGGCAAAGGCAAGGATCGCGATACCGGGGGACCGATCCCGGTACGGCACGGCGTCCTGCGTCATAATGTGCCGCACTGGTTGCGAATGCCGCCGCTCGCGCCTTTGGTGTTGCAGATCACTGAGGCGCATCTGAAACACGGCGGTGGCGGGGCCTATTATGTGTATCTAAGGCGTCAGAGATAGAGACGGGCGCGACCGCGACACCCCGATGGCCATCATGACGCTGGTAAAGATGAAATAGCCTGCAATGATCACGAATTGTGCTTCGATTCCAAGGCCCAGGTCTATCCCCAGCCCAGTCAGACCCGGCCCGATGGCAGAGCCAAATACCATGAGCGCAGCAGCCATGGCCTTTATGCTGCCAAGGTGGGCGGTGCCATAGAACTCGGCCCAAAAGGCATTTGGCAGGGTGCTGTTCGCCCCTGTGGTCATTGCGAGAAACACAAACCCCGCGAGCAACAGGCCCGGACCATCCGCCATGGCGAAGCAGAGAAAGGCCACGACCATCGGTAATTGCATGAAGGGCAGGAGCCGCGCCGTGCCAATGCGGTCAAGCGCCCAGCCCGAGAGGATCATCGCGCCGATGCCCACGGCCGTATAGATCGGAAACATTGCCACCAACGCCACGTGGCTGACCGCCTTGACCTCTGCAATGTGCACTTGATGAAAGAAGAACGCAGTGTTGAAGGCTGAGGGACCAAGCAGGGCTGGCACCATGAACCAGAAAAGGTAATGCCTAAGCGACTGGTTGCGGGTCCAATGACGCGCGTCCATGCCGAGCGATTGGCTGGTCTGAGCCCAGCTCTGCGGCGTGCGTTCCCGCCGCAAGAGAAGGAGCAGAAGCGGGATGCCGATGGCTGCAACGATGCCGGCGGCAACCCAGAGGACTCGCCAGTCGTGCACCTGTAGGAGCGAGACGAAGATCAGCGGCAAGAAGGCCTCGCCGAGGGCGAAGCCGAGGGTGGCGACGGAGAGGGCTTTGCCGCGTGCCGCCACGAACCAGCGGGCCATCGCGACCACGGCGAGGTGGCTCATCATGCCCTGGCCGGTGAAACGCAGGGCGAAGATCACAAATGGCAGGAGCCACCAGACCGGGTTGGTGGCCATGAAAAGACAGGCTCCGACCATCAGTGCCAGCACCAAGGGTGCCAGCCGCCGAACCCGGAAGTGATCCGTGAGGCCCCCGGCCCAGACCATCACCAGCGCCGATGCCGTCGTGCCTAGCATGTAAATTCCGCCCCATTCCCCGTGACTTAGCGCAAAAGTCTCGCGGATTTCGCCGGCGAAGATCGAGATGAAATAGGTCTGCCCGAAACTGCTGAGAAAGGTCAGGAGAACCCCGGCGGTGAGCCAGGGTGCGTTGTCACGGAGAAAGGCGAGAATCGGCATGCCCCTTGTTCGCGTGAAACGGGGGGGGGAGGAAAGACCCAACTGTTTGGCCCTTTGGAAAGGTCGCTTTTGAGTATTTTGGGAACAGTGAAGCGTAAACTGCGTCTCTATGCCATCATCGTTCCTTAAATACTCAATCCAATGCTGGAGGTCTGCGCATCATCACAGAACGTAGCGCGAGAGATCGGCAGATTTCATCAACTCGCCAAGATTGGTGTCAACGAAAGCCGCGTCCACCACCACGCTCTCGCCTGCGCGGTCGGGGGCGGTGAAGGAGAGTTCTTCGAAGACGCGTTCCATAACGGTGTAGAGGCGGCGGGCGCCGATGTTCTCGACCGATTGATTGACCTCTGCCGCGATATGGGCGAGGGCGGCGATGCCGTCTTCGGTGAAGGTGACCGTCACCTCTTCGGTGCCCATGAGGGCGGTGTATTGCAGGGTGAGCGCATTGTCGGTCTCGGTCAGGATGCGGACGAAATCGGCCTCGGTCAGGGCGCGCAGCTCGACCCGGATGGGCAGGCGGCCTTGCAGTTCGGGCAAGAGGTCTGACGGTTTGGCGATGTGGAAGGCGCCGCTCGCGATGAAGAGGATATGGTCGGTCTTGACTGCGCCATACTTGGTCGAAACGGTGGTGCCCTCGATCAGCGGCAGGAGGTCGCGCTGCACGCCTTCGCGGCTGACATCGGCGCCGCGGGCGTCGGAGCGGGCGCAGACCTTGTCGATCTCATCAAGAAAGACGATGCCGTTCTGTTCGACCGCCTCAAGGGCGGTGCGATTGACCGCCTCGTCGTCCAAGAGTTTGTCGGCCTCTTCTCCGATCAGCAGTGCATAGCTGTCGGCGACACTCACGCGCTTGGTGGTGGTGCGCCCGCCGAACGCCTTGCCAAAGATATCGCCCAGATTCATCATGCCCATCTGGCTGCCGGGCTGACCGGGAATATCCATCATGCCCAAGGGGTTGGAGGTGTCGGCGACCTCGACGTCGATCATTGTGTCGTCCAGCAGGCCATCGCGCAGTTTCTTGCGGAACATCTCGCGGGTGCCCTCACGCGCATCCTCACCGGCGATGGCAGTGATCACACGTTCCTCGGCGGCATGCTCGGCGCGGGTCTTGACGTCTTCGCGCATCCAGTCGCGGGTCTGGGCGATGGCGCTGTCAACGAGATCGCGGATGATCTGCTCGACGTCGCGACCGACATAGCCGACTTCGGTGAATTTGGTCGCCTCGACCTTGATGAAGGGGGCGCGGGCGAGTTTGGCCAAGCGGCGGGAGATTTCAGTTTTGCCGACGCCGGTGGGGCCGATCATCAGGATGTTCTTGGGATACACCTCATCGCGCAAATCATCCGAAAGCTGCTTGCGCCGCCAGCGGTTGCGCAAGGCCACGGCGACAGCGCGCTTGGCGTCGTTCTGGCCGATGATGTAGCGGTCCAGCTCCGAGACAATCTCTCGCGGGGTCAGGTCGGTCATTTGGAAATCCTTTCCACCGTCAGGTTGCCATTGGTGTAGACGCAGATGTCGGCGGCGATGGCCATGGCGCGGCGGGCGATCTCCTCGGCGGTGAGGCTTGGGTTCTCGGCCAGGCCGCGTGCGGCGGCGAGGGCGAAATTGCCGCCCGAGCCGATGGCGGCCACGTCATGCTCGGGCTCCAGCACGTCGCCGGCTCCGGTGATGACATAGAGCTGATCGCCATCGGTGACGATCAGCATCGCCTCCAGCTTTTGCAGGTATTTGTCGGTGCGCCAGTCCTTGGCCAATTCCACGCAAGCGCGTTGCAACTGTCCCGGTGTCGCCTCGAGCTTGGTTTCCAGCCGTTCGAGCAGGGTAAAGGCATCCGCCGTGGATCCGGCAAAGCCTGCGACCACAGGATGACCACCGGGCGAGAGGCGGCGCACCTTGCGGGCCGTGCCCTTGATCACCGTCTGGCCAAGGCTGACCTGCCCGTCACCGGCGACGACAACCTCGCCGCCGCGCCGCACGCCGATGATGGTGGTGCCATGCCAACCGGGAAAATCGCTCATGTCTCAGGGCCTCCGTTTTCGTTCTGCCCTATATGGAAGGCGGCGGCACAGGGTGCAAGGGTGGGTTAACCCAAGAGGTCGCGGGCGACCTGATGAAAAATCCGCGCGCCGATGGGGATGAGGTCATCGGGGAAATCGTAATCAGGGTTGTGCAGCGCTGCGTGAGTGGTGCCCGCCCCAAGAAAGAGCATCGCGGCCTTGGCGTGATGACCGAAGCGGCCAAAATCCTCGGACGCGCGCATTGGCAGGCCGCGTGCGTCATGCGGCACCTCCAACGCATCCAGCGCATTGCACAAGATCAAGGTCGCATCCGGGTCATTTTCGCAATGCGTGAAGATGTCGTGATAGCTGATTTCGACGGTGAGGCCATGCGCGGCTGCGGACTCGGTCACCAGCGTTTCGGCCTGCTCGCATAGCGCCTGCATTTGCGCGTCGATCAGGGTGCGCAGGGTGACGTAGAGCGTCGCCTCGCCCGGCGCGATGCCAAAGGCGGGGGCGCCCATTTGGGCATGTGTCACCGTGACCAGCGTGAAATTGCTGTCTTGGGGCGTGCCGTGGCTGAGGGCGGTCAGCGCAGGCATGAGATGGGCCAGCGTTTGCATCGGTGAGCGGCCATTCTCGGGCTCTGACGCATGGGCAGATTTGCCGGTGAGAGTGACGGCCATGCCACGCGAGGCGCAGTTGACCGGGCCGGGGATCAGGCCGACGTGACCCAACGGCAGGCCCGGCATATTGTGCAGGGACAAGGCATAATCTGGTGAAATAGTCTCGAATATTGGGTCGCTCAGCACTGCCTCTGCCCCCGCACCGGTTTCCTCTGCGGGTTGAAAGAGCAGGACCACACGCCCGCGCGCAGGGCGTTCGCGCGACAACAGCCGGGCGAGCGCCAGCAGCACTGCCATATGCCCGTCATGACCGCAGAGATGCCCCGTGCCCGGCACGGTCGAGCGGTGCGGCAGATCGCCCTGCTCGGTGATCGGCAGCGCGTCAAGTTCACAGCGAAAGAGGAGAGTCGGGCCCTGGTCACGCCCCTCATAGACCGCCGCTACGCCATGGCCGCCAAGCCCGGTCAGGAGCCTATCGGGCGTGTGAGCGCCAAGCACGTCGGTGATGCGCAGTGCGGTCCCCTGCTCTTGCCCCGACACCTCAGGGTGTTGGTGCAACACGCGGCGCAGGGAGGTTAGCTCTGTGATGTCGGCATTGGTCAGGGTCATGGGGCGATCATGCAGGTTTTCTGGACAAAGAAAAAGGGCCGCGACAGGCGCGACCCCCTTCCACGAGGTATTTCGGCGGTCTCAGATGCTGTCTTCGATCCAGCTCTGAAGTGCAGCCTTGGGGGCAGCGCCAGCGCGGTTCGAGACAACCTGCCCATCCTTGAAGATGAAGAGCGCCGGGATGCCGCGCACGCCCATGGCGACGGCGGAATTCGGATTGCTGTCGACATCAACTTTGACGATCTTGATCTTGCCGGACATCTCGGTCGACAGCTCTTCGAGCACGGGGCCGATCTGTTTGCACGGGCCGCACCATTCGGCCCAGAAATCCACCACGACGGGGATGTTGGAATTCTTGACTTCGGCGTCGAATGTGGCATCGGTGACGGCAACGGTGGCCATGTCTTTTCTCCTAGCGATCAGGGTTTCGAGCCTGAACCTATGTAGCCGGACCGGGCGCGTCAAGCGATGGTAGTGGATTCAAGTGTCGCAGTCACAAGATCGTGGGGGAGGTCCATGAGCGTGGCGGTGCGGGTCCAGAGGATCGCGGTGTCGATGCGGCGATCAGGGTAGAGTTGGGACAGCGCATGGGCATAGGCCCCCATCTGGCGCAAGAGGGCATCGGGACAGTCGCGCGCCGTGTCGGGCACCAGCGCGTTGGTCTTGAAATCCACGGCCAGAATGCGGGTTTCGTCAATAATCAGACGGTCGATGATGCCGTGAATGCGCCGCCCATGCAGGGCCGCGAGATGGGCGGTGACCGCCACCTCGGTCAGCGCATCGGGGGTGAAGAGCGAGCTCAGGCTGGGCCGGGTCAGTACCTTATCCGCCTCAGCCAGCAGGAGGGCGAGTTCGTCGCCTGTCGCGGCATCGCTGCCGTTGGAGAGAAGCCGCGCGGCGGTGCCGGGCCAGTCGGCGGCGGGCACGGTGGGCAGGAATTCAAGCAGGCGGTGAATCTGGCGACCGCGCCGCTTGGCGGCCTCTTCATCCAGCCCACGCTCACCGGGCAGCGCCTTGGCACCGCCCAAGTCCGAAGGGCTTAGCGTTTTGAGGCGCGCAGGGAGCGGCGCGGGGCGCTGAAAGAGCGGATCGAGGGTGACTGTCCGAGAGAGCGCAGGCGGCGCGGACACAGTCTCTGTTTCAGCCCAAATGCCGTGATCGAGGCGGAAACCGGGGCCTTGAACGAAGCTGTGTGGCACGGCACCTGCCGCCTGCATCCCGCGCTGCACCTTGTCATACCAGGTGTCACCCTGCTTGCCCAAATCGCCATGGGCGGCGACGATCAGCCAAGTCTCGGCCCGGGTCATGGCGACATAGAGCAGGCGGTCACGTTCCGCGAGCAGCGCTCGGCGCTCGGCCTCGATCGCCTTGGCCAAGGTGGGGGGCATGTCATCGGCGCGCCCGGTCCAGAGCGCATGGCCGCTTTGCGTCACGATCTGTGGTGCGTTCGGCATGCGCCATGTGCCGCATTCAGGCAGGATCACCACGGGCGCCTCCAGCCCCTTGGCGCCATGCACGGTCATCACGCGGATGCGGTTGCCGGCGCTGTCGAGTTGGCGCTTGATCTCAAGATCGTCGGTTTCCATCCAGACGAGAAAGCCAGTGAGGCTATCGACCGCGCGGCTCTCATAGGCCATGGCCTGTGCCAGAAGGGCGTCGATGCCATCCTCGGCCTCGGTCCCCAGACGGGCGAGCAGGCGGCGGCGGCCATCGTGGCGGGTCAGGACACGCTCGATCAGGTCATAGGGGCGCAGGAAATCGGCATGGTTCCTGAGATCATGGAGAACGGCCATGACTTCGGGACGCTCGGCCTCGTGGGCGCGCAATTCCTCCCACAGATAGGGACGATTGCGGCCCTGAGCGAGGTCGTAAAGCTGTGCCTCGGACCAGCCGAAGAGCGGCGAGCGCAGGGCGATGGCGAGGGCCAGACTATCCTCGGGCGTGGCGAGGAAGGACAAGAGCGCCTCAAGGTCGCGCACGGCAAGCTCCGCCCCGACCTTGAGCCGGTCAGCCCCGGCGATGGGCAGACCCTGCGCCTTGCATTCGCGGATGATTTCGTGAAAGAGCGCCGAACGGCGACGCACAAGGATGAGGAAGTCGCCCGGTTGCACGGCCCGAAACCCGCTGGGCGATTTGGAATCGGGGATGGCCTGCCGCGCGGCGATCATGTCGCGCATGGCCGCCGCCACCTGCCGCGCCAGAAGGATCGCGGGATCGTTGGTGGCGCGGATGTCAACGGGCATGTGCCAGGCGGGCGGTTCCTCCTCTTCCGGTTTCTCGACCACAGGCCAGAGATCGACACGGCCGGGGAGGGTATCAAAGAAGGCTTTGTGACCCTGTTCCGGCGTAAAGCCGCTCTCGCTGCTCTGATCAAAGCAGCAATCGACAGTGGTCAGGATCGCCCGCGACGAGCGGAAGGAATAGGCCAGAACGCGCGATTGCAGGGGGCTGTTGGTGGCGCTCAGACGCAGGCCAAACTCCCGCTGCATGCGGTCGAATTCGCGCGGATCGGCACCTTGGAAGGAATAAATCGACTGTTTTTTATCCCCCACGATAAAGATCGTGCGGGCCACATCGGCACGCGCGCCCTCACCAGAGGTGAATTCCTGCGCCAAGCGTTCGATCACCTGCCATTGCACGGGGCTGGTATCCTGCGCCTCGTCCACCAGAATATGGTCGATACCGCCATCAAGACGATAGAGCACCCAAGCCGCAACCGCCGGAGCGGTCAAAAGATCGCGGGCGCGCAGAATCAGATCATCGAAATCAAGCAGGCCACGCAGTTGCTTGGCTCGTTCATAGGCAGGCAGGAAAGCACGGGCGAAATCGTGCAAAGCGCGGGTTTTCTGCATGGCAAGGAGGGCCAGACGCGCAGGGCGCGTATCCTCGACGCGCAGCATCCATTGCTCGATCTGCGGCATGACAGGGGCGAGGGTGACTTGGGTCGCCTTGGTTGGAAACGAGCCTAATTTGGCGGAAAACGGCGATTTCGAGGATTTTCCGGTGAGAAAGACATCCTCCAAGAACGGCAGTGCGCGCAGGTCGAGTGCAGAAATTTGCACCAGTTTCGCGGCAGCTTTGACATCATTAGTCGATCCCGCCTGAAGCGCGGGCAAAAGTTGATCCAAGAGCGATTGTTCATTGCCCAGAAACACCCGGTCGCGGATCATCTCGGGGCTGAGACCCTCGGGCTGATCAAAGAGGGTAGCAAGCTCTGCATCGCTGATAGCTTGGGCAAAGCCGGTGCGATGGCGGACAATATCGGCGGTCAGTTTTTCGAGAGTTTCGCCGGAATAGTGTCTGGCAAGGGCGTAGAATGTGGCGGCATGCGGCCCGGCGGCTAGGTCCTCGACAATCTCGGCGCGCAGGAGGGTGGCGGTGCGATCCTCCATCTCGGTGAATTGCGGTGTGACACCCGCCTCGAGCGGAAAGCGGCGCAGGAGGGAGGCGCAGAAGGAGTGGATCGTCTGGATTTTCAGCCCGCCCGGTGTCTCGATCGCACGGGCAAAGAGGCGGCGGGCGTCGCGCAGGGTCTGATCGGTGATAGCCCCCTCATGACCCAAGAGGTCAAGCTCCTGCATGAGCGCGTCATCGGCCAGCATCGCCCACGCCCCAAGGCGGCGAAAGAGACGGTTTTGCATCTCGGAGGCGGCGGCCTTGGTGTAGGTTAGGCAGAGGATATGCTGGGGATTGACCCCATCGAGCAAAAGCCGCGCCACGCGGTCGGTCAGTACCCGCGTCTTGCCCGACCCGGCATTGGCCGAAAGCCATGTCGAGAGGTCGGGGCGCGCGGCCTCGACCTGCGCCTGGGTGGCTGCGTCGCGCGCGGTCATTGGCCCACCTTTGTCACATGCGGCGTGTCGGTCATTTCCCATTCACCATACCGTGCCAGTTGGTCGTAATCGCCATCATCCTCGGCCATGCGCGGCGCACGGCGGGCGGTATAGCCCATATCAGGGTCGAAATAGGCCGACATCAGGGCGTGAAACTCTGACCAGATCTTGTCCGGTGGTTCTGTATCGAGAGGGGCGTCCAGCTCTTTGGGAGTGCTGCCAAGTCCGATGAATACCGCGCGGGCGACACGGGTCGGACCCATGCCCTCAAAGCCTGAACGGGTGGCAATCGCGGCCTCAAGCAGCAATTGCTTGTCGAAACTGGTCTGTTCCTTGGTCGAAGGCGGCGCGCCGGTTTTGTAATCGTAGATATGCAGTCGCCCCAGATCGTCGAGATCTAGCCGGTCGGCTTTGGCAGAGAGGGTAAAGCCCAGATCCGGCAGGGTCGCGCGCCCCGCGGCCTCGAAATACACGGGATGGGCCAGCGCGCGACGCTGCGCCTCAGTGTCTATAAACCAGTCAGCCACCCGTTCGAGCCGCGCCAGCCAAAGGGCGCGCGCCTCGGCCCAAGGCACGTTTTGGGCCAGAACAGTCTCTGCATGGCGCATAAGCGTGGCGTGGGTGCACTGCGCAGGATGCTCCAGCGTTTCGCGAATGAAGCCTTCGAGGATTTCATGCAGCACGGTGCCGCGCAACAGCGCATCGGGCGCGCGCATGAGCGGATCGAGCGGGCGCAGTTTGAGGATATGGCGGGCATAGATGGCATAGGGGTCGCGAATGAGACGCTTGATCTCGGTCACGGTCAGGTGATCAGGTCGCACGGCGACGGGCGGGGCGGGCGCCGGGCGGGCAGCGCGGGGCGCCTCGCCCGGTTCCTCAAGCGCCGCAGCGTGGTCAAGCCAGACGTGGCCACGGGCGCGCATGGCGTCAATAGCCGCTTGCCCGCCTTGATCGGGAAGGCCAGAAAGCAGGTTCAGGATACGGTTCAACCAGCGCGATACCACGGTTTCGGCATCGGCAGAGCGCACGGAACGGGTGAGCCAGACCTCGGGTGCGGCAATCGCCTGTTGGAAATCATGCGCCGAAAGGCCGATTCGCCGCTCGGGCAGCAAGAGACCCACCTGATGACGCAGGGCGCGGTTGAGCCATGGGTCGGCTTTGGGGGATACGGGCCAGCTGCCCTCATTCAGTCCGGCGAGGATCAAGAGATCGGCCCCCTGAACGCGCGCCTCAAGCGTGCCCCAGATGAGGATATGGGGGTGCGGATCAACAGGATTGCGCACCTCGCGCGCGCTGAGAACTTTGTGAAAGAGGCTGGAATAGTCACTGGCGCTGAGCGTGCCTGCGTGATGTGCCTCGGTCTGCAACTCGGTCACGGCCTTCTGCGCCTCTTGACCGGCATCCTTGAGCCAGAGCGTGCCGGAGCCTGTGCCATGGCAGCCGTGGGCGATCTGTTCAGCCAGTTCCAAATGCGCGGCGACACTGTTTTCAAGCGGCATTTCACCGGAATAGTCTCTGTTCACGAAGCAATCGCAGAGCCAGTTGACCCAATCGGGGATGAGTTGATCCCTTTGGCCCGCACCCCAGGCGCGCAGGCTGTCTTCGGTCGGATAGGGCGGACCATGGCGGCGCAGGTGCAATTCCAACTCTCGGGTCAGGCGCAGATGCGTGCCACGTTCCGCCCCCTGATGCGCCAACGGATGCTTGAGCAGGGTCAGCAGCGATTCGGCGCTGAGCCGGTTGCGGAAAAGATCGGCGACATGACGCAGGAAACGCCCCGGCGGCGAGAGGTGCAGCGGCAGGCCCGCACTGTCATCGGGCAGGATATCCCAACGGTCAAGCGCGGCGGTCACTTGACGGGTGAGGGTCCGGTCGGGGGTGATGAGGGCGGCGGTGCGCCCATCCTCTGCCGCCTGACGCAGGCGCATGGCGATGGCGAGCGCCTCTTGGCGTTGCGACGGGGCCTCGACCAGCGTCACATCGGCCATAGCCCCGGTGATGTCGCGCAGATGCGGACCATCGCGTAACCATTGATCGGTCACGGGGGCCGGGCGCAGGGCCAATGACACCAGCGCGTTGCGTGCCGGATTGGCGGGGCGGGTGTCGGACCACGGCCGGATATCGACCGGCGTGATCCCGGCCCCCACCGCCACGCGGCAAAAGCGGTATTGGGGATGATCCTCGGACAGCATGGCATCGTCCAACGCGTCCCAGACCGGGGCGGGCGTGTCGAAATCAAAGCCGGGCAGCACCACCGCCCCTTGCGGCAGGCGCGCAACCGCCTGCATGAGATGCTGCGTCGCCCCGCGCGAGCCGGTGGAGCCTGCGAGGATCACGGGATGCTTTGGCGGCATTTCGTCCCAGAGGGCCGCCAGACGCTCTATCACGAGCCGCTGACGGGTTTCCACATCGGGGGCGGCACCGCCCGCCTCGAAATAATGTCGGACGATGCCGAGAAAGGATTTGATCCGGGCCCAATGGCCGGATTGGTCGCTGACATCGAGCGCCTCGATGGCGTGCGGCGACACGCCTTCGCCGTGCATTTCGTCCATCAGCCCGGCAAGGCTATCGGAAAGGTCGTAGATCGCGCTGCGCGGGGCCAAATCAGGGGCGCTGTCGAGCAGTTTGGTGATCAGCCGCACCAGTTCCAGCCTGCGGCGCAGGGGCGGCACCGCGTCGGGGATATGGGCCAGATCCCACAGTTCTCCGAGATCGGTCAGGAGGCTGATGCGCGGCAAGAGGCAGGGGGGGCCTTGGTCGAACAACTCGCGGATGCGGCGGGCCATGCGGCGGGTGTTGACGATAAGTTGCACGCGCGCGAGGGTTTCGGGCGGTTGGCCTGCGTGACGCGCGCGCAGGCCCCCGACCAGAGCGCGGGGGAAATCCACGCCGGGGGGGATGCCATAGAGGCGGGGGGCGTCCGAGGGGTCAAACATCGGCGGCGGCAAGCATGGATTCGGCCAGTGCGATCCCCTCGGGGCGACCGACATCGCACCAATGGCCGGGGTAGTCGGCGGCGAAGAGCCTGCGCTCGGCCAGCATCATGTCCCAGACACGGTTGAGGGAAAAGGCACGCTCGGGGATGGTGTGAAGCAGGTCGGGCTTTACGATCTGAAGCCCGGAATAAACAGAGCCCGGGCCGCGCGTGGCGCGCCCATCCGGGTCTATCTGGAAATCGCCCGTGCCGGAATGGCCGACGGCCTGCGCGCGCGGGATGCAGAGCAGAAGCGCGTCCATTTCTGCGGGGCGCCAGAGGCGTGCGAGGTGGTCGAGCGGATTGGGGCCGCGCCAGACGGCATCGGTGTTCATGGTAAAGACCGGGCCGGGGCCAAGCAGCGGCAGCGCGGCGCGAAGTCCGCCGCCGGTTTCCAAAATCTCAGGCGATTCGAGAGAGAAGCGGATAGCGCGCCCCGCCAGATGCTGCGCCAGTTGATCAGCCAGATAGTGCAGGTTCGCCACCACCGGGGCCGCGCCATGCGCCGTGACGAGATCCAGCGCGTGGTCGATGAGCGGGCGACCTGCCACCTCGATCAGCGGTTTGGGACGGGTCGCGGTCAGCGCCCCCATGCGCGTGCCGAACCCGGCGGCAAAGAGCATCAGCGGCAGGCTCATGGCGCGCGTTGCGCGCGCAGGCGCTCTCTGACGGCGGGTGTTGGCGCAGGGAGCGCGGTGCGCAGGAGATCGGCAACCGGGGCAAGTGCCGGGTGATCGAGATCCCGTTGCAGATGGTCCCAGACGCGCGGGATGAGGTCGATGTAATGCGCCTTGCCATCGCGCAGGCAGAGGCGGGCAAAGACGCCGAGGATACGAAGATTGCGCTGCGCGCCGAGGCAGTGATAGGCGGCCTCAAAGGCGGTCTGATCCGTGCCGGTTGCGGCGCAATAGCGGGCAATCATCGCAGTCTGGAGCGGTTGGGGCACATCGCGGCGGGCGTCTTGCAGCACAGAGACCAGATCATAGGCCCGGTGACCCGTCATGGCGTCCTGAAAATCCAGAAGGCCGACACGGGCCGCCCCTCCGCGCGCCGGCAGCCAGAGCAGGTTCTCGGCGTGATAGTCGCGCAGGACGATCACATCGGTGGTTCCGGAGTGCTGGCGCAAGACACTGTGCAGCGCGGCGAGAGCTTCGGCGCGCTGTGGGCTGTTTTCACCCGTAGCGCCAGTGAGATACCAGTCAAAGGCGAGGGCCGCCATTTCGGTCATGGTGTCTGGGCCGTAGGGTTTGAGACCCTCAGGCGGGGGCGCGCGGTGCATTTCGGTCAGCACATCGGTGGCAGCGGCGTATAGCTGCTGCTCCATTTGTGGCGCAACCGGGATGACGCGGGCAAAGAGTGCGTCGCCCAAGTCCTCAAGGATCAGGAAGCCGCGCGCCTCGTCCTGTGCAAAGACCTGTGGGGCGCTGAGGCCGAGGCCGGTGAGATAACCGGCAATCTGCAGGAAGGGGCGCACATCCTCGCCACGTTCGGGTGGCGCATCCATCAGCACGGCACTCGCGCCGGTGTCACGCCGCAGCCGCAGATAGCGCCGGTTAGAGGCATCGCCAGCCAAAGGGGAAAGCGCCGCATCGGCCCAATCAGTCCCGGCGAGAAAGCCCAGCATCAGGGCAGTGCGCTCAGTCATTCAATAGCCCCTTTAGTCGCTGTCCCCACCTGTCATCCTGCCACGTCAACCGCAAGAGGCGGCGATCCTCTGCGCCGGGGTCTGTCAACGGGTCGAAATGCAGCCAGAGGGCATCAATCGGGGTCAGGTCCCCGAGACGGTCAGGCCATTCGATCAGGCAAATGGCGTCGGAAAACGCCTCGGTCAGGCCCAGTTCGACAAGCTCGATTGCGTCGCTCAGGCGGTAGAGGTCGGCATGCCAGATGTCGGCCGTCCGCCCCGGATAGGTCTGGACAAGGGTATAGGTCGGTGAGGGCACATCTTCGGGGGTGATCAGCAGGGATTGAATCAGGCAGCGGGCGAAATGGGTCTTGCCCGCGCCCACGCCGCCCGAGAGCAGGACCGTATCGCCGGGTCTGAGCCGGGGTGCGAGGCCTTGGGCCAAGGTGCAGGTCGCATCGGGGCTGGCGAGGGGGATAAGGACGTGGTGATCGGACATGCTCCGACACTACACACGCCGCGTTCGCCCGCAACCCGGATCAGCGTGCGGGCAGGCCAACAGCGCCTGTTGATGCGCTTTCCCGGCTCTTGAGGCAGAGCATGAATTGGCCTCGACCAAGCGGCACCACCCGCACGTCCGCGCCCTTTTGACCCGGTGGGCCGGCGCTGTCGTGGAGAGTTGCAACCAGACGCCGCGTCGTGATGCGATCCTCTATCTCCGGCCAGAGGCCGGGATCGGGATAGCGTGCGCTGCACGCGCTGATCACGTCATGCAGCCTCATCTCGGCAAAGGTGACATCCGGGGCAATCCCCAGCATCTCGCCAAAAGTGGTGTTGCAGAAGAGAAGACGACCATCCTGCGCGAGCACGGCGATCCCGTCCTCCAGCCGGTCGATGACGGATTGGTGCAGGTCCATCTGGAGCCTGTGACGCCGGGTGACAGAGACCTCGAGCGAGATATCCTCGAACATAAAGGCCACTGCGCCATCGGGATGGGGCCGTCCTGTGACGCGGTAGGTCTGGCCCGAGGGCAAGGTCCAGACCTCGTGATAGAGACCGCCTGTGGCGCTTTTGACCATATCGGCGATCTGGCCGCGCCAGCTTGCGTAGTTTTTGGGTTCGGGCATCACCATCCGGTCGCGCAAGGCGTCGAAAAAGCCAAAGAGACTCGGCCGAGCGCTGAGAAATTCAGGCGAGAGACTTGTGAGATCGGTCAGCGCGGGATTGAAGACCGCCAATGTCTTGGCCCGGTCGAACACCACCAGCCCGGCAGTCAGATCGGCAAAGGTCTTGCTGAGCGTTTGGACAAAATCACGTTGCGCTGTTTCGGCCCGGATCAGGCGTGTGATGTCGAAGGCGTAATGAATGGTGCCGGACTCTGTGCGGGTCACATGCAGATCATACGATTGATCCGCCGCTCCCCCTTCGCCCGTCAGGGTCAGTCGTGTCCGCAGGGTGCCACCGAGGTCCGGCAGATCATCGGGAGGTCCCGTAAGGCGCGCGGTATGTCGAGGTGCGATGGCGCGGGCGCTGTCATTCTGCCAGATCACAGTGCCGACTGCGTCCATTATCCAGACGGGGAGCGGCGCGCTCTGCGCGGCGAGGGATTGGGATTGTAAATCGTGGTGGTGACAGGCCTGGGCGTGGCGGGCGGCGGCATCGGCGGGCGCATCGTCCCGCAACACGGCGCGCACTGTCTCGTTCTGACGGGAGAGATGGAGTTGCGCCGCGCCGTCCGCCAACAACCGAAGGCTCTCCCCGTCGGTCAGATCCTCGTACCCGTGCGGCAAATTCCCAAACCGAAAGCCCATCCACCTGCGAAACCGCGCCCAATCGTTCTCTGCCTCGCGCGCGTCGGGAAGGAGCAGGTTGGCCGCGTCGTGATCCACCAGGATTCCGCCCCGAAAGAGAAACACCGTCTCTTGCTTTCCGGTTTCATCAGTGGCCGCGGTAGGCGCGGTACGGCCCATCAGCCAGAGCGCAACCATCGAAAGCATCAGAGCCAGCGGCACCAGAATGGCAATATCCCAAACGGTCATGTCAGACATCCGCATCCCTCGCAGGCTGTTTCCGAGAGCGAGCTTGGCGCAGAGTGGTTAAGGGGCGATTAACGTCAGTCGGGATCAGCCGCGAATGGGCTGGTTCACTCCCAAGGCCGGGTTGAGCGCGCCCGATGGGGCCTCGATGGCGTTGCGGGGCCATGAGACCTCAACCATGGCCCCGGTGCGCGTTGCATGGCTGGCCTGCGTGCGGAACGAGTCCGAGCCGTTGGCAAAGGTGAGATCGGCGCCTGACCGCTCCAACAGGGTTTTGGCGATGAAGAGGCCCAATCCCATGCCTTCGTATTCCGGGCGCTGCGGATCGCTGGTGGGCGCACGGCGGCGGATGAAGGGGTCGCCGATGCGCCCCAGCATGTCCGGCGGATAGCCGCGCCCATCGTCCATGATCCGCAGCGTGATGGCATCTTCGGTCCAGCCGCTCTCGACCCATACATTCTCGCGCGCGAAATCCACAGCGTTCTGGATCAGGTTGCGCAGGCCGTGAATCACTTCGGGGCGGCGCAGCACAGTCGGCTGGGTGATCAGATCCCCCTCGCCATGATCGAAATGAATCAGTTTGCCCCGGTCGACATGCGGCTCTGCCGCTTCTTCGATGAGCGCGGTCAGGGGGGCGCTGCGCAGGTGCAGATCATCCTTGCCCACGCGACCCATGGAGCGCAGGATGTCGCGGCAACGGTCGGTTTGCTGCACGATCAAGAGCGCATCCTCGCGCAGGTCCGGGTGATCGGTCAGTTCCTCCGCCAGTTCGGCGCTGGCCAATTTGATAGTCGCGAGCGGCGTGCCCAATTCATGCGCGGCGGCGGCGACCACGCCGCCCAGATCGGTCAGTTTCTGTTCGCGCGCGAGCGCCATTTGCGTGGCTTGCAGGGCGTCTGACATGGCGTGCATTTCCTGTACGATCCAGCGTGAATAGACCCCGAGAAAGAGGACCGCGATGACAATGGCCACCCAGTTGCCAAAGCGGAACACATCCGGCATCGCCAGAACGAACCCATCCTGAAGCCGCAGCGGCAGGTAGAATTGCATCAAGAGCGTGACGATCATGATCGCCATCGCGCCGAGAAAGGCGGTGGAGCGCCCCGAGAGGGCAGAGGCCGACACCGTGACGGGACCGACGATCAGGATCGAGAAGGGATTGTGCAGCCCGCCAGTGAGATAGAGCAAGAGCCCCAGTTGCAACATGTCGAAGAGCACGACCAGAAAGGTATCCTGCTCCGACAGGCGCTTGTTCTCGGCAAAGACGAAGGCGGCGACGAGATTGCTTGCAATTGAAACCCCGATCACCAGAAAGCAGAGGCCGATTTCCAGATCGAGGTGATAGACCCGTTCGGCGATGATCAGCGCCGTCGCCTGACCCACGATGGCCCACCAGCGCAACAGGACCAGCGTGCGCAGCCGGATCCAATTGCCGCGTTCGCGGGATTTGAACAGATCAGGTGAGGGATGAGCCATATGTGCGCCTGCGTCCCATTGCATGCGGGGGAGGGGATGTTACATAGGCCGAACGTTGCACTCTGCCCGTTCGAACGCAAGGACATCCCATGACCCGCCTGATCGCCATGTCTGCCGCTGCTGTCTTGATCTTCGGTTTGGGGATCACCTATGTCATGACGATGGGCAAGACGGGCGATGACCAGTTTGCGCAATGCCGGGCGTCGAATGTGGCGGGCGGGGCTGCACAGATCGGTGGAGCGTTCACCCTTGTCAGCGAGACCGGCGAGACGGTCACAGACAAAGAGGTGATTGATCAACCCGCTCTGATCTATTTCGGCTACACCTTCTGCCCGGATGTCTGCCCCTTGGACGGGGCGCGCAACGCGGCAGCGGTCGATCTGCTGGAGGAGCGGGGCGCCATGGTCAAGCCGGTGTTCATCTCGATCGACCCAAAGCGGGACACGCCCGAGGTGATGGCTGAGTACACCGAGTATCTGCATCCCCGGATGCTGGGTCTGACGGGCAGCGAAGAGCAGGTGCGCGCAGCCTCAAAGGCGTATCGCACATTCTTTCAGGCGCATAAGCCGACCGAGGGCGAGGAAGAGTTTTATTTGGTGGACCATTCCACCATGACCTACCTGTCTCTGCCTCAGCACGGCTTTGTCGAGTTTTTCCGCCGTGACGTGACTCCAGAGCAAATGGCTGATCGCGTTCAATGTTTCATTGACGCAAGCTAGAATAGCGCGTTTGTTTGACGCAGGTCATGCAGCGGGCTAGAACCTACGACAGCGTTGCGCAACAGGAGGATCGGCATGGCCGACGACATGCAGGACATCGGTGAAGACAGGTCGCTTCTGCTGGTTGACGATGACGAGGCATTTTTGAAACGTCTGGCCAAGGCCATGGAAAAGCGCGGTTTTGAGGTCGAGACCGCCGGATCGGTCGCCGCCGGGCGCGCGATTGCCACGGCACGCCCCCCCGCCTATGCGGTGTGTGACCTGCGGTTGGAGGATGGCAACGGGCTCGATGTGGTCGAAGTGATCCGCGAAAAGCGGCCGGATAGCCGGATCGTGGTTCTGACGGGCTACGGCGCAATTGCGACCGCGGTCGCTGCGGTCAAGATCGGGGCCACGGATTATCTGTCCAAGCCAGCAGATGCCACCGACATCACCAACGCGCTTTTGGCGAATGGTGCCGAATTGCCGCCACCGCCCGAGAACCCGATGAGCGCGGACCGGGTGCGCTGGGAGCATATTCAGCGGGTCTATGAGCTGTGCGATCGGAACGTGAGTGAAACCGCGCGGCGTCTGAATATGCATCGGCGTACATTGCAGCGGATCTTGGCAAAGCGATCTCCAAGGTAGTTTCTAGCGATTTAAAAGCTCGTCATGCTTGTAATCGGGTCACTTTGAGACGACAGACCGTATTTTTAGCTAAGATTGTTTTGGAAAAGCTCGTATTAATCCTGAGGGACTAATGTTGAGAAATTCAGAGCGGGCAGCAGGGCATAATCTTTGGGGGCATGGCAGTCATATCGGATGCGGTTGCGACGCAAGCGTGCGAAAATTCGTGCGTTCCGCAAGCATTTCTCACTGACTCCGGTCATCAACCGCACCGAACGGATCAAGCCGGGCGATGTCCTTCTGTTCTCGACGATGCGCGATGAGCATATCCGCCTGCCCTATTTTCTGCGCTATTACAGAGAGTTGGGGATTTCGCATTTCCTGATCGTGGACAATGGCAGCACCGATGGCGGCGCAGAATATCTTGCGGCCCAAGAGGACGTATCGCTCTGGTCCACGAAATCGAGCTACAAGCGGTCGCGATTTGGCGTGGATTGGCTCAACTGGCTTCAGGGTAAATATGGCCACGGCCATTGGACTCTGGTGATCGATCCCGACGAGTTCTTTATTTATCCTTTCTGCGACACGCGGCCCATTCGCGCGCTGACCGACTGGCTGGATACCTCTCAGGTGAAATCCTTTGGCGCGATGCTGCTCGATATGTATCCCAAAGGGCGGATTGACGCCGTGCCGTATCAGCCGGGTCAAAACCCGATGGAGATTGCCGCGTGGTTTGATCCCGGTAATTACATCGTTGAAAAAAACAAGTTTTACGGCAACCTCTGGATTCAGGGCGGACCACGGGCGCGGGTATTTTTCCCGGATAATCCCAAGAAGGCGCCGGCGCTCAACAAGACACCGTTGGTCAAATGGGACAGGCGCTATGCCTATGAAAGCTCGACCCACATGATCCTGCCGCGCGGTCTGAACCTGACCTATGACGAATGGGGCGGGGAAAAGGCAAGCGGCATTCTGCTGCATGCCAAGTTCCTCGACACCTTTACCGTCAAGGCCGCCGAGGAGCTGACGCGCCGCCAACATTACTCGGGCAGTGTCGAATACAAAGCCTATGCCGAGATTGTGAAGGATAATCCCGAACTTTGGTGTAAATGGTCGGAAAAATATATAAACTGGCGGCAATTAGAAATTCTCGGGCTCATGTCCAAAGGAAATTGGGCATGAGCACAGGGGCAGTGACTCGATGAGCGTAGGCATCATCATGCTGGTTCACACGGCCTTTGGTCGCGCCGAACAGGTGGCGCGCCATTGGGCGGCGTCGGGCTGTCCGCTGGTGATCCATGTCGACAAGGCGGTGCCGCGCAAGAGCTACAATGCCTTTGTGCAGGCGCTTTCGGATATGACCGATGTGCGCTTTGCCCCACGCCATCGCTGTGAATGGGGCACTTGGGGTCTTGTCGCCGCAACGCAGGGGGCTGCGGAAATCATGCTGCGTGATTTCAAGGATGTGCGGCATGTCTATCTTGCCTCCGGGTCTTGCCTGCCCTTGCGCCCGGTGCAAGAACTGATCGACTACCTCGCGAAACGGCCCCATACCGATTTCATCGAGAGCGCCACGACGGCGGATGTGCCCTGGACCATCGGGGGATTGGATCAGGAGCGATTCACGCTGCGCTTTCCCTTCTCATGGCGCAAGAACCGGTATCTCTTTGACAAATACGTGGCGCTGCAACGGTTGGTGCGGTTCAAGCGGCGCATCCCCAACGGCATCGTGCCGCATATGGGCAGCCAGTGGTGGTGTCTGACGCGTCAGACGCTATCGGCGATTCTGGAGGACCCGGACCGGCGGGGTTACGACCGCTATTTCTCCAAGGTGTGGATTCCCGACGAGAGCTATTTTCAGACCCTCGCGCGGCAATATTCCCGCCAGATCGAAAGCAGGTCGCTCACGCTGTCCAAGTTCGATTATCAGGGCAAGCCGCATATTTTCTACGACGATCACCTGCAACTCTTGCGGCGCTCCGACTGTTTTGTCGCGCGCAAGATCTGGCCCTTTGCCGACCGCCTCTACGAGGCATTCCTGACCGATCAGGCCAGTGCGATGAAGCGGACAGAACCCAATCCCGGCAAGATCGACCGTATTTTTGCCAAGGCCGTCGATCGGCGCACGCGCGGACGTCCCGGCCTGTATATGCAGAGCCGGTTTCCGGTAGAGGGGCGCGAAAATGGGCTGACCTGCGCGCCCTATTCGGTGTTCGAGGGCTTTAGCGATCTCTTTGAGAATTTCCAGCCGTGGTTGGCGCGGATGACGGGCATGCGGGTGCATGGCCATCTCTTTGCTCCTGAACGGGCCGAGTTTTCGGATGGTCAGACGGTGATGAACGGCGCGCTTTCGGACAGTGCGGCGCTGCGCGATTACAATCCGCGCGCCTTTCTGGCGAGCCTGATCTGGAACACGCGCGGCGAGCGGCAATGCTTTCAGCTTGGACCGCGCGATGTCTTTGAGGATATCGAGTGGCACATTGCGCGCGATCCGAATGCGCAGGTTTCGGTGATCTCAGGCGCTTGGGCGGTGCCACTGTTCAAATCCAACGCCAACTTCTCGGATATTCGGCGTGAGGCCGCGGTGCTGCAAAGGATCGAGAGCAAGCATCTGGAGGTGTTGCGTTCGCAATGGATCAAGGCGCGGGTGCGGATCTGGACCATGGCCGATTTCATCGAGGCCCCGATGGAGCCGTTGCAGACCATAATTGACGAGATCGGGCAGCAGAACCTGCGCGGTTTGGCCGAGGTCCCGCGCATGGCGGATCTGACCGGCTTTGGCCAATTCCTGCAAAACCTCAAGAATCAGGGCATGCATCCCTATGTGATGGGGGATTTCCCGGTCGAACAGGGGTTGATCGAACCACAGAGCAATCCCCGCAAACCCTATCTTGTGCGATAAGGTCGAATGACAGCCATTTTTGATTATTTCGTGGTGTTCGCAGAGATGCGCACCGGGTCTAATTTTCTGGAAACCAACCTCAATGCCTTTGACGGCGTCGAATGCCATGGTGAGGCGTTCAACCCGCATTTCATCGGCTATCCCAACAAGACCGAGTTGCTGGGTCTGACACAGGCTGAGCGCGACGAGGTGCCAGAACGCTTGATCGGCGCGATCAAAGGGCAGTCGCAGGGGATTGGCGGGTTTCGCTACTTCCATGATCACGACCCGCGCATTCTGGACCTGATGCTGGACAATCCGCGCTGCGCCAAGATCATCCTGACGCGTAACCCGGTCGAGAGCTATGTGTCGTGGAAAATCGCGCAGGCAACCGGGCAATGGAAACTGACCAACGTCAAGCGCCGCCGTGACAGCAAAATCACCTTTGATCCGGCCGAATTCGAGCTGCATGTCGGACGGTTGCAGGCGTTTCAGGTGTTCTTGCTGAACCGCCTGCAAGCGGCCGGGCAGGCAGGGTTTTACCTTGCCTATGAGGATTTGCAGAGCCTTGAGGTGATGAACGGTCTGGCGCGCTATCTGGGATGCACGGCGCGGCTGGAGGCGCTGGATGCCTCGCTCAAGAAGCAGAACCCGGAGCCGCTGGAAAGCAAGGTCGAGAATTTCGCAGAGATGGAGCGGGCGCTGGCGGGCCTCGATCAGTTCAACCTCACGCGCACCCCCAATTTTGAGCCACGGCGCGGGGCGGCGGTGCCCGGTTTCGTGAGCGGCGCGCGTGCGCCTCTGCTCTATATGCCGGTGCGCTCTGGTCCCGAGGCCGAGGTGCGCGCGTGGCTGGCAGCCCTCGACACTGTGCCGGTCGAGACGCTGCCCACAAAGCTCAATCAAAAGGCGCTGCGGCAATGGATGCGGCGCAAGCCGGGGCATCGGCGCTTTACCGTGCTGCGTCACCCGGTGGCGCGGGCGCATGCCGCCTTTTGCGACAAGATCCTGATCAAGGGGCCGGGATGCTATCGCGACATTCGCCGTACGTTGCGCAATTTTCACAAGCTGCCGATCCCCCAAGGGGAGTTGGACGAGAGTTATGATCGCGTGGCGCACCGGCAGGCATTTGCCGCCTTTCTACAATTTCTCAAGGCCAATCTGGCGGGGCAAACCGGTATAAGGGTGGATGCGCATTGGGCGACGCAGGCCTCCGTGCTGGAAGGGCTGGCCGAATTCGCCCTGCCCGACATGGTGGTGCGCGAGGCGGAAATGGCGGGCTATCTGGCGGCCTTGGCGCGGCAGGTGGGCTACCCCAAGCCGCCCGCGCCGCCCGCTGTTCAGGACACTGGGCCGTTTTCTCTGGCCGAGATTTACGATGCCGAGATCGAGACGCTAACGCGCGAAGCCTATTTGCGCGACTATATGACCTTTGGTTTCGACGATTGGGCGTGATTCCACCGGACCTCACGCAAGGGTGACGCGGGCGCTCTGTGCAGGAGAGGCTGAATATGGGAGGGTTGGGGGCAACCTTTCGCTGACCGGAGCCTTTGATGCGCCTCGTCTCTGTTCTTGCCCTCTGTCTGGGCCTCACCGGGCCGCTGGCCGCCGCGCCGCTCTGTGGCGATCCTGACACGCCCTGCGAGACAGCGACGGGCAGCTATCACATTGCCCTGCCCGAGGGGCCGGGGCCGCATCCGGTGCTGGTGTTTCTGCACGGGCATGGCGGGCGTGGTGGCCCTATGGTCGAAGGTGCGACGGCACGGGATGCGACCGCGCGCGGGTATGCGTATATTGCACCCAATGGCCTAATCCGACCGGCGCGCACGCGCCCAAGCTGGAATTTCCACCCGGATTTTCCGGGACAGAGGGATGAGGCGGCGTTTCTGCAAGAGGTGATGCAGGATGCCGCTCTGCGGTTCGACATCGACCCCAAGCGCAGCCTCTTGGCGGGGTTCTCTATCGGCGGGTCGCTGGCCAGCTATATCGCCTGCGCCACGCCCAAGGCGTTCAGCGCCTATGCGCCGGTATCCGGCAGCTTTTGGCGGCCACATCCGACGGGCTGCGCCGGGCCTGTGCGTCTCTTGCATGCGCATGGCTGGCGCGACGAGGTGGTGCCGCTCGAAGGGCGGGTGATCCGGCAGGTCATGGGGCGCGATTTCGCACAAGGCGACGTGTTTCACGCCATGGGCCTCTGGCGCGCGGCCAATGGCTGTGAGAATCATCGCGCGGATCGGTTCGAGACAACGGGAAACTACTGGCGGCGTATCTGGACCCGCTGCACCCCCGGCGCGGCGCTGGAATTCGCGCTGTTTGACGGGGGGCACACGGTGCCGAAAGGCTGGAGCACGCTGGCGCTCGACTGGTTCGAGACGCTGGACGGGCCGGGCCAGTAATCCGCTTACTCAGCGGCGATCGGTGGGCTCTCAGGATAGCGGAACATCATCCGGTGATTGCGCGCCAGTTGCAGGATCGGCGGAGTATCGACCATCTCCGGCGTGGCCATCACTGTGGACAGGCCGCGCCGCTGGTCCATCCGCAAACCGGACATCATCGACAGAGGCACTGCGCCAATCAGGCTGATCGCAATCGGCAAGAGCCAGAGCGACACCACGCCCGCCGCCATCCCAAAGGTCAAGAGCGCCCCACTGACGGCTTCCAGCGCGTGAAACTTGAGCACGGTGCGGGCGCTGTAATCGCCGCCCTTGCGCGCCTGTGGCGACCACGTCGGGCGAATGCCAATAACGGTCCGCAGCACGGCAACCACCTGTTGCACCATCATGATCGGGGCAAACAGGATCGACAGCAGGACTTCGACCAGCAGCGAAATGGTGAACCGGGCCCCCCCGCCGAATTGTGTCATATGCCGATCCGTCATGCCGATCATCAGCGCGCCCAGCATCTTGGGGGCCAGCAGCATGCCATACATGAAGAGCAGGATCAGAACCGAACTGACCCGGCTCAATTCCGGCCAGACCGGGTAGAGCGGATTCTCCATGGAGAAGTAGCTGATGACGCTGTCTTGCCCATTGCCCAGAATGGCCCAAATCACCAGAAGTCCGAACCATGTGGGCGACAGGAGGTAGCTCATCGCGCCGTGAAACAGGTGAAACCGCGAGACAGGGTGCAGGCCGCGTGTTGCCAGCAGGCTGAGGTGTTGCAGGTTGCCATGGCACCAGCGGCGGTCACGCAGCGCATAGTCTATCAGGGTGGCGGGCGGTTCTTCATAGCTGCCGGGAATGGTGGGGATGAAGCGCACCGCCCAACCGGCGCGGCGCAAGAGCCCGGCCTCGACGAAATCGTGGCTGAGGATCAGCCCGCCCTTGCCCCGCAGCGATGGCATGCGCGGCAAGCCCGCGCAATCGGCAAAGGCGCGGGTGCGCAGGATGGCGTTGTGACCCCAGTAGTTGCCCTCGGAGCCGGTCCAGCCCGCCAGCCCCTCGGACAGAAGCGTACCATAGACCGAGGCCGAGAATTGCTGCATCCGGCCAAAGAGCGTGTCAGAGCCCACCACCAGCGGTGCCGATTGAATGAGGCCTGCCGTGGGATCAAGCGACATCTCATCCGAGAGGGCAATCACCGCCTCGGGGCTCATGAGGCTGTCAGCGTCGAGAACGAGCATCGCCTCATAGGCGCCGCCCCAGTTTTCCAGCCATTGCGCGATATTGCCGACCTTGCGTTCGGTGTTCTGCACCCGCCTGCGATACCACACGGGCGCATCGGGCGGCATGGTGGCCCGCAGCGTGGCATAGGCGCGTTGCTCGGCCATGGCGATTTCCGTGTCCTGCGTATCCGACAGGATGAAAAGCTCGAACCGATGCGCGCTGCGCGCGACGCGCAGGGCGCTCATCATGGCGCTGGCATTGCCAAAGACCTCGGCCGTGTCCTCGTTATAGATCGGCACGAGGAGGGCAACGTTCAACGGCGCAGGGGCGGCCTGCGCGCGGGCGCGTTGCTGTTTGAGGTGAACGGCAAGGCCAAGCGTGGCCGTGCCCATAGCCAGCGCAATCCAGAAAAACGTAACCATCACAAAGGCCAGCAGCACCCATTCCAGCCACCAGATGCCATTGGTCGACAACCAGTCCCCAAAGGCCCAGGCCAGGGCCCCTGTGGTCAGTACCGCAGGAAGAAAGGCCGCCGCGCGGCGCCATTGAAACACGGCCGATGGTTGCCATTTCGGCGCGTTGGGATCGCGATAGACACGGCTGAAGCTCTGGACCGGATGGTCCAGAGGGGCAGGCGCGGGCATCAGCCCGGTGCCGGGAAAGGGCGTCAGACGGTCCATCGGTAGAGCCATACTTCGGACACAGCTTGTCCTTGGTGATAGAGTTGTGCGCGCAATTCGGCTGCCGTCACATCGGCAGGGTCAAAGGAGAACACCAGACGCGGGCCGTCAGTATCGGGGTTGCGCTGGATTTGCGGCACCGAGGGTTCAAAGGTGTTGGCCCGCACATAGGGGACCAGATCCTGGTAATCCTCGGGCAAGGCGGGATGTGGCGCGAAGTCGATGACAACGAGTTTGTGATCATTCTGCGCAAAGCCCTTGCCCAGACGCGTGTTGAGCACCTGCGTCACCGGCTTGCTTGACTCGATCTGGTCGGTCCACGTCATGCGATAAGAGAACGCGTGCTCGGAGCCCTCTGCCAGTGGTGTGCGCGGCTTCCAGTAGGCGACGATATTGTCGTAGATTTCCTTGTCGGTGGGAATCTCGACCAAAGTGATCGCGCCCTGACCCCAGTCTTCGCCCGGCGTAATCCAGAGACTCGGGCGGTCCTGATAGTGCGCCTCGAGATCCTCGAAGTTGGAAAAGGCCCGCTCGCGCTGTGCCAGACCAAAGCCCTTGGGGTTTTCATCCGCAAAGCTGGAAATCTGGATGAAGGTCGGGTTGGCCAGAGGCCGCCAGATCAGCTCGCCGTTGCCGTTGAGGATGCTCAGCCCGTCGCTGTCATGCACGGCGGGACGGAAATCGTCAAAGCGGCCACGGTTCGTCTCGTCGAAATAGAACATTGAAGTGAGCGGCGCGATGCCGACATTCGCCAACTCGGTGCGCGGCCAGAGCGTGCAACGGACATCGACCTCTGTGGTGGTGCCATTGGGCCGCAGGGTGAAATGGTAGATGCCGGTAACAGAGGGGCTCTCCAGCAAGGCGTGCACCTTGTGTTCGGAGACGCCCGGTGCCGGTTTTTCAATCCAGAAACGGGTGAAATCCGGGAACTCTTCACCATCCGGTGAGGCGGTGTTGAGCGCCAGACCGCGTGCCGAGAGGCCATAGGCGAGATCGCGAGCGATGACGCGGAAATAGCTGGCCCCTTGGAACACAGCGTATTCCTGAAAAAAGCCGGGCTTTGCAATCTCTGCACGCAGACGGATACCGGAATAGCCCAATGCCTCATCCACCGGCAGATCGGGCACGATTTCATGCAGGTCATAGAGCCCGAAATCGAACGGCATTCTGTGCGCGATGCCATTCTCGACCATGTTGACCTCGACCGCATGCGGAAAATAGAGGCCCGGCGGAAACATGTCGAATTCGAGCGTGGTGTCAGTCCCGGCCCAGATCGCCTTGTCGGTGTTGTAGCGAATGCCGCGATACTGATCATAGGTTAGATCACGCCATGCGTCGGGTACGAAGGGACGCTCGGCATAGGGGTTGGCCGCGATTTGACGGGCCAATTCATGCAGTTCCGACTCGGAAAAGGCGGTGCCAACCGAAGCACGGGCCATGCCCGGCCAGATCGCGAGGGCGGCGAGAGATTTGAGAACATCGCGGCGGATCATTTTGCACCCCGCCAAGGATGAGATTTAAACCAGGCTACGGTGTAGGCCACCGCGATAAGCGCCCCGAACCCGATAAAGTTCGCAAGCGTGATGTTCCAGGTATTGCGTCCGATCTGGTCCATGACGAAACCCGAAAAGCGGGCGAACACCATGGAGAAGACGAAGACCGCCAGCGATTGCTGCCCGACCTTCAGAATCATTTTGAGCAGAACTCCCCAAATGTAAGAGATGATGCCGTTGCCAGCGACGCGGAGGCGATTACCACCTTCTCCGGCCGCTGCCCAGCACAGATATGCAAGGGCGAGAAAATGTACATAGCGCAGGATGCCGAAATCGGATTTGTTGAAGAGCCAGTTGTTTGCGCCGCGCCAGTCGCGGGCCCAGTCAAAACCGAATTCGCGCACGCCGATGTTGGAAAGTGGGATATTTGCAATCACAAGCGCCAGAGCGATGCCGATCAACACTTGGTTGACCGGTGGCTTGGGCAGCCAGCCGCGCATAAAGGCAAAGCCGGTGAAAAAGATCAATTGCCAGCCGAAGGGGTTAAAGAACCATTCCCGATTCGACCATGGCTCTGCCGGAAAGGCGAGATGAAGATGGCCCAGCCCAAGTGAGTCGAGGATGAATTGCTGCGCCATGAGCCATGTGAGACCCATCGCCCCCGCCACCGCCCAGAGGCTGATGCGGCTCAGCGCCATGATGACCGGCATCATCACGAGGATGACCATATACATCGGAAGGATGTCGAAATAATTTGGCACATAGGTGAGCGTGAACAGCCCGACCAGTTGAGGCGCGGGGTTTGCAAAGAAGTGCTGAAGATTGAGCGAACTGACGTAGCTCTTTTCAAAATTGCCCAGCACATCAAAGGCGGCAAGCATCGTGGCAATGACGAAAAACATCGCGATATGCGCCCAAAAGACCTGCCAGACACGATAGCCCACACGTCCCGTTCCCAGCGTCCAGCCCGCGCGGTCGAAGGTGCGGCCAAAGGCGATGGCAGAGGCCATGCCGGAACAGAACACAAAGATCTCTGTGGCGTCGGAAAAGCCCCAGCGCGCCGGAATCCAGCTTGTGAAAAAGTTGCGCGGGGTATGCGCGGCCAAGATGATGAACATCGCAAGACCGCGAAAGAAATCCAGCCGGATGTCGCGCGTGCTCGCGACCGGCTTGGCAACCGCTGCGCTGGCGCGGCCGTGCAATATGGACGGATCGGCAACACTCGTCATAACGGTGTCGGCTCCTTTTCGTGAGTTAGTCCGCGCCTATTCCGCCGGCAAGCGGCCAGCTTCGTCCCAGTCAACGCGTGACCCCGAGATAAGTTCCAAACGGGCGCTGGCATAGGAATCAAGCCGGCCTGCGCGCTGCGCGGTGCGCTCGTGCAAGAAGTTCTCGGCCTCATCGAGAAATCCGGCACGAATAGCCGCATCAATCGTGAGTCGTTCAAATACGTCGCGTTGGGCATGGCTGCCCCCGGCCAGTTGCATGGAACGTCTCGCTCGTCCAAGGTTGAGGAACGCGGTTTTGTAATCGCCTTCCCCAAACGCCTCAAGGCCCGTGGCGGCCGATAGGCCAGGATTCGCCATCCGCGCCAAAAGCTCGCCTGCGTTGGTCTGTTTGGCATCGCGGTGCATCCGCGCCAGCATACGCTTGACGGCCACATCGCGATTGCCGCCGATAAGCGCCAGAAGATAGTGCAGATCGGCAAAGAGAAGACAGGCATCTTCGGTGCGCCGCTCTGCGATATCGGTCAGCTCGTCCCAACGATGACCGACATTGACCCCTTCCAGTTCCAGCCGCATCAACAAGGACGTTGCGTTGGATATATCACGGAAATCGTCGGTATGATCGCGCCGCACCTCGGTGTCATAGAGGTCGAGCACCGCGTCAATCTCACCCTGATCGAGATGCATCAGCGCCTTGTGCCACCAAACGTGATAGCGAAAATTGTTGCAATGCGCCCAGGCGTGTTCGCGCCCTTCCAGCCAATTCAGCCCGGCGCGCGCATTGGCTGTCATGTCAAATACATGCGCCACGGCATGCAGGCCCCAGGCATCGTCAGGCGAGAGGCTCAGGCCCAACCGACCAGCGGTTTCAGCGCGGGCATAGTCGCCCGTCTCTTCCAAGGAAAAGGCGTGGCAGCCAAAGAGATAGCCACGCGCTGGATTCTTGGCGTCATAGGCGGGAAGCAGCGCTTCGATCGAGGCGCGCATGCCCTTGCCGTCACCCATGATGAAGCGGGTCGCATGGCTGATTTTCATCGCCAGCGCATCCTCAGGCCAGCGCGTGAGAATCGCTTCCATCTCGCGTACGGTCTCGGAGGGGCGTCCGTCGAGCCATGCGCCCAGCCCACGGATATAGCCCATCTCGCGCGCCGTGGGGGCGCTGCGCAAGGCCGCCTCTTGTGCTGCGCGATACCCCTCTTGCGCGGTCTCAGTCATCTCGCGCCGCCCGAGCATCAGGAAAAATAGACCCTTGGTGGCATGCGCCATCGCAAAATCAGGCTCTTGGCTCAGCACGGACCCCAGATATTCGGGGGTCTTCGCGGCATGGGCGAGAAAGGCCAATACCATCTTGTCCCAAGCCTCGGCGGCGGTGGGCGATGATATGGTCAACTCATACCCAAATTGATCTATACGCATAACCCGAATTCCTTCTGATACCTCTGCATCACAGCTAGCCCGGTAAATGTGACAGCGGCAACATACCTGCCGCTTATCTCACCAAGTCGTTATCCGCACTGTAGCGAATGTGACAGGTATCTTGCAGATGCTGCCGTGTAATGCGCTAGAAAATAGGCGTAATTCTGCTCAGGCAGGGAGAGAGCCCCACCGGTTCGCCAAAATTTCACTCGGCAATGGCAGTTTGCGCGACGGTTTTGAAAACACCATCCAATTCGGTCGCGAGCGCGCGGAGATCGTCCCCGCCTTCGTCGAAATAAGGGGCAAAGACCGCAGTGGGCGTTTTATAACTGAGCGTGGCGGTGCCATCGGCCTCCTCGGTCACATAGAGGCGGATCGGCGCCTCGATTCCGGCTGCGACGCTGGCGGCCAACATGCGGCGGGCATAGTCGTTGCGATAGAGACCAAAGATGCGATTGCCGGGGATGGTGATCCCCTGCCCGCGCGCGCCATCCGAGGCGCTGGCCTGTGTGACGATGGCGATGGGCGCGGTCTCGACCGCTGCGCGCACCGCCTCGACCAGCGCGTCAAAGCCTTTGGCCGTGTCGTGGATCACCCAGCCTTCGCGGGGCTCCAGCGCCTGTGCGGTGCTGGACAGAAACAGGAAAACGCTCAGAATTGCCAGAAATCGTTGCATGACACAGTCCTCCGGTTGTGCCCGGAGAGGTAAGGCATACCTCGAGTCGCGGCAAATCACGTGGCCGCGAGGCAAGGTTACAGATCGCGCCGGAGCGGTCCAAGCACCGCGTCGGTATCGGCCCCGGTCGTGGGCGGAGCGCTGCGATAGCTCACCGGCGTGCGCGAGAATTTGAGCGGGTTGCCAATGAGGCGCACGTCGCCCTTGGCGGTGTGCGGCACGGGCATCGTGATCGTCATGCCGCGCGCCTGCGCCTGTTCGGTCTCCAGCGCCTGACCAATGGTGTTGACTGGCCCCACCGGCACCTTGCGCGCCTCTAGCCCTTCGATCACATGCGCGGTGGTGCGGGTGGCCAGAACTTCGACAATCATCGGCACAAGGGTGTCGCGATGCGTCAGTCGCGCGGTATTGGTGGCATAGTGCGGATCAGTGGCCCAGTCGGGTTGGCCCAGATAATCGCAAAAACGGGCATATTGGCTGTCATTGCCCACCGCCACGATCACATGGCCATCGGCGGTCGCAAAGACCTGATAGGGCACAATATTGGGATGGGCATTGCCCGCGCGGGTGGGGGAAGTGCCGGAGGTCAGGTAGTTCAGCCCCTGATTGACCAGCCAGGCCATCGTGGCATCGACCAGCGCGATGTCGATATGCTGCCCCTCGCCGGTCGCGTCGCGGTGGCGCAGCGCCGCCAGAATGCCGGTCGAAGCATAAAGGCCGCAGACCACATCGGCGACGCCCACACCCACCTTCATTGGCTCACCATCCGCCTCGCCGGTGATCGACATGATGCCGCCGTAGCCTTGGGCCATCAAATCATAGCCGGGTTTGTCGCGATTGGGGCCGGTCTGGCCGAAACCGGAAATCGAGCAATAGACAAGGCCCGGATAGGCGGCGCAGAGCGTGTCGTGATCTAGGCCGTATTTCCGCAATCCGCCCGGTTTGAAATTCTCGATCACCACATCGGCGCGGCCTGCCAGCGCGTGCAGCACGCGCTGCATCTCGGGATCAGTCAGGTCAACCGCCACGGATTTCTTGTTGCGATTCGAGGACATGAAATAGGCCGAAAGATCGGTGGGATTACCCTCGGAATTGAGCGCAAAGGGAGGGCCCCATTGGCGCGTATCGTCGCCCTCCAGGCTCTCGATCTTGATCACCTCCGCCCCAAGGTCGCCCAGAAGCTGCGTACAGGTGGGGCCGGCGAGAATGCGACTGAGGTCAAGGACAACGAGACCCTCCAATGGACCGGGCATGGGCATCTCCTTAGATACGGTTGTCATAAGAGCCGCGGTCAATCTCGGCGGCGATGACAGTAAAGGTATTGGCCTCTTGTGCGACCTTTAGGGCTGCGCGTAATTCTGTACGGTTTGTAACGCGCACGCCGTGGCCGCCAAAGGCGCGCCCGATGGCGGCGAAATCGTGATGGCCGAAATCGACCGCCAGATTGACCATCTGCCGCTCACGCTGTTTCTTTTCGATCAGCGCAAGGCTGGCATCGACGAAGACGACGAAGATCACCGGCAGTTTGAGTTCGGCGACGGTCGAGAGTTCGCCCGCGACCATCAGGAACCCGGCATCGCCGGAAAAACTGACGACGGTGGCCTCAGGCGTGGCGAGTTTCGCGCCCATGGCCAGCGGCACGGCACAGCCCATCGTGCAAAGGGCGGTGGATTGCAGCAGGGCGCGGGGGAAATGGCTGGTCCACATCTGCGACAAGAGAATGCGATGCGCGCCGCTATCGACGGTGGCGATGGTCTCCCGCGGCAACACGGCGCGCGCCTCTGCAATCACTGCCGCAGCGCCCCAGTCGTCATCTGTCGGAAAGGCGCGGGCCAGCGCGGCTCGCGCCTCGGCCACCTCGCCCCCTGTCCAAGTGGCGCGGGGAGTGACTCCGTGGGTAATCGCCGCGAGAGAGACCGCACAGTCCCCCACGATATTCATCGTCGCCTGATGCATGTACTGATCGTTGGGCACGGCCGCGATGTCGATCACCTTGACCTCTGCCGGGTCCCAGATCTCGCGCCAGCCGGGGCGCATTTCAATGGGGTCATAGCCGACACAGAGAATCAGATCGGCCTGCCGCACCAGCGGCACGAGGATATCATCGGCAAGCGGTGAGAGGCCGGCACCCCCAAGGGCGAGCGGATGCGTCTCGGGGATGATCCCCTTGGCTTTGTAGGTGGTGACAACGGGAATGTTCAGGCGCTCGGCGACCTCAAGGATCGTCTCGCCCGCCCCCTCGTTGACCGCATCAAGGCCCACGATCATCACCGGACGCTCGGCTGCCGCCAGCCAATCACGCGCCGCCTGAGGCGCGGCGGGCTGCATCGGCACGGCATCGGGGCGTCGGCGCAGGCGCGGCAGGGTCACGCGCATATCCGCCACGGAAATCGGCACGTCGATATGCACCGGGCCGGGACGGCCTTCGGTGGCGATGCCGATGGCTTTGTCGGCGATGATATCGGCCCCTTGGGCGGTCAGGCGAAAGGTCGCCTTGGTGATTGGTGCCAGCACCGCCTCATGATCAAGAATTTGATGGGTATAGGTCAGCGCCTCATCGGCATCGACACACCCGGAAATCACGATCAGCGGCACACGGTCCTGATGCGCGTTGGCGATGGCATTGACCCCGTTCAATACCCCCGGCCCCAGCGTGGCAATCAGAATGCCGGGTGCGCCGGTGCGGTGCCAGACGCCTTCGGCCATGAAGGCGGCGGCGTTCTCATGCCGCGCCAATGTCACCTCGATGCCCGCCCGCGCCAACGCATCCATCACGGTCAGAACCTCGCCGCCCGGCATGCCAAAGGCATGGCGGCAACCCGCCTCGTATAGACGCCGTGCAAGATAGTCGGCGGCGCGGTTCTGGGTCTCTTGGCTATCGTTCACGGGGTGGGCTCCTCTGTCGTCCTTGGGCACTTTGTGGCCGAGGGTTGGGGCAACCGCAAGCCCGCTTCAGGGCGCGATTAACAGGGCGCCACTGGTTTTCCTGTGACCGCAGACCTAAATCCGGGTTGAGGGGCCAAGAGAAAGCGCCTAATCACGAGGCTATTCGCCCAGTTTCACGGCCCCGGTCCGCTCCGGGCAAAAGGATTTTCAATGGCCAACCATCTCTATCAGAACGACCTGCCCGATGGGCTGGATCTTGGCTCTGTCGTCGCGATTGATTGCGAGACGATGGGTCTGCACCCGCACCGTGACCGGCTCTGTGTCGTGCAGCTTTCGGGGGGGGATGGGCATGCACATCTGGTGCAGGTCGCCAAGGGGCAGACCAGCGCGCCCAATCTGGAACGGCTGCTGACCGATCCAAATGTCCTGAAACTGTTTCACTTTGGTCGCTTCGACATCGCGGCAATGCACAATGCTTTTGGCGCGCTTGCGGCTCCGGTCTATTGCACCAAGATCGCGAGCAAACTCATCCGTACCTACACCGACCGGCATGGGCTCAAGTATCTGTTACAAGAACTGTTGAACATCGACATCTCCAAGCAGCAGCAAAGCTCGGATTGGGGCGCCGAAAGCCTGACGTCCGCACAGCTCGACTATGCCGCCTCGGACGTGCTCTATCTGCACCGCTTGCGGGACGAGTTGAACACACGTCTGGTCCGGGAAGACCGGATGGGGCTGGCGCAGGCCTGCTTTGATTTCCTGCCGCAACGCGCTGTGCTCGATCTGGCCGGATGGCCCGAGATCGACATCTTCGCCCACTAAGGAATGGCACGCGCGCAGAACACCTATTCGCGGATCGTGGCGTGGATGAAAATCATCCTGCCGCTGACTGCCCTTGGGCTGCTCTCGACGCTGTTTTTGTTTTCGCGCACCGTTGATCCGACGCAAACGGTGCCGATTGACCAACTTGATCTGGAACAGCGCGCTCAGGATCTCGGGGCGACAAAGCCGCGGTTTGCAGGGGTGACGGCCGACGGCGACGAGATTACCTTTGCCGCCGAGATCGCACGCCCCGACCGCAAAACGCCCGATCAGTTGATTGCCGAGGATATCACCGCACAATTGCGGCTGAGCGCAGGGACAGTCATCGACATCACCTCTGCCAATGCCGAAATGCAGCAAGGTGACATGACGGCGAGCTTGACGGGCCGAGTGCACATCACCACATCAACGGGCTATGAGATCGACACCGAGCGGCTGAATGCCAAGCTGGATGAGGTCTATGCCGAAACGCCGGGACGGGTTGAGGCCACCGGTCCTCTGGGAGAGGTGACGGCAGGGCGGATGCTGTTGCATAACAACTCCGAGAGCGCTACGCCGGAATTGCTTTTCACCGAGGGTGTCAAGCTGATATACCGCCCGGAAGAAGCGGGGGAATGACACAAGTGCCAAGAATTTCCAGTTTGATTTTGGCGTTCGCGCTGCTTCTGCCACCTGTTGTCACACTGGCGCAGGGCGCGCAGGTGGCCTTTGGCAACACCCAAGCGGATCGCAACCTGCCCGTCGAGGTGACATCCGACTCTCTCAGCGTCAATCAGGCGGACAATACCGCCACCTTCACCGGGAATGTTGTGATCGGTCAGGGCGCGATGCGGCTGGCTGCACCCGAGGTGCTTGTGGTCTACTTGCCCGACAAGAGCGGGATCGAAAGCCTGAAGGCAACAGGGGGCGTCACGCTGGTCAGTGGCGAAGATGCCGCCGAGGCGGAACGAGCCGACTATGACATCACCACGGGGATGATAGAACTGCGCGGCAACGTCCTCTTGGTGCAGGGCACCAATGCGATCACAGGTGAGACCGTGTTCGTGGATACCGCGGCGGGCACGGCGCAGGTCAGCGGCAGGGTCAAGACCATCCTGCAACCGGGCAGCAACGAATGAGCTCTCCGAACTTGACACTCGCGCATGAAAATGCCGGCCTCGTGGTTGAAAACCTGCGCAAGAGCTATCGCAAGCGCTTGGTGATCCGCGACGTATCGCTCTCGCTCAAACAGGGCGAGGTGGTGGCGCTCTTGGGGCCGAACGGATCGGGCAAGACCACGACATTCTATGCCATTGCGGGGCTGATCTACCCCGAAGGCGGACATATCCATATCGACGGTCAGGATGTGACCAGTCTTCCAATGTATCGCCGCGCCAAGCTGGGCATCGGCTATCTGCCACAGGAAATGTCGATCTTTCGTGGCCTGTCGGTCGAAGACAACATCCTTGCGATTCTCGACATCGCAGAACGTGACCGTCACAAGCGGCGCGAGCGGCTGGAAGAGTTGCTCTCGGATTTCTCGATCGAGCATTTGCGCCGCGCGCCCGCCTTGGCCTTGTCCGGCGGCGAGCGACGGCGGGTCGAGATTGCGCGCTGTCTGGCCGCCAACCCGCGCTATCTCTTGCTGGACGAGCCTTTTGCGGGGGTTGATCCGATCTCTGTCGGCGACATTCGGCATCTGGTTGCCGATCTCAAGAAACGCGGCATTGGGGTGCTGATCACCGACCATAATGTGCGCGAGACGCTGGAAATCGTTGATCGCGCCTATATCCTGCATGACGGCAAGGTTCTGATGTCCGGCAGTCCGCGCGACGTTGTGGAAAACGAGAACGTGCGCCGCGTCTATCTGGGCGACACCTTTCGGATTTCCTGAGCGTCAGAGCCACGGCGAATCCGTGCCCCTATCCTTCAAATCAGATTGACAAGCTGCGCGGAAAGCGCGTCAATTGAGCTATGACATGTGTTGATCTCGCGCTGTTCCCCGAATGGCCCTCGCGACAAGGGCCTGTCTTGGGACAATTTCAACACCTGTCGTGTACCCGCATCCGGGACTAGGCAATCCCGCGGCGCAAGCGTGCCGCGCATGCCCCCGGCTTGTCAAACGAAGGAGATGAGATGCGTTATCAAATCAGTGGAAAGCAGATCGACATTGGCGAGGCCCTTCAGGTTCATGTGAAGGATGAGTTGGGCAGCGCGGTCGCGAAATACGCGGACCGGCCGACTGACGCGATGGTCGTTTTTTCCAAGAGCGCCAGCGAATTCGTCTGCGAAGCCATCGTGCATCTGTCCACCGGCCTGACCGCGCAGGCCAGCGCCAAGGCGCATGAGATTTACGCTGCCTTTGATGCCTGTTGCGCCAAAATGGAGAAGCAGCTGCGCCGCTACAAACGACGCCTCAAGGACCATCACCGCGAGCGGGCGGAACCGGTTGAACTCTTCGGTGCGTCCTCTTATATCCTCGCCTCAGATAGTGTGGAACCGGAATCAGAGCCCGACAGCCTGCAACCGATCATCGTCGCCGAGATGGAAACCAAGATTCCGTCGCTCTCGGTTGGTGAGGCGGTCATGCAGATGGAGTTGGCAGGCGCCCCGGTGCTGGTGTTCCGCAAGCAAGGCAAGGATACGGTCAATGTCGTGTATCGCCGTGAGGACGGCAATATCGGCTGGATTGACCCATAACGAGAGGGAGACAGGCGGTGACACGCTTGTCTGAGCAACAGAGTTTATGGAAATTCCAATGATCCTCAAGCCAGAGGCAGTGCGCGTGCTATCAGGCGCAACCAGCAAGAAGCGCCTGATGCACGAACTTGGAAGCATTGCAGAGGCCGCCTATGGCGTGTCCCACTCCGCCGCTGTCGAAGCGCTGTTGGAACGTGAAAGCCTTGGCCCGACAGGGGTTGGGCACGGTGTGGCTCTCCCCCATGCGCGCCTTCGAGGGTTGGAGCAGGTTGTTGGTGTGCTGGCGTTACTTGAAAAACCGATCGACTTTGACGCGGTAGATCGGCAGCCGGTGGATCTGGCCTTTGCGCTCTTTGCGCCGCTTGATGCCGGGGTTGAACACCTCAAGGCGCTTGCGCTTGTGTCACGCACTCTGCGGGATGTTGGGCTATGCGCCAAACTGCGGTCGAACAGTGATCCCATGACACTCTATACCATCGTCACCGAGGCGCAGGCGGTACAAGCCGCCTGACGCCCTGCCGGACCTTGGGCTGTCTCAGACCAGCCTGTCGCCCGGCTCTTGCCCTGCAAAAAACGCATCCAGATTGCCCAGCGCGCGAAAGCCCATGGCGTCCCGTGTGGCGCGTGTGGCGCTGCCGATATGCGGCAACATGAAGATGTTTTCATGTGCTGCAAAGGCCGCATTGCCACCCGGTTCAACCTTGAAGCAATCCAGCCCCGCGCCTGCGATATGGCCGGATTTGATGGCGGAGAGCAGGGCGTGTTCATCAATCAAAGCGCCGCGCGCGGTGTTGACCACAACGGCCCCCGCAGGCAGACGCGCGATGCGATCAGCATTGAGAAGATTGATCGTATCGGGCGTGGCCGGGCAGTGCAGCGACAGAAAATCCGAGACATCAAGCAGGCTCTCGACATCCGCATGAAAAATCGCGCCATGTTCATCCTCGGGCGAGAGGCGCGATCGATTGTGATAATGGATTTCCATATCAAAGCCGCGCGCCTTGGCGGCGAAGGCACGACCGACGCGGCCCATCCCAAGGATGCCCAAGCGCGCGCCGGTCATCTGCTTGCCGACCATGAAGGAGGGTGACCAGCTATCCCATTGACCTTGTCGCACGATCCGGTCGCCCATGATCGCATGGCGCGCCGCACCCAGCATCAGAAGCATGGCAATTTCGGCCGTTGCGTCAGACAGCACATCCGGCGTGTTGGTGACAACGATACCGGCGGCCTTGAGCGCTGCCAGATCGCAATGATCCACACCCACCGAATGATTGGCGACGATTCTGAGCCTCGGATCAAGCTGCGCTACCACATCGGCGCTGAAATGCTCCGAGTGGCAGGGGATCATCCCGTCCACCCGCTGGCTCATGGCGATGATGTCCTCGGCGGTGCCGGGGGTGTCCGCCTCGTTGACGATCACCTCATAATCACGACGCGCGCGCTCCAGCGTGGCATCGGATAGGCGACGCGGGATCCAAATAACCTTCTTATCGGGCATGTCAGCTTTTGTTCTTGCTCGAGGTCACGAAATCATACCCCGCCAAGGCTGCCGTCAGGCCAACCACGATCCACAGGTCCAGCGTGCCGACCTTGCGCACAAGGATGTAGAGAAAGGCGGTAAAGACCGCGAAGGCAAATATCGCCAGAAATCTATTCATATCGTCATCCTTTTCTCATGCTCCGGCTTCATTCAGCCAGCCCGTAAACCAGTTTGCATTGCGCAAGAGTCGCGCGTCATTGCCGCGTGCGGCAACCAGTTGAATCCCCATCGGCAGTCCGTTTTCCGCCGTAAAGGCAGGCACGGTCACCGCAGGCGTTCCCGTCAGCGTCCAGAGCCCGTTGAAAATCGCATCGCCGGTGAATTCCAGCCCTTCGGGGGCGGGCCCAGTGGCTGCAGGACAGAGGATTGCGTCGCAGCGCTCAAAGATCTCGCCCAGCCCGGCATAGAGCACATCGGCCCAATCCAGCGCCGCCAGATAATCCCGCGCGAGCGTGGCGTTGCCTGCGTTCAATGCCTCTTGCGTGCGTGGGCCGAGAGCGTCGATGGATTTGGAATAACGATAGTAGTATTTCGCCATCTCCGCAAAATTGATCCGTGCCCGGATCTCTGCAGCCTCACTGAACGCCGTGGGCAGAGGGGCTTCAAACACCTGTTCGCCCAAGGCCGCAACCAGTTCTTCAAAGGCGGCATGCAGTTGCGGATCGGCTTTGTCCCAGCCCGGCGGGCGGACAAAGGCAAAGACCGGTTTGAGCGGAGGGGTCGAGGAGGCCACCGACAAGAGCGATGGCACAGGGGCGGGAACGGTCGCCGGATCGCCCGCGTCATGGCCCATCAATACCTCCGCCAAGAGCGCCGCATCGGCGGGCGTGCGGGCAAAGACGCCGAGCGTATCGAGCGTGGGCGATTGGATCAGAACGCCGGTGCGGGGGATCGCGCCAAAGCTGGGCTTGAACCCGGTCACGCCGCAATAGGACGCCGGGCGGATCACCGAGCCGCCGGTCTGCGTGCCCACCGCGAGCGGCACCATCCCATCCGCCACCGCCGCCGCAGAGCCCGAGGACGAGCCGCCCGGCGTGTGCGCGGTATTGAGCGGATTGCGGGTGGGTCCGGCGTGCATATAGGCCAATTCGGTCGTGACCGTCTTGCCCATGATCACCGCACCTGCCGCCTTGAGCCGGGCGACGATGGCGGCATCCTTGGTGGGGATGCGGCCTGCGTCCAGCGAACAGCCGTTCTCCGTCGGAATCTTGGCGGTGTCGATGATGTCCTTGAGCGCAACCGGCAGACCGTGCAGCGCCCCGATGGGGCGCCCGGCTTGCCGTTGCGTGTCGAGCGCCTTGGCCTGCATTCGGGCAAAATCGGCGTCAAACCACGCCCAAGCCCGGATTTCTGGCTCGCGTGCCTCGATCCGGGCGATACAGGCCTCGACCAAGTCCAGAGCGCTCAGCGCCCCTGAGGCCAGACGCGTGCGAAGGGTGCACGCGTCCAACATCAGGATTTCGGCCTTATTTGCCATACATCAGCTCCGGCAGATAGAACACGATCTGCGGAAAGATATACATCAGAGCCATGGCGATGAAGACGCAGAAGAGGAACGGCATGACGCCCGAGAAAATCTGCGTGAGCTTGATCTCTGGCGGGGCGATCCCCTTGAGGTAATAGGCCGACATGGCCATGGGTGGCGTTAAGAAACTGGTTTGCAGGTTGAGAGCCACCAGAATCCCAAAGAACAGCGGGTCAATCTCAAAGAACGCCAGGAGCGGCAGAAAGATCGGCACGAAGATAATGATGATCTCCGACCATTCCAGCGGCCAGCCCAGCAAGAAGATGATGAGCTGTGCCAACAGCAGGAACATCAGCGGGCTGAGGTTCATGCTCTGGACGAATTCCGAAATCACATGTTCCCCGCCGAGGTAAGAGAACACCGCCGAGAAGGTGTAGGAACCGACAAAGAGCCAGCAAACCATCGCCGTGGTGCGCACGGTCAGATATACGCTCTCGCGCATCCGCTGCCATGTCATGGCACGGTAGACAAAGGCGAGGAAGATACCGCCCAGCGCACCGATGGAGGCCGCTTCTGTCGGGGTCGCCAGACCAAAGAGGATCGAGCCAAGCACTGCGAGGATCAGGAATGCCAGCGGCACGAGCGAGGTCAAGATCATCAGCATGAGCTGGCTCTTGGGGATGTCGGGAATTTCTTCCTTTGTGGGCTTCGGGGCCACAGACGGTTGCAGGATCGAACGGCCGATCACGTAGACCAGATAGAGACCAACCAGAGTAAGACCCGGCAAGAGCGCCGCCGCATAGAGCCGCACAATTGAGACGCTCGACGCCGCTGCATAGACGATCAGCATGATCGAGGGCGGAATGAGAATACCCAACGTGCCACCCGCGCAGATGATGCCCGAGGCAAAGGACGGATCATAGCGCGCCTTGAGCATGGCGGGCAGGGCCAGCAGACCCATCAGCGTCACCACCGCACCGACGATCCCGGTGGCCGTGGCAAAGAGCGCGCAGGTCACAAGTGCCGCCACGCCCATAGAGCCGGGCATATTCTTGGCTGCGATGTTGAGCGTCCCGAACAGCCGGTCCACGATGTTCGCCCGCTCGACGATATACCCCATGAAGAGGAACAGCGGCACAGCGGTCAGAACCTCGTTCGACATCACCGTATAGGTCTGATTGACGAAGAGGTCGAATATTCGGTTGTTAAAGAAGCCCTCAAGCCAGAGACTCCATTGGTCCCAAGCCCCGGCATCCTCAGCCAACCGGTCAAAGCTGCGCCACATCCGGCTCGCATCGAAGTAGGCGTAATAGCCAAAGCCAATACCCATCGCCATGAGGGTGAAGGCGATCGGAAAGCCGAGAAAAACAAAGATTAGGAAAAGGCCCAGCATCATCAGGGCGATTTGCGGATCGGTCATGGATGTGCGTCCTTTTCGGCCTCAGCGGCCTTTTGCATCAGCAGGTCTTCGGTCTCGAAGACGTCTTCATCGGCCTTGAGCCACTCATTGGTGCGCATGCAGTGGATGCAGCGAAACACCTGAGCGATGCCTTGGATCAAGAGGAGGATTCCGGCGGCGACGATCACCGTCTTGAATTGATAGATCGGAATGCCTGCCGGGCTATTGACCGACACCTCGGCATAGGACCAGGACCGCGCGGCGTATTTCCAGCCCGACACGATCAGTGCGATGATACCCGGAAAGAAGAACACGATATAGAGCACCAGATCGACCTTGGCCTGATTGCGTGGCTGCCAGAGGCGATACAGAAAATCGCCCCGCACATGACCGCCCCGCGACAGGGTATACGCCCCGCCCATCATGAAAAGCGTGCCGTACATGATGAACGACACATCCAACGCCCAGGCGGTCGGATTGTTGAAGACGTAGCGAACCACGACTTCATAGCCAGTGCCAAAGGCCATCAGGACGATCAGCCAGGCAAACGCCTTGCCGAACCAAGCCGACAGGTTGTCGGCGAAACGTATGAAACCGATCACACGGAGCCCCCTCTATTTTGAAAGTGGCCCCGGCGTTTACTGCGCCGGGGCCCTTGTTGCAACGGTATTGTACCGTGATTACATCTTCAGCTTGCCGGGGAAGTAGTGATCAAAGGCAAGCGCATAATCCGGTGCGTTCATCAGTTCATAGTAGGTGACCTGTTCAACCCAAGCACGCTGGCTGTCGAGACACTTCTTCATGAACGGATCTTCTTCGAGAACTGGGATCAGCTTGTCCCATGCCTCGATCTGGCCATTCAGAATGTCTGTCGAGGTGCGGTGAATGGTGACACCGGCCTCTTCTTGCAGCCACTTGAGGTCTGCCGAATAACGACGCATCGCTTTGGCGGTGTTGGCCGTAGAGGCCGCTTCGACCGCGTATTTCAGAATCGCACGCAGATCGGGGTCCAGATCTTCCATGGTGAGCTTGTTGAACAGGAATTCAAAGCTCTCGGAGGCCTGGTGATACGAGGACAGGTAATAGTTCTTGGCCACATCATGCGCGCCAAAGTTCCGGTCCGACGACGGGTTGTTGAACTCGAACGCGTCGATCACGCCACGCTCCATCGCGGGGACGATCTCGCCACCCGGAAGCTGTGCCACGGACATGCCCATCGACTGAAGCAGGTCAGCCGCAAGGCCTACGGTGCGATACTTAAAGCCGTTCAGGTCGGCAACAGTGTTCACTTCGCCTTTGAACCAGCCAAAGGGCTGCGCGAACATCGGGAAGCCCATGTAGCCATCGACTTCCAGGCCCATGACGTCTTGGGTCAGTTCGTCATAGAGCGCCTTGCCGCCGCCTTCATAGAACCAGCTCAGCATTGTTGTGGCAGAGCCACCGAACACGGGGCCGGTGCCAAAGAGCGACGCGGCCTTGTTCTTGCCGTACCAGTAGACCGGCACCGAATGCGCCATGTCGAGAACGCCGTCATTCACGGCATCAAGCACCTGGAACGCGGCCACGACAGCGCCTGCGGGCAGCACGTCGATCTTGAGGCGGCCACCGGACATTTCCTCGACCCGGGTCGCGTAATCCTGTGCCATTTCCTGCCAGATATCGCCGGCGGGCCAGGATGTCTGCATTTTGAGAACCAACGGCGCCTGTGCCAGCACCGCCGGGGCCGCGAGCGAGCCCGCAGCAATCGCGGGCGCCCCAACCGCCGCGCGGCGCAGGAACGAGCGTCGGTCCATCTTAGACTTGTCTGTCATGGTATTCCTCCCATAAATTCTTGTGCGTCAGATTGCTCTTGATGGCGGGCAAAGCGTCTCCCCCACGGGCGATTCGAGGCCCTGCAATCCGCCACACACGCCAGATCGTAACGGTTATCCAAGCAAAGGCAAGCATTCTGGTAAGATTAATTTACCAAATCCGCCTGAATTCTCGTCAAACTCTCGAAAAAGCCGGAGCAGAGGGCGGGTGGTGCCCGCCGATCCGCCTTGCACGCGCCCGCCCGCTTTGGTTTAACCGCCGCAATTGTCCCGCCGGAGGCCGCTCATGGTCGATATCGCCACCCGTGTGCATAACCACAAATGGAAGATCGACCCGATTGTCCGATCTCTGATCGACACCGATTTCTACAAGCTGCTGATGTGTCAGTCGGTGTTTCGCAACCGGCCAGACACCACCGTCACCTTTTCCCTGATCAACCGCAGCACTTCGATCCGTCTGGCCGAACTGGTGGACGAGGGCGAGCTGCGCGAGCAACTGGATCACATCCGGTCATTGTCCCTGTCGCGCGGCGAGAGCACGTGGATGCGGGGCAACATGTTCTATGGCAAGCGCAGCATGTTCACGCCCGAGTTCATGGACTGGTTCGAGGCGCTGCGCCTGCCGCCCTATCATCTCGAAAAGCGGGATGGGCAATATGAGCTGACCTTTGAGGGCAACTGGCCCGAAGTCATGCTTTGGGAAATTCCGGCGCTTGCCGTTCTCATGGAATTGCGCTCCCGCGCCGTGCTGCACCACCTCAAGAAATTCGAGCTTCAGGTGCTCTATGCCCGCGCCATGACGAAACTCTGGGAAAAGGTCGAACGCCTGCGCCCCATCGAGGGGCTGCGCATCGCCGATTTCGGCACGCGGCGGCGGCATTCCTTTTTGTGGCAGGATTGGTGCGTGCAGGCGATGAGCGAGCGTTTGGGCAACCGCTTTGTCGGCACGTCGAATTGCCTCATCGCCAAGAACCGCGATCTAGAGGCGATCGGCACAAATGCCCATGAATTGCCGATGGTCTACGCCGCCTTGGCCGAGGATGACGCGGCTTTGGCGCGCGCGCCCTATGAGGTGCTTTCGGATTGGCACGAGGAACACGATGGCAACCTGCGTATCATCTTGCCCGATACCTATGGCACGCGCGGGTTTCTCGACAATGCCCCCGATTGGTTGGCCGGATGGACCGGCATCCGCATCGATTCCGGTGCCCCCGAAGACGCCGCGGAAACGGCCATCAATTGGTGGAAATCGCGCGGCGAGGATCCCCTCAAGAAGATGGTGATCTTTTCCGACGGGCTCGACGTGGACCGGATCATTGCCTTGCATGAGCGGTTCTCGGGGCGTGTGCGCTGTTCCTTTGGCTGGGGCACGCTTCTGACCAATGATTTCAGGGGCCTGACGCCGGATGATGCGCTGGAACCCTTCTCACTGGTGTGCAAGGCGGTGGCTGCCAATGGGCGGCCCACGGTCAAGCTCTCGGACAATCCGCGCAAGGCGATGGGCCCCGCAAGCGAGATTGCCCGCTACAAGCGTGTCTTCGGGGTCGGCGCCCAGGACGAGATCGAGGTGCTGGTCTAGCGCGGTCTGACCCCAGGCCACCGAGACTGTTCAAATGCGGCAGGGTCTGAAGCCAGATCCCCGAATATGGCGGTGCCATAACGCTCCTTGGCGCGGTTCGAGGCCGCTCTCGGGACTCGCAATTCTGCGATTTCGGCCGCAGTCTATATGGAGAGCCTGATTGCGCCGCTGTCGCAGGACTTGGCGGATGGCAACGAACTCTCGCGGGAGCAACGCGCCAATCTGGATGAGATTCTCGCGCGGCCCGCTGTTCGGGAAGGGATTCTGTCCGTCAAGATCTGGAAAGACGCTGGCCTTGTCGCCTATGCGAGTGATCCCGATCTGATTGCCAGAAATTCGAGTCGAAAGGCGATATTTTCGCCGGAGTCGATGAACTCGACCATGACGAATCCGACGGCGCGCGCGCGCTTGGTGTGCCCCTGCTAGAGGTCTACACTCCGATCCACGCGATCCGCAGCGGATATGATTGATCTGACCGCCTATGCGTTGGCAAGAGTCGCCCAACTGCTCGACCTTGCAAGTACACGCAACGATGACACGTTCTGCGCTTTGGCGGGGCGGAGGTGCTTCGAATTGACGACGTTGCCTTGTCTGATCTCGAGGCGTCAGATTTCCTTTTGTAACTTAGTGAGCCATCCGAGCGGCGCACTCCCTCTGCGCCGCTCGGCACCGTTCCGTGGCCCGGTCTTTCAACCTGTCCCGGCGTCCCTGATTGAACCCGGCACTGAATGATCCTTGTTACCAGGAATTATACCCCAGAAACTTGCCCGACATCTCAACCTTGACGCGGTCACCCTTGGGATTGGCGACGCGGGTGATCTTCATGTCGAAATCAATCGCCGACATGATGCCATCACCAAACTCTTCTTGGATCAGCGCCTTCATCGTCGGGCCGTAAACGCCCACGATCTCATAGAGGCGATAGATACAGGGATCGGTCGGCACCGCCTGTTCCCAGATCTTGGTCGGATATTCCTCCAGCACCGAAACCGCCTCCTCCGGCAGATCGAGAAGCGCCACAAGCGCCTCTGCCTTGGCTTTGGGCATGGTGTTCATGCCCATGCAGGCAGAGTGGGTCCAGACCGGCGACATGCCGATGCCCTCTGCGATCTCTTCCCATTTCATCCCGGTCTTTTTCTTCGCGATCAGGATCAGGGTGGTCACATCCTCCTTGGTCATCAGTGCGGGCATATTCAAAGTGTCTTTCATGGTGTCCTCCATTCCTTTGGTCTCAGGTGAAAATCGGTGTCACAGATTCACGGCGCGCAGCCGTCGGGCCTCGCCGCTCTCATCCTCCGGCGGTGTCCTCTCGATCCGAACGGTCGCAGGGGACTGTGCTGCCCCATCCGACGCTTGGCCGGCCAATTCCTTTGACCGTTTGCCTAGAAACTGCACCATATGGTTGCGGATCGGGTAATAGTTGGGATGCTCCACGATCTCGGTCCGGTTGCGCGGGCGCGGGATCGTGATCTCGACCGACTCGGCCACGCGGGCAAAGGGACCGTTGGTCATCAGCAGGATACGGTCCGCCAGCAAGATGGCCTCGTCGATGTCATGGGTGATCATGAACACGGTCTGCCCGGTGCCGCCCCATATCTTGAGCAGTTCGTCCTGAATTGTGCCCCGCGTCAACGCATCGAGCGCGCCAAACGGTTCATCCAGCAACAAGAGCTTGGGGTGATTGGCAAAGGCGCGGGCAATCGACACCCGCTGCCGCATGCCGCCAGACAATTGGCTGGGCTTGCGGTGGATTACATCCCCTTCCAGCCCCACCATCGCCAGATATTCGCGGGAATGGTCCAGCACCTTGGCCTTGGACCAGTCAGGATGCCGGGCAGCAACCCCAAAGCTCACGTTCTTGAGCGTGCTGAGCCAGGGCAGCAGGGAATAGTTCTGAAACACCACGCCCCGGTCCAGACTTGGCCCCGATACCTCATACCCATCCATCTTGACCACACCGCTGGTCGGCTCTGCAAGGCCCGCGAGGATGTTCATGATGGTGGATTTGCCACAGCCCGAATGCCCGAGAATAACGACGAATTCGCCCTTTTCCACCCCGAAGGTGGCGTTCTCGAAGACGGTCATCGTGCCGCCTTGGCCATCCGGATAACACTGGGTCAGATTCTCGATCGACAGAAATGGTTTGCTCATCTCACGGCTCCTTATTCCGCATAGGCCACGGCGCGCTGGAGCGTGGCAAAGGCCGCATCCAGCATCATGCCGACAATGCCGATCATCAGGATCGAAAAGATGACCGAGGTCAGATCGAGGTTGTTCCACTCGTTCCAGACGTAGTAGCCAATGCCCGTCCCACCTACGAGCATCTCGGCGGCGACGATCACCAACCACGCGATGCCGATGGAGATCCGCATACCGGTCACGATGGTCGGCGCGGCGGCAGGCAGGATGACGGTAAACGCGGTCTTCAAATGACCCAGCTCATGCGTCCGCGCCACATTCACCCAATCCTTGCGCACACCTGCCACTCCAAAGGCCGTGTTGATCAGCATCGGCCAGATTGAGCAGATGAAGATCACGAAAATGGCGCTCGCCTCGCTGTCCTGAATGATGAAGAGGGCCAGCGGCATCCATGCGAGTGGCGAAATGGGGCGCAGCACCTGAATGAACGGGTTCAGCGCCTTGTAGGCGACCGGCGACATGCCGATCAGGAACCCCAGCGGTATCGCCACCAGCGCCGCCATCAGATAGCCAGACAGCACCCGGTAGATCGAATAGCCGATCTGAATCCCGATCCCCTTGTCGTTGGGCCCGGCATCGTAGAACGGATTGCTCAGTTCTTCCCACGCCTTGGCCAGGACCTGAGAGGGGGGCGGCACACCTGCCTTTTGCGCGCCCCCGCCGGTCAACCGCTCGTATTCCGTCAATTCGCCCACGGCCTTTTGTGCCGGGATCGCCATCTCCCAGACAAAGAGCCCGACAAAAAGCAGCACCACAGACAAGAGCAAGGCGCGCTGGTTCAGCGACAGCGTCGACATCGCTCAGCCCTTCCCAATGGCGAAGCTTTTGACATAGGCCTCGGGCTCTGCCGGATCGAATGTCTTGCCCATGATGGTGTGCGATTTGTAGGTGATGTCGGGCGCGTCATAACCCAGATCGTTCATCACCTTCTTGGCATCGGCAGCCAGATAGACCTGTTCGGCCACAGCCTTGTAGTCAATGTCATTTTCAATGTAGCCCCACCGCTTCATCTGGGTAAGGATCCACACACCCATCGAATGCCAGGGGAAGGGATCAAAGTCGATCCTGTCAGGCACTTGCTGGACCGCGCCCAGACCATCAGCATAGGTGCCGGTCAGCACCTGTTCGATCACTTCGACCGGCTGATTGAGATAGTTGGTGGGCGCAATCGCCGCCGAGATTTCCTTGCGGTTCTCTGGGTTCGAGGCGTATTGCGTGGCGTCGATGATCGCCTTGAGCAGCGCACCATAGGTGTTGGGCATATCCGTGGCAAAACTCAGCGGTGCAGCAAAGGCGCAGCAGGGGTGCCCCTCCCAGATCTCCTTGGTCAGGATATGGATAAAGCCGATCCCCTCCCACACGGCGCGTTGATTGAACGGGTCAGGCGAGAGATAACCGTCAAGGTTCCCGGCACGCAGGTTCGCCACCATTTCGGGCGGCGGCACCACGCGGATCTGGATATCCACATCCGGGTCAAGCCCATGTTCGGCCACATAATAGCGCAGCAGGAAGTTGTGCATCGAATATTCGAACGGCACACCAAAGGTGAATCCCTTCCATTGCTTGGGGTCGCGCTTGTCCAGATGCTCGTTCGACAGCACGATGGCCTGTCCGTTGATGTTCTCGACGGCGGGCATAATGTAGGGAACGGCGGTCGAGCCTGCCCCGAGTGTCATGGCCAGAGGCATCGGTGTCAGCATGTGGCTCGCGTCATATTCCCCCGAGAGCGACTTGTCGCGCGCCACGGCCCAACCGGCGGTCTTGATCACGCTCGCGTTCAAGCCGTAGCGCTCATAGAACCCCATCGGCTGCGCCATGATGATCGGCGTGGCGCAGGTGATCGGCACGAACCCGATATTGAGATCGGTCTTTTCCGGCGTGCCGAGATTATCCAGAATGGCCGCCTTGGCCGCATCGAGCGGAAACACCGACGCAAGGGCCGCCGCAACCGTGCCGCCGCCCATCATCCCCATGAACGACCGCCGCCCGATGTCGCTGTGACCGAACACCGACCGCACCACGGCGCTTTCGACCGCGCGCTCCAGCATCGCGTCAGCGGACATCACCTGCGCGGCGGACCCGTGCGCCGCTGTCTTGCATGTCGCGCAGCCACAGGACGCGCCGTGGCGCAGATCGTTCTTTTCCGAAAATGGGTCGCCAAGGCTCTTCGTTGTCATCTCGCGTCCTCTCGCTCAGATACAGTTGCGCCCATGATCCGACGAAGCGATCCGACACAAAAGGGGAGCGCCTAAATTTTAAGCACGTTAAATTTCAACATGATTACATATAGTTAATATAATTCCATACCAAGAGACACTTACGGGTTTTCGTAATTTACGATATTTCGTATTGCCGTGCTGCGATGCGGCAGTGTTTCCTGATCCCATGCGAGAGATACCGACAACCCCCGATTCCCTGCTTGATGCGCTGGCCGAGGCGGCGCTGGTGATCGACCTTGTCGCCGACCGGATCGTCGCTGCCAATCCTCGCGCCCGCAAGCTGCTCGATCTGGAGCCGGCCCCCGGCGCCATCTTTTCGCCTCTGGTCGGGGCCAGCCTGCCCGGCTTTATCGTCCTGGTGGATGAAATCGCCCATCGGGGCGAGGCATGGAGCCGCGACATTACCCTCGCCACCACCAAAGGCACGCCCCTGCGCGTTGAAATCCGGGGCAGGCTGGTTGCCAATGCCCCGTCGCTCCTCGCCTTGACCCTGCTCGATCTCGCGGAAATGGAGCGGCACGACCGCATCGCGCAGGCCGCCGAACTGCACCGCTCGGGCCTGCTCGAATGGCGGCGGGCACAGGAATTCTTTTCCGAACTGGAACGTCAGAACCAGTTGATCCTGAATGCCGCCGGAGAAGGGATCTACGGCGTCAACGCGGATGGCAAGACCACCTTTCTCAACCGCGCTGCACAGGAAATGCTGGGCTGGACCGCCGAGGATCTCTTGGGTCACGACATTCATTCCGTGATCCACCACCACCATCTGAACGGCGATGTCTATCACGCGCATGATTGCCCGATCTATCAATCCTTCCGCTTTGAAGAGGTCAACCGCATCGAGGATGAGGTGTTCTGGCGCAAGGATGGCAAACCGATCCGCGTCGAATATGTCTCAACCCCGATCTACGATCAGAATGTTCTGGCGGGGGCTGTGGTGATCTTTCGCGACATCACCGAGCGCAAGGAAAACGAACGCAAGCTGCGCGAGGCGATGACAGAGGTTGCCGCGCTCCGCGACCGGCTGGAACAGGAAAACGCCTATCTGCAAGAGGCGATCACCACAGAACGCGCGCATCACAACATCATCGGCGCGTCGCCAGCGGTGCGCCAGACCGTTCAACGCATCGACCTTGTGGCACGCACCGATGCCACCGTGTTTATCAGCGGGGAAACCGGCACCGGCAAATCACTTGTCGCCACCGCCATTCATAAGGCGAGCCCGCGCGCCCGCCGTCCCCTCATTCATTTCAAATGCGGCTCTGTCGCGCCCGAAGAGGTGGAGGCCGAATTATGGGGTCAGGTGCGCGGCGCCCCCAACGGTGCCACACGCGACAAGCCCGGCAAACTGGAACTGGCGCATAGCGGCACGCTCTTTCTCGATGATGTCGAGGAACTGCCCTTTGAGATACAGGGCAAACTTTTGGCCGCGCTGCAAAACAGCGCCGTGACCCGTCTGGGCGATACCCGCGAAAAGCCGCTCGATATACGCGTCATCGCCTCGACCACACTGTCGGACAAACAGGCCCGCCGCTCTCACCGCATCCGCGAAGACCTGTATTTGTTTCTCAACGTCTTCCCGATCACCTGCCAGCCACTCCGCGACCGGCAAGAAGATATCCCGCTTCTGGCCGCCCATCTGCTCAAGATCGCCTGTCGCAGGCTCAACCGCCCGGAACCGGTGTTGACCGAAGGGGTGGTGCAACAGCTTCAATCCTACGACTGGCCCGGCAATGTGCGCGAACTTCACAACGTGATGGAACGGGCCGCGATTGTGTCACAGGATCGCAAGCTGGTTGTCGAACTGGGCGGCGTGGGTCCGCAGGCAGAGACAGGCCGATCCTTTCGGACCGAAGCGCAGATGCAGGACTTGGTTCGGGTCAATCTGATCGCCGCCCTGCGCGAAACACGCGGCCGCATTGCTGGTCCCTCCGGTGCCGCCGCCTTGCTCGGGATCAAGCCGACAACGCTATATTCCCGCATCGGCACCCTGAATATCGTCGAGGCAGACTGGGCCTGAGGCCGACGGGACATAGCTGTCCTGCGCGCGAACTCATCCGAGTCGGGAGGCAGAGATATGGCGAATCTGCCGTGCCGCGCCCGCCAAACCTTTATATGCTGCTCATTTTCTAGCCACCCTGCCTGAATTTCACCAAAATTGTATACAGAACGCGGCAAGCTCGTATTTTCCGCGCTGCGGAATCTGGTTTCTGGTCTTCGGAACATCATGGTCTGCCCATCTGCAACCGATGGAAAAGGACAGGACTATGGACAGACGCAAGTTTCTGGCGGCCACTGCCGCCGCCCCTCTGGCCGCACCGAGCATTGCGCGGGCACAGACGAGTTTCGCATGGAAAATGACCAACGCCTATGGTCCCGGTTCCCCCTTTTATGTCGAGGGTCCGGGCAGCCCCAAGGATTTCTGCGACAAGGTTGCCGCCATGTCTGATGGTCGCCTCACCATTCAGCATTTCGCTGCGGGTGAGTTGATCCCGGCGCTCGAAGGCTTTGACGCCGTGCGCGGTGGCGCGGTCGAAATGAACGCCGCAAACGCCTATTTCTGGGCCGGAAAACTGCCTGCGGCGCAGTATTTCACGACTGTGCCCTTTGGCATGAACTTTCAGGGCATGACGGCGTGGCTCTATCATGGCGGCGGCATGGCGCTCTGGGACGAACTCTACGAGCCGCTTGGCCTCAAGGCGCTGCCGATGGGCAATACCGGCGTGCAGATGACCGGCTGGTTCCGTGAACCGATCGAGAGCGTCGCCGATTTCAAAGACCTCAAGATGCGCATCCCCGGCCTTGCCGGCAAAGTCTATGCCGCGCTGGGTGTCGATGTGAAACTGCTGCCGGGCGGCGAGATTTTCCCGGCGCTGGAACGCGGCGTGATTGATGCGGCGGAATTTGTCGGACCCTATCAGGATCGTCGCCTCGGATTGCACAACGCGGCCAAATATTACTACACGACCGGCTGGCACGAACCCTCCAACGTGACCGAACTCTTGATCAACAAGGCCGCGTGGGACACGCTGCCGGCCGATCTTCAGGCGATCGTGTCCACCGCCGCCATGGCCTGCAATCTCGAGAGCCACACATGGTGCGAGGCGAATAACGCCGCCGCCCTCAAGGATCTGGTCGAGAATGAGGGCGTGATCGCCAACACCTTGCCGCAGGACGTGGTGGACGAGCTGAAAGCCGTCACGCAGAAGGTGCTGGAGGAAGGCGCCGCCGCCGATCCGGCGACCAAAAAGGTGCATGACGCCTTTATGGCGTTCAAGGCAGAGCATGACAGCTGGGCCTCGGTGTCCGAAAAGCCGCTCTACGCCTTGTGATGCAGGCCGGGATCAAACGCGTTACGGACGGGGCCTCTGGCCTCGTCCGTGTGACCGGACATGTCGCGGCATGGAGCGCGCTGGCACTGGTGCTCGTTGTCGCGTTCAATGTGTTGGCGCGCTACCTCTTTTCCTACGGCACCGTCGCCTTGCAAGAGGCCGAGTGGCACATCATGGCCGTGAGCGCGCTCTTTGGCATGTCTTACGGTCTCAATCAGGGGGGCGAGGTTCGGGTCGATATCTTCTACGGCACGATGCGCCCCAGGACGCAGGCGCTGGTTGATTTCGTCTCTAACATCGCCCTTATTGCCCTCGCGCTCATCATTGCCTGGCTTTGCATCGCCTACGTACAATCGAGCTATGCGATCAACGAAGGCTCGCCCGACCCCGGCGGTCTCGGATATCGCTACCTGCTCAAGGCGACCATGCCCTTGGCCTTCGTGCTCTTGGCGGTGCAGGCAGTGGCGATGACCGGACATGCCGCGCTCAAACTGATGACACGTCCTCCAGCAAGACAGGAATAGGCAAGTCCAATGCCCTATACAGAAATTCTCGCGCTGTGCATGATCGGCGCATTCTTCATCCTGTTGCTCATTGGCATGCCGGTAGCGATTTGCCTTGGCGTGACAGGGTTTGTGTTTGGCTACATGGGCTTTGGCTCCATGCTCTTCACGCTGATGCCCGCGCGGATATTCGGGGTGATCACCAATTACACGCTTCTGGCGCTGCCCCTCTTCATCTTCATGGGGATCATGCTCGAAAAATCCCGAATAGCCGAAGACCTGCTGGAGGTGATCGGCTTTGCCATGGGCGGCTTGCGCGGGGGAATGGCGTTGGCGATCATTCTCGTTGGCGTGCTGATGGGGGCGGCCTCTGGTGTGGTCGGTGCGACCGTGGTCACGATGGGGCTGATCGCACTCGGCCCGGTGATCAAGCGGGGCTACAGCGCCAGCGTGGCGGCAGGTGTCATCTGTGCCTCGGGCACGCTTGGGCAGATCATTCCGCCCAGTCTGGTTCTGATCCTGCTTGCCGATATCATGGGGCAATCCGTGGGTACGCTCTTTGCGGCGGCGCTCTTGCCGGGGCTGATGCTGGCGGGACTGTTTGTGGGCTATGTTCTCATCCTCGGGTTTCTTTCGCCCAAGACCCTGCCCGCCATCCCACTCGAGGAGCGCGCCGCGATGCTGCGTGGCGAACTTGCAGGCAAACTGCTCAAGGTCGTCTTTCCGCCCATTGCCCTGATCGTGCTGGTCTTGGGCTCGATCATCGGCGGCGTTGCTGCCCCGACCGAGGCCGCATCCATGGGCGCGTTCGGCTCTATCGTTCTCGCGGCGCTGGCAGGACGGCTCAATCTCTCGATCCTGCGCGACGCGATGCGCGCGGCGTTTGTCACCTCAGCCATGGTGTTCCTGATCCTGATCTTCGCCCAGCCATTCGGGTTGGCCTTTCGCGGCCTTGGGGGCGAACATCTGGTGCAATCAGCGTTTTCCAGCGTTCCGGGGGGGCTGGACGGTCAGATCTTTTTCCTGATGCTCTTGCTCTTCGTGCTGGGTTTCTTTCTGGAATGGATCGAGATTTCCTACATCGCTTTGCCGCTCTTTTTGCCGATTTTCATGCAATCGGGCGCGGATCTGACATGGATTGCCATTCTGGTGGCGATGAACCTGCAAACCTCGTTTCTCACGCCACCCTTCGGCTGGGCGCTGTTCTTTCTCAAGGGCGTCGCCCCGCCTGAGGTCACGACGTCGGACATCTACAAAGGCGTTCTGCCCTTCATCGGCCTCCAGCTTGTCGCGTTGAGCCTTGTCTATTTTTCACCGGGGCTGGCCACATGGCTGCCCCAAGCGATCGGATGGTGACTCATGCTCCATGCTGCCTTGGGATATAACGGCGCGGTGTCCGCACCCCACCGCGCCGCCGCTCTGGCGGGGCGCGATGTGCTGCGCGACGGTGGCACGGCGATAGAGGCGATGGTTGCCGCTGCTGCCACGATTGCCGTGGTCTATCCGCATATGAACGGCATCGGCGGAGATGGGTTCTGGCTGATCAAGCAACCGGGCAAGACGCCCGTCGGCATCTTTGCGGGCGGACAGGCGGCGGCGCTGGCGACACCCGAGTGGTATGCGGCGCGCGGGCATGATCGTGCGATCCCTACGCGGGGCGGTTTGGCTGCGCTGACCGTTCCCGGCACAATCGGTGGCTGGCAAGCTGCGCTTGGGGTGCAGGAGACAAGGCTGCCGCTCTCTCGCCTTTTGGCCCCGGCGATTGCCTATGCCGAACACGGTATCGCCGTGACTGGTAATCAATCCCGCACCACGGCTGAAAAACTGGACGGGCTGCGCGACGTTCCGGGCTTTGCCGAGACCTTTCTGATCGGTGGCAAGGTGCCGGAGGCGGGCGCGCATCTTCGTCAATCGGCCCTCGCCCGTACCCTGCGCCACCTGTCAGACGAGGGCCTGCGCGCCTACTATGACGGTCCGCTGGCCCGCACCCATGCCGCCTATCTCGAGGCCAACGGCAGCCCGCTGCGCGCCGAAGATTTCAGCGCCTATACCGCAGAGCAGGTGACGCCACTGAGTTTGGAGACATCGCAAGGGCGGCTCTACAACATGATACCGCCCACGCAGGGGATCTCATCCCTGATGATCCTTGGCCTATTTGACCGTCTGCTCGTGACGACGGGTGAAGGCTTTGATCACATCCATGGGCTGATCGAATCCACAAAACAGGCGTTCATCCGGCGCAATGCCGAACTGGGTGACCACACCCATATGGCGACACCGGCGCAGGATTGGCTGATGGATGCGGCGCTGGACGTGCTGGCGGCGCGGATTGACAAAACCAAGGCACTGCCCTGGCCTTATGAGCCCAAAGACGGCGACACGATCTGGATGGGGGCCTGCGACGCCGACGGCACCGTGGTCAGCTTTATCCAATCGGTCTTTTGGGAATTCGGCTCGGGGCTCACATGCCCGGACACAGGCGTCTTCTTTCAGAACCGTGGCGCGGGATTTGCGCTGGCTCCGGGGCCGAACCAGCTCGCTCCTGGCAAGCGCCCGTTCCACACGCTTAATCCCGCCATGGCCGAATTGCACGACGGGCGGGTCATGGCCTATGGCACGATGGGCGGCGAAGGCCAGCCCCAGACGCAATCCGCCGTCTTCACGCGCTATGTCCAGTTTGGCATGGACCTGCAAGCGGCCGTGACCGCGCCCCGTTGGCTCTTGGGCAAGACATGGGGGCAAGACACCACATCTCTGAAACTCGAGGATCGTTTCAACCCGGATCTGGTTGCGACACTGCAACGGGCCGGGCATGAGGTCGAGCTGATCGCACCCTATTCTGATCTTGCCGGCCATGCCGGAGCGGTGGTGCGCCATGCCTCGGGATTGATCGAGGCCGCAGCCGACCCACGCTCGGACGGGGCCGCCATTACCGAGTGAGTCACTCTTGGGTGTGTCGCGTGCGGCACCGCCTGAGCGGCGATGCCGGTCGTGCTACTTGACCGATTTGCCGGCTATCACGGTGGCGTTCTTGCCATTGTTGGAATTCGCGGTGGCGAGAACCTTAGGCTTTTCCTTCTTGGGTTTCTTTGCCTCGCGGTTGCTCTGGCTCTTTCCTTTGGACATGGGATCGTCTCCTGAATGATCCCGGTCGGGCAATGTGCCGGGCCGGGTCGTGCTCAGGGGATCAGGGGGCCTGACAGGGTCAGGGCGATGAGCCCTCGGGCGCAGCAGGCACGGCGCGATGCCGGTGCTGTACGCAGCAAGATATGCAGGATCATGCGCGGCGGCAAGGGGCGGCCGCGATAGGCCAACCTTGTTCCCAGACGCAAACCCCGCCCCAAACCCGATGATATCTGTGGTCTAGCGGCGCTTCAGAACTGCGTCGATTGTTCAACGCAGTTGCATACCAGAATTTAAAAAATAGTTGATTGCCTTATAGTCTCGCGCAAAAATGGCTCCTGCTGTGTGGGATAACCAATTCCCAAGTACCCCGAACTTTAATTCAAGGACGTATTCCATGCCGCTTACAGGTGAACAAAGTAATTTCGTAACAAAATACATCTCCAAACGGACGGCGATGAAGACCATACGCGCGGCCCGCGACACGCTTGGCGACATTCCCGTTGGCGCGGCAACGGCCAAGGCGGGACTTGAAGAAAAGCTTGCCGATACGGGCCGGGTCTTGGACACTCGTTTGCCTCTGGATGATCGGGCAAGTGCCAGCGAGGACCGCCGCGAAAAGCACTTGCAGGATATCTTGTTGCGGGACGAGGACGGGCTGAACGCCAACCAGATCGTGCTGAAGCTCGCTCCAGTCACCGAGCAAGAATACAAGGACGCCCGCCGCGAGCCAACGGATGCAACGGACGCACTGGTCGTCGATGCGGCCAAGGCCAAGCTGGAAAAACAGCGGGCCATGCAACGGTATGTCGCTGATGAAATCATCGCCAAACGCGAGGCCGAAGAAACCACGAACGGGCACAGCAAGCGCATGGCCACAAACATTGCCATTGCCGATATGGCGAGCCGGGTAAATCAGGGGTCGCTTGCCCACCATGCGTCCCGCCATGGCCCAGCCACGACGATTGAGCAACACATCACCCGTATCGCCACCGGGTTTGCGCCCGATGATCCATTGCCATCGACGCTTCTCCCCACAGATGTGGTCCCCATCACAACCCGCAGCGACACCGCTGGCGGCGTGACCGGAGATCCGGTCAATGCAAATGTTCCCAAAGTGGGGGTGGCGGGGCCGCATTATGCGACCGGAGCCAGCCGAACCGGCTCGGGCGAAGCGGCGCTTTACATGATCGAGGACGCGCTGGCCCAGATACATGAAAGCAGCATGTACAATCAGGCGAACAGTGGTGACACGTTTGTGGTCAAAACCCTCGCGCGAACGGGTGATGTTTCTGTGGGTGAAGCTGCCATGCTGGAAAAGAATTCTGGCGGGCAGACACTCAGCGCGCCTGTGTCCGGGGCACAGACGGCCCTGTCCAGCAGAAACGCCTTCCATAACACGCTGAACACCGGGACCGCGACAGCAAAGAACGCCGAGATCAAGGTCCGCGCCGAGGCAATCCTGATCCAGCGCGATATCAAACAGTCCCGGATCATCATCGAAACCTTGCCTGACGGGTCGTTTCGGACGATCACAGCCTTCCCAGACGCCAACGTAACTGCGGAGTCATTTGAAAAAAATAACGCCGCGGAAAATCTCGCCACCCAGCGCGCGACAGCTCAGGCTGACGCCCTGAATGCGGCACAAACGGCTGCGACAGATGCACGTGCGGCCTCGGACGCGGCTATTCTGAACCGGAGCGGTGAACTGGCCACCAAACAGGCCGAGTATGACGCAGCTAAGGATGAAATTCATCAACTTGCGACACAAGATCCCGGCGGTCTGCAGCTTCTTGCCTTGGCGGTTGCGACGCGGACCTTGGCTGCGGAAGAGGCAGAACTGAAAAGCATTACGGACTCGATTGTCAGCGTTGAAACGCATCGCGCTGCTGCCGACACGGCCATGACGGACACCACTGCCTTGCTTGCAGGTCTGGAAACAGACCTTGGAACCAAGAAACTTGCCTATGAGACAGCAGCAGATGATCCAACCAAACAATCCACTGCAGAGGCCTATCAGAAAGCCTTGGAAGCACTGGCACTGGCAGAAAACAAGATCGCAACCCAAAAGAAGTTGAGAGACGTCTGCGACGAACATCTGGGGAAATTGCGGCCACAGGTCACCCCGCAAACGCAACGTCGCGATGAAGCCAAAGCCAAGTTCGATGCAGCCTTTGATGCTGCCCGGGATGAAACAGACGACCCCACAGCGAACAAGGCCGTTCAGGCCGAAAAGACTCGGGGCGAAAAAAGCGCAGCTTTTGCCGAGATTACGAAAGAGCTTAAAATCCTCGCGGACAAGGCATCGCTTGCGGAATCCCTTGTGCAGGAGGTCAAGGACCAGCAGGCGTTGTCAACAACCCCGACCGATACCGAAGTCGCCAACGAGCGCACCGAGCGGAAAGACGCGCTGCGCACGGCGCTGGACAGCAGCCCCGATGCGCTTGACGCCGCCAAAGCGCAATGGTCCGCCGAGATTGATGGCGTTGAAGCGATGTTTGAAGACGATGCGGAGTTCCGTGCCGAAACCCTTGTCCGTCTGCAGTCCCGGCGCGACGCGGCCAATGACAAGCTGAACACCCTGCATAAGGATTTGCAAAAGCGCAAGGCGGAGGCCGCGAAAACGGACCCGTCAGACCAGTCTGCAGTGACCAAAGCCGCCGATGACATCGCTGCCCTTGAAACACAGTTGAATTCGGCCCGTGCCGCAAACGAAAAGCTGAAAAGCCAACTCAAAAGCGCCAGAGTGGACGATCAAAGACAGAAAAAATTGGACGATGCAAACATCGCATTGGCCCGCTCCGTGATGGAAGCGTCGGCTGCCGCGGTCGCCGCTGAAAAGGCAGAGGCCGAGGACACATCCGACAAGGTGGCGCTCAGGGCAGCTGCGACAAAGGCGGCTGCGCAAGAAACTATGCGTCAGGCCGAGCGGGACCGCCTGGGCGCGCTGATTGATTTAAGGGACGCGAGAAACCGTGAACGGCTGGCGCGCCTTTCTGCTGCCAAAACAGAAAACACCCTGACGACCATGAGGTCAGAGGTGTCATCGGCCCCCACACCCTTGTCTGACGATATGCAGAAACTGCGCGACAAAACCATTCCAAAATTCGAAGCGGTAAAGGTGACGGCAGAAAGTCTCGTGACGATTGCCGAAACCGCTAAAGGGGCCGCAGAACAGAAGTTCAATACGCTGCATTCGGGATTTGAAGCCGCCAGCCGAGCATTCAATGCGCTCTGAGGCGGAGCGTGTCGGGTTAATTGTACGATCAGGCCCGAACCTTGTCATAGTCTCCGGCCATGTCGTTCAGACGATAGTCTTTTCGGAACTGCGCCGTATGGCAAGGTCCATGTGGAGGACGTCGCGGAGCAGACGTAGGACCGCAAGGTGCTTAGGCGATCAGTGCCTCCGCCTCTGTATGGCCGAGTGTCTTTATGACGTGCGGCTTCTCGATTAGTCCCGCTAGGGCAACCGGCACCCGCCGCTTATAGACCTAGGGCCCATCCCTCGTGGGAACTTGGACGTGTTTCACCGCAAAACTCCGCATATGCTAACCCCGTTGTGTATACGGGCGTGCATAACACAGGCGCAATGGAACAGGATAAACGCCAATAAAATCAGTTTGTTATGGCGATATTTCTGGTGCCGCTGAAGGGACTCGAACCCCCGACCCCATCATTACGAATGACGTGCTCTACCAGCTGAGCTACAGCGGCCCCGGTGGCGGCGCTATAGCATCGCGTATGGCAGGGGAAAAGCCCTATTTTTCGAGCTTTACCTCGTCCTCTTCCGCCACGATCTCGGCATCGACGACCGTGTCGTCCATCTCCTTCGCCGCTTCCTTGTGCGGCTCGTCCAGCGCTCCCACGATCAGCGGCAGCATTTCCAGGCCTGTCGGCGTGGCGATTGTGCTGTTCGGCGGCGCGCGCCAGCTCAATGTGTCAAAGGAGTTGCAATTTTCGCAGGTGGGGGACCATTCAACATGGATATGCTGGCATTTATCACAGACCCATTGCGGTCCGCGGGGGGCGGACAAGGCCCGCGCCAGCCAGCCCTTGACCACCGCATCGGGCGCGCCTTCGCCCCGCTCGATCGCCGCCATGATCGTCACCGCACGTGCGTCCGGCTCGACCTCGGCCAAATTGCCCAGCGCGCGGCGCGCAGCCGGAAAGTCCTCAGCGGCAAGGTTGAGTTCGGCCGCCAGCAGCCGCGTCTCGCGGTGATCGGGATGCACTTTCAATAGCTTGGCAAAGCGCTTGAGCCGTTGGTTCGGTGTCTCGTCCGGCTCGATCGCGGCAAAGACCGCGGCCAGATTGGGATGCGGGTGCACCAGCCAGGCCTTGTTGATGACGCGCAGCGCGTTGCGGGTATTGCCTTGGTCAATATAGCCGCGCGCCGCCAGCACGGCCGCCGGGATCAGATCCGGCGAGAGGCGATTGGCCTCGATGGCAGCCTCGCGCGCCTCGATGGTCTTGCCCTCATCCAGCACATCGCGCGCCTCGGAGAGCGCCAGCACCGCATCGCGCCGCTTGTGCACATCGCGCGGCAGGTTGCCGTATTTCAGCTTGGCATTCAGCGTTTCGCGCGCGCCTTTCCAATCCGACGTCTTGGCCTGCAAGTCGAGCAAGGTATCCTGCACCTCAGCATGGCGTGGCTTGAGCGTAAAGGCGGTCTTGGCCAGTTTCAGCGCGGTCTCGGTATCACCCTCGGCCAGCTTTTGCCGCAGGATGCCGCGTACCCCGACAAAGCGGGTTTTCTCATTGGTCAAAAGGCGCTTGTAGACCTCTTCGGCCTTGCTGCGGTTGCCCGCCATCTCGGCGGCCTGCGCGGTGATCAGATTGGTCAGCGCCGGTTTGCGCAGATATTTCTCGGCCTTGGCGGCCTGCGCCATCGCCACCTCCCCCTCGCCAGAGGCGAGCGCCAGCATCCCCTCGGACAGCGCGCGATAGCCCTTGTCCTGACGGCTGCGGTCGAAATAGCGCGACAGCGCGGTTTCATCGCCATTGATGAACTTGAGCGACGCCACCAAGAGCCCGGTCAGTTTCATCAAGAGCCAAATGGCAAAGACCAGCACACCCAGCGCAATCACCGCCTTGATCGGGGTCAGGTTGATCTCGACCCCTGCCATCACGATACGCACGCCGCCATCCAGTTCGAGCAGGAAACTCGCGCCCAGCGTCACGCCCGCCACGAGGGCAATGAAAACCGCAATCTTGATAATCGACCAAAGCATGGCGCTCGCCTTTTCTAACTCAATTCAATGTTCCGGCCAGAGCCTCTGCGGCGGACAGCGCCTCTTGGCGGCGTGTGGCCTCGGCAACCCAGTCCTGCATGGTCGCGCGCGCGGCCTCGGGCAGGCTTTCGATCTCGGCCAGCGCATCCGCCAGACGCTCCTCGGTCAATGCCGCCTCGGCACGCGAGAGCACCGCGTCGGGATCATCGCCCTCCTGCGGGTTCAGTGACCGGATGCCCAGCTGGCTCTTGAGAAAGCCGCCGACCCCGGCCACCGTATCGCCGCTTTCAGCGCGTGCCGTGGCCAGCGCCGCGCGCGCCGCCTCGGGGAAGCTCTCGACCAGAGCGGCCTGCGTCGGCACGCCAGTATCGGCCTGATCGGCCAGTACATCGGGCACCTCGGCCCCGGTGTCGCGCAAATCGGTCAGCGCCGGGGCAAAATCGCTGCCGCTGTCCAGCGCGGTCATCACCCGAGTGAGCGCGGCGCGGCGCAGCGCGGCCATTGCGCTGTCGCGCGCAGCGGCCTCTTCCGCATCCGCGGCCCCGCGCAACGCTTCGATTTCTGACGCCTGCGCCGCGAGCGCCGCGCGCAAATCCTCCAACTCGGCCGCAGGCACGCTATCGCCCTGCGCCGCAGGGCGTTCTTCAAGCGCCGAAAGACGACCTTCCAGCTCCGAAATCTGCCCTGTAAGCGCTGTCAGCGTTTCACTCAGCCCGCCCATCTCTCCGCTCAGGTCTGGTGGGGTCTCCAGCCCTTGCACCTCGGCGCTCAACGCCGCGAGCCGCTCATTCTGTGCGCTCAACGCTGCCTCGACACCCTCGTCGGAGTTAGAGAACCACGCGGGTGGAAGCACATAGGGCGCGGCGGCCACGCCCACACCCGCCGCCACTACACCGCCCAGCAGCATCGACCAGAAGCCACCTTGTCGGACAAACACCTGTTCGGTCTTCACCATGGCGGCGTGCTGCGGCTCTGCCTCTTCCGTCCGGGCATAAATGGCGCCGGGTACGTCTGCCCTGGTGTCGCTCTCAAATTCCACTACCTCAGGCTCGCGGGCCTCTGCGGCCTCCGTCAGCCCGTCCGACATCTCGTCATCGCCCGCCGCAGGGTCTGGCGCATCCGAGGTTTTGGGATGGTCCTCATCGGTCTCCGCCAAATCTCGCGCGACAGGATCGGTCGGCGCGTCCTGCGTCTCAGGCTCCGGTGCTGCCTCTGTTACCGGATCGACCGCATCAGACAGCGCGTCCGCTTCGGTCTTGCCCTTTGCAGCTTTCTTCTTATCGGCCACCTTGCGCCACCCTTTCGAATCTCACGATGCGTCCCTGTCAACTTGACCTTACAGCGCTCGTTTTCCACCCTCAAGCCGCTTGGCCGCGCCGACTTGCCCTTGCACAACCGCAAGGATACCCGGCAGATCCGGCGTTTGCGCAATATCGACCAGCGTCGCCGCACCCTCCGGCACCGCTGCTGCCACCTTGCGGCTTATGGCCGCGATGCACAACCGTGCTGTGATCCGCCCCGCCTGATCAAAGAAAATCCGCGCAGAGCGTGGCGACATCAGAGGCACAATGACAACGCCCGCACCCCTCAACACGTTCCGCGCCTGCGCGCTCAACGTCGCCTCGACCTGATCGTAAACCACAACATCCTGTGCATCATGCCCGGCCGCGCCGAGGGCTCCCGCCACATCCGCCGCCACATGCGCCCCACGCAGATGCAGAAACGGGCCCTGCGTCCCGTCCTTCGCGATGCGGGCGAGCAGCGCCGTGGCATCACCTCCGGCAGAGATTGCAGGCAATCCATACGTCCGCGCCGCCTCTGCCGTGGCATCCCCCACCGCGTAGCAGGTAAAATCGCGCCGACGGCTCAGGCGGCAGAATCCCTCGACCCCGTGCCGCGAGGTGAAAATCAGGACGTTCACCCCCGACAAGTCCGGCAAAGCCCCGTCGTATTCGATCCGCAAGAGGGGCGAGACCACCACAGCCACGCCGTCGCCCAAGACCTCTTCTAGCCGCTCGGCCATACGACTGGCCTCGGCTTCGGGCCGGGTGATCAGGATCGTAACGCTCATGGCCCATCCAGAGTTGTTGCCTGCCTCATTCGGTGTTACCTGCCTTCCACCCGTCACGCAACGCATGGGCATGATGACAGAGCCTTTGATCCTCCTCGGACTTGAGAGCAGCTGCGACGATACCGCCGCCGCTCTGCTGCGTATTGACCCCGATGGCGTGCCCGCAATCCTGTCTTCGGTGGTGCATGGCCAAACCGCGCTCCATGCCGATTTCGGCGGTGTCGTGCCCGAAATCGCCGCCCGCGCCCATGCCGAGAAACTCGATATTTGCGTGCGCGAGGCGTTGGCACAGGCGCATCTGACACTGCGCGATGTGCAGGCCGTCGCCGTCACCTCTGGTCCGGGCCTCATTGGCGGGGTGATCGCCGGTGTCATGTGCGCCAAGGGCATCGCGGCGGGCGCAGGCATTCCCTTGATCGGCGTCAATCACCTTGCGGGCCATGCGCTAACCCCGCGTCTCACGCATGGCGTGACCTATCCCTACCTCATGCTGCTTGTGTCGGGTGGGCATTGCCAGTTCCTGATCGTGCGCGGCGCGGATGATTTCACCCGTCTCGGCGGCACCATTGACGACGCCCCCGGCGAGGCCTTCGACAAGACGGCGCGCCTCTTGGGCCTGCCTCAGCCCGGTGGCCCGCACGTCGAGCGCGAGGCGACCCAAGGTGATCCCACCCGCTTCCGCTTTCCCCGGCCGCTTCTGGACCGTCCCGGCTGCGACATGTCCTTTTCCGGCCTGAAAACCGCGCTCCTGCGCGCCCGCGATGAAGTCGTGGCCGAGAAATCCGGCCTGACACGTCAGGACCGCGCCGATCTCTGCGCCGGGTTTCAGGCCGCCGTGCGCGACGTGCTGGCCGAAAAGACCCGCCGCGCGCTGACGATTTATCTCGCCGATAGCCCAGAGCATCCGGTCATCGCCGTCGCCGGGGGTGTCGCCGCAAATACCGCCATTCGCGCCAGGTTAGAGACTGGTGCCGCCGAACTGGGCGTGACCTTTGTCGCGCCCCCGCTGGCGCTCTGCACCGACAATGCCGCGATGATCGCCTATGCCGGGGCCGAGCTTTACGCACTTGGCCGCCGTCATGACATGACCCTTGCCGCCCGCCCGCGCTGGCCCTTGGATCACACCAGCCCTGCCATGCTGGGAAGCGGCAAAAAGGGAGCCAAGGCATGATCCTCATCTGTGGCGCAGGCGCATTCGGCACGGCCCTCGCCGTGACATTGGCGCAAAACGGCCCCGTCACCCTCTGGGCGCGCGACGCAGATCACGCGGCAGAGATGCAGGCCACCCGCCAGAACGCCAGACGCCTGCCAGACATTCCCCTGCCAGACAATGTGACCGTGATCACGGGCCCATTGCCGGGCGGCACATCGCCCTGCCTGCTTGCCGTGCCGATGCAGACGCTTGGCGCGTTCCTGTCCGCGCATCACAGCGCGTTGGCCATCCGCCCTCTCGTCGCCTGCTGCAAGGGCATGGACCTTGCCACGGGCCTCGGCCCCACCTCGCTCATCGCGCAAGCCTGCCCCGATGCGACGCCCGCCATCCTGACCGGCCCCAGCTTTGCCCGCGACATCGCGCTTGGCCTGCCCACCGCCCTCACGCTGGCCTGTGCCGATGACAGCACCGGCCACTCCCTGCAACGTGCCCTGACCACACCAACCCTAAGGCTCTACCGCACCACCGACACCATCGGCGCTGACCTTGGTGGCGCGCTCAAGAACGTGATCGCCATCGCTTGCGGCGCGGTCATGGGCGCCGGTCTGGGTGAGAGCGCCCGCGCGGCGCTGATGACCCGTGGCTTTGCCGAAATGAACCGCCTCGCACGCGCGCTTGGTGCCGAGCCTCAGACTCTCGCCGGCCTCTCCGGCTTTGGTGATCTGGCGCTGACCTGCACCTCTGCCCAATCCCGCAACTACCGCTATGGCCAGAGCATCGGAGACGGCACGGAGTTCGACCCCTCGATCACCGTCGAAGGCGCGGCAACCGCCCGCGCCGTCCTCCAGCGCGCCCGGTCCCTTCATCTCGATATGCCCATCACCCATGCCGTCACCGCGCTCGTCACAGGCGAATTGCGCGTGACGCAGGCGATGGATATGCTGCTGTCACGCCCCTTAAAGGAAGAATGATGCTTATTGCCCTCATAGCCCGCGACAAACCCGGTGCCCTGCAAACCCGCCTCGACACCCGCGACGCGCATGTCGCCTATCTCAAAGAGACCGACGTTGTGTCTCAGGCCGGTCCCCTGCTCGATGACGCAGGCCAGATGATCGGCTCGCTCGTGATCCTCGACGTGGCCGATATGCAGGCCGCGCAGGATTGGGCGGCGGGCGACCCCTATGCCAAGGCCGGGCTCTTCGCCAATGTCGAGTTGATCCCGTGGAAAAAGGTGATCTGATGCAGTATTGGCTGTTTAAATCCGAACCCTCCACCTGGGGCTGGCAGGACCAGTTGGCCAAGGGCGACGCGGGCGAGGAATGGGACGGCGTGCGCAACTATCAGGCCCGCAATTTCATGCGCGACATGGCGATTGGGGATCGCGGCTTCTTCTATCACAGCCAGACAGAAAAGGCCGTGGTCGGGATCGTTGAGGTGATCGCCACGGCGCATCCCGACAGCAAATCCGACGATCCCCGATGGGAATGCGTGGACATCAAGGCGATTGAGACGGCCAGGACACCCGTCACGCTCGACACGATCAAATCCGACCCGCGCCTTGCCGAAATGATCCTCGTGAAAAACTCCCGCCTCTCGGTGCAGCCGGTCACCGCCGAGCAATGGCGCATCATCTGCGATATGGCGGGATTGAAGGTGTAAGAGGGCTGGGGCGGGCCTGTTGCTGACATCCGCCCAATCCCCAAAGCGCGGAATCAAGGCGCGTAGCGCCGCCGCGCGATCGCTGGGCCGTCCCGCGGCCTAGCGATTTTGAGGCGTCGCGCAACTCATTGAAGTCATACGGAGTTTTCGGGTATAAAGTGGCAAATTCTGCCGTTGCATCGCTAGTCCCCGGCCCAGCGACCGCGCGGCTTATCACCATGGTCAATGTCAGCTCACGCCCAAAACCATCCCCGCACGCATCGAAACCAAAAACCCAAACGGAGGATGCCAGCAGATGCCGACACCCTCCGTCCCCCACGTGCTCCCTACGCACCACACGTGTAACTTGATCAGGTCTCGGCCATACTGGCCCGAATACATCCACCCTACGACAAATGCGCGGCCCCGCCAAATGGCGAATGCCGCGCATTCATTTCAATTTAAGGACAGGCCGCGCTCAGGCGGCCTTGCTAGGGACCTGCGCCCCCTCGCCTTCGATCAAGGACCGATGCAGCGCGGTAATCCCCGCCTCCATATCCTTGGACCCAAGGACAAACTGCACATCCACACTGCGCGGCGTCTGATGCGCGGCAATCACCTCGATCCCGGCCTCTTCCAATGCCGCAAGACCCCGGCTCAGCACCCGCAAACCGCTGAGGTCGCGCCCGATGGGCGACACCACTGACAGCGTCCGCGCCGAAACTTCAGCCGAGGGATAGATCTCTTCCAGATCGCGCGCCACGCGCCGCACCACCTTGAGCGAGGCATGCACATAATGCGTGATCGTATTGGCGTTGGATGTCTTGGACACGATCCAGACATTATGTCGCTTGAGCGCCTCCAGAATGGCTGCATCATAGCCTTTGACACCCACCATATCCTGCTCAAAGAGTTCCAGCGCCACGACCTTCAATCCGGTCACGATTTCAACACTCGGGGCATCGGTCGGCTGATCGTCGATCAATGTCCCGGGATCGCCCGGATCAAACGCATTCGTCACCCGCAGGGCCACATCCGCCTGCCGCAGCGTCTTGGCCGCCTTGGGATGGATCGCCTCCATCCCGAGGTTCGACAGCTGATCGGCAACATCATAATTGGTGTGACCCAGCTTGCGCACAGCACCCTCGCCCACCAGCTTGGGGTCCGCCGAGGACAGGTGGAATTCCTTGTGGATGATCGCCTCTTTCGCCCCCGTATGGGCGGCGATCGTGGCGAATGTCACCTCGGAATACCCCCGGTCAAACTCGCGCATCAGCCCTTCGGTGCATTGCGCATAGCCTGTGACAATCGGCATCTCGCTGCTCAGATCCACATCCGACAGCCCCGCCGCGATCCGCTCGATCAGGCTATGCTCGCTCTCATCGCGCCAACCGCTCAGGTCGATGAACCGCGCATTCACCCCCGCCCGCTGCAACAGGAGCGTGGTGACGAATGCCGAATGCGACTCGCCCAGACCAGACAGCAGCTCCCGAATGACCAGCATGTGATCGCTCAGGCGGAAATGCCCATAGGAGCACAGCCGTTGCAGATCAAACAGGCACGACCGCGCCCCCTCGATCCGCTCACGGACAAACTCATCCGCCATGCTGCGGTCGCCGGGATGCTCCAGAATCGCACCATGCGCCTCGCGCATCGCACGCCCCACCTCTGTCAGCGCATCGAGCCAGCCGTGATCGTCATCGTCATTGGCAAAGAGCGCATAGACCCCCGGCGTGCCGGATTTCTTATGCTCCAACAGCTTGTTGGTGATCCCGCCAAAGGCGGAGACCACAAAGATCCGATGATAGAGCGCGGCACCCGTCCGGTCGCCGACAAAGAGCGTGTCGAGCAACTCGCCCACACGGCTCATGGATGTGCCGCCGATCTTCTCGACGGTATGATCTGGAAATGTCATAGTCCCTTATCCGGGCTAGGGCCCGAACCCTTTTGTCAGGCGCTTTCCAGCGCATAAGAGCCATCCGCCTGATGCACTTCCTTGCCGGTCACCGGCGGGTTAAAGCAGCAGGCCATGACCAGTTCTTCTTCTGCGCGCAGAATGTGGCGATCATGCTTGTCGAGCGCATACATCACACCGGGCTTGATCTCATGCGTCTCGCCCGTGGCGATATCGGTGATCGAGCCTTTGCCCTGCATGCAATAGACGCTCTCAAAGTGGTTCTTGTATTCGAACGTATGCTCCGACCCCGGCTCCAGAAACGTGATGTGGAACGAAAACCCCATCCCGTCATCGGCCAGCAGCATCCGCACACTCGACCACTGCGCGTCCGACACGACGCGGCTTCGTTCTTCCTCGATGATCTTGTTGAAGTCTCTGACAATCATTCTTGTTACTCCGCAGCAAGTTTATGGGTTTGAGTGACTTCGCGCGCGGCCTCGAACAGAATATCGAGCCCCTTGCGAAAGCTTGTCTCGGGGATGGTCAACGGGGCCAGAACCTTGACCACCTCATCATGCGCACCCGATGTCTCGATGATAAGCCCCTTTTCAAAGGCGCGCGCACAAATCGCAGAGGCCAGGTCGCCTCGGCCAACATCGACCCCCTGCATCATGCCCCGCCCCTTGAGGCGCGCGCCGGGGATCGCATCCGCGATCCGCTCCAGCCCATCGCGCAGAATCTCGGCTTTCGTGGCGATAGATTTCTGGAACGCATCATCCGTCCAGAACTTCTCAAGCGCCACACGCGCGGTGACAAAGGCATGGGTATTGCCCCGGAACGTCCCGTTATGCTCTGCCGGTCCCCAGATATCATGCTCCGGTTTGATCAAGAGCGCTGCAAAGGGCAGGCCCATGCCGGAAAAGCTTTTGGCCATCGGAATGAGATCCGGCTCAATGCTCATCGTCTCAAAGCTAAAGAAGCTGCCCGTGCGCCCACAGCCCGCCTGAATGTCATCGGCAATCAGCAGCGCGCCATGCTCTTTCGCCAGCCGCGCAACACCTTGCATAAACGCGGTGGAGGCCGCATTCAGCCCGCCTTCGCCCTGCACCGGCTCGATGATGAACGCCGCCGGCGCATCAACACCGCTTGACGGGTTGTTCAGCATTTCCTCGATGATCCTGAGGCTGTCCACGCCCTCGCCGAACGCACCCTCATAGGGCATATGCGCCACATCGCTAAAGGATACTGCACCCGCGCCCGCGCGCTTGCCCGCATTCCCTGTGGCAGCCAGCGCGCCCATGGTCATGCCATGAAATCCGTTGGTAAAGGCGATGATATTGCGCCGCCCCGTGACCTTGCGTGCCAGCTTCATTGCGGCCTCGACCGCGTTGGTGCCGGTGGGGCCGGTCATCATCACCTTATAATCCATCCCACGCGGCGTCAGGATGATATCCTCGAACGCCCGCAGAAAATCCGCTTTGGCATCAGAGTGCATATCCAGACCATGGGTGATCCCATCGGCGGTGATATGCGCGATCAACGCGGATTGCATATCGGGGTCATTGTGGCCGTAGTTGAGCGAGGAACAGCCCGCCAGAAAGTCGATATAGGTCCGACCCTCGGCGTCGGTCAGCTCCGCCCCCTTCGCCTTGACGAACGACTTGGGGAAGCTGCGGCAATAGCTGCGCGCCTCTGATTCACGGCGTTCAAAAATAGCAAGATCGGCTGACATGTCAGTCGTCATAACGTGTTCCTTCATGTGATTGGGAGAGAGGGCGGGCAGGGGGCCTGTGATCAGGCCGCCTTCTTCATCCGCTCTTTCATGGCAATGGTGACCATGTATTCGGTGTCGTGCAGATCGTTGAAATGCAGCGACTTGGAGAAATACGGCGTGCTCGACAGCTCACCGTCGTTGAGATTGGTAAACTTGCGGAACAGCGCCCAGCTTGCACCGTTGTCGCGCGTGATCGTGGTCTGCACCCGGCTCACGCCCTTGCAATTCTCGCGCGATAGAAGGCCACGCAGCATCAGCGTGCCAAGGCCGGTGCCCCGCGCCTTTTCCGATACGGCAACCTGCCAGACAAACAACGTCTCGGGGTCATCCGGCAGGATATAGGCCGACACCCAGCCAACAACGTCACCGTTCAACTCGGCCACAATGCAGGTGTCACGGAAATGATCGCATTGGATCAGATTGCAATACATCGAATTCTCATCGAGCGGCTTGCAGGCCTGAATCAGCTCCCAAATCGCTGCGCCATCCTCTGACGAGGGCTTGCGCAGGGTTGGCATGGCTTTCCGAAACATTTCCATTGCATGTCGCATGGGTGCGTGACCTCTCTATTTGCTTCGTGTAACTAAATATATCATCGAAGCTTAGAAATCAACCTTCGGAGTCATTTTAACGTGCTGAGCGCGGTTTTACCAAGAAAGCCCTTATTTTTCTACACAAAATACCCTATATATTTATTTAGCAAACTAAATAATTTTTCTTAGGAGGAATGAAATTGCAATTGAGCGACAGCTTTGCAACCATTACAGCCATCACAAGAGGGGCCCGCATGGACCGCACAGACCAAAGCCTGATCGCCCTGCGTCGCATTTTGCGCGCGACCGAAATCTATGGGCGTAAACTTGCCACCGCTGCCGGGCTGACAGCGGTGCAATTCCGTGTGCTTCAGATCGTTGCGGACCGAACCAGCTGCACCGCGACCCAGATTGCCCAGCAGATGCGCGTGTCTCAGGCGACCATCACGGCCTTGGTGGATAAATTGGTGAAACACGGCGTGGTCACACGCGAAAAGTCTCAGACGGATCGCCGCCAGACCAATATCGTGATCACAGAGGCCGGGCGCGATACCATCCGGCGCGCCCCCGACGCCCTGCAACAGCGCTATGTGCGCAAGTTCGAGGCGCTCGAGGATTGGGAGCAGGCGCAGCTTGTGGCATCGCTTGAACGGGTCGCCACCCTGCTCGATGCCGAGGATATCGACGCGGCCCCGGTGCTCGATACCAGCGACTTTCGGAACCATTCCTGAGCGACAAACAAAAACACCCACCACATCGGCGGGCGCTTCTGTCAATGACGGGTCAAGGCCTCAGCGGTAGACCGATTCCTTGCCGAAATGCTTGGTCAGCATGTAATAGACGACCGCGCGATATTTGTTGCGTTCGGATTTGCCATAGGTCTCGATCACCTGATTGATCGCATCCATCAGCGCGGGGCTATCCGCCAACCCGAGTTTCTTGACGAGGAAATTCGTCTTGACCGTTTCCAATTCCGCCGGCTGGCCGCCCGCGACCGTCGAGGAATCTGCGTTGTAAATCGCCGGACCGCAACCAATCGTTACCTTGGTCAGCAGGTCCATATCCGGTTCCATCCTGCACTTGTTACGCAGATCGTCGGCGTATTTTGCGATCAGGTCGTCACGCTTTCCCATCAATTCTCTCCCTTTTTCCGGCGAATGACCGGCCCATCGTTTCACCAAGCCTCACAAATGACGCTCTCGGCACGATAGCCGGGGTTATTAGCCATACAAAGGGAAATTTTCCTAAACGCTCCCCATGGGCGAGAACCCAACAGAATCCGCCGATGACAGTGGGCAAGGATCTAGTTTAGCGCCACGCCCTGCTTGCGACCGTGATCGGTTTTCTTGTCGAACGTGACGTCGATGGCGTTGTACTTCTTGAGGATTGCGTCACCGCCGACACAGGCGGCGCGTTCAATCTCTTGGGCGGCCTCGATACCGTGACGGCCATGCTGGCGCTCATGCGCTGTGAGCGCGGCAAGCATGGTGTCGAACTTCTGGCGCAGATCAGCGGGCATTTTTTCCGGATTCTTGTGTTTCGGCAGGGTAATGTCCACCGTAACGCTGAGTTTGCAATCCCCGGTCCACCGCACATACCACTCCGTAAAGGCCCAATAGGTCTTGGGGCCTTTTTGATCCATTTCCTGTATCAAACCTTGGAGAGAGGTGGCCGATACCGCATAGGTCTTGATGGTTTCGGTTACTTTTGGTTTTGCCTGAGCAGGTGTTCCACCAGAAACCGCAAACATCAGACCAATGGCTAGGATCCCGACATTAAGAATACATTTCTTCAACATCGGTCTCCTATCCAATTACCTAAATGCTCAATACCGATAATGCTCAGGCTTGAACGGACCATCGGTGCCAACACCGATATAATCCGCCTGATCCTGCCGCAATTGGGTCAGCTTGACCCCAATGCGATCAAGATGCAGCCGAGCAACTTTCTCGTCAAGATGTTTAGGCAGGACATACACCTCGTTGCCATATTGCTCGCCCTTGGTCCAAAGCTCGATCTGCGCCAGCACCTGATTGGTAAACGACGCGGACATCACGAACGAGGGGTGTCCGGTGGCATTGCCAAGGTTCAGCAGACGCCCTTCCGACAGTAGAATGATCCGGTTGCCCGAGGGCATCTCGATCATGTCCACCTGTTCCTTGATATTGGTCCATTTATGGTTCTTCAGGCTTGCCACCTGAATTTCATTGTCAAAATGGCCGATATTGCCAACGATCGCCATATCCTTCATCGCGCGCATATGCTCGATGCGGATCACGTCCTTGTTGCCGGTGGTGGTGATAAAGATATCGGCGCTCCCGACCACATCTTCCAGCACGACCACTTCAAACCCGTCCATCGCCGCCTGCAGCGCGCAGATCGGATCGACTTCGGTCACTTTGACGCGCGCCCCGGCCCCGCTCAGGCTGGCCGCAGATCCCTTGCCCACGTCGCCATAGCCGCAGACCACGGCAACCTTGCCCGCCATCATCGTGTCGGTGGCGCGGCGGATACCGTCCACAAGGCTCTCTTTACAGCCATATTTGTTGTCAAACTTCGACTTGGTCACGGAATCGTTCACATTGATCGCCGGAAACGGCAACTGCCCCTTCTTATGCAGATCATAGAGACGATGCACGCCGGTCGTGGTTTCCTCGGACACGCCCTTGATCTGATCGCGCAGCTTGGTGAACCAACCGGGGCTGGCTTTCATGCGCTTGGCAATCTGCGCCTTGATCACCGCTTCCTCGTCCGAGGCGGGAACCGGGATGATGTCCTCACCGGCTTCGGCGCGCGCACCCAAGAGCACATAGAGCGTGGCATCGCCGCCATCGTCGAGGATCATGTTCGGGCCATCCTCGAACATGAAGGATTTGTCGAGATAATCCCAATGTTCCTCAAGGCTCTGCCCCTTGATCGCAAACACCGGGGTGCCGCCTGCGGCAATCGCCGCCGCCGCGTGATCCTGCGTGGAAAAGATGTTGCAGGACGCCCAACGCACATCAGCCCCCAGATCAACCAGCGTCTCGATCAACACTGCGGTCTGAATGGTCATGTGCAAAGAGCCCACGATCCGCGCACCCTTGAGCGGCTTGGCCTCGCCATATTCCTTGCGCAGGGCCATCAGACCGGGCATTTCGGTTTCCGCAATATCCAGTTCCTTGCGCCCATATGCCGCGAGGTTGATGTCCTTGACGATGTAATCTTTTGCCATCTGAAGTGGCTCCTTGCATGACGATTTTGCAAGGCAGATAGCACTCACCCCCACTTTGGGCAATGCGCGATTAGCCCCCGACTTCCTCGGGACGGCGCGGCGGCGCAGTGTGCCAATGCTGACCAGTGGCCATGACACAACTCACGCCGCTGGGCCGGGTCACAAAGACGGTGAAACTCCCGGTTTCGCCAGAGGCCCAGACCTCCAGCAATTGCTGCGGGCTCTGCAGCCCGCCCCCGACGAGATGTTCGTCAAATTGCCCCTCCAGCCGTTCGACCAGATCGCCGCGCGGCAGACAGGGTGTCACTTGAGCATCGGCGGACGGCGGCGCAAGCGCTGCCGCGCCAAAGATGAGTGCAGTGGAACAGAGACGTTTGAACATGGCTTTTCTCCTCAGACTTGAGAGTTGGCGCAGGGCCGCGCCGGTTCCCATGGTATTAATTTGGGGATCCGTCGCCCGTTTTGCACTAAATTTTCGCGCACAAGCGCGTGTGGCGCATGTGTTTAAGGTTTGCGCAGAGGGCGCGCTTTGCCTACCTCTGTCGCCATGACAGCACCCTATCGCCTCACCTTCTCCAGCCCCGCCGCGCGGGTGCAATACCTCCTCCTGATGGGGCTCTTTCGGCTTGCCGTCACCCGTGGTCTCTACGGGCGCTTCGCGCGCGGTCTCGGACGGCTCTTTGATCCAGAGAATGCCGTGACCCTGCATGCCGCCGATGCCGCGCCGTACCGCATCGCCCTCAATGACGGATATTGGACCCGTTTCGCCCTCTACCGCGCGCCCTATGAACCCGAAGTTGACACAGTCCTGCGCGCCGCCGCCGGGGCCACGCCGCTCTTTTGCGACCTTGGGGCCAATATGGGCTATTGGACCACCCGCGCCGCGCCGCTCTTCGAGCAGGTGATCGCGGTCGAGGCATCGGCGCAGACCTTTGAGCGGTTGTACGGTAACGCCGCACAATTGTACGGTGTCACCCTCCATCACGCCGCCATTCACGCCACCTCGGGCGAGGTTCTGACCTTCGTCAACACCCATCTCAGCCATGCCTCTGCCCGTCTGATGGGCGATACCCCGGCCGGGACAGAGGACCGGACCGAGACTGTAACAACCCTCGCCATCGACGATCTCGTGCCGCCCGGCACCGCCGCCCTGATCAAGCTCGATGTCGAAGGCGCCGAGATCGCCGCCATCACCGGCGCCGCCCGCGCCTTGGCCGATGGCTCTGTTCTCATCTACGAGGATCACGGCAACGACCCCGCCTGCACCGTCAGCGCGCATCTGCTGGCGCAGCCGGGACTCAGTCTCTATTCCACCGAAACTGGCCTTACTTCTATGCCCGACACCGCCACAATCCGCGCTCTCAAAACCGATCCGTTCAAGGGCTACAACTTCCTCGCCGCCCGCACCGACTCGCCGCTTCTGGCACAGATCGCGCAGGGCTTTGCAAAACCGGATCAGCCGCGCTAGGCAGGATCGTCCAACACTTCCGGAGGCCCCATGCCCAAACCCCGCGCCTGGCAAAAGATGCTCTCGGGCCGCAGGCTCGACCTGCTCGATCCCACGCCCGTTGATATCGAGATCGAGGATATCGCCCACGGTCTCAGCTTTGTTGCCCGCTGGAATGGGCAGACTCTTGGTGATTTCGCCTACTCCGTGGCCGAGCATTCCTTGCTGGTCGAAAGACTCTATTCCCGCCTAACTCCCTCCACACCCGCCAAATGGCAGCTTGCGGCGCTGCTGCATGACGCCCCGGAATACGTGATCGGCGACATGATTTCCCCGGTCAAGAACGCCGTCGGGCCGGGCTATGATGACCTCGACAAACGCCTTGCGGCGGCCATTCACATCCGTTTCGGTCTTCCCGCTTTGATCCCGCCCGCGATCAAAAAGCAGATCAAGCAGGCTGATAAAATCAGTGCGTGGATGGAAGCCACTGAAATCGCAGGCTTTACCGTAGCCGAGGCTGATCGTTTCTTTGGCAAACCTGATCCTGCGCTCCTGCAGGGGCTCAGGATCACACTCCGCCCCCCGGTCGAGACCCGACAAGATTATACCGCACGGTATCACGCGCTTATCGCTCAGATCGGCTAGACCCAGCCGCCGCGCGACATGAGGCCCATCGCCTCCAATTGCCGCCACCCGGTCAATTGTGTTGACCCCTCGCACCACAGGTCAGGATCAGCCTGCAAGGCGTCATAATAGCCATGATAGAGACTACTATTGGCAAAATGCTCTTGTCTCGCCTGTTCTTCTGCGGCGCGCTCGACCACCGTGTTCAGAAACTTGCTGTGCAAGAGAATGCCCGAAGTCATCTCGCCGCCTGTGCTGTCATAGACATGATTCAATTGCCGGGGCAGCAGCGAATGCGCGGAGCTCACATAGGTATAGCGTCGGTCCCACTTGACCAGCGGCACCTTGCCCATGGTCGGCGCACGGGCAGGGTCTTCTCCAAAGAACATCCGCGCACGCGGTCCTCCCTGAATCCACAGGTTTTGCAAATCCGCCTTGCGCTTCATGGAATAGTTGCCCGCATCAAACCAGCACAGCGTCTCAAACGGGTCTAATCCGGCCTGATAGCGATAGTTTGACAGTCGTCCTTGCGGATACATATCCAGCATAAGGGTGCCAAAGGACCGCAGTTTCTGATCCTCCAGCCACGCGCAGAGCGCGGGCAGGGGGCGTGTGTCGTGATAGGGATAAACCAGACACTCATCAGCATCGAGTGTCAGGCACCAATGCCCATGCCCATACCGCATTTGCAACCAGGTCAGCCAATCAACCCCAAATCTTGAGAGTTTATAGCTCCTTGGCGTCGTCCAGAGCGAAACATCCGCCTGCGCGGCCAAATACTCGCGCGTGCCGTCGTCGCTCGCATTCTCGACGATGAGGAAATGCCGTATCCCCAAACGCCGGTGATGCTCCAGAAAGTAAGGCAGACGCAGCGCTTCATTGCGCACCGTGCTGAAGCATAGGATATCATCCGGTTTGATTTGCGCCGTTTCGTCTCTAACACAGTGCAATTGATGTCTTTTGCGAAAGCTGCGCCAGAGCAAGCGTCGCCGCCTCCACCGCAGGCGATAGGCCATCGCCAGATCGCTGATCCTTTCACCTCTGCCCATGCGGACTCCGTGATCCCCCAATAGGCAAAGTCAGCGCTATTTGTCGTAATGTCCAGTCTGATGCCAGCGCCACGCGTCGCCGATCATCTGAGGCAGCGTCGAACGCGTCGGCTTCCAGCCCAATTCCGCAACCGCGCGGGTCGACCCCGACACCAGCCGCGTGCAATCGCCGGGCCGCCGTGGCCCCTCGACGATCGGCACGGCCCGGTTCGTCACCGCCGCCGATTGATCCGTGACCTCACGCACCGAAAATCCTGTGCCAGTCCCGAGATTGAAAACACGGCTTTCTTTGCCATTTTCGAGCCAATTCAGGCCCAAAACATGCGCATCAACCAGATCGCAGACATGTACATAATCCCGGACGCAGGTGCCATCAGGCGTATCATAATCGGTGCCAAAGATCGTCAGCGCATCACGTTTACCGTCAATCGCATCCAGTATCAGCGGGATGAGATGGGTCTCGGGCTGGTGAAATTCGCCAACCTGCGCTTCTGGATCGGCCCCCGCCACATTGAAATAGCGAAAGATCACATGGCGCAGCCCATAGGCGCCCTCGAAATCGCGCAACATATCCTCGATCGCGCGCTTGCTCGCCCCGTAGGCATTGATCGGAAACTGCGCGCAGGTTTCATCCAGCACCACATTATCCTGATCGCCATAGGTCGCGCAGGTGGACGAAAACACGAGATCGAGACAGCCCGCCGCGACCGCCGCCTGCATGAGGCTGAGGGAGCCGGCGACGTTATTGTGCCAGTATAGACCCGGATTCTGCATGCTCTCGCCCACTTGGCTGAGCGCCGCGAAATGCATCACGGCAACGGGCTGATAGGCGGCAAACACCTGATCGAGCCGCGCGCGGTCCGTGAGATCGCCCTGCTCGAAGGGGCCGAACTTTACAGCATCCTGCCAGCCTGTGCTGAGATTGTCATAGGTGATGGGCGTGTATCCCGCCGCGGCCAATGCCTTGCAGGCGTGACTTCCGATATAGCCCGCGCCGCCCGTGACCAGTATATGCGTCACCGCAGTCTCCCTTGCGGTTTGTTACTGAGCGGCTTTTTCGGAATGCACGACATCCGAAATGTAATTCCAAAGTTCGTCGCGCAGGTCGTCGCGCGCCAATGCAAAGGCCACCGTCGCCTGCAAAAACCCTGCTTTAGAGCCACAATCGAACCGCTGACCCTGAAAGCGGAAGCCGTAAACCTCTTCGCCATCCTCGCGTGCGGCGTCGATCGCATCGGTCAGTTGGATCTCGCCACCTGCGCCGGCCTGTTTGCGGTTCAGTTTCTGCAACACTGTGGGTGTGAGGATATAGCGGCCGATCACCGCGAGATTTGAAGGTGCCGTGCCCGAAGCAGGTTTCTCCACCATGCCTTTGGTCGACACGATGCTCCCCATGTCCTCTTTGATATCGAGAATACCGTAAGACTTTGTCATTGAATCCGGCACTTCCATCGCCGCCACGATATTGCCCTGCGTTTCCTCAAAGGCTTCAACCATCTGGGCAAGGCAGGGTTTCTCTGCCGCGATCACGTCATCCGGCAGGATCACAGCAAATGGCTCATTCGAGATCAGCCGCCGCGCGCACCACACCGCGTGGCCCAGACCCAGCGGCTTGTGCTGGCGCATATAGGCCACTTCGCCGCTGTCCATATTGGTGGATTTGAGGATTTCGAGCAGATCATCCTTGCCCTTGCGGCGCAACTCCGCCTCAAGCTGGGGGGCATAGTCGAAATAATCCTCCAGGGCACCCTTCCCGCGCGAGGTGATGAAGATGAATTCCTTGATCCCGGCGGCGCGCGCCTCGTCGATGGCGTATTGCACAAGCGGTCGGTCTACGAGAGTCATGATTTCCTTGGGAACTGACTTGGTGGCCGGAAGGAACCGTGTTCCTAGTCCGGCAACTGGGAAAATTGCCTTGGTAACCTTCGTACGCATCGCCTGCTCCTAACTCGTTTTTTTCCGCACAGTCTACACAACAGCAAACACCATTGCATCGTGTTAAGGGGAAAAGTTGCGAATTGTTATGAAATTGCAGATTCCCACCGACGCGGCAAGGACAATGCACGCAGCCTGTCTTATGTGTCAGCTTTCCGGCAGAATTCCACCGACGCCAACGGTCCGGTTCGGGGGTTCAGGCCATCCCCATCTCTTGCATCATCCGCTCGATCCGGGGGACATCCTCGGGGTTGTTCAACTCCCAGAATTGTCTCCCCTTCGCCTCGACCTCGACGCAGAGTACCGCGCGTCCCCGCTCCAAAAATCGGAGTTGCTCCAAGCCTTCCAGTTGTTCCAGTGGGCCGCAGGGCCAGGTTGCGTAATCGCGCAGCGCTTGCGGGCGATAGGCATAGACCCCGACGTGATGAAACACTGGCGTCGCCTCCTCCGTGCCATAGCGCCGCGCGGTGTAGGGGATCACTTCCTTCGAGAAATAGAGCGCGCGCGCCCCTTCTCCAAACACCGCAGTGGTGCCGCCCACCCGACCGTCGGCCCGGTCCTCGAGAAACCCGTTGAGTGCCCGCCCGTCACAGCGCAGCACGGGGGTCGCCACCTCGGCCCCTGCATCGGCGCTCAGCCCTGCCACCAGATCTTCGACGAACCAATGCGGTGTCAGGGGCGCGTCACCTTGCAGGTTGACGATGATGTCAAATCCGTCGCCTAGAACCTCCAGCGCCTCGGCGCAGCGTTCGGTGCCATTGCCACAGGCCTCAGAGGTCATGACCACTTCTGCCCCAAACGCCTCTGATGCGCTTCGAATACGGTCGTCATCGGTGGCCACAACCACCCGGTCCACGCCCTGCACCTGACAGGCCGCCTCCCATGAGCGCCGGATCAGGCTCTTGGCCTCACCCGTTGCGCCTGTAAGGGACACCAATGGTTTGCCCGGATAGCGGGTCGAGGCAAATCGCGCGGGAATGACAATCGCCACGCTCATGTCAGGCACCCTTCAGGTCAACGCCGGGGGCGAGTGCGATAAAGAATGGATTGGCAAAGCCCGCCTTGCCATAGGTCAGCGGTGCGTGATCCTCAAAGCGCACCACCTGACCGCCAGCGCCATTCAGCACCGCGTGACCTGCCGCCGTGTCCCATTCCATGGTCCGCCCAAGACGAGGATAGAGATCGGCCTCGCCGGTCGCGACCAGACAGAACTTGAGCGAAGATCCGGCGCTCGTCATGTCTTTGACGTCGTATCTGCCAATATAATCATCGGTTGCCTGATCCCGGTGCGATTTGCTCGCCACCACCATAAGGGCTTTATTGTCTGGCTCTGACACCCGAACGGGGCGCAGTTTGCCCGGCGCATCCCTCTCGAATGGACCTTCTTCCTCGACGGACGATCCATCCGCCAGAGTGTAGAACATCCGTCCCTTGGCAGGGGCATAGACCACCCCTCGTGTGGGGACACCTGCCTCGACAAAGGCGATATTGACGGTGAAATCGCCGCGCCGGTTGATGAATTCTTTGGTTCCGTCCAACGGATCGACAATCAGAAACGTGGCTGCGGTCTCGCTGTGAGACGCGGCTTGTTCCTCGGTCACAAGCGCAATCTGTGGAAATGCGGCGCGCAGCCCGGCCGAGATGAGTGCATCGGCTGCCTCGTCCGCCTCGGTCACAGGGCTTGCATCAGACTTCACCTTGACCGCGAAATCATCCGCCTCATAGATCTCCATGATCCGTTCTCCGGCCTCAAGCGCCAGCTTGCGCATCACCGAGATCAGCCTGTCATACTCCAAATCGCCGCTCCTTTGCCGCCAAGACGCCACTTTGCGCCGTTAACCGATGGATTACCCGATGTCCCTTATGATATGCTATGTCAGGGACAGCAAGAAACCCGGACCACAAAATCATAGGGCAGCGACACTTTCCAATGTTCAAAACAACGCGTCCCCGTTCAAGGCTGCATTCAGCAATTGTCATTGCAGAGTTGATCTATCACGCAGCCGTGCGAGACGTCCGCAAAAGCGACGGAAACGCGATCATCGCTCTGGCCAAGAATATCATGACCGTCGTGATCATGGTTCTGGCCTTTTACCTGATGTTCAGCGTGCTGGGCCTAAAGGGAACAAAGATGCGTGGCGACTTTCTTCTGTTCATGATGTCCGGCATCTTCATCTACATCACACATATCAAGGCGATGAGCGCAGTCATCGGGGCCGAGGGACCAGCCTCGCCGATGATGCAGCACGCGCCGATGAACACGATCATCGCGATTTCCGCCGCTGCCCTAAGCTCGCTCTATATTCAGGTATTGTCGTTGTTTGTGGTGCTCTTTGTCTATCACGTGGGCTTTGTGCCAATCACGATCTACCAACCCATTCAGGCGTTCGGAATGATCCTTGCCGCTTGGTTTACGGGTCTGTCGGTCGGTCTTGTTCTTATGGCGATCAAGCCATGGTCGCCCGGATTTGTTTCCATATTCGCCTCAATTTATCAGCGCGCAAATATGATTGCTTCGGGCAAGATGTTCGTGGTCAACACCCTTCCCACCTTCATGATGAACATGTTCGACTGGAACCCACTCTTTCACATCATCGACCAGACCCGTGGCTTTGTATTCATCAACTATTTCCCGCATAGAACCTCTCTAGAGTATCCGATCTATGTCGGGCTTGCGCTGCTGATGATCGGGTTGATGGGAGAGTTCTATACGCGCCAATATGCCTCCAGCAGTTGGGAGGCGCGGCGCTAGCGCAGCACCTTGCCTTCGGGCCACGTGAGCGTTGTGTCCAGAGTGATCTTGCGCGTCTCTCCGGCGGGCAGATCAAAGGTCCATGCCAGAATGCCGCGTGCGCCGTCGATGTCGCGCTCGGCGGGCATCGGCTCGGCCTCCCATGTGATCTCCAGATCCTCCTGTTCTGATACCGGCACGCGATCAATCAGACGCAGGGGCCATGTCTCGCCGGTCAGATTTTCGACGGTGATTTCAACAGCCTCGGTTTGTTGATTGGATTTTGTGATGATACCTCGGTCACCTTCGTTGCGATCTGTCACCAGACGGGTCAGTCGCAGTCCCTCGATGGGGCCAAAGGACATGTCGGCCTTGTCCCCGTCCGCGATCAGATCAAGCCAGCGTTGCCCGACATACCGACCATCAAGATAAAATCGGGCTTCCGGCGTCGGCAATAGAATCTCGCCTGTGCCATTGGTCAGTCGCGCCATGACAAAGGCCGTCGGATCGAGCATCGGCACCGCCTGCGCCACAATCTCTGCGTCTGTTTCCAGCGGGGCGAGCATCAGGCGGACGCGATCCGCCCCGGTGGTGACGGTGACCGGCGTGGGATAGCTGTAGGTGACGGAGAGCCCGTCAAAGCTGGCGCTGGCCATGTCGGCATTGGCGGCCTCTGCCATCGGGGCGGCCATGGTCATCAGCCCGGATTCTGCCTTGCCCCGCGCCAAGGGCTGGATTTCCTCGGGGTCCTGAATGCGGGGTATCCAAGGCCAGATCTGACCCGGTTCGGTTTGCTCGGAGGGGCGCAATGTCGAGAGGGAGAGCGAAATGTTCTGCCAGTTCTCGCCGGTGGATTGCTGCACAAAAGCCCCCCGGTCGATCCGCAGAGCGCCGCTGTCGCGCGCCAGATGCAGATCGTAGAGCGGTTGCCAGCCTGCATCGGGGATGGTGTAGGTCACGGTGAGCATGCCTTGGGTCTCGGTGTCCGAGGTGATGGCCACGGCGAGCATGGCGCGGGCCTCGTCCTCCGGAACGAGCGCATTGAGCGCCTGACGCGCCTCTTCCAGCGTCTCGATCTGGTCCTTGAGCGCGCGTTCTGCGGTATCGGCGCGGCGGGTGGCATCGGCTTCGGCTTGCCGCGCGGCAAGGGTTTCAGCGCCGATCATGGTCGTGAGGTCACGCAGTTGGTCGATGGCGAGGGCGGCTGCCCCGTCGCCCTGACCGATCTGGCTCAGAAAGGTGATGCGGGCGCGGGCGGCGTCGGCTTCTAGGCGAATGTCGGTGATCTCGTTGCGGGCGGTGCGCAGTGCCTCTTCCAGCCGCTCCACCTCGGCGCGGGCGGCGATCAGCGCGTCGCTGTCGTCCGGATCGCGCGGCGGCACGTAATCGTTGCGGGTGGTGACCCCGCCCATGCGTGCGCCCTCGACCGTGACGCGCACTGAGGCCAGCGGCGTGCCTTGTGGCAGGTCGGCGAGGATGAGGTCATGCTGTCCGGTGGGGGCGCTAAATGGCACTTCGCGGGTCACGGTCGCGCCTTGGGGATAGAGGATCACGGCGCTGACCCGGCTCGCGAGGGCGATATCCTCGGCCATGGCGGGCAGGGCGAGAAAGATCAAAGGCACGGAAAGGACACGCATGCGGGACACTCCTGAATTATCTGTAGCGATGTTTCGGGGTTGCTTGGCCAGAGTGCAAGCGTGCCGCGTGGTCATGCGCAGGTTTACGCCGTGGGGGCGCTATGCCACCGGGTGCCGCCGCCGCACAGAACCGGGCCGCCCCGGCAGCTCTAGCGTGGCATCGCCGCGCGGAGTGCGGGCAATGAGGCGCCCCTTGGACAGGACCGCAAGGCGCGCGGCACGCAGGCGCACGGCCTCAATCGGATCGTCCGCATCCAGCACGACAAGTGAGGCCACGGCACCCACATGCAGGCCGTAATCCTCAAGCCCCAGAATGCGGGCGTTCTCAACTGTCACCATGTCGAAACAGCGCCGCATCTCTTCGGGGCTCGACATCTGCGCCACATGCAGCCCCATGAAGGCGACATCGAGCATGTCGGCGGTGCCGAGGGAATACCACGGGTCGCGCACGCAATCCTGACCCCAGCCGACGGTGATGCCCTGCGCCTGCATTTCCTTGACCCGTGTGAGACCGCGCCGTTTGGGGAATGTGTCGTGCCGTCCCTGCAACATGATGTTGATCAGCGGATTGGGAATCGCGGCCACGCCTGCCTCGGCCATCAGCGGCAGGAGTTTCGAGACATAGTAATTGTCCATCGAATGCATGGACGTCAGGTGTGATCCGGCCACCCGCCCCTGAAGCCCGAGGCGCTGCGTTTCATAAGCCAGCATCTCGATATGGCGGCTCAACGGGTCGTCGCTCTCGTCGCAATGCATGTCCACACGCAGGCCACGCGCCGCCGCAATCTCGCAGAGTTCGCGCACGGACGCCGCACCATCCGCCATCGTGCGCTCGAAATGCGGGATGCCGCCCACAACGTCCACGCCCATGTCGAGGGCGCGCAGCGTGTTGGCGCGCGCGGTGGGGTCGCGGTAGAACCCGTCCTGCGGAAAGGCCACGAGTTGCAGGTCGATATAGCCTTTGACCTTGTCGCGCACCTCGAGCATCGCCGCCACGCCTTTGAGGCTGTCGTCACAGGTATCGACATGACTGCGGATCGCCAGAAGGCCCATCGAGGCGGCCCAATCGCAATATTCCAGCGCGCGGGTGACCATGTCCTCTTGCGTCACGATCTTTTTCAACTCGCCCCAGAGGCCGATCCCCTCGAGGAGCGTGCCAGAGGCGTTGATGCGCGGCAGGCCGTAACTCAGCGTCGCATCAAGGTGGAAATGCGGATCGACAAAGGGCGGGCTGACCAGATCGCCGGTGGCGTCGATCACCTGGCCCGTCTCGGCCCCCTCAAGCCTGCCCATCGCCGTGATCCGGTCGCGGGTGATACCAATATCGGCGGTGCTGCCATCGGGCAGCGTGCCGCCCTTGACGATCAGATCGAACATCAGCGTTCTCCCTTGTTGAAGGCCACCATCAGGGCGGCGGGCACCTCGGCGCGGCGCGACATGACGATGAGCGCGAGGATGGAGAGGACATAGGGCGTCATCAGGAAGATCTGATAGGGAATATCCGCCCCGAGTGGTGTCTGTTGCACCCGGATTTGCAGCGCGTCAAAGGCGGCAAAAAGCACGGCTCCCAAGAGCGCCTTGCCCGGTTTCCACGCGCCAAAGACCACCAGCGCGATGCAGATCCAGCCGCGCCCGTTGACCATCTCGAAGAAGAAGGAATCAAACGCCGACATGGTCAGGAACGCGCCGCCCACCGCCATCAGCCCTGATCCGACGATCACCGCGCCCATGCGCAGGCCGGTGACCGACAGGCCCTGTGCCGCCACCGCCGCCGGGTTCTCGCCCGCCGCACGCAGCGCAAGGCCAAGAGGCGTGCGGTAGAGCACGAGGCTGACGACGCCGACCAGAATGAACGCCAGATAGGTGAGCGGGGTTTGTGAAAAAAGCGCGGGACCAATCAGGGGAATGTCCGACAGCAGCGGGATTTCCCAAGGTTTAAAGGCCATGATCTTGGGTGGGCTTGTCACCTCTGGCAACGCCAGACGATAGGCGTAATAGGTTGACGAGGTGGCGAGAAGCGTGACGCCTAACCCCACCACATGCTGAGAGAGGCCGAAGGGCACGGTCAAAAGGCTATGCACCGCGCCAAATCCCATGCCCACGACCATCGCCACGGCGACACCGGGCCAGAGGCCCAGACCGGAATAGACCGCCATCCAGCCCGCAAATGCGCCTGCAACCATGATCCCCTCGATCCCGAGGTTGAGCACGCCCGCACGTTCGCAGATCAACTCGCCCAAGGTGGCGAAAATCAGTGGGCTGGCGATGCGGATCGCGGCGGCCCAGAAGCTGGCGGAGAGGAGGATGTCGAAAATATCCATGGGCTATTCCCTCACCACCCGGAACCGCGTGAGCAGGATCGCCAGCACCATCAACAGGAGTGCCGTGGCGAGCATGATATCGGCGAGATAAGTGGGCACGCCCACCGCGCGGCTCATGCTGTCAGCACCCACAAAGATGCCTGCGACAAAGAGGGCGGCTGCGATGACACCCAACGGATTGAGCAGCGCAAGCATCGCCACGATGATGCCAGTATAACCAAAGCCGGGGCTGAGATCGAGCGTGAGGCTGCCTTTGACGCCCGCCACCTCGGAAAAACCGGCCAAGGCTGCAAGACCACCTGACAGGAGTGCCGTCTTGATCAACACCGCGTTGACCGGAATACCGGCAAAGCGCGCCGCCTCGCGGTTCAGGCCAACGGCGCGCATCTCATAGCCCAAGGTGGTGCGCCGCTCGACCAGCCAAACGAGACCGGCGGCAATGAGCGCCAAGGCGAAGCCCCAATGCAGGCGCAACCCTTCGATAAGGCGCGGCAGGCGCGCCTCGGCAATCAGGCGCTCGGATTTGGGCCATCCCATGCCCATCGGGTCTTTGAGTGGTCCTTCGAGCAGGAGAGAGATGAACAGCAGAAAGATGAAGTTGAACAATAGCGTTGTGACCACCTCATCGACGCCAAACCGCACCTTGAGCAGCGCAGGGATGAGAAGAACCACCGCACCGGCCAGCATCGATACGAGCACCAGCGTGGGCAAGAGCGCTGCGGCGGGCCAAGACAACACCCCGGTGCCCAACACGACCGTCATCAAGGCTCCGGCATATAGCTGCGCCTCGGCCCCGATGTTCCAGAGCCGGGCGCGGAACGCCACCGCCACTGCAAGCCCGGTGAAAATAAGTGGCGTGGCGCGGTTCAGTGTCTCTAACACGGCGAATTGTGACCCCGCCGCGCCCTTGAGGATCAATCCAAGAACGGCAAAGGGATTGGCCCCGGCCAGCATCGCCAAGAGCGACGCGACGACCACGGTCGCAACAATCGCCAGCATAGGTGGCAGGGTGCTGCGCGCGAGGCTCGGGTTTGCGATGGGTTCAAGACGCATGCGCCAACCCCTCGTCAAAGCCATGCCCCGCCATCCAGACGCCCAGAGCGGCGGGGGTCATGGTGCCGCGCGCGAATTCCGGTGAGAGGCGACCTTCGGACATCACATGGATCACATCCGAGAGCGCCATGATCTCGTCCAGATCCTCGGAAATGAGCAGCACCGCCGCCCCCCGGTCGCGCGCCTTGAGCAATTGTTCATGCACATAGTTCACCGCGCCGATATCCAGCCCTCGGACGGGTTGGTTGGCAAGGATGATACACGGATTGGCCTCGAGCACGCGGCCAAGGATCAGTTTCTGCATATTCCCGCCTGAAAGTAGGCGAATGCGCGTATCAGGCCCGGGACAGCGTATGTCATAGCCTTTGATAATCGCCTGTGTTTCCGCCTCGGCGCGTGGCCAGTTCATCCAGCCGGCGCGGCTCATGGGCGGTTTGTGATAGCTCTCCAGAATGGCATTCTCAGTCAGGGAGAAATCGGCGATTGTGCCGGTTTTGTGCCTGTCTTCGGGAATGCGCGCGATGCCATGTTCAACGGCGGCGCGCGGCGACCATTGCGCCAAGTCAGCCTCACCCAGATCAAGCCGCCCCGAAGCAGGGACGCTGAGACCGGCAATGAGATCGGCCAGCGCCGCCTGGCCGTTGCCGGAAACACCCGCCAGCCCGGTGATCTGCCCCGCGCGCAACGACAGCGTCACGGATTTCAGCCCCGGCGCGCTGCCTTGGTCGGGCGTGGTGACCGCGTGCAACTGCAAGAGCGGCGCGCCGGGTGTGCCGGGGGCCACCCGTGGCGCGCTGACTTCACTGCCGACCATCGCGGCGGCAAGCGCGTGGCGGTCAGTATCTGTCGTGGCCATTTCCGCCACAACCTTGCCATGGTGCAGGATCACGACCCGGTGGGCGATATCCATCACCTCATGCAGTTTGTGGCTGATGAACACGATCGACAGGCCTTTGGCCACCGCTTCACGCAATGTTGCAAAGAGGTCGTCGGTTTCCTGCGGTGTCAGAACGGCGGTCGGCTCGTCCAGAATGAGAATGCGCGCCTCGCGGTAGAGCGCCTTGAGGATTTCGACCCGCTGCCGTTCCCCCACCGTCAGGCTTCCAACGCGAGCGTCGGGATCAACGGCCAGATGAAAATCCGCCGAGAGTTTGGCAATTTTGGCGCGCGCGGCGGCAGTATCAGAGCGCCAGCGCCAGAGCGGTTCGGTGCCAAGTGTCACGTTATCCAGAACCGTCAGGTTGTCGGCCAGCGTGAAATGCTGATGCACCATACCCACGCCCGCCTCGAGCGCCGCGCGCGGATTGCCGGGGGGCAAGGCCCGTCCCATCACCATCACTTGTCCCTCGTCGGCGGTGTATTGGCCAAAGAGGATGTTCATCAGCGTGGTCTTGCCTGCGCCGTTCTCGCCCAAGAGGGCAACAACCTCGCCCCGCCGTAAGTCGAGGCTCACCGCGTCATTCGCGGTGAGCGCGCCGAAACGCTTGGTGATCCGATCGAGGCGCAGAACGACCTGCGCCGTGTCTGCGCCTGTCATTTACGAGGATTTCGGCTCTTCGTCGTTGATCTCGACAGAGAACGTCCCCGCCTTGATCGCCGCCTCGCGTTCCGCCACCAACGCCAAAGCCGCCTCTGGCACCTTGCCCTCGAACGTGCCAAGCGGGGCCAGTGACGATCCGCCTTCCTTCATGAAGGAATAGACCCCATAATCGGCGGCGGTGAAATTGCCCGCGTTCACGGCGGCAATCGCGGCATCAAGCGTCGGCTCAAAATGCCAGAGCGCAGAGGCGACAACCGTCTCGGGATAATCGGCTTGGGTGTCGATCACGTTGCCGATGGCCAGCACGCCCTTTTCCTGTGCCGCATCCGAGACACCAAAGCGTTCGGCATAGAGCATGTCCGCGCCGCCTTCGATCATCGCAAAGGCAGTTTCCTTGGCCTTGGGCGGATCGAACCACGAGCCGATAAAGCTCACCTGAAACTTGATGTCCGGATTCATCTCCTGCGCACCGGCCATGAAGGCATGCATCAGACGATTGACCTCGGGGATCGGGAAACCGCCGACCATCCCGATATTGGCGGTCTTGGTCATGGCGCCCGCGATGATGCCCGAGAGATATGAGGCGTCCTGAATGTAGTTGTCGAACACGGCGAAATTTGGCAGGGCGTCATCCTGCTTGAAGCTCGATCCCATCAGGAAGGCGATATCTGGATAATCGGCGGCGACTTCGCGAGCCTCTTGCTCGACCGCGAAGACCTCACCGATGATGAGCTTGTAGCCCTGTTCGGCATACTCCCGCATGACGCGGGCGTAATCGGTATTCGAGACATTCTCGGAATAGACATACTCGACATCGCCACGCTCTTGCGCGGTCATGGCGGCTTTGTGAATGCGGCTGACCCATTGTTGTTCAACGGGCACGGTATAAATACCGGCGGTCTTGATCGGTTCTGCGGCGCGCAGCGGCGAGGCAAGGCCAGAGGCCCCGGCAATGAGAGCCGCTCCGGCCGAGGTGGCCATAAAGCGGCGGCGGGAAAGTGGCAGGCGTGTCATGTTGATCTCCATGTTGGCAGGTGGGCAGTCTTTTTGGTTTTACCAATTGGTAAAATTTATCCGGCAGATTTTCTACAGAAATTTGCCACTGGACAAAACTAAACCGCTGAGAGGCCGACTCCCAGCGGTTTATGCTCAAAATGCGAGCAGGTTCGCAAGGGTCAGGCTGCGGGCAGGCGCGCGGTGATCGGTAGTTTCTGCCATGTGCCGTCCGGCCCCGCCTGCATCGGCTCAGCCAAAAGTTTGAGGCGGGCCGTCGTCTCGCCCCTGCGATAGCAATGCCCCATGGAGTGCCCGAGAGCCACGCGCCAACCGGGCCGTGGATTGAGGCCCGGCTTGGTCGGGCCAAGCCCCGCCTTCATGTGATGCGCAATGTCCCAGTCCAACACCGCGCCGGCATGGCGGGTGACGACCCAGCAATGCATGTCATGGGTGACGCCACCCTTTTCCGCCGGAAAAAAGTAGCCATAGACATAGCCCGCCGCGCGCAGGCTGGCGACAAGATAGGTGTTGATATCCACACAAGAGCCGGGCGTCGTTCCGCAAGAGAGATAGGGCACCGCCTCTGTGCCATCGTTGAATCGCGCCTCAGGGTGATCGTAGGTAAAACGCGCCTCGGCCTCGGCCACCAATGCGTCGATACCCGCGCGCCCCCCGCCTGCCTTGGCTGCAATGGCGCGGCTGGCCTCGGCCAGATCAGCGGCGGCGGCGGTATATCGGGTGACGCGTGGGGCAAAGACCGCCTCGGGATAACCTTGGCCGATGGGGGCTGGCGCGATGATATGGGTGAGTGTCAGGCTTGTCCCTGCTGCCTCGATCCAGAGCGCGGCAAGACCCAATTCCGGCTCAAGTGCGACGGTAGTGATCTCTCCTCCCGTCACGGTCGTGGCTGTCACCGCGTCCCCGGGGCTGCACATGCCAGCCGGGGCCAACAGGTGCGCGCCGGGTTGAAGGCCGCTCACCTCAATCCGCAACTGCCTCATGCCATGTTCCACAGTTGAAAGAGCAGGCCCGCCGCAAACGCCCCGGTGAGCGACAGCGCGATATAGAGCGCGAAAACCCGTGGCTTGACCAACGCCCAGACCGCAATCGCAGCAGGCAAAGAGGTGACGCCCCCGGCCACGAGAAAGGCCAGACCGGCACCGGGGGCCATGCCCTGACCGATCAATCCGCCGACCAGTGGCAGGGCGGCGTAGCCGTTGAGATAGGCAGGGACGCCAATCAGGGTGCCGAGGAAGATCGGGCCGATGCCGGTGCCGCCAAGCGCCTTCGTGATGGTCTCTGCCGGGACAAAGGCCAGCATGAGACTTTCCAGGATAAACGCCAAAGTGAGCCATTTCAGCAGAAACAGGGTCACAGTCAGCGCCTCACGGGAAAACTTGGCCCGGCGTGCCTGATCGGTCCAAAACCGCCAGACCACCGGCTTGGGCGCGCGCACTTTACTGCCGCCACAACCACCGTTGCCGATGCCGTCGCGCAGCGGATCGCTTAGCCCCCCGGCGCGGCCCACCAGATGCACGACCCAGCCACCCATAAGGCCCAGGCCGACAGCGGCCAATGTCTTGGCAACGGCAAACTCTAGCCCGAGAACGCCGGTGGTCAGCATGAACATTGACGGGTCCATCACCGGCGAGGCAAGCCAGAAGGCCATGACCGCCGAGAGCGGCACACCCATCGCCAAAAGGGCGGCGATCAGCGGAATCACTCCGCAAGAGCAAAAAGGCGAGAGTCCGCCCGCAAAGGCCGCGAGCAGGATCATCATCGCCGGTGCGCCGGTAAAGGCGCGCGCGATCAGATTGTCCGCGCCGGTGGCTGTCGCCCATGCGGCGATGCCGATGGAGAGCAGGAGAAACGGCGCGGTGCCAAGAAGGGCGTCGGTCGTAAAGACCAGCGTGGCGCGGGCCTGCGCCGCATCGAAGATTGCAAGCACGATCAGGATCAGGGCGGATATCATCCAGATGCGGTGATCTTTCCACGCGCGTCGCAATATGACGGTTGCGCGTGGTTGCGGAAGGCTCGAGTCTGTCATGTCCATATCCCTAGAAATGTCGTTAAGTTTGGCCAAATAAATGGCGTTCAGGCAGCAGTCTCTGTCTTGGCCAACTTCACCCCGGTGCAGCATTCCGAGGTCAGGAAATTCAGCGTGCGGCGCATGGCAGCATAATCCACGCGGTTGATCACCGCGCGCCCCTGCCGTTCTTGCACCACTAAACCAGCCTCGACCAGCGCCGAGAGGTGGTGCGCGAGGGTTGAAGGCGCCTGATCCAGATGCTGACCGATGTCACCCACGTTCAACCCTTCGTCGCCCGCGCGTACCAACAGGCGAAAGATCGCAAGGCGCGTGTCATGGCCAAGGGCAGCAAGGGCGCGGGCTGTGGGGCTTGTGATGCTCATGCGATCAATATAACGATAATTCTAGTTATGTCAATCTATCTCACTCGGCACGTGCCGCCATGGTCGCCACCCCATCGCCCGTGCGCCGCACCCGCAGGTCGAGACCGCCGTCTGTCTGGCGCGCTTCGATTGCGACGGGCAGGTTGCAGATAAGCGGCGTCAGGCCGCGATAGGTGAACCGCGTCGGCAGGTGGCCCAGGAAATGGGTGGCCAGATTCATCATCCAGACCGCCTGCATCGGACCATGCACAACCAGCCCCTCATACCCCTCAACCCCGGTTGCATAGGGGTGGTCATAATGGATGCGGTGGCCATTGAAGGTGAGCGACGAGAACCGGAAAAGCAGGGTCGAATCCGGCGTAATCTGCCATGCGGTCGCACCGGGCCACTCCTCAGCGGCCTCCGGCGTCTTGGCCTGTCCCGGCTTGGGGTCTTCGCGGTAGACGATATCCTGCCGCTCGGTCAGGCGCGCCGCCCCGTCCACGCTGTAGACATGTCGCTGCGTGACAAAGCCCAGCTTGCCGCTGCGCCCGTCCTTGAAGGTCACATCGTCAATCGTCGTCTCTCGCGTCACCAGATCACCGGCGGCAAAGGGCGCGTGAAATTCGATCTCTCCCCCCGCCCACATGCGGCGGGGCAAGGACAGGGCAGGTAGGAAAATGCCCGTCTTGGGATGGCAATCGCGCCCCAACTGATCAGGCGTGACCGTATCGGGCACCAGACACCAATGCAGCCCAACAGGCATATCCACCTCGGCCAGAGTGCCCGCCAGCGTGGCGCGGTACTCCCGGACCAGCCGCGCGGAAATCGGCTCTGACCGGCTATAGCTGCGCCCGATCCAATCTGCGTAATCGTTCATTCCGTTCCCCTATTGCCCACGTCCCGGCCCGTAGGATTTTGGCAGGCCAAGCACCTGTTCGGCAATATGGCACAGGATGAGATTGGTCGAAATCGGCGCGATCTGATAGAGCCGCGCCTCGCGAAATTTACGCTCGACATCATATTCCTCGGCAAAGGCAAAGCCGCCATGGGTCTGCATGCAGGCCTCTGCCGCCTCCCAACTCGCCTCAGAGGCCAAGAGTTTGGCGGTGTTCGCTTCGACGCCGGGATTGTGGCCTGCGTCATACATCGCGGCTGCGCGGTAGACGATCGCCTCGGCGGCCATCAGATGCGCCTGAGCGCGGGCCAGTGGGAATTGCACGCCCTGATTGACCCCGATGGGCGCGCCAAACACCACCCGCTCGCGGGCATAGTCGGACCCGGTCTTGAGGAACCATTTGGCATCGCCGATACATTCGGCGGCGATCAGGATACGCTCGGAATTCATGCCCGAGAGGATATAGCGAAATCCCTTGCCCTCTTCTCCGATCAGGCTGTCCGCTGGAATGCGCAGGTTGTCAAAGAACACTTCGGTCGTGGCGTGGTTGATCATGGTGCGGATGGGCCGGATGTCGATGCCGTGACCCACCTTGCCGCGCAGGTCGATGAGAAAGACCGACAGACCGTCCGTTTTCGATTTCGCCTCCTCGCGCGGTGTGGTGCGGGCCAAGAGAACCATCAGGTCTGAATGTTCCACCCGCGAAGTCCAGATTTTCTGGCCGTTGATGACATACTCATCGCCATCCCGCCGCGCCGTTGTTTTCAGCGCCAGCGTGTCAGTGCCGCTGGTGGGCTCGGTCACGCCAAAGGCCTGAAGACGCAAGGAGCCATCGGCGATGCCGGGCAGATAGGCCGCCTTTTGCGCCTCGGACCCGTGGCGCAGCACGGTGCCCATTGTATACATCTGCGCGTGACAGGCGGCGGCATTGCAACCAGAGCGGTGGATTTCCTCGAGTATGACCGAGGCTGCCGTCAGATTAAGCCCCGATCCGCCGAATTCCTCGGGAATCATCGCCGCCAGATACCCCTCGCGAATCAGCGCATCAACGAAGTCCTTGGGATAGGCACGGCGCGCATCCAGATCGCGCCAATAGGCGCCGGGAAACTCGGCGCAGACCTTTGCCACGCCTGCGCGGATATCGGCATAGTCTGCCGTTGGATCAAATGACGTCATGTCAGCCTCTTATGTTTCTCATGCCCGATTTTCGTGCTCTAGGTGGCAGGTTTTCCGGCCTGACGGAAATACCAATGCCCGCTTGCGGCCATTGGGCGCGCCTATAGCCGCAACTCACCCTGCCAGATGCCCCGCTGCACCAGATCGCGCAGCACATCGAGTGTGATCGCCTCGACCGCACGACTGGCGCGGCTGGTGGGAAAGGAGGGGTTGCTCACCAGATAAACCGGTCGCACCATATCAGGGGCCGTGATGGGCGCGCCGACAAGTTCGCCCCGCGCAACCGCGTCATGCACCGCTGAGGGCGAAAAGATCGCATGACCAGACCCGCGCGCCACCAGTTCTTTGATCTGCGTCATCGCATCCATCTCGATGGGAACATTCAGGCGCAGGCCAAGCGGCGCGGCATAGCTCTCGATCGTCTTGCGCAGGCCATGTGCGGCTTCGGGCAGAATCATCTCCAGCCGCTCGAGCGCACGCAGCGGCACCGGCGTGCCGGGCGGCGTATCAAAGGGCCAGTTGTCCGGGGCGGAATAAACATGCAGACGTTCGTCAAGCACATGGGTGATCCGAAAGTGATCGGCGTTCTGCAAGTCGTAGATAAAGCCCATGTCAACGGTGCCGTCGCTCACCCATGACTTGATATAGCCGCTCATCGCCTCGACCACGCGCAGACGGATATCGGGCAATTCCACACGGACGGTTTCCGCGAGAGGGACCGACAGCACCATAGAGACAGAGGATGGCAGACCAAATCCCACCTTGCCGCGCGGCGCGCCCGACGAATCGCGCATCTCGTCCACGCAGCGCTCCATTGCGGTGGTGATCTCGCGCGCGTGACGCAAGAGGACTTGCCCCTCGGCGGTCAGCATCGAGCCGCGCGGCGAGCGGTCGATCAGGCGCACACCAAGCTCGGCTTCCATCCGCGCCACATGTTGTGAGAGCGAGGGTTGCGCGACCCCCAGTCGATGCGCCGCCGCCGAGAGCGAAGGGGCCTCGGCGATGGCGATGAAATAGCGGAGTTGGCGGATATCCATAAGCTGAACGTCTACCAACTGGAAAGGTCAGAGCGCAAGCCTATGATGTCCTATAGCCCCGCGCTATACCCGTTCAACGCCACTGATATTTCTCATCCTGGACGGAATGGGGCATGCTCCACCGGAATGCGACCCAGAAGTAAGAGGCCCATATGCGTAGCGACCTTGCCGGTCTTTTTGTTGTCTCCGTCGAACAGGCGGTCGCCGCCCCCTATGCGTCAAGCCGTCTGGCCGAGGCAGGCGCGCGGGTGGTCAAGGTCGAGCGGCCCGAAGGCGATTTCGCGCGCGGGTATGACGCGCTGGTCCATGGGGAGAGCGCTTATTTCGTCTGGCTCAACCGGGGCAAGGAATCGCTCTGCCTCGACCTGCGGCAAATGGCGGATCGCGCGCTGATGGAGCGGATGCTGGCGGGGGCAGATATCTTCATCCAGAACCTCGCACCGGGTGCGATTGATCGGTTGGGATTCGCGCCGGATCGGCTGCGCGCCGATTACCCGCGTCTGATCACTGTTTCGATCTCTGGCTATGGTGAGGAAGGGCCATTGGCGGACCTCAAGGCCTATGACCTTCTGGTGCAGGCTGAAACCGGCCTCTCGTCGATCACCGGCAATGAGCATGGCCCGGCGCGCACAGGGGTTTCGGTCTGCGACATCGCGGCAGGAATGACCGCCTATCAGGCCATTCTGGAGGCGCTGATCGGTCGCGCGACAACCGGAGAGGGACGGCATATCGCGGTCTCGCTCTTTCATGCGCTGGGCGATTGGATGAATGTGCCTTACCTGCAATATGCTTATGGAGGAAAGGTGCCGCAGCGTGCGGGGCTCAACCACCCGACTATCGCGCCCTATGGTGTCTATCAGGGCAGTGACGGAAAAGCGGTGCTCATCTCGATCCAGAACGAGCGGGAATGGGCGATGTTCTGCGAGGCGATTCTGGGGGACGCCGCGCTGGCCCGCGATCCGCGGTTTGACAGCAATTCGGCCCGCGTTGCCAATCGCGCGGCGCTGGACGCGATCCTGCGGCCGGTCTTTGCCGCGATCCCGCGCGACGCCATGGCGGACCGATTGCGCGCCGCGCGGATCGCCTATGGACGGGTCAGTGAAATGGAAGATCTCGTGAGCCATCCGCAGAACCGGCACGTCACGGTCGACACCCCCTCTGGCCCGGTCCGAATGCTGGCCCCCGGCGCGCAGATCGACGGTGTCGAGGCCGCGTCGGGGTCTGTGCCCGCCCTTGGGGCGCATAGCGCCGCGCTGCGCGCGGAGTTTGGCGATGACTGAGACAAACGATACCGGCACGCGTCTTTTGGCAATTCTGTCCGAAATCGACGCACATGCGGTGCTCGATATCGGCTGTGGTCATGGGGCGCTGGCGCGCAATCTGGCGCGCGCGGGCTATGACGTGACCGGAATTGACCCCTCGCCCGAGGCGGTCGCTGCCGCGCGTCTGTCCGTGCCCGAGGCCCGGTTCGAGGCGTGCGGGGCAGAGGCGCTGCCCTTTGCGGCCGCGTCTTTTCAAGCCTGCGTTTTTCTCAATTCCTTGCACCATGTCCCGGTGCCTCTCATGCCGGACGCCTTGCGAGAGGCCTTGCGCGTGCTGCGCCCCGGTGGCGAGGTGATCATTGTCGAACCCTTGGCAGAAGGCGCGTTCTTTGAGGTGATGCGCCCGGTCGAGGATGAGACAGCGATACGTCACGCGGCGATTCGGGCGATTGATACGATGCTGGCTACGGGCGAGGCCACTGGCCCTGCGCCTGTCACCTATGCGCGGCCCACGCCTGTGGCTGATCTGGACGCCTTTATTGCCTATCTTGCCCGTGTCGATCCCGCCCGGCGCGCCCTGGCCGAGGCACAGCGCGAGACGCTGGGGCGGCTTTATGCGGTGCATGTAAGCATGGGATCGAATGGGCCGGAATTGATCCAACCGCTGCGCCTCTGGCGATTGCGCGCCGCAAAACCCTGAGGGGCTGTCGCGTTTAGGGGCTGGTGTCTTATGTCTTTTTGTGGTTTTTTTCCCAACAAGGGGAGAAATCGCACGTGTTCAGCTTTGGCGACATCATGTCAGAGGCTTTTGTCCTGATCCTCAATTGGGATCGGAACCTGAGCGAGATCGTTGCGCTGTCGCTCCGGGTGACGCTTTCCGCTGTTTTCTTGTCCTGTCTCATTGGACTGCCCCTGGGCGCCTTGGTCGGCGCATTCCGCTTTCCGGGGCGGGGCATTCTGACGGTCCTGCTCAATGCGCTGATGGGCCTGCCGCCGGTGGTGGTTGGGCTCTTTGTCTACCTCATGCTTTCCGCCTCCGGCCCGCTTGGCCCCCTGCAATTGCTCTACACGCCCTTGGCAATGATCATCGCGCAGACGATCCTTGTGACGCCCATCGTCGCGGCACTCACGAAACAGGTGGTCGAGGATCTGCACGGCGAATATGCCGAGCAATTCGCCTCCATGGGCCTGCGCGCCTATGACCGCATCGCCGCCTTGCTTTGGGATGCGCGCTATAGCCTGATGACTGTCGCACTGGCGGGATTTGGCCGCGCGGTGGCCGAGGTCGGCGCGGTGCTGATCGTGGGTGGCAATATCAATCATGTGACCCGCGTGATGACCACCACCATCGCGCTCGAGACGTCCAAAGGAAATCTGGAACTGGCATTGGCGCTGGGTGTGCTGTTGCTCTCCATCGCGGTGATCGTGAATGCGGTGGTCATGGCGCTCCGGGCCTCTGCGGTGCGGGCGGCCTATGCGTGATACGGTGATGGATATGATCCCGGCACAGGTCGCCACAAGCGCTGCGTTGCTCGAGGCGCGTAACCTGTCTTTCGAGGCAGGAGGCAAGCGGCTCATTGACGGTGTATCCCTGACAATCCGCGAAGGGTCGCGCACTCTGATCATGGGGGCGAATGGCGCGGGCAAGAGCCTGCTTTTACGTCTTCTGCATGGTCTTTTGCCACCCTCTGCCGGGCAGGTTTTGTGGCGGGGGGCAACCCCGGATCACACCGCGCGACGTGCGCAGTCGATGGTGTTCCAGCGTCCCGTGATGCTGCGCCGGTCGGTGCTGGCCAATCTCAATTTCGCCCTCTCAATGCATGGCGTGCGCGGTGCGCAGCGGGCGACAGAAGCGGGGCGCGCGCTCGATATGGCCGGGCTGACCGATCTGGCGCGGCATCCTGCGCGCGTTCTCTCTGGCGGAGAGCAGCAGCGCCTCGCCTTGGCACGCGCGCTCATTGGTCAGCCGCACCTGCTTTTTCTTGATGAACCCACCAGCAGCCTCGATCCCGCCTCGACGCAGATGATCGAGTCTCTGATCGACGCGGCCCATGCGCGGGGTGTGACCATTGTCATGGTCACCCATGATATGGGTCAGGCGCGTCGGATGGGAGATGAAGTGATCTTTCTGCACGCGGGGCAGGTGGCCGAAACCGGCCCGCTTGATCAAGTCCTTCGCCACCCCCGCTCCGAGGCCGCGCGCGCCTGGACCGAAGGGCGGCTCTACACAAACTCAACCCTCTGACATCCAACCGAACAGGGAGTGTTCCATGCTCAGACGTCATTTTTTTTCGCTTGCTGCCGGTGCGGCACTGGCCTTGGGCCTGGCTGGATCCGCGCAGGCGCAGGATCAGTTCATCGTGGTGCAATCCACCACATCGACGCAGAATTCCGGTCTGTTTGACCACATTCTGCCAATCTTTCAGGACAAGACCGGGATCGAGGTGCGCGTCGTGGCCGTAGGCACCGGGCAGGCGATCAAGAACGCCGAGAATGGCGATGGCGATGTGCTCTTTGTCCATGCCAAGGCATCCGAGGAAAAATTCGTGGCCGATGGGCACGGGCTGAAACGGTCGGATGTGATGTACAACGATTTCATCCTGGTTGGGCCGCCCGCCGATCCGGCAGGTATCGCCGGGACCAAGGATATCACGGCGGCCTTGACCAAGGTCGCAGAGACCGAGGCACCCTTTGCCTCGCGCGGGGATGACAGCGGCACCCACAAGGCAGAATTGAAACTGTGGAAAGACGCAGGCGTCGATGCCGCCGCCGCATCTGGGGCGTGGTATCGCGAGACTGGCTCCGGCATGGGGGCCACGCTCAACACCGGCACGGCGATGGGGGCCTATGTGCTGACCGACCGCGCGACGTGGATATCCTTTGGCAACAAGGGCGATTACCAGATCTCGGTCGAGGGTGATGATCGCCTGTTCAACCAATATGGCATCATTCTCGTGAACCCGGAAAAGCATGCGGGCGTCAAGGCCGAGGCCGGGCAAGCGTTCATTGACTGGGTTCTGTCGGAAGACGGCCAACAGGCCATCGCCGATTACAAGATCGACGGCCAGCAGTTGTTTTTCCCGAACGCGGGCGGCTGACCCTGCGCGGCAGTCTACAGAGCTCTCCCCAAGGAAGTTTGAAATTTCCTTGGGGAGGCGCGGCCTCAGGCGGAAATCCAGCGAACGGTGCCGAGTGCGCCCAGATCATAGCCTCCAAGCGCCGCCGCCTTGGCAATCATCGTATCCGACCGCATGAAGGCGACAAGGCGTTGCACGGGTTCAGTGAAATAGGCGCGGCGGTCGATCAAAAGATCGAACCGCTCTTGCACCAGGGGCCGGAACACCAACCGAAACTGCCGCGCCATTGAGTCGATCCCCAACGTCGCCTCTGCCTCACCCGCCGCTACGGCGGCGGCGGCGTCGCTCTCGGTGTGCGCGGGGCTGGCAGGCGTCAGGATGTCGCCGGGCACTAATCCGGACTCGGCCATCATTCGGTCAAACAGCGTCGTGGTGCCTGCCCCCTCTTGTCGCAGGATCACACGGCGACCACGCAGATCGCCAAAACTCTGCACCAGATCGGCCACAGCGGGCGTCAGAATCAGACCGCGCATCCGTTCGGCCCAGCCGATCAGCACCGCATCGCGCAACCCACGCGCCTCTATGGCGGGAATGTTCCAGTCGGTATCGCCCGGAATATGCAGCCCCGTCAGAACCGCGCGCCCCTCGGCAAAGACCTCCAGCCCGTCATGGCTTCCGTTCCAAAGAGTGGCAAGGCCCGCACCACTCTCGCGCAGAGCCCAATCGAGCAACGGATCATGCGAACCGGTCACGAGCGCCATCCGCTCTGTCGGCAGCGTGACACCAGTACCCTCAATCCAGCACATCAGTTCATTGTGTGGAAACAAGAGCTTGCCGGTGATCTTGCGATGCGGAATCTCGCCCGTGGCGACCATGTCGTAAACTCTGCGCTCTTTGACTCGCAAGAGGTCAGCAACCTCTTTGGTTGTCAGATAGGCGGGGATGTCATTGTCCATGAGTGAGTGTCGATCATGCATAAGGAATTCCAATGCTGCGTTCCTATCGCATCTCTGCGCGGAAATCAGCATCAAACGCATCCTTGTTTTGTCTTGTATTGTGACGCTTGCCGGAGCATCATATTCATAAATGCGAATAAATAAGGGAAGACGAAACCATGCATTTCAAGCGACGTCAAATCCTGGCTGCGATAGGTGCCACCACGCTTGTCGGCCTGCCGCGCCCCGGCTTTGCTGCGACCGAACTGACATTGGGCAGTGCTAAGATCACCACCCTCAGCGATGGCAATCTCGTGCTGCCGATGGCGTTTCTGTTGGGTAACCTGCCCGCTGCCGATGCCGCCCCTGTTCTGGCGCAGTACGGCATCACCGGTGACACGGTAGAGCCGCCTTGCAACCTGACACTGTTGCAGGATGGTGACCGAACGGTGCTCTTTGATGCCGGGTCCGGGTCTGGTTTCATGCCCACAGCGGGCAAGATCCTCGAGGCGCTCGATACCATTGGGGTCAGCGCCGATGCCATCACCCATGTGCTCTTTACCCATGCGCACCCCGATCACCTCTGGGGCGTGCTGGATGATTTCGACGATCCGGTGTTTGCCAATGCCAGCTATATGATCGGGCAGGCGGAATGGGAGTATTGGACCGATCCCGCCACGGTCGAGAGCATCGGCGCAGAGCGCGCCAGCTTTGCCGTGGGCGCGGCGCGGCGGCTGGCGGCGATTGAGGATCAGATGGAGTTCATCAGCGGCGGGCAAGAGGTGCTGCCGGGTATCCTCGCGCATGACACACCCGGCCACACGCCGGGGCATATCGCGTTTGAGGTTCGTCAAGGCACCGAGGCGGCGCTGGTGGTGGGCGATGCCATTGGCAACGGTCACCTGGCCTTTGCGCGGCCGGATTGGGCCAGCGGATCGGATCAGGATGCCGAAACCGGCATTATCACGCGCACGCGGCTCTTGGACCAACTGGCGACCGATCAGATGGCCATGGTCGGCTTTCACCTGCCAGACGGCGGTCTGGGTCGGGTAGAGCGCGATGGCGATGCCTACCGTTTCGTGGCGGAGGTCTGAGATGCGGCGCGCAACTCTCGCCGTTCTGCTCTCTGCCGCCGGCTTGGCCTCGGCGAGCGAGGATATCCCCGACCAATATCCCGCATCGCTGCTCTATTCCAAGCCGGTCGAAGTGATCCCGCATGTCTGGTCCGCCATCGGTGCCACCGCCCCGCCGACCTATGAGAATGCGGGGCACAACAATAACCTCAGCTTTATTGTCACGGGTGACGGGGTCGTGGTGATCAATGGCGGCGCGTCCTATGGGCTGGCCAAGGCGCTGCACGCTGAAATCAAGGTGATCACGGATCAACCCGTCAAGCTGGTCTTTAATGAGAACGGTCAGGGTCATGCCATGCTGGGCAATTCCTATTGGGCCGAACAGGGCGTGCCGATCGTGGCGCATGAGGATGCCGCCGCCGAGTTCGAGAACCACGGCGGCAGCGATCTGGACACGGCGCAGCGTGTGACCAAGGAGCAGGCCGAAGGCACAAGCGTCGTGCTGCCGACAGAGACATTCAGCGACGCGTATCTCGTCGAGATGGGCGGTTTCCGGATCGAGGCGCGCTATCTGGGACCAGCCCATAGCGCGGGGGATATTGTCGTCTGGCTGCCAGATCAAAGACTTGTCATCTCGGGCGACATGGCGTTTCACGAACGCATGCTGCCGATTTTCCCCGACACGATCACGGCGGATTGGCTGGAAACTTGGGATAGCGCGTTCGAACCACTGGAAGCCAGCTATGTGATCCCCGGCCACGGCCATCCCACCAACATGGATCAGGTGCGCCGCTATACCAAAGGCTATCTGGAACATCTGCGCGCCCAGATCCGGGCGCATATCGATTCGGGCGGCGACCTAGCCGGGGCGTATTACGTCGACCAATCCGCCTATACCCATCTTGATACGTTCGAAGAGTTGGCCACCAAGAATGCGGGCCGGGTCTATGAACAGATGGAATGGGAATAGCGCATTAGCAAACGGCCCCCACATCGCCTGTGGGGGCCTTCATGCTCAGTCCTTGACGAACATCTTGCGCGGGCGGTTGCAGAAGGTTTCTGCCGGGCCCGTGTCCTTGATCAGGATGGATTCGGTGATTTCCAGACCCCAGTCGGACATCCAGAGCCCCGGCATGAAATGGAATGTCATTCCCGGCTCCAGCACGGTTTCATCCTCGGACCGCAGGGAAATCGTGCGCTCGCCCCAATCGGGCGGATAGCTCAGACCGATGGGATAGCCACAGCGCGCGCCACGTTCAATGCCAGCACGCTCCAACGGGGCGGCCAAAGCATTGGCGATGTCACAGGCGCGGTTGCCTGCCTTTGCGGCCTCTAGCCCTGCCTCCAGCCCCTCGATCAGCGCCTTCTCAGCATCAAGCAGGAACTGCGGCGGCTTGCCCAGAAACAGCGTGCGGCAGAAGGGCGCGTGATAGCGGCGGTAACAGCCCGAGATTTCAAAGAATGTCGCCTCTCCCGTGGCAAACTCGCGCCCATTCCACGTCAGATGCGGCGCGGCGGCGTCTGACCCTGACGGCAAGAGCGGCACGATGGCCGGATAATCACCCCAAGCGCCCTCGACCCCACGGATGGCATCACGGAAAATCTCGGCCACGATCTCGTTCTTTGGGATGCCCGGTTCGACCCGCTCCATCAGCCCATCGGTGATCTTTTCCGAAATGAGCGCAGCCTTGCGCATAAAGCCAAGCTCTTCCTCGGATTTCACCGTCCGTTGCCAGTTCACCAGCGCGGTTGCGTCGAGAAAGGTCGCGTCGGGCAATTCCTCGCGCAGGGTCTGCATCGCCTTGGCGGAGAAATAGTAATTGTCCATTTCCACACCAATGCGTTTGTCGGCAAGACCCATCCCCTTCAATCGCTCCGCCAGATCCTGCATAGGATGGCGTTCGGTCGATTGCACGAAATTGTCGGCATAGCCGATCACCCGGTCATCTGTCATCCAGACGGTGCGCACGCCGCCATTGGCATCCTGATTGCGGCCCCACCAGATCGGGTCGGCCTCTGGAAAGACCAGCACGCCCTGATGCACATAGAAGGACCAGCCGTCATAGCCGGTCAGCCAATGCTGGTTTGACGGGTCGGTGACAAAGAGCGCGTCAAGGTCAAGCCGGGCCATGGCGGCGCGGGTTTTTTCCAACCGGCGCTGATACTCCTGAGCCGAGAAGGGCAGGTCTTTTTCAATCATGTCGGGGGTCCGTATCTAGAATGTCCCGGTCATACTTGGGGGTTTGTCTTGGGCTTGCCCCAAGAAATGCGCCCCGTTTTGTCGTTTTCAGACCATCTCGTGCCGCAGAGTTGACGCTAGGCTTGCCCCAACGCAAGCTGCGCGCGATCAGCTGATGGGAGAAAACAATGCAGCCTGTTCTGGCCGATATTCTTGCTGCGGCACAGGTGATTACCGGTGTGGCGGATCACACGCCGCTGGTGCCCTCGCCCTTTATGAGTGGCGTTTTGGGCGCTGACTTCCTGCTCAAGCTGGAGAATATGCAACCCATCGGCGCCTTCAAGCTGCGCGGCGCGCTCAATGCGGTGGCGGGTGCGCGGGATGCGGCGGGCGTTACCTGTTGCTCGACTGGCAACCATGGGCGCGGCGTCGCCTATGCAGCGCGGGCACGCGGTTTGCGGGCGGTGATCTGTATGTCGGACCTGGTGCCACAGGCCAAGGTGGATGGCATCCGCGCGCTGGGGGCGGAGGTGCGGATCATTGGACGCAGTCAGGATGCTGCCCAGGCCGAGGCCGAGCGGCTGGTTGCTGAGGAAGGGTTGACCGAAATCTCGCCCTTTGATGATCCGCTGGTCATCGCAGGTCAGGGTACCATCGGGCTGGAAATCCTAGCGGCGCGCCCGGATCTGGAAACGCTCCTCGTGCCCTTGTCTGGTGGGGGCCTTGCAGCGGGGGTGGCGCTGGCCGCCAAGACGATCAGACCCACCCTGCGCGTGATTGGGATTAGCATGGACCGGGGGGCCGCGATGTATGAAAGCATCCGCGCAGGTCACCCCGTTGAGGTTGAAGAGGTGCCAAGCCTTGCCGATAGCCTTGGCGGTGGGATTGGCATGGCGAACCGTCTCAGCTTTGCCATGTGCCGCGAGTTGCTGGACGAGGTGATTCTCGTGAGCGAAGAAGAGATTTATCACGCGATGCAGGTGCTCTATTACGAGGATCGGATCGTGGCAGAAGGGGCTTGCGTCGTGGGCCTTGCCGCGGTGCTGAGTGGCAAGGTTGCGCCCAAAGGGCCAACGGCCACCATCATCACGGGCCGCAATCTCGATATGGCGCTCTTTACCAAGGTGATAACCGGGCAGACCGTGATTTTGGGCGACAAGGTGATTGAGGGCAAACCATATGACACATGATATAAGGATCGTGACAGAGGCCGAGTTGCGCGGAGCGATCAAGCTCGACCGAGAGACGGTCAAGGTGATCGAGCAGGCGTTTGCCGCGCTCTCGGATGGCGGCGTTGTGATGCCGCCGGTGATGTCGATGGATTTGGCAGATGTGCATGGCGAGGTGGATGTCAAAACCGCCTATATTCCCGGCTTTGATGGCTTTGCAATCAAGGTCAGTCCGGGTTTTTTCGACAATCCCAAGCTGGGTCTGCCCAGCCTCAACGGGTTGATGATCCTCTTTTCGGCCAAGACCGGGCTGGTCGAGGCGGTGTTTCTCGACAATGGCTATCTGACCGATCTGCGCACGGCGGCTGCGGGAGCGGTGGCGGCGCAGCATCTCGCCCCCGAGGTGGTTCATACGGCGGGCATCATCGGCACTGGCGTTCAGGCACGGCTCCAGGCGCGGGCGGCGCGGTTGGTGCGCCCCTATGACCGGCTGCTCATCTGGGGGCGTGATGGTGACCGCGCGCGCGCCTGCGCGGCCGATCTGGCGGACCTCAAATGCGATATTCGCGTGATGGACAATCCCGCAGATGTAGTGTTGGCGAGCCAGTTGGTGATCACCACGACTCCGGCGCAAACCCCGGTGATCGAGTCGAAATGGCTGCATCCCGAATTGCATATCACCGCCATGGGCTCTGATCAGGCGGGCAAGAATGAGATTGACCCGCAGGCCCTGATCACGGCCGACCTTTACGTCGCCGACCGTGCGACGCAGGTCGAAAAACTGGGCGAGCTGCGCAGCGCGATCGAGGCCGGGATATGGACCAAGGGCGCGCCGGTCGAGTTGGGGGATGTGATCCGGGGTCGGGCGCGCGGGCGCAAGAGCGATGCCGAAATCACCATTTGCGATCTGACCGGCACAGGCGTGCAGGATACTGCGATTGCCACCCATGTGATGGACCGTCTCAAGGGACGTGACGTGGGCACGGTGATCCTTGCATGAAGCTGGATGCGCGCGATCTCGATATCCTGCGGGTGCTGGCCGATGAGGGCCGCATCACCAAGGCCGATCTGGCGGCGCGCGTCGGTCTTTCGGCCAGCCCGTGTTGGGAGCGTTTGAAGCGTCTCGAAGCGGCGGGTCTGATCGAGGGCTATAACGCCCGGATCGCTCTCAAGAAGTTGGGGTCGCATGTGACCGTCTTTGTTGCGGTGGAACTGGCGGATCACACGCCCGCCTCGTTTCGCGCCTTTGAAGACAGTGTGCAGCGCTATGGCGAGGTGACGGCCTGTTGGGCGTTGGGGGGCGGGTTTGACTATCTGATGCAGATCGTGACCCGCGACATCGACGCTTATCAGCGGCTGATTGATCAGATGCTGGAGGCCCGGATCGGACTGGCACGGTATTTCACCTATATTGTGACCAAGCCGGTCAAATCCCCGCGCCTGCCACCGCTCGAGATATTTTTCGAATGAAACATCTACGCTTTGGCGGTTCCGCAGACGAATAATCTGCAAACTTGTGAAACTTCAGCCACACACGGTGGCAATCACAGGACATTCTTTGGCGCAAAAGGAGCGCCTTCATGTCCGACTCAGCCATCTGGACCCGCAACGGGATCACCGACACACGCCTCGTGCGCAGCTTTGCCTATGTGAATGGCAAATGGGTGGGCGGTGACCACACTGCAACGCTTCCCGTCACCAATCCCGCCGATGGCCGTGCGCTGGGCGATGTGGCGAGCCTCAGTGCAGATCAGGCACATGCGGCGGTGGATGCGGCGGAGGCGGCGTTTCAAATGTGGTCTCTGACCCTGCCGCAAGACCGCTCTGTGCTGCTACGGCGGTGGTTCGATCTGATGATCGAGCATCGCGAAGACCTCGCGCGGATCATGGTGCTGGAACAGGGCAAACCCCTCAGTGAGGCGCGCGGCGAGATCAGTTATGCGGCGAGTTTCGTGGAATACTACGCCGAAGAGGCCAAACGCCCCAATATCGAGGGGGTCACAAGCCATCTGCCCGATGCCGAGGTGGAATTGTGGTTGGAGCCGGTGGGCGTGGCGGCCCTGATCACCCCGTGGAATTTCCCCGCAGCGATGCTCACGCGCAAGGCGGCGGCGGCGATGGCGGCCGGTTGCACGGTCGTTGCGCACCCAAGCGGTGAGACACCCTATTCGGCACTGGCCTTGGCGGAACTGGCCGAGCGCGCGGGCATCCCGGCGGGTGTGTTCAATGTGGTGACGGGACGTGCGGCGACGGTGGTGGAACCCTGGACGCAAGACGCCCGCGTGCGCGTCCTGAGCTTCACCGGCTCCACCAATATCGGGCAGTTGCTCTATCGCCAATGCGCCGGGACGGTCAAGAAACTGGTGCTGGAACTGGGCGGCCACGCGCCGGTGATTGTGTTCAAGAATGCCGATCTGGAAACGGCAGTGACGGAATCGATCAAGGCGAAATTCGCCACCTCGGGACAGGATTGTCTGGGCGCGAACCGGATTTACGTGGAGCGGCCTGTCTATGACGCTTTTTGCCGTCGCTTTGTCGAAGAGACGCAGAAACTGACCCTCGGGCGCGGCATGGATGATCCCGATATCGGGCCGTTGATGAACGAGAACGCGGTCAGAAAGCAGGAAGAGCATGTATCCGATGCGCTGACCCATGGCGCAACGCTCGCCTGCGGCGGTCAACGCGACGACCTTGGGCCGCTTTTTTATCAACCTACGGTTCTGATTGATGTGCCCGATGACGCAGCGATCATGCGCGACGAGACCTTTGGCCCGGTGGCGGCAATCACGCCCTTTGACACCGAAGAAGAGGTGGTGGCCCGTGCCAATGCCACGGAATACGGTCTCATCGCCTATCTGCATTGCCATGATCCGCGTCGCATCTACCGGATGACGCGGGCGCTGCAATTCGGCATGGTCGCGGTCAACCGCACCAAGGTGACCGGCGCACCGATTCCCTTTGGCGGGGTCAAGCAATCGGGTCTGGGCCGCGAAGGGGCGCGGCGCGGCATGGAGGAATTCATGGAGATCAAATATGTCTGCCGCGATTGGGCGTGAAGGTCGGGATTCGAGTATTTTTGGAACGATGAAGCTGGGGGTGTGCCCCCGAAGAAAGGAAACACGATGCTGCGCAACGACCAACTCGATCAATGGGATCGCGATAACTTTTTTCACCCTTCCACGCATCTGGCGCAATTCGCGCGCGGTGAGGCGCCGAACCGGGTGATCAAAGGCGGGCAGGGCTGTCATATCGAGGATCGTGACGGCAATCGCTTTCTCGATGCCTTCGCAGGGCTATATTGCGTCAACGTCGGCTATGGCCGCCAAGAGATTGCCGAGGCGATTGCCACCCAAGCGCGCGAACTGGCCTATTACCACGCCTATGTCGGGCATGGCACAGAGGCGTCGATCACCCTGTCGAAAATGATCATGGACCGGGCGCCCAAGGGGATGAGCAAGGTCTATTTCGGGATGTCGGGCTCTGACGCCAATGAGACCAACATCAAGCTGATCTGGTATTACAACAACATCCTTGGACGACCTGAAAAGAAGAAGATCATCAGCCGTTGGCGCGGCTATCACGGTTCAGGACTGATGACCGGTTCGCTCACCGGGTTGGAGCTCTTTCACAAGAAATTCGACCTGCCGTTGGCGCAGGTTGTCCATACCGACGCCCCCTATTATTTCCGCCGCGCCAATCTGGATCAGACCGAGGAGCAGTTCTCGGCGCATTGCGCCGCAGAACTGGAGGCGCTGATCGAGCGCGAAGGTGCGGATACCATTGCCGCCTTCATCGGCGAGCCGGTGCTGGGCACCGGGGGCATCGTGCCACCGCCCGCCGGCTATTGGGTGGCCATTCAAGAGGTGCTGAAAAAGCATGACATCCTGTTGATTGCCGATGAGGTCGTGACGGGCTTTGGTCGTCTGGGCACCATGTTCGGTTCGGATCATTATGGAATGACGCCGGATCTGATCACCATCGCCAAAGGCCTCACAAGCGCCTATGCGCCGCTCTCGGGCAGCATCGTCAGCGACCGCATGTGGACGGTGTTGGAGCAGGGCACGGACGAAAATGGCCCCATCGGCCATGGCTGGACCTATTCGGCGCATCCCATCGGGGCGGCGGCGGGGGTGGCCAACCTCAAGCTGCTCGATGATCTGAACCTGATCGCCAATAACCGCGATGTGGGCGGCTATCTCAATCGTGGCCTGGCCGAGGCGCTGGTCGCGCATGCGCATGTGGGCGAGGTCCGGGGCGAGGGGATGCTCTGTGCCGTGGAATTCGTCAAGGATCGCGACAATCGGGAATTCTTTGATGCCGCCGACAAGGTGGGCCCACAGATTTCCGCCGCGCTGGCGGCCTCAGGTGTTATCGCGAGGGCCATGCCGCAGGGGGACATTCTGGGCTTCGCTCCGCCCTTCTGTCTCACGCAATCCGAAGCGGACGAGGTGATTCACAAAACTACAAAAGCCGTGAAATCAGTCTTGGGATAGGCCAATACGCTATAAAACCTTTGCCGAGGCTCGCGTTAAAGCGGAGCGTGCCCCGGCGATTTGCAGGAAATTTGACTTATCTTGCTTGACTTGCAGGCGATTTGACCTGCGCGCGTCGGATTCGGGAAAAAAGTGCCGCAATCCGCTTGCATGATTAGGCCATTGACGTTTTAGTTTTCCCCGAACGCGGGGCAAACGCCCGCGACGATAAAAAAGATAGGGAGCCGACCTTGGCAGATACCGGGAACAACGATGCGTTCGTTGCGTTTGAACGTGTTCAAAAGAGCTACGACGGCGAAACTCTGGTTGTCAAAGATCTGAACCTGAGCATGCCCAAGGGCGAGTTCTTGACCATGCTGGGGCCGTCCGGGTCGGGCAAAACGACCTGCCTTATGATGCTGGCCGGATTTGAAACCGCCACGCATGGTGAGATCAAGCTCGATGGCATCAGCATCAACAACATCCCGCCACATAAACGCGGCATCGGCATGGTGTTCCAGAACTACGCCCTCTTTCCCCATATGACGATTGCCGAGAATCTCAGCTTTCCGCTTGAGGTGCGCAAGATCGGCAAATCCGACCGCGAGGCCAAGGTCAAGCGTGCGCTCGAAATGGTCGAGATGGGGGCCTTTGGCGGTCGTCGCCCTGCGCAACTTTCGGGTGGGCAGCAACAGCGGGTTGCCCTTGCACGCGCGCTGGTGTTCGAGCCGGAATTGGTTTTGATGGATGAGCCCTTGGGCGCGCTCGACAAGCAATTGCGCGAAAAGATGCAGTTCGAGATCACCCATCTGGCGCATAGTCTGGGAATCACGACGGTTTATGTGACCCATGACCAAACCGAGGCGCTGACCATGTCGGACCGCGTTGCAGTATTCAACGATGGCCGCATTCAACAGATCGCACCGCCGGATCAGCTCTACGAGAGCCCGCAAAACAGCTTTGTTGCGCAGTTCATTGGCGAGAACAACA
>NZ_CH902584.1:1538885-1737569 GCF_000152845.1 Roseovarius sp. 217
ACGCCGTCTGCAACCGGGCGAGCAGATCGAGATCGGTTGGCTTCCCGAGGATTGCCGCGCGCTCGACGCGCCCCAAGTATAAGTATATTCGCGCCGGTCGCGATATCGGTGCGAGTGCAGCAAGGCCCTCGACGTTCTACCCGTAGCGCAGGGCCCAACCATCCAAAAACGGGAACAAACTGGGAGTATGTTTATGAAACTCACGAAAACCCTGCTCGCGACCACGGCTCTGACCGTCGCTGCGGGCACCGCAGTGACCGCGCAGGACATGGCCAATAGCATGACCATCGTCAGCTGGGGCGGCGCCTATCAGGACAGCCAGGACAAGGCCTATGTACAGCCCTACCTTGCTGCGAATTCCGGCGTAACCGCCACTTGGGACGAAAGCTCGGCCGAGGCTGTGGCCAAACTGCGTGCCATGAACGAAGCTGGCAACGTGACCTGGGATCTGGTTGATGTCGTGGCCTCTGACGCAATGCGCCTCTGTGACGAGGGTCTGGCCCTCGAGCTTGATCACGACGAGGTTCTGGCCGCCGCGCCCGATGGCACCTCTGCCAGCGACGATTTCGGTGATCTGATTGTCAGCGATTGTTTCGTGCCGCAGATCGTCTACTCGACGACCTTTGGCTATCGCACCGACATGGTTCCCGAGGGCGTAGAGCCTCCGAGCACCGTCTGCGACGTGTTCGATCTGGCAAAATATCCCGGCAAGCGTTCGCTGCAGAAGCGTCCGATCGACAACATGGAATGGGCGCTCTATTGCGACGGCGTTGCCAAGGACGAGATCTATGACGTTCTGGGCACCGACGAAGGTGTTGACCGCGCGCTGGCCAAGCTGGGCACGATCAAGGATCAGGTTGTCTGGTGGTCTGCCGGTGCCGAAACACCGCAGCTTCTGGCCGATGGCGAAGTCTTCATCGGTTCCACTTACAACGGTCGTCTGTTCTCGGCGATTGCCGAACAGAACCAGCCGATCGCGATGATGTGGGACATGCAGTCCTTTGACCTCGATGGCTGGATCGTTCCCGCTGGTCTGCCCGCAGATCGTCTGGCGCGCGTGATGGACTTCCTCAAGTTCGCCACCGACACACAGCGTCTGGCCGATCAGGCTGCTTACATCTCCTACGGTCCGGCGCGTGCGTCTTCGGCACCGTTGGTGGGCAAGCATGCCGATCTCGGTATCGACATGGCACCGCATATGCCGACCGATCCGGCCAATGCAGGCAACGTCCACATCTATGACTACGAATGGTGGGCGGACAACCGCGACGATCTGGACGCCAAGTTCCAGTCGTGGCTGGCTCAGTAAACACTGCTGACACAAAAAGGTGGGGCCGGTTGCGGCCCCACCTCTCCTCTGACCGGGCGCAAGACCCGGCCTGTATAACCAGATTTGTTCGACGGGGATGACATGAGCGATACCACCCAGACCGGCCCGATGCTTGCCGCGGATGGCACGCCGCTAAAACGCAGCTTACGCCGCGCGCTCCGGGCGCAGAAGATGCGGGCGCTTGCCCTGATCGCTCCCCTATTGATCTTTGTGCTTCTGACCTTCATCGCGCCGATTGTGGATATGCTGTTCCGCTCGGTCGAGAATCAGATCGTCGGCAATACCCTCCCCATGACGGTCGAGGAGCTGCGCGATTGGGATGCCGCCGACACCCCCGATGAACAGGTGTTCCGCGCGTTGTTCTTTGATCTCTTTCTTGCAGCCGAGGCCAAGGAACACACCAAGCTGGGCAGCCGCCTGAACTATGAGGAAAGCGGTATTTCGTCGCTGTTCCGCACATCGGGTCGCGACGTTGCCGACATCGGCGAGGTGTTCCAGGACGCGTTGGAAGAGATTGATCCCGCCTTTGAAGAGGCGCAGGTCTGGGCTGAGATGATGTCAGGTGGCGCTGGCGCAGAGGCCAACACCCGCCTTCTGTCGAATCAGATCGGGCGGCTCGAACAACTCGAGTCCTCGGCGTTCAACGGGGATATAGGGTTTGTTCCCGGCGCGGAGATTTCCGAAATCCTGCCCAACACGGCACGCGCCTATGCGGCCTTCGCAGGCTTTACGTATTTCGTAGATGGCGATGTTGTCGCCGAAGAAGAGCCATGGGAGGCCGTTTATGCCGCCCTTGCGGTCGATCTCGAAGACCCGGCCACGGCAACAGCACTTGCCTCCTATTCCGGTCCCTCCGCCGATATGCTGCGCGCTGCCGCCGCCGCCGAATTGCCGCCGATCGATATGAAGGCCGCGATGATCGACTCCAACAAGGATTGGGCAAGACCCAACTTCTGGGAGACGATCCAGACCTATTCGCCGCCCTACACCACCGGCTATTTCCTCAATGCCGTGGATATGGAAAAGACGCCCAACGGCATCGCCCTGCGCAGCGAGGATGAGCGGATCTATGGCATCCTCTTCAAGCGCACTATGTTCATGTCGCTGATGATCACCTTTAGCTGCGTGGCGCTGGGGTATCCGATTGCTTGGCTTTTGGCCAATCTGCCATCGCGAACGTCAAACCTGTTGATGATCTTGGTCCTTTTGCCGTTCTGGACCTCGCTTTTGGTGCGGACCAGCGCGTGGAAGGTGATGTTGCAACAACAGGGTGTCATCAACGACGTTCTGGTTTGGCTTGGGCTTGTCGCGGATGAAAGCCGTCTGGTGATGATCAACAATCAATTCGGCACCATCGTGGCGATGACCCATATCCTGCTGCCTTTCATGATCCTGCCGATGTATTCGGTGATGCAGACCATCCCGCAGACCTATCTGCGGGCGGCCAAATCCCTCGGCGCGACCAATTGGACTGCCTTCTGGCGGGTCTATTTCCCACAGTCGGTGCCCGGTATCGGCGCGGGCTCGATCCTCGTGTTCATCCTTGCCATCGGGTATTACATCACACCCGAGATTGTCGGCGGGACGACGGGGACTTTCATCTCGAACCGGATCGCCTATCACATCTCGTCCTCTCTCAACTGGGGACTGGCGGCGGCGTTGGGCACGATCCTGCTGGCGGTCGTCCTGATCCTCTACTGGGCCTATGACAAGATCGTCGGCATCGACAACGTGAAGCTGGGGTAAATGACATGAACGGATTTACACTCACACCGGTCGAGACCAAGCCGCTCTCCTTTGCCCTTCCGGTGATCGGTGCAGCAGGTGGCTTTGCCGGACTTTTCGTAGGCACCGCCCATGGGTCCGGCGCGATGGGCATCGCCATCGGGGCGGTGGCCCTGATCCTTTTGGCCTATCTCGCTCTGGTGGTCTTTGGGTTGGGACAGGAGAAAGTCACCCGTTGGGGTATTTTTGCACTGTTTGTGATCACCGGCTTTTTGTTGGCGGCCCTTCCTGGCATCGTGCTGGGAGTGCTCTCTGGCCTCTTCTTCTCGTGGTTCATCTTCTGGATCGGCGAGGGGCGGTATCGCGCGAATCTGGCCCCCTACCTAACCAGCGGTCAGGTGCTCTGGCACTACACATTCCGAGTGATCTGCGGCGCGATCTTTGTGTTTCTGATCACGCCCATTCTGGTGGTCATGCCGCTCAGCTTCAATGCGCAGAATTTCTTTACGTTCACGCCAGAAATGCTGCGGTTTGATCCGGCAGGCTACAGTCTCAAGCATTATCAGGATTTCTTCACCTCAAGTGGCTGGCAGCAGGCGCTGCGTAATTCTCTGGCGATTGCGCCAGTCGCGACGCTGCTTTCGGTCAGCTTTGGCACCTTGGCGGCGATTGGCCTGAGTTCCGAACATGTACCCTTCCGTCGCGCGATCATGGCGATCCTGATCTCTCCGATGATCGTGCCGCTGATCATCTCGGCGGCGGGGATGTATTTCTTCTATAGCCGGATCGGCCTGCAAGGCACCTATTTCGGCGTTGTGCTGGCCCATGCCGCGCTTGGCATTCCCTTTGTCATCATCACGGTGACGGCGACCTTGGTGGGCTTTGACCGCTCGCTCACACGCGCTGCGGCCAATATGGGCGCTGATCCGGTCACCACGTTCTTTCGGGTGCAGATGCCGCTTATCCTTCCCGGTGTGATTTCGGGCGGCCTCTTCGCCTTCATCACCTCGTTTGATGAGGTGGTTGTCGTGCTTTTCGTCGGCTCTGCCAATCAGCAAACCCTGCCTTGGCGGATGTTCACCGGCCTGCGCGAGCAGATCAGCCCAACCATTCTGGCGGTGGCCACGATCCTCGTGGTGATCTCGATCGCCTTGCTGACGACGCTGGAATATCTGCGTCGGCGCTCCGAGCGTCTGCGCGGCATGAGCCCGGGCTGAGGTGACACGCGTCTGACGCAGCGTCGTGCTTTGGTTGGGTCCTAACCTTGGCATAGCGTGACGCAGCAGAGGGCAGCAGGCTATGATCTATGACTATATCATCGTCGGTGGGGGCTCGGCAGGCGCAGTCTTGGCGGCCCGCCTGAGCGAAGACCCCGGCATCACCGTCTGTCTAGTCGAGGCTGGCGGTGGCGGGCGCGATAATTTCATCCGCGCGCCGGGGCTGGTGGCGGCGATGGTTTCGGGGCGTCCGAAAATCAACAACTGGGCGCTCAAGACCGTGCCGCAGGCTGGCTTGAACGGGCGGCGCGGGTTTCAGCCGCGTGGTCGCGCCCTTGGCGGCTCGAGTGCGATAAATGCCATGCTCTATGCGCGCGGGCATCCCGGTGATTACGATGAATGGGCGGATCTGGGCTGCGACGGATGGGATTGGAAGAGCGTGTTGCCGTGGTTCATCGCCACAGAGCGCAACGCACAGCATGGCGGTGCCTTGCATGGCCAGTCAGGCCCCTTGCAGGTCACCGATCAAAGCGCACCGCGCGGCATATCCGAGGCATTCGTCACCGCCTGCGAGAGCGTGCAAATCCCCCGCAACGCGGATTTCAACGGCCCTCAACAAGAGGGGGCGGGCCATTATCAGGTCACGCAATTCTTTGACGGGCCACAGCGCGGTGAACGCTGTTCTGCCGCTGCCGCCTATCTCTTTCTCGCGATGACACGTCCCAATCTGACGGTGATGACCGGCACCATGGCCGAGCGCGTGCTCTTTGACGGCAAACGCACGACCGGCCTGCGCTATCGTCATCGGGGCCGTGTACAAGAGCTGCACGCAAGACGCGAGGTGATCCTCAGCGGTGGGGCCTTTGGCTCGCCGCAGCTTCTCATGCTTTCGGGCATCGGCCCGGCAGAGGCGTTACAGACGCATGGTATCGCGCCGGTGCAGGACCTGCCCGGCGTGGGTGAGAACCTGCAAGATCATCTGGATTACATTCTGGCCGAGACGTCAAAGCGCGATGATGTCGTCAGCCTTGGTCCCAAAGGTCTATGGCAGCTGGGCAAGGCGGCGCTGCACTGGCGCAAGACGGGCACAGGCCAATTCGCCACGCCCTATGCCGAGGCAGGTGCGTTCCTGCGCTCCTCTGCCAGCGTGACACGCCCGGACCTGCAACTGCATTTTGTCATTGGCATTGTCGAGGACCATATGCGCACCCTGCATTTCAGACCGGGTTACTCCTGTCACATCTGCGTGCTGCGGCCCCATAGCCGGGGGCGCGTCACGCTGCGCTCTGCGCGCGCGTCTGACGCCCCGGTGATTGATCCGGCCTTCCTCAGCGATGACCGTGATCTGGCGCTGATGATGCGCGGCGCGCGGCAGATGGATGCGATCCTGCGCGCGCCTGCGTTTGATCCATGGCGCAAAGAGCGGCTGCATCCGCATGACTGGTCCGATGCGGCGCTCGAAGGGGATATTCGCGCCCGCGCCGACACGATCTATCATCCGGTCGGCACCTGCGCGATGGGGCGTGGGGATATGGCGGTGGTTGATCGCTCGGGCCGCGTGCACGGGGTTGAGGGCTTGCGCGTGGTCGATGCCTCGATCATGCCGCGCCTTATCGGCGGCAATACCAATGCACCAACCTTGATGATCGCCGAGAAAATCGCCGCAGAAATACGAGGGATCAGCGCGGAGCGTCAGGCGCGATAGCGCGCCAGAAACATCTCGACCGCGCCGTTGACGACGCGCTCCACATCCGCGTCTGTCGCCCCATCGCACATACCGCAGAGGCTCCGAATAAAGAGATCGCCCTTGCACAGCTCCCCAAACTGATTGGCGGCAAGATCCATGTCGTCGATCTTCAATATCCCGGCCTCGACATAGGGCCGCAGGACTTTGCTCAGGCGCTCACGCACCAGATCCGGACCCGAGGCAAAGAACCGTCGCCCCAACTCCGGAAAGCGATGCGATTCCGCGACACAGATGCGAAACACCTGCTGGCCAAAATCCGACAGGAAAAAGCGTAATATCCGTGTGCCCGCCTCACGCAGCACATGTTCAATGGTCGCCCCCTTGCCGATCACCGCAAGCGCCTCTTCGGCCTGCCGGTTGCACTCGAGCCGCGCCACTTCAGAAAACAGCAGCCGCTTGTCGGGGAAATAGCTGTAAAGCGTCGCCTTGGAGACCTGTGCCTCACGCGCGATTTCATCGACGCTGGCCCCTTCGAAACCATCCCGCATGAAGATCCGGCGCGCTCCTTCGAGCACTTGATCGAACTTGCGACCCTTCTTGATTTCAACGGCGGGAGCCGACATCCAAACCCTCCCCATAGGTCGAGCCAGTGTAGTCGGCTCCGCCCTCCAACCGCAAGCACATCTGCGCGAGCGGTCAGAGGATGGGCCGCTTGGGCCTTGCGGCATCGATCTACTGATTGATGCCACTGGTGCCTTGCGTCACCGGCGCAGGGGTCGGTTCGGGAAAGCTCAATGAGGGCGTCAGGCTGCTCATGTCAAAGCTCAAGGCCAACGTCGGGCTGTCAATGAGGCTGATAGAGAGAGCGAGTGCAGTCAGTGCGTGTTTCATGTCAAACTCCATAACTGAACTAATCTGTTCAGATCCATAACTAAACAGTTCAGTTTAGAAATCAAGTAAAAAATGAACCGATCGGTTTACTTATTTGAGAGGCATTACGCCGCTTTGCGCTTGCTCTGCCGCGCGGCTAGACTAGTTTAGAATTATTCTAAAAGAGGTGTTCCATGATTCCCGGCATGACATCGCGCCGTCGTTTCCGTGACCTGTCCGAGCAAGAGATCCTTGCTCTGGCTATTTCGTCCGAAGAGGATGACGCGCGCATCTACCGCTCCTATGCGGAAATGCTCCGTGCTGATTTCCCAGACACGGCTGCCATTTTCGATGGCATGGCCGTCGAAGAGGACGGCCACCGCGCACGGTTGATCGACCTGCATCGCACCCGCTTTGGCGAGGTGATCCCGCTGATCCGTCGCGAACATGTGGCGGGGTTCTATGCCCGTCGCCCCGTATGGCTGATCGAGAACCTTGGGATCGAGCGCATTCGCGACGAGGCCGAGGCGATGGAGCGCGACGCCGGGGCGTTCTATCTCAAGGCAGCACAGCGCACGACTGACGCCACCACCCGCAAACTTCTGGGTGATCTGGCGGCGGCAGAGGCAGGCCACCAAACCCGCGCCGAAGAATTGGAGACAGAACACCTCAATGCAGATGCCCGCGACGCTGAGGATCGCACCGCCAAGCGGCAGTTCCTTCTGACATGGATACAGCCGGGGCTTGCGGGGCTGATGGATGGTTCTGTTTCGACCCTCGCCCCGATCTTTGCCACCGCTTTTGCCACGCAAGATACATGGACAACCTTTCTGGTCGGTCTTGCGGCCAGCGTGGGCGCAGGCATCTCGATGGGCTTTACCGAGGCCGCCAGCGACGACGGAGAGCTTTCAGGGCGCGGCAGCCCGATCAAGCGCGGATTTGCCTCCGGCATCATGACGACGGTGGGCGGCCTGGGCCATGCGCTGCCCTATCTTATCCCGGATTTCTGGACTGCGACGATCATCGCCTTTGTCGTGGTCTTTGTCGAACTTTGGACTATTGCCTGGATTCAGAACAAATACATGGAAACCCCGTTCTTTCGCGCGGCGTTTCAGGTGGTCTTGGGCGGGGCACTGGTCTTTGCCGCCGGCGTGTTGATCGGCAGTGGCTAAACCCTAGTCGCCATTCTCAAATCCACCGGGATAACTCGGCGGGTTCTGATCTTCGGTCGTGATTTGGACAGAGTTTTGCGTCCTAAGATCCTGGAGAAATTGCCTGACTTCAGCCTCGCAGAGAGGCTGAGCTGGCGAGCAGCTTATACGGACCCCACTCACAGTGACGTAATATTGCGATGTCCCGCCGGGCCCATAAGATGCCGGTTGATAGACGTCTTCGAATGGATAGCTCTTGCCATCGACCGAAATGGTTCCTTTGTGCACAACCGGGTCAAGCGCACATGCACCAAGGGCCAGACCGGCCGAGAGAGCGAATAATCTTGAATTGCCAAACATTGATTTTCCCCAAAACAGATAAATGGCCCGGTTTCATTCAGGGCCGACTGGTTTCTGGTCAGGGTTGGAAAACGTCAATTATTGTTATGATATCATTACCTTGGCCAGATTTTCGAATGAACAATCAGATATGTCCTATGCATGATGATAGCAAAAGCGGTGGATAGAAAAAAGAAATCATATCCGCGCCGGTCGATACCGCAGGGCCAGATTGGCAAAGCGCCCAATCAGCCCCGCTCAGCTATCTAATTCATGCGGGTTTTCACAGTTGCGATTGACCCTGCCCTTCGGCCTGTCTACCAAACCGGCATGCTGAGCATCTTTCTCCAGACCCTACCTTTCTTCATGATCATCGGGCTTGGATATGGTGCCGGGCGGACCGGGTTTTTCCCCGAGGCGGCGACCGCATGGCTCACGAAATTCGTGTTCTACTTTGCTCTCTCTGCCATGCTCTTTCGCTTTTCGGCAAACCTGACCCTATCCGAGGTGCTGGATTGGAATTTTGTGCTGGCCTATCTCTGGGCCACCGCGTTTGTCTATGGCATCGCCACGCTGGTGGCGATCCTGCGCCGCGTGAAACTCGAGGAAGTCGCCATCGAGGCGCAATGCGCAGTGATCGGCAATGTGGGATTTCTGGGCGTGCCGATGCTGGCCATGCTGATGGGCGAGGCGGCGATTGGCTGGGTGATGATCGTGCTGGCGGTGGATCTCATCGTGTTCGGCTCGCTGGTGGTGATCCTGATCACCGGATCACGCGATGGGCGGCTCAGTCTGGGAATTCTGCGCACGGTGGGCATGGGTCTCTTGAAAAACCCTATGATCGTGTCGATCGTTCTGGGCCTGACATGGTCCGGCCTGCGGTTGCCAATCCCGGACACGATCAACGATTTCGTGCGCATTCTCGGCGGGGCTGCCACCCCCGGCGCGCTCTTTGCGATTGGCGCGTCGCTGGCCTCGAAATCCGCAGAGCGGCCGTATATCGCGGGCTGGCTCTCGTTCTGCAAACTGGTGCTGCACCCGATTTTCGTGGCCTTTGCCGTGCTCGTGCTCTTTACAGTCGAGCCCTACGCAGGGGCCGTGATGATCGCCGCCTCCAGCCTGCCCGTCGCGGGCAATGTGTTTATGCTGGCCCAACATTACGGGGTCGCGCCCAAACGGGTCTCGTCCTCGATCCTGATTTCCACCGGGGCGGCAATCGTGACAGTGTCGCTTGTGATCGGCTGGGTGAACCAGCTTTACTGAACAGTCATCTTGACGTGAGAGGAGAACACTATGGAAACGGTTTCTGAAAACACCTGTTTTGGCGGCACCCAGGGCGTCTATACCCATGCCTCCGATGTCTGCGGCGGGGATATGACCTTTGGCCTCTTCCTGCCCGCCGAGGCACAGGATGGCCCGGTCCCGGTGCTGTGGTATCTCTCGGGCCTGACCTGCACGCATGAAAATGCGATGGTCAAGGCTGGCGCGCAGGGCTGGGCGGCGGAACAGGGCATCGCGCTGGTGTTTCCCGACACGTCGCCCCGTGGCGACGGCGTGGCCAATGACGAGGCCTTTGATCTGGGGCAGGGGGCCGGGTTCTACGTAAACGCCACACAATCCCCTTGGGCGCCGCATTTCCGCATGTGGGACTATGTCGCCACGGAACTGCCCGCGCTGATCGGCGAGAATTTTGCCGTCGACATGGACCGGCAGGCCATTACGGGGCATTCCATGGGTGGGCATGGCGCATTGACGCTGGCCATGTCCCTGCCGGGGCGGTTCCGGTCCGTGTCGGCCTTGTCCCCGATCTGCAACCCGGTAAACAGTGACTGGGGCCGCAAGCAATTCACGGCCTATCTCGGTGCGGACGAATCCGCTTGGGCGGCGCATGACGCCAGCCTTTTGATGGCAGAGCGCGGCTTTGACGGGCCGGTTCTGGTGGATACGGGCACCAAGGATCAATTCCTTGATCTCCTGCGCCCCGAAACGCTGGCCCATGCCATGACCGCGCGTCGCCAAGAGGGCACGTTCCGGATGCAAAAGGGCTATGACCATAGCTATTTCTTCATCTCGACCTTTATGGAGGATCACGTGACCTTCCATGCCGAGGCGCTCTATGCGGATTAAGACATGAGCCATTATGATCTGATCATCGTTGGCAGCGGTCCCGCAGGTCGGGCCGCTGCCATTCAGGCGGGCAAACTGAAACGCCGCGTGCTGGTGATCGACCGCAAGGACCGGCTGGGCGGCGTGTCCGTCCACACCGGCACGATCCCGTCCAAGACGCTGCGCGAGACCGTGCTCAACCTCTCGGGCTGGCGCGAGCGCAGCTTTTATGGTCGCTCTTACCGGGTCAAGGACAACATCGCCGCAGAGGATCTCAAGGCGCGGCTGCACATGACGCTCGACCACGAAGTTGACGTGCTCGAACATCAGTTCAATCGCAACCATGTCGATACGCTGCACGGCATGGCCCGGTTTGTGGATGACAAGACCATCGAGGTCGCGACCGAGGCGGGCGAAGTCACACGCCTGACCGCCGACCGCTTTCTGATCTCGACCGGGACCAAGACCTATCGCCCCGAGAATGTCCCCTTCAACGGGCGCTCCGTCGTGGACAGTGACGAGTTTCTCGAACTGGCCCGCATTCCGCGTAGTCTCATTGTGGTGGGCGCAGGTGTGATCGGGGTGGAATATGCCACGATGTTTTCCGCCCTCGACGTGCGCGTGACCCTGATCGAGCCGCGCGAGACATTCCTTGATTTCATTGACCGGGCCCTGATTCAGGACTTTACCCATCAGATCCGCGAGAATGGCGTTGATCTGCGGCTTGGCTCGGCGATCGAGCGGATCGAGGACGCCAGCGATCATGTCGAGGTGAGCCTTGCCAATGGCCGCCATGTGCGTGCTGAAATGCTGCTCTTTGCCGCCGGGCGGATGGGGGCCACCTCTGCGCTCAATCTGGCGGCGGCAGGGCTCAAGACCGACCATCGCAACCGGATCGAGGTTAACCGCAAGACCTATCAGACCGCCGTGCCGCATATCTATGCCGCAGGCGATGTGATCGGGCATCCCAGCCTCGCCTCGACCTCGGTACAACAGGGGCGTGTCGCGGCCTGTCATGCGCTCGAGACGCCGACATTGCCTGAATCGCCTTGGTTTCCCTATGGCATCTATTCCGTGCCCGAGATTTCCACCTGTGGCATGTCCGAAGAGGAAATGCAGGAGCGCGGCATCCCCTATGAGGTGGGCGTCGCACGCTTTCGCGAGACCTCGCGTGGCCATATCATGGGGCTGGAACATGGCATGCTGAAGATGCTCTTTTCGCTCAAGACACGCCGGGTCTTGGGTGTGCAGATCGTGGGCGAGGGGGCGACGGAGCTGATCCACATCGCTCAGGCGGTTTTGAACCTCAAAGGCACGGTGGATTATTTCGTGCAGAACACGTTCAATTATCCAACCTTGGCTGAGGCTTACAAGATCGCTGGCCTAGACGCGTTCAACCGCATGCCAATCCCCGAGGCCTATAAGGTGAGGCGTGACGCGGCCAAGCCGGAGACCTCCTGAAAGGTCTGTTGCTGGGTTTGAACTGGCCTAGAGCTGCCGTCCATCCTCAAGCGATGAGCCGCGCGGTGCCCGACCGCGGGAGGGCGCTGAAACGATGAAGGACGGCACTTTATACCTGCAAAACACTCCCGCGTTATACGTATGTTGATACGTTGCAAAGGCGCCCGCCCGGGGGGCGGTCGGGCGCCGCGCGGCGGTGCCTATGGCACCTCGATTCCGCGCTTTGGTACTTGGAGCTAGCGTCCCCTTCAGGCCAAACCATCCCCGCCCCCAATCTCTTCATCCGCCGATCTTGTCCTGCGTCCGGGTTTCGAAATCCGAGGCGTCATGCCGCTCGTGCAATTGCATCTCCGGCGCGCCAAAGCTGCGGTTGACCATGCGCCCCCGTTGCACCGCCGGGCGGGCGTCGATCCGTTTGCTCCAATCCATGACGTTGGTGTAGCTTTCCACATCCAGAAACTTTGCCGCATCGTAAATGCGTCCAAGGCAGAGCTGCCCATACCAGGGCCAGATCGCCATATCGGCAATCGTATAGTCGTCACCCGCGATATAGGGCCGCTCCGCCAATTGCCGGTCGAGCACGTCAAGCTGTCGCTTCACCTCCATCGCGAAACGGTCGATGGGATATTGCCATTTTTCGGGCGCATAGGCGTAGAAATGGCCAAAGCCACCGCCCAGATAGGGCGCGCTGCCCATCTGCCAAAAGAGCCAGTTGAGCGTTTCGGTGCGCGCGGGGCCGGAGGCGGGCAGGAAGGCCCCGAATTTCTCGGCCAGATGCATCAGAATCGAGGCGCTCTCGAACACGCGCATGGGGGTGTCGCCGCTGTGGTCCATCAGCGCCGGGATCTTGGAATTGGGGTTCACCGCGACAAAGCCAGAGCCGAACTGATCCCCCTCGCCGATGTCGATGCGCCAGGCGTCATATTCGGCATCATGGCCGGCTGCGAGCAGTTCCTCGAACATCACCGTGACCTTGACCCCGTTGGGCGTGGCCAGCGAATAAAGCTGAAAGGGATGCTTGCCCACGGGCAGATCCTTGTCATGGGTCGCGCCTGAAATGGGCCGGTTGATCGAGGCGAATTGCCCACCAGAGGGGGCCTCCCATGTCCAGACGTCGGGCGGGGTGTAGGTGCTGTCGCTCATCTTTTGATCCTTCATCGGGTTTGAGAGGGAATGTAATCGCTGGCTCATGACCCGCAATGCAAAACGCCGCACAGGGGTCTGTGCGGCGTTGCGCGGGGTTATGGCGTGAGGTCAGTAGATGACGACGCTGCGGATACTCTCGCCCGCGTGCATCAATTCAAACCCTTTGTTGATATCATCGAGCGGCATGGTGTGGGTGATCATCGGGTCGATCTCGATCTTGCCCTGCATGTACCAATCGACAATCTTGGGCACATCCGTGCGCCCGCGCGCGCCGCCAAAGGCGGTCCCGCGCCACGACCGCCCCGTCACCAATTGGAACGGCCGCGTGCTGATCTCGGCGCCCGCCGGGGCCACACCGATGATGATGCTCTCGCCCCAGCCCTTGTGTGCCGCCTCCAGCGCCGTGCGCATCACGCCGACATTGCCAGTGGCGTCAAAGGTGTAATCCGCGCCACCGCCGGTCAGCTCGACCAGATGCGCCACCAGATCGCCCTTGACCTCCTTGGGGTTGACGAAATCGGTCATGCCAAACCGCGTTGCCATCTCGATCCGGCCCGGATTGAGGTCAACGCCGACGATCTGATCCGCCCCCGCCAGCCGCAGCCCCTGCAACACGTTGAGACCGATACCGCCCAGACCGAACACAATCGCCCGGCTGCCAATCTCCACCTTGGCGGTGTTGATCACCGCGCCGACGCCGGTGGTGACACCGCAACCGATGTAGCAAATCTTGTCGAACGGCGCATCCTTGCGCACCTTGGCCAGCGCAATCTCGGGCAGGACCGTGTGATTGGCAAAGGTCGAGCAGCCCATGTAATGCAGGATCGGCGTGCCATCCAGCATCGAGAACCGGCTGGTGCCATCGGGCATCAGCCCCTGACCCTGGGTCGAGCGGATTTTCTGGCAGAGGTTGGTTTTCGGGTTGAGGCAATAGTCGCACTCGCGGCACTCGGGCGTATAGAGCGGGATCACATGATCGCCCGGCACAAGGCTGGTCACACCGGGGCCGACCTCCAGCACCACACCCGCGCCCTCATGCCCCAGAATGGCCGGAAACGCCCCCTCGGGATCGGCACCGGACAGGGTGAAATCATCGGTGTGGCACAGCCCCGTCGCCTTGATCTCCACCAGAACCTCACCCGCCTTCGGACCTTCGAGGTTCACCTCCATGATCTCCATCGGCTTGCCAGCCTCAACAGCCACCGCCGCACGCGTTCTCATGATTTGTCCTTTCCTCTGAAATTTGCGCAGTCTTGCGTCATGCGGCGCGGTGTTTCAATATCCAGAGCGTCACGCAGGCTCTGGACTGCGGCAATTTCTGCGGCAATTTCCGGCAAGAGAGGCGAAAACATGAAGCATTTCCTCGGCACAGCCCTGATGGTCGGGGCACTGGCGGGCTGTATCGGCCCGGAGGACACGCCCCCTGAAGAGAACGCCTGCGGTGCGGCGCAGATGCAGGCGCTGATCGGCACGCCGGTTGCGGCGCAGGATTTCTCAAACAGCGCCGCAGCAGTGCGCATCCTGCCGCCGGGGGCGATGATGACGATGGATCACCGCCCCGACCGGCTGAATATCGAGCATGACTCAGGCGGCGTGATCACCCGGATCTGGTGCGGGTGAGGCGGGGGGCACCAAGTCGAAATTCGATGTGACGTCTTTGAACTGCGCGTTGCGGCGGTTTCGGCTATCCTCCGCGCGGAATCAAGGCGCGGCACGCGCCGCCGCGCGGATCGCTGGGCCGTCCCGCGGCCTAGCGATTTGGAGAGGGAGCGCTATGCTGTGGGATCACACGAACTTTGTGGGCATAAAGTACCAGACAGTGTCGTTGCTTCGCTAGTCCCCGGCCCAGCGATCCGCGCGGCTGATGACTCGACTCCGCCCATTGCCCGCTCTATTTGCTATAGAACAAATAGAGAACAAAGTCACCATGTCCACACGTCGCATCCTGTCGATCTGGTTTCCCCGGCTCGGGGCTGAACGCCTGCTGCGGCGGGCGACCGATCGGGACGCGCGGCTCTTTGCGGTGGTCAGTGCCGAGGCGCAGGATCAGGTGCTGACCTCTGTCTCACTCCGGGCCGAGGCGCTGGGGCTGAGGCCTGGGCAGCCACTGCGCACAGCGCAGGCGCTGTGTCCCGATCTGATCACCCGCCCTCAGAACCGCGCCGCAGAGGCGGGATTCTTAGACGCGTTGGCTCGCTGGGTCGAACGGTTTTCACCGCTGGTGGGGATTGATGGCACGGCGGGGCTGTTGCTTGATGTCACCGGCTGCACGCATCTCTTTGGCGGCGAAGAGGGGCTGATCGCCACGCTGCGCGAGGCCGCGGCGGATCTCGGGCTGAGTGTGCGCTGCGGGTTGGCGGATACGGTCGGTGGCGCTTGGGCGCTGGCACGCTTTGCCGGGCAAGGGGTGGCCCCGATGCGCTCCGGCGATGCGATCGACCAAGAGGCCCGCGCCACCCGGTCGCGCGCTGCCAAGCGGCGGCATTGGGAACGGGGCGGCGCGGCACCTGCGGTGGCGGTCACGGCGCAGGCGGATGAGATTGCCCCGCCGGGGTATCTGCCCGAGAGGCTGGCCCCCTTGCCGGTGGCGGCCCTACGGTTGCCGCCTAAGATGACAGAGGATCTGGCGCGGCTCGGGCTGCGGCGGATCGGCGACTTGGCGGATCAGCCGCGTTCGACCCTTGCCCGCCGTTTTGGGCCAGAGCTGATGGTGCGGCTGGATCAGGCCTTTGGCCATGTGCCGGAACCGATGTCGCCCTCTGCCCCCGCCCCGCGCTTTGCCACCCGGCTGAGCCTGCCGGAACCCATTGGATTGCGCAGCGATCTTGAGGCCGCATTTTCCCGGCTGACCGAGCGGTTGTGCGTGCTTTTGCAGGCCAAGGCCCTTGGCGCGCGGCATCTGCGCATCGAGGCGTTTCGCGCCGACGGTAGCCTGCAATCGGTCGAGGTGCGGTTGGCGCGATGTGTCGATCGGCCCGAGGCGATGCTGCCACTGCTGGAGATGCAGCTTGACGGGATCGACGCCGGGTTTGGCATCGACATGCTACGGCTCGAGGCGATCGTCACGGCCCGGATGGAGACCCGGCAGGGAGAGAGCGGCATCGGCTGCGGGCGGGGTGCAGCGGAACAAGAGGCGGCGCTGGCGGATCTGATCACCCGGCTGGGGTCACGGATCGGGCTGGAGTCAATCACCCGCCGTCATCCCGCCGAGAGCCATATTCCCGAGAAATCCGCGCTGACCCTTGCGGCGGCATGGTCTGTGCCCGCGCGCACGCCCTGGCCTGCTCCAGAGAGACCACGCCCCCTGTTGCTCTGGCGGCCAGAGCCGGTCACCCGACCCGAAGAGGGTTGGTCCACGCTGCCCTTTCGTTGGCGGGGACGGCTGCATGAGGTGGCAGGCGTCATAGGTCCCGAGCGCATCGCGCCGGAATGGTGGCTCGACGATCCGGATTGGCGCAGCGGTGTCCGCGATTACTGGCAGGTGGTGACGACGCGCGGCGAACGGCTCTGGCTGTTTCGCGCCCATGGTGGGCAAATCTCGGGCGGATGGTTCTGTCAGGGGCGCTTCGGCTGAGGCGCTGTCAGGAAAGCGCTTGATTTGGGGCGGGATTGGCGCAACTCTGAGACTATGAGTTTGCAAAGCCTTGGCCCGCTCGCGGGCGCGCATCCCGCACCGTCGCAGGTGGCGTTCCAACGCAATGAACTGGGCGTGATCCTGTCGCTCTATGGGCGCATGGTCGCGGCGGGGGAATGGCGCGATTACGGCATTTCCTGCCTGCGCGAGGTGGCGGTGTTCTCGGTCTTTCGACGCACCGCCGAGCATCCGCTCTACCGGATCGAAAAGCGGCCAAAACTGCAGGGCAAACAGGGGCAATATGCGGTCATCGGCATGGATGGTCAGGTGCTCAAGCGGGGCCAGGATCTGCGCACCGTGCTCCGCGTGCTGGAGCGCAAGCTGATCCGGTCGGTGGACTAGAGCAACTTCAGAACAGATTGATAGACGTTCTGGGTGCGAAATTGCGCCGAGCCAAACGCTGCAAGACCTAAGCCTTGGAGCGCGCCATCCGGGCGACCGGCTCGTGACAGGCGCAGGTTACGACGTGATCGTTGACCATGCCCACCGCTTGCATAAAGGCATAGGTGATGGTGGGGCCGCAGAATTTGAAACCGCGTTTCTTCAAATCCTTGGAAAGTTTTACGGAAATATCGGTCTGCGCCGGCACGTCCGAGAGGGATCGCCACTGGTTCTGGATGGGGTGCCCGCCGACGTAATCCCAGAGGTAGGCGGCAAAGCCCTGCTCGACCTCGATCGCCTGCCACGCCCTGGCATTGCCGATGGTCGCCTCGATCTTGCCCCGGTGGCGGATAATGCCCGGATCGGCCAACAGGCGCACCACCTCGGTCTCGCCCCAACCGGCGATCACATGCGGGTCAAACCCTTGGAATGCCGCGCGAAAACTTTCGCGTTTGCGCAGGATGGTGATCCAGCTCAGCCCCGCCTGAAACCCATCGAGAATGAGCTTTTCCCAGAGCGCGCGACTGTCATACTCAGGCACGCCCCATTCGGTGTCATGGTAGCTTTCATAGAGCGGATCGGCACTGACCCAGCCACAACGGTCCATGGTTTTCCCCTCTTGCCCGGCACAGAGACACCGGATCGTTCAAATGCGCGCTTTAAGTGATCCTTAAGCCATCCGGCCCAGTTTGAGAACAGGCGTTCCGGAGGGGCAGATGGGACAAAAACACAAATGGGCCGATATTCCGGCGGGCTTTGACACCCCGCTCTCCTATGCCGTCTCGGCGCGGGACCGCTCCGTCGTCGATATGGTCAATCAGGCGGTGCGCCATAAACAGGTGCTCTTGGCCTATCAGGCGGTGGTGCCCGCCCGACAACAGGACAAGCCCGCGTTCTACGAGGCGTTGATTCGGGTTCTCGATGCCACAGGCCGTGTCATTCCCGCCAAGGATTTCATCACCCAGATCGAGGTGACGGAAACCGGGCGCATCATCGACTGTCTGGCGCTGGAAAAGGGGCTGCGCACGCTGATCAACTATCCCGACCTGCGGCTGGCGATCAACATGTCGGCGCGCTCCATCGGCTATGCGCGCTGGATGCGCACATTGAAAAAGGGGTTGGGCGATGATCCCACCATTGGCGAGCGGTTGATTCTGGAAATCACCGAAAGCTCGGCCATGCTGGTGCCGGAATTGGTGACTGGCTTCATGAAGGATCTGCAAGCACGGGGAATCAGCTTTGCCTTGGATGACTTCGGCGCAGGCTATACCTCGTTCCGCTTCCTCAAGGAGTTCTATTTCGACATCCTCAAGATTGATGGGCAGTTTGTCCGTGGCATCGCCACCGACCCCGACAATCAGGTTCTCACCGCCGCACTGGCGAGCATCGGCCAACAGTTCGACATGGTGACAGTGGCCGAAAGCGTCGAGAAACCCGAGGATGCGGCCTATCTCGCGGCGCTCGGGATTGACTGTCTTCAGGGCTATTACTTTGGCGCGCCCACAGTGCGTCCACCTTGGCTCGATACCACCCTTGACCGCGCCATCGCTTGAATGTGACACTCCGTCCGTTGCCGCAGCGCGGCACCTACGATATGACGCCACGTAACGGCGGAGGCGGCGCAGGAATAGCCACATGAATGTGACATCCCTACGCCACACTCGCGCACGGGCAAATCCTGGTGGAGGACACAGATGACCAACGTAGTAATCGCATCCGCAGCACGCACCGCTGTCGGTTCATTTGGCGGAGCATTCGCCAACACGCCGGCGCATGATCTGGGCGCGGCTGTGCTCGAGGCGGTTGTCGCCCGTGCAGGCATTGAAAAGGGCGAAGTGTCGGAAACGATCCTCGGTCAGGTGCTGACCGCCGCACAGGGTCAGAACCCGGCGCGTCAAGCACATGTCAACGCCGGTCTGCCGCTCGAATCCGCGGCATGGAGCATCAATCAGGTCTGTGGCTCGGGCCTGCGGGCCGTGGCACTGGGCGCACAGCACATCCAATTGGGCGATGCCGCGATCATCTGTGCCGGGGGTCAGGAAAACATGACGCTCAGCCCGCATGCCGCTTATCTGCGCGCCGGTCACAAGATGGGCGATATGACCTATATCGACACGATGATCCGTGACGGGCTCTGGGATGCGTTCAACGGCTATCACATGGGCCAGACCGCCGAAAACGTGGCCGATCAATGGCAGATCACCCGCGACATGCAGGATGAATTCGCCGTCGCCAGCCAGAACAAGGCCGAAGCGGCGCAAAAGGCCGGCAAGTTCGACGACGAGGTGATCGCCTTCACCGTCAAGAACCGCAAGGGTGACATCATCGTCGACAAGGATGAATACATCCGCCACGGCGCGACCATGGAAGTGATGCAGAAACTGCGCCCCGCCTTTACCAAGGATGGCTCGGTCACGGCGGCCAACGCCTCTGGTCTCAACGACGGTGCCGCCGCCACCCTTTTGATGAGCGCCGATGAGGCCGAGCGTCGTGGCATCGAGCCGCTGGCGCGCATCGCCTCTTATGCCACTGCTGGCCTCGATCCGTCGATCATGGGTGTCGGCCCGATCCATGCCAGCCGCAAGGCGTTGGACAAGGCCGGTTGGACCGTCGCCGATCTCGATCTGGTCGAGGCGAATGAGGCCTTTGCCGCGCAGGCCTGCGCGGTCAACAAGGAAATGGGCTGGGATCCGGCCATCGTCAACGTCAACGGTGGTGCGATTGCCATTGGCCACCCGATTGGGGCCTCGGGCTGCCGCGTGCTCAACACCTTGCTCTTCGAGATGAAGCGCCGTGGCGCCAAGCGCGGGCTCGCCACACTCTGCATCGGTGGTGGCATGGGCGTTGCCCTATGCGTGGAGCGTCCGTGAGCTGCTCCGACGCGGCGTGATACAGGATCAAGGGCACCTCAGGCGGTGCCCTTTTTCTTGATCCGATCCCCTTGGCCGCATCGCAGAAATTTTATCGCGCAACAATATTGCGCATTGCGGCGCAAACCGATAACCAAGTTTCAACACACCAGCCATATTGGAGGATATCATGGCAAGAACCGCACTCGTCACCGGGGGCTCTCGTGGAATCGGCGCCGCCATTTCCAAGGCGCTCAAGGCTGATGGCTATACCGTCGCCGCCACCTATGCCGGCAATGATGAGGCTGCCGCCAAATTCACCGAGCAAACCGGCATCAAGACCTACAAATGGAACGTGGCGGACTATGACAGCTCCAAAGAGGGCATCGCCCGCGTCGAAGCGGAGTTGGGCCCGATTGACATCGTGGTCGCCAATGCCGGCATCACCCGCGATGCGCCGTTCCACAAGATGACGCCGCAGCAGTGGAAAGAGGTCATCGACACCAACCTCACCGGCGTCTTCAACACCGTGCATCCCGTATGGCCGGGCATGCGCGAGCGCGGCTTTGGCCGGATCGTGGTGATCTCCTCGATCAACGGGCAAAAGGGCCAGTTCGGTCAGGTCAACTATGCCGCGACCAAGGCCGGTGATCTGGGCATCATCAAGTCACTGGCCCAAGAGGGCGCAGCGAAAGGCATCACCGCCAACGCCATCTGCCCCGGCTATATCGCCACGGAAATGGTCATGGCCGTGCCCGAAGCGGTGCGCGAAAAGATCATCGGCATGATCCCGGCGGGTCGTTTGGGCGAGCCCGAGGAAATCGCACGCTGCGTGAGCTTCCTCGTCTCTGACAATGCCAGCTTCATCAACGGCTCGACCATTTCGGCCAATGGCGCGCAGTTCTTTGTCTGACTAAGGCGGCGTAGACACACCTCAGAGGCCCGCCCCGGTGTTCCGGCGGCGGGCCTTTTCACGCTGATGGGGCCGCCAGAGTGCCGCGTGGGCAGAACTCTGTCTCAAGACAGACCGGCGGCGGCGACCCCGCTCCGCCCACCATCGCCACCAAGAGGCGCGCCGCCTCGCGCCCCATTTCGCGGTGCGGGACATGCACGGTGGTGAGGGCCGGATCGACCACGGTTGCCAGTTCGATATCGTCAAAGCCGGTGATCGACACGTCGGCCGGCACCCGCAGCCCCAGTTTGCGCGCCATCTGCAACGCCCCCACCGCCAGCACGTCATTGCCGCAGATCACGGCGGTAGGGCGCGCGGGCAGGGCCATCAACTTTGCCATTGCCTCAGCCCCGTTGGCGATGCTGTAGGGGATCTCGATGAGGTGCAGCGCCGTGGGATCAAGCCCGTGGTCGCGGAGCGCGTCGCGTACCCCCGAAATCCGGTCGCGGGCACGGTCATTGCCCTCGGCCAAGGCCGAAATCATGCCGACGCGCTGATGCCCGAGGCGCAGCACCTCTTTGGCCAATGCCGCCATTGCCCGGCGATTGTCGAACCCGATCGCTGGGCGCGCCTGCGCCGGATCAAACGCCCAGGACACCAACACCGGCACGCCGCGCTGTTCGAGAAAGGCGTAAATTCCGGGATCGCGGTCATGCCCGATCAACAAGAGCGCATCAGCCCCGCGTGCCACAAGCGTGCGTATCTGATCGGCCTCGTTTTGCGGGCTGTAGGATGACGAGGCCACCAGGAGGGTCACACCACTGAGATGCAATTCCTCCTGAAAGGCCTGAATGGCGCGGGCAAAGATCGCGTTTTCCATCGTCGGAATGATCGCACCAATGGTGCCGGTGCGCCGCGCCGCCAAGGCCCGCGCGCCGAAATTTGGCGAATAGCCCAAGGCCATCACCGCCGCCAGAACCCGCTCGCGGGTGCTCTCTTGCACCTGCGACGGAGAGTTGAGGCAACGCGAAACAGTGGCGGTAGACACCCCCGCCGCGCGGGCGACATCGGCCAGCGTAGGCAGGTTCAAGGCGTTGTCAGGGACACGTCGGTTCATCCTGGGACCCGGAGCAAGAGTGTTTCGATCTACATGCCTGTAACGACATTCGGGAAATATAACAGCTTGCGTGAAAATATGTAAGCGCTTACATTTGTCTCGAATCGTCGAAAGACCCGACGAAGAGGAGGGCATCATGTTTCTGTTCGCAGCACTGATCCTGTTCGGAGCCTTTGGCCTGAATGTCGCGATGGGAGCCTTTGGGAACGCGGCATTTCTGACAGGTGTGGGTGAAATGCTTTTGCTGCTGGCAGCGGTCGTGACCTTTGTCGTCGCCACGTTGAGGAGCGAGGCGGCGCGCAAACGCGGAAAATAAATCAGATCTCAGGGAGGAGACAAGAATGACTGAAGAAGCAAAAGAGCTTGCGTCCGAAGAGCGGCGCAATTTTCTGAAACTGGCCACCACCGGCAGCTTTACCGCTGCTGTTGTCGCGGCAGCGGCGGGCACGCTCTGGTCGTCCGAGGCCTCTGCGCAGACCGCCAATGAAGAGCGCGAGCGCGAGGCGGCGGCAGAGCATGTGATGACGCTGGCCACGGAATATGTGGTGGGCACCACACGCAGCTATCCGATGATGCAGCTTGATGTGAAAGAGAACCTGCAAAACGCCTCGAACGGCAAGATCTATGTCAAGCTGGCCCCCGGTGGGCAATTGGGTGTGGGATCGGCACTGGCGCAAAAGGTGCAGGGCGGCACGATCAATGCGGGGCAATTCTCGCTCTCGAACTTTGCCCCCTTCGCCCCGGCGGTGGACCTGATCAACATGCCCTATTTCTGCGGTGCCAATCAGCGTTTCGTCAATCTCGTGACCTCTGACATCTGGAAGAAAGAGGTGAATGCGCTGGTCGAGGCGCGCGGCTTCAAGCCGATGTTCTATTTCTGCATCGACCCGCGTGTGATGGCGGTGCGCAAGGGCGGCGGTGGGCCGATCATGACGCCTGCCGACCTGCAAGGGGTCAAGTTTCGGGTGCCCGGTTCGCAGATGCTGCAACAGTTCTACAAGATGGGCGGTGCCAATCCGACGCCGGTGGCGTGGGGGGAAACACCGTCGGCGATCAAACAGGGCGTGGCCGATGCGCTCGACCCGGCGGTGGGCGCGCTCTATGCCTTTGGCTTCAAGGATATCCTGAGCCACGTCACCTTTACCCAGGCGGTGCCGGACAGCCAGACCTATGCCTGCAACCTCGAATGGTACAATACCCTGTCCAGCGATGTGCAGGAGGCGATTGAATGGGCCTCCGAAATGAGTTTCCATCAAAACCTTGCCAAGGTGCCGTCGTCGCGCACCTATGCCATGGCCGAAATGGCCAAGTCCGGCGTGGAATTCCATTCTCTGAGCGCCGATCAACTGGCGGAATGGCAGGAAACCGTGGGCTATCAGCGCTCTGAATGGGACAGTTTCAAGACCGAACTGGCCGGGTCGATGGAGACCTTTGACAAGCTGGTCGAGGCGGCGGGCACGTCGGGCAAATACTACGTCCACGACGCCTGATGCTGAACACACCGGGCGCGCGCATGACTGCCGCGCCCGGAATTTGCAAGGACGCTAACGAGAGGGACAGGACCGCAGCGCGCGCCCTGAACCGGAGAGGTTTGACATGCTCAGCACACTGGACCGCAATCTGGAGCGATGGGCGCTTCTGATCTTTTACATGATGCTGGTCGTCACCATGGCGATCGAGGTAATCCGGCGCGAGGTGTTCGCCTATTCCTCGGTCTGGGGCGAAGAGATCGTGCGCTATGCCTTTATCTATCTGGCATGGATCGGGGCAGCGGCGGCGGTGCGCGAACGCGCGCATATCCGCATCGACGTGATCATGCATTACGTCGGGCCGCGCATGAAGGCGGCGCTGTATATTTTGGGCGATCTGGTGATGGCAGCGGTGGCAGTTGTCGCGCTTTACTGGTCGTGGGAGACGGTGCTGGTTTCGGCCAAGTTCGGCTCGGTCAGTGCCGGTTTGCGGGTGTCGATGGTATGGTTCCTCTTGGCGGTGCCGGTGGGGTTCGGCCTTATGCTCTTGCGCCTTGTGCAATCCTTCCTGCGCGATCTGCGCGCCCTTCGTGACGGGACACCCGTGCACGAAGGCAATCAACTGTTCGATTGAGGGGCGCGCGTCATGTGGAATACATTTTCGCAAACCGTCGATCTGGGCTGGGATTTTTACGGGCCGGTGATCCTCTTTGTGGTGTTGGTGGCGCTGGCCGTCCCGATCTGGGCGGCCATCGGCTCGGCGGCGATTGTCATGCTGATCTGGTCGGGCGCGCTGCCGCTCAGCCTTGTGGGGGAGAGCCTCTTTGACGGGATCGACGCCTTTGCGCTGACGGCGGTGCCGCTCTTTATCCTGACCGGCGATGTGCTGGTGCGCACCGGCCTCAGCCGCAAGTTTCTCAATGTGGCGGAGGCGCTGACGCAGTTTGCCAAGGGCGGGTTCGGCTCTGCCACGGTGCTTGTCTGCGGCATGTTCTCGGCGATCTCAGGCTCGGATGCGGCGGGCGCTGCGGCGGTGGGGCGGATGACCATCGACCGGCTGGTGGAATCGGGCTACCCGCGCCCCTATGCCTGTGCGCTGGTGGCGGCAGGGGCCTGCACCGGCATCCTCATCCCGCCGTCGATTGCCTATATCATCATCGGTCTGGTCTTGGGCATTTCCGCCTCGACGCTCTTTATGGCGGCGCTCATTCCGGGGATGCTGATCCTCTTGTCGATCCTGATCACCAATATCGTGGTCAATCGCATCTATGGCTATGAGGGCGGCGGCAATGTCGGGTTCGCCGAATATTTCGTCAATCTGGGCCGTGCGCTGGCCTCGGGCTGGTATGCCTTCATCGTGCCGGGGATCATCTTCTACGGCATCTTCTCAGGGCGGCTTACGCCGACCGAGGCGGGGGCCACGGCGGTCATCGTCACGGTGATCCTCGGCTTTATCCTAGGCACGCTCAAACTGGCGGATTTTCCCGCCATGCTGATCAGTTCGGCCAAGGTCAACGGGGTGATCCTGCCGATCATCGCCTTTTCCCTGCCGTTGGCACAGGCGCTGGCGATCATGGGCGTGCCGCAGGGGTTCGTGACCGCTGTGACGGGCCTTACGGATGATCCTGCAACGCTCATTCTCTTGATGATCCTGATCCTGATCGCGGCGGGCTGCGTGATGGAAACAACGCCGAATATCGTCATCCTCGCCCCCATTCTGAAACCACTCGCCGACAATATCGGCATGAATGAAATCCAGTTCTGCATCATGATGATCACGGCCCTGGGCGTGGGATTCATCACGCCACCGCTTGGTCTCAACCTCTTTGTTGTGTCCGGCATCACCGGCGAATCCATTCTGCGGATCGCATGGCGGGCGGTGCCCTTCGTCTTCTTCATGCTGATCGTGGTGCTGCTGATTGCCTATATCCCGGCGATTTCGACCACGATGCTTCCCGATGTCTACAAATAGGACCCTGCCATGACCCGTGAATACCTGAAAAAAGCAACCCTCACATCGACCTCCAATGCCGGTGATGTGCATGAAACCGTGCAGGGGATTTTGGCCGATATCGAGGCGGGCGGTGACAAGGTGGCGCTGGAGTATGCCGCCAAGTTCGACCGCTATGAGGGCAAGATCATCCTGACCCCAGAAGATATTGCCGCCGCCTCGGCGCTGGTGCCGGAAAAACTCAAGCGCGATATCGAATTTTCCCATGCCAATGTGCGCCGCTTTGCGCAGGCTCAGCGCGAAACCTTGCGCGATATCGAGGTTGAGGTAGTGCCGGGGCTGATTGCGGGGCAAAAGAGCATCCCGGTGCGGGCGGCAGGCTGCTATGTGCCGGGCGGGCGCTATAGCCATATCGCCAGCGCCATCATGACCGTGACCACCGCCAAGGTGGCGGGTTGCAAGCATATCGTCGCCTGTTCGCCACCCCGCCCCGGCGTGGGCGTGGCCCCGGCAATCATCTATGCGGCGCATGTCTGTGGCGCGGATGTGATCATGGCGATGGGCGGCGTGCAGGGTGTTGCGGCCATGACATTCGGCCTCTTTGGTCTGCCACCGGCGAACATCCTTGTCGGTCCCGGCAATCAGTTCGTGGCCGAGGCCAAGCGCATCCTCTTTGGTCGCGTCGGCATCGACATGATCGCAGGCCCGACCGACAGCCTCGTTCTGGCGGATGCGACCGCTGATCCGATGGTGGTGGCGACCGACCTCGTGGGACAGGCGGAGCATGGCTATAACTCGCCCGTCTGGCTGGTGACGGACAATCGCCCGCTGGCCGAGGAGGTGATGCGCCTTGTCCCTGACCTGATTGCCGATCTGCCAGAGGTCAACCGCGACAACGCCGCCGCCGCATGGCGTGATTATGCCGAGGTGATCCTTTGCGCAGACCGCGAGGAAATGGCGGCCACCTCCGACGATTACGCGCCCGAGCATCTGACGGTTCAGGCCGAGGATCTCAACTGGTGGCTGGACCGGCTCACCTGTTACGGCTCGCTCTTTCTCGGTGAGGAAACCACGGTCGCCTTTGGCGACAAGGCATCGGGCACCAACCATGTGCTGCCCACCTCAGGGGCGGCCAATTACACCGGCGGGCTGAGCGTGCACAAATACATGAAGATCGTCACATGGCAGCGCGCCACCCGTGAAGGGGCCAAGCCCGTGGCCGAGGCCACGGCGCGCATTTCGCGGCTGGAAGGGATGGAGGGGCACGCCCGCACCGCCGACATTCGCCTGCGCAAATATTTCCCCGACGAAACCTTTGATCTGACCGCCAATGGCTGAACGCGGGCTCTTTGATGTCGCGGGGCGCGTCGCGTTGGTGACGGGGGCAAGTGCCGGTCTTGGGCGGCGCGCGGCGACGGTTCTGGCGATGCGCGGCGCGCGCGTGGTGGGCGTGGCCCGCCGCGCCGATGCGCTGGCGGGCTGGCAAGCGGAGGTCGGCGAAAGCGGCGCGGTGATCGCGCATGATCTGGCGGATCGCGATAGCCTTGCGGATCTCGCCCGGCGCGCGGCAGAACCCTTTGGCGCGCCTGACATCGTGGTGCATGCCGCAGGGATCAACACCCGGCAGGCGGCGGATGAGGTGACGTCCGAAGGCTGGGATGTAACCCTCTCACTTAATCTCACAGCGCCGTTTTTCCTGAGCCAGCATCTTGTGCCCGCGATGCGGAACAAGGGCTGGGGACGGATCGTCAATTTCGCCTCGTTGCAATCCTTTCGCGCCTTTCCCGGTGGCATTGCTTACGGCGCGAGCAAGGGCGGCGTGGCGCAAATGACCCGCGCCATGGCCGAGGCATGGTCGCGCCACGGCATCAACGTCAATGCGCTGGCCCCCGGCTTCGTGCGCACGGAACTGACAGCCCCGGTGTTCGACGATCCCGAACGCGCGGCGCGCAACGCGGCGCAGACCTGCATCGGGCGCAATGGCGAACCCGAGGATATGGACGGCCCGCTGCTATTTTTCTGCTCCGAGGCGTCGAATTACGTCACCGGGCAAATCATGATGCTGGACGGAGGATTTACCGCGAGATGAAGGCGCTTGTGTATACCGGACCCGAGGGGCTCGACTACCGTGACATGGCGGACCCCATCCCGCGCGACGGCGAGGCGCTGATCCGCGTCCAGAGCGTTGGCATCTGTGGCTCGGACATGCACGCCTATCTGGGCCATGATGAACGCCGCCCCGCCCCACTGGTTCTGGGGCATGAGGCGGCGGGCGTGGTGCTCAGTGGCGCGATGCAGGGCCAGCGCGTGACGGTCAATCCGCTGGTCACATGCGGCACCTGTCCCGCTTGCCGGTCGGGGCGCGACAACCTGTGCAGCACCCGTCAGATCATTTCAATGCCCCCGCGCGAAGGCGCCTTTGCCGGGCTTCTGTCCATGCCAGAGGGCAATCTCGTGCCTCTGCCCGATCATGTGACCACGCATCAGGCGTCCTTGGCCGAACCCATCGCCTGCGGTTGGCACGCGGTGCGGCTGGGCCGGGCGGCGCTGGGCGATGGCCCGCACCGGGCGCTTGTGCTGGGCGGTGGCGCGATTGGTCTGGGCGCGGCGCTCAGCCTTGCAGCACAAGGTATTGTGGATGTGACGATGGTCGAACCGCACGCCGCGCGCCGCGCCTTCCTCGAACTGCGTTGCGATCAGGTGGTGATGGCCCCTGACGCGCTCGATCCCGCTGAGCAATTCGACCTCGTGGTCGATGGCGTGGGGTTTGAGGCCACGCGCGCGCAGGCCTCTGCCCATGCCCGCCCCGGTGGCGTGATCGTGCATATCGGCCTTGGCCAACCCACCGGTGGCCTCGATATCCGGCGTATGACGCTGCAAGAAATCACCTTTATCGGCACGTATACCTATACAGCGCAGGATTTCCGCGACTGCGCGCAGGCGATGTTCGACGGGCGCCTTGGCGCGCTCGACTGGATTGAGGAACGGGCGCTGAGTGACGGTGCGCGCGCCTTTGCCGATATTCGCGCCGGTCGCGTGACCAGCCCCAAGATCGTTCTTGTGCCCTAAAAAGGAGCTTGTGAGATGTATCGCAAAATCATTGTCGGCCTGTCGCTGGAACACGGGATCAGCGAGAGCGCCTTGGAAATCGCCCGCGCCCTGCGCGCCAAAGGCGGCGAGATCATCGCGCTGCATGCCTATGAGCCGGTCCAAGGCTCTGTGCGCGCCTATCTCGATGAAGAGGTGATCGAAGGCGCCTATAAACGCGCACAGGCACTCTTGGCCGAGCGGGTGGCCGATGCACCCGATGTGACGCCGGTCATGCTGAGCGGCCACTCCGGGCGCGCGATCACCGATTACGCGGAAAAGAACGGCGCGGATTGCATCATCGTCGGCTCGCACAAACCGGGGCTCAGTGATTTCCTCTTGGGGTCCACAGCGGCGCGGGTGGTCCGGCACGCGCCCTGCGCCGTGCATGTGCTGCGCTAGGGCACGCGCATGGGGGCCGATGCCATCCATTCCGCCGAGGATGCCCGCCGTCTGGCGCGGCGGCGTCTGCCGTGGATGGTGTTTGACTATATCGACGGCGCGGCGGGTGAGGGGCATGGCGAGGCGCTGAACCGCGCCGCCCTGCGCGATCTGCGGCTAAAACCCCGCGTCCTGTGCAACGTGACCAAACGCGACCTGTCGCTCGATGTGTTCGGGCATCCTGCGCGTGTGCCCTTTGGCATCACGCCGATGGGCATGTGCAATCTCAGCACGCCGGGCGCGGATCTTATGCTGGCGCGGTTGGCGGCGCGGGATCGCGTGCCTTTGGGCGTCTCGACCGTCGCCTCGACTCCGCTCGAACAGATGATTGAGGTGGCCGAGGGCCACGCATGGTTTCAGCTCTACTTCAGCGGCGATGGCAGCGGCACCATGGCGCTGGTGGATCGCGCCCGCGCAGCAGGCTATCAGACCCTTGTTGTCACGCTTGATGTGCCCGAGGTGGGCCGCCGCCCGCGCGAATTGCGGCACGGCTTCAAGATGCCGTTCAAAATCGGTCCCCGGCAATTCGTCGATTTCGCGCTGCATCCGCGCTGGTCGCTGGGCACGCTGTTGCATGGCAAACCTGAAATGGCGAATTTCCGGCAGGGCGGCTTTGACCGCACCGCCAGCCGCGCGGCGGCGGATTGGTCTTATCTCGACCGGCTGCGCACGGCTTGGCCCGGCACGCTGGTGATCAAGGGCGTGCTGGATGTCGAGGACGCCGTGCGTCTGCGCGACGCGGGCGTAGATGCCATTCAGGTTTCTAGCCATGGCGGGCGACAGCTCGATGGCGCGCCGCCGCCCATCCTGATGCTGGCCGAGATACGTGCAGCCCTTGGCCCCGATTATCCGCTCTTTTTTGATTCCGGCCTGCGGTCAGGCGAGGATATCGTCAAGGCGCATGCCATGGGCGCGAATTTCGCCTTTCTCGGGCGGCCTCTGCTCTATGCGATGGCGGCGGGGGGCGAGCGCGGTCTGAACCGGCTCTGGGACGTGATGACCGAGGAAATCAGCCTGACACTGGCGCAACTCGGTCGCACGGATATGTCAGGATTGTTCGACAGCCTGCGGCGCGCGGCCTGAGCCACGCGCCAGCTTGGTCAAAACGCGTATTGCCAGCCCAGTGTCGTGGTCCAATCGGTCTCAAGCTGGAGGCCGTTCAAATTCTGATAGACCGGCGCGCCGATCTCGAGCGCAACACGATGCCCGCGCAACGCGCCCTTCTGTGCCACAAGGTTGACCCCGGCAAAGAGCGTCACCGTCTCACCGCCGTAGTTGTCCGGGTTGAGGGTGGGCGAGGGACCGACCATGCGGGAATCGCGCCCGCTGATGTCGCCGACGCTCTTGGCCTCGATCCGGCCTGACAGACTGATCCAGGGCTTGGGCTGATAGCTGCCCCATGAGGTCAGCGCCACCTCATTGCCCAGGTGATAGCCGTTGTTCTTGCCGGTGCGCACCACCCCGGTCAGCTGCGCGCCCCAGCCGGTGTTGCCCGACCGCGCGCTATAGGTGATCCCCGGCAAGAGATCGACTGTGCCAGACCCAAGTTGCATCCCGTAAGGCATGCGCATGTTCATGAGCGCCCCGGTCGGCGTAAGGGCCGTTGCACGCTCTGTCGTGGACCCGGTGGGCAGGCTCACGCCGAAATTCAGGTGCAGCTTGTGAGCGCCCCAAGTCCCAAGCCCGTAGAGCGCAGAGATCTTGAGATCGCCCCAGCCCTCGGATTGGGTGTTGAACGTGCCCAGCCGCACGGTCCCCGCAGGCCCGGCAAAGGTGATGTGATCCATGTTCTTGATTACATAGGGCAGCATTGCCATCAGGGTGATCCGGTCATTCGGCGCATACATCGCGCCGAACATATGCATATCCATGGTCATGCTGGTGGGCACGATGCGGATATTGGGCGGCTGTCCCGGCAGGCCAAAGAACGCGTTGGGCGTTACGGCCACCTGTTTGGGGCTGAGCCCGTTGGTGCCGCTGCGATAACCCTCCATGTCCATATGCATAAAGCGGTAGGACAGCATCACCTCGCCGGTCTTGTGGCGGTGCTCGCCCATAACGCCGATAGGCGCATGGCCATCGGCGCGCAGCGGCGGTAGATCGGTCACGCTGACGCGCAACCCGTCCTTGGGCACGGCATTGTCATGCGCCGATCCTGGCGTGGTCGAAAGGCATAACGAAAGCACGGCGCAAAATGCACCGGCACGCAGGAAAGCCTGTGTCATGTTCTTGGTCTCTTTTATTGGTTTCGACAGTCGGACACGGGGCGAAAATCGGGCCCTCTGGCGTCACGATATCAATCAGTTGAAAATTTGGTCACACAGTAGCCAAGTGAGGCTGGCATGGGCCACGCGGGGCCTGATCCTTCGGGCTGTCCCGCCATCTGGCCCGCTGGAGACGGCCCGAATGGCGGTAAGCATGGCGAAACGATCATGCGAGGAGAGTATCCCTGTCACCGAAGATCCCGCTGGAGTGGCCCCTTGCCGATCAACGGCGAGGCGCACGGGTAGGCCCGGTGGCACGCATGCCAGCTATCCCAGGGCCACCAGGGGCGGCGCGCGCGGACTGTACCCGGTGGGCAGATCACCCACCGCTGCGCGCATATCGCCATAAACGCGGACGACACGCGAAAAACTCAGATCCCGCGCCACGGGCGCGATCGCCAGATCCGTCAGCGCAACCTGCGACTTGAAGAACGGACAGGGCGTGTTCAGATGCGGGCCGTCATGCGCGGCCTCAGCGGCGGGCGTGGTCAGCGCAGCGGGATGGTCTTCGATCAGACACAACTCACCGCCAAGCGCCGCAGCCTCGAGCTTGATCTGCTCTTGCACATGGAGATGAGAGCGAGAGGCATACGCCAATTCGTGCTGGCAATCGACGGCCGCTGCGGTGGCAACCCGGACGCTTACCAACAGAATAAGAAGCGCGGGCCCAAGGCCAACTCCCCTCAATCCGCGCCATAAGCGTCTGAATGTCATCGCCACCAATACCCGGCTCGCCATCGGCGCGCGCCACTGTTTGAAAACCGTTTGATCCCCCCGCGACTCAATAATTTTCGAGCAACGGATGTAGTCCAAAAATACGATACTGCTCGCCTTGCCGATCCGTCAAGCTGGTGCTTGAGGAACGCAGATGATTCGCCATAGGCTTTCGTGATTGTGGCAAGGTTCCCTACCGCTGCGAGAACAATCCCGCGCAATCGGCACAACTCGACGCATCCCGCGAACAATTCCCCCCAAAACTTGACGCAAAGAGCGTAGCGACCGCATATTCCGCCCATAACATAAACAGATAATGTCCATCTGTCGTTGTCGGTGGGGGCCGACGCGGTTGTGACATCCTTGATGTTCGAGGTGACACAGCGATGACGATTCCCCGCCTGACGGCCAACGCCGCCTATTCCACACCTGTGCGCCGCCTGTCGGCGACACCAGAGCCTGAGCGCCTGCCGCTGCGGCGCTACACAAACCTGTGGCTTACGACCGATGGCCGGATTGCGGAACGCGAACATATGGCCCCGGCGCTGCCGCTGTTTGATGCGGCGCATTCTGCCTTTGCGCGCGGCACGCTGATCACCACGACACGCGGCCCGGTCGCAATCGAGGATCTGTTGCCCGGCGATCTCGTGGACACGGCGGCGCATGGGCCGCTGCCCGTGATCTGGATTGGTCAGATCACGCTGCGGCCCCAAGACATCGCAGAGCGCTCTGTCAAACTGACCCGGATCATGGCGGATGCCTTTGGCATCGCGCGCCCGATGGCGGATTTTCTGGCCGGTCCCGGTGCGCGCATTCTGACACGACCGCGCAATCTGCGCGCCAGCATCGGCTCTGATCATGTCCTCAGCCCGGCGCATGCGATGGCCGATGGGATGCATGCGTTTCGTGTGACGCCGCCGTGCGCGGTGACACTCTACCACATCTGCCTCCGGCGGCATGCGCTCATCACCGCGAACGGTCTGGAGGTCGAGAGCTTTCACCCCGGTGCCGGTTTCGAACGCGAAGTGGGGCCGAGCATGCTCAACCTCTTTCTCTCGTTCTTCCCGCATATCCACGAACCGCATCAGTTCGGCCCGCTGGCGCATCTGCGTCTGCCGCTGGATGCGCCCGATACGCTGAACGTCGCCTGATCTCAGGCCGACTGGCTCAGCCGCGCCTCAAGGATCTCAAACGGCACGCCGGGCTCATCTTTGGCACCGCGAATGACGAGCGAGGTCTTGACGCTGGCAACGTTATCCGCCGCCGTCAATTCCTCGGTCAAAAAGCGTTGAAAGGTGCTGAGGTCAGGGGCCACGCATTTCAGAATGAAATCTACCTCCCCATTCAGCATGTGACACTCGCGCACCAGTGGCCAGGCCCGGCATCGCGCCTCAAAGGCGCTCAGATCGGCCTCGGCCTGACTTTGCAGGCCCACCATGGCAAACACCTGCACCTCGAACCCCAATTCGCGCGGGTCCACATCGGCATGATAGCCACGAATAAACCCCTGTTCCTCGAGCGTGCGCACCCGGCGCAGACAGGGCGGCGCCGAGATACCAACCCGCTTGGCCAGTTCCACATTGGTCATCCGGCCATCGGCCTGCAACTCCGCCAGAATCTTGCGATCAATTGGATCAAGACGGGACGTGGCCATGGTTCACTCCTTGTTGGATTTCGCGATTGTTATAGCATTGCGGTCCGCATGCGCAATTATGTTTCGCAGCTGCGCAAGATCATTTCTCGAATGCACCCTATCACGCCTGTGCATATCCGCCCTGCAAGGGGTTACATGCCCCGCAGCAGAGGGCTATATCATGCGCCAAATCCGCAGATCACATCAGAGAGAACGCCATGTCCGACACCCGTCACACCAAATGCCTGATCATTGGCTCCGGCCCCGCTGGCTATACCGCAGGCGTTTACGCCAGCCGCGCCATGCTCTCGCCCATTCTGGTGCAGGGGATCGAGCCGGGCGGTCAGTTGACCACGACGACCGAGGTCGAAAACTGGCCCGGCGATACCGAGGTGCAAGGCCCTGACCTGATGGTCCGGATGGAGGCGCATGCCAAGGCCATGGGCTGTGAAATCATCGGTGACATTATTTCCTCACTCGATCTTGATGTCCGGCCTTTCGTGGCAAAGGGCGACAGCGGCACCACCTATACCGCCGATGCCGTGATCCTTGCCACCGGCGCGCGCGCCAAATGGCTGGGTCTGCCATCGGAAGAGGCGTTCAAGGGATTTGGCGTCTCGGCCTGCGCCACCTGCGACGGGTTTTTCTATCGCGGACAGGAAATCGCCGTCATTGGCGGTGGCAATACGGCAGTGGAAGAGGCGCTGTTCCTCACCAATTTCGCCTCCAAGGTCACGCTCATTCATCGCCGCGACGAACTGCGCGCTGAAAAGATTCTGCAAGACCGGCTGATGAAGAACCCCAAGATCGAAACCCTGTGGTTTCACACGCTGGATGAGGTCATCGGCACCGACAATCCCAAGGGCGTCGAGGGCGTGCGCGTCCGCCATGTCGACACCGGCGCGATCACGGAAATCCCCTGCAAGGGCGTGTTCATCGCCATCGGCCATGCGCCCGCAAGCGAGTTGGTCAAGGACAGGCTCGAATTGCACAACGGCGGCTATGTCAAGGTCACGCCGGGCAGCACCCGCACCTCTGTCCCCGGCGTCTTTGCCGCCGGTGATCTGACCGATCACATCTACCGTCAGGCGGTCACATCAGCGGGCATGGGCTGCATGGCCGCCCTCGATGCCGAGCGCTGGCTGGCAGAACACGAGGGCTGAGTTTAGGCTTTCTGCGCGGCATCATGGCCATAGCGCCGCCGCGCAGCCCTCACACCCGGCCCTTCCACGGCACCAGCCAAGTCTCGGCCTTGCGCATCAGGATGTCGATGCCATAGCCGATGATCCCGATCAGGATGATCCCCATCAGCACGATATCCGTGAGCTGAAAGCGGCTCGCGACCATGATCATCATGCCCGCGCCCTTTTCCGCAGCCACCAGTTCGGCGGCCACCACCGTGCCCCAACAGACCCCCATTGCGACACGCGCGCCGGTGAAAATCTCCGGCAGGGAATTGGGCACGATCACATGCCGCATCAATTGCCATTTTGACGCGCCCAGCGAATAGGCCGCATGCACCTTGGAAATCGCCACGCCGGATACGCCTGCACGCGCCGAAATGGTCATGATCAGAGCGCCGCGAGGACAGCAGGATGATCTTGCCGCTCTCGCCAATGCCTGCCAGATGATCACCAGCGGGATCAGGGCCAGCGGCGGCACCGGTCGCATAAACTCGACGATCGGATCAAACCAGCCGCGAAACCAGTCACTCAGCCCCATGGCATAGCCCAGCGGTATCCCCACCAGCGCGCCCAGCGCAAAGCCCACGATCACCCGGAACAGCGACCAATAGAGATGCTCCCAGAGGGTGAAATTCTGATAGCCTTGTTTCGACACCTCGATCAGGCGCGACACCACCGCTTCTGGCGGCGGCAACCAGATCGGCTCCATCTGCATGCCCTTGGCAGGCGCAAAATTCAGCGACCCCTTGGCGGTCACGGCGACGGTGCCAGCGGCCACATCAACGGTCTGGCCATCGCTCACGGGCTTACCATCAATCGCGACCACCTTGGCGCCCTGATCGCGCGTCACCTCGTCATTCTTGTCCATCAACAAGAGCTGCGACCGCCACGCGCCCACCGTCAACACATCGTTCTTGGCAATGCCGTCGCCGGGGTCGACCACTGGCGTTTCTACTGTCTCGCCGATCTTAAAGACCCGCACAGTCACCGTCGCATCGTCGCGCGTGCCGTCCGGCCCCTCCAGCGTATAGGTGAACTCGGTATCGCCCACGAACGGCCCCGGCGCATGCAGAGGCACCCATTTGCTCCCGGTAAACGCCCCCCAGAGCAGGAATATCGTCACCACCGAAATCACAGAGGCCCAGCGATCCGGGCGCACCGCGCTCTCATCCCCGAATGTCACCGTCTTGAGCGAGGTGTAATCGTTCATCTGCCGGAACTTGCGCACGCCAAAGCGCACGGCAAAGAACGCGCCGGTGAAAATCGCCACATAGAGAAGGAGAATGATCATACGCCCGCCTCCTCGGTCCGACCCATGATCTCTTCTTCCATGTCCCAGATCATCGTCAGGATTTCCTCTCGCTTGGCGGCAAACTCCGGGTCTTTCTTGACCTCACGCAAATCCTTGCCTGCCCCGGTATCAGCAAAGGGCAGGCGGTACTCCTTGTGAACGCGCCCCGGCCGCGGTGCCATCACCAACAACCGCTCGCCCAAGAGCAGCGCCTCTTCCACCGAATGGGTGATCAGGATGATGGTCTTGCCGGTCTCTTTCCAGAGCTTCAGAACCAAGCCTTGCATCTTTTCGCGCGTCAGCGCATCCAGCGCACCCAGCGGCTCGTCCATCAGAATCACATCGGGATCATTCGCCAGACAGCGCGCCAGTGCGACGCGCTGCTGCATCCCACCCGAAAGCTCATACACGGCCTTTTCCTTGAAATCGCGCAGGCCCACGACATCGAGCAGATGATCCACCGTGCCGCGCCATTCCTTTTCGCGCTTGCCCGCCATACGCGGACCAAAGCTCACATTGTCACGCACGCTCATCCACTCGAACAGCGCACCTTGCTGAAACACCATGCCGCGCTCGGCATCAGGGCCGGTGACGCGGTGGCCGTTCAACGTGATCTGCCCCTCGGTCGGTGCCAGAAACCCGGCGAGGATGTTGAGAAGCGTTGTCTTGCCACAGCCCGACGGCCCCAGCACGCTCATCAGCTCGCCTGTCTTGATCTCAAGCGAGACATTCTGCAACGCCTGCACATGGCCACCATTCGGCAAATCGAACCGCATCGAGATGTTATCGATGGAAAGTGTCGACATCCCCACCCCCTGTTGTTGTTTGGGTTTGTTGGGCAGAGGCCCGCCCGATACTTGCGGGGCGGGCCTCATTCAGTCCGTGGACGGGATTACATGCCGTTAGCGGCAGCCAACGGGCCGGTGTTGACGTTGCTTTCATAGGTGGCCAGCGCCGAATCGATGCTGCCTGCCTCGACGAACACCTCAGCCACGCCCTTCATGAACTCCTGCGCGCCGCCGCCCAGCCATTTGGCAGTCAACTGCTCTTCGGCAGAGGGGAACACAAAGGTGTCAATCGTCGCCGCTGTGGCGTCGACATCCATACCGCTGTCCTTGGCAATGATGGGCAGCATTTCATCGCGATTGGCCGGGTCGGCCCACATCGCGTTGGCATCTGCTGTCACCTTCAGGAACTTGGCCACCAGATCGGGATTTTCCGCGACAAAGGCCGCCGGGCCGGATGTCACGTCAAACACCAGAATGCCCAGCTCTTCCTTTTCTGCTCCGGTCAACAGCACGTTGCCATGCTCCTTGGCCCGGCGCAGCGACCCACCCCAGCCACAGAACATGTCAACCGCGCCCTGCGCGATTGCGGCAGCCCCCTCGGGCGGTGCCATGTTGACCACCTCCATGCTGGAAATATCCACGCCGAAATGGGTCATCTGCTTGAGGAACCCGTAATGCGCGGCTGTCCCCAGCGGCACGGCGACCTTCTTGCCGGCCAACTCGCCCGCATTGGTCTTGTCGATTTCCAGCGCCGAGGCGACGACGCAGTTGTCATTGTCGGCATAGCTCACAGCCACGTCGAGGGTCTGCAAATCCTGCCCGGCGCTGGTGGCCACCACAAAGGGCGGCACGCCTTGGCTCACCGAAAGATGCACGTCACCCGATGCCATCGCGGCACTCATCGCGGTGCCGGTGTCAAAGGCGCGCCAGTTGACCTTGACACCCATTTCCTTGTCATAGGTGCCCATTTCCTTGGCATATTGGAACGGCATCGGCCATTCGAGGAAATAGGCGACGGTGATTTCCTGCGCCTGCGCTGCTCCGGCCCCCGCCAGAAAGGCCGCTCCAGCCACCGCCGACATCAGTTTGCTTTTCAGTGTCATCTTGTTTTCTCCCGTTGGTTACAGTTGTTTTTCTGTTTCACACCGCACGTTTCGGCGGGTTTCTCCTGCGTTCGGGCCTTGTGGATCACACGCACCCCGGAACAGGCAACAGCCCAGAGTGAACCCGATCCACAGGCACCGATCAACGCAATTATAGCAGACCTAAGATCATTTCAGTATTTCCGAAAAGAGGTTTTCGGATAGCCTGAAACAGATGCCCCTCAGACCCGCTTGGATGAAAAACCCAAATCTGCCAGAGAGTTACAGCTTGACTCACGCGGCGGCGGGGTGTTCTGGACCTATTTAATGGTGTCTTCTGGCCCTAACGAAACGCTCAGATTCTCGGCTGATATGGGATCAGGACAACCCGTGATATACATAGACGGCCCGCGCCCCGCGCCGGGCCTCAACCTGATGGAGCATCGCCATGGACGGCAAACTTCGCGGCAACGACATTTCCCACGTGGTCGAGGCCGACCGCGCGCATGTCTGGCATCACCTGATTCAGCACGCGCCATGGGGCGGCACTGACCCCAAGGCCGATCCGCGCATTATCGTCGAAGGGCGCGGCATGCGCGTCTGGGACCAAAAGGGCAAAGAGCATCTCGACGGCGTGTCGGGCGGCGTCTGGACCGTCAACGTCGGCTACGGGCGCGAGCGCATCGCCAACGCGGTGCGTGACCAGTTGATCAAACTGCCCTATTTCGCTGGTTCCGCAGGCTCGATCCCCGGCGCGCTCTTCTCCGAGAAGCTGATCTCGAAAATGCCGGGGATGAGCCGGGTTTACTATACAAACTCGGGCTCCGAGGCGAATGAAAAGGCCTTCAAGATGGTCCGCCAGATCGCCCACAAGCGCTATGGGGGCAAGAAGCACAAGATCCTCTACCGCGACCGCGATTACCACGGCACCACCATCGCCTGTCTCTCGGCGGGCGGTCAGGACGAGCGCAACGCGCAATATGGCCCCTACACCCCCGGTTTCGTGCGGGTGCCGCATTGCCTTGAATATCGCGCGCAATGGGATCTGGAGGGCGAGGACTACGGCATCGCCGCCGCCAACGCGATCGAAGAGGTGATCTTGGCCGAAGGCCCCGACACCATTGGCGCGCTCTGCCTGGAGCCTGTGACCGCCGGTGGCGGCGTCATCGTTCCGCCCGCCGGCTACTGGCCCCGCGTGCAGGAGATTTGCCGCAAATACGACATCCTCCTGCATATCGACGAGGTTGTCTGCGGCATCGGGCGTACCGGCACATGGTTCGGCTATCAGCATTACGGGGTCGAGCCCGATTTCGTGACCATGGCCAAGGGTGTCGCCTCCGGCTATGCCGCCATCGCCTGCTGTGTGACCAACGAACGCGTGTTCGACATGTTCAAGGACGACACCACCGATCCGATGAACTATTTCCGCGATATCTCGACCTTTGGCGGCTGCACCGCCGTCCAGCGGCAGCGCTGGAAACATGGCGATCATCGAGGAAGAGGATCTCTTGGGCAACACCGTCGCCATGGGCGACTACATGCTCGACCAATTGCGCGCGCTCAAGGACAAGCACGCGGTCATCGGCGATGTGCGCGGCAAGGGGCTGTTTCTCGGGGCCGAACTGGTCAGCGACCGCGCCAGCAAAGAGCCTGCCCCGGAAAAGCAGGTTCAGGCCGTCGTCGCCGATTGCATGGCGCAGGGCGTCATCATCGGTGCCACCAACCGCTCGATCCCCGGGTTCAACAACACGCTGTGCTATTCGCCCGCGCTGATTGCCACCAAGGATGACATCAACCACCTGATCTCGGCCACCGATGCGGCCCTGACCCGCGTCTTTGGCTGATCCCACAGGGATTTCCCCACCTGACCCGGCATGCACCCGCGTGCCGGGTTTTTTGTTGCGCCACCTCCCTGTGCGCTGCATCTTGCCGCTCAGGCGCGACTCACCCCGAGGCGCCGGTTGACCCAAAAAGGAACCCCATATGAAACGTAGCTTCACCGCCCTCCTGATCCTCGCCGCCAGCCCCGCCGCGGCGCATCTGCCCGAGGGCGAATACGGCTCTTTCCTCGCCGGGGTCACGCATCCGCTCTTCGGCCTCGATCATGTGCTGGCGATGATCGCCGTTGGCCTCTGGGCGGCGCAAATCGGGGGCCGCGCCCTCTGGACCGTGCCAAGCGCCTTTGTCCTTGCCATGATCACAGGGTTTCTCGCGGCTCTGGTCGGCCTGCCCCTGCCGATGGTCGAACCGATGATTCTAACCTCGATCATGGCGCTTGGCCTTGTCGTGGCGCTCGCCCTGCGCCCCGCGCCGGGGCTGGCCATGGCACTCGTGGCCCTTTTCGCGCTCTTTCACGGCCACGCCCATGGCGGCGAACTGGGACAGGCGCAGGCGCTGCAATTCGGCGCGGGCTTTGCCATCGCCACGGCGCTCCTGCATGCGGCGGGCTTGCTCATCGCCTTTGCCGCGGCGCGCGAAACGCGCAACGCCAGCGTTCTGCCGTTGCGCCTGATGGGCGGCGCCACAGCGCTCGCCGGGGCCTATATCGCCTTCGGCTGACTGGGACGCACCTGTCTCAGGACACTTCGACCTCAAGATGCAGCTTCATCTCGATCAGCACCTGCTGCAACTGCGTCGTCTCGCGCAAGAGCCGCTTGGCCTCATTGACCGTGATCCTGCCATCCGCGATGCTCTGCTGATACTCGGCCATCAGCAGAGCAAACCGCTGTGACAGCGCGATCACGTCGCTGTTCACATTGGCCCGCTCCTGCGCGTTGCGCCGCTCTGCGATCAGGCTCAGACTGACACCGCCCAACTCCGCCAGCGCGCTCGTCACATGCGGATAGCTGGCAGCAGCCTCAAGCGCCGCCACGGAATCGACGGGCATGAACCGGTCGGCATGTTCCTCGTGGTCGGAGTAATAGCGCCCCAGCGTGGCCTTTGATTTTTGCCGGTCAACTGACAGGCCGCTTCGATGCCCACATCCTTGACCAGCGCTTCGGTGTGCTTTTTCAGGTAACTTCCCGTCGTCGACATACGCTTTCCCCAACTCAGCCCCTGTCCCGGGGGCTACCCTTGCTTGATTTTCCCTTACTGACTTTGTGGTACGATGTCATTTCCAATTTGATCCAAGGGTTTGCGCAGGCCTCAGCGGCGCTCGATCAGAACCGATCCCACCGAATAGCCCGCCCCAAAGGAACAGATCAGCCCCCGCTCTCCCGGTTGCAGGTCCTCGGAATACTTGGAAAAGGCAATGATCGACCCGGCAGAGGATGTATTGGCGTAATCCTGTAGGATATTCGGCTGTTCCTCCGGCTCAGGCACCCGTCCCAGTACTTTGCGCCCGATAAAATCATTCATCGCCTTGTTCGCCTGATGCAGCCACAGCCGCCGCAGATCATCCGGCGCGACACCTTCCTCTGCGAGATGCCCCAGAATATGCGCCGAGACCATCGGCAACACCTCCTTGAACACCTTGCGCCCCTCCTGCACGAACTGCATATCCCGCCGATCCATCAGACCGTCGGGGCGCGTGCGGCGCAGAAACCCGTTGTTATTGCGGATATTGTTGGAAAACTGCGTCGCACAGCGGGTCGAGCGGATCACGAAATGCGGCCCCTTGGCCTCGTCCGCCGCCTCGATCAGCACGGCGGTACAGACATCGCCAAAGATGAAATGACAGTCGCGGTCGCGCCATTCCAGATGCCCCGAACAAATCTCGGGGCTGACCACTAGCGCCCGCTTGGCCGATCCGCCCCGGATCATGTCGGCGGCGGCCTGAATCCCGAATGTAGCCGAGGAACAGGCGACATTCATGTCAAAGGCAAAGCCACCCGCGCCCAAAAGCTGTTGAATCTCGATCGCAATCGCCGGATAGGGCCGCTCGTGGTTCGAGGCGGCGCAGATGATCAGATCCACTTCGGACGCCGCCCGCCCCGCTTGTGCGAGGGCCTGCGCACAGGCCTCCATCGCCATTTCCGCCATGATCCCCGGCTCGTCATCCCGGCGCTGCCGCAACAGCGGATGCATCACCTCGGGGTTCAGCACGCCCGCCTTGTCCATCACATGCCGCTGCTCGATCCCCGACGCGCTGACAATGAATTCCGGCGAGGACATGCCCTTGGCCTCGATCTCACCCGCCGCAATCTCTGACGCATGGCGCGTGTTGAACGCCTCGGCATAGGCGTTAAAGGTGGCGACCAGTTCCTCGTTGGTGATCACCTCGGACGGTGTGAACACCCCCGTTCCCGTGATTGCGGGCAAACCCATTCTTGTTCTCCTCACAGATTTGATCAGATCACCTTAGTCCCGCCGCCGGGTCAAGCCCAACGTCGCGCCGGTTCTAGCACTGTCGCCCTTAGGCTCAGTCCTCGCCCTCCACCTGACCGCGCAGCGCCTTGACCTCGCCGCGCTGCTTCTTGGCAGCAAGGCGGCGTTTCTTCGATCCCAGTGTCGGTTTGGTCGCCACGCGCCGTTTGGGCGCGACCGAGGCTTGGCGAATGAGATCGGCCAGACGGTCCCGCACGATTTCCCGATTACGGGTTTGGCTGCGGGTCTCATCGCATTGCAGCACGACCGCCCCCTCCTTGGTCCAGCGCCGCCCGGCCAGACGCCTTAGCCGCGTCTTGACCGGCGCGGGCAAGTTGGGCGACCGCTCGGCCTCGAACCGCAATTCGACAGCACTCGACACCTTGTTGACGTTCTGCCCACCCGGCCCCGAGGCGCGCATGAACTGCTCGGTCAATTCCCAGTCCTCGATGGCGATCTGATCGGTGATATGCAGCATGGTTCCGGCCTCAAAACTCTGCCCTTGATACAGCATCCCGGCGGGATTGCGAACCTGTACACAACCCGCGTCCACAATGGACATCCTGTACACTAGGCCGCCGCCCGCTCCAGCGCCGGATAGCGCAGACCCAGCGTGATGCCCCGCGCCACGAAACTGATCAAGAGCGCCAGCCATAGCCCGTGATTGCCCATTGTGGGAGCGAGCAACAGTGCCGCACCGATATAGACCAAGAGGCTCAGCGCCATCATGTTGCGCATGTCGCGGGTGCGCGTGGCGCCGATAAAGACCCCATCAAGCATATAGGAAGCCAGCCCAAGAATTGGCGCAAGCGCCATATAAATCAGATAGTTACGGGCCTCTTGCTGCACCTCCGGTGCCTTGGCCATCAGGTCAATCAACGCCCCGCCAAAGCTGGCAAAGACGACCGCGAGGGCCACACAGACGACCAAGCCCCAGACACTCGTCAAGAGCGCCCCCCGCCGCAGATGCGCAACAGAGCGCGCCCCAAACGCCCGGCCCACCAGCGCCTCGGCGGCAAAGGCGAACCCGTCCAACGCATGCGAGGTGATACTCAGGAACTGCAAAAGCACCTGATTTGCCGCCAGCGTGACATCGCCAAAATCGCTGCCCCAGAACAGGAACGAGATGAAAATAATCTGCAACATCAATGACCTGAGCAGGATGTCGCCATTGACCGAGGCCATGTTCTTCAGCCGTTCCCGGTCAAATACCCGGGGCCAGTCACACCACGCTGGCACCGCAAACGCATCGCGGCAGAACCAGAACCCAAGCATCAGACCGCCCCATTCGGCGATCACCGTCGCCCGTGCAACACCGGCGACACCCCAGTCGAGGCCCAGCACAAACCACAGATCCAAAAGGATATTTATCCCGTTCATCACCAGTTGCAAAAGCAAAACCGCCCGCGTGCGCTCTTGCGCGATGAGCCATCCGGTCATGCCGAACAGCGCAATCATCGCCGGTGCGCTCCAGACCCGGATCGCCATATACTGCCGCGCAAGGCCCTCGACCTCTTCGCTCGCCGGTGAAAGCTGAAAAGCGGCCCAGAAAACAGGCACTTGCAGGATGATCAATGCCAGCCCGCCTGCGAATCCGATCATCAGCGCGCGCGTCAATAGCGCGGCCACCTCGCCCACTTGTCCTGCCCCCTGCGCCTGACTGGTCAGGCCCGTGGTGCCCATCCGCAGAAAGCCGAAAAGCCAATAAATTCCGGTAATTATGACCGCGCCAATGCCCACCGCGCCAATCGGCGCGGCGGTCCCCAACTGTCCCACGACGCCAGTATCCACCGCGCCAAGGATCGGCACTGTGGCGTTGGAAATTACAATGGGAAGGGCGATTTTCAGGACACGGGCATGCGTGACCGCCCGCGCGACCTCAGCCATCGCGACGCGGCATCAGGAAATGCCCCGTGGCTTGGGCAAAGGGACGGCTGCGATTGTCCTGCCACGCCTCGACATGCACAGAGGCATAGCGGCGGCCAGAGCGGTTGACCTGCGCCCGCGCATAGGCATCGCGCGGCAGGCCAGAGCGCAGATAATCCACTGTAAAATCAATGGTTTTAGGTAATCTCGGCAGCTTGCCTCCGACCACCGTCTCAGGATCGAACGCGCCGCTTTCGATCTCTTCCCAGAGCATACCCCAGCTCAAACCAATGATTGCCGTGATCTCTAAAAACGCTGCCGTCGCCCCGCCATGTAGCGCGGGCAGCATCGGATTGCCGATCAGCTTGTCCGCAAACGGCATCAAGGCCGTCAACTCATCGCCGCGCCGATCAAACTGCACCCCGAGAAAGCCGATATAGGGCACCCCCTCGACCAGCGCCTTGAGCGCCGCATCACGCCGCTGTTTGACCACCTGCACAGGTTCGGGACGGGCGCGGGCCATCATTTGCCCTCCACGGTAAAGGTGCCGGTGGCCGTCGCCACAGGCCGCGCGTCGTCGTCATCCATCGCACGCGCCCGCACAAACGCCACAGAGCGCGTGATATGATAGCATTCCGCATGCGCGCGGACCCGCTGCCCCGGCGTCGCCGGACGCATATAGTCGATGCGCAGATCAATCGTCGCCGTGCCGCCGGGCGAGGCCGGATGGCTCATCGCCGCCGCCCCGCAACAGGTATCCATCAACGCCGAAACCGCGCCGCCGTGAATAACCCCGGTCTCGGGGTCGCCGACAAAGCGTGGATCGTAATCCATCTCGATCTCGGCCTCACCGTCGCCCATCGTCACCAACCGCATCCCAAGCGCGCGGGCATGCGGTAGGGCCTGCATGAATTGCTGTGCGATCTTGGTCCTTGCGTCGGTCATGCTATTCCCCGCGGATCGTGATGCGCCCTTTATGATCCCTAATCCGCACAAGCTGCAAGAGCACCGGTTGCATGGGCCGCATCTTGGTCCTAACGTCAAGAGAGCGAGGGGGCCTGCCCATGTCGGATAAAAAACTGTCCTTCAAGGAAATGTGCGCGACATATGATGTCACGCCGCGCACCCTGCGCTATTACGAATACATCGAACTGTTGCAGCCTGAACGTGACGGGCGGGCACGCTGGTACGGCCCGCGCGAATGCGCGCGCATGACCCTGATCCTGCGCGGTCGCAAATTCGGTTTTGCGCTGGAAGAGATCCGGCAATGGCTTCTCATTTACGAGAAAGAGGGCACGACTGCGCAGATGCAGAGCTGGATTGCCCTAGCCGACCGGCAGCTTGCAGAACTGGCCGAACAGCGTCGTCAAATTGACGACGCGATGGCCGAATTGAAGAAGTTGCGTGACGACACCGCGTCCAGCCTGTCCTGAAAGGCTGACGCAAGGGAAAGAAAATTTCCCACGGGACGCGCTTACCTTGCCTTATCTTACGTCAACTTCAAAGTGACGCGACGTAGCGGTTACGTAAAGCCGCCTGGCTGTTGTAACCATGGCCCATGATCCGCAGATTGTCGGTAAATGTGCTCTGATATGGGTAAACCAATGACCGACGATATGATGACAATCCGCCAGATGTGCGACGTGTTCGAGGTAACGCCGCGCACACTGCGCTTCTACGAGGCCAAGGAGCTGCTCTCGCCCCGACGGGTCGGGCAAAAGCGGCTCTTTACCCGGCGCGACCGGGCCCGGCTGAAACTGATCCAACGCGGCAAGCGTTTCGGGTTCAGCCTCGAAGACCTGCGACAGTTGCTCGATCTCTACGACAAGGGGGATCAGCAACACAGCCAGATTGCTGGCGCCTATGCTGTGGCGCGGACGCGTCTGGCCGAAATGGAGAAACAGCGCGACGAGCTGGAGGCTGCAATCTCTGAGCTGCGCGAACAGATGACATGGGGCGAGCGTATGCTGGCCTCGATCAAGACCAGCCAAAAAGCCGCCGAGTAATCCGGTCCGGCACCTGTTTTAGGGAGAGAGACATATGCCAAGCTACACCGCCCCCACCCGTGACATGCAATTCGTGCTGCACGAGGTTCTGAACGTGTCCGAACAGACAACGCCCGGCTATGCCGAGCTCGAGCCTGACTTTACCAAGGCCGTTCTGGAAGAGGCGGGCAAGATTGCCTCCGAGGTGCTGATGCCGCTCAACGCCGTGGGCGATACCGAGGGTTGCGTCTTGGAAAACGGCGTGGTGCGCACGCCCAAGGGCTTCAAAGAGGCCTTTGAGCAGATGAAAGCCGGCGGCTGGACGGCCCTCGATCTGCCCGAAGAATTCGGCGGGCAATACATGCCCTATATCCTCGGCACGGCAGTGGGCGAAATGTTCTCGGCCGCCAATCAGGCCTTTACCATGTATCAGGGGCTGACCCATGGCGCGGCCTCTGCGATCCTCGTGCATGGCACCGACGATCAAAAGGCCACCTATTTGCCGAAAATGGCCAATTGCGAGTGGACCGGCACCATGAACCTGACCGAGCCGCATTGCGGCACCGATCTGGGCCTCATGCGCTCCAAAGCCGAACCGCAGGGTGACGGCAGCTACAAGATCACCGGACAGAAGATCTTTATCTCGTCCGGCGAGCATGACATGGCCGACAACATCATCCATCTGGTGCTGGCCAAAATCCCCGGTGGCCCCGAGGGGATCAAAGGCGTGTCGCTCTTCATCGTGCCCAAGTTCATCGTCAAGGAGGATGGCAGCCTTGGCGACCGCAATGGCGTGACCTGCGGCAAGATCGAAGAGAAAATGGGCATTCACGGCAATTCCACCTGCGTGATGAACTATGACGGGGCCACCGGCTGGCTCTTGGGCGAAGAGCACAAGGGCATGCGCGCCATGTTCACCATGATGAACGAGGCCCGGATCGGTGTGGGCATGCAAGGGCTGGCACAGGCCGAGGTCGCCTATCAGAACGCGCTCGCCTATGCCAAGGACCGGCTTCAGGGCCGCGCCGTGACCGGCGCGGAAAACCCCAACGGCCCCGCTGACCCGTTGATCGTGCATCCCGACATCCGCCGCTCGCTGATGGATCAAAAGAGCTTTATCGAGGGCGCGCGCGCCTTCATGCTCTGGGGTGCGGAACTCATCGACCGCTCGCATCGCGGCGATGACGCCGCCGCCGAGGGGCTGATTTCGCTGATGACGCCGGTGATCAAGGGCTTTCTCACCGACGAAGGCTATGACATGACCGTGCTGGCGCAGCAGGTCTACGGCGGGCATGGCTATATCGAGGAATGGGGCATGTCGCAATTCACCCGCGACGCCCGCATCGCCATGATCTACGAAGGCGCCAACGGCGTGCAGGCGCTCGATCTGGTGGGCCGCAAGCTGGCACAGGATGGCGGCAAGCATGTCATGGCCTTCTTCGATCTGGTCAAGACCTTCCTCAAGGAAAACGAGGGCAACGACGCGCTCAAGTCCGATTTCCTCGATCCGCTCAAAGCGGCCTCCAAGGACCTGCAAGCCTCGGCCATGTTCTTCATGCAGAACGGGATGAAGAACCCCAACGCGGCGCTGTCCGGCTCCTATGACTTCATGCACCTCTTTGGTCATGTCTGCCTGGGGTTGATGTGGGCACGGATGGCGAAATCGGCCCATGCGGCGCTGGAGGCGGGCACTTCAGATGAGGCGTTCTACAAGACCAAGCTGGCAACGGGCCGCTTCTACATGAAGCGCCGCCTACCCGCGACCGCCCTGCATCTGGCACGTATCGAGAGCGGCGCGGATACGGTCATGGCGCTCGAGGCCGAGGCGTTCTGAGGAGACACCGCAAGGGAGGAGGGACAGATGCCGAAACGCTTTCGCCTCACGCGCCGCTTCAACGCGGCGATGACCGAGGATGGCTACCGCCGCCTGCGCCGGTTTGCGCAGGACTCGGGGCTGGACGAGGGCGAGGCGCTGTCCTTCCTCTTCGAGAATTTCGACAGCGTGATCAACGAGGAAACCTTTGCGCATCGCCTCAGGCTCTTCAATTCAGAGTTGGACGCGCGCAAACGCTGAAACCGCGGGGAAGGGAGGCCCGGCCATGACGTGGATGACAGACGAGCATCAGATGCTCTCGGACATGACCGCCAAGTTCATCACCGATGAATGGCGGCCGCATTTCGCCCGCTGGCGCAAGGCGGGCATCATGGACCGCGACTGCTGGCTTGAGGCGGGTGCCCTGGGCCTGCTCTGCCCCTCCATCCCCGAGGAATATGGCGGCGCAGGCGGCGATTTCGGTCATGAGGCGGTGATCTGCATGGAACAGGGCCGCGCCAATCTGGCAAGCTGGGGCAATCCCATTCATTCCGGTATCGTCGCACATTATATCCTCGCCTATGGGTCTGAGGCGCAAAAACGGAAATGGCTGCCCAAGATGGTCTCGGGCGAGATGGTCGGCGCGCTCGCCATGACCGAGCCCGCCGCCGGGTCGGATGTGCAGGGCATCAAGACCCGCGCCGTGCGCGACGGCAACGCCTATCGTCTTTCGGGGCAAAAGACCTTTATCACCAACGGTCAGCACGCCGAACTGATCATCGTTGCGGCCAAGACCGACCCCAAGGAAGGGGCCAAGGGCATCTCCTTGGTGGTTGTGGAAACAGAGGCCGCGCAGGGGTTCACACGCGGGCGCAATCTCGAAAAGGTCGGGATGCACGCGGGCGATACCTCGGAGCTTTTCTTCGACAATATCGAAATCCCACCCGAGAACATTCTCGGCGGCGAAGAGGGGCGCGGCTTCTACCAGATGATGCAGCAACTGCCGCAAGAGCGCCTGATCATCGCCTGCGGCGCGCAGGGCGCGATGGAGGGCGCGGTGGAACGCACCATCACCTATTGCAAGGAACGCGAGGCCTTTGGCGGCCCGATCCTGCAATTTCAGAACACCCGCTTCAAACTGGCCGAATGCCAGACCAAAACCGCCGTCTGCCGCGCCTTTCTCGATGCGTGCATCACGGAACACATGCGCGGCGACCTCAGCGTGGAAAAGGCTGCGATGGCGAAATACTGGCTGACCGACAGCCAAGGCGAGGTGCTGGATGATTGCCTGCAACTGCATGGCGGCTATGGCTACATGCAGGAATATGACATCGCCGAGATGTGGGCCGATGCCCGCGTGCAGCGCATCTATGGTGGCACCAACGAGATCATGAAAGAGCTGATCGCGAGGGCGCTGTGAGGGTCGGAGCGGTGGTCCGCAGTGCAGGGTCGGAACCGGGGGTCTCACACCCCCGGACCCCCGTGGAGTATTTGCGGCAAGATGAAAAGCGCAGGTGCACCCTGCCCGGCGCGCAGGCCATTTGGCATCAGTCACCGGAACAGGGCTTCACCTTGCGCGGTCATCGGCTCTCCAGCCTGTACCGCATCGCCGATCAAGCCACATCTCAGTTAATACAGGGTAAATCCGGATCGGCTTCATCTTGCCAAAAATACTCAAATTCGACATCGCAACAGGAACCCAACACATGACGATCAAACTCTACTGCTTTGGCGAGAGCGGCAATGCCTACAAGGCGGCGCTGGCCCTCGAGCTTTCCGGTCTCGACTGGACGCCGGTTTTTGTCGATTTCTTCGGCGGCGAGACGCGGCAGCCCGCGTTCCGCGAGGTCAATGTCATGGGCGAGGTGCCGGTGCTGGTCGATGGCGACGTGACCCTGACACAATCGGGTGTCATGCAGATGTATATCACCGAGAAGACTGGCAAATTCGGTGGGACCACGCCGGAAGAGGCGCGCGAGGTGATGCGCTGGATGTTCTGGGACAACCACAAGCTCAGCAGTCCGGGCGGCATGACCCGTTTCCTGATCAACTTTCTGCCCGAGGATAAGCGCCCTGAGGCTGTGATCCCCTTCACCCAAGCCCGGCTCAAGGCCGCCTACACGACGCTCGACACGCATCTTGCGGGGCGCGACTGGATCGTGGGCGAGGCCATGACCAATGCGGATATGAGCTGCTGTGGGTATCTCTATTACCCCGAACCCTTCGGCTTTGACCGCGCCGAGTGGCCCAATATCGACCGGTGGCTGAACAATGTCAGCGCCACGCCCGGCTGGAAACACCCCTATGACCTGATGCCCGGCAGCCCCGCTGACCGCGCTTGAACGAAGGAGACCGATATGTCTGATGCTTATATCTACGACACCCTGCGCACCCCGCGTGGCAAGGGCCGCAAGGATGGCGCGCTGCACGAGGTGACGGCCGCGCGCCTCTCGGCGCAGGTGCTGAACGCGCTGAAATCCCGCAACGGACTCGATGGTCACGCCGTCGAGGACGTAATCTGGGGCAATGTCACGCAGGTGATGGAGCAGGGCGGCTGCCTTGCGCGGACTGCCGTGCTCGCCTCTGATCTCGATGAGAGCATCCCCGGCCTCGCCATCAACCGCTTTTGCGCCTCTGGCATGGAGGCGGTGAACCTCGCCGCCAACCAGATCAAGGGTGGCGCTGGTGAGGCCTATATCGCGGGCGGGGTCGAGATGATGGGCCGCGTCGCCATGGGCAGCGACGGGGCGGCGATTGCCGTGGACCCGTCGATTGCGATGGACACCTATTTCGTGCCGCAGGGCATTTCGGCGGATATCATCGCCACCGAATACGGCTTTAGCCGCGATGAGGCGGACGCGCTCGCCGTGGAATCGCAGCGCCGGGCCAAGGCGGCCTGGGATGACAAGCGGTTCGCGAACTCCATCATCGAGGTGCAGGATCAGAACGGCCTGACCATTCTCGACCATGACGAATACATGCGCCCTGGCACCGACATGCAGACACTGGGTGCGCTCACCCCGGCGTTTCAGGCGATGGGCGAGGTGATGCCGGGCTTTGATGTCGTGGCCAGGATGAAATATCCACATCTGGAGCGGATCAACCATATCCACCACGCCGGCAATTCCTCTGGTATCGTCGATGGCGCAGCAGGCGTCTTGATCGGCTCCAAGGCATTCGGCGAGAAATGGGGACTCAAGCCGCGCGCCCGCATTCGCCAGACCTGCAAGATCGGCACCGATCCGACGATCATGCTGACCGGTCCCGTGCCCGCCACGCAGAAAATCCTCGCCGACAGCGGCATGTCGATCTCTGACATTGACCTCTTTGAGGTGAACGAGGCCTTTGCATCGGTGGTCCTGCGCTTTCAGCAGGCGTTCAATGTCGACCCGAGTCTTGTCAACGTGAACGGTGGGTCCATCGCCATGGGCCACCCGCTGGGGGCCACGGGGGCCATCATCATCGGCACACTGCTGGATGAGTTGGAGCGCACGGGCAAGGGCACCGGCCTTGCCACGCTCTGCATCGCCTCCGGCATGGGTGCCGCCACCATCATCGAACGCGTGTAAGAGGAGATGACCAAGATGACTGATTTCACGATGGAAAAAGGCGCCGACGGCGTCGCGATCATCACCTGGGACACGCAGGGCAAGTCCATGAATGTGATGAACACCCAAGGCTTTCTCGACCTCGAGACGCTGATTGACGACGCGCTGGCTGATGAGGCCGTCAAGGGTGTGATCCTCACCTCCGGCAAACCCGGCTCGTTTGCGGGCGGCATGGACCTCAACATCATCGCCAAGATGCGCGATGATGCGGGCGAAAATCCCGCCAAGGGGCTCTTTGATGGGGTGATGTGGATGCATGCCATCCTGCGCAAGATCGAGCGCGCCGGCATGGACCCCAAGACCAACAAGGGTGGCAAGCCGATTGCGGCGGCTCTCCCCGGCACGGCGCTTGGCATCGGGCTTGAGATCCCGCTCGCCTGTCACCGCATCTTTGCCGCGGACAATCCGTCGGCCAAGATCGGCCTGCCCGAGATCATGGTGGGGATTTTCCCAGGCGCAGGCGGCACGACACGCCTTGTGCGCAAGCTGGGCGCGATGGCCGCCTCGCCGCTCCTGCTCGAAGGCAAGCTCAATGATCCGAAAAAAGCCAAAGCCGCCGGTGTGGTGGATGAGGTGGTGCCGGCCGATCAACTGATCGAAAAGGCCCGCGAGTGGGTGCTGAGCAACCCCGTGATCGTCAAACCCTGGGATGACAAGGGCTATAAAATGCCCGGCGGCGCGCCCTATCACCCGGCGGGCTTCATGACCTTTGTCGGGGCTTCGGCCATGGTCAATGGCAAAACCCAAGGTGCCTTTCCGGCGGCCAAGGCGCTCTTGTCAGCGGTCTATGAAGGCGCGCTCGTGCCCTTCGACACCGCCCTCAAGATCGAGGCGCGCTGGTTCGTCAACGTGCTGATGAACCCAAGCTCCAGTGCGATGATCCGCTCGCTCTTCATCAACAAGGAAGCGCTGGAAAAAGGCGCGAACCGTCCCGACGTGCCCGATCAGCGCGTGAAGAAAGTAGGCGTCATGGGGGCCGGCATGATGGGGGCGGGTATCGCGCTCGTCTCCGCCATGGCGGGCATGCAGGTGGTGCTGATCGACCAGAAACAAGAGGCGGCGGACAAGGGCAAGTCCTACACCGCCGATTTCATGGATCAGGGCATCAAACGTGGCAAGGCCACGGCTGAGAAGAAGGCGGCAACGCTCGATCTCATCACCGCCACCACGGATTACGCGGCGCTCAAGGGCTGCGATCTCATCATAGAGGCGGTGTTCGAGGACCCGAAGGTCAAGGCCCAAGTCACCAGAGAGGTGCTCAAGGTGGTGGACAAGGACTGCATCTTTGCCACCAACACCTCGACCCTGCCGATTTCTGAACTGGCCAAGGCGTCTGACAATCCTGAGAATTTCATCGGCATCCACTTCTTCTCGCCGGTGGAAAAGATGATGCTGGTCGAGATCATCAAGGGTCACAAAACCGGCCCCCGCGCCGTTGCCAAGGCGCTCGACTATGTCCGGCAAATCCGCAAGACGCCGATTGTGGTCAATGACGCGCGGTTCTTCTACTGCAACCGCTGCATCATCCCCTATATCAACGAGGGTCTGCGCATGGTGGCCGAGGGCATCGCGCCCGCGCTCATCGACAATGCCGCGCGCCAGCTTGGTTTCCCGGTGGGACCGCTGCAACTGGTCGATGAGACCTCGATTGACCTCGGTGCCAAGATCGCCCGCGCCACCAAGGCGGCGATGGGCGACGCCTATCCGGATGCCGCGGTCGATGAGGTGATCTTTTACATGGAAGGCGAGGGGCGTCTGGGCCGCAAATCCAAGGCCGGGTTCTTTGACTATGACGACAAGGGCAAGCGTCTGGGGTATTGGCCGGGGCTTGCCACGCAATACCCCCGCGCCGCCGAACAACCCGACTTGCACGAGGTTCAGCAGCGTCTGATGTTCGCGCAAGTGCTCGAGGCGGTGCGCGCCCTAGAAGAGGGTGTTCTCGAGGATATCCGCGAGGGCGACGTGGGCGCGATCCTGGCCTGGGGCTTTGCGCCTTGGTCGGGCGGGCCGTTTGCCTGGCTCGACATCATCGGCACGCCCTATGCCGCAGAGCGGTGCGATCAGTTGGCCGAGAAATTTGGCCCGCGTTTCACGACACCCAAACTGCTGCGCGAGATGGCGGACAATACCCAGAGCTTCTATGGGCGCTTTGGCGGTCAGGCGGCCGCAGCCTGACCATAAAACAGAACCCGGCGCGCCTTGTTCGTGCGCGCCGGGCTTTTTCTTGGATCAAATACTCATATCTTTTCGTTGGCCGATCCCACAGGCGAGGGTGAGGCACTGCGCTCAGAGCGGCAAAAAGGCATCCTGATTGCCGCTAAATTGCTCCAGCGCACCCGAGCCGATCTCGTGCCAGAGCCCGTGCAGCGTTAGCGTGCCATCAGAGACTGCCTTGGCGACAAACGGAAATGTCATGAGGTTCTCCAGCGAAATCACCACCGCCTGCTTTTCGAGTGCCGTCATCTGATGCTCTGCATCGGCCATATCCTTGACCCGCTCGTAGCCGGGCCGCAGGATATCCAGCCACCGCCCGACAAAGCTTGTCTGTTTTTCCAGTTCCGGCGCATGGCCCGAGCACATTTCCATACAGCCCTTGACGCCACCACAGGCGGAGTGGCCGATCACGATGACATGCGCCACCTTGAGCGCGGTCACGGCATATTCCACCGCTGCCGAGGTGCCATGTTGACCGCCATCGGTCTCATAGGGCGGCACCAGATTGGCGATATTTCGGTGAATAAAGAACTCTCCCTGATCCGCACCAAAGATCGAGGTGACATGGACGCGGCTGTCACAGCAGGAAATCACCATGGCACGGGGGTGCTGCCCCTGCTGTGCCAGATGCCGATACCACGACTGGTTCTCGGCATAGCTCGTGGCCTTCCAGCCATGAAAACGGTGTACCAGATAGGCGGGCAGGGGGCGGGCGTGTTCCATGGTCTCTCCCGGGCTTGTGGCAATCGTTTGGTAGATAGTCCGGATTCGCCTCGAATTCGAGCGATAAATTGCGACCATGGAAACCATTTGAGAACCAGCCAAGGGCCAATCTGCGCGCGCCGTGGGGGCTGATGGATCAAGGGACTGTGGGTGAGCCGTGGAACAGGTGACATTGCTGAAACAAGAGGAACAGGTGCGGCTTGATGCCCAACGGCTCGAGACGCTCTATGTCCAACTCGGCGAGACGAATGCCGAAGATGTGGTCTGTCGCGCGCTCGAGGAACTGGCGGCACGGCTCACGCATGCCGGCCGGCTCTACAGCGCGGGCCGCAGGGACGATCTGCGCAAATGCGCGCGCAGCCTGATCGCCATCGCCGACCAGATCGGCATGCAGCTTTTGGTGCAGGTGGCCAGGGATGTGACCCGCTGCATTGATGCCGGCGACACGACTGCGCTTGCCGCCACCTTTGCGCGCCTCTTGCGAATTGGCGAGCGTTCGCTCTGCGAGATATGGGATATGTCCGACCCGCCGCTTTGAACCGCATGAATTGACGGGTTGCAGGCGGCGCAATCGTGGCTAGGCTGGCGCGCAATAACGCCGCCAAAAGGTCTGCCCAAATGAACCTCAGATTCGCTGCCCCCGACACACCTGCCATTCCACTGCATCTGGTGGCCGAGCCTAACCTTGACGCATGGCTGTCCGGACAAACGCCCGAGGTCACCACATGGGTGCGCGCGATGGGGTTCACCGGCGCACTTGGCCGCACCCTCATTGTGCCGGACAGGGCAGGCGCGATTGCCATGGCGCTGGGCGGCTACGGCTCGGATGCGTCGCGCGCACGGGGGCGGTTTCATCTGGCCGGAATCGCCGCCGCCTTGCCTGCGGGCACCTACCGCGTCCAAGGCCTGCCCGAGGATCAGGCCGAGACCGAGGCGCTGGGCTGGCTCTTGTCGCATTACGCCTATGAGCGCTACCGCGACCAGACCCCGGCCAAGGCGCGGCTCATCGCGCCCGAGGGCGTCGATGCCGCACGGCTGGAAATCATCGCGGCCGGCGAGGCGCTGACCCGCGACCTCATCAACACCCCCGCCAATGATCTTGGCCCCGATGCGCTCGAGGCCGCTTGTGCCGCCATCGCCGATCAACAGGGCGCGCGCATGACCTGCGTGCGGGGCGAGGATCTGCTTGCCCAGAACTTTCCGCTGATCCACACCGTCGGGCGCGCCTCTGCCGTGCCTCCGCGCCTCATGGACATGCGGTGGGGCCAGAGCGGCCCGAAACTGACCCTTGTGGGCAAGGGGGTCTGTTTCGACACCGGCGGGCTCAATCTCAAGCCCGGCTCCTCCATGGGCCTGATGAAAAAGGACATGGGCGGGGCCGCCACGGTTCTGGGCCTTGCGCATATGATCATGGCGCTTGGCCTGCCCGTGCAATTGCGTGTGCTGATCCCGGCGGTGGAAAACGCGGTCGCGGGCAATGCGTTTCGCCCCGGCGACATCCTGACCGCGCGCAATGGGCTGACGGTCGAGGTCAACAACACCGATGCCGAGGGGCGGCTGGTGCTGGCCGATGCGCTATCCTATGGGGCCGAGGATGCACCCGATCTGATGATCTCCATGGCCACCCTCACCGGGGCCGCCCGCGTGGCCCTTGGCCCTGATCTTTCGCCCTATTACACCGACGATCCCCGCTTTGCTTCGGCACTGGAGGGCGCCGCCACGCGCGTTGCTGACCCGGTTTGGCGCTTGCCGTTTCACACCCCCTATGAGGCGATGATCGAGCCGGGCATTGCCGATCTCGACAACGCGCCCTCTGGCGGTTTTGCTGGCTCGATCACCGCCGCGCTCTTTCTGCGCCGCTTCGTAGGCGGGCTCAATTACAGCCATTTCGACATCTACGGCTGGACCCCCTCCGCCGCTCCCGCCCGCCCCAAGGGCGGTGTCGGCATGGGCGCGCGCGCGCTTTTGGAGGCGCTGCCAGAGGTGTTGGGATTGTGAGCGAAATCCGCCTGATTGCCCTGCCTCTCGTTGACCTATTGCGCAGCCCTGACGGCCCGCGCGACCGGCAACTTTTGATGGGAGAGGGCGTCACGGTGCAGTCGATTGCCGATGGTTGGGCAGAGGTTACAGCCACCCGCGACGGCTATCGGGGGTTTCTACCCGATACCGCACTGACCGACGGCAGCCCTACCCACCGCGTCAGCGCCCGCGCCACACATCTCTACCCCGCGCCGGATTTCAAGACCCGCGAGCGGTTCAGCCTCAGCCACGGCGCGCGGCTTCAGGTGCTCTCGGAACAGGGCCGCTTTGCCGAGACGCCGCAGGGATACGTCCCACGCGCCCATCTGACGCCGCTTGGGACGCTCGACCCTGATCCTGTCACTGTTGCAGAAACCTTCCTTGGCACGCCCTATCTCTGGGGCGGAAACTCCAGCTTTGGCATTGATTGTTCGGGACTGGTGCAGGCGGCCTGCCTCGCCTGCGGCATCGCCTGCCCCGGTGACAGCGGCCCGCAAGAGCAAGGCTTGGGAGAACATCTCCCCGACTCCGCCCCCCTCCAACGCGGCGACCTTCTCTTTTGGCGCGGTCATGTCGCATGGGTGTCTGACCCCGATACGCTGCTGCACGCCAACGCGCATCACATGGCCGTGGCCTTTGAACCCATCGTCGAGGCCATAGCCCGGATCACCGCACAGGGGGACGGCCCCGTCACCTCTCGCAAACGCCTGAAAGGACTGTCATGACCTCCGATCCCTTCTTTCACCCCATCTCCGGGTTTGAGCTGCCGCGCTTTGCCGGTGTGCCCACCTTCATGCGGCTGCCCTATGTGCCCAACGGGCATGAGCGTTACCAGGATGTTCAAATCGGCCTGATCGGCGTGCCCTGGGATAGCGGCACCACCAACCGCCCCGGCCCGCGTCATGGCCCCCGCCAATTGCGCGACGCCTCGACCATGATCCGCGCGCAGCATCCGACCTCTGGCATGCGCCCGTTCGAGGCGGTGAATTGTGCCGATCTGGGGGATGTCGGGCCAAACCCAGCCGATATCATGGACAGCCTCGCCCGGATCACCGACTTCTACGACGGGGTGACAGGCGCGGGGATCATCCCGCTCACAGCAGGCGGCGATCACCTTACGACCCTGCCGGTACTGCGGTCTCTGGCCCGCCGCGCGCCCGTCGGCATGATCCATTTCGACAGCCACACCGACCTCTATCATTCGTACTTTGGTGGCACGATGTATACCCACGGCACCCCCTTCCGCCGCGCAGTCGAGGAAGGGCTGCTTGATCCCAAACGTGTCGTGATGATCGGCCTGCGTGGCACCATGTATGACACCGAGGATCGCGATTTCGCCGCGGCCGAGGGCATCCGCCTGATCCTGATCGAGGAATTCCACGCCCGCGGCCCCGAGGATGTGATGGCCGAAGCCCGCGAGATTGCAGGCAGCGGTGACACCTATGTCAGCTATGACATTGACTTTGTTGACCCCACCTTTGCTCCCGGCACCGGCACGCCCGAAGTGGGCGGCCCCAACAGCTATCAGGCGTTGCAGGTCGTGCGCGGGCTGGAAGGCGTCAACATTATCGGCGCCGATCTGGTCGAGGTGTCGCCGCCGTTTGACGCCTCTGGCGGCACAGCGTTTCTGGGTGCGTCGATCATGTTCGAACTGCTCTGCGTCATGGCACGGCTGCACGCCAAGGTCTGAGGGTCCACCCTGTTGCCTAGCAACAGCGGTTTGGCGGTATCCTCCGCCAAACCCTTTGGAATCCGCCTGCGAATCCTATATGGGATCATATCCCAGCCCGAACCGCGACAGGCCCATGACCCAAACAGCGCCGATTACACAGGATGTGCTGACCATCCCCCGCAAGCTGCCCGACGGGCCGGTGAACCTTGTCGGTCTCACGCGCGACGCGCTGCGCGAGGCTCTGATCGCGCATGGCACGCCTGAAAAGCAGGCCAAGATGCGGGTCAATCAGATCTGGCAATGGATCTATCAATGGGGCGTGCGCGATTTTCATGCCATGACCAATCTGGCCAAGGCCTATCGCGCCCAACTGGCCGAAAACTTCGTGGTGACCATTCCCGAGGTGGTCAGCAAACAGGTCAGCACCGATGGCACCCGCAAATACCTGGTGCGGATCGCCGGCGGCCATGAGGTCGAGGTGGTCTACATCCCCGAAACCGATCGCGGCACGCTCTGCATTTCCTCTCAGGTGGGCTGCACGCTGACCTGCTCCTTTTGCCACACCGGCACGCAGAAACTGGTCCGCAACCTGACCGCCGGAGAAATCATCGGTCAGGTGATGCTGGCGCGCGATGATCTCAATGAATGGCCGCGCCCCGGTGAACCGGTGGGTGAGCGCCCGCGCCTGATCAGCAATATCGTCCTGATGGGCATGGGCGAGCCGCTTTATAATTTCGACAACGTCCGCGACGCGATGAAGATCGCCATGGATGGCGAGGGGATTTCCCTCTCGCGTCGGCGCATCACGCTCTCCACCTCCGGTGTCGTGCCCGAGATTGCCAAGACCGCGCAGGAAATCGGCTGTTTGCTGGCTGTCAGCTTTCACGCCACCACCGACGCAGTGCGCGACGCGCTCGTGCCGATCAACAAGAAATGGAACATCGCGACGCTCCTGGATACGCTGCGCGACTACCCGCGCCTCTCGAATTCCGAGCGGATCACCTTTGAATATGTGATGCTCAAGGATGTGAATGACAGCGATGCCGACGCCCGCCGCCTCGTGCAACTGATCAAGGGCATTCCGGCCAAGATCAATCTCATCCCCTTCAACGAATGGCCCGGAAGCCCCTATGAGCGCAGCGACCGGGACCGGATTCAGCGCTTTGCCGACATCATCTACAAGGCCGGTTACGCCAGCCCGATCCGCACGCCGCGTGGCGAGGATATCATGGCCGCCTGCGGTCAGTTGAAATCCGCCACCGAACGCGCCCGCAAATCCCGCGCTCAGATCGAGGCCGAGGCAGGGCATTAAGCCCATGACCGCCTTTGCCCCTTTGCCGCAACCGCTGAACGCCAAGGGCGATCCCCGACTCATCGGCGTCGAGATCGAGCTTGGCGGTCTGCCCGAAGCGCAAGTGGCGCACCTCTGCGCGGCAACGCTGACTGGCAGCGCGTCCCAAACGGACAGCCATATCTGGCGCGTCGAGAATAGCGAGATCGGCCAGATCGACGTTTACCTCGATATCTTTCTGCGCAATGCCCAGAAAAGCAAACTGCGCGACATGGCCCTTGATCTGGGGCGCGAGGTCGTCCCGGTGGAAATCGTCACCGAACCGCTCGATCTCAAGCGCCTCGCCCGCCTGGACGATCTGCGCAATGCCCTGCGGGCTGCGGGGGCCTTGGGCAGCGGCGCTGGCTGGTTCTTTGGCTTTGGCCTGCATCTCAACGTCGAGATAGCCAGCGAGGCCGACGCGGACACGATCCGCCCCCTGCTGGCCTATGCATTGATCGAGGACTGGCTGCGCGCCACCAACCCGATCGACGAGGCCCGCCGCCTCTTGCCCTTCACCGATCCCTACCCGATAGATTTCGTCCGCGCGCTGATCAAGGCCGGACCGGGTGCCAGCCGTGACCACGTGACAGGGCTCTATCTCGAACTCACACCCAGCCGGAATCGTGGCCTGGATATGCTGCCGATCTTCGCGCATTTCGACGCGGACCGGGTCAGAGCCGCCATCTCTGACAAAACCTCTGCCCGCCCGACGTTTCATTTTCGCCTGCCCGACTGCCGGATAGACGAAGCCGACTGGTCCATTGCCGAGGAATGGCAGCGCTGGCTGATCGTCGAACGGGTCGCCAGCAATGCCGCCCTACTCACCCGCTTGTCACAGGCATGGCTGGATGATCACGGCCTGCTGACGCTCTCCCGTCAAAGTTGGGCCAATCGCGCCGGTCGTATTCTCCAATCGGCGGGGCTGGACCGCGCATGACCACTCGCCGCCCGGTGATCGGGGTCACTGTCTCGCGCCGCTCGGGCTGGCGCATCTTTCCGCTCATTGCCCTGAATGTGTGGCTGGCAGGCGGGCAGGCACAGCGTTGGCAGACCGGGCGCGCGGCAGACATCACAGCCGTGGACGGGCTTATCATCGGCGGCGGCGATGACATATCGCCGGATCTCTATGGCGGACGGCTGGTGACATCCGCGCGGCTTGACCCCGACCGCGACGCTCTGGAGCGCGGGCTGGTGCTGGCGGCGTTCGAGCATGCCAAGCCGGTTCTGGGGATTTGTCGCGGCAGTCAGATGCTCAACATTGCGCTCGGCGGCACGCTGCATCAGGACGCCTATGAAACCTATAAGGCCAGCGATCACATCCGCACCGTGCTCCCGCGCAAGACCGTGCACATAGAATCCGGCACCCGTCTGGCCAAACTTGCCGGCACGCAACCGATGAAGGTGAACGCCCTGCACACCCAGGCGGTGGACCGCTTGGGAGCGGGCTTGCGCATCGCCGCGCGCGACAGCGGCGGCATGATTCAGGCCATCGAACGCGTGACAGAGCCCTTTGCCTTGGGCGTGCAATGGCACCCCGAGCATCTCTTCTATGCGCATCGGCAAATGGGTATTTTTCGCGCCCTGATCGCCGCTGCCTGCTCGCGCCGCGACGATGCTGCGCAACTGCCCGGCGTGGATGCTGCGGCGCGTTGACCCTGCCCAGACAATTCCCCGGCCTCGCCATAATCCGGCACGATTACCGCCACATCCGCCACCTATCCCTATCGTTAGAGGCAAATTTCAACAGGGATAGAAACAATGAACCTGACCCAGACCGACAGCACCACAGAAATCCGCAATCTCGTCCTGCGAGAGCGTCACCTCGCGGTGTCCGAGCGTGAATGGAAACACCGCCTGCGCGGCTATGGCTATGCGATCCGTGACACCTCCGAAGGCCGCTTTGTCACCTCGATTCGCCAAAACGCGCCGCTCTGCCAACTCAGCTGATCGCGGGTTCTTCTTGGCTGAAATACTCTAGGGGGTGCCCTTTGGAGCGACGGGGGCAAGCCCCCAAAACGACAAACCCCCGAAGCATCCGCCCGGGGGTCGTCAAAGTAACGCCTATCTGATCCTAAAATCGGTGTCCGATCTTTCGGGATAGATGCCTCGTGCCGCAAAATTCTGCGGAGAGTGCTCCAAGAGACCTTAGAGCATGCCTTCGCGCTGCGCTTTCTTGCGCGCCAGTTTCCGGGCACGGCGAATCGCTTCGGCCTTCTCGCGCGCTTTTTTCTCGGACGGTTTCTCGAAATGTTGCTTGAGCTTCATTTCACGAAAAACGCCTTCGCGCTGCAGTTTTTTCTTCAGAGCGCGGAGCGCCTGATCGACATTGTTGTCGCGAACACTAACCTGCATGTGGTGTCACCACCTTCCTAAGTTAAAGTTGCAATAGATTGCAGGAAGGCGCCGTATAGCAAAGCGCCCCGGATTTGTCTAGGGTGCGCCGCAAGGAGGATCGCTGATGTCCGAACCTGATCTTATGACCCGTCTGCTCGAGGCCGCAGCCCTGCATGTGCCCTTTGACGGCTGGAGCGAAACCACCCTGCGCCTCGCCGCCGAGGATGCCGGGATCTCTCCGGCGCTTGTGTCCGCCATCTGCCCACGCGGTGCGGTGGATCTGGTGCTGGCCTATCACGCGGCGGGCGATGCCGCGATGCTCAAACGACTGGCCGAGACCGATCTGGGCACCCTGCGTTTTCGCGACCGCGTGGCCTTTGCCGTGCGCGCCCGGCTTGAGGCGGTTGAAGATCGTGAACTTGTGCGCCGGGGCATGACCCTCTTTTCGTTGCCACCCTATGCCGCCGATGGCGCACGCGCCCTCTGGCAAACCGCCGATCACATCTGGACCGCGCTTGGCGATACATCCGACGATGTGAATTGGTATACCAAACGCGCGACGCTCTCGGGTGTCTATGGCGCGACTGTGCTCTATTGGCTGGGGGATGACAGCGATGGGCACAGTCGCACATGGGAGTTTCTGGATCGCCGCATCGAGGGTGTGATGCAGATCGAAAAGCTCAAGGCGCAGGCGCGCGACAACCGGCTGGTGTCGGGTCTCATGGCCGGCCCGCTCAGCTTTCTGAGCCGCATCCGCGCGCCACAGAGCGCGCAGCAAACAGGCATGCCAGGGCGCTGGAACCGACCGACATAACGACAAAGGACCAAGGATGACCAAGACAATGCAGGCCGTTGAAATCACACAGGCCGGTGGCCCCGAGGTATTGCAACCCACCACGCGTCCCATCCCTACGCCCCGCGCGGGCGAGGTGGTGATCCGGCTGGCCTATGCTGGCGTTAATCGCCCCGATGCCCTGCAACGCGCCGGTCTCTATGCGCCGCCGCCGACCGCCTCTGACCTTCCGGGGCTAGAGGGGGCGGGGGAAATCGTGGCGCTCGGTGCGGGCGTCAGCGATTGGGCGCTTGGCGATCAGGTCTGCGCTCTCTTGCCCGGCGGCGGCTATGCCGACTATGTGGCCACGCCCGCCGCACATTGCCTGCCCGTGCCTCATGGCCTCAGCCTCAAACAGGCCGCCTGCCTGCCAGAAACCTTCTTTACCGTCTGGTCCAACGTCTTTCAGCGCGGCGGGCTCAGGGCGGGCGAGCGCTTTCTGGTGCATGGCGGATCTTCCGGCATCGGCACCACGGCCATTCAACTCGCCCACACCTTCGGCGCACGGGTCTTTACCACGGCAGGCAGCGCCGAGAAATGCCGCGTCTGCGAGGAATTGGGTGCCGAACGCGCGATCAACTACCACGACGAGGATTTCACCGAGGTGCTATCCGCCGAGGGTGGCGCAGATCTCATCCTCGACATGGTCGGCGGCGATTACCTGCCCCGCAACGTCAAGGCGCTTGCCGATGATGGCCGCCTCGTGCAGATCGCATTCCTCCAAGGCCCCAAGATCGAGCTGAATTTCTCTCAGGTGATGATGCGCCGCCTGACGATCACCGGCAGCACCCTGCGTCCGCAAAGCGATCTCGCCAAGGCGCGGATTGCCGAGGCCTTGCGCGCCCATGTCTGGCCACTGCTCGAGGCAGGCCGCATTGCCCCGGTCATGGATTCCGAGTTTCCGCTGACCGAGGCCGCCGCCGCGCATGCCCGCATGGAATCGAGCGGCCATATCGGCAAGATCGTCCTCAAGGTCGCCTGACCGGATCACGCGGCGCGGGACACTCGTCATCACGGTACAAAGTAAAAAGCCGCCCTTTGGGCGGCCCTTATGATCTTGGTGTGATCTTGCTCTGCTCTCGGTAAGCGGTATCGCTCCAGCAGGTCCGGGGATCAGCCGTTCACGCTGTCCTTGAGTGCCTTGGCGATGGTCATCTTCACCACCTTGTCGGCCTCTTTCTTCATCTGCTCGCCGGTGGCGGGATTGCGCACCATGCGCTCGGGGCGCTCGCGGCAATAGATCTTGCCAATGCCCGGCAGGGTCACGGCACCACCGGCGGAAACTTCGCGGGTGATGATCGCAATCACCGAATCCAGCGCCGCGCCTGCGGTCTTCTTGTCACTGCCCATTTCATCGGCCAGTGCGGCCACGAGTTGGGTCTTGGTCATGGGTTTTGCCATTTTATGGTCTCCTTGCAACTGCCCTTCTCTTGGGCCTCATGCGCGTGATTTAACGCTATGATGTGGTTAAACACAACGCCTAGTGGGCAAAAGCAAGCGCTTTCGGCGGATTTTGTGCGGATTTCCGTGGGGTCAAAGGAAGGCTGTCTCCTCAAAGCTGCGCAATTTGCGGCTGTGGATGCGTTCGAGCGGCATCCGGCGCAGTGATTCCATCGCGCGAATCCCGATCATCAGATGCCGCGAGACCTGTGATTTGTAGAATTCCGACGCCATGCCGGGCAGTTTCAACTCGCCCTGCAACGGCTTGTCGGACACGCAGAGCAGCGTGCCATAGGGCACCCGGAACCGGAACCCGTTGGCGGCAATCGTGGCGCTCTCCATGTCGAGCGCGATGGCGCGCGATTGGCTCAGACGTTGCACCGGCCCGGACTGATCGCGCAACTCCCAGTTGCGATTGTCCACGCTGGCCACGGTTCCGGTGCGCATCACCCGCTTGAGACCAAACCCCTCCAATTGCGTCTCTGCCGCCACCGCGTCTTGCAGCGCGATCTGGATTTCAGCGAGCGCCGGGATGGGCACCCAGGCGGGCAGATCGGCATCGAGCACGCGATCCTCGCGCAAATAGGCATGAGCCAGCACGAAATCGCCCAAGGATTGCGAATTGCGCAGCCCTGCGCAATGGCCCACCATCACCCAGGCATGCGGGCGCAGCACGGCGATATGATCCGTCGCGGTCTTGGCATTGGATGGCCCGACCCCGATATTGACCAGCGTGATCCCCGACCCATCCGCCCGCTTGAGATGATAGGCGGGCATCTGCGGCAATCGCTCGGGCGCCGGCAGCGGATCATCAGGCCCGGTGATCTCGGCATTGCCGGTGCTGACAAAGGCGGTATAGCCGCTCTCGGCGTCCCCCAACATGCGCCGGGCATAGGTCTCGAATTCCGAGACATAGAACTGATAATTGGTAAACAGCACGTAATTCTGGAAATGGCGGGGATCGGTCGCGGTGTAATGCGTGAGCCGTGCCAGCGAATAATCCACCCGTTGAGCTGTAAAAGGCGCAAGCGGTGCCGCCCCGTTTGGCACAGACACCCATGTGCCATTGACGATATCGTCATTGGTGGTCGCGAGATCCGGCACGTCAAAGTAATCGCGCAGGGTGAACTCGGCCGCCCCCTCCTGCGGCACACTCAGCCCCGCATCCTCCGCCACCGCGAAATGCACTGGCATCGGCGTGTCGGAAGTGCCGATCGTCACTCCAACGCTATGGTTGACCACGAGCAACCCGATCTGTTGCTCCAGATAGGCGCGGAACAGGTCGGGGCGCGTGATCGTCGCGGCATATGTGCCGGGGTTGGACACATGCCCGAAACTGAGCCGGCTGTCGACCTTGGCATAGGTTCCGGTGGTCAGGCGGATTTCGGGATAATAGGCGCGCACCCGGCCTATCGGCAGGTTCCCGGCCAGTGCCCGCGCAAACGCCGCGCAGAGAAACTCCGTGCCCGCCGCATAGAGCTGACAGAGCCGATCCACAGCCGCGCGCGCGTCTGTGAACGCCTCCGGGGCGATCTCATCCGGGGTTTGCATGGTCATGCCTGTCTCCTGCTCTGCGCACACAGGTTGACACGCGCTGGGGGCATGATCAAGCTGCCACCCAAGGAGCGCGCGCAAATGGACTACGAAACCGTCACCCCAGAGATACTCGGGGCCAGCCTGCGCGGGCTCGGTCTCAACCTGCTGGTGCGCGACGTGCTGGCCGAGTCCGCGTTTCTGACAGTGGTCTTTGACATGACGGCCCACCGGCTCAGCACGGATTTCGCAATCATGATCTATGGCGATCAGGTTATGCAACTGCATGCTGATCATACCTATGCCGCCAATCCGATCCTTGGCCTTGTGCCCGAGCGTCCGCCGCGCGGAGCCGGGGCGTCCTTGCACCTTTTCGACAGCGATCCCGACACTGCTGCCGCCCGCGCCGACGGTGCAGGCGGCATGATCCTGCAACCGCCCACCAACAAACCCCACGGGCTGCGCGAATGCTGCATCCTGTGCCCCAATGGCTATGCGTGGGTCGCCTCCCGGCCCCTGACCGCGACTGAAAGGACAACCCTATGAACGTGACCAACCTGAAACCGAACATGGATCACTGGCAAGAGCGCGTGGATCTCGCCGCCGCCTTCCGCTGGACCGCACGCCTCAATATGCACGAGGCGGTGGCCAATCACTTCAGCCTCTCGATCAATGACGACGGCACCCGGTTCCTGATGAACCCCAACCAGATGCATTTCGCCCGTATCCGCGCGAGCGACCTCATCGTTGTGGATGCTAATGACCCCGAAACGCTGGAGGGGCCGAACGCGCCTGATCCCACCGCTTGGGGCCTGCATGGCGGGCTGCACCGGCACTGCGCCCATGCCCGCTGCGCCATGCATGTGCATTCCATCCATGCCACTGTTCTCGCCAGCCTCGCTGACAGCCGTCTGCCGCCCATCGACCAGAACTGCGCCACTTTCTACAACCGGCATGTGGTGGATGAGGGCTATGGCGGGCTTGCGTTCGAGGATGAGGGCGTGCGCTGTGCCCGGCTCCTGATTGACCCAAGGAACAAGGTGCTGATCATGGGCAATCACGGCGTCATGGTGATCGGTGACAGCGTCGCCGACACGTTCAATCGCCTCTATTATTTCGAGCGCGCCGCCGAAACCTATATCCGTGCCCTGCAAACCGGGCGGCCCCTGCGGGTGCTCTCGGACGCGGTCGCGGAAAAGACAGCTCAGGAACTCGATGATTATCCCGGACAGGCCGATCGGCATCTGACGGAATTAAAGGCCATTCTGGATGCCGAAGGCTCGGATTACGCACATTGAACCATCTCAGAACAACCTGACAGACCCCGTCGGTTCGACACCGTGCAGAAACCGCGCGGGGGGCAGGTCTTGGCCTGATCGGGGCTTTGACCCTACGCGATCATGAGGCGCCTTCTTCCGCGCGCCTCATGACGTGGGACAAACGCCAGCCCTGGACAAGATCACGCAGACCGCAGCCCCGTTTCCACCAGCAATCCCTTGCGCTTGGCCTCGTAATAATACCCCCGCGCGTACCACATGATCGCGGCATCGGGGTTGCCATCCGCCACAATATAGGCCCCGCGCAGATACTTGACCCCGTATTTCAGATTGGTCTCGGCCTCGAGCAACTCGGACGCAGGCCCCCTGTGCCCCATGCCCCGCGCGGTCTGTGGCAGGATCTGCAACAACCCGTAATAGGGCCCGTTGCGCGCGCCGGGACGATGCGTGCTCTCGCGGATCGCCAGCCGATGCACCAAACTGCGCGGCACCTGATAATGATCGGCATAAGTGTTGATCAACCGTCGCAACTCGGGCGTTTCATTCGGGTAAAGCGGCGGATCGAACGGGGTGTTCCGAGTGGATACCTCCGAGTCGGACGCGGCGCAGGCGGCCAGCGGTGCGATAGCGATGAGACCCAGAACAAGACGGCGACTGATAAAAGACATGGCGGCTCCTGAAAAAACGCTGCGCGCAAGATGCCCGCATCCACCTTTTCGCGCCAGAGCGCATTTCTGGCACCGGCGAAACACCGCCGCCTTGCCAATCTCCACGGCCCGCGCCATGTAAAGGGTTATGACCCAAGCGCTTCTTTCCTTTGGCCACGGCTTTTCCGCCCGCGCCCTCGCCGCCCGACTTGTGCCGCAGGGTTGGGCCATCATCGGCACCACCCGCAGCGCCGACAAGGCCGAAGTTTTGCGCCATGAGGGCATCACGCCCGCGCTTTGGCCCGAGGACGATCTTTCGCCCGTGCTGGCCTCGGTGACGCATCTCTTGATTTCCGCCGGACCGGACGCGGCAGGCGATCCGGTGCTGGCACGCTACCACGATGCGATTGCGCAGGCTGCGCCCCGGCTCGACTGGGTGGGCTATCTCTCGACCACCGGGGTTTACGGCGATCATGCCGGCGGTTGGGTGGATGAGGAAACCCCGCTCACCCCCTCGACCAGACGCGGCCAGATGCGGGTCACGGCCGAGGCGGCATGGCAGGCCATTCCCGGTCTGCCGCTGCATATCTTTCGCCTTGCGGGCATCTATGGCCCCGGTCGCGGCCCGTTCGAAAAGGTGCGCCAAGGCACGGCGCGGCGGATCGTCAAACCCGGTCAGGTCTTTAGCCGCATCCATGTGGAGGATATCGCGCAGGTGCTCGAGGCCTCGATCAACCGGCCCAATCCGGGCGCGGTCTATAACCTCTGCGATGATGACCCCGCCCCGCCGCAGGACGTCATCGGCCATGCCGCCGAATTGCTGGGCCTGCCCTTGCCCGAAGCGGTGGCGTTTGACGAGGCCGAGATGACGCCGATGGCGCGATCGTTCTATGCGGAGTCAAAACGCGTCTCGAACCGCCGGATCAAAGAGGAGTTGGGGATAGAGCTCATTTACCCCGATTACCGATCCGGGTTGCAGGCGCTCTTGGCGGCTGGGGATTAACGGCATACTCAGCCCTTGGGCACGATCCGGTTGACATGGCCCATCTTGCGGCCCGCCTTGACTTCGGCCTTGCCATAGAGGTGCAGCGAGACGCCGGGCGCACGCGACAACTCGGGCGCGCGATCCATATCGGCCCCAATCAGGTTTTCCATCACCACATCGGCATAGCGGGTGCCATCGCCCAAGGGCCAGCCCGCCACGGCGCGGATATGCTGCTCGAACTGGTCGATGGCGCAGCCCTGTTGCGTCCAATGGCCGGAATTATGCACACGCGGCGCGATTTCATTGACGATCAGCCCCTTGGGCGTCACGAAAAGCTCGACCCCCATCACCCCCACATATTTCAGGCTGTTGAGAATCTTGGCCGCCAAGAGCACCGCATCGGTGCGCTGCGCCGCCGTCAGGCGCGCGGGCACCGTGGTGGTGCGCAGGATACCGGCCTCATGCACATTCTCGCCGGGATCGTAACAGGCGACGTCGCCCGCGCTGTTGCGCGCGGCAATTACAGAGACCTCGTGTGAAAAGTCGATAAACCCCTCATAAATCGCCGCTTGTCCGCCCATATCGGCCAAGGCTTGCTCGGCATCTGCGGCGGACATGATCCGCGCCTGCCCTTTGCCGTCATAGCCGAAACGCCGGGTCTTGAGAATCGCGGGCAGGCCGATTTCGTGCATCGCCTCGGCCATGTCCACGGCATCGTCCACGGCCGCAAACGGGGCGGTCATCAGCCCCAGATCGCTCAGAAACGACTTTTCCAACAGCCGGTCCTGACTGACCCTGAGCGCGCGGCGGTCGGGGTGCACCGAGCGCATGCCCTCCAGCACATCGAGGGCTGTGGTGGGGATATTCTCAAACTCATAGGTGATCACATCGACCGCCTCGGCAAACCGCCGCAGCGCATCTTCGTCCGAATACTCGGCCTGAATATGGCGATGCGCCACATGGCTTGCGGGGCAATCGCCACCCGGCTCAAAGATCACGGTCCGGAACCCCAGTCGCGCAGCGGCGACCGAGAGCATGCGCCCCAGTTGCCCGCCGCCCAGAATTCCGATGGTGGCACCTGTCAACAGCATATCACTCATCGCATGGCTCATCGGGAATCGAGGCCGAAAGGGCCGTGCGCCACGCATCAAGCCGCTGCGCGAGCTCCGCATCGGAATTGGCAAGGATCGCCGCCGCCATCAGCCCGGCATTGGCTGCACCCGCTGCCCCGATCGCCATCGTCGCCACCGGAAACCCCTTTGGCATCTGCACGATGGAATAGAGACTGTCGACGCCCGACAGCGCCCGCGTCTGCACCGGCACGCCGATCACGGGCACGCGGGTCTTTGACGCCATCATCCCCGGCAGATGCGCGGCCCCGCCCGCACCGGCGATAATCACCTGCAAGCCGCGTTCGACCGCCGTTTTGCCATACTCCCAGAGTCGATCCGGCGTGCGATGCGCCGAGACGATCTTGGTCTCGTAACGCACATCCAATTCATCCAGAATCTGCGCCGCCTCGCGCATGGTGGACCAGTCCGATTGACTGCCCATGATGATGCCGATCTTAACGCCTGCCATGAAACGCTCCCCGTCTGGAAGCGCGCACTATACTGATCACAGACCGCTACGCAATGATGTCCGGATAGAGCCGGTCCTCGATCCGCGCGATCATGTCCCGCAGCCACAGCTTCTTTTTCTTGAGCCGCTGCACCATCAACTGATCCGCCGTGCCCTTGTCCTGCAAGGCGCGGATGGCCTCATCCAAATCGCGATGCTCGCGGCGGAATTCCTCCAGCTCTACGCGCAACACATCTTCGGATTTCATTGACAGGTCGCTATAGGCATTCATGGCACGCGATTCCTCTGGGGTCGTGGAGATACAAGATACTGAATCGCACAGCTTTCGCAAAGCCCTTGCACGCATGCGGACCAAACCCCATATTTCCCGTGCAGGCCGCCATAACGGGACCTGCACAATGGACGGTCGCTTAAGCTCAAGGACGTGTCGATGACAAAGCTTACTCTGGGGTCGCACCCCTATATGCTGGGGTTTGAACAGCTGGAGCGGATGCTGGAACGCAGCGCGAAATCCGGGAATGAGGGCTATCCGCCCTTCAATATCGAACAGACCTCACAGAATTCATACCGTATCACGCTGGCCGTGGCCGGTTTTGCCGAAGAAAATCTCGCGATCACCGTCGAGGATCGTCAACTGGTGATCCGGGGCCGTCAGAGCGACGAGGCCGAGGATCGCCTCTATCTGCATCGCGGCATCGCAGCGCGGCAGTTCCAGCGGTCTTTCGTGCTGGCAGACGGGGTCGAAGTGGGCGAGGCGATCATGGAAAACGGCCTGTTGCATGTCGATCTGACACGCGCACAGCCAGAGCCGGTTGTGCAACGCATCAAGATAAACAAAGGGTGAGCAGTCATGGATACGAGATATGATTTCGGAGAAAACACGGATCGCGCCATCGTTTATGTGCGTCCCGTCAATGTCGACGACCTGCCGCAGGATATGCGCGAACAGGTTCGCGATCTAACCAAGCTCTATGCCGTTCATAACGAAGAAGGCGAACGTCTTGCACTTGTCGAGGGCCGTGATCTGGCCTTTCAACTGGCCCGCCAGAACAACATGGAGCCGGTGACGGTTCACTGACACCAAAGAAGGCGCAGCCATGCCCGACTATCCGTTCGACTGGGTCGATGCCTTCACCGACCGACCCTTTGGCGGCAACGGCTGCGCCGTGGTGCATGATGCAGGCGCGCTCACGGCAGAAACCTGCATGGCCTATGTCCGGGAAACGTCCTTGGTCGAATGCACCTTCGTCGGACCATCCGATGTGGCGGACGCCCGCGTGCGCTACTTCCTCGCAAGCCGCGAGATCCCCTTTGCCGGTCATCCAACCGTTGCAACGGTGGTGTCGCTTGTGCGGCGTGGCGTGGTCATCGGGCCTCGAATGGTGCTGGAAACCGGCGCAGGTCTGATCAGCGTCGAGGTCGAAGACGGTCCTGCCCCACGCGTCACCATGACCCAAATCGCACCAGAGTTCGGGCCAGAGTTGCCACCTGACCTGATTGCCGCGGTCGGCGGGCTCGACACTGCGGACATCATTGGCAGCCCGCAACTCGTCTCCACCGGGCTGCCGTTCTGCGTCACCGTGCTGCGCGATCACGCAGCGCTGCGACGCCTGCGTCTGGATGCAAGCGCTCTTGCCCGGCTCGCCGCCCATCTCGGCCATGCCGACACGGACCTGATGGAGCCGTTCTGGGTCACGCTCAATGGGGCCACCCCGGCGGGCGATACCTTTTCACGCCTTCTCATTACCCCTCCCAGCCCGCCAGAGGACGCCTTTACCGGCTCTGCCACCGGCGCGATGGCGGCCTATCTCTGGCATCATGGTCTGATCGACCAGCCACGTTTCACCGCAGAACAAGGGCATTGGATGAACCGCCCCGGCCAAGCGCAGGTCGAGGTTCTAGGGCCGCCCGATGCCATCACCGGCGTTCGTGTCTCAGGGCACGGGCGTGTGATCATGTCCGGCACGCTCCACCTCTGACATCCCCCAAGATTGCGATCCTGCCCTCACGGCCATGCGCCCGGTCGCCGCACGCTATGCCGACATCAACCGCCGCGCGGCAGAGGCTGCGCTCGCCAGCACCTGATAGAAAAAGGGCCGCCCACACCGGGACGGCCCTTTCGATCTCAACTCAGCCATATCACCCGGCGATCAGGCCAAGGCTCTCCAGCTTGAGAATGACCTGATGGGCGCAATTGTCGACATCGACATTCTCGGTCTCGACGCGCAACTCCGGCTTCTCGGGCACGTCATAGGGATCGGAAATCCCGGTGAATTCCTTGATCTTGCCTTCACGCGCCAGCTTATAGAGACCCTTGCGGTCGCGCCGTTCGCATTCCTCAAGACTCGTGGACACATGCACCTCGATGAACGCGCCGAACTGCTCGACATCCTCTCGCACCGCGCGACGTGTGGTGGCATAGGGCGCAATCGGCGCACAGATCGCAATACCGCCATTCTTGGTGATCTCGGATGCGACATAGCCGATACGGCGAATGTTGAGGTCGCGGTGTTCCTTGGAGAAACCCAGTTCAGAGCTGAGGTTCTTCCGCACGATATCGCCATCGAGCAAGGTCACAGGACGCCCCCCCATCTCCATCAGCTTGACCATCAGAGCATTGGCAATTGTGGATTTGCCCGAGCCGGAAAAGCCGGTGAAAAACACGGTAAAGCCCTGCTTGGACCGCGGCGGACGGGTGCGGCGCAATTCGCGCACCACTTCGGGGAATGAGAACCATTCCGGGATCTCCAACCCTTCCGCCAAACGCCGGCGCAGTTCGGTGCCTGAAATGTCGAGGACCGTGGCCCCCTCCGGCACTTCGGAAATCGGGTAATACTGCGCCTTCTCCTGCACATAGACCATATGTTTGAAATCGACCATCTCGAGACCGATTTCATCCTGATACTGCTTGAACAGCTCCTGCGCGTCATAGGGACCATAGAAATCCTGCCCGGCAGAATTCTTGCCCGGACCGGCGTGATCGCGCCCGACGATGAAATGCGTACAGCCGTGGTTCTTGCGGATCAGGCCGTGCCAGACCGCCTCGCGCGGGCCCGCCATACGCATCGCCAGATTGAGCAGGCTCATCGTGGTGGTCGCTCCCGGATATTTATCCAGCACCGCCTCATAGCAGCGCACGCGGGTAAAGTGATCCACATCGCCCGGCTTGGTCATGCCCACGACGGGATGAATCAGCAGGTTGGCCTGCGCCTCCTTGGCGGCGCGGAATGTCAGCTCCTGATGCGCGCGGTGCAGCGGATTGCGGGTCTGGAACGCCACAACGCGCCGCCAACCCAGCTTGCGGAAAAGCGCGCGTAATTCGTTGGGCGTGTCGCGGCGCCCCCGGAAATCGTAATGCACCGGCTGCTGAATGCCGGTCACAGGCCCGCCCAGATAAATCTTGCCCGCCGTGTGATGCAGATAGTTCACTGCCGGATGCGCCAGATCATCCGCGCCGAATACTTTCTCGGCCTCGCGCGCCTTGTTGGGCGTCCAGCGGTCGGTGACGGTCATCGTCGCCAGAATGACGCCTTCCTGATCACGCAGCGCGATGTCCTGCCCGATTTCCAGCGCCTCGGCGAACTTTTCGTTCACATCGAGCGTGATCGGCATCGGCCAAAGCCCCCCATCGGCCAGCCGCATGGTCTCGACCACACCGTCGTAATCGGCTTCGCTCATGAATCCCTTGAGCGGGTTGAAGCCGCCATTCATCAGCAATTCCAGATCGCAGATCTGACGCGGCGTCAGATCCCAGCTTGTCAGATTGGCCGCCTCCACCTTGAGTTTCTGCGCGCTCTCGTATGAAACATAGAGCTCTGGAACGGGGGCTAGGTTTGGCTGTTGCATCGGGGGGCCTCGGGCAAGTTACGGATTTCAACGATGTCGCGTCAGGCAACATATTGCCGCGCGGCTTAGCCCCAGATTGTGCCCGGAATCAAGGCATAGCGGCATTGCACACGCATTTGAGGCAAAAATGACGCGAAAAGGTGCCGATTGCGAATATTTGGGTTCTAATTGCATAGTTTCGGCGAACGCCCCTGACAAATGCGTGGCCGTTTGCGGTAGATCAATCCGCGCTGTTATCGCCCGATTTAGAATGGTTCCAAACGCGCGTTTCATTCCCGCTTAGGAGCTAGTCCATGACACCTTCTCTTAAATTCCTCTTGGGCACGATTTCTGCCCTAGCTTTCGCGCAGGGCGTTGCTGCCTCGGAACTACGCGAGCGCGCTCAGGAGCTTTTCTCGCCTTTGCCGTCAACCATCCCGGCCCTGAATGACAACGTGATTACCGATGAGAAGATAGACCTCGGCAAAGCGTTGTTCTTTGATCCGCGTATGTCGGCCTCGGGCGTGTTTTCCTGCAATTCTTGTCACAACCTCGCCACGGGCGGCGATGATAATATGGAGACATCGATCGGGCATGCCTGGCAAAAAGGTCCGCGCAATTCACCGACCGTGCTGAACGCCGTGTTCAATGAGGCGCAATTCTGGGATGGCCGCGCCGCTGACCTTGCCGAACAGGCCAAAGGCCCGGTTCAGGCGGGTGTCGAAATGGCCAATACGCCAGACAACGTGGTTGCAACGCTTACGTCGATGCCGCAGTACATTGACTGGTTCACCGCCTCTTTTCCCGGTGAGCAAAGCCCTGTCAGCTTTGACAATTTCGCCAAGGCAATCGAGGCCTATGAGGCGACGTTGATCACGCCGTCACCCTTTGACGCCTTTCTGAATGGCGATGATGCGGCCCTGAATGACGACCAAACGGCTGGTCTTGCACTCTTCATGGACAAGGGCTGTTCGTCTTGCCACAACGGCATCAACCTTGGCGGAAACGGCTATTTTCCCTTTGGTCTGATCGAGAAGCCCGGCGCTGACGTGCTGCCGCCTGATGACCGTGGCCGGTTTGCGGTGACCGAAACCGCAGACGATTCCTATGTATTCCGTGCCGCACCCCTGCGCAATATCGACCAGACCGCGCCCTATTTCCACTCGGGCAAGGTCTGGGATCTCAAGGTTGCGGTGCAGATCATGGGCACGTCGCAATTGGGCGAGGAAATCAACGACGCCGAGGCCGATCAGATCGTGGCCTTCCTAGGCGCATTGACCGGCAAGATGCCAGAGGTGACCTACCCGGTTCTGCCCACCGAGACGCTGACGACCCCGCGCCCAACGGGTGAAGTGCAATAAGCCAAGAAGGCGGGGGGCCAATCTGGCCTCCCGCTTTGCCCGAATGGGCGTTAGTTGATCAGCCCCGCATGGCGCATGCCATCCTCGACCAGCGCCTTGACCGGATCACTCAGCCCCACCAGGGGCGAACGGACCTCTTCACTGCACAGCCCCAGCCGCGACATCGCGTATTTGACGCCCACCAGCCCCGGCTCGACAAAGATCGCGCGATGCAGCGGCATCAGACGGTCCTGCAATTCCAGCGCCTTGGCATAATCACCGGCCAGCGTCGCCTCTTGCACCTGCGCCACCAGCTTGGGCGCGACATTGGCGGTGACGGAAATCACCCCAACCCCGCCTTGGGCGTTGAACCCGTGGGCGGTCGCATCCTCGCCGGAAATCTGGATGAAATCCTTGCCGCAGGTGATCCGCTGTGCAGAAACTCGTGCCAGATCGCCTGTCGCGTCCTTGACCCCCACAATGCGCGGCAATTGCGCCAGCTTGCCCATCGTATCAGGCGCCATATCCACGACCGAGCGACCCGGAATATTGTAGATGATGATCGGCAGGTCGCAGCAATCGTGCAGCGCGGTGAAATGCGCGATCAACCCGGCTTGCGTTGGCTTGTTGTAATAGGGTGTGACGACCAATGCGGCATCCGCCCCGACCTTGTGGGCGTGCTGCATCAACCTGATTCCCTCGAGGGTGTTGTTGCTGCCTGCGCCCGCAATCACCGGAATCCGGCCCGCAGCGGCACGCACCACCTCTTCGACCACCATCTCATGTTCCTGATGGGTGAGCGTCGGGCTTTCGCCGGTCGTGCCCACCGGCACAAGGCCATGACTGCCCTCACCGATATGCCACTCCACCAGTTTCTTGAGCGTTTCCACATCCACTGCGCCGTTCTTGAACGGCGTGACCAGGGCAGGAAAAGATCCTCTGAACATGACACGCTCCTCTTGTCTGACTTGGGTGGGTTGGACCCGCTTGGATTTCGGGCCATCGGCGGGAGACCGCACATTGCAACCTGCATCGTGAATGGACGCGGGCGCGCGGGCCGCTTAGGCTGGCGTTGTCTATCCTTCGCAAAAGCAGGAAATGCAAGAGATGTTGCGCGCGCTGATCATGGTTTTGGGGCTGAGTCTGCCGGTTTCGGCGGCACATGCGACCGATGTGCCACGGCTGGCCCCGCGTCCGCTTGCCAATGCACTCGACGCCATGCAGGCAGGGCGATGGGAGGTGGCCGCGCGATTGGCCCGTCGTGACGGGGCCGCCGCTGCCGATCTGATCGAATGGCACCGCCTGCGGGCCGGGTTGGGCGACCCGCGCGCGATCCTCGATTTTCTCGACCGCAACGCCCATTGGCCCGGTCTCGATCATCTGCGTCAGCAGAGCGAAGAACCGATGACCCGTGCCGATTTTGATGACGTTCTGGCCTTCTATGACGGGTATCTGCCCCAGACCGGCACCGGCGCGCTTAACCTCGCGCATGCGCTTCAGGCGCGCGGGCGACAGGGAGAGGCCGAGATCAGCCTTGTGCTGGCCTGGCGCACGCTGGACCTGAGCCGCGCCGAACATGAGGATTTCCTGCGCGAGTTCGGCCCGCTTCTGGCCCCGCATCATGAGGCCAGATTGGAGATGGCGCTCTGGCGCGGCTTGGGCGACGTGACCGATATGCTGCCTCTGGCCTCTGAACAGGCGCGCCATTTGGCCAAACTGCGCGAGACCGTGAAACGCGACGGTGGCAAGGGTTTGACCGAGGCCGAGGCCCGCAATCCCGGCATCGCCTATGAGCTCTTTACCCGTCACCTGAGCAACGCGCCCGAGGATGCCATCGCCGTTCTCTTACGCCAGAGCCGCATCAAGGCCGGGCTGGGCGACCCCGAGCGCTGGGCCAGTTGGCGGCGCGCCTTGGCCCGCCAGAGCATGCGCGCGGGCGATGTCCAACTGGCCTATGACCTCGCGTCTGTGCATCAACTGGTCGAGGGGTCGAATTACGCCGATCTCGAATGGCTGTCGGGCTATCTGGCGCTGACGTATCTCAAGGCACCTGACCTTGCGCTCGACCATTTCCAACGCTTCCGCGCCGCCGTCGCCACGCCGATTTCGCTGGGGCGCGCAGGCTACTGGATTGGCCGCACCCAAGAGGCGCTGGGCGATCCCGAGGCGGCGCAACTGGCCTATGCCGAAGGGGCCGACTATCAGACCAGCTTTTATGGGCTATTGGCCGCTGAGGCGGGCGGATTGCCGTTCGATCTGCGCCTCGCGGGGAAGGAGGCCACGCCCGACTGGCGCAGTGCTCCGTTTGCCCAAACCGACCTGCACGAAATTGGCACACTTGCCCTACGGATGCGTGATCTGGGCCTCGCGCGGCGGTTTTTCCTGCATCTGGCTGAAACCCAGGACCGCACCGGCCTCATGCAGATGGGCCATATGCTCGAAGACCTTGACCAACCGCATCTTCAGGTGATGCTGGGCAAAACAGCGGCAGAGCGTGGGGTGGTCGTGGAACGCCCCTATTACGCCTTGCATCCGATGTCCCAGATGGAGCTGCCAACGCCGATGGAACTGGCCCTCGCCATCGCCCGGCGCGAGAGTGAGTTCAACCATGTTGTTGTCAGCGGCGCGGGCGCGCAGGGGCTGATGCAGCTCATGCCCGGCACAGCGCGGGACATGGCCCGCGATCTGGGCCTGCTTTATGTGCCCTCTGATGTGCTGAATGACTGGGTCTATAACGCGCGGCTCGGCTCGGCCTATCTGGCGGGGCTGGGGGGGCGCTTTGGCGGCAATATCGTGTTGGTGTCGGTTGGCTATAATGCTGGTCCGGGCCGCGCCGCGCAATGGGTCACAGAGTATGGCGATCCGCGTGGACGCGGGACCCACGCCATCGTCGACTGGATCGAGCACATCCCCTTCCGCGAGACGCAGAACTATGTGATGCGCGTGGCCGAGAGCCTGCCCGCCTATCGCGCCCGTCTGGGCAAGGACCCACTGCCGCGCCCCTTTTCCCAAGAGCTGGCAGGCAACAGCGTGGCCCCGGTCGGAGAATAGGCCGCGCGACCAGAGGGGCCGCGCAGTCCGTGTCTTTCAGCCGATGATCGCGTTCAGCGTCGCACTCGGGCGCATCACCGCCGCCAGCTTGGCCGGATCGGCGTGGTAATAGCCGCCGATATCGGCAGGCTTGCCTTGGGCTGCGGCCAGTTCTCCAACGATCTTGGCCTCATTCTCGGCCAGTGCCTCTGCCACCGGGGCAAATTCTGCCGCCAGCGCGGCATCCTCACCCTGCGCCACCAGCGCCTCGGCCCAATAGCGGGCAAACCAGTAGTGGCTGTCGCGGTTGTCCGGCTCTCCGACCTTGCGGCTGGGCGAGCGGTCGTGATCCAGAATGCCTTGGGTCGCGGCCTCGACCGCCTCGCCCAAGACGCGGGCGCGATCATTGCCATTGGTTTCGGCCAGAAACTTGAGGCTCTCCCCAAGCGCGCAGAACTCGCCCAGGCTGTCCCACCGCAGGTGATTTTCCGACTGCAATTGCTGCACATGCTTGGGTGCAGAACCACCGGCCCCGGTTTCGAACATGCCACCGTCCTGCATCAGCTTGACGATCGACAGCATCTTGGCGCTGGTGGCCAGTTCGAGGATCGGAAACAGGTCCGTCAGGTAGTCGCGCAGCACGTTGCCGGTGATGGCGATGCTGTTCTCGCCCTTGGTGATGGTTTCCAAAGAGGCGCGGGTTGCCTCGCGCGGAGCCATGATCTCGAACTTGTCAGAGACACCGCGTGCCTCAAGGATCGGTTTCACCATCGCGATCAACTCCGCATCATGCGCGCGCGCCGCATCCAGCCAGAAAATCGACCGATAACCCGTCGCTTTCTGACGCTCGATGGCCAGATTGACCCAATCCTCGATCGGGGCCTTGCGCGCCGAGGCAGAGCGCCAGATATCGCCCGCTTCAACGCTTTGCTGATGCAGCACGGTGCCATCCTCAAGGATCATCTTGACGGTGCCTGCCTGCGGGATCTCGAATGTGGTCGGGTGGCTGCCGTATTCCTCCGCTTTCTGCGCCATCAGGCCGATGTTCTGCACCGTGCCAGCGGTGGCGGGGTTCAGCTTGCCGTTCTCCTTGAAGAATTTGACCGCCTCGTCATAGACCGGCGCATAGGCATTGTCGGGAATGACGCAAACCGCGTCATGTTCCTGATTGTCCGGGCCCCAGCCCTTGCCACCGGCACGAATGAGCGCAGGCATCGAGGCGTCGATGATCACGTCTGACGGCACATGCAGGTTGGTGATCCCCTTGCCGCTGTCCACCATATAGAGCGGCGGGCGCGCGGCCATGCAGGCGTCAATCGCCGCCATGATCTTGGTGTTGTCCTTGAATCGGGCCAAGAGATCACCCAGCCCGGAATTCGGGTTTACGCCCAATGCGGTCATCTCATCGCCGAACTCTTCGAACACCGGGGCAAGAAAGACCTTGACCGCATGACCAAAGATGATCGGGTCCGAAACCTTCATCATCGTGGCCTTGAGGTGGATCGAAAAGAGCACGCCTTCGGCCTTGGTCCGTTCGATTTCCTCGGCAAGAAAGGCGTCCAATGCGGCAGCGCTCATATAGGTGGCATCCACCACGGTTCCGGCCGGATAGCTCAGCCCATCCTTGAGCACGGTCTCGCCATTGGCGGTTTCCAGAACGATCTTGGCCTTGGCCGCCTGCGGCAGGGTCGCGGATTTCTCGTTCGAGAAGAAATCGCCATCGGCCATCGCGGCCACGCGCGTCTTGCTGTCGGCGGACCAATCGCCCATGCGATGCGGATTGGCTTGGGCGTATTTCTTGACGGCAGTGGCGGCGCGGCGGTCGGAATTGCCCTCGCGCAGCACCGGGTTCACGGCAGAGCCCTTGAGCGCATCATACCGGGCGCGCGCGGATTTTTCGGCATCGGTCTGAGGGTCTTCGACGTAATCGGGGATCGCATAGCCTTGCCCCTGCAATTCGCGGATCGCCGCCAGAAGCTGCGGCACCGAGGCCGAGATATTCGGTAGCTTGATGACATTGGCGGTCGGTGTCTTTACCAACGCGCCCAATTCCGCCAGATCGTCAGCGATACGCTGCTCGTCTGTCAGGTGCTCGGGAAAGGAGGCAAGGATACGACCCGCAAGCGAGATATCCTTGGTGCCCACCGTGACATCGGCAGCCGCCGCAAAGCGCTGGACGATCGGCAAGAGCGAGGCACTGGCAAGCTCGGGGGCCTCATCGACCTTGGTATAGATGATATCGGGTGTATTGGACGTGGCCATTTGGGATCCTTTCCGATCAGGGGATGCGCGCTGTCGCCCTGCGGCGCAGGCGCGCGACTCGTTGGATTGAGGCTGTCTTAGCGGAAAATTCGCGCGCGATAAAGATAGTATGCGACGGTATACAAAATAAAGTGACTCACACCATTTCCGCAGTGCGCATCCGTAGCCGCTGCATCAGGACAAAGCCCATGAGCACCGCGCCCAGCACCCCCAGATGCGCCGGCATCGGGGTGCCTGCGAACTGCTGCCCGATGGGAACAGCGATGGCGACACTGCCCACCGTCGCCACAGCGCCGGTCACGCTCGCGGCCATGCCTGCAATCGCACCCATCGGGGCCATCGCCAAGGCATTGAGATTGCCAAGCGTCAACCCGGCCTGAAAGAAAACGCTGGTTTGCCAGATCAGAAAGGTTGCGAATTGCGCACCGGGCGGCAGGCCGATTTGCCAGAGCGCAATTGCCACGATGGAAAGCGCGATTTGCGAGGCCAACGCCGCGCTCACCATCCGCTCCACCCCAAGGCGCATTACAAGGCGGGAATTCAGAAAGCTGCCACAGCCTGCGATCAGTGCCATCAGGAAAAACCAGTAGGGGAAACTTGCGGCGCGATGGAATGTTTCGTCGAACACCGGCTGCACCATGCTGAGCGAGGTGAAAAGCGTGGTCATGCAGAGCATTTGCACAACAATCGCCATTCGCGTTACCGGATGCGCCAGAACCTCGCGCAGCGCCGCCCAGAGGGGGGCCGCCCGAAACGCCCGGCGCGCATGTGGTGGCAGCGGTTCAGGCAGGCGCAGCGCCATCCAGAGCGACAGAACCAGCGCAAAGACTACAAAGGCCGCAAATACCCCGCGCCACCCAGCCAGCACGATGATGCCTGACCCCATGAGCGGGGCCATCGCAGGCGTCAGCGCAAACACCATCATCACGAATGACATCAGCCGGGCCATTTCGCGCCCGGCATAGAGATCGCGTATAATGGCGATGGACACGATGCGAAACGCCGCCGCTCCTATGCCTTGAATCGCGCGCGCGGCCAGCAAGGTCTCGAGACTCGGCGCGAACATCGCGAGTGCGGCCCCTGTTGCATAGATCGCCGCGCCGATCAGGATCACCCGCTTGCGCCCAAAGGAATCCGACAGCGGACCCGAAACAAATGTTCCCAGTCCTAGACCCAGCAGAAAGGCGGTGATGATCAACTGCGCCCGGTTCGGGGCATCGGGCGTCAACGCCTCGGCGATATGCGGCAGACCCGGCAGCATCGCATCAATGGAGAACGCAACCGCCGCAGCCATCATCGCCATCATCGCGATGAACTCGGTCCGAGAGAGGGGGCTTTGGGCGGGCACAGGGTCAGGCATGCGGCATCCTTCGTCGCGCGGATAATTCGCGCTTAGCACGCCGTCGCGGGGGTGACCAGATCACGGCTCGATAAATAGTTGAGTGTTTAAATAGGAATTGATCGAGGTTTCGGCCGATTCTGTCGCGGACGACCTTGGAGGCTGGCGCTCAGCCCCGCGTCGGATGGTGGTTTCAACGGCTCGACCACGTCGCGACCCAAACCCTGCGCGAACGTACGCTGACGCCGCACATCCGTACGGTCGCCACGCCGCGCCCGCTTGTTCTGGTCGCGATTTCCGGTCAGCGCATAAATCGAAAGCAGACCCTTTTCCCGGCTTGTCGAGGGTTGCGTTTCGACACGCTTGGGCTGGACAAAAGGACGCTACTGGTGTGTTCTCGCAGAACACGACTGGGTTTCCATAGAGGAATGGCGGTTTTTCAACGCAAAGTTGGCCGGTATTTCCTTGGGAACTCCAATCAAACAAGAAAACATTGGGAGGAATATCCATGAAGACATACCTGAGCTACACCGCTGTAGCCGCCCTCAGCCTTGCCTTCGCCGGAGAGGCAATGGCAACCGAATGGAACGTGTCCGTCTGGGGCAAACGCCGCGCCTTCACTGAACATGTGGAAAAGCTGGCAGAACTGGTAAGCGCCAAGACAAACGGCGAATTTACCATGAATATCAGCTATGGAGGTCTGTCGAACGAGAAAGAGAACCTCGATGGAATCTCGATCGGAGCCTTCGAGATGGCGCAGTTCTGCGCAGGATATCACGCCGATAAGAACCCATCCCTGACGGTGTTGGAACTGCCATTCCTGGGCGTCGAGTCGCTCGAACAGGAAACCGCACTGTCGCAGGCTCTCTATGACCATCCCGCGGTCAAGGCCGATCTGGCGCGTTGGAATGCAACGCTTCTGATGCCCACGCCAATGCCGCAATACAACTTTGTGGGATCAGGCGACGTGCCTGCAAGCCCAGAGGATTTCAAGGGCATGAGCGTCCGCGCCCTTGGCGGGATTGGCGAGGCCATGCAGGCTGTCGGCGCGGTTCCAACCTCAATGTCAGCCACCGAAGTGCGTCAAGCCATGGACAGCGGTGTGGTCAAAGCCGTGAGCTTCGCACCGCATGCGCACATGTCCTTTGGCACCATCGAAAGCGCCAAGTGGTGGACGGCCAACCTGAACCCCGGCACGGTGAATTGCCCCGTGGTGGCCAATACCGATGCGCTCGACGCACTGACGGACGCTGAGCGTGAGGCTTTGCTTGGATCTATCGACGAAGCCTTGACCCATTATATTGATTATTATCAAAACGAAACCATGAAAGCCTGGGGTCCGGCTCTGGAAGAGCGCGGCATTACCTCGGTCAGCTTTGATCAGGCTTCGCTCGATGCGTTCAAGGAAACAGCGGCCGGTCCAGCGGCGACAAGCTGGATCGAGGAGAATGCTGCGCGCGACCTTCCCGCACAGGAACTTTACGATTTCGTCACGGCCAAACTGACTGAAATCAAGGGCGGCTCCTGAGCCAATAACGCCGGCTCGCTGCGCTGGATGCGTGGCGGGCCGTTTCCATCCTGAAACAACAGGGAGAAAACCCATGGCGGGTGCGGCATCGGTGCTGTCCGACAACAGCCTTCTTAGCTATCTTGACCGGCGTCTTTACAAGCTAGAGCGCCTGCTCGCATTGCTGAGCGGACTTGCGGTTTTTTCCATCATGGTGCTTGCGGTCATTTCTGTTAGCGGGCGTAATTTCTTTAATCAGCCCGTCCCGGGATATGTGGACTGGATTGAACAGATCATGCCGCTCATCGCCTTCATGGGCGTGGCCTACACGCAACGCGACGGCGGGCACATCCGAATGGACATTGTGGTCAGCCTTCTCAAAGGGCGGGCGTTGTGGCTGGTTGAGTTCGTCACGACGCTGATCGTTTTGATCGTGATGCTTTTGCTGGTTTGGGGCGCCTGGGCGCATTTCCAGCGCAGTTTCGACTGGGGTGCTCCCCTGTGGAGCCGCGACAGTACGATTGATATCGGTCTGCCGATCTGGCCTGCCAAAATCCTTGCGCCGATTGCCTTTGCGGTGCTGTCCATTCGGCTGGGGCTTCAACTCTGGGGTTATGGTCGGGCCTTTGTCTCCGGCACCGAACAGCCTGTGGCGGTGCCATTAATTGAAGATGTGGCCACCCAAGCCGCAAGAGAGGCCGCGCAACTTACCGGCCATGACACATAAGGGACGCATCTGATGGAGCCCATCGAAATTGGAATCGCCGTCACCGGCATCATGCTGGTCGTCGTGGTGCTGGGCATGCGGGTGGCTTTTGCTGCGGCGCTGGCCGGTGTTGTCGGGCTGGTTTGGATCTTTTGGTCCAAAAAAGGCTACGATGGCGATCAATTCCTATGGGCGGTGACCGTCGCGGTCAAAACCGCAGGGCAGGTGCCCCACTCCAAGGTCAGCTCTCAGGCGCTCAGCCTCATTCCAACCTTTATCCTGATTGGCTACCTAGCCTACTACGCTGGCCTGACACAGGCGCTGTTCGAGGCCGCAAAGCGTTGGGTGGCGTGGGTGCCTGGCGGGCTTGCTGTCTCGACCGTCTTCGCGACTGCAGGTTTTGCCGCCGTCTCTGGCGCGAGCGTGGCGACCGCGGCGGTCTTTGCTCGCATCGCGATCCCCGAGATGCTCAAGATCGGGTATGACAAGCGCTTTGCAGCGGGCGTTGTCGCGGCATCTGGCACCTTGGCCAGTCTCATTCCGCCATCTGCTCTGCTTGTGATTTATGCCATCATCGTCGAGCAGGACGTGGGCAAACTCCTTTTGGCCGGGTTTGTGCCCGGCATGTTCTCGGCCATTGTTTATGTGGTTTTGATCATCGGATTGGCGATGACGATCAAAGGATTTGGACCGCCCGTAAGCGGGTTTACGTGGCGCGAACGGTTCGTTTCTCTGCCCCCTGCGCTGCCCATTGTCTTCGTGGTCGTGACCATTGTGTTCTTTGTCTACAATCCCTTCGGAGGTGATGCGTGGGGCACACCCACCGAAGGCGGGGCAATCGGGGCCTTTCTGGTCTTTCTGGTTGCGCTTTACCGCGGTATGCGCTGGCCTGAGTTGAAGGATGCCCTGCTTGAAACGGCCAAGCTGAGCGTGATGATTTTCTCGATCATCTGGGGCGTTCTGATCTATGTGCGGTTTCTGGGTTTTGCCGACCTGCCGAGCGCATTTGCCGATTGGATCACGTCATTGACCATGTCACCGATGTTGATCCTGATTTGCATTCTTTTGGCCTATGCGGTTTTGGGTATGTTCATGGATGCCATCGGCATGCTGCTCTTGACCTTGCCGGTGGTCTATCCCGCAGTCATGGCATTGAATGGCGGGGTCGGGGTGAGTGCTGCCGACAGTGCCTTCGGGATGAACGGACAGATGTGCGCAATCTGGTTTGGCATTCTGGTGGTCAAGATGGCAGAGTTCTGCCTGATCACACCTCCGATCGGTCTCAATTGCTTTGTCGTGGCGGGCGTCCGAGACGATATCAGTGTGCAAGATGTCTTTAAGGGCGTGACGCCATTCTTTGTCGCTGACGCTGTTACAATTGGCCTTTTGGTTGCCTTTCCGGCGATTGTCCTGTGGTTGCCGGGGCAGGTCTGACGCCGGTAAATGCCGACAAGTTGACATGTTAACAGCCTGCTAAGCATCGGTGTGCTAGCCCTTGGGACGGGTGAGTACAAAGGTGGTGAGAATGAGCGCGCATAGCAATGCCGCGCCAGTTATCATCAAACGGAAGAAGATCGTGGGCGGTGGCGGGCATCATGGTGGTGCCTGGAAGGTGGCGTATGCTGACTTCGTCACGGCAATGATGGCTTTTTTCCTGCTGATGTGGCTGTTGAACGCGACAACGGAACAACAACGCAAGGGTATTTCGGACTACTTCAGCCCGAGCGTGCCGATCAACCGAATCTCCGGTGGCGGGGATGGCGCTTTTGGTGGGGACAGCGTGTTCTCCGAAGATACGCTGGTGCAGAATGGCACGGGCGCTTCGCAGCGCTTGGCAACGTCCAACCGCCAGGCCAATGGTGAGAATGTGGCAATTGAGAAAGGCAGTCTTTCTGCCGGGGCACAGGTCGAGGCAGAAGCATTCGCCGCCATTGAGGACATGCTGAGGGGGGGTAGTGGCGAGAGTTTGGTCGCAGACGAAACCCTGCGCCATATCGTGACACGTCTCACGGATGAAGAATTGGTGATTGAAATCTTTGATCTGCCCCAAGCACAGCTTTTCGAAGTGGATGGGGTTGTCGCGACACCCTTGCTAAAGGACCTCACGGCGCTTCTGGCCTCTGCCGCAAATCTGGTGGTGAATGATGTTGCCTTGGCGGGCCATACCCGTGCGCAACCCATTACGCTTGCGAGAAATCCGGTTTGGGATTTGTCCAGTAGCCGTGCCAATCAGTTTCGCCAGATGCTGGAAGCCGAGGGGCTTTCGGCTAAGCGGATGCGTCGTATAACAGGGCATGCAGACCGTACATCCGCTGTCCTTGATCCCATGGATTTGCGAAATAATCGGCTGGAGATGATCTTGCTGCGATCCGATCCAACCCTGAACTAGCGAGAATTTTATCCATTAGCGGACTGTTAAAGTTACGCGCGTATGCCTGTGTCCCAAGGTTGGTTGATGCAGCATAAGGGCGTATCCATGACAATTTCTTCCTCTTTGAATGCCAGTGTCGCCGGCTTGAACGCGAATGCCACGCGGCTCGCCACGATTTCGGACAATATCGCCAACTCATCGACTTTTGGATATCGCCGGGTTGAGGCGGATTTCGAATCCTTGGTCATATCCGGACGCGGCGGGAGCTATTCCGCCGGTGGCGTCCGTGCCAGCACACAGCGCCTGATTGATCAGGGCGGCTCAATTGTCAGCTCGTCGAATCCAACCGATCTCGCAGTGCGCGACCGTGGCTTCCTTCCGGTTGCGCGGGTGACTGATCTCACGGTGTCAAATGGCGATCCTCAGATGCTCTTGACTACGACCGGCTCGTTCAGGACGGACCCACAGGGGCGGCTGGTGACCGAGTCTGGTCTTGTGCTGCTGGGGTGGCCCGCCAATCCGGATGGAACGATCCCAGAGTTCTCGCGCGACACGAGCGGTGGGTTGGAGCCGGTTCAAATCAATGTCAATCAACTGACTGGTGAACCGACCACCTCCATCAAACTTGGCATCAACCTGCCAGCAACCGACACCAGATTTGACAGTATCGGCGATCCGCAGCAGCTTTCGATAGAGTATTTCGACAATCTCGGAACCTCAGAGAATATCTCGCTCCAGTTCGTGCCGACGGTCGCAACCGTCGGTCTGTCGAATGAATGGACCGTAATCTTGACGGACTCGGCTCAGGGCAATGCGCTGATCGGAGAGTATGTTCTGACCTTTGATGATGCACGAGAGACGGGTGGCACCCTGCTCGACGTCCAGACCGTCACAGGGGGTGCATTTGACCCAACGACCGGGACAATCATCGTCGATGTGGCAGGCGGTCCAATCGAAATCAATATCGGGCGTCCCGGCACGTCCGATGGCCTGAGCCAATTGTCCGACAGCTTTGCTCCGCTGTCGATTGCCAAAGACGGCTCCCCCGTGGGTAACATGACCTCGGCAGAAGTGGACGCGAATGGCTTTGTCCGCGCCTCGTTTGATACAGGGGTCAGTCGGATCATCTATCAGGTGCCGCTGGTGGATCTGCCGAACCCCAACGGTATGGTGTCGATGGATCAACAGACCTATCAGCCCTCGCCCGACAGCGGATCGTTCTTTCTTTGGGACGCGGGCGACGGGCCGACTGGTGATATCGTGGCCTTTGCCCGTCAAGAATCCGCCACAGATGTTGCGCGTGAATTGACGGATATGATCCAGACGCAGCGCGCCTATTCATCGAATGCCAAGGTCATTCAGACCGTTGATGAAATGTTGCAAGAAACCACCAACATCATCCGTTGATCACGTCCTTGACCGCCAAGCAAAGGAGGCATCATGTCGCTTAGTTCCGCTCTGTCAAGCGCGCTCAGTGGGCTGGCTGCCAATACGCGCACTCTAGATGTTGTGTCTGGCAATCTCGCCAACGCGCTCACCGAAGGGTTTGCGCCAAGAGAAATAGCACTCACCTCGACCCGCGACAGCCGTGGTGTGCGTGTCGAGGCTGTGTCGCGACAAATCGATCTCGGTCTGCTATCTGATCGGCGTATCGCGGATGCAGCGCAGGCCGCCTCCGAGGTCGGTGTGGCCTTTGCATCAGCTGTGGAGCAGGTCATTGGTACGCCAGAGTCGGCGCAATCCCTAACAGGTCGATTTGCCGCGCTCGAAGCCGCGCTCGTGACGGCCAGCACACGCCCCGAGGATTCGAACCGTTTGCAGGCGGTTCTGCGCGAGGCTCAGGCGCTCGGTGCTCACCTCAATGACGCCGCAACCGAAATTGCGCGCTTGCGCAGTGCCGCGGATCGCGACATCGCTGAAACTGTAGTTGCGTTGAACTCCGGTCTCCAACAGGTGGTTGCACTCAACATTCAAATTGCGACCAACCTGACGCGCGGAACTGACACGGCCACACTCGAGGATCAGCGGCAAAGTGTGATCGATTCCTTGGCTGAGATTCTTCCGCTTCGGCAGGTGCCCCGTGACAATGGGGCTGTGGCGCTGGTAACAACCGCTGGAGGGCTGTTGCTCGACGGGCGGGCGGTAACACTCTCCTTTGATCGCGCGCCCATGGTTGCCGCGCATATGACCCTTGAAAACGGTCTTCTCTCAGGAATCGCAATTGACGGTACGGCGGTTCCCACCGGCAGTGACCGGGGGCCTTTGCAGGGTGGGCGCCTTGGGGCGCTATTCGATATCCGCGATCGGACCTCGGTTGACACGACTGCGGATCTCGATGCCATTGCGCGCGATCTGGTTGAGCGGTTTCAGCAATCCGGCTTGGACCCCACACGCGGGGCTGGGGACGCTGGTCTCTTCACCGATGCGGGCGACCTGTTTGAGGCTCAGAATGAATCAGGCATTGCGAGGCGCATTGGCGTAAATCAGGCAGTTGATCCTCTGCGTGGGGGGGATCTCTTCAGGATCCGCGACGGGGTGGCGGCCCAAAGTGCCGGGCCACCGGGCGACGGAAGTTTGCTTGTCACATTGACCCGTGCGCTGACTGACACAAGCCCCTTGTCTTCGGGCGCATTGGGCAGCGGCGCGCGCTCTGCGGCTGGGCATGCGGCGACATTGATTTCGGGTCTCTCTCAAGCACGGGTGGCGGCGGAGCAGGTCCAGAGCTTTGCCACAGGACAGGCCACCGAGTTTCGGACGTTGGAATTGGCCAATGGTGTCGATAGCGACGCGGAGCTGCAACGCTTGCTCTTGGTGGAACAGGCGTTTGGTGCCAACGCCCGCATGATCCAGACCATTGATGATATGCTCGACACCCTTTTGAGGATCTGACCATGACCTTTCAAACCATCGGTGACCTTGCCCAATCCTTTGCGCTCCGCCGTCAGGGCGTGGACTTGCGGCAACAGGTGGACCGCTTGACACTGGAGCTCAGCAGCGGTCGGGTGGCAGATCTCGGTCACCACCTCGCGGGCAATTTGTTACCCTTGGCCGATATTGAACATGAGTTGGTGCTCTTATCCGCACATCGCACAGCCGCGCGCGAGGCGGCGACAGATACGAGCATCATGCAGAGCGCGCTTGACAGGGTGCAGACCGCAACAACCGATCTGGCCACGCAGGCTATCACGCTCGGCACGGCCGGGACGACGCTCCAATTGTCCAATGTCGTTGTCAGTGCCAATCTGACCCTCGGGTCCGTGATCGGAGCGCTGAACAGCGATGTCTCTGGTCGGGCGCTGTTTGCTGGGGCTCGGACTGAGCGGGCACCCTTGGGCTCTAGCGAAACACTGCTCTCAACTCTGCGCAGCACGCTTATTGGTGCCGCCACCCGATCAGAGGTCCAAGTGCGGCTCGATGCCTTCTTTGACGGAATGTCGGGCGGATTTCAGACCGCGATCTATCAGGGCGGCACGACTGGGATCTCCCCATATCAACTCGGGTCTGGCGAATCCGTCGCTCTGGATATTCGCGCCGATGATCCCGCGTTGCGAGATGCGTTGAAACATCTGGCATTGATAGCTGTCAGCAATGATGCCGGCTTGCCTCTCACGGAGGCAGACCGTCTTGATCTAGCGGCGGGTGCCGGTGTCGCCTTGATCGAGCATCAGGATGCATTGACGACCCTGCGAGCCAATCTTGGTCTGGCGGAGGCTCGGATTGATCAATCCGCCTCGCGCATCTCTGCAGAAATAAGCGGATTCGAGATTGCACGTTCTGGACTGGTCTCTTCTGATCCGTTCGAGGCGGCGGTTGAGCTCGAACAAGTGCAGTTCCAGTTGGAAACGCTCTACACCCTCACGGCGCGAACGGCTCGACTCAACCTTCTGAATTTCCTGTCATGAACGTTCAATCCTTGATCTTGTGTATCGTTCTTGGCGTTGCCGCGTTCGCCGGCTCCGTCGACGCCAGCCCAATCCGGATCAAGGACTTGGTCGAATTCGATGGTGTGCGCGGCAATGACCTTGTGGGCTACGGTTTGGTCGTCGGGCTCAACGGAACAGGGGACGGATTGCGCAACGCCCCCTTCACCGAAGAAATCATGTCCAACATCCTTGAGCGTCTCGGGATCAACGTGTCAGGGGAACAGTTCCGGCCAAAAAATGTCGCAGCGGTATTTGTCACGGCGGAACTGCCCCCGTTTGCGCGTGCAGGAGGCCAAATTGATGTGACAGTTTCGGCAATCGGTGACGCCAAGAGCCTTTTGGGTGGAACCTTGGTGATGACGCCCCTCAATGCGGCCGATGGTCAGATTTATGCGGTAGCCCAAGGCACAATCATTGCTGGCGGTTTCTCTGCCGAAGGAGAGGCCGGGGGGGTCGTACAAGGCGTTCCGACAGCAGGGGTCATCCCGTCCGGCGCGCGGGTCGAGCGTGAGATCGACTTTGACTTTACAACGATTGAAACGATCCGCCTTGCGTTGCGAGAGCCGGACTTCACCACTGCCGCGCGGATTGAGAGCGCGATCAACGGAACGATTGGACGCGATGCAGCCATCATGCTTGACTCTGGAACAGTGCGCCTGACCCTGTCCAGGATGCGCGCGGCGTCGCCTGCTCATGCGCTTGGCCAAATCGAGAATATCTTGGTCGAGCCAGAGCGCAAGGCGCGGGTGGTTGTCGATCAACGCTCCGGCACGATCGTGATGGGGCAGGACGTGCGCATTTCGCGGGTGGCCGTTTCCCAAGGCAACCTGACTTTGCGAGTTCAGGAAACACCCCTGGTGGTGCAGCCCAACCCATTCGCCCAAGGCGAGACTGTTGTGGTCCCGCGCACGCAGGCCGAGTTCGAGAAGGAGCCGGGCATTGGGATGGCCGAATTGGAGCCAGGCACCTCTCTCTCAGACGTGATAGCTGGATTGAACGCGCTCGGAGTGGCCCCCCGGGACATGATTGACATCCTCAAGAGCATCAAGGCCGCGGGTGCCCTGCACGCCGAGTTCGTGGTGCGATGAATGCCGTGCGCGCCACCTTGGCCGCGTCGCTCAGCCTGTTGTCAGAGCCTCAAGCCCAATCCGTACTGCTCGATTGGGATTCTGTTCGAGAATATGGGACGCGAGTGATCTGGCGAGTTTGGTATGCCCCTTCTCGACAGCGCGTTTGAAAAGTTCCCGTTGATACCTTGGCAGATTGCGTCTGGCGCGGAGCAGCCGGTAATACTCTTGCGGCGTCAGAGTGCCATTCAGGGCACCCAGAATGATCGGGCTCAGGATGCCCATCTGATTGAGAGAACTACCCAAGCGGTGCCCCAGCAGGGGCGCGCGCAGATGCGCAACATTCGCGTTGCTGAACCGCGCAGCATGTTGAGCATCCAGTGGTTCATAGGGGTCATATAGGATCGACACACGATGCGCGGCTGCGCTGACCTGGGCCGCATCGCCATACTTGCCGGTAAAATCGCGATCCCAGACCGTTTTGTAACGAGTTTCCCATGGTACGATGGATTTATCCACCGTGCTCTGCGGTGAGATGGCGACCACATCGCAGCCGGGCGCGGCAGGTGCAAAGGCGCAGGCCGCATAGCCTCCCATCGAGGCTCCGTAAAACACCACACGTTTGAATTTTTTGAAGAATCCCTCTTGCTGGAGAGCGTCGAATTGCTCGCAGACCCAAGGCTCCCGATACCAGGTCCAACCACCGGCCAGAACACCCAACATCGACCAACCCTGATCCTTGATGAAATTGTATCCCCATGGACGTCGGTCCTCACGCTTGGTCATGGCGATATCGAGATTGTCAAAAGTCACGACCAGGATGTCAGGATCGCGGGGCATGTAGAGAAAGCTATGCCCGTTGGGTCCGGCCCGATACCAACCTTCCGTCCCTGCGAGTTGGAGAGCGATGTGATCCCATGTATCCCCACCGGAATTGACCTCCGGGGCTTTGGCCTGCACGCGAATGCGGGTGATCTCATGGCCCTCTTCTTCGCGCTTTGAAATCGTGATGTTGGTGCCAAACGCCTTGAGAAAAGGAAAGGCACCTGATCCTTTGCGCACATCCATGAAAACGCGGCTGTCGGAATGCATGCAGCGTTCTAGAAACTTTTGCAGAAAAGGAACGCTTAAGCGATCGCCAAACCCCGAAAGATTACACAGCACATCCACCGGGCGCAGATCTTTGTCATCCCGGATGATCTGAATGCGATCTCGGCTGACATCGTTTTCGACAAGGAACGTGATATACCCCTCAAGCCATCCGTCGTCGTCAGCCTTGAATTTGCCCCGCCGGTTACAATTGATCACCTGTAAGTCGCAATCGAATTTGTGATGCAGCGCCAGCATGAAACTGCGCGCATGTCCCGTCAGATCGGCGGCGCTCGATACCGTTTTCAGATCGAGTTCGTCGATCAACGCTCCGTCAAAGGTAGTGTTGCCACGCCCTTTGATCGGGGCAAGGGCCGGATTGATGCCATGCTCTTGCACCAGCATTTCGAGGTAGGAGCCTTTTGGTGGAAGGCCGTTGTGCAAAGTGCCCAACTGCCGCTTGTTCGAGGCCCAGAGATGGAGAGCGGTGGTCTCCTTTGTGATCAGACCAGCGGCCAGATCGGCGCGCCGCATGAACTTGAACCGTTCAGGAAAGGTGATCGGATAAAATGCGTTGAGTGGCTGCACATGCGCCTCAAGCCCAAGAGCATGAACGTAGTGAGTGACCATCATCGGCCCCCAAACGCCCCACGGCTGTTGTGACACATGCACAGGCTTGCCCTTGTCCGCCTGTTTGCGCATCATCTCTTGCCGCTTGCGGGGCAAAAATGGGGCAATCGCATACCGGTCCGATGTAAATTCCAACATCCGCGCCAGCATCTCGCTGTCGGCGGGCAGACCCAGAACCGCATTGTTGACGCGATGCTCACCGGGCAATTCATAGCCAAAAACATAGTCGCTGTCGTAGGTCATTGGGCCGTGGCAATACACATCAGTATCCACCCAGATCATGCCGGGACATTTGTGGATCATGTGCAGGCGAAACAAGTCGGCAAATAGCGCATAGCTGTTCTTTTGCTCGTACTTGATAAAGTCATCTGTGTCGATGATCTCGCGCCCATCGCGAAAAATCACGCCATCTGGCAGGTTTGGAATACCTTCATATCCGAACAGGGTAATTCTCTGGCCTTTGTCCACAAAGGACTTGAGGCAGAGCTGTTCCATCCAGCTGAGCGGCCCACCGATCCATAGCGTGCCGACCTCACGTTGCCGTGCCACCTATAGCTCTCCTCTCATTATGCGCTGCGGGCCAAATGGCGCGGTTTCGTGGCAGACTAAACACTTGCGCAGCATTTGGGTATCGGCAGATTGTCGGGCCGATACGAAATTGCAGCAATCGTGACGCCGACGCCATGCTGCTTGTCTTGTGCGGTGCGCTGACGCTAAAGTTCAGGGCAAAACAACATGCCGGAACGGCTGATGAGATGAGGCGGATATGAGCGCTGAGACCTATACCGTCGTGTCGACGATGAAGAACGAAGCCCCCTATATTCTGGAATGGGTTGCGCATTACAAAGTTCTTGGCTTCGATCATATTTTGGTCTGCACCAACGACTGCACCGATACCACGGTAGACATCCTGCGCCGCCTTCAGGAAATGGGATTGGTCACACAACATGACACCGTGGTGCGCAAGGCCGGCATCCATCGCAGCGCCTTGCGGCAGGCCAGTCGCCGCTATGAGATTGTGCTAAAGGCAAAATGGATTTTTGTCTGTGATGTGGATGAATTCCTAAATGTCCATCTTGGCGATGGGTCTGTCCGGGCTCTTGTCGAGGGATTAGGCGTGGACACCGACGTGATTTCTGTGCCGTGGCGCGTGTTTGGCCCGGACGGAGTCGAGCGGTTCGAAGACAGGCCCGTAACGGAGCAGTTCACCAAAGGTGAGTATGAGTGGGATGCCGAACAGCGCCCCAGCACCGGCAAATTCGTAAAATCGCTCTACACGAACCAGCACAAATTCCAGCGCATGGGTTTGCATGGGCCCGTGTGCCACGATGAGTATGTCGCCACCACGCGGCGCGTCCTGCCGGGGGGAATTGACTACATTGTGAACGGTGTACGCACGGAAAACCCGCCGCTCTTCACCCATGCGCAGGTCAACCACTACGCTCTGCGTTCGATGGAGAGCTTTTTAATCAAGCGCGCGCGCGGGCGTGCAAACCATTCGCACCATATCTTGGGCCAAGAGTATTGGGACAAGTTCAACTTGAATGACGAAACGGATACGTCAATCTCTCGCTACAGCGCCCGGACTTCGGAGTTGTTGGCTGAACTGAAAAGTGATTCTCAGTTGGCAGACCTGCATCAGCGCGGTGTCGAATGGCACCAACGCAAGGCGGCTTCGATCCGGATGGATCCGGAAATGGACACGCTCGTTACCGCGATCAGGCGGACCTGACACAATATCGGACAGGCTGCGCGCTCTTCGATCAATGCGCCGTGTCGCCCTGCAATTCTACGGTAAAGAACCACTCCGCTTCGGGGTCCTGAGCCACAATTTCGTCGGGTATCACGCCCGGCCCCGACAAAAAGACATTCGACCCAAAGTGACCATGCAACCGCGCGAGCTTTTCCATGCGCGGGCTCGTCAGCTCCGCAAAGAAACTGCTGTAATTCTCGGTGGCACGTAGTTCGTCGATCTTGGCGCGGTGACAGGCGACGGAATGGTGATGGGCCGCCGCAATTTCGGGATCTTGCATCAACCTATTTAGGTCCGCCCGCATCATGGCGAGGCGTGACTGGATCGAGCGCTCTTCTTCAAAATTGTTGTTCATGCGAAACCAATAAGCCAGACCCTGATCTCGATCTACGTGGTTCACCCGGCCTCTGTCACGTTTGACAAGGAAACTCTCGGCAGAGCGCACCGCATAGTGATTGAGCTGCACCAAATCATAGCCATAGGTCTCAATCGTGGAGCGCCAGCCGTTGCGATACATTTCGCGTGGCAACGTTTGTCCAGATCCGTTTACCCAATTGATATCCTCCCAAAGCTGCGGATTAAGTCCCTTGGGCCGATGCACCCCCAACTTCTTGAAAAGGCCGATGTTCTGGAAAAGGGTCTTGAAACCCCATGCCTGATGAGGTTTGCGTGCGAACTCGGGCGCACAACGCAGGAATTGCTCGGTAATGGGGCGATCAGCATAGTCCTTCACGTCACCATTGCCAAAGAGCCGCCAAGTCATCGCGATCATATTGGCGTCGGGGACTGCATCAAACAACGCGGTCAGCGTTCCATCCCCGGTTTTGATGTTGATGTATTCATCCACATCAATACAGGTGATCCATTTGGCGGCTTTGATCACCGGCTCCTGCTCGGCGGATTGCAGGGCAGCGTGCTGAGGGGGCATATCCATTGTGCGAAATGGGTTCTCGCGATGTTGAACATACCCCTTGCGTTCCAGCAACTGCAGCATGCTGTCCGTGCCATCCGTGCAGTCATTTGTATATACCAGAATATCGTCAAATCCGATTGAGCGGTGATAGGCCAGCCATTCGAGGATGAAGGGGCCTTCATTCTTCATCGTGGTGACAATGGCCGCGCGTCCCTGTCCGCCCTGTGTTGCATCCGGAGCAATCTCAGGCATGCGAACGGGCATGTGACCGAAATACGTCTGTGCCTGTTCAAGCAACGGAGGATGTTCGATAAGTGACGATTTTGGCACGATCTTGGAAATCGACTCGGTCGGGTGACGTAGGGCCATATGACGATAGAACCCTTGGGTGCGCGTGGGATCAGGTCGCGCATTTCCGACCCGCAAGAGGCGCCAGACGGCGTCCTGCGGTAATTTTGCTGGGGCCAGGCACCACCTTTGTCGTCCGGTCCCGGAATCAAACTGAACGCAAATATGATCCGCAAAGCCTGTTGGCTGCCCGTTCCGGACCCGCCACGGATAGCAATGCCGCCCGATCAGCGCGATGAGACCATCCTTTGCGGCAACGGCGCTGTTAAACACCGTTTCGCTGCTTGTCACCAGCAGATCATGAACGTCAATGTTTGCCACGGCGCGGGATTGGGCAAGAAAGCGGGCACGCGCAATCTCGTAGAAGCTGAGCGCAGCCAGAGGCGAATTCCAAGGAGAAGGGGGCGGGATCTCCATCCTGTCTTTGCCCGGAGATTCCGGCACACAGTAGGGATGGGCCTCGGCTGGGCTGTCAAGGCGCCCCAAAGGCTGGTCGCTGCTCAGCAATATGACCAGACTTGCGAGCCCTTGCGCGGCGATGCCTTTGCTAAGAGCCCGCGCAAAATCCGGGTCGCTGGTGGGACGAGCACGGTCAAGGATCACTGCGCCGGTCATACCTTGCTGATCGGCATGATAGGCAAGCCATGTCAGCACTGTCGCTGCATCCTCGCCATTACGCACTGCGACGATCACATTTTCGCCTTCCAGAAGCGAGACCTCTGCTTCAGCCGGCGTGACGTCCATCAGGCCCTGCGGCGTGCCGAACTGCAAGCGGCCTTCGGGAACCAAAAACTCCAGAACCGCCGCGCCGCCTACGCTCTTTTGCGAGATCAACTCGCCTCCTTGCGGGGCAATGATCGCACTTGGTTCCACCTCTGGGCTCAAGAAGAGAGTGACCAGCCTTGCGTTATCTATTCGGGTCTCTACCGCATCGAGAAGCACAAGTCCGCTCAGGTCTTGGCTCGCCATGCGGCGTTCGATCACCCGCCCGCTCATGGTCAGGTCTCTGTCCGAGCCAAACGCAACTGCGCGTTGAGAAAATCCCGACCTTCTGCAGCGGAGGGCGGCGTGCTGCCGGTGAGAAAGCTCAGCCGGAATTCCAGTCTCAACGCTTCTATGTCTTGAGTGAGCGTGTGATATCTCGCATCATGTGCGGCCAAACAGGCCTTGTGCGCATGCGCGACACCCGGCAGGGCCATAAGCGTGTCGATTTCCCTGTGAGTAGATGTCAACATAGGCAGGATCTCTGACGCCTCAACAGTGTTCCAGTTGCGTTCTGCCCAATAGGTCACTCCGACGTCGCGGTCCATATGATTGGGCAGACCACGGGCGCGTTTGAGCATGAATTCTTCCACGGAACGCAATGAATAATGGTTCAGCCATATTTTAGGAGTACCGCTTCCTGCTCCATACAGGGTGATCGCCGTGTCATTGCGTGCAAAGCCGTCAGCAAGGCGAGCGCCGTCTGGTCCGATCCAGACGGCGGGATGCCGGGGACGTCCGCGAGGGCGGTGAACGCCAGGCTGGCGAAATGCACCGGGTCTATGAAGGGTTTTGAAGAGATGGGCGAGCGGGAAATGCAAATCCAACGGTGCAGCTCGCATAAAGCGCTCCGGCGTGATGCCTGACAGGCGTCTTCGATGACCGCTTGATCCGTAGAGACGCCATGGCAGCGCCAATGCGTCGAACGATCCCGCGTCTCTGTCGAACGTGTCCAGTATTTTTGGCAGGCTGTCGGCCGGACTACACAAGAACTCGTCGCAATCAAAAAATAGCGCCCAATCCGCCATCTTGTATATGTCGAGGTCGCGCAGATAACGTAGAGCTTGCCATTGTACAGATTTTCCACCTTTTGGTACAAAGCGTACATGCTCAATCCGACGATCTTGTGCCAACGCGGCCAGCAATTCGTCACTTCCATCCGTGCAATCATGGCTTAGGACCATCATACGGTCGAACCCAACTGCCAGATGATGCGCAAGCCATTCCACAATATAGGGACCGTCATCGCGTAGACATGTGATACCCAAGAAACTCAATGGAGCCCTCTACTTTTTGTCTTGCCGTGTTTTATCCTTGATTATAGGCAAGATCGTTGAACAAAGTCATCCAATGCCCTGCATTTCAATCACGAATTCTTTGAATGCGAGAAGGTAAGAGACTGGGGCTGATGACTTTCCCTCAGGACGCTTTAGGCAATGGACGAGCCCAGGGTCACAACAACTTTTGATGGCTCGTGCGTGCGCAGCATCGTCAATTATCATCCATCGCGCGTAGATGGCGCTGAACCAACAGCTCGCAAAGCGTTCCTTCTGATTGGCGATCAGAGGTGAAGCGTGAACCCTTCGGGCCTCATTGGCCGCCGCACGATTACTGGTCCGTGTCGCCTTATGTCACGACACTTTATCTGGTTTTCTGACGCTATTTGCGTCGTTTACATGTATCCCTTTACCAGGCTCTCGGCGATGAGGGTCCAGCCGTCGGCGATGACAAAAAACGCCAGCTTGAAGGGCAATGAGACAATGGCCGGAGGCACCATCATCATGCCCATGGACATCAGGATCGCCGCAACGACGAGGTCAATCACGAGAAATGGAAGAAAGACAAGAAAGCCGATCTGAAATGCGCGGGCTATCTCCGACAGCATGAAACTGGGGATCAGCACCGAAAGTGGGGCATCAGAACCAGCCACAGTAACGCTTGCTTCCGGTCTCAGCGCGGCCATGCTTGCAAAGGTCTCAGGGTCCACACGGCCCAACATGAATTGTCTGAAAGGAGCAATCACCATCTCGGTGGCGCGTTCAGGTGACAAGCGTTCTTCTAGGAGCGGTTCAATTCCGTTGGTCCAAGCCTCTGTAAATACCGGCTCCATTACAAAGTACGTAAGAAAGAGAGCAAGACTAACAATCAACATGTTGGGGGGTGATTGCTGAAGGCCGATCCCTTGCCGCAAGATCGACAGAACAGTGACGATGAATGGAAAACAAGTCACCATAATGGCAATCCCCGGAGCGAGGCTGAGCACGGTGATGAGCGCGATGATTTGAATTGTGCGCGCTGAAAGTGACGCGTCATCGCCGATGGATAGTGAAATCTCTTGTGCCAGTGCGGCGGGGGCATGCAACATGGCAAGGATTGCAGCCAATCCGAGAAGCAGAAGCGGTGACCTCATCCGAGGCCGTCCTGAAGATTGGCGACTTCGGTGACCCGCACGGCAATTTGACCTTGCTGATCACCGTCCAATTCTTCGAGTCGACCGCGTGCGACAAGGCGTTCTCCGACGTATAGCTCCACCATATCGTCGACACGACGATCCAGCACGAGAACCGCATTCTTGCCAAGTTTCAGGAGATCTCGAATTGACGGTCTGGCCTTGCCGACAGAGACCGTGATCTCGATTGGAACCGAAGAGAATGGATTTTGCAGATCAGAGGTGAAGCCCCCGCTGTCGTCTGGCCCGACGTCCATCATGCTACTGCCTTTCTATTTTCCATAAAGAACCCGGATATGGCCTGTTCAATCCCCTGCAGAACGCTCTGCATGTCCAAAGCATGCTCACGATCACCAAGACGCAAATAAACTTGGCCACTGGCCAGTGTTGGGTCCTCGGTGACCTCAATTGAGAGTTCGGGCAGATCTGCGCTCAGAGTTTGGAGGATCATCCGGTCATCTGGACCGGCCACGATTTTGACCTGTTGCCGCCCATGAGTCGCGATTAGGTCGGTCAGGATTTCTGTGATCCGCGGCGCCAACATGGCGTGGCTCAGTGCAGGTAACACAGAGGTTGTTATCTGTTGCAGAAGGGGATGCAGCATCGCCAAGATTTCGGCATGTGCCTCTTCGTAGGTAAAGCTGAAATCCTGAAGGTTTTGCACAAGGTCGGCCGTTATCCTGCGGCCGTCTTCGATCTGGGATTTAACACAATCGTCCCACCCCGCCCGATATCCCTTTTCAAAGGCTTCGAGGCGCTCTTCTTCAAGCAAGACATCCGTCAGGGTGATAGGTTTCCCTCTCGCGATTGATCCGAAATCATCCAAGAGATGCGCGATCGACATCACACTTTCTCCTCTTCGCCTTCAAGCCAGTTACGCAGGATCTCGACAGTTTCTTCCTGACGCTGACCAATAAGTGACCGCAAGCGAACGACCGGATCCTCAGGCGGGCCATCGATACGCGAGAGTGGCTGTCTGCTGCGATCAATAAGGGCTTTTTCGGATACGTCCGAAAGGCCGCTTTCGTCGATCTCTCCGTCATCGATCACTCCTGAAAGCGGCATGATTTCTGGCTGGGACGCAACTGCCAACCTCCCAATCTGGGATGAGGCCATGAGAGGCGGTCGAGAGAGAATAGGACGCAGAACGAAGAGACCGAGGATGAGAGCGACGATTGCCAAGACAAGAGATTGGACCAAAGTCATTACGTCAATCGCGAGGCGGTCTAAGAGGCTAGCTTCAACCAGAGTGCCACTTGGTTCTATCGGCTCGAATTGCAGGGTGCGGATCGTTACAACATCACCGCGCGCCTCATCAATACCCACGGCCGCCACCACCAGATCACGAAGTGCGGTCAACTCTTCTTCGGGACGTAGGGCAAAGCTGGGCGTGCCGGATGCGTCTAAAGTTGTGAGGCCGTTTATCAAGATTGCGACACTCATGCGTTTGATCGCGCCGGGTTGCTGGGTGATCTCGCGTTCCGTGCTTGAGACCTCGTAATTGATCCGTTCACGGGTCTCGGTATTTTCGCTGGCTGATGCACCATTGGCCGCCACATCCCCATCCGGCAAATTGGAGGCAACCGTCACATCGCTGCTTTGATCGTTAGACGTGTTTGCGCGCTCTTCGGTGTCGGTGTTGATTGTCACTGAGAACTGACCCGGCAACAGCAGAAATTGTCATTGAGAATTGACCCATGTGCAACCTTGCCCCGGCTTGAATCAGCTGGGGGCGCATGGAGTGATAGACATGGGATTTTTGAAAGTTATTCGGCGATGGGCGCTGCGAGAGAAGATGCCCATTCGCGAGATCGCGCGGCGGACTGGCGTGTCTCGCAACACGATCAAGAAGTATTTGCGGGAGGGGATTGTTGAACCTGCGTTTCAGGTGCCAGATCGCCCCAGCAAGTTGGACCCTTTTGCCAAGCATCTGACAGCATGGCTGACGACTGATCAGCGCAAATCACGCAAGGAACGCCGAACGGCGAAGCTGATGCACGCCGATCTTGTGAAGCTTGGATATGACGGTTCTTACGAGCGTGTTGCGGCCTTCGTGCGGGACTGGAAGGGTGAACGGCAGCGTGCGCATCACACGACGGATCGCGGGACTTTCGTGCCACTGGTGTTCGCGCCGGGTGAGGCTTTCCAGTTCGATTGGAGCGAGGACTGGGCCTATATCGGCGGTGAGCGCATCAAGCTGCAGGTTGCCCACATCAAGCTGTCACATAGCCGCGCGTTTCTGGTGCGGGCCTATCTGCTGCAAACACATGAGATGCTGTTTGATGCCCACTGGCATGCATTCCGCGTCTTCGAAGGCGTCCCTGGGCGCGGCATCTATGATAACATGAAGACAGCCGTCGACCGGGTTGGCGTCGGCAAACAGCGCGATGTGAATGCGCGGTTCCTGGCCATGACCAGCCACTACGTCTTCGATCCCGAGTTCTGCAATCCGGCGGCTGGTTGGGAGAAGGGTCACGTTGAGAAGAGCGTGCGTGATGCCCGACATCGCCTCTGGCAGTCGCTCCTGTCTTCCCAGACCTTGCTGCACTGAATGAATGGCTGGAAGACCGTTGCAAGCTGCTGTGGGCGGAGACGGCACATGGCGCACTGCCTGGCAGCATTGCTGATGTTTGGGGGGTCGAGAAGTCTGCCCTGATGCCCCTGCCCACGATGTTTGATGGCTTTGTCGAAGAGAGAAAGCGCGTATCGCCCACCTGCCTGATCACTTTCGATCGCAACCGCTATTCCGTGCCCGCCAGCTTTGCGAACCGGCCGGTGAGCCTGCGCATCTACCCCGAACGTCTGGTCGTTGTCGCCGAGGGGCATGTGATCTGCACGCATGAGCGGATCATTGAACGATCCCATCGTCAGCCAAGGCGCGTCATCTATGACTGGCGCCATTATCTGGCGGTCGTTCAGCGCAAACCCGGGGCGCTGCGCAATGGCGCGCCCTTCGTCGAAATGCCCGAACCCTTCCGCTTGCTGCAGGCGAAGATGCTACGACAGCCCGGCGGAGATCGAGAGATGGTCGATATCTTGTCACTGGTCTTGCATCACGATGAACAGGCGGTGCTCTGCGCAGTGGAATTGGCGTTAGAGGCCGGCGTGCCGACCAAAACCCATGTGCTGAATCTGCTCCACAGGCTGCTGGATGGCAAGCTGACTGACCAGCCAGACGTGAACCCTCCAGCCGCCTTGTCGCTGAGCCAGGAGCCCGAGGCCAACGTCGCGCGCTATGATGGGTTGCGCGCCCAGAAAGGAGTGCGCGATGCGTCATGATCCCGCAGGTGCTGCCATCGTCATCATGTGCGCAGCTGAAGATGCCAGGCATGGCGCAGGCTGTGCAGGATTTGCATGAGCAAGGATCGCCCGCATTTGAAGCCGCCATGCCGATCCTGTCGCAACTGCTCAAAGCGGAAATGGCCGAACGCGAGGTGCGCTCTATCGCCTATCACATGAAGGCGGCGCGCTTTCCGGCCTATAAAGACCTCTCTGGCTTCGACTTTGCCGCCAGCGAGATCCGTGAAGCCTTGGTCCGTCAACTTCATCGTTGTGAGTTTATGGACGCGGCTGAGAATGTGGTGCTGATCGGAGGTCCGGGGACAGGGAAATCACACGTTGCAACGGCTCTCGGCATTCAGGCCATCGAGCATCATCGTAAACGCGTGCGCTTCTTCTCAACCGTCGAACTGGTCAACGCGCTGGAGCAGGAAAAGGCTCACGGCAAGGCCGGGAAGATCGCCGAGGCGCTGGTCAAGACCGACTTGGTGATCCTGGACGAGCTGGGATATCTGCCGTTCAGCGCCTCTGGTGGCGCGCTGCTCTTCCATCTTCTGAGCAAACTCTATGAACGCACCAGCGTCATCATCACCACCAACCTGAGCTTCAGTGAATGGGCCAGCGTCTTTGGCGATGCCAAAATGACCACAGCGCTACTCGATCGTCTCACTCATCGCTGCCACATCCTCGAGACCGGCAATGACAGCTACCGCTTCAAGGCCAGCTCCGAAACGGCAAAGAAAAAGCGAAAGGAGGCAACAGCATTGACGCCATCATAATCAGCAGATCATAACGACTGGGTGGGTCAGATCTCGATGAAAATGCCGGGTCAGTTCTCAGTGACAATCAACACTGTCACAGAAAAATTAGCACATGCAATGACAGACATGGCACCCAATATTGACCTGAGCATTCTTGCTCGCGATCAACAATTAATTGAGCAAAGTGCCGATATCCGTGGGGCATTGAATGATCTCTTAAAGCAAACGGATCTTATTGACGTTCCTTGAAATGCAGGCGCTTGGTTACCGAATCTCAAGACTGATTGGCTAATAAGTATGCAACAACGGCATCACGCCCAGCCAATCAGGGGTTTCTTTTGAATGAGCAAGACGCTCCGAAGAGGTTGGATTGCATTCGGTGGCCAAATTCAGTGGATGCGGCACTATAGTATGTCCACACGCGGTCTGACCTTGATACCTGCACGAGTAATAGCTGTTCTCTGCGGCTTCGGCATGCTCGGACTGCCATCTGCAAGGGCATCGGTCTTGCATGATTGTGACAAGGCTGCGCAGCTTGCAGCTTCGGAAACTGGTGTGCCTCTGGCCGTGATGCGCGCAATCACGCGTGCAGAGACCGGTCGCAATGACGATGGTAGCCTGACGCCGTGGCCTTGGACGGTAAACATGAACGGCAAAGGCATTTGGTTCGACAGCAATGATGCCGCCGAAGCCTATGTTCAGGGAGAAATTCTTCGTGGGGCACGTAGCTTCGATGTGGGCTGCTTTCAGATCAACTACAAATGGCACGGGGCGGCCTTTCGGTCCATCCAACATATGTTAGACCCAGTCGAAAATGCGCGCTACGCCGCACAATTCCTTTGGGATCTGCATCTGGAAATGGGCGATTGGTCTCTGGCGGCAGGAGCCTATCATTCACGACATTCTGAAGTCGCTGGGGAGTACCGAAAACGGTTTGACCGCATTCTTGCCAATCTTCACGACATGTCAAACCCTGTGCCGGACATAGACGTCATATCTTGGACGCCAGAGCCAAAGTCTGCGGTTTCCGAGAACAGCTTTCCCCTTCTACACACGACCGGGTCAAGATCGCGGAACGGCTCACTGGTTCCGATCCCTGAAACCGAGGATCTGAGAACGTTCTTGGACCGCATCGCTTTCATCAGTTTCTAGGGTATGGGAACATTTTCCATTAAAGCGGTCTTTCAGCCAACGGTTCTCTTGGCTATCGCCCTTATGGCGGTCATTGTGATGATGATCCTACCTGTACCGGCTTGGATGCTGGATGTTGGCCTTGCTGCCTCATTTGCTCTCGCGATTTTGATCTTTACCGTAACGCTCTTTATTGATCGTCCATTGGATTTTTCGGCTTTCCCAACCATACTGTTGGCCTCGTTGATGCTACGCTTGGCGCTCAATGTTTCGTCAACCAAACTGATAATCGGCGAAGGCCATACTGGGACTTCTGCCGCAGGCGAAGTGATCGAAGGCTTTGCCAATTTCATCATTGGCGGAAATGTATTCCTTGGACTTGTCGTCTTTGCTGTTCTTCTGATTGTTAACTTTCTTGTGATCACAAAGGGCGCAGCACGCATGGCAGAGGTGGGTGCGCGCTTTGCTCTTGATGCCATGCCCGGAAAGCAGCTCGCCATCGACAGCGATATGTCGGCTGGTGCTATCAATCACCAAGAGGCGAAGGAGCGGCGTGAACGGGAGCAGCAGGAAACCACCTTTTTCGGATCGCTTGATGGGGCCTCGAAATTTGTCAAGGGTGACGCGGTTGCTGGTCTTATGATTACGCTTTTGAATCTTTTTGTCGGTCTCATCATCGGTATTGTGATGCATGACATGCCGATTGGTCAGGCGTTTGAGACCTACACGATCCTGACCATCGGCGATGGCCTCGTCACACAAATCCCGGCGGTCATCATCTCGATCGCCACGGCATTGCTCTTGGCGCGTGGTGGCAACAAGGGGGCCACAGATATTGCAATTGCAGAACAACTTGCACGGCATCCTGCCGCTCTTGCAACCGTTGCAGTGCTCATGGCGCTCTTTGCGCTTGTTCCCGGCCTTCCCTTTGTTCCCTTCATTCTTGGAAGTATCGGCTTGGGGACGGTGGCGACGGTTAGCTATCGGAGCGGCGCTCGCCTGAGTGCCCCTCATCACCAGGAACGCGATCCAATCATCGTACCGGAAAAATCGATGGGCGATATTCTCGAGCTTGATGATATACACGTCGAGTTTGCTCCAAATCTGGTTAACATGGTTCTTGATCCCGGCGTGGGGCTCGAAGCAAGAATTGCCAATATGCGACGGTTCATTGCGACAACCTATGGTGTGATCCTGTCCGATATCCGTCTAACCGATGACCCAGGGATGCCATCCGGAAGCTATGTCATCCGAATTCAAGGTGTCGAACAGGCCCGTGCCTTTCTGCGGGACAATCAACTTTTGGCGCTAGATCCCGAGCAGCATCCGGGTCTTCCACTCGGCGAGGCTATCATGGAACCGGTCTACGGAGCGCCTGCAAGATGGATTCCTGCCTCGGATCAAGATCGTGCGGCGCTTTCCGGGGTCACTCTTATTGCGCCTCCAGAAGTGCTTGCGACTCATCTTCTCGAGGTGATCCGACGCAACTTGAGCCGCCTGCTGACTATGAAGGCCATGAGACGCCTTCTTGATGAGATGGTATCCCTCACCGACAGAGGTCGCGCAGAGGCAAATCGAAAGCTTCTCGAAGACATGATCCCAGACCGGGTCGCACCAGATCTGTTGCACACGGTGCTCCGGCTTCTCTTGAAAGAACAGGTATCGATCAGAAATCTGCCACTCATTCTCGAGGCGATTGCTGAGGGTCGTCAGATTGTTACCCAACCCGAATTGATATGCGAGCATGTACGACAACGGCTCGGGTTTCAGATCGTTGCGGGCCTGCAACGCGCTGATGGAAGCTTGCCTCTAATCCAGCTTGCTCCAGATTGGGAAGAGACGTTTACCACATATCAGATCGACGGCGAACGGGGGCGAATGGATGTGGCCTTGCCTCCTGAGATGTTCAACACATTGACCTCAGCAGCGGCTGAGCAGCTACAGCAAGCCAGCGACAAGGGTGTGTCGCCCGCGATTGTGACCTCGACAGTGCGGCGTAGATTCTTGCGCACGATCCTGATGGCCAAGAATGTTGACGTCCCAGTGCTGTCCTTTGAAGAGATCGGAACTGGAGCTAAACCCGCATTGATCGGGGTGATACGAAGATGACTGACCTGACCCAATTCGTTGGAATTGCTCAGGAGGTGCTATGGCTTCATGCTCTTGTGTTTCTGCGCGTGGCCCCAATCATCGGGCTTCTGCCGGGCTTTGGCGAGCAGTCCGTTCCAATGCGGATAAAAGTGGTCCTTGTCTTCGCCTTTACGCTGATTGCGGCGCCCGCCATTGCACCTGATTTGCCAGATCATGTTCACGCACCATCTGCGCTCACAATTCTATCCGAGACTCTGGTGGGTTTGATTATAGGTATCGGCCTACGCCTTTTTCTGATGGCGCTTCAGATGGCGGGCTCCATTGCTGCGCAGTCGACGTCCTTGTCGCAGATTCTGGGTAACGCGAGTCTCACGCCGATGCCTTCCATCGGACATTTGCTTGCGACAGGCGGGGTTGCCTTGATGATGATCATGGACCTGCACGTGCGGGTGGCCGAGCTCATGATCCTAAGCTATCGAGTTTTTCCAGTTCAGGGTGTTTTCAAGGTTTCAGCGATAACGCAATGGGGTGTTTCGCAAATTGCGCATGCTTTTTCCCTAGGTTTTATGTTGGCTGCGCCATTTGTCTTGGTATCGGTGCTCTACAACTTGACGCTTGGCGTGATTAACCGGGCGATGCCGCAGATGATGGTCGCTTTCGTTGGGGCCCCTGCCATTACAGCACTTGCGCTCTTTGTTCTGATGTTGGTCGCCCCGGCTCTGCTGATGGCTTGGGCGCAGGCGTTTGCCGGCTTTATCGCCAATCCGTTCGGAGGGTAGCCGTGGCTGGCGAAGAGGACGAGAGCGAGAAGCCGCATGAGGCGTCCCAGAATAAGATGGACGAGGCCCGCAAGAAGGGGGAGATCGCACGCTCTGCTGATTTGAACACCGCTGGCTCATACGGAGGTCTCTTGCTTGCGCTTTTGGCGCTGGGAGGACCGGTATCTCAGACGACCGGCGCCAATCTCGCCGTGTTGCTTGGTCAACCACACGCCTTTGCTGATCTCCTGTTTCAAGGGGGCCACGCGTCTGCTGCTTTGGGGACGGTTCTGACAAAAGTTGCCTTGGCCGTTTCCGCGCTGTTTCTTCTTCCCGCAGCTGTGACCCTATTGACTGTGATCGCGCAGCGCGCATTCGTCATTGCCCCATCCAAGTTGGAGCCCAAACTTTCGCGTATCAATCCGATCGAGAATGCCAAGAACAAATTTGGCGCTTCAGGCCTTTTTGAGTTTGGCAAGAGCATTGCAAAGCTGTCGCTATATTGCATTCTGTTGGGACTGTTTCTGTCTTATCGCATGTCAGAAATGGTGGGTGCGCTGCATGCCGAGCCTGCCATGATCGGGGTTATGATTGGCCAACTGATCATCGAGTTTCTACTGGTCGTTCTCCTGATCACACTGGCGGTCGGCGCTGCAGATTTTACGTGGCAGTTTTTCGAGCACCTGCGCCGCCAACGAATGTCGCACATGGAATTGCGCGATGAATTCAAGCAGAATTACGGCGATCCCGCCGTGAAGCAGCAGCACCGTCGTCGCGGGATGGACATCGCCTCTCGGCAGATGATGGCGGAGGTGCCGGGGTCCGATGTGGTGATTGTCAATCCAACCCATTACGCAATAGCCCTGAAATGGAGCCGTGCGCCGGGCGCGGCGCCGATCTGTGTGGCCAAGGGTGTGGATCACATAGCCCTCGCGATCCGCGATCTCGCCTACGAGAGCGGCGTCCCCGTGCAGCAAGATCCCGCAACAGCCCGTGCTTTGCATGCCACGACTGAAATTGGCCAAGAAATTGATCCCACCTATTACGCCGCTGTCGCTGTCGCCATCCGATATGCCGAGGACATGCGGCGCAAGGCAAGGAGCTTTGGATGAAGTCTAATAGCTATTCTGAGTTGGTCTGCGTGACAGAAGCAATGTACCGTTCCGAGGCTGCCAGAATGCAAGCTCTCTTGGTCGACGAGCGGCGGTTGCGTGCAGAGTTGAGACAGATCGAAGAGGTTCGGTTTGCGGCCCGAGACGTGCCCGACAGTCGGCTGCAGGGCTATCGTGAGATTGGCGCTGACCTGACATGGCAAGGTTGGATTGGACGCAGCAAGGCGAACCTCCACGCAGATCTGGCCCGAGTGCTCGGACGCAAAGGACAGGTGAGTAATTTGTTACGCCGAGCCTATGGCAAGTATTTGGCGGCGACTGAGCTCTTGCAAGATCAGGATCGAGCATACGGCCAGCGATCTATGAAACAACAGCACGATCTGCTTGAGGAACTCGGCAGATTGAAAAGGGCGCAAGAGACTGCTGGCGATTAACCAAAACCGTGTGCCAGGGATCACGCAGGGTTAGACATCCTGCCGTGCGATTTCCGTAATCAAAACGCCGAGGACCGCATCGCCGAGAACATCGGTTGCGACGTCGAGAAGCGCAGAGCGCAGGACGTCCATATTCCTCGCCTGAGTGAACGCACCGTCAAATCCACCCATGTTTGCATGATCAAACAGGGCCTGCAGGAATACGTCCCTCAGCTTCGGTTCACGATCATAGACTTCCGCGCTTCGCCCCACTCCAGTTTCAACGCTCAGGGACATGACCATCAATGCGCTGATCATATTCTTGTCGACAACAGGAATGACGAACTGGTTGTTCAGTTTTACAATTTCAGTTGGGTCTTCTTGAGGCGACGCTTGCTCCGAGTGGTCCGGGTGTGCGGCGTCTGGGGCATGCGACGTGTCTGTACCCGGAGACTCCGGATCTGGCTTGAGAAAAATTCCCGCCCCGGCGCCCGCCGCGACTCCGATGGCAAGCAGGAGGATCGGTAGCAATTTTGCACTCATCGTTCGTTTCCTTTGAGAAAGAGTCAGAATGGTAAAATGGCGTCGAGAACTTGTTGGCCAATCCGGGGTTGCTGCACATCAGTGATCTGACCGCGCCCTCCGTAAGAAATCCGCGCGGCGGCAATCTTGTCATAGGTGATCTCATTCTGCCGTGAAATGTCCTCGGGGCGGACAAAGCCAGAGACCAGCAACTCGCGCAGTTCGAAGTTTACCCGCACCTCTTGTGATCCTTGGATTTCCAATACGCCGTTTTGGCAGGACCTGCATCACCGTGGCTGCTACCCTAAGGGTCAACTCTTCGCTCCGGCTGACCGACCCATCCCCGCCTGATTGGCTGGAAGAGCTTATGTCGACCGCAGACTCAAGGCTGGCCCCTTCAGGCAAGCTCCGATTGATCCGTTGTGGGAGGCCAAAAAGACCGGGGATTGCAAGGTCCTCAGTGCTTCCGCGGGAGCGCGATGTAGAGTTCGAGATTTCCGCCGCTTCGTCGATCTCTATCACGACTGTCATGATGTCGCCGCGCTGTGCCGCGCGCCTGTCGCCCAAAAGGGATTGCTTGCCCCCACTCCAGAGTGACGCGCGTTGGAACGGCGTGTCGTGCGGTGCCGTGAGAGGCAAGCCGGGATTAAGCATTGCAAGCTGCTCGGTGGAATTCATTGTTGGAGTGAAACTGGGAGGCTTGCCTATGTGATCCATACGGTCGCAGGCGGCAAGGAACGAAAGCAATCCGATTAGAATTGGATATCTAAGGTCAAGCATCGCCGCTCCTATCGTGAGACCAGGATGTGACCGGTCTGAGTGACACGGCCCGAGACAGTGGCGCGCGACGCAAGGTTCATCACGCGGACATAATCACCGACCCCTGCGCGCGAGAGAGAGCGGCCTTCCGTCTCGATTCTCAGGCCACTGTGTGCGTAAACCAGTGGCACGATCTGGTTGCGTTCGATGACGGTGGGCGGTCCCACGTCCACCGCCCGGATTTGACGCCCGGGATACAGAGCGACACGGACTTCCTGACCAATCAGATCGTGCAGCGTGACATCGGAGATGCCTTCGCCTGGTTTCAGTAAAAGATCGGCGGGGCCAAGAACCTCCTGAGCGCGGATCGTGCGGGTGGCCACGACCATATCGGCGAGAGCTGGGTTTGCGATTATAAGCATCAGAAAAGACGTGAGAAACCGCATCATCGTACCTGCGTTGTCGCGCTGAGCATCTGGTCTGCAGCGGTGATCACCTTGGCGTTCAACTCGTAACCACGCTGCGCCTCGATCAGTTCGGTAATCTCGCGCACCGGATCGACCGAGCTATCCTCGAGGTAGCCTTGGCGCAGGGTGCCAAGCCCGTCTTGTCCCGCGGTGGTGACATTTGCAGGACCAGAGGCCTCAGTTTCGACAAAGAGGTTGCTGCCGATCGCCTCAAGCCCCTTGGGATTGCTGAAACCCGCTAGATCCAATTGGCCAAGTTGTTGCGCCTCGGCATTGTCTTGAAAGAACGCGAATACTTCGCCTTCGGCGTTGATGGTGATACTGCGGGCATCCTCTGGGATGGTGATTTCAGGGGCGACAGGAAAGCCCTCGGAGTTGACGATAATCCCGTCAGCTGAGCGTTTGAGCGCGCCGTCACGGGTATATGCGGCCTGGCCAGAGGGCAAAGTGACCTCTAGATAGCCATTGCCTTCGATCGCCACGTCCAGATCGCCGTTGGTCTGCGAGAGTGATCCCTGAGCAAGTTGTACGGAAATCGCCGCAGGACGTACGCCAAGCCCAAGCTGCACACCGGTGGGCAGGACCGTGCCATCGGTGGCATTTATGGTGCCCGCGCGGGCCAGTTGCTGATAATGCAGATCAGCGAATTCGGCCCGTCGTGCATTGTAGCCGGTGGTGGACATATTGGCGAGGTTGTTCGAGATGGTCTCGACCCGCATCTGCTGGGCGGCCATGCCGGTTGCGGCGATCTTGAGGATATGCATGATGCGTTCCTTGGTTAACGGACAAGGGAGTCGAGCGCGGTCATCACCCGCTCGTTTTCAGAATCAAGAAAGCTCTGGCCCATCTCATAGGCGCGCTGGACCTCGATCATGCGGGCGATCTGGCCGATTGGATCGACATTGGCACCTTCGAGAAAGCCTTGGAGCACGCGACCGTCTTCGACCGGCTCAAAGCCGCCGTTGGTGCGGAACAAGACACCGTCCTCGCGGATCACGTCCAAGCTGTCGATCGGGCGCACGAGGCCAATCTGGGCCAGGGGGCGGCCATTATCGCTGAGCGTGCCATCCGGCGAGAGACCAATGCTCTTGGCGTCTGGTGGTACAAAGACTGGCGCGCCGCCCGCATCCAGAACGCGGAACCCGTCCGGCGTCACAAGATCACCCTGCGCAGAAAGCGTGAAAGCTCCCGCGCGTGTGAGGCGTTCGCCCGAAGGCGTTTCAATCAGAAAGAATCCCTCGCCCTCAATGGCCAGATCAAGCGTGCCGCCGGTCGGCCTCAACGGCCCTTGCACTGTCGAGGTCATCCGCACATTGCCCTGCGCCATCGAGAGAGACGGGCCACCCTCGGAACGCTTGACGAACTCGGAAAAAATCAGCCCCTCCTGACGGTAGCCGGTGGTCGCAGCATTGGCGATGTTGTTGGCGACCACCTGCAATTCGCGCAACAGGCCCGATTGCCGGGTGAGGGTCGTATAGCCTGCAGTTTCCAACTCAGCCTCCTGTAATGATCGGGATCAGCCGGTCCTGAAAGAACCTCACCAGCGTTTGTGTCATGAACCCCATGGTGACCCAGAACACGACGATGATGGCCCCGAGTTTGGGGACAAAGGTCAGCGTCAGTTCCTGAATCGAGGTGAGGGCCTGAAAGAGCCCGACAACGAGGCCCGCCAGAAGTGCAACGGTCAGGATCGGAAAGGATATGATCACTGAAATCCAAAGCGCCTCGCGCAATGTGTCAAAGAACAGAACCTCGTTGAGCATGGGATCACACCGGCATCCGTAGGATTTCCTGATATGCTTCCACCACTCGATCACGCACCGTGATCACAGCCTCGACCGCCAGTTCTGTTTGTGCCAGTGCCTGCACGAGACTATGGGGATCGGCTTTGCCGATCATGGCTGACTTGGCGACTTCCTCGCCCTCTTTGAGCGTTGCGGCAAAGTCCTTGGCGATGTTCTGAAATGCCGCTCCTCCGGTTCCCTGTCCAAGTGCCGGTTCTGTCGCGGTGCGTGTGGCGGTGTACTTTTGGGCGGCAGTCAGTGCTGTGATATCCATTCTGGCTCTCCTTTAACGGCGTAATAGGTCCATCAGCCCGGCAGACATTTGCCGGACTTGATCGAACATCTTGAGATTGGCCTCGTAGCTGCGCTGCGCCTCGCGCGCGTCGGCAATTTCGATCATCAAATCGACGGTCGACCCTTGATAATGGCCGGTTTCATCCGCGAGCGGATGACTGGGATCATAGATTTTCTGAAGCTCGCGCCTGTCGAGGTTGACGCGGCTCACCTCTACGGCACCAGTACCCTCCGATCCTGCAAAGGCCGTCTCGAAGGAAACGGTCTTTCGGCGGTATCCGGGGGTGTCGGCGTTGGCGATGTTTTCGGACACATGAACCAGTCGCTGTGCCTGAGCCTTGAGGCCACTGGCAGAAACTGAGAGGGCGTTGGAGAAATCGCTCATCCTGCGCTCCTATCGCCGCCCGATCGCCGTGCGCAGCACGGCGAGCGAAGACTTGTAGATCGCAAGCGCGCGGTCGTGTTGACGTTTGACATCGACCGCCCGCAGCATCTCAGTTTCAAGCGAGACAGAGTTGCCATTGGGGTCTTTGATCGCCGTTGGGTCTTCAGCCACGTCAAATCCGAGACGGTGATATTGTCCAAGAAGATGTCCGGTGCGGGTGGCACGGGAAACATGGGTCGTCTTGTCCGTCTCGTAGGACTCCGCAAAGGCGACGATATCTCGTGCGGCGTAATGCGGGGTATCGGCATTGGCCATGTTCTGTGACACGACAGCCTGACGCGCTCCGGCATGGCGGGCCATGGCATGGGCCATGCGAAAGATCTCAAGTTTTTCAAACATCGGGGCTTCTCCCTCGATTGGCTTCAACCAAGGCTTAACCCTGATTCCTTTAGAAATTGTTTTCAGGACATGATTGGAGCGTTCGATGATCAGACAGGACATGGCAGGCCTCCGGGCTGAAATATCGGCGTTGCGGCCGATGCGGATGATGGGCCGGGTCTCTGCGGTGCAAGGAAGTTCCTTGCAGATCAGCGGTTTGTCTGCCGAGGCCCGGCTCGGGGATCGGGTCGTGATCCAACGCCGATCGGACGGGGCATTGCACGGAGAGGTGATCCGGCTCGAGGCCGCGTCCCTAGTTGTGTTGCCCGATACCAGTCCGGATGGCGTGGCGCTCGGGGATCGGGTGATCTTGGGCCAAGAGAATTCCGTCGCACCGTCACACTCGTGGTTGGGCCGGATCATCGACCCGTTCGGGGAGCCACTTGATGGGCGACCGTTGTTGCGTGGGGCCAATATTCGGGCGTTGCGCGCTGACCCGCCAGCCCCTACGCGACGGCGCACGCTTGGCGCGCGTCTGGAAACCGGAATGGTGGCGTTCAATACCGTGCTGCCGATCGTTCGGGGGCAGCGCGTTGGATTATTTGCCGGATCAGGGGTGGGAAAATCCATGCTTCTGGGACATTTGGCGCGTCACATGCAGGCTGATGTCGTCGTGATCGCATTGATTGGAGAACGCGGGCGTGAGCTGCGGGAGTTCGTCGAGACTGTGCTGGGGCCGGAGGGCATGCGGCGTTCTGTGATCGTGGCCGCGACATCTGACCGCTCGCCGCTCATTCGCCGACGCTGCGCCTGGACCGCGATGGCGGTCGCGGAGTTCTTTCGTGACGAGGGGAAGCAGGTTTTGTTTCTTGCCGATTCGATTACTCGGTTTGCCGAAGCGCATCGAGAGGTCGCGACAGCGGCTGGTGAAATGCCTGCCCTGCGTGGGTTTCCATCATCGACAGCACATCTGATCATGTCGCTCTGTGAACGGGCGGGCCCAGGTGCCGAAAGTATGGGTGATATCACCGCTCTCTTGACGGTGCTGGTGGCGGGGTCTGACATGGACGAGCCGATTGCCGATATTCTGCGCGGAGTGCTGGATGGGCACGTGATCCTGGATCGTCAGATCGCCGAGCGGGGGCGATATCCTGCGATTGATCTATTGCGCTCCGTGTCGCGGAGCCTGCCGCGTGCTGCAAGTGACGAGGAGAATGCGTTGATCGCGCGCGCGCGCGCGCTACTGAGCAGCTATTCCCGCTCTGAGACCATGATCAGGGCCGGGCTCTATGCCGAGGGAAGCGATCCGGAATTGGATCAGGCGATTCGAATCTGGCCAGACCTAGACGGATTTCTCGCAGATAAAGAGGCGGTTTCGGTCAAGAACAGTTTTGCCCGCCTCGGTGTCATCCTGAGGCGGGCTGGAACGCCGGTTGTGCGGGCTTCGTCGCAGTGAAGGCGCTTAGGCGGTCATGTGCCGCGCCCGCGCGCCCCGCTCGATGGCCGCAGCATGGAGGCGGTCGATGTCGAGCTCGTAGCGGATTTCTTCGAGCAGGCGCAACTCGCGCTCATTGAGTGTCCCATCTGCGGCGGCCACATCGCAGGCGAGCGCGTAGGCGGTTTCGAACAGCCGCTCGGGAAGGTTTGCTCGCACAAGCCCAAAGAGCGCATCGAGCCCCTCTTCGACCGTGAAGAGATCGAGCACGGTCTGCGACATCACTCGGAGCCGGTCGAGGTCGTAATCGGCAAAGATCGGCAGGTTGTTCACCGTGCTCTCGATCTTGATGAGTTCTGCGGTGCGCATATCCTCATCCGAGGCCGAAACGGCGATCATCACCGCCACAAGGCAATCTTGCGGTGTGAGGGGATGTGGGATCGGATCAGACATCTGCGGGCCTTTCGCACGGGGCTATGTTGCGGCGCAGAATATTGACTGTTCGGTCCCCCGGCAATAGGTAGCGGCGATGCCTTGCCGGTGTTTCGGCCAAGGGAAACTGGAGAGTGACCAATGTCCGATCTGCGCGATGCCGCGATGAATTCGAAAGCCTGGCCTTTTGAAGAGGCGCGCCGCGTGCTCAAACGCTATGAAAAGGCCCCGCCGGAAAAGGGCTATGTGCTGTTTGAGACGGGTTACGGGCCGTCTGGCCTGCCGCATATTGGAACCTTTGGAGAGGTCCTGCGCACCACGATGATCCGGCGCGCGTTTGAGGTGATCAGCGATATTCCTACGCGTTTGATCTGCTTTTCCGACGATCTTGACGGGATGCGCAAGGTTCCGGGAAACGTGCCGAACCGCGAGATGCTCTTGGAGCACCTGCACAAGCCGTTGACGAGCGTCCCGGACCCCTTTGGCACGCATGAAAGCTTTGGTCATCACAACAATGCGATGCTGCGGCGGTTCCTCGATACGTTCGGCTTTGAGTATGAATTTTACTCAGCGACGGATTTCTATCGCTCTGGTCAGTTCGACGAAGTCCTGCTGCGCGCGGCAGAACGCTATGACGACATCATGAAAATCATGCTCAAGTCGTTGCGAGAAGAACGACAGCAGACCTATTCGATCTTTTTGCCGATCCATCCGGAAACTGGTCGCGTCCTCTATGTTCCGATGAAGGAGGTGAATGCCAAAGACGGCACCATCACCTTTGATGATGAGACAGGCCGTGAATGGACGCTGCCGGTGACAGGTGGCCACGTCAAGCTACAATGGAAACCTGATTTTGGTGCCCGATGGGCAGCCCTTGGCGTCGATTTTGAGATGTATGGCAAGGACCATTCGACCAATACGCCGATCTACGACGGCATCTGTCGGGCGCTCGGCGCGCCTGCGCCAGAACATTTCACGTATGAACTGTTTCTGGATGAAGGCGGGCAGAAGATTTCCAAGTCTTCCGGAAATGGTGTCTCGATCGACCAATGGCTGACCTATGCCGCGACCGAGAGTCTGTCCTATTTCATGTTTCAAAAGCCCAAGACCGCCAAGCGGATGCATTTTGACGTGATCCCCAAGGCCGTCGATGAATATCACCAGCAATTGCGCGCTTATGCGGATCAGACGCTGGACCAGCAGCTGGCTAACCCAGTTTGGCATATCCACGGCGGGGCTGTGCCAGAAAGCCGGATGGTCGTGCCATTCTCGATGCTTCTCAACCTCGCCTCGGTTTCGGCCGCGCGGGACAAGGAAACTCTCTGGGGCTTTATCCGTCGCTATGCGCCTGACGCAACGGCACAGACACATCCTGATCTCGACGCAGCGGCGGGGTATGCGGTCAAGTATTACGAGGATTTCGTCGCACCGGCCAAGACCTACCGCGCGCCCACGGATCTGGAGCGTGAGGCGCTGATGGATCTGCGCAACCACCTCGCCGCCTATGATGGCCCAGCTGAGGATGAGGCACTTCAATCCATCGTCTATTCGGTCGGACGTGATCGGTTCGATCCGCTGCGCGACTGGTTCAAGGCGCTCTACGAAGTGCTGCTCGGCGCGTCTCAGGGGCCACGGTTTGGGGGGTTCATTGCCCTCTATGGCGTGGCCGAGACTGTGACGCTCATCGACAAGGGGCTTGCGGGCGAGTTGTCGTAATCAGGATCGTTGCGCGGGTGGGATGCGCTTGCTACCCTTGCCGAAAAACAAAGGGGCGAGCGATGCGTACAATGACAGTTCTGATCGCATTGGCTGTGGCGGCCTGCGCCCAGACGATTTCGATGCCGGATGCCAGCGAAGGCGCGGTAATTTACAATGCCAATTGCGCACAATGCCATGGGGCATCAGGCAAGGGCGATGGTCCTTGGGCGACCGATCTGTCGCCGCGTCCTGCGGACCTGACACAGCTCTCCAAGGCCGGTGTCTTTCCGCGTGCGCGTGTTTTGTCGGTGATTGATGGCTATGACCGCACAGGTCTTCCGGGGCAGGAGATGCCCGAGTTCGGTCTCTTACTGGAAGGCGATACCGTACCCGTGGATGTGGGGGATGGTGTTTTCACTCCGACGCCACGACCGTTGGCTGCTCTTATGGCCTATCTTCAGAGCATTCAGGCTCAGTAACGCAGAATGTGACTGACCAGAGGGCGATCAGTCACATTCTTCGATCTCACTTACCTTTAGGCATTTGGCAGAATAACGATCTCGACCCGGCGATTCTGCGCCTTGCCTTGGGGCGTCAGATTCGAGGCGACCGGTTGATCTTCGCCTCGACCGAATGCCCGGAGCCGGCCATAGGACACGCCCCCGCTCGCCAGGACATCCGCAACGGCGTTGGCGCGACGCTCTGACAGGCTCTGGTTATAGCTGGCGGCACCGTCGCTGTCGGTGTGGCCCACGACCTGCACTGTCGTATCGGGATAGGCTTGGAGGCTTTGAGCCACTTTGAGGAGGTCATCTCTCAGGACGGATGCCACGGTAAAGCTATCGACCGGGAACAGGATATCCTGTGGCATTGTGAGGATTAGGCGATCCCCTGTGTTGACGATCTGGACGTCATTGTCGAGTTGTTGGCGCAGTTCCGCCTCTTGGCGGTCGAGTGCATTGCCGATGGTGGCACCGCCTGCTGCGCCAAGAATACCACCGATCAGCGCGCCTTTTCCTTTGTCGTCGCTGACAATCGCACCTGTGCCAGCACCAATGATACCACCAAGGATGGCTCCCTGCTTCGTCTTTTGGTTGGTATTGTTACCGGTGACATAGCCTGGTTCGGTGCAAGCCGCAGCCAGAAAAAGGGATGCGCCTGAGAGCAGCAGAAGGGATTTTTTCGCTCGGATCATTGGATGTTCGCCTCTTTGATTACACTGGCCCTAGGTTTCGGGTGTTGGGCGATGATATGCAATAACATGAGCTCACCCAAGATCAAACGAGGGGAAAACGGGCGGGAAGTCGCGCAGATTTCCGCCTACACGTCGGCTCTGGCACTCTCCCATGCGAGAATGGCGCGTTTGACCGGCAAGCCCCAATGATAGCCGCCAAGTGCGCCGGATTTGCGCAACGCACGGTGGCACGGGATGAGAAAGCTGACAGGGTTGCGTCCCACCGCAGTCCCCACAGCACGTACCGCACGCGGATGGCCGACGGCAGATGCGATTTCTGAATAGGTGGTTACATGGCCTGATGGTATTTGAAGAAGGGCCTCCCACACCTTGATCTGAAAGGGCGCGCCGATCATGTGCAACGCGGCCTCTCCCTTGCCCCCAAAAGCTGCGTGAACCCACGCTGCGATCCGGTCAGGGGCTTCGTTGTAGATTGCATTCGGCCAGCGAGACTGCATATCGCTCATTGTGACCGTCCGACCGAATTCCCCGACAAAGGCCAGACCGCAGAGTCCACGCTCGGTGCCCATAGCGAGGGCTTCGCCAAATGGGCTGTCGAACCAGCCGAAATTGATCGTCACCCCGGAGCCCTGACGGGCGAACTCACCGGGGCTCATCGCTTCCCACCGCAAGAACAGATCGTGCAGCCGCCCCGACCCCGAAAGCCCTGCTGCATCAGCCGCTTCAAGTGTGGTAAAGCGCTGTGCCAGCATTTCCTTGGCATGGCCAAGCATCAGATACTGTTGATAGCGTTTTGGAGAAACGCCGACCCACTGTGAGAAAAGTCGTTGAAAATGGGCCGCACTCATGCCCATTTCCCGTGACAATTCTTCCAGCGTCAGCGTCTCCCCGCCGCTATCAATCAACGCGATGGCGCGTCGCATGACGTGATAATGATAGCTGGGTTCGGAATGAGCGGTCATGTTGGTGTTCCTGTCGTTTCACCCTCAAGATAAAGCGGTGGACCAGAGCATGCGACCCGAATGTTGCGCATCCGTATTTTTCCCGGCATAGAGCAGCCATGGCAGGCCAACTCGATTACCACGCGATGTGCGAAATATTTACCCGGTTTCAGGCCGCAGAGCCTGAGCCTATGGGTGAGTTGGACCATGTCAATGCTTATACCCTCGTCGTGGCTGTGGCGTTGTCGGCGCAGGCGACGGATGTGGGGGTGAACCGCGCCACGCGGGATCTCTTCAAGATCGCCGACACGCCCCAAAAGATGCTGGATTTGGGCGAAGAGGGGCTGATCCAGCATATCAAGACCATTGGTCTTTATCGCAATAAGGCCAAGCATGTGATGAAACTCAGCCGTATCCTTGTTGAGGACTATGGCGGCTGCGTACCCAATTCCCGCGCCGCGCTACAATCGTTGCCGGGCGTCGGGCGCAAAACGGCCAATGTGGTGCTCAACATGTGGTGGCACTATCCGGCGCAGGCCGTTGATACGCATATTTTCCGCGTAGGCAACCGCAGCGGCATCGGTCCGGGTCGCGATGTGGTCGCCGTCGAACGCGCCATCGAAGACAACGTACCAGTGGGTTTTCAGCGCCACGCGCATCACTGGCTCATCCTGCATGGGCGCTATACCTGCAAAGCACGCAAACCCGCCTGCGGCACGTGCCTTATTCGTGATCTCTGCTTATTCGAGGACAAGACCCTATGACCAAATATCAGGCCGTCGGCATCGGCAATGCCGTGGTGGACGTGATCAGCCAATGCGATGACACCTTTCTGGAGCGCCTAGGTGTCGACAAGGGCGTGATGCAATTGATCGAGACCGAGCGCGCCGAGTTTCTTTATGAAAACATGGCCGACCGGCGGCAGATGCCGGGGGGTTCGGTCGCCAATACCATCGCGGGACTGGGCGCGCTTGGCCTCTCGACCGGGTTTATCGGACGGGTCAGCGATGACGAGCTGGGGCGCTACTATGCGGCGGCCATGGCCGAGGTCGGCACCGATTTCGTCAACCCGCCGCGGAGCAATGGCGCGCTGCCCACTTCACGCTCGATGATCTTTGTGTCGCCCGACGGCGAGCGGTCGATGAACACCTATTTGGGTATCTCGACCGAACTCGACGATGCGGATGTGCCCGAGGCGGCGGCCGGGCAGGCAGAGCTTTTGTTCCTTGAGGGCTATCTCTTTGACAAGCCCAAGGGCAAGGCGGCGTTTCAAGCGGCGGCGCGGGCCGCACGGGCAGGTGGCGGCAAGGCCGGGATCACCCTCTCTGACCCGTTCTGCGTCAATCGCCACCGCGACGATTTCCGGGGTCTCTTGCGCGAGTTGGACTACGTGATCGGCAACGAGCATGAATGGTGCGCGCTTTATGAGACCGAGGATCTGGGGGCGGCGCTGGAACAGGCGGCATCTGAGAGCGGGCTGATTGTCTGCACCCGATCGGGCCATGATGTCGTGCTTGTGCAAGGCGATGAGACCGTCACCGTGCCGGTGCACCGCGTGACCCCGGTTGATACGACCGGCGCGGGCGATCAGTTTGCCGCGGGCCTGCTCTACGGCCTGGCGACCGGCCAGTCCTTGGCCGTGGCCGGCCGTATGGGCTGCATCGCCGCCGCCGAGGTGATCGGCCATTACGGCGCGCGGCCCGAGGCGGACGTCAAGGCGCTCTTTGCGGCAGAAGGGCTGATCTGAGGCGTTTGTCTACTCAACCAGCGTCGGATTTGAGTATTTCTGCCAAGAAAAAGCGCAAGGCTTTGTTAACCCTGACATGCGATGCTTGTGCTGCGGTACAGGCTGGAGAGCTGATGACCGCCCAAGGACAAGTCGCGCCCGGGTGTTGCGTGTGTCAAACCCGGGCGCGCATTGCGCGCGCCAAACGGCGTCACTTGTCGCGGAACTGTGCCTCGCGTTTTTCGGCAAAGGCGGCCATGCCCTCTTTCTGATCTTCGGTGGCAAAGAGCGAGTGGAACACGCGGCGCTCAAAGAGCAGTCCCTCGCGCAGCGTGGTCTCATAGGAGCGATTGACCGACTCTTTCGCTGCCATCACCGAAATCTGGGATTTCTCCGCAATCTTCTGAGCGGCGCTTAACGCTTCTTCCATCAGCTTTTTGACGGGCACGACCCGACTGACCAGCCCAGAACGCTCTGCCTCTTCGGCATCCATGAAGCGGCCTGTGAGATTCATGTCCATCGCCTTGGATTTGCCCACCAGCCGTGTCAGTCGCTGCGTGCCTCCAAGGCCCGCGATCACGCCAAGATTGATTTCGGGCTGGCCGAATTTGGCGGTATCAGAGCAGATGATGAAGTCACACATCATTGCCAGTTCACAGCCTCCACCAAGCGCATAGCCCGACACGGCGGCGATAATCGGTTTGCGCACCCGGCAGATGGCGGCGCTGTCAGCGGTAAAGAGATCTTCTGTGAAGACATCGACAAAACTCTTTTCGCTCATCATCTTGATGTCGGCCCCGGCGGCAAAGGCTTTTTCCGAGCCGGTCAGGACGATGCAGCGCACCTTTTCATTCTGTTGCGCTTCGCCCAATGCCTCTGCGAGTTCCGACATCAACTGCGCATTGAGCGCGTTGAGCGCATCGGGGCGGTTGAGCTTGATGAGGGCGACGTGGTCTTCTATTTCGACGATGATCGTCTCATAGGCCATGAAATCAGCTTTCATTTGTTTGCATCAGGGGTGATTCATTACCACTGTTGGCCGCGCGTTCAACCTATCTTTGACACTTCGGGCAATAGAAGCTGGATCGGCCTGCCTGAATGACGCGCGTGATCAGGCCGGTGCATCCCGAGTTGCGGCATAGGTCGCCCTCACGCCCATAGACGTCAAAACTATGTTGAAAATAGCCTAGTTCGCCATCGGTTTGCCGGAAATCCCTCAGCGAAGAGCCGCCCGCGGTAATGGCGTCCCGGAGAACGTCTCGGATGATTGGCACCAGAGATGCGGCGCGTTTGGCCGAGAGCGTCCCGGCGCGTGTCAGGGGCGAAATGCCTGCGCGATAGAGAGTTTCACAAACATAGATGTTACCCAAGCCTGCGACGATTCGCTGATCCAAAAGCGCGGATTTGATCGGGGTATTGCGACCCTTGAGTGCGGCGGTCAGATAGAGTTCGTTAAAGTCGTTGCCCAGCGGTTCTGGACCGATCCGAGCTAAAAGTGGATGCGATTCTGCCGTGGTCGTGGGCATCAGGTCCATTGCCCCAAACCGGCGCGGGTCATTGAACGTGATCCGCGCGCCGCCCGCCATATCAAGCACAACATGGTCGTGCTTTTCAGGGGCTGGATGCGCGTGAACAAACTGGCCGAGGGGATCACCCGATATCAGCATCCGACCTGACATGCCCAAGTGAATGAGCAATGTCTCACCCGAAGCAAGGTCTGCAAGAAGGTATTTTGATCGCCGCCGCAGCGCCAGCACGCGCTGACCCGTCAGGCGTGCCGACATTTCGGGTGGAAAGGGCCAGCGCAGGTCGGGGCGGTTCACGGTGGCGCGGGCGATCACCTGTCCCTCCATGATCGGGGCAAGGCCGCGGCGGACTGTCTCAACCTCGGGTAATTCGGGCATATCGGACCTCGATGGGCACAAGGGGCGCATTGTAACCCCCTGTCATAGCCCTATAAGAAAGGCGAGACACAAGAGCGGCAAGGCCCATGATCGAAAAAACCACGCATTTCGGGTTTCAAGACATCCCCGAGTCAGAGAAGGCCCGGCGCGTGCGCGGCGTTTTTGGCAGTGTTGCCAGCAAGTATGACGTGATGAACGACGCAATGTCGCTCGGCATCCATCGCGTATGGAAAGATGCGATGATGGATTGGCTGGCACCACGCTCGGGTCAACGTCTGCTCGATGTCGCGGGGGGAACGGGGGATATTTCCTTTCGCTTTCTCAAGCGGGCAGGGCAGGCGCACGCGACAGTGTTGGACTTGACCGAGCCGATGCTCATTGAGGGGCGCAAGCGTGCCGAGGCAGAGCAGATGGCCGAAAGCCTCGATTGGGTGGTGGGCGACGCGATGGCGCTGCCGTTTGAGAACAACAGCTTTGATGTCTACACGATCAGTTTTGGCATCCGCAACGTGACCCGCCCGCAAGAGGCGCTGAACGAGGCGTTTCGCGTGCTCAAGCCCGGCGGGCGGTTGATGGTGTTGGAATTCAGTCAGATCCCCAACGAGTTGATGCAAAAGGTCTATGACCTTTATAGCTTCAACATCATCCCGCGTTTGGGGCAGATGATCGCGGATGATCGCGACAGTTATCAGTATCTGGTGGAATCTATCCGTCAGTTTCCTGACCAAGAGACATTTCTGCAGATGGTGCGGGCGGCAGGATTCGAGAATGCAAAGTACCGCAATTTGAGTCTCGGAATCGCCTGCTTGCATTCCGGCTGGAAGATCTGAGATGCGCGGACCGCACAATATTCTGCGGCTGATCCGTACGGGTGCGACCCTGGAACGTACGGGTGCCATGGGTCTGATCATGGATGCATTCGAGGCTCCGCCGATGGTGCGTGGGACGATGCGGTTTCTGGCCTGGCCGTTTCAATGGTTGGGCTACAAGGGAGACCCCTCGACGCCACCTGCACCTCGGGCGCTGACCGCCCTTGGGCCTGCTTATATCAAGTTCGGGCAGATTCTGAGCACGCGGCCCGATCTTGTTGGTGAAAAGCTGGCTGGCGAGTTGCGCGTGCTGCAGGACAAGCTGCCGCCGTTTTCGGTTGAGCTTGCAAAGGGCAGCATCGCTTACGAACTCGGGCGGCCGGTTGAAGATATGTTTGACGATTTCAGCCCACCGGTTGCTGCGGCTTCTATTGCGCAGGTCCACAAGGCGCGGCTGCGGGATAGCGGCGAAGCAGTGGCGGTCAAGGTCCTGCGCCCCGGGATTGAGCGGGCTTTCCGGCGCGATATAGACGCGTTCTATTTCGCCGCGCGGATGATCGAATTGCTGGCCCCGGGTGCGCGCCGACTTCGCCCCACGGATGTGATTGCCCATTTCGAAGGTGTGGTGACGGGCGAGTTGGATTTGCGACTTGAGGCGGCTTCGGCCTCTGAGTTCGCGGCGAATACGGCGCAGGATGCGGGATTTCAACTTCCCACCGTGCAATGGAACCTGTCGTCGCGGCGCGTGATGACCATGGCTTGGGCGGATGGGCTGCCGTTGGGGGACAACGCCGCTCTGGATGCTGCCGGACACGACCGTTCTGAACTGGGTGAGCGGGTGCTACAACTATTTCTCAACCATGCTTTGCGGGATGGCTATTTCCATGCCGACATGCATCAGGGAAATCTCAAGGTGGCCGCCAATGGCAATGTCATCGCCTATGATTTCGGTATCATGGGGCATATTGATGAATATACCCGTCGGGTTTACGCGGAAATCCTCTACGGATTCATAAAGCGGGATTACCTACGTGTAGCCGAAGTGCATTTCGAGGCAGGCTATGTGCCTGCGGATCGCGATGTCGATGCCTTTGCGCGTGCATTGCGGGCAGTTGGCGAGCCGATTTTCGGCATGGATGCGAGCAAGATTTCGATGGGGAGCCTGCTGAGCTATCTCTTCGAAGTGACCGAGCGTTTCGGCATGGAAACGCGCACTGAACTGATTCTGCTTCAGCGGACCATGGTTGTGGTTGAGGGGGTGGCGCGTAGCCTCAACCCTCAGATCAATATATGGCAGGTCGCCAAGCCAGTGGTCGAAGATTATATAAAACAGACCATTGGTCCGCGGGCCGCTCTCAGGGATTTGGGGCGGACAGCGATGGTTTTGTCACGCTACGGCCCGAGGTTGCCGGGGCTGGTAGAGGCGGCTCTTATTCGTCAAACTGCGCCACAGGTGCCGCCTAAGCGCTCTGTTTGGCCTGAGCGCGCGCTCTGGTCAGGTCTGGGCGTTGTGATCGGTATTTTGGGCGTGGCGATTGCCGCAACTCTGATCTGAATGTGCGATGTTCGCGCTTTTGTGGGTCAAAGTGGATTGATTTATAAACGCACATTGCTGTGTTGCACTGTGACGGTTATTGTCCCCCAAGAGAAAAGTGAAGGCGCTCGGAGCAGGTGAACAGTCGATGACAGGCAGATTGCGGAACATGTTCGGCGCGACGGTGGTTTTGGTCGCTGCTTCGAGTGCGTCGGCGAATGATCTGACAACAACCGTGACAAACAATTACGGAACACCCGGTGGTCTTTGGGATATGCCGACGGCGGAAATGGCCCCGGATGCGCAGCTATCCACGACAGTTGCCTATTTCGATGGCTTCAGTAAGACCACGCTCAGCTTTCAGATTGCACCTTGGATCACAGGCAGCTTTCGCTACTCGGGCACGCGGGATCTTACGCCACAGTTCAGCACCTTCTATGACCGTAGTTTTGATTTGCGGTTCCGACTGTTCAAGGAAACCGACTATTCACCGGCAATCGCGATCGGACTTCAGGACTTTCTAGGGACGGGGGTTCTCGGAGGCGAGTACCTGGTTGCCACGAAATCCTATCGAGACCGTTTGCGTGTAACTGCGGGCTTGGGTTGGGGGCGGTTTGGCTCGAGCAATTCAATTGGTGGGTTCGGAACCCGCACGCCCTTTAACTTTGCCGGTGTCGGAACCGGTGGCGATGTGAGCATCTCAAACTGGTTCAAGGGGGACATCGGTTTCTTCGGTGGATTCAGCTACGATATCAGCGAAAAGCTGGCTTTTGCTGTCGAGTATTCATCCGATAACTACGACACGGAGAAGACGGCGGGCATCTTTGATCAAAGCACACCGATCAATTTTGGATTGACCTACAAGCTGGGCCAAGATGCCACCATGCGGGCCTTTGTCCTGCACGGTGAGGAAATTGGTGTGAACCTTTCCATAGCGATCAACCCGCGCCGAATGCCAATTCCTGGAGGGTTGGAACCTGCACCATTGCCTGTTGCGGTTCGTGATCCGGACGCGGCGCGTGACCTTGGTTGGGCCACTGTGCCAGCCGCGCGGGCGCAAGTCAGCAAGGCGCTTGATGAGACCCTTGCACAGGATCAAATTGACCTGATCAGGTTGCGGCTAGAAGATCGCGCCGCCTATGTTGGAATTCAGAACGAAACCTATGACCAGACCTCGCAGGCACTTGGCCGAACAGCCCGCGTGATGACACGGGTTTTGCCCGCCTCTGTCGAGGACTTTCATATCACCCTCTACGTAAAGGGAATTCCCGCCAGCACGGTCAGTTTCGCACGCAGTGATATTGAGCGGCTGGAACATACGGCCGCTGATGACGCTCTGGCGGCGGCAACTTTCAGCGACAGTCTGCGATTTGGAAATCTGCCCGAACCTTTGCCGGGCAAGTTTCCGCGTTACGGTTGGGGGATCAATCCCTTTACGCGGATCAGCTTGTTTGATCCTGATAATCCGGCGCGGATCGATGTTGCGCTTCGGTTTCAAGGTCAGGTGGAATTTGGGCGAGGATGGGTGGCGCGTGCGGCGACATCCGTCAAACTCTTTGGCAACCTTGATAAATCGAACCGAGTCAGCAATTCGCGCATACCGCGGGTGCGCTCCGATGCGGCGCTTTATGCAAAATCGGATGCGCCTCGTCTCGACTGGCTGACCCTGAGCAAGTATCAGCGCCTTGCTCCGGACGTCTACGCCCGGGGGACTGTGGGGTATCTGGAGCAGATGTATGCTGGGGTCTCGACAGAGGTGCTGTGGCGGCCAGTAGACAGCCGGATCGCAATAGGCGCTGAGTTGAACTATGTCCGACCACGTGATTTTGATGGTGATTTTGGCTTGCGCGATCGGAACACGATCAGCGGCGCGATCCCCGAGTTCAATGGGCATGCGTCGGTCTATTATGATTTTGGTGGCGGATATCACGCGCAGGTTGATGCCGGGCGCTATCTGGCAGGGGACTGGGGTGTAACGCTAGGCCTCGACCGCGAATTCGCCAACGGTTGGAAGGTGGGTGCGTTCGCGACGAAAACTGATGTTTCGGCTCAGGATTTCGGCGAAGGATCGTTTGACAAGGGCATTCGCATAACTGCGCCAATCTCTTGGATCTTGGGCAAGCCGACACAGCAGGCGCCGACGGCCGTCATCCGCTCGCTAACCCGCGATGGTGGTCAGCGTTTGAATGTCAGCGGGCGTCTATATGAAACAGTTCGGACATCGCACAGACGCGACGCGGCCGCGAGTTGGGGGAAGTTCTGGAGATGATGTGCCGATCGCTGCCCCAAGTTTTCCTATTGGGAGGTCTCATGGTGCTGGCTGCGTGCTCCAATCAGCGGAGTTCGGAGAACGTTTTTTCGGTCGCCAAGAGCTTGATCAATCAACAAAGAGTCAAACCTGTTGCCCCTGACCCTCAGCTCGTCTCGTCGGTTGCGATGAAAGCCTTGGCGAATACCACAGGCCCAGTTGCGCTCTATGCCTTGGAGGATCGTAAGGCGGCTGCTGTTTTGCGCCCAATCGAGCAGAATGGGCCGCACCAGACGTGGGCCTCTTATGGCAGTTCAGATCGGCGCAGTGCGACGACACGCAATGGTGTGTTGGTTGCGACGCGGGGGCTTGGGAATGATCTGATGTCGTCACGGATTGAGCCGTTGCTTGATGTTGTGACCCGCCGGGAAAACGGCGTCGCAAAGATTCAGCAGCGCTATCTCGATGGGGAAAACAAAATCGTGACCCTGAAATCAGATTGCAAGATCACGCGCGGTGACACAGAAACCTTGGCGGGTGCCAATGGCACTGCATCCGTGGTTCGAATGACAGCAGAGTGCTGGCAATCGGATCGAAGTGTGGTCAATTCCTATCTGGTAGATTCAAGTGGCAGGATATTACAATCTCGCCACTGGGCTGGTCCAACTATGGGATATAGCGCCATCCAGAGACTACGCTGACGGTTCAGGCCACGCCAGTTGGGAGGTCGGGCTGTGGTGGGCGCGTGAAGTACTCGTCATCTGTTGGCAATGCACGCCGTCCTGCAAGGTAATCGCGTGTGGTTTCGCAGCGTATGCCACCATAGAATTTCGCCAGAACATCGGAGAAAATTTGCTGACCTCCAGCCTCAGCAAACAAGGTGGCGCAGGATTGAAGTTTGAGTGCGTCTATGCCGCCCAACACGCGCTCTGCGGAGGTGTTCTGCAATGCCAACAAGGCCGCGCAGGTTTCGATCAGACGGGGACCAAGAACCGGATGCGCCAGGTAGGCGCGCGCGTGATCGAGATCGTCGATTGCAAAGGATTTCGCAAACTCGGACCGACCCAGCCCTTTGACCTGTGGCAACACGAACCACGCCCAATGCTGGCGCTTTTTGCCAGATGCGATCTCTTGGAGTGGGAGCGGCCATATCTTGTTCTGTGCTAAGACAAACCGCTCTAAAGTCATCATGTTATCCTCAATGCGTCAATCATGGGTCAGGTTAAAATGCTCGGGAGATTTAACCCGTGTTCCCTCGCGCAATCCAGTGCAATCTCATATCCCGCATCGGCATGGCGCATCACACCAGTCGCGGGATCATTCCAAAGCACCCGTGCAAGACGCCGGTCCGCCTCTTCGGATCCATCGCAGCAGATCACCATGCCGGAATGCTGGCTGAATCCCATTCCCACGCCGCCGCCATGGTGAAAGCTCACCCAAGTGGCGCCTGACGCGCAGTTCAGCAGCGCGTTGAGAAGCGGCCAGTCGCTCACGGCGTCAGATCCATCCTTCATGGCTTCGGTTTCGCGGTTGGGGCTTGCCACTGAGCCGCTATCGAGATGGTCGCGGCCAATGACAATCGGGGCGCTCAATTCACCGCTGCGCACCATCTCGTTGAACGCGAGACCAAGTTTGTGTCGCACGCCAAGTCCTACCCAGCAAATCCGTGCTGGCAGACCTTGAAACGCAATCCTCTCGCGCGCCATGTCGAGCCAGTTGTGCAAATGTGGATCGTCAATCAGTTGCTTTACCTTGGCGTCGGTTTTGTAAATATCCTCGGGGTCGCCGCTTAGGGCACACCAGCGAAACGGCCCAATCCCACTACAAAACAGCGGTCGGATATAGGCGGGTACGAATCCGGGAAAGGCAAAGGCAGTATCCAACCCTTCCTCAAGCGCTACTTGGCGAATGTTGTTGCCATAGTCGAGGGTCGGAACACCAGCGTTCCAAAAATCGACCATGGCCTGCACCTGCACCCGCATGGAGGCACGCGCGGCACGTTCAACCATTCTAGGATCGCTTTCTTGACGCGCGCGCCATTCGGCGACGGTCCAGCCCTGAGGCAGATAGCCATGCAGGGGATCATGCGCACTTGTCTGATCGGTCACGATATCGGGCTTCACGCCGCGCCGCACGAGCTCTGGAAAGATGTCGGCGGCATTGCCAATCAAGCCCACGCTCTTGGCCTCGCCCGCTTTGCACCATCGGTCGATCATGGCGAGCGCCTCGTCCAGATCATGGGTGATTTCGTCCACATAACGGGTGCGCTTGCGAAATTCGGCGCGGGTCTCGTCGCATTCCACGGCCAGACAACAGGCTCCTGCCATCACCGCCGCCAAAGGTTGCGCGCCACCCATACCGCCAAGGCCCCCGGTCAGGATCCAGCGACCAGTCAGACTGCCATGATAGTGCTGTCGGCCCGCCTCAACAAAGGTCTCATAGGTGCCCTGCACGATCCCCTGAGATCCTATGTAAATCCACGAACCGGCGGTCATCTGACCGTACATCATCAGCCCTTTCTTATCGAGTTCGCTGAAATGATCCCACGTGGCCCAATGCGGTACGAGGTTGCTATTCGCAATCAAAACCCGTGGCGCGTCCTTGTGAGTGCGAAAAACACCTACCGGCTTTCCGGATTGGACCAAAAGTGTTTCGTCCTCTTCAAGCGATCGCAACGCGGCGACGATGCGGTCGAAATCCTGCCAGGTGCGCGCCGCGCGCCCAATGCCGCCATAGACCACAAGTTCGTGCGGGTTTTCAGCCACATCCGGGTGAAGGTTGTTCATCAGCATCCGGAGTGGGGCTTCGGTTAGCCAGCTCTTGGCGGAGATTTTTGTGCCTGTGTCCGGATAGATGTCGCGGGTATTGTGACGCGGATCGGTCATTTTGGTTCCTTCCCAGTCGGATAGTCAGGGGGTGAAGATTGTGGGTCGACTGCCGAGGAGGGTCCACTGACCCAAAGCGTACGGTAGCGTATGCTCAATGTTGATGTGCGCAATGCGAATGACATCAGCGCACAAGGCGGGTGTATTCGGGCTCAAATCCATCATTCTCAAGACACCCGGGTCTGCGCCGGACCACTCAGCGGCAGATCCAGCCCGCTCGCCACGACTAGTTCCCCGGCACGCACCATCTGTGCTGCTGCGTTCAAATCGGGAGCAAGGTAGCGATCTTTGGTCAGCGGAGGTATCTGCTCACGCAGACGGGTGATAACTGCTTGGAGTGCGGCGCTTGTCTGCATTGGCGAGCGAAATCCGATGCCTTGCGCCGCGCAGATTGCCTCGACCCCCAGTATCACACTCAAGTTGTCATTCATGCGCTTGAGGCGTCGCGCGGCATGTGCCGCCATGCTGACGTGATCCTCTTGATTGGCAGACGTCGGCGTGGAATCGGTCGTGCAGGGATTGGCCAGATGCTTGTTCTCGCTCATCAACGCGGCGGTCGTCACTTCTGCAATCATGAGACCTGAGTTCAGACCCGGATCAGGAGTCAGGAAGGGCGGGAGATCAAAACTCAGCGTGGGGTCGACCATCAGCGCCACGCGACGTTGCGCAATCGCGCCAATCTCTGAAATCGCCATTGCGATCTGATCTGCAGCAAAGCCGACTGGTTCGGCGTGGAAATTACCGCCCGAAACGATCATGCCACCGTCTGGATGAGTTGGGTCCACCAGAACCAAGGGATTGTCGGTTACGGCGTTCGCCTCAATCTCCAACACCGCGCCAGCTTGGCGCAACAGGTCGACAGCCGCGCCGGAGACCTGTGCCTGACAACGAATGCAATAGGGGTCTTGGACACGCGTATCGTTTTCGCGGTGGCTTTCACGAATCTGGCTGCCTGTCATAAGGTCAGATTGGGCGCGGGCCATGTCAATCTGACCCCGATGGCCGCGTAATTCATGGATCATTGCCACCAATGGTGCCGTGGACCCCATGATGGCATCGGTCGAGAGCGCTGCCGTCACCACACAGTTTTGAGCGTTGCGCCACGCCGTCCAGAGTCCGGTCAGCGCGCAAGCCGTTGAAAACTGGGTGCCATTGATCAGCGCCAATCCTTCTTTTGGGCCGAGGGTTATTGGGCTCAGACCGCAAAGGGCAAGCGCCGTGTCACCGGGCATTCGCGTATCGTTCACCCAGGCTTCGCCCGCACCAATCATCACCGCCGCCATATGAGCCAAGGGCGCCAGATCCCCCGAGGCGCCAACCGACCCCTGATCCGGAACAACAGGTGTGACGCCGCGTGCGAGCATGGTTTCGAGCAACGTGATGGTAGACCACGCCACGCCAGACGCCCCGCGCCCAAGGCTGAGGAGTTTCAACACCATCATCAACCGAGTGGTCGCGATATCCAACGCCTCTCCGACGCCGCAACAATGTGACAGGATGAGATTGCGTTGTAACTCGGCGGTCTTTTCCGGTGGTATCTTTACGCTGGCGAGCTTGCCAAAGCCTGTGTTGACTCCATACACAGCCGTATGTCCGGATGCAGCCCGTGCGACGAGCGCATGTGCGACCTCGACATCGGATTTGACGCCGCGATCCAGTTCCACGGAAAGGTTTTTCCGCCAGATACTCTCAAGTGCGGCGAGCCGTTCTTGTCCTGGTGCTAGGATAACTGTCACGCCCTGCCTCCGAAAATGCGCCGCCAGAGCGGGTTGTACCCAATGCGATATGCTAATTCGGCTGGATGCTCGACGTCCCAAACGGCAAGGTCTGCGCGCATGCCTGCGGCAAGCATCCCGCAATCATCAAGCCCCAAAGCGCGCGCAGCATGTCGCGTTACCCCCGCGAGCGCCTCTTCGGGTGTCATCCGGAAAAGGGTGCATCCCATGTTCATCGTCAACAACACTGACGCCAAGGGCGACGAACCGGGGTTGCAATCGGTGGCCAAGGCCATTGGCACGCCCGCGGCGCGAAAGGCGTCGATCGGTGGCATTCGCGTCTCACGAAGGGTGTAGAACGCCCCCGGTAGGATGACCGCCACGCTGCCAGACTGGGCCATTGCCTTGGCATCCTCATCGGTCGCGTATTCCAGGTGATCCGCAGACAAAGCCCCGTAACGCGCGGCCAATTGCGTGCCGCCAAGGTGGCTCAACTGCTCTGCGTGAAGTTTGATTGGCAGGCCAAGGGACTGCGCCCTTGCGAAGAGAGGCTCCAGATCCTCGGGCGAGAATGCAATTCCCTCGCAGAACCCGTCCACAGCATCGACGAGGCCGGCCGCATGCGCTGCATTGAGTGCGGGAATGCAAATCTGCTGAACATACGTGAGCGTACGTCCATCAAATTCCTTTGGAACTGCGTGGGCTCCGAGAAAGGTGGTTTTCACACGAATGTCACGCACATCCTCGATGGATCGCGCCACACGCAGCATTTTCAACTCCGTGTCGATGTCCAGCCCATAGCCGGACTTCACCTCTAGGGTGCAAACGCCCTCGGCAATCAGCGCGTCAACAAAGCGTAAAGCCCCGTTGAGCAGCACCTCTTCCGAGGCTGCGCGAGTCGCGGTAACGGTTGAAACGATCCCTCCGCCAGCGCGGGCAACGTCCTGATAGCTCGCCCCGTTTAACCGCATCTCAAACTCACCGGAACGGTTGCCGCCATGGACGATATGGGTATGACAGTCGATCAACGCAGGGGTGACGAGACGTCCTTCAAGATCTTCTTCCGGTCCTTGGTATCCCCTCCGGACATCCGCGTCTTTCCCGAGCCAGACAATACGACCAGCATCAACGAGGATTGCTCCCTGAAGAAGCAGGCCGTAGGGGTCATCCCCGTGCATTGTTGCTAAAGTTGCGTTGCGCAGAAGCATGCAGAGCACCCTTGTGATTTTCTGAACCGCGATTGAATATTATGTCTATACATATTAATCTGTCAAGACGGTATGCGCTGACACATCCACGGCCTGGCTGAGGGGGACTTGCCTTCTGTTCGGGGTCGTGGCGTAACAGAAAAGGCTACCGATAAGGGCGCGCAATGCTGCGGGACGGCAAAGTTGCCGTCCTTGCCAGAGTACGAAACCGCGTTGGAATGCCCCATGACAGAACCACAGTTCAAAAGTTGGCAATCGATTCAGGACGAGGTCTTGCGCCGTATCCATGCGCGTGAGTGGCCGCCAGGTGCCGTGATTCCGAACGAGGCCGATCTAGCACAGGAATTTGGGTGTGCGCGCGCCACCGTCAATCGCGCTCTGAGAGCATTGGCAGAACTTGGACTTGTCGAGCGGCGGCGCAAGGCGGGGACACGCGTTGCTTTGCACCCTGTGAGCCGCGCGACCGTGGACATTCCGGTGATCCGGCAGGAAGTCAGCGCCCTTGGGAAGATATACGAGTATCGTCGTCTGAGCCGTGCCCGTGCCGCGCCGCCGCTTGGTCTGGCGCGTCGGTTCTGCGCCGAAGGCCTCATCCAATGTCTGCATGTGACGGCCCTGCATCTGGCCTCTGGTGAGCCCTTTGTCTTCGAAGATCGCTGGATCAATCTTGAGACAGCCCCATCCGCTGATGCTCAGGACTTTAAGGCGCTGAACGCCAATGAGTGGTTGTTGGCCAATGTCCCCTATACCCATGGTGAAATCCGTTTGGCGGCCCAAGCTGCAACAGAGGCTGAGGCCATGATCCTGAACGCGCGTCCCGGCGCACCTCTGTTTGTGATTGAGCGCCTGACATGGGATCATGTGCGGGCCGTGACCTTTGCTCGCCTGAGCTATGCGCCGGGGCACAGCATCGTGACCCAACTGGGTGCCGCCCCATAAAAGGCGGCGTGGCAAAGGTCATGGACGGGTGCCCCAGCTTGGGCTATTGGGCGGATAACACAGACTATTCAAGAGGCACATCATGTCTGGCCACGGCACTCCGACCCCAATGACATCGCACCGCTCCGGGCCTCTTTCCGGTGTTGCTGATGTGCCGGGAGACAAGTCGATCTCGCATCGTTCACTGATCCTTGGGGCGCTGAGCGTGGGCGAGACCGTGATCACGGGGCTGCTTGAAGGTGAGGACGTGCTGGATACGGCCAAGGCGATGCGGGCCTTTGGGGCCGAAGTGACGCGCGACGAGACTGGCTCTTGGCACGTTCATGGCGTAGGCGTTGGAGGCTTTGCCGAACCTGATCATGTCATTGATTGCGGAAATTCGGGCACAGGGGTGCGCTTGATCATGGGCGCGATGGCGACCTCACCCATAACCGCAACGTTCACTGGCGATGCCAGTTTGAACAAACGGCCCATGGCGCGCGTGACGGACCCTTTGGCGTTGTTTGGAACACGCTCTGTTGGACGGGCGGGAGGCCGGCTGCCGATGACCATCGTGGGCGCTGCTGATCCGGTGCCGATACGCTATGTCGTGCCTGTGCCCTCGGCGCAGGTCAAGAGTGCCGTGCTTTTGGCGGGGCTGAACGCGCCCGGACAGACCGTGGTGATCGAGCGGGAAGCAACGCGCGATCATACCGAGCGGATGTTGGCTGGGTTCGGGGCCGAGATTGTCACAGAAGAAACCGCCGAAGGGCGGGTGATTACGCTGACCGGGCAACCCGAACTCAGGGCTCAGACCATCGTGGTGCCGCGCGACCCAAGCTCTGCGGCCTTTCCCGTCTGCGCGGCGCTCATTGTACCGGGGTCCGATGTTCTGGTTCCAAATATCGGCCTGAATCCAACGCGCGCCGGGCTCTTTACAACCTTGCGCGAGATGGGGGCCGATCTGGAGTATGAGAACCTGCGCGAAGAAGGCGGTGAGCCGGTAGCCGATCTGCGCGCCCGGTTCTCTCCTGACCTCAAGGGAATAGAGGTGCCTCCCGAGCGCGCGGCAAGCATGATCGACGAATATCCCGTTCTGTCGGTGGTCGCTTCATTCGCGACAGGTGAGACCGTCATGCGCGGGGTCAAGGAACTGCGTGTCAAAGAAAGCGACCGAATCGAGGCAATGGCGGCCGGATTGCGCGCGGGGGGCGTCGAGGTCGAGGACGGTCCAGATTGGTGGATTGTGCATGGGCGAGGACACGGAAATGTTCTAGGCGGGCAGACCTGCGCCAGTCATCTCGATCACCGGATCGCGATGTCGTTCATGGTGATGGGCATGGCGACAACGGCTCCGGTCAGTGTCGATGACGCAAGCCCGATCGCAACCTCCTTTCCGATTTTTGAGCATCTGATGGCTGGTCTAGGCGCTGACATTCGAAGGGTATGAGTCACACTGGCTGACATAACTCCGGTCTGAGTGATCAGAGCAGGTTGAATGGGCTGAGATAGATCTGCAGTTCGCCCGTTGAAGCAAATGCGTGTGATCTCGGTCCGCGGGCCATTGTGGAGACCGGTGATTGAACCATAGACTCGGCTATGGACAAAAACGACCTACCAATTCTTGAAACGCCGGTTCCGCCCCCTGTCAAAATCGGGCTGTTCCGGACTGCGCTGCGCCTTGTGGCGCTCGTGATCCTGGCCATCTTGCTGCACGCGCTTTTTGTCTGGGCGCAAGACTGGATCACACAAAATAACTTTGGCTGGGCCATACCGAGCGTTCTCGCGGCGGCGCTCTTGATCTATGCGGTTCTGATCGCCATTCCGTTTGTTCCGGGCATTGAAATCGGTCTCATGGTTCTAGCCGTCGGTGGCCCGGATATTGCGCCTTTGGTGTGGCTTGCAACGGCATCTGGTCTCGTTTTGGCCTATATGGTTGGATGCAAGGTCCCCTATCGTTGGCTTAGCCGCATTCTGCTCGATCTGCATCTTACGCGGGCCTGCGTGATGTTCGAAAGGTTTCAGGCACTGCCCCTCGATGAGCGGGCCAGCTTTGTGCAAGCGCAGTTGCCCGCGCGCTATTTGGGCTGGGTTGTCAAATATCGCTACGTCAACCTCGCGCTCCTTATCAACATTCCGGGAAACTCGATGATCGGGGGCGGAGGTGGTATTGCATTTGTGTCCGGGTTATCGGGCGTGTTTCGGGCGCATTTGGCAATCCTGACTCTTGTGATTGCGACCGCACCTGTGCCTCTCGCAATCTGGCTCTTTGGCTGGACTCTCTCTTAGGGGCTTTCTCATTCTCAGGTCATGCCGCGCGACGACGATTTTCTGACGCTTGTGGGCTGTCGGGCAAGCGCCTATGCCTTATGTTCCGCGCAAGCGCAGCGTCAGAAGCAGGATATTCGTTATGTCGACAGACCCTCTCGTCGTATTCACCCCGTCCGGCAAACGTGGGCGATTTGCCATAGGCACCCCGGTCCTGACGGCCGCGCGGCAGCTTGGTGTCGATCTTGATTCCGTTTGCGGTGGGCGTGGGATATGCTCGAAATGCCAGATCTCGCCGGGCTATGGTGAGTTCTCAAAACACGGTGTTACCGTGCATCAGGACGCGCTGTCGGACTGGAACGCCGTTGAAGAGCGGTATGACCAGAAGCGTGGCCTGAAACCGGGACGTCGGCTGGGCTGTCAGGCAAAGATCATGGGCGATGTTGTGATCGACGTGCCCCCTGAGAGCCAAGTCCACAAGCAGGTGGTGCGCAAAGCTGCTTCGGCCCGCGTGATCGAGATGGACCCGGCAACTCGGCTCTATTTCGTTGAAGTCGAAGAGGCCGACATGCACGAGCCAACCGGAGATTTCGAACGCCTCAAGCGCGCGCTCAAATCGCAATGGGAGATTGACGATATTCGTGCTGATCTGAGCTTGTTGTCGAAGCTGCAACCCGTTCTGCGCAAGGGCAAGTTTCAGGTAACAGTGGCGCTGCACCGCGGTCACGCTGACGCGGCTGCGCAAATTCTGGAGATATGGCCCGGACTGCACGAGGGTGGGCTATTTGGTCTTGCGATTGATCTCGGCTCGACCACGGTCGCCGCGCATCTGACGGATTTGGAAACCGGCGAGGTCAAGGCCTCGTCTGGTATTATGAATCCGCAGATCCGCTTTGGCGAGGATCTGATGAGCCGTGTCAGCTATTCCATGATGAACCCCGGCGGTGACAAGGAAATGACGGCGGCCGTGCGCGATGCGCTCAACCTGTTGGCTGAGGAGATCGCCAAGGAGGCGGGCATTGATGCAAAGCTCATCGTCGAGACGGTGTTTGTTTGCAATCCGGTCATGCATCACCTGCTTTTGGGCATTGACCCGGTAGAACTCGGGCAGGCACCCTTTGCGCTTGCGACGTCGGGAAGCCTGACCTTGGGCGCCAAAGAATTGGACCTCACGGCGGTAAACCCGCGGGCGCAGGTCTATGTGCTGCCCTGCATTGCGGGACATGTGGGCGCGGATTGCGCCGCTGTGGCGCTGAGTGAAGAGCCCGGCAAGTCCGAAGACCTGGCGCTGATCGTCGATGTCGGCACCAATGCCGAAATTTTGCTGGGCGACAAGACGCGGGTTCTGGCCTGTTCGTCGCCCACCGGACCGGCCTTTGAGGGTGCGCAGATTTCCAGCGGGCAACGGGCAGCACCCGGCGCGATTGAGGCGATCCGCATTGATCCCGTGACCAAGGAACCAAGGTTTCGGGTTATCGGATCTGACAAATGGTCGGATGACGATGGTTTCACCGAAGAGGTGGGCGACGGCGGTATCACCGGCATTTGCGGCTCCGGCATCATTGAGGCGGTTGCCGAAATGCGGATGGCCGGTCTCTTGGACGATTCCGGTCTGATCGGATCGGCGGCGGCCACGGGCACCGCGCGGATGATTGAAGACGGCCGCACCCATTCTTATTTGGTCCACGATGGGAGTGCCACGGGCGGTCCGGTCATTACCGTAACCCAAGGCGATATACGAGCGATCCAGCTCGCCAAATCTGCGCTTTACGCCGGCGCGCGCCTCTTGATGGATGAGCGCGGTGTGGACAAGGTAGACCGGGTGGTTCTGGCTGGGGCATTTGGAGCGCATATCTCGCCGCTACATGCGATGGTGCTTGGCATGATCCCCGATGTACCGCTCGACAAGGTGACATCGGCGGGCAATGCAGCGGGCACCGGGGCGCGCATCGCGCTCTGCAATGTTGCGGCCCGGCGCGAGATTGAGCGCGTGGTGGGCCAGATCACCAAGGTCGAGACCGCCATCGAGCCGAAATTCCAAGAGCATTTTGTTGCGGCAAACGCGATCCCACACAAGACCGACCCGTTTCCCGAATTGGCCAAGATCGTGACCTTGCCAAATCCGAGTTTCAACACCCATGGAGATGGAAGCGATGGTGGGCGCCGCAAGCGTCGGCGAGGCTAAAGTGAAATTGCTGCTTTTCATCGTCTTAGGAGCCGGGTACTGACGCGAACACTCTGTTAAAAGGTAATCAGATGAACCAGTTGTTAGCTCCTGCCCTCCTGTCCATTGTCGTGTTGAGCGGTTGTGGTGGTCGTGCCCCCGATCCTGTTGACGAAATTCAGTCCGGCGACGGCGCGCTCTCTTGCTCCCAGTTGCGCACCGAGATCACGGCCAATACCCATGCTATTCAAGGCCTCATCAAAGAGCAGCAGGCCAAAACCACGCAGAACATCGTTGCCGGGACAGCAGGTGCTTTCCTTCTTGTTCCTTGGTTCTTTATGGATCTCAAGGGGGCTGCGGGCGACGAGGCGCGTGCCTATCAGCGCCGTAACGAATCGTTGGTCGGCCGCTACAACGGCATGGCGTGCAAACCCGAAATGAAGCTCGAAAAGCAAGCGGCGAAGACCGAGTGATCATCCTCTGACGGCAAGCCCGTGGTCGATGATTTTGGCTCAATGGGCTTGCTCTTGGCTACCCTCCGCGCGACACTCGCTGCATGTCGCGGGGGGCGTAAACATGTCAGATCTTGAACAACGGATCGCACAGGGGCGGGGTGATGGCCCCGCTGATCTGGTGCTGCGTGGGGCGCAGGTGTTTGACCTAGTCACGGGGGATTTGATCCCCGGTGATGTCGCGGTCTGCGGCAATACCATCGTGGGCATCGGGGCCGCCTATGAAGGGTGCGCTGTGATCGACGTCTCAGGCCTCATCCTTGTGCCGGGCTTTATCGACACACATCTGCACATCGAAAGCTCGCTGGTCACACCTTATGAATTCGACCGTTGTGTCACGCCGCGTGGGGTGACCACGGCTATTTGTGACCCGCACGAGATCGCCAATGTATTGGGCCTCGACGGAATTCGCTATTTTCAAGCCGCCTCCGAGCAAACCTTGATGGATATTCGGGTTCAATTGTCGTCCTGTGTGCCCTCGACGGATATGGAAACCTCTGGCGCCGAAATTGCGGCAGAGGATCTCTGCTCTGTGATGGGTCATCGTTCTGGCATCGGGTTGGCCGAGGTGATGAATTACCCGGGCGTCATCCACCGTGATCCGGGCATGATGGCCAAACTGCGGTTGTTTGAAGGGGCGCATGTCGACGGACATTGTCCGCAGCTCTCGGGTCGCGATCTCAACGCCTACTGTTCTGCCGGCATTCGCACCGAACATGAGGCGACAACGCCAGAGGAGGCGCGCGAGAAACTGCAGCGCGGCATGCGCATTCTGATCCGCGAGGGGTCGGTCAGCAAGGATCTGGATGCTCTACAAGCGCTATTGACGGATGTCACAGCCCCCTACATGTGCCTGTGTACGGATGACCGCAACCCGCTCGATATCGCCGAAGAAGGGCATCTCGATCACATGATCCGACGTTTGATCGCGCTCGGATCTTCCCCATTGGCAACCTATCGTGCGGCGTCGCTGTCCGGAGCAGAAGCATTTGGGCTAAAAGATCGCGGTTTGATTGCGCCGGGGCGACGTGCCGATATCGTAGCCGTTGGGACGTTGGAGGCGTGCGATGTGCGATTGGTGCTCTGCGGTGGTCGAGTGGCCGATGCCAGTACATTCGCCGCGCGTTACGAGATACCACCAATCGGGCGGAACTCTGTAAATGCTCCCAAAGTTCGGCCAGAGGATTTTCGTCACGCGGGCAATCGGGCCGAAACCGATGTGATCGGTATCTTGAATGGCAAAATTCTGACGGAGCATCTGCACGAAGAAATCGCCCCGCAGAATGGTGACAAGTGTCCAGACGTCGCGCGGGACCTGGTACGCATTGCGGTTGTCGAGCGGCACGGAAAGAATGGCAATATCGCAACAGGATTTGTGCAGGGTTTTGGTTTGCAGGCCGGGGCAATTGCCTCGACTGTCTGTCACGATCATCACAATATCGTTTGTGTTGGCGTTGATTATGCGGACATGGCTGTTGCCGTGAACCGACTCGGCAAAATAGAAGGTGGTTTTATAGTCGTCGAGGGGGGGCAGGTGCGTGCGGAACTGGCGTTGCCCATGGCTGGGCTGATGAGCCTTGAGCGCTTCGAACTCGTGCGTGATAGGCTCATTGGTTTGCGCGCGGCGGCTAAATCCCTGGGGGTCACGTTGCAAGAGCCGTTTTTGCAACTGGCGTTTCTGGCGCTACCGGTCATTCCGGCACTCAAGATCACCGATCGTGGGTTGGTCGATGTCACGCGGTTCGAGATCCTCAGCTAGAAGGCCTTGAATGTCAGGGTCGTTTCGGTTCTTTCGATGCCTGCGATATCGAGCACGTTATCGTTGATGTATTTCCCGATATCCTCACTCTCGGGAACGTAAAGCTTCATCAAAAGGTCAAACGGGCCGGATGTGGAATAAAGCTCTGAATGAATCTCGCGCAATGCAATCGCCTCAGCAACGCGGTACGAATGCCCCGGTTTGCAGCGAATGTTGATAAAGACGCAGCGCATTTAACTTTCCTTCTGTGTAGACGCAGAGACTGTTTTCGAGCCAGTCGAAAGACCTTTTCGGCTTCAGGCTGCGCCAGATCATAGGGCTATAGGGCCGTCATGTCCTTACAATTGCAATAAGAAATTTGAAATGACGTTTGGACCTGACCTGTGAAACCCACCTCACGGTCTGCGACTCAAGATCGCGGAGGGACCGATTGCAGCAGGGTCAGCGCGATGGACTGTGATGATTGCACGTTGATGCTCGCCATCTGATCACGCAGTAAAAAACGTCGGAGCAATTGTTCCTGAACATCTGTGTCGGCAAGGTCTGATAGCGAACCGATGTTCAATTGGCGCGCCGCCCGAGATTTTATCTCGTCCAACTGTCGATCCAGATCCGCTTGTGCAAAACTCTCAGGTAATCCTAGCGCCACCTCGAATACGCGGCGCAGCGGGGTATTTCCAAGAATACGGAACCACCGCGTATCCTCTGCCGCATCGTCGCCTGCGATATCACCTAACTCGCGCCGCGCGTTCAGGGCGAGGCGTAGGGATTGATCCTGATCACCGACCGCCACCTCAAACTCCCTGCGGCGAAATTTTTCAGTGATCTCGGAGCCGAAAGTGGACAATTGAGTGCGAGGGATGGGGCGATCTGCAAATGCAAAGGCTTCGGCCAGCTGTTTATAGCGATCATCGGCGAGGCGATTGGCCAATGAATCCTCGTTGATCGTGCCGCCCTCAAGGATAGCGCGGATGAAGGCACGGCTGTCGATGTCCTCCTGAAGCCCGAATGCCCCAAGCGCGACCCGCAACAAGCGGCGGTCAGACACGAGATCCTCAGCGGTGGTGATCTTGCCGATGGTTTGCTCGAAATAGTCTGTATCCCGAACAATCTGCGGGGATTTATTGAAGAGATCTGACTGGCGCTCAAAGGTGCGAGCCAAGAGTGCCCATCCTGACAATCCGCTCAGGGGAAGAACCGGCGCAAAGTTCATGACATTCGATGCGCCAATAGCCGTTCTTCTCGTGGTATTAGTCTACGAAGGGCCTTGAGACATTGATAATACTCCCCGCCTAACAGGGCTCTTGTTGCGAGTGTCAGCTGGATTCGACTGTCGGAATCGCGCAGGACCTGACTTAGCTCCTCAATGTGTCGCAAGAGTTGGCGACGCGCCTGTTGCGGATCGCCGTCTCCTGACAGGAGAAGCTGTGTGACATAGCATGCCCGACGCACCGGCGTGGTCGCACTTTCAGGGTGTATTGCGTCACGCAGGCGCAAAATATGTGCGTTCGGGGTCATAATTGACAAACGCGAGCGACGATCCCCGTTTTCAACCACCGCTCCGTTGATCAGCACGCGCTCTTTGGGACCAAGCTTCAGTACAAGACCGCTCATTATACGATCTGCCTGTTACTCAGCCCGCGCATCATGGCTGTATTGATGTCGATGAGAGGCTGGATAGACGCGTCGCCATTGAGCACCATAGTACTGTGATGGTGCGAAAACTGCGCCAGATATACAATTCTCGCGCGCAATTCTTTTGGTAAGGGGTTGTCCGGATCTGCGACGTCTGTCGCCAGAATTGTCCAAAGGCGCCGGTTGTCATGAAGCGCTGCGGCAAGGTTGTGAATATCCTCACGACCCTTGGCTGCAGCTAAGCCGAGGCGATGCGTTATCCGGGCAAAGGCGTCGTACTCCAGCCCTCGCTCAGTCCGAATGGTCTGCGCTTGGTTTCGATAGGCGGTCTGCGCCAGCTGGGTCGCGTTCACGTCATGTCCTTTCAAGTAGGCGGTCTGTCACTGAGCGGAGGTTGGGGGGCCCTGAGGGCGCCCCCAGTTGAGCTTAGTTTCTGAACAGCGAGAGGATCGCCTGTGGTGCCTGATTGGCAATGGACAGGGATTGGGTTGCCAACTGCTGCTGTACCTGAAGAGCCTGAAGACGCGCCGAGGCCTCTTCCAGATCGGCATCGACCAGTGCGCCGATTCCGGACTTCATGGCGTCCGTGACTTTGCTGACAAACTCGTTCTGATCAGATATCCGTCGCGCCGAAGCGCCAAGGGCGGCTGCCCCGTCAACGGCCGTCTGGATATGGACTTCGATCGCAGCCAGCGAACTGTCTGCTGCAGTTGCGCTCGACACGTCAATATTGCTCAGGTCAAGGTTGGTCTCGAAATCGACGGACGCCACGGAGATATTCGATGCTGTTACCGTTCCAGTCGCGTCCCGATCAAGCGAGGACAGCACCGTAATGCCAGCATTGCCTGCCGTGTCGAGCAGGTTCGCCCCGTTGAACTGAGACGCGCCAATGATCGAATTGACCTGATTGACCAGTTCATCAACATCGTTCTGTATTTTGGCATGATCGACGTTTTCACCGGTAGCGGCAACGACCTTTTCCTTGATGTCATTGAGAATATTGGTGATTTGTTCCGCTCCGGCAGAGGCAACGGCCACGGTCGATTCACCCAAGGACAAGGCGTCAGAGACGGCCTTGAAGCCACTGACGTCGGATTCCATCACCTTGGAAATTGCAAAGATCGCCGAGTTATCTTTGGCCGTCGCAACAGCTTTGCCTGTTGAGATCATATCCTGCGTCTTGGCGAGATTCGAGTTGACCGATTGCAGGGTTTGAAGCGCCACCATGGCACTGTTGTTGGTCAGAATACTGGACATTGTATGTTCCCTTTGATTTTGACGCTTTTCGCCATTTAATGTCCCACGCCCGTATCGGGAGCGGTCTGATGTCATTCTGACATGTGCAGCGAAGGGTATGATCCGTCTGCGCCATCCGGTGTGGATGCAAGACCGAGAGTGCCGCCAAGGTCCTAATGGAGTGCTAAACCCGGCATGAGATAAGCGGCGAATTTTAACGAACCCTGCCTAGGCGCGTTTTTCGATGGTATGGGCGACCTCGCCGCGGATACAGAATTTGCGGCCATGTTGGTCGTATGTCTCCGTCGAGCGGCGAATGCTGCGGTGAGCTGCGAGCCGCGCGGCGACGGTTCGAATACCTTGTAAGGTGCCGTTGAGCAGGTCCTGATTGCGCGACAGCTTTTTCTGGAGGCTGTTCAATGCATTGACCGGTTGATGGTCGAGCGCATTGAGACGTTCAATCAGGCGTTCCTTTTCTGGAATGAGCGCGGTGATCCTTGCAATATCACTCGCCAGCAGCGCGTTGCGCTCTTCTTCCAGAATCGCATCGAGATCAGTGATAATCCGGGCTTCAATTTCATGAGCCATTGGAGCGCTCCATCATGGACTGAAAAAAGACGTCCGCCAGTCCGATACCGCCTGCTTTGACCATCTCGCGTGCCAATGCCTCTCGATGGAAGGAAGCAAACTGTGATTCTCCAGTGCTGCCAGCAAAGCTGCTTTCTTTTGGTTCGAGCCCTCCAAACTTGAGCATCTCTGCCAGAAAGCTGGCTTCCAGGCGCTCGGCGACGATGCGGGTCGGGTTTTTGAGGGGGGTGTCTGAACCCCTTATTCCCGACGGTAACGATACTGGGTTGGGCATGGGTATTCCTCAAATTGATCGAACTAATCACCAGAAGACTCGAAATCGGTAAAGAAGCAGTAACCGGTTTCGCCATATTCAGGGACATGGTCACAGACAACTGGAGGGCGCAGATGTTCGAATCACTTGCCACTGGGCCAATGCACTCCAACACGCGGACGTCTGCGCCGCCGATGACCGTGAGGGGCATTGAGACTAAATCGTCCGATGCTGCGCGTGCGCCGCAGGATTTTGGAGAGGTGTTCGAGAAAGTTCATGATTTGTCTCGCGATGACATCAGTGACGACGAGGCGACGACATTGATTGAGAGTGACACACCAGAATTAGGCAGCACACTCATTAATTCTTGTTTAGAAGCATAAGTTTGTGATTCACTCTCGCACAAAACTGGGCGGGAGAATGCAAATGGCGCGATCAGATATGAGCGATCTGGAATGGGAGTTCATCAAAGCTGTCTTGCCCAACAAAACACGTGGCAAGAAGCGGGTTGATGACCGCCGCGTGATCAACGGCATTTTCTACGTCCTGCGCACCGGCATCCCTTGGGCTGATCTACCAGAGCAATACGGCCCACCGACCACGGTCTACAACCGCTTCAACCGGTGGAGCTATGCAGGCCACTGGGACCGGATCATGGAGGCCATCGCCGACGCGCATAACGTTGACATGGTGATGGTCGACGGGACCAGCGTGCGTGCGCATCATTCCGCCACCACGCTCAAAAAAAGACCCACGCCGCTGTTTAGGTCGTTCACGGGGCGGATTAGGGACGAAAATACATGCACTTACCAATCAGGATGGGCTGCCGATCCGATATGAATTGACACCCGGTCAAGCCCATGACGCGCCGCCGTGCAAGACGCTACTGGACAACTTGCAACCTGGACAACATGTGCTCGCGGATAAAGCATATGACGCAGACTGGATCAGGGATATGATCTGGGAACAGGGGGCTATCGACGTGATCCCTCCCAAGGCCAACCGTAAACTACCCGCCGAATTTGATGCTGAAATCTACCGGGAACGCAACAAAATCGAGCGCTTCTTTGGCAGGCTGAAAGCCTCGTTCCGCCGTATCGCAACCCGATACGAGAAGACCTCACGCAATTTCCTGTCGATGATCAAACTGGCATCGATCAGGCTGTGGATCGAGTTTTATGAGTCGGCTGCCTAGATGTCTCGCTATCAGAGGCGATGCAGAGTGGGCGGCCAGAAACCGTTTCGACCAAAGACATCTTGATGTCCTCATCGGTGGGCCTCGATGAGGGGCGGCAGGATAGCGGGGCGGAACATGTCTTGGTGCCATTGGATGATGTGCCGGAGTTTCCCAAGACCCACGGTTCTGAGGGAGAGTTTGATGAGCAATTGACCACGTACGCACGGCCAGAAGCGGCGGCAGGGGTTAACAAGGCGCTTATCATGGCGTCCGACGGTGGGAGGGTGCCGGTTCTGAATGGCCTTGACCAAAGTTTGGACCCTGTGGTCCCCGATGGTGCAATTTCGCGACTGGGGGGGAAACACTTTGTGGCTTTACCAGATGGGCCGGACGGGCTGTCATCTCTGGATCAGGGGCGCGATCTTGGACAGAAGACCCATGTTCACCAGACCATAGATGTCGCGGGAAAGATCCTGATAGCTCCCGAGGCACCGATTATTCCAGGCAAGGCCACCGGTGCCACGACTGTGCAAGAAATGCCCCACGTTGGTCCTAACGCTCCGGCGATCATGCAAGAGAAGGCGATCGCGTTGGGTCTCACCGCATCTGCGTCAAAGTCGATCCATGAAGACCTGAGTTCTCGCGACGCCGGGCTGGCAAGGAACGCATATAGTGTTGAGCGCGTTCATCCTGACTTGCTTGATCCGACACGCGCCGTCTCGCGACCTGAGATCAGATTTCCCCTTAGCCAGAACCATGAAATACTGACTGACGGTGTTGTGGACCTTGTCCTGAACCTTGATGTTGAAATCGGTCAGGACGGTCAGAATGATGTCATGGGTTCGGAATTCCCTGTGGCGACATCACAAGAGAACCCCAGCATGTTCCGAAACAGTGCTCTGTGGCATCGTTCGGAGTTGCCTTCGGCTCTTGCGCAGCACATCGCGACCGCTGTGCATCAATCAGGGGATGGCGAACGCTCGGTAGAATTGCTTTTGTCCCCCGATGAAATGGGCGGGATACGTCTGAAACTGTCATCTCAAGATGGCGTGATGACTGTCAACCTTTTGGCTGATCGACCGGAAACTCTCGATCTCTTGCGACGCCATATTGATACTCTGGCCCGCGCACTCCTCGACGTCGGATATGAGCGCACGCATTTCTCATTTGGCGGCCAAGACTCGGCCAACGGCTCCAATACTAAGTTGCACCACCGACGAGACCCTGCTCAGGAATCGGTTCAGTTCGATACTGCCTCAGGGGCTGCCGCAATTCCCTTGGCCTCTCCGCAGTCAATGCACGGAGAGCGGCTTGATGTTCTGATATAAAGGAAACCTAGATGGACGTGACGTCTGCCAGTCAACCCAGCTTCGAGGCGGGCGCACTACAGCGCGGCGCGACAACCTCGGACAATTCCCTTGAGAAAGCGACTGGTGGCTTCAGCACCGATTTTGAAACCTTTCTCAAAATGCTCACAACTCAGTTGCGTAATCAGGATCCGCTCAACCCCATTGAGTCGTCGGATTTCGCTGTGCAGCTGGCGACATTCTCGACGGTCGAGCAGCAGGTCCTCACCAACGATCTCCTTACTGATCTGGGCGCGCGGATTGGCGCGCAGGGTCTGTCACAGGTATCTGGTTGGATCGGGATGGAGGCGCTCTCAGAGCTGCCCGTCACCTTTAGCGGTGAGCCAGTTTCGCTCTTGGCTACGGTTGACCCGCAAGCAGAAGCGGCCGAGATTGTGGCAACCAACGCCCAAGGCATTATTGTTAATCGACAACCCATCCCGACCACCTCCGGACAGGTTTTGTGGGCTGGGCTTGATCCTATAGGTCTGCCCCTCGCCCATGGGGACTACGCTCTTTCGGTCCACTCGCTGGTGAATGACGACATCATCGCCCGGCATAACGCGCGTGTGCCTAGCCGCATCGTTGAGGCCCAATTCGAGGCTGGTGAGGCAGTTTTGTTACTCGAAAGCGGGCAGCGGATTTCACCAGACCAAGTTCTAGGCCTGCGTCCGAGTTCTCAGTAATCCTGGACTTGTCGAATGGGCCCAATCCCTCTAGCGTCACTCGACCCATTTCCCTGCAACAGGTGACACACCATGCCGTTCGGTTCGGCAATCGAGACACAGACAGGCTTGTTGCGGGCGCTGAAAGGCCGGGGCTTTGATGTCGCAGCCGCGGCTTGGACCCAATTGGTCGGTGGGCGAACGAACAGGAGTTGGAAAGTGGAATCCCACGACCAATGCATTGTCGTCAAACTGTTTAGCCCCGGTGGACACAACCCCTTGTTTCCGAATGATCCGGATGGAGAGGTGGCGGCCTTGCGGCATCTCGCTGGCCGAGACCTTGCTCCAGCTTATGTCGATGATTTTCCGACCGACCATGGGCATTGCCTGATCTATGAGCATGTGCCCGGCCGGACATGGCAGGACGGGCCGTTACAAATTGCGGAACTCTTGTACCGTGTTCATTGCGTGACCGGCCCCCCTCATCTCCGCATCACACCTGATGGAAGTGGCGAAATTGAACATCAGACCAAGAGTATCCTCGCTCTTTGCCCTCAATTCCGGGCGCAGAGTCTCTTGGGTCTCAGGCCACAAGGTGCCGTTCAACCATCCGGAAGGCTCTCTTTTCTGCATGGTGACCCGGTTCCGGGGAATATTGTTGGCATGCAAGGCGCATGGCGGCTGATCGACTGGCAATGTCCGGCATTGGGCGATCCCTGTGAAGACCTCGCGCTCTTTTTGTCACCCGCGATGCAACTGGCGTATCGCCAACAGCCTCTTACAGAAACCGAACGAGAGACATTCCTCTTGAGCTATCCTGATCAGGATCTGGTTCCTCGCTACCTGTCCCTTGCGCCCTGGTATCACTGGCGCATGGCGGCCTATTGTCTTTGGCTCGAATCGCGGGGTGACTGCTCCGCCAGCAGTGCCGGAGCGGCGGAAATCGCTGCAATGGCGATGGTAGTGAGTTGAAACTGCCTAAAAATCATCCAAAACGTGGCAAGTTTGCGCCGATCCAGCGAGATTGCGTTGTGGCTGCAATTATTGGTTCCATTGAACCATGAGGTATGGCATAACCGGGCCAAGTCCTTGTAGGGCGTTATGGTCCATTATGGATAGGAGAATGGTATGAACAAGATTTCGACGTTTGTTGCTGTGGCTGCAATTGCATGCTCTGCGGCTGCCCCTGTGTTCGCTGACGACGCAAAAGTGAACGCTGACCCCTTTGTGTCGACCCAAAGTGAGTCGACGACTCCGGGTCTTGGTGTGACTGCGGCAACGGCTACAGCTATCGTTGTTGGCGCGATCATTATTGGGGCTGTAGCTGGGGGCTCGGACGATAGCTCCAGCACGACCACAACCACCAACTAATACATCTCTGCGCTGCCAAGAGGCACGTGAGATGCACAGAATAAAAACGGGCCTTAGGGCCCGTTTTTTGTATCGGCGATACAGATCGAGCGACACGTCTGTCTGCCGCAATTTCTCTCGATTGAGTGAGAGCGCGGTCTCGCACTTGACTCACGCAAGCCAGCCGCATTGATGCCGATGTTCAAGTAGATTGCTTGCAGTCAACAAGCAGATGAGTTCGGATTTAAGTTTGTACGGCTGCTGATAGGGTTCGATGATGAGGCACCGCCCTAAATCAATCCGTTGCGTACCACCTTTGTGGTCTGCGTTGCTTGGACGGGCGTTCTGATCGACACGTCCAGCAAAGGGATAGAGGCGTTTGTCCTGATAGACTTCTTAATGTCGGTGTCTTGATCTTCGGCCACAAAAGTGGTGCGTCTCTTTCGGAATTGGGAAAGAGCGAAATGGTTCTCTTTTCCACCGGGCATTGGAGTAGGGGTGTATCCCGTAAACTTTTTTGATGGCGGGCGGGGCCACGCCGAGCCAGACCTGCGTCTAGGAACCAACACGCCGCGCATCAATCCTATGACGACCTACATCGTTGTCAATGAAACCGTTTTGAACCGTCATGTCCTACGGTCGTCAAGACTTTGGCCCCGGAGAAAGCTTGCCGGGGCCGCCAGACTTTATATCAGGGCGAAAATTCGTGCCGGTCCGCCCGAACCACCGCGATGTTTGGGCGCTCCGATCACAATCGTCGCCCCGGCCGCGGGTACCTTGTCGAGGTTTGCCAGACATTCGATGCCAAACCGGCCGGTGGGGAGCCAAGCATAATGGGTGGCAAAATCTGCCGAGGGCCCATGGTCGAGCGAGAGCGTATCGCTGGCAATCGAACGTGCGCCGGTTTCCTCAATCAGCATCTGCGCCGCCTCGATATGAAAGCCGGGGTAATGTTGCTTTTCGCCGTCAAAGCCGCGGAAGGCCTCGGTTCCGGTCTTGGATCCCCAGCCAGAATAGAGCGCCACACAGGCCCCATCCGGGATCGGCCCATGCGTTGCAATCCAGGCTTTGAGATCGTCAGGTGTCAGCAGCGTGTCGGCGTCGTTAGCCGCGCGCGCCGCGATATCCACGACACAGAGCGGGGCCACCAGATCTCCCACCGGGATTTCATCGACCGAGGCGCCGTCCGCAGAGAAATGCAGCGGCGCATCCACATGGGTGCCGGTATGTTCGTTGATCGTCAACGTCATAAGATTGAAGCCATGTTCGGCGAAGTTGAAAGTCTGCTCGGTCGAGATGCCGGGCGCGCCGAAATAGGTCGGGAAACTGGCGTCATAGGCATGGGTCAGATCCTCGACCGAGGAATGACCTGAGGCCATCGCACGAGTTGTGCCCCCGGTTGTGAGGGCCGCAGCCGCACCGGATGCCGCGGCCGTGCTAAAGAAAGCGCGGCGAGACAGCATCCGGTCTTTGACTGCGTTGATGATACAGGCGTCACACATGGGGTAGTCCTTTCATTATTTGAGGGATACGGGGTGCAGCCTAGCATGATTCTGAGTTATGCAGAGCGTGGCTTGATCTGCGGAAACCAAAAGGGAAGACTGTTATGCTGGCGTTGATGCGATTGCTGATTTTTGGGCTGATCGTGCTGACGCTGCTCTATCTGGGGATATCGTGGTACTCGCGATCGCAGCGCCGCCAGAAAATGGAGCATGATTGGGAAGAGGCCGGTCGTCCGGGTGATCGTGAGGCCTATATAGAGGCAGGAATGATCCAATATCAGCACTCCCTGCGGCGGCGTCTGATATTGCTGGTCTATATCGTTCCGGTGACGACGGTGGCTGTCGTCATCTATATGACGAATTTCAGGTAAGGAGCCGGATATGGTCTATGTCAAATGGGTGTTCTGGGGTCTGTTCTGGACCGTGTTGATTGCGTTTCTGCATTATACGTTGCCACAGCATGACGTGGTGCGGATCACAGACACCTATGAAAAGCGGGTCAATCCGGGCGATAATTCGCTCTTTTGGTCCAATGCCGATACTGGTGAGCGCACGGATGTTGCGGAGCGGGATGTGTTTTTCATCCAGACCTTTCGCGCCAATGACAAGCCCATGATCTACCGCAATGAGGATACTGGCTGGGGCTGGCCACCCTATTTCAAGTTCGATACATCGAACTTGCAGGCGCAGGCGTCAGACATGATGTCAAAGAAGAACGCCGAGAATGCGCAATGGGTCGTGGTGCGCCATTATGGATGGCGTAACGAATTCTTTTCGATCTATCCCAATGCCGTCACGATCTGGGCCGTTGAGGGCCCGGACGTGCAGATCATTCCTTGGGTCAAGATTGTGATCTTGATCCTTTTGGCCGCACTATTTTGGGCCATCCGCGCGCGGTGGAAACGGTTCTGGCATGGGCGAGGAGAGTCTGTCGACGAAGAATGGAGCACCGGGCGCTAACGCGCCCGCGCCCTAGCGTTTCCCGTAATAGAGGCCCACGACATGCTCTGCCTCGGCGAAGAACAGCCAACGTGACGCAGCGATACCAGCGACGTGGGTGATCACTGCGATGATCGCCAATATATGAGTGAAAGGCGCGAGCAACAGCAGCACGGGCAGTGCGTAGCCAAGGCCAAAAGCGATACCGCGTAGCTTTAGCGAATGTTTGCGCCCCACCTGAAACACAAGTTCGCGCAATAGGTAATTGGGTCCGGTGTGCGGCGCCTCAAACGCGCGGACTTGGCCGATTTGACCTAAGCCAGTGGCTGTAGCCATGGTTGTGCCACTTTGCCCAAAGGCCCCGTCGCCACGAACCCACCATAGAATTTGCAGCACACCGGCAACGGGGATTAGAACCAAGGCGGCGCTGACTTGACCTGCCAAGAGCGCACCGCCTGCCAAAGAAATCGCGATCAACAACGCTGGCGTAAGGGGTGTTTTCCAGCGCGGAACGGTCTTGAGTTGCGCGTAGATCATCGAGGTCGTGAAAACAGTCGCCACCGAAAGGAGCGCCCCGATCAAGCCCACCACCGCAAGCCGGATGTCAAAAAACACCAATCCCGCCGCATAGACCCCCATGACCAAGAGCGCGGCAACCGCACAGACGCCTTCTCGGCTGAGCCAACTGGAACGCCATTGGCTAAAGGCCTTCCAGGCCCGTTCAGGGTGGCCGAGGTGAAATGTCGAGGCCATCAGCCCGCCAACGGCGAGAGCATAGGCAATGACGAAGAAGACAAAGGCCACCCAGCCTGAAACGGCAGGCAGGCCTAAACCAAGCCAGACAAGTAGGCCAAAACCCAACCCAGAGAGCGTGGTGAAGACGATGACGGATGGTGCGGGGTGCATCAGAGCTTCTCCAAGGTCTTGTCGAGCCATCCAAGAAAGCCCTTGGGTTCTTGGATTACAGGGGCGAGAAAGGGGGCGAGAACGTCGATTTCGCCGACTGGTTTGGGCTGATCGAGCTGATCCTTGAGGCGCGGCGGTAAGTATTTGTTGACCGGTTTGGTGGCCTGCTCGGGCATGAGATCCATCCCACCGCGCTCTGCGGTTAATTTCGACACATTGCTCTCAGGATCCGCGAAATCGCCGAAATGCCGGGCACCCGCAGGGCAGGTGCGCACGCAGGCGGGCACGCGGTCCACCTCGGGGAGGTTTTCGTTATAGATGCGGTCGACGCAAAGGGTGCATTTCTTCATTACCCCTTCGGCCGCGTCCATTTCGCGCGCGCCGTAGGGGCAGGCCCAGGCACATAGGCCACAACCGATGCAATCGGTTTCGTTGACCAGAACGATCCCATCCTCCACCCGCTTATAGCTGGCCCCTGTCGGGCAAACCGTGACGCAGGGCGCGTCCTCGCAATGCAGGCAGGATTTGGGGAAATGGATCAATTGTGCGGCGGGGTGCGGCATCGTCGAGGTTGCCAGCGGCTGCACCTCGTAGCTGTGCACGCGGTTGAGGAAGGTGCCCGAGGGGTCAGCTCCGTAGGGCTGCTGATCGCTCAGCGGAGCACCGTAGTTTTCGGTATTCCAGCCCTTGCAGGACACGACGCAGGCATGACAGCCTACGCAGGTGTCGAGGTCGATCACGAGGCCCATCTTGCGCTGTGTCGATTTTGGAAGCGAGGTCATGTGATGCGCTCCTCAACGGTATATGCCGGTGCAATCAGAGTGACCGGTTCTTCCTTGGCCTTGTCCCATGTGACAATGAACCAGACGAATGATCCGACCGTCACCGCGACAAAAGTCAGAATTGCGAGCAATGTCAGGGTTTTTCCGCTCATTTGCCAACCTTCCATTCAAGATGTGAGGGCCCTTGGGGAACGGGGGATTTGAGTGGGGCGAAGATGGGCTTCGCCTCTGATGGGGTGTCGGTCCTGGTGATCTTGACCCGCAGGTCAAACCATGCGGCCTGTCCGGTGATCGGGTCAGAATTCGACCAGCGCAACCCGTCGCCCTTGGGCGGCAAAAGCTCATGGATGAGGTGGTTGAGTAGAAAGCCACGGGTGGCCTCTGGGGCATCCTCACTTAGAGCCCAAGCGCCTTTGCGTTTGCCGATGGCGTTCCATGTCCAGACGGTATTCTCATTGAGCGCGGCCATGTGGGCGACCGGCACAGTGATTTCGCCATGAGCAGACGTGACGCGTGCCCAATCGCCGTCGGTGAAACTGTGCTGTTGCCAGATTTTCGTGGGTAAATAGAGTGGGTTATGCCCGTGGATCTGGCGCAGCCATGCGTTCTGCGTGCCCCATGAGTGATACATCGCCATCGGGCGTTGGGTCAGAGCATGGACCGGGAATTCATCCGTACTGACGCTGTCGTCTTCAAACGGCGGATACCAGATTGGCAGGGGATCGAGCGTGGACTTGATCCGTTCGCGCAGGTGGTCGGGCGGTTGACGGTCGCCATGACCCTCAGCGGCAAGCTGGAATTTGCGCAGCGTTTCAACATAAATATCAAAGACATAGGGCTGTGGCGTGTCAAAGAGTCCCATGCCGACTGCCCAATCCTGATAGGCCATATTCCACGGTTTGTAGTAATTCGCCCCCTCAGGAATATGGCTGACATAGAACCCCCCGTTCTCGATATAGCGGTCAAGCTGCTCGGGATTGGGTGCGCCGCGCCCGGTCTCGGTTCCATCGCCGCGAAAGCCTGCGAGTGGGCCAATTCCCGGTTTTCGCTCGTGGTTGACAATGTAATCGGCGTAATCGGCGTATTTCGCCGAGCCATCCTCAGAGGTGAAGCCGGGCAGCTTCAGCTTATTGGCCAGTTGCACAAGGACGGTCTGAAAGCCGCGCACATCACGGTCAGGGGCGATCACAGGCCAGCGTATCGCATCGGCGGCTGCATCCGCTTCGCATATGGGGCGATCAAGCAGCGAAATGCAGTCATGCCGCTCCAGATAGGTCGTATCAGGCAGGATCAGATCGGCATAGGCAACCATTTCCGAGCTATAGGCATCCGAATAGATGATGCGGGGAATGACGTATTCACCCGTTTCGTCGGTGTCCGTCAGCATGTCCATCACACCGCTTGTGTTCATGGATGAGTTCCAGGACATGTTGGCCATGTACATGAAGAGCGTGTCGATTTTGTAGGGATCCCCCGCGTGGGCGTTGGAAATCACCATATGCATCAGCCCGTGGCTGGACATCGGGTTTTCCCATGTGAACGCCTTGTCTATGCGGGCCGGCGTGCCGTCTGGCTTGAGCGCCAGATCCTCGGGACCGCGCACGAAGCCCAGGTGCGGTCCGTCGAGCGGGCAATCAGGCTGCACGCCGCAATGCGGCTTGGGATGTGCGCTGACGGGTTTCGGATAGGGCGGTTTGAAGCGGAAACCACCGGGCACCTCGATCGTGCCGAGGAGGATTTGCAGTACGTGCAAGGCGCGGCAGGTCTGGAAACCGTTGGAATGGGCCGAAATCCCGCGCATGGCGTGAAAGCTGACGGGCCGCCCAATCATTGTCTTATGGGTTTCGCCGCGGAAATCGGTCCATTCGTGATCTAGGGCGATCTCCTCCTCGAAAGCCACACGCGCGATTTCGGCGGCGATGCGGCGGATTTTGTCGGGGGTGATGCCGCAGCGCTCGGCCACCGCTTCGGGCGCGTATTGCGGATCGAGATAGCGCTCGGCCATGAGGTGCATCACCGGGCGATGCGTGATGCCATCGGAGTCGTATGTGGCGCTAAGATCGGGGCGCACGCCGGGTTTGTCGAAGGCCGTGAGCTGGCCCGTCTCGCGGTCGATCACCAGAGGTTTGCCATCGGCGTCGCGTAGGAAGAGGCCATGTTCGGGCGAGGCGGAATCGGCATTCACCAGAACCGGCGCATTGGTGTAGCGGGCGAGATAATCGAGGTCGATCTTGCCTGCGCGCATGAGTTCGTGAATGAGTGACAGGATGAAAAGCCCATCGGTTCCGGGGGTTATGCCCACCCAATCATCGGCCACGGCATTATAGCCCGAGCGTATCGGGTTCACGCCAATGACGCGCGCGCCACGCGCCTTGATCCGGCCAATGCCCATCTTGATCGGGTTTGAATCGTGATCCTCGGCGACGCCGAAGAGCATGAATAGCTTGGTATGGTCCCAATCCGGCTGGCCGAATTCCCAAAAGGCGCCGCCCATGGTGTAGATGCCCGCCGCAGCCATATTGACCGAGCAAAAGCCGCCGTGTGCTGCATAGTTGGGGGTGCCGAAATTCTGCGCCCAGAAGCTTGTGAAAGACTGCGATTGGTCGCGGCCAGTGAAGAAGGCCAGCTTTGATGGGTCCTCATGGCGGATCGGTTCGAGCCAGTCGCAGGCGATTTGCAGCGCCTCATCCCAGGATATTTCCACGAATTCGCCGGAACCGCGCGGGCCGACCCGCTTGAGTGGAGCGCGCAGGCGTGAGGGGGCGTTGACCTGCATGATACCTGCCGAGCCCTTGGCACAGAGCACGCCCTTGTTCACCGGGTGGTCGCGGTTGCCTTCGATGTAGGCGACATGTTTTTTGCCGTCGGGGCCGGCCTTCATATGCACATTGATCCCACAGCGACAGGCGCACATGTAGCAGGTGGTTTTGCGGACCTCATCCGAGACATGCGGCGAGGTGTCGATGCGGGGCTGATGTGTCATGGCTGGCCTTTTCCTCCGTCGGCGTCACGTTATGGCAGGAGAACCCAATTCGCGACCATCTTCTCGTTTCTTTTCATTTCCTGAAAACATGTCTCGGAATTTCCGAATTTACAGGTCTGTTTTCCCGATATGAAACCTCATTAGCGAGACAAAAGACGCTGTGCGTCGCCTGCGATCATGCGTTCTTCTTGGGCCGGGATGATCCAGCAGGCGATGCCAGAGCTGGGGGCATGCAAGCGGGTTTCGCCCGTAGCATTGGCGCGGGCGTCGATCTGTGCCCCGAGCCATGCCAGTCCGTCCATGATCCGGGCGCGCACGGGGGCGGCGTTTTCGCCGATGCCGCCGGTAAAGGCCACGGCATCCAGCCCCTGCATCGCGGCGATGAGCGATCCGGCGTGGCGGATGGCCCAGTAACAGAAATGGTCAACCGCGAAGGCGCTTGCCTGGGATGGATCAGCGAGCAGAGCGCGCATGTCCGAGAGGCCGCCCGAGAGGCCGCGCAGCCCGCTTTCCTTGTTCAAGAGGTGGTGGGTGGCGGCGATACCGTCCTCCTCGGCCAATCGCAGCACCGCGTTGCCGTCGATCATGCCGGTGCGGGTGCCCATGGTCAGCCCCTCAAGTGGCGAGTATCCCATTGATGTCGCTATGGATTTTCCGTCGCGAATGGCGCAGATCGACGCGCCGTTGCCAAGGTGAAAGGCCAAGAGCCGTGCGGGCAGCGGCGTGCCGGTCAGGGCGGGCAGGCTGTCGATGAGAGAGGCATAGGAGATGCCGTGAAAGCCATAGCGCCGGATGCCGCGCGCCTCGATTCTTGGTGGCAGGGCGTAGCGGGTGGCGACCTCCGGGTTGCTCGCGTGAAAGGCGGTGTCGAAGCAGGCCACCTGCGGTAGATCAGGGGCGAGGGCGGCCAATGTCTCGATCGCGGCGATGTTGTGCGGGTTGTGGAGGGGGGCGAGTGGCGTGCAGGCTTTGATCGCGCTGAGCACCTCAGGCGTGATGCGCGTGGGCTGGGTCAGCGCAGTACCGCCATGCACCACACGATGCGCGGCGGCAGCAAAGCGGCTGATTGGAAGTCCTTCAATTTCAAGTGCTTGCAGGATGGCGTGCAGGGCTGTTGCGTGGTCGGGGAAGGCTTGGGTCGTATCCACATGGCCCAGTTTGAGCGTGCCGGGGCCGCCGATACCATCGGCGATCCCGGTCAGGATCTGGGTCAGCGCGCCGTCAAAAACGGCCAGCTTGATCGAGGACGACCCGGCATTCAGGACCAGAACAAGATCGCTGTCGCCGGGTCCCGACATGGATCAGACCTGCTGCTCGCGCATGTCGGCGGGGTCGATCCCCGCGACGGCCACGGGTTTCTTCATCGCGTCACGGCGGAAGGGCTCGCCCAGTTCCTGATTGATCATGGCCTCGATGAGCGTGGTCTTGCCATGCTCCATCTGGTCCTTGATCGCGGTGTTGAGCGCGTCTGTCAGTTCCTCCATCGTGCGGGCAATCACGCCCTTTAGGCCACAGGCCTGCGCGATGCCGGCGTAGCTGACCTGTTGATCCAACTCTGTTCCGACGAAATTGTCGTCAAACCAAAGGGTTGAGTTGCGCTTTTCGGCGCCCCACTGGTAATTGCGGAATACGATCTGCGTCACAGCGGGCCATTCGCCGCGCCCGATTGCGGTCAGTTCATTGACCGCGATGCCAAAGGCACCGTCGCCCGCAAAGCCCACGACCGGCACGTCAGGTTGGCCGATTTTCGCGCCAACGATGGAGGGCAGGCCATAGCCGCAGGGGCCAAAGAGGCCGGGGGCGAGGTATTTGCGGCCCTCTTCGAACGACGGATAGGCGTTGCCGATGGCGCAGTTGTTGCCGATGTCAGAGGAAATGATCGCCTCGCGCGGCAGGGCGGATTGGATCGCACGCCATGCCATGCGGGGGCTCATCCAGTCGGGCTTATCGGCGCGGGCGCGCTCGTTCCAGCTTGTGCCGGGATCGTCATCTTCGTGATCCATCGAGCTGAGCTGTTGCGCCCATGTTGATTTTGTCTGTGCGATCAGAGCCTTGCGATCAGCGCGGTTGGTGTCGCCCGCGCTCTCGCCCAGATGGGCGAGGATCGAGGTGGCGACCTTTCTGGCGTCGCCGACGATGCCCACGGCCACTTTCTTGGTCAGACCGATGCGGTCGGGGTTGATGTCGACCTGAATGATCTTGGCCTCTTTGGGCCAGTAGTCGATGCCATAACCCGGCAGGGTCGAGAAAGGGTTGAGGCGGGTGCCGAGGCAGAGGACGACATCGGCGCGGGAAATCAGCTCCATCCCGGCCTTGGAGCCGTTATAGCCCAAGGGACCGGCGAAAAGCGGGTGCGAGCCGGGGAAAGCGTCATTGTGCTGATAGCCCACGCAGACCGGCGCATCGAGCCGTTCGGCCAGTTGCCGCGAGGCGTCGATACCATCGGCCAAAACGACGCCCGCGCCGTTGAGGATGACGGGAAACTTGGCCTCGGTCAGCAGTTTGGCCGCCTCGGCAATCGCGGTCTCGCCGCCCGAGGGGCGCTCGAACTCGACGATGGCGGGCAATTCGATGTCGATGACCTGGGTCCAGAAATCGCGGGGGATGTTGATCTGGGCCGGTGCTGAGGCACGTTTTGCCTTTAGAATCACACGGTTGAGGGTTTCGGCGATGCGTGTGGGATCGCGCACCTCTTCCTGATAGGCGACCATATCTTCGAACAGTTTCATCTGTTCGACCTCTTGGAAGCCACCCTGACCGATGGTCTTGTTGGCCGCCTGTGGGGTGACGAGCAGGAGGGGGGTATGGTTCCAGTAGGCGGTTTTGACGGCGGTCACGAAATTTGTGATGCCGGGGCCGTTCTGGGCGATCATCATCGACATCTTACCGGTGGCACGGGTGTAGCCATCGGCCATCATGCCGGCAGAGCCCTCATGTGCGCAGTCCCAAAAGGTGATTCCGGCCTTGGGGAAAATATCCGAGATAGGCATCATGGCAGAGCCGATGATCCCAAAAGCGTGTTGGATTCCATGCAGTTGCAGGGTTTTGACAAAGGCCTCTTCGGTGGTCATCTTCATCGGCTGGGTCCTCTGGATCGGGCGCACAGTGGCGGTTGAATGGGTGTCTGAGGCGAAACTAGCCTTCTGAGGGGCTTACTTCTAGGGCCAGACGGTTGTGGAGGATAATACCAGAATATATTAAAAATGAGAATGATGGTATCAAAAGTGAATTCTCTTAGAAGAGACGCTCTTGATTGTGTCACAAAGAAATTAGCCTATATACTTGTTTTTATTGAGAAATATTATACGTTTAACCTAAAGAGCTATGTTCTGAAGCCAGGGCCAATTCGCGAGCGATATGGGCTATTCCTTGCGGGATGCGTTCTGAGGGGATCGAAGAATAGGCGAGGCGGTAGAAATTGCGGGGCCGGACGGCACCGTGGAAGAACGGGTGACCGGGCTCGATCAACACGCCCGTTTGACGGAGGGCGTTGTCAATCAGGCCCATGTCGATGTGATCGGGGGCCTGCATCCAGATGGAAGAGCCGCCAAAGACGCCGCGCCCGGCGACGTCGAGGCCATGTTCGGTCAGTGCGCTCTCCATCACGCTGCGGCGGCGGGCAAAGACTTGACCCATCCGGCGCACGAGGCTGTCGTAATGCCCGAGCGAGAGAAAATAGGCGGCAGTGCGTTGGATATGGCCCGGCGGGTGGCGCAGAACTGAGGCGCGCAGCGCCCGACACTCGCGGATAAATGATTTGGAACCAACGAGATAGCCAAGGCGCAGACCGGGAAAGATCGACTTGGAGAAGGAGCCGACATAGATCACCCGCCCTTCGGTATCGAGGGATTTCAGGGCGGGCAGGGGCGCGCGGAGGAAGGAGACCTCGAACTCGTAATCATCCTCGACGATCAGCGCCTCCATCTCGGCGGCGCGGGAGAGCAGCGCCTTGCGCCGGGCGAGGGGCATGGTGGCATTGGTGGGCGCCTGATGGCTGGGCGTGGTAAAGATCACGTCGGCCTCATCGGGCAGGTTTTCGGGCGGCAGGCCATCGCGGTCGACGTCCACCGGCATCAGATGACAGCGGGATTGCATGAGAATGTCACGAAGGGCGTGGTAGCAGGGGTTCTCGATTGCTGCGGTGCGGCGTTGGGTCAGGAGCACCTGCGCGGTGAGCCACAAAGCGTTCTGGGCGCCCATTGTGACAAGGATTTCATCGGGTTGCGCGATGATGCCGCGGCGGGGCAGGGTGTGGCGGGCGATGAACTCTATGAGCTTGGGATCGTCCTGATCGTAGTAATCGGCGGTCAGGGCCTGAAAATCCTTGGCGCCGAGCGCCTGTAGCGCGCAATGGCGCCAGTTGGCATGGTCAAAGAGCGCCGGGTCTGTCTGGCCGTAGATGAAGGGATAGGGGTAGCGCGCCCAATCCTGCGGTTTCTCGGGCGTGTCGCCGCCAGTGAAGCGGCGGCCAAGCGCGCGGGACCAGTCAATCGTGTCGCCGCGCGGCGCGGGGGCCGTGAATGCCGGGGGTTCTGGTGCGTTTTCAGAGACATAGTAGCCAGAGCGGTCGCGCGAGGCGAGGTAGTCATTGGCCTGTAATTCGGTCAACGCAAGGGTCACGGTGATGCGGCTCACACCCAAATGCGCGGCGAGTTTGCGGGAGGAGGGGAGTTTCTCGCCCTTGCGAAAACGGCCCGACAGGATGCCCTGCGCGATCATCTGCTGGATCTGCGCCTGAAGGGTGCCCTCGGCCTCGGGGGCAAGAAAGAAGGTTTCGACTGGAATCGCCATGTTGCGAGATTAGACTGGACTTATGTGCTGTGCAATCTGGTCTGGTGATGCGTCGAGGGCGCTGTGTACCGGATGTTCATTATGTACACGGCTTTTGTACACAAGCTCAAATCTGCGGAAAGGCGCTGTCAAAGGCGGACACGCCCGCCGGAGTGAAGCGGATGATCCGGGTGTCCGGAATGCGGCGGGCCCAGCCCACCCGCTCGATATGTGAGAGCAGGCCGCGCCCGAGACGCCCGGCGAGATGGGCGCGGCGTTCGGACCAATCGAGACAGTCGCGGCACAGGGGCGTGCGCGGCGACGGAAGCGTGGCAAGGTCGAGCCCGAGCGCCGTGATAAAGCGGTGGCCGCTGTCGGTGAGCGTGAGGGCCGCGTGATCGCGATGGAGAAATCCGCGTGCGAGCAGGCTGTCATACATCCGGGTGCCCATGTCGCCGGCAAGGTGGTTGTAGCAGACGCGGGCGCGGCGCAATTCCGGGTCGCGGGGACCGGGGCGGGTGCGCAGGTGGCCAGCACCGGCGGCAATGCCCATCAGGGTTTCAAGAAGATGCGCCACGTCATCCGAGGCGAGGCGGGTGTATTTGTGCCGCCCCTGCCGCCGCTGGATGACGAGACCGCCGGTTTCAAGGCGCGCCAGATGCGCGGAGGCGGTTTGTGGGGTCACCCCCGCCTCGGCCGCCAGTTCGGTGGCGGTCAGGGCCTTGCCGCTCATCAAGGCGGTGAGGATGTTGGCGCGGGCCGGGTCGCCGATGAGGGCGGCGATGCGGGCGATGTCGGGACCAGTTTTCATAGTTCGATGATAGCCGAAGCATTAACGCCGCGCAATCGGGTAGATTCGGGCTGCAACCATTTGGAAAGGAGTGCCGTGCCATGCTGACTTGTGTGATTCGCTATCATATCGACCCAACCAAGAGGGAGGAGTTTGCACAATATGCCCGCAATTGGGGTGAGGCGATCCCGCGCTGTGGGGCGGATCTGATCGGCTATTACGCCCCGCATGAAGGCAGCAGCACGCTGGCCTATGGCATTTATAACATCCCCTCTCTGGCGGCGTATGAGAGCTATCGCGCGCGGCTGGCCGATGATCCGCTGGGGCGCGAGAATTATGCCTTTGCGCAGCGCGAGCGGTTTTTGTTGCGCGAGGACCGCGTTTTCCTGAAGCTCGTGAGCGGAGGGGGATGATGGGACGTGCCGAGGCGGAGCGGTGGGATCCAAGCGGCGGGCCGGGGCAAGACGCGGAGGCTGAGACTTACTGCCCAAGCGGATTGCCGGGGCAAGAAGCTGTGGAAGCCGTGGCGGAGAGCCGAGGGAATAGGCTAAGGCTGGCAGCCAAGGGAAACGGCGCAGCCAAGTGGGAGGGCGTGACATGATCGCGGTAATATTCGAGGTGATCCCCGGTGAGGGACAGAAGGAGCCGTATTTGGAGATGGCGGCGAAGATGCGACCGCTGGCCGAGGCGATCCCCGGCTTTATCAGCGTCGAGCGGTTTGAGAGTTTGACCCAACCCGGCAAGCTCTTGTCTCTGTCGTTCTGGGAGGATGAGGCGGCGGTGATCCGGTGGCGGCAGTTGGCGGCGCATCGCGGGGCGCAGAAGGCGGGGCGCGAGGTGATGTTTGACGACTACCGGCTGCGCGTGGTCAGCGTGATCCGGGATTACGGCATGCATGAGCGGGACGAGGCGCCCGAGGACAGCCGCGCGGCACATGGGGGCTGAGGCCGTTGACGCAGCGGAGGATGAGGGGCGGCAGATGGCTAAGGGCTAAGGGTTAAGGCCAGAGGAGGACCACGGCGGCAGAGGATGAAGGACAGACGAGGACCACGGCGGCGGCGGGCGGCGGATAGAGAAGGCGCATAGGCGGCGGGCGGCGGATAGGGAAGGCGCATGGGCGACGGTGGCAGGGCTGAGCGCAGCTGACACAATCTTCGCCAAGCTGTGATTTGAATGTGGGAATTTATGCCGTTAGCCAGAAGCTGTTTGGAACGGGGATAGGTTCAGATGGCATTGCACGAGAAAATCAGTCTGTCGCCGCAGGACAAGCTGGATGCGCTGGCGGTCTTGGTGTTGCGGATGGGGTTGGCATGGTTCATCTTCCTGTGGGCGGCGCATAAGATCATCACGCCGGGGCAATATCAGAGCCTCGCGCGCAATTTCGATGGGATCGAGGTGAGCCTGACCCAAGTCTATCTGGCGGGGGGCGCGCAGATTGTGCTCTGCGGCCTGGTGGTGCTTGGGGTCTTGCGGTATTTTTCCTACGGCGGCCTGCTGATTATGCATTTCTTTACCGTGACGCGGCGCTGGGAGGGGTTCTTTGACCCTTTCGCGGTCAATGCCCAAGGGTTTCCGATCAATCGCAATCAGGTGATTGATCTGGCGGTTCTGGCGGCGTTCATCGCCCTTGTGCTGCTCATTCGGCGGGATCATTTCAGCGTCGGTGGCTGGCTGGCGCGGCACGACCGGGCGCGGTGGTGGATGTAGCGATTGGCACTGGCGCGGGCTGGGCGGGCTGCCTAAAAGGGGCAGGACCACATCTGAAAGGACATCCCATGAGTGAGATTACCCGTCTTCATACCGGCCCCCGCATGAGCCAAGCGGTTGTGCATAACGGCATCGTCTATCTGGCGGGGCAGGTTGGCAAGCCCGGTGACACCGTGACCGAGCAGACCAAAAGCTGTCTGGCGCAGGTCGATGCGCTGTTGGCCGAGACCGGAAGCGACAAGACGCGCATTCTGCAAACCTTCGTCTGGTTGGCGGATATGACGGATTTTGCCGAGATGAACGCGGTTTGGGATGCCTGGGTGCCGCAGGGGCACACGCCTGCGCGCGCGGCGGGGGAAGCCAAGCTGGCGACGCCGGATTATCTGGTCGAGTTCATCGTGACAGCGGCGCAAAAGTAAAGCCAAGCTTTGACGCTCGCATGTGAGGCCGCCCCGGTGCAGAACCGGGGCGGTTTTTCATTGCGTCCTGTGGTGACTCAGCCGCGCAGGGCGGGCAGGCCGATGCCCGTGGCCTCGAACCCGCCATCGACGGCGATGATCTGACCGGTGACATAGCTGGAGGCCGGAGAGCAGAGGAAGGTGATGACCGATGCGATTTCATCCTCGCTGCCATAGCGGTTGAGGGGGATCGCGTCATGGTAGGCGGCGACGATGTCGGGGGTATGCACGGCCATGGCAAGTTTGGTCGCCACCGGGCCGGGACAGACGCAATTGGCGCGCACGCCGAATTCGCCCAATTCCGCCGCCTGTTGCAGGGTCAGGTGTTTGACGGCGGCCTTGGAGGTGCCGTAGGCCACGCGCAGGGTCGAGGCGCGCAGGCCCGAGATCGACGCGATGTTGACGATGGCCCCGCGTGCGGCACAGAGCGCCGGGCGCAGCGCCTGGGACATCAGAAACACGCCGTCGAGATTGGTGTCCATCACGCGGCGCCAGCGGGTGAAATCGGTTTCTGCCAAGGGGCCGAAATCGGCCACGCCGGCATTGTTGACAAGCGCGTTGATGCTGGGGGCGGTGGCGGTCACATGGGTGGCCATGCGGTCTACCTGATCCGGCTGCGAGACATCGCAGAGCACCGGGTCAACGCCGGTGAGCGCGCCTGCGGCCTCTTGCAGGGCTGGCGCGTCGCGGTCGATCATCACCACGCGCCAGCCTTGGGCCAGAAATTGCCGGGTGGTGGCCAGGCCGATGCCGCGCGCGGCGCCGGTGACAACGGCGGTTTTTGGGGTATCGCTCATGGAATGTTCAGTCCTTCTGGGGGAGCGCGTCGTGGCGGTAGGGGGTCCGCCCGACGCTGTCATAGGCGATGAAGCCCGCGCGTTTGACATCCTTGACCGAATAGATGTTGCGCAGGTCAGCCATGCGGGGGCTGGTCATCTTGCGGGCCAGACGTTTGAGATCGAGGGCGCGGAATTCGTTCCATTCGGTGAGGATGACCAGAAGATCCGCCTTGTTGGCGCATTTGTAGGGGTCGTCCTGCCAGACAACGCCGGGCAAGAGCGCCTCGCCTTCGCGCTGGCCCTGGGGGTCGGTGACGCGGACGCGTGCGCCGCCGCCGACAAGGGCGGGAATGATGGTGAGGGCGGGGGCATCGCGCATGTCGTCGGTATTGGGTTTGAAGGTGACGCCCAGCACTGCGATGGTCTTGCCGTTGAAGGAGCCGTCGCAGAGATCAAGCAGCTTGTCGATCATGCGGCGCTTCATTTCCTCGTTCACGGTGATGACCTTTTCGGTGATCTGCATCGGCAGGCCGTGATCCTGACCGATGCGGGCAAGCGCCCGCGTGTCCTTGGGAAAGCAGGAGCCGCCATAGCCGGGGCCCGCGTGCAGGAATTTGTTGCCGATGCGGCCATCGAGGCCGATGCCGTGGCTGACCTGTTTCACATCCGCGCCGGTGCGTTCGCAGAGCGCCGCGATTTCGTTGATGAAGGTGATCTTGGTCGCGAGAAAGGCGTTGGCGGCGTATTTGATCATCTCGGCGGATTCGAGATCGGTGGTGACGATGGGAAAGTCGCGCAGGTAGAGGGGGCGGTAAATCTCGGCCATGACATCAGCGGCACGTTCGGTCTGGACGCCCACGACCACGCGGTCGGGTTTCATGAAATCGTCGAGGGCGGCCCCTTCGCGGAGGAATTCGGGGTTGGAGGCGACATCGAAGTCGAGGGCCGGGTTGGCCTTGTTGACCACCTTCTTGACGGCGCGGTTGGTGCCGACGGGGACGGTGGATTTGGTGACGATGACCACGTAATCCGATGCGGCGTGGGCGATTTCTTCGGCTGCGGCCATGACAAAGCTGAGGTCGGCGTGCCCGTCGCCGCGCCGGGTGGGGGTGCCCACGGCGATGAAGACGGCCTCGGCCCCGTCGATGGCCTCGGCCAGATCCGTGGTGAAGCGGAGGCGACCGGCCTCGACATTCTTGGCCATCAGGGCATCCAGACCCGGCTCGAAGATTGGCACCTCGCCGCGCAGGAGCATCGCGATCTTGTCAGGGTTCTTGTCGACGCAGGTCACGTCATGGCCGAAATCGGAAAAACAGACCCCCGAGACAAGGCCAACGTAGCCCGTTCCGATCATCGCAATTTTCATGTTACATTCCCTTTGACGCAAGACCTCTGCGTTTGACTGTATTGGGGGTCGAATCGGGTGTGTCAACGCGTTGCAGGGTCCTGTAGGGGAAAACAGGTCAAGCCTGTGGCGTTGAGTGGATAAGGAGAGACACGATGGGGGCAAAGCTGTTTGGGACCGATGGGGTCCGGGGGCAGGCGAATAGCTGGCCGATGACGGCGGATGTGGCGCTGCAACTGGGGGCGGCGGCGGGGCGGTATTTCCGTCGCGACAAGCAGGAGCATCGCGTGGTGATCGGCAAGGACACGCGCCGGTCGGGCTATATGATCGAATATGCGCTGACAGCCGGATTCACCTCGACGGGGATGAACGTGTTTCTGCTGGGGCCGGTGCCGACGCCCGCGATTGGCTATCTGACCCACTCTTTGCGGGCCGATGTTGGGGTGATGATCTCGGCCAGCCATAATCCGGCCTCTGACAACGGGATCAAGCTATTTGGGCCGGATGGCTACAAGCTGAGTGATGAGGTGGAGGCGGGAATCGCGCAGTTGCTGGATGAGGGCGCGCGCCTCGCGTCGCCGGAGAACATCGGTCGGGCCAAGCGGATCGATGATGCGCGCGGGCGCTATGTGGAATATGCCAAGACCACCTTTCCGCATCGGCGGCGGCTGGAGGGGCTGAGGATTGTGCTCGATTGCGCCAATGGCGCGGCCTATCGCACCGCGCCGGAAGTGTTGTGGGAGTTGGGCGCTGAGGTGATCACCATGGGGGTGGAGCCGGACGGGTTCAACATCAACCTCGATTGCGGATCGACGAAGCCTCAGGCCGCCGCCCGCAAGGTGCTGGAGACGCGGGCCGATCTGGGAATTTGTCTGGATGGCGATGCCGACCGGGTCGTGTTGATCGACGAGGAGGGCAAGATTGCGGATGGCGATCAGTTCATGGCGTTGATTGCGACGCGCTGGGCACGTGAGGGTCGGCTGGCGGGCAATACGCTGGTGGCGACGGTGATGTCCAATCTGGGGCTGGAGCGGCATCTGGAGGCGCAGGGGATTAACCTCAGGCGCACGGCGGTAGGGGATCGCTATGTGGTCGAGGCGATGCGCGCCGGCGGGCACAATCTGGGCGGAGAGCAGTCGGGCCATATCGTGATGACCGATTATGCCACCACCGGCGATGGGTTGATCGGGGCGTTGCAGTTTCTGGCGGCGATGGTCGAGACGGGTGAAAAGGCCAGTGGTCTGGCGCAGGTCTTCGAGCCGGTGCCGCAGAAGTTGATCAATGTGCGCTTTGCCAAGGGCAAAGACCCGATGGCGTCCGATGCGGTGCAGAGCGCCATGGCGGCGGCGGAAAAGCTGTTGGGCGGCGATGGGCGGCTGTTGGTGCGGCCCTCGGGCACGGAGCCGTTGATCCGGGTGATGGCGGAGGCGCTCAATCCGGCGGTTCTGGATCAGGTGATGGATGCGGTGGTGGGCGCGGTGCGGCAGGAGAGTTGAGGGGGGAATGCTGGCCTAGGCCGCATGCACCCCCGCGCGGAATCAAGGCGCGTAGCGCCGCCGCGCAGCGGTCATGCTGAAGGCATGCCTCTGGCATGGTCCGCCCCCTCGGGCGGGCGCTTTTGCAACGTCGTAGTCTCTTGATAACGCGGAAGTATTTTGCGGATATAAAATGCCAGCCGATAGCGTAGCAGCGCCCACCCGGCGGACGGGCACCGCGCGGCTCATCGGTGGTCGATAGATGTCCGGTCATTGATATCCCCCCAAACGCAAAACGGCCCCGCCGGATCGGTGGGGCCGCTTCGTATTTGCGAACCTGCAACCGGCGTGATGCCGGTTGCGGTCTGTTTAGCGGTCGCCCTTGAGGGCTGCGCCGAGGATGTCGCCGAGCGAGGCACCCGAGTCGGAGGAGCCATACTGTTCGACGGCTTCTTTCTCTTCGGCGATTTCGCGGGCCTTGATCGAGAGACCCAGACGGCGGGTCTTGGCGTCGACATTGGTCACGCGCACGTCGAGCTTGTCACCGACCGAGAAACGCTCGGGGCGCTGGTCGGCGCGGTCGCGGCTGAGGTCGGAGCGGCGGATAAAGGACTTCATGCCCTCGTATTCCACTTCGATGCCACCATCCTCGATTGCGGTCACGGCCACGGTGATCACCGAGCCACGCTTGACGCCACCGACGGCCTCGGAGAACTTGTCGCCGCCCAGAGCCTTGATCGAGAGCGAGATACGCTCTTTCTCGATGTCTACTTCGGACACGACGGCGTGAACCATGTCACCCTTTTTGTAGCTCTGGATGGCATCTTCGCCGCGCTCGTCCCAGCTGAGGTCCGAGAGGTGAACCATGCCGTCGATCTCGCCTTCGAGACCGATGAAGAGACCGAATTCGGTGATGTTCTTGACTTCGCCCTCGACCTCGGTGCCCTCGGGGTGTGTTTCTGCAAACACTTCCCACGGGTTGCGCATCGTCTGCTTGAGACCGAGCGACACGCGGCGCTTGGCACCGTCGATTTCCAGCACCATGACTTCGACTTCCTGAGAGGTCGAGACGATCTTGCCGGGGTGGACGTTTTTCTTGGTCCAGGACATTTCCGAGACGTGAACAAGGCCTTCGACGCCCGGCTCCAGCTCTACGAATGCGCCGTAATCGGTGATGTTGGTCACGCGGCCCGTATGGGTCGATTCCAGCGGGTATTTGGCGGCAACCAGATCCCACGGATCTTCTTGCAGCTGCTTCATGCCCAGCGAAATGCGGTGGGTGTCTTTGTTGATCTTGATGACCTGCACCTTGACGGTTTCGCCGATTGTCAGGATCTCGGAGGGGTGGTTGACGCGACGCCATGCCATGTCGGTGACATGCAAGAGGCCGTCCACACCGCCCAGATCAACGAAGGCACCGTATTCGGTGATGTTCTTGACCACACCGTCAACGGTCTGGCCTTCGGTCAGGTTGCCGATCACCTCGGCGCGCTGTTCGGCGCGCGATTCTTCGAGGATGGCGCGGCGCGACACAACGATATTGCCACGACGACGGTCCATCTTAAGGATCTGGAACGGCTGTTTGAGACCCATCAGCGGGCCAGCGTCGCGCACGGGGCGGACATCGACCTGAGAGCCGGGCAGGAAGGCCACGGCACCGCCGAGATCGACGGTAAAGCCACCTTTGACGCGACCAAAGATCGCGCCATCGACACGCTCTTCGTCGGCATATGCCTTTTCAAGACGGTCCCATGCCTCTTCGCGGCGGGCCATCTCGCGGCTGATCACGGCTTCGCCACGGGAATTCTCTGCCGAACGCAGGAAAACTTCGACTTCGTCGCCGACGGAAATGTCGGGGGTCTCGCCGGGATTTGCGAATTCTTTCAGATCAACGCGGCCTTCCATTTTGTAGCCGACGTCGATGATGGCCTGTCCCGCTTCGATTGCGATGACGCGGCCTTTGACAACAGACCCTTCCTCGGGTGTGTCCATTTCGAAGCTTTCGTTCAGGAGGGCTTCGAATTCCTCCATAGATGTATGTTGAGCCATGTGGTCTCTGGTTTCCTTTTAACGGTTTTCTGGCCGCGCGGTTGTCTCCGCCGGTCTTTGCGGGTTTCATTGGTCGGGCGGGTCACAAAACAAAGAGGGCCGGTGGTCCCGACCCTGCTCGATCTCTTGTGTCCTGTGGCCTTATTCGCCTTTGGTGACAGGCGCGCGTATACAGCGGCTTGGTGGGATAATCAAGCCTGTGAGGATGGAATTTGGCGTGATCCAGCCCCTTGAGCGGGCCTATTGGCAGGAGTCGCGCGACAGTTCACCGTCGGGCATCACGGTATTGCAGAGAATCGCCCCGTCAAAGCGGGCATCGGTGATGTCGGCATCCTTGAGCCGCGCCCCCGACAGATCTGCGCCGCGGAAATCGGCCCCGCGCAGGGACGCCCCGACAAAGGTGGTCGCCTTGAGCGAGGCGTTGCGGAAATTGACGCGGTCGGCGCGGGCGTCGTCCAACTGGGCCAAAAAGAGGTTGCTGGTGGAAAAGTCTCCGTCCTCCAGTATCGCTCCGGTGAGGTTGGCACCGACCAAGGCCTGATCCGCAAACCCCGCCTTTGACAGATCGCACCCCGGGCAGGAGCCGGTCTCGCTGAGTTCAGTTGAGTCGCTGAGAGTGGGGCTGGCGAGGGCCATGAGGCAGGCGGCGAGGGCCATGAGGCAGGCGGCGAGGGCAAGGGGGCGGGTCATGGCAAAGTCCTTTGCAGCTTGCGGCAAGCGGTCCGGGGGCAGGGTTGCCCCCGGTTGTCGCAGTTTATTGAACGGCCGTGTCCTGCGCCTGAACGCGCTCGACGATCCGTTTGTTGAGGGCCTGATCCGTGCTCGCGGCCTGCGCAATCTCGAGATAGCTGTCCATTGTCAGCCCTTCGGTGCCCTCGATCACTTCGGTGATCTCGGTGTTGGCCTCTTCGACGATGGCGGCCTTTTGATCCTCGGTTTCCGCGCTTTGCACGAGAGGTGTGTATTTCTCGCGCACGCTTGCCACTTCGATCAGGGCGCTGGTGAAGGCGTCAAGCTCTTGGTCGGAATAGTCCCCGGCCTCTTGCGCCGCAGCGCTCTGGGCGGTGAAGGCGGCCATGGGGGCCGCTGCGAGCGCCAAGGCGATGGCGGTGGTGGATGCGGTCAGTGTCTTGCGGAAGGACATGGTGCCTCCTTTCGGCTCTGGTTTGCGGTTGGCAACAGGCGGGCCTGTTGCCAACAAACGTAAGAGCCATGCCGGGGCATGCAACCGGATGGGCGGCATCCTGCCAGTTGCGAGGGTCAGCGCAGTGCGGCGACGACGATCGCGATGGCGCGTTTGGTGGCCTCTTCGATGCTCATCTCGGAGGTGTCGAGCAGCACCGCATCGTCTGCGGGTTTGAGGGGGGCGGTGGCGCGGGCGCTGTCGCGGGCGTCGCGTTGTTGCAGGTCTTGGGCGACCTCATCCAGCGTGACGTTGTGGCCCTTTTGCGTCAGTTCGAGATGTCGGCGGCGGGCGCGTTCCGTGTCGGAGGCGGTGACGTAGAGTTTGACCTCGGCGTCGGGGCAGATGACGGTGCCGATGTCGCGCCCGTCGAGCACGGCCCCGCCCGCGCGCCGGGCAAAGGCGCGCTGAAAGTCGAGGAGTGCCTGGCGCACTTCGGGGATGGCGGCCACGCGGCTGGCGGCCTGACTGACGTCGGGGGTGCGCAGATCATCGGCGTCGAGATCCTCGGCGCGCAGGGATCGCGCGGCCTCGACCGGGTCCAGCCCGGAGAGCATGCGCCGTCCGGTGGCGCGGTAGAGCAGGCCGGTGTCGAGATGGGCAAAGCCGAAATGGCCGCTGAGTGCGCGTCCAATGGTGCCCTTGCCCGCCGCTGCGGGTCCGTCAATTGCGATGGTGAACGCCATGGGCTGCCCTTTCGTGATCGGACCCTCTGACTAGCCGATTGGGGCGGCGGTCTCAAGCGCCGCTTGACTGGAGGTCGGGGTCAAGGCATCACGCCTGCATGATGATATACAAGATATTGCATGGCCCGGAATGGGCCGAGTTGCGGGCGGCGGGCGAGAGTGCTGGCGCGCCGGTCGATCTGGCCGATGGCTATGTGCATTTCTCGACTGCCGAACAGGCGGCGGAGACAGCGGCCAAGCATTTTGCCGGGGCCGATGGGTTGATGCTGGTCGCGGTTGCGGCGGACCGGTTGGGCGAGGCGCTGAAGTGGGAGCCGTCGCGCGGCGGCGCGCTGTTTCCGCATCTCTACCGCGAGATGAGACTGTCGGATGTGGCCTGGGCGCAGCCCTTGCCGCTGATGGACGGGGTGCATCAGTTTCCGGCAGGTCTGGAATGAGCGGGATGGAGCGTCTGGGTCTTGGCCTCTTGCACCGGGTCGATCCGGAGCGGGCGCATGGTCTGGCGCTCCGCGCGTTGCAACTGGGTCTGGTGCCCACGCCGGGCGCCTATACCAGCGCACGGCTGCGGACCAATCTGGCGGGGTTGCGCCTGCCCAATCCGGTGGGATTGGCGGCGGGGTTTGACAAGAACGCCGAGGCGCTGGGGCCGCTTGCCCGTGCCGGGTTTGGCTTTATCGAGGTGGGGGCAGTCACGCCGCGTGCGCAGCCGGGCAATCCGCGTCCGCGTCTCTTTCGGCTGAGCGAGGACCGCGCGGTGATCAACCGATTCGGTTTCAACAATCTTGGGATGGAGGCGGCGGCGGCACGGTTGGCGGCACGGCCAAGGGATGCCGTGATCGGCCTCAACCTAGGGGCCAACAAGGACAGCGCCGACCGGGCCGAGGATTTCGCCCGCGTGCTGGCGCATTGTGGAGCGCATCTGGATTTCGCCACGGTCAATGTCAGCAGTCCGAACACCGAGAAGCTGCGCGATTTGCAGGGGGCAGAGGCATTGATGGGCCTCTTGAAAGGGGTGATGGAGGCGCGCGATTGGTTGCCGCAGCCGATCCCGGTCTTTCTCAAGATCGCGCCGGATCTGAGCGATGTGGACTTGAGTGAGATCGCCGATGTGGCGCGGGCGTCGGGCCTGAACGGGATCATTGCCACCAATACGACGCTGGGCCGTGAGGGGCTGGTAAGTGCCGCGAAGGGCGAGGCGGGGGGGCTGTCGGGGCAGCCGCTCTTTGAAAAGTCGACGCGGGTATTGGCGCGGCTGTCGCAGTTGACGGCGGGTGAGATGCCGCTGATCGGGGTGGGGGGCATTGCCAGTGCCGAACAGGCCTATGCCAAGATCCGCGCCGGGGCGAGTGCTGTGCAGCTCTATTCGGCGCTGGTCTATCAGGGGATGTCTTTGGTCAGCGAGATTGCGCGGGGGCTGGATCGGTTGCTGGCGCGGGACGGGTTTGGCAGCGTGGCGGAGGCGGTGGGCACGGAGCGTGAGAAATGGCTGTGATCACCTATTGGCACAATCCCCGCTGTTCCAAGTCGCGCGCCGGTCTGGCGCTGTTGCAGCAGCATGGGGCAGAGGTGGTTGTGCGGCGCTATCTGGAGGATGCGCCGGGTGTGGCTGAGGTGCGGAGGGTTCTGGCGCTGTTGGGGGCTGCGCCGATTGAGATGATGCGCCCCTGTGAGCCGCAGTTCAAGGCGCTGGGGCTGCACGGCGAGAGTGTGGCGGAGGATCTGCTGGCGGCGATGGCCGCGCATCCGATTCTGATTGAGCGGCCGATTGCGATAGGGGCCGCGCGCGCGGTGATCGGGCGGCCACCGGAGGCGGTGCTGGGGGTGATTGGGGTCTAGTCCGTATTGAATGCCATCCGCGCGGAACAAGGCGCGGAGCGCCGCCGCGCGATCGCTGGGCCGTCCCGCGGCCTAGCGATTTTGACAGGGAGCGCAACACTGAGGGGTCATACGGATTTGGCCGGAATAAAGCGGCAGTTTCAGCCGTCGCATCGCTAGTCCCCGGCCCAGCGATCCGCGCGCGGAAACAAGCTACCCCCTCAACAATTCGGGATATTGACCGCGAGACCACCGAGCGAGGTTTCCTTGTATTTCTCGCTCATGTCGAGGCCGGTCTGGCGCATGGTCTCGATGCAGGCGTCGAGCGGCACGAGGTGGGTGCCGTCGCCACGCAACGCCAGAGAGGCGGCGGAGACCGCCTTGATCGCGCCCAAGCCATTGCGCTCGATGCAGGGCACCTGCACCAGACCGCGCACCGGGTCGCAGGTCATGCCAAGGTGGTGTTCCAGCGCAATCTCGGCGGCGTTTTCGATCTGGGCGGGGGTGCCGCCCAACACGGCGGCAAGGCCAGCCGCACCCATGGCGGCGGCAGAACCCACCTCGGCCTGACAGCCTGCCTCGGCCCCGGAAATCGAGGCGTTGTATTTTACCAGACCACCGATGGCGGCGGCGGTGAGCAGGAATTCTTCGATCTGGCCTTCGTGGGCGCCGGGCACATGCTCCAGCCAGTATTTGATCACAGCCGGCACCACGCCCGCCGCGCCATTTGTCGGCGCGGTGACAACCTGCCCGCCGGCGGCGTTTTCCTCGTTCACCGCCATGGCATAGGCGCTCATCCAGTCGTTGATCTTGTGCGGGGCGGTGAGGTTGGTGCCGCGCTCGGCCACCAGCGCGTCGCGAATGCCCTTGGCGCGGCGTTTGACCTTGAGACCGCCGGGCAGGATGCCCTCGGCGTTGAGGCCGCGCTCGATGCAGTCGTTCATCACCTGCCAGATGCGCGCCACGCCGGAGCGCAGGTTTTCCGGGCCGCCGCGCGCGATCTCATTGGCGCGTTTCATCTGGGCGATGCTCTTGCCGGAGCGTTCAGCCATTTCCAGCATCTCGGCGGCGGATTTGAACGGGTAGGGGATGGGCGTGCCGTCGTCGGTGGCCTTGCCTGCGGCCAATTCCGCCTCGGTCAGCACAAAGCCGCCGCCGATGGAATAATAGGTCTCTTGCAGGATCACGTCGCCTTGGGCGTCGGTGGCCATCAGGATCATGCCATTGGCATGGCCGGGCAGGTTGGGGCCGAAGTCGAAGATCAGGTCTTCCTTTGGGTGGAGTTTGAGCCTCGGCAGGCCGGGGGGTGTCACGCTATGGGTTTCGCGAATGTCCTCCAGCGTGGCCTCGGCGCGGTCGTGATCATAGGTGTCGGGCAGATAGCCCGCGAGGCCAAGGATCGTGGCGCGGTCACTGGCATGGCCAACGCCGGTAAAGGCGAGGCTTCCGTGCAACGAGCCACGCAACCCGGCGTAATGGAAGGGCGAGGCGCGCATTTTGTCCAAGAAACGCGCGGCGGCGACCATCGGCCCCATGGTATGCGAGGAAGAGGGGCCGATGCCCACCTTGAACATATCGAAGACGGATAGAAACATGTGGCGCGCTCCCTGATTGCGGGTCTTATCGCCGCTTGCCCTTTGATCTACTTGTCCGAAAGCGACGATTCAAGGCCGCCGCATTGTCATCTGATCGGATCAGGTGGCGCTGCCCTCGGGCGGATTGCAATAGTCCGGGGCTGTGAAGGGCTGTGCGCCCAGACCTTCAGCCAAGGCGGCGCGCTGGGTGGCGGGCCGGGTTTCCAGATGCTCCAGCAGGCGGGTGAGGCGGGGCCATGCGTTTGCGTCATAGCCAGAGCACAGGCCCTCTGGATAGAGCGCGCGCCAGCGCATGAGGCAGGCGAGGTAGTAATCCAGAACCGAGGGGCAATCCGTGGAAAACCACGGCGTGGCGCGGGTTTCGAGGATATCCAGATGGCCTGCAAAGTGCGCCTGCATCGTGGCGCGCAAGAGGTCTTGTGCGCCTTGATCTGGGCCCACGTATTTCTCTGGATAAAAGCTCATGCGCAGGGCGGTGTGGGCTGTGTTCGCGAGATAGAACAGCCATTTGAGAAAATCGCCGCGCGCGGGCGCATCGGGGGCAGGGGCAAGCCGCCCATGCCGGTCGGCGAGCCAGAGGAGAATTGCCCCCGTCTCGAATATGGTTCCCTCCGGGGTTTCCAGCGTCGGGATCAGCCCGCCGGGGTTGAGCGCCAGATAGGCGGGGGCCGCCTGCGCCTGTTTCGAGCGTTCCAGCAGCAGCGTTTCATAAGGCACACCCAGCTCTTCGAGGGTGAGGCGGACGATCACCGAGGCGTTGTCGGGGGCGTAATGCAGGCGGTAGGGCGCGGTCATCGGACACTCTCGGGCGGGGGAGTTTTGAGTATTTGAAGAACGATGAAAGACGGGTTCAGTCCTTGGGGCCGACATTCTCGGCGAAGGATTTGGTGAAAGCCGCCTGTTGGTCGGCGCTGGCCTCGGTCTGGTTCTGCGCCTTCCAGTCGTCATAGGGCATGCCGTAGAACATTTCGCGGGCGTCTTCCTTGGACATCTCGATGCCACGCGCGTTGGCGGCCTCTTGCACCCAGCGGCTGAGGCAGTTGCGGCAAAAACCGGCGAGGTTCATCATGTCGATATTCTGCACATCGGCGCGTTTTTCCATCAGATGCGCGCGCAGGGTGCGGAAGGCGGCGGCCTCAAGCTCAAGTCTGGTCTGGTCGTCCATTGTCACACTCCTTTGGGGGATGGGCCTTTAGGGGATGGGCCTTTTGGGGGATGGGTCAGAGGCCGGTCCGGGCCGCGACCTCTTGCAGGATGGGGGCGAGGCGGAGCGCCCAAGCGGTCTGTTGCGCGGGGGTTTCAATCAGGTCGTTGCGCAGTTCAATCAGCACATTGGGCCGCTCATAGGCGATGGCATGGCGGGCGATGGCATCGCCGGGCAGATGGCCGGTGTAAGGCTCGTTATCGCCGACGCAGAGGTCAGGCTCTTGGCTGAGGCGCGCCAGAAGCGGTTTGGCCAGACGCGCATCGGCGGCATAGAGCAGGCCGATATGCCAGGGGCGGGGCGGGCGGGCGCGCAATTGCGGTGTGAAACTGTGGATCGAGACAATGACCGTATCGGCGCGGCGCGCGGCCAATTTGGCCAAGGCCGTATGATAGGGGCGGTAGAGCCGGTTCAGGCGGCGGTCTATATCCTCGGGCGCAGCGTGGCGATTGGCGGGGATGATCGTGCCGTCATAGAGGCGCATGACAAGGGTCGGATCATCCTCGCCCCGGTTTGGGTCGATCACGAGGCGCGAGAAATTGCTGAGGATGGCGGGGCCACCCAAGGCCTCGGCCAAGGCGCGGGTCACACCGGCGGCCCCCACATCATAGGCGATATGGCGGGCCATGTCGGCAGGGGCCACGCCAAGGCAGCCGTCATTGACGAACTCCGGCACGCGGTTGCTGGCGTGATCGCAGGTCACGAGCCAGCGTTCGGGACGGTCCTGCCCGTCGATCTGGAAGGGGTGATACATCATTGGCTTGGTTTTTCCTGTCATCGTCCTTTAGAACAGTTGCGAGACAATGTGAATTGCGCGATAAGGCGCGAAAGGGCGATGTTAGCGTTAACATTGCTGGCGATGCAAGAGATGAAGGACGCATGAAATGAGACGCAACCGCAATGTCAAGATCGTGGCCACGCTGGGCCCGGCCTCGTCCGATTATGATACGATCCGGGCGCTGCACGAGGCGGGGGCGGATGTGTTTCGTCTCAACATGAGCCATGGCACGCAGGCCGATATTTCCGAGCGGCATCGGATCATCCGGCAGGTCGAATCGGATCTGGACAGCCCGATTGCAATCTTGGGTGATTTGCAGGGGCCGAAGCTGCGGGTTGGGGTGTTTGCCAAGGGTGAGGAAGAGCTGATCCCGGGGGCGGCCTTCCGCCTCGATCTCGACGAGGCAGAGGGGGATGTGACCCGCGTTTGCCTGCCGCATCCGGAGATTTTCGCGGCGCTGGAGCCGGGGGCGAACCTGCTGGTCAATGATGGCAAGATCCGGCTGCGCGTGACCGCCTGCGGACCCGAGTTTGCCGATTGCGACGTGATTGCCGGCGGTATCATTTCGAATCGCAAAGGCGTGAACGTGCCTGATGTGGTGCTGCCGCTGGCGGCGTTGTCGGAAAAGGATTTGTCAGATCTGGAGTTCATCTGTGAGCTAGGGGTCGATTGGCTGGCGCTGAGTTTCGTGCAGCGGCCCGAGGATGTGACCGAAGCGCGCGACCTGGTGCGGGGTCGCGCCGCGATCATGTCGAAGATCGAAAAGCCTGCCGGGGTGACGCGGTTTGATGAAATCCTGGCGGTCAGCGACGGGATCATGGTGGCGCGTGGCGATCTGGGGGTGGAATTGCCGGTGCAGAACGTACCGCCGATTCAGAAGCGGTTGATCCGGCGGTGTCGGGCCGTGGCCAAGCCTGTGATCGTGGCGACGCAGATGCTCGAGTCGATGATCGACAGCCCGATGCCGACACGCGCCGAGGTTTCGGACGTGGCGACCGCGATTTATGAGGGATCGGACGCGATCATGCTCTCGGCGGAATCGGCGGCGGGGCACTATCCCGTTGAGGCGGTGCGCACGATGGATAATGTGGCGATCGAGGTTGAGGGCGATCCGATTTACCGCGAGGTGATCGAGGCGAGCCGCCGGGTGGATCGACAGACCGTGGCCGATGGCATCGTGGCCGCCGCGCGCGAGATCGCCGAGACCGCCAATATCAAGGTGATCTGCTGCTATACGGAGTCGGGCACCACCGCGCTCTTGACCGCGCGCGAGCGGCCGCGTGTGCCGATTCTGGCGCTGACCAGCCTTCTTGGCACGGCGCGGCGGCTGGCGCTGACCTGGGGTGTGACCTGTGTGATGACCGGGGAATTGACGCGGTTCAAGATGGCGGTGATCAATGCCGCGCGGGCGGCGCGGGCGCATGGCTATGCCACCGAGAGCGATCAGATCGTGGTCACCGCAGGTGTGCCCTTTAACGTGCCGGGGACGACGAATATCCTGCGCGTGGCCCCCTGTCAGGAAAGTTTGATTTACGCCACCGATCCGGGCTAAACTGTAACGGTTTAGTTAAAGATATTTTCCGGAGGTGTGGAATGGATCCTGATCTGGCGATGGCAATCGGCATGGTGTTGGGGGTGTTTTCGATACCTTCGATTCTGTCGGCCTTTTCCGAGGGTCGTTCGCCGCGGGTGGCGGCCTTTACGCTGATAGCATCGGGGGGACTCGTGGTCTGGGCGATCAACAACAAGCCGGGTGGTTACAGCTTTGGCGACTTGCCGGAGGTGCTTGTGCGGGTGATTGCGCGCTACGTGGGCTGAGCGGCCCGGCGTCGGGGTCAAAGCCTCTTGAACAATATTTCGTGGGCGCGTATACGGCGCGCTCATCCCGCACGACCGGCCCGATGTGGCATGCCGAGTCGTGTGGTCCTACCGACCTATTAGAGGAGCCGGAAATGCCCAAGATGAAGACCAAGTCGAGCTGCAAAAAGCGGTTCAAAGTGACGGCCTCGGGCCGCGTGGTGGCCGCACAGGCCGGCAAGCGCCATGGCATGATCAAACGCAGCAACAAATTCCTTCGTAACGCTCGCGGTACGACCACGTTGTCAAAGGCTGATGAAGGTATCATCAAGCCAATGATGCCCTACGCGCGCTAAGGAGGATTTAGGATATGTCACGCGTCAAAGGTGGGGTTGTCACCCACGCCCGTCACAAGAAAGTCATCAAGGCCGCCAAGGGTTACTATGGCCGCCGGAAAAACACCTTCAAGGTGGCTGCACAGGCCGTCGATAAGGCCAACCAATACGCGACCCGCGACCGCAAGAACCGCAAGCGCAATTTCCGTGCGCTGTGGATTCAGCGGATTAACGCGGCTGTGCGTGCGCATGATGAATCGCTGACCTACTCGCGGTTCATCAATGGTCTGGCACTGGCCGGGGTCGAGGTAGACCGCAAGGTCCTGGCCGATCTGGCCGTGCACGAACCCGCTGCGTTCGGCGCGATCGTGGACCAAGCCAAGGGTGCGCTGGCCGCCTGAGCCGGTTTGCATTGAGAGTGAAACCGCCGTTCGGATGTCTCCGGGCGGCGGTTTTTTCATGTGCGCAGGATGCTGGAATAGAGCAGGAGGCCGTGATCGGCCAAGTCGCGCTCGATCCCGGCCCAGAGGCTGCCAAAGGCGATGGGGTCGGTGCCGGTGGCCTGCGCGATCTCGGTCAGGTTGCGCCGTCCGTCGATGGCGGCAAGGAGGGGGACTGCCTGTTTCGGCAGGGAGAGTCGGACCTCCAGCCCGTTGAACCGCAGCGTGGGCTTTTGTCCGGCGGCGACAGCGCGGGCCAGATCACTGGCGCACAGGCCCTTGAGATGGGGGATGAGCCCACGGTTGCGTCCGTGTGCGGGTGCGCGCGCCTCGGAGGCGCGGCAGGCATAGCCCACATGTGTCTTGATCGTGCCGCGCAGTTTCTCGGCCACGGCCATGCGTTCTGTCTGGTTGAGGTGATCAGGGGCTGTGGTGATCCGCGACAGGTCATAGAGGGCGGGCAAGCTAAAGCCGGTGAGGGTCCAGCCGGTCTGGGTGAGGGTCTCGGATAGGGAGGTGACGTCAAAGGCGCGGTCTTGTGAATGCAAGAGCAGGTCGTAAAAGCCGGCGTCGCTGTCCTTGTGATCGCCAAGATTGGGGTTGGATGTGAACGGATGACCCTCGGGCAGGTTGGCCACGACAGTCTTGGCGGCCCTGAGCCGCGCCTCGGGGGGCAGGCCCGCGTAGAGCGCGCCGAACGCCTCTTGCAGCGGGTAGACGCCCGCGCGCCCGTAGGGGGCATAGACCATGAAGCCCATCCCGCCGCCGGGGGCGAGCGCCGCCAAGAGTGCTGCAAACCCCGCCGCCGGGTCGGGCAGGTGATGCAGCACGCCGCAGCAATCTATGTAATCGAATTGCCCGAGCGTGGCCGCGTCGAGCAGACTGCCGGTGACAAAGCGGATTTCGGTCAGGTCGCGCAGGCGGGCCCGCTCCTGGGCGATGGCGCGCGAGGCGGTCGAGAGGTCGAGATAGGTGATCTCGGTCTCGCGCCCTGCGTCCTTCATTTGCTGCGCCAGTTGTATCAGCCCGTCGCCGGTGCCGCCGCCTGCGATGAGCGCGCGCAGAGGCTTGCGCCAGTCGCGCTGGCCCTGAAAGAGGAAATGGTCAATCTCCAGCACATGCGAGGGCGAGCCGGTGATCAGGCGCTTGCGCTCGTCCTCGGGGTTGCGGGCGGGATAGGGATAGGTCTCGTATTGTGCCTTGACCTCGCTCATGGGCGCGGCCTGCGTTTCATCGGTCCAAAAATACTCAAAATCCCCGCGCGCCTCACTCGAAGAGTTTGCGCAGTTTGCGCGCCGCTTTTTCCTCGAGACTTTGCCGTAAGGCATCTTCGAGATTCTGGCCCTCTTGCGGGGTGACGTTCAGCCGTTCCTGCACCTCGCGTTCCAGCCGGTCCTTGGCCTCTTGTTCCAGCTTGTCGCGTTCTGCCTTGAGGTTCATGCGAACCGCCTTTTCCAGATCCGGTTTGATCCGAGGGTTGGCCCAGGACCCCTCGATCCGCACCGGGATGGCGAGGCCGCGGGTGTTCTCGCCCTCGAGCAAGACAGGGGTAAAGAGATAGTCGATGTCGCGCGCGCCAAGGCCGACGCGTCCCTGACCCGAGGCGCGGGCGAGAGGTAGTTTCATGGCCAAGTCCTGATTAAAGAGATTTCCCTTGTCCATGGTGAAGGAGGCCGTCATCGCGTCAAAGATCGTGGTGCCGCCCGTCACATCGCCCGCACGCATCAGCCGGTCGAGGTCAAACCCGGAAATCACCCCGCGCCCGGTGCGCAAGCTGCCCTTGCCCGAGAGCGATTGCATGATCGCCTGCACGGAATTGCCCACGCCCAAGAATTCCAGTTCGCCGCTGCCAGCGGCGGCAAAGCGGGTGATGTCCATCGCGTCCGTGAGAAAGCGTTCGAGGTTGAGGTCGCTGACCGCCAGGTTGCCACCGACCGAGAGGCCGGAGCGGTTGTTGGCGATGAATTGCCCGGTGACGAGGCCATCATAGGCGCGCAATTCGCGCAGGTCGAACACGGCGCGAGCGTTGTCCAGTGTCATCAGGCTGCGGGTCTTGCCGAGTTCCAGATCGCCCAGATTGATACTGTCGGCGACAAGTGCGACCTCGCCATTGGCGAGGGCAAGGGCGCTGGCGTCAATCGGGCTGGTGGACCAACCGCTATCGGCGCTGCCCGAGGCGGTGCTGTCGGCCCCGGCAAAGCGTGAGAGGTCAAGCGCGCCTGCGTTGAGTTGGGCGTTGATGCGTGGCACATCGCCCGCGAGGGCGATATCCGCCGCCCCGGCAATCGCGTTGCCGCCCGAGTTGAGCGCGAGGTTGCGCAGCGAGAGATCGAGCGCATCCGTAAGGGTGAGATCCGTGCCGCCCTTGACGCTGGCGCCGAAGCCGGGGGGCAATTCCAGCCGGTCAAGGCCAAGCGCCGCCAGAAAGGCATCGGTATCGCCAAGGTCGATGTCGAGCCGCCCTTGGAGTTGCGGTTGCGCCCCGCCCCGCCCGGCAAAGGCCACGCTGCCGCCCGGCCCCGAGAGCCGCGCCGACAGGCCCGTCACCGCCCCGTCGAGGAATTGCCCCACCTGATCGAGTTGACCCGCGAGGGTGACGGGGTTTGCGGTCTGGCGCAGCACCGCCTCAAAGGTGGCGGTGCCGTCGTAATCGGGCCAGCGCAGATCGAAATCCATGTTGCGGAATGCCTGAACCGTGCCGGTGGTGTGATCGGTATAGCTGAGGCTGGAGCCGGTGATGAGCGCGCGGTCAAGCGTGAGGGCGAGCCGGTTGGAGGTGGCCAATGTCTCGCCTGATTGACCGGAGGGGGCCACGCCTTCGACGCCCAACTCCCAGTTCACCCGCCCATCGCTTGCACGTTCCAGCCGGATTTCGGGATTGACCGCCTCGAGCCCGGTGATGCGGATGTCGCCGCCAAAGAGCGCTTGTGGTTCCACGCCGATCTTGAGGCTGTCGGCGCGCAGCATCGGGCCCGCGTCGGACCAGTCGGCATTGGCCACCTCGACCGCCCCGGTGGAGACGCCGAGGATGGGATAAAAGCTGATCGTGGTGTCGCCGGACATGGTGACCTGTCGACCTGTCGCCTTGGAGATCTGGTCGGCGGCGATGCGGGCGATGCGTTCGCCGGGCAGGAAAAAGAGCGCGCCAAGGATGATGGCCAGCATGACCACAACCAATCCCAATAGTCGAAACAGCCACCGCATGGCTTCGCCCCCTTTGCCGCTCCACTCGGACGCAGTCTAGGCGTGTGGGGTGGCGGGGGGCAACCGATTTTGGGCCTCGGCAATTTCAGAAAAGCTCTAGGCGGGCGGGCGGCGGCAGAGTATAGCGCGCGCATGGCTCAGAACCCTCCCTCCCTCCGCCCCGATCTCGCGCCGCGTGCGCGTCTGACTGACACGCCCCGTGCGGGCCAGCCGACGATTGGCATGGTCAGCCTTGGCTGTCCCAAGGCGCTGGTGGACAGTGAGCGGATTTTGACGCGGTTGCGCGCCGAGGGCTATGGGATTTCAGCCGATTATGCCGGGGCGGATGCGGTGATCGTCAACACCTGCGGCTTTCTCGATAGCGCCAAGGCCGAGAGCCTTGAGGCGATTGGCGAGGCGCTCTCTGAGAATGGCCGGGTGATTGTCACCGGCTGTCTGGGGGCGGAGCCCGCGTATATCACCGGGGTGCATCCGCGCGTCTTGGCCGTGACCGGCCCGCATCAATATGAGCAGGTTCTGGATGCCGTGCATCTGGCGGTGCCACCCAGCCCCGATCCCTTCATTGATCTTTTGCCCGCCTCTGGTGTCAGCCTCACGCCGCGGCATTACAGCTATCTCAAGATTTCCGAGGGCTGCAATCACAAGTGCAAGTTCTGCATCATTCCCGACATGCGCGGCAAGTTGCAGAGCCGTCCGGCGCATGCGGTGATCCGCGAGGCGGCAAAGCTGGTGGAGAGCGGTGTCAAAGAGTTGTTGGTGATCTCTCAGGATACCTCGGCCTATGGCGTCGATATCCGCCATGCCGAGGAGCGGGGGCACCGTGCGCATATCACCGATCTGGCGCGGGATCTGGGGTCACTGGGAGCATGGGTGCGGCTGCATTATGTCTATCCTTACCCGCATGTGCGCGATTTGATCCCGCTGATGGCTGAGGGGCTGGTGCTGCCCTATCTCGACATCCCGTTTCAGCATGCGCATCCCGAGGTGCTGCGGCGCATGGCGCGGCCTGCGGCGGCGGCGCGGACCTTGGATGAGATCGCGGCATGGCGGCGGGATTGCCCCGAGATCGCCCTGCGCTCGACCTTTATCGTCGGTTATCCGGGCGAGACCGAGGCGGAGTTTCAGGTTTTGCTCGATTGGCTGGATGAGGCGCAATTGGACCGGGTGGGCTGTTTTCAATATGAGAATGTCGCCGGCGCGCGGTCCAACGCCCTGCCGGATCATGTGGCGGCGGAGGTCAAGCAAGAGCGCTGGGATCGGTTCATGGAAAAGGCGCAGGCGATTTCCGAGGCCAAGCTGGCGGCCAAGGTCGGTCAGCGCATGGAGGTGATCGTGGATGAGATCGACGCCGACGGCATCGCCACCTGTCGCACCAAAGCGGACGCGCCCGAGATCGACGGGAACCTGTTCATTGATGAGGGAACCGAGGGGATCGCCGTGGGCGACATCGTCACGGTCGTGGTCGATGAGGCGGGGGAGTATGATTTGTGGGGAAGGTTGGGGGAGTAGAGGCGGGGCAAGCGGAGGGGAAAGTTATTTGTTGACAGTCAATCGCCTAAAACGCGAGTTTATCGTATTCGTGACGAGAATATTATTAAGCGTATGCGGGTAATTAGGAAATCTGACGATGCAGAGAAGTATGAGTATGGTTCCTGTTCTATTTGCTACGATGATAAATATTGGTTCGGGAGCACTTGCCTCCGAAGATGAGGCGAAAAGTTGTCACGCAGTGGTCAACACTCTTGAACGATTGGGGTGTTATGATCGCGCTACCGGTTATGTTGTTCCAGATAGCGCGACCAATAGCGGAGAACCTTTGAACGATGCAGATTTTGCCAAGCCGGAAGTACCACTAGAAAAGTCCGAAGGACAATGGACCGTCACAATGGAGAAGTCTCCGATAGACGATTCGGAAAATGTTTACATTTCGTTAGTTTCTGAAGACGACATTACCGCACGCTTCGGAAGTGCTGGTCCTATGAGAATTTTCATACAATGCCGTGAAAACACCACTCTATTTTATGTGACATTCAACGACCATTTCATGTCCGACCATCAGCATGGCAAGGTGACCTACCGATTGGACAAAAATCCAGCCGGTGACAAAAATATGAAAGAGTCGACTGATCATATGGCTTTGGGATTATGGAGTGGTGGGACTTCAATTCCATTTATCAAGCAGATGTTCGGCCATGATAAACTTTTGATTAGAGCCACACCGCATTCGGAAAGCCCTGTAACAGCCACATTTGCGATCTCAGGCGTAGAAAATGCCATTGAGCCATTGCGAGAGAATTGCAATTGGTGACTGAAAATCGTGTTTAAAGAGCTTCGGTGAAGTTAAGCGCACACAGTTAAGTTCCATACCGTCATCCTCGGGTGTGACCCGAGGACCTCTTGCGGGGCTGAAGATTCCCGCTTTCGCGGGAATGACGCGTGAAATGGTTGCGGCCGAAAGCGCGACATTCTGTGGCTCTTTCCCCCGCGCTTGGGCGTTCTACCTCCCCCCTCAGGAGGCCGCCATGACCCAACCCACCCAAGTGCTTTATAATGCCCGCTGTCCGGTGTGTCGGGCGGAGATTGTGCATTATGCGGGGTATGTGGAGGCGAAGGGATTGCCGGTCACGTTTCATGATCTCAATGCGGGTGGTCTTGAGCAGTGGGGGATTGACCCGGATCAGGCGGCGCGGCGGTTGCATGTGCGGCGCGGGGGGCAGGTGCTCTCGGGGGTTGAGGCCTTTGCCGCGCTCTGGGCTGCCTTGCCGCGCTATCGTTGGGCGGCGCGGATTGTGGCCTTGCCGGGATTGAAGCAGGTGGCGGGGCTGATTTACGAGCGGGTGCTTGCCCCGCGTCTCTATGCCAAGCATCTGGCACGGGAAGCGGCGCGCGCCGCGCGCTGAGGGCTTTCGCAGGCGCGCAGGCCAAGCTAGGGTGCGCGCGACGTGAGCGGAGACCCCAGAGACATGACCGAACCCCAGACCCTGTTGCGCCGTCTCTTTGACCGCGCTGTCGCTGTGGCGGACCCGATGCAGAGCCTCGCCCCCTATCTGCCTGCGCGGCCCGAGGGCCGTGTCGTGGTGATCGGGGCGGGCAAGGCGAGCGCGCGCATGGCCGAGGCGGTCGAGGCGGAATGGGGCCCCTGCGAGGGGCTGGTGATCACGCGCTATGGCTATGCCCGGCCCTGTCAGGGCATCGAGATTGTCGAGGCGGCGCATCCGGTGCCGGATGCCGCGGGGATGCGCGCCACGGCGCGGATGCTTGATCTGCTACAGGGCTTGGGCGACGGCGATATGGTGCTGGCGTTGATTTCGGGCGGGGCGTCGTCGCTCTTGGTGCAGCCAGCGGGGGAGATGACGCTGGCGGACAAGCAGGCGGTCAATGCGGCGCTTTTGGCCTCGGGTGCGCCGATCGGGCAGATGAACGTGCTGCGCAAGCATTTGAGCCGCGTCAAAGGCGGGCAATTGGCGGCGGCGGCCTATCCGGCGCGGATGCATGCGCTGCTGATTTCCGATGTGCCGGGGGATGATCCGGGGATGATCGGATCGGGGCCGACGGTGGGCGAGGGCAGCACGGCTGCGCAGGCGTTGGAGATCGTGGCGCGCTATGGGATTGATCTGCCCGTCTCGGCGCAGGCGGTGCTGAACGGGCAGAGCGGTGTGGTGCCGCCGGATGATGCGCGGCTTAGCCGGGTCGAGAATGTGATCTATGCCGCCCCAGTGCAATCGCTGGAGGCGGCAGCCGAGGTGGCGCGAGCCGAGGGGCTGACGGTGCGTATTCTGGGCGATGCGCTGGAGGGGGAGGCGCGGGACGTGGCAGAGGTGCATGCGGTGCTGGCGCGTGATGTGCAAGCGGGGCTGGCACCGGGGGATGCGCCGGTGCTGCTGCTCTCTGGCGGTGAGTTGACGGTGACGCGGCGCGGCGATGGCGTGGGCGGGCCCAATGCGGAATATGCGCTGGCCTTGGCGCTGGCGTTGCAGGGGGCGGGCGGGATTCACGCGCTGGCCTGTGACACCGATGGCGTCGATGGGGCGGCCGAGGTGGCGGGGGCGGTGATCGGGCCGGAGACGCTGGCGCAGGCCAAAGCCGCCGGGGTTGACCCTGAGCAAGCACTGGCGATCAATGACGCACATGGGTTTTTTGGCGCCATTGGCGGGCAGGTGGTGACGGGGCCGACGCTGACCAATGTCAACGATTTCCGGGCAATTCTGATTGCGCCAGTCTAGTTAAAACTGATCCCAGATCGTGCGCCCCAGATCATCCAGCCGCTCGGGCGAGCAAAAGAGCGAGATCGTCATCGTCGCGGTCCAGTCGCGCCCGCCCAAGCGGACCAGCGTGCCATCGGCCAGCTCTTCGCGGATGGAAAATTCCGGCAACCAAGCAAGCCCCGCCCCGGCCAATGTGCGGCGTTTTAAGGCTTCGGCCAGCGCATCCATGTAACGCAGGTTGAGCGCCGGGCGGCGGTTGCCGATGGTCTGGTCCACCACGGTGCCGAGAAAGGTGTTGGGATCGTAGCTGAGATACGGCACCTCTTGGCCCGCGCGTGGCGGCAGAGACCAGCCGTGACGCGCGGCGGCCTCGTGCTGGGCGACGGGGATGAGGCGTTCTTCGCAGATATCCTTGCGCTTGAAGCGGGTCTCGTCGAGGATCGGGGCCACGTCCTGATGCCGGTAGTAGAGCAGGAATTCGCAGCCCCCCTCGCTCAGGAGCTGGCAACAGGCGCTGAGGCTGTCGGAGATGACGCGGGTGCGCATCTCGGGATACTCGCGCTCGAGCGCCGCCATGCGCGGTTGCAGGAAATTGACCGAAATGGCGTGCAGGGCGGCGAAGCGTTGAAAGCTGGCATGGCCGCGCGCGCGTTCGCGAATCGCTTGGCGGGTATCGGTGAGGTCCGCCACCGTCTGTTGCGCCACCGGCAGAAATTGCCGCCCCGCCTCGGAGAGTTGCACGGGATAGCTGGCGCGGTCGATGAGGGGCACACCGATCCAGGTTTCCAGAGACCGGATGCGACGGCTGAAGGCCGATTGGGTGATGTTGCGTTCCTCGGCGGCGCGCGTGAAATTCAGCGTCCGTCCCAAGCACACGAAATCGCGCAGCCAGTTGATGTCCATATGCGCCCCCTCTTAGCCAGCAGACTGCGCCAGCCGGGGTAACCATGCAAGATCGGAATAGTTTTATGAGATGTTTGAATTGGCCGACTCGTGGGGGGCTGTCCTAGCATTCAAGCCAAGATCAAAGACGAAGGCCGCATGAACGGTCTCGCGCAGCCCCCAACAAGGAGAAAGACATGAAAACTTCGCTGAAAGGACTGATCGCCACCACAGCACTCGGGCTGACGGTGGCGCTGCCCGCCTCGGCCGAGACAACGATCCGGCTGTCCACCTATGTGAACGAGGCGGACATTCGCTATGATGGCTTTGTGCATTTCGCAGAGTTGGTCGCGGAAAAGACCGGCGGGAGCGTCAAGGTCGAGATTTTCCCCTCGGCCACGCTGCATGGTTGGTCCGAGGGTGTGGATGCCGTTCAGGGCGGTGTCTCGGACATGAGCTGGATGCCCGCGGACGAGCGGTTGCCCTGTTACCGCGTCACCTCGCTCTATCCGGTGGCGGTGGATCTGGAGGGGCAGATCGAGATGGACGCCGCCTATGCCGATCTGGTGCGCGATGAGGCGGCGGCGATCAACCTCGTGCCGGTGTTCAATTCCAATTATTCCTACGATCAGGAATGGTGGTTTGAAGAGGCGATTGACGATCTGGGCAATCTTGCGGGCAAGCAGGTCCGCTCCATTGGCCCGCTGGTCAGCCTGATGATCGAGACATGGGGCGGCGCGCCCGTCTTTGTCGCCCCTAAGGAGGTGTTTCAATCGGCCGAGCGTGGTGTGGTGGACGGGATCAACATGGGCGTTGCCACCTATTCCAGTTGGAAGCTGTGGGATGTGATGCCCTATATGGTCAAGGCCAGCCTGTTCTATGGCAATATCCAATACATGATGAACAAGGAAAAGTTCGACGGCATGACCGCCGACGAGCAGGCCGCTGTGATGGCCGCCGCCAAGGAAACCGAGGAATGGTTGAAGCCCCGGTATGAGGATTGGGTGGATCAGCGGGTTGGCAATGCGGTGATGAAGGGCGGCGGCGCGGCGGTGGCGATCCCCGAGGAAAAGCGGATGGAGCTGATTGCCAGCGTGCAAGGCAAGTGGGACGAGACGGTCGATGCGGCCTGTGGTCCGGACCTGGCTGGCAAGGTTCGTGATCTCTTTGCACAGCACGCACCGTGACCTGACAGCCCCCCGCGCAAATCACGCGGGGGGCCGCCCGTTTCATCAAAGGGAGGCAAGCCATGCAAAGCGGCCTTGACCGATTGATCCATCATGTCGAGCGCGCCGTTGTCTGGTTGGCGGCCGCCGGGGCCGTGGTCGTGCTCGTGCAGATGGTGTGGATCAGCTACGGCGTTTTTACCCGCTATGCGCTGAATGCGCCGGACCGGATGGTGACAGAGGCGACCGCGCTCTTGCTCTTTCCGGTGGCCTTTGCGGGCCTTGCCTATGCGATGCGCGAGGATGCCTATCCCAAGGTCACGCTGCTGACCGATACCCTGCCTGCCGGTCTGCGCAAGGCGGTGGCGGTGTTCAATCTCTGCGTGATGCTGGGGGTCGGTCTCTTCTTTTCGCTGGCGGGGGTGAGCGCCACGATCCGGTCATTCCATTCGGGCGCGTCGTCGGAAATCCTGCTTTGGCCGCGCTATGCGTTCTGGGCGCCGGGGGCCTTGGCGCTGGTTCTGTTTTCGATTTACGCGGTGCTGAGGCTGATCCGTCTCATACGCACGCCTGCGGCGGAGGTTTGAGCGATGGAATGGTATGAAGTCGGTCTTGGGCTGCTTGGCCTCTTGATGTTCCTGATCGCGGTGGGGGTGCCGATCCCCTTTGCGTTGGCGGCGGCGTCACTGCCGTTCCTGTGGCAAATTCAGACCTTTGAGACCTCGATCGCCTCGGCGGAGTTGAAGCTCTGGGGGGTGTGGATCGACTATATCCTGTTGGCGGTGCCGCTCTTTGTTTTCTTAGGGGAATTGATCGGCAAATCGTCGATTGGCCCGAACCTCTATCAATTTCTGCACCAAGGCGTGCGCGTGCGCGGCTCTGCCGCCTATGGCTCGATCGGGGCCTGCGCGGGGTTTGGCGCGGTCTGTGGTTCGTCCATGGTGGGGGCGTTGACCATCGGCGGCGTGGCCCTGCCCGAAATGCTGCGGCTGGGCTATGGCAAGCGGCTGTCGTCGGGGGTTCTGGCGGCGGGGGGCACGCTGAGTGTGCTTCTGCCGCCGTCGCTCATCCTCTTGTTTTACGGTATCGTCACGGATCAGAGCATCGGCGATCTCTTTATTGCGGGGGTCATTCCGGGGCTTATCCTTGTCACCTCTTTTTCGGTGGTGGTGCTGGTCTGGGGTATTCTGAAACCGGGTGACATTCCGGACCGTGAAGTGGCCGTCAAGATGGGGCTGGTTCAGATTGCTGCCACCATTGCACCGATTGCCCTGATCGGATTGGTGATCACCGTGGCGATTTATGCCGGAATCGCCACCCCGACCGAAGCCTCTGCGGTGGCGGCTCTGCTGACGGTGATCCTTGCCTTTGGTGTCGGCGGGCTGACCTGGCAGGGGTTCAAGGAGGCGCTCTTTGCCACGATGCGGACGATGGGCTATCTCGGGCTGCTCTTGTCGGCAGGGGTGCTCTTTGGCTTTGTGCTGACCTACTACCGGGTGCCGCAGCAATTCACGGAGCTGTTCCTGAGCTTTGATCTGTCGCCCTATGTCGTGCTGACCATCGTGTTGATTTTCTACATCGTGCTGGGGATGTTTCTTGAGCCGGTCTCGATGACCTTCATCACCCTGCCCACGATCTTTCCGCTGATGTCCGCCGCCGGGTTCGACCTTATCTGGTTCGGCGTGGTCTATACGATCACCATGGAGATAGCGGTGCTGACGCCACCTGTGGGGCTCAACCTCTATGTGATCCAAGGGATCGGGCGCGGGCAGGTCAGCATCGGCGATGTGATCATGGGATGTCTGCCCTTTATTGGTGCGCTTGTGCTCTTGATCGTCATTCTCATCCTTGTGCCGGAGACTGCATTGTGGCTGCCCGATCAGATGCGTTGATCAGCCAGCGCGGACTGAGCTATCGCCGGGCGGGCGTGGGCCTGCCGCTGGTGCTGGTGCATGGGTATCTGGGCGGATCGGCGCAATGGCAGGCTGAGATCGCGCGGTTCTCGGAGCGGTTTGACGTGATTGCCCCAGATTTGCCGGGCTATGCCGGGTCTGCCGCGTTGCCACCCGCTGATCGAATCGCGCGCTTTGGTGCGGCGGTGGTGGATCTCTTGGATGAACTGGGTCTGGGACAGATCATCCTGCTGGGGCATTCCATGGGCGGTATGATCGTGCAGGAGATCGCCGCGACCCATCCGGATCGGATCATGCGGTTGATCCTCTATGGCACCGGCCCGTTGGGGGCGATGCCGGACCGGTTCGAACTCTTGGAGACCTCACGGGAGCGTATTCGCAGTGAGGGCGTGGCACAGACGATCCGGCGGATCGGCGCGACATGGTTTCGGGCGGGGACGGCGGCCAAGGGATTTGGCATCGTGGCCGATCTGGGCGCGCAGGCCAGTGAACGCGCGGCACTGGCGGGGCTCGATGCGATGAGCCATTGGGACGGGCGCGGTGCGCTCGGGCGGTTGACAATGCCGACCCTCGTGCTTTGGGGGGACGGCGATCGCTCCTATCGCTGGCCGCAGATCGAAGCGCTCTGGCAGGGGTTGCCGGATGCCGTGTTGGCCGTTGTGCCGGGCACCGCCCATGCCGTGCATCTGGAAAAGCCCGCCCTTTTCCACGCGCTCCTTGAGGATTTCGTGATGGTGTCCTCCTGCGAGGCGTAAGACGGGCGTGGGGCGGGTGAGACGTGCGCGGTCCTGAGACAGCTTGCTATTCCGTTTGACACCTCAAGCGCGTAGAACATGCGGTGAGCGAGCAAGGTGGAGACTGTGATGCGCAAGGCATTTTGGAGCGCGTTGGCGGCGGTTGTGCTGCTGAGTTGCATGGAGGCTGATCCCGCGATGGCGGCCTCGCTCGGGAGCTTTGAGGTGCATGGGGTCGAGGGCGACGACATGCTGAAAATGCGGGGCGGACCGGGCATTGGGTATAGTGTGATTGTCGGTTTGCCGAATGGGACCGTTTTGCGGGTGCATAGCTGTCAGCAGACCGGCGGCACACGCTGGTGTGAGGTTTCGCTGGAGCGGGCGCGTGGGTTGCGGGGATTTGTGTCCTGGGCCTATTTGCGCAAGCTCTGACGCAGACCTGCGATGGGGCTGCCTGATAGATCAGGTGTGATCCCTGGTCTTTTATCGCGGTGGTCTGGCTGATAGGATGGCAAAGAGGGTGCAGGCCGTCCTGTGCCCTGTGTCAGACAGATCGTGGCGGCGTCTGGTGATGAGGGTGATGTGATGAAACTGATCCACGGCAGACAGGTGGCAGGGCTGATGCTTGTGCTGTTTCTTGGCGTGGTGGCATCCCTCGTGCGCGCCGAGGCCGACATGGCGCATCCTGTTCCCTCTGCCGGGCTGATGTGGAACAAGACCGGATTGCCTGCCGTGTTTCCGCTTCAAGTCAAGACCTTGCCGGGGCAGGACTATTTTTTGACCCTGAGTGATGACGAGACCGGCGCGGCGGCTCTGGCCGCCTATATCAAAGGCGGCGATTTCTTTAAGATTCTGGTTCCGCCGGGGTCCTACAGGTTGCGATTTGCCGCTGGAAATATCTGGAAGGGGGAGGATGCTCTCTTTGGTCCGGGGGAGAAAACGGATGTTTTCGAGTTGCGAGATCCCCTTGTGTTTGAAACCCGAGGGTTAGGGGTCAAGGCGGGTCACATCGTCAACCTGCGGAACCGTAAGCCCGGCCAGTTTGCCGAGGCCACGCTGAGCGATCAACTGATTTGCCAGTCATTCAGACCTGACTTCCCGCGGCGGATCGCATCTGCACAGGCTGGGGTGCGGGAGTGGGATCGGCAGCGGCACGGGCAGCATGAGACCCAGCGCAAGGATCTGCCGGGGGTGAGCGGAGATTTTCCGGGCAAAACCAGACCCTTTGAGCCGACGTCCTATGCGTATACAGTGCCCCGCCAAGATGTGCGGTCCCGGTACTGCGGATAGGCCTGCCTCAGACCGAGCGTGCGCCGGGCCTGAGGCGCTGGTGGCGGCATGGCTGGTTCGGGTTTCGGTGCCATGACGCCCTTTGTCTTAGTCGCTTTGCGGTGCCGCTTCGGGCTCTGCGTCGGCGGGCTCTGCGTCGGCGGGCTCTACGTCGGTGGGAGCTGCGTCGGCAGGCGCGGCTTCTGCGGGTTCCGGGGCGTCGACGGGGCTATTGTCCGTTTCCACTGTGACCGAGACATCGCCGTCCGTCGGTGTGGCGGATTGCGTTGATGGCACCCCATCGCCGAAGACGAAAAAGACGACCACCGCGATGACCACGACAATGCCGCCCAGCAGGAACCACAGGGTCGCGCCGCTTGCCGATGATCTCTCGGTGGTGCGGGTGATCGTCGTGTGGGTGGTCTCGGGCGTCTTCTCCGTTTTGACTTCATCCATGTTGTGTCTCCTTAACATCTGGCACTGCACCGGCGTGCGTTCCAAGGTGATCGCTGTTCTGGAGGGCACCGCGTAGGGGCCTCCGGCTTTGACAAGGTCAGGACCTTACAACCCTTTGAGCCGGTCTCTGGTTCCATTGATGCCGTGCGTGAGGGGCTGAGCTTTGCTGACGAAGCCCATTTTTCCGGTGACTCTGTCGCGCAAGTTTCCGCTGATCTTGGACGGCGCAGGGAACGGAAGAGGCTTGTGCGCGTTGGGTCCATGACGATCACAGGTTCCAAAGTGAAAGGAGGTCGTTATGCCTGCTCCTCTCAGAACGTTCATGGTGCTGCTTTGGGTGAGTTCCATTGCGGGTGCCGGTGTCGTTGCGTTTCTCAGTATCGGATGGGTCACCTGGACCGCTTTTGCGACCGCTGGCGCGCTGGGCCTCGTTCTTGGTGTGCCGGCTGGCATCTGGACAGCGCGTGCCGTCAAGCGGGACGATCCGAACTGGCCTCAAGACCGAGCGCGGACCCGCAAGCCCGACCGGTCCTGACGACCGGTGATCCTGTGGTGATGCGGAATGCGTCGTGCGGACGCAAAGTCTGCGCTGGTTCCCAAGGACGGCGAATTTGGTGTTGAAATAGAGCATCAAAGGGCTGGTGTTGGTGCGTGTGCCATCCCAGATTAGGGCGATGAAACAGTTACAGGCCCTCTGGCAGGGCACTTTGGATCTTGGCGACGCGTTTTGGACCTGGGCTATCGTTGGTGGTCTAATCGTCAACCTGACGACCAGCATCCTGTTTATCGGTCTGATGACCTTTGATCTTCCGTGGCTTGCGCTGTTGGTGGGCTATGGCTGTTCACTTCCCTACAACTTTGTGGCGCTCGTCGGTGTCTGGAGATCGTCGGCGCGGTATGAGGGGCCGCGCCTACACGCTGAGTTGGCGCGTGGCGTCACAGCCGTCCTCATGGTCGCATTGAGTGTGACATGAGGTCCGTCGTATCGGGGCGTGGCGCGACACTTGCCGCAGATTGCCTTGGCTCTGAATTGGTGAGATAACCCGCTCCATGACGACAGCAATTCCCTTCGCCCGCTTATCGCGCCAAGTGCTTGCCACATGGGCTATGGTGCTGTCGGTGTTTCTGGTCTGGGTCGGGGGTGTTGGGGCGACCAATGCCACCTCTGAACCTTTTGCGAGAGGGGCCGCGCTCAGCGGTGCTGAGGCGCCCGAATTTGCAGCGTGGGAGGTCAAGACCAGCCTGTCGCAGCGCGCGTCCGATGACAGATATGCATCGGATGTGGACCCGATTCTGACCGTCCCCCCGTCTGCTTGGGAAAGCTGGTCGGTGTCAGGGGCTGGATGGGTTGCATGCGGGTCGGATGGCCCGGTTGACCGGGCGCACCAGCCGCATTCCCCGAGGGCACCGCCCGCCGCCTGATGCTCGGGCAGGATGGTGAGAGCTGTGGACAGCTCTGACTTCTGCCGCGTCATCGAAGCGGCTTTGTGATCTTTCGATCCGTTGCCTTGTGGTGCTGGCTCTGCTGGCGACAAGGGCTCTGGAGTGACTGTCCTGCCGATCCACAGTCTTTCCCCGATCTCGTCGATGTTGCCGGAGTGGGCGCGATGCCCGTCGGTCAGTGTCGGTTCAAGGACACGATCATGCTGAATACCATTTTCTGGAAACGCCTCTTGATATGGAGCGTTTGCCTCTGGGGCCTCGTCGTTGCGTTGCCTAATGCCTTTTACCCTCAGGTCGAGCGATACAACGATGCTGTCGCGCTTCAGGCTGAGACCGGGGCCGTGCCGTCTGAGCTGGCGGCCGATCTGGCGGGCTGGCCGTCATGGCTTCCGTCAGGCTTGGTCAGCTTGGGACTCGATCTGCGCGGTGGTGCGCATCTTTTGGCCGAGGTGCAGGTCGAAGACGTCTATGCGGCGCGGATGGACGCGCTTTGGCCACAAGTCCGGGATGCGCTGCGCGACGTCCGGGACGAGGTCGGACCCTTTCGACGCGAGGAGGCCGCAGCGGGTGAGTTGCGGATCGCACTGTCCGACCCTGCCGGGAGCGAGGCGGCACTGGCCGCAATCTGGGCTTTGGCCACGCCCGTTGTTTCCATGACCGGGGCGGGACAGGCCGACATCGAAGCCCGCGCCGAAGGCGGCGTTCTGAGCGTGACCTTGTCAGAGGCGGAACGCGCAGTGACGGATGAACGCACAGTGCAGCAAAGCCTCGAGATCATCCGCCGCCGGGTCGATGAGGTCGGCACCCGCGAGCCGACGATCCAGCGACAGGGGGCTGACCGCATTCTGATTCAGGTTCCAGGCATCGGATCTGCCTCTGAGCTGAAGGCGTTGATCGGCACGACGGCGCGGCTGACGTTTCATCCGGTCATCGGTCGTGCGGCGTCCGCGGATGCCGTGGCAGAGCCCGGCACGCTGATCCTGCCGTCGCTGGATGATGCGGGTTTGGTCTATAGGGTCGATCAAACCCCGGTCGTCAGCGGTGACAATCTTGTCGATGCCAAGCCGATGTTTGACCGGAACAACCGCCCGGCCGTCAGCTTTCGCTTTGATCCCACGGGCGCACGCGCCTTTGGCGATTACACGGCCTCACACATCGGTCAGCCCTTTGCGATTGTTCTGGACAACGAGGTGATCAGCGCCCCGGTGATCCAGAGTCATATTGCCAGCGGGTCGGGGATCATCACGGGGCAGTTTACGGTTGAAGATAGCACCGAATTGTCCGTGCTGCTGCGCGCAGGAGCTTTGCCGGCGGAAATGACCTTTCTCGAGGAACGCACCATCGGTCCGGAACTGGGGCAGGACAGCATCGACGCGGGCCAGCGTGCGGCTGCTATCGGTATGGTGGCCGTGATCGTGTTTATGGTGGCGTGTTACGGCAGTTTCGGTGTCATGGCTGTTTTTGCGCTGAGCCTCAACATGGCGCTTCTTATTGCGGCGCTGGCGGTAATCGGGGCCACCCTTACCCTTCCGGGTATTGCCGGAATCGTCTTGACGATGGGCATGGCGGTCGATGCGACTGTATTGATCTTTGAGCGTATCCGCGAAGAGTTGCGACAGGGGCGCCCTGCCGGTCGCGCGATCGAGCTTGGCTTTCAACGGGCGCTCTCGGCCATTCTGGACAGCAATATCACCGGGTTGCTGACGGCACTGATCATGTTTGCCATTGGCTCGGGGGCTGTGCGGGGATTTGCGGTGACGCTGGGGCTTGGTCTTGTGACGTCGATGTTTACCGCCATCTATGTGACGCGCTTGATTATCGAGACCTGGATGCGGTGGCGCAAACCGGGCTCCATCACCCTGAAGGGCTGGATCAAGCTGGCACCCGACAGGACCACGATAGACTTTTTCCGAGCACAATGGGCCACCTTTGGGGTCTCGGTTTTCGCGGTTGTAGCCTCGCTGTTGCTGGTGGCGACACTGGGCCTCAACTTTGGGATCGACTTCAAGGGTGGCACGACCTTTCGGACTGAGGCTGTACAGGAGATCAATCTGGAAGCGTATCGTGCGGCGCTGTCCAGTTTGCAGCTTGGAGATGTGGCGGTTTCCGAGGTGTTCGATCCGGGATTTCGGGCGGATCAGCACGTCGCCATGATCCGGGTGCAGGCGCAGGATGGCGGTGAGGCGATATCAGTCGAAACCGTCCAGCAGGTGCAGGCGGCCCTGCGCGCGGTCGATCCGGGCATTGCGTTCACTGCGGTGGAGTCCGTCGGCCCCAAGGTCTCGGCTGAGCTGATCTGGCTGGCGCTGATGGCGGTTGGGGCGGGGGCCTTTGGGATTCTCGTCTATGTCTGGATGCGCTTTGAGTGGCAATTCGCCGTCGGCACTGTGGCGGCGCTGGCGCATGACGTGATTGTCACGATTGGTGTCTTTGCGCTGTTCCAGTTCAAGTTCGATCTGACCATCGTGGCGGCGTTGCTGACGATTCTGGGCTATTCGGTCAACGATACGGTCGTGATCTTTGACCGGCTGCGCGAGAACCTCACGAAGTTCAAGGTCATGCCGTTGCGCGAGTTGATGAACCTCTCGGCCAATGAGACATTGAGCCGGACGTTGATGACGGCGGTGACAACACTGATCGCGCTGATCGTGCTTTTGGTCTTTGGCGGCGATGTGATCCGTGGCTTTGTCTTTGCCATGGTTTTTGGTGTGGTCATCGGGACTTGGTCCACGCTTTATGTCGCCAAGAACATCGTTCTATTCCTGGGGTTGGATCGCAGCGATGTTCCAAAGTGGAAGGCAAATCACAAGTTCGCAAAGATTGATGCCTGAGCGGTGCTGGCGGCACTAGCCCCAGTGCCGGTGTCGCCATCTGGTCCGGTGAATTTCTTTCACCGGGGCTTGAAGTGCCGTGAGAGGCACACGATTTCTTGATGACGGACCGGGCCCCTCTGACGATGGTCTCCCATCGTGATGTCGGACCGTAACATGTGAACACGTGCGCTTGAGACATGCCCGGTTGGACCTCGTTCTGAGCGGTTATTGATCTGGCGCGTAACGCCGCTCGAGAGGGTCCTGTCTTGGAAATCCTGTTTCTGCTCTTTCTGGGCAAGCCGCTGTGGATGTGGCTTGTCTTTTTGACGATTGTCGTGGCCTTGCTGGTCTTTGACCTTGGTGTTCTGCACAAGGACGACCATGAGATCGGGGTGGCCGAAAGCCTCAGGCTGTCTGCGCTCTATATCACGCTCGGCCTTTGTTTTTCCGGTTTCATCTGGTGGCAGATGGATGCCACGGCCACGGCCCAGTATTTGACCGCCTTCGTGGTGGAAAAATCACTGGCGATGGACAATATCTTTGTGATCGCCCTGATTTTTGGCTTCTTCGCAATCCCGCGCGCATACCAGCACCGGGTGCTGTTCTGGGGCGTGCTTGGGGTGATCGTATTGCGGGGCATCATGATCAGCCTCGGCGCGACCATCGTCGAGCAGTATCACTGGGTCCTTTATCTTTTTGCGGCCTTCTTGATCTTTACAGGGGTCAAAATGCTCTTTGTCGCCGACAAGGAACACACGTTCGAGGAAAACGGGCTGATCCGGTTTCTCAAGCGGCGGATGCCCGTGACGGAGGACCTACACGGCCATAGTTTCCTAGTCAGAAAGCCGCATCCCGAAACAGGCCACATGGTGCGATATGCAACGCCCCTGCTTCTTGCGCTGATCGTGATCGAAGTCGCTGACATCGTCTTTGCGGTCGACTCGGTTCCGGCGGTCTTTACCATCACAACGGACCCCTACATCGTCTATACCTCGAACATCTTTGCGATTCTTGGCCTGCGTGCGCTCTACTTTGCCCTGGCGGCGATCCTGCACCGCTTTGCCTATCTGAAATACGCGCTGTCGGTTCTGTTGGTGTTTATCGGGTCCAAGATCTTTGTCGCGGAGGCGATGGGCTGGGAGAAGTTTCCGCCCGCATGGTCGCTGGGCATCACCTTTGCCATTCTTGGCATCGGGGTAGCGTTCTCGCTGTGGAAGACCGGGTCGTCGGGTGGTGATCCTGTGGCCGTCGAA